>NZ_AWGE01000008.1 GCF_000495815.1 Asticcacaulis sp. AC466 | reverse complement strand
CCAAGGCGCGCACGGCCCCACCGGCCAACATACCGGCGCCGACGGCGGCCGCAGCCGTACCGACCGCGGCGCCCGCGCCCAGTTGCGGTGCTCCGGAGACAAGACCGGACGCGACGGTTGGTCCAAAAATGCCAAGGCCCAAAAGCGTCAGGGAGGCCAGTGCAAGGGTCAGGGCCTCGACAAGATCCGGGGTGTCGCCATTCAGGCCCGTGACATATTGCTGGAAGAAGAATGAGCCAATGCCGACGATGACGGCCAGCACCATGACCTTGATGCCGGAGGTGACGACATTGCCAAGGACGCGCTCGGCCAGAAACGATGTCTTGTTCCACAAGGCGAAGGGGACAAGCGTGAAACCGGCCAGGGTCGTCAGCTTGAATTCCAGGATCGTGATGAACAGTTGGACCGCCAGTACGAAGAAGGACAGGATGACGAGCAGCCAGACGATGAGAAGCACGGCGATGGTCAGAAAGTTTGAGAAGAAGGTATCCAGGCCCATGAGATCGGCCAGTTGATCCATCAAGGGCTTGGCGGCGTCGAAGCCGATGCCGGCGAGACGGCCGGGCTTGAGCAGGTCCGCGGCCGACAGGGTATTATTGCTGGCGTCGAGCCCCAGGGTCGAGAACGACGCAAAGATGATGTCGGCCAGGGTTTTGAAGTTGTTGATGATATAGGCGAAGGCGCCGACGAACAGGACCTTTTTCAGGAGCCGTGTCAGGACGTGCGCTTCTTCGTCCAGCAACCAGAACAGGGCCGCCAGCGTGACGTCTATGGCGATGAGTATGCCAGCCAGGTGACCGACATCGCCCTTGAGCAAGCCAAACCCACTGTCCAGATATTGGCTGAAGACACTCAAAAACTGGTCCACGACATTGAGATCCACGGGCGGCTCCTAAACGAGGGCTGATAGGGGTTATTGTGCGGTGTAGGCCGAGCCCGAGCCGATAAAGGCTTTGGTCATCGCTTTCGCGGCGGCTTCGCCTTGCGCCTTACGAGCCAGATCCAGGGCTTCGGCGCGATACTGGGCGGCCAGAAGGGTGGCGATCTGCATCTGCTGTTTGGTGTTCAGCGCCAGAAGCTGATTGGCCGCCTGTTGCGCCTGAAGGTTGCCGTCGGCGCCTTGGGACGCTGACACGAGATCGCTCAGGGTCGCGGCGTCATCCGTCAGGCTCTCATTGACCTTGGCCTGCACGATCAGGGTCTGCTCAAAAGCGTCCATGCTGCTTTGCCACCGGGTCATTGCCTCACCGACCAACCCGCTCGATTTCACATTGGCATAGGCGCTGGGGTACTGGCCTTTGAAAGCGGCCTCGGTCGCCTCAATGGTGAAAGCGATGCCCTTGGCCTGTTTCATCAGGTCGTTGATCGCGGCGATATCGCCATTGAGCTTGGCGAGCTCATTGAGGTCGAGCTTTTGCAGGTGCTTGGCCATACTGACGAGCATCGTGGCTTCGTTGGACAGGCTCTCGATCTGATTGTTGACCTGCTGCAGGGCGCGCGCCGCCTGCAGGACGTTTGAGGCATAGTTGGTGGGGTCGTAAACGACCAATTGCGCGCGGGCGGGTGACAGGGTTCCGACGCCCATCACAAGGGCCATAAGGGCGGGCAGTACACGGGTTTTGAAGTGGGTCATCACAGTCTCCTCATTTGGCATTCAGAAAAAGGGGAAGGGTCGCGGGCCAGTCAGAGGCATTGCCTTCGAAGGCTGTCAGGAGGTCACGGGCCCAGACCGGGCCGCGGGCGTTGATCAGCGCGTTGGGGAACCCTTCGGCGCCGGAGTCCGCCAGGAGGCGATCGATCAGCGCCTGGTCCTCAGGGCTGGCAGCGGCACAGACGGCTAAGGCGATTGGCCCCAAGGCCAAGTCGAACAGACGATTGCCGCGGCGCGACTGGAGGTAATAGTGTTGTTTCGGCGTGGCGCGGGCGATGACCTCAATCTGGCGGGCGTTCAGACCGACGCGCTCATAGGCAAGTCGCATCTGTGGTTCACTTGCCCGGTCATTGGCCAAAAGCAGGCGTTGCGGGCAGGATTCGATAATGGCCGGCGCAATCGGACTGTCGATGACGTCGGTCAGGGACTGGGTGGCAAACACGACGCTGACATTGCGTTTGCGCAGCGTCTTCAACCATTCCCGGATACGCGCCGCAAACAAAGGATGGTCGAGAAAGACCCAGGCTTCGTCAAGGATCATCAGGGTCGGCCGGCCATCGAAACGCGCTTCAAGGCGATGGAACAGGTAGGTCAGAACCGGCCCCAGGAGGTTGGGCTCCGCCATCAGGTCCTCGGTCTCGAAACACGCAACGCGCCCGAGATCGATGCCCTCGTCCTCCGCATCGAGGCACTGACCGAACGCACCATCGAGGGTGTAGGGATGAAAGGCGGATTTCAGGGCATTCGAGGACAGCAGCATTACCAGACCGGTCAGGGTGCGTTCCGCCACCGGTGCCTTGGCCAGGCTGTTCAGCGCTGACCACAGGGTTTCCTTGACATCAGGGGTGACGGCCACATTTTCGACAGTGAGCAGACCCTGCAACCATTCCAATGCCCAGCCACGCTCCGCGTCATCGTCGATCCGCCGCAGCGGCTGGAAGGCTAATCCGGCCTCGCGCCCAAGCCGATAATGTTGTCCTCGTAGCGCCAGGGTCGCCGCACGGGCGGAGCCGCCCTTATCGAAAAGGAAGACCTGCGCGTTTTCGTAGCGCATGAATTGCAGGGCCATGAAACTGAGCAGGACCGACTTGCCGGCGCCGGTCGGACCCAGCACCAGGCTGTGGCCGACATCGCCGACATGCAGGCTCAGGCGAAAGGGCGTTGCCCCCGAACTGAGCGCATAGAGTAAAGGCGGCCCATCCAGATGAGCATCGCGCTCGGCGCCCGCCCAGACCGCCGACATCGGCATCAGATGGACCAGATTCAGACTATGGACCAGGGGTTGGCGGATATTGGCGTAGACGTGACCGGGCAGACTGCCAAGCCAGGCCTCCACGGCGTTCAGGGATTCGTCGATCGTTGTAAAGCCCAGGCCGTTGATCACCTGTTCGATCTGGCGGAGCCGGTCATCGGCGGTCGCCCTGTCAGGATGTCGAACCGTCAGCGTCGTGGTGAGATAGCCGAAGCTGACCTGATCGGCGCCAACGGCCTGCAAAGCCGCATCGGTATCGAGCACCTTGTTGTCGGCATCGGTGTCGACTAGCCGGCTCTCCTGAGAATACATCACCTCGCGCAAAATGGCCGTGACAGATTTGCGCTTGGCAAACCACTGTCGCCGCAGCCTGGTCAGGGTGGATACGGCTTCTGTCTTATCGAGCGGGATAAAGCGTGTCACCCAACGGTACGGGATATCGAGATGGTTCAGGGCATCGAACACGCCCGGATAGGTATGGTTCGGAAAACCGAGAAGGGTGAGACTACGCAGATGCTCATGTCCGAGAACGGGCGCCACACCGCCCAGCAGGTCCGTATCCGCCAGTATGGCGTCAAGATAGATCGGGGTTGCCGGCACCGCCACGGGATGGGTCTTCGTCGAGACACAGGCGTGCAGATAGGTCAGGGTTTCACTGTCATTCAGCGCTGAGACTTGGTTCAGGCATCCGGAGAGCAAATCGAGCGCCGCGTCCGTGCGGCGGATGAACCGGGCCAGCGCATCGCGCCAGTCTCGTCCCTCGACCGCACGTTCCGTCTCCAGCACGGCCGCGCCGAGGGCATCCGTCTGGTCGGCATCCGGCAGGAAGACCAGTGTGAAAAAATAGGCCGTCTCATAGGTGTTGGCGAGCTCACCCTCGAAAGCCGCGCGGCGTTCCTCGTCCACGAGACGAGCCACACCCGTCTCAAAACCAAGACCGGGATAGGCCATGGCGGGCTGACGGCGCGCTTCGAAAAACAACGCCCAGCCGGAGCCAAAGCGACGCAAGGCGTTGTTGAGGCGCGCACAGATACCGACGAGTTCGTCCGGCGTCGCGCTGTCGATGTCCGGCCCCTGATAGCGAAAGGTCCGTTGGAAGCTGCCGTCCTTGTTGAGCACAATGCCGGGGGCGACGAGCGCCGCCCACGGCAGATGGTCCGCCAGGCGGTCGGCGCGCTTGCGATATTGTTTGAGGTTCAGCATGACCAATACCCTTTCTGGCGGAGATGACGGAGCAGCACCGGTACGAAATCCGGGTCTTTGCGGGCGGCGAAGACCGCCAGGCTATGCCCGGCCAGCCAAACGGCCAGACCGGGCAGCCACAGGTGAAGGCCAAGGCCCAGCGCGGCCGCCAGTGTGCCATTGACGATGGCGACCGAGCGGGGCGCGCCGCCCAGCAGGATGGGTTGGGTCAGGGCCTGATGGACAGGCACCTCGAAGCCTTCTATCGCGTGGGACATCAGACGACCGCGCCGCCGCCGAAGCTGAAGAAGGTAAGGAAGAAGCTGGAGGCCGCAAACGCGATGGACAGACCGAACACGATCTGGATCAGCTTGCGGAAACCGCCCGAGGTCTCACCGAAGGCCAGCGTCAGGCCGGTGACGATGATGATCAGAACGGCGACGATCTTGGCGACCGGTCCCTGAACCGAATCCAGAATTTGCTGGAGGGGCTCTTCCCAGGGCATGTCGCTGCCGGTGGCATGGGCCACGGCGGCGAACATGACGACCGGCACACAAAAGGCCGCTGCCCTCATGAGGGTACGCGACGACGGGGAACGCAAAATAGTTTCAGACATAAGACTCTCCTTTAAAAGGTGGATGAACCTTCAGGCCTAGATCAGGGGCTGAAGCAGGTAATCGCCGGTGGCGTCGAGGCCGACAATCTCGGCAATGGTCTCGACGTGGCGGGGCGAATGGGTGAGCGGATTGATGCCCGCGATGTAGACAACGACGTCGATGCCGTCGGCGATCAGGGCGCGCGGCACATGGGTGACGGCCTCCTGGATGAGTTGTTCGAGGCGGTAGAGGGCGCCACGGGCGGAATTGGCATGGAGGGTGGCGACACCGCCGGGATGCCCGGTGTTCCAGGCTTTCAGCATATCGAGCGCCTCCCCGCCCCTGACCTCGCCGACGATGATCCGGTCGGGACGCAAACGCAGGGTCGAGCGCACCAGATCATTGAGCGAGACCAGTCCCGGCCGCGTGCGCAGGGCTACGCAGTCGCGGGCGGCGCAGCGCAGTTCGCGGGTGTCCTCGATCAGGATGATGCGTTCATTGAGGTCGGCCATCTCCGCTAAAAGGGCGTTGGTCAGGGTGGTTTTGCCGGAGCTGGTGCCGCCGGCGACAAGGATATTGCGCCGGTCGCGCACGGCAGTGCGCAGCGTTCTGGCTTGCAGGGAGGTCATGACGCCGTCAGCGACATAGTCGCCCAGCCCATAGAGGCGATGCGCCGGCTTGCGGATCGAGAAGCAGGGCGACACCACGACGGGCGGCAGCAGACCTTCGAACCGTTCCCCCGACAGGCCGTCGCGGGCGGGCAGTTCTGCGCTCACGATGGGATTATCTCTGTGGGCCTCCGCCCGAACGTGACTGGCGACGAGCCGGATAATGCGCTCAACCTCGGCCGGCTCCAGGCGGTGCCCGGTCTCTGAGCGGCCCGCGCCTAAGCGATCGATACGGATCTCGCCGTCGGGATTGACCATGATTTCGGCAACCTCGGGATCGGTGAGCGCCGCCGACAACACATCACCCATGGCCGTGCGCAACATGGCGCGCAGACGGCGCGCGGACACAGTCTCAGTCATAGAGGCCTCCCAGGATCAGGGGGTCGAAAGAGGGTTCGTCCTGCGCCAGACGGCGCCCGACCTCAGCCACGAAGGCACGGAAGCGCTCGGCGCCGCGAGCGCGGGTGGCTTCATCGGTGTCGGGCAAAAACGAATCCCGTTGCAGGTTCAAACGAATGAACAGCGCCAGGGTTTCCATCACCACGCGCTGATCGCGCTCGAACCGGTCGAGCTGAAGGCTGTAGTTCCTGAACCGGGTGCCGAACCGATCGTCCAACTCATTGGCGCCCTTGCGGTCCATCCACGCAGTGATCGCCATAGCCAGGATGGCGGATTTGTTGGTGCCGGGCCGCGCCGCTAAGGTCTCAAAGCGCTCCGCGATAGGACCTGGCAGGTAAATCTGATATTTCTTCTTGGCGGGTGTCATGGCCATGTCAGTGGTCCCTGAAGAGATCGAGGTTGAGGCTTTTGGCGGTCTTTCGGTCGGCGCCCATGGTGACGGCCTGGGTCACCGCGCGGTTGCTGCGGACGCGATCCATGACCTTTTTGTCGGCCGCAACGTCGGCGTCGTCTTCGACGGCGGCCTGACCGTCTGGTTCCAGGGGGCGGGGCTTCACATAGGATTCGCCGATATCCGGCCCGGTCTGAATGTCCCTGCCACCTTCATCATCCCGTCCGCCCTCGCCCCGCTCCTCGGCCTTGAGGGCATCGCGCAAGGCATTGGAGACGCCACAGACAAGGCTGGCCCAGTCGTCTGGCCTGGGCTCGGGCGTGTCGGCATAACCGTCCAAAGACAGGACCGGCGGGGCAGCGCGACGGGCGATGAAGTTCTGATCCTCATAGTAGCGAAGCTTGCGGGCACGGATCGGTGACAGGCCGGAGACCAGGACCAGCTCGTCCTTGGGCGGCAATTGCATGATTTCGCCGGGCGTCAGGAGCGGTCGGGAGGTTTCCTGACGTGAGACCATGACATGGGCGAGCCAGGGGGAGAGACGATGGCCGGCATAGTTGCGCTGGGCGCGCTGCTCGGTGGCGGTCCCCAAGGCATCGGATATGCGCTTGGCCGTGCGCTCGTCGTTGGAGGAGAAGGCGATGCGGACATGGCAGTTGTCGAGTATGGAGTTGTTCTCGCCATACGCCTTCGAAATTTGGTTGAGGCTCTGGGCTATCAAAAAAGCGCGGATGCCGTAACCGGCGATGAAGGCCAGGGTAGTTTCAAAGAAGTCGAGGCGGCCCAAAGCTGGGAACTCATCGAGCATCATCAGAAGCTGGAAGCGGTGTTTGAAGCCGGCATTACCCTCCAGCTTTTCCGTCAACCGGCGGCCGATCTGGTTCAGGATCAGGCGCACCAGTGGCTTGGTGCGGGAGATGTCGGACGGCGGCACGACCAGGTATAGTGACGCTGGCCGCGCGCCATCCATCAGGTCGGCGATGCGCCAGTCGCAGGCCGCCGTGGTCATCGACACGACCGGGTCACGATAGAGACCGAGAAACGACATGGCCGTCGACAGGACGCCGGAGCGCTCGTTCTCTGACTTGTTTAGAATTTCGCGGGCGGCGGACGCGACCACCGGATGCACCCGTGGCATCTCTTTGGTGCCGAGATGATTGGACGTCATCATCCGGCGCAGGGTATTTTCAAAGGTGCGTTCGGGGTCGGAGAGAAAGGTGGCGACTCGCGCCAGAGTCTTTTCCGGCTCGGCATAGAGGACATGAAGGATGACACCAACCAGCAACGAATGGCTGGTCTTTTCCCAGTGTGACCGGTGCTCTAGCGCGCCTTCCGGATCGACGAGGACATCGGCAATGTTCTGGACATCGCGCACTTCATCGACGCCTTTGCGCACCTCCAGAAGGGGGTTGAAACGGGCGGAGCGGATATCGGTCGGATTGAACAACAGGCAATGGGAAAACTTCGCGCGCCAGCCGGCGGTCAGTTCCCAGTTTTCACCCTTGATATCATGGACGATGACGGACCCGGTCCAGGACAACAACGTCGGGACAACAAGGCCAACGCCTTTGCCCGACCGGGTCGGGGCGAAGGCCATGACATGTTCGGGTCCGGTATGACGGAGATAGCCATCTTTCCAACGGCCCAGAAAAACTCCGGCATCCCCAAGCAGACCGGCTTGCTCGATTTCACTATGGGTCGCCCAACGGGCAGAGCCGTAGGTGGTCACCGCCTTGGCCTGGCGCGCCCGCCACACCGATCCGGCGATGGCGGTCGAGCACCCGAGCAATCCGCTACACGCCGCCAGGGCCCCGGAGCGCGCGAACACCTCCGGTGCATAGGCATCGTAGAAATACCACCAGATGAACAGTTGCCAGGGGCGATAGATCGGCGTCCCGATAAAAACGAACCACGCCGGCCCCAGTTGTGACTGATAGCCCAACTGCGCGGCCGCCCATTGCGTCGCTGCCCAGACGCCGAACAGCGCGGTCAGCAGCACAACAAGTATTTGCCCGATCAGGAGCTTGGTGGGGGTCATCGACCATGTCCGAGGTGAGAGGTTTGAACCTCGTCATCTTCGGACACCTTGCCAGAATCGGGGAGTCACCCAGCGGTTCCTTAGAGGCTCTAGTGAGGACTCCTGGCTCACCAGGGTTCCGCTTTCGGAAACCTAAGGTTGGCAATTCTGTTTTGGCAAAGACGGACCAGTGGCCTATGACTAAAATAACGTCACGCATCGCGCGTTGGCACACTTTCCACGCAACGCATCGAGAGCATCTATGAACTCCATTTTCTGGTCCTGGCAAAGTGATCTCGACCCTCGGGTTACCCGGACAGTGGTAAGAGACGCATTGGCTGGAGCGATCGAAGATCTTGAGGCCGAATTGGAGGAGCGTCATGAGTTGACGTCGGATACCCAAGGTGTGGCCGGCTCGCCGGATATCGTTTCAACAATCCTCGCCAAGATCGACGCGGCGAAGGTATTTGTCGGAGATGTCACGCCAATCGCTTTGAGCGGCACAGGTAAGGCGCTGGCCAATCCGAACGTCCTCATCGAATTGGGATATGCGAAACGGGCCATAGGCTTGGAGCGCGTTATTATGGTGTGGAACACCGCCTTCCCTGGTGCAACGATAGAAAACCTCCCCTTCGATATGCGAGGTCGTCGTGCCCCTATGGGATTTCACCTAGAACCGGACGCGACCACCGCCGATTTGCGCAGCGCGCGCGAGGGATTACGCCGACAACTGACAGAGGCGTTGCGCCTCAGTATTGCTGTCGCAACGCCGCTTGTGACGCCTTCGTTTCCAGAATGGCTCCCGGCCGATAAAAGCCCCGCGTTATGGGTCAATCCAGATCGAAAACTAAGGATTAATGACAACGGAGCCGCCGTCGACAAAGATATCGCCGGTGGCCCATATAGGTATGCCAGAATTTTGCCCGCGTCTTGGACGCGACCCGCCGACTTTGGCGCCAGTGACCTTCGTCCATCAATTCTAGGTCCCGCGTCCGCATTCAGCTACGGCCTCGTAAGAGGTGGTAGCTTAGTGTTCAAGGGCGGTTTTAACGCCGATAGGCCACTGATGAACTTAGTTTTCCAATCGCGTGAAACAGGAGAATTATGGGGAGTCGATCCTTTTTCCAGACAGGGTGAAACGGGAGATTTCTTCTTCGCAGACGGTGCGATAGCTCACTACTATAGCTTTCTGAGGGCTAATTTACCGCTCCTTGCACAGCAGGGCGCCCGAGGGCCCTATAAAATCATCCTCGGAGTTACCGAGCTCAATGACCGTCGCTGGACGAGCCAAACACGCTGGGGAGAGGGTTCTGCCGCGTTGCAGGACAGTGTCGAGGTAGCCTTCACGGTCAGTGGATACGAAGAATCTCAATGGATAGACGGTCTCGTTTCCGCTTGGGGTGAGTTTGCCGCCGCATTCGGCCTAAGCCAACCGTCCAGGGGTTTTATGATGGATCAAATTCTAGGACAGTAAAGGGGCCCCTTACTGGATGCCCATTCCGCGCCCCCGACCGATCGACCAATTGATGCCTTCCTCACGGTACAAACCAGACACCAGCTTACCGATATGGTTCTCAAGCACTGGGCGCCACGGCACCAGCGTGAATTCCTTCCCCTGCTCCACCATCGCATACCTGCCGCTCGGCAAATGAACGGACTGCCGAAGCTGCCCTTCAATCCGGTCTCCGTACTTGGCGGGGCGGTAGGTAAGACCGGATTCCTTTTCCAGGCGGTCCGATGCGGCATCGAGGCCGCGAACCTCCAATGTTCTCAACATATTGACACCGGTCCTGAACTGCCCGTCGATCTCGAAAGCCAGTTCCTCCTGTAGCAGCCAAATTTGTCGCTGCCGGAGGGCGTCCGAGAACTCCCGGCCAAACCCGACCGTCACAACAGGCACCGAAGGATCGACAAGCTCACGATCCAGCCATGTCGCGCCAGGATAGGTAGGCAGGCGTGACAAAGGAATGGGTGACAAAGGGACAATGTCGGTCGGCGCCTGCTGAAGCCGTTTCTTTTCATAAGCCAGAGCCTGGTCAAGAAAGGTTTCAGCGATACGGAAGGCACCCTGATCACTACGCTCCACCTGGCGGGTTGCCCGCTTGATCGCCTCTAGCCGACGCATGTGGGTTTCTGCGAACTCTCCCGTCGCCGACTGGTCATAGTTCAGATGCGCCGCCACATCGTACCACCCGCCGTTCGCTGCCGCCACTTCAACGATGGTATGATCGGCCGACCTGATCTCGGCCTGGCGAAAGTCCACACGTACCAGCGCATCGTCAGCCAGCGGACGGGTGCGCTCCGCGTAGCCAATGTCAATCCAATGGATGCGGCCATCGATGCCATCCAGCATAAGGAAATGGCGATCCGAGTCACCATCGAGCAGCCCTCTTTTTACGACACGCCCGAACAACGACCCTGCCTCAGGAAGGGCCACCCCTGCCCTGTGGACGACCCCGTCTTCGGCTGCACGCGCCATCCCCTTGAGAGCGAGTTCACGGTGCATGGATTTGATGATGTCTCCACGTTCCCCAAGATCCTTCAATGTCGCGTCGAAGTTTTCGGCCAACCGCCAGCGCCCGCCCCCTAAGTCTTCCGCCAGGCCAAACTCTTGCAACTTGGCGAGACGTCCCACCTGCAGCGCCCGCTCTTTGGGGTCTGGTACGTCTGTTACAATATGCCGATCCAGCGACATTTTACGCAACAGGTGTCGATCGTGGCTGGTCAGGCGGGCCTGATCGACTTCCTGTCGCCGGGCGATATCAATCTCCCGCTCCGACCGCGGGCCTAGATCGAGGGTGACGAGAGCTTCGAGACGGTCACGCATGCCTTCACTGATATAGTCGCGCGCTATGGTCAGGTCCTTTCCCTTTTCATCCACGCCGCGAATGACGATATGGGTATGGGGGTGGCCGGTATTGAAATGATCGACGGCCACCCAATCAAGGCGAGTGCCGAGGTCCGTTTCCATTTGTTCCATGAAACGCCGCGTCAAAGGTTTCAGGTCTTCGTATTTGTCCCCGTCTTCGGCCGATACGATAAGACGGAACTGACGCGGATCTTTGTCCGCCCGATCCATAAAGCCACGCCCGTCTGCCTGATCGCCGCCCCTATCATAAAGCTCGCCGGCAAGTCCGTCTTTCGTCACGCCGTCGCGTTGCAAGTATCGCAGGTGCGCGCGCGCCGCCTTCACGCCTTTGCCGGCCAGTTGTGTGTATCGTGTCTTGACGACCACCCGACGCGCCGCCCGGCCCCTCACCCGACCGGTCGCCGTGACTGCCGCGATACCCGCGCCGCGCCCCCGACTTCTGGCCTTTCCCTCACCGCCAACGCCTGGCGTTTTGAGACCACCGGCTTTCCGCGCCGCCTTGAGCACTTTGGGCAGGTAGGATTGCCCACCTTTTGATCGAATTCGCCCCAGTTTTGGGCGCACATCATCATCCCGCACAACCAACTCCACAACCTAATAAATTCAACAAGTTACAGCGTATTAACTCCCACGTTTCCGGATAAATCCCAAAAAACGATGTGCAGACAAACACTTATGCGAAACGGGAGTTGAGCTTTATCTTGCCTTCACCGCGTTCCTTTTTCGTTCTCATTTTTCAGGGTTCGATCAGGGGCACCAAAACCGAAGGCGATGTTGGCTTTTCCGGCGAGATGTCAGACCCGGCCAGATCGACAAAAATTGTGTCTGGGGCGATCGGGTTTTGAGCGGTCTGACGCATGATCCGGCCGAGATAATCGCGTGTCTCACCGGGCAAGCGCGCCCCGGCTAAGCTGCGCAAATAGCGATCTGGTCCAGCGTTGTAGGCGGCGAACAGACCCGGATAACCGAAACGGTCATAGTTCAGGCGCAGATAGGCCGTACCCGCCAGAATGTTGTCCAGAGGCAGGTAAGGATCGCTCCCGAGACCGTATTGGTTCCGCATCTCCGTATAGGTAGCGGGCATCAATTGCATCAGTCCCATCGCCCCTTTCGGCGAGGTGATGGGCCGCCCCTTCACCTCATTCAGGCCCGCACTCTCGACGGCGATAACCGCCTCAATCCATGCTATCGGTATGCCGAACCGTTGCGCGGCCACGGCGATTTCGGGACGCCACCGCAGAACGTCCGCAGTGGGTGATCCCCCACCGCCAGCCGCGTCTTGGCAGGCTGCCGGTACAGGCGCGGCCACAACCACCAGCGCAATCACAGTCCCTAAAATGAGTTGTCGGCGGCTCATAGATGCACCAACCGCGCCAGAACCGACTGCCGGGACATCGGTCCAAAATAGCGCCCGTCAAACGAGCTTGGGGCGGCCCTGTTCAGGACGAAAATCTCTCCGTTTGTCAGCGTTCGGCAACCGGTCCACCATGGCAGGGGCCGCCCCCGATGGTCGATGCGCAGGCGCACGGCTGCAACCGTGCCGTTGATCGTGATCCGGTTGCCATCGGCGCAAATTCGGTCTCCGGCGAGCGCGGCCACAGCTTTAATCATGGGCACATTGGCCGGCAAATATCCGCGGGAATCTGCCAAACGGCGGGCGAAATCGGGCGCCTCAACCAATACCCAATCGCCCCATTTCAAGGGCGTCGCTGGTAGCGTCCGATAATACCCAAGGGGCGCACTGGCGCTTGGATTATAGACGACGGCGGGCACCTTTTGATGGACCGACAGGGCGATGAGGCTGCCGGCGATCAAGGTCAATGCCAGCGCCACCCGCCCGCGCTTTCGGTCACGGCTTGTCTGTCTCGCGGGTTGCCAACGCATTATCATTGGTCAATCTCCCGTGACGCTGGCGGCAGTTTCGTGATGGTCTCGGCGTTACTCCAGGCCTTCAGATCATCGATATGATAGCGGATGGTGGTCCCCAATTTCCGGAACGCAGGGCCACCGCCGATAACGCGGAGACGGGCCAGGGTTTTATGCGATAGGCCCAGATAGAACCCGGCCTGTTTCGTGCCTAAATAGGGGCTGCCTTTGCGCGCGACATTGGCGCGGCTGATCTCGTCTTCCATGACAGTCTGTCCTCTGATCGCCGGATGCAAAGGCAGCCGGTCGTCGGGACAGCGTGATTTTTGAGGGGTGGTTTCGGGAGAGTCGCAAATCGCTCCCTGTCAAAAACGATTCCGTATTTATGGGCCGGTTTGAGCTGAATTTTATTATCCCGCGAGCCATGCCTATGGCATGGCGAGCCGCCGGGAACGGATCGCGTCCCGGCGGCAAAACAGGTATGTGGGAGCGGGCTCAGACGACGGCTGCCATCAACTTCTTAGCCGCCTTTTCCAATTCCAGACGGCTATCCTGATGTGGCTTTTGACGGGCCAGGGCGGTAATGCCTTGGACGAAATCGAAGATGCTTTCAGGCTTTTTGCCTTCTTCCTTGAGCACGGTGTCGATGATTTTAGCCGTCTCCGGTTTTGAGAAGCCTCGCTTCTTCAAGAAGCTTTCGCGGTCGTCGTCATCCTTGGCCACCACCATGTCCCGTGCCGCCTTGATCCCGGCGATGAACGACGCCGGGGATGAATTGGCGAAGCTGTTCAGTGCCGGGGCGGCTTCATGGGCGAAGCGCTGGGCAGCAAATTTGGAGTGACGTATGGTGATGTCTTCAAAGCTTTCAACGCCCCAAAGATTGCGATTTTGGCAAACCCCACGCAGGAAAAAGGACGCAATGCCTAGGGTTTTGGAGCCAACTTCCGAGTTCCACGCATAAAACCCCCGGAAGTAAAGATCAGGCTCGCCATTGGGCAAATAGCCCGCTTCGATGGGGTGGGTGTCGTCCACGAGAAATACGAACACGTCGCGGTCGCTGGCATACAGGGTCGTCGTTTCCTTGGTGACATCGACGTAAGGGTTGTGCGTCATGGTGCCCCAGTCCAGCACGCCGGGGACTTTCCAGCGCGTATCACCGATACCATTTCCTGCGATCTTACGGATCGCGCCGACCAGTTCATGATCCCATATGCGGCCATAGTCGGGGCCGGTCACGGCGCGCAATTCGATCTGTCCGTCACCCGTCTCCAAGGTCTTCATCAGTTCGGCGCGATGGCTTAAAAGGCCGTGTTGCAGATTGATGCCCGCCAGCGGCGCAGGCAATTGGCGCATATAGGTGCTGGGAGCGCCGACCATGCTACACAATTGCCCAAAGCTCCAATGGGTCGGGGCAATTTCAGCATCCCTTCCCGGAAGGATCAGGCGCAGGGACTCGGTATCATCACGGTCGGCTTCAACGCGAACCTGATCGCTTTTGACAGTGCGAACATGTGCGCCATCGGCACGGCGACGAGTGCTTTCATAGAGGTCGTCAAGGTTCAAAAACCTCTGATCGTCTGGGCGGCTGAACCATTGCGACGACACAATTCCGTTGTGGCCGCCCCGCGAGATATCGACTATAAACGCTCCCGAAACAGGTGCGGTGTTCGGTGTAAGAATTGAGTTTGTCATAGTGTCACGCTCCTATTTGATGATGTGGACGTAATGGGTCAGGGCGATAAAATCGGCCACGGTGAACGCTGAGAGCGCGTCCCGGATGGGCTGCATCCCTTCGATTGAGAGGGTGCGGTCGCCATCGTCATCAGGTTCCATGTCCATGATATAATCGAGTAGGCAGACAAGGGTCGGAGCCATGGCCATGGCGCGCGCGAGGACATCTATGGATATGCCGTCGAGTGTGGCTGTCGTCACGGTGGCGATAGGCGTCGCTTGTGGGTCATCCTGAACAATGGCCAACTGGCTGGGCAGGTATGTCATTTTCATGTGGGTTTCTCCTATTGAGGCTGGGTTACAGCGGCCTTCTTCGGCGCGCTGAAACCCTGCCCGTCGGCGAGACCGGGGTAGCAGAGGTCAAGGACGGCGCGGGCGGAGGGGGATCACCCAACCTGCACAAGCCCCCTTGGGCGCGGAAGGTTGGGGAGACCGCCCGCGCCGGTCCCCCTTTCGGGACTTCATCCTTGACCGGCGCGAGGGCAGAGCCCTTAGCCCTTTAACGAACACACACAAAAAGCCCCGCGCCGGGGGGCGCGGGACCGTCTGCTTTTGAAGAGAGGGGCCGCCGAAGCGACCCCTTCCGCCTAAGCCTTGTGATCAGACAGATAGGTGACATTGCCGGGCTCCGGCTCCGATCGCGCCACACGCAGCAGCGGCGGGAGCCAACCCGTCGGGGCGATCAAGTGTTCCGCCGCCTCGGCCATCTCGGGCTTTTTCAGTTTCGATAACCGGTCCGCCGCCTCATCGCTGACGGCCTCGCGGACGGCATCGACAATGTGCCCTTTGGTCACGCGGCTGAAATACCGGCGCGCCGTAGGCCGCCAATGCGCTCCCATATCGAGGGATAGGCTGGTGGCGAGGTCCTCCGCGAACGGCTCGGCTGAGCGGATGGCGAAGGGCTGGCGCACGACATTGACGGTCAGGGCCACGCAATGCGCGATCAACAGACCCAAATCTTCCGGCTCCATAGCCAGAAGATAAGGCCATAACGCATCCGGTTCCGGTAACCGTTCAGCCCACGTATCGTGTCGGACCTGCAACGCTTCGACAGCGGATGACTGGGCGTAATCCTCCATCCACCCGGCCAGATCGGTACTGACAGGCCGGATTTCTAGGCAGGACGCCGACCGGTCGTCATAAAACGTGTCGAGCACAAGTACGTGCGCTAAGGCTCGCGCCGCGATTTCGGGCTGTTCGCCCAAGGCCAGACGCAGGGCCACCGTGCGATGCGCCGTCAGATCACGGATCAGTCCGTCGGCCAACTTTAAAGAGGGAGCAGTGACAGTGTCATCGTCACCTTCCCTGTCCGTCTCCTGATCGTCACGATAGTCACCGCCGTCGCCGCCTTCATCGGTCGTGCTGTCTACGGCCTTGTGTTCGGGCTGCACATCCTCGGCGCGGATCAAACCGCGTTCGATCTTGACCGAACCGTCATAGATGAGGCTGACGATGATCCCGGAGCGGGCGATATCATCCGAGTCGAAGGCAGACGCTAAAGCTTGAAGACGAACGATTTCTGCCTCCAGCGCGGACATGTTCGCGTCGACATCGACCGGCAGATCGCTGTAATCAAAGTCGGCGTATTCCTCCGACAGCGTTTCCAGCTCGGCCTTGGCCACCTCCAACGCCACCGCATCCTCGGCGGACAGGGCCACCACCTTTGGAAAGGCTCGGCGCATACCGGCGATATAGGGAAAATCGATATAGGCTTCGGCCCATATCCAGCCCTCATCCTGTTGCACGGTCTTGGCCACCGCCGTCAGACGCTCAAGGGCCAGCTTTTCCAGCAGCACCGGATCGGTGAACCGGCCCTCACCGTCTTCGGTAAACAGGTCGCGTTCGATGTGACCTCCCGCCTCGGTGTAGGCGGTCTGGCCCACAAAGCACGCCCTCCGGTCATCGGCATTGACATGCCCCTGAACCATCTGACGGCGGATATAGTACGGCTCACGCTGCCACTCTGTCAGACCATCATAGACGCTTTCCTGACGTGCGTGGTCTTCGCTGACACAGAAAGCGGTCAACTGTTCCAGGGTCAGTTTACCGTCCCGATAGTCCTGCATCAGGCGGGGCGACACCGCGCCGAGGCGCAAGCGTTGCCTGACGATGCGGATATTGACGCCGAAACGTGCCGCGATGTCCTCGGCGCTCATACCTTGCTGTTCATTGAGTGTCCGGAAGGCCTCGAACTGGTCGGCGGGGTGCATCGCTTCGCGGGTGACATTTTCATCAAGGCTGATTTCGTGGGGGTCGTTGACGGTGTCGATGACGCACGGGATGGGCTCATCATCGGTGATTTCGCCACGCTCGACCCGGAGACATTGGCCCAGCCGACGACCTTCGCCGATGGTGACATAGAACCGGCCGGTGGGACATTCACGGTCGTCCAGTTCCGGCTCAACGACGAGGTTTTGCAGGATGCCCTTGGCCGCGATGCTGGCGGCGTAGGCTTCGATGGCGTCTTTGGTGTGTGGGACTTTGCGCACATTGCGGGGCGATTTGAGCAACTGGCACAAGGGTATCAGGGTGTGAACGCCGGTTTCCACAGCAATAATTTTCGATGGCTTATTCATGGTCTTTCCTTTTGGGCTTGGGTTACAGCGGGCCTTTAGCGGCGCGCTGAAACCTTGCCCGTCGGCGAGACCGGGGTAGCAAAGGTCAAGGACGGCGCGAACGGAGGGGGATCACCCGACCTGCACAAGCCCCTTAGGGCGCGGAAGGTCGGGGATACCGTTCGTGCCGGTCCCTCTATGGGGACGTCCTCCTTGACCGGCGCGAGGGCGGCGCCCTTAGCCCTTTCCTGTCAACCTTGTCATACTCAGGCCCTATTTTTCGCCTAAAGACCGAATTCGCCGCCCTTTTCATCCCCCCCCGAATTTGGCGGCGCGCGGACGCTCTGCCCCCAGGGCGTCCGCCCTCACTACCGTCCACCAGACAAAGCCCCGGAGGTTCTGCCTGAGGGGCTTTGTCTTACGTCATCTCAGCCTTTGGGCCGCTTCCAGACGAGGTTGAACAGACCTGGCTCGTCGTCGGGGTACAAACTGGCATAGATCGGGTGGGGAAAGGCCGGGTCATCGATTTTCACCGACAGACACTCACGCCCGGCCTCATTGGTTCGCTTCCAGGCCGCGCCGCAGTCAACACTGCCCCAGTAAATGCGATAGTCGGGCCCCTGATCCGAGTTGCGGTCGGTCGGAACAATATTGACTGTCACATTCAGTGTCAGGGTCAAAAGGGTGCCGGTGTAGATGTCTCCGGCTCTGATGAAAGTACCGATGGTTGACATGGTTGTGTCCTTTGTGGGTGCGGGCCGCTGGTTAGCGACCTCGATGGCGGTTGCAGCGCTCAAAGCGGCGCTGAAACCCTGCCCACCGGCGAGGTTGGGGGTAGCAAGGGCCACGGCCCATGTTCGGAGGGGGCTCACCCAGCCTGCACAAGCTTTTCGCGCGGAAGGCTGGGGACACCGAACAAGGACCTTGCCCGCGCGAGGGGCGACGCCCCTGAGACCTAACCCCTGCGAAACTAGGCATTGACGGAATCCGATTTGCTTGGTGAAATCACCCAGGGCTTACGCCCTATGCGCCGAGGACTGGATTTCCATGACACAGCGACCGCCCTCTTCAGACTCAGATTCAGCCGATACGCCGAGCTTCGACGTCGGCTTGGCTGTCGATCGATTGTTCCAGGAAATCATCAGCCACTCCGACAACCCTCTGCTTCAGACCAGCATCACCTTATTGCGTGAAGAGACGCTGGCGATACGCGCCTATGAAGCCGAGATGCTGACCGACCGGGAGGCGGAATACAAGCGCATGCTAGATTGCTGGCATCGTAAGGACAAAAGGGGGCTCCAGAGGGAATTGGCAGCCTATTACGAGCGCCGCGAGGGCATTGCCGCCCAGATCGCGAATCGTATGTCTCCGTTGAACTGATCTGAACACGGAAGGTCGAGCGCCGACACTTACCCTGCCCAGCTTGATTTTACCGCGTATTCATTCTATTATCGCGCGATTAATCCCTCAAAATATCGCGCCCAAGCTGAAGTCAGCCGGTTCGCTGCCCAAGTCTCAGGCGTCTGCAAGGACCGTCATGGGTAAGCCGTCTCGCATCGAAAACATCTTTGGCGACCTCAGGCAGCACCTATTGGCGGCGCCAGCGCACCCGGGCCAACGGATTGATATCGAGGCCTTGGCGGATCGATATGGCGTCAGCACCATGCCGATACGTCTGTTACTAAACCGTATGATTGGCGAGCGCGTCGTCGAGGTAACGCCGCACGAGGGGTATATAATCCCTGCCGCGAAAGAACGCCGCATCCGCGATGTCCACAAATGGAATAAGATGATCCTGATGCTGGCCATTGAAACCGCGATGGACGACGGGCCTGATCCGGACTTTCCGGAGCTGGACCTTGACCAGGCAGACATCGTGGCCGCCACTGAAGCCTTATTCCTGGCAATCGCGGATTTCAGCGATACTGGCGAAACGCGATACGCGGTCTCCAATGTCAATGATCGCCTGCGACCGATCCGACAACTCGATACAGGTGATTTGATCGACCTGCCGGCAGAGATGGCAGAGTTCAAGGCCGCATGGGAGGCGCATGACCTGAACTCATTACGTGATCTGGTGAAACAATATCATCACCGACGGTTGGCGCTGGTACCGAATTTCATTGCCATAGCCTATAGTCAGTAGCCCGTGGGATCGTACTGACACGCCGGTCAAACGCTGCGGAATTTCTGATTCTGAAGGGCCATCTGATAATCGTTTGATCAGAATAAGATCAGTTTGGGATCAACTTTCACCGGTCGTACAGTCGAAAAGCCATGAATTTCCATGGCTTTTCAAAACCTAGCAAGGAGACTGTCATGACCAAGTTCGATCATGAAACCGAAGACCTCATCGACCTGGGCCACGCTTCGGTCGAAACCAAGGGCAATCAAACGATCTACGCGCCCGACGAGGTCGCCCAGCACCTGCGGCAACCCGGTCTGAGCAACGACTGATCACCCGGCGGAGGACGGTGATAATCCCGTTCTCCGCATTTCCTTCATCTCCGTAAAGCTCATCCCGCCGATAGCTCATCGCCGGCATAGCTTTTCACAACCTGAAAGTAACGACCATGACCAAAATTGAACCTCAAGACGTCATCGACCTTGGCGCCGCAAGCGCCGAGACCAAGGGCATGCAGACCCAGTTCCAGGCTGATGACGCGCTTCAGCACAAGCCGAACCCTGGCCTCAGCCATGACTAAACAAGTGGGGCAGTGTGGATAGCGCTGCCCTTTCTTTATCCTTCAGGTGATTATCAGCATGGAATTTGCTTTGCGAACGGATGTTTATGGATGCATCGCTAACGGTCGCGTCGTATTGCTCGACCTTGCCGCCGACAGGTATTTTGCCCTTCCCGCCGAAACGGATGCCGCTGTTCAGAGCTGGCTTAACGGCAATGGCTTGGACCCTGTGACAACGTCCAAATTGGTGGGCGCTGGGCTGATTGTTCAAAGTGAAACCGGCTGCACCCTTCAACAGGGCGCCGTTGCGCCGGCCCGTTCCACTCGACTGCCCCCCGAGTTCGCACGTCCTTCTTTGCTCCCTCCGCTGTTACCTGTACTTGCACAGATCCGAACAAGGCACGATCTTAAGCATCGGCCTTTGAACGACATCATTTCCGATATCCGCCAGAATAAGTGCCGAAGGGCTAAAAGGGCCCGTCCTATGGATCGCCATATGCCAAGCCGTATCATCGAGCGCTATTTAGCGTCTCGGCGCTTTATTTCGGCGCAGAATGAATGTCTTCGCTGGTCGATCGCGATGGTGCGTTATTTGAGGGCATACGGCTACTATCCGAACCTGGTGCTGGGTGTTCGCATGATGCCGTTTGGCGCGCACGCCTGGGTCCAGGACGGGGACACCGTTTTAAACGATACTGTTGAGCAGGTTTCAGCCTACACGCCTATCCTGGTGGTGTGACATGGCTCTGCGCTATATCGCCATCGTGACACGAGATGCCGATCAAAGGGCTCATTTCTCGCGAGCCGTTCGAGCGATTGGTCTGGACCAGGCAGTGACGTCAAGTACGGTGATCGTTCATTCAGATACGCCGTCGCTGCCGCTTCCCGGTGGCATCGGCGCTATTGTTGGTGATCTGTTCACGCGCGCGACGGTTCCGGAGCGGGTTCAGGCAATGGATAACCGCGCGAGCCAGCTCGCGCGGGACACCCGTGGTCAGAGCCTGCTGGCGTCCTATTGGGGTGGCTACGTGGCCTTCATCGAAGATTCAAGCGGCCTTGTTCATGTCGTCCGGGATCCGTCTGCGGCCATGCCTTGTTACTCTTTGAAGCATGAGGGCGCTGTTATTTTTGCGTCTGATGTGGATGTGCTGGTTGGCGCAGGCTTTCTCACCCCTAAGATCGATTTCACCTTTCTCGCGCGACACCTCTATGCACCAGATATCCGCACACCGGACACTGGCTTGGTCGGGGTTCAAGAAGTGATGGCGGGCTTTCGGTTCTCCGTTGGGCCTGAGATGCAGATGGCGACTCAGGCCTGGTCGCCATGGGATTACGTTCAGCCGGACCGCGCACAATCGGATGCGGACATGGTCGAACATCTTGAGCAGACCCTTCTCGCTTGCATTGCCGCTTGGGCCGGCCGGTATCCGCGATGTTTACTGGGTGTGTCTGGCGGCCTGGATTCTTCAATCTTGGCTGCCGGTCTGGTCGAAGCGGGCGCCGATCTCACCTGTGTGACCCTGGCCACGCATGAAGCGGAGGGTGACGAGCGCGCGTTCGCTCGCATCCTGCGCGACAGGTTACAGTTCCCGTTGACAGAAGCGTTTCATCGCCCAGAGGTGGTGGACTTTACGCGCGCGCTGTCCGCCTACCTGCCGCGCCCTATTGGTCATGCCTTTGCGCAAAGCAATTACAGCATCCGCTTCGAACTGGAAAAGGCGCTCGGTATTGATGCCTTTTTCAGCGGTATCGGTGGCGACAATGTTTTCTGTTTTACGCAATCGGCGACGGCCTTGGTCGATCTGTTCCGCACCGAAGGGCTCGGCATGGGTTTGGTACAGACCTTTGCTGATATATACCATCAGAACAATGCGAGTGCCGGCGCCGTCTTGACGATGGCGTTTCAACGGTATGCTAACGCCGACCCGACCTATAGATTTCACGGTGAGACGCGGTTCCTTGGCCCCGCTGCGGCTCACGTTGGTGATATTCCACTGAGCCATCCCTGGCTAAACGCCCCAAAGGGCGCACTCCCTGGCAAGGCGGCACACATTGCGATGCTGGCAGGTCTTCAAGGTACGATTGACGGACTTCCGAGGGACCATGCCCCACAGATCTTGCCCCTGATTTCGCAACCGGTCATGGAGACCTGTCTCCGGATTCCGATGTGGAAGTGGATAGCTGGCGGACGCAACCGGTCGGTTGCCCGGGCAGCGTTCTCCCGACGCCTCCCGAAGGCGCTCATCGAGCGCACATCCAAGGGCGGCCCGAATAGTTTTGCCTATGCCGTCATGGAGCACCATAAGGACCTGGTACGCGAACGTTTGACAAAGGGGCGCCTTGCCGAGGTTGGCCTGATTGATGCGCCAGTCGTGTATGAGGCCTTGGCGCCAAACTCGCTCATAAAACCGCTCGACCACATGCGTCTATCTGATCTGGCAGAGGCAGAAGCCTGGGTACGACATTGGGAAGCCGTCCGAATTGAAAAGACGGCCCCGACCATGCGCGTATGATCGAGGCCGCAAAACGGACGCGGGAATGCCTAATCCCCTTTGGGTGCGCCCGAACCCGGCAGGTTGGCGCGGAGTGATCGCCACCGTTTGTATTGCTCTTGTTTTGCCGGATTGTCGTCTTCCTGGCTCAGGAGCCAGAATTTAAGCCAGTCGATATTGCGCGCATAAAGCGCCCGCCGGTGGATGGGGTGCCACTTCTCGTGAAACTCATCTGGAAAAACATACATCTCAACGGGCGCGGTCTGCTCTTTGAGGGAAAAGTAGCTTTCCAGGGACGCGAGATATTCGTGATCCGCCAGTTCCATCAACAGGGGTGTTTTCATGCGACTGGCGTTCAACCGCATGGAAAATGGGGCCCAGAAGGCCTTACCGTCCGCGGTCAGGCCGGGATAGCCATATCGACGCATCTCGTTTCCGCCCTGCTCGCCGTACACCGTGAAGATCGAGGTCATGTCTTCGCAACAGCTTCCGATGACAGCCGCAGAAAACAGATCGCTGTTCAGTAGGGCCCAGCGCGTGTTGTTTGAGCCAGCGCTGATGCCGGTGATGCCTAGCCGTTTCTCATCGATCGCGCCCGTGGCGACCGATTGCTTGATGGCCAATTCGAGCAGTTCCTGCGTGCTGCGATGGCCACGCCAGTCGATGCGATCATAGGCCGTGATCGCGTCCCAAGAGGAACCGCCCTTTATGGACCCGGGCGACTGGTAGTCTTCAAAACTGAGCACGGCCATGTCGTTGGCGGCGAACAACAGGATTGGCGCCTCGTCGTTGATACCACCGCGCAAAAAGCCCCGGTTGAGATATTGTACAACGACGAGCGGCACCTTCTCTCCGGGCTTACGGTTTGACGGCAGGACCAGGTCGGCAAAGCCTTCCACCCCAAAGCTATTGACGTACTGCAGCCGTTTCACAGGTCCAAAGGCGATGGCCTTGTAATCCGGATTGGGGTCGAACAGCGTCTCTAACCGCCCTGATGGCAGATCGATCTGGACGATGTCACGAGGTTGCACCTTGGCTTCGTGGGCGCACACGAGGACGCCATTACCGATCTGGCATCCGGCGATGAGATCCTGCGTCTTGAGTATCTGCCGGACCTTGCCCGAACGTATAGTCCATTCGTACAGGCCGGTCTCGGATCGCGCCCAGCCTTCGAGTTTCTGGAAAACGAGTGTCTCCTCATCGCGCCACCAGATCGCCCTTGCCCCTGCACACACCTTAGCAGCACAGGTCCAAATTTTCCCGTTAGGCCCGCTGACACCCAAGCGTTCGGGCGATGCGACATTGTTGGGATCAGACAATTCGGTCCATGCCACTTTACCGGACGGCCCTGAGACGCTGTTTAGGGCTGTTGCGGGGGCGGCAGTCGGCTGCGTCGCCAGACTGTCCACCACTTCTGTACCGGAAGCCAACCGGGCCTCACCCGTCGCCACGTTGACGACATAGGCTTGTCTGGGGATGTTATTACGACGCCACGGGGCGTTGCTATCGAAAGGAACAAAGCGGTCATCAAACAAATAGCCGTTTTCACCTTCGACCTGAATCGCCCTCTTTGCGTCTTCCAGGCCCGGTCGACCCGTTAGGATCAGACTCAGCCCATCAGGTGTCCAGGCTATGTCTTCGACATCGAATGGGAGATGCGAGACCGATCGTGACCCACCTCCGTCGGCAACGGCGATCCAGGCCTGAACGGTACTGTTGTCGCTGCGTTTGAAGGCGATGACCTTGCCGTCGGGCGACCATTTTGGCGTGATAATCTCGGTATATCCGCTTGGCCCGTTGGTGAGGGTGCCAATCTCCTGCCGCACGCGGATATAATCGCCGCCGATATCGACGACGGTCGGTTTTCCGCCGGGCGTAAGCGGCATCACAACCATGCCCAGACAGTAGGCATCCGTTTCGGGATCGGCCCGGCGAAGTTGAAACGCCACGCGGGTACCGTCCGGTGACAAGCTCAAGATGGGGTCCCTTGCCGATGGGTGTTTCGGTCCGATGTCCCTCAGTCGTAAGAGGTCATCAGCGACAATGGGGCGCTTGGCGCCTCCTGCCGACGCACTTTCCGGCAGGAGGTTGGTACAGGGGGCAGACTTGGCAACCCCGCCCGT
Source organism: Asticcacaulis sp. AC466 (assembly GCF_000495815.1). Taxonomy (GTDB): domain Bacteria; phylum Pseudomonadota; class Alphaproteobacteria; order Caulobacterales; family Caulobacteraceae; genus Asticcacaulis. The sequence goes on along the minus strand of NZ_AWGE01000008.1, from coordinate 286,959 downwards.
ACTGAGGATGAGCCCGACCAGCAGGGTGGTCGGTGAAACAAACGACGTTATGCGCATCCTTACCAGCCCTTAGTCAGGGTCAGGCTAACGGTACGTCCGATGAGAGAGGCATTGGTGCTGTCGAAAGCCAAACCCTCATAGAAAAGTGCCGGGCTGGGCGCATAGGGCGGATCGCGATCCAACAGGTTGGAGACCGACAGGGCTAGTTTTAGGTCTCGGGCATAGCCTGACCGGCCGGCGAAATTATAAGCCAGATGGGTATCCACCGTGGTCCAGGAAGCGATCGCATGGTTGGGTGTCACGCCGGTGTCGGTCTCCTCGCCCAGGTAGTTCACGATGCCCGATAGCGACAGGCCCCCTTTTTGCCACGTCACACCGCCGCGCGCCTTAAATTCGGGAGCGTTGAAGATAGTCCCGGACAGAATGACCTTCGGCTGTGTTGCGATGGTTTGCTGTTCGAGGTGAAGCCAGGTCGCGTTGGCAAACGCATCCAAGGCACCCCCTGCCAAGGTGAAGTGCTGACGATATCCGAGGTCGACACCATGCGCGGTCTGGGCCGTCGCATTCTGATAATTGTCGTAGATAATCACCGAGACCTTGTTCGGGTCATAGGTCAGACCGGAATAGTTATCCAGCGAATAGGCGTTGGCGACCAGGGTCTCGACGGTCACCGTCGCCGGATCGATCTTCAGGAACGGTTCAAACTGGGGATTTGACAGGGACGCGGTCAGCGGATTGATCGGTTGCACGACCCTGTCGGTATAATCGATATTGAACAGATTGAGCGATAGTGTCAGGCCCGGCATGCGTGCCGGGGCGTAGTCCGCGCCCAGGGACCATGAGGTGGATGTTTCGGGCTTCAGGTCTGTGTTGCCACCATAGACGAGCATCGCGATTGAACCGTCATTGCTTCCCCCCAGGATGCCGGGCTTGTAGAGCGCCAAGGTGACCGCCTGATACATTTGAAGGAAGGAAGGCGCCTTAAATGACTGGCCCCAACTGGCGCGAAGGGTCAGGTCGTTGAAGGGAACGTACCGTATCCCGACGCGCGGATTGGTCGTCGATCCGAAGTCGCTATAATGCTCTATGCGCGCCGAGAGGTTCAGTTCCAGGGCATGGAGCCCGGTCCGATCCGAAGACGGCGCGATCAGGGGCACCTGTCCTTCGAGATAGACATAGTCCACCTGTCTTGACGGCGTCAGCAGGCTGGGGCTGCCTCTAAAGTTTTGCTGAAAGCCCTCAGTGCGAACGCCCCCGCCTACCGCGACCTTTAGGGGACCGCCTGGCAAAGAGAAGAGCGTGCCGTCTGCGGTCGCCTCGATATACTCAAGGTGGTTGGTGTTGTAGCTTGGGTAATCTACGCCGTATGAGCTGATACCCGTGCTGTTGCGACTGCCGGCCACCCCACCGGTGATATGAGCCTTCCAGCCTCCGGACAAGGCGACATCGGCCATGGCCGTCACAGAAAAGGCCGGTGTATAAGCCCACCCGGTGTAACCGGGATAGTCCCTGTACATGTGATTGAGATAGGTCGTATCCCGGTCAGACACCAAGGCATCCAGGGATACCGAGACAGTATCGGTCAGATCACGGCCAAGACTGACGAACGCCGAGCGTCTCACCTGCGGCTGAATGAGGGTCGCATCCGAGGCGACGTCGGACGCGAAGGCGCGATCGCCCGCCAGGATAGCGTCTTGCTTCGCATATTCCAGGTTGAGCATTACGTAGCCAGTGGTGCCGGCGCGGCCTGCCAGGAGACTGTAGGTTTGTTCCGCGCCGCCACCCTGCGTGGTCGTCCCTAGGCGGGCACTGACCTCGGCCCCATTGAAGGTCTTCCTCAGAATGATATTGGCGACCCCGGCCACCGCGTCGGATCCATAAAGGGCCGAGGCGCCATCGGGCACTATCTCGATACGCTTCACGGCCGAGAGGGGTATCACTGAGATATCGGCGCCCTGAAAAGAACTGTCCGCGGCCAGACGGTGGCCGTTGACAAGCACCAAGGTGGCATCTGACCCCAGGCCTCGCAGGTTCATGGTCGAGGCATTGGTGATGTTCATATTGGCAATATTGCTGTTGGAGGCCGCCAGAACGCCGGGATTCTGGCCACCGGCGAAATTCTCCGGCAAGCTGCGCATTACGTCGCCAATCTGCGAATATCCGGAGGCGTCAATATCAGCGCGCGTGACGGTATGGACGGGCGAGGTCGGGTTTCCGCCTCGGATATGGCTGCCGGTTACAATGACCTCAGTCGCCGCATCATCTTTTCCGGCAGTCACGCGCAGCGAAATGCTGCCGTCCTTCTGTTCGGCGATCTCTAAGCCAGCACCGGCCATTACCAAGGCCAAGGCTTCGTCGATGGAATAAGTGCCCTTAAGGGCGGGCGCGGATGTGCGCGCGGCGGCATCGTAGGGAAACAGCAGATGGATATCGGCCTGCGTTGCCAGGTCGTTTAATGCGGCCGCGGTGGTCTCCGCGGGAATGTCGAAAGCAATTCGTCTGTCGTCAGCGATGGCCACGCCACTGGATAGCAGGGCAGCGCCGATGACAAGGGCGACGACGGATGAGCGAACGGTAGGCAGACGGTAATGGTTGAACATGATCTTTTCCCCTTCGTGACGTGTCACTTTTGTGACCGTTGGGGAGAAGGAGTGGGACATCTCTGGATACCCCACACGCATCAATCAAGAATGTGCAATTCCGATTAGGACCGTGTCAAAGCAATCACATCGCCATCGTCAGACGCATGGATACCAAAGCTGCCCCTGAGGGATTGCAAAAAGAGGGGCGCATCATGAACATTGAACCGTCCGCCAAGGCGAATGCCTTCAATAGACCGGTCGCGGATAACAAGCTTACGGGTGAGATAGCGATTGAACTCCTCGACGACTGCCGAAAGAGACTGGCCGGTAAAGAGCAACTCGTCAGACTGCCAGGCTTCAACCGTTTCGATCTCGGTGTCCTTCAGAGTCTTTAGGTCGTCGGTCTGCGAGGCCGAATAATAGGCTTGGCCCTGCTTGAGCACCAGAGGCGCGGCTTCCTCGATAACCACATTTGGGTCCCGTTTGACCGGCGGCCCGACAACTTGGCTTTCGCCCTTTAGACACGTTATTTCGAGCGCGCCATCGCGGATACGTACATTGATCTCGCCTTCAGTGGGTTTGATCTCATAGCCAAGGGCATGGATGGAAACGAATTGAGACGACGCCGGCACGGAAACAGCGATCTCGCCCTGCTTCAACCAGACCTCTTTTTTACGCACACCCCATTTCCACGATAGTCGGGTGTCGGTGTTCACCTCTAAGTGGGCGCCATCAGTCAAGGTCAAGCTCTTACGTTCACCGATCGCCGTTTCGGCGTGAGCGTGCTGATTAAGAATGGCAAAAAGCCCTCCTCCCCCAAGGACCACTGCACCGGCGCCGGCAACCACGCCGCCCAGCCAATGCCGGCGGCTCATGGACACTGGCGGCTCTTCGAATTCATCCACCTCATCGGAAAGCCGAAACTTCACATCCTCGATCGATTCGTCCGTGCCCACGATGCGAGCGAAAGCCGCGGCATGCCGCGGATCAGCATCGCGCCAGCGCTCAAAGTCCTTAAGCTTGGCCGTGCCCAAGTCTAGCCGCGCATGCCATGATGCTGCGGCTTCAAGGAGGTCATCCACATCTTTGTCGAGAGGGTCAGTCAAGTCAAACATTTCCAGCCACGGTTCGGTGCATCCCGATACCGTTCCAGCTTAAGGCAGTTCAATCTGCGATGGAAGTGTCGGCGGTGCTGTCTTGGTGATAGATGATCGCGTTCAACCCTAACCCCACAGCGTCCGCCTCTAAATGTTTGTTGAGCGCGACCATGCCGCGCGTGAGGTGGATTTCAACGCCTTTCACGCTGATACCCAGCCGCCTTGCGATTTCCGGTCCTGACAAACCCTGGACCTTCCGCATGATCATCACACGCCGGCTTTTAGGAGGCAGCTTGTTCATTGCTGCCAGCACGCGGCGCAGATGATCCCTTTGTTCGGCCTCCACGTCCGGGCCTGGCAGTTCATCCTTCACATCTTCTTTGACATCATCCCCCCGTGCTAACGGTACGATCCGGCTCTTGGCCAGAAAGGCATAGGCCGCATGAACGACCGATTTGCGGAGATAGGCTTTCGGATTTTCGATGGTACGCCACCGATCGCCCACCAGCACCTGGGCATAAACGTCGTGGACAAGGTCGCGCGCCGCGCCCTTAGAACCGATTAGGTCCTTTGCTACGCTCAGGAGCAAATTTTCATAAGGAGCCACGCGGTCGCGGAACCAGCAATCGACGTCGCGCAGCCAGCCCGGTCTTCGTGATGCCCCGTCAGATGTCTCCAGAAAATCCAAAAAGAAATACCTGTCGGCGACATCCAAGGCAGCGCCGATAAAGGCCAGTCGCCGCGCCCCAATACGCATCGCGCCGGCTTCCATGGCTTCCAGCTCATCCAGACGCAAGCCCAGAGCATCGGCCAGCCATTGCTCAGACATCTGCCGCATAACGCGACGCGACCGCAATCGCGCACCGATGTGGCGATCCAGCGCGCCAACGGCACGGGCATTTATATAAAGCTTTTCAAGTTGATCGATATCCATGGACAAACCCCGAAAGGCTCGTTCGCGGTACGCCCCCGCATTTGAGCCTCCATTGATCCTGGTGATCGGGGAGTTCGTAAACCGCTATAACACGGCCCTGTGCTTTCGGCGAACCTATTGTATGACAACAGGCTCCCGGACCGCATGGGTCAAGGAGTGGTGCTGAATTCTGCACCTTCAGAATGTTATAGAGGGGTTACGACGCCCCAGAGCCGCGCGTACGGCTCCACTGATAACTATAGCGCGAAACGGTAAAATGAGCCAGCCCGGATTTTAAGCAGGCGTCATGATTCCTGACCTGGGCGGTCAAATGACGGTAGTTTTAACTTGACGTCGTGTGTCGATCTACGTGACTGAGCCTACCTGCGTCGCAACAGTAACGTTAAGTACAACTGATCGATGAGAGGTCTATTGTTATTCTCAAATCAACAGGCACGTCCGCGTGACTTGGAGTTACGGGCGTTCAAAGACTCCCAGTTCTCTAAGAGCTCGGAACAATGCAATGCGCTTATAATCAGGACATGGTCGGGCCGATGAGCTAATATCTGGTGTATCGTCGGCACCGCGGCTTCGTTGGCCGGCTGCCTTAGCGTGGGCAATCCAGCAATCTGCGGGCGTGAATCCATATTCAGCTCTTACATAGGCGATGATCGCTCGTTTGGTCGCCACGCGTAGCTGCTCCACTCTTTAATACGCCATTGCAGTTTTTCTTTCCGGTCACGCGGCAACAGATATATTAGTGAAGGTGAACAAATCTTGGCGGAATCTCCGGGCATATTCGGTGAGCGCAACTTTCCTTGCAAGCGCGCCCTGCCAAGTTTCGGCGATGTTGTAAATCTTCTGCATAATTTTCATAGCCATCTTTCCGTCTGCGAGACGACGCTTAGTGTCGATTTTTTCAGCCGGCGTTAGCAACTCTAGGTGCGCCTCAACAACTCTCTGAACGATAACTAGCTCCGCAGTGAAAGTCTGCCAGTCGCACTGCTTGCTACTGACTCTTTGTTGCAACAGATTGAGCGTATCTGCTTCACTAAGGTTATCTAAATGGGTGGCTGCGAGCACTCCAGTAATCTTACCGTCTGAATGTAACCGGTAACTGGTGTATTTACATAAGGCACCTTCGAATTGCCGCTGCACGATTTCGTCTACTGCCATCTCCACCTCATCAGGCTGCCTACGTCCGAGATTCGCCAACGTCACCTGATCAACAATCGACGACACAATGTCCGCCTGCCGGATTAATATATTCTCCGCTTCGTGGTCAGCAAGGAATAGTATTCCGGTCTCACGGTTCAGCGAAAATATTGACGCTGTCGCCTTTACCAGACCGGTAAACCCATCTTTTTCGGGCACGACAGCCTCACCGTCGAGCAAAGCATAAATTTGAGAATTTGCAGGCCGGTATTTCTCCACGTAAGCCCGAGCTGGACCACAGCCAGTTCCCTTTTCAGGAGGCTTTTGAAAGTCCAAAAACTCATCATAGCCCGGACCGACTATCGTCTTATAAAGGTTTACGTCGCTTTCCGACTCTACGTAAACGATAACCTTTCGGATATACTTGAGTCGCAAAGCGGTGGAGTCACCAATAACCGATAAGCTAGGCATTACAAAATGTCCGCTTCGATGAGGTAGCCCCCCTTCACTAAACCGCGCTCTTTGGTCTCAAATCGGTATGTATCAATGAGCGCAAGATTGTGAGTGGTAAATATAAGCGTGACCGCTGGATAGGATCTGAGGAGTTCTTTCAACGCTTCAAACATGCGATCCATCCATCGCACATGAAGATGAATCTCAATTTCGTCAATCAACACGACGGTATTCGACGTCATGTGAGTTAGAATACGGGCAAGGATTTGCAGTAGCGCCCGTTCCCCATGACTAAGTGCGCTGAGCGGGTGGAGACCAAAGCGTGTCTTGACATATGATCTAAGCTCTTCGCGATCAGGACGCAAAATTGCTTTATCTGGCGAATCTCTGAAAATAAGGTCGTTGACGAATGCTAGGAGATCATTGATGCGCCTATCGATATCGTCGACATCCCTGGCCGCCAGCCACTCCAGCCAAACGAGAACATTGTCAATCGACTTGCCCCATTCTGGTCCATCAGAACTAAAATTTACCGCTGGCTGATAGCCCCAATTATCAGGCCTTGTTACCGCCTCATGTCGCACAGGGGCTACGACTCGCCGATCGGCTGGAAAATATAAAACGGTTGGCATCGACTGCGAATTACCAAATAGTTTTGTAGGCGGCTCATTCAAGTGCTGCTTAATCGCTTCGTGGAATACAATTCCAAGCTCGTTGGTGCCGGAAAGGCGTTCAACGCTCGATCCATTTCCACTCAAACCAAGCTTGGCCCAAACCGTAGTTGATCCCAAACGATCTAGGTCGTCTTCCGACAAATTGTCTACAGGCTCTTCAGCTCCGGTCCAGATCGAAAGCAAGACGGTTTCCGATCGTCCGTCCACTGTCCAGTGAGAAACAATATCTAGTTGAGCGGCCCCCGAATTATAGAACCCTTCTGCAAACCTGCCGGACGGTCTATCATTCAACAAACCATAAAGTCCGTAAATCGTTTCCAATAAGGTTGTCTTACCGAAACCATTTGCCGCCAAGAGCATGTAAATGTTCGCGGGTGCACGACTTTCGGATTCAGGAGCATCGGTATCGGCGCCAAAAATTTCAAACGACTGTTTGCCTTGCCGGAATGGCCCAAGCCCATCAACTGTTACACGTACCATGTGCCAATCGGCTAAAATTAGGTTCGTCATTTAACTCACTATCCAGCTATGTCAGATGGTTGAATTCTGGCGCCATGCCCCCTAATTGGTTGCCGCCCTGTAAGTTTCACAAGCATGTCGCCCCGTCCGAGAAGGCTTTCGGCGCCACCTTCATCCAAAATTATTCGTGATTCTGACGCCTTTTGAACAGTAAGGGCGATGCGGCTTGGTACGCTAGAGCGGAGCATGCCCGGAAAGGTTGCGGCCTCTGGCCGCTGCGTTGCAAGCACGAGATGAATTCCTGCCGATCGTGCCTTTTGAGCTAGTCTAATCAAAGGGATTTCTATCTCGTCGGATTGCATAAACAAATCGCCCAATTCGTCGATCACCACGACGATGCGTGTGAGATCTGAGCCCGCTTCCTGTGCCTCTTCGAGATCGCGCACCCCGAGGTCAGCAAATATCTTCTGCCGACGGTCCATTTCTTCGATAAGTTCATTCAGCGCCTTCAACGCATCCGCCGGCGACGAGAGGATTGCGCCTCCCTCAAGGTTTTTCAAACTCTTGTAGCCGTTAAACTCGACCGATTTTGGATCAATCAGAAGTAACCGGGGCAGCTTTTTCGCGCTCAATAAAGACAATAAAATAGAGTGCAACGTCATGCTCTTGCCACTCCCCGTAGTGCCGCCGAGAAATAAGTGGGGAGCTTCGACCAAGTCGATCAACAATGGTTTGCCCAATACGTCTGTCCCTAGGCAGATTGCCAACGACATGGCGACAGCTTCTGCCGAGCTAAGACAAGGTTTTATATCCGCCCATTCTACATTCCGCCACTTGCTTGAAGTACGGGCGATGTCGATCCAAATTTGACGCTCTCCAGCCGCGCCGGAAACGCTAGCTGCTCCCTCCCCTAAACCAAGGCCAAAGCTTATTTTGTCTTCGCCTCTCTTAACTCGTGCGAAATCATCAAGCTGCGTTAACTGATACGTAAAACGCGTAATTCTTGGTCCTTCGTCTGTCTGAACCAAACGGGCATCTGCACCCAATTCGGTAAGCAAACGGGATAATTGGCTGCCCAAGTCAACTGCTCGGTCAGAATCTTGGTCTAAAGCGGGTTCCGGAAATAGCTCCCTTAATAGGTACGCGTCAAAGTTCGTATCCGGCATCCACTCGGCAGATAGAGTTGCCAGTCCACGCCTAACGTGGCGCTGCAACACCATATGAAAAGCCGCGTCGTCACCGAAAAGGCTAATACCCTCGTAGACTGACAGCATTGCACGATAAACGTCAGAAAAATCCTCGTCGCCGGATCTACTTTCTCCAATCAACTGCGCTGGATGAAGTGACACGCCTCGTTCCTGACTAGGCATAATCGGGTAAGCTTGCGGGGAAGGTGCACTGGGCAGTTGAAGTGACCGGGCAAGTGCAATTCGCGCAATTGTCCAATAATCGAGGTCCAACCCCCAGCCATGTTCCATAATCCGGTCCATGACAGCTCTGTCGGCTTCGGTTAATTGAACGCGAGCTACCATTACATTTCAACCAGAGGTTTGTTTTCGATGCGGGCTGAATCACCACTGTCATTAACAATGCTATAGTGAGTGGCAATTCTGTCAGACAGTATTTTTAGCTTTCGGTCGTCGATTTCTGCGTTTGTGGGCAGAACTATTACTTGATTAGCCAAGGCGGGGTAATATGCCCTCAAAAGGTGTTCTTGATTTTCCCGGTCAATTCGCCCCAGCGGAGTGTCGATGATGACTGGCAAATCCGCACCGGCACTGTCTTTCATAGCCCAAAGCAGGGCGGTTGCCGCTAGTTGCTTCATACCACTTGAAAGACTGGTGCGCCCAACTGGCTTTCCACTTTTTTCGAAGAAGGTCATAACATACCCTTCGTCAAGTCCAATTCGGTCAATTAGGGGGTGTTGAATGATCCGTTTAAACCGATCATTCAACATATCTTCCAGTTCTAGCCGCGTCGCCGCTTTAAGACGTTCACTAATTTCATTCAATGCTTTCGCAGCTTTTAGCACAAATCTGCTCTCATTTGCTGCTTGAGAAACTTGATCTTGGGTGCCCTCCAGGCGCTTAACTTCTGACGCCCATTGTTTCTCTTCTTCGACGGCTTCCCGAAATTTCTGAGTCCACTGCCCCTTTAGTTGGTTTTGCTTGGCAAGCCCCTCTTCCAATTCGGCCATTCGGTTAGATACATTCCGAAACTCCTCCGCATTCCCATTGGCGCCGACCTCCAATGTGAAAAGACTTTGGTCGATCTCTTGTCTTGAGTTGGCAAGTCTAAAGGCTTCAATGAGCAGCCGAGTCCGACCGCTTTTCAGTTGCTCGCCTGCTGTCGCCCAAACTTCGAACCGAGTCACTATGCGCTCGAGCGTCGCAATACTCACACCCGCAAAAATACCGGCCGATTCGTCAGCACTGAGGAGTTTTCTCATCTGACCTGTTAGGTGAATGGCCAGGCGCGCCGTTTCCTCGTCAGAAAGAACCGGACAACCTTCGCCGATCCAGCCCTGTAAATTAGTGCTGACTTTCTCGACATAACTTGCCTCCGCACTGCCCCGCTGCGCAAGTCTGGACAGGATGGCGTCGAGTGTACGTTTCGCGAGTGCAAGATTTGCAAGTATAGGAACATCTTTCGGAAGATCGCGAGTAATCTCTTGCACTACTTTTTCAAGCTGCTGGTGAACCGATTTTCTCTGTTCTTCGAGTGCTTTTTTTTGAAATTCGGAGGCACCGCTACTCAGATTAGCGCGGCGTATCTGTACACGTCTTAATTCAAGACCATCAATTCCTATTTGAGCATCTAATTCTTCGATCTTTTCCTTCGACTCTAATTGAACTGTCTTTGCCTTTCGCGCGTTGTTTGATGCCTCATCGAGACTTTTCTGTAACGACGCCTCAAGGCCTTGTCTTTTTCTCTCGCTAGATAATTTGACCATTTCACCGGCCAAATTTTCAACGAAGGTAATTTGTAATAGTCGGTTAAAATCGGCCTGAAATAGCCCCGAGCTTTCTGCTATACTCTTTATATCCTCGCCATCGAAGAAAAAGAACTTCACTAGTTCAGAAGGGATTGTATCTTCTAGGAGCTCTTGAGCAGGCGCTCCCGTTAATCTTTGCCCGGCACGCTCAATAGCCAACCCACTTGTGAAGTCATCCGCCTCAACGGTCCACCACCTAGTCGCGGTTACAGTTTCTTCAGAACGATCTAGCCAAGACAACTGAATCTTCGCATTTAAAGGCTCGCCCAGCGTGAGCGCGCGACGTCGAGCTTCGCGGTTTACCACCCCTGTCCACCTTGTACCGTCGCCAAGAACGAACTGACCGGCTGAGAGTTGAGCGGGGGGAAATCCAACTTGCCGGTAGATCATCTTCTCAAAGCCCGTGAACAACAACTTTACGGCATTGAGAAAGCTGGTTTTCCCCATACCGTTTCTCCCCCAGATGAGGACAATGTTCTGCTTCACGGTAGTTGCCGATAAGTCAAAATCGGCATCTTTATAAGCAAATATATTTTCTAATTTAACGCGAAGTAGTTTCAATGACTTATTCCGTGTGACCGCTATTTAAAGCTCTATCCACCACCGCAGCAATATCGCGTCGCAAATTCGGCTTAGCTCCCCAGGCAAGGAGGTCGCCATGCTCGGACTCAAGCGACATCAACTCCAGGATGAACAGCTTATCAACTTCAAACTCTTGGCAGACTTCGGAAATAATCTGATCTCTAAGATCTTTGTTTTTCATTTTTGCCCCTCTCATTTGAATGTGCACCAGTGCGCGAACAATTTCAACGCAGAATTGACTTAAGTCATAGCCCCCTACTCTTTACCTGTGAACCCAAGGTGCGCACTTGGCCACCGTTATCCCGATAGATAGAACGAACACGCGAAAGCTGACTATCTTAAAACCTGCCACATTATAGCGTTCACAACTGTTCCCTCCGACTTCCGAGTTTACGTGTATTATTGGAATATCAAAATGTCTCAGCCTCCATAGGCAGGAATGTTTCTTCATTCGCTAGGTGAAGGAGGAATGAATGAGGTTCCTCGTCCCAATTCCCAATTTGCTCCGCGAGCAATCGCATCCCGCGATGCCAATGCGCCGCAACGAGCTCTGTCAGATCCTTTTTAGTCAATTGTGGTGATGAGCTGTGTTCAAATATTAGGGCGACCCACAGTGCCAATTCACTCTCTTCCTGACCGAACAAGGTCTCGCCACGAATTGGCTTCCCAAGCAAGTCAGACACTGGTGAAGGCGCTGTCCTTCTCCCTAGCGACAAGGATATGCCTATGCGCGCAGGCTGATACCGATAGTCAAATTTGAGAGATTTTTGAAGGCTAGAGTTGAGAGCATCAGCCTCAGCAGAAGTCCGAAAATCTATGCGAAAAACGTCAATTAGGTTCAGACTCACGCCGCGGCCTCGCTAAAATAGCCTTCGCGAGCAACCGTAGCACCGGGTCCTTTAGAACTGCCTTGATGATCTAAGATAAACCTAGTTGCGACTCGATCCTCAATCATTTCTAGATATATGCCATTCACCTCATCCGGTTGCGAAAGCATAATTGTTTGGACGTCTCGGTGAGCGAAATACGTAAGCAGCCGCTCGCGGTGGTCGCGGTCTAATCGTCCCAACGGCGTATCCATTATGATCGGCACGCAGACCGGCATGATGTCACCAATGGCAGCCATAAGCGCCATTGAGAAGATTTGGTTTTCACCGGCGGACGCCTCCAGACTGCGGACATCGCGACCTGTCGCGTCGTAGAGGTGAACCATACCATCAGCAGTGATTTCGACGTTCGCGACAAGCTGTTTGTGAGCTAGGCTCGCATAGGTCTTAGTAACAGCGGCGCCAATCTTGCTAAAGCAATCGGGTCTAACGGCCGCAATAACGCCGTCAATTTTGGCTGCTGTGGCAATGGCAGTCTCGACCAGAAATTGCGTGCTGCGGTCGGACGAATGCTCGCCAAACATTTGCAGCAAGGCATTTTTGAATATTGCAAGCTTGGCTTCAAGGCGTTCAATAGCAGATCGCTTTGTGCCGATCTCCTGGCCTAAGGTCGCTAAGTCAGCAGTTATGGTCTTTAGCTCTTCACGGTTCGAAGTCGTGTCAACTTCACGTTTCTCATTTTCCGCAATGCCTCGGGCAAGGCGTTCACTTTCTTGCTCTGCCGCATCGATCCGAGCAGCCAGAGATCTAACGTTTTCTACATCTGCCGTCTTCCTGGATAGCCTTGATACGATTGCCGACCGGAGCGAAGCTTTCATGTAATCGTGCTTAAGTGCCGCCGAAGCTTCAGATGCACTCCCTGCCAGCCCGCTCCAAGCTGCAATTATCGCGTTCGACAGCCGCTCTTGTTCGGCCGGCGATTTGGCGCCAGCAGATATGCGTTCGATGAGAACGGCAAGAGCCTCTTCATTTTTGAAAATTGATGCATGACGAGCATCCACGATGCTATCGCCCTTGAGAGATTCTAGCAGCTTACTTTTCAAAGCCTGACCGAACAATGCAAACGGAAGCGTGCTTGACGCCGAGCCCGCAAATTCATGGTAGTAGCGGGCTAAGTCCATCGAATTAGAGTGTCGTTGCTCAAGCAGCTGATGCATGGTGTCGTATGTTCCCCCTTGCAACCGACTTAGAGTGCCCAATACCGCATCGCGCGCATCACGGAGGCGAGCGGCCTCACCTTCAAGAAGCGAAATTTCTTCTGACAGATGAGCTTGTTCACTCTGTAGTGCGGCGATTTCTGCGATCTTCTGTTCATAGGCGCCCCCTCCCTTTTCAAGTCGGCGGGTACGATCACGGGCGTAGTCGCGCAAATCGTCAACAACGTCGTTCCAAACGGAGAGGCCAAAAGCGCCTTCAGTTACAAGTCTTACTTGTTCGCCGAATCCTTTTTCAGAAAAACGACCGACTTGTTCGCCATCGAATAGCATAAAGGCGGCAGAACCTGGCGACATCAGACGCCGTTCGATCTCAGATTGATAGAAGGCTGTCGGTTCCGCGTTTTCTGGCGTCGATAGCACATCACGATCGGCTCCTGTCCAAATGGTCAGGACCTCATCCTCATCGCTCATTGCGCCATCATCGTCGAGATACCAGCGGCGTTCCACCACGAACGGCCCTTCGGACGTGACCCACTCAGACTTAACGGTGGCGACGCGATCGCCTCTTTCTTTTGCCGGAAGATGAAGGGCGCGCTCGATAAAGTGTCGGTAGTTGGCATTGCGGCCCGCGAGGGATTGGGCCTCACTCAGCAGCCTTGATCGCTCACCAAAGGCAGTGCGCCCAAAAAGACAGTACAAGACGCCCTCAAGCAGGCTTGTCTTGCCGTAGCCGTTTTTACCTCCGACCAGCACAACAGGTTTGTCTGGTTGATGCGTAGGAAATGAGAACTCAGCTTCGCTAAAGACCTTCCAATTTCTGAAAGACAGACGAGACAGATGGATTTCCGAGCGATCGTGCATCACGGACGCTTCGTCGTCATCGTTTACGGCTGGTCTTGCGTCTTCAGCCAGAAGGGCGTCGAACGCCGCAAACAAGCGACGTCGGTTGCCGTCACGTCCGCTTTCTTTCCTGGCTTTCAGAAGTTCCAGGAACAAGGACAACGATAGATCTTCCGTTTGGCATGCTGCGCGGATCGTCTTTAGATCAATCAGCGGGTTCGTGTCATTGAGCAAATTATACATTAGCCACGGCCTTCACCGGATCCGAGAAATCCTTTGCCCAAATCTGCTTGATGATTTCGATCTCTTCTTCACGGATCAACGGGTAACTAACTTCAGATTGAATCTGCTGCAATCTCGCCAGTATTTCTTGCCTCGCCTCAAGGGTGAAAGGGCCAGGGATCAGCCTTCCCTCCCCGACGAAGTTCAGGCTGCCGTTACGCCGTTTAGACATGCGCATATCGCCGCGTTCACGGATTTCCTTAAGCCAGTCTCTAAACTCAAGCAGAGGTTCTATGTCTTCATAACCTGCCTCAGCAAAGGCTGCGGCACTCTTGTCTTTTTCTACTACTGTACAAGTCCAGCATCCGAAACGCGACGAATTGCTACCGCAAGAAGGCGCTTCGGATTTATCGGTCACCAGAGGACATTCAGCCCCACCTGCATTGCGATAAAGGGTGACGATGTCACGATGGGTGCCGCCCCAAGGTGGGACGACCTGCAGCAAGGTTTGCCATACTTCGTCCGTGTCGAGCTCAACGATTGGCTTGTAAACCATGCAGCCAGCAAGGGTGGTGTGAGGGTTCAAACGTTCGCCATTCTCGTACCGTTCAACGCTTCGGCGACGCTGCACCGACTCGGAGCGGCGAACGCCAAGCAACAGAATGGCTTGGCCGGCTGCGCTGACCTGATCCGTAATATACTGGGTCGTCGGCTGTATTTTCATCCGATCGGTGCACCAGCGAAAAATCCGACTGGGCGACGGATAACCCCGACCAATTAGGTTGACCCAAAAGGTCTGATCAGCTTCCGGGGTCGTCTTGGCAACGATCATTGGTAGGCGCAATGGTTTTACGGCCGCCGAAATTTTTTCCAGCACTGCGTCGAGGTGTCGGCCAAGGACCGGAGACTCTACAAGAGTGTCATTGGCCACGATATGAACTGTTCGCCTGCGTTCTCGCGGAGGCAAATCGAGAAGCATCTCAAACACGAGCTGTGCGAGCAATGTGCTGTCTTTTCCCCCGGAGAAACCAATGATCCAAGGCACGGCATGCGGCTGCCTGTACTCATCCCGAAGATCATTGACGATCTCACGTAGCTTTCCAGCCAGGCCATCCGACGATGCCCCGGCTTGTTCCAATAGAACACTCATGCGCGCAGTCTCATACTGATATTCCGTAGGTCGCGTATCGCCTGCCCTATGACGGTTGCCGCTACGTCGATGTCTTTTTGTGTTGTGTAACGACCAATCCCAATTCGTATAGCAGATTCGGCCGCTGTCCGATTGAGACCGATAGCCAAGAGTACGTGGGATGGCTCCAGCGAGTGCGCCGAGCAAGCTGAGCCTGTAGAGATAACAACGCGGTCTTTAATACGCATAACAAGGGCCTCCCCATCCACGCCCTGTATACAGAGGTTGATATTTCCGGGGAGCCTATGGTTCAAATCACCATTCAGAGTTACGCCAGGCAAAGTTTGCAATTTGGCCAGGAGCTCATCGCGCAACTGTGTCACGCGCGGAATTTCAGCATCCATTAGTTCGGCCGCGATTTCGCATGCCTTTCCGAAAGCGATACACAATGGTGCTGGTAACGTGCCAGCCCGGAGACCGGCCTCCTGGCCACCGCCGTGTTGGGCAGCCGTCATCACGCGGCGCACCTTGCGGCGAACACAAAGGGCGCCAACACCTATCGGGCCATGGAGTTTGTGGGCTGTAACGCTGACCATATCAACGGAACTAAGATCGAGCGGCAATTTGCCTGCGATTTGCGCAAGGTCACAATGGAATATGGCCCCTGCGGGCTTAACGATCGCAGCGATGTCGACAATTGGCTGAACTACACCTATTTCGTGATTAGCCCCTGCGATGGACACAAGGCCCGTTTTTTCCGTAACCAATTCCCGTAGCCGGTCGAGATCGACCAATCCATTTTGCAGAACGGGCGCAACTATTACGCTAAACTCCTCACCAACGTGTTCAGCTGCCATCAAGACAGAGAGGTGCTCGATCGATGAGACAATGATTTGTGTGCGACCAACTTCTCGAAGGCGGCTAGCTAGCCCTTTGATAGCGAGGTTATTTGCCTCTGTGGCACCAGACGTAAAAATTACGTCAGTGGGCTGGAACCCGACCAATTTTCCAACAATTTCGCGAGCAGCCTCTACAGCCGCGCGCGTCCGTTCACCGGCGACTGAAGCGGAATGAGCGTTGTAATCAAAGTCACGATAGGCCGAGCAGATTGCCGCGTGCACAGTCGGGTCAAGCGGCGCATGCGCGTGATAGTCCAAATATAGTGACAGGCCGCTCATCTCAGGCTCCAGCATTCGATTCGTGAGTTAAATGATCGCGCAAAACCTAACATGCCTATGCACCCGAAGATAGCAATACGACCGATCAACTTGTGGCGTAGTGTGCCTTATGGAGCCAAGCTGCCCGAGAGCAACACCATTAACGTCCCAGGTCGCTTCCTTTGATGCTGAGTTTGTCAGTCGGACGCTTGCGGAGCTTGGGCTTGTAAAGCATTATCATGGAGCCAGAAAGCGAGACATCAAGATGCACCAAAGCAAATCCGAAAGGCAACTAAACTCTCTGGCGGATCGAACCTTTTTGAAGCTTTGGTCGATTCCGAACACGTTTTACGCTTCCGGAAAGGAGTTAACGGACCTTATCGTTCCATTTGGTGACGATGTTATAATCATTTCGGATAAAGCGTGCAGCTTCGACTTTGAGATCGATCGTGAACTTGCTTGGTCAAGGTGGTTTCGTCACGCGATCGAAGGCACGGTAAGACAACTCAAGACGGCGCTTCAGCGGATAAAAAGGCAGCCGGCGTCAATCTTCACAGATAAGCGGGCCACGGAAGCTTTGCGCATCGGAATGGGAAATCCCTTGCAAAAAAGGTTTCATCTCATTTCCGTTGTGCGCCCCGACGTTGACCCTGCGAAAGTTGTACCTGAGTGGCCAGGGCTAACCTATACCAGCTCCCCCGATCCTCAAGTTTTTCATATTGGAAAGATGAAAGTCTCGGGCACATTTGTTCATGTGTTCGACGGCCCCTCTTTTGATGCCCTCCTGACAGAGTTAGATACTGTATCTGATCTTTTGGCCTATCTGAAAGGCCGGGAGGCTAGTTTTGAAAGCGCCAGACAATTCGAGTTTAAAGAGCTTGATCTGCTTGGTGCCTCGCAAATTGGTTGGGTGGATGATCCAGCGCCAACTGGTCTGCCCTCAGTGCCTCCACTTGAGGCTGTAGTTCCCGGCTTATGGGAGATGTATGTCGCGGGAGAAACCAAACGTCGCCGCGATCGCTCGAATCGCGGCAGCCGAGTTATCGACGCATATATAGCTTCAGAGATCGAAGAGTATCGAAATGACAGGGTGGTCAGTGACATTCCTTCGTTCGACAGTCATGAGCAAACCTTAAGGTTGTTGGCGGGGGAAAGTCGGCTCGCAAGGCGCATCATAGCGCTGCAGCTGAATGGCATTTTGGAAGAAAAAGACCTGTCGACGTTCTGGTCGGCGACTTGTGCGTCCCCGACAATGCCCAGCCTGCGATATTTTTGGCTGGCCTACCCCAAACGTCCAGCTGAAATAACTCAAAAGCAATTCGACTCTTCAATGATAATCTACTTACAACAGCACATATTTGTGCTCCAAGCCATGTTTCCGGAAACATTGGTCTTAGGAATATGCGTGCCTAACCCGGATGCAGAAGATACAGCCATCTTTACGGTGCTGCATGACAGTAGCGGATGGACCGAACATGACCTGGAAGAGGCTAGATACTTACAAGAACGTCTTGGCATCCTACAAAACCTCGAACCGCACACATCTGCCCACATAAAATAGTACTTTTTTCATCCGTCGGCGCTCAGGCGAACCGCTGTACTCTTCCAGTCCGAGTTAGCCTGACGCGCAAATTGCAGGTCGGCGAGACAACCTCAAAACATACAGGCCTGAAAGGCCAAGACCCGGTCGCTGTCAGGCAGAAACTCTACTTAAAATCTCGGCTCCGATGCTCAATCTGCGCAACCTTCGCCACGCGCGGATCAACACCCGGCCCACCGTTCCGGAATTCATCCCCCGGCTGGTGCGGTACGTTCAGCGGCGCATTGCGTCCGCAGATGCTGGCCAGCATGTGTGACAGGTCGACCACGGTACGAGCAATGAGGTGAACGACCTCCCCTTCCTTCTGAATGAAGCCCGTGACCAAGACCATAGTCGCGCCAAACACGGCCTGTTTATGCGCCTCGCCCACCTTCTCCCAAACGATGACATTGGCGTCGCCACTTTCGTCCTCAATGGTCATGAAGATGACGCCGTTGGCGGAGCCTGGCCGTTGACGCACATTGACCATGCCGGCGACCGAGACATAACGCTTGTCCTTCGACGTCATGGCCTCTTTGCACGACACGTAGCCACGGTCCTTCAGGTCTCCCCTCAGGAAGTGAACGGGATGAACCGTCTGGCTGAAACCGACCTGGTTGTAATCTTCCACCACATTGGCGCCGTCCGTCATGGGGCGGAAATTCATGTTCGGCTGACCGGTTTCAGAGATGCTGCGGCCTTGCGCGTCCAGCACACAATCAAACAAAGGCAGGACATCATCCCCGAGCGACTTGATGGCGAAGGTTGCATCACGTCGGGTGATCCGAAAAGCTTCCGCGAAAGTGTTGGCCTTGGCCAGCTTGCGTAAGGTCGGCTCCGGGGTCCTGGCGCGGCGCCACAGGTCCGGGATAGACTTATAGGGCTGTTCTCCCCGGTGGAAAATCAGGTTGGCGACATCCGCGCTGCGGATGCCCTTGATCAGGCGATAGCCGAGGCGGACGGCAAACCTGCCCGGCCGACCAGTAGGCTCCAAAGTACAGTCCCAGCGGCTATTGTTGACGCAGAACCAGCGAATTTCCACGCCGTGTATTTTGGCGTCACGGATCAGTTGCGCCGGTGCGTAAAAGCCCATGGGCTGACTGTTGAGAATGGCGGCCAAGAACACCTCGGGGTGATGGCATTTCATCCAGGATGAGGCTTCAGAGATGATGGCAAAGCTGAAGGCGTGAGACTCGGGGAAGCCGTAGGAGCCGAAGCCCTCCAGTTGCTTGACGAGGCTCATGGCGAACTCTTCAGTGTATCCATTTTTCAGCATGCCGTTGATGATGTCCTGGGAAAGGGCGCCGATACCCCCGGTCTTTTTGAACGTCGCTTGCGCCCGGCGCACCAGATCGGCTTGGCCGGGCGAAAAGCCGGCACAAGTGATGACCACCTTCATCGCCTGTTCCTGAAACAGTGGCACACCCAGCGTCTTGCCGAGAATTTTACCCAGTTCCGGCGTCGGAAACGTCACCTCCTCAAGGCCTTCGAGCCGACGCAGGTACGGATGAACCATATCGCCCTGGATCGGCCCTGGCCGGACAATGGCGACCTGAATAACGAGATCATAGAAAGTGCGCGGCTTGGTGCGCGGCAACATGGACATCTGGGCTCTGGACTCGATCTGGAAGGTGCCGATGGTGTCGGCACGCCTGATCATCGCATAGGTTTTCGGGTCCTCCGGCGGTATGCACGACATGTCCATGGAAATGCCCTTGGTCTCGGCCAGCATGTCGAAACACCGCTTCATGCAGGACATCATGCCCAGCGCCAGGCAATCGACCTTCATAAACTTCAGGGCGTCGATGTCGTCCTTGTCCCATTCGATGACCTGGCGGTCCTTCATGCGCGCCGGTTCGATCGGCACGAGTTCATCCAGCCGGTCGTGGGTCAGGACAAAACCGCCCGGATGCTGGGAGAGCTGGCGCGGCACATCCAGAAGCAGGAGGTGTATCTCGAAGGCGAGCTTGAGGCGATAATCCTTGGTATTGAGATTCAGTTCGGCGGCCATCTCTTCGGTGCAACCTTCGCTATGCCAATAGCGGATGTTCTTAGCCAAAACCTTGATGGTATCTTCCGGGAACCCCAAGACTTTCAGGGTGTCGCGCATGGCGCCGCGCGTGCGGAAGCGATTGACGACAGCGGTCAGAGCCGCGTGGTTGCGACCATAGGTGTTGAAGACCCACTGCATGACCTCTTCACGGCGCTGGTGCTCGAAATCGACATCGATATCGGGCGGTTCTTTTCTCTCTTCGGAGATGAAGCGCTCAAACAACAGATCGTTGCGATCCGGGTCAACGCTCGTGATACCCAGAACATAGCAGACGCAGGAATTGGCGGCAGAGCCGCGCCCTTGGCACAGGATGTCCTTGGAGCGGGCAAACTGGACGATGGCGTTGACGGTCAGGAAGTATGGCGCGTAATCGAGCCGGTTGATCAGATCGAGTTCATGCTTGAGAAGCGCAATGACCTTGTCCGGCACGCCTTCGGGATAGCGCCATTTGGCGCCGGCCCAGGAGAGCCGCTTCAACGCTTCGCTTGCCGACATACCTGGCATGAGCTTCTCTTCCGGGTACTGGTATTCCAGTTCGGACAGGGAGAAGCGGCACTTATTGGCAATCTCCACCGTCCGGCGCATGGCCTCGCGACAATCCGGAAACAAACGGTGCATTTCCTCTGGCGATTTGAGGAAACGATCGGCATAGCGGGTTCGGAGGTCGCCCATGTCATCGACCTTGCAGTTGTGACGGATGCAGGTGATCACATCATGCAGGAAAGCCCGTTCTTGGACATGATAGAGAATGTCATTGGTGATGACCGTCGGCACGCCGTATTTGATGGCCAGGTTCGATAAGTCATGAACGCGCAGATGGTCGTTCTGCCGATGGCGTAGGGACAGGGCCATATAGCCGCCATCCGTGAACAGCGCCTTGAACTTACGCAAACGGATCGCGCACAGGCCATCGGCTTCGTCCGGGAGGAAGATGGCCAGCAGTCCCTCACTGAAATCCTCGATATCCGACCACTCGATGTCACATTTTCCTTTGCCGGCGCGCATTTTGCCCAAAGAGAGAAGCCGGCACAGGTTGGCATAGCCAACTCGCCCGGTCGGATAGACAAGCAACGACATGCCGTCCATCAGGTCGAGCCGGCAGCCGATAATCAAACGCACCCCATGGTCCTCTGCCGCAACATGGGCGCGGACCATGCCGGCCAGGGTATTGCGGTCGCAGATCGCAAGGGCCTCCATGCCCAGGGCCTTGGCTCGTGCGAACAGATCGTCCGGCGATGAGCAGGCCTGCAGGAAGGAAAAATAGGAAGCGCATTGCAGTTCGACGTAGGTCATTATTCGAACTTCCCGTGCATGTACCAAGCCAGCGAGCCAGTGTTTTCATGGACACCATCGCCCGTGCGGAAGACCCAAAAGCGTTCGCCGCTTTCGACCTCAAGAATGAAGTAGTCCCGCACCTTGCCTTTCTCACGCGGGCTGACCCACCATTCGCCCTGGACACGTTCCGGACCATCGGCACAGGCCACGGCATAGCGCTGGCCGCGCCAGGTAAAGGCGCGTGGCGGATGATCGGGCAAGACAGCCAACGCCAGGATCGGTTCGGGCTTGCGATAGATCCGCTGCGGCCGACGATAGAGGGCGTTGCGACGTGAGCCCACGGCCGTTGACGTGGGCGACAGACGGGCCACGGCGCGTTCGGGAATATCGGTCGCAACCGATATAGCCCGATAGACGCTATCCTCACCGTAACGGTTAGCGAGACCATCCCATAGCTCGTCCATGTCCGGCCGCGCCGGCGCTTCAAAGCTGGCCAGTGTCTGTTTCATGGTCAGCGGTTCGACACAGGCGGCGGTCATGATCATCTTGTCGATACCCCAGCCGGGATCGACGGTCTCGATCTTGTCGCACAGAAGTTTGGCCAGACGCTTGGGTTCGCGCACCGGTTTGGCGGTCGAGACAAAAATAGTCTCCACCTTATTGTCGGTGCGCGTAAAATGCAGGTCGAGGCGCCGGACACCCAGGCCATGCTCTTCCAGATGTGCGCACATCTGGTCTGTCAGGCGCCGGGTATATTTCTCGATGGTTTCGGACGCACCGATAGGCTCGGCAAAGATACGCTCCACCTTGATCAGCTCTGGTGCATCCACTGGCTCTATGGGTTCCGCCAAACGCCCGAAAGCCTGATCAATGCGACGAAACAGCTTGTTGCCGAAGGCCTTGGCCAAGGGTGGACGTGGCTTGGCGGCCAACTCGCCGATGGTGTCGAGGCCCAGGAGATGCAGATCGGGCAGCATCTCAGGCGGGAGACGTAAGGATTCGACGGGCAAGCGGCGCAGCGCCTCGCCCGACTTGCCGGGTTCGATGATCTGGACCTGTTGCCCGCCGAAGCGCGCCAGGGCGTGCGCCGCGCCCCAGGTGTCGGCCAGCGCCGCGACGCCCGTTATGCCCTGATCACCCAGCCGACCGAGCAGGTCCGAGATCAGCGCCGCCTCTCCCCCAAAGAGATGGGCGGCGCCCTTGATATCGAGGACCAGCCCGTCTGGCGGGTCGGCCGCCACATTGGGCGAATAGTGCCGCAGACCCCATAAGGCCAGCTTTTCCAGGGCGATCGCGTCGGCTCTCACGTCAGCGTCCATAATGACCAGATCGGAGAACAAGGATTCGGCCTTGGCCACAGCCATACCGACATGGACGCCCATCCGAAGCGCCAGGTCATCCGCCGCCGTAATGACGCGCCGGCGACCATCCGAGCCTTTTAAGGTCAGGGGCACCTCACGAGACGGCCCGGAAGTGCCCATCGCCCGCCTCAACCGATCGGTCGGCCAGTAAGGCAGGAACAGTGATATGACCCGTGACATCGGTCGCCTCTACTTCAAAATCCGCACATCTTCCGCCGCGACAGCGCATGAGCTCCAGTTGCCATCGCGCCCGACCGACGCCACGCACCGGCAAACGTTCGGACTTGATTTCTGTGACCCGCCACCTGGTAAATGACGTGGTCTGATTGCCGAAATCCCGCGCATCCACGTGCCTTCGCCAACGGCGCAAGGCAATCGCCATCGTGCCTGACGTCTCCGCCGCCAGTTGCAGGCGTTGGGAACTCACGTGGGACAGGCCGGCCAGTTCACCTACGACAGCGGTAGGCCCGCCATGGCGTAGCGCGTATTCCATACCGGCCAGGACATCGGTCTCGTCCTTGCCCCTGAAAAACACCACCCGGTCTTCCGTCAATCCAAACCTTGCTAGGGCCGGTTCAAACAGATCGGCTTGATTGAAACACCACAGCACGGTGCCGCCCGTCCTTGCCGCGATCCCGGCGGCAAAGGCGGCAGAGGCCGCGCCGTCTACTGCGTCCTGGGCGCCGCCGGCAACTTCGTGGAGAGCGCCCACGGCAAGCCCTCCGCCGGGCAGCTTGTCATCGATTGCGGGGACAGAAAATGGAAGTACCGTGCGCAGCCGGGTGTAGACCCGCTCAATGCCGGCGATCTGATGACGGAGGTCTGTGAGGCTGGCCGTACTGGCGACTGACATGACATCAAAGGTCCTTTCTGGAGCTGGATTAACAATTATGTTCTACATTTGTTCTTTTTAAAAACGGAGTCAATACGCGGACTTGGCGAACGGATTGGCGGGCGGCGTCATAGCACCTTGAAAGCCACTAAAAATCTGCGGCTCTACAAAGGCTTAGATTTGAAATGTCGGGCGTCATATTTTTTATTGCAGAGCTTCGTAGCTCGCGTCACAATGCTGCGCCGCACACCGGCTACGCGAAGTACGGCAGGAAATTCTTCTATTTATTTCAAAAGGCATGGCCCGGGCTCAACCCAGGTCATAACTCGGCCGCATATACGCGCAATAACTGTGGCCAATATATACATTGCAGGAAGCCGACTGTGCTCGGCGTTCGACATATACTCAACGAGGACCAAAATGGCATTTGACGACAACAGCATTAATCCGGTCGACCTTCACGTCGGCGCCAGGGTTCGCATGCGTCGCAAGTTCCTCGGTTTGTCACAAACGGATCTGGCCGATGCGATCGGCCTTACCTTCCAGCAGGTTCAGAAATACGAGCGCGGCTCCAACCGGATCAGCGCGTCCAAGCTTCACGACATATCGAAATTTCTGAAAGCGCCTGTCGCCTACTTCTTTGAAGGCTATGCAGAGGGCGAGACGCCTGAAGGCTTTAGCGAATCCGACTCCGAGCGTTTCGTCCATGATTTCCTGATGACGACTGAGGGCATCGAACTGGCTGAAGTTTTTCCTCGCGTAAAATCCGCAAAGCATCGCCGCAAAATTCTCGACCTCGTCCGCACACTTTCAGAAGACGCATAAGTCATGCCTCATCAAATTTGACTTGATACAGCGCCGCGGACTAGACCGCGTGCCTGTTCCCGCGATATAGGCTCCTTTATGAGCATTCGATTGTACGACAGCGCCTGGGTCTTGTTCAGAGATAGCGCCCAGCCTCAGCAGGTCTCCAAGAACCGCGCCAATCCGGCGATGTTCGATGTCGGCGGCTATCACTACGACATCGACGGCAAGCCCTTCTTTGTTGCCGAAGCCGCGCCTGATATTGTGCAGATCCTCAACATGCAAGCTGCACGCGACTTGGGCTTATCGACACAATATACGGCGCCAAAGACGTTTTCGAGAGGCATTTGAGACATATCAGTAAGCTGGTATCGTTGGGCGAGACAGTGTCGCGCTTCAGATAAAACTTACCCCGGCTCACATCTCCGGTAGATGTCATGGTATAGCCAATGGGACGTTTAAATGGTTCGATTGACTTTGCACACACCAATAACATATGCTTGCCGGACGATGGTCAAAGCCGTTCTTTACATCTTCGCCGTCATGGGCCTGTTGATCGCACCGCTTCACGCGCAAGCGGCGCAGCGGGATTGCGAAGATATGGCTGCGTCGATGGCAATGAACGGCGATTCGATGGATTGCTGCGATCACGACAAGAGCAGCAAGTCATCCGACAAAGCCTGCTTTAATACCTGCATTGCCATGTGCGGCCTAAGCGTCGCCTTTGACGTCGAGTCCTTGACGTCGCAACCGGTGCTGGCCATCGTTCAGGCATCGTTCGAAGACCTGACGACCTCTTCGGTTGCCGAGGAACCTCGCCTCCTCATCCCGCCTCCAAAAAAATTCGCCTGACATTAAAGCGGCTTTTGACCGCTTAACGCCCGTGGCTTGCCCGTGCGCGCTATTCCTTAACGATAGCGCCGGACCGGACGCGGATTTGAACCCTGCAATAACGCGGGGATGACTCTGTCAGGTTTTTTCCAATGCGAATCCTATTCTGCGCGGCCCTGTCGGTCGCCATGGTCGCGCCGATGGCGCGGGCCGAACCGCTCACTTTTGAAGCGGCGCTACAACAGGCCCAGCAGTCCGCGCCGAGCCTGGCCGCCAAAACGGCCGATCTGGCGGCCGCCCGGTCATCTGCCATAGCGGCAGGTCGCCTGCCCGATCCCAAGCTGCGCTTCGGCGTGGAGAATTTCCCCATTTCAGGTCCGCCAGCCGGGTCGTTCAGCCTTGACAGCATGACCATGACGACTCTTGGGGTTGTGCAGGATGTGCCGAACGCCGGTAAACGCAAGGCGGAGCGAGGCCGGGCAGACGCAGATATCGGCGCAGCCCAAGCCAGCGTCGCGCTTGAGAGCCGCACGGTACAGGTCAATACGGCCGTCGCCTGGGTCAATCTTTATTATGCCGAGCAGAAGCTGGCCGCACTTGACGGCATCGCCGCATCTATTCGGTCTATCGAGAAAAGTGCGCCGTCGCAACTGACAGGGGGCAGCCTGCGGCCGTCTCAGACCCTTGACGCCGCCCAACTCATGGCGGCGCTTGAGGACCGTCGCGCCGATTTGGTCTCCGAGGCGGCGAAGGCACGCGCTGAATTGATCCGGTGGACTGGCGACGAAACAGCAGACGTCGCAGGTGAATTGCCGGGCTATGAGGTTGATCCGTCCGCCCTTCAGATGGCGTTGGAGCGAAACCCGACGCTTGGGGTGTATAACGCCATGAACGAACAAGCTGACGCGGATGTGAAGCTGGCCAGAGCCGGCAAGCGGTCCGACTGGGGATGGGATGTTACCTACCAGCATCGTGATCAGATGTGGGGCGATATGGTCTCGGCCGGCGTAACTCTCAGCTTGCCCTTGTTCTCGAAGAGCCGGCAAGATCCAACCATCCAGGCCCGGCAAGACACTGCCAATAGGGTGCGCTTCGAGCGCGACGCCGCTCATCGGCAATTGCAGGCGCAGCTCGACGCGGACCTGGCCGATCACATCATGCACCATGACCGGCTTACTCGCGCCCAAACCACGCTCGTGCCGCTGGCGCAGAGGAAGGCCGATCTGGAAGTCGCCAGCTATGGCGCAGGCACCGCGACTTTATCGGATGTGCTGGGTTCACAACTGGCCCTGGCCGAGGCCCACGTCGATCTCCTGTCCCGCGAAGCCGACGTCGCCGTCGATGCCGTGCGGATCACCCTGACCTACGAGAGCGATGAGCAATGACCTTTTTGAACCAGTCTCCCCGCCTTCGTCTCGGGCTGTCGGCCGCTATTATCGCTTTGGTCGCCGGTAGCGCGGGCTTTGGCCTCGCCAAGCTACAGGGGCCGCACCCCACTGCCGCCTCCGCCGACAAAGGCAAGGTGCTCTACTGGTATGATCCGATGAAACCGGACCAGCATTTCGACAAGCCGGGCAAGTCGCCATTCATGGATATGCAGCTCGTGCCGCGATATGCCGGCGACACCGGTGATGCAACGGCTGGTGTCAG
This sequence comes from Asticcacaulis sp. AC466, assembly GCF_000495815.1. GTDB lineage: Bacteria > Pseudomonadota > Alphaproteobacteria > Caulobacterales > Caulobacteraceae > Asticcacaulis. Next base: position 260,272 of record NZ_AWGE01000008.1, on the reverse strand, counting down.
CATAGATCCGACCCGCCTGCAAAATCTCGGCGTCAGGCTGGCCTCCGTCGAGCGTGGCGATTTCGCGGAGAGCTTCGATGCCGCTGGCTCACTCGACTTCAATCAGCGTGATGTCGCCATCGTCCAGGCACGGGCGAGCGGTTTCGTCCAACGGGTCTATGCCAGGGCACCCGGCGACATCGTCGCCGCCGGCGCGCCGATCGCCGACATCCTCGTGCCGTCCTGGGGTGGCGCTCAGTCCGAATACCTCGCCGTCAGACAGACCCGCGATCACGCGCTTGAGGCCGCTGCGCGACAAAGGCTGGTGCTGCTCGGCATGCCGGCTGGCCTGATCGAAAGCGTCGCCCGCACCGGCCGGATCAGCAATGTCGTCACCATCACCACGCCGGTCGGCGGCGCTATTCAAACGCTCGACGTCCGTCAGGGCATGACCGTCAGTCAGGGACAGACGCTGGCTCAGGTCACAGGCCTGTCCAGCGTCTGGCTTACAGCGTCAGTGCCGGAAATCCAGGCGGGCCGCGTAAAACCTGGCCAGCCCATAACGGCCGAACTGACGGCTTTTCCGGGCGAAACCTTCACCGGCCGCGTTGCCGCCATCCTGCCGACCGCACAAGCTGAGAGCCGGACGCTCAGTGTGCGTATCGAGTTGCCGAATAAGGGCGGAAAACTGCGTCCCGGCATGTTCGCCACCGTCCATTTGAACGGCAACAATAGTCAGGCGCTTTTCGTGCCGTCCGAAGCCCTGATCCGAACCGGGAAACGCACGCTGGTCATGCTGGCCAGCGGCAATGGCCGGTTCACCCCGGCCGAGGTTCAGATTGGCCGCGAAAGCGGCGATCGCACTGAAGTCCTTGCTGGTCTCAGCGCGGGCGACAAAGTCGTGGCGTCAGGCCAGTTCCTGATCGACTCCGAAGCCAGCCTGGCCGGAATCAACGCGCGTCCACTGACCGGTATGCCTCCCGCGGCAACAGCCTCATCGGCCGCAGCCCTCTACCAGACACGGGGCATGATTGAACAATTGAAGGGGGATTCAATCACCCTCAGCCATGACCCCGTCCCCGCTATCGGCTGGCCGGCCATGACAATGACGTTCAAGTTGTCGTCGGCCACGCTCGCCAAGGGCATGAAAACCGGCGACCATGTGACATTCGGCTTTGTCCAGAAGCCTGATGGTCCGGTCATCGAAAAGATTCAGCCGATGGGAGCGAAGCCATGATCGCTGCCCTTATCCGCTGGTCCGTCAGGAACCGCTTCTTTGTCATCCTGGCGACGCTTGCGGTCATCGCCGGCGGCCTATTCGCCATCAAAGCTACGGCTGTCGATGCCCTCCCCGACCTCTCCGACGTGCAGGTCATCATCCGCACCTCCTATGCCGGTCAGGCGCCGCAGATCGTCGAGAACCAGGTCACCTATCCGCTGGCCACGACCATGCTGTCGGTGCCGGGCGCCAAGACGGTCCGTGGTTATTCCTTCTTCGGCGACAGCTTCGTCTATGTGTTGTTCGAGGACGGCACCGATCTCTACTGGGCGCGCTCGCGCGTGTTGGAATACCTCAATCAGGTGCAGGGCCGCCTGCCGGCCAGCGCCAAGCCCTCGCTCGGGCCGGATGCGACCGGCGTCGGCTGGGTCTATGAATATGCCCTCGTCGATAAGACCGGCCAACATGACCTGTCGCAACTTCGCTCTCTCCAGGACTGGTTCCTGCGCTACGAACTGAAGTCCCTGCCGGGCGTCGCCGAGGTCGCCAGTATCGGCGGCATGGTCAAACAATATCAGGTCGTGCTCGATCCGGTAAAGCTGGCCGCCTATGGCGTGACGCATGGGGAGGTCGTTGCGGCGATCCAGAACGCCAACGGCGAAAGCGGCGGCTCTGTGCTGGAACTGGCCGAGGCCGAATATATGGTCCGGGCCGGCGGCTACCTGAAGACGCTGGACGACTTCCGCGCCATTCCGCTGAAAACGGCGGCCGGTGGTATCCCCGTCACCCTGGGCCAGGTCGCGACTATCCAGATCGGGCCGGAAATGCGCCGGGGTATCGCCGAACTAAATGGCCAGGGCGAGGTTGCCGGCGGTGTGGTCATCCTGCGCTCCGGCAAGAACGCCATGGAGACCATTTCCGCCGTCAAGGCCAAGCTCACCGAACTGAAAAAGAGCCTGCCGCCGGGTGTCGAAGTCGTCACCACCTATGACCGGTCGCAACTGATCGACCGCGCCATCGGCAACCTGCGCGAAAAGCTGATCGAGGAATTCCTGGTCGTCGCTATCGTCTGCGGGCTGTTCCTGTGGCACGTCCGCTCGGCCCTGGTCGCCATCCTTACCTTGCCGATCGGCGTCCTGATCGCGCTGATTGTCATGCACAGCCAGGGCGTCAACGCCAACATCATGTCGCTGGGCGGCATCGCCATCGCCATCGGCGCCATGGTGGATGCCGCCGTCGTCATGATCGAAAACGCCCACAAGAAGATCGAGCATTGGGCACATGATCATCCCGGCGAAGTCCTGAAAGGCGATGAACGCTGGCGAGTTATAACTGAGGCCGCGACCGAGGTCGGCCCGGCCCTGTTCCTCAGCCTCCTCATCATCACCTTTTCCTTCATCCCGGTCTTCACCCTGCAAGGACAGGAAGGCCGTCTATTCTCGCCACTGGCCTTCACCAAGACCTACGCCATGGCGGGCGCAGCCATCCTGTCGGTCACGCTCGTGCCGGTGCTGATGGGCTATCTGATCCGGGGCAAGATCCCGGCAGAGTCCTCAAATCCCCTCAACCGCTTCCTGACCCATATCTATCGCCCGGCTCTCGACGCAGCGATGCGGCGGCCGAAGACCACCCTGCTGATCGCCGCGCTGGCGTTCGCAACAACGGCGTGGCCCCTGACACGTCTCGGGGCTGAGTTCATGCCGCAACTCGATGAGGGTGATCTGCTCTATATGCCGTCTGCCCTACCCGGCCTGTCGGCCGACAAGGCTTCCGAACTCCTTCAGCAGACCGATCGCCTGATCAAGACCGTCCCCGAAGTCGCCACGGTCTTCGGCAAGGCTGGGCGGGCCGAGAGCGCCACCGATCCGGCGCCGATGGAAATGTTTGAAACGACGATCCAGTTTAAGCCGCGTGATCAGTGGCGGCCAGGCATGACGCCGGACAAGCTCGTCGATGAACTGGACAAGACCGTGAAGGTGCCTGGCCTCGCCAATGTCTGGGTGCCGCCGATCCGTAACCGCATCGACATGCTGGCGACCGGCATCAAAAGCCCCATAGGCGTCAAGGTCTCCGGCAGCAATCTCGCCGAACTCGACCGCATCGCCCACGATGTCGAGACGGTCGCCAAGACCGTACCGGGCGTCAGTTCGGCCCTGGCCGAGCGTCTCACCGGTGGCCGCTATGTCGATGTCGATATCGATCGGGCGGCGGCGGGGCGCTATGGCCTCAATATCTCCGACGTCCAGTCGATCATTTCCGGCGCGGTCGGCGGCGAGAACGTCGGCGAAACGGTCGACGGCCTGGCGCGCTATCCCATCAGCGTCCGCTACCCCCGCGAATTGCGCGACAGCCTCGAAGGCCTGCGCGAGCTGCCCATCCTCACCCCGATGGGTCAGCAGATTACGTTGTCGACCGTTGCGAAGGTCGAGATCGCCGACGGGCCGCCCATGCTCAAGACGGAGAATGGCCGGCCTTCGACCTGGGTCTATGTCGATGTCCGCGACCGCGACCTCGCCTCAGTTGTCGCCGACCTGCAAAAGGCGGTGGCGAAGGACGTCAAGCTGTCGCCGGGCGTGTCGGTGGCCTATTCGGGTCAGTTCGAGTACCTGCAACGGGCCGTCGAGCGATTGAAACTGGTCGTGCCGGCGACGCTCGTGATCATCTTCCTGCTGCTCTACGTCACATTCGGCCGGTTCGATGAAGCCGCTCTGATCATGCTCACCCTGCCGTTCGCGCTGACCGGTGGCATCTGGACACTCTACCTTCTGGGCTTCCATCAGTCGGTCGCCACCGGCGTCGGCTTTATCGCGCTGGCGGGCGTCTCGGCCGAGTTCGGCGTCATCATGCTGATCTATCTGAAAGATGCCCTGAAAGCCTACGGTCCAGATCCGTCACAGGCAGATATCGAAACCGCCGTGCGCGAAGGCGCGCTCCTGCGCGTTCGGCCCAAGGCTATGACCGTCTGCGTTATCCTCGCCGGCCTCTTGCCCATCCTGTTCGGTCATGGCGCCGGTTCCGAGGTCATGAGCCGCATCGCCGCCCCCATGATCGGCGGGATGCTAACCGCGCCGCTTCTGTCCATGCTCGTCGTCCCGGCCGCTTACCTGCTGCTGCGCCGGCGTGCACCGAAACCTTTCCGCCAAACTCTCAACCAAAGGAGATTATCATGAGAGCCAAAATAGCAATTACCTTGTCAACACTCGCATTTGCCGGCGGGCTCGCAGCCTGTAGCCCCAGGCCTGCAGCGCCTGAAGCTGCCTCGACCTCGGCGGCGGCACCAGCCGAAATGGCCAGCATGTCGGGTATGTCCGATATGTCCGGCATGGCTATGGATACCGACGCCGGTGCCAAAAAAGGCAGTGGTGTAGGCGTCATCACCGCCATCGACAAGGTGGCAGGCACCGTAACCATCCAACACGACGCCATTCCAGCCGTTGACTGGCCCGCCATGACCATGGCGTTCAAAGCCACGCCATCATCTTTGCTCGACGGTCTGAAGGTCGGCGAAAAGATCAAATTCGACGTCAAGGTCCAGGGATCGGACGCTGAAGTCACGGCGGCAACACCACAGTAGCCCACAGCGAAGGTGGCGATAAAAGCCACCTTCCATCGCCCGGTTATGTAGGTACATTTGGCATCGTTTGACGAATAGCGATCAAACAACCTTGCACATTGTTTATTGACGATCCGATCTTGTAATATACCCCTGACGGGTATATATACCCCTATAGGGTATAACTGAGGTCGCAATGTCGGAACATCCATCACACTCTGAACAGCTTCCGCGTCTTAATCGTGCCGCAGGCCAGCTTGAAGGCATCAAACGCATGATCGGCGAAGGCCAGTATTGCGTCGATATTCTTACCCAGCTTCGGGCCGTGCGTAGCGCCATCAAGACCATAGAGTTGAGCGTCCTCGAAACGCACATGAAATCCTGCCTCGCCAAGTCTTGCGCCTGCGGTGACGACGCGACGCGCGACAAACAACTCACCGAAATAATGGTCCTTCTCAAGAAGTACGAATAGGAGGCGACAATGTCGCACGAAGACATAACCGGCTCCAAGTCTGAAGCCGGCAAGGCGTCCTGCCGCCAGAATGCTAAGTCCGACACGGGGGTGGCGTCTCAGACGACAGAGCTTGTGGCGGGTTCAAAGACCTATACCTGCTCTATGCACCCCGAGGTCAGGCAAGAGGGGCCGGGATCATGCCCGATATGCCATATGCCCCTCGTGCCCGTTGAACGCGACGCGCAGACCGCAACCACAACACCTGCGGCGTCGTGCTGTCACAAGGCGCCGGAAACCGTTGCGGCTAATCAGCAAGCACCTCAAGCTCACGAACACTGTCACCATCATGACAAGACCGAGCCCGGACAGTCCCTTGTGCCGAAGGCAGGCGAGACCGTTATCTTTACGTGTCCCATGCACCCACAAATCCGCCAGGAAGGTCCAGGCTCTTGCCCCATCTGCGGCATGGCGTTGGAACCCGAGGTCATAACGCTCGACGAGCCAGAAAATCATGAGTTGAAGGACATGTCGCGCCGCCTGTGGATCGCGACAGCCTTAAGTATTCCCGTCGCCGTCCTCGCTATGGGCACGCACTTCGGCTTGTCGCGATATGTTCCTGAAACTGTATCGCTCTGGATTCAAATGATCCTGGCAACGCCGGTGGCGTTGGGATGCGGCTGGCCGTTCCTGGTTCGCGGTTGGGACTCGCTGAAGACGCTTCATTTGAACATGTTCACCCTGATTGCGCTCGGCGTCCTGGTCGCCTGGGCCTATTCCGTTGTGGCCGTCCTGGTGCCGGGTCTATTTCCGCATCCGATGGGGATGGGGCCGGAAGTCTATTTCGAGGCTGCCGCCGTCATCACCGCGCTTGTGCTCGTTGGTCAGGTTCTTGAATTGAAGGCACGCGCGCAAACAGGCAATGCGATCCGTGCCTTGCTGAAGTTGGCGCCGGCGACCGCTCACAGGTTGAACGGGCAAGACGAAGAAACCGTTCCGTTGGAACAGATCCATGTCGGTGATCTTTTGCGCGTCAGACCCGGTGAGAAGCTTCCGACGGACGGTGAACTTACCGAAGGCTCAAGCCATGTCGATGAATCGATGCTGACCGGCGAAGCCATGCCCGCCACCAAAGGGCCTGGAGACAAGGTCACAGGTGCCACGGTCAACCAATCCGGGAGCTTTGTCATGAAAGCCACGCGCGTTGGCAATGATACCCTGTTGGCACAGATCGTCGCTCGTGTCGGCCAGGCCCAGCGTTCTCGCGCTCCGATACAGCGCGTCGCCGATACCGTCTCGGGTTACTTTGTCCCGGCCGTCATCGCCGTCTCTTTGGTGACATTTGCCGTCTGGATGTTTTGGGGCCCAGAGCCTAAACTCGGCTACGCCATTCTCAATGCTATTGCCGTGCTGATCATTGCCTGCCCCTGTGCTCTTGGACTTGCCACCCCCATGTCGATCATGGCGGGCACGGGCCGGGCAGCCAAGGAAGGCGTCCTTGTGCGTGACGCCGCTGTTCTGGAAGCGTTTGAAGGGGTCGATACACTGGTCTTCGACAAAACGGGTACACTTACCGAGGGCCGGCCGAAACTGATCGATGTCAAAACAATCGACGGCTTCGATGCCGACAGGCTTTTGTCACTCGCGGCCTCTCTTGAAGCGGTCAGTGAGCATCCTATCGCCGACGCCATCGTCAAGGGCGCAAAGGACAAAGGTGTTGCTACCTTTGCCGTCAAGGACTTCCAAGCGCCATCGGGAAAGGGCGTAACAGGACGCATCGATGGGGCCGCAGTGATGCTCGGAAATGCCTCACTTATCAGCGAGGATGGTGTATTGGTCGCCCTTGCCCAACCCTATCGTGACAAGGGGCAGACTGCCATTTATGCCTCGATCGATGGTAAGTCCGTCGGAATTATCGTCGTTGCCGATCCCATCAAGGCATCGACCGTCGCGGCGCTGAAGGCGTTGAAAGGCGAGAACTTGCGTCTTGTCATGCTGACCGGCGACAACGCGGTCACGGCGAAGGCCGTCGCCAAGGACTTAGGGATCGACGAGGTCGAGGCCGATGTGTTGCCTAGTGGCAAGGCCGACGTCATCGAACGCCTGATCAAGGAAGGCCGCAAAGTCGCAATGGCCGGAGATGGCGTTAATGATGCGCCTGCGCTGGCAGCCGCAACCGTCGGCATTGCTATGGGCAATGGAACCGACATCGCCATGGAAAGTGCCGGTATCACCCTTATCAAAGGTGATCTTGGTGGCATTGTACGGGCACGAGCCTTGAGCCGGGCCGTCATGCGGAATATCAAACAGAATCTGGTCTTCGCCTTCGCCTACAATCTGATCGGCGTGCCGATCGCCGCTGGCGTCCTATATCCGGCGTTTGGCCTGCTCCTTTCGCCGATTATCGCATCAGCCGCCATGGCGTTCAGCTCGGTTTCGGTTATCGGCAATAGCCTTCGGATCAGAAGCGTGAAGCTATGAGTATCGGCGGGATAGATTATTCGGTGCTTCAAACGCGCTTGCAATAGATACCCCATAGGGGTATGTAGAGGGTTAGACATTTCATTTTAACAATAATCGCGTTATCTGGCGTTTCATGACCAAGGTTTGGACAAGACTGCTGATGGGACTGGTGTTCGTCTTCGTGACGATTACCTCGCCTTTGCATGCTCAGGCCATGGCAGCCAATACGCAGCAACACGCGCAACCGGCTGCTGAAGTCTCAATGCCGGGCATGAGTGCGGAATGCGCCAAGGCCATGGCGGCGCAAACTGCCAAGGACATTCCCTCAAAGAGCAAGCCCGCCGGCCACATGGGTGGCGGTTGCTGCTCGAATGGATGCAGTTGCCCTTTGAGCCATTGTCCAGCCACGCCATCGCTGCTGACCGATTTAATCCCGGCCGTTTTCCATATGGAAGAGTTAGTCGTGGATCGGCAGAGCGCATATGCCCTGCCCTCGTATCTTGCCGATACGCTTAAACGACCTCCCCGAGCCTGATCCTGCAATCTTAGACGCCCTGTGACGCGCTCTTTGGCGCGTGGCATTCCCAAGCTTGCTTGCGCCAATCTGACGCCTGCAAGCGTGTCTTCTTCCAGGATAAATACTATGAAACACCTGCTTTCGCTGGTGTTCGGTTTGCTGGCTTTGGCGTTACCGCCGACGCTGGTTCAAGCCGAAACCCCGACTCACATTCAAGAATATAGCCTGACCATCGCACGCCAGATGGTCGAGGTCGCGGGCAAGCCCCGCAGCAAGATCACCGTCAACGGCACCATACCCGGTCCCGTCCTTCACTTCACGGAGGGCGATGACGCTGTCATCCACGTCACCAACACCATGAAGGAGGATACCTCCATCCACTGGCATGGCATGCTGGTGCCCGGTTCCCAGGACGGCGTTCCGGGCTTCAATGGCTTCGACGGTATCCGCCCTGGCGAGACTTTCACGTACCGGTTCCATATCAAACAATCCGGCACCTACTGGTATCATGCCCATTCCATGGGTCAGGAGCAGGACGGCCTGTTTTCAGGCATCGTCATCGACCCGGCGCCCGGATCGCAAGATGCGACCCAGGACGTGAAGTCCGACCGTGACTACACCGTCATTCTATCCGACGAAAGCCTTGAGGATTCCAAGACAATCCAGGCGCACCTGAAAGCCTCTTCCGACTACTACCAATATCATCGACGCACCGTTGGCGACTTCTTATCCGATGTCGGCAAGATGGGCCTTGGCAAGGCGGTGAAGGCGGCCGGTCAGTGGGGCAAGATGAATATGATGCCCACCGACCTGGCCGACGTCGAAGGCTACACTTTCATGGTCAATGGTAGGAGCCCTGATCAAAACTGGACCGGGATCTTCAAACCCGGTGAAAAGGTACGCCTGCGATTTATCAATGCCGCCAGTATGACGATCTATGACGTTCGTATCCCTGGCTTGAAAATGACGGTCATCGCCGCCGACGGCCAGCCCATTGAACCAGTCGAGGTCGACGAGTTCCGTTTCGGCAACGCTGAAACCTACGATGTCATCGTCGAGCCGCAAGACGACAAGGCCTACACCATCGCCGCCGAACCTATCGACCGAACTGGCTTCGCCCTTGGTACTCTGGCGCCACGCGAAGGCATGAAGGGGGAAGTGCCTGCTCAGCGGCCGCGCGCCATCCTGACCATGTCCGACATGAATATGAACATGATGATGATGGACGATCCGAAGATGGACATGTCGTCCATGGATGGACCGAGTGGCTGGGCGGACGCCCACGCGCCCGAAGGCACGAAAATACTCAGCTACAACGACCTGATCTATCGCGATACTCAGCCCGACGTTCGCGAACCGACACGTGACATCGCGGTACACCTCGACGGCAATATGGAACGCTACATCTGGACCATGAACGGAAAGACGTTCGATCCGACGATCGGCATCCACGTCGCATATAACGAACGTGTCCGCCTGACCCTGATCAACGACAGCATGATGGCGCACCCTATCCACCTTCATGGCATGTTCGTTCAGTTGGAAAACGGCCAGTCACTCGACAAGTTGCCGAACAAACACACGGTCATTGTGCCCCCTGGCCAAACCCTGTCGGTCATCCTGACCGCCGACGCCGAAGGTACATGGGCGTTTCATTGCCACCTGATGTACCACATGCTCTCCGGCATGATGACGGATCTCGTCGTTGAAAAGCCGGGCGCGTCTCCTCCCGCAGCCATGCCGATGCAGTCAGGCGATATGAAAGGCATGAGCAACATGCCCGGTATGGACATGGGCACGGCGTCCAATCCAGGTCTGCCTAGTGACATGAAGGGCACGGATATGTCCCAACCGGCCACACCTGGCGCCAAATCCGACGACATGAGCGGAATGAACATGGGGACCATGGATATGGGCAAAAAAGACGGTACTGCGCCCTCAACTCCTCCGATGGTAATGACCGCGCCTGACGCCAAGCCAACGGTATCCGCACCGAAAGCCACGGGGGCAATGTCCGGACTGGACATGGACAAGACACCGGCGGCCAAGGTCCCTGCCAAGAAGAAGGCACCCGCCACCAAGAAGAAAGCCGCGCCGAAATCCAAGCCCGCCCCGATGAAAATGGATGGCATGAACATGGGCGGCATGGATATGAGCGGGTCCTCCGCCAGCAGCAGCAAGGAGTCTTCCCATGCGCACTAACCTCAAAACGCTCGTTCTCATGGCGTTTGGTGTGGGGTTTATCGCCAATGCCACATATGCCGATGAGCCCGCCGCCCTGAACGCCATGGCCAATATGCATAAACCTGGCATCTATCACATGTTCACTCTGGAGACCGAACTTTCCAGGAAGAACGGCCTTGATACAGGCGCGTGGGATTTCGACGGCTGGGCGGGTGGCGACACAAATCGTCTATGGCTGAAAAGCGAAGGCGAGATCACCGACGGCAAGACCGACAAGGCCGAACTGTGGGCACTCTACGGCCGGCACGTCGCAACCTATTGGGATGCCCAGGTCGGGGTAAGGACGGATTTGAAGCCAGACGTCCCAGGTGGCAAGGCCCATACCTTCCTCGCTGCCGGTTTGACGGGCATGGCGCCCTACTTCTTCGACACGGAAGCGCACCTCTTTCTACGCGACGATGGCGCTTTAAGCGGTCGTCTTCGCTACGAAAATCAATGGCTGATTACCCAACGCCTCATCATGAAGCCGCGTTTCGAAATGAACGTAAACAGCCGGAATGACGCGGTTGAGGGTCTCGGCACCGGTCTCACCGATGCCAGCATAGGCGTGCAAACGCGCTACGAAATCCGCCGTGAATTCGCGCCCTATGTGGATCTGACCTATCAGCAAAAATTCGGCAAGACCGCCGATTACGCCCGCATGCGTGGCGAAAAACCAACGGACACCCGGCTCAGCTTCGGCATCCGGTGGATGTTCTAAATCCTCCCAAACCCCAAGGAGACTATCATGAAAAAGCTCAACCTGTTCCTCGCTTCCGCTACACTGATGGCCGCAGCGTTCGTAGCCAATGTGGCGGACGCTCACGCGAAGCTGCAAAGCGCCATGCCGGCGGCCAGTTCGACGGTGGCGTCGCCGAAATCGATCATGCTGCACTTCAACGAAAAGTTGGCGCCGAAGCTCTCCGGCTTTGACGTCACAATGGCTGACGGCATGAAGGTCGATGTCGCGCCCGCTGTGGATTCCAGCGGCATGATGCTGACCGCACCCGTCAAAGGCAAGCTGATGGCCGGCACTTACAAAGTCTCCTGGCACGCGGTCACGACCGACGACGGTCACCGCGTAACCGGCGAATACAGCTTCACCGTAAAATAGGAAGACCAATATGTGGGCGGCAAGCATCGCGAGATTTTTGCAATACGCAGGGGCTACCGGCCTGTTCGGCGCGGCCCTGTTCTATCTCATGCTTCTTCCGCCTGACGGCAATACTTCGGCCGGCGCATTGCGCTGGCCGAAGCCACTTCTCGTTGCCAGCAGTCTGCTCCTTTTTTTAGGTGCCTTGCTGTCACTGGCAGCCCAGGCCGCCACGATGAACGGTATCTCGCTCGATAAACTCGATATGCCGTCCGTGTCCGTTGTCTTGACTGACACCCAGTGGGGTCATGCCATCGCCGCGCGAATTGCCTTAAGTTTCGTGACGCTATTGACCGTAGTGCTCATAAAACCCTCCCTCCGTTTGTGGCAGGCGACCTGCCTGCTTGGGACGGTTCTGCTCGCAAGTTTTGCCTGGACCGGCCACGGCGCATCAACCGAGGGCGCGGGCGGCGCCGTTCATCTGATTGCCGATATCGCGCACATGATTGCCGCAGGCGTGTGGCTGGGTGCGCTCTTCGCGTTTCTGGCCTTGCTGTGCCTGCCAAAAACTCAGGATCTCGAACAGCAAACCACACTGTTTAATGCCCTCAAGGACTTCTCCGGCGTCGGCTCTGCCCTTGTCGCCGTGCTTGTCGTTTCCGGCCTGATCAACAGCTACTTTCTCATAGGCCTGGATCATATCGGGCAGGTCTTCCAGTCGCCTTACGGCGTCTTGCTTAGTCTTAAGCTTGTGGTTTTCTCAGGGATGCTGGTTCTCGCCGGACTGAACCGGTTCCGGTTAACGCCCGCTCTGGAAAAATCCATCCCAGCGGGTGACACGGCTTACGCGATCGCCGCGCTCCGCCACAGTCTCATTCTTGAAACATTGGCCGGCCTTTCTGTCCTCGCCCTGGTGGCCGCCTTGGGCATGATGGAACCACCGATCGCTCTTTAAAATCCCACATCTACATAAGGTCTACAGGGGCCAGATATGACGCATCACAATGACACTTCCATAGCCAGGCCGCAGGATCTGCGGCCGCTCACCAGCCTGCGCTTCTTTGCCGCCATGTGGGTCGTCGCCTTTCACTTCTGGCCAAACCTGCAACCCATGCGACCGGACTTCGTCGCCAAAGGTTACCTCGGCGTTGAGCTGTTCTTCGTGCTTTCGGGATTTATTCTCAGCCACGTCTATCTCGAAAGCTTCAAGGCGAAGCGCTTCGGCTACCGCGACTTCATCTGGGCGCGCCTGGCTCGCATCTATCCCATGCACGTGGCGATCATCGCAGGCCTCGGCTTGTTGATCGGCGCATTGGCTTTGGCCGGCATCCATGCCGGCGACAAGCTCATTATCTGGTCGTCCTTGCCCGCGCACCTCACACTTACACAAGCCTGGGGTTTGGCGCCGCACGGCGGCTGGAACCATCCCTCCTGGTCGATCTCGGCCGAATGGTTCGCCTATCTGACCTTCCCCGCCTTCGCGACAGTTGCGGTCGCCCTTTGGGCCAGGCCTTTCGTGGCTGTCGGACTTGCCGTCGTTCTTCTCGGCACGCTCTACACGGTATTTCAGTTGTTCGCAGGATTTCCGCTCACCGAGGCCACCATGTTCTGGGGCGCGCTTCGCATTGTGCCTTGTTTCGCGCTCGGCTGCGCGATGTGGCTCGTTTGGCGCTCAAGGAGGATTTCATCCGTTCAAATAACCTTAGTGATGGCCGCAGTCGGACTGGTTGGCTTGATTGCGACCGTCCTGCTTCACGGCCCCGATCTGGTCTCGGTCCTGTTCTGCGCCATCCTAATCCTCGGACTGGGTCTGGCGGCTCGCGCGGGCTCGTCGGTTCTTTCGCAAGGTTGGCTGGTATACCTCGGCGAGGTCAGCTTCGCCATCTACATGATCTGCATCCCCTGGCAGTTGGTCTATGTCGAAGGCCTGCAAAGGGTGGCACACGTCAATCCGGATGCGATGCCAGTTTGGTTATGGGCTGGACTGGTCTCGGGCGTCATTCCGGCGGCGATGGTCCTGCATCACCTCGTCGAACTACCGGCACGACACTATATGCGTCTGCTGAAGTTTTCCAAGTACCGGCCGCCCTCAGCTCTGCATACACCTATAGATTGACGGTGAGCTCCCCATCCCGGAGATGGCCCAAAGCATATTATTCTCATGCGGCAATCTAATCCAAGCCTAGTCCATGGACTTCAAAATGATTGCCGAACCGCGCGTCGGATAGGCTTGGGATAACAAAATGCCATTGCGGCGGCAAAGGGCTTGTCAGCGTCCTGGATTGGTCGAAAAATACCGCCTATTTGGTGAAGGAATTTGCCAACATCGAGATAACTGCCGTGCCAACACCTTTCGCATCTGAATACCCATCGGTCGGCTGCTGGCAATACCGATGTCGCTACGGCGACATTCGCCCAAATGCGTGGCATATCCGAAGTCATTTTGGCTTGACCAGCTAACCCCTTGTCTTCTCCCACAATCTGACATAGGCCGCCGAATCCTGCATCAGTGTCTCGTGCGTTCCGCTCCGCATGAGCGTTCCGTTTTTCATGAAGAGAACCTGATCGGCTATCTCAGCAAGGCCTTTACGATGGGTGATCAGGATCAAGGTTGTCGCCGCGCCGTATCCTTCGCGAAGGGTGCGTATAATGTCGGCTTCACTGACGGGGTCGAGCGCTGATGTGGATTCGTCAAGAATGATCGCCGGAACCTTGACCCGGGCGATGCGCGCTAACTCCAGTTTCTGAATTTGCCCGCCCGACAGCCTCTCGCCCTGTTCGCCCACCACGGCTGTGAAATCGATGTCGCGTGCGGGATCGAAGAAACGCCACTCGGCTAGCAGGCGTGCAATGTCAGCTTCGGTTTGGCCTGATGGCGGATAAAGCGCATTCGCCAGGAGGGTGCGATTCAGCAAAGTCACAGACTGGGGCACGTAGAGCAGGAAACGGTAGCGCTGGTCGCGGGGGATTGATCGCAAAGGCACTCCACTGATGACGACGTCGCCGGATGTGGGCTCCAGCAGTCCCGCCATCACTTGGGCCAGGGTCGACTTGCCTGACCCATTTGGCCCGACGATGACATTGAATGAGCCGGGTTCCAGTGTCGCGCTGACATCCTGAAGCCCAGGCAAACCCAGACCGTAACTGAACGCGACGTTGCGCAGTACCAGTTCCGCCGCACCTTCCGGAGGGGTGATGAGAATATCGGCCGCCTGCCCTTCCCGTCCCATATCCAGCACGTCCCGGACGGTAATAAGAGCGATCGCGGCTTGGCTGATCACAAAGCCAAAGCCGCTGAGCGGCAGCACCAGACGGAAACCATAGGCCTGCAACAGAACGAACTCACCAATTGTCATGCGCCCGGCCAATACATCGTAGGCCCCTAGTGTCAGCAGGCACGCCAATCCCAATCCGGCGGTGCCATACTGCAAAAGCGCCATGATGAGCTGTGAGGTGAGCATGCGTCGGAACGCTTGCCGTTTCCCCTCGAACCGTTCGGAGATGAGCTGCCGCTCGGCGGGCAGCGCGCCGTTGAGCACAACACGACGGGCATTGCGCAGGACATCCCCCATGGTTTCCGACAGTTGCCCCGCGGTGGCACTGGCCTCTAAGCTGACCGTGTTTTGCCTGACCGCGCCAAACCAGGCAGATAGGGCGAAACCTGCCAGCGTCAGAGCCAGAATAACAACATAGAGCGGCTTTAGGATGCTCAGGATAATGGCCAGACTGATCAGGACTTGTACTATGGTCGGCGCAATCTGCCAGATCAGGCCTTCCACGATCACCTGAAGACTGAAGGGCAATCTTTCCATCGCACCGAGCAGTCGCCCGCTGTCGCTATCTCTGTTGCCGACCAGTGACGGCATGACCGAAGCCAAGGCCTCGTCCACAATGACGGCGTTCAGCCTGTTGAGCATGTTCTGGGAGAAGCATTGGCGCCAGGCTTGAAGCACGCCGCCGCCTAACCAACTCAGAATGAACGCGACCACCAGGCCGCAGGCCAACGCTGTGGACACATGCCCCTGCCCCATACCATCCAGCAACATTTTGAGCGCAAGTGGCCCGCCGGTGGCCAATCCGATAGCGGCCGCCTCCAGCGCCAGACTCGCGCCGAGGTCAGCCCTAAGACCCGTCGCACGGTCCACCATCGCCGCGGCCAGGGTCGCTATGACGTGCGTTTGCCCCTTACTGGAGAAGTGTCTTATAATCGCCATCGACCATTTTCCTTCCATACCGGAGCAAACGTTGAATGCGACCCTTCAGAAAGGTCGAGCCACCCTTCCATTCCTCACGCACGAATTGCTCGGTGAACAAGACGCAGGCGATCTCTCTGTGCGAAGCGCCCGCGACCATGCCGTCGTAAGCCTGAAGGGCGACCGCCCATTTTGGTGCCCGCCGCTCGGGCGGAAACAGGCTATTCGGAAACCGGCCAAGGCGACGGAAGGCGCCCAGACGCAGGACCGTCAGCGCCTTGGCTTCACTGCCCTTGAAGAGACCGATGTCACACCGCAATCGCACGGGCCCATTTGATAGCGTGCCGGAACAGACCTGCAGTTCAATCTGATGGATGCCGTCATCCAGAACCAGAAACTCAGCCCCCAGTTTGTCCATAGCCAGATCGGACATGTCCGCATATTGGGCGATATCGAACGCTTCAGGATCAGATGGGGGTATCGGTTCGGCATGTACTGCAATTACCGCCGGATCGTACTCCGGTAGCCAGAACAGCCGTCGTATTGGATCGCCATCGCCGCGCATTTCCGTATGAACCCATACCCCACCTAAAAATGGCGGCACAAGTTCTCGACGAGGACAATCGATCCATTGCGCTGAGACCATTCGGTCAACTCCGTATTTCGGGCTGATTGTTGAAATGTCGGGTTGCGATTGAGCCATAGCCATGCCCAGGTGCGGCGATCGCTTTGCAGGTATCGCGTATAATTGGCGGCGTTGGTCCAATCACCGCCTTGATGTGCTCGACTTATACTCTGGCCCATTTCCGGTACTCCAAGCGGGCGTTCTGCCCGCTGTACTGAGGCTGCAAGTCGTTCAGGGAAGCCCCTTATTCAGCACCTCTAAGGCGCTCACAGCTACCTATGCTTTGGCCGCAAACGCGGCCACTTACTCAGGCTTGGTCGCCGAACCATTCGTTTGGTCCGGTACGTCCAAGGCGGCCTTGCTGTTCTCGCGATCGAGATACAACGTTAGGCATTTGACGAGAATATCGTCGAGGTCGTTGGCCAGTTCCTGAATACCTTCACGGCGCAGGTCCTCGCGCAACAGGCTCATGGCATCAATGGTCCGAGAAAGGCTGGCATCGAGGCTGTGTCCATTTCCAGGGGGTAACGTCACGTTCCCGGTTCGCCTACGCGACATGCGCGCGTCGTTCGGCGGCGTGGTTGAAAAGAACCGATGACAGCCCGGTGGCCCTTTTGACGCGCTGCCATTGCGCTTTCGATATCGAGATGGAAGCGGCCTGAATTTTAGTGTGGCCGCCGACCCGCTGCACTGGCCCCAGTCGATCAAGCACAACGCCTGATCTCTCGAAAACCGACCGGAGGATCATCGTTGGCATCAACCCAATAATTCGGTCGATATCCCTGGCCATTCCGAACTCAATATTGGCAGCCACGAGCGCATGGCATATGGCCTGGCGCTTCTCGGCCGGCAGACGATGATCAATACAGAAACGTGTGCTCTCCCACACGTTATCATCAGAACGGAAAACTGTGGCGTCATCGACCAAGTGGGAAAAATGATCGGCCAGCATACAGCCATAACGCACGGGTGTAAGCCGACTTACACCCAAAACATGCCGACCATCATCTGAGTAAACGAGATAGACGGCGGCGATATGGTCATAAGCATCGAACTCAAGTCCGTCTATCGATTTGACTTGATAATTTTGTCGATCAATAAACTCACGGTGCCTAAGCTGGTGCTGACCAATAAACAGATCGTGGTTATAGGAGATGTCTTTGTAGCTGACGACTCTAATCATCTGATTACTCCGTTATGCGGTGTAACCAGATGAACAGAGAAATTAACCAAATAAAATCCAGCATTCGCGTGGCTTAAAGGTCAATCAGCCCCATTTTTTGAGCGGATATGACGGCTGCGGTGCGATTCCGGACCTTTAGTTTGCGGAAGATGCTGCGGAGATGCGAATCGATTGTGCTGGGTTTGATGCCCAACATTTCGGCAATTTGGGAATCGGTGAGGCTCATCACGATACCTTCGAGCACCTGACATTCTCTGTCCGATAGGATGGCAGACTTCGGTACAGTCCGCTCAGGCGCGACCATGGTGCGGAAAACGTCGAAGAACTGATTGCAATAGGCGACGATCAGGTCGAGCGGTGGCAACTCTTTGACAACAGGCGCGGACGTCGCCAGCGCTATCCCCGCCACCTGGGACATAGGGCCCTTGAACGGAATACCCACGCCATTGTGTAGACCGGCTTTCTGGGCATCTCGTAGAAATCTTCGCTGTCGTGCCGTAAGCGGCAAGATCCGATCTAGTTCACTCCAATAGAAAGGCCTGAACGTACTTGTCGCGCACCGCGCGACTGGGTCGATGCGTCGGCAATCATTCGCTTCGTAATACTGACGCCAGGCACTCGGGTAGGTATTGATGCGGCCGAATCCCCAATGAACGCTTGAGATGTCGTAGGCGGCAATGACTGAGAAGTTGATGAGATCGAAGCCTAGGCTGCGCATAGCTTCGATAAAGGTTTCAAAGAGCGCATCCACTGACTTTGCGCGTCGGGACGCTGTAATGAAGTTTAGAAATGCAGGCATAATTACCTCTCAATTGGCGTTTTTCGCCACGCAACTCTATGCGTGGAGGGTAAATTTACACCACACTCAACCGGAGAACATATTTCAATTTACTTACACTTTGAATTGATTCAACTTTGTTATGAATTTGTCACACTTGGTTTCCTCGGGCTTCACGTCCGCCACGATAGTGAAGATCTGTGATCGCTTCACGCATCCGTATGAGAGCATGATCTCGTTCGGCCTCAATGACGCCGCCGATCTCATAGGCATAGCGCTTCACGTCACCATCTACTTCGATAAAAGACGTCATCATCTTATGGATATAGTCTATCAAAAACTCGTAATCATGCGATGGCATGGGCATTTCGAAATATGCCATCATCATTTCTTTGATCTGAGCCAGCGTTAATTGTCTCGACTTGAACTGTGCAAGCGGTAAAGACAGCTCCTCGCCAAGAGCCCTGTCGCACATAATTGGCCGGGGCAACATCTCAATAACGCGACGAGGTACGCCGCACCAGGCCAGTGCTGCTTTGGCGCGTTGCAGTCGCGCACTTGCAAATAAACGCGCCCGGTAGTGAGGCTGGCAGGCCGTCAGGGCCATGGCATATAAGAGCGCGGCGCCGTCGTTCATCGAAGACACCAACTCAGTCCTTTTCATACCGACACCCATTTCCATAATTCGGTGCAACAGGTCATCACACTTCCGGCTCATAAAATATCCAGCAAACGCGGGAGGTCCGGGCGGAACCATGAGAATTATGGGTTGGTATGTGGGGTTTTCCTACTTAGGGCGCTCTTTACATTTGGTCGAACTACAATGGAGAGCGGCAAATGACACATAAAAAAGGAACGGACATATTGGTCATCTGGAAAATTCACCCCGGCGACGCCGCCGAGTTGGCAGGATTGAAGACGCTTGCTCGCTTGCTGGGACGGCAAATGGCACGAGAATATCTCAACTCGACCGCCGGTCATCCCAAACCTTGATGCCCGAGGATCCCGCGGGTCAGTTGCCCCCCGTGCCAAGCACCTCAAATTAGGTCAGTTTGGCAAAGGGTGATTGGATGGCCGAAGCCACTGCAAAATAGGTTCAGCGGCGGCGAAACGCAGGCTTTTAGATTGATGCTGTCCCGAACGCGCCGCTTGGGCCGTTAGTGAGCGGGGTGATATGACGACGGGCCAGATTTGACATCTGGCCTCTCAACTGAAAGACGCCACGCGAAAGGTTGCTTGGCAACCCACTGCTCGGTGCGATTACTTCGTATCAGGCGAAAATTTTCAGCGAAACTGTGTTTCCATCCCTTAGCCCGTCGAGATAATCGGACCACCATTGAGCCATCCGGACGCGTTCATCCCAATGTGCGCCACGATGGTAAATGGCCCTGACCTTGTCTTGGCCTTTGTGTGCTAGAGATCGCTCGATAGCATCTGGCGACCATTTGCCCGACTCGTTCAGCAAGGTGCTCGCTGTGCTGCGAAACCCGTGAGCGGTCATCTCGTCGCCAGAGTACCCCAGCCGCCTCAGCGCCACATTGATAGTGTTTTCGCTAATCGGCCTCAGCCCTGTCCTGATAGACGGAAACACGTACTTGCTATGCGATGCGATGGCTTTCGCCTCTTCCAAAATCGCTAGCGCCTGGCGGGACAAAGGTACGACGTGTTCCCGACGCATTTTCATCTTCTCTTCGGGTATTCGCCAGACTTTAGCCTCCCAATCGATCTCGGTCCATTCCATATGCCGGAGTTCACCCGGGCGCACGAACAGGTGTGGCGTCAGGCGAAGGGCCAGGGTCGTCACCATGTATTTGTTGAAAGTCTCTATGGATCTCAGCAGATCGCCCAGAACGGCAGGATCAATAATGGCAGCCAAGTGCTTCTTCTTGACCTTCACTAGGCCATCAGCAAGATCGGCTGCCGGATTGTAGCGCGCTCGTCCGGTGATAATCGCATATCGGTAGACGCGGGCGATAAATGCTCTCAACCGCTTGGCGGTTTCATATACGCCACGACGCTCGAACTTCTTGAGGATAGCAAGAACCTCGACCGGCTCGACTTCACCCATGGGACGGCTGCCCAGTTCCTTGTCCAGTTGTTTGAGACATCGGTCGTTACGGACCTTCGTCGCACTGGCGATACCTTCCAGTTCCAGTTTCTCCAGGAACTCTCGCGCAACTTTGCCGAAGGTGTTGCCAGCGGCGATCGCCGCGGCCACCTCTCGCCGTTTCTTTTCGGCGGCGGGGTCAATCTTATCGTAAAGGAGCTTTTTCGCTGCATCCCGGCGCTCCCGCGCCTCACGAAGAGACATCATGGGGTATGGTCCAAACGAAAGGACCTTCTCCTGATGGTTAAAATGATACTTCATCCGCCAGAGCTTACTGCCGGAGGTGGCTACCACAAGGAACAGCCCGTCTGTATCGTAGAGCTTGTAGGATTTGTCTCGTGGCTTTGCCGTGCGGATCGTGCTGTCTGATAGGGTCATTGGGGTACCGAGTCTGAGGGACTTTGGGGTATTCCCAGGTCGATACCCCAAAATACCCCGGACGGGGGTGGATTGGGGTGGATGTCGCCGGATGAATACCGGCCTAACATACCATATTTAAAGGGTTTTTTCAATTCCAGCGGACGCTGGCGGAAGGAGATTGGTGGGTGGGCACGGACTCGAACCGTGGACCCGCTGATTAAGAGTCAGCTGCTCTACCAACTGAGCTACACACCCGAACCAACTTCGTATCCGGCCGGGCTTGGTAACCCCGGCGGTGAGGCGCGGAACATAGCCAAATTCTGACCGGTTTCAAGCCAAAAATGCGCTTTATCCAAGTTTTTTACTCAAGCTCTCGCAAACCCTTATGTAGAAACGGTTTGGGCGCCCCGCTCATGGGCTCCCCCGCTCTGTGGACCGCCCGTCCGACCGTTTGGCGCAAACAAAAAAGGCCGGAACCCGAAGGTCCCGGCCGAAAAGACATCCCGAAAACGGAAATCAGTATTTGAATGTCAGGTCGAGCAGGTAGCGCTTACCGTAGAGGTCATAGCGCCCCAGACGCGTCGGCTGGTTGTCGCTATAGGTGCGCAGCGGTGTGTCGAGCAGGTTGTTCGCCTGGAACCGCACCTGGATACGCGGATTGACCTGATAGCTGACGCTGAGGTCCATCGTCGTTTCCGGGCGCACACGGATAAGCTGGGAATCGTCCCACCCGTAGATAGCCGTATATTCCGAATGGTATTTGGTGCCCAGGCGGGCATCGACGCCATGGTTGGAATACCATAAGTCGAGCGTCGCCGTATCGCGGGCCAGACCGTTAAGCGGCAGCCCCGCCGTCATCTCCTTCAGGTTGGAATCGACATAGGCGTAGTTGGAATAGATGCCAAACGCGTCCAACCCGACAAAGGCGAACGACGATTGATAGGTCAGTTCGACGCCGTCGATCCGCCCGCCCTTCGTTGAATTGACCGGCGATGTCAGGGTGTAGGCGTTGCCGTTGATGGTTTCCTGACGCGAGGCATAACCGACGAAGTGGCTGACATCCTTATGATAGGCGCTGACCGCCGCCAGGGCGTCCTTGCCGAAATAGTATTCATAGCTGACGTCGATCTGGTTGGCTTCGAACGGCCGCAGATACGGATTGCCCGACGAGCCCGTATAGGGCGCGGTGGAGGATATCTGGCGCGTGATGATCATGTCATTGAGCGGCGGGCGCGAAATGACCTTGGCCGCCGACAGTTTCAGGTAGCGTCCCTCGCCGAAATCGAAGCGCGCCGTCGCCGACGGCAGGACCTTGGTGTAGCTGGTGCCGCCGGTGACCGGCGTGGTGACCATCTGCTGCACCCAGACGCCGCCGCCCGGCGGTGTTTCGACCCAGTCGCCTGCCACAGTCGATGTGCCGGCCGAATCCGCCTTCACGTCAACGACGCGCACACCGACATTGCCGTCCACCGGCACGCCGGCGAAGGTGGTGGCGTAGGTGCCTTCGACATAGGCCTCAGACACCCGCTCCTTCACCGTGTCGGTGATCGGCGTCGTCTTGGGGTCGATGTCGAACGACGTGCCGTAGATCGTCCGGGCCAGCGCGCCAAAATCGCCGGTCAGGATGGTGGGCACGTTGAAATTCTTGAATTGATAGGCCGTCAGCATACTGGCCGGAACCGTGCCGATGATCGGGGTGACGGTGCCGGTCTTTTGGCCCAGTTCCTTGGTGCGTTCCGATGTCCGTGCACCGAACAGCAGGCTCTTGAACGGACCGCCGTCGAAATGACGTTCGGCATCGATATGCAGCGCGGTTAGTTCGTCGGTGACGGCGCCAAGCGTCGTCTGGCCGGTCGCCGTCGTCTGGGCATTGGATTGCGGCGCCGAAGAAACGGTGATCACCGGTTTGCCGGTGAAATCGTAGCTCATCTGGTTGGGCCAGTACTGGAATTCGTTGGCGGCCCATAGATTATGCCGTTCGGCCTTCGAATAGGAGGCGTCGGCGCTGACCGTCCAGCGTTCCGAGGTCCAGCGGCCATTCAGGCCCTGAACGATCAGGGTCTTGTCTTCGGTGTAACGCGCCACCACCGACTTGTCGCCGGCCCAGGTGACGGTCGCGGCCACCACGTCGCCATTGACGATGGTCGGCTGCTTGCCCGATGCCGCAGCACCATCGACATAGTTGGTGTAATTGCCGCCGTCCCAATTGCCCCAGACGCCGTCGCCGTACCAGGCCTGATCCTGCAACTCATTGATCTTGATATCGGAATAGAGCAGGTCGTAACCGAGCTGGAAATTCTCGCTCGGGCGATATTGCAGGCCGAGCGAGGCCCCGACCCGCGTTTCCTTGAGGCGTTTGGCTTCGGCCTGCGCCCCCCACGGGGTGTTGTATTTCGTCGTCGGCTGGCTGGCCAGAACGGGCCCGTTGTCGGCGCCGGAATTGTAGCCCCAGCCCTGAACCGACTCATAGCCGTTCTTCTGGACCTGAGAGGTCAGCCCCAGTACGGCGGCGAATTGGTCGGAGAACTTATGGACGAAGGAGGCCGAGGCGCGATAGCCCGTGCCGTCATAGCCCGGAAACGCCGAACCGCCGTCATAATAGACCGGACCGGCGCGCACAACGACGGACGGCCCCTTGTAGTCCAGCGGGCGAATGGTTTGCAGATCGACCGTACCGGAAATGCCGCCCGAAATCAGCCGGGCTTCCGACGACTTATAGACCGACGCCCCGGCGATGACTTCCGACGGATAGACTTCCCAACGCACATTGCGGTCCGGTTCGGACGACGCGACTTCGCGGCCATTGACCGTGCCCAGCACCATACGCGCACCGAGCCCACGGATCGAGGCCTGGCTGTCATTGCCGCGATCGCGAGCGGCCATGACGCCGGGCAGGCGGTTCAGGGTTTCGGCGATGGTGACGTCCGGCAAGGCGCCGATGTCCTTCGACGACACGGCTTCGACAATGCCGGTGGCGCGGCGTTTAACGTCAAGCGCGTCGCGCAACGATTTGCGCATGCCGACGACGACCACTTCCTGGGGGTCGGCGGCGGCCTCAGCGGCGGCGGG
This sequence comes from Asticcacaulis sp. AC466, assembly GCF_000495815.1. Classification (GTDB taxonomy): domain Bacteria; phylum Pseudomonadota; class Alphaproteobacteria; order Caulobacterales; family Caulobacteraceae; genus Asticcacaulis. The sequence continues at coordinate 236,459 of NZ_AWGE01000008.1, read as the reverse complement.
CGTGGCGGCGGCTTCGGCGGTGTCGGCCCGGACGATGACGGCGGAGGCACCATCACTCGTCTTTATGCTTAGGCCCGTACCCGCGACCAGCGACTTCAGCGCGGCATCGGTGGTCAGCGCGCCCGAAACGGCATTGGTGCGCACCCCTTCCAGATCGGAAGCCGTGGCCAGGATCTGAAGACCCGATTGCCTGACGAAGGTCGGAATGGCGGTGGCGGCGTCTTGCGCCGGAATATTGAAGGTGCGGGTGGCCTGAGCGGCCGCGGGCTGAGCGACCATGACGACCGCCGCAACCGTACCCATAAGGGCAGCGCGCAGGCCTGAATTCCAGTATGTCATAAGATATGTTCCCTGAATCTTGTGTTTGCGAGAGGCTTCGTCTCCCCTTCTGCAAACCAAGATGTGCGGGCACGAAATTTCCGCCGAATTGTACGATAAACTTTCAGGATGCGGCGGCGGCTGTACCAATTATGATACGGTCGTCGCCTATGGACACCGGCACATTGAGCGCGCCGTGCACCGCGCGGGCAAAGGTATCGGGCTGATCGACATGAAATCCGCCGACAAGGGTTTCGCCGCCGATCGCGGGGTCGGCAATGACGATTTGCCGGGCATTATAGCGGTTGAATTCGGCCACCGCCTCGCGCAGGGTTTCCGAATTGAGCACGATTTCACGCGTCCGCCACGCCAGTCGACGTTCGACGTCATCCGGCCGGAAGGTCACGGCGACGGTTTGCGGTGTTTCCGGCATGAAGGCTTCGTGTCCGGCGGTCAGGGTGACACGCCGATCCGTATCATGCACCGTCCAGGTTTCAACCGTACCTTCGGTGACCAGCACATCGGCGCCCCCGGCACGACGGCGAACGCTGAACGCCGTCCCCACGGCGCGCACGCGGATATCGCCCGCCGACACCACGAACGGCACCTCCGGATTCTTGGCGACCTCGAACCAGACTTCCCCTTTGACTAGGGCGACGTGGCGCAGGCGCGAGCTCATGTCCACCTCGATGCGGCTATCGGTATTGACGGCCGCGACCGACCGGTCCTGCAACGGCACGCTGCGCAGTTCGCCCAGGCTGGTGGCGATGCTTAGGCGGTCTTTCAGCGCAAACCCGATGGCGACAGCCCCCGCCACGCTGGCGGCCATGCCCGCGCCCATGGCGTAACGCCGTGTCATCGCTGACCGGGCTGTGCGCACCGTGCGATCCAGCGCCTGTTGCGCTTTTTCGGGATCGCCGTGCGCCATCACCTCGGCGCGGTCCAGCATCGTCCAGGCCGCCTCGGCGCGCAGATAGGCGCCCTGATGACGCGGGTCGGCGGCGTACCAGGCGTCGAACGCCACCCGGTCCTCTGCGCTTGCGTCACCATTCAGACGCGCCACCCATCGTGCTGCGTCTTCGTCAATCCGCGACATATAACCTCTCGCCGCCCCGCTTATCGTCGCCTGGCTGTTGCGACAGTTTGGGCTTAAGCGCCTTAACCACGGACGCGCCACTGTCCGCCATCTGGCGCAGGATGAGGCTAAGCCCCTTGGCCGTTTCCTTTTCGACGATGTTTTCACTGATCGACATGGCGCGGGCGGTTTCCGCCTGGGACAGGCCGTGCACCTTGCGCAATTCGAATACGCGCCGGCACCGTTCGGGCAAGGCCTCGATCAGGCCCAGCACGCGCGTCAGCTCAGCCCGCGCCCCGGCGGCGGCTTCCGGGCTGGCGCCCATATCGGCAATGCCCAGTTCATCAAGATTCTGCACCGTCACGATCGACACCACGCGGTTGCGGCGAACCTGCTCCAAAAGGACATTACGCGCCGACCGGAACAGATAGGCGCGCGGGTCTTCGATATGCTCGAACCGTTCCAGCCGGAGCAGGCGGCAATAGACATCCTGAACGATATCGTCGAGTTCATGCGCTTTCACACCCAGTCGCAACAGCCATTGCCGCAGGTCCGCCTCGTGCGGCAATATCTGCGTACCGACAAAATTCAGAAGCGCGCGCCGCGCCTCACTGTTATGTACGATGCCTGCCATCGATTTTTCCGCCGCTCCCCAAGACTCTTTTCTGCGTGTTCCACGTCTTTTTATCGGGCGAACGCGATTGGCGAGGCCCGATGCCGTCATATCATAGATTTTGCGATATTGTACTACAATTCAAAGAGCCGTGTTCTGCTTCCGGTTTTGCGCGTGACCTGTGGCCCACCCACCACAGACCACGACCGGGAGGCGTGTGATGAACTTGCGATTCACGACCCGCTCCCCATCGCAAATTTATCTGCCCACTCCTACACATTGCTGGGATGGCTGTTGAAATGCCGACCCGCCCGCATTAAAACCTCGTGAAAACAAATTCTTAGGTGGCGAATGGAACTGAACAGCGAAATAGATGTCGTCATGCGCCGCCTGCAACAGGGGATAACGGACAGCGATATGGTCCATACGGCGCTGAAGCAGGTCATCCGCGCCTGGTGCGGCGGCGCGGGACGCGACGACCTGGCCAGAATGGATGCCTATATCGATGACCTCTTCGCTGCGCCGGTATCGAAGGCCCGCGCCGTTGAGGTCGCGACACTCATAAAAACGCGGGCGGCCACCCTGCACCGCAGTCCCCGCGCCGATACGGACATTCACTGGCTGTGATGGCTTTCCATGCGTGGCGCGATCGGCCATAGTCCGGCCAAACGGGACCTGTGCATGAAACCGCAATTGCTGACCTTCGGCCATGATGACAGCCGCGTCGTCGTCATCGACGGCTTCAGCCAGATGACCGGTCATATCCGTGCCCTGGCCGCGGCCCTCGCTCCGTTTCCGCCGGCCACGACATACTATCCCGGCCTGCGGCGCCTCATCACCCCGGACGACACGGCCGCCTATGCCTATGCAGAGCGCCTGCTGGAAGACGCGGCCCCCTTTATCGGCGGCGCCTTCGATGTCGATGCGTTCGATTGGCTGGAGACGAGCTTTTCCATGGTGACCCGGACCGCAGCCGAGCTCACCCCGCGTCAGCGCGCGCCCCATTTCGACGATACGGACCCGAACCATCTGGCCGTCCTGCATTATCTGAGCCCGACACCGGGCAGCGGCACGGCTTTTTTCCGCCACCGCGCCACCGGCATCGAACGGGTGACGGAAGACAACATGCCCGTCCTGCTCGACGCCATGAAGCGCGAACAGGCCGAAGCGCCCCAGGCCGGTTATATTCTGGGCTCAAACGCGTTTTTCGAGCAGATCGGCCAGGTCGATGCCGTGCCGGACCGCGTGACCATCTATCAGGGCAGCCTGCTCCATAGCGGCATCATCCCGTCCGATATGGTCCTGAGCGACGACCCCATGACCGGACGCCTGACCGCCAACCTGTTTGTGCGCGGGCGTACGCCTTAGTGCATTCGCCGCACACAGACACCGGCTGGCTTAGCGGATCTTCACCACAGGGCTCAGGGTCGATACGCCCGTTTCGTTGAAGGCTTCGACGGCGACATAGTAGCCGACGCCGACATTGAGCGCACGCAGGTCCAGCGCGTTCCCATGCTGGCGGCCGCCGAACTCCTTATCGTCGTCTTCGGCGAAGATCTGATAGGTCAGGGTCAGGCGATCCGGCCGGATACCCCAGCGAACATTGTACCCGACCGCCCCCTTCACCGGCTTCCAGGCGATATGGGCGTTGCGCTGATCGGTATCGCGCACCGCCTTCACGCCCGACGGCCGGGCGGGGGCCTGGCCCGCCGCATTGCCGAAAACGCGCAAGTCAGCGATGGCCAGGTTCGGTGCGCCGATATGGCCGTGAACGTAGCGGATATAGCGCGCCGTCACCGGGTGTTCGAGTTCGAAATAAGCGTTCGGCCGGTCACGGCGTGGCGCTTCGGTTTGCGCCACCTGGGTCCAGGTCTGCCCGTCGGAAGACGCCTCAAGCGTGAATTCGGTGTAGATGTCCGGGCTGTCGGCATAGAGGCCGGACTTGTAGTCGGCATAATTGACCTGGATCGCCCGCACCGTCTTTGGCCCGCCCAGATCGACGGTCAGGGTCTGGCCCGGTGTGTTGTCGGCGGCCAGCCAGAAGCTGCGCGGATTTTCGTCCGTGGCGTTCTTGGCCGAAAAATCCTGGCCTTCGACCGGCGCGTGCTGGGACGATACTGCTACCGGCTTGCGGTAGGACAGCAGCATCCAGCCGGTAAACAGACTGTCCGGATCATCGACCTTACCGGTCGGGACATAGTGCGGGAAATCGCCAAAGCGCGCCGACACCGCCATCTGGCCGTCGTCGTAGAACTTGGCCGGGAACATGGCGATACGGCGTTCGAACGTCCAGTTATAGCCAAGCCATGGCGTGCCCGTGTTCCAGTAATTGCCGTGCAGGTCCTTGAAGGTCGAGCCATGCCCCGCCCCTTCGACGAAGCCGCCGGGCTTATAGGCCACGGGGTTGTAATCGGCATAGGTGAAGGGCCCAAGCGGTTTGTCCGATACGTAGGTGCCGTTGGCATAGACATTGTATTCCGTGCCCGGCGCACCGTATTGCAGATAGTATTTGCCGTTGACCTTGGTCATCCACGCCCCTTCGCTGTAGGGGTTGATCGGCGTGCCGTTGGGCAGCGTGCCGGAATGGTCCTGACCGAAACGTTCCCAGCCGTGGTGTTCGGGGTCCATCCAGATGAAGCGGTTGGGCTTGCCCTTATAGGCGAAGGGTTGCGGCGTCATTTCGATGCCGTAGATGGGGTAGACATTGGACGATCCCCAGTACATGTACCATTTGCCGTCATCATCGATGAACAGGCCCGGATCCCATGGGCTGGGCTGAACCTGATCGGGGCCAAGATGGCTGTCGTCCGCGCCTTCACGCACCGCGGTCGGCACCGGCGGCGTGCGGCGCACCCAGAAGTCGAGCTTGCCCGACGCCGGATCGTCGCTTTTGAGCAGGCCGGTCTGGCGGGTATGCGACTGCATGATGTAAAGCGTCTTGCCGTCCGACACGAGCGCCGGCGCCACGATGCTTTCGAACGGCCAGCGGCTCGGGGTGATGAAGTCCCAGTGGATCAGGTCGGTCGAACGCCAATACCCGTCGGCCAGGGTCTGGAACATGTAATAGGCGCCGTCATGCGTCACCACCGCCGGGTCAGCACCGGTCCGGTAGGAAATGCCTTCGTTCATCTGTTCGAAATTGTAACGGTAATCGATATCGACCGGATTGGCGTAGGTTTTCTGCTCCGCGTGGGCCGGTGCGCTCATCGCCAGCAGCGAAACGGTGATCAGGGCAAGCGTCTTTTTCATCATCAGGCCTTCAGCAGCTTAAGACGGGCGGATGTGCCGGCGGAAGACGACGGGGCGATCCAGATATCGAACTCACCCGGTTCCGCCTGCCAGTTCATGGAGAGCCCGACAAACGCCAGGTCGGCGCGGGTCAGGGCAAAGGTGACGGTCTTGCTTTCGCCCGCCGCCAGATCGAGATGACGCACGCCTTTCAGCGAACGGATCGGCTGGGTCACCGAGGCGACGCGATCGCGGATATAGAGCTGGGCCACTTCATGCACGGGACGCGTGCCCGAATTGGCGATGGTGACGGACACCGTCACCTGACCGGCCCACGGCAGGCTGTCGGCGCTGAGCTGTGTTGGGCCATAGACGATACGGCCATAGGTCAGGCCGTGGCCGAAGGGATAGAGCGGCTCGAAGCTGGCGTCGCGGTAACGCGTACGATAATTGATATCGGTTTCCGACAGTTGCGGCCGCCCGGTGGCGCGGTGGTTGTAATAGAAGGGTTCCTGGCCCGACTTCTGCGGAAAGCTGCACGGCAGGCGGCCCGACGGACTGTGATCCCCGAACAGAAGGTCGGCAATTCCATTGCCGGCTTCCGAACCGAGGAACCAGGTGCACAGGATGGCCTGAGCGTTGCGGACGGCGCCTTCAAGCGCCAGCGCGCGGCCATGGCTCAGCACCACCACCACCGGCTTGCCGGTCGCCGCCACCGCTTCGGCCAGGGCTTGCTGCGCCGCAGGCACGGTGATTTCGGTGCGCGACTGGGCCTCACCCGACATTTCCTGGCCTTCGCCGATGCACAGCACCACGACGTCCGCCGCCTTGGCGGCAGCCACCGCCGCGTCGATACCGCCGGGGATGGGCGCATCGATGTCCGCGCCCCGGACCACGTTCAGATTGCCGTCACCGACAATGCCGCGCATGGCCATGGCCACGGTGATGTCCTTGCGCGTATCCGGGAAGACGACCCAATAGCCGTTGAGCTGGTTCAAATCGTCGGCCAGCGGCCCGATCAGGGCGATCTTCTGGCCGGTTTTCTTCAACGGCAGGACATCGCCGTCATTCTTCAGCAGGACGCAGGCGCGCCGGGCCGCTTCGCGCGCCAGGGCCAGGCTTTCCGGCAGGCGCAGTTGCGTTTGCTCGCGTTTGGCGTCGAGCGAGCGGTACGGGTTGTCGAACAGGCCGATCGCCTGCTTGACGCGCAAGACGCGGCGCACGGCCTCGTCGAGCACGGACATCGGCACTTCGCCGCTGCGGACCAGGTCGGGCAGGTATTTCATGTAGATACCCGATTGCATCGACATGTCGCACCCGGCCAGAATAGCCTTCTTGGCGGCGTCGCGGCCATCGGCGGCGAACCCGTGCAGGATCAGTTCTTCTTCGGAGGTGAAGTCGGATACGACAAAGCCTTTGAAGCCCATTTCCCCGCGCAGGATGTCGGTCAACAGACGCCGGTTGCCGGTCGACGGCACGCCGCCGATGTCATTGAACGACGACATGACGGACAAGGCCCCGGCGGTAATGCCCGCCTGGAACGACGGCAGATGGGTCTGACGCAGGGTCTGTTCGGTGATTTCGACGGTATTGTAGTCCATGCCGCCTTCGACGGCGCCATAGGCGGCGAAATGTTTCAGACAGGCCAGCAGGGAGGTTTCGGCCTTCAGGTCGTCGCCCTGGAAGCCCTTGACGCGCGCGGCGGCAAACTGACAGGCCAGCCACGTGTCTTCGCCGGCCGCTTCGGCCGTGCGGCCCCAGCGCTGGTCGCGCACCACATCGACGGCCGGGGAAAAGGTCCAGTGCAGGCCACACGCCGTGGCCTCCAGCGCGGCAACCCGGTTGGTGCGGCGCGACAATTCGGGATCGAAGCTGGCCGCCTCGGCCATCGGGATCGGGAAAACGGTCTTCATACCGTGAATGATGTCGGCGGCGAAGATGAGCGGAATGCCATGCGGCGAGGTTTCAACCGCGGCCTTTTGCAATTCGCGCCCCAAGGCCACGCCCATGCCGTTGAACAGGCCGGTGATCTTGCCCGCCGCAATATCGGCCAGCATCTGCGTCTTGGGCACACTGGCCACCGAGGGATTGAAGGTCGCCGCTTCGGTGCGCACCGGATCGCTGTACAGGCTCAGTTGTCCGGCCTTTTCCTCGACCGACATCTTGGCGATCAGGCCGTCGATAAAGGCATCCTTGGGAGCGGCAAAGGCAGGAGCGAAGCCCGAGGCCACACCGGCAATGGCCAGGCCGGACACGGCCCCGCCCAGAAAGCCACGGCGCGACACCCCGGCCTGTACGCGAGAATTTGACATAAAAAACGCCCGGAAATTTGGGATAAAAAGGAAATTCGGAATAAAAAAGGGGGGAAAACAAACCGCTCTCCCCCCAGCAGAGTTACTCAGTCACCAGGATACTAAAGACTTACCACTTGTACTTCAGGCCAACCTGGAAGGTACGGGCCGGACCTTGAGTGGAATTTTCCTTGAGTGCCGGACCACCGCCCCAGTTCGCGCCTGCACCCCACGCCGAGTAGGCGCGGTTGACGTGGTCGAATAGGTTGTAGACCTGACCATCAAGTGTAATGATGTTGCCGTTCGGCAGTTCGAAGTCCTTGGCGATACGCATGTCCAGCTGTTGATAGGACAGCTTATCCTTCGGGAAATAGACACCGCCCAGATTGACGATACAGCAGGCGTTTTCAGGCGCAGCCTGTGTGCCATCGACTGAACCGAACGGCTGGCCGGAGGCCAGGGTCAGAGTCGCCGAAATGGTTGTATCCCAAGGCCCAAGCACGATGCCGGTACCAACAAATCGCATCTTATCGACGCCGAGCGAGCTATTGTAACCGAAGGTGCTCTGGCTCGGACCACCGAAGAACTCATCCGATCCCAGTTCAGAACCGTTGGACTTCGAGTCCGCCAGCGTCAGGGCAGCGGTGTAACCGTACTTTGAGGCGCGGGTGAAGGGCTTATCTACGGTAACAAACAAGGCATTGTAACGCGACTTACCATCAGATGCGCCGATGTTTAGCTTCCCGCTGTAGCCCGGCAGGATGCCGGAAGCCGGGAAGGTGTCTTCTGTCCAGCCATCGCCTTTCGACGTATATGTGCCGTCCGGCAGACGGTTTCCACGCACATATTGGAAGACGTTGTACGACATGTTGTGTTGTGCTGAAACCGATAGGGTGGCTGCGCCGAGACGCTTACGGAAGCCAATAGTCAGGTTGTCTGAATAGGGCGTCTTTGTCTTGTTGTTTAGCGCCCACACAGAACCGCCGACGCCCGTTGCTGCCACGGCGGCACGCAATTTTGCCGGGTCGCTGTACGCCGCTTGCCATTGAATATAGCCGCGGTCGTCCTTGCCGTCATTGTTTGCATCAACAAGCGTGTTACCCGTTCCCGCCCCATAGAAGCCTTGCGTAATGACCTTCTGGTTAGTTTGGGTAACCGACTCGATTTGGCCGGATAGATAGGTATCGCGGTCGTAATATCGGCCCCACCCACCGAAGAATATGAGACTGCGGTCACCGTAAACATCGTAAGACACACCCAGCCTTGGCGCAAACGCACCGGTGTACGCATCGCGATTATGACCGTTGGAAATATAGTCTTCGGCGTTGATCCCAGCGGCCTTCCAGTTGGCGTAATTACGCAGTGCGGTTGCCACTTCCGTCGGTGTCACGAACTTGTTGTTCATGGCATTGGTTTCGTAATCCCAACGGACACCCAGGTTGTAGGTCCAATGGTCGCCCACTTGCCACGTATCCTGGATGAACAGGCCGACCTGAGTATTGCTGCTGGTAAAGGTCGTGGGCGGAGACAAGTTGATATCCGCCTTGAACGGGACGCTGCTGCCGGGGTCGGCGGCCGTTCCGGTGTAGGTGGACGCAACGTAGTAATAGGTGCCGTAAACGTTGCTGCTTTCATTGCGGCTAAGATCGCCCGTGGTGATCTTAGCGCCCGCCTTGATCACATGCGAGCCATGCCAGTCAAAACTGTTAAAGGTGATATTATTCTTGATCGTCCATAATTTCTGCCCGCTTTGCTGGCTGAAGTTATTGCCGCCCAATATGGCCTGATCGCCACCGGCGGAGGAGGTTTGCAGCGTGTATTGCGGTCCCGGATTTTTTACCGGCGTCTGCGTTGACGCATCCTGATAAGCGACACTGAACTCGTTTAAGTACGTATCGGCGCGGTGCGTCCATTCCGCCTGGATATTCTTCGTTGTTCCGGTCACGTTACGAGCCCCGGTTACAGCGCGATTACCGCCGAAATCGATTAAATTGTCTTCGTCACGGTTGAAGATGCTGAAATCGACCTTGTCCGCGTCCGTAGCAAACCAAGTTAGCTTACCGAACAAAAGCGTTTGCTTGAAGGTGGTGGGGAAGCTGCCGTTAACCGCCGTAGCCACGCTCGACGGCGTAGCTGATCCGACGTTAACCGAGATGGAAGGACTGGTTTGATCAAGAACTTCCGCCGCAGCGTAGAAATGCAGAACGTTTTTGATGATCGGGCCGCCGATATCGGCGCCATATTGGTAACGCTTGTAATCAGGCTTCGGGTTTGTACCATTCGGGTTGTTGGCGTTACCCGGACGGTCGAAATACGGCCGGCCTGTCATGTCCTTGTTTTGATACTGCGTAAAGAATGTGCCGTGGAAATCCGTACCGCCTGTCTTGGTGACAGCTGTGATAATGGCTGAACCAGACTGATCAAACTCCGCCGGGAAGTTCTGGGAAGACACCTTAAATTCCTGAACCGCCAATTGCGGGAAGGGGTTGCCCGGTGAGAAGGCTTGACCGGCAACGCCGCCGTGGCTCGATTGGTTTTTGAAGCTCTGGCCGTCGATGAAGACATTGACCTGATCCGGTCCAACGCCACCGGCCTGGAAGGTCTTATTGCCATTAGAGACCGAAACACCCGGCGCCAAGGCCGCGAAATTAAGGAAGTTACGATCGTTCTGTGGCAAGTTCTCGATTTGCGTCGTCGAAAGCGAAGTGCCGATTTCAGATGTGCGCACTTCCTTGCTGCGGCGGCCGACGACGGTCACCGTGGTGGTGCCTTGCCCTGCGTCGAGGTCCAGAAGCGAGGTTTCGCCAACGGCTAGCGTAATGTCTTCCGCAATCGAGCCAGAGGTCACATGATAGGCCGAGGGGCGAAGGCCGACGATGATGTAGGTGCCGTTGGCACCCGCCGTAACGGTGACCTTTTGGCCGGTATTTGTATCGGTTGCGGTCACCTTGCTTCCAGGCGCCGCACGCCCTTGAAGGGTTGCCGTGTCACCGGCCGCGAACGACGGTGAAGCCACGACCAGAGCCGTCGACAGGACGACTATGGAAGCGCTTACAGCCAAACGCGATTTTGAAAACTTAATCATTATTCTTTTTCCTCCACACTATTGTGTAAGCTTGTTTTAGATGCCGCAGCCCCGCCTTTAGCTTAGGGCCAACTCTACTCATGTTTCGCCGGTCAGACTTTCTTACTGCTTTCCCGAATGACCAATTCTGGGGAAATTATTATGCGTTGCGCCGCCGACGGCGCACCGTTCGGTTGGGCAAGCGCCTTGGCCAGCAGGTCCAGGCCCTGCCGGCCCAGTTCGTAGACACCGACCTTGAGCGTGCTCAGGGCCGGCTGGACGAAGCGTGCGATCGGCACGTCGTCAAAGCCCAAAACGGCAACGTCGTCGGGCGCCTTGAGCCCCGCCTCTTTCAGGGCGAAGAGCGCACCGACCGCCATCATGTCGTTGCCCGTAAAGACAGCGTCAGGCCGGACATCGGCGGCCAACAGACGGCGCATGGCCTCAAACCCCGAATCCTCGCCGAAGTCGCCGGTTTCGACCGCGCTCCACGCAAGTTTCGCGCCCGCCTCGGCAACCGCCGTTTCGAATCCGCGCTGGCGCTCGCGCGCTTCGTGATTGGTGGCCGGTCCGCTGATATGCGCCAGCCGCGTACAGCCCTGGCTGATCAAGTGGTCAACCGCCATCCGGCCACCGGCGAAATTATCGACCGTGATCGAGCCCGAAGCGCCGTCTCCGATACGGCTGGCAATGGTGACGAGCGGCAGGCTGACCGGCAGAACGGCGCCCATATCCTGCGAATCTACGAAAGGCGACATGACCAGGAGCCCATCGACACGACCGGACATGGCCATGACCGCCACACCCGCTTCCCGGATATCGCCATGAGAGCCCGACACCAGCAGGTGCAGGCCGTGCGCCCGCGCCGCGACATCGACGCCACGAATGATTTCGGAAAAGAACTCGCCGTGAATATCGGGCAGCAGAAGGCCAATGGTGTTGGTGCGATTCATGGCCAGCGCCCGCGCGCCGCCATGCGGAATATAGTGCAAACGGGCGGCAGCTTCGAGCACACGCGTGCGCACACCTTCGGCGACATTGTCGAGGCCATTTATGGCGCGCGAAGCCGACGCGATGGAGACATCCGCCTCCTTGGCAACATCTTTTAATGTGGCGCCACGCATATTGACCGAAATCACTCCCGTTACATTATGCCATTTTCATGCCGCAATTCGCGCCGTTCATGAAAATTCTGTCATATTTGGGCCACCCGTAACCGCTTACAATTTGATTGTCAACGCGTTTGTAAGCGCTTACACAGGTTTAGGCAGATGTCCGACAAATCAAAAAAACAATAAAAACAATTAAATATAAAAATTTGCGGTAAGCGGAGACATGCTTATGACCGCCCTTGGATGCTATAATCCGCCGATACAGTGGCCAGCGGGTTACACCTCATGAGGCGTTGCAAAAAATGAGAGCCATGAGGCGGCTCAACTGAGCCGAGGAAGGCTCTAAAGCGGCGGGGCCTTGCAATATCGGGCGATGAAGTCTGCATGGATCGGCATACCGTCGGCATATTCGCTTATGACCTCTTCGATATCGCGCAGATAGGCGGTAATCTGGTCTTCCGGTATCATATCCACCATCGGGTCGTAACGCATGTCGAGCCCCTGCCCCAGCAGCACCTGGACCCAGCTTTCCTCATGGAATAACTCGGCGGCCGAATGCTTGAAGAAGCGGGCCGAGGACCGGAAGAGTTCGATACGCTGAGCCAGGGAGTCGGGTATATCCATGTGCTTGAGATAGGCCCAATATGGCGTATCCTCGCGATCCGTGACCTTATAGTGGGCGATGATAAAATCGCGGACATCGCGATATTCGAAATCGGTCTGGGCGTTATATTCGGCGATGTCGCGCGCGTCGAAGGATTGACCGGGGAACAGGGCCAGCAAACGCAGTATGCCGGTCTGGATCAGGTGGATGCTCGTCGATTCCAGTGGCTCCAGAAACCCGCCGGACAAGCCGATGGCGACGCAGTTCTTTTCAAACGCCCGCTGGCGCTTGCCGGGACGGAACCTGACCTGACGCGGATCGGCCAAGGCCTGGCCGTCCAGGTTCTTTAGCAAGGTCGTGGCGGCTTCGTCATCGCTGAGATAGGCGCTCGAATAGACGTGGCCGTTGCCGATACGATGTTGCAGCGGAATGCGCCATTGCCAGCCCGACGCATGGGCGATGGAGCGGGTATAGGGGGTTAGACTTTCCGAAACACCCGCCCCGGTCCCTCTGTGTGCGCACGGCACGGCATAGGCGCGATCGTTGAGCAGCCAGTGATTCCAGTCTTCGTACCCGACACCCAGCGCCTCCCCGATCAAAAGCCCGCGCATTCCCGAACAGTCGATGAACAGGTCTCCGCCCACTGCCTGGCCGTTTTCCAGCACCACTGAGTCGATATAGCCATTGTCCGGCCGCAGCACGACCTGAGTAATCCGGCCTTCGATGCGCCGCACCTCGCGCCGCTCCGACAGGCCCCGCAAATGGCGGGCATACAGCGAGGCGTCGAAATGATAGGCGTAGTCCATATCCGACATCGGCGGGGAATCGTCGGGGCGGCGCATCTTGAACCGGTTGCGCCGCGCCGCCAGCGTGTTGAGGCCGTAGTGGTCGAAATCCTTCACGCCCCCCTTCGGGAACATCTTCAGCCAGAACTGATGGGTATGCAGCCACATGAGATCGACGCCGATCTTGCCGAAGCCGTGGATGTAGCTGTGCCCCTTGTCGCGCCAGTTGACGAATTCGATGCCGAGCTTGAACGTACCCTGGGTCGCCTTCAGGAACTCGACCTCGTCGAGGTCGAGCAACTGATTGAAGACCTTGATCGCCGGGATGGTCGCCTCCCCCACCCCGATCGTGCCGATGTCCTCGGATTCGATCAGGGTAATCTGGAAGCGCCCGAGCAGCAGCTTGGACAGGAGGGCCGCGGTCATCCATCCCGCCGTGCCGCCGCCGACAATCGTGATGGTCTTGATCAAGGAAGTCTGCACGACCGCGTCCCTATCTATCAGGCCTTAAGTTCAAAAGTCGCCGGCGTCCCGCCCGTAGCCGACGGCGCGACCCAGACGTCGAACCGTCCGGGCTCCGCCGTCGTTTTCAGGTTCGGATGCACAAAGGCCAGGTCGGCGGCCGTCAGCTCAAACGTCACCGTAGCGCTCTGACCGGGCTCGAGGTCAAGGTGCTTGATGCCTTTCAGCGCCCGGATCGGCTGGGTCATTGAGGCCACCTTGTCGTGGATATAAAGCTGGGCCACTTCGTGCGCCCGGCGCGCGCCGGTATTGGTCACGGTGGCCGTCACCTGGATCGACCCGGTCAGGGTCAGGGTGGCCGCCGACACCGCCGTCGCCCCATAGGACAGGGTGGAATAGGTCAGGCCGTGCCCGAACGGGTACAGCGCTTCGTTGGTCACTTCGCGATAGCGCGCCTTGAAATTCTTGTCGTCGCTGATCTGCGGGCGGCCGGTGATGCGGTGATTGTAATAGTAAGGCTCCTGACCGGAGGCCTGCGGGAAGGACACCGGCAGGCGACCCTGCGGCGCAAAATCGCCGAAGACCAGATCGGCGACGGAATGGCCTTCTTCCGAGCCGAGGAACCAGGTGCACAGGATGGCCTGGGCGTTCCGGACCGCGCCGGTCAGCGCGATGGCGCGGCCATGCTTGAGCAGGACAACGACCGGCTTGCCCGTGGCAGCGACCGCCTCGGCCAGGGCCAGTTGCGGCACAGGCACGGAAATATCGACGCGCGACTGCGCCTCACCCGACATGTTGCCGGCCTCGCCTATGGCCAGAACTACGATGTCAGCCGCCTGAGCCGCCTTGACCGCCAAGGCGAGGCCGCCATCGATCGGCGCTTCGACGTCCGATCCCTTGACCACCGTCAGGCGGTCGCCCAGCACGGCGCGGAAGGCGGGCTCCAGCGGTACGCATGAGGCAATGTCGGGGAATACCGCCCACGGCCCGGGGCAATTTTCCTTGTCGTTGCCGAACGGCCCGATAAGGGCGACCGTCTTGCCGGTCTTGGGCAGGGGCAACAGATTGCCTTCGTTCTTGAGCAGCACGCACGACTTGCGGCCGGCCTCGCGCGCCAGGGCAATGGTGTCGGCGTGACGCACGTCGGTCTGCTCCCGGCCCAGATCGAGCGAACGATACGGGTTGTCGAACAGGCCCAGCGCCTTCTTGACGTAGAGCACGCGGCGCACGGCCTCATCCAACGTGGCCATCTTGACCTTGCCCGACTTCACCAGCTCGGGCAGGTATTTGATGTACAGGCCCGACTGCATCGACATGTCGCAACCGGCATTGAGCGACTTGGCCGTGGCGTCGGCGCCATCGGCGGCATAGCCATGCAGAATCAGTTCTTCTTCGGAGGTGTAGTCCGATACGACCAGTCCCTTGAAGCCCCATTCCCCGCGCAGGATATCGGTCAGCAGGTAGTGGTTGCCGGTCGATGGCACGCCCGCAATATCGTTGAACGACGACATGGTGGTGATGGCGCCGGCGTCGAAGGCGGCCTTGAACGGCGGCAGGTGCACTTCGCGCAAGGTGGTTTCGGGAATATCGACAGTATTATATTCCATCCCGCCCTGCACCGCGCCATAGGCCGCGAAATGCTTGGGACAGGCCAGCATGGTCCGGTCGTCCTTCAGGCTGTTGCCCTGGAAGCCCTTGACGCGCGCCACGGCCAGTTGGATGCCGAGCCAGGTGTCCTCACCCGCCCCTTCGGCGACCCGGCCCCAGCGCTGGTCGCGCGCCACATCGACCATGGGCGCGAAGGTCCAGTGAATGCCCTTGGCGGTGGCTTCGAGCGCCGAGGCACGCGCTGTACGCATGGCCAGGTCGGTATCGAACGAAGCGGATTCGCCGAGCGGAATCGGGAAGGTCGTCTTCAGGCCGTGAATGATATCCCCGCCGAAAATCAGCGGAATCTTACTGCGCGACTGCTCGACCGCTACCTGCTGCAATTCGCGGCCACCGGCGACGCCGATGCCGTTGAACAGGCCGGTGATCTTGCCCGCGGCGATGTCGGCCTTGACCTTGTCCTTGGTCTGGGCCTGTTCGGAGGTCGGGTTGATCGGTGGGCCGTCAAAGCGGGTGGAATCGCCGTACAGACTAAGCTGGCCGGCCTTTTCCTCAACCGTCAGGCTCTTGATCAGCTTTTCGATGAAAGGATCGGGCGCCGGCGTCACCTTGGCAAAACCGGGGGCGGCGACCGGCACCAGGGCGGCCGTGGCGACGGCGCCTTTCAGGAAAAATCGGCGGGAGGGGTTAAAGGCGTTCATTGAGCGTTACTCCTGTGAATATAGTTAGCCCTTCACGCTGCCCGCGAGCAGACCGCGGACATAGTGGCGTTGCAGGGCGAGAAAAAGCAGGATGACCGGCGCGATGGTGACCGTGGCGCAGGCCATCACCATACCGGAATCCTGAATATGTTCCTGCGACAGCGAGGCGATCGCCAGCGGCAGGGTGTAGTTATGGTCGTCCGACAGGACGATGAGCGGCCAGAGAAAGTCGTTCCAGGCCATGAGGAAGGTAAAGACGCCGAGGGTCACGATGATCGGCGACAGGTTGGGCAGGACGATACGGCGGAAAATCTGCCATTCCGATGCGCCATCGACGCGGGCCGCCTGAAGCATTTCATCGGGCAGGCTGAGCGCGTACTGCCGCACCAGGAAAATACCGAACAGCGACGCCATGAAGGGCACAACAACCCCGCCATAGGAATTGAGCAGGCCCAGCATCTTCAACTGGAAAAACAGCGGCAGCATAATCAGTTGTCCGGGAATGACGACAAGGGCCAGCAGGAACTGGAACAGCTTTTGCCGCCCGCGGAACGCCAGCTTGGCGAAGGCGTAACCGGCGGTGACGTTGAAGATCAGCGACAGACACGTGGCCAGGGACGATACCAGCAGCGAATTGATCAGGAAACGGCCCATGCGCTGATGGGCGAACAGCTCCGCGTAATTGGCCAGAGTCGGCTCATGCGGGAACAGACGCGCCGGAAAGGCATTGGCTTCGGCTTCCGGCATGAAGGACATGGAGACCATCCATAAAAGCGGGAAGCTCGCGGCCAGCGACGCAATGACCAGAAGCGTGGTCACAAGGACTTTTTCCACGGTCAGGCGGGGCATGGTCATGCGAACACCTCCTCGCCCTTCGGCCGCAGGAAGCTAAGCCCCATCAACACCGCGAACAGGATGAAGGCCGTGGCCGAAGCGTGCCCCAGGTTCCACCACTTGAACCCGTCCTGATACATGAAATACAGCAGCGAAACGGTCGATTGCGCCGGGCCGCCCTGGGTCATGACATAGGGCTCGGCGAACAGCTGAAAATAACCGGCGACGGTCAGCAAGGCCACCATCCACAGGCTGGGGGCGACGCCCGGCAAGGTGACGTGGATGAAGCGCTCCCACGGCCCGGCGCCATCGACGCGGGCGGCTTCGTACAGGTCGTCGGGAATGCGTTGCAACGCGGCCAGAAGGATCAGCATGTTGTAGCCGAAATTCTTCCACACCGAAAACAGGATGATCGCCGGCATGGAGAAATGCGGGTTGCCCAGCCAGTCGATGGGGCGAATGCCGATAACGATGAGGAACTGGTTGAGCCAGCCATATTGCGAATCCAGCATGTAGCGCCAAATGACGGCCGCGGCGACCAGCGTGGCGACATAGGGCGCGAACAGGGCCGTGCGGAACAGCGGCTTGAGCCCGATGCCCGGCACATTGAGCGCCATGGCCATGCCGAGCGAGACCATGATCGACAGGGGCGCGCCGACCAGGGCGAAATAGCAGGTATTGCCGAACGCCTTCCAGAACAGGGGCGTGTGCAGCAGGTTGATATAGTTGTCCAGTCCGATAAAGCGCAGATTTTTCAGGTCGGCCATGGCATAGATGTCGAAATCGGTGAACGACATGGCCAGGGCGCCGAAAACCGGCACCAGGAAAAAGACCGCCAGGACCAGCATGGCCGGCAATACAAAGACGTGACCGGGCGCCAGATCACGCAGGACAGAACGGATCGCGGTCATGCTACCCCCCGCGCTTCGAGAAGCGACCGACGCTTGGCCAGAGCACGCCAGGCGAATTCATCGAGCGATTTAAGGGCCGCGTCCAGAGTGGTAAGCCCGCGCACGACGCGTTCCAGCGCCGCCCCCATCTCATTAGCAATCCGCTCCCATTCTGGCACCTGGGGCGGCGGACGCGTCCGGTTCAACTGATCGAAGAAGGTCAGCGATCGCGCATCGTGCATCAGGTTGGTCAGTTGCCACGCCCCGCGATCAGCGGGCAGATCGCCTGTCTGTTCGTAAAAGGCCGCTGCCTGCTCCGGTGCGCACATGTACTGAATGAAGGCGAAGGCCTGATCCGGCTTGCGCGACAACTTCGGAATACACATCGACACGCCGCCGGCGGAAGACACGCCTGGCCCATTGGGTCCCGGCAGGGGCGCGGTTGCCCATTTTCCTTGCATGTCAGCCGGCAGGCGGCGGGCGAATTCCGCCAGATTCCACGGACCGGTGATGATGAAAGCAAAGTCGCCGCGAGCAAAAGACGAATAGACGTCGGTGACTTCCGAATGGGTCAGCCGGTTGGCGAAGCCGCGCGTATAGAGGGACACAGCATAGGCGAAGCTGTCGCGAATACTTTTCTGGCGGAAACCGCCCCGCGTCGCACTGTCCATCAGGATCGGTTCATCGGCCTGAAGGCAAAAGGCGACCAGGGGCTCGTATTCGGCAAACGGCATAAGCAGGCCATATTTGCCACCGCGCCGCGCCCCCGACAGCGCCGCCAGTTGTTGATCCCAGCCGTCCCAGGTCTTGGCCACGCTGCTAAACCCAGCCTTCGCCAGCAGGTCCTTGCGGTAAAACAGCAGACGCGTATCGACGTACCACGGAATGCCCAATATGTCGTCGCCGACCGTCACCGCCTTACGCGGGCCATCGAAATAGCGGTCGAGGGTGATGGTGCTCTGCGCCAGCCGCGCGTTAAGCGGTTGCAGCGCCCCCAGGGCGGCAAACTCGGCGATCCAGGTGTTCCCCAGCGCCACCACATCAGGCAGATTGTCGGCGGCGAATGCGGTCAGCAACTTTTCGTGCCCCGCCCCCCACGGCAAGGCCTGGATGCGCACGGGCATGTCAGGATGCAAGGCTTCGAAATCCCGGCCGAAACGATCGAGCGCCTCACCTTCCAGGCCCATCGCCCAGATACGCAAAGGGCGCTCCGGCCGCGCACAGGCCACCGGCATGGCGGCCGCAAGCGACGCCAGAGCCAGTCCAAACCTGCGCCGGTCGGTATGCATCTAGGTCTTCAACCAATGGCCGGAAGCGGCGACCGGCTCGAACCCCGCCGCCAGGAACGCCTTACGGACCAATGGACCGGTCGTGGCGCTACGGTTGAATATATCCCAAACGAAGCCCGAGCGGTAGTTTTCCAGACCAATCAGGATTGCGCCCTGATCGATGCCAAGATAATCGTTCGACACCCAGCCCGCCTTGGCCGTATGGATCCCCGTCTTCGACGGCAGATCCGCCGGGAAGCTGGGGTTGAAGGCGTCCAAGAAGCCGTACTTGCCATACAGGTCGCTGCCGTACCGGTCGATCATCGCCTTGATGGCCGGCACGCAGATGTCGGGCGCGAACATGACCGAACCCGCCGCGGCCGTAGGCGCGATCGTGCCGTCGTCCAGCCCCTCCTTGTCGCCCGTCTGCGGTCCGCGCGCGCTATATTCCTGGAACTGGACCTCACGGCCATTGACCATGCCCTTGACATAGGCCGGCCCCCGGCAGGCGGTCAGACCCCAGATATCGGCGCCGTAATCCTTGAACCCGCCCGGATTCTTGATGGCGTAATTGCGCTGCGCCTCGGTGGCGCGCTTCGAATTGATGAAATAGTCGATGCCCTTGTCACGCATATAGGCGTCGGCAATGCCGCGATAGTCATACCAGCCTTGCGAATACTGATGCCCGAACATAGGCGCAAAACCCAGATGCGGTTCGCCATAATTGTCGCCCCACGTATTGAGCGACGCCATCCAGGATTGCCAGGCCTTGGCGGGCAAGGGATGGGTCGGCGAGGCCATGCCGAGATGATAGACGATCATGCCTTCGTTGTAGCGATCCCAGTTCCGGTTGATCAGGCCCTGCGCATCGTGGTCGCGCATGCCGCTTTCCGGATGCCAGCCCATGCTGACCAGACCCGACTCGCGTGCCATGAAGGTCCAGTCGACCCGCTCATAAATCTTGCGCGCCAGGTCGCGGATTTCGCTTTCGATGGCATTGCCACCATCGAAAAACCCTGCTGCCGTCAGCACCCCACCCAGCAAAAGCGCCGTATCGATACTGGATAGTTCGACATTGCGATAGCGCAGGCCGCTGTCCATATGCAGGAAGTGGTAGAAGAAGCCCTTATGGCCCATGGTGCCGCTGGTGTCCGGCCCCTGCGGCCCGTTCCAAAAGGTGCGCAAGGTGATGCGCGTGCGTTCGGCGGCATCGAAGCGACTGACGTAGCCGTTCTTCGTGCCGATGCAATAGGCGGTAAGCGCAAAGCCGGTTGCGGCAATCGAGCAGAAATCCGGATTGGGCCAGTTGTCAGGTGCCAACCCCGTGCGGGCGTCTGTCGTTTCCCAGAAATAATCGAATGTGCGCCGATGCAGATCGGCCAGTTGCGGATCGAAGTCCGTCGTCTGCGCCTCCGGCTTTTTGGCACAGGCCGCCAAAACAACGACAGCCCCCGTGGCAAACAACAGATTGCGACGACTAATCATACCTTTTCCCTGTACTGCAAACGGTGCCCAATGGACCTGAAAGCGGCCCTTACTCGGCCTTATATGCGAACTTGGGTCAAGGCTGTAAACGCTTACAATTTTCTTGTCAACGCCGATATATGTCGGTACACACGGACAAAAGTGCCCGAATTAGAGCCGGTTAGAGGCCTGCTAAAAAAAGGAAACAGGGGGTTATGTCGCTGCGTTTTCCAGACGGATTCCTGTGGGGATGCGCCACCGCCGCCTATCAGATCGAAGGCGCGCCCGATGCCGATGGCAAGGGCCCCAGCATCTGGGACCGCTATGCCCATACCCCCGGCATGATGGTCAATAACGACACCGGCGACATGGCCTGCGACCACTATCATCGCTTCCGCGACGACATCGCCCTCATGAAGCAGCTCGGCATACAGGCCTATCGCTTCAGCCTGTCCTGGGCGCGCATCCTGCCCCATGGCACGGGCGAGGTGAACCCGGCCGGCCTTGCCTTCTATTCGGACCTGATCGATGAATTGCTGGCCAACGACATAGAGCCGATCGCCACCCTGTTCCACTGGGACCTGCCGGCGGCCTTGGACGATCGCGGTGGCTGGCTCAATCGCGATAGCGCCGACTGGTTCGCCGACTATGCCCGCGTCGTGTTCCAGGCCTTCGACGACCGGGTAAAAAAATGGGCCACGATCAACGAGCCATGGGTGGTGAGCGATGGCGGCTATCTCAACGGGACGATCGCACCCGGCCACCGCAACCGCTACGAAGCCCCCCTTGCCTCTCACAACCTCATGCGCGCCCATGGCGCCGCGGTGAAGGCCTATCGCGAAGTGGGCCGTCACGAGATCGGCCTGGTCGTCAATATAGAACCGAAATATCCAGCCAGTGCCTCCAATGCCGATGTCGCCGCCGCCCGCCGCGCCGCCGCCTATATGAACGAACAATATCTCGACCCCGCCTTGCTGGGCAGCTATCCGATCGAATTGCGCGAGGTGTTCAACGGCGCCTGGCCAGCCCACGATCCGGCCGATTTCGACCTGATCCGCCAGCCCGTCGATTTCATCGGCATCAACTATTACACGCGCGCCGTCGTCCGCCATGCCGACGACACCTTCCTTCAAGCCGCCGTCGTGCGTCAGTCCCAATCGACCTACACCGAGATGAACTGGGAAGTGTTTGCGCAAGGCTTGACCGACACGCTGTTGTGGGTGCGCCAACGCTATGGCGATACCCCGATTTATATCACTGAAAACGGTGCCGCCTTTTACGATCCGCCCGCCGCCCGCGATGGCCGCGTCCGTGACCCGTTGCGCACCGACTACCTGCAAAAGCATTTGACGGCCGTGCACGACGCCATCCGGCAGGGCGTAAACATCAAGGGCTATATGGTCTGGTCCTTCATGGATAATCTCGAATGGTCGCTGGGCTACGGCAAGCGGTTCGGCATTGTGCATGTCAATTTCGACACGCTGGAACGCACGCCCAAGGACAGCGCCCTATATTATGCGCACGTCATCGCCAGCCATGGCGAAATCCTGTCCGAGCCGATTTAGGCGCGCATCGCTAGATGCTCCGGCCACCGGGCTTCAGGCGGACGAACGCCTGGCCGCCGGCATCGAACAGGTGGGCCTCAGCAGTCGCGAAATGCAGGGTCAGGGTGTCGCCGTGCTGCACCGGGTCGCCGCCAGGCAGGAGGGCGCAGACAGCGGTTTCGACGCCGGCCATCAGGGCATAGACGGACTGCGAACTGCCCAGCCGTTCGACCACATCGACCGTGACCGGCAAGGCATTGGCCGAACGGCCGTTGCCGAGCGATTCGGGCCGTATCCCAAGCGTGACCGCATCGCCGATCCGCGCCGCGCCCGCATCGACCGCCGCCGACACCAATGCGCCGGACGCCAGCCGGACCTTGACCGCCGCCTTGCCGATCGCCGCGATTTCTCCGCCGATCAGATTCATGCGCGGCGAACCGAGGAAACCGGCGACGAACAGGTTGCACGGGGCGTGATACACCTCCAGCGGCGTGCCGATCTGTTCGATGCGCCCGCCATTCAGCACCACGATCCGGTCCGCCAGGGTCATGGCCTCGACCTGATCGTGGGTGACATAGATCATGGTCGTCGCCAGTTCGCGGTGCAGCCGGGCAAATTCGTGGCGCATATGGACACGCAAGCCCGCATCGAGGTTCGACAAGGGCTCATCGAGCAGGAAGAGACGCGGCTGGCGCACAATGGCCCGGCCGATGGCGACGCGCTGGCGCTGGCCTCCGGACAAGGCCCTGGGCCGGTGATCGAGCAGGCCTTCGATACCGAGCAATTGCGCCGCCCGCGCTACCGCCGCTCTGATTTCGACCTCGGGCATGCCCGCCATGCGCAGGCCGAACGCCATGTTGTCGCGGACATTGAGATGGGGGTAAAGGGCGTAGGATTGAAACACCATGGCGACGCCGCGCTGGGCCGGCGGATCGTTGAGCGCGCTGCGGCCATCGATGCAGACATCACCCGCCGACGGGGGCTCCAGTCCGGCAATGACCCGCAACAGGGTCGATTTCCCGCACCCGGACGGACCGACGATGACCAGAAATTCACCATCCTGTATGGTCAGGTCGATGCCGGTCAGAACGCGCTGCGTCCCGAACCGTTTTTCCAGCCCCTTCAGTTCGACATTCGCCACGTTTACCGTCCCTTTCGGTCAGATTACGCGGACGCCACATCATTCACAAGCACCTGATGCCATCAAATCAAGCCGCTGGGCCTATCCGTCCTCAGGGCGCAACCTCAACGGTCAGGCTGTAGCTCCAGCTGCGCGGATCGGTCAGGTCGCCATCCAGCCATTTGCGGCTGATCTCGATGACATAGATGCCCGGCGTTTGAAACACGACCTCGCCCTTCCCGCCCGCCGCACTGTCGGCGCTTAAGGCATAGCTGGAATCGGCATATTGGTCGCCGCCGCGCGACACCTTGTAGGTCACACCGGACAAAGGTTGGCCGTCAAAGGTGACAATGAAGTCGAAGGCGTTGCCGCTGAACAGGCGGTTGGGGTGCGTCACCGGTACGATTTCAAGCCCCTTGCCCTCGGCGGGCGGCAGGGTGTCGGACGGCTTCTTGTATGAGATATAGCTGTCGGCGCGCATCATGCTCTTGACCGTAACCGTCTTGGCGTCGGCCGGAATGGCCTGAGCTTGAGCGGCGGGTTGAACCGGAGTTTGGGGCGCACCCTCCGCCGGTTTGCCCTCGCCACCTGGGCGCGCTGGGCCGCCCGGGCCCCGCACCGGACGCCACTTTCCATCGATCTGCATCATTTGCATGGTGCGCATTTCGCGGTTGCCGGTCGTCAGTCGAAACGTCCCTTCATGCGGCAGGGCCGATTCGAACAGGGTCACTTCCTTAAACGCAACGCCCTTGGCGGTGGTGACGACGCCGGCACTGTCGATCACCTGGAAGGCATCAAGCTTAAGCGCGCCTTCGGGTGTAAACACGTTTTCCGAAGTCGCTGCCTGGGCGGTGACATAGGCGTCGGTCGGCGCGAAATTGTACGGCAGGATATAGCTGGTGCGCGCCTGCGCCGAGGCGGCGGTGAACGCGAAGACGACAGCAAGACCAGTGAGCAGCGGTTTGAACATGCGGCGGATTCCCTGAAACAGTCGCGCGAGAGTTAATGCAAACTATTCGCAATTGCAAACCCTATCCTGCCCTATGCCGACCTTTTTACGTGTTGCGGCCGCCAACATTACAAATTGCGAATTATTCTCAAAAATGACCGCATTGCGATTGACTCTGAGAATTATTCTCATTATTGCAACCCCATCACTATCTGAGGAGATCTCCATGCGTATTGCGTTGCTTACGTCCGCTTCCCTGCTCTGTCTGGCGCAGGCCAGCCCAACCCTCGCCGAATCGGCTGGCGCGCCAGCCACTACAGACGCCGCGACCGAAGTCACCGTCATTGCGACGCGGAGCGAGAAAAAGGTCGACGACGTGCCCGCTACGGTCAGCGTCATCACCGCCCACGATATGGAAGACCGCATGGTCACCGATATCAAGGATCTGGTGCGCTACGAGCCGGGGGTCTCCGTTCGCTCAAGCCCATCGCGCTTCACCGCCGCGGGCTCCAACACCGGTCGTGACGGCAATTCGGGCTTCAATATTCGCGGTCTGGAAGGCAACCGCGTCCTGATCCAGATCGACGGCGTGCGCGTGCCGGATGGGTTTGCATTCGGCGGCCAATCGGTCGGCCGGGGCGACTATGTCGGCCTGGACCTGCTGAAATCGGTCGAAATCCTGCGTGGCCCCGCCTCCGCCCTCTACGGCTCCGACGGCGTCGCTGGCGCAGTCAGCTACACCACGAAAAACCCCAGCGACTATCTCAACCCGGATCAGCATTTCGGCGGCCAGGCCAAGCTGGGCTACAGTTCCGCCGACGACAGCTGGAGCAAGGGCCTTGTCTTTGCGGCGCGGAACGACAACGGGTGGTCAGGGATGCTGGCCTATACCCGCCGCGACGGTCATGAACAGGAAACGCACGGCAAGAACGATGCCCCCAATATTACCCGCACAAAAGCAAACCCGCAGGACATCGAGTCCAATGCCGTGCTGGGCAAGATCGTCTACCAGCCGTCCGAGGCGCACCGTTTTCGTCTGACGCTCGACCACCTCGACGCGGTGGTCGATACCAATGCGCTCAGCGCCGTCGCCGTTCCGCCCCTGGCGAGCACCAGCGTGCTGGCCCTCACGGCCCATGACACAACCGATCGCGACCGCGTCAGCTTCGATTACCGCTACGTGGGGACGGGCTTTATCGACAGCGCCTTCGTGGTCGTTTACGGCCAGACGAGCAAATCCAGCCAGAACGCCTTCGAAGACCGCAACACGGCCGCCGACCGCATCCGCATCAACGATTTCGACAATAAGGTCTTTGGCGGCACTGTCGAACTGACCAGCCGCTTCGATACGGGCAGCGTCACGCATAACCTTGTCTATGGCGGCGACTATTCCAAGACCCGGCAGGAATCGTTGCGGGACGGCACCGTGCCCCCGGCGGGCGAAGTCTTCCCGACCCGCGCCTTCCCCAATACCGATTACGAACGTGGCGGCCTGTTTATCCAGGACGAAATCACCCTGGCTGACGGCCGTCTGTCGCTTTACCCCGCCCTGCGTTACGACAGCTACAAGCTGACGCCCAAGCCCGACGCGCTCCTGACCTCGGCCGCCAGCGGACAGGATGGCAACCACGTTTCGCCCAAGCTGTCCGCGCTTTGGCGCCTCACGCCTGACCTGTCGGTCTTCCTCAACTATGCCGAAGGGTTCAAGGCGCCATCGCCCAATGAGGTCAACAACGCCTTCGCCAATCCGATCGCCAACTACAAATCGATTCCCAATCCGAACCTGAAGCCGGAAACCAGCCGCTCCCTCGAAGGGGGCGTGCGCTTCGGCGGCCGCACCTGGAACGCCGGCGTCACGGCCTTCACCAGCCAGTACAAGAACTTCATCGACCAGATCATGATCGGAGGGGCCTTCACCCCCGCCAATCCCGCCATCTACCAATATGTCAACTATAGCCGGGCCGAGATATCGGGCGTAGAAGCCAAGGCCGCTGTCCGGCTGAGCCAGACGGTCTCCTTCACCGCCGCAGGCTCCTTGACCACCGGCACCCAGACGACGCTCGGTGTCGCCACGTCCTTGGCCAGCATCGATCCGGCCAAGGTCGTGGCCGGACTCACCTATCGCGCCGCCACCGGAAACTATGGCGGGGCGCTGTCCGTGACCCACGCCGAGAAAAAGGCCGCTGCCCGCGCCGGCATCACCTGCACGCCGTCGTGCTATATCCCCGATGCCTTCACCACGCTTGACCTCACCGCCTTCTGGAACGTCACCGACCGCGCCACCCTGCGCGCCGGTGTCTTCAACTTGACCGATGAAAAATACGCCTGGTGGAGCGACGCCCGCGGCCTGTCCAGCACCTCGACCGTCATAGACGCCTACACCCAGCCGGGCATCAACGGCTCGGTGTCGCTCAGCTACCGCTTCTGATCCTCACATCGCGAGACACATCATGAAACTCCATCCTTTCGGTCTGAGCCTGCTCATCCTGCCCTTTGCGGCCGGGGCCGCCCTGGCCCATTCGCCCTATCTCAAGCCCAATACCTTCACGGCCGATGCGCGGCTCGACCACGTCACGGTCGAAGCCGCCTTCGCCGAGGGCGCCCTGCGTCCCGAAATCGCCATGAAGAGCGACGGCTGGGCCGTCATCGCACCGGACGGCACCCGTACCGCCTTGACACCGGCCGCCGCGCTCAAGGACGCAACGTTCCTCGAAGTGCCGCTCCCGCAGGACGGCACCTACCGCATCACCAGCGGTGAACGCACCGGGCGCGTCGCCAAGGCGGGCCTGAAAGGCGGCGCCTTGCGTTTCATCGAAGGCAATGAAGGCGCGAAAGACGGCGAAACCCTGGTCGATGTCCAGAGCGTCACCCGGGCCGACGTCTATGTCACCCGGGGCAAGCCCAGCCCCGCAGGCAACCCAACCGAATTTGAAAAGGGCGTCGAAATCCATCCAACAACCGCGCCGAACGATCTCTATGCCGGCGAAGCCATTACCCTCACCGTTCGCGAGTCCGGCAAGCCCGTCGCGGGTGCCGCCATCACCGTCATGCGCGATGGCGACATGTACGAAAGCCAGAAGACACCCGAACTGCAACTGACCAGCGATGCCAGCGGGGCGTTCCGCTTCACGCCCAAAACGGCCGGCCTCTACCTGGTGCAAACCCGCGTGCGCAATGCCGCTCCCGACAATCCCAACCTGTGGATCAGCCACACCGCCACCCTGACACTGGAGGTTCTCCCGCAATGAAAACCCTGATACTGCCCCTGACCGGCCTGGGCCTGCTCACCGTCCTCGCGCCACTGTCACCCGCCATGGCCGCGCCGCACGCGATCAGCGCGATGATCCGCGACTACGACACCAACCATGACGGCAAGGTGACGCGCGACGAATTCGACGCCGAACGCCGCGTCCGCTTCGACCGCACCGACACCAATCACGACGGCGTTCTCAGCGATGCCGAATATGTCGCGGAATTCGAAACCCGCCTGAAGGCCGACGTCGCCAAGATCGCCGATCGGGAAAAGGCGAAGGAAGAATATGATCGCGAGATGCGTCAGGCCTATGTCCGCTATGGCGTGCTTGACACCAACCATGACGGCGCCATGACCTGGGACGAATATCAGGCATCGGGTCACGCCATGTTCGACCGCCAGGACCGCAACCACGATAAGGTCATCGACGAGACCGATCGGCGGATTCTGGAACAGGAAGAAAAGGACCACAAGGGCGACGACTTCATCTCGCCATAAGGCCGCGACAGCGACGCCCAAAAGCCCCCTGCTCCCCCCGGCAGGGGGCTTTTTTACGCTCCGTCGTCTACAGCAAAAACTGAATCCCGCTTATACCGCCCCACCCGTGGGGCGGGGGACCGCACGAAACGCGCCGCTCAAACGGAGCATATTAAAATACCGGAATTTGCGTCGCGTGAGATGTGGTGGTGGGGGTCTTGGTTCAGCCTCAAAACGTCTCGATTACAACCACGCTTAAGGACGACCTGACCATTGGGTGTTTGACGAAGCAAGGCCCCCACCACCACATCTCGCCAGCGTAAACGCTGCCTCGTGCGGTCCCCCGCCCCGCAAGCAGGGCGGTATAAGTCATCATACCTATCAATACAGATCGCGGCGGTAGCGTCCAGACACCTTGGCCGCATCGACCCAGGCCTGACCGAGCAACGCCGTCAGGGCCGCTTCGACGCCCAACCCCATATCTAAGCCGCCGCACACCATGATGGCGCCATCGTCGCCCAGAAAAGCCGGAATATCCTCGCCGCGCGTCGTCACCACCGCCTGGACATATTGCCCCTGGCCAGCGTCCGGCCGCGAAAACGCGAGGTCGAGCCGCTCAAACCGCCCCTCTGCCTGCCAGCCGCGCATGGCATCGGCCAGGGCCCCGTCGCGCACCGGATGACGCTCGCCATAGATCAGCCATACCGGACGCCCTGCCTTTGCCGCCTGAAGGATATGGGCGCGCAGACCGGCCAGCCCCGATCCCGCGCCGACCAGCAGCAATGGCCCCACGCCATCGGGCGCATGGAAATTGCGGTGCGTCTTCACACGCATCGGCAGGACATCGCCGGACCGCAAGCCTTCGATGAGCAGGCCCGATCCGTCGCCGGGGCTGCCGTCTTCGCGCACCACCTGACGGACGTACAGATCGATCCCGCCCTCCTCAGGCAGGCTGGCCAGCGAATAGTCGCGGCGGTGGCCGTTCGGGGTGACAATCTCGACCAGATCGCCCGCCTGCCAGTCGGCCGGCGCGTCGCTCTCAAAGCGCAGATGGTAGAGGGGATTGTCGCCCTCGGGATTAAGGCGTGTCCGTGCCTCAAGCCGCCACGGCCGCGCGATCGCATCCGGCTCTTTGCCATTACCCGCGCCCTGCCCGCCCAGACCGGCAACCAGATCGCGCCACCGCGTCAGGGCCTCTGCGTCGAGATCGTCGGCTTCGATCAGCGGCGCCACCGCCACCCCGCCGCACGCCGTCAGCCAGTCAAAGACGCGCCGCCCGAACGCACAGAAGGCGTCATATTTGCGATCCCCCAGGGCCAGTACCGCGATCTGACGACCGCTGAGGTCGAGCCGCTGCGCCATCAGGGTGCGTTCGAAGGTCAGCGCCTCATCCGGCGCATCGCCTTCGCCGGTCGTCGAAGCGACGCACAGAATATATTTCGCCGCCTGCAACTGGCCGCCCGTGACCGCCGATGTCGAGACCGCCCGCACGTCGCGGCCCCCGGCCGACAAGGCCTTGGCGGCATGGCGCGCGATCTCTTCCGCCTGCCCGGTCTGGGAGGCATGGAGGACGATGATGTCGCTTGTCCCGCCGCCCCTGGACCGACGCTTCACCACCGCCCACAGGCAGGTGACGGCGAACAGCGCGCCCCAGGCCACGGCGGCCGTCAACCGGCCTGTATCCTGCGTCAGACCCTCGATCATGGCGTCTTTCCCATCATAGCCACGCTTCCAGCGCCGGGCTGAGACCGTCGCGAACCGTCGCCCCCTCCCGCAGGGACAGCAGGCAGGCAATATCATGTTTGGCGGCAAAGGCCAGGGCGCGCGTTCCGCCCATGACCGTAAGGGCCGTAGCCAAAGCATCCGCGCGCCAGCAGGCCGGGTCGAATACCGTGGCGCTGACGACGTCAGACCGGGTCGGCGATTGCGTCGCCCCATCCATGGTGTGGGAATAGAGCTGGCCGCCGTGGCTGAAATGGCGAATGATCTCACCCGATGTCGCCACCGCTCCGCCGCACAGCGCCGCCACGGTCCGTTTGCCCGACGGTGTTTCGACATCGACCCACCACGGCTGGCCGTCGGACTGAACACCCCAACCGGCCAACTCCCCGCCGATTTCGACCAGGGCTGACCGCACGCCCGGTTCGGATCGCACCAGGCGCAAGACCTCATCGACGGCAAATCCCTTGGCGATGGCGCACAGATCGATGCGCACCTCTGACGGCTTGATCATGCCGTCGGCCCGCCAGGTCAGGTCACGCCAGCCGCCGGATTTCAATGCACTGACCTCCGTCGGATCCGGCACGCCCGGCGCCACCGTCTTCGCGCCAAACCCCCACAATTCGACCGCCGGCAGGATGGCCGGATCGAACGCGCCGTCGGTCAGGGCGGCTATATCCAGAGCATGGGCCACCACCGTCATCATACGTGCCGGCAGGGCCACGAAATGACCGGCCGGCGCCAGGTTAAACCGCGTCAGGTCCGAATCGACCCGGTACGGGCTCATTTCTCGATCGATATCGTCGAGCCGCGCCTGAATACGTTCCGTCAGCCCTTGCGGCGCGGCGTCGGCATAGAGGCGCACCGACCAGCCGGTGGCAAAGGCCCGCCCGGACAGGGCATAGCCGGTCGCGCCGTCTGGACGCGGCGGCACCGCGTCCAGATCGGGGACCAGGACACGGCGGTCATGGGCGGTCGCCGCGGTCAGCATTACGGCTTATACGTCACCTTGACTTCGCCAAGCTCGGTCGCCCCCTTGGCCTTGCCGCTGGTCGCCTTGGCGGGATTCCACGCCAGCGGCACCTTCACCACTTCATGCCCCGCCTGCTCACGCGCCGCTTCGACGACAAAGCTGTATTGGCCGGGCTTGAGGTTTTTGAACAGGGGCAGATTGCTGTCGAGCGTCAGCGCGTTGCGTCCCGGCGCACGGGTCGCGCCCGAAAAACCATCGGTCGAGCTCAGATCGCGGCCGCTCTTGCGCCACCACGAGCGCAAATCCTTCAACCATTTCGCGCCCCGGTTTTCCGGCTTCTTGACGTCGTACCACAGGAAGGCATTGCCCAGATGCGCGCCGCTGGCGTCTTCGATCCAGCCCGCGACATAGGGCTTATGATATTCCGCCACCTTTTGTTGCGGGATTTCGACATCGACGACCACCTGGCCGGCAAAGGCCTGGGTCACAGTGAGGCCGGACGCGGCGACCACACCGGCAAGGGTGAGAAACGGCCTGGACAGAAAAGACGGGGAGATAGCGGACATAGGGCGAAAAACCTCAGGCATGAACAAACAACAGGAACAGGATAACGGGCACGACCAGTCCGAGCGTGACGAGCGGCCAGGTGATGCGGCGACCTTTTTCATAGAGCCACAGCAGACCCAGGCCGGTGACGGCGAAGACGACGCAGGCAATGGCGATCACATCGATGAACAACGACCAGACCGGCCCGGAATGGCGGCCCTTATGCAGGTCGTTCAGCACGGCGATGACGCCGCGATCGGTGCGTTCATAGGTGGCGCGGCCATCGGCGCGGGCGATTTCAAGGGTGGAGTCGACACCCGGTTCCGGCAGGGCAAGGTAAATCCCCTCCTCATCGGCATCGACCGTGGCGTTGCGGACGTCTATGCCGGTAGCGCCATGAATGGCCTCGGCCTGCGCGGCGGTCAACGGTGTGTTGGCGGTCACGGCTGACAGCTTGGCCAGCGCCTCGGGCGGCAACCGCTTTGCGACGGAGGTAATCTTGGGCTTGGCCTCAATCGAGGCGGCATGATTGAGCGTAAACCCCGTCACGGCGAACAGCAGCAATCCGATCAGCGATACGGCCGAACTGATCCAGTGCCATTGCCGCAACTGATTGCGCCAGAAGCTGCCCCACTGGATCGGGGATGGCGACGAGGAAAGGGACATGACAGGATGAGGCCGATGTTGATAATCATTCTCATCTAGCAACAAAGAACCGAACTGACAAGCCTCAATACGAAAAAGGACCAGAGACTTATCTATTCCCAATTCTCAGAAATAAATTCGCCCAATGGGTTAATTTCACAAATTTCAGAAGTCCCATTAGGCGAAAACGAGCTGTCCCAAAAGAGACGCGTTATTTCCGGCCCGCCTTGGCGGATGGCCTTGCCTTGCCCTTGACGGGCGTGAAGCGGATCGCCTCGCCGCCGCCGGGTGCCAGGGTCAGTGTGAGCGTATCGGTGCGGGTGACCGCGCGGGTTTCGATCACGATGTCGAAGCGCGCATCGCCCTTCAGGTCGGCCTTGGGGCCATCGCGGTAAATCTGGGCCTCATAGGTCACGCCCGGCGTCAGGAAGACCAGCGGCGCTGACAGGGTGCGCGCGTTTTCATCGGCAATCGAACCGATGTACCAGTCTTCGGAATGCCGGTCCTTGCGCGCGAAGGTGACGTACTCGCCCACCTCCCCGTTCAGGACCTGGGTGTCGGCCCAGTCCACCGCCACATCCTTTATGAACTGGAAGGCTTTCGGATACTTGGCGTAGTTTTCCGGCAGATCGGCCGCCATCTGGATCGGGGAATAGAGCACGACATACAGCGCCAACTGCTTGGCCTGGGTCGAATAGAGGTCTTTCTTATTGCCCTCCAGGCTCAATATGCCCGGCGTATAGTCCATCGGTCCGGCCAACATACGCGTGAACACCAGGTTGACGTCGTGTTCGGGCGGATTGATCGGATTGCCCCAGGCATTATATTCCTGCCCCCGCGCCCCCTCACGCGATACCCAGTTGGGATAGGTCCGGCGCAGGCCCGTATCCTTGACCGGTTCATGGGTGTCGATGGCCACATGATATTTCGCCGCCGTGACGACGTTTTTCAGATAATGCTGCACCGCCTGTTGGCTATCGGTATTGCCGTAGAAAATGCTGCCGTCGGGGGCGCGCATCCGCGCCGCGCCGAACTCATGGACATAGCCGGTCTTCACGCTGTCTATGCCTAGGGACTGGTCCAGTTTCAGGGCGTCGTCCATCTGGTCTTCATAGTGGGCGATATTGCCGCCGGTCTCGTGATGGCCGATCAGGTGCACACCTTTTTTCAGGCCATAGGCCGATACCGCCTTGATGTCGAAATCCGGATAGGGTTCGGTGTAGGAAAAGTCGGCGCCGTTACCGTACCATGTGCCGTCCCACCCCTTGTTCCAGCCTTCGACCAGCACGCCGCGGAAGCCGTTTTTCGCCGCGAAGTCGATATAGTGCTCGGCATTGGCGGTGGTGGCGCCATGCCTGGGGCCGGAGCTCCACGTCGCCTTGTCCAGGTGCATTTCCCACCAGATGCCGACATATTTGTACGGCTTGACCCACGATACGTCGCCCAGCTTGTTCGGCGCGTTGAGGTTCAGCTCAATGTTCGACATGGGCAGGTCGGTCGCTGTGTCGGAAATGATCATCGTGCGCCACGGCGTATTGAAGGGCGCCTGACGCACCACCGTCGGCCCCAGGCTGGACGGCGCCAGTTGCGTGCGCAAGGTCTGTCCGTCGGTACGGCGCAGCCAGATGGCGGCATAGTCGATCAGGGCGGCCTCATGTATCGAAATATAGGTGCCGGTTTGCGTCTTGAGCGTCACCGGCGTCTGGGCCTGGCTAAGCTGATCGAGCGGCGTTTGCTTGTAAAGATATTCCAGATTGGACAGCTCGCCGCCCAATGCCCACCAGGCGGTCGCCGTGTCGGCGACATGGAACTCAGTCAGTTCGTCGGTGATACGCACGTCATGCAATTGCTGTTGGTCGGGAAATTCATAGCGAAACCCAACCCCGTCGTCGAAGACGCGAAACACGACCGCCAAACGCCGGTTGCCCTGGGCGGCCTGGACCGCTTCGACGCGGACCTCGTTATAGTGATCGCGTACGAACTGGCGCTCGCCCCATGGCTGTTCCCACGTCTCATCGTGCGACGCGTGCGTTATGGCTCCCGCTGCAAACCCACCGTCCAGTTTCGGCGCATTGGCCAGCACAAACCCCAGGCGCGACGGTGCGATGACCAGCTTTCCCGCCCGCGTGACGGCATAGGACAGCCGTCCCTCGCCATCGATCGAAATATCGACATGCAACTGGCCGTTCGGCGATTCGGCCGACGCCACGACATTCTGGACCACAGCCGATACAGCGACCGCGTCCGCATGGGCTGGTGCCAGACCAGCGCCAAACGCCAGAAGGCAGGCAGAGGTGACGACTATGCCGAGCTTGCAACCCATGATCCGTCCTGTTCCCATGCGGGAGGCCGGCTATAGCCCCTCCCTTTTTATAAGTGTCGGCAGCCATCATTAAATAATGCGCGCCCTATCGAAAAGCCCTTAAACTGAAAAGCGCCCCATGGCGTTCGGTCACGGCCGCCCGGTCTTCAAACCGCCGCACGCACCGCACCGACGCGCCCGACAAAGGCGTCATGCGCCGGCAATCCGTTTACC
This sequence comes from Asticcacaulis sp. AC466, assembly GCF_000495815.1. Lineage (GTDB taxonomy): Bacteria > Pseudomonadota > Alphaproteobacteria > Caulobacterales > Caulobacteraceae > Asticcacaulis. Next base: position 202,380 of record NZ_AWGE01000008.1, on the reverse strand, counting down.
CGGTCGGTGATCCCGGTTCGAATCCGGGCGAGGCGCTGGCGAAGGGCATCTTCCGATATGGTGTCGGCCAGCGGATGATAATTGTCCGGGAACAGTCCCTGCCCTACCAACACCGCGAACCAGCTCGCTTCCTTGAACAGCTCATGGGGCTGCACATGTATATGCCCGGTCGTCTTGAATATCTCCAGACGATGTTTCAGGCTGTCGGGAATATCCATGGACTTGCAACGTTTCCAGAAGGGCGTGTCTTCACGTCCCGTCACCTTATAGTGTGCGATCAGGAAGTCCTTCACGTTCACATAGTCGGCCAAGATATCACGGTTGAACTGATCAATCACGCTCTGCTGTACGCCGAATTTGGGGAACAGGCTGATCAGCTTGGTGATGACCGACTGGGTCAGGTGGATGGAGGTCGATTCCAGCGGCTCCAGAAACCCTGAGGCCAATCCCACGGCGATGACATTCTTGTCCCAGATTTTGCGGCGATGACCAGTGGTAAAACGCAGGACCTTCGGGTCTTTCTGCGCCGCGCCGTCAAGACGCCCCAGCAGCTTTTCGCACGCCGCGTCCTCGCTGATGAAGTCTGAGCAGAAAACGTAGCCATTGCCGGTACGGTGCTGCAACGGAATGCGCCATTGCCAGCCCGCCTCCTGCGCCGTCGAGGTGGTATAAGGGGTGATCGGCCCCGGATTCCTGTCGCAGGGCACGGCGGCGGCGCGGTCGCACGGCAGCCACTCGCTCCAATTCTCGTACCCCGCCTTCAGCGTCTCCTCGATCAAAAGACCGCGAAAGCCGGAGCAGTCGATAAACAGGTCGCCCGCTATGGTGGGACCATCTTTCAGACGCACGCCGGTAACGAAGCCGCTTTCGGCCTCCTGATCGACCGCGACCACCAAGCCTTCGACCCGCTTCACGCCGCGCTTTTGGGCGTATTTTCCTAGATAGGCGGCATAAAGAGCGGCGTCGAACTGAAACGCGTAGTTAAGGCCGTATTTTTCGCGTCCGTCGGCGGGCGGCGTCCGGCCGAAACGGTTTTCATTGGCGGCCATGGTTTCGACATTGAAGCGGCCAAAATCGACATTGCCGCTCAGGCGGGCGAACCGCAGCCAGAAATGCGAAAAACCAATCCCATCCATGTCCTGCCCCATAAAGCCGAACGGATGGAAATAGCTCGACCCCGGCATGAACCAGCTATTGAAGCGGATGCCGAGCTTGAACGTTGCATTGGTCTCGCGGACAAATTCATCCTCATCCAGTTCCAGAACGCTGTTGAACATCTGGATCGGCGGAATGGTCGCCTCTCCGACCCCGACCGTGCCGATCTGCTCGGATTCGATCAGCGTGATGTCGTAGGCCTGCGTGCCCATGGTCTTGGCCAACATGGCCGCGGTCATCCAACCGGCGGTGCCGCCGCCAACAATAACCACCTTGCTGATCAGTTTTTTCATTTAGGTCTCCCCAGAACGCCCACTGTGCACCGAAATGCAGCGCCCGGAAAGTCCCTTTTGAAGATGGTCGATGCGGCCAGCGCCCCGTGTTCAGACGATCAGTCGGCGCGAAGATGCCGCGATTGCTCCGCCGAAGCTACGGCGGCTTCTGATCCTTTTACCGCTCGAGCTTGGCTGCCAGGATGATCGAGGTCGTCGTTCGCTCCACGCCCTCCAGAAGCCCGATGCGATTGATGAGCTCATTCATTTCGATGCTGTCGGCTGCTTCGACCATGACGATGATGTCGTATTCGCCGCTGATCGCATAGACCGCCGAGACCTCGGGGATGTCAGGCAGCTTCATCTCGACCTCCTGACACAGGCGCGGCAGGGTCTTGATCATGACGTGCGCCCGCAGCCGGGTCTTGGAATAGGCCTGTCCCAGCCGCACGGTATAGCCGTCGATGACGCCTTCGCTTTCAAGCCGCTCCAGCCGCGCATAGACCTGCGCGCGTGGGATATCGAGCATGGTCGCCAGTTGCGACACCGGCAGGCGCGAGTTTTCACGCAAGGCAGCCATCAGCTTGCGGTCTATGGCGTCAAGCTCGGCGGCAGAGCCTTTTCTGGTCATTTCAGCGTTTCATCAACATAGATCGCGGTTTGAACAACGGGGGAATCGGAAGAGACCGCCCCACGATACATGCCCAGATCGTTTATGGCAAAGCTTGCCTTGCCCGACGCGTCCATGGCGATCAAACCGCCGTCGCCACCGATCGAGCCGATCGACATGATGGTGTCATTGGCCGCCGCATCGATGCCTTGATGGTTCCAGCGCACACGATCGCAGACCTGGCGGCCGGCCGAATCCCGAATGAAGAATTCACCTGTTCCGGTGGCCGATACGGCGCAATCACCGTTGCGCGCATAGGTGCCTGCGCCGATCAGCGGTGAATCGCCAATACGGCCCCACTGTTTGCCCGTCAGACCACCGGTCGAGGTCGCCGCCGCCAGATTGCCGTCGGAGTCGACCGCCACCGCACCGACCGTACCATACATGTGCGTCGGATTGATCATGGCCTGATGATCCTTCTTCCAGTCCACCAGCATCTGCTCGCGTTCCGGCGTATGGAAATAAGACGGATCGACCTGCTCGAGCCCCTGGGCCTTGGCGAACGCGTCGGCGCCCTCTCCGGCCAGTAAGACATGGCGGGTCTTGTCCATCACCGCGCGGGCGGCGAGGATCGGATTCTTGGTGCGCGTCAAGGCGGCGACGGCGCCGGCCTTCTGGGTCGCGCCATCCATGACCGCCGCATCCAGATAGACATTGCCGTCGGCGGCGATGGCCGCGCCCTTGCCGGCGTTGAACAGAGGATTGTCTTCCAGCACCCTGACGGCGGCCTGAGTGGCGTCCAGCGCCGTGCCGCCCTTTTCCAGCACGTCCTGGCCGGCCTTCAGCGCCTGGCTCAGCCCGCCACGATAGGCCGCGTCCGTTTCCGGCGTCAGGTCGGCACGGTCGATGATCCCTGCGCCGCCGTGGATGGCCAGCGACCAGTGAACGCGCTTGGCGAGGATGCCGTCCTTGACATCGTAAATCCGGGTGAAGGCCGGCAAACCGACCTCCAGCGTCTTGACATTGAAGGTGCTGGTCTTGCCTATGCCGGTGACATGCACATTGGCGATATTCAGCGGCTTTCCGACCGCCAGATCATGGACCTCACCGCCCTGCACCAGCCAGGCATGGCCATCGGTGTTGGAATGCACACGCGCTGTTCCATCGCTTTCCACCGTCATGGCGGCGGCCTCGTCGATGCCCAGCCCGACCAGCGGACGCGCGTAACGCTTGTTGGGCGCGGCGCGCAGCTGTTCAGCCTTGACCACGAAGGCGATGAGGCGGCCCAGGCGGTCGCGGACTTCGAAATGGCTATCTGTGACAATATCGGCCAGAAGCGCCGAATGCAGGAAATCGCCTTCAATCGTATTGGCAGCGCCCAGCGGATCGCTCATCGCCTCTTTGGAGGTGATACTGCCGCCATCCATGGCGCCGTAAAGCCACGAGCCCTGCACCGCCAGCCCGGCGGAGGTGCCGCCCAGCGGCTTGCCCGCCGCCACATGGGCGTCCAGCGCGGCATTGAGCGGCGTGCCCTTCCACATCCGGACATAGTTCGATTGGTCGCCACCGGCCAGGAAGATGCCGTCGGCCGATTTGATCGCCGCCAGCAGCTTCGCGTCATAGGCCGCCTTGCGATCGGTGAACAGGAAGGTGCGCACGCTGGTGACGCCCTTTACGTTATTATAGAATTCGTCCTGGCTTTCGGTTGTGCCCGATGCCCGCAGCACGACAATGTGGCCGTGACCGGAATGGGCCGTGAACCACCGAAAGGCATCAAGCGCCCAGTCCCCGCCCCCGCTCAACAAAAAGCCGCCCTTGACCGGATCGGGGGTCGGCTTGGCTTCGTCGCCAATCACGAAGGTTTTGTAGCCAGGCCCGCCCGTCCACCGCTTTGTCGCCGCATCGGCAACATTACCGAGATTTAAGGCGAGACAGGCAAAACCGAAGGTGAGAATCAGGCGACGCATGGGGGCTCCTGCAGAGAATGGCGGCGAAGGCGCGCAAATTAGTGCGCAAATGCAACATGTCGCCGCAACTGTGATCTCAAATTCAAATTATGGCAACAATTTGATTGCAAAGATTGACACATTGATGTCAGTTTTCAGCAAGTTTTTGCGAAAATGGTGCAATTTGTTACTATTTTTTCGCGCGCTTTAGGATTTGCAACCGCGAACACCCGCCATTCAAGGAGCCGCCGACATGACGAAATCGAGATCTCACTCCAGATTTAAGCGCCTATGCAAGCTGACCTTGCTGGCCGGTTGCAGCCTATACGGGCTTACCGCAACCGCCCATGCACAAACGGCGACATCCGATAACACGGCCGCTGAGGAAACCACAACCATTACCGTACTGGGTTCACGCATTCCCCGCACCCAGAAGGAAGGCCCTGCCCCCGTCACCGTAATCACATCCAACGATATCAGCGCCCGCGGCTTTGCCAGCGTGCCGGACATCTTAAAGTCGGTGACGCAAAACAGCGGTGAAACCTTAAGTCAGCAATCCTACGGTGGCGCCATCATGACGCCGGGTTCGGCTCAGGTCGATCTGCGTGGCCTCGGCCCTAACCACACGCTGATCATGATCAACGGCCGTCGCGTGGCGGACTTCCCGATGCCGTTTAACGGATTGAGCAACTTCACCGATATTTCCAATATTCCGGCCGCCCTCATCGACCGAGTCGAAGTTTTGTCAGGTTCGGCTTCCGCCATCTATGGTTCAGACGCCATTGCGGGCGTCGTGAACTTCACCATGAAGAAAAATGTTGAGGATACCACACTCAACTATCGTTACGGCATGACCGAGCACGGGGGTGGCGCCAGCCACCGCCTCTCACTGGCGACCGGATTTAATAAAGACCGCCTGAGCATTTCCTTTGGCGCGCAATACGATAAGCAAGACCCTCTGTGGGCTTTTGACCGCAAAATTCAGGATTCCCGCGACGACGCGCCGACAGCGCGCGCCCGTTTCCCGTTCAAGGTGGCGCAGCGCTATGACGATGACGCCTATACTGCCACTGAGGGCGGAACGGACTGTTCTGGTCTGGCAAGCCTGGCCGGCGGTACGGTCGTCAAAACGACCGACCGTTTTGACGACTATTATTGCGCCTCGCCTACGGCTGTTTCCTACGGCACTATTCTATCGCAGAGAGAAGCGCTTAACACCTTCACCAACATCAATTATCAACTCAACGATACGACAAGCCTGTTCGCAGAAGTGTCTCTTGGCACCAGCGATACGGCCCTGATGAACGATGTAACCTACTGGCGCTATCAACTGCCCGATGGCAGTACCTCCGACTTCTATAATGAATATTCCGGCAGCTATGAAAACTGGGCGCGTGTCTTCATGCCGGAGGAAATGGGTGGTCTAAAAAAAGGCATGATCACCAACCACTCGTCGACCCTGTCGGTGTCGCCTGGCATTCGCGGACATTTTGGCGAACAGTGGACCTATGAAGCCGCTTTGAATTATTCGCAATATTCCAGCACGATCAAAATCCCGCAGATTGTTGCCAGCAAGGCTAATGCCTACTACCTGGGTGCATCTCTGGGCGTGGATTCGGACGGTTACGATATCTTCAATGCTGATCCTGCCAAACTTTTCACGGCTCTGACGCCGGCACAATACGATACCATTTCCGAAGAAGCCCGCACCAGTGCCAAGGCCACAACGAAGGGCGTTTCTCTTACGCTGAACCACCCGGATATCTTCGATCTGCCCGCCGGTCCGGTCGGCTTTGCCGTCATCGCCGAACTCGATCATCAGAACTACGCGGTAGATCCAAATCCAGAAGCCACGAACTTTGGCTATTACTATCAATATGCCGCAACCTCAGGCGCAGGTGAACGCAGTCATCAGGCCCTCGGCGTCGAGTTCAACCTGCCCCTGCTCTCGACAGTGCAAGGCAGCCTCGCCACGCGCTATGATCAGTATAAATACGATGGTCACACAATCGGCAAGCTCACCTACAATGCGGGCCTTGAATATCGCCCCGTCAAAGAGGTGCTGCTGCGTGCCGCATATGGCACCGGTTTCCGCGCGCCGGATCTGCACTATGTTTTCGCCAATCTCGATCTCTTCCATCCGTCGGTCACCGACTATTACAAGTGCCGCACCGAAGAACCTGGCACTGACTATTCCGACTGCTCATACGCCGACGAGGATATTTTAAAGCATCGTGAAGGCAACCGGAACCTGAAGCCGGAAACCTCAACCTCGTACAATTATGGCGCGGTCTGGCAGCCTAACCGTTATTTCGACATCTCTGTTGATTACTTCAACGTCGACATGAACGATCAGGTCAATGACATGAGCCTTGATCAGGTGCTGCGAGATGAGGCCGATTGTCGGGTCGGCGCCACGGAGACAGGAACGGCCGTCAACAGCGGTTCTCCGACCTGCGTTGACGCCCTGTCTCGCGTGCATCGCGACACAGCTGGCAATATTACCTTTGTATATATCAACCCCATCAACGTCTCGAATGAAAAGACCGATGGCATTGATGTCGAAATGCACGCCATGTGGCCAACCCCTTACGGTCAGTTCAAACTGTCCGCCGGTCATACCCACGTCCTGAACCACACCTCAGTCCAGTACGCCGGCGATGCCGAGGTTGATCGCCTGGCGCAGGATAGCGGCTACTACATTCCGCGTGACAAGACCAATATGGCTCTGACCTGGTCGCTGTCGCCGGTATCGGTTACCGTGTCAGGCACCCGTATTGGCCGCTTGCCCAACTATGATGAAGATGCATGGGTGAAGCCTTGGACCCTCTATAATGCCACGGCGCTCTGGGACATCACGCCTTCCGTGAAAGCGACCCTGACCATCAACAACCTTCTCGACACCAAGCCGGCCAAAGACAATACGTGGGCGAGCTACCCCTACTACAATTCCAACTGGTACGATTCCGTCGGACGTAGCGCCTATTTCGAACTCAGCTACAAATTCAAATAAGGATTTGTTGCTTTAATCAGAAAGGCCGGCGAGTTCTCCTCGCCGGCCTTTTTCTTTGTGGCCGACCTTTTTTATGGTCAGACGGCTTCAACCGGCGCTTGCGTACTCATTTCAAGGTCTGATAAACCACCTTACCGCCGACCATGGTGAGCAGCACCTGCGTCCCGCCGATCTCCTCAGGCTTGATCTTGAACAGGTTGCGATCAAGCACGATCAGGTCGGCCAGCTTGCCCACCTCGACCGATCCCGTCTGGTCTTCCTGACGTAGGCTATAGGCGGCGTTGAGGGTGATGGCTCGCACGGCCTGGGCCACGCTTAAACCCGGATCGATCCCCAACCGTCCGGGATATTTGACCGCATCGTCGCCAATCGCCGTGCGCGTCACCGCGATTTGAAGCGCCAACCATTCGTTGAGCGCATCGACCGGCCAGTCCGATCCGTAGACGATCCGCGCCCCGTTGATGTCCAGCAGCGCCGCCGGTTCCATCAGAGCGGCGCGCACGGGCCCCAGGGCGGGTTTCGACTGCTCGATATCGACCGACGGCCGCTCCCACTGAAACGACAGGACCGGCAAGGCGCCAACCTCGGCGAAGCGGGAAAAATCGTCGGGATGGACGATTTCGTCATGGGCAATAGCGGGCCGGATATCGCTGCCCGGATGGACCTTGCGCATCGCCGCCACCGCGTTCAGGCCCTGGCGCACCGACCCGTCGCCTTCGGCGTGCATGTGCGGATTGAGCCCCACCGCCGCCAGCCGTATCAAAGTGTCTTGCAACTGGTCGTCCGTGAAAAACGGCTTCGGCCCGCGATTGTGCCCAGGCCGTCCGTGCTCAAAATAGGGCTGAATCATCATCGCCGAATAGGCGGGCGCGGAATAGACGCCGTCAAGGAACAGCTTGGCTGTATCGACCGTCATTCCGGGCGCCGGGCCGACACCCGGGCGATCAAATTCCGCCTTTTGCCGCAGAACCTCGGCGACCGCCTTGCCCGCGTCATAACCTTCCGGCGAATCGATAAGTACGGCGAAATGCCCCCGCGCCGTAAGACCGCCTTCGCGCACCACTGTGCTGTAGGCCGTCAGGGTTTCAATGTCGGTATAGGCGTCAAGGAAACTGGTAATGCCCTGCTCGCGCATGGCCTTGAGCGCCAGTTGTGTCGCCTTGTAATTCATTTCGACCGAAGGCGCCGGGATAAGCTTGTCTATCAAATCCTGAGCTGCTTCCTGCAACAGACCGGTCGGTTCCCCCGATGCGTCGCGCACGATCGTGCCGTCCTTGGGATCGGGCGTATCGCGCGTAATCCCCGCCAGTTTGAGCCCCCGCGTATTCGTCAGGTCGGAATGGCCAAAGGAAGAATGCACCTTTATCGGGCGGGTCGTACGCACGGCATCAAGCGCCGCCCGCGTCATCACCGTGCCCTCCGGTTTCGCGCCTTGCTCGAACCAGTTGATGACGATCAGCCAATCGTCCGGCCCCGCCGTCTTGTCATCATCGACGCATTTTTGAATGCGTGCCTGAAATTCCGCCTGGGTCAGCGCGGCATAGTCGAGATTGCAGCCCAGCATCCTCAGGCCGCCCGCTTGCGGATGCATATGGCCGTCGATCAGCCCCGGCATCAACAACCGCCCGCTCAGGTCTACCACCCGCGTCGCCTTGCCGATCAAGGCCCGCGCCCCGTCGTCGCCACCGACATAGACAATCTGTCCGTCCCGGACCGCTACGGCTTCAGCCACACTGTCGGCCGCATCGACCGTATAGACATACCCATGCAGGAACACCGTATCAGCTTTTTGAGGCTTGGCCTGCGCCGGGAGTGCAAGGGCCAGAAGTGCAGGCGCCAAACCGGCAAACGCCAAAAGCGCAAAACGCGAGGCTTTCATATCGTTTCTTTCCGCTGTCGTTTTTTGGTGAGGATCACGCTATACGAGTCCCGCGTCAGCCGACAAAGGAAATCGCCCAAATGACCCAGACGGATTCGGTAATCTCGATCCAGAAGCTGAACAAGACCTATAAGGGGGGCTACCAGGCGCTGAAATCCATCGATCTCGATATCCGGCGCGGGGAAATTTTCGCCCTGTTAGGCCCCAATGGCGCGGGCAAGACAACCCTGATCGGCGTGGTGTGCGGCCTGGTGCGCATGACCGGCGGGACTGTGATCGCCGACGGCCACGACATTACCCGCGACTTCCGCAAGGCGCGCGCCAAGATCGGCCTGGTCCCCCAGGAACTGGCGACCGACATGTTCGAAACCGTCTGGCATACGGTCAGCTTTTCGCGCGGCCTGTTCGGCATGGCGCCCAACCCGCAGCATATCGAACGGGTTTTGAAAGACCTGTCGTTGTGGGACAAGAAGGACAATAAGATCGCCACCCTGTCCGGCGGCATGAAGCGGCGCGTCCTGATCGCCAAGGCCCTGTCGCACGAGCCGAAAATCCTGTTCCTGGATGAACCGACGGCAGGGGTCGATGTCGAACTGCGCCGCGACATGTGGAACCTGGTCGGGCGACTGCGCGATCAGGGTGTGACGATTATCCTGACCACCCATTACATCGAAGAGGCCGAAATGATGGCCGACCGTATAGGTGTCATCAACAAGGGCGAAATCGTCCTGGTTGAAGACAAGCACGCCCTGATGCGAAAGCTCGGCCAGACGCGGGTGACCATCGGTCTGAAAGAAAAACGCGATGCGCCGCCCAACCTCGATCAACCGCTTGAGCTATCGGGCGACGGCATGACCTTGACCCTCACCCTGCATGGTGAAGGCGATGCCGAAGATACCGGCGTCGCCGACGTGCTGAAAGACCTCATGGCTGCCGGCATCGATTTCAAGACGGTCCACGCCGAACGGTCGTCGCTCGAAGACATCTTTGTCGGTCTGGTGGAGACACGCCAATGAACATGCACGCCGTCCGCGCCATCTACATGTTCGAACTGAGCCGCACCTGGCGGACTCTGTTCCAGAGTATCGCTGCGCCCGTCCTGTCGACCTCGCTCTATTTCATTGTCTTCGGCTCCGCCATCGGCAGCCGTATGACGGTGATCGACGGCGTCAGCTACGGCGCCTTTATCGTTCCGGGCCTGACCCTGCTGAGCATCCTGACCGAAAGCGTGTCGAACGCCTCCTTCGGCATCTACCTGCCGCGCTTTACCGGCACCATTTACGAACTCCTGTCCGCACCGGTTTCGGTGGTCGAGGCGCTTTTAGGCTATGTCGGCGCGGCCGCGACCAAGTCGATGATCCTGGGAGCCATTATCCTGGCCACCGCTCGCGTCTTCGTGCCCTACGATATCGAACACCCGCTTATGGCCCTGGTCTTCCTGGCCATGATCTCGCTGACCTTTTCGCTGTTCGGCTTTATTCTGGGGGTTTGGGCCGATGGCTTCGAAAAGCTTCAGGTCGTGCCGCTTCTGGTCATCACGCCCTTGACCTTCCTGGGCGGCACCTTCTATTCCATCAAGATGCTGCCGGCCATCTGGCAACAGGTGACGCTGTTCAATCCGATCGTCTACCTGATCAACGGCTTCCGCTGGACCTTCTATGGCAAGGCCGACGTCAATGTATGGATCAGCTTCGGCATGACCTTCGCCTTTATGGCGATCTGCACGGCGATCATTGCCTGGATTTTCAAGACCGGCTACCGCCTGCGCTCCTGACAAAAAAGCGCCGGACCTGTTGAACGCAGGCCCGGCGACAGGAAATGCTCGACCTATCTGCTGTGGTCCGCATCTGACAAGGGATATCATCATCCGATGGGGGATTCGAAGACGACAGGTTGAGCTAACACACCTATAGTTGCAAATCAATTAACTTCGCGAGGCCTGGAGCATTCGTCGGCTCAGTTGAGCCGCCTCATGGCTCTCATTTTTTGTAACGCCTCATGTTTTTCCGAAAAGTGGTGTCTCCACTTTTCGGCGTGAGGGTCTATGTGCGCAAAGGCAAATGTCTGCAATCTGTATCGCTAGGCGCCCTAAGCCAGACGGCGGCGCGCTTTCACCATTGGCAGGCGCGATGACCATAAACGGCATCCATCCAGGCGCAATTAAGCCGTAGGCAGACCGTTCCGAATAGGGCATAAGGAGGCAAATCAACGACATGTGCGAGCCTCTATGACCGCCGACCCGAACATGCCTGCCGTCTCATTTTCCCAAAAAACCAAAGCCTTCGCCAACGCCTTATGGAACGCCGACGAAAAGACCCTGCGCTGGGTGCTGGGCGTCCTGATCGTCATCCTGGCCGCTTTGAATTTCGTCCGTGACCTAGACAATCCGCATCACGCCTTCTGGGACGAAAGCTATTACCTGACCTCGACCCAGCGCTATGTCGAGGATAAGGCGCAATACGCCTCGCACCCGCCGCTCGGGTTCATGTTCATGGATGCCGGCGTCAAGGCCGGTAAGATGTTCGGCGTCAATAAGGATATCGACACCCACTTCCTGGGTGACACGAAGAAGATCGATTCGCGCGTGGTCCCGAAAGGCTACGACTTCACACCCATCCGCATGCCATCGGCCCTGTTTTCGGTGGTTGCCGCTCTGCTCTTCTACCTGATCGTGCTGCGCCTGAGCGGTGAAGCCTTCGAAGCCTTTGTCTTCGCCCTGCTGTTCGTATTCGAAAACGCCTATATCGTCCATTTTCGCGCCGCGCACCTGGACGCCTATCAGTTCACCTTCACCCTCGGCTCTATCCTGGTCTGGCTATTCACCTTCGGGCGTGAGCCAAAACGGCCGCTGGTGACCTATGCCCTGTTCGGCCTGTTGTGCGGCTTGAGCTTTATGGTCAAGGTCAATTCGCTTGTCATGCTGGCGCTCGGCGCCCTGAGCCTCATCCGGGCAGTGTGGGTGGATCGTTCGCGGGCGAATTGGCTACGCCAGTTCTGGCGCGGCACCGCCGTCATTGGCGCCTTCGTAGCCACGGTCGCTGCCATCTTCACCCTGCATTTCGCCATCAACCCGAACCTGCCGGATTCGACGACGCGCGCCGGCCAGCGCGACCTGCGCGCCACCAGCCAGCCCTACAAAGACTATCTGATGGGCAAGCGCGCCCTGACGCCGGTGGTCCTGTGGGCCGCCACCAACGACTATTACCGCTACATGAAGTATGATTTCACCGGCGAGGTGAAGACCGAACCGAACGGCTCACAACCAGTGCTGTGGCCCTTCATGGCCAAGGCGATAAATTACCGCTGGGATTTCGACGGCAAGAAGACGGCCTATGTCCAGATGATCGGCAATCCCGTCAACTGGGGACTGGGTATTGTGGGCATAGCCGGCGCGCTGGTCCTTATCCTGCGCCGCCGTTTCGACAAGAGCGAGACGGAGGTGTCGCAGGATTACGACCGGCTGGAAGCCCTGTTTGCCATGTTCATGATCTTCTGGACCTTCCACATTTATCTGGGCCTGCACCGGGTCATGTACATATACCACTATTTCATCGGCCTGGCCCTGAGCTTCCTGCTGGTCTCACTGGTCTTCAAGATTGTGTCGCGGCGCGTGCCGCTCATTGAAAAACACCGCTTCAGCATCCTGTGCACCCTGTCGGTCGTCATCGCGTGCAGCTATCTCTTCTACGCCCCTCTGACCTACCACCAGTATCTGAGCCGTGAGGAATGCGAGTTACGCAATATTCCAGTTACCCTGGTCATCTGTCAGCCGGCAAAAAAGAAAATCAAGGCGCCGCCGGTTCATACCGGCGTCGCCTCCCTGTAGAGCGTCACACCGCAATCCCAAGGTCGATGCTCGCCGTATAGCCCGCCGACAGGCTGCCTGACGGCGTGATCGTAGATGCCGCCAGCTGCGCCGCTGTGTCGTCGCCGAACACATTGTCCGTGGCAAAGGTGATCGCGTTCAGATTGGCGATCGATGCGCTATAACCGCTAGCCGATGCGTAGAAGCTGGTGGCGAAGGTACGGTCGAGCGCGAACTGGGTAGTATTGATTTTGTTGGTATAGGCGGTCGCCGTCGACAGGCCGGTATAGACCTCGACGTGGATATGGGGCATCCGGCCGGAATAACAGCCGGGAATTACCGTCACGAAGGTGACATAACCGTCCGCGTCGGTCACCTGAACCCCGCGCAGGTAGTTCTGGTTGGTCACGGTGTAAAGGGAGTAGCGGCCGTCGTCGGTGCAGTGCCACAGATAGATGGCGTAGCCGGTGAGCGGCGTGCAGCCCAGATTGGTGTTCACCAGGCGAATCTTCAGCGTCAGTTGCGTACCCGATGCGGTGCCGGAATAGCTGCCGATGGAGGTGCGGATATCGCTGCGGACGATGCCGCTGAGGGTCAGGACGTTGACGATGGACCCCGATGCGGAATTTGACCCGTCGCCCGGATAGGGGCCGGCCGTTTCTTCCGGCAATGTGGTGCAGGTGCCGCTGGCCGAAGAACTGGATGAGCTGCTCGACGACGAACTACTGGACGAAGAACTGGATGAAGACGAAGACGAACTCGATGACGTTCCGGTCGATACCGTCGCCGATACGCCTGATGATCCGTCACCGCCGCACGCAGACAGGGCGCTAGCCGACAGGGCGGACGCCCCCAGAAACCAAAGCGCCTTGCGCCGTGACGGCAGGGCCGAAACGATGAAGTCCTGGAGTGAGCCCTCGTCCTTGTGGGCGGGTTCATTATCTTGATGATGCATGGTGTAGTCCCCGGATTTGCAATTGACACGCAATCGATAACCAGAGATTGCGGCAAAAAAAACGAGAGCTCTGTGTCACTCCCGTCACCGCATTTCGACCATGACATTCCCTTTTTACTGACAAGACAGCTCCTGCGAAGCAGATACCCTAGCAATCAAGACCAAATTTTTCTCATACCAAACCCCAAATCTTATCGTTTGCCTTAATAACCTTATCCCATCTAAACCTTGGCCACCAAGGAGACACCCATGAAAAAATATATATCTTTCAGCGCCACAGCCCTGGCGCTGACAATGATGATGCCTGGCCTTGCGCAGGCGCAATCGGACCCGGACTGGACCGCGCCCACCGCACCATTCCGCATCGCGGACAATGTCTATTATGTCGGCACCAAGGGAATCGGCGTCTATCTGATCGCTGCCAACCACCAGGCCATCCTGCTCGACGCCGGTCCAGAAGCCGCTGCGCCGCTGATCGAACAGAACATCCAGGCGCTGGGCTTCAAACTGAGCGACATCAAGATCATCATCAACACACACGCCCATCTCGACCATGCCGGAGGTATCGCCCAACTCAAACGCGATACAGGTGCCGAGGTCTATGCCTCACCGGGCGACCGCTGGGCGCTGGAACACGGCACGCACGACGGAGACACCAACTACCCCACCGGCCACTTCCCGCCGGTGCATGTCGATCATGTGCTCAAGGATGGCGAAACGATCGCGCTCGGCGGGGTGCGCATGACGGCCACCTTCACACCGGGCCACACCCGGGGCTGCACCACCTGGGCGACCCAGGTGATCGCGCCGAACCGGGTGCGGAACGTCGTCTTTCCGTGCAGCCTGACGATCGGTGGCAATATCCTGGTCGGGAACAAGCGCTATCCCGGCATTGCCAGCGACTATGAACACAGCTTCGCCCTCACCCGCGCGATGAAGGCCGATATTGTGCTGACCAACCACCCCGAAATGGCCGACGTGCTCGACCGCGAAGCCCGCGCGCAAGCCGGCCAGGCCGATGCTTTTGTCGATCCGCAACAACTGGGCCGGATCGTCACAACGGCCCGCGCTGCCTTCGACAAACAACGCGCGAAGGAGATGCGACGCAAACGGTAAACGGCGCGTTTGCGGGTGCTGATCCGGGCCAAAGGCCTGTGTCACGCCCGTCACCGCTTTTCGGCCATGACATACCCTTTTTATTGACAAGCCGGGTTACCCGAGGCCTTCCTAGGGCATGACCTATTTAGACATCGCCGCCCGCGGCAAAAACAATCTGTGGCGCTATATCGTGGCCTGGCCGCTGGCGCTCGTATTCTGGCTTATTTTCGTTCTGCTGTTGCTGATGCCGGTCACGCTGATGCACCTGATCCGGCCAGAGCAGTTGCAGGCTGAATCGGCGGGCGATCACCCCATCCTGTTCTTCGCCCTTCAGGGGGTCGTGTTCGCAGGGTTGATCGCCGGCTTCACCATCGCGGCCCTGCTCATGCACCGCAAACGCTTTACCGATCTGTGCGGCAACTGGTCTTGGCGCCAGGTCGGCATTGGCGCCGCCGTGTGGCTGGCGATCCTGATCGTCGGCACGCTCATCGACTGGGGGCTGGCGCCGAAGGGCTTTAAAATAACCGCCGGCGCCCTGACGCCCGCCCTGGTTCTCACTACGGTTGTCTGCCTGGCGGTCCAGACCTTTGCGGAAGAGTTTATCTTCCGCGGTTACCTGACTCAAAGCCTGTTGCTGGCAAGCAAGCAGCCGGTCATAGCGGCGGCAATCAGCGCGCTTGTCTTCGGCGCGCTCCATATCCCCAATGGCACGCCCCAGGCGGTAAATGCCACGGTCATGGGTTTCGTCCTCGCTCTGATCGCCATCCGCACCGGCAGTTTGGCGCTCGGCTGGGGCCTGCACTTTATCAACAACCTCTTCGGCGCTGTCGTCGTTGTTTCGGCAAACGATGTGTTCAAGGGGACGCCTGCCCTCTTCACCCAAAATACCCCGGACCTGCTGTGGGTGGATACCGCCTTTGGTCTGATCGCCCTGGCAGTCGTGGCTCTGCTGGTTTTCAAAGGCGACCGGCTTATCGCACCGGCAGGTCAATATCCGAAATAAGCCGCTCGCCACCGTGGCGTGACAACTGCACCACCACATCGATCAGCGAGGCGCAATAGCTCAGCGTCTCCAGGCGCGACAATTGCGTCCCCGACTGCATGACCATCAACGCGATCTGTTCCAGCGCACCGGAGGGTGTATTGGCGTGGACCGTTGTGAAAGAGCCGGGGTGGCCGGTATTGATGGCGCGCAGGAAGGTGGTCGCCTCCTCACCCCGGATTTCACCGACGATGATACGGTCAGGCCGCAAGCGCAACGACGCCTGCATGAGGTCATTGATCGTGACGCGCGCCTCGCCCATCTCGCCCTTGACGGCCACCAGACGCAGGCTGTTGGCGTGATTGTCGGCGATTTCGGGCGTGTCTTCGACCAGGATGATGCGTTCATGCGCCGGAATGGTCTTGAGCATCGCATTCAGGAAGGTCGTCTTGCCGGAGGAAGTCCCCCCCGAAATCAGGATCGTCTTGCGCGCCTGCACCGCCTCTTTAAGGAAGGCGATGGGGTGCTTGCGCGCATAGGTCAGATCGTCGCGCTTGCCCTTTCCGGCGATGTCTGGAATCGGCCCACGGTCATAGGCGTCAAGCGACAAATCGACCATGCGGTGGCGGCGGATGGCCATTGCCCAATGCTTGGCGGCGGGTGGGCCGACAAGTTGCACCCGTTCACCACTCGGCAAGGACGCTGACAGAAGCGGATTTTCACGGTTGATGCCCTGGTGCGCCACGCGCGCGATCTGGGCCGCCAGCCGCGCCAGAAGCACGTCATCGACCTCCGGCAGCAGGATACGTTCCATATGGGGCCGGCCCGATATTTCGATCCAAACCTCACCCGGCTGGTTGACGAGAATTTCCGTGACGTCGTCGCGCTCGAGATACGGCAGAAACGGCCGCAGATAGGTCCGCAGATAGACGCCGTCACCCAGCGGGGTGAAATTATTTTCGGGACTGTCTGCGGTCTTCAGGGCTGCCATGGGACGCCTTACTGGTTGAAGTCGAGATCGCGCGCGGCGAAGACTTGGATCGGCGCGCCCTGCGGCACCTTGATCGTCGGCGGAATCTTGATGTCGTTCTGCAGGGCCTCGCCCATAATGCCCTGGGCATCCTTGGAGGTTCCGATGACGATGGTATTGTTCTTGTTGCCGCTCAGCGCGCCGGACAATCCATTGACGACCGACAGCAGCATGGCCGAACCGAAGCGTTTGGCGAAATGGGTATCCACCTTGCCGGTCGCGCCCGCCTGCCCCAGATCGTCCGTGGCGGGTGATGCCAGTTGCACCGACAGCCCGTCGGGACGGATCAGGCGGTTCCAGATGATGAAGGCGCGGGTTTCGCCGCTGGTCAGCCCGGACTTGTATTGACCGACCAGACGTGATCCGCGCGGGATCAGGATGGTCGTGCCGTCGAAGGAGCGGATATCGCGCGACACGATGGCGCGCGTATAGCCCGGCAGGTCGGAATTGATGGCGGTTTCCAGCACGGCGGGAATAACCGCGCCCTGCGGCACGACCTTGGACGGGTCGCCGATCTTCCACGCGCGTTGCGACACATCGGCCGTTTGCGACGCCATAAAGGCATCATTGGCATTGGCGGGCGGCTTCGCGGCGGCGGCGGCCTGGGCCTGAGCGGCGGCCTGAGACGCAGGGACCGAATTATCGACGATGAGCGCCGGCGCACGGGTGGCGTTCGGATCGACGGCCACCGGCGCCGGAGGTTGCGTTATCATTTGCGGCGGAGCCAGCAGGGCCGGTTGCTGCGGCTGGGGCTCGACGATGGGATTAACCGTCGGATCGATCGGCGGCAGCACGCTCGGCGCCGCAGGCTGTACCGGTTGCTGAGCCGGCGGCGGCGTCATCTGGCGGTTGGGTTGCGGGCCCGACAGGCCAAGCCAGGTGATGGCGCCCAGACCCAGGACGCCGATAACCCCGGCAATAAGCACCAGGCCGTCATTCATGCTGCCCGTACGGGCGACCTGGGGCATGGCCTGTGTATTGGCGGCGTCCAGTTCGTCGGCATCGATCTTCAGGCGCGGGTCATTGCCCGGCGGCAGGCGGGAACCGGCAACCATCTACTTGGCGCCTCCTTTGCGCGGCTTGGGCGACAGGGCGTCTAGCCCCTGCACCACATAGGTATCGTTATAAAGCACAGCCTTCATGTCGCCGCGCCGCAGGACAAAGGCCGGCGCTACCTGTTCGATGACAAAGTAGTCTCCGCGCAGGGCGTAGTTGACAAGGCTTTCCGTATCGTCCGAATTTAAGGCATAGACAGCCGGCGTTGTCACACCGGCCGCCCATTTCATGTAGGTCGAAGTGCCGTCATCGAACACGCGCACAGGCACCAGCTCGGTCGCACCGGAATAGGTGTAGGCGGCGTTGCGCTTTTCCGGCACCGGCAGGAAGGCATTGGGGTCGGCCGCCGCCTTCGGCCCCGCGGCCGGTGCCGCCGGTGCGGGCGGATAGCGAAAGCGCAGTTCGTAAGTCAGGCGTCCGGCCGTACAGTCGGCTTTGGGCGCTGTGCGCAGTTCGAAATTGTAGTTCCGTTTGTCCGACACCACGGTCATGTTGGTATAGCCGCGTTCAGCCACCGCCTTGACGAACAACAGATTGCCGCGCTTGTTCGGCATGACCTGCCACGCCGCGCTGTCGCCCACACCGACATTTTCGACGCGTTCGTCCGGCGCCAGGGTGATCATGGTCTGGAAGTTCTGGCACCCTTCCAGTTTGACGACGGCTTTCGGATCGTAATCGAGCGTCCGCAGGCGCGTGTCGGCCTCGTACTGCTGGGCGGACGCCATTGCCGGCGCGAGCGCCAAAATCAGGGAAAAAGCAAATATCTTCATGGATTACTGACCCCTTTTGGGGTGGTGGGTGTCATGTTGACGACCGGCTGGCTGCGGAAGCGCTGGCCCAGTCCCTGGACGCGCGCAAAGCGGTCCGGACTGGTCTGGCGGGCCTGCGGATCGTAGAGGCCGAGTGCCTCGGAACGGTTGATGGTCACATTGCCGCCGGCCTGGGCGGCAATATCGGCGCTGCGGCTCATGGCCGACATCATTGGGGCGGTGCGTTCGTAGGCGTCGGAACTGGTCCCGCCGCCCTGACGCGCCACCAAGGCGGCCGCGCCCTGCGATCCCGGGAACGGGTAGAGGCTGGCCGGAGCCTGCGAATCCATGGCCGATTTTTCGCGCAACGCCGCCTGCCAGTCACGTACCAGCGACGCCGCCACCCACATCAGGACAAACAGGAAGGCGGCATAGATCAGCGAGCCCATGAACAGAATGACCATGGGCTGAACCGCGATCACGGCGGCCTGCGGATCATTGCCGATCGCCTCGATCAGCGGCGTGAAAAGCATCAGCGCCGCCGTGCCACCCAGCACCGTCAGCAGCGGCGCCAGCGCGAAGACCAGCGTCGTTCGCAGCCAGCCATTGAACAGGCCGCGCGTCTGCGGGAAGAGGGCCAGGACGATGAAGATGGGCCCAAGGATCAACAGCAGATAGAGCACCAGACGCGTCAGGATCAATATGCCGAGTGTCGAGACGAGCAGGCACAGGCCCGACAGCCAGAACAGCTTTACCGGCATGGATTGCGGCAGAGTCATGACAACCTGCTGCGCGGCCGTGGTGACGACCTTACCGGCATTGGCGGTATAGGCCGGGTCCAGCCGTTTGGCGATGTCCGCGAACTTGACGAACAGGCCGTCGAGGTTCTGGGCGAAGTTCATCACCGCGCTGCCTTTTTGCCCAAGCAGCGCCGCCGCCACCTCGTCCGGGCCGCCCATCATCAGGCCATAGAAGACGGCGTGATAGGCCGGCCAGAAGGTCACGAAGGTGAGGACCAGCACCATGGTCATGACGCGCGGCGACAGCATGACCAGGGTCAGCCGCGTCCGTCCGGTCAGAAAGCCGATGGCGATCAGCGCAACATAGATGATGAGCAGCGCCTGCAAGGCCAGGCCAAATGCGCCGCCGCTGCCGAAAAGACGGTCGTATCCGGTCTGGACCGCCGCATTGATATGGCAGTCCATGGCATAGAGCGACCCCGATACCGACGTCTCTCCGACCAGGGATATGGCGGGGCAATAGCTGGCCTGCAACATCAGTGCGCCCCCTCCTGCCGGCCTTTACTGCCGATGCCTTCAGGATAGGGCTGGCCCAGCAAGTGCGGCCACCACGCCTCCGGCGCATCGCCGTACTGGGCGCGCAGATCGTCCAGTTGCCGCACACTGGTCTCGCGGCCGGACAACAGGGTCAGTATATCCGGCATGGCCGACAGGTCGAGCCGCGACACAACGGAATGGTTGCCGTGCTTGACCAGGAAGGCGCGCGCCTGAGGCGGCAAGGCGCGGATCAGGTCCAGTTCGTGTTCGGTCAGACCGAACCCATCGCAATAGTCTTCGGCCTGGGCGCGCGGATTGGGCATGAATATCTGGGTGGCCGCCTGTTCGATGATCGCCGACGAAATGCGGCTGTCGAGCGCATCGCGTGCCGACTGGGTGCCGAAGCCCAGTATGGCGTTGCGCTTTCTCAAGGTCTTCATCCAGTTGCGGATGGCGGCGGCGAATACCTCGTCGTCCAGCGCCTTCCAGCCCTCATCGATGATGAGGATGGTCGGCGTTCCGTCCAGCCGCTCTTCGACGCGCTGGAACAGGTACATCATGGTCGGCGTCCGCAAGACCGGCTCATTGAGCAACTGGGTCATGTCAAAGCCGAGCGTGCGGGCATCCATGTCCAGTTCGTCGTCGGCATTGTCGAACAGCCAGGCGTGCTCGCCCTCGCCCACCCACGGATTGAGGCGCGCGGCCAGATCACCGTGCGTGGGACGGCGGACACCGCCCAGCAGTTCGCGGAAGAAACGCAGGCGGCGATATTGCGGTTCCTGTTCGAAATTGGCGTCCACCGCCTCGGAGATGATCGCCTCTTCCTCGGAATTGAGCGGCAGGTCCGGGCGGTGCAGCAACTGGGCAATCAGGCTCCGCAAAAAGGCGCGGTTGCCGGGATTATCGGCCAGTTGCAGCGGATTGAAGCCGGTCGGCTCACCGGGACGCAGCGTGGCGTAATGCCCGTCAATAGCGCGGATGAAGATTTCCGCCCCGCGATCCTTGTCGAACAGAACGGTGCGCGGACGGAACTTCTGCGCCTGGGCCGCCAGGAAGTTGAGCACCACCGTCTTGCCGGAGCCCGATGGCCCGATGACGGTGAAATTGCCCAGATCGGCCTTGTGGAAATTGAAATAATAGGGCGTGCCGGACGAGGTTTCGAAAACCGTGACCGCCTGCCCCCAGTGGTTGCCTTCCGGCTGACCGATGGGGAAGCCATGCAGCGAGGCAAACGAGGCGTAGGCCCCGGTACTGATGAGCGCCTTGCGCGCAATATAGGCTTCGTTGCCGGGAAACTGCGCCCAGAAGGCGGGCTCCAGATTGATGTCTTCGCGCACCGCGACCGCACCCAGATCGGCCAGCGCCGCCAGACATTGCGCCGCCGCCGGATCGAGGGCGTCAATCGATTTGGCCCGCACCAGCAGGCTCATATGGTGCTCGCCCAACCCCATGGCCCCGGTCGACAGATCGTCCTTGGCCGCCATCAGCCCCTGACGCAGCGACATGGCTTCTTCGTCGGCGGCGCGCATACGGCGGAGCGCCAGATTGATGCGTTCCAGACCGATCTGACGATCGACGAAACCGAAACTTTCGGTCAGGGTCATTTCAAACGGCAAGCGCAGGATGGCGTCGCACATGCCCGGCGTCGCCTGCGGCGGATAATCCTTGAGTGACAGGATGGCCGCGAAGTCCTTGCCATGGCCCAGGCTCGACTGCTCCATCGCCTCCAGCCCGAAGCTTATGCGGCGGTAAGGCAGGTAATTACCCAGGTCCGTCGCCGGACGCAGCACCGGGCGCATCTCACCGTTATAGAGGGCCGACAACAGTTCCAGCGGCTCGGAGCAGCGCCCGTTTGCGGTTTCATATCCGCCCAGCACGCGCGGGCCATAGGCCTGCAACGCAGCAGTCAGGGCTTCGGTCGCCGCCTGCAATTCCTTGTGGTCGCGCGCCATGCCGGCGGCCTGGCTGTTTTCGCCCATGCCGCGCCCAAAGAGGTTGGCGAGGTTTTCGGCAACGCCGACCTTGCCCTTGGGGTTACGGCGCACGATGGTGATGAACAGGTCGTTGACGAACAACTGGCGCGACGCCAGCTTGTCCTGCCACTTCTGCTGGATCAGGTTGCACACCGGATCGTCGAAGGTCGAATGCAGACCGACACTGACCCGGCGGCGGATGATGTGATGATAGAGAACGAACCGCGACGAACCGATGGCGCGCAAAGCTGCCGCCCGCACGATCTGGCGGTGATTGACCTCTTCGGTATCGGCCGTCTCGAAGGCAAATCCTTCGAGGTAAAGGGATTGCATCAACGCGCCATCGCGCAGCACGATCGTCCGGTCGTCGAGCAGCCGGTCATAGGGCAGCCGGTCGCCGACGCGCTGTTCCTTATCGAACCAGCGGGCGAAACCGCTCAATGTCTTGGGGCCATCGGCCATGGGCGAAACACTCAGGAGAAACAGACGTCAGGATAAGGGAGGTTAAGGGTGATAGGAGTTGCAGCGCCACAGGCGATAATTGCGAACCCGCGGGCAACGCGACACCTTGGTTAGCCACAGATCGAATATGCGCGGCTCACGCAGGCAGGCAAGATAGCCCACCATATGCACAATGGCGGCTACGGCAAAGGCCCAGAAGCTGCGCGTGATCAAAAAGGCCTCCGTCGTCACCACCGCATTGATGATGAAATAGGAATAGGTCACGCCGGCGAACATCTGCGGCTGGGTCAGCGCCTTGAACACCGGCGATTTAATCAAGTCAGTCATGATGTCAGGCGCTTAATGGGCCACCGCCTGGATTCCGCCGACAATGGTCGCCGCGCCGAACAGAATGAAGCAGCCAATGATGACCGTGGCCCCGAACCGCCAGTTCATACGGCCGGTCAGCATCATGAACCCGACCGCCGCGACGGCAATGACAGCGACGGTTGTCGCCACCTTGCCCATCAGCGTGCCCTGAATCCAGTCCAGCGCATTCGAAATCGGTGATGACCCTTGCGGGTTGGCCATCGCCTGAGCGTGCGCCTGGGTGGCAAGGCCCGTCAGGGTAGCGGCTACCGCCATCAAAGTGTGAGACAAACCGGACTTCATAAATAACTTCCCCATTATGGCGATCTGAGTTGGCGTCGCGATGCGGCCGTGCCGACGAATTTCTCCAGACGCGCGATTGGCGCTACTCTTGCCTAAACCCACGCTTTGATCAAGGTTCCGCATGACACAGACGCGTGATTCCGCATGCGCTTTTTATGGAATACGCATAATCACGCCGCTTCAAAGGCTTGACGATATCAAGATGGATACAATTTTCGCTGCCGCAGAACAGCGGCGAGATCGAATATCCGCGTTACGCGCCGGCGAAAACGACGGTCACGCCTTTTTTCTTGAAATAGGACTGCATCAGCTTGCGGCCCTGGCGATTGTTTTGCGCCAGACGTCCCGGTTCGACCATGGCTTCTTTTTTGCCCTCGGCCGCCAGCGCCACCTTCAGATCCTTGATGGCGTCGTCCAGACCGGCATTGTCGGCAGCGAGGGACTCGTAGATTTTTTCAAGGGCGTCAGCAGCGGTCACATCAGGTCTCCAGATTTCGAGCCCTGTTACCAGCTTTCGCCCCCACTGTTCAAGGCTTCTTGATATTGTTCAACGTTGCCTGCTGGCCCTTGGTGAAACCGGCGGATACGACCTCAACCTTAACCGGCGCCTTTTTGGGCTTGCGGATTTCCTTGCTGCTCTTCTTTTGACCCTTGGCCATTGTCGTTCCTTAAGCACCGGAAGGGTGCGCGCGGACTATGACAGGTATCGCCAGACATAGCCCGTTAAATCGGGATCAGGTATGGATATCGATGTTCAGAGCCCTGAGAATAGCCTCGTCAATGGTCTGTTGCGTAGACAGAAAATCCGCCCACGGATCGGACTTTAACTGCGCCAGGCGCTCGGCAAGGGTGCCGATGTTGTAATCGTACGGTTTTAGCTTGGCCGACAATTCGTCCCAGAATAAAGGCGTCGCCACGCCCGCCCCTTCGCGCGCCCGCACCGCAAACGGCGCCACGGCGGTCGCGGTCAGGTCGTTACGCAGGTAGTCGACAAAGATCTTACCCTTGCGCGCCGCCTTGGTCGCGACCGCGATGTAGCGGCCTGGCGCATCATGGGCCATGGACTGGGCAATCGCCTTGGTGAACGGCTTTATGGTCGCCCAGGTGTGTTTCGGCGTCAGGGGCACCACGATGTGCAGCCCCTTGCCGCCCGTCGTTTTCAGGAAAGACACCAGGCCAAATTCATCCAGGCGGGTTTTGACGTCGCGCACGCCCTCGATAACGGCCTCCCACGGGGTTTCCGGATCGGGATCGAGATCGAATATGATCTGGTTGGGCGTATCCGGTTTGGCCGCCATGGCGCCCCACGGGTGAACCTCGATGACGCCCCACTGCACCATACTGATCAGTCCCGATACGTCCTTGATCATCACATAGTCTTCGTCGCGTCCCTTCACCTTCACGCCGGTATCGTAGAGGTGCTTCATCTCGCCACGACCGATATGGCGCTGGAAAAAGCAGGTATCGGACACACCCTCCGGGCACCGCAGCATGGAGATGGGGCGGTTGATCACATAGGGCAGCATATGGTCGGCCACGCTGTGGTAATATTCCGCCAACTGAAGCTTGGTTACGCCCAGCGCCGGAAATATGATCCGGTCAGGATGCGAAATGCGAATACCGGCAACCTCCGGGTCTTTGGTCTTTTTACCCGCCTTTGATCGACCGGCGGCTTTCGGCTCGGGCATGGTTTCGTCATCCGCAGGTTTGGCTTCGATGGCGGCCTTTGTAACATGCAAGGCGCGGTCGCGCCCAATCTCCTGCGCCGGCTTGTCTTCGCGTATGCCCTGAAAGGACGGATGACGCAGGCGGCCGTCAGGCGTCCATTCGGTAAATTCGACCTCGCAGACGATCCGGGGCGCGACGAAATGCGCGCCACGCCGCGCATCGGCCGGCAATGTGTCGTCATAGGCGCTTTTGGTCACTTCTATCTCGTCGAGCCTCTTGCGCAGCGCGACCGAGGTTTCGCGGTCGAAGCCCGTGCCGCATTTGCCGGCATAGACAAATTTTTCTTCGTCATAATAGCCGAGCAACAACGCCCCGATTCCGCGTTCGGCATGGGTTGGCTCTGAAAAGCCGCCGATGACAAATTCCTGGCGCTTGTGACACTTGACCTTCAGCCACGCCTTTCCGCGCCCGCTGGTATAGGGGGCATCGGCGCGTTTGCAGATAATGCCTTCCATTTCCATGTTGCAGATGGTGTTCAAAAACCCTTTATCCGCCTCGACGAAATGATCGCTG
Source organism: Asticcacaulis sp. AC466 (assembly GCF_000495815.1). Taxonomy (GTDB): domain Bacteria; phylum Pseudomonadota; class Alphaproteobacteria; order Caulobacterales; family Caulobacteraceae; genus Asticcacaulis. The sequence continues at coordinate 177,226 of NZ_AWGE01000008.1, read as the reverse complement.
AAGATGACGCGCCCGCCCAGGTCGCGATCCTTGAGCACCGCCGCCAGACGCGCCTTGCGCTCGACCAGCGGCAGACGGCGCAGATCTTCGCCGTTCAGATACAACAGGTCGAAGACATAATATTGCAGATCGGCGGATTTTCCCGCTGACAGAGCATCCTGCAAGCTTTTGAAACTGGACCGCCCCTCAGGTGTCGTGGCGACCATCTCGCCATCCAGGATCGCCGAGCCGATGCCCAGCGTGCGCAACAGATCGGACGTATGACGAAACTTAGGCGTCCAGTCCAGACCGGTCCGCGTCATCATGCGCACATCGTCGCCGTCGATATAGGCTAAGGTGCGATAGCCATCGAACTTGACCTCGTGCAGCCAGTCCTTGCCCGTCGGCATGGCATCGGCCAGGGTCGCCAGTTGCGGTTCGATAAAGGCCAGTCGGGAGCCTTGCGATGCTTTAGTTGGGGTCTTGGGAGCGGACTTTTCCGCCTTGCCGGCGCGCCAGACCGTCTCACCGCCCTCACCCGCCGCGATCTGCGCCATGGTGCGGCCGGTCTTGATGCTGATGGTGTTGTCATTGAGGACATGGTCGGCGTCGCCTTCAACTTCGAAGGCGTCGTGGTGCTTGATCAGCAGCCAGTTATTGCGTCCGCGGTCTTGAGGACGCGGCTTCATACGGACCAGAACCCACTCACCTTCCAGCCGCTTGCCGTGCAGGCGGAATTTGAAATCGCCTTTTTCCAGGCTCTTATGGGGATCGCCGATGGGCTCCCAGGTGCCTTCGTCCCACAACATGACCGTGCCGCCGCCATATTGTCCCTTTGGGATGGTGCCTTCGAAATCGCCGTAAGACACAGGGTGATCTTCAACCTCCACGGCCAGCCGTTTGTCGGCGGGATCGAGGCTCGGTCCCTTGGTCACCGCCCACGATTTCAACGTGCCGTCCAGTTCCAGACGAAAATCGTAGTGCAGACGTGTCGCGTCGTGCTTTTGGATCAGATAGCGGTTGCCCGTCGTCGCCTTGACCTCACCTTTCGGTTCGGCGGTGCGCTCGAAATCGCGCTTCTGGCGATACCTGTCGAGATTGTCGGGCATTAACTGGCCTTTCGTGCGGTCGCCTTCTTTGGCTTGGCCGGCGTTTTCTCGCTGGAGGTTGCCGACTTGCCAGACGACGACGGCGGTTTGGCCTTACGCGTGCGTTTTTGCGGCGGGGTCCGCGTGCGTGACGGTTTCGCTTCGTCGGCCGGCGCCTCGCTCTCCTTGCTGCGCAGCGACTGACGCAAGGCATCCATCAGATTGACCACCGTGGCCGTCGGCCGCTCCTCCACCACCTCACGCGGCGCGCGGTTTTCAACCCGGGCATTGATCAATTCCTGCAAAGCGTCACGATAATGATCATGGAACTTGCCCGGATCGAACGTCTTCGTCTTGCGCTTGATCAGTTCTTGCGCCAATTCGACCTCTTCTGAGTCCGGCTTGCGGTCGCGGATATCGTCGAAATAGGGGTCTTCTTCGCGGATTTCCTCTTCGTAGCGCAGGGTTTCCAGCACCATGCCGCTACCGAATGGACGGATCAGGCACAAACGCTCGCGCCCGGCAATCGCCAACTGCCCGACCGCCACCTTGCGGGAAGACCGCAGGGCATCGCGGATGACCGCGAAGGTGGCGTCGTTATCCTTGCCATCTGGCGCTATGTAATAGGGGGTTTCCAGATAGACATCATCCACCTCGTCGCGGGCGACAAACTCCACGATGTCCAGAACCTTGCTGGACGGGATTTTCAGCGCCTTGATTTCGTCCGGCTCTATCAGGACATATTCGCCCTTTTCGACCTCGTACCCCTTTACGATGTCGTCGCGATCTATCTCCTTACCGTCGGCGACCAGGTGATGCTCGACGCGCTCCCCGGTCGGACGATAGATTTCATGGAAAGCGACGGTCTTTTGGCGGTTGATGGCTAGGTACATGTTTACAGGCAGGGAGACCAGCGACAGACGGATCGTGCCGCTCCAGTAGGGACGCAGGGCCATGTAAGTCCTCCTTGTTTCACGCTTGAGCCTACGCGCGCACAGGTAAGGATCGCAGTGTGAACGTCCGTAAGGCCGATAAATTTAAGGTAAGGCCAGATCGGCTGAACGAGATCGGCTGAAACGGACGTCGGCGACATTTATCTTCCGACTATTATTCACCCCGGCCTTCCCTATTTTCTTTCCTGATCCGAAGCCGCAGCTTCAATGTCATGAAAACAGCCGCGCTTTTAAATCTGGAAACGGCCGAACAGACCCTTGAAAGGCCAATTGACAGGACAGAGGACTGCATCGCCCAGGCCAAGGCCCAGGGCTTGCGGTATGTCACGGACGCCAAACCCGGCTTCGCGCGCAAGAAGCGCGGCAAACACTTCATCTTCTTCGATACCCACGGCCAACGCATTCGCGACGAAGCGACCATCCAGCGTATCCGCAAACTGGCCATTCCGCCCGCCTACACCCACGTCTGGATTTGCCCGCATGCCAACGGACATATGCAGGCGACCGGGTTCGACGCGCGCGGTCGCAAACAATACCGCTATCACCCCGAGTGGCGCAATTTCCGCGAGGCGAACAAGTTCAGCCATATCCTCGCCTTCGGTGACGTCCTGCCCCGCCTGCGCGCCGTGACCGCGCAACATATGTTGCAACGTGGCCTGTCGCGTGAGAAGGTTCTGGCAACCGTGGTCAGCCTGCTGGAAAAGACGCTGATCCGTATCGGCAATGATGAATATGCCCGCACCAACCAATCCTACGGCCTGACTACCCTGCGTCACAAGCATGTCGATGTCACCGGTGCTACCATCCGCTTTCGGTTCAAGGGCAAGTCCGGCAAGGAGTGGAACCTAAAGCTGAACGATCGCCGCATCGCGCGCGTCGTTAAGGCCTGCGCCGATATCCCGGGCCAGGAACTGTTCAAATATGTCGATGAAAACGGCACGGTGCGGGACGTCACGTCCGGCGACGTCAACGATTACCTAAAAAGCGTCACGGGCGAAGTCTTCACCGCCAAGGATTTTCGCACCTGGACAGGCACGGTGCTGGCCGCCATCGCCTTGCAGGAATATGCCAGTTACGATTCGGCAGCCCAAGCCAAGAAAAACGTCGTGGCGGCGATCGAACACGTGTCGAAAAAACTGGGGAACACCCCCACCGTCTGCCGCAAGTCCTATATCCACCCCCAGATTATCGACGCCTATATGGATGGCAGCCTGATCGCACAAATATCCGGCGAAATCGACCATTCGCTTCAGTTGCAGTACGAAAAATTGACGCCGGAAGAAATCCTTGTCCTGGCCTTTCTCAAGCAGCGCCTGAACCCTTCGTGATTGCCTCGCCCCTTGGCATGGAAGGCTCGCGGCCCTAGGTTGGATCTCGTTGCCCACATCAGGCCCAAATCAGGCCCCAAAATCAGGAGCACCCCCATGAGTGATATTTCCGTTGCCGTCGTTATCGGCAGCCTGCGTTCGGCATCCATCAACCGCAAGCTGGCCCAGGAAGTCATAAAGCTAAACGCGCCGGGGCTCAGCTTCGACATAATCGAAATCGGCGACCTGCCGCTGTACAATCAGGACTTCGAAGAGGCCCCGCCCCCGGCGGTTACCGCCTTCCGCGACAAGGTGAAGGCCGCCCAGGCCGTTCTGGTCATCTCGCCGGAATATAACCGGTCACTGCCAGGCGTGTTGAAGAACGCCATCGATGTCGGCTCGCGTCCTTACGGCCACAATGTCTGGGGCAACAAGCCAGGCGGCCTATTCGGTGCCTCACCCGGCGCTATCGGCACCGCCGTCATGCAGGCCCACGCCCGCGATGTCCTGGCTGCGGTCGGTGTGACGGTATTTTCCGGCCCTGAAGTCTACCTGACGATCAAGGACGGCTTTTATGACGACTCCGGCAACCTGAACCCCGGCACCGCCAAATTCCTCCAAGGCTGGATGGACGGCTATGTCGATTTCGTGAAGAAAATGCTGGCCTGACCGGCGCGCTGACGGCGGATTATTCCGCCGTCACACCTGCGGGCACATGCGCCCAGAATTCGATTTCGACGGTGGCGTCATAGGCCAGGTTGGTGACGCCGAAAGCCGTACGCACCGGCAGGCGCGCCGGGTGGAAATAGGGCTTGTACAGCCGATTGAAATCGCCCCACTTCGAAATATCGGTCAACATCACCGTCGCCTTGAAGATGTGTTCCATCCCCAGGCCGTAGCGCTTCAGTATTTCGGCGGTATTGGCCATGATCGCCTTGACTTCATTGTCGAAGCCTTCGGCCAGCTTGCCGTTCTCATCCAGGCCGATCATGGCCGACAGGTACAGGGTCTGACCGACCTGAACGGCTTCCGAAAACGGCGAACGCGGATGCGGATGCAGGTAATAGGTGATGCCATCGGCCGGGATCGGGTTGATGACAGGGCGGTTTTCGGTGTTGGTATTGTTCATGAGCCTAATTTTAGCTGTCTTCGCATCGCAACTTCAACCCCTGAAACGATCATAATTGTCGTTACGACCTCCCGGTGCACCGGGAGGTCGTCAAGGGACGTTCCGTATCAGTGCATGGTATCGCCGATCTTCTTGGCCTGGTCGCCGGACCACAGGTAAAGACCGACGACGATGATGGCGGCCAGCCCCAGCGCCAGCCACATCCCCAGATGCTCTGACGGCGGATGGGGCACGGTAATGATGCCGGGATTACGCGTTCCGGCGATCAGACCCGCATAGAAGACGTTGAACAGGCTTTCCCCGACGATGAAGCCCGAGGCGACCAGCACGCCCAAACGTTCGGCGATGTCGTGTGTCCTGAGTTTCGACACCAGCTTGATGAACAGCCAGCCGGCGACAGCCCCCACAACGACCGGCGAGGTCACGCCGGCGGGCAGGTAAATAGCCAGGCCGACACCGAGCGGCGGCAAGCTGAAACGCCCCTTCGACGCGATGCGCAATCCTTCGTCAAGGGCGACCAGAATCGCGCCGACAACCAGGCCTATGCTCAGAAGGCCGAGTGGCAGCTTGCCGCCGATGGCGCCCTTGGCCAGGGTCGATATCAGGGTCGCCTGCGGCGCGTTGAGCGTACCACCGGCCACGTCGATGGCATGGAAGTTCGGATCGCCCGCAAAGCCCCAGACATTGTTCAGCAGATTGAGCGCCACAGGCACGACGCAGGCGCCAGCCAGAACGCCGATGATCAGGCCGACTTGTTGCTTCCACGGCGTCGCGTCAACCAGCTGACCGGTCTTGAGATCCTGGAGATTGTCGTTGCCGATAACGGCCACGGCCAGAACGACGGTCGTAACCATAAGCGTAAAGGCGATCAGGGCGGTTTCGACATTCGGTCCGGTAAATTTGTAGCCGATCATGCCGATGATGACCGCGGCCCCCAGCACGGCCAGAATGGCGATGCCCGAGACCGGCGAATTGGACGAGCCGATAAGGCCGGCCATATAGCCGCAGACGGCGGCGGCCAGAAGCCCGGCCACAAGGATGTAGAGGACACCGGCGATGACCAGCGGCAGAGCCAGTTGGCTCAGGGGCCCACCCGACAGGAAGGCGAACAGCAACCAGCCGGCCGGCACCATGGACAGCATGATGACCAGTCCGACGATCCACACCGGCAGGTCATGTTCGGACCGCGGCAGATCGACATCGCCCGCCTTGCGCGCACGCCCGGCTTCCAGGGCCGACATTAGGCCACCCCAGACCGGCAGGATCAGCTTGCCGATCGTCCAGATGGCGGCCATGCCGATGACCCCGGCGCCGATAAAGCGAATCTGGCTCGAACGGATGCCTTCGGCATATTCGCCGACCGCAACGGCCGGATCGGGATGGGCGGCAACCAGATGCGGCACCAGGCCCGCCCATTCAATGGTCCAGGTCGACAGGATCGGCACGCCGACCCCCCAGGTCAGGAACAGACCGAAGAACATGGCGATGCCGACCGTGATACCCATGAGGTGGCCAGCGCCGATCAGGGCCAGGGACGAAGAGCCCGCCATGCCGGAAACGCCACCGGAACTGTTCACCTTGAAATAGGTCGAAATTTCCCCGGCGAGGACTTTCGACGCAGCACCGGCGGCGTAAAGCGCCGAGGCAGCGGAGGCCAGCAGGATCGCCATTAGCCCGGCAGAGCCTTCTGCCGCGCCTTCCCGCGACGTGGTGCCGACTCGCAGCACTTCGGCGGCAGCAACGCCTTCCGGATACGGCAGGGTCGATTGCGAGACCAGGGCCCGGCGCAGCGGCATGGTGTACATGACGCCCAGCACGCCCCCGATGGCGCAGGCGCCAAACGTGATGAAGAAGGGCACCTCGCGCCACCAGCCGATAATGATCAGGCCGGGAAGGACGAAAATGACGGACGCCAGAGTGCCCGCCGCCGAAGCGATGGTCTGGACGATGTTGTTTTCCTGGATGGTCGCCGTCTTGGCGAAACGTAGCAGCGCCATGGAAATGACGGCGGCGGGAATGGAGGTGGCGAAGGTCAGGCCGACCTTAAGGCCAAGATAGACCTGGGCGGCGGTAAAGATAAGCGTGATCAGGATACCGAGGATGACACCGCGTACGGTAATTTCCTTCGGATGGGCTGTGGCGGGGAGGTTCATCCTCTGCTCCGGTTATGTGATGTTGCGCAGATACTGCCCAAAAGCACGCAGAACACAAGCTTTAGATACAAATTCAACTAAAGGCCGATCGATCAACGCCCTTAAAAATAGGCGTCAGCTTATAAGGATTGCGCAATGACGCGCCTTAACCCATTCGACACACGGCGACGGGAATCGATCACTGAAATCTTACACGCGCGGCCATATTCTCACATGAAATTGACCTGGCGGCGATGGCGGACCGGACAGGTGGCACACAGAGCAAGCACAATGATCCATACGGCGCACCCCAGCACCTATTCCCTCTATTGGGAAGCAAAAGCCGAGCATAGGCGTCGTCCGCCCTACGCCCTGCTCATCAGTTTGGCAGCGGCGGTCCTGGCCATTTTCACCAGCGGCTCGGTCGTGGCGACTCAGTTAAACCGCCTGCCAGACCCGGACCAGATTGCCATCAAGAATATAGACACCGGCACCCCGCCCACCGGTTACGATACAACAGTGACCCCCTTGCCGGCCGTTACACGGCTGGCAGCGAACTAAAGCGCTTTTCGAGCCCGCTTAATGACGAATATGGTCAACCGTTTCACGTAGCTGCTTGGACAGAGCGTCGGCGGTATCGCCACGAACCTTGCCATCAATAAAGACGCGGGCGATGACATCCTTATATTCGCGGTAGTTACGTAGTTCATAGGCCGCCGCCATCTTGTCGGCGGTGGGCCCGTCAGATTTAGCCAGTTGTTCCATTATGGCATAGAAGCGCTTGTAGCGTTCATGCCGGTTGCGTTCGGCCTGAATGAGCACGAACCAGACCGCCGCCCATGCCAGCACGATCAGAGGCAGAACCAATAGGCCCCACGCAACCATGTCCTGATAGCTCGACAACATTCCATCACCATTCGTCATTGCAACCGGCAGCATAGACCAAAAAAGCCTTGGTCACCCAAGGCTTTCCCGTAACTGGTGTGTTATTGGCCGTCACGACGCCGTGGGCGGCGGGACCGTGTCATCCATCAGCAGGGAGTCACAGGTGCCGCGCAGCTCATCCAGCTTCATCGTGCCCTTGGTGACCTCTTCCTTCAGCGCCGCGTCAACACCGGAGATTTCAGCGTCCGCCTTGGTGTCGTCATTACCGGAGGCTTCCATATAGATGGAGCGGGCCAGGGTGCGGGCTTCCCTGATCTTTTCCGTTTGCGGACCCGCCGGCGCGTCCGCCAGCACCAGATCATAGGTGGCCACACACACAATCGCGACATTCATTATGTCTTCATTGCTGACGTCGGAGTCGCCGGATGCAGACCCAGATTCAGACGAAGACGCGCCCGGCGCGGTTTGTGCGAAAGCGATCGGGCTGGCGGTCATGGCAATGGCGGACATGACGGCAACGCCGGTTTTAAGCATACGATTCATAAACTGCCAGGCCTCGCTGGCCTGCTCCTGGGATGTGAAGGCCTTTAGCCCTTGCGAAAAACTATGGCACATCCCTGGCAGGCCGGATAGATCATCCGCCCCGCCCGGTCGCAATATTCACCGCAATAATCAAGGACAGCGGAGGGCTACCACCACCGCGCAGGCTTGGCTGAAAAGCCGGCGGCCTTTTCCAGCACCGATGCAATATTGAGCACCGTGCCTTCGTCGAGCGCTTTGCCGATGACCTGCAAGCCGAGCGGCAGACCTTGGCTATCGAGGCCGGCAGGAACGCTGAGGCCCGGCAGCCCGGCCAGGTTGGTCGTTACCGTAAAGACGTCGTTGAGGTACATTTGAACCGGATCGGCGGCCTTTGCCTGGTCGCCCAATTCGAAGGCGGCCGACGGCGTGGCGGGCGTAAGGATGACGTCGCAGCTTTCATAGGCCTTGGTGAAGTCCTCGGCGATGCGGCGGCGGACCTTCAGCGCCTTGACGTAATAGGCGTCGTAGAAACCGGCCGACAGCACGTAGGTGCCGATCATGATGCGGCGTTTCACTTCCTTGCCGAAGCCTTCCGACCGCGACATCTCATAGGTATCGGTCAGCGACTGAACGCCGGCGGCGCGATGGCCGTAGCGCATGCCGTCATAGCGCGCCAGGTTCGACGACGCTTCCGCAGGCGCGATGATATAGTAGCATGGCAACGCATACTTGGTGTGCGGCAAGGAGATACGGACGATTTCCGCGCCTGCGTCTTTCAGCCAGGCAATGCCCTGTTCCCACAGGGCGTCGATCTCGGCCGGAATACCGTCGAGACGGTATTCGTCGGGAATGCCGATGCGCAGGCCCTTGACCGACTTGCCCAGGAAGCTGGAAAAATCCGGGACCGGCAGGTCGAGGGAGGTCGAATCCTTCACATCGTGCGAACACATGGCCTGAAGCATAATCGCCGCGTCTTCGACCGTCTTGGTGATCGGGCCAGCCTGATCGAGCGATGAGGCGAAGGCCACCATGCCGTAGCGCGAGCAGCGGCCATAGGTCGGTTTGATGCCGACCGTGCCGGTAAAGGCAGCCGGCTGACGGATCGAACCACCGGTGTCGGACGCCGTGGCAGCCAGGCACAGGTCGGCGGCGACGGCCGATGCCGATCCGCCTGACGATCCGCCCGGCGTCAGCTCAGCATTGGAACCCCGCGATTTCCACGGATTGACGACATTGCCCCACTTGGAGGTTTCGTTGGACGAACCCATGGCGAATTCGTCCATGTTGAGCTTGCCCAACATGACCGCGCCCTGATCCCATAGGTTCTGGGTCACGGTCGATTCGTAGGTCGGGACGAAGTTTTCCAGAATGCCGGAACAGGCCGTCGTGCGCACGCCGGCGGTGCAGTACAGGTCCTTGATGCCCAACGGCGCGCCTTCCAGCGCCCCCCCCTCGCCGCGTGCCAGCTTGGCGTCGGAGGCGGCAGCCTGGGCGCGGGCCTTATCGAAGGTGGTTTCGACATAGGCGTTCAGCTTCGGATTCGCCGTCTCGATGGCGCCGATAAAGGCGTCGGTCAGCTCTGCGGAGGAAAAGGTCTTTGCCTTGAGGCCGTCGATCGCCGACTTCAGCGTCAGTTTCGTCAGTTCAGTCATAATTATTCAACCACCTTCGGGACGACAAAGAAGCCATCGACCGACTTCGGGGCATTGGCGACGATCTCCGCAACCTTGTCACCGTCGGTGACGACGTCTTCGCGCATCGGCTGCGGCATCTCGATGGCCGTGGTCATCGGCTCGACGCCGGTGACATCGACTTCGTTCAACTGCTCGATCCAGCCCAGTATGCCGTTCAATTCGCCGGCAAGCGACTGCAGGCGTTCGTCACTTTCGCGCAGACGCGACAGGCTCGCAACTTTTTTGACCGTTGCCACATCGATGGCCATGACCAGACTCCATATAATCTTGTGGGTTCCGGTTAGCGATTGAGGCTGGATTTGGCAAGACGCTTTTCAAAAACACACCCTAATTCTAAGGCGGCGAGCCTGTACGACCTTTGAGCATGTAAAAGGGCGCCGGCTTGCGCGCGACACCCTTTTTAAGGCAGTGGATGGACGGCGGACGGATTTGCCCTATCTGCGGGCGCCGTAAGTGCTTGCGCCATGAGAGGCGATCTCGCGGCTGTGCAAACGTCGCATTTCCTGGCTGCCGAGATTGGCGACAGCCTCATCCATGGCCTGTTCTTCGCAGGCTCGATCATCTTCCGCGCGGGACTTGGGCCCGGCCTGCGTCGTATCGCAGACGCGCTGCACGACCTTGTAAAGCCGGGCATAGGCCGCTTCGCTACGGGCCGGGTCGTTAAGGTCCCGGTTTTCGAAGGTGACAGGAATGCGGGACACATTGCTTTCCGCCGCCGCGGCGCCAAAGGCGCAAACCATCGTCCCGGCGCAAACGGCCGCGGCCAACATCTTGTAAAACATGGGAGATATCCTTTGCGATCGGGGGGAGCGGCCCCTGTTTACAGTCGTCGCCTATTCGCGAGCGTCGACGACGGCCATGCTACGGGCGCTGCCGCCGCGGTTATTGACCTTATCATCCATGGCGCTCAGTTGCGGGGCGTTGATCTGGCGGACCGCGTCGGTAACGGCCTGGCGTTCGCAATCGCGTTCGGCACGATAGTGCGTGATCATCGAACCCGTGGTGCGGGTGTCGCAGACTTCGGCGGCAGCCTGGGACAGGCGGCCGTAGAAGACCTTGGCCTGGCGGGCATCATTTAGGTCGACATTATTGGTGCTGACCGAGATTTGCTCCGGTTGTTGGAAGTTCGACGTACCGGCATTGGCGGTAGAAGCCAGCGACAGGGCGGCGGCGGAGATCAGGGCGATAGTGGCGATAGAGCGGATCATGACTTGTTTCCTTTGTGACGTTAAAGCGCGAGGAGGAGTACTCGTTGAGAACTGAGGAGACATCTACTCTCGACGTAAGCAAAATGGAACATTAATATTGTTAAATCGGATTCATGTATTACATCTCATTCATTAATTACATTGATGTAATTTATTACAGAATTTTAATCTGTTAATATCCACTGTAATCATTCGCCGAACGACAGTATCCGCCGCAACGAACATGGCCCACATAATGCGGTCTCGTGACACCCATTCTGCAATTGCCTGATGATTGCATGACAGTCTGTTGACTCTGGCCCGCTTAGGAGGCAAAGCAGCCGCTTATGGCTGTTATTGACATCACCGAACTGGCGGGAGCCCTTCCGCCGCGCCGCGCCCTGCTGGGTCTCGACCTGGGCGAAAAGACCATCGGCGTTGCCGTTTCGGACATTTCCCTCACCATTGGCTCGCCGCTGGAACTGATCCGCAAGTCCAAGTTCACCCTTGAGGCCGAACGCCTGTTCAAGCTGATGGACAGTCGTGAGGCCGCCGGACTGGTCATTGGGCTGCCAGTCAATATGGACGGCACCGAAGGTCCGCGCTGCCAGTCGTGCCGCGCCTTCGCCCGCAACCTCTTGCGCCTGCGCGATATGCCGATCGCGTTCTGGGACGAACGCTGGTCGTCGTCCGTCATGAACCGCTTCCTGATCGAGGAAGCCGACCTCAGCCGCGCCAAGCGGGCGGAAGTCATAGACCGCAATGCCGCCGCCTATATCCTGCAAGGGGCGCTTGACCGGCTAAAGGGCCTGTCCGTGCCGGGCAGTCCGGCGGGAGGATAGCGACCACGATGGCCCCGAACCTGATCCTGAACGGTATCGTCCCGGTCTTCCTGCTGATCGCCCTCGGTTACGCGCTGAAAAAATCCGGCTTCCTGCCGCTCAATGTCTGGCCGCCGATTGAGAAGTTCGCCGTATATGTCCTCTATCCCGGCTTTTTGATCCCGGCCATCTGGCACGCCGACCTGTCCGGTTTTTCCACCGGCCCGATCAGCGTCGCCGTCGTCGGGTCCGTAGTGATCGCGGCCGCGGTCGGCTTCGCGCTCAAGCCGTTCCTGCGCCTGTCGGGCCCGACCTTCACCAGCGTCTTTCAAGGGTTGATGCGCTTCAACTCCTTTATCTTCGTGCCCGTGGCCGCCTCAATTTTCGGCCCCTCGGCCAACGGCCTTTCGGCGGTGGCCATCAGCGCGCTGATCCCGGCCAGCAACATGATCTGCATCCTGGTTCTGGCCCAATGGGGCGAACCGGAAGGCGAGGTTCCCGTGCGCACGCCCGCCTGGTTTGCCCGCACGCTGCTGACCAATCCGATTTTCGCCTCGTGCCTCGTGGGCCTGCTGCTCAATTTCCTGCGCGTCCCCTCCCTGCCCTTCGTAGAAAAATCGCTGACCATGCTCGGCGAAGCGGCCATCCCGACCGGCCTGATCCTGGCGGGCGTGGGCTTAAGCTTCGGCTATGTCTGGCGCCGGCCCTTCCTCGTCGGCGCCGTTTCGTTGTTCAAGGTTCTGGTCATGCCGGTGATGGCATGGGCCATCTGCTATGGACTGGGCGGCGACCGGATGGCACAGGGAATCGCTCTGGCCTGTGGAGCGGCACCTTGCGCGGCGGCGGCCTATGTCCAGGCCCGCCACATGGGCGGAGATGCGCCTTTGATGGCCGGCATCGTCGCCCTGACCACCTCACTGAGCGCCTTCACCATGCCCCTTCTGCTCTTTATGTTTCACCTTGTTTAGCCTGCGAATAATAGCTGCGCGGCACGCTTGCCAAAATCTTGCCTCGCGGTCATTACAGTTTGCAATTCATCCGGACCCGCCCAATGACTGATGTAAACGATCTGATCCGAACGCGCCTGACGGCCTTTCCGAAACGCCACTTCCTGGCTGCGCAGGACCTCGATCCGCCCGATATCGCCAACCTGCTCGATCTGGCTGATGTCTTTGTCGACCTGAACCGGCAATCGACCAAGAAGCTCGACCTGCTGCGCGGACGCACCCTGGTCAACATGTTCTTCGAAAACTCGACGCGCACCCAGTCGAGCTTTGAGCTGGCGGGCAAGCGCCTTGGCGCCGACACCATTAATATGAGCATGAAGACCTCGTCCGTCGCCAAGGGGGAAACCCTGATCGACACGGCGGTGACGCTGAACGCCATGAAGCCCGACCTGCTCGTCGTGCGCCACTCGGCATCGGGCGCGGCGGCCCTGCTGGCCCAGAAGGTCGGCTGTTCCGTCGTCAATGCCGGCGATGGCCAGCACCAGCATCCGACCCAGGCCCTGCTCGACATGCTGTCGATTCGCCGCGCCTTCGGTCATGTCGATGGCCTGACCATCGCCATCTGCGGCGACGTCCTGCATTCGCGCGTCGCCCGCTCCAACGTTATCCTGCTCAACGCCATGGGCGCCAATGTCCGCCTGGTCGGACCGCCGACGCTTATTCCGGGCGACGCCGATCAGTGGGGCACCGAGGTCTACCACGACATGCGCGAAGGCATTGCCGACGCCAATGTCGTCATGATGCTGCGCCTGCAGCTGGAGCGCATGGACGGCGCCTTCATCCCGTCGACGCGCGAATATTACCGCTTCTTCGGGCTCGACCGCGAAAAGCTGGCCGTCGCCGCCAAGGGGGCCAAGGTCATGCACCCCGGGCCAATGAACCGGGGCGTCGAAATCGATTCGGAGATCGCCGACGATCTCAGCGTCTCCCTTATCCAGGATCAGGTCGAAATGGGCGTGGCCGCACGCATGGCCGTCCTGGCCTCCCTCGCCGCCCGTTTGGAGAATGACCGATGAGCGCATTAGCCTTTGTCAACGCCCGCCTCATCGATCCGGCCACCGAATATGACGGTCCGGGCTCCGTCATCGTCGCCGAAGGCGTGATTGCCGACGTCATCTACGGTCACGAGACGCCGAGCGGCCACGCCGGTATCCGCGTCATCGACTGCGATGAAAACGCCATCCTGCCCGGCCTGATCGACATGCGCGTGCGCACCGGCGAACCGGGGTCTGAGCCCAAGGAAACGCTGAAATCGGCCTCGCTGGCCGCCGCCGCCGGGGGCGTCACCTCCTTCGTGGTCCAGCCCGACACCGATCCGTGCATCGACGAACCCGCCATGGCCGACTTCATCCTGAGGCGCGCCCGCGATATCGAACTGGTTCACGTCTATCCGGCCGGCGCCGCGACCAAAAAGCTGGAAGGCCGGCAAATGGCGGAAATCGGCCTGATGGCCGAAGCCGGCGCGCTCTATTTCACCAATGGCGACGAACCGATCGTCAATTCCAAGATCCTCAGCCGCGTGCTCAACTACGCCAACGGGTTCAATGCCCTGATCGCCCACCGGCCAAAGGAACCGTGGCTATCGGAAGGCGCCGTCGCCACGTCGGGCGAAATGGCCGCGCGCATGGGCCTGCCGGGCGTTTCCGCCCTGGCCGAACGGATCATGATGGAACGCGATCTGGCCCTCGTCGAACTGACCGGCGCACGCTTCCTGGTCGATCAGGTCTCGACACGCGAAGGGCTTGGGTCGTTGGAACGCGCCAAGGCCAAGGGGCTGGAAGTCTTCGCCAGCGTCTCGATCAACCACCTGATGTTCAACGAACTTGATATCGGCGATTATCGCACCTTCTTCCGGCTCGATCCGCCCCTGCGCGCCGAACGCGACCGGCTGGCCATGATCGACGCCGTGGCCTCTGGCCTGGTCGATGTCATCGTGTCCAACCACACGCCTGAGCCCGCCGAGCACAAGCGCCTGCCGTTTTCGGAAAGCACGCCCGGCGCCATCGGTTTGCAAACCCTGCTGCCGGCCCTGATCGGCCTGCATCATGAAAACGATATTCCGTTGATCGACCTGCTGCGCACGGTGACGCAAAACCCGGCGCAACTGCTCGGCCTCGATGCCGGTCGCATCGCCAAGGGCGCGCCCGCCGACCTGCTGCTGGTCGATATAGATGCCCCATTTGCGTTGCGCGAGCGCGACATCCTGTCGAAATCGAAGAACTCACCCTTTGAAAACCGCACGCTACAGGGCAAGGTGCTTAAAACCCTCGTTGACGGTCGAATCGTCTACGAAATCTGAAAATGCCCGGACATGAACTCCTAAACAACAGGCGGAACCCATAGCGTGACCACGCCCTACTCCTTCGACGCCTTCATCTATATGGCGTCCATCATCGGCGGCTATCTGCTCGGCTCGATTCCGTTCGGCTATATCGCGGCCAAGGCGGCAGGCATAGATATCCGCACGGTCGGGTCCGGCAATATCGGCGCCACCAACGTGCTGCGCACCGGGCGCAAGGATCTGGCGGCCATCACCTTCATTGGCGATACGGGCAAGGGGGCGCTGGCGGTTGGCCTGGCCTTCCTGCTCCTGATGAAGGGTGACCTGCAAACGCGCCAGACGGCCATGGCACTGGCTGGCGCGGCCGCCTTTCTCGGCCACCTGTTCCCCGTCTGGCTGAAATTCAAGGGCGGCAAGGGCGTGGCCACCTTCTTCGGCACCTTGTTCGCCGCCTGCTGGCCCATGGGCCTGATCGCCGCTGCCTTGTGGCTGCTGACCGCCTTCATTTTCCGCATTTCCAGCCTGGGCGCGCTAGTGGCGGCGGCCTTCGTCGTGCCGCTTGGTTTTCTGTTGCATGTGGCGCCCTACCCGTTCCTCGGCATGGCCCTCTTCATGGCGGTACTCATCTATATTCGCCACGCCGAAAATATCCGCCGCCTGCTCAAGGGCGAGGAACCGAAGATTGGCAGAAAAAAAGAGTAACAGGCTCTCGCGAGCGGAACGTAATTATACCGAGATCGCGTTCAGCCAATAGGTGATGAATATGATCGCCACCACACACAGCACCATGGCAGCGATAAATACCCCGTCGGCGAAACGTTCCAGCATGTAAATCCGCTGACGGCGGCGCGTTCGCAACGCCCAGTAAGCACTCAGGGCTGAGATCAGGAACATTACGGCATCCACCGTCACGATATCGTCGGCCAAGGTTTCCATCTTGTTGATCACCTTGACGATATGCAGCAAGCCGACCGCCGTCAGGCACACGCCCACCATGCCGGAGGAAACAGTAAATATATGTATGCAGATGTCCTCTTCCAGAGGCGGGCGGGGTTCGATATCACTCATCAAATCAGTCCTTTTATGCCCGCATACAAGACCATGCCGCGAAGCCTGGCAATAGGCTTGAGCCCTTCCCGAAAGCCTGTTAGCGTCTTTCGGTGACAGGGGGAACTTGCTACCGTGGGCTTTGACCGCATATCGGCCGCCGCCGATCCATCCGAACGCATCGCGCGGCTGCGGCTGGCGCGCACGCAACGCATCGGCCCGGTCCATTTCGGACGCCTGATGCTGCGCTTCGGCTCGGCCGTGAACGCGCTCGAAGCCCTGCCCCTCCTCGTCAAACGCTCCGGCGGGTCGCTTACGCCCTATCCGATCGCCAGGCTGGACGCCGAACTGGCTCGCGCCGATGCGGCGGGTGCCCGGCTGGTCGTGCTAGGTGACGCCGACTATCCGGCCTTGCTGAAGCAGATCGACGCCGCCCCGCCGGTGCTGTGGACCATAGGCACACTGGTGCCGCGCCGTCAGGCGATTGCCGTGGTCGGTGCGCGCAACGCCTCTGCTGTCGGCCAAAAGATCGCTCAATCCCTGGCCCACGACCTGGGAGCGGCGGGCTTTCATATCGTGTCCGGCCTGGCGCGTGGCATCGATACCCGCGCCCACGAAATGAGCCTGAAAACCGGGACGATAGCGGTGCTGGGCGGCGGCGTGGACGACATTTATCCGCCGGACAACAAAGGCCTCTACGAACAGGTCGCCGCCCACGGCCTGCTTGTGTCGGAAAGCCCGGTCGGGCACAGGGCACGTGCCGAAGATTTTCCCCGCCGCAACCGATTGATCTCGGGCCTAAGCCTCGGCACCATCGTCGTCGAGGCCGAACTGCGCTCCGGGTCGCTGATCACGGCGCGGCTGGCGGCGGAACAGAACCGCGAGGTCTTTGCCGTGCCGGGCTCGCCCCTCGACCCGCGCTGCCGCGGCACGAACGATCTCCTGCGCCAGGGCGCCAACCTGTGCGAAACCGCCGACGACGTGATCCGGATGCTGGAAGGCCAGATGGGATTCGAGGCACCGACACCATTCGCCTTGACGCTGGATCCGCTCAGGCCCGCCGAACGCGCCCCCGCCGAAGACGATATTGCCCGCGTCGGCCGCGCCTTGTCAGGTCTGGTGAACGATACGCCGATCCATCGCGATGACCTGTTGCGCCTGAGCGGTGCGCCGACCTGGCTGGCTCTGTCGGCCCTGAGCGAGCTGGAAATCGCCGGCGTAGTGGTCGCCGATGACGGCGGATATTACAGACGGGCGTAAGCGTATTGCGGCGCGCCACACCGGCGGCCCGTCCATTAAAAAGCGTAAAATACTATAAATCTATTTTAAATTGTGCCGGGCTTTTATTTTATTGTCGTTGACAGAAATTGAATCGCTCAGCATGTATGCGGCCGGTTAGACGCCTTGATTATTCTGTGTGGCGCATAATCTAAGGTCGCATACACCCTTCTTTTCCGACTGAGCTTCGGCGATTTTTCGCCTGACAAGAGATTTTATGACCGTTGTTATCGTAGAAAGCCCGGCCAAGGCCAAGACCATCAACAAGTACCTGGGCAAGGGTTTCACTGTTCTGGCCAGCTTCGGCCACATCCGCGATTTGCCGTCCAAGGATGGCAGCGTCCGCCCGGATGAAGATTTCGCCAT
Source organism: Asticcacaulis sp. AC466 (assembly GCF_000495815.1). Classification (GTDB taxonomy): domain Bacteria; phylum Pseudomonadota; class Alphaproteobacteria; order Caulobacterales; family Caulobacteraceae; genus Asticcacaulis. The sequence goes on along the minus strand of NZ_AWGE01000008.1, from coordinate 159,550 downwards.
GACCTGGGAAGTCGATCCGAAGTCCGCCAAGCGACTCAACGATATCGCCGATGCCATAAAGGGCGCCGACCGCGTGATTCTCGCCACCGACCCGGATCGCGAAGGAGAAGCGATTTCGTGGCACGTGCTGGAAGTGCTCAACAAGAAGAAGGTGCTGAAAGAAAAGATCGTCCAGCGCGTCACCTTCAACGCCATTACGCAATCGGCAGTTCAACAAGCCATGGCCGCCCCGCGCGACATCGACATGGAGCTGGTCGATGCCTATCTGGCCCGGCGCGCGCTCGATTATCTGGTAGGCTTCACCCTGTCGCCCGTCCTATGGCGCAAGCTGCCCGGCGCCCGCTCCGCCGGCCGCGTCCAATCCGTGGCGCTGAAGATCGTCGTCGATCGCGAAATTGAAATCGAGAAGTTCAAGACCGAGGAATATTGGACGGTGGACGCCGAAGTCTCGGCCAATTCCCCGCCCTTCAACGCCAAGCTGTTCACCCTGAACGGCAAGCGCCTGGGCAAGTTCGACCTGCCAGACGAAGCGTCGGCCTTCGCCGCCCGCGACCTGATCAAGGGCTCACAGTTCACCGTCACCGAGGTCGAACAGAAGCCCGGCAAGAAATCGCCCGCGCCGCCCTTCACCACCTCGACCCTGCAACAGGAAGCCGCCCGCAAGCTCGGCTTCTCGGCCAGCCGCACCATGCAAACAGCGCAGAAGCTATACGAAGGCGTCGATATCGGCGGCGAAACGGTCGGTCTGATCACCTATATGCGTACCGACGGCGTCTATATCGAACCCTCGGCCATCAGCGAGATGCGCAAGCTGATCGGCGAACGGTTCGGGGCTGCCTACGTGCCGGAAACGCCGCGCCAGTATAAGGCCAAGGCCAAGAACGCCCAGGAAGCGCACGAAGCCATCCGCCCGACCTCCGCCTTCCGTCGCCCGGAAACCCTGCGCCTTGATGGCGATCAGGCGCGCCTCTATGAACTGATCTGGAAACGCACCCTGGCGTCGCAGATGGAACAGGCGCGCGTCGAAAACACCACGATCAACCTGTTTACCGCCGACAAGCAGACCTCGCTACGCGCCACCGGTCAGGTGGTGACCTTCGACGGCTTCATGGCGGTGTATGAAGAAGGCCGCGACGACGACACCGATGACGAAGGCGGCCGCCTGCCGGCCGTCAAGGCCGGGACCCTGGCCGACATCCATACCGCCAAGGCCGACCAACACTTTACTGAGCCGCCCCCGCGCTATTCCGAAGCCACGCTCGTCAAGAAGCTGGAAGAACTCGGCATCGGCCGCCCGTCGACCTATGCCTCCATCCTGACCGTGCTGCGCGATCGCGCCTATGTCCGCATGGACAAGAACCGCTTCATTCCGGAAGACAAGGGCCGTCTGGTTACGGCCTTCCTCGACCAGTTCTTCCATCGCTATGTCCAATACGACTTCACCGCCGACCTGGAAGAAAAGCTCGACCTCGTTTCCGCCGGCGAACTGAATTACAAGACGCTGCTGGCCGATTTCTGGAAGGATTTCCACGCTGCCGCCGAGGGCATGACCGAGTTGCGCACCACGCAGGTACTCGACGCACTGAACGAAAGCCTGGGGCCGCTCATCTTCCCGGACAAGGGCGACGGCAGCAATCCCCGCGCCTGCCCGACCTGCGGCACCGGCCTGCTCAGCCTGAAGACCTCGCGCTTCGGCGCCTTCATCGGCTGCTCCAACTATCCAGAGTGCAAATATACCCGGCCCGTCGGTGCGCCCGATGCCGAAAACGGTGAAAACGGCGCCAATGGCGACCGCGACCTGGGGACCGATCCGGAAACCGGCAAGACGGTGGCGCTGAAAATCGGCCGTTTCGGCCCCTATGTGCAGTTGGGCGAGCCCGAATCGAAAGACGATAAGCCCAAGCGCTCCAGCCTGCCCAAGGCCTGGCCGGCGGCCTCCATCGACCTGGAACGCGCGCTTAAGCTCCTGTCCCTGCCGCGCACCGTCGGTATCCACCCGGAAGACAAGACGACCATTGTGGCCGGTCTCGGTCGCTTCGGTCCGTTTATCGAAACCGGCGGCACCTATGCCAATCTGGCCAGTCTGGACGAAGTGTTTGAAATCGGCATCAATCGTGCCGTTGACCTGATCGCTGAAAAGCGCGCGGGCGGCGGTGGCAAGGGTCGCGCCGCGGCGGCCGCCCCCTTGCGTGAACTGGGTACGTTTGGCGAGGGCGGCGACAAGATTTCGGTCATGGCTGGCCGCTACGGCCCCTATGTCAAGTGCGGCAAGGTCAATGCCACCCTGCCGAAGGACGTGACACCGGAAACCGTCACCCTGGAACAGGCCATAGACCTGATCAAAGCCAAGGGCGGCGCGTCCACCAAAAAGGCCCCGGCGAAAAAGGCCCCTGCCAAAAAAGCGACTACCAAGGCCGCCCCAAAGACAGCGGCGGCGAAATCGACCGCCACCAAGACCACAGCGGCCAAAAAGCCGGCGGCAAAGAAGGCGCCCGCAAAAAAGACGGCCTAAGACGACGCTCGAAAGCCATCTGACCATATAGCGCCCCGACGGTTTCGCCGCCGGGGCGCTATATGGGGCGTTTATTTTTCGAACAGCATAAGCGGCACAGGCGGCGGCACGACATCGCGTGGCCGGTCACGGTTCTGCGGCAAGGTCGCCCAGGCCAGCAGGTAGTGGTGCCCACCGGCATCCAGCTCCACCTGATTGAGCTGCATGTCCGCCGGGATAGCCACGCCCTTGATGTCAGCGGCAAAGCGCGATGGCGGCGCGGGCGTTTCGGCCACCCGCGACAAGTCCGTTGCACGCAGATGCAATTCGGTGGCGACGCCCTGCCGCGTTACCGGCACGATCACCTCATCGCCACGGGCATAGGCGGCCTTGAGCGTCACCTCGAATATAAGCGACCCGTTGCCGCCGAACTCCCAGCGATAGCCGGTCCAGTCGCTGGCCTGGACCACACGCCAATGGTCCTCTTCGAAGCGCGCCACATAGATTTGCGTGTGTCCGGCGGCATCATATTTGTGATAGGCGATAAGCGGGCGCGCATCCGCATCGAACCCGATCAGGGTATTATTGTTGATCATGCCGCCGCCCACCGGCACCGGATCGACAATCTCGGCGCTTTCGTAGGTCATGGGCAGGACGAGGGGCGTGCCATCGGCCTTTTGCCAATGACTCAGATCGGCGCTGCGGGCATAGCTCAAATCATGGTTGGTGGCGGCATCGGGCGTTTCGCGCCACACCCACGTCAGGTGAAATTGGCCATCCGGCCCAACCACCGGCCCGACCGGATAGGCGTTGCGCTTTCCCTCACCGTCGGTCAGGGGCACGTTCAGCAAAGGCGCCCATGTCCGCCCGTCACAGACCGTATAGATATCGTTGCCATTCCCCGAACCGCCATCGCGATATCTGAAAATCAACCGCCCGGCCCGGTCCTTCAGGAAGACAGGATAGGTCATGCGCAGTTCCCTCGTGGGGTCGATGAGGACCGGCACGCGCCTCAGGCTTTCGGCGTCATCCGGCTTGGCTGCCGTGTAATAGGTCAGCGGCGACACATGCATATTGGCGGCAACATGCAGTCGCTCCACCGAATCGATGGCCATGGCGATGTAGTTGTGGCTGTCCCAGCCCACCGAGGTGTCCAGCCGGGTATAGCGCCACGCGCCGCCGGAGATATCGCGCTCCGCCACGGTAAGGCGGCGATCGGCGCCATAATATCCGACGAACAGGTGCTTATCCGACGCGGCCAGGGCGAAGGCGACCGGATGCCCGGCCCAGACCTGATCGACAACCTCAGTCCGCGCCGCCAAAGGCACTACCGCCAGGCTCAGCACCGTTATCAATCCGGCAATCCATCGCATTTGGGCTCCTCCTGCCCGGCAGGGTTATACCCTTAAAGCGCCTTGCGAAAGGTCAGATTATATCTGTGCCCGCCGATGGCATGATGGCCGGGCTTCAAGGTGAGGACGCCGTGAAACGCCTTGCGCGCCGGACCGCCCCAAACGACGACGTCGCCATGATGCAAAACGAGTGTCTCGACCGGATCGCTACGCCTCAGCCCGCCGAACTGAAACCTCGCCGGCAGGCCCAGCGACACCGACACGATGGGCGCGGAAAAATCGCGTTCGTTGCGATCCTGGTGCAAGCCCATCCGCGCGCCCGGCGCATAGAGGTTGATCAGGCAACCGTCCGGCGTGAAGTCGAAGCCCGCCTCTGCTGCCGCCCGCTGCGCCAGATCGACGAAGACGGGCGGCAGATCGGGCCAGAGCTTGCCACTCACCGGGTCTTCGCCGCTATAGCGATAGCCCTGCGCGTCCGTTACCCAGCCGACGCCCGCATTGGTCATGGCCACCGACATCTGGCCGCCGCCCGGCACGGTCATCCGGCGGAAAGGCGCTTCGGCCGCGATGGCATCAATGGCAGCCACCAAGGCGACGTCATCACTTTCCGCGAACCGCCGCAACACCGTGACGCCGTCGCGGGCGAAGCTATCGCCGAACAGGTCAGGCTGCGTCATGGAATATGATCCCCAGAACATGCCGCTGCCCTGATCTTACACGGGACACGCCGTGACGCATGTTGACGCGATAACTGCCCCGCGCGCCCATGACCGGCCGGTGATGCACGGCGAAAACGACCGCATCGCCTTGCTGCAAAGGCACGACTTCGGCCCGTGACTGCATTCGGGGCCTTTGTTCGGTCAGAACGAACGCCCCGCCGGTGAAATCGTCCTGCGGGCGCGACAACAGCACCGCGGCCTGCAAGGGAAAAACGTGTTCGCCGTACAGGTCCTGATGCAGGCAGTTGTAATCCTCTGGCCCGTAGCGAAGCAGCAGCGGTGTCGGCCGCCGCTGACCGGCGGCATGGCACCGCACCAAAAATGCCTCATGATCGGGCGGAAAACGCGTCTCCAACCCCATGCGCGCCTGCCACAGATTGGCGATCGGCGCCAGTTGCGAGTAAAGCCGGTCGCGCAAACCGGCCACCGGATCGGGCAAGGGATAGCTGAAATACTTGTATTCCCCGCGCCCGAAGCCGTGCCGCGCCATATGGATGTGACTACGGAACAGCGGGCGGTCGTAAAGCGCCGCCAGACCGGCGCAATCGGCCGGCGGCACACAGCCGGGCAGGATGGCGTAACCATATTGGTCGAGATCGGCCTGCATCGCCTCGGGCATCACGCGCCCTCTTTCAGCAGCAGGGCGCGTTTGCGTTCAACGCCCCAGCGATAGCCGCTCAGCGCCCCATCGGTCTTCACCACCCGATGGCACGGAATGGCGACGGCCAGGGCATTGGCCGCACAGGCCCCCGCCACCGCGCGAACCGCCTTAGGGGCGCCGATGGCGTCGGCAACCTCGCTATAGCTGCGCGTCTCGCCCGGCGGAATGGCGCGCAGGGCCTGCCAGACGCGTTGCTGAAACGCTGTGCCGCGAATATCGAGCGGCAGGTCGGGGGTCTGATCGCCGTCGATCATGCCGACCACCTGCGCCACCGTCGCTTCAAAGGCGGCATCCGCCCCGATCAGATTGGCCCTGGGAAAGCGGTCCTGGAGGTCGGCGGCCAAAGCCCGCGCGTCGTCGCCCAAGGTAATGGCGCATATGCCCTTCTCGCTTTGGGCCACCAGCACCGCGCCCAGCGAACACTGGCCGATGGCGAAGCGGATATCCCCCGCCCCGCCGCGCTGGAACTGGGTCGGCGTCATGCCGAGAATCGCATTGGAGCGTTCATAAAAGCGTCCGTTTGAGCCGTAACCGGCATCATAAAGCGCCGTTGTCACCGCTTCTCCGGCTGACAGACCGTCCCGAACCCGACGGGCGCGATGGGCATCGGCATAGGCTTTCGGCGTCAGTCCGGTGACCGATTTGAACAGGCGATGGAAATGATGCGGCGACAGGGCGGCCCGGGCGGCCATCTGGTCGAGGGACGGCGCGTCTTCGGCGCCTTCGATGAAGCGGCAGATCTCGGCGATCAAACGCGCCTGCTCGGCCTGGCGGCTGTCGCCACGCGGCCGACACCGCAGGCATGGCCGGAAACCGGCGGCTTCGGCGGCGTCGCAACTCGAATAGAAGGCAACGTTTTCCCGGCGCGGCAAACGCGAGGCGCAGGACGGGCGGCAATAGACACCGGTTGTTTTGACACTGTAAAAAAAGTCGCCGCCGGCGCGGTTTTTCAAAGCGTCCCATAGCGCGTCGGGCGATGTAGCGGTTTCAATAGGCATGGACATCAACATAGCAGTTTCCTTACGGGGTGACGATGCCGCACCGTGCCACTTTTCCCGCCACGCCGAACTCCGCCCCTTGCGCTGCAATTCGTTTATACATTAAGCGAAATAAAACCGGTGGCTGCTAGATTTCCACATCGATTTTTTGCGCACAGGTATCGCACCCAAGAAAACGGTCTCGTCGGTCCGTTACCGCAATCTGAGGACAGTGCCTATTTTTACCGTCAAAGTCATGACCGTGCTTAATTTCGTGCCTGCCGCCGCCCTGATGATGGCGGGGGGTGCCTTTGCGCAGGCCACGCCGCCCGTCACACCGGACGCCCCCGCACCGCAAGCCGACCCGGATACGACGCCGATCATCAGCGACGACGCCTTTACTGCCGCCCTGCCGTCGCTCGACGACACGCAAACCGCAACGCCCACACCACCACAACAGACTCAGGCGCCCGCTCAGGGCCAGCCCCAGACAGCCATGCCGGCCGCCACCCCGGCCGCCACGGCCACGGATCCGCAAGACCCCGATGCCCTGGCACCCGTCACCACCGCCCAGGACAGCACGCTCGACGCCCCTCTGCCGCCCTTGTCAGGCTACGACGTTCAACCCAACCAAGGCATCGTCGCGTCCGAAACCGACCAGCCTCAGATCACCTATGTCACCGTCGTCGACGGCCTGCACACCATCAAGCTGAACGAGGAATTCAAGGCTCTGAGCTCGCTCGATGCCGGCAAGGGCAAGGCGGTCAATGTCGCCCAGGTTCGCGCCCGTGCGACCGAGGACGAAGGCATCATCCTGCGGCTGCTGCAAAGCCGTGGCTATTACGACGGCACGGTCACGACCGCTCTCACCACACCCCAGGCCGCCGGAGATCCGGTCCAGGCCCATATCGTCGTCGTCCCGGGCCCCGCCTATACATTCGGTACAATCAAGGCCGCCGCCAAGCCGACAGAGCCGTCAGACCTGATCCGCAACGCCATTCCTCTGTCAACCGGCGATCCCATCGTCGCCGCCAACGTCATTGCCGCCGAGGCCAATGTCAGCGTGGTGATGCAGCAGACCGGCTATCCATTCGCCAAGGTGGGGCAGCGCGATATCCTGCTCGATGGCGCAGCACACACGGGTGATTACAGCCTGAGCGTCGATACCGGCAATCGCTCGCGCTTCGGCGGTTTCAAAAGCGATGGCAAGCAAGCCTTCGGCGCCGACCACGTCGCGGTGATGACGCGCTTCGAAAAGGGCGATCTCTACGACAATCGCCGGGTTGACGACCTGCGTGAAGCATTGGTAGCCACAGGTCTGTTCCGCTCGGTCGCCGTCGAACCCGTGGCCACCGGCACCTTTGCCGATGATGGCACCGAATATGTCGATCTGCTGGTGCACCAGCAACGCGGCCCCTATCGCACCCTGGCGGCGCAGCTTGGCTACAATACCGGCGAAGGCTTCACCGCCACCGCCTCCTGGCAGAACCGCAACATGTTCCCGCCCGAAGGCGCGCTGATCGTGACCGGCTCACTCGGCACTCAGCAACAAGGGCTGACCACGACCTTCCGGCGCGCAAACGCCAAAAAGCGTGACCGCACCTTCCAACTGTCGGCGACCGCGTCACACAACATCTATGACAGTTACGAAGCCTATACCGCCGGAATTAGCGGTCAGGTGTCACGCGTCTCAACACCCTTGTGGCAAAAGGTATGGACCTGGTCCTACGGCTTCGACCTTACCGCGTCCCAGGAAGCCACGGGCGGTTTCAATAAATATATCGGCAATACGGAAAACTATTACGTCGTCGCTTTGCCGACGCGTATCGGCTACGACCGCTCCGACAGCCTGCTTAACCCAAGCCTCGGCTACCGGGCGTCGGTCGAGCTGACCCCCCAGGTCTCCCTTCAGGGCGGCAGCGGCTCCAGTGTGCGCACCATTATCGATGGCAGCTATTATTTCCCGGTCAATGAAAAATCGGTGATCGCCGCCCGCACGCGGCTGGGCTTCATCTTCGGCGGCTCGCTGGACCAGATCGCGCCGTCGCGTCGGCTGTATGCCGGTGGCGGCGGAAGCATCCGTGGCTATTCCTATCAGCAGGTCGGACCGCTCGACGACACGTTCAATCCGACGGGCGGCCTCAGCCTGTTCGAAGCGTCGGTGGAATATCGCTACCGTATCGGCAATATCGGCATCGTGCCGTTCGTCGACATCGGCCAGGCCTATGTGTCTACGACGCCGACCTTCGACAACCTGCGCGTCGGCGTGGGCATCGGTGCGCGCCTCTACACCAATTTCGGCCCCATCCGTATCGATGTGGCCACCCCGATCAACCGCAGCAAGGAAGTGGGCGAGCCCCTGGTCGCCCTCTATGTTGGCATAGGACAGGCATTCTAGCATGGCCCGACGCCCCCGCTCCCCTAAGCCGCCCATAACGCCCAACGACGGCGCACCTGAAAACAGCGCGCCTGAAAGCTCAGCCGCCCCCTTATCGCCGCCGCCCTCAGAAGAGCCGACATACGAGCCACACGGCGAACCCGAAAGCGGGCCGCCTGCTGGACAATCGCCCGCCCCCAGATCAAAGCCCAGTTTCGACTGGCGGCAGGTCAACTGGCTTAAGGTCGGACGTAACCTCGCCTTGCTGATTGTCGGTGTGGGTATACTGGTCGGCCTCGCCCTCACCTCACTCAACACCTCGCCCGGCCGGCGCCTGCTGATCCAGTTCGCCACGGGCATCAAGCTCAATTCCGGCCTCCAGGTCGAAATCGGCGATATCGATGGCTCGCTCTACGGCGAAATGACGCTGCACAATGTCAAGGTGAAGGATCTGAAAGGCGTCTTTATCCAGAGCCCGGCCATTCACCTCGACTGGCGCCCCTTCGGCTATCTCAATAAGCATATCGACATTCGCGATTTTTCCAGCCCGCTGATAGAAATCATCCGCCAGCCGGTGCTGAACCCGAGCCAGACCCCGGAATCGAATGGCCCCCTGCTGCCCAACCTGGCCATCGACGTCAACCGCATCCAGATCGACGCCCTTCAGATCGACGCCCCCGTCATGGGCCAGGCCCACGTGCTGACCATCACTGGCGGCACCCATATCCGGCGCAAGCGCGTGCAGGTCAATACACTGGTGGTGTCGGAAAAGCGGGATCGCCTTCGCCTGGTCGTCGATGCGCGTCCTAATGATAACCGCCTCGACATGAAGGCCGACCTGACGGCACCTGCCGACGGCGTAGCAGCGGGACTGTTGAAGTTCGACAAGGCCTTTACCGCCGGCCTGTCGGGCCAGGGGACATGGAAACAATGGAACGGCCGCGCCGTCGCCAATTTCGGCGAAGACAACCTGATGGACCTGGCCGTCAACGCCCAGAACGGCGTCTTTCATATCTCCGGGTCAACCCATCCGGATCAGGTGCTGACCGGCGAAACCGTCGCCTTGTTGACCCCGGCCTTGATGATCGACCTCAAAACGACGCTCAAAGACCGTGCGCTCGACAGCGTCATGGCGGTTTGGACCGATGCCGTGCGCATCGATGCCAAGGGTGTTGTCGATCTTGGCGCCAATCATTTCCGCAAGCTGGAACTGCACGGACGCCTGCTCAAGCCGGACGTACTGGGCAAGGATTTCACCGCGTCGGACCTGCGCGCCGACCTGCTGCTGGACGGCGATTTCAAAACGCCCCGCATCGATTACGACCTGGCCGCCAAACGGTTTGAACTGGGCCAGATTCACCTGACCGGCTTTACCGCCAAGGGCAAGAGCCGCGTCACCGACACCGGCGTCGTTGTGCCCATCGCCGCACAACTGACCTCGCTCACCGGCATCAACGAACGCGTCGATCCGCTGCTGACGCACCTGACGCTAAACGGCGATGTGCGCCTGGAAAACGGCAAGCTGAGCAGCAGTACCGTCCGCCTGGCCTCCGACCGCATCAAGGCGACCGCGACGCTGACCGGTGATCTCAACGCCAACCGCTACGTTGCCAATCTCAAGGCCAACCTCAACAACTATCCGGTCGCCGAAGTGGGCGTAGTCAACCTGGCCACCACCGCCGCAGTAACGATCAATCGAGGCAAGGTCAGTGTCACAGGCCAGGCCAATGCCCAGACGACCCGGATCACCAATGCAGGCATAGACGGCTTCCTGGGCGGGAATGCCAAGCTGTCCGGCGGCTACGCCTATACCGAAGACGGTACGGTCGTCCTCAAGGCCTTGTCGGGCAAGGCGCCGAAATTCACCCTGATCGGCGCTTCCGGCCTCCTGACGCGCACGGGTGGCATCCAATTGCAGGCCAAGGCCAATTCGACCCAATACGGCCCGCTCGATGTCGTGGCGTCCGGATCGCTCGATCATCCCAACGCCATCGTCAAGGCCGCCAATCCGGGCCTGGGCGTCAAGATGGTTGACGTCACGGCCCGCCTGACCGCCACGCCGCAGGGCTTCCAGGTCAATGCCGATGGTGGCACGGCTTACGGCCCCTTCCTGGCCGATGCCCTGGTCATGACCGGCAAGCCGCTTAAGATCGACATCCACAAGGCGACCTTCGCCGGCATAGACGCATCGGGCCTCCTGACCCAGACCGATGCCGGCCCCTTCGCCGGAACCTTGGCCATCGGCGGATCGGGCCTGAAAGGTACGGCCGTCCTGAGCAGCCAGGGCGGCGATCAGGCGGCCATCGTCAACGCCACCGGCAACGCTGTCACCGTACCCGGCGACATGAAACTCTATGTCGGCCGCGCCATCATCGCCGCCAATATCGTGCTGCACGACCAGATGACGCTAAACGCCGACGTCCAGATGGCCGACATGCGCTATCAGGATTTCGTCCTGGCCACCGGACGCGCCAAGCTCGCCATGACCGGCGAAAACGGCACGGTGCAGGCCATCGCCACGGGCAAGAAGGATGTTCCGTTCAACATCGCGCTCAACGGCACTATTGCGCCTGAGACCTACACCTTCGCGGCCCAGGGCAAGGCGAACGATATTGCGTTCCGGCTCAATCATCCCGCCGTCATCCGCAAATCTGGTGACGAGTGGATTTTAAAACCCGTCAAGATCGTCATGAGTACGGGCGATATCGACCTGTCGGGCCGGTTCGGTGACACACTGAAAGCTCAGGCCCGCCTGAACAATCTCGACCTGTCGCTCGCCAATATGGTCCAGCAGGATCTGGGCCTGACCGGCATGGTCAATGGCGCCATCGATTTTAGCCGTATCGGCAACGGCTTCCCGACCGCACGCGCCAATCTCACCATTAGCCGCTTTTCGCGCAGCAGCGCCGCCGTCGTTTCGGCCCCGGTCGATATCGCCCTCGATGCGCAGTTGAACCCCGACCGCCGCCCGGACGACAACTATGTCCACGCCCTTATCCGCCAGGGATCGGCGACGGTAGGCCAGGCCCAGATCCGGCTGGCGCCCGCCAATGGCGGGGACTGGGTGGCCGATCTGCAATCGGGCGCGATCAGCGGCGGCGTACGCTATAACGGTCCCGCTGGCGTGCTATTCTCACTGAGCGGTCTGCCGCGCCAGACCCTGTCCGGCGCCGTAGCCGTGGCGGCCGACGTGTCCGGATCGATCAACCAGCCGCATTTTGCCGGGGTCATCAAGGCCAACAGCCTGACCTATGACAACGAAGATCTCGGCACCCGCATCACCGCCATTGCCCTTGACGGCAAATTCACCGACGACCGCCTTGAACTGACGCAGTTCACCGGTCGCGCGGGCGAAGGCACGGTGAGCGGCGCGGGCTGGATCGGTCTGGCTGCCACGCAGAAATTCCCGATGTCGGTCCATGTCGAAATGACCAATGCCCGCCTCGCCCGTTCCGAATCCATCAATTCGACCGTGTCGGGCACGATCGACATCACCAATACCGAGGCCGATGGCGGCCTGATCAAGGGTGACCTGCGCCTGCCGCAGTTCAAATACGTCATCGTGAAACAAAAAGCAGCGGAAGTGCCTGTCCTCGACGGCGTGCGCCGCAAGGGCGAGGATCGCACGCCCGCGCCATCGGCCCAGTCCCTGCCCGCCTTCTGGCGTCTCGACATCCAGGCCCGGGCCGACAACCAGATCTTCGTTTCCGGCATGGGCCTGGAATCGGAATGGTCGGCGCGGATGCGCATCAACGGCACCACCAAGGATCCGCGCGTCGTCGGCACGCTCAAGGTCGTGCGCGGCAATTACACCTTCGCCGGGCGCTCGTTCGATATCGACAACGGCACCATTACCTTCGACGGCGGCCCTGTGGCCGATCCCGAAATCAATCTGTCCGCCAGCGCCACTGTGCAGGACATACAGGGCGTCATCAAGGTTACGGGGTCAGCCCAGCGGCCGAGCATCGCCTTCTCGTCCAGCCCGGCCCTGCCCCAGGACGAAATCCTGTCGCGTCTGCTGTTCGGCGAAAGCGTGGCCAACATTTCGGCGACCGAAGCCTTGCAACTGGCCTCCGCGGTCAACGGCCTGAACGGCGGCAAGGACTATCTCAATCCGCTCGGTGCCCTTCGCGCGGCGACCGGCATCGATCGCCTGCGCGTTGTCAGTGCCGACACCAGCACTGGTCGCGGCACATCGCTGGCAGCCGGGAAGTACCTGACCAACAATGTCTATGTCGAAATCGTCACCGATACGAAGGGCTTCACCGCGACCCAGCTTGAAATCGCCCTGTCCCGCTCGCTCAGCATCCTGTCCACCATGGGCAATATGGGCTCAGGCGCCAGTGTGCGTTATTCAAAGGATTATTAGATGCTGGAAATTCTGGGACGCGCATCATCGCTCAACGTGCGCAAGGTTCTATGGACATGCAAAGAACTATCGCTTGCCTTTGACCGCGAAGACTATGGCACCGGCTTTCGCTCACTTGAAACCGAAGAGTTTCGTGGGCTAAACCCGAATGCGCAAATTCCGGTGATCATCGATGGCGATTTTGTCCTTTGGGAATCCAACACAATTTGCCGATACCTGATCAATAAGGCTGAGCGCGACGATTTGTTGCCCTCCGATCCTGTCTCGCGCGCCCGCGTCGAACAATGGGTTGACTGGCAGGCGACCGAATTGAACCAGGCCTGGCGATACGCCTTCTGCGCCCTGCACTGGAAATACCCGGCCTATCAGGATACCGACCAGATCGCGGCCAGCGTCAAGGCCTGGAATCGGATGATGGCCATTTTGGATGCCCAACTGGCCAAGACAGGCGCCTATGTGTCTGGCAGTGATTTTACCCTGGCCGACATCGTATTGGGTTTGTCCACCAACCGCTGGCTACGCACGCCGATAGAGCGTCCCGTCTATCCGGCCGTTGCCGAATGGTATAGCCGCCTGTGCGAGCGGCCGGCCTTCCTGGAATATGGTCCGAACGGCACAATTTAGGCGTTTTCCCCTCAAACGACCGATTCAAAGCAAAACTGGCGGATGCGCTCCACGGCTTGAACGACAGCATCGGCATGCATTATTTCGAAGGATTATTAGATGCCCCTGATCACGCCTTCATAAACATCAAGGTCGCCTGAGGTGAAGCAACAGAAGACGATCTCCTCCAGCGGAGACTCGGCCGCGGTACGTGTCGCTTCCAAAGCAATCGGCGCGGCGTCCCATATCGGATAACCAAATATGCCTGTGCTGATGCTCGGGAAGGCAATTGTCCGCACGCCCGCATGCGTCGCAACTTCGATGGAACGACGATAACAGGCCGCCAGTTGTTCCGGCTCACCATTGTCACCGCCGCGCCATACCGGTCCAACGGTGTGTATGACGAATTTCGCCGGTAAGCGGTAGCCAGGCGTGATCTTAGCCTCGCCTGTCCGGCAACCGCCCAGCAAACGACAGGCATGGACCAGCTCCGGCCCGGCCGCGCGATGAATGGCCCCGTCCACGCCTCCGCCACCCAGCAGGGAGGAGTTGGCGGCATTGACAATAGCATCGACTTCAAGCCGCGTAATGTCGCCCTGCACCGCCGTAAACCGTACCATTATACCAACTGCTTTCTTACATCTTCCAGTATACGGCCCAGCCAGTTCTCACCGGTGCCATCTTGGCCGCAACCCCAGAAATAGTCGCCTGGCGCGTTTTCGACAATGGGCCGGTTTCCCGTCTCGCGTAAAAGCGCCGTCAAGGCGGCATGGGTTTGAAATTTCTTGAGGACCGCTTTGCGCATGATATCGACCTTGACGGCCTCCCAATCCGAACGCAGCGGCACGGTTCGATCGCGGCCAAGAGCGGCCGCCTGTTTCGCCGTGGAAGCCCGTCGGATTTTTTCGCGGTATTGCGGATTTTCAAACTTCTGGGCCTGAAAATAGTGCTCGACTGTCGCCCACCACCGACCATCCATGTCTATGCCATGACGCGAGAAGTTGGAGAAATCGCCATAGCTCTCCTGTGGCGTATAGAAATAGATGGGCTCGATCACACCTAGTTTTCCAACCCGCCGAGAAACGCATCGATGGCATCGACCGCTTCGGGTTCATCCAGCATCGGCGCGTGGCCGCGATTGGCGACGGTGACGGCATGCATGGCAGGGTGGCGCTCCAGCATCTGGCCGAAGGTCGCCTCGGTCAACAGGTCCGACAGTTGCCCGCGAATGCCCAGGATCGGCAGGCCCTTCAGCGCGTCCCACAACGCCCACATGTCCGGCGGCGCGACCACCGGTCCGTTCGGGTCGAAGGCGCCCGAAATCGCCGGATCGTAGGAAGACACCGGCAATCCCGCCGCATCGGCATGATAGGTCCGGCGCGCGAACGCCATCCAGTCGGTGTCGTCATAATCGGGGAAACAGACGCCGTTCGTCTCCTTTGCCCGTGCGGCAGCATCGGTCCAGGAGGTAATCGGCGGCGACTTGCCGACATAGCTGCGAATACGCTCCAATCCCTCGACGGCGATTTCCGGCCCGACATCGTTGATGACCAGACCGGCTAGTGACTGGGGCGCCATGGCGCCCATGATCATCGCCATGATCCCGCCCATGGAGGTCCCGACCAAGGCAGCGCGCGCTACGCCCAGATCAACCATCAGCTTGAACATATCCTGTACGTAGAGCGCGGGCGTATAGTTGGCCGGCTCCGCATCCCATCCCGACAATCCCCGCCCGCGCTGGTCCGGCACAATCACCCGGTAACGCGGTGACAGATGCGCCGCCAGCCAGTCGAAATCCGCGGCGTTGCGCGACAAGCCATGCATGCAGATGACCGGCAGGCCATCGCCGCCGTAATCCCGCGCATACAACCGTATCCGTGCGTCATGGCTATCGTAATAGAAGTCGGAAAAGGCCGCCACGGAGCACTCCTGTTGTCAGATCGTGCCCGAGGCTAAACCAATTCATCCGGCGCGCAAGACCTTGCCGTCTCGCCGCACTAGAAAGCGACGTAGGGACCGACCGCACCGCCGGCCGTGCGCCCGGCGATGGCCGTATAGACCCGCTTGCCGTAGAAGAAAGGCAGGCCGAAATCGAAGCTGCTGGTAAACGCGTTGAGGCTATCGAAGGCATGCGGATCGCCACCTATGCCAGGCAAGGCGTAATAGGGCGTCTGGACCAGGGTGTCCGCGTTGTCGAGCGTGAAGTTCACCGTCTTGCTGGCGCCGTTCGCGCCGCTCAGCACCGCGCTCAGGGCCAGCGAACTGGTCGGGCAATAGAAGCCCTTGAGATTGCCGGTGCACAAGGGAATGGTCGAATCGGTGAAGCCGTAGAAGTTGGTGCCGCTGTCAACGAAGCTCCGGGTCAGGGATTGGCCCTTGTAGGTCGAGGTCAGGTAACCGTTGTTGAACTCGCTCAGGATCGTCTCCGTGCCCAACATGTTGTTGGACTGGGTATTGATGCCGAAATAGAGTGTGCCATTGAGCGTCGCGGCGCCCTGGCCCGTCACCGCCGGCAGGACGACAACCGTGCCGTTATTGTTGACCGCCATGCGCGCCACCGGGTTCGGAATTTGCAGGGCGGTGGCGAAGGTCGTTTGCGTGCATGACCCGCCGGTGCAGGCATAATAGTAGCCGTTGCTGGTGGTGCTGGCGCAATAGCTGCCGCAATCGAGCACGCTGTCGCCTATGCCGATAATGCCGTTAGCACCAAACTCAGCAATGGTGTCGTGCGCCGTTCCGCCGCTCGATGAACAGGCGGTCGGGACCGTGGCGTAATCGCCGGTATCGCCGATCACCATGAAGGGCATAGAACTGACGTTTTCGCCACCGATCGTCATGTCTGTTGTGCGTACCGAACCGAAGACATAGCCATCGACATACTGATAGCATTCGCCGACACCGGCGGTGCCTTGCATGGTCTTGGGCAGGCCCGCGCGCATCTGCGCCGTCAGGGCTTCATATTCGATCCGCAGACCGGTCGATCCGGTGTCCATGATCACATGGTCGATGGTCTGGCAGGTCACCGTGCCGGGCACGCAGATCGTCACGGTGACGAAGGGGATATTGACATTGCCCGTCGCCTGGGCCGGGCCGGCATCGACCGATATCGCCGTGAAATTGGTCAGCGCGGCGCTGCTGGATGACGAGGAGGATGACGACGAACTGGAGCCGCCGACGCTTACCCCGCCCCCACCGCTACTACTGCCGCCGCTTCCGCCGCCACCGCACGCGGCCAGGAGGAGAAAGAAACCGATACAGAACAGGCGCTTCATCACTGTTCCCCTTCTTGCAGCATCTGCGGGCTGACACCCGATGGCGCCGCCGAGGGCAAAAAGGCCATGCCCCAGAAGGCGCCGCTGTGACCGCCGGTGCGGACAAGGAAGTCACTGTGCGTCGCCGCCAGGGCGCGACGGGCGCGGATGCGGCCCGTGGTCTGGTTATCGGCCTGGAAGCGGGTAAAATAGCTGTCGCCGAACAGGCTTTTTAGATCGGGACGTTGCGGCCCGATCCAGCTGACGGCGAAAACCGTTCCGTCCGTCCGGCTATATTCGCGGACGACCGTGGCGTTTTCCATGGTCATTTCGTGGACCGTGTAGCCGATACCCGGCAGGCGCGTCAGGCTACGGGGCGCCAGGCGGGCCCGGTCGCGTTCAACCGAATCGAGCTTGCCGCCGAGCGTGGCGTGGGCGGGCGTCGCGCCGCCGACAATCGCCAGGGCGAGCGCAATGACCGGTGGCGTCGAACGCACCCAGGTCAGGCAGGGCCAGGACCGCATACCGTACTCCTACACTAGAGCCTCATGCCGAAAAGTGGACCCCACTTTTCGGAAAAACATGAGGCGTTACAAAAAATGAGAGCCATGAGGCGGCTCAACTGAGCCGACGAATGCTCTAAGATTTGGACAAAGTATCCGCGATAGCGATTAATGCAATATGATCATCCGCTAACCATGATCGAAACGCGCAATCAGGCGATAGGCCGCCCCGTCGAACACCTGACGCACGGTCGTGACGCGCGCCTTGTCGCGCCAGGTCCGGCGGTCAACCACCAGGCACGGCGCCCCGGCATCGAGCCGCAGATGCCGCGCGATCTGACCCTCCGCAATCGCTGCGCTAATCTGGTTTTCGACATGGGTCCACGGCACGGCGCCCAGCAGCCAGTGGCCCGGTGACTGGCGCGTGAAATCGATGGTTTCGGCATCGGGCACAGCGCCCAGATTGATCAGGCGGCGTTCGAACGCCAAGGGCTTGGCCGACGCGAAATGCAGGCCAGTCAGGCTGATGACCTGGCCGCCGCCAGCCAGTTCCGTCTCTTCGTCCGTGCTGGCCGTGCGGATCGTGTAGGACAGGAGCTCAAAATGATAGGCTTCGCCCCGCGCCGTGATTTCGTGCTGGATGTCCGGGATATCGAGCACGGTGGAGTCGAGACGCGGCAGGCGCACGAAGCTGCCCGCCCGCTTGCGGCGCTCGATCAGCCCCGCCTCGTCCAGCGGTGTCAGCGCCTTGTTGACGGTCATGCGCGACACGCCATAGTGCGCCATCAGTTCATGTTCAAACGGGATGCGATCACCGGGTTTCAGCACGCCGGAACGGATCTGGCCTTCGATATCGTCGCGGATTTTCTGGTGCAGCGGCTTCATGCCGACAGCTTTTGCATGAGTTGACGATAGTCGGCAAGAATGGCGTCACGCGCCACGTGGCGACCGCCCGAAACCTGCTTGCGACCGAACCGCCAGACGCAGTCGATAGGCGAACGCGCCGAGGCGAAGATAAAGGCGTCAAGCGTGCAATCGAGGCTGACGATATCCGCCGGCTGGCCGACATCCAACCCTGCTGGTGCCCCCAGGGCCTGCCCGCCATCGAGCGCGCGGACATAGAGGTTATCCAGCACGTTGCGTTCACGGTGGAACAGCCGCTGGCCATATTCCAGCAGCCGCAACTCTTCGGCAACACCGATCAGCACATTGGAATCCGAACCGATACCGAAACGCCCGCCGTGCGCCAGATATTCGCGCGCCGGAAACAGGCCGTCCCCCAGATTGGCCTCGGTAACGGGACAGAGGCCCGCTATCGCGCCGGACTTGGCCAGGCGCTTCGTTTCCTCAGTCGTCATATGGGTGGCGTGCACCAGGCACCATTGTCCATCGACCGGCGCATGATCGAGCAGCCACTCGACGGGGCGCTGGCCGGTATGGGCGATGCAATCCTCGACCTCACGCACCTGCTCGGCGATATGGATGTGGATCGGTCCGCCTTCGGCCATCGGGATCAGGGCCTCCAACTCGCTGGGCGTCACCGCGCGCAGGCTGTGCGGTGCGATGCCGACACAAGCGTCATCCAGCCGCGCGACATGGCGGCGGCTGGCCTCCAGCAGGCGCTGAAAACCGTCCAGGTCGTGAATGAAACGCGCCTGTCCCGCCGTGGGCGCCTGACCGCCAAATCCGGCATGGGCGTAAAACACCGGCAGTAGAGTCAGGCCGATGCCGGTCGTCTCCGCCGCCATGACGACCCGCGCAGCCATCTCGGCCGGATCGTCGAACCGGCCGGTTTGTGGGCCGGTTTGGGGATGATGCAGATAATGAAATTCACCGACGCGCGTAAAGCCCGCCTCCAGCATTTCCATATAGGCCATACTGGCGATGATCTGAAACGCGTCCGGGTCGATGCGCGCCTGAAACCGGTACATCTGGTCGCGCCACGACCAGAAACTGTCCGGTTCTGTGCCCCGGCGTTCGGTGAGACCAGCGATAACACGCTGAAAGGCGTGGCTGTGCACATTGGGCATGCCCGGAACGCCGACCGCGTGCTGCTCACCCTGCGGCTCGGTATCGGTGGCAATGGCGGCAATCCGACCGTCGGCAATGGTCAGGCGGACGCCGGACTGCCAGCCATTTTTCAGCAACGCTTTTTCAAACCATAGTGATGACATGGGCCTTGCGTTCGATATGTCTATACATTATGCCGTTATGTATAGACATATTCGTTGTCTCAGGGAAGCCCTCATGCGTTGCGATACGGTTTGGACTCGCGCCCGCCTGCTGACCGCCGCCGGCCAGCCGATCATCGACGACGGCATGATCGCCGTCCGCGACGGCCGCATCATCCATGCGGGCCCACCGGCGGATTTCGAGGGTGAGGTCATAGACCTGGGCGGCAGACTGGTCACGCCGGGCCTGATCGATTGCCACACCCACCTTGTCTTCGCCGGCAACCGCGCCAACGAATTCAAACTGCGTCTCGACGGCGTGTCCTACGAGGACATCGCGCGAGCCGGCGGCGGCATATTGTCCACCGTTACCGCAACACGCGCCGCCAACGAAGCGGCGCTAATTACCGCCGCCCTGCCCCGTCTGGACGCTCTGCTGGCGTCCGGTGTGACGACGGTGGAGATCAAATCCGGCTACGGCCTGACCCTGGAAGACGAGCTGAAAATGCTGCGCGCCGCCCGCGCCCTGGCACAGCATCGCCCGGTTCGCATCGTGACCACCCTGCTCGGCGCGCACGCCCTGCCGCCGGAGTTCAAAGACCATCCCGACGCCTATATCGACGAGGTCTGCACCCGGATGATTCCCGCCGCCGTCGGTTTGGCCTCGGCTGTCGATGTCTTTTGCGAAGGCATCGGCTTTTCCCCCGCCCAGACCGAACGGGTCTTCGCCGCCGCCCGGGCACACGGGCTGGCGGTCAAGATCCACGCTGAACAATTGTCCAACCTGCATGGCGCGGCGCTGGCGGCACGGTATGGCGCCTTGTCGGCCGATCATCTCGAACATCTCGACGCCGACGGGATCGAAGCTATGCGGGCCGCCGGGACCGTCGCGACGCTTCTGCCTGGCGCCTTTTACGTCATGTGCGAAACGGTCAAGCCGCCGATCGAAGCCTTGCGCGCCGCCGGCGTGCCCATGGCCATCGCCACCGATTGCAACCCCGGCACCTCGCCGCTGACCTCGATTCTGCTGGCGATGAACATGGCCGCCACCCTGTTCCGCCTGACAGTGGATGAATGCCTGGCCGGCGTCACAGCCAATGCCGCCCGCGCGCTCGGCCGCGACGACATCGGCGCGCTGAAGCTGGGCAAGAGCTGCGACTTCGCTGTCTGGGACTGCGACCAAGCCGCCGACCTCGTTTATTTCATGGGCACCTCGCCCCTCCATGCCCGCGTCTTCCAAGGTAAAACCGCATGATCCTCATTCCCGGCCAGGTGCCACTCTCCGACTGGCGGCGCATCTATCGCGGCGAAGACTTCCGTCTCGACTCTGCCTGTCTGGCGCAGGTCGCCGAAAGCGCCGCGGCCATCACGCGCATCCTGG
Organism: Asticcacaulis sp. AC466; assembly: GCF_000495815.1. Classification (GTDB taxonomy): domain Bacteria; phylum Pseudomonadota; class Alphaproteobacteria; order Caulobacterales; family Caulobacteraceae; genus Asticcacaulis. The sequence goes on along the minus strand of NZ_AWGE01000008.1, from coordinate 138,695 downwards.
CCAGGGGCGAACCCGTCTACGGCATCAATACCGGCTTCGGCAAACTGGCCTCGACTCGCATCGATGATGCGGACCTGATCACGCTTCAGCGCAATATCATCCTGTCCCATGCCGCCGGTGTCGGCGCGCCCTCGCCCCGGCCGGTCGTCCGCCTGATGCTGGCGCTCAAACTGACCTCCCTGGCCCAGGGGGCATCGGGCATTCGCGTCGAGACCCTGACCCTGATGCAGGCCATGCTGGCGCATGACCTGATGCCGGTCATTCCCTGCCAGGGCAGTGTCGGCGCGTCGGGCGATCTGGCGCCACTCGCCCACATGGCCGCGTGCATGATCGGCGTCGGTGAAATAGACTCAGGCGGCGTGCGCAAACCCGCCCTGCAAGCCTTGACCGAAGCGGGCCTATCGCCCCTGACGCCGGGACCGAAGGAGGGCCTGGCCCTGCTCAACGGCACGCAGTTTTCGACCGCCAACGCGCTGGCGGGACTGTTCGAAGCCGAATCCCTGCTGCAAACAGCGCTCATTACCGGTGCCTTATCGACCGAGGCGGCCAAGGGGTCCGATGCCCCGTTCGATCCCCGCATTCATGCGCTGCGCCGCCATCAGGGCCAGATCGACACCGCCCACGCCTTGCGCACCCTGATGGATGGGTCAGCCATCCGGGCCTCTCACCTCAAGGGCGACGAACGGGTTCAGGACCCCTACTGCCTGCGCTGCCAACCACAGGTCATGGGGGCGGCACTTGATGTGCTGCGCCAGGCCGCCACGACCCTTGAAACCGAGGCCAATGGCGTCTCCGATAATCCGCTCATCTTCACCGATCCCGACGAAGCCCTGTCCGGCGGCAATTTCCACGCCGAGCCCGTGGCCTTCGCCGCCGACATGATCGCCCTGACCCTCTGCGAGATCGGCTCCATCGCCGAACGGCGGATCGCGATGCTGGTCGATCCTGCGCTGTCCGGCCTGCCCGCCTTCCTGACGCCAAAGCCGGGCCTCAATTCCGGCTTCATGATCCCCCAGGTCACCGCCGCCGCCCTGGTCTCCGAAAACAAGCAGCGCGCCTATCCGGCCAGCGTCGATTCCATCCCGACCTCGGCCAATCAGGAAGACCATGTCTCCATGGCGGCCCATGGCGCGCGCCGGTTGATGGACATGGCGGAAAACGCCTTTGCCGTCATCGCCATCGAATTGCTGGCGGCGGCGCAGGGCTGTGATTTCCACGCGCCGCTGACCTCATCCGATGCCCTGGAACGGGTCCGCGCCCTGACCCGCGCCGCCGTGCCCGCGCTCGACCACGACCGCCACTTCCACCCCGACATGGCCTTGGCCATCGATCTGGTCCGCTCGCGGGCCGTAACCACCGCCGCGAATATCCCGCTGCCGACTGTAGAACCGAAGTAAGCCCCATTTTTCGGCCATACTGACCATTGCAAGGACAAGAAGATGACCCGTCTCGATAATTCACGCATGATCACCCCGGCCACCGGAACACAGCTGTCCGCCAAATCCTGGTTGACCGAGGCCCCCTTGCGCATGTTGATGAACAACCTGCATCCCGACGTGGCCGAACGACCGGAAGAACTGGTCGTCTATGGTGGCATAGGCCGGGCGGCGCGCGACTGGGAAAGCTTTGACCGCATTGTCGAGACCCTGAAACGCCTCGAAAACAACCAGACCCTGCTGATCCAGTCGGGCAAGCCGGTGGGCGTGTTCGAGACCCACGAAAACGCGCCGCGCGTTCTGCTCGCCAATTCCAACCTGGTGCCGCACTGGGCCAATTGGGAGCATTTCCACGAACTCGACCGCAAGGGGCTGATGATGTATGGCCAGATGACGGCCGGATCGTGGATCTATATCGGCACCCAAGGCATTGTTCAGGGCACGTACGAAACCTTTGTCGAGATGGGCCGCCAGCATTATAACGGCGACCTGAGCGGCAGGTGGCTGCTTACCGCCGGCCTGGGCGGCATGGGCGGGGCGCAACCCCTGGCCGCCGTCATGGCGGGTGCGTCCTGTCTGGCCATCGAATGCCAGGCGTCGCGCATCGAGATGCGCCTGCGCACCGGCTATCTCGATTACCAGGCCAGGGATATCGACGATGCCTTGGCCATGATAGGCAACGCCACAAAGCCGATATCGGTCGGCCTGCTCGGCAATGCCGCCGATATCCTGCCCGAGCTGTTCCGTCGGGGTGTGCGCCCGGACCTGCTCACCGATCAAACCTCCGCCCACGATCCGGTCAATGGATATCTGCCCTCTGGCTGGACGGTCGAGGACTGGCTAGACCGGCGCGAACGCGATCCGCAGGCCGTCGCCGGGGCCGCCAAGGCCTCCATGGCGCAACATGTCCGCGCCATGCTTGATTTCCAAAAAGCCGGCGTGCCGACCGTCGATTACGGCAACAATATCCGCCAGGTCGCGTTCGATGAAGGGGTCAAAAACGCCTTCGATTTCCCCGGTTTCGTTCCCGCCTATATCCGGCCGCTGTTTTGCCGCGGCATAGGCCCGTTCCGCTGGGTGGCCTTATCCGGCGATCCCGAAGACATCTACCGGACCGACGCCAAGGTCAAGGAACTGATCCCCGACAATCCGCACCTGCACAACTGGCTCGACATGGCCCGCGAACGTATCAAGTTCCAGGGGCTGCCCGCGCGCATCTGCTGGGTCGGGCTGGGCGATCGCCACCGGCTGGGCCTCGCCTTCAACGAAATGGTGCGAAACGGCGAACTAAAGGCGCCCGTCGTGATCGGACGCGACCATCTCGATTCCGGCTCCGTTGCCTCGCCCAACCGCGAAACCGAGGCCATGCGCGATGGTTCGGACGCCGTATCCGACTGGCCCCTGCTCAATGCCCTGCTCAATACCGCCTCGGGCGCGACATGGGTCAGCCTGCATCACGGCGGCGGGGTCGGCATGGGCTATTCTCAGCACGCCGGCATGGTCATCGTGGCCGACGGCACGGACGACGCCGCCAAACGGTTGGCCCGCGTCCTGTGGAACGATCCGGCCAGCGGCGTCATGCGCCATGCCGACGCCGGTTACGACATCGCCATCGACTGTGCCCGCGAAAAAGGCCTCGATCTGCCGGGCATACTGTGATCCGCCATCTGGCCGCCGCCGGACGCGTCGCTGTCCCGTGGAAAAACGGCGGCGGCGTGACGCGCGAGATCGCCGTTTTCCCCGACGGCGCGGGCATGGATGACTTCCTGTGGCGCGTCAGCATGGCCGACGTCACCCAGGCCGGTCCGTTTTCACGCTTCGACGGCATCGACCGCCACTTGACCATCCTGGCGGGGCAATTGCAACTCGACCTGCCCGATGGCCGTCATCTGCTGAACGCCGGGGACAGCCTGGCTTTCGACGGCGGCACGCCCATCTATGGTACGCCGCTATTGCCGGTGACCGATCTGAACGTCATGACCCGGCGCGGCGCCTTTCGGGCGCGTGTTGACCGGACTCTGGCGGGCCGGACAGAGGGCGCGACACTTCTGATCTGCACCATGGTCACGGCGGTTCACATGAACGGTCACGTCTTCGCGCTGGCCCCGTTCGATGCCCTGCTCTGCGACGGCGCCTACGATTTCACCGCCAATAACGCCCTGTGGCGCATTGCGCTGTCGGCGATTTAAACCCGCTCCACAGCCACGGCGGTCGCTTCGCCACCGCCAATACAAACGGCGGCAATGCCACGTCGCCCGCCCGTCTGTATCAGGGCATTGACGAGGGTGACGAGTATGCGTGCCCCGCTGGCCCCGATGGGATGGCCAAGCGCGCAGGCGCCGCCATGGATGTTGAGTTTGTCGTGGGGTATCCCCAAATCGTGCATGGCAATCAAGGCCACCACGGCGAAGGCTTCGTTGATCTCGAACAGATCGACCTCATCGATCGACCAACCCGTCTTGGCCAACACGGCCTGGATCGCACCGACCGGGGCCCGGCTGAACCATTTCGGTTCCTCGGCGTGACTGGCATGGGCTATTATGCGGGCCATCGGCGTCAAGCCCTTCACTTCGGCATTGGACTCACGCACCAGTAATAGCGCCGCCGCGCCATCAGAAATCGAGCTGGCATTGGCGGCCGTCACCGTGCCGTCCTTGGCGAAGGCGGGTTTAAGGGTAGGTATCTTTTCCGGCCTGGCCTTACCGGGCTGTTCGTCGCGGCTGATCGTGCCCGCCTTGGTTTCGACGGGCGCGATCTCGGCGCTGAAGTCCGCTTTCAGTGCGCGATCAAGGGACGCCAGGGCGTAATCATCCTGCATCCGGCGAGTGAATTGGTAGTGGGTGGCGGCCTCTTCGGCGAACGACCCCATCAGACGACCTTTTTCATAGGCGTCTTCCAGGCCGTCGAGGAACATGTGGTCCTTGACCTCGCCATGGCCCATCCGCATGCCGCTGCGCGCCTTCGGCAGCAGATAGGGTGCGTTCGACATGCTTTCCATGCCGCCAGCTATGACGATATCGGCCGATCCGGCGCGGATGGCGTCAAACCCCATCATGACCGCCTTCATGCCGGAGCCGCACATCTTGTTGATGGTGGTAGCTGGCACGCTCACCGGAAGGCCCGCTCCAAGCGAGGCCTGACGCGCCGGCGCCTGCCCCAACCCAGCCGGCAGGACGCAGCCCATAATGACCTCATCAACGATATCCGGCGCTGCTGACCCCAGGGCCGCGCGAATGGCCACGGCGCCAAGCTCAGGCGCGGTGACGGCGGCAAAATCACCCTGAAAACCGCCCATGGGCGTGCGCGCCATTCCGGCAATGACGATGGAGTCTGAAGGGGGTATCTGGGGCATTTCGTTTCCTGCGGCTTTTTTGTTTATGACGACATCATGCGCCAAAACGCTCCGTCAGGATAGATGCGAAAGATACTATTTCAGCGCACCCTACAGATCGGTCAGGGTCTCGTCCTCGCCCAGATCGTTGGGATTGTCGCCGTCCGGCTGGTCGGCATCACCATCTTCGATATCGCGCGACGCCCGGTCAATCGTATCGGTATTGGCCCCGCCGACATCTTCGGTATTCACACCGGCATCGTCGGCATCGATATCAGGATCGTCTTCGTCGATAATCAGGTTGGAAGGCATGGAACATCTCCGTTTCAGTTCTTTGGCGATCCTATTGAGGCGGACATAAAAACGCGCCGCGTCATGACCGGCTGCGCATAAAGGGACCATAGAAACGGTCGAGGAAGGCCGTTCACCATCCGCGTAAACGGGAGCCGTGAACAGGCTCAAGGGGCGATCACCGGCTTGCCGTCCACCCAGTCGAGCGGCGAAATATATAGGGCGCGGTAACGTTTGCGCGGGTCGCCATCATAGCGCCAGGCATGATAGGCGATCCAGGTCCGCCCCCGAAAATCGAAAACGCTTTGGTGCCCAGGCCCGACCAGTCCCGGCGCGCTTTTCAGGATGGGATTTTCGTCGGCGTCGCGACATCGCCCGACAGGCCCCTGGCACACCGCATAACCGGTTGCATACGCGTCGCTGCCGTAATCATTGGCCGCATAGACCATGTAGTAACGGCCGTCGTGCTTGATCATCTGTTCGCCTTCGACCACGCCGCCTTCCCAGGGCTTGTCGTTGGTTACGCCCTCGACCAACGCGGGCGCGCCGGCCAGGTGCTGTCCGTCGGCGGTAAGGCGCTGAGCGATGATGCTGATCGGCACCCCGCAACAATTGCCGTCGGTCTTGACATAGAGCCACAGGTCATCGCCATCACGGAACGGACTGGCGTCGATGGCGCCCAATTCACCGCCACAGGTCAGCGGCTTCGTCTCGGGGACGAACGGCCCCTCTGGCACCTTAGAGACGGCGGCACCGACGCACAGGGTCAGGCCATCCGGTCGCATGCGCGTCTTATGGCGGGCGCTGAAATACATGACATAGGTGTCCCCGATTTTCATGACTTCCGGCGCCCATACATCCGGGGCGCTGGATCGCGCCCAACGCGGCAGTTCCGGCATGGCGTCGACCGGCGCGCTCCAGTGAACGCCGTCGCTTGACCGCGAAAACTGGATATTCAGGCGCTTACCGCCCGACTTGCCATTGGTGGCGTAGGCGACCAGTCCGCCATCGACGGGCAGAACGAGCGGATCGGGAAAATCGACGTCGAGCACAGGTACGGCGGCCTGCACTGAACCGGCCGCTAGGGCAAGCGATGTCAGGACCGTGAAAACAAAACGAAACATGTCAGACCTCAAAAAACTCAACGGGGCCACACGACCGCGAGATCATGAAAAATGCCGGGAGACTGCTTCCCGGCACCGCTCATCTACTGCTTTTTGAAGGCCTTTGCCGCCTCGGTCGTCATGGCCTTGATCTGTTCGACCTCCGCTTGGCGATAGGCCTTTCCGTCCGGATAGAAGATATCGTGGAACCACAGGGTCGGCTGGGATTTCGTATAGGGCTTTTCCCAGGAATCCCACGGCATATTGGTCTGGCTCTTGCCCAGGACGAAGCCCCAGTTGATGGCCGCGACATTGTATTTACGCGCCATGGGCAGGGCCGAATCAAAGGTCGAGCCATTGCCGCGCGCCATATATTCCGTCATCAGCAAGGGCCGCCCGTAGGGTTGAAGCGACCTGATGCGCTGCTCCAGACGCTCGGGCCAGTCATAGCTATGGAAGCTGATGACGTCCGACTGATCGATCTGCACGCGTTCCACCGCGTTGAGGCGGCCGTTCGGCGACCAGTCGTCATTGTGCCATACACCGGAGGTCAGTGGCTGGACCGGGTCCTGGGTACGCACCCAGGCGAAGACCTGCGGCAGCAGCTTGGCCACCTGAGCCGTCTTCGTAGGTTCGTCGAGTTGAGTGTAATTGCCGCCGCCCTGATTGTCCGGTTCGTTCCACACGTCCCAGGCCAGAATGCGATCATCCTTGGCGAAGGCACCGACGATGCCCTTCACATAGGATTCGTATTTCGGCCAGCCGGCCTCATCCAGCAGGCCCGCCGTCCCGGGCGATTGCACCCAGCCCGAATTGTGCACGCCAGGAACGGGCGGATGCTGTGGGCCCAGTTTGGGGTTGGGGTCCCAACAGGAATCGAACAGGACCAGCATCGGCTTGATATGATGCTTGGCCGCCAGATCGAGGACAATGTTGATGCGCTTTTTGAAGCCTTCCGGGTCCTGCGCCCACAGTTGGTCATGCAGGAAGATCCGCATGGTGTTCATGCCGATACCCTCGGCATAACCAAATTCCTTGTCGATTTCGGCCGGATTGAAGGTATCGGCCTGCCACATCTCGAACTGGTTGATCGCATCGGTCGGCAGAAAGTTGGCGCCGACGAGCCAGCGCTGTTCGCCGTACCATTGGTTGGCCTTGGCCGCCGGCCAGCGCGAGGTTTCCGCGTGGGCAGGCATTAACATCGCCTGTCCCGCCAGGCCGAGGGCGCTGGCTACCACAAAGGCCTTCATTACGGATGTCGTCTTCATTGAAATCTCCCTGAACCTGGTGTGCCGAAGCGGTAGATCGGCGCGTTGGAACAGATCCGCCGACCGACCAAAGCGATATCGACATCGCTGCGGTTCCGGCCAATGGCCTTTGTCCTGTCACGTACCCTCGCTGCCTTGCCGTCTTTAACGCGGCTAATTCCTTCATATCTGATTTATATGATAATTTAAAACCAAAAAGTGTGTCGCTCCAATGCAAAAGGCGCTCCGGACGGGTCCGGAGCGCCGCAGGTTCAAGGGCCGGGGATAACGGCCCTCTGGGACATCAGTAGCTGTAGGCGAGACGCAGGATGAAGTTGCGGCCTGGCTCCATATAGTCCTTCTGATAGGACGGGTGCTTGCCCTTGGTCGTGTAGTAGCGGTGGCCGTCAAGGATGTTCTGGGCATCGAAATCGACGCTCAGGCCGGGACGGAAGGTGTAACGCGTGTGCAGGTCCAGGCTCTTGTTCGGCTGCACCCACTTGTCCACGGCGTTATCGCGCAGGTCCTCGATATAGGCGCCTTGATACTGGTAGGCCAGTTTCGCTTCGAACCCGTACTTCTGGTAGGTCAGGCCCGCATTATAGTTCAGGTCCGGAGACTGGATGAACGGGATCGGCCGCCCGACGCGATAGCTAAGGCCGGTTTCGGCCGAAGAGTTCTGCGAGGTGACATTAAACTCGATACCGAAGCCGTCAAACGGCGCAGGCAGACCTTCGAACGACTTGATGACATTGAGTTCGACACCGGAAATGGTCGCCTTCTTACCGTTTTGCGGTTGCGTATACTCAATCGTGCCTTCTTTGGTGTCGGCATTGACCGACGAACCATTGGTGAAGATGAAGTCGTGGATGACCTTCTGGAAGTAGGTCAACGACACCATGCTCGACGCGTCGGGATAATATTCAGCCGACAGATCGAGATTGAGCGACTGGGCCGGCTTGAGGTCGGGGTTGCCGCGTTCGACCTTGACGATCTCGTGCGTCGACGGATCGCGGCCTATCGACACGCCCTGGCTGATATTGCCATATTCGGGACGCGAGAAGCTGGTCCACAAGGCGCCGCGGTAGACAAATTTGCTGTCCGGGCGCCACACGGCGGTGACCGACGGCAGAACATTGTCGTACGTCTTCTTGTAGGTGACGAAGCCGGATGTGCCGCCATTGTCATCGTCCGAAGCCCATGAGGTGTTTTCAACTGCGGTATGTTCCACCCGCGCACCGGCCAGAACCTGAACGTCGTTGAAGCGCATGTCCGCCAGGGCGTAGGCGGCGGTAACGGTTTCAGATCCATGCTTGTCCGACTGATTCAGATCGGCTGCGGAGAAGGTGGTCGGATTACGGGCCATGGCGGCGGTAATCGCTTTTTCCACCGCTGCCCGGCTCATGATCGAACCGTAATAGTAGGTGCCGTGATCTATGCCCTGGACCTGGCGCTCAACGAGGCCCGAAGAGGCCAGGGTCGAGTTTTCCAGCGGCGTACCATCGACATTACCGTCCCACAGCGGCGTGGAGTCATACTTGCGCTCGGACTTGGTGTATTTAAAACCCGCCTTGATATGGTCGAAGACACCGCCGAAATCATAGGTGGCGTCAACGCGCAGCGCGGTGCGGGCGTCGGATTGCTTGTCCTTGTCGAAGAAGGCGCCATCGAACGGCAGGAGATCGTCGCGATGATCGACATTGGCGGCGTAGGCGGGCAACTGGGCCAGCGGGAAGCGCGGATCGGCAGACGACCACAGGATACCGGTGGAGGTGAACATCGGATCGGTACTGCACTTATCGCAATTGTACCCGATGCCGAAGTGGCCGTTATTGCCTTTTTCGCCGTAGGAATAGCTGAGGTCATACTCGAGGGTCAGGGCATCCTTGTGGGTGATGCCGCCGGCATTCACCGTCATCAGGTTGGATTCCTGATCCTGGGTCTCGAACGTCCGGGCGAACTGGAAGGCCTTCGGGTCCCAGACACCGGAACGGCCATTCAGCGACCAGTATGAAGAACTGCTCTTCATATCCGCATCGGTGATGACGCCGTCACCGTCGTAATCCTTGATCTGCGCCGTGGTGTAACCATAGATATTGCCGCGCGCGCCGTGGCCGACAATCATTTGCTCCGGCTGCTTGAGCGAGGTGTCGTCGATGTTGACCTGCTGAAGGCGGGCGGTCTTGCGGCTGCGTTCGTCGGTATAGTCGTTGGTGCCGACGCGCTTCAGCTTGGAGAACTGCCCGCGCAGATAGAGCTGGGTGTCATCGCCGTGGTAATCGACCGAGACGTTGCCGCCGTAACGCTCCTGCGAACCGCGACGATAGTCGAGGTCGATACCCGGCAGGTACATCGACTTCTCGTCGATGGCTTCTTCAGAATCCTTGCGCCAGTGGTAAGGTTCCCACTCGCCGTCATTCTCAGTTTCTTCGTTATGGTAGTTGCTCTTGCCATAGTTGAACGACCCGAAAACGCCCCACTTGCCGCCGTCGAAACGATGGGAGGCGTCAATCTGGATCTGGGCGTTGCCGTCTTTTTCACCCTGGGCCTGGGCGCGATCGTTTATGCCATAGCTGGCGAAGACGCGAACGACGTCCTTTTTGAAGTCGAAGGCATTCGGGGTCACGAAATTGACCGCGCCGCCAATGGCGTCGCCGTCCATGTCCGGTGTCAGGGTCTTGCTGACCGAAATGGCCTTCAGGCCGTTAGGCGGCAGGACCGTCATCGACATCCGGCGGCTGTCGGTATCGGTGAGGGCCACCCGAACGCCATTGATGGCGTAGGTGTTGAACGTGCCGCCGAAGCCACGGATGGCGACATATTCGCCTTCGCCGGTTTCTTGGTTGACCACAACATTGACGCCGGGGACGCGCGCCAGGGCGTCGGCCACGTTGGCGTCCGGCAACTTGCCCAGATCATCTGACGAGATGACATTGGTGACCGCAGTGGCCTTCTTCTGCTGGCCGATTGAGTTGGCGTTCGACAGGCGCTGGCCGGTAACCACAACCGTGGTGGTGTCTTCGGCCGGCGCCTGATCCTGAGCGAAGGCAGCCAAAGGCAGGGCAATCACAAGGGCGCCGAAGCTGACGCCGACAAGAGCACGCGAGCGCGCACCGGCACTAAGCCGTGACGTAAGGGGATGGAATGACATGGGTGTTCTCCAGATGTGTCCATATGCTGTTTTTGCGATGCTTCTTTGTGACTGCGCACCCGATCCGTCCCTGCCCCCGATTGGTCCGAAGTAGACACACAGAGGTGCACCTTCTGACACAAGACAGAATTCGATATGGACAGGTTACGCCCAGTTAATGATTATTAGTAAGAAGCAGTTGCTTAATGTCGCAAAATAAATCTGGTGTAAACCAGTTTAATTCAATTGATTAATTTTATATTCTTTTTAGCTTACTGTTAAAAAAGTGTCACATATATATGATTTTATGCATGTCCCGAAGCATATTTGACGGCAACACGCGCGCCAAAACAGCAACCTTCGCGCTAAGTCCGCCTCATTTCAAATTTTGCTTGAAAGACCGAAAGTCAGTTGCCGACGCGAATGTCGACGCTGATCTTAAGAGCGTCGTGGCGCCAATATTCCAGGTCGTATTCAACAACACGTCCCTGCGCATCATAACTGATGCGTTTGACCAACAGGCCCGGCAGGCCCGACTTGAGGCGCAACGCCACCGCCTCATCCTGAGTCAATGCACACGGCGCCATCTCTATACGGTTGCGCACGACGGCTATACTATAGTGACTGCGTAGCACCTGGGTGAGAGACTGGCTAAGGTCGTGCTCAAGCAATGACGGCGTCAAACGCGGGTCGACATGAATGGTTTCAACCAGAACGGCGCGGTCATCGATATAGCGACGGCGGCGAATTTCATATAGCGGCGCGCCCATATCGACGCCAAACACCACCGCCAGTTCAGCCGTTGCGGCAATCGTCCGCGCGTCCAGCAATTCAGTCTTGGGCGTCCGTCCCTGCGCCGCGACATAGGACATAAAGCCCTCCCATCGCGTCGGATCGTACACGATCGGCGGCGGCGACACATACCAGCCGCTGCGTTCCTTGCGATAGATCAGCCCTTCGGCCTCCAACTGGAACAGGGCAGCCCGAATCGTGCCGCGCGCCGCGCCCGTGCCGGTCTGAAGCTGGCGTTCGGATGGCAGACACGCCCCTTCGGCCAGATTGCCGTTGTGAATATGGGCGGCAATACTGTCGCGGACCCCAAGATAGTGCCGCGAATCCACCGCATCGGGCAGATCCATCCACCAGTCGGGCCGATCAAGCGGTTTTTTGGCAGTCATGGCGGGCACGCGAATATAATGGATGACCTGCGACTGAAAGCCGATTCGGCCATCCCGCGTCCAGCACGGAATTGATTTTACCCGTCAGGCCGCGCCGGCACCCACCGCCACGTCTGCCCCAACCATTAGCCTGCGGATCATCGGCTCATAGGTCGCAAAACCAGGCATTTCAACGCCAACCACCTTACCCAGCTCATCATATGCCCGCAATTTCATCGCCGCGTCATGGTCCGGATCTGCCTGAAAAGCCGCCATTTCCGCCTCGCTCATCATTCCGCCCTGCAAGATGAAACTTTGCAGCGAGGCGTCGCTCAGCCCTTCCAGATACTCCGGGTTTGCGGTGGCGAGGTAGCGTTTGGCCGCAACATGCAGGGCAATCGGCCGCGTAACGGCCGGCGGCAGGATACGGGCCAGATAACCAGAACCGATGCGCTCATGACGCGTATCTATGCCGCGGTCGGCCGCGTCCTCACCGAACTTGTGCAGCAAATGGCCGATGTCGTGCAACAGGGCGGCCACCACAAGCGCCTCATCCGCGCCATCCGCCTGAGCGTGCCAGGCGCATTGTTCGGCGTGCTCACGCTGGCTGACATGCTCACCGTAGTGATCGTCGCCACGCGTAGCATAAAGTGTCAATATATCCGCAACGGCATCGGATGAGTCCAGGGCGTGAGACAGGAGGGATTGAGACGTCGTATTCATAAGCGATTCCAGAAATAGTTATCTGGTCTATACCAGATCATCTATACCGCTACAAACAAATTTCCGAACCATTACCAATTTTCTGGCCCTTGAAATTGTCATGAAAATTTAAAACTACGCCTGAAAATTCTGGTCTATACCAGAAGGGATTTTGTCTCGATAAGGCGCCGTCATGACCCGAATCCCCGCTGAAACCAACCGCCGCCGCCTGCTGCAAATGGCTGGCGCGGGCTTGGGCGCCGCCGCCCTCGCCTCACTGGAAAAGGCGATGGCGACCCCCGCCAACAACACCCGAGGCACCATCGAAGATGTCGAACACATCGTCATCTTCATGCAGGAAAATCGGGCCTTTGATCATTATTTCGGCACCTTTGCCGGCGTGCGCGGCCAGGGCGATCCGCGCCCGCTACGGCTGCGCAACGGTCACAGCGTCTGGCGCCAGCCGAGCGACCAGCATGCCGATGGCTATGTCATGCCCTATTGGGCGGATTCGAAGACAGCCAATGCCTATGTCGTCGATGGCGCAGACCAGGGCCACGACGCGGCGACCCTGATCGTCAATGGCGGCCATTACGATCAATGGGGTCTGTCCAAGCAATTGCAGAACCGCATGACCTATTACAAGGCCTCCGACCTGCCCTACTATCACGCGCTGGCCGCCAACTTCACCATCTGCGACGCTTACCACTGCTCCACCCTGACCCAGACCTATCCCAACCGCCTGCATCTGTGGACCGGATGCAATGGCGCGGGCCATGTCGGCGGCGAGCCTGTGCTGAGCAATTACGGCGAGGACGAAACGCCCTCGGCCGACATGGCCGAAGACCGCCCCATCACCGCCTATACCTGGACCACCTATGCCGAGCGGCTGGAAAAGGCCGGGATCGATTGGAAGGTCTATCAGGAGTACGACAATTTCGGCGACAACATCCTGTCGGTCTTCAAGCCGTTCCGCCCGTGCGAAAAGCAGTCGAGCCTCTACCGGCGCGGCCGGTCATGGGTGTCCGAGCACAAGACCGGCGCCGACCGCACGCGCTCCGACGGTCAGCAACTGGTTGAGGCCTTCCGCGCCGATATCGCGGCTGGAAAACTGCCGCAGGTGTCGTGGATAGTCACCGCCGCCGCCCTGTCCGAACATCCGAGCTATACGCCCGCAGATGGCGAAAACGTCTGCGCCAAGCTGATCGAGGCCCTGACCGATCACCCCGACGTCTTCGCCAAGACCGTCTTCATCATCAACTATGACGAAGCCGGCGGCCTCTACGACCATATGTTGCCGCCCATGCCGCCCGCCGACGAGACGCAAGGCTTCAGCGGCGTGAACGTCGCGGGCGAGTTCAAGGACTACGGCCACGATCCCCACAGCCCCAATTCCGGCTTGCAACCGCTCGGCCTGGGCATCCGCATCCCGGCCATGGTCGTCTCGCCTTGGAGCCGCGGCGGCTTTGTATGCTCCGAGACCTTCGACCACGTCTCAACGATCAAGTTCATTGAAAAGCGTTTCGGCGTCATGGAGCCGAATATCAGTGACTGGCGACGCGCCATCAGCGGCGATCTGACCTCCGCCTTCGATTTCAAAACGCCCAATCGCGACCTGTCGCACTTGCGTCTGCCTTCGACCGATGACTACAAGGCGCGCCTGGCCCATGCCGCCGCGCAACCATCCCTGAAAATTCCGGCGATCCAGGCGCCCGGCGGCCAACCGGCCGAACAACGTCCCGCCCGCCCCCTGCCCTATGCCCTGACCGCCAACGGTCGCCAAATCGGCGGCGACTTTTTCATCGACCTGGCCAATACGGGCTCCAAGGCTGCCGTCTTCACCATCCATGATTACGGTCCCTATGCCGTTGCAGGGCCGTGGCGCTATACGCTCGATGCCGGCCAAAGCCATACCGCCGGTCACTGGAACCATCCTGACCGCAGCCGCTACGATCTGGCCGTCCATGGCCCGAACGGCTTTTACCGCCATTTCACCGGCCAGATGGAACGCCACGACAAGCGCGTTCCCGATCCCGTCAACGTTCAGGTCAGTGAAGCGGCGAAGACGGGCGAACTGGTCCTGGCCCTGCGAAACACCGGCGAAGGGCCCCTGACCGTGACGCTCACTGTCGATCCGCGTTACGGCGCGGGGTCGCGCACCATGGATCTGGCCGGCCAGGCAACCCAGACCGTAAAGCTTGATCTCGGCGCCAGCGACCACTGGTACGACCTGACCCTGACGATTGCCGGCGACACGGCCTGGTCGCGCCGCTACGCCGGTCACATCGAAACCGGCCGCGCCAGCCGAACCGATCCCGGCATCGGGCGGATGGTCGTATAGCCATGATCAAGACCTTTGACGTCGCCGTGGTCGGCGGCGGTATCGTCGGCCTGGCCCATGCCTACGCCGCCGCGAAAGCCGGCCTTACGGTTGCCCTGTTCGAATGCCAGGCGCGCGCGACCGGCGCCTCCATCCGCAATTTCGGCTTTGTAACGGTGACGGGCCAGCAGCGCGGTGCCTTCCACCAACTGGCGCAGCGCAGTCGCGATATATGGCAAGATGTCGCCGGTCCGGCCGGGATCGCCATCGAACATCGCGGCCTCTATGTCGCCGCGCGTTATCCCGAATCGGAGGCCGTGCTGCACGCCTTTCTCGCAACGGAAATGGGCGAAGGATGCGAAATATTGCGCCCGCAAGACGCGCCCTTCCTGGCCGACGGACAACGCGCCGTCCTGCATTCCCCGCACGACCTGCGCGTTGAATCCCGCACCGCCATTCCACTGCTCAGCCAATACCTGTCCGCCCTGGGCGTTGAACGGTTTTACAGCACGGCGGTAACGGGTGTCGAACAGGGACGACTGACCATCTCCCGGGGCACGTTTCGCGCCGAACGCATCATCGTCTGCCCGGGCGACGACCTGTCCGGCCTGTTTGCCGACCGCATCCGCGCGCACAACGTCTCCCGCTGCCAGTTGCAGATGCTGCGGCTGGACGACCCCGGCATAAGGCTGCCCGGTGCCGTCATGTCCGACCTCAGCCTCATCCGCTATCTCGGCTATTCCGACCTGCCGGAAGCCCGCGCCCTCACCGATCGCCTGCGCGACAGCCACGCCGAACACATCGCACACGGCGTCCACCTGATCGTGGTCCAGAGTGCAGACGGATCCATCGTCGTCGGTGACAGCCACCACTATGACGATGCGCCGGAACCCTTCGCTTCCACGGCAGTGGACGATCTCATCCTGGACGAATACCGCGCCGTTCTGGGTACGCCGCCATCAATACTCGAACGCTGGACCGGCACCTATGCCGTGGCCCCGGACCGCCTTTACCTCATCGACGCGCCCCTGCCGGACGTCCGCCTGTGTGTCGTCACCTGCGGCGCCGGCGCATCGACCGCCTTTGCCATCGCCGAACAGACGTTCAAAAGTTTCTGAGGACTCCATGACCCCTTCCCCTATCAAGGCCTTCGTATTCGACTGGGCCGGCACAATGGTCGATTACGGCAGCCTGGCACCCGTTCGGGCGCTTCAGGCCCTGTTCGCCCGTGAAGGCTTTACCCTCAGCGAGGCGGAGGCCCGCGCCGACATGGGCATGGCCAAGCGCGCCCACATCGCCGCCATCCTCAATCGTAACCCCATGCGCACCGTCTGGCGCGACACACATGGCACCGACGCGGGAGAGGCGGACCTGGACAGGCTCCTGTTAGACCTCGCGCCCGACATGATCGACGCCGCAGCCGCCACCGCCGACCTTATTCCCGGCGCCGCCGACCTGGTTGGTAACCTGCGCGGTCGCGGCGTGCGCATTGGCTCCGGCACCGGCTACAGCCGTGAGATGATGCAGGCCATACTGCCGCGCGCCGCCGCGCAGGGTTATTCGCCCGATCTGGTCGTCTGCGCCGGTGAAACGCCAGAGGGGCGCCCCTCTCCGCTCATGACATGGAAGGCCCTGGTCGAACTGGGCGCCTGGCCGGCGCGCGCCTGCGTAAAGGTCGATGATGCCGTGGTCGGCATCCAGGAGGGCCGCGAAGCCGGTGTCTGGACCATCGGTGTTGCGGCCAGCGGCAATGGTACGGGCCTGGACATGCCGTCCTATGCCGCGCTGTCACCAATGCTTCGCAATGGGCGTGTATCGCAGGCCCGTGACGGTCTGCTGGCGGCGGGGGCTGACTACGTTGTGGACAGCGTTGCCGACATCGCTGCCCTGCTGCCTGAGCTTGAGGCCCGCATAACCGCCGGCCAGCGCCCCGGCGCCACACGGACCTGAAGGAAAGCCCAATATGACCGCCGCCGCATTGTCTCCGTTTCAACGCTGGCTGGCCAAGGCGCCGACGCCGGTTTTCGCCCTATACGGCGGGCTTATGGCGTTCGGCGCCTATTTCGCCATGTATGCCTACCGCAAGCCGTTCGCCGTCGCCAGCTATGCTGATGTCGGGGCCCTGGGGTTCGGCATTGTGGTCGATTACAAGATCGCCCTGGTCATCTTCCAGGTCTTCGGTTACGCCCTGTCCAAGGTCATCGGCGTCAAGGTGGTGTCGGAATTACCCCCACGGTGGCGTGCCTTGGCCATAGTCCTTCTGATCGGATTCGCCGAACTGACCTTGGTCGCGTTTGCCGCCGTCCCCGCGCCGTGGAACATTGCCTGCCTCTTTTTCAACGGCCTGTCCCTTGGCCTGATCTGGGGCCTGGTGTTCGGCTTTCTCGAAGGCCGCCGCGCCTCCGAAATCCTGGGCTCGATCCTGTGCGCCAGTTTCATCGTCTCGTCCGGCGTGGTGAAGTCGGTCGGTAAATGGGTCATGCTGCAAGGCTGGGCGACGGAATTCTGGATGCCCGCCGTCACCGGCCTTATCTTCGCGCCCCTGCTGCTGATCTGCGTCCTGGGCCTCGCCCAGATGCCCCCGCCCAGCGCCGAAGACGAAGCCGCCCGCACCGCCCGTGTGCCCATGAACCGGACGGCTCGCCGCGCGGTGTTTTCGGCCTACGCGCCGGGTCTTGTCGCCCTGATCGTCCTATATGTCGGCCTGACCGCCCTGCGCGACTTCCGCGATAATTTTGCGGCGGAAATCTGGACGGACCTCGGCTTCAAGGACAGCGCCTCCATCTTCACCGTTTCGGAATTGCCCGTCGGTGCCGCCGTCCTGCTCGCCATGGCCTTGCTGACCATCTTCCGTGACAACCGGATCGCCTTCATGGCCAACCTGGCCATGGTCGGCCTGGGTCTTCTGTTGGCGGCGGGCGCCACCTTCGCGTTCCAGCAAGGCCTGACCGGTCCGGTCTGGTGGATGATCCTGCTCGGTGGCGGTCTCTATCTGGCCTATACGCCGTTCAACGCGCTTCTTTTCGACCGCTTTATCGCCGCCAGCCGTATGGCCGGAACCGCGGGCTTTCTCATCTACGTCGCCGATGCCAGCGGCTATCTCGGCTCCGTCGCCCTGTTGCTGTTCAAGAATTTCAGCGGCGTCGTGCTGCCATGGACGCAGTTTCTCGCTGCCGCCGCCTATGGTACCGCCGGTCTCGGCCTGATCCTGCTGGCCTACAGCGCCGTCTACTTCTCCCGCCGCCTGCGCAACTGATGGTCCCGCCTAAAGATACCGGAGTGTCCATGCCCTACCGTCTTAGCTTGGCCCTGCTTGCCCTAACTGTGGCAGGCGCGACCCAGGCCGCCCCCGCTGAGACCCGCACCTGGCAGGCCGGCGACCACCACGTCCACAGCCGCTATTCCGGGCGGTTCAAGGACGGCAAATACGTCCTGGGCGCAGACGGCATCTACCCCATGGCACGCAATGCCGAGGAAGCGCGCCGCTACGGCCTGAGCTGGATGGTCGCCGTCGATCACGGCGGCCCCGGCCTGTCGGTTCAACGCGCCGAACAGGCCTATCCAGAACTGCTGGCCGCGCGCCGGGACGTCCCCGAGGTGATCCAGTTCTACGGCATGGAGCTGGACACGCCCGGCGGCGATCACTCCAGCCTGATCATGCCGCTGGACAGTGGCGAACGCGATGGCCTGCGCCACTTTGAAAGTGCCTACGCCAAGGATGAGGTCGAAGATCCCGCCCGCGACACCACGGCGAAAATGCTGCAAATGCTGCGCGAAATGACCGCGATGGAAAACCGCCCGTTGATCATCGCCAACCATCCCTCGCGGTCCGCCTTGGGTGTACGCGACTACCACGGCCACACCCCGACAGAGCTGCGCGCCTGGAACGATACGGCGCCCGATATTGCCGTCGGTATGGAAGGCGCGCCGGGCCACCAGGGCGCGTCGTTGAAACCTGGCGTCACGCCCCAGACCCTGCGGGCACGCGGCTATTACGAAAAATCCCCGACCTTTGGCGGCTTCGACGCCATGACGGCAACGGTCGGCGGCGTGTGGGACAGCCTGCTCGGCGAAGGGCGGCATTTCTGGATCACGGCGTCGTCGGATTCGCACCGCAACATTGCCGACGGCGGCGAGGATTTCTGGCCCGGCCAGTATGCCAAGACCTATGTCCTGGCGCGGCACACCCCTGAGGATATTCTCGACGGCCTGCGCAAGGGCCGTGTCTTCGTCACCACCGGCGATCTGGTCAGCGAACTGGACATGGATGTGGCGGGCGCCTCTATCGGCGGCACAGCGCACGTCAAGACAGGCCAGATCGTGACGGTCAAGGTGCGCCTGCGCGATCCCGCCGGCGCCAATGCCCATGGCGACCATCCGGACGTAAAGCGCATCGACCTGATCATGGGCAAGGTAACCGGCAAGGCCGCGCCCGATGCCGACACTCTGCCGTCCGCCCATGTCGTCAAGCGCTTCACCGCCGCCGACTGGACCCGCAGCGGCGAAATCATCACCTTGAGCTACCGCTTCACAGCCGACGCGCCCGCCTATATTCGCCTGCGCGGCACCTCGACCGACGAAGCCGAGCCCTTGCCGGACCCGGTCGGCGAAGACCCGTGGCCCGACCTGTGGGTCTATTCCAACCCTGTATTTATCGACCTGAAATAGACGGTCAGCCGGCGGATCGCCTCTTCAATTTCCGGCGTCGAGACGGCAAAGCTCAGACGGATGAATCGGTGCCCGTCGACGGGATCGAAATCGACCCCCGGCGCGGTGGCGACGCCTGTTTCCAGCAACAGGGTCTTGCAGAAGGCCAGGCTGTCATCGGTCAGATGGGCGATGCTGGCATAGATGTAGAAGGCGCCGTCCGGCGGCGCGATGGTCGTCAGCCCAAAGGCCGGCAGGGCCGCCAGCAGAAGCTCACGGTTACGGCGGTAGACCGCGACATGGCCATCCAGTTCATCACGGCTGTCCAGCGCCTTCAGCCCCGCATGCTGGCTGAGGGACGGCGCCGTCAAGAACAGGTTGCCGGCAAAGGCGCGGGCACGATGGACATGGCTTTCCGGCACCAGCAGCCAGCCAAGCCGCCAGCCGACCATGCTGAAATATTTCGAGAAACTGTTGACGACCAGGGCATCGGGCGCGAATTCGAGGATGGATCGGGCCGGCGCGACATAGCTCAGGCCGTGATAGATTTCGTCGGACACGATGCGGATGTGGCGCTCGCGGCAAACCTGCGCGATGGCGGCCAGCTCATCGGGTTCGATGAGCGTGCCGGTCGGATTGGCCGGACTGGCGATGATCACACCGTCCGGTGCGGGATTGAGCGTCGCCAGCGCTTCGGCAGTCAGTTGAAAGCGCATGGCGCTGTCGCAGGCAATTTCCACCGGCTCCAGGCTCAGGGCTTTTAGCGTATTGCGGTAGGCGACATAGCCCGGCCGGGCCAGGGCGATGCGCTGCCCCGGCGAAAAGCTGGAAATCAGCGCCAGCAGCAGGGCGGGCGACGCGCCACAGGTCAGGATAAACTGCTCAGGCGCAACGACGACGCCGTAGCTGTCGAAATAGTGCTGGGCCAGCCTCTGTTTCAACTCCGGGCTTTCCCAATAGCCCAGCCCGTCGCTGTCGAGCACGCGATGCGCTTCGGCAATGGCGGCCTGCGGCGCACCGGTCGATGGCTGGCCGAACTCCATATGGATGATCGAACGCCCCTCGGCTTTCAGGCTGTGCGCCAGCCGGCTGATGTCGATGGCGTGGAAGGGAGCGATGTCACTGTGCATCCCGCCTGATTAGGCCAGACGCGGTCCGGCCTCCAGCGAAAAATGCAGCCGCACAGCAGCTCACCGTTCGCTGTCAGATATGGATAGCATGCCCCAGCGCCTTCAACGACGCCTCATGGAAGGCCTCACCCAGTGTCGGGTGGGCATGGATAATGCCCGCCACGTCTTCGAGGACCAGGCCCGTTTCGATGGCCATGGTAAAGGTCGAGACCAGTTCGGAAATATGCCGCCCGACCGCCTGAACCCCCAGGATGCGGTGGGTATCGGCGCGGGCGATGACGCGCACAAATCCGCCCTCCTCGCCGGCATCCATCGAAAGGGCGCGGCCATTGGCAGCGAACGGGAACACCCCCATCACCGTATCGGGCGCATCGGGCCCCGCACCGACGCTTACGATTTCCGGTTCAGTGAAACAGACGGCCGGAATGGCGATCGGATCGAAGCGGCGGCGTTTCCCCGCGATGATTTCCGCAACCATTTCGCCCTGGGCCGACGCCTTGTGCGCCAGCATGGGTTCGCCGACCAGATCGCCTATGGCCCAGACATTGTGGCTGGAGGTCGCACAGCGGTCATCGACCCGGACGAACCGGCCGTCCATGGCCACGGCCATATCTTCCAGTCCCCAACCCGCGGTCGCAGGCTTGCGCCCGACCGTGACCAAGATCTTGTCCGCCGGGAGGATCAGGCGCTCGCCCGCTTTGGTCTCAATCGCCAGCCCCTCGCCTTCCGCCCCCAGAGCTTTGGCTT
Organism: Asticcacaulis sp. AC466; assembly: GCF_000495815.1. Classification (GTDB taxonomy): domain Bacteria; phylum Pseudomonadota; class Alphaproteobacteria; order Caulobacterales; family Caulobacteraceae; genus Asticcacaulis. The sequence goes on along the minus strand of NZ_AWGE01000008.1, from coordinate 117,454 downwards.
CGAGATGCAGGGTCACGCCGTGCGCATTCAACCACTTACGCACCGGTTCGACCAGCTTGGCGTCATAGAGCGGCAGGATGCGGTCCATCGCCTCGACCACCGTCACCTGCGCGCCCATCTTGGCATAGGCTATCCCCAACTCCAGGCCGATATAGCCCGCGCCGACTACCACCAGCCGCGCCGGCACATCGGTCAGGGCCAGGGCTTCGGTCGAGGAGATGACCTTGCCGCCGAACGGCAGGAACGGCAGTTCGACCGGCACGGAACCGGTGGCCAGAATAACATGCTCCGCCTCGATGACGACCTCGCCGTCCGCTGTCGTGACGTGACAGGTGCGCGCATTGGAAAACCGTCCGAACCCGGAAATCACCCGCACCTTGGCCCGCTTCAATAGGGCAGCGACGCCACCGTTAAGGCGATCGACAATGCCCTCCTTCCAGCGCACGGTCTCGGCCATATCGAGTTCCGGTGAAGACTTAAGCCGGATGCCGAACGCCCCGCCCGATGCGGCCTGTGTCATCGTCTCATAGGTGGTGGCGGCATGGATCATCGCCTTTGACGGGATGCAGCCGCGGATAAGGCAGGTGCCGCCCAGGCGATCGGCTTCGACAAGGACCGTATCGAGCCCCAGCTGACCGCAGCGGATGGCCGCAACATAGCCGCCGGGGCCACCGCCGAGGACAAGAACCCTGACCTTCAGCTTTTCACTCATGACCGCTCCCCGGACGCGAACGGCGTCACGAACAACAGGGCCGGCCGTTCGATCAGGCGTTTGAGGCGCTGGACATAGCTTGCCGCCATATGGCCATCGACAATGCGATGATCGAAGGAGCTCGACAGGTTCATCAGGGTACGGATGACGATCTGGCCATTGCACACCACCGGCCGGTCGACCAGCTTGTTGGGCCCGATGATGGCGACTTCGGGGGCGTTGATCACTGGCGTCGCAGCGATGCCGCCAAGCGTGCCCAGGCTGGTCAGGGTGATGGTCGAACCGGACAGTTCCTCACGCGTGGCGGTGCCATCGCGGGCCGCTGCGGTTACGCGCGCTACTTCGCGGGCGCAGTCCCAGACGCTCAGCGCCTCAACATGCCGCACAACCGGCACCATCAGGCCGCCGGGGGTTTGCGTGGCGATGCCGATATGAACGCCGTCATAGCTGTGCAACACGCCCGCTTCATCGTCATAACGCGCGTTGAGGGTCGGAAACTCCGGTTGCAATACCGCCATGGCGCGCATGAAGAAGGGCAGCAGGGTCAGCTTGGGCTGGGTGGCGTCGGCGCGGTCGTCATTGAGGTCGCGGCGCAGGGCTTCCAGTTCGGTCAGGTCAAATTCCTCGACATAGGAAAAATGCGGAATGCGGCGTTTCGCCTCCTGCATCTTTTCGGCAATTTTGCGCCTCAGGCCGATAATCTTCGTTTCCGTGACGCCGGTGCGCCGGGTCTGGCCCGGGTCAGACGGGCGGGCGCCACCGCGTGCGATGTAGGCGTCCAGGTCTTCGGACGTTATGCGCCCGCCGGGACCGGTGCCTGAGACATATTGCAGCGGAATGCCCAGTTCGTGCGCACGGTGGCGCGTGGCCGGCGCGGCCAAGGGCGCCTCGCCTTCGGGACGCGTCGTAAAGGCGGGCGGGCCAGCCTGGGTTTGCGCCTGTGACGGCGGGGCCACAGGAGCCGCATGAGGCGCAGCGGGTTGGGCGGGTTTCGGGTCGGGTTGCGCGGCAACCGGTGCGACCGCCGGCGCATTACCGGCGCCTTCGACCTCGATTTCAACCAGGACCGAACCGACGGCCACGACGCCGCCCGGTTCACCGAAAATCGCCTTCACGACGCCAGATACCGGCGAGGTCATATCGACCGTCGCCTTGTCGGTCATGACATCGCACAGGGCGGCATCTTCGGCGATGGCATCACCCGGCTTGACGTGCCACGCGGCGATTTCCGCCTCGGCTATACCTTCGCCAATGTCGGGCATGTGGAATTGAAAGAGTCCCATATCTAAGCACTTTCCGAAAAGTGTGACGCACTTTTCGGTTAAAAAGTGCGACATAGAAAAAAATCTAAAGCGGCGGTCTGATCACCAGACTGTTGCTTTAGTCCTCCAGGCAGGCGCGAAGGGCCGGGACGATGCGGGACGGCCCGGGGAAATAATCCCATTCAAAGGCGTGCGGATAGGGCGTATCCCAACCGCCGACGCGACGCACCGCGCTTTTCAGATGATAGAAGCAGCGTTCCTGCACCAGGGCCGACAGCTCGCCGCCGAACCCGGCATATTTCGACGCCTCATGGACGATCAGGCACCGCCCCGTCTTTTTCACCGATGCGACAATGGCGTCGATATCGAGCGGCACGATGGAGCGCAGATCGATCAGTTCGGCGTCGATCCCGGTTTCTTCGATGGCAGACAGGGCGACATGGACCATGGTGCCATAGGCCAGCACGGTGACGTCATTACCTTCGCGCACGGTCGCGGCCTTGCCCAGGGGCACAGTGTACCGGCCTTCGGGCACTTCGGCCATCGGATGCCCGGCCCAGGTCTTGACCTGCGCGTCGGGGCGACCTTCGAACGGACCATTGTACAGGCGCTTGGGTTCCAGGAAGATAACCGGATCGTCGCATTCGATGGCGGCGATCAGAAGCCCCTTGGCGTCATACGGGTTGGAGGGAATGACGGTTTTCAGCCCGGTGATATGGGCGAAAATTGCTTCCGGGCTCTGGCTGTGGGTCTGGCCGCCGAATATGCCGCCGCCATAGGGCGACCGCACGGTGATCGGCGCCCAGAACTGACCGTTAGACCGGTAACGCAGACGCGCCGCCTCGGAGACAAGCTGGTCATAGGCCGGCAGGATATAGTCGGCGAACTGGATTTCGACGACGGGCCGCAAACCATAGGCTCCCATGCCGATAGCGGTGGCGATGATGCCGCCTTCCGAAATCGGCGTATCGAAGCAACGGGTCAGGCCGTATTTTTCCTGTAGCTTGTCGGTGACGCGAAAGACGCCGCCGAAATAGCCGACATCTTCGCCGAAGATCAGCGTGTCGGGATCGTGGGCCAGGCTGACGTCGAGCGCACTATTGAGCGCCTGGATCATATTCATCGTCCTGACGGAGATGGTATTAGCTGTGTCGAGCGCCATGATCAGATCCCCATCTCGTTGCGTTGTTCGATATGGCGCCAGTCCGGTTCCTTGAATATGCCTTCGAACATGTGGCGGACATCCGGCTTGGATTTGCCCAGCGTGCCGACGGCCTCACCGGCCTTTACCGCCACGCGAATGGTTTCGGTCAGTTCGGCGACAAGGGCTTCGTGCCGCGCCTCATCCCATTCGCCAATGGCGATGAGGTGCTGTTTCAGACGCGCGATCGGATCGCCAAGCGGCCAGTGGCTGGCCTCGTCGGCGGGACGGTACTTGGTCGGATCGTCGCTGGTCGAATGGCCTTCGGCGCGATAGGTGAACAGCTCGATAACCGTCGTGCCGTGATTGGTGCGCGCCCGGTCGGCCGCCCATTGCGTCGCCGCCCACACCGCCAGAAAGTCATTGCCGTCGACCCGCAGGCCCGGCAGGCCATAGGCGATGGCGCGCGCCGCAAAAGTGGTCGCTTCCGCCCCGGCAAAACCCGAATAGCTGGAAATGGCCCATTGGTTATTGGTAATGCACAGGATGGCGGGGGCGCGGTAGACCGAGGCGAAGGTCATGGCTTCGTGCACGCCGCCTTCGGCCGTGGTGCCGTCGCCGACATAGCCGATGGCGATCTTGTCGTCGCCCTTGTATGCCGAAGCCATGGCCCAGCCGACGGCATGACCGAACCGGCTGCCCAGATTGCCGGAAATGGAATAGAACCCGTAGTCGCGCGCCGAGGTCAGGATGGGCAATTGCTTGCCATGCAACGGATCGTCGGCGTTGGAAAAGATTTGGTTGACCATGTCGAGCAGCGGATAGTCGCGCGCCATCAACCAGGCCGACATGCGGTAAGTTGGAAAGCTCATATCACCGGCGCCGAGCACCAGGGACTGGGCCGCGCCGATGGCTTCTTCGCCGGTCGATTTCATGTAAAAGCTGGTCTTGCCCTGACGATGGGCGCGGAACATGCGATCGTCGAACAGGCGCGTCATAAGCATGGCCCGCAACCCTTTCAGCAGAACGGCCGGGTCCAGCTTCGGGTCCCAGGGGCCGACCGCCCGGCCTTCGTCGTCAAGCACACGGATCAGGGTATAGGGCAGGTCGCGCATGTCCTCTTCGCGCGCCGCGGTATCGGGACGGCGCACCGCGCCTGCGGCAGGAATATCGATATGATCGAAGGAAACCGGATCGCCGGGACGCGCCGGCGGTTCCGGCACATGCAGTTGCAGCCTGGGAATATTCAGCATCGTTACCTACCTGTTTTTATATGGCGCGCATTCTGTGACACGTCGCTCAGGCAGTAGTTTCTCATGAAACATGAAATCTGCGAAATGATTTTTGCTTTATTGCCGCATGAAAGCAAGAAATTGAGACTATGAAATGAAAAAAGGGTGCAACCTTACAGCCGCACCCGCATAACCAGAAATATTATGCCCCAAACCCGCACTTACTGCGACGTTACACCAAGGCCAGCAAATCCTGGTAAAGCGCCTTAGGGATTGTTACCTCACCGCGTTCCGCCGTGCGCCGCCGCGCCGCATAGCGACGCTGCGACGGCAGGCGCGCGCCCTGCCCCACTATGGCGTCGAACAGGGCTTCGGCACGAGCCTGATGGTGCGCCACATTGCCGCCCATGAAGATGTTCGGGTCGATGGCGATGATCAGCTCACCGTGATAGGGGGTCGATTTCGCGCCTGCGTCGAAGGCCATCGATTCGAGGCTGAGCAGATCGCCGATCAGCGGTCCCGCCATCAGCTCGATCATGGCCGACAGGGCCGAGCCCTTGTGCCCGCCAAAGGTCAGCATGGCGCCATCCATGGCGCGTTGCGCATCGGTCGTGGGCTCACCGTCCGCATCGACCGCCCAGCCAAGGGGAATAGGCTTTCCGGCCCGGCGATGCAGTTCGATTTCGCCGCGCGCCGCCGCACTGGTGGCGAAGTCGAAAACGAACGGGTCCTGGCCGGGCCGAGGCCAGGCGAAGGCCAGCGGATTGGTGCCGAACACCCCTTTGGTGCCGCCATAGGGCGCAACCCAGCTATGGCTAGGCGTCAGGGCCAGGGCCACCAGTCCTTCAGCCACGATGGATTCGACCTCAGGCCACAGGGCCGAGAAATGGTAGCAGTGGTTGATGGCCAGGGCCGCAATGCCTGTCTGGCGGGCCTTTTCGACCAGCAAGGGCCGTCCGGTTTCAAAGGCCAGCAAGGAATAGGCGCCCTGCGCATCGGCCCGGACAAGGCCCGGCGCGGCATCCACGATCACCGGAGCGGCGTCGCACGACACCTTGCCCGCCCGCGCCGTGTGAACACAGACCAGAAGCCGGTAAAGGCCGTGGGAGTGACATTCGTCGCGCTGGCCGGCGCAAATCGTACGCGCGATGGCTGCGGCGTGATCGGCCGAAAAGCCGTTTGCGGTCAGGATGCGGGTGCTGAGGTCGAACGCCTCTGACAGGGACAGGGCCTGGGTTTCAGCCTGGATCTCGGACATGGAAAGACTACCGTAATATAAAAACAGATGACCGGGGCAGCAAACCCCGGCCGGAACGACCTATTGGTGACGATGACATCGCCTACGACGCCGCGCAGATAGGCGACGCGGAAAGCCGGGTGTCGGCTGCTTCGACCAGTACCGGCTTCGGATAGAGGGCCTCCCATTCCTGCGCGGCTATGGCAGCGTAGGTCTTGCCATCGCTGGAGGCGTCGAAGACTGCCCGCAGGCAGCGTGTTTCGACCGTATCGAAGCTGACCGCATTGAAGTCTTCGGTCGAGGTGCCGTAGGCCGTGGTGTGGCTGACCGGCACCCATTTATGCTCATCCCAGTATTCGAGGTGCCAGGCCTTGGGCGGCGCGACCCCGACACCGGAGCCAGCGGGTTGATCGTTCCAGAAGCGGATGCGTGACCCGTTTAGCTTGACCGGCGCTTCCCATTGATAAACCACCCATTGCTGCGCCGGGTTGTTGGGCGTCCAGGTGCCCCAGGTGTCGGGCGGCAACGGATTGGCGTGCACCTTACCGTCGTTCAGGGCGCGTATCCAGTATTGCACCGGCACAGGGGAATTGGAGGCGACAATACGGGCGGCTGGGGCGATATTGCGCTGAGGCTCGGGCGGCGGTGCGGGCGGGCGGGTCGGTTCCACTTTCTCGATACGTGCCGGCGTGACGCTGTCGTCCCAGGTCACTTCATCGAGCGAAACACTGCGGCGGAAATGGTCCCCGCCCTTGGCGTCGGCAGTGTGGTAGGCGATGTACCACTTGCCCTTGAACTGTACGATACCGCCGTGGGACGTCGTCGAAGACACCGGATCAAGCAACACGCCCCGATAGGTCCACGGCCCCAGCGGTGACGAAGCGGTTCCGTAGGCCTGGCACGCATAATAAACCGCTTCGGTGCAGTCCGAGTCCGGACCGGCCTTATTGCCGGCGTACATCATGTAATAGGTGCCGTTCCGTTTGAACAACCACGGGGCCTCGAAGAAGCCGGTCAGCCCCGTCACGTCCACCGGCGTCCCCTTGAAGGTCACCATGTCCTTTTCCAACTCGACGCCCTTCAAGCGTCCGAACGTGCCCCAGTAGAGGTATATGCGGCCGTCATCATCGACCAGAACCGTCGGGTCGATGTTCTGGATGGTGTTAGCGACCGGATAGGATTGCGACACAACCGGCCCAGCGGGATGCGCGTCGGTCCACGGCCCTTCCGGCGTGTCGGACACCGCGACCCCGATAGCGAAGGGGTCCTTGTTCGGGCTGTCCCTTTCGATGATTGGTGCGTACATGTAATAGCGCTTATCAGGCCCCTGCACAATTTGGGCGCCATAGGCGCGCGCCGGGGTCGCCCATTTAAAGACGTCTTCGGGCCGCATGAAATGCGGGTTATGCCGCCATACGCCCGTGGCCGGATCGTCGCTTTCCAGCATCTGCCATTCGGGCATGATGAAATCATTGACACCGACATCGGCGGTGTCGCGGCCGGTCAGTATGTACAGCTTGCCGTTGGCGACCAGCGGGGCTGGATCAGTGGTGTAGTCCTTGCCGTCCGGCAGAATGGGATTGCCGTTGGCATGAACGGTTTCCCAGGTGCCCGGTATCTGGGCTGGGGCCGGGGCCAAGGTCTGGGCGTGAGCGACGGACAGGCCCACGGCCAGCACCGAAGACAGCGTCAGGACCGAGACAAGCGTGCCAAACTTCCTATGGGTTTTCATCATGCCCCTCACTTCTGGTCGAACTTGGCGTCGGCGGCCGGCGGGGCTTCCCCCAGCAGGTATTGCGTAAAGAAATCCATATGCTTGCGCCAGTAATACGGCCCGACCGAATTGTGCGTACGGTTGGGGAAAATGACCAGTTCATGCGGCTTGTTCGCGGCGACCAGGGCGGCGTCGAGACGCAAGGTGGCAGCCACCGGCACATTGTCGTCGATATCCCCGTGGGTCAGCATCAGGTGTCCCTTGAGGTTGGCAGCAACGGAGGTATTCGAATTACGCTCCCATGTGGCGTCGTCTGCCACGCCCATGGAGACTTCCGGCCACCACGCCTTGTCCAGGCGCTGATCCTGATTGCCGGAATTGGCGACGGCGACCTTGTACACCTCCGGACGGCGCAAAATGAAGCGCGCCGCGTCGTAGCCCCCCGCCGAATGGCCGAAGACACCGACCCGATCGAGGTCGAAATAGCTGTATTTCGCCTTCATCGCCTTCAAAACCCAGATATGGTCGTCCAACCCGACTTCGCCGAGATTTTGGTAGGCGGGCAAACGGAAGGCCTGGCCGCGCTGGGACGTGCCGCGCGCATCGATCTCCACCACAATGGCGCCGATCTGGGCCATGCCAATCGCCGGATTGCGCAGATTGCGACCATAAGATTCGGCGATGACGTGCGTCGTCGGCCCGGTATAGACATATTCGATCACCGGATAGCTTTTCGACGGATCGAAGTTCTTGGGGCGGAAGATCATGCCGTACAGCACGGTCTTGCCGTCGTTGGCCAGGGTCTGGAACGGTTCGGCCGGCGTGAAGCCCGTCGCCAGCAAGGCGGACGGATCGGCATGGCCCAGTTCGGCGACAATGCGGCCATCGGCGGCGCTGCGCAACAGGGTGCGCGTCGGCATCGTCGGGCTGGACATGCGGTCGATAAAGGTCTTGCCATCGTCGGCGACCGTTACGTCATGATCCAGCGGTTCGGGCGTCAGATTGCGGATCGCTCCGTCGAGGGTGACGCTGTACAGGCTGGAGAAATAGGGGTTTACGCCCGCTTCGCGCCCAATGCCGGTGATCAGCAGGGTCTTCGCCTTATCATCGACGCGCAGAATGTCGGTGACTTCCCAATTCCCCTTGGTCAGCGCCTTGCCCTGCGTCAGCTCGCCCGGTCGCGTCACTGTGCCCTTTGGCACATAGTAAAGCTGGGCCCAGCCGGTCCGCTCAGAAATAACCAGATCGCCGGACAGTTCCGGCGTCGGGCGGATGGAAGACGACGTCACCGTGACTAGCGGCTTTATGACTTCGCGGGTGCGCACGCTTGCCATATTGGTCGCCGGATCGATTTCATACTGGCTGATCTCACCGTAGCCGCGCCGTGTCCACTGATACAGGACATGATCCTTATCCCAGCCCATGTTGGGATCGCCAGGCCACAGCATTGGGTTGGTAGGCACATTGAGCACCAGAGGCGCGATCTTACCCGCCAGAGCGGCCGCCGGGTCGAGCACGACCGGCACGAATTGCGGCACCTGGGCAGCGCCCGCCGTGGGGTACACATAATCGAAGTGACGCGGGAACTGGCTGCCCGGCGGATTGGGTTGCACGCCGTGCCAGATATAGCTGCCGTTACGGTCGAGGCGGTAGGTCAGGATACGTTTGGAATCCGGCGACCATTGCACGCTGACCGGCATGGACGGGGTTTCGGTATTGGCCTCCACCATGTCGGCGAACATCGGATAGTTCATGCCATAGCGCTGGTCATAACTGCCATCGGCGGTCAGGGGCACGGTCTTTCCGGTGGCGATTTCGACCAGGGCCAGATCGTAGCCCTTATGGATCACCCTATAGAGGCCATCGGGCGAAACCACACCGGCATCGACGGCCGGCGGCGGCGAAAACGGCGCAGCGGTGACGGTTCCCGCCGCCACATCATAGATCAGCTTGCGCCCGCCTGCCGACACGGTCAGGCGACGGGTATCGGCGTCATAGGCTTCCGGCCACGCGTCGTACGGCCCCTTGTCACCCAGGATCGGTATCAAAAGCGGCTTCATAGCGGCTTCTGTCACCAGATCGCTCACCTGGCCAGTTGCCGTGTCAGCCAACGAAATTACGCCCTGCCCCTTCGCGCCACGGCGATACAATACCGCCTTGCCGCCATCGACAAAACGTGCCCGCAGGTCGAGGTCCGTGACCAACTCCATAGGCTTGCCCGCCAGATAGGATTGGGCTGTGATATACCGGTCGGTGATGGACGGCTGCGCTGTCTGCGCGAATGCAGCCGGCGACAGGACAAGCAAAGAAACGGTGCCCGTCAGGGCAAGGGGAAAAAGGCGCATGATCAACTCTTGAAAGCGGCGGGTTTGTTAATTGGGTGCGGCGTCACCGGGTAGTCGCCATTACGATCTCACGGTATTATCCGCGTAAAGGTCGTCATTACTGCTGAAATGCAGCGCCTTGGCGCCGTCTGGCGCGTTGATATCCATGGCGCCGCCGATCAGGCCCGCGACATGAATTTTGGATATATTCATCACATCTCACCCCAGCGCTTATTGTCGGACATAACCGACATAATTCCCAAGAGCTGTCAAATATTTTATACGATATACGGTAGAATTGACATCCCGCTACGCGTCGTCATACTCTAAATGGTCCTAGGTGTGAGGCGTTATGACAGCTGGCATTATTCGTAACATAGTGATTGTTGGCGGCGGAACCGCCGGATGGATGGCCGCGGCCGCCCTGTCTAAGGTTTTGGGCACGCAAAAATACAGCCTCACCCTCATCGAATCCGATGAAATCGGGACGGTCGGCGTCGGTGAAGCGACGATTCCCACCATCCAGGAATTCAACCGGATGCTGGAAATCGACGAGAATACCTTCATGCGCGAAACGAATGCCTCGTTCAAGCTGGGCATCCGTTTCCTCAACTGGTCGGCCCAGGGCAGCGACTACTTCCATCCGTTCGGGACATATGGCCTGGATATGAACGGTATTAACTTCACCCACTACTGGATGCGATATCACCTGGCGGGCGGATCGGCCGATTTTGGCCTTTTCAATCCCCAAACCCTGGCTGCGCGCCAGAACAAGTTTGGCCGAATGGCGGAAATCAATCCGAAGGCGCCGAACGTCAACTATGCCTTCCACTTCGACGCCTCCTTATACGCCAAATTTCTGCGCGCCTATTCAGAGGAAAAGGGCGTAGTACGCCGGGAAGGCAAGATCAACGCCGTCGCCCAAGCCCCTGACTCCGGTGATGTTGAGTCGGTGACGCTGGAAGATGGCGGCACAATTAACGGCGACCTGTTCATCGATTGCTCAGGTTTCCGGGGCCTGCTCATCGAGCAAACCCTGAAGAGCGGTTACACTGACTGGTCTCATTGGTTACCCTGTAACCGCGCCGTCGCCGTGCCGTGCGAAAAAACCCGCCCCATCACACCCTACACGCAGTCCACCGCCCGTGAAGCTGGTTGGCAATGGCGCATACCGCTCCAGCATCGCACCGGAAATGGCTATGTGTTCTGCGACAGTTATTTATCCGAAGACAAGGCGAGCGAACTTTTGCTGCAAAGGCTGGACGGCAAGGCCCAAGCCGAACCACGCGTCATCCGCTTTGTCACCGGGCACCGCACAAAGCAATGGAACCGCAACGTCGTAGCCGTGGGACTGGCCAGTGGTTTTCTGGAGCCACTGGAGTCGACCTCTATCCATCTCGTGCAGGAAGCCGTGCTCACCTTGCTACGCTATTTCCCGGGCAAGGTCATTACCGACACGCTGCGCGACTGCTTCAACCGCGACATGTTAGCCGCATATGACAACGTGAAGGACTTTTTGATCGCGCATTACAAAGTGACAAAACGCGAAGACACGGATTTCTGGGCGCACTGTAAGCGTATGGAGATTCCCGACAGTGTCAAGTTCAGACTGGCGGCGTTCGAAGAGCATAATCACTCTCTGGTAGAAGCAAATGAGTTGTTCAAGGAAGCCAGTTGGTTTGCCGTTCTGGTCGGTCAAGGCCTGAGACCCCTCTCCTACGCGCCCCAGGCGGATGTCATGGCAAAGGAGGAATTCGACTGGCGTATGGATCGCATTCGCGAAGGTACCGCCGCTCTGGCGGGCGTTATGCCATTGCACGAGTCATACATCGCAGGCGTTTGCGCCTCCCGACAGCGGGTTGGGACGTGAATCATGTCCTTGACACGTCCCGAAGTGCGCACAGTTGAGAATATCGACCGGCAAACCTTCGAAAGCGAAGTCGAACCGGCCGGCGTTCCCGTCATTCTTAAAGGCATTGCCGTTGATTGGCCGGCGGTGAAAGCGGCACGTGTTTCGCCTCGCGCGCTGGGCGATTACCTGCTCCAATACGATTCTGGCCGCATGGTGGATGTAGCCTTTGCGGAAAAGGAGCTCAAAGGCCGATTTTTCTATAATGACAGGCTGACAGGCGTTAATTATCAGACTCACAAGCGGGCGCTGCGCGCACTCGTCGGTTGGTGCTTGTCGGTGGCAGACAAGGGTGAAGTCGAAGCTGTCTACATGCAGGCGCAATCTGTTGACCATCTGGTTCCGGATATGGCCGCCGATCTGGACATGCCGTTACTGGATGTATCGGTTCGCCCGAGGATTTGGCTGGGCAACACCCTACGTACCCAGACGCATTTTGACTACATGGCAAACATCGCCGTGCATATAGCCGGCGAGAAGACATTCACCCTGTTCGCACCTGACCAGACGGGCAATCTTTATCCTGGTCCGCTTGACATGACGCCCGCCGGCGTTCCCGTAAGTATGGCCTCATTGGAAGAGCCGGACTTCGAACATTTTCCCCGACTGAAGGAAGCGATTGGCAAGGCTGTAGTGGCCCGCCTAGAACCCGGCGATGGCCTGTTCATTCCCCCTTTGTGGTGGCATCATGTTCAAACAATCGGGCCACTCAACATGCTCATCAATTACTGGTGGGACCCCGCGCGCGACGATTCGCCCGACCCGGTGGATGCGTTGATCCTGGCGGCGCTGGCTTTCAAAGACATGCCACCTACTCAGCGCGAAGCCTGGCGCGCCCTACTCGATTACTTCGTATTTGAGACCCTGGGCGATCCGGTCGCGCATCTGCCCGGCCAGATATCTAGTCCCTTTCGCCGGAATATGAGCCGGCAGGATATGGCGCGCTTTGCACGCATATTTGGACGCCGAAATGAGTAGACAAGTCGCCCGCCATTCCCAAAATTTTCGGTTTATGCGAAAAAAGCCCCATGCCAAGATGGCACGGGGCTTTAAGTATTCATAGCGTACAGAATTTAGTAGCGGAAGCGGGCACTGAGCTGAACGGTACGTGCCTGAACACGAATGCCTTGCGGCAACAAACGTTCATTGCCCCATGACAGCTTGGTGTTGTTCTCAAGCAGGTTGGTGCCTTCAAGACTTAGCGTAAGCCGGCGTATCGGCGTCCAGTTAATCGCTGCGTCTAAACGCGAGGTCGCTTCGATATATGGGGAGTATTGAGCATATTGCTGCTCAAAAATGCCCGTACGGAACCGGTCTCGATAGTTGTATGCCACGCGCGCACTCAATGTCGGCGTATCATAGTAAAGTATAAGATTGTACGTATATTTTGAACTACCAAGCGCATTGCTGTCAGCACCGTTGTAATCAATTTTAGCGACCTGGTTGTACGAGTAATTGAACTGGCCACCAAAATTGGCCCATTTGCCAGGCAGGAAGTCAAAGAAGCCTTGGGCATTGAATTCGTAGCCCTGGAACGTACCGGCACTCGCATTTCGCGGACGCCAGATGTTGTAGGTGATGCCGTCGATCACTTCATCGGCTGGCGCGTCATAGATAAAGCCGTCAGGCTTTTTAAGGTAAGCGGCGAAAGACACCACGCCGCCGCGGCCAAAATAATATTCCAGCGAGGCATCATAGTTATCTTCGCGATTGGCCTTCAGCTCGGCATTACCCCCCCAGCCCGACCCCTTAGGTTGGGTCGACTGATTGGGATAGATAACCGGCGTGTTCAAGAAGGTGAAGGAGGTTGCCTGCGCGAAGTTTGGACGTTGAACATTCTTCGAATAGGCCATGCGCAATTGCATTTTCGGCGTGAAGTGAGCGACGATGTGCGCGCTTGGCAGGAAGTCCTCGTAGTCAAGTTCCGTCGTCCGCGGCACCATCCGGACCGTCGTTACGTTGTTGTTGGTCGAGGGGTCATTATCGGGGTCCGTAATATCGACCTGACGATCGACCGAGAAGCTTGCTCCCCAGGTATGAACCGATCGCCCGCCAATAACGCCGTCAAAGGGTAGGCCGCCGACATCGAAGCCGTAGAAAAGCTGGGCATACACCGCCGCAGTATTTTCATTAGACGTGAACGTACCCATCATCCGCTCAGTTTGGACATCGCGCGTTGACCACTGCTGGGTAGCCGGAACCTCCGCCTGAGCGGCAGGATCCCATGCGCCACCGCCGCCATAAGACAAGGTCGCAGGGTTAGAAGCCAGGCCGCGAATAGTATCGAAATTTTCCAGATAGCTATCGAGTGACAAACGGTACCATTGAGCGGACTGATAGCCCGGAACATTGGCGTAAACTGTATCCAGATTATTGCCGCCTGGAAAATTCGCCAGCTTGATCGCCTTAGCATCAATAAAGCCGGCATAACGATAACCATAAAGACGCTCTACGTCGCGGGCCGTTTTTCGCGCCCCGAATTGTACGCTACGGATCAGTTTATCGTCGCTAACCCGATAGGTCGCGTCGAACGCATAGGCGGTCTCCTCGCTGGTTTCGAAGCCCTTGCCGTTCTCAATCTGACGCATGTTGTAGTTATTTACATCGGTCAGGTCGATCGACTTACCGTTAACGTCCAGAAATTCAACATATGGCCCCGTCTCCTTCATCTTGTCGGAGGCGAAATCGAAATTAACGGCAGCCAACCCGTTGAGACGGATAATCTGTTGGTACCAGCTGTCGTCGAAGCGATTCTTGTCCTTCGAAATGCTTGCGTTCACCGTCCAACGGTCTTTATGCCAATGCGCTTCGGCATTAATGCGGCTGTTACGCGTGGTGTAGACATCGTCACGGGCGAACGGGCCTGCCGCCAGCATGTTGCCATCAGACGGATTGATATCCTTCAACGTCATAGACTTTACGGTCTTACCGTCAGCCATGTAGACAACATCGGTCAAGACGCCGGGACCTTCCTTTGGGCTGGCCTCCAGGAAATCGACCGCGCGGTTTTCATCGGCATCGAAGCCGATAGCCTCGACGAGCAAATCGAGATCTTCGTTCACGCGCCACTGGTAGGCCAGATTGTAGGCGTTGCGCTTAACTGTACCGCGCTGAATGCCGTTCTGAACCTTATAAGGCGCAACCGTCGTGTTTTGCTGAGCGGCCGGCAAACTGGCCTGCTGGGTACCCCAAAAATAGGCCGGTGTTTCGGAAATAACCCATTGCTCATTATAATTATTTTCTTGATGCGACAGGTTGACCAGGAAACCCATTTCACCGATCGGCGTGTCAAAACGCTTGGCGATCAGCGCACTGGCGTACGGGCTCTCTGTTTTCCCAACATTGGCGTACACATTGCGGACACTGCCCGCCAACGTCCACCCTTTAGGCAAGTCCATAGGCCGCCGCAAATCGACATTGACTGTACCGGCAATGCCACCTTCGACTTGATCCGCCGTGCGATTTTTATAAATCTGCACCGATTTAAGCAGTTCTGCCGGAATATCATTTAGCGAAGCGCTACGGCCGACGCCGGTATTGTTCGGAGATCCGTTCAGGGTCGTCTGGACATCTTCCATGCCGCGGATTTTCAGGCCAGTGCCCTCGCCGCGCTCACGTTCGATCTGAACACCGGTAATCCGGGCAATGGCTTCGTTGACATTGTTATCCGGCAACTTTCCAGCATCTTCAGCGTCAACCGAATCAACAATCTGCGCGGAGCGACGCTTGCGGTCCACCGCCGTCTTCATGCTTTTGCGCAAGCCTTTTACGATAACGACAGCTTCAACGTCGCTGTCGGGCGTCGCTTCTGTCGTGGTCGTGACCGGTGTGGTTTCCTGTGCCAGCGCAGGCGCGCATATCATGGCGACGACCAGGCCGGTCGCGGCGTAAAGCAAGCTCTTACTCTTCGTAGATTTAACCATCTTTGTTCCTTGGTTCGGTAATTTGACGCCGCAAGAAGGCACGAATTCACATATCGGCAAAATATTTTATACGATATACAACATTACGAAACCGATCTCAATAACAAGACAATTAAATGTTACTCATGTGAAACATTTTTGCTCGTATCTCGCGGCCACCCGCGTAACGAAGCGATGACAAAGGACAAGATTTTTCTTAAATATTACAACAATATAAAAAACTTCTCGCTCCTAGACCTGCAATTCTTCCATTTCTATGGTTGGCATTTGCAATAAAAATAAGGCTCAAAACAGTCAAATAACGGCGAAATTTGGACTGGCTTTCGGGATTCTCCGACTTCCGCCTTGCCAGTTTCGCGTATATTGTATACCAAATTGTCCGACAACATGGAGCCCCTTATGTCCTTGTCCGTGCACACCCGCCGCCAGTTCCTGTACGCCAGCGCTGCCCTCACCGGCCTGAGCGCGGTATCGGCCTCGGCCGCCTTCAGCCAGACACCTGCCGCTTCGGTCAGCGCCTTGCCGCTTAGCGATGTCCGCCTGTTGCCCTCACCGTTCAAGACGGCGCTGGATGTCAATGAGACCTATCTGCTGACGCTCGAACCGGACCGGTTCCTGCACAATTTCCGCAAGGGCGCCGGTCTTAAGCCCAAGGCCGAGGCCTATGGCGGCTGGGAACAGGACACCATCGCCGGCCACAGTCTTGGGCACTATATGTCGGCGATCTCACTGATGTATGCGCAAACCGGCAATCCGGTGCTGAAGCAACGCGCCGGTTACGTCATCGATGAACTGGCCCTGATTCAGGGCGCCCAGGGTGACGGCTATGTCGCCGGCTTCCTGCGTAAGCGCAAGGACGGCACGGTCGTTGACGGCAAGGAAATCTTCCCGGAGATCATGTCGGGCGATATTCGGTCCGCCGGCTTCGATCTGAACGGCTGCTGGGTGCCCTTCTACAACTGGCACAAGCTCTATAGCGGCCTGTTCGATGCCCAGTCCCTGTGCGGCTATGACAAGGCCATTCCCGTGGCCGTCGGGCTCAGCGTCTATATTGACAAGGTCTTTGCGGCGCTCAGCGACCAACAGGTCCAGACGGTGCTCGATTGCGAACATGGCGGCATTGAGGATAGTTTTGCCGAACTGTACCAGCGCACCCAGGACCCGCGCTGGCTGAAGCTGTCTGAGCGTCTGTACCACCACCGCGTCATGGACCCGATGGTGGCGCGCGAAGACAAGCTGGCCAATATCCATTCCAACACCAATATCCCGAAGGTGTTGGGCGCGGCCCGGCTCTACGACATCACGGGCAAGGCGGATTATCGCACCGCCTCCGATTTCTTCTGGGAACGTGTCACCGGACACCATAGCTATGTCATCGGCGGCAATGGTGACCGGGAATATTTCTTCGCGGCTGACACCATATCGAAGCACATCACCGAAGCGACGTGCGAACATTGCGCCACCTATAACATGATGAAGTTGACGCGCGATCTGTATCGCTGGTCGCCCGACGCGCGCTATTTCGACTATTTCGAACGCGCCCACTTCAATCATATCCTAGCGCAGCAAAACCCGAAGACCGGCATGTTCAGCTATATGACACCGCTGTTCACGGGCGCGGCGCGCGGCTTCTCCGATCCGGTCGATAACTGGACCTGTTGCCACGGCTCGGGCATGGAAAGCCACGCCAAGCACGCCGAGTCGATCTACTGGCAAAAGGCCGACACACTGCTCGTTAACCTGTACATTCCCTCGACCGCCAAATGGGCGGCCAAGGGCGCCGCCGTGCGGCTCGACACCGGCTACCCCTTCGACGGCGAAGCGCGGTTGAGCCTAACCAGCCTGCGCCGCCCTTCTCGCTTCAAGGTGGCCTTGCGCGTCCCCGGTTGGGCGAAGACGGCGACCCTGACATTGAACGGTAAGCGTATCGAGGCCACGCGCGACGGCGGCTACCTCGTCATCGACCGGGTATGGCAAGCCGGCGATCGTATCGCCCTTTCGTTGCCGCTCGATCTGCGCGTCGAACCGACCGGCGACAATCCGGGCGTGGTCGCCATATTGCGCGGCCCGCTGGTTCTCGCCGCCGACCTCGGCTCAGTCGAAGACGATTACAAGGCGACCGACCCGGCCCTTGTCGGCAATGACCTGCTGGCAGGCTTCACGCCTGTCGCCGCTGAAAAGGCCCATTACAAGACGGTCGGGATCGGACGG
The DNA here is from genome assembly GCF_000495815.1 of Asticcacaulis sp. AC466. Classification (GTDB taxonomy): domain Bacteria; phylum Pseudomonadota; class Alphaproteobacteria; order Caulobacterales; family Caulobacteraceae; genus Asticcacaulis. Next base: position 99,789 of record NZ_AWGE01000008.1, on the reverse strand, counting down.
CCGGGAGAATTGCAGTTCGTGCCCTTCTATAGCCAGTGGGAACGCCGCAGCGCCGTATATTTCAAGGCCTTCAACGAAGCCGACTGGAAGGTCGAAGAAGCCGCCTTCCTGGCTGACCAGGACCGCCAGCGCGACCTGGCCACCCGTTCGGTCGATGTCATGCACCTGGGCGAAATGCAGGCCGAACGCGATCACAACCTGGAATCGGACGTATCGTGGCCCGGCACCTATCGTGGCCGCAACGGTCGCGACGCGCGATCAGGCGGCTTCATGTCCTTCACCATGAAGGTCAAGCCTGGCCCGTTGGTCATGCAGGCTAGCTATTGGGGTGATGACAGATGCGATTTCGACATTTTGATAGACGGCCAGAAGCTTACGACCGTCTCGCATAAATCACCCAAGCCCGGCGAATTCTTCGATGAGCAATACCCTGTGCCGGAGGCGCTGACTCAGGGCAAGGCATCCGTCACCGTCAAGCTGGTGCCGCACGAAGGCCGCTCCACCGCCATGGTGTTCGGCGTTCTGTTGTTCACCGCCGCGCCTGCCGGAACGCCCGCCTGACGGTAAATAGAGTATAGCATACCGATCCCATACGTTATCACACCTAGTCCAGAATGCCGACCTAACGGCGCAAAGCCCATAACAAAAACTCCCCGGAGGATGCCAATGCCCAGACTATCCAAGTTTCAGTGCACGACCCATGACACGGGCGCGTCTTGCGATTGCGGCCTCGATCGCCGCTGGTTTTTGGGTAGTCTTGGCGCGGCCGCCTTCGCCGCTACTGCCTGGCAGGGCGCGGCCATGGCCGCCGACGCGTCGGTAAACCTGGCCAAGGTCGCGACGCCGTCGACCTCCTATAATTCCGGTGACACCAAGGTCGCCGCCCTGAACGACGGCAACACGCCGGCCAATTCCGCCGACGCCGAAAAGGGCATGTACGGCAACTGGCCCAAGACCGACACCCAGTGGGTGCAATACGACTGGAGCCAGCCGGTCACCACGAACAAGGTCGAGGTCTATTGGTGGATCGACGGCCAGGGCGTGGGCGCGCCCAAGGCGTGGCGTCTGCTGTACTGGGACGGCAAGGCCTTCGTGCCGGTGGCCGCCGCCAGCGGCTACGGTGTGGCCAAGGATGCCTTTAATACTGTCACCTTCACTGCGGTGAAGACGGACAAGCTGCGTCTGGAAATCGTCTCCGACGGCACACTGTCGACTGGCATACTGGAATGGCGTGTATGGAGTGAAGGCGTCATTCCCGCCTTCGCCCCGGCTGTAGCGGCTGGGATCGACCGAACCGTCATCCTCGGCGGCAAGACCTATCTGATGGGCAAGGCCGACTGGCTGACCCCGACGGCCGACGCGGGCGTATTGTGGCGCAAGGTGTCCGGCCCCGGCACCGTGACCTTCGCCGACGCCGCCCAGGCCGACACCACGGCAACCTTTTCGGCGCCCGGCCTCTATGAGGTCGAACTGGCGGCGAAGTCCGGCGGCAAGGTTTCGACCTCGACACTGCGCGTCCATGCCCAGGCGGGACCGCCGGCCGAGCGGCTGGATGTCGTCTACACCAAGCGCTACAGCATCGACAGCCCGCTATGGAATGCCCGTGCCAAGGCGCTGATCGTCAACTGGATTCCGCACGTCATCGACTATTGCGAACGCACGGATCTGAAAATCGGCAATGGCGGCATCGATAATTTCATCGAGGCCGGAAAGGCTAACCGCGGCGAACCGCACGCGCCGCATAAGGGCTACGTCTTCTCCAACGCATGGGTCGTCGAGTCGGTCGAGGCCATGTGTATCGCCCTGATGGTCGATCCGCAGGGCGATGCCGAGATGATAGCCGCCCAGTACAAGATGCGCGCTACGCTAGAGCGCTGGATTCCGATCATTCTCGCCGCCCAGGAACCGGACGGCTATCTGCAAACGGCCCATACACTGGCTGCGCCGGGCGCGTGGCCGGAACGCTGGTCGCCGGAACACCGCGCCGATCATGAAGGCTATATCGCCGGATACTTCATCGAATCGGCCATCAATCACTACACCCTGACCAACGGTCAGGATCTGCGCCTGTACAACGCCGCCAAGAAGCTGGCCGACTGCTGGGTGGCCAATATCGGCCCGGGCAAAAAGGAATGGTTCGACGGCCACCAGGAAATGGAACAGGCGCTCGTGCGCTTTGGCCGTTTCGTCAATGACGAAGAAGGTCATGGCCGCGGCGACGCCTATATCAGCCTGGCGCGGTTCCTGCTGGAATCGCGTCGCGGCGGCCAGGAATACGACCAGAGCCACCTGCCGCCGATCAAGCAGTATGAGGCCGTCGGCCACGCCGTCCGCGCCGTCTACTTCTATTCCGGCATGGCCGACATCGCCGCCGAAACCGGGGATGTCGATTACCAGAGCGCGGTGATGTCGTTGTGGGACAATATGGTCAACCGCAAATACTATGTCACCGGCGGCATCGGCAGCGGCGAAACCTCGGAAGGCTTCGGCCCTGACTACAGCCTGCGCAACACTGCCTATTGCGAATCGTGCTCCAGTTGCGGCCTGATCTTCTTCCAGTACAAGCTCAACCTGGCCTATCACGATGCCAAATATGCCGACCTATATGAGCAGACGATGTACAATGCGCTGCTCGGCAGCGTGGACCTGGACGGCAAGAGCTTCTGCTACACCAATCCGCTGATCAATACCGAACGCACCCTGTGGCACGTCTGTCCGTGCTGCGTCGCCAATATCCCGCGTACCCTGCTGATGCTGCCGACCTGGACCTATGTGAAGGACAAGGCGGGGATTTACGTCAACATGTTCGTAGGCAGCAAGATCACGGTCGAAAAGGTCGCCGGCACCGATGTCGAAATGGTGCAAAAGACCGATTATCCGTGGAGTGGCACGGTATCGATCACCGTCAACCCCAAGGAAAGCAAGACCTTCACCGTCCACGTCCGCATTCCCGACCGTACCACCAGCGCGCTTTATACCGCCGAACCCAGAATCAGCGGCGTCAAGGTGTTCAAGGTGAACGGACAGGTTATCACGCCAAAGGTCGAAAAGGGCTACGCCGTCGTCACCCGTCAATGGAAAGCCGGCGACCGCATCGAACTGGAACTGCCGATGGCGCCGCAACGCATCCATGCGGATCCGAAGATCGAAGCCGATCGCGGCAAGGTGGCCCTGGGCTATGGCCCTCTGGTCTACAATGTGGAACTGGCGGACCAGAAAAGCATCGAACAACCGCTGAGCGCCGCCCCGATCAAAGCCGAATGGCGTCCCGACCTGTTGGGCGGCGTGGTCGCCCTGACCGGCAAATGGGCCGATGGCTCGACCCTGCTGGCCATTCCGAACTTCGCCCGCATGAACCGGATCGGCGCGGCGGCGGAAATCGGCGCGGGTGATGTCAATTACGCCCCCGGTACGGTTCAGGCCGCTCAGGCCGAAGTGGGACCGCGCCGGCATTTCACCGGATTGCAGTCCCAGGTCTGGATCAAGGACCAGAAGGCCTAAATCGCTATTTGTAGCGCCTTGAGCACAAATCCCCCTCTCCCCACATGTGGGGAGAGGACGGGAGCCGAACGCTGCGAGGGCGACCGGGTGAGGGGCCCGGTGGCCATTGCAAACAGCCCCTCCCCGATCCCCTTTTGCAGGCGATTACACCAAATCCGCCCGGAGGGTCATTTGCGACTGACCACCGGGCGCGAACACCGCCGTGTCACCCTCCAGCCGGACGGCCTTTCCATTGATGCGTATGCTCTTCAGGCGCTTGCCCTTCGGCAGGCGCAGCCTCAAACGCACCTCTTGCGGTCTGGCAGCACCGTGAAGCGCAATCGTCCCAGTGACAACGCGACCCGCCATATCCCCCTTCAGGCTGAGATCGACACGGCCCCAGCGGGTCGGCGCGCCGGTGATCGCGATCGGCTGGCCTAACGTGAACCAGTCGCGCGGAATCGCCCGGCCGAGATACAGGGTCTCGCTGTCCGACGCTTCGAAGACCAGCATCCACCGCACCAATTTCGGAATCGTCAGCTGCGCCGGAACGCAGTACAGCGGCAGGCCGCCGTCGATATCCGACACTTCCCCGGCCACCCATGTACCCGGTGTATGCGAATGATAGCGATGAGAATAGAGGAACAGAAGATATTCCTCGATGCGGTCGCTGCGCAGCAATTGCTGGGCGTAACCGTAGGAAATGAAGCCCAACTGACTGCGTGAGGTTTCGTTGGCCGGGGCGATATTGGCGACGACACCGATACAGGTCCCGCCATGTCCGCGCACGCCGTCGATCACGATCTGCGCCAGGTCGTCGGGCAAAACATCGGCATGGAGCAGTTCGGCATAGACACGGTGCGCCCAGCCCTGCTCGGTGCGCTGCTTCTTTTCGTGGGCCTCAGCATAGGCCTCGCGGTGGGTCTGACGCGTGCCAGGCAGAACGGCCAGATAGGGTGGCGTGAGATCGATGCGCACACTGGCGCGCATCGTCTTGACAAGCTGCGCCTGCAACCGGTCGGCGCGGAGGGACACTTCCGGCAACGGGTCGCGCGAGATCAAGGGCCAGACGCGTGCGATGTCCCGCCAGCCCCGCACCGCAAACGCAGAATTATTCCAGTAGGGCTTCCACCACAGGCTGGGGTCGGGATGAAGGCAGGCATCCGACTCGCTCCAGCCGTCAATCAGGCCGAAGCCCGGATCGCCCGCAGGCTTTTTCAGACTGAGGTCGTGCAGTTCGGTCAAGAGGGTGACCGTATTGGCGATCTTGCCCGCGTGCCGATTCAGTGTCGCGGCGTCGCCCGTATAGGTCAGATATCGCGCCAGCAGGCTCAGCGTCAGGCCAAATTGCGGCACTTCGGGTCCGCGCATATTGATCATGCCGTCCGGTGCGACGAACTGATCGAAATAGTTGTCGATGACTATCTTCGCCTGACCGAAGCGTCCCCACTCCAGATTGGCGTAGAGCGACGAGGTGAAGATATCCTGGAAGCCGTCATATTCCGGTCCGAAATAGTCGCGGTCCACCACGCCATATTTCGGATAGGTGCCGCCGGGGCGGGTGATCAGTTCCTTGACGAAGGCATGGCTGACCATGTCCGACAGCGCCCCATCCGGCAGACTCACGGCGGCCTGATCCCTCACTTCCGCGTGCCAATAGGCGGCGAAATCGAACAGGGCCTGATAGAACTGCGTCGCCTCCGGTTCCGCGCGCCGGGGTGGGAATGGCGCATAGGAATAGCCGAAGCGCGTCTTGACCGGCTTGCCATTGTCATATTGCACCGTGCGGTGCCAAGTCTGGACCAGCAACGGATCGGTTGCCTTGACGTCGGCGAAGACAATCAGGTCGTAATAGCGGCTATCCGACACCTGAATGATCTTGTGGATCGCCGGCAACCAGCCGCCGAGAAGGCCCTCCCAGCGGGTTTTCGCCATGGCGTCGCCCTGTAATTCCGGGAAATCGTGTTCCGGCCGATAGCCGCGCGTTCGCCCGTTGGGAAAGACCGGCATGGTGTCGCCCTGCTGGCGCGTGCCGACGAAATTGGTCCAGGCCAGGCGGGTATAGAGACTTTCCGGCGTGAAGTTCCAGCCGAGCGGCGGCGCGGCCCCGCGCACCTGCTGCGGATCCGGATCGCCACCGCCCGCCAGTAGTGTGTCGGCCAGGAGGTCGGCGTCGGCCAGACAGATGTCTTTCAGCGCCAGACCGAGATAGCTTGGGGTAATGTCGTCGAAACAGGCTTCGAGCCGTTTGCCCAGCACGAGTGCCTGCCCACTGGACACAAAGGTGATGGCCCCATCGCGGCGCGTCTGGTCCTCATAGACCGTCCAGTCACCGAACCGCGCCACCTCAGCATGGCCCGTCACATCGCCGGCGGGCGTCAGCTTCGGCAGGGCGATGGCTGGCGCGGCCACGGCCGTCGCGGCAGCGATGGTGGAACCGGTGAGAAAGGCGCGGCGGTCGAAGGCGGGCATGGGGAGGCTCCGTAAATACAGAAACGGCGCCGCCGGAAACCCGGCAGCGCCGCTCAATCATCAGGCCAAGACGTCAAGGCCACTGTTTGGATAGACAGGATACTCAATCATAAAACCGGAGCGAAACGCGGTGTCCATTTCAGGTCGCTTCGCTCCGGTTAGACGTTCTGCTGGTTTAGAACGCCGAGGAAATGCCAATGAACAACATGCGGCCGAGCGGGTCGTAGGTGCTCGGATAGGTGTTGCCGTTACCGTTAGTGACAAGCAGACCACCCATGATGGCAGGCGGGTTCTTGTCGAAGACATTGTTGATACCGGCGCGCAGGACCAGGTCATGCGGCAAGTTCTTAGTGATCGCCAGATCGATATAGTTATAGGCTTCGATCTTGGCGTTGATGACCGACTTGGTGCCCGACAGATATTGATCGCTGGTATTCGTTGCCAGATCGACCTTACCGAAGTAGCGCCAGTTGACCGAAACCGTGGTCGGCGCCCAGACGTTGTCACCCGGTACGTTCCAGGTGGTGCGCAGGTTGTGGCGCCACTTAGGCTTGGGCTGACCGCAGGTGCCACCAAAGAGGCCGGTACAGTCGTAAGTGCCAAGGCCGGGCAGGACTTCGGTTTTCAGCGACTTCAGATAGGTGCCGACCATGCTGAAGTTGACGGTGCCGTAGTCCTTGCCGAACAGGTTTTCCGTGGCGAGGTTATAGGTGGCGGTCACGTCATAGCCAGTCGTTTCAAGGAAGCCGGTATTGACATTGGTCGAAATGACGTGGCCACCGGCCATGTTGTACCCGAACAAGGCACCCGTCTCCGGATCGCGATGGATCAGGCCGCAGTAGAAGGCGCTCCCGGTCGTGAGACATTGCGACAGCGAGACCGCAGGATCGATCGAACCGATGTAGCCATCGACGTGGATCTTGTAGTAGTCGACGCTGACGGCCAGCGGAATATTACGCGGGGTGAAGACAAAACCATAGGTCGTCGTCTTGGCTTCTTCCGGCTTGAGGTCCGGATTGCCACCACTCAAGGCCGTGCCCGTATCGGCCGGCGTCGCTTCGATCGTCTTGTTGACATATTGGTTATGGGTCACGCCCGTCAAAGCGCATTGTGCTTCTGTGGCCGATTGGGTCGCACCGGCGCATGGATCGATCAGGCCGACATTGCCAACGCCCTGAGCCGCGAACAGCTCGGTAATATTGGCGGCGCGCATGGCCTTGTTATAGCTGGCGCGGAACTGGATATCGCTCGTAGGCGCGTAGCGGCCTTCAATCTTGTAGGTTTCCGTTTTCTTTGACGAGCCCGACGTCGAAGACGAGGACGCCGAATAATCTGAATTCCGATAGCCGATGCCCAGGTTCAGCAACTTGACCCAGGGCTTGTCGCTGACGACGGGAACATCCAGTTCGGTGAAGTATTCGTTGACGGAAATCTTGCCGTCGGTATTGACAAGGCCGGCGGCCAATTGGGTCTCATCGTATTTCGCATCATAGGATTCGCGGCGTTTTTCGCCACCGAGCACGAGCGCCACGCCGCCATCTGCCCACGGCGACTTCACGCCGTACTCACCAAGGTTACCGGTGACGAAAGCGTTGAACACGTTGATCGTCTGGGCGATATGCGTGAAGGTCGGCGCATAGATGTAGTTGTAACCGGCAGCGTCAGGTCCCTTGGCTGAAAAGACGTCGATCGGCTTACACAGCGGATCAGTGCCATCAACAACGGATTTACAGGTCGCCACGCCGTTGACGTTTACAACCTGAAGGGCCTTTGCGGCTTTGTCCTGGTTAATGTCGTTCTGATAGTTCGATTGCGCCGTCGTGCTGGCGTACATGTAGTTAGCATCATACGACCAGACGTCGTTTATGGCACCACGGAAGCCGCCAGCAAAGCGATAGTTGGTATGGCGCATGTCGTTACGACGCGGTGCGCCGGTCGCTGCGCGATAAACAACCTGGGTCCGGGCGTCGGCCGTCGAGGTCGTGGATCCGCACAGGATGGTCTTTTGCGCATCGCTCATCAGCGGGTTGTCGCAGTTGACAGTGAATGGGCGGCCCGACCAGATGGCCGACGGTGCCACCTGGCTGATGGAGTGGTCATCCATGAACATGGCGCTGCCATAGGCTTCGACGTGTTCATTAAACTTGTAGTTCACAAACGTACCGGCCTGATAACGCTCAGAATTGCGCAGCGTATAGTTGTCAGGCGCGTAGTTATAGTTGAAACTGGAATCGTTTGTGACCCAGGTCTTAGTGCCGTCCTTGGCGTTAGCGAAATCCTGGTTGGCGTTCGGACCGGTCAGGGGGCGGAAGCGGCCATAGGCATGGTTGCTCGACCCGCCGCAACCGAATTGCGAACCGCTATCATCCGCGAAGACAAGGGCGCAGTTCGAATAGTCGCGGGAATCCTGGCGCACGGCTTCCATCTTGCGATAGCCGAAATAGCCCATGACATTGCCCTTGCCGCCATCGATGTCACCACCGGCCGCAACGTTGAAATCATACTTCTGGCCATCCCAGACGTTCTTGTCGGCCAGCTTGATACCGGCGGCTGACTGAATGCCGCGCAGGTAGCTGTCATCATTGGTATGCTCGTAGATGCTGTACTGGGCGTCGACACGCAGACCGTTCAGCTTCTTGCGCATGATGAAGTTGACAACACCCGACATGGCGTCCGACCCATAGACGGAGGACGCGCCGCCCGTCAGCACGTCCGTGCGCTCAACCAGGGTTGACGGAATAAAGTTCAGGTCAACGCCGAGAGTGGGCAGGAAACGCTGGCCGTCGATCAGGACGAGCGAGCGGTTGACGCCCAGGCTGCGCAGGTTCACGCCCGCGGTGCCGTCCGAATTGTTGGATTGGTTTTCATTGTTGCCGGCTTCGACTTGCGGCAAGCTCTTCAGAAAGGTGTCCACCGCGATGGCGCCCTGGAGTTTGACCTCCTTAGAATCGACCGAGGTGATCGGCGATGCGCTCTTCAGATTGGGGCGGCGGATACGCGTACCCGTCACAACCACTTCGGTGGCGGCCGACGCCTCAGGCGCCGGGGCCGCTTCGCTTTGAGCGAAAGCAGGCATCGTCAAGCAGGCAGTTCCGAGCGCGGCCACAGCAACCCCGGTCATAATCAAGGCTCTTTTTCTCGATGTCATTGTGAATCCTTTTCTGTTTAGATCGTCTTGACGCACGGTACACGCCGCCCGCACGCAACAAATTTGACCCGAACGAAAAAAACACCGATGAAAGATGACGTCAATTATAAATTATACGATTTAAAGACATAAGGTATACGAAAATGACGATCCTGTGTCAGGTGATGCTTTTATGTCATGCTTCTCCGCGCTAAACTGGAGGCAATCGCCGCGAAAGAGCCCTCATGACCGTTACCGCCACCTACACCTCTGTGACGCCTGAGCGCTTCGCCGGAGAGATTCGGCCATTGGGTCGCCCGGCTATTCTGAAGGGCGCGGTCGCCGACTGGCCGGCCGTCTCCCACGGGCGACAGTCCGACGATGCCTTGATCGACTATATAGCGGGTCATGACACGGGCCAAATCGCCGGCGTCTATGTCGGCACGCCGGAGATCGCCGGACATTTCTTTTACGGTGCCGATACGCGGTCTGACAATTTCCGTTACGGCCCCGCGCCTATTCCTCAGGCGCTCGACCGCCTGAGACAGGAACGCAATCAAGACCGGCCCCATTCCGTGTATGTTCAGTCCGCTGAAATCAGCAAGCATATGCCGGGCTTCGGCGCCGAAAACCGCCTCGATCTTTTGCCCGACGTCGCCCCCCGCATTTGGATCGGCAATCAGGCGGTGACGCGCGCCCACTACGACCTGAACTACAACATCGCCTGTGTCGTCGCCGGTCGCCGCCGCTTCCTGCTCTTTCCACCCGACCAGGTGGCCAATCTCTATCCAGGTCCGTTCGATCGTACGATTGGCGGCGTACCGGTCAGCATGGTCGATGCATCCAATCCCGACCTTGACCGCTATCCGCTATTCGCCGAAGCGCAGAAGACGATGCTAACCGCCGATCTCGAACCGGGTGACGCCCTTTATATCCCTTACGGATGGTGGCATCAGGTACACTCGCTGTCGGCCTTCAATGTACTGGTGAACTACTGGTGGGACGACGCGGCGAGTGCGGCGTCGCCATATGACGCCCTGTTTCACGCCATACTGGCTGTCCGCGATCTGCCGGCGGATCACCACGACCTGTGGCGCCCCCTGTTCGACTACTATGTTTTCGACCAGGCAGCGCTGGCCCACCTGTCAGACCGGGATCGCGGGACACTTGGCCCCATGACCCCGGATCTGGCCAGACGCATAAAACAATCCCTGGCCAGATCTCTCGATGCGGGCAAACCTTAGAGCACCTAAGTGGTCGTTCCGGCCGCCGTGGCGGTGAACAACTTCACGCCGAAGACCGGACCGGCGGTCTTGCCTTCCTTCGGGTCGAACTTGATGGTGATCTTCGCCTTGCCCTTGGTCAGTTCCACCGGGATCGGATAGTTGACATCGATCCACGCGCCGGGTTGACGGCCGGTCAGGCGTTCATGCGCGATGGCCACGCCATCCACCAATATGTCGAACACCCGGTTGTTTTCCGATCCCCAATAGGTCGCCTGCAATATAAGCGGCCCCATCTCCTTGCCGTCGCGCTGGGTCTTCATGTCGAACGAGAAGAAGCCGCGTGTCCGGGCGTCCCGGCCTTGACGACCACGATAGACGACGGGATAGGAAATTTCCGATTGCAGGTTATGGTCGCGTTCGGGCTGCATTTCCCCGAGGTGCATGACATCGACCGATCGCGCGGCTTCGTCCTTCAGGCGCGTCTGCTCGGCACGGTAGGTCACCTGGGCGTCGGCCCATTCGGCATCGGTATATTTGCTGAAATAAACGGCGTTGCGGCGCTCATACTGGGCGTAGAAGGGTTTGAACGTCATGTCGCCCGGGCGGCCAATACCATTGCTGCGGTAAACCGCCTGCTCCGCCGACACCGGCGTGATGGCGCCCAGCAGATCGGCCCCGACCAGGGCCGGTGCATCGCCTTCCCACTTGTCATCGGCCGCGCCGAGATCGGCCGCCATAACCAGCGGCCCACGCATCAGCGCAACAACCTTTTCGTCACCGGCGGCGTGTTCGAAACGCAGGTCGAGCGGCAGGTCAAGCGTGACCTCATCGCCGGCCCGCCACTTACGACGAACAAGGGCGTAGCCATTGGCCGAGGTCGCCAGGCCCGGCTTGCCATTAACACGGATGGTCGATGTCTTGGCCCAGGCCGGGATACGCAAGGCAACCGTGAAGGTCTTCGCGCCCGACAATTGGCCCAGCTTCAACGTCACCTGCCCTTCGTACGGATAGCGCGTCGTCAACTCGAACGACGCCTTTTGCGCTGCCCAGGTCATCTTCGACGGAATATACAGGTTGACGAACAACGTATCGCCCTGCTGCCAGTAAATGCTGTCGCCGTGCTTGGAATGGCTTTCGATGCCCGACAGGACGCAGCACCAGAAGTCGTTGTCCGGCGACGAATATTCGCGCGCCGTCCCCGACATCAGCGGCATCATGTAGGTGAACATGCCGGTCTTCGGATTCTGGTGCGCCAGGATATGGTTGAGGTGCGCACGCTCATAGTAATCGAAATAGGAGGCCTGAGGCGACCAGCTGTACAGGTGGCGCGTCAGCTTGAGCATATTGTAGGTATTGCAGCTTTCGCAGGTTTGTTCGGTGATATGCTGCGCAATGGTGTCCGGCTCGAAGAAGTATTCGCGGTCGGCATTGCCGCCGATGGCAAAGCTGTGATGCTGGGTCACGCGTTGCCAGAAGAAGGAGGCGGCGTGGCCATAGCCTTCCTCGCGATTGATTTCATAGATGCGGGCCAGACCGACCAGTTTCGGCACCTGGGTATTGGCATGGTTGTTGGCCAGCACGTCGCGGCCTTCGGCCAACGGAGTCAGCATGCGCGTATCATAGATGCGCATTGAAAGCGCCAGCCAGCGTGGATTGTGTGTGCGCGTGTACAGCTCCGCAAACGACTCGTTGAGGCCGCCATATTCGCAATTGAGCAGCTTTTGCGTCTGTTCGGGGTCAAGTGCGGCGAAGACCTTCTCAATATAGCCGCCGAAGCCTTCCGCGACGGCGATGGCCTTCTTGTTACCGCAGTATTTGTCGGCATCGAGCAGGCCGGCGAACAGCTTATGCAGGCTATAGAGCGGCGACCACGCGCCATTGAGATCAAATCCCGCCGAACGGATATCACCCGCCATGACCTCAGGGAAAATCTCCTTGCCATCAACCAGGCTGCCGTCCTTGCGCTTGCGCATGATGGCGCCGGTATAGCCGTCGCCCTGCGCCGCCTGCACCTTGGCCAGCTCATCGACAATATAGTCGACACGACGCTTGCACTCCGGGTTACCCGTCTGTGCGTACATCAAGGACAGGGCGCTGAGGTAATGGCCCAGCCCTTCGCCCGCGATGGTGTCGGATTCCCAGCCGCCGTAGATTTCGCCCTTGACCGGCAAGCCTGCGAACTTGTGATAATTGTGCAGGAAGCGGTCCGGCGACAGGAACATGAGATATTTGGTATTGGCCTCGATAGCATCAAGGAAAGGCGACGGCGTCAGGCGCACGTCCTGCATCGGAACGGCCTCGGCGACAATTGGCCCCTTCGGTGGCGTGGCCGCGAAGGCGACACCGCCCACAGCGCTCAAAAGGGTGCCGGCAGCAGCGCCACGCAGCAGGAAACGACGATCGATAGTGGCATTCAAGCGGGTCATAATGGCCTCGTTTTTCATAAATCCGGGGATTGTCGCAAAATGATTATACTGTATACAATATATGTGCAACTCCCCAGACAAGGTCAAATCCGATGAAAAAGCTTCTGCGCGCCACCGCTTTCCTGCTCGTCACAACCTCGGTGTTGACCTCGTCCGTCCTAGTCGCCCCGGCCTTTGCCGACCCGGCGACCGATGCGAAGTTTCAAAGCATATATAAGACGGAATGGGACTGGCGCCAGAAGACCGAGGCCGCCAACGAAGATACACCGTCAGGTGACGTGGCCGCCCACCTGCCCGATGTTTCCAAAAAAGCGCAGGATGCCAAACTGGCCTATTGGCGCGACGTGCTGAAGCAACTGGACGGTGTCGATGTCAAGGCCCTGTCGCCGCGCGAGGCCGAAAATTATCAGGTCTATCGTTTCCAGATCGAAACCCTGATCAAGAGTCAGGTCTATAAGATCTATGAGCGCCCGTTAAGCGGCGACACCTCATTCTGGGGCGATCTGGCCGGAATGGCGCGCGGCACGTTTCGCACCGAAGCGGATTACCGCAACTATATCAGCCAACTCAACGACATGCCGCGCTATTTCAAGGATAATAGCGACAATATGCGTGCCGGCCTGAAACGTGGCTTCACCCTGCCGCAGATTTCGTTGCAGGGCCGTGACGCCACGATCACCAGCGTGCTCGACGCAAAGTCGGTAGAGGATAATATCTATTACCAGCCGTTCAAGGACATGCCCGTCACGATTCCGGCCGCCAAGCAGGCCGAACTGCGCAAGCTGGCCGCCGAGGCCATCACCAGCAAGGTTTTACCCGCTCACCGCGACCTGCTGAAATTCATCCGCGACGAATATATCCCCGGCGCCGCCAAATCCATCGCCGCCTATGACCTGCCCGACGGCAAGGCCTTCTACCAGGCCCAGGTGCACGAATACGCTACTGTCGATATGACGCCGGAACAGATTCATCAGATCGGCCTGGACGAAGTGGCCAAGATCAAGGCCGAAATGATGGCCATCAAGCAAGAGGTCGGCTTCAAGGGCGACCTGCCCGCTTTCAATAACTTCCTGCGCACCGACCCGCAATTCTATGTCACCAAGCCGCAGGACCTGCTCGACCGCGCTGCCTGGACCGCCAAGGAGTTCGATGGCAAGGCCGCGCAATATTTCGGTCGTATGCCGCGGTCGCGCTTCGCCATCATCCCTGTCGCGCCGGAACTGGCGCCCTTCTACACGGGTGGACGCGGTGGCCCGGGCGGATACTGGGTCAACACCTATAACCTGCCTGCCCGCCCGCTCTATTCACTGGCCGCCCTCACCTTGCATGAATCCGCGCCGGGCCATGCCTGGCAGATGCCCCTGGCGTCTGAAAACAAATCGCTGCCGCCGTTCCGCCAATACACCTATATCTCGGCCTATGGCGAAGGCTGGGCCCTATATTCGGAACGCCTGGGCGTCGAAATGGGCATGTACCACACCCCCTATGAACGCTATGGCATGCTGAGCTATCAGATGTGGCGCGCCTGCCGTCTCGTCGTCGATACCGGTATCCACGCCAAGGGTTGGACGCGCGAACAGGCGCAAAACTACCTTCTCGAAAACACTGCCTTGTCGAAGCACGAAGTCACAACCGAGGTTGACCGCTATATCGCCTGGCCTGGTCAGGCGCTCAGCTATTATCTCGGCGAAATGGCCATCTGGAAGGCCCGTCACAAGGCCGAAGCGGCGTTGGGCGAAAAGTTCGACATTCGCCAATTCCACGACGCCGTGCTTGAACTGGGGTCCGTGCCCCTGCCCGTGCTCGAGGCACGTATCGACCGTTTCATCGCCGATGGCGGTAAAGGACCCTATGCCGACGAGGAATAACGGATTTTACGGGGCTGCCATTGCCACCCTGGCCGCAGCCCTCGTCTGCGTGACGCCGGCAACCGCCAATGAGGCGGATCGGGCCGCCATGGCGGGGGCGGAAATCCAGGCGTTCGATGCGCGGATGATCACCCCGCCACCATCATGGCTGGGGCTCAGTCCGTTTTACCAGAAATACGCCGATGCCGGCGGCATCCCGATCGTCGGCTCGCGCAGTGTGCCGGACGCGGGCATATTGGTGGCGCGCGACATCGTGCTCTATATGCTGTCCGAACGACCCGATATCCGAAACCAGCTGATCCGCGAAGGCGCGCGTGTCGGCATAATGGCGATAGACGAAACCACGACCGATCTGCCCGAACAGAGCGATTGGAAAAAGCCGGCCATAGACGACCCGCGCCTGTCGAAATGCGACGTGCGCGACTACGCGAAAACCATCGGCTTGCAAAGCGACCGCGACTACTGGGCCCAGCGGGCGCGCGGCATGGGCGGTATCTACACCACGGGTGCAGCAGAAAACATCCTGGGGGTGCCGAAGACGCGCTATTACGGCGAAAACATTCTGGTCCACGAATTTTCGCACAGCATATTTGGCGCCATCCGCACCGCCGACCCGGCCCTGGCGGCGCGTGTCGAAACCGCATTCGCCCATTCGAAGGAAAAGGGCCTGTGGGCCGGCGCCTACATGGCGCTCAATGTCGAGGAATATTGGGCCGAGGGCACGCAGTTCTGGTTCAATTCCAACAAGGCCTACATCACCGACGCCATCACCATCGTGAACGCGGATGATTTCAAGGCGCGCGACCCGGAGTTCTTCGCTCTCCTGTCAGAGGTCTATCGCTGGGATCATCGCATTCCGGCCGACGTCTACTATATGCACCCCGCCCGTATGAATAGCACGCATATCGACCTCGATGCCGGCGGCAAGGTCAAGGACGACTGCTATTCCTGACCCCAGTCAGAGAAGACCATATCACAGCGAGGCGACCGCCCCTTTAACCTATCATTGCGCCTTCAGTTGTGTGCGGGATATATAGACGCCTGGGCTGCAGCCATTGGGGGCCGCATCTTTTCAACAGGGGTTTGTCAATGACCATGAAGAAATACACAGCCGAAGCGATCGGGACATTCTGGCTAACGTTCGGAGGCTGCGGCAGTGCAGTCATCGCCGCAGGCTTGCCAAACATTGGCATCGGCTATTTGGGCGTGTCTCTTGCCTTCGGTCTAACCGTTGTCACCATGGCCTATGCCATCGGACATATTTCAGGGTGCCACCTTAACCCGGCGGTCACAATAGGACTGGCCGCCGGCGGCCGCTTCCCCGCCAACCAGATCCTTCCTTACGTGGCCGCCCAGGTCGTCGGCGGCCTGATTGGCGGCGCCGTCCTCTATGTCATCGCCAGCGGTAAAGCCGGTTTTGACCTTGCCGGTGGTTTTGCGTCGAACGGATATGGCGACCACTCGCCGGGCCACTATTCGCTGCTGGCCTGCCTTGTGGCCGAGTTCGTCCTGACCGCTCTGTTCCTGTTCATTATCATGGGCGCCACCCATGGCAAGGCCCCGGCCGGTTTTGCCCCTCTGGCCATCGGGCTCGGACTGACTCTCATCCACCTGATCAGCATCGATGTGACGAACACCTCGGTCAATCCCGCGCGCAGCACGGGCGTGGCCGTGTTTGCCGGCGGTTGGGCCTTACACCAACTTTGGCTTTTCTGGCTCGCCCCGATTGCTGGCGGCGTTTTCGGTGGCGTGACCTATCGTTGGCTCAGCTCAGAACCGAGCGGCCAGGTCGTCGGATCGGGACCTGCTGAGTAAGAGCAGCTAGCGACCGCTTCATCGCCGACGGCGGCAAGGGGACCTATGACGGGCAAAACGGAAGCGCCTATTATAGCGGATTAATCATAAACTTAGAGCTCGGGCTTGATCCAAATAGATCGGGACGAGCTCTATAGAAACCCCTTACCTCTTTCTGGCCTGGGCTTAAGCTATTGATAAAACCATGCAACAGATGAAATATTTACCTAAATATGGCACGCTACATCAATTGGGTTCATTTACCCACATTGTTAAGCTTACCTGAGACCATTTTGAGAAAAATTGACACCAAACACTTACTCAACGTAGGCATTATTGTAGCAATTTTTGTAGGCACTGCCACCAATATTGCGGTACTCAGCAACAGTATGCGCCAGTTGCATCATGCCGCCAATGGATTGAGGCAATCAACCCTAGTGCGCGAGAAGATTTTCGCGGCAATTTCCCACACTGTTCTGGTTGAAAACATCCAGCAGCGCTACATAATGACCGGCGATCCCATGGATGCGGCTCAATATCAAAGCGCACGGCACGACGCATACGACAATATATCAGATATCCGGACGGTTACTCAGGCCAAGACGGCCACGAGCAAACAAATTGATCAGGTCACCAGCGTGCTTGAAAGCCGACTGACTGAGATTGACGAGGCTATGACGCTTGCCACTTCGGGCAAAAAAGCGGCCGCTATTGACCTTATCCAAAAGTCCACAAGCCGCCAGTTTATGGAAAAGCGTAAAGCGCTTGTAGCGGGGGTAATTTCCGCAGAGCAGGGTCAGACCACATATCTCGAAAATGAATATGCCAGCGCCCTAAAACAGGCGACCGTATCATTTACACTTTTCATTCTTGAGGCCGTTGTCGTCGGGATTCTTTTGTTTGTACTTCCACGGCGCGAACTACGTAAACAGCAAAGAACCTCTGAGCAACTGGCCACCTATGCCAAAGACCTCGATCAGAGCATGGCCGACCTGACCCGCGAACGTAATGAGGTCTCAAGACTTAATAAAGCCAGCAATTATCTGCAGAGCTGCAATTCCTTTGCGGAACTGACGGAGGTTGCGGCGCCCCTGCTTGGACGCCTGTTTGACGGGAGCGCCGGCGCGCTTCATACTTTTGCGCCGTCACGCAACCAACTGGATACGCTGGTGACCTGGGGCGATATCGAATTCACCCCCTATCTTACTCCACAGCAGTGCTGGGGCTTAAGATTGGGCCAGGCTCATGTGCATCACGAAAATTCGCCGACCCCCATCTGCAGACATCTGGACTCCTGTAACGGTGCCAATGAAACTCTGTGCCTGCCGTTGATTGCCCACGGCGAGACCTTAGGCTTACTCAGTCTGGTCTACCAAAATACGCAAGCGGTTCAGGCGAGCAGTCCTGACCTGATGCGCTTTGCGGAAATGGTCAGTCATCAAATTGGCCTTACGATCGCCAATATCCGCCTGCGCGACAGCTTGAACGAACAATCGATACGCGATCCTCTTACAGGCCTGTTTAATCGTCGCTATCTGGATATTGTGGCCGAAAAAGAGATCAGCAAAGCTCTGAGGCATAACCGCCCGCTGGGCCTGGTCATGTTCGATATCGATCATTTTAAGAAATTCAATGACCTGCATGGCCATTTGGCCGGTGACACTACCCTGATTGCCGTTGCAAAATTTGCCCAAACCCACCTGAGAGAGACCGATTGGGTTTTCCGTTTTGGCGGAGAAGAATTCATGGTTCTGATGACTGAAACCCAAAGTAAAGATGCCCTGGCGCGGATAGACCAATTACGGGAAGCGATCTCGCAACTAACGTTCAGTCATGAAGGCGTCGGACTGCCTAATGTGACCATATCCGCCGGATTGGCTATGCTGGAAGATACCCCCCGCACCACGCAGGCCTTGATCGAGGCGGCAGATACCGCGCTCTACAAGGCCAAACAAGCCGGCAGAAACTGCGTAAAGCTGGCAGCCTAGCCTAGAGCCTCATGCCGAAAAGTGGACCCCACTTTTCGGAAAAACATGAGGCGTTACAAAAAATGAGAGCCATGAGGCGGCTCAACTGAGCCGACGAAGGCTCTAAGTTTACACGGAGTAGACTCTATACCCGGTCTATGGCTTCCTGTGGTTCGGTGAACCATTTCGCGCCGCTTTCCGTCACATACATATGGTCTTCGAGACGCACGCCGAACTGTTCGGGCACGACGATCATCGGCTCGTTTGAGAAACACATGCCGGGCGCCAGCGGCGTCGTGTCACCCCGCACCAGATAGGCCGGCTCGTGAATGCTTAGGCCGATGCCGTGGCCGGTGCGATGGGGCGTGCCAGGCAGATTGTAATCCGGCCCTAGACCATGCTTTTGCAGGATCTCGCGCGCCGCATAATCGACCGCTTCGCACGGCAAGCCCACTTCGACCCGCGCAAAGGCGGCGGCCTGCGCTTCCTTTTCAATGTCCCAGATACGTCTTTGGTGGGCAGTCGGCTGGCCGAAGCTGTAGGTGCGGGTAATGTCGGAGGTATAGCCCTGGACGTAGCAGCCGGTATCGACCAGCACCAGATCGCCATCCGCCAGTGCCTGTTCACCGGGCAGGCCGTGCGGATAGGCAGTGGCGTGGCCGAACTGGACGATGACGAACGAATTTCCGGCGGCGCCCAGCCCGCGGTGGGCGGCCTCGATGAAGTTCTTCACTTCTGTTGTGGTGATCCCTTCATGCAGCATCCGCGCGGTCGCCTGATGGACCAGCAGGGTCATGTCCTTGGCCTGCTGCATCAGCGCGATTTCCGCCGCCGACTTGTACATCCGGCAGCCATTGATCACCGATGACGCCTCACGGATATCCAGACCAGTTTCTCGGCCCAAACGGCTGACCATTTCGAACGACATGGCCGGATCGACGGCGATGACCGACGCGCCTAAACCGTCCATGGCCTGCCGGATCAGGGCGTGCGGACTTTCGTGCTCCTGCCACAGGCGCAGGTCGGCGCTGATTTTCAGATCGGCTTCAAACGATCCCTGCTCGAAAAACGGACAGATCATCACCGGATCGCCCGATACCGGCAACAGCATGGCGACCAGGCGCTCCGACGCGCCCCACGGCACGCCGGCGAAATAGTTGAGGCTGGCGCCTGCTCCGACCAGCAAGGCGTCCGCGCCCATGTCGCGCGTCAGCTTGCGCGCCTTTTCGATCCGCGCCAGACGCTCGGCAACCGTGATCGCAGGCGCCAGCTTGGCATAGGGTGACAATTTGGCCAGTTCGGCGGCGGGGGTGGAAGAACCGATCATGGGGTGTCCTTACTGAAAACGTTTGAGGTCGAAGTCTTGCGGGCCCTGGCCCGATTGTATCATGGCGGCGACGATTTCGCCCGTCACCGCCCCGAGGGTCAGGCCCAGATGCTGATGGCCGAAGGCATAATAGAGTCCGTTCGAAGCCTTGCCTATGGCCGGCAGATAGTCCGGCAGGGTCGGACGAATACCGATCCATTCATCACCCGCCCCCGTGAACGGCAATCCCAGTTCGCCGACGTGGTGACGCAGGCGCGCCCATTTGCGCGGGTCCGGGGCGGCATCCGGCCGGTTGAACTCGACAAAGCTGGCGGCGCGCAGCCCGCGTTCGAAACCGGTGACGATCATCGAGCGGTCCTCAAACACCACCGGCGGAAAGCCGGACGGCCAGCCGTGGTCGGCGCTTTGGATATGGTAGCCGCGTTCGGCGATCATCGGCACCTTGAGCCCCGCCTGTTCTAGCAGCGGCTTCGATCCGATGCCTGCGGCGACGATGACGTTATCCGCCATCGCCACGGTCCCGTCCGACAGACGCACGCCGCCCGGCACAAGCGCCACCGCCCGGGCGGCAACAATCGCCCCGCCGCGCGCAACGAATCGGTTTTCCAGCGTTTCCAGCATACGACGGGTGTCACTGATCTGGGCGGTACCGTTGAATCGAATTGCACCGTGGATTTTGCGCTTAGTCAGGGCCGATAACTGTGACATTTCGTCCTCGGTCACCGGCCTCAGGCTGGCCGTGCCCGTATCGGCGGATGACCAGGACCGCAGCCCCCGTGCCGCGCTTTCCGCGCTTTCCCACACGACGAAATGGCCGTCTTCGCGCAGCAGGTCCGGCGCGTCTATATCCGCTACGCGCCGCCGCCACGCCGGCATGGCCTGGGTCAACAGGCCACTCAGCGCCGCTTTTCCACGCGTGAACCTTGCCGGTTGCGCCGCCCGGAGCAGCCGCAATGAAAACGGCATCCAGGCGCCAAACCCTTGCGGTGGCAGGGAAAGCGCCCCACCGCGGACAAACCAGCGCTTCCACGCCGACCGCACCACGGCCATGGACGCCAGGGGATCAACCTGCTCTGTAGCAATGTGGCCCGCATTGCCATAGGATGCAGAGGTAACGCGGTTACCGTCATCGCATAGGCGAACCTCATGCCCCGCCGCCTGAAGCGCCAGGGCAATGTTCCAACCGATGACACCACCGCCGATAATAAGAGTCTGAGAGGAGGCATTCATGGCCGTTCATCATCCTTGTTGCAATACACCATCGCATATAGTATACGGTATATGTTCTTACGCAAGCTCCAGGAGTATATAGATGAAAATCGATTGGCAGGGCGTGTTTCCGGCCGTAACGACGCAATTTAATGAAGATTTTTCGATCAATGTCGCGGACACGCAACGTGTCGTGGACGACCTGATCAATGACGGCGTCACCGGAATTATCGCGATGGGGACCTGCGGCGAGAACAACTCCCTGACCGCTGACGAAAAGCGTGTTTTGTTGAAAGCCATTGTCGAAGTCGTCAACAAGCGCGTCCCGGTCGTCACCGGCGTGTCCGAACTGACGACGACGCTGGCCATCGCCTGGGTTAAGGATGCCGAAGCGCTCGGCGCCGACGGCCTGATGCTGCTGCCGGCCATGGTCTATGTGCCTAAGACGGCTGAGTTGGTCGAACACTTCACGCAGGTCGCCAACGCCACGTCGCTGCCGATCATGCTGTACAACAATCCGACCGCCTACCGCGTCGCCATCACCAACGAAGCGCTTGAAGCCCTGCGTCCGGTGAAGAACATCGTCGCCGTGAAGGAATCGACCGCCGACACCCGCCGGTTCACCGACATGTACAATGCGTTCGGCGACCGTTACACGGTATTCGCCGGTCTCGACGACGTGGCCTTCGAAGGTCTGTTGTTGGGCGCCCAGGGTTGGGTTTCCGGCCTGACCTCGGCCTTCCCGCATGAATCCGTCATGCTGGTCAAGGCTCTGAAGGCCGGCGATATCGACACGGCCCGCGAAATCTACCGCTGGTTCCTGCCGCTGCTCCACCTCGATGCCGAACACGATCTCGTCCAGTCGATCAAGCTGGCCGAACAGATCATGGGCCGCGGGTCAGAACGCGTGCGCATGCCGCGCATGCCGCTGACCGGCGCGCGCCGCGCCGAAGTGACCGCGATGGTCGAAAAGGCAGCGGCGACACGCCCCAGCCTGAAGATCACCAAAGCCGCCTAAGCCAAGCCTGTATTAACTGGCATGCCTTAGTGCCTGCCTAGCTATTATTGCCTGAGACAGGCGGTTCGTGTAACGCGGACCGCCTGTCTTCGTCCCGGAGTCTTCCCATGCGCCACACCTTCTTCTGCATCGACGGCCACACGGCCGGCAATCCGGTCCGCCTTGTCGCGGGCGGTGCACCGCTTTTGAAAGGCGCCAATATGTCGGAACGGCGTCAGGACTTCCTGGAACGCTTCGACTGGATACGCACGGGTCTGTGCTTCGAGCCGCGCGGCCACGACATGATGTCCGGCGGCTTCCTCTATCCGCCGGCGCGCGAAGACACGGATGCCGGCATCTTGTTCATCGAAACCTCGGGCTGCCTGCCCATGTGCGGACACGGCACCATCGGCATGGTGACCTTCGCCCTTGAAAACGGCCTGGTAACGCCTCGCACGCCCGGCCGGCTCAAGCTGGAAGTCCCCGCCGGCATCATCGACATTGCCTATGCTTCGGAAGGCAACAAGGTGACGTCGGTCCGCATCACAAATGTTCCGGCCTATCTGGCCAAGACCGGCATCGAGATCGACGTGCCGGGCTTTGGCCCCCTCACCCTCGACGTCTCCTACGGCGGCAACTACTACGCCATCATTGAACCGCAAGGCGCCTATACCGGCCTCGACGACCTGGGCGCCGCCCGCATCATCGAACTGAGCCGCACGATCCGCCAGCTGGTCCGCGACGTCTATGAGCCCGTCCATCCGGTGGATTCCACCATCCGCGGCGTCAGCCACGTCCTGTGGGCCGATAAACCGAAATCGCCGGACGCCGATGGGCGCAACGCTGTCTTCTACGGCGAACGCGCCATTGACCGGTCGCCCTGCGGCACCGGCACGTCAGCGCGCCTGGCCCATCTGCACGCCCAGGGCAAGCTGAAAAAGGGCGACCGTTTCGTTCACGAAAGCTATATCTGTAGCCAGTTCATCGGCCGCGTCGAAGACGAGGTCATGCTTGGCGATCAGAAGGCGATCATCCCGTCGATAGAAGGCTCAGCCATCTCCACCGGTTTCAATAATATCTGGATTGACCGCGAAGACCGCTTTTGGCAAGGATTTCAAGTGCTTTAACTCAGCACATCACACGGAAACGGTGAAAACGCGACGCTTGTCACAAAATGTGTGATTTTTACAGTTGCAACCAGTACTGGTCCCTTGTCACAGAATGAAATGAGTGTCTAGATACTGGTATACTATATAAAAATGACAGCGGGGATTCGACAGACTCCCCGATCCAGAGCGGACGACCTTCATGACCCTAGTGGTTCAGACCCTATCCGAACAAATTTTCTCGCTCGTGCGCGACCGTATCATCTCGGGCAAGATTCCCGCCGATGTTGCCATTCGACAGGACGCGCTGGCCGCAGAGCTCGGGGTCAGCAAAATTCCTCTGCGCGAAGCCTTGGCCCGCCTGGAACAGGATGGCCTGCTGCTGTCTCAGGCCAATCGGGGGTTCTTCGTGCGGCCGCTCAATGCCACAGAGGTCGAAGAGGTCTATGCCCTGCGCCTGAAGATCGAGCCTGACGCGGTCGCAGAAGCCGCAAAAGTCGCGACCGATGCCGATAAGCGCAAAGCCAAGGCCGCGCTCGACGCGCTAGATACCGCCGCCAATACCGACAAAACGCAGGTCGGCCGCCTCAACCGCGCCTTCCATATGTCGCTGGTCCGACCGCTCAACCGCCAGGTTACCATCCAGATCGTCGAACGGCTGAACATCATTTCCGAACGCTACGTCGGAAAACATCTCGAACCGGCTGGCCGGGACGACCGCGCCCATAACGAACACATGGCGCTACTCGAACTATGGTCGGGGGGCAAGGCCACCGAGGTGGCGGCCTTGATGCACCAGCACATCGCCATGACCCTCGAAGACCTGCGCAAGCAGTTCGAAACCGAAAAGGCGCATGCCTAAACACGGCTTACTATAGAAGCCGCAGCTTTCCTTTCCTGTCCGGCGCGTCGCAAAAAAGATGCATTCCGGGGGTATAATTGACTCAACAGCCGGGCCAACCGGCGGAACGAAAACAGGGATGTAACGCGCCGGGATCACAAGATAGCCAGGTGTCCCATGGGAATTCACGTTCAGTCGCTTTCCGAGCAAATTTACAACATTCTTCGCGACCGGCTGGTGTCTGGCTCTCTGACCCCTCGCGACGCGATTCGTCAGGATGCGCTGGCCGCCGAACTGGGCGTCAGCAAGATTCCCATTCGCGAGGCGCTCATTCGCCTCGAAAACGAGGGCTTGATTGTGCTCGAAGCCAATCGCGGCTTTTTTGTTCCGCCCCTGACCCTCGAAGAAGCCGAAGATGTCTACACCCTGCGCCTGAGCATGGAGCCACAGGCTGTCGGCCTGGCGGCAACCCGGACAACTGAAGCCGACCGCCGTCAGGCGCGGGCCGCGCTCGACGACCTTCAACATGCGGCGGAGACCAACAAGGCGGAAATCGGCCGGTATAACCGCCTCTTCCACCTCTCGCTCATCCATCCGGTGCGCAAACCCGTAACGGTGCGCTTCATCGAGCGTCTGCATCTGATTTCCGAACGCAATGTCGGCGAATATCTCATTCCTGCCGGCAGCGAGGACCAGGCCCATCAGGAGCATGAGATCATCTACGACCACTGGGCCAACGGACGGGCGGACGAAGTCATCGAACTGGTCCACCGGCATATCAATGCCACCTTCCAGGACCTCATTACCGAATACAGCCAGCCCTAAAACAACCCGTAAAACAGCCATGAAAAAAGCCCCGGATCGTCTCCGGGGCTTTCATTTATTCGGCGGAGCTTGTCTCTTCCTTGCGCAGGCGGCTATGCCAGAACCCGTACGAGAAGTAGACGCCAAGGCCAATACACATCCAGATCAGGGTGAATAGCTGGCTCTGGATCGGCAGGCTATAGAAGATGAAGCCGCAGCCACCGATGGCCACCAGCCCGACGAGCCAGTACAGCGGCGTCTTGAAGGTCCGCACGGCGTGCGGCATCTTATGGCGCAGGATGATCATGGATAGCGCCACGGCGATGAAGGCAATCAGGGTGCCCGCATTGGACAGGGCCGCGATTTCCTTCAACGGCACGAAACCGGCAAAGATGGCGACAAAGATACCGGTCAGCAGCGTGATCAGGGCCGGCGAGCCCTTGGAATTGACCTTGGCGACAAAGGCGGGCAGCAGGCCGTCGCGCGCCATGACGAAGAAGATACGGCTCTGGCCATACATCATGACCAGAATGACCGACGGCAGGGCGACAATGGCGGCCATGCCGACGAGGCTGGCGACCAATGGGTAGCCGATGCTGCGCAGGATGTGCGGCAGCGGCTCGGCGCTGTCGGCGATTTCGCGGAACGGGGCCACGCCCACGGCGACACCGGCCACCAGCATGTAGATGATCGTCGAAACAACCATCGAGCCGATGATGCCGACCGTCAGGTCGCGCGCCGGGTTCTTGGCCTCCTCCGCCGAAGTCGACACGGCGTCAAAGCCGAAAAAGGCGAAGAAGACGATCGCCGCCGCTGCCATGATGCCGACCTTTTCACCGCCCATTTGTTGGCCGATAAAGCCATAGGGCGCGAACGGATCGTAATTGCCGGCTTGAATGGCCGGCAGGCCGAGGAAGATGAAGGCGCCGAGCGCAACAATCTTGATGATGACGAGGATGATGTTGATCGTGGCACTTTCGCGCGCACCGATCAGCAAAAGGCCCATGACGGCCAAAGACACGAGAACCGCCGGCAGATTGACCAGCCCGCCCGCGTGCGGCCCGTTGAGCAGGAAGGCGGGCAAATGCAGGCCGACCCCTTCTTCCAGCCAGCCGACCAGGTGGGCGGACCAACCGACGGCCACGCTGGAACAGGCCAGGGAGTATTCGAGGATAAGCGCCCAGCCGACGACCCAACCGGCAATCTCACCGATGGCGGAATAGGTATAGGTATAGGCCGACCCCGCCGTGGGGATAAGCGTCGCCATTTCGGTATAGGCCAGGGCCGCGCAGGCGCAGACCAGCCCGCAGATCGCGAACGACAATATGACGCCCGGACCGGCCAGACCCGCGCCGACCCCGGTCAGGGTATAGATACCTGTGCCGATAATCCCGCCTATGCCCAGGGCCATCAGGTGCGGCCAACTCAAGGTCTTGGCCAGCGCCTTGCCGTCTTCTTCCGCCCGGTGAAGCGGCTTTAGTGGTCCAAACAGTCCCATACTCAGTCCCTAAAAATTATATTGGCCACGATCCGATATGGACCGTGGCCTGACAAGTGTTAATTTGCTTTCGGCAGCAACTCAAGGGTGGTTTCATTTGCACCCAATTTGACAACGTAGGCGCCCCGCTGAACCGGGGCCGATGCCGCATAGGGCTTACCGTCCGCCGTCGTGGTCGTGACGTTGACCCAGGCTTCCGGCGTATAGGTGTCCGCGGGCTCGAAGCTCAGCACCACCTTGCCCGTCATGCGATCGTAGCTCACGGCGGCGATCTTGCCTGCGTCGAGCGTCACCCACAGGCCCGCCGGCGCGATGAAGACACGCGTGCGAGCGCTGTCGCGGGGCGTCAGCGTGATGACGCCGCCGGACTGGCTGACATTGCCGCCGAATCCAGTCCAGCCGAAGGTTGGATGATCGACAAGATACGAGGCCGATGACACGGCGTGGCCGAAGAAGCTCATGCCATAATCGCCATTCATCCCGTCCCAGTGCATGGCGTCGGGGAAGGAATGGAAGGCGGCGGCCCCGAAGCCTTCGCTATCGATATTGGTCAGCGCCCCCATCAGGCCGCCATAGGCCGCGCGCAGGAGCTGATAATCCTTCGGATTGGCGCGGTAGGCATCGAACAGCGGCACGGCGTTCAGCGACGAACCGTAATGATGCAACTGACGCTCGATACGCGACTGCTTGCCAGCATAGAGGAAGTCCCAGAACCGGCGGGCCGAACCATTATAGCCCCAGTGCGGGATCGTCGGATCGTAGGCGAGGATGACTTCGCGGGTGGTGTCGGCGGCTTTTTCATCACCAAAATAGCGCGACCACATATAGACTTCGGCCTGACCGGTCGAATCCCACGGCATTTCGGAACCGAACGGATATTTCAGGGTCTTCCAGTGATCGGCACGCCCCTTCATCATCGCTTCGATTTCGGTCGCCTCGGCCGTAAAGCCCTCGCGCTTCAGATCCTGGAGGATGTAGACAAAGACATCGCCTTCCATCTGGCCGAACTGGGTGTAGTAAGGTGCCTTGGTCATCATCGCCTTGGTCGTCTCGGCGGCGCGCGTCAGGTAGGTCTGCCAGCTTTCCTTCTGGGTCAGGCCGCTGTGATAGCGCCCGAGCCGGTAGAGCGTCCACCAGGCCGCGGCGACGTGGGGATAGTTATAGGAGCGGCCGAGGTCGGCAGCCCCTTCGCGGTCCCAGGCCGACCATACCTTCCAGTTCAGCTTCGGATCGTAGGTCCCTTCCGGCAGGGTTGGATCGTAGAACATGACGCTCTTGCGCACGCCGTACTTATCGTTGCCGTCAGGCGTCTGGATTTGCCCCCATAGGGTCGTATCGGCAAAGGTTTCGAACTTCGCCACTTCCGCCGGCACGGGGTTGTCGAGCTGCTTCATGATGGTGGCCAGCCACGATCCGGCGCCGCCCTCGTCGCTCAGGCCCGCCACCCAGACGCGGTTGTCCTGGGTGATGATTTCATTCTTGTCGCGATCGTAGCCCATGATGGACGGGCTGCGGTGGAACGGGTCGTTCGGGACGTCATACCATTGGCGGGTGGTCAGGAAATGGCCCATATCGGCCACCACCTGCTGCTCCGGCTTGGTGACCAGATAATGGACGGTCTGCACCGTACCGTCGGCATAGGTCAGGGCCAGGCGGGCGCGACCGGCGGTCTTTCCCTTTACCGCGTATCGCACCCAGCCTGACTTGGCCTTTTCGGCCGCGCTGAGTTCCAGCGCGCCTTCGGGGTAAACCGTGGCCGATTTGACCGCCGAAGCGGAATGGATGAACAGAGAGGCGTCCATGTCGGTCGGTACGACATAGCCCGGCAGGCCAACCGCGACGGGGCGGCCATGCTGGATCAGGGTCGGCTCGATGTCACGGATCGACGGCGACAGCACGAAGCGGACACCGATGGTGCGGCTCTCACCGGCCTTCAGCACCAGGGAGGCGGTCTCATTCCATTGCTCGACACCCTTCCAGTCGGTATCGGCAAAGCCCTTCGATGCCACCATCCAGTCGTAGAAGCCTTCGAACGTCATGTTGCGTTGTTCGGGGTCGCTATAGATCTTCAGCGATTTGTCGGCGTTGCGTTCATTGAGGATCGGCTTGTACAACTCGAACGGCGTGTTCTTTTCCGGCAGGACCAGCAGGGCCGGGCCGGCGCCATTGAGGCGCGTGACCTGGAGGTAGCCCGCGTCACGGCCGACATAGGGGTCATAGAAGGACGCGGTTTCGTGGGCGTCGTCCAGGTGCCGTCCGGTGATGATATTGTCAAAAACCATAGGCAGGCCCAGACCGCCGATTTCGATCGCCGTCTTGCCCGGATTTGAAATCGTGTAGCGCAGAACCAGCTTGCCATCCGCCACCGCCCAGGTGCGCGTCACCTTCAGCGGAAAGCCCGCACCAAGCGAGGGCGTGAGGTCGGCGGACGCCAATGCGCCCTTGACCTTGAGCGGCGTGACCGGCCTACGCTTGAACGCGGTCGAATAATCCTGCCAGTCGGTCGCGCCGACAGCCCGCAGGCGCAGGTCGAGATCACCGATGCGATAGGCGCCATCGCCGAGACGCTGGGTGAAGCGGTTTGACGGCGCGAAGTCAAACCCGTCCTTAGCCGCCTTGGGCATCAGCGACACCAGGGTCTGCGACGTCTCTTGCAGGGAGATCAGGAAATCGGGGGTTTCAAAGACGGCAATCTGCGCGTCGGGTGAGTTCCAGGCGTGAACGCCCTGAGTCGATGCCGGGGTTTGCGCCAAGGCTTCTGACTGAGCCGATCCACTCCATACACCACCGAGGCTCAGCGTTGCAGCCAGAACCAACAGGGAAACAGAAGCGGGGCGAAACAGCATCGGCAAGACCTTCAAAATGACAAAAGAGCGTCCGCCGCAGGGAAGAATTCGCAGCGGACGCTTTCAAGTTGGGCACCGACATAGGCGACGCCACGGGAGTGAAGCGTCGCGTCGGTTAGGGTGATCCGAACACCGGATCGGGAGGAAGACATCGTAGGCGGAACGGGTTGGGCGCAAGCCCGGAGAAACACTGACACCACAACCGGAACCGCTACGCGGACTCGTCAAGGGCGCACCAGAAGTCGCGCATTTGACTGAGTAATGTAAAACACCTCCATGCCCTTCCGTCAAATATAAATTATACGATTTACCGTCCAATCGTCACGACCTGCTTTTTCAAAGGCTGTCTTGTCCGGTTTCAGCGGTGACGGCGCTTGCCTTACCCCGCTCGTTCATTGGGCATTCCATTCAGGGGTCGCTTCCTTGCGCAGGTGACGGACGAAGAAGTCATATTGGCGGCGCAGGCCATAGGTCACGTCGCCCGTGTTGCGCAACGCCCCGTGGCCGTCATTGGGCACCACGATCAGGTCGAATTCCTTGCGCGACTTGATCAGGGCATTGACGACCTGAAGCGTCGAGGCCGGATCGACATTCATATCCTGTTCGCCGACGATCAGCAGCACATGGCCTTTCAGGCGCCACGCATTATCGACGCCGGAGGCCTTGGCATAGCTGTCATCAACCGGCCAGCCCATCCATTCTTCGTTCCAGCCGATCTTGTCCATGCGGTTGTCGAAGCAACCGGCATAGGCGACGGCGGCCTTGTAGAATTCGGGATGAAATTCGACAGCGCTCAAGGCGTTCTGACCGCCGGCGGAGCCGCCATAGATACCGACCTGCCTGATATCGTACCATGGATATTTCGCGGCGGCCGCCTGATGCCAGAGGATGCGGTCGGGGAAGCCGGCGTCGCCGAGGTTTTTCCAGGCGACGTCATGGAAGGCCTTCGACCGATTCATCGTGCCCATGCCATCGATCTGCACGACAATGAAACCCATATCGGCCATGGCCTGCATGCCGATCACCTTATCGCCGCTGGAATGGGGGCCGAACGGCCAGAAGGTCTTGGGCACAAAGGAGCTGTGCGGTCCGGCATAGATGTTTTCGATGACCGGGTATTTTTTCGCCGGGTCGAAATGCTGCGGACGGACGATAACGCCCCAGATGTCGGTCTTGCCGTCACGGCCCTTGGCGACAAAAACCTCCGGCGGCTGGAAACCGGCGGCCAGCAGCCTGGTGATGTCGCCATGCTCAACCTCGGTCACCAGGGTGCCGTTGGCAGCGTGCAGTTCGGACACATTGGGCAGATCGATCCGCGAATAGGTATCGACATAATAGGCCATGTCCGAGGAGAAACTGACGTCGTGATAGGCATCCACCGTGGTGATCGGCGTCAGGTGGCTGCCGTCAAAGTCGACGCGGTAGACATGCTGGAAATACGGATCCTTGCCCGGATACATGCCGCCGGCGGCGAACCAGATCTGGCGCTTGTCGTCATCGACCTTAAGCACGTTTCGAACCACCCATTGGCCCTTGGTGATCTGGTTTTTCACCCGGCCCGTTTTCACGTCGTACAGATAGAGATGGTTCCAGCCGTCGCGCTCCGACATCCAGATCAGTTCGCGCCCCTTGACGTCGTGGCTGTAGCGCCGCTCGACATTGACGAAGGTCTTGGCGCTGTCTTCGGCGACGACCCGCGCCGAACCGGTTTTGGCGTCGGCTTCGATCAGGCGGTAAAGCTGATGGCCGCGCTGGTCGTACTCAAAGGTCACCGCGCTGGAATCCGCGCGCCAGGTCAGGGATGACATGACATAGGGATTGGGAAACAGATCGTATGGCACGGCGATCTGCGCTCGCGCTGCGACGTTGAACAGAACCGGCCGGTCGATATCCACCGCGTCGCCCGGCTTCGGATAGAGCTGGACATCGACCTTCGGCTGAACCTGATCCTTCGGCGACGAAATCACCCGCGTGACCTCGCGGCGGAATCCGGGACGGACACGATAGGCGGCCAGTTTTTGCGAATCCGGCGACCATGTGATCGAATCGGCGTCGTAAAACTCGCCTTCTGAGCCATCGCTGCTGAGCAGGACCACGTCACCGCCCGATGCCGGACGCACCGCGATATTGAAATTCTGCACGAAGGCGACCCATTTGCCATCGGGCGAGGCCACCGGCTTGTTGGCCGCCGGAATTTTAAGGTCACGCACCACGTCGAAGCCGCGCGGCTGGCGGCCGTCATTGTCCGGCTGGCGCGTACAGACATAGTCGGTCAGGGTGCAGGTCCACGACACCTCGTCGATATAGGCGGTGAGCGCCTTGCCGCCGTCGATAACCTCCATGCGGCTGAAATTGCGCACGAACGGCAGGTGCAGACCATCCGAACCGTCAAGGCCCGCCGCGGTGAACGCCTTGGCGAGGCGGTCATGATCGAAGGCCGGGGTTTTCGCCTTCGTATCGGCGTCCATCATCACGAACTGGAAACCGCCGGGCACGGTCTTGCGGTAAACGAATCTATGCGTGCCCTCGATCCACTGGGCCGGCTCGGCAATATTTTCGGTCAGACCGGACCAGGCATCGCGCAGCCCAAGCGCCTGTTGATAGTCCGCGACCGTCGGCGCCGCCTGCGCCGGAATCGTAGTGGTCAAAGAGGTAGCCAGTGTGAGCGCCAATATGAAACCGGTAGCTGCAATTTTCGTTCGCATAGGGCCGCTCCTGCATTGTCAGAGCGGCATTTATGTATACTATATACTTTATGTCAACCAAGGAGCCTGCTATGCGCCGTCTGATGATCACCACTGTCCTTGCCGGTCTTATGGCCACGGCCTCTGCGTTCGCCGATGCGCCAAAGGGCGCGTGGGTGTTCGACAGCTCGCCTGAATTTCCCGGTTTTACCCGGTTGATCATCGATGGCGCCGATAGCCGGATCACGTCGAAATGGTACGGCGACCTCCCGCTGACCGATCTGAAACAGGACGGCGATGCCCTTGTTTTCAAGCTCTATAACGGCAATCCGCGCGTCGCCATGACCGACATCATCGTCAAGCCGGATGGCGACAAGGTGCGCATGACCGGCAAGGTCTGGTATCAGGACTTCGACGTGACCGCGCACAAGGGCGATGCCGCCGAAATCAAGGCGCTCGACTTTCCGGCACATACCCTGCCCGACCATCGGGTTGTCCCACAGAAACCCCTGGCCGCCACTCCGCCCATGGGCTGGAGTTCCTGGAACAAGTTCGCCACCGATATCAATGACAAGACCATCCGCGAAATCGCCGACGCCCTGGTGTCTTCCGGCCTGCGCGACGCCGGCTACATCTACGTCAACATCGACGACGGCTGGCAGGGGCAGCGCGACGCCAACGGCGCGTTGCAGCCGAATGCCCATTTTCCGGATATGAAGGCGCTGGCGGATTACGTCCATGCGCGCGGCCTGAAGCTAGGCCTCTATTCGTCGCCGGGGCCAAAGACCTGCGCCGGTTACGAAGGCTCTTACGGCCATATCAAACAGGATGCCCAAACCTTCGCCGACTGGGGTGTCGACTATCTGAAATACGACCTGTGTTCCGGGGAAGCCTTCTATCATACGCCCGAAACCGTCTACGCCACCTATCAGGAGATGGGCGAGGCCCTCAACGCCACCGGCCGCGACATCGTCTACAGCCTGTGTCAGTACGGCCGTTTCGATGTGGGCGCGTGGGGTCGCCAGGTCGGCGGTCACCTGTGGCGCACCACCGGCGATATCGAAGACAATTACGACACCATGGCGAAGATCGGTTTCGATAAGAACGGCGTCGCCAATCACACGGGTCCGAACGGCTGGAACGATCCGGACATGCTGGAAGTCGGTAATGGCGGCATGACGACGGATGAATACCGCACCCACATGTCGTTATGGGCGCTCATGGCGGCCCCTTTGGTGCTCGGCAACGACGTCCGCACCATGACGCCGGAAACCCTGGCCCTGCTGACCAACCCGGAGGTTATCTCTATCGATCAGGACCGCCTTGGGGCGCAAGGCCTGCCGGTCCACAAGGATGGCACAACGGAAATCTGGACCAAAAAATTGTCCGACGGTTCAATCGCGGTCGGCCTCTTTAATCGCGGCGCAGGTCAAGCGACCGTCACAATACCGTGGGGCGCAATAGGCCTTACGCCAAAAACGGTTCGCGACGTCTGGAAGGCTGAGGACATCAAACCCACCGATTCGCGAACCGTAATCCTGCCCGCGCATGGCGCGGTTTTGCTCAAGGTGAATCCGGCGCTGTAAACGCCAGCGCCAACGCCTCTTGGCTATTTCCCGGCTTTGTCAGACTTGTCTTTCGACGCCTTCTCCTTAGGCCAATGGGCGAATGCCTCACCTCCGCCATCCAGTTCATTCGCCGGACGGGGAATGGCGACAACGTCTTCCGGCATGGCGTTTACAGCGGTGTCTTCGGTCTTTTTCATCATAGGCTCCAATCAACGCGTCAATTCAGCGACGCGTTTCGCGCCGGCGTGAACGGTTTGTCTGGCAACGCGTGTCGCTTCGCGGCGGCGGCGGTCGAGATCATCAAGATCAATTTGCCTGAGCGCCTTGGGCAGACGATCAAGTCCCAATTGCGCCTTGAACCGCTCGAAACGGGTTTTCGGCTTGTTTTGCTGCGCGCGCCAGTAGACATAGCCGCCCGCTGCCGCAACAACCGCCAGACCACCGGCAGCTATGCCCGCGATCTTCCACCAATTCCGCTTAGGTGCGACTGAGGCAGCGTCCTGTTCCGCGTCTTGTTCGTAATCTGCGGGGCCATCCATATCCGCAACGTCGCCCGACTCGGGGAGCGCGGCAGCCAGGCCGATATCCCCGGGCTCTACCTCATTCGCTTCCGGCGTCTTGCCGGTCTTGACCGTGTCTAGGGTATCCATGTTCCGGCTCCTGAATAGTTATATGTCCTGCACCGCAGCATAAGGGCGGAAAGGTAAGAAATATCGAGGGTCCGTTAAGCGGGCGCATCAAAAAGCCATAAGATGCCTATTGGATCAGCCATGTATCCAGAAGGCATGTTCGGCAAACTGCGCCCCCAGCCACCAATCCTTGCGTCCGGTGCCATAGGAAAAGTTCACCGTACCGGCCTGACTTTGCAGCGGGTTGGTTACCTCACCCGCCGCATTGCGCGTGGCCCGGTGGGTTTCAGTTTCCGGGACGACGGCGACGATATGACCAGATTTGCCCTCTTCGGTCCGGCGGGCGACGATTAATCCAATCGCGCCCTGGTTCACTTCCGCTTGCAACTTCGTCACCGTACCGGTCTGACGCCAGCCGAAATCAGGGCCGAAGTCCCTTAGCCAGCGAAACAGGCCATTGGCGCGAATCTCGTCGATTGAGGTTCCGTAAACAGGCGTCACGGTCTCTCCCTTGAGAAGCCGGACAATGGCCGCCTGGCTCCACCACACACGCGGCAGATAGACCCCGTTTAGGTAGCAGAAGTCATGGGCGTAGATATTACAGAAGGTGCTGCTGGCCGTAGGCTGATAGCGTTTGTGGGCCGGAAGATCAGGCGCCAGCCAGGCTATGATGCGAGCGATCGACGTCTTCAAGGCGTCCGGTGTATCGCCAGTCCGGCCCGGTTGCCCGGGTTCATTCAGAGAATAGGCCCCGGCGGGGTCCGTCCGTTTCGTGACCGTACCAGCCTTGCGCGGCATATAGACGGCCGGCAAGAGTGGCGTGACCGAAGGCTCAGCCGCCTCGACAACTGGTATTGGCGTTGTTTCCACGACCGGTTTCAGCAGGTCGGCATAGGCCCACCCCGTCAGCAGGGCGCCGTTCAGACTGGTCTGCACCTGCAAATAGCCGTTCTGGCGGGCATCCCCGACCGCCCTGACGATGGTGCCGTCAGGCAGCAGACCGATGCGGTTCGTCTTTTTGCCCGGCGGTGATTTGACCGGCGCAGATCGCAGGACCAGCGGGTCCGACTGGGTATCGACCCTGTACCGCTTGCCCGCCGCCGCAACGGGGGTCGGCGGCGTAACTATGGCCGGTTCAGTTGAAGGGCGCGGCGGTGTCACGACATCGACGGAGACAGTGCCGGCCAAGCGCATAAAGGCAACCAGCGCCTCGCCGTAATAGACCCCCGCCGCGTTCCGATAGCCTTGCTTCAGGCCCTTTCTGGGGTCATACCGGCCGGTGTTATAGACGATCGCCACCGATGCCAGGTCCGCTTCCGACAGCTTACCGGTCCGCGGCAGGTTACGCTTTTCGACCGCGTGATCCAGTTCCTGCAGGCACTTGCCCAGGCTAGCGCCGAACGTCTCATACCTGCGGTCAAGGAAATAGTCGGGATCGGTTTTGAAAAACTGCAAATCATACTGAAACACGCCAAAGCCGTGACAGAACTTGTTCGGATTGCTGGCCGCGCCCTTGTAGCCATCGATATAGGCCGACATATCCAGCAAGGCCTGGCGGGCGATACCAAACATCCGCGACCCATCCTTTGCCGCCTCCAGTTCTGCCCGGTTGCGCGGAAAGGCGCTGCGTCCCTTGGTATCGTCCAGCGTATCGCCAACGCAGAGGCGAACAATTTCATCCGTGGCCAACCCTTTTTTGCGCAGAACTGGCCAGACCTCGCCCGTTTCCTGGCACGCCAGGGCACAGAGGAAATTCGCAGTATAGGGCGTCCCTGCGAGCGCCGCAGCCAGGGTCGGTTCGAACTGCGTCTTGAACCAGGCAATATCGTTCGCATTCGGCATGGTTGTCCCCCAAGGCCTGTAAGAAGTCATCGAATACGCATGGAAAGTCCTACTGGCGGGACCGGTATCGCTCCGGTTCGGCAACCTAAGATAATATAACATTGATATTCTGCCAATGGGGGAATTTTACCGCGCCGCAATCTCTGCCTGAACCTGGCGTACACGTTTGGGCATGAGAGCTCACAATTCGGCGGTTGATTTGATCGGCTCCCTATAATAGGTATGACGTATTATATTTTTAGAGCCTGCAGTTCCCATCGGGCCGCACAGGATACAGGACAACGCCCATGCCCCCTATCGGACCCCGGCTGAACCGGCGGCATTTCCTCGCCGCCACAAGCGTGGCCGCAGCCGTTCCCGCCAATACCGCATTGGCCAGGACGCCGACCGCACGATTCGCCGTGACGGATCTGAGGGCCGAGCAGACAGTGGAATTACTGGGCACCCAGGAACGGGCCCCGCGCCTGTCCTGGCGCCTGAGCGGGGCGGATCGCGGCCTGATGCAAACCCATTACCGCCTGCGCGCCGCCTCCACCCCGGATACGACCCGGGCCGACCTTTGGGATTCAGGCGTGATCGCCAGCGAGGCCTGTTTCGATATCCCCTATGCGGGCAAGGCACTTGCCGCCATGCAGCGCGTCTGGTGGTCGGTCGAGGTGACGGACAATCGCGGCCGGGTCGCCCGGTCGGCCGCGACCTGGTTCGAGACCGGCCTGCTCACCCCTGACGACTGGAAGGCCCGATGGATCGTCGCCGAAGACGGACTGGCCGAAGGCGACCGCGCCGCCGCCTTGCAATGGATCTGGTCGCAAACCGCGCTCGATGACCGCCTGCATGCCTTTCGTCTCGATTTCGACGTGCCGACATCTCTGGTATCGGCTGACGTTCTGATTTCCGGCAAGGACTGGATACGGGGGGTATGGGCCAATGGTGAAACCCTGCCCGTTCCCGATCAGCCCGTGCCCAACTGGGGCACGCTGGTCCCCGTCCCCGCCCGCCTCAAACCCGGCCGCAATAGCGTCTGCGTTATGGTCCAAGCTGAAACCACCGGCTTCTTTCCGGTCGATGGCGGGGCGTTCGCGGCCCTGATCCGGCTGCGCCTGTCCGACGGCACGATCAAGCGCTTGGTCAGCGACAACCACTGGAAGGTCCGGCCCCTGCCGCCGGAAGGCTGGACGGCGGCGACTTTCGATGCCACCGACTGGACCAACGCGCAAAAATCGGGTTCGGACGCGCAAAACGATCCGCGCCCGGCCGAACCCGCCATGCAATTGCGCACCGCCTTCACGCCGAAGGGACGGGTGGTCAATGCCCGCCTCTATGCCACGGCGCTTGGCGCCTATGAGGCACGCCTGAACGGCCAGCCTGTGTCGCCCGCCCGGCTCGCTCCGGAAATCAGCGTGGCGCGCGATCATATCTTCTATCAGACCTATGACGTCACGCGGCTGATCCGCAGCGGCGAAAACGCCTTCGGCGTCTTGGTCGGTGACGGCTGGTATGCCAGCGCCTTTGGTTGGCGGCTGGAACGCTACGGCTTCGGTCCCGCGCCGCGCCGCCTGCTGGCGCAATTGCGCCTCGACTATGCTGACGGCAGTTCGGAATGGATCGTGACGGACGACACCTGGCGCATCGGCCAGTCCGCCATCGTCAGTTCGGAAATCTATAATGGCGAAGTCTTCGACGCCCGCCAGCAAACACCGGGATGGGACCTGCCCGGCTTCGGCGCGACACGCTGGCCCCGCGTCCGCCTGGGCGATGCGCCCGATACCCGCATCCTGGCGCAAACCAGTCCTCACCTCGTCCCGATCGGCACACGCCGCGCGGCGCGGATCACACAGCCGAAACCCGGCGTGTACGTCTTCGACTTCGGGCAGAATTTCGCCGGCTGGGCGCGCCTGAGGGTGCGGGGCCAGGCCGGACAGACCGTCACCCTGAAATTCGCCGAATATCTCAAGGCCGATGGCGAGGTCGATCAGGCCAATCTGCGTATGGCCAAATGCCAGGACCACTATACCCTGCGCGGTGACGCCGGGGGCGAAACCTATGAACCGCACTTCACCTATCACGGCTTCCGCTATGTCCAGGTTGAAAACTATCCCGGAACCCCGAAGGCCGCCGATATCGAAGGCATCGTCGTGTCGTCGGCGTGCCGCGACACCGGCCGCATGACCTTCGACTCCGCGCTGGTCCAGCAGTTCTGGAACAACGCCGTGTGGAGCCAGCGCTCGAATTTCTTCGCCGTGCCGACCGACTGCCCCCAGCGCGACGAGCGCATGGGCTGGATGGGCGATATCCAGGTCTTTCTGGACGCTGCCGCCTTCAACATGGAGGTCGATCCCTTCATCCGCCGCTTCCTGATCGAAGCCCGCGCCGCCCAGACGCCAGAAGGCGCCTATCCCATTGTCGTGCCCCAGCCAGAATCCTTCCCCAAAGTCACGACGGCGGGCTGGTCCGAGGCCGGCGTCATCCTGCCGTGGACTCTGTGGAAACGCTACGGCGACACGGCGGTCATCGCTGAAAACTGGGACGCCATGACGGCGTGGATGACCTATCTTTTGACCCGTAATCCGGACCATGTCTGGCGCAAGGATCGCGGCCTCGATCTCGGTGACTGGCTGTCCGTCGATGCGGTGAAGCCGGACGACGAGACCACACCACGCATCCTGTGCGCCACCGCCTACTGGGCCTATTGCGCCGACCTGATGACCGACATGGCCCACGCCATCGGCCGTGACGACCTGGCCGGTCAATACCGCGACCTGCGCGGCCATATCGGCCAGGCCTTCGCCCGCGAATTCATCGACGCACGGGGCAAATGCGGCAATGGCAGCCAGACCAGCCAGGTCCTCAGCCTCTATTTCAAACTGGTGCCCGCCGACCGTATCGCCGGTGCGGCCCAGGTCCTGGCCGACGATATCCGCCGCCGCGGCATGAAGCTATCGACCGGCTTCCTGGGTACACCCTACCTGCTCGACGTGCTGGCCGATACCGGCCATTTCGACGCCGTATCGGGCCTGCTGCTACAGACAGAAAAGCCGTCCTGGGGCTATATGCCACTCAAGGGCGCCACCACCATGTGGGAACGGTGGGACGGCGATACGGGTGACCTGGCGATGAACAGCTACAACCACTATGCCTACGGTGCCGTGTGCGGTTTCATGTATCGCCGTCTGGCTGGACTATCGCCCGCCGCGCCCGGCTTCCGCCGGTTGCGTGCTGAGCCTGTCTACCTGCCGAAAGCCGGCTCGGTCGGTGCCACCTACGACTCTTGCCTCGGTCTGTTCGCCGGCAAATGCGAAGGCAACGCCGGCGGCCTGACCCGCTATGACCTCACCGTCCCCCCCAATGCGGTGGCCGAGGTGATATTGCCGGACGGACCATGGCGCGAAGGGAATACGCCCGTTGACCGCCATGCCGATATTCGCGGTGTGACCCGCGCCGCCGGACAGGTGCGTTTCGAGGTCGGGTCCGGCCG
This sequence comes from Asticcacaulis sp. AC466, assembly GCF_000495815.1. Taxonomy (GTDB): domain Bacteria; phylum Pseudomonadota; class Alphaproteobacteria; order Caulobacterales; family Caulobacteraceae; genus Asticcacaulis. The sequence goes on along the minus strand of NZ_AWGE01000008.1, from coordinate 60,603 downwards.
ATACGTGTTCCGCCGATAAAGAGGAGACATAAAAAATGCCCATCAATCCCCGCCTCTATCTGGCGCTGCTCGGCGCCGGTCTGGCCCTGCCCGTCCATGCCCAGACCAAATGGGAACACCCCTCCCGCGAAATCCATGTCTCGCCCAAGGGAGACGACGCCAATGACGGCACGGCCGCCAAACCCTTCCGCTCCCTGACGCGGGCCCAGGCCGCCGTGCGGCTGGCCAATACGGCGGGAGACGTGACGGTCGTTCTGGCCAATGGCACCTATGCCTTGACCGCGCCCCTGGTCTTCACACGCGTCGACGGCGGACAGAAGGGGTTCAAGGTCACCTGGAAAAACGCGCCAAATGCTCGCCCTGTCCTGTCCGGCGGGGTCGAGGTCAAGGGCTGGAAACTGTTCGACGCGGCGCGGCATATCTATGTCGCCGACGTGCCCAAGGGCACGGATACGCGCCAGCTGTGGGTCAATGACCGCCTGGCGCAGCGCGCCCAGATGGAGATTTCCCGCGACGCCGTGACCTTCACCGAAACCGGCATGACGCTCAAGGACTCATCCCTGGCCTGGCTGGCCAAGCTGCCAGACCAGCGCCGCATCGAAGTCGAAAGCCAGGGCTTCTTCACCGCCCGCTTTTCGCCGGTCGAAACGATCACCGGCAATACCCTCATCATGCAACAGCCGGCCTGGTCGAACAATATCTGGGGCTATGACAGCATCCCCTACCCCTTCCATCCGGAGTGGTCGCACCTGCTTCTGCAAAACAGCCTGGCCTTCCTGACCAAGCCCAACCAGTGGTACATCGATCCCGCCGCCGGAATGCTCTATTACCGGCCGGCCCAGGACGCCGACATGAAAACGGCGCGGGTCGTCCTGCCGCGGCTCGAAGTCCTGATCAGCGCCGCCGGCACCCCTGAGGCGCCCCTGTCCGACCTGACCCTGTCGGGCCTGCAATTTTCCTATACGTCATGGATGGGCCCATCTTCGCCCGAAGGATTCGCCAGCCAGCAAAGCGGCTCCTTCCTGACTGGCAAGGCAGCGGCCTTTCCGAAGGACGTGTTGACCGTATGCAAGACCGGTTGCCCGGAATTCGAAACCGTGCGCAATACCTGGCACCAGACACCGGCCGCCGTGCAATTCGCTGCTGCCGAACACATCGTGCTGGACAGTAATGTCTTCGCTCACCTGGGTCAGTATGCGCTCGGCATCGGCAACGACGCCAATGCCAACCTGTCGGGCCAAGGACTGGCCACCGCCGACATCGTCGTGTCGCGCAATGTTTTCACCGACCTGGCCGGCGGGGCCATTTCCTCCGGCGGCGTGCTGCCTGACGCGCACCACCCGTCCGATCCGAAACTGACCAACCGCCAGCTCATTGTCGAAAACAACCTGATCCAGAACATCAGCCAGGATTACAAGGACAATTCGGCCATCCTCAGCACCTATGTCTGGAACGTGGTCATCCTGCATAACGACATCAGCGACGCCCCCTATGACGCCATAGATGTCGGCTATGGCTGGGGCTATGTCGATGCCGGTGGCAACCCCAACTACCGCACGCGTCAGCGCGGTTACGGCACGGTGGCGGCCGGCGGCGGCGGCAATCCCGTCTACGATACGCCGACAACGCACAAGGACGTCTTCGTCGGCTTCAACCGTGTCTATAAGGTCAAGCAATTGTTCAAGGACGGCGGCGCGATCTACAATCTGGGCGCCTGCCCCGACTGCGTATTCGCCGAAAACCATGTCTTCGATATCGGCGACCGCATCGCCTTGTATTTCGACGAAGGATCGCGCGGCATACTGGCGCGCAACAATGTTATCGAGGACGCCAGCCAGTGGCTGAATATCAATACGGCACGCTCCGCCCTGCCCCTGCGCACCTCGACCAACAACACCGCGCGCGGCAACTGGCATAACACCACCACGACCGGCGGCATCTGGTCGGCCTATCAGGAAGACCTGATCGTCGACGATCATCTGGTCACCGATGGCAAATGGCCGGACGGCGCGCGTCAGGTCATGGCCAATGCCGGCATCATGCCAGAGGCCGGGCCGGTCGAATTCGGCGACGTGAAGCCCAGGCCCAAGCCCGCCGACCTGCCCAAGCCGGATGGATCGCCAGTCGCCGAAAAGATAAGGAAACCGTCGTGATCCGTCGCTCTCTGCTCACCGGTGCTGCAGCCCTGATAGCCCTCCCTGCCCTGGCGGCACGCGGCCTGTTCGATGTTCGCGACTTCGGTGCGCGCGGCGACGGTGTCACCGTGGACAGCCCCGCCATCAACCGCGCCGTCGCGGCCGCCGTCAAAGCGGGCGGCGGCACGGTCCTGCTTCCCGCCGGACGCTATCTCAGTTTTTCGATCCGCCTGTTCGACAACATCACCCTGCTGCTGGCCGAAGGCTGCGTACTGGAAGCCGCCGATCCGGCCATCCATAAGGGCGGCTATGACGTCGCCGAAGCCGATCTGCCCGAACAGTTTCAGGATTTCGGCATCACACAATTCCATTGCAGCCTGATCTATGCCGATGGCGCCGATCATGTCTCCGTCATCGGGCGCGGCGTCATCCACGGCAAGGGACTGGTGCGCGAAGACCCGGGTGCGCGCTGGCACGGCGTCACCGGTTGGATCGCGCCCCGGTCGGCTGATCCCAAGGAAGTCGCCATGCAGGGCAAAGGGATTCGCGCCCTTGGGCTAAAAAACTGCCGTAATGTGCTCGTCCGCGACATCACCATTTTGCAGGGCGGTCATTTTGCCTGTCATCTCCTGGGATGCCGCAACGCGACCATCGACACCATCCTGGTCGATACGGACCGCGACGGCATAGATGTCGATTGCTGCCGCGACGTTCAGGTCGTCAATTGCCGCGTCAATGCGCCCAAGGACGACGCTATCGTCGTCAAATCGAGCTATGCCCTGGGCCGCAAGATCGTTTCCGAAAACATCAGCATCACCAATTGCCGGACCTCCGGTTTTGCCATGGGCTCGGTGCTCGACGGCACCTATCGCGCGTCCGACTACCGCTCGGTCGACGATATCGGAGTGCTGGGGCGCATCAAGCTCGGCACCGAAAGCAATGGCGGTTTCCGCAATATCCGCATCAGCGACTGCGATTGCGAAAACACGCGCGGCATTCTGGTCGGCGTGGTGGATGGCGGCGTGCTCGAAGACGTGGTGATTTCAAACATCGTCCTGCGCAACCCGGTCAATCATCCTCTGTTCGTGCGTCAGGCCGCCCGCCTGCGCGCCCCCGAAGGCACAAGCGTCGGCGCCTGTCGCCGCGTGCGGTTTGATACCATTCAGGTGTCCGGCGCCGATGGCCGCTACCCTTGCGGCGTTCAGGGCATCCCCGACGCGCCGATCATGGATGTCAGCTTTCGCAACGTCCTCGTCGTCAGTTCCGGTGGCGGCACGGCGGAAGATGCGGCGCGGACACCAAAGGAAAAACGGGAATCGAGCCTGGAGGTCAGCTTTATGGGCACCTTGCCCGCCTATGGGTTCTATGCCCGCAATGTGCGCGGCCTCACGCTTACGGGCTGCACCTTTGAGGTTGAAAAGCCCGACGCCCGCCCGGTCATCGTGCTCGACGATGTAAAAGGCGGCCGCATCGACGGCTTTGCATCCAATACCGTCGTTCAAAAGAACGGCTCCGACATCACCACCGTCTCTTAAAACACCGACGCGTGAAACGGTCAGCCTTGAGTCGAGTGCTAGCCGGCTAGCGACGACTGCGACGCAAGGATGACCGTTTCACGCCTTGAGGCTGGTTGGGCGGCGCTTCTTCCACGACCCTTCGATGTGGTCGCGCATGGCCTTGGCGGCGGCATCCGCATCGTGTTTCAGGATCGCCTGATAGACCTGAACATGGGCGGCGTGGGTTTCCTTGATATGAGCAATATTAAGCTTGCCGGAATAGTTGAGATTTTTCAGCGCCTTGCCCTGAATGGAGTTGATGATGGCCTCGCTCAGCCGGTCGCCGGACACGCGCATGATGATGTCGTGGAATTTCACGTCTTCGTGGACATAGGCCGCAGGCGTCGGAATCAGGCTTTCCAGCTTTTCCATCTGCGCCGTCAGCTCGGCCAGGTCCTCCACCGTCGCCTTCTTCGCGGCCTTGGCGGCCATCGAGGCTTCCAGCGTCACGCGAATTTCGACAAGGTTATCGAGGTAGCTTAGCCCGTCGTCGCGCTGGAACAGGGCGCCCAGCACCATCGGGTCAAGCAGGCTCCAATGCGACGAATCCTGAACGATCGTGCCCCGCCCCTGCTGCGACACGACCAGCCCCTTTTCGGTCATGGCGGTCGTGGCTTCGCGGATAACGGTGCGGCTGACTTCGAACATGTCGCACAGCACGTTTTCCGGCGGCAAGGCGGAGCCGGCCGGATACACTTCGGTCACTATGGCGGTGACCAGATCTTCGACGACGGCCACGGCAAGGCGAGGACGGCGGCGGGCGTTACGGGCGGAAAAGGCGATGGCGGTCAATCGATTGTACCTTAACGGGGGCGAATCTAATGAGATTACCACGGAAGACTCGAAAACATCACGGCTTTCAATCCCGACGCGACAGGCTCAGAAAGAGCATATGTCATATATTTTGCGAAGCCCCGCAAGCCCTGTTTCAACACCTTTTCAATGACTTAGAATCTGTAGCGGCTGAGCGGTCGAATCCGGTCGCGCAATTGCCGGGAAAAATTCACCCGCGCCGTTCCATTTATGCCGCTTGTCACCCCACAGGACGCATGCTAATGTCGTCATACATATTATAATTCCATATGACGGGACCCGTCCCGTCCTTCTAAAGTCGTTCAGATGAAAATTACCGGGTATCGCAGCCTCACCACCATCCACAACTGGGGCCGCCCGATCGGAGACGTCAACGGTCTGGTCATGTCGGGCATTACCGACGTGCCGATTCTGTTGCTGGAAACGGACGAAGGCGTAACCGGCGTCGGCCTGGGCGCGCACGCCGATATCGCCCGCGTCTTTCCCGCGGTCGAAGGTGAAGACCCGCGCGCCGTCTCGGCCCTATATGACCGGATGCTGGCGCATGTATTCAAAAGCGGCCATGCCGGCGCGACTTATGGGGCCATCGGTGCGGTCGATATGGCGCTGTGGGATTTGAAGGCCAAGCTGGCGGACGAGCCCCTGTGGCGGACCCTGGGTGCGCGCGACCGCTTCGTGCCGGGTTACGCGTCCGGTCTGTGCATGGGGTTGGACGACGATGCCCTATATGCCCTGTACGGTGAGTGGGCCGATCGCGGCTATAGCTCGGCCAAGCTGAAGGGCGGCCGCGACATCGACCGCGACATTCGCCGCATGGTGGGCGTGCGTGAGGTGCTTAAACGCAACAGCCCGCGCCCCGCCATCATGTTCGACGTCAACGAATCGTGGTCACGCAAGCAGGCAGTCCGCCACATTGCCGAAATCGAACAGCACATCGACCTGACCTGGATCGAGGAGCCCGTGCGCCGCTGGGACGCCGAAGGCCATGCCCTCATTTCACGGGCCAGCAAGTGCGCCGTGGCGACAGGCGAAAACCTGACCGGTCTCGATCAGTACCTCGCCCTCTTCACCGCCGGCGCGGTCGATGTGGTCCAGGCCGGCATGGTCTGGGGCATCACCCATTTCAACCGCGTGGCTACGGCGGCCCATGCACATAACCTTCCGGTGTCGCCGGTCGGCTATAACGCCAATCCCATCGCCCACGCCGCCGCCGCCGTGCCCAATCTGCTGACCGTCGAAGTGCAGGATTGGAAGACGCCATTCGGACTGACTGTGGACCAGCAGATCGTCGATGGCGGCATCGTGCTGGGCGACGCGCCCGGCCTGGGCATCGCCGTCGATGAAGATCTGATCGTCAATAAGCGTCAGTCCGGCCAATGGAACGTGACCGGCGGACCGCACGTGCGCCCAGCCCGTGCGGGATTGCGCCTTGTCCCCGAATCCTGACGCCTACCTCGTCCGCTCCCGCTTCACCGGGCGTCGTGCCCCCTTCTACGGCCCGGCCAATAGCTCGCCCAGGATCTCTTTCATGCATAAAACCCGCCTGTCGCCGAATGGCCCCGCCATATCCGCCCTCGCCCTGGGGGCGGCGTCGCTTGGCAGCGTCTATTCCGATGTGTCCCAGGACAATGCCGACGCCACCGTGCATACGGCCCTGGAGCTCGGCGTTAATTTCATCGATGTCGCCCCCTATTACGGTCTGACCAAGGCCGAAACCGCGCTAGGCCACGCCCTGTCCGGCATCGCGCGCGACCGCTATGTCCTGGCCACCAAGATCGGCCGTTACGGCGACAAGGACTGGGATTTTTCGCGCGACGCCACCTTGCGCAGCCTTGACGCCAGCCTTGCCCGCCTTGGCTGTGGCCATATCGACGTGCTGCAATGCCACGATATCGAAATGGGCGACTATCGCCAGTTGGTCGAAGAAGCGATTCCCACCTTGCACGATCTGAAGCGACAAGGCGTCATCGGTTTCGTCGGCATCACCGGCTACGACCTGCCGTTGCTTGAACGCGTCGCCGTCGAACACAACGTCGATACCGTCATGGCCTACTGCACCTACACGCTCCAGGACCAGCGCCTGGCCCCCGTGGCTCGGCGCCTTCAGGCCCACGGCATCAGCGTCTTCAACGCATCGCCGCTCGGCATGGGCCTGCTGACCCGGCGCGGCCCACCCGACTGGCATCCGGGCCATGCCTCGGTCCATGCCGCAGCGGCCGAAGCGGCGCGCCTGTGCGAAGCTGCCGGCACCGACATATCGCGACTGGCCTTGCAATTCGCCCTTCAGGGCGCAATTCAAAACGGCATGGCCACGACCGTGATTGGCTCTTCCAGTCCGGCCAACATGCGTGACAATATCGCCGCCCTGTCGCAACCCATCGATCAGGCTCTTTTGGCGCAGGTCGAAGCGATCCTGGCGCCCGTCCGCGACAAAGGCTGGGATGTCCTGCCCGGAAACGGTGGCAAGGCCGGAAAATGATGCCATGATCGACGCCCACCTGCATGTCTGGGACCCGGCCCTGCTGAGCTACGACTGGCTGAAATATGTGCCCGCGATCAGCGGCCGCATGGGCCCGGCGGAGTTCGCCGCCACGGGTGCGCAGATAGAGGGCGCGATCTTCGTGCAGGCCGACTGCGATCCGGCCCAGGCGCTGGCCGAGGCCGAATGGGTCGCCGGCCTTGCGTTTCCGATTCTGGGCATTGTTGCCTTTGCCCCGCTCGAACGGGGCGATACAGCACACATCGCCGCTTTGAAAAACCAGCCCAAGGTGGTGGGCATCCGGCGCAGCGCCCAGAACGAGCCGGATGGCTTCATGACCTCCCCGGGCTATATTGCGGGGCTCGCCGCCGCCGCGCGCGCAGGCTTTAGCCTGGATATGTGCATCCGCGCGCGCCAATTGCCGGAGCTGCGTCAGGCGCTCGAACAGCTGTTCGCCACCGTACCCGACGCGCGCGTCGTGATCGACCACCTCGGCAAACCGGACATCAAGACGCATGGCGCGGACATCGACGCCAATGGCTGGGCCGACCATATCACGGTGCTGTCGCATATGCCGGGTGTGGCGTGCAAACTGTCCGGCCTGCCGACCGAAGCCGACTGGGAAACCTGGACACCCGATCAGCTACGCCCCTATCTCGACCACGCCCTGACGGCGTTCGGCGCGGATCGCTGCCTCTTCGGCGGCGACTGGCCCGTCGTCGAACTGGCCGGCGGCTATTCGCGCTGGCGGTCGGTCGTGGCCGATGCCCTCGCCCATTTACCGCCGGACGCCCAGGCCCAAGTCTGGTCACGGACCGCCCGGCGCCTATATCGCGTATAAGAAAAAAACAAAACAAGAGGAAACCATGGATCAGCAGCCGACCTTAACCGAAGCCCCCGCCGTCAGTCTGGGCATTCCGCATGTCGAAGGCGCCGCGCGCTGGAAGCTGCTCATCTCGCTGTTCATCTGCTTTTTCATGCTGCTGGCCCTCTACTGCGGCGTGCTGGCGGTTTTGCTGCCGAACCAGATCGCCGCGCTCGACCCGGCGCACAAGGTGGAAAACCTCGGGCTGATGTTCTTCGTGACCTCGATCTTTTCAACCCTGACCACACCGATCGCCGGCGCCTTTTCCGACCGGACACTGTCCACCTGGGGACGGCGCACGCCCTGGATCGTCGCCGGATCGATCATTGGCGCCGTCGCCCTGGCCAGTGTCGCCTACATGCCGACCTTCTGGACCATCACCGCCGTTTGGGTCGTTGCCGCCATCGCGCTCAACGCCATGCAGCCGGCCCTGACGACCGTGGTCGCCGACCGGTTTCCCGAACACGCGCGCGGCACGGCGTCCGGCTTCGTCGGCGCCGGCATGACGGCGGGGGGCACGGTCGGGATGATTGTCGCCGGCCGCCTCGCCGACAATATGCCGCTAGCCTATGGGGTGTTCGCCGCCGCCATCGCCATCTGCTGCATCGCCTTTGTCATACTTAATCCCGACACGTCGTCAAAGGGCCAACCTCTGGTCAAATTCAGCCTCGGCGACTTTGCCAAAGGCTTCTGGATCGACCCCAAGGCCTATCCCGACTTCTGGTGGGCCTTCGCCGGCCGTTTTACCATCTATATGGGCTATCAGGCCATCGTCACCTACCTGCTCTACATCCTTCAGGACTATATCGGCCTGGGCACCGACCGCGCCAATATCGTAATCGGCACAGTGTCGGCCATCACCTTTGTCTGTGTCATGACCTCGTCCTTCCTGTCCGGCGTGCTGTCCGACTGGGTCAAGCGCCGCAAGCCGTTTGTCTTCGCGGCCAGCCTGATCATGGGTGCGGCGCTGGTGGTGCCGCTGATCATGCCGAACCTGAATGGCATGTACGGCTACGCCGCCCTGATCGGCATCGGCTATGGCGCCTTCATGTCAATCGACATGGCCCTGATGACGCAGGTCTTGCCCAAGGACACCGGCGAAGCGGGCAAGGATCTCGGCCTGCTGACCACGGCGGTGAACATCCCCCAGATCATTTCTCCGGTCATGGCGGCGCAACTGCTCAAATATTTCGATACCGATTATCGCGTCCTGTTTATCGCGGCCATCGTCTTCGTCTTCGCCGGGTCCTTCTTCGTCCTGCCGATCCGCTCGGTCAAATAGGGTTCGATTCCCCTACCCATACGTCCCTACCGCCTTCGGCCCCGCACCGGAGGCGGCTTTTTTATGGCAAAAGCCACCCATTAACTCAGACAATTATTTATCGAAAACATCAAATTAAATCATTAAATGATGCATTTCCAAAAATTCAAATCATAAATGTGATCATTTGGTCACAACCCCAAAACCCTTTCGCCTCGGCGCAAAAAGACAATCACAAGCCTGGGTATTCCTTGACAGATAGAGGCTATCGCTGAGCGGGAAACTCGTCGACAACCACGTCAAACCGCCTCTTTTTTCGTCTGCGTGATGATGTATTGCGAAAATTTCATGTTACAATACTGACGGGCGATATGCCTCTATTGCCATGCCCTAGCTTTCGCCGGCTCCCGGCGGAATCGGCGGCGTGGCTAAGGCTAAAACCCAAATGCAGAAGGCGATCGGGGCGCAGACCCCGGCGTTCAGGAAACGTCAGGGGCCGTCATGACCCATGGACCCATTTTGTCATCAGACCACGCCATGCGCGCGTCACACCCAACGGCATAATCAAAATCCATATTGTCGGACATATGATGATAATTTGACACACATATTATGTTGCAATAGTGTTACCTCATCAGCTCCGACCACAAGGGGCGATCAAGGAAGGAAACCATGTCCAGGAAATTGCTCTTATTGGCCGCCACAGCCATGTCCGCCGCCGTATTGTCTTCGCCCGGCTTCGCAGCCGCCCAGGAGACCACAGCGACGGCGCCTGCCGATGAAACCATCGTCACGGTGCGCGGCATCCGACGCTCCATCAAAGCGGCGCTCGACATCAAGAAAGCCGCCATCAATTCGGTCGACTCGATTGCCGCCGAAGACCTCGGCAAACTACCCGACCAGAACGTCGCCGAATCGCTGCAACGCATCCCCGGCGTGACCATCGAACGCAACCGCGGCGAAGGCCGCTACATCTCGGTGCGCGGCTTCGGACCGAAGTTCAATGCGGTCACTGTCAACGGCCGCACGCTGGCCACCGACAATAACGGCCGCGAATTCTCCTTCGACGTCCTGCCGTCGGAACTGATCGCCGGCGCCGACGTCTATAAGTCGCCCCAGGCCAACATCAACGGCGCGTCGATCGGCGCGACGGTCGATGTCCGCACCCTGCGCCCACTCGATCAGACCAAGACCTTCATGCTGGCCGGTTCCGTCGGTTCCTCCCATGCCGAACTGGCCGACACCAACAACCCGGAAGCCTCGGCCGTCATGAGCTGGCGCAACCGCGACCGCACCCTGGGCGTCGCCTTATCGGCCTCCTACATGGACCAGACCGTCCGTGACGATGAATTCACCATTGGCGCCGGTCACGTCTACCGCTCATCGACCGACAGCTACTATACGTCGGGCGGGGTCGTCGGTGCCCGCGTCGGCCCGAACGTGGCGCCGTTCAGCAAGATTTCCATGCCGTCCAACCTGTCGCCCTTCTTCTTCGTGCGCAAGAAGAGCATGGCCGGCCTCAACGCCTCGGTCCAATGGAAGCCTGTCGAAAACCTGACTCTGACCCTCGACAGCCTGTATTCCAAGGCTAAAATCACCGAAGACCAGACCGGTCTCGCCTATGACTTTTCCGGCGGCACGCTGGTGGAGCAGGTCGTCCAGGGCAAGGAAGCCGTGTACCAACGCTATACCGGCGGTACGGTCGATCAGATCCTGCAACACGATACGCGCAATGTCACCACCTCGATGGTCGGCCTGAACGCCGCCTGGAAGGTAACCGACACCCTGACCCTGAGCTTCGACGCCTCGACCTCGAAGGCCGAACGCCGTGGCAAGGAGAACGACTACTTCACGACCATCCGCCGCAAGAATATGGATCTGTGGTTCGATCGTCGCTCAGGCAGCCCGATCTATGATTACGGCTTCACGTCGCCGAACTATTCCAACGCCTCGACCAACCCGCAGGGCATCACGGCCCACTACTATATCTGGGGCGGCGGTTCGGACATCGACGACGAAACCAACGAGTTCAAGATCGACGGCAAGTGGTCGCCAGAAGGCAATGTCACCCTGTATGGCGGCATCGCCAGCGAAAACCGCACAAAGACCATCACCACCAACTCGACGCCCGGTGGCGAACAATGCGCCTATTGCGGTTCTGACCGTGTCCTACCGCAGTCCCTGTTCTCCAACACGAACATGGATTTCTTCGCCAGCCATAGCGGCAACATCATCCGTGATTGGGTGGCCTACGATCCGCTGGCCGTCATCCAGCAGGTGGCCCAATTTGCCGCCCAAGACGGCAAGGCCTTCGCCCCGGGCCGCTTCGATCCGGCCGGATCTTCGGTCGTCGATGAAAAGGTCCTGATCGGCTACCTGATGAGCGACATCCGCGCCGATCTCGGCAACATGCCCTTGGCGATCAATGTCGGTGTCCGTGTCGAAGACACCAAATATACCTCGTCTGGTGCGTCGCAAACCGTGCTCAGCGCTGTACCTAACGGGGCGGGCCAGAACATCATCACCGTGTCCGGCGTCGTGCCGGTCAGCTTCGAAGGCAAGTACACCGATATCCTGCCGTCGCTGAACGCTCGCCTCAACCTGACCGACGAACTGATCGCCCGCTTCTCGGCGTCACGTGTCATCACCCGCCCGACCCTTTCCGACCTATCGCCGAAACAGTCCATCCAGACCAATCCCGGCAACGAAACGATCAAGCGTGGCAATCCAGACCTTCAGCCGTTCCGTGCCTCGCAGATCGAAGGCGGGCTGGAATGGTATTTCGACAAGTTGTCGGCCCTTACTTTCTCAGCCTTCTACAAGAATATCGACTCGTTCGTCACCCTGACGACGACGCCGCAAAAGGTCGATCAGGTCACCTTCCAGGTCACCGTACCGACCAACGGCAAGGGCGCGGTCGTCAAGGGCATGGAACTGGGCTACCGCCAGGTCTTCGGCAATTTGCCGGCGCCATTCGACGGCTTGGGCGTGCAGACCAGCTTCACCTACGCAGAGTCGAACGCCAACTACACCAACACCGTGGCTAATGTGTCCTACGGCCTGGAAGGCCTGTCGAAGTACAGCTATAGCCTGATCGGTTTTTATGAAAAGGGTCCGATCCAGGCACGTCTCGCCTACACCTGGCGCGACAAGTTCCTGCAGGTCGCTTCGGGCCGGAACGGCGAGCCGGAATATTTCGATGCCTACGGCCAGTTGGACGCCAGCCTGTCCTACGACATCAACGACCACTTCAGCGTTTACCTGGACGGCCTCAACCTGACCGACGAGAACGAGTTCATCTACTCGGTTACACCGGACCGCACCAAGGAATACCGCACCACCGGCAAGCGCGTCGCCTTCGGAGTCCGCTTCCGCTACTAGCTCTTCCCCGCCTCAACTCTCCTCCCGATCTTGAGGTTCCACCTCCTGTTGCGTCCCCGAAGCGGCTTCACCCGTTGGCCGCTTTGGGAAACAGAGGTTTCTTGGCCCGCAGCGTCCTTATGGACTCTGCGGGCTTTTTTTGACCGTCCGCGCCGTTTTTCGCCCGCAAATCCAATTGACACAGCACCTGTGCGCCGCTAAACCAAAACATAATACATATGATATATTTGGAGTAAGCCATGGGACGCCTGTCGGGCAAAACCGCCTTTATCACCGCCGCCGGACAAGGCATGGGCCGCGCCGCCGCCGAAGCGTTTATCGCCGAGGGGGCCACGGTTATCGCAACCGACGTAAAGCTGGAAACCCTGGCGGGCCTTGAGGGGGCAATCTGCCGCCAGCTTGACGCCACGGATCCAGCGGCCATTGCTGCGCTCGCTGAGGAATTCCCGGATGTCGACGTTCTGTACAACTGCGCCGGCTATGTCCACGCCGGTACGGTATTGACCACCGACGCCGCGGCCTGGCAGTTCAGCTTTGATATCAACGTCACGGCCATGTTCCACACCATTAAGGCCTTTCTGCCCGGCATGCTGGCGCGTCAGAACGGTTCTATCATCAATATGGCCAGCGTCGCCGCGTTCAAGGGCGTTGCCAACCGCCTCGCCTACGGCGCCTCAAAGGCGGCCGTGGTCGGCCTGACCAAGTCGGTCGCCGCCGATTATGTCGCCCACGGCATCCGTTGCAACGCCATCTGTCCCGGCACGATCGAAACCCCGTCCCTGCAACAAAGGATGCGCGACACTGGCGACTACGAAAAAGGCCGCGCCGCCTTCCTGGCCCGCCAACCTCAGGGCCGTTTCGGCACACCCGAGGAACTAGCGGCCTTTGCCGTCTATCTTGCGTCGGACGAATCGCGGTTCACCACCGGTCAGGCGCACATTATCGATGGCGGCTGGTTGAACTGACGCTAAACGCCAATCAGCCTGCGAATGGCCGGCCTGTTTTAAATAGGCAAGTTGTTTTCAAAAGGGGCATCCACTTTTTTGACGTGATGCTGTAATACGCCCCTCTCTGTCAAAATCGCCTTCACTGGGAAAGATATTCAAGATGAAATTGCTTCGCTTCGGCCCGTCGGGCTCGGAAAAACCCGGCCTGCTCGATGCCGATGGCCGGATCCGCGACCTGTCCGGCGTGGTTGACGACATCGCCGGCGACACCCTGTCCGACGCCGGCCTGGCCAAAATCGCCGCCATCGACCCCGCCAACCTGCCGCTGGCTCCGGCCGGTTCGCGCTATGGTCCGTGCGTCGCGCGGGTGGGCAAGTTTATCTGCATCGGCCTGAACTATGCCGACCACGCCGCCGAATCCAACCTGCCTGTCCCCGATGAACCCGTCCTGTTCATGAAGGCGACATCCGCCATCATCGGCCCGAACGACGAAGTGCTGAAGCCACGCGGTTCAACCAAGCTCGACTGGGAAGTCGAACTCGGTCTCGTTATCGGCAAAAAGGCGTCCTACGTGTCGGAAGCCGAGGCGCTCGATTATGTTGCCGGTTACTGCACCATCAATGACGTGTCCGAACGCAATTTCCAGACGGAGCGCGGCGGCACCTGGGACAAGGGCAAGGGGTGCGACACCTTTGGCCCCATCGGCCCGTGGCTGGTCACAAAGGACGAAGCCGGCGATGTCACCAATCTCAAGATGTGGTTGGACGTGAACGGCAAGCGGTTCCAGAACGGATCGACGGCCACCATGGTCTTCAAGCCCGCCTTCCTGGTCCACTATGTCTCTCAGTTCATGAGCCTGCATCCGGGCGACGTGATTTCGACCGGCACGCCGCCGGGCGTCGGCCTCGGCCAGAAGCCGGACCCGATCTATCTCAATGTCGGCGATGTCATGGAACTGGGCATTGAGGGCCTGGGGTCGCAGAAACAGACCGTCGGCGCCGCCTAATTATAAAGCAATCAGGGCCTCCGGAGCGATCCGGAGGCCCTTTTCAATTGACCTGAGGGCGTGCGTGCCATAGGCTAAAACATAATACATCATATAATTTTAGGGAATGCCAGATGTCATATGCCAGCCGCGCCGCACCACTCCTTGTCTTGGCTGCCTGCCTGGCCTTCCACCCAGCTGCCTCTCTAGCCCGCACCAAGGCCAAGACGGCGACCGCCGTTCAAATTCATGTCTCCCCCATCGGCAATGACAACGGCGACGGCAGCGCCAAGGCCCCCTTCAAGACCCTGCCGCGTGCTCAGGCGGCGGTGCGCGCAGTCAATACGTCCCGTGATGTGACCGTCAGTCTCGCCGACGGTGTCTATAGCCTGACCGCGCCCCTTGTCTTCACCGCCGCCGACGGCGGCCAAGGCACGCATACGGTCTCATGGCAGGCTACGCCAAAGGCCAAACCCATGCTGTCGGGCGGTATGAATGTCACCGGTTTCACGCTGGTGGATGCCAAGACCTTCGTCTATGTCGCCGATGTCCCGAAGGGCCTGGAGTCGCGTCAGCTCTGGATCGACGGCGTGCTGGCCGAACGCCCGAAGATTGAAATAAAGGCGCACGATATCGATTTTACCGCCACCGGATTCGTCATCAAAAATCCTGACCTGGCCTATATTGCCGATATCAAGCATCCGTCGCGTCTGGAAATGGAAATGACCGGCTTCTTCACCGACCGCTACGCGCCGGTGAAAAGCATCGACGGCAAGACCGTCACCATGCAGCAACCATCATGGGACAATAACACCTGGGGCTACGACACCCTCTCCTCGCCGATCTTCCCCGACGATTCCCGCCTGTTCCTGGTCAATGCGCCGGAGCTGTTTGGCGTGACCAACCAGTGGCATTCCAATCCCTATCAGTGGTTTATAGACCCCGAGGCGGGCAAGCTGTACGTCCGTATCGCCGAGGATGCGGACATCAAGGCCTTGACCGTTACCCTGCCGCGCCTGGAAACCCTGGTCAGCATTTCCGGTACGCTGGACGCGCCGGTGCGCAACCTGACCTTCAAGGGCCTGCGCTTCTCCTATTCGTCATGGACCGGTCCCTCCGCGCCCACCGGCTACGCCAGCCAGCAAAGCGCCGCCTACCTGAAGGACGTGGCCACCAAGCGACCGGCGGACGCCTACAAGACCTGCGGCTGGGGCTGCCCGGAATTCGAAGCC
Organism: Asticcacaulis sp. AC466; assembly: GCF_000495815.1. Taxonomy (GTDB): domain Bacteria; phylum Pseudomonadota; class Alphaproteobacteria; order Caulobacterales; family Caulobacteraceae; genus Asticcacaulis. The sequence continues at coordinate 44,949 of NZ_AWGE01000008.1, read as the reverse complement.
ATGCGCCAGAGGTGGCACCAAATGCCCGCCGCCGTCCAGGTCGCGGCCGCTCGGCATATTCGCTTTGAAAATAATCAGTTTTCGCAACTGGGCCAGATCGGTCTCGGCATCGGCAATGACGACACCGCCAACCTCAGCGGTGCGGGACTGGCCGCGCAGGACATCACCGTTACCGGCAATCGCTTCACCGGCCTGTCGGGCGGCGCGGTCATGGCCGGCGGTGTCCGTGCCGACGCGCACCACCCCTCCGATCCGCGCCTGATCAATGCCCGGATCGTTATAGACAACAATGTCATCAGCAACGTTAGCCAGGACTACAAAGAAGGCGCCGCCATCCTGACCACCTATATCGACGGGGCGCAGATCACCCATAATGACATTTCCGAAGCGCCTTACGACGCCATCGATATTGGCTGGGGCTGGGGCTATAACGACGCCGGCGGCAATCCCAACTATCGCGACAATCAAAAAGGCTATGAAACCAACACCGCCTACGATACGCCAACTACCCTGCGCAACACGCTGGTGGCCGGCAACCGGGTGCATGGCGTCAAAAGCTGGTACAAGGATGGCGGCGCCATCTACAATCTGTCGGCCAATCCTGGCGCGGTGATCCGTGACAACCATGTCTTCGGCATCGGCGAAGCCATCGGCATCTATCTCGACGAAGGTTCGAAATTCATCACCGTCACCAACAACGTTATTGAAACGCGCGGCCGCTGGCTCAATGCCAATACGGTGGGCCGCCAGTACACGCGCGGCATCACGACACAGAATACCGCCACCGGCAATTTCCATGACAGCAACCGTATCGGCGGGCGCTGGATCGCCGACTCCGGGAACCTGATCACCGACGACCACCTTGTCCCTGACAAGGACTGGCCCGACGCAGCGCAAACCGTCATCGATCAGGCAGGCGTCCGGAAATAGCCCTTATCGAACCTCAGCCAGCAGGGACCGGTCGATTTCGGCAATGGACTTGACGCCGGTCAGGGCCATAGCCGTGCGCATTTCCTTTTCGATCAGGCCCAGCAGGTTGGTCACCCCGGCCTCGCCATGGGTGGCCAGGGCATAGATATAGGCCCGGCCCAGCAGCACGCCCTTCGCCCCGAGGGCCAGCATACGCACCACGTCCAGACCGGTCCGGATACCGGAATCGGCCAGAACGGTCAGTTGATCCCCGACCGCGTCCGCAATAGCCGGCAAGGCCTTGCAGGTTGACAAGGCCCCGTCCAGTTGCCGCCCACCGTGGTTCGATACAACAATACCGTCCGCCCCGAACCGCACCGCGTCGCGGGCATCGTCCGGATCGAGTATGCCCTTGATGATCATCGGGCCCTTCCAGACATCGCGGATCCATTCCAGATCCTTCCACGAAATGCTCGGATCGAAGTTGGCCCCCAACCAGCCGATATAGTCTTCCAGCCCCGTCGCCTTGCCGAGATATTTCGAGACATTGCCCAGGTCGTGCGGCGTGCCTTTGACCCCGACATCCCACGCCCAGCCGGGTTTCAGCATCGCCTGTACGATACGGCGCACCGGGCCAAAATCGCCGCTCATGCCCGAATGTCGGTCGCGGTAGCGCGCGCCCGGCACCGGCATGTCGACCGTGAAAACCAGCTTGGTAACCCCCAGCGCCTGCGCCCGTTCCAGGGCATGGCGCATGAAGCCGCGATCCTTTAGCACATAGAGCTGAAACCAGATGTCGCAGCCCGATTTTTCGACGATCTCCTCGAGCGGGCACAAGGAGACGGTGGAGATGATATAGGGCACTTTGGCCTTTTTCGCCGCCTTCGCCACCTGCACTTCACCACGCCGGGCATACATGCCGCCCAGCCCGACCGGTGCCAGGGCCACCGGCATGGCCATCTTTTCTCCGAACAGCTCGGTTTCCAGCGACAGGTCGGCCACATTGCGCAGGACCCGCTGACGCAGGGCCAGAGACGACAGGTCGGAGACATTGTTGCGCAGAGTCATTTCCGCATAGGACCCGCCGTCGAGATAATCGAACAGAAAGCGCGGCAGCTTGCGGCGGGCGGCTTCGCGATAATCGGTGGCGGCGGAAATAATCATGACAAAGGGTCCTTGAAGATATCAGACGAGGTGTCGCGCGCGGTCAAGCCGCAGGGTCAAATCGGCATAGGCGGGCATGGTGTCAAGGATATGTTGCGTCAGCCGCTGATAATACTGGATAAAGCGGCCGATCTCGTCATCGCTCATGACGCGGCTCCCCGACCGGCCTTCGGCCGCCAGGCGTTGGCGCAGGGCCTGCTCCTGTTCGATCCGCCAGTCGCGTACAACGCTGAAATCGGGCGCGGCCAGCAAAACCAGCCGGTCGATATGGGCAAACAAGGTGGCGTAGGGCCCGTGCAAGGCCGCATTGACCGCTTGCCGCCACGTGCCGTCATCCTCGCGCTCCAGACCGTTGACCGGATCGCACAGGGCCGCCTCCGGTTGCGGGCGCGCACCGACGCACCAACCTTCGAAAATCAAGACATCGGGTGCCGTCACTTCGGGCCATTGTGTTTCAGGCACCGGCGCATCTGTCGCCTTGTCAAACCGCGGCAAACGTGTCGGCAGGCCGGAAATCAGGCGCTTGATCGTCCGCTCGCCCAGGGCGACATCATGGGTGCCCGGCACGCCACGCGTGGCGAACAGCTTTGACACCTGCACCGGTCGCGCCTCACGCGGCAGGTACAGGTCGTCCAGCGACAGCAGGGCAACGTTTACACCGTCCGCTGTTAGACGATCGCGCAAGCCTTCGGCCAGGGTGGATTTGCCTGACCCTTGCGCGCCACAGATGCCAAGGACAAACGGACCGTCCGCCTCACGTCGCCACCGGGCGAGATGCGCCGCGACCGTCTCAAGCGACGCGGTCACGAACGGGCTCCCCCGCGAAGAAGAGATCGACATTGGTGGCGGCCCGCATCCCCATGGCTTCGCGCGTTTCGACCGTGGCGCTGCCGAGATGCGGCAGCAGGACAGCATTGTTCAGGGGCAAAAGGGCGGGATGCACGTCGGGCTCATGTTCGTAAACATCGAGACCGGCCGCCCATATCGTTCCGGCCTTGAGCGCCTCGGCCAGGTCGTCTTCCTTGACCACCGAGCCGCGCGCCGTATTGATCAGGATGGCCGTCGGCTTCATCAGGCCAAGCAGGCGCGCATCGACCATATGCCGGGTCTCCGCGCCGCCAGGCGTATGCAGGGACAGGACATCGGCCACCGCGGCCAGACCGTCGAGTGACGGGACATAGCGCGCATCGAGTGCCGCTTCCGCCTCCGCCGGCGCTTGTCGGCGGCTGTAATAGGCGATCTTCATGCCAAGCGCGCGCGCTGCCTTTTCCGCTGTCGCCTGGGCGATGCGGCCGAAGCCGACCAGCCCCAGCGTCTTGCCCTCGAGCGACTGCCCCATCAGGGCGGTCGTCCCCCATCCCTTCCACTGGCCGGCGCGCAACTGACGCTCACCTTCCGACGCGCGGCGCGAGGTCATCAGCATCAGCATAAGGGCGATGTCGGCCGTGGCGTCGGTCAGGACATCGGGCGTGTTGGACACCGTGATGCCTGCGGCCTTGGCGGCGGCGACATCGATATTTTCATAGCCGGCGCCATAGTGACCAATCATGCGGGCACGCGCATTGGGCACGGCGAAAACCGCCGCGTCCATCGGGTCGCCGAGGGACGAACAGACGCAGTCATAGTCAGACATGGCTTGGATGAGTTGGTCATGAGTGAGCGGCACACCGCTGTCATTGACGGTCACATCGTATTTCGCCTGCATATAGGCCTGAGCGCCCTTGGGCCACGGACGGGTGATCAGGATTTTAGGCAGGGTCATAGGCAGTGTGTCCTTTTATAGTATCAGCGTCTGTTGAATACGGGCGAGCGCTTGTCCTTAAAGGCCGCGCGGCCTTCCTTCGCGTCATCGGTAGCGAAGCAGATGGTTTGCAGGTCGCGCTCGTATTCGACCGCCTTCTCATACGGCATGGTATGGGCTGCACGCAAATTGAGTTTGCCGGTTTCGGCGGCGATCGGCGCCCGCGACGCGATGGTGTCGGCGATGGCCCGCGCACGGGCCATCAGGTCCGCCGGCTCACAGACCTCGCTGACCAGCCCCCATTGCTCCGCCTTCTGCGCCGTGATGGCATCGCCGGTCAGGATCATCAGCGAAGCGTTTGAGGCCCCGATCGAATGGACCAGTCCCGCCGCCATGCCACCGCCGCCGATCCACCCGAGCTTGATCTCCGGCGCGGCGAATTGCGCGTTGGACGACGCGATGCGGATATCGCAGCTCATTGCCGTTTCCAGCCCACCGCCGAAGGCATAGCCGTTGACCGCTGCTATGGTGGGTTTCAAGCACAGGCGGATGGCATCGCAATAGTCGCCGCGATTGCGGAAATCCCACGGCGTGGCGTAGTCGTCCAGCGTGCGGATGTCCGACCCGGCGCAAAAGGCGCGATCGCCGGCGCCGGTCACGATAACGCAGCGGATAGTGTCAGACGCATTGCAGTGCGCCACCGCGGCTTCCAGGGCATGGGCCATGTCCGGCGTCATTGAATTGAGCTTGGCCGGACGGTTGATGGTGATGATGGCGACTGCGCCATCGAAGTCGAAGATCAGGTCAGACGTCATGTTATCTCTCGGTACCAGGGACACGGGTGCGGGCATAGGCGGTTTGCAGGTCGTTCAGCAGGGCGGCCGGATCGCCGTGATCGAAGAGGGCGGCACGCAAGCGCGCCGAGGCTTCCGTTTGGAAGGCAATGGCGCGGTTGTGGCGCGGGCGCACATAGGCCGCCTCCAGCGTATCGAAGGTGTTGGCGTAGAACCCGCCCCACCGGGCATTTACGCCGGCGTCGCGCCAGGCGGCACGCAAGGACGGCTGCCCCTCATGGGCGGGAATGAAATCCACCTGCGCCTGTGGCGACATCAACCAGCGCAGATGATCCAGCAGTTGCGGCGTCATCCGGCAGCGTCTCGAAATGCCAATCCCCGTGCCGCCAAGCGTCGAGCCAATGCCGCCCCCCGTCTCGACATTTCCGCGCGGCGCATTGGCGAAGGTCAGGCGGTTGGCGTAATTGACGTAACCGTAGATCAGCGGACACAGGGCCACATCGTCATGATCGACCATGTGCTGAAGAATGCCGATCGGATTGAGGTCGCGCACACTGAGCGGCGACGCGTCCTTCAGACGCTGCATCAGGTCGAAGGCGGCCAGGCCTGTTTGCAGGCTGATGAAGATATCGGGGTCCACCGTGGCCGGGCGTTCACCCAGGGCCGCGCAGATCGATTGAAAGCTCAAGGCGGCGTGCGGCCCGGCCAGCGACAAAGCGACGGGCCCGTCGAAGGCCAGCACGTCGTCCCAGGTCCGGGGAATGTCCCTGACGGACGGGTGGCAGGCCATGACCTGGGTTGCCGCATCCAGCGGCAGCGCCCATTGCCGGCCGGCGAAATTGTAACTGGCCAGGGACGGCCCGATGCAGTCGCGCCGCCACCCTTCGATCTCATGCGCCGAAAACAGGTCTTCCAGCGGCAACAGGCATTGGCCCTCTACCGCCTCGCCGACATGCGGATGGTCCAGAACGACCAGGTCGTAGCGATCACACAGGTCGGCGATGGGATGGGTTTCAAACCCTTCCAGAGAATGCACGGCCCACGACAGGCCAAGCTCAGGGCGAGCCCGGGCCGCCGCGTCCAGCGCAGTAAAGCCGCGCGGATGATCCCAGGTCAGCCCGCGATACGCAACCGTGTCAGACATCGGCCTGCTTCACCGCGCCACTGGCCAGGATGGCGTCGATCTCCACTTCCGACTTGCCGAGCGAGGCCAGGATTTCCCGGCTATGTTCGCCGACACGCGGCGCGCCCCGGCCGATGGTAGACGGCGTCTTGGAAAACTTGATCGGGAAGCCCGGTGTCTTGACGTGGCCTTCGGTCGGGTGGTCATATTCGACGAAGGTGCCATTGTGCTTGATCTGCGGGTCTTCGACCAGATCGGCATAGCCGTAGACCGGACCGCACCAGATATCGACCGGGCGGAACAGGTCGAGCCATTCCTGAGTTGTTTTCCCTTCGAGCTTGATCCGCGTCATGGCGTAGATTTCATCGCGGTATGTCCACGAATCCGTCTGGTCTTCCAGATTGGCGAAGAAGGGTTCTTCGATCAGTTTGCCGAGCGTTTTCAGATTGGCCATGGCAATGGTGATGTAGCTGTCCTTGGTCTTGAAGACACCGTAGGGCGCGCGGATATAGCTGTGCGCGTGCGGCTCGACCGAACGGGTCTGCGGCTTGTGGCCAACGGTGAAGACGGACAGCTCTTGCATCTGGATGGTCGTGATGGCGTCAAGCATATTGACTTCGACCTTCTGCCCCTCACCCGTCCGCTCACGGTGGAATAACGCCGCCAAGGCTCCTTCGAACGCGGTATAGGCAGTGATGGCGTCAACCAGATACTGGCCCGCCGGCGATGGCGGTGCGTCCTTTGAACCGGCCGACATCATGGCACCGGACATGGATTGCAGCAGCAAATCCTGGCCCGGATAGTTCTTGTAGGGTCCGTCCTCGCCATAGCCCGACATGGAGACATAGATCAGCTTCGGATTAATGGCCGATAAGGTTTCGTAATCGACCCCCAGGCGGGCGGCGACGCCGGGCCGGTAATTTTGCAGGAAGACATCGGCGGTCTTGACCATTTCCAGCAGCAAGGCCTTGCCTTCTGCCGACTTCAGATCGACGGCCAGGGACCGCTTGTTGCGGTTGAGCGACAGGAAGGAAACGTTTATCTCATTGCCCCACGCCCCGCCCGCCGGCGCGTGGCGTTGCCATTCGCCGGTCGTCGGCTCGACCTTGATAACGTCGGCGCCCATGTCGCCCAGGCGCTGCGCCGCGAACGGCCCGGCCATGGCGATGGAACAGTCCAGGACGCGAATGCCGCTTAAGATACCCATGGTGATTTCATTCCTTGCTTGAAAGTCAGTGCATCACCCAGCCGCCGTTGACGTTCAGCGTCTGGCCGGTGATGAAGCCCGTGTCCTCGGCAGCGAGGAAGGCTATGGCATTGGCGATGTCGCCGACATGGCCGCGGCGCTTGATCGACTGCTGCGCCAGCACATGCCGATTATAGCCTTCGGGATCGGGATTGATGGCCTCGGCATCGGTCGGAAACGCGCCGGGGGAGATGGCGTTGACCGTGATGCCCCACGCGCCGAATTCCCGCGCCCAGGCATGGGTCAGCCCAATCAGCGCGCCCTTTGATGCGACATAGGGATAGATGTTCGGCCATGCGCCCGACAATGTGATGGAGGCGATATTGATGATGCGCCCAAAACCCTTGGCCTTCATACCGGGCAGCGACTCCTGAACGGCCACGATACCGGCATCGACATTGACGCATTGCACGCGCTGATGGTCTTCGACCGTGAACTCTTCGAATGGCTTGGACGGATAGATGGCGGCGTTGTTGATGACGATGTCGAAGCCGCCCGTTTCCTTCAGGCTGGCCCTCAGGTCGGCGCGAAAGCCGGTCAGGTCAGACATGTCTGATTGCGTCACCAGTAGCCGCCCACTGCCGACCTTGTCCGCCTCGGCGCTTAAGGCCGCAATCTTCGTCTCGTCGTGATCGACCGCTACGACGGTGGCGCCGCGTTCGAGAAACCGCAAGGTGGTCCCCAGACCCAGTCCGCCCGCCGCACCCGTATAGAGCACGACCTTACCCGCCATTGTATTCTTTATCGACATATCAACGCTCCCCGATCGGCGGGAAGTGTCCCGACGGCGCCGGATAGTCATCGGCAGGTTGAACCGCCACCGCTTCGATGCGCGCAACGGCGTCGGCGATGGCCCTCTCATCGGGCAGGATGCGGAAGACACTGTCATAGCGCCGCTCATCGCCATGCTCGAGCCAGATCAGTTCATCGCGCGCCTTGGCGAACGGCTTGCCAAAGACGTGGTTCGAGGACGGCTCTATACCCAGGGCATAATGACCGGCCTGAAGGTTCTGCCATTCGTACATGGCCGGAAACTGCGACTTCAGCACTTCGACCTCGAAACCGAAACCGATGGCTTCGTTGACCAGGGCGACAGTGACCCGGCCATCGGCATCGGCCTGCATGTCGTGCTGCCAGACCTGCTCGTGAAAATTCATCTGCGGCGCGGGAAGCGTGCGATAGCCCACGGCCTGCTTGCGGTAATCGTCACCGGCATGGGACGCCCAGACAACGTCGCGAACCGGCGCGACATAGCGCGCCCCTTCGGCCAGGACCGGATGGCCGACATTGATGTGGTAGCAGTACATGTGCGGCGTGCGGTAAAAGCCGTGATTGACGACGCGGTCATGCAGACGAATTTCATCGCTGCCGACGGTCGCCTCGATGCGGCGGATCAGGTGCAGGTCTTCGCCGAACACCGTCGATTGCTGGACCACCCCTTCGGCCCACAAGGTGCAAACGTCACCGTCCCAGTGCTCGCCATAGCCGGTCAGTCGAGCCGGAATGGTGCCGACGCGGCCATGCAAAGACGATTTCACACTCTTGCGCGGTCCGTAGACATAGTGGTCCGCGTTATCCTCATCCATGAACAGAATGTGATCCAGGCCGCAGGTAACCATGAGCCCCGAAAAGGAACGGAACCAGCCCAGGCCGCCCTCGCCTTCATAGTCGTGCAGACCCGGATGACGGAAGCCCGACGGCGAATGCCAGCCGACCGCACGGCCATTATGGTCGCAGTCGGCAATGTCCATGGCACGATCGATCAAAACCGTGAAGCGCAATCCGGATCCGGTACGAAATTCGAGCAAGCGCACGCCGCGTTCAATACCGTCACCCAGGGTCATCAGGCGCACCCCCGCGAATTGCGACAATTGCCCGGTATGCGCCGCCAGATCGCGGCGCGTGTAGGTTCGCTTGAAAAGTTCAGCCATTCGCTGGTCCCAATCCCTGTACGCGACTTTTTTTGATGGTGACCAGTCATATACCGATCGGACTTGATGTCAATGCATCATCATACATCATATGTGTAATTTCTTTCTCGCCGTCGCATAGCGGTGAATTTATCCAAGTAAATTCAATTATATATATTCATACCTATACCGACCCCAAAGCCTACCCACGCTGCCAGCCTATAAAACCGCTTGACTTCGGCACGCCCGTCCGATGTATTTTGATGTCAAAAGCCGCAAGACTCATCGCCACGGTCTGCGGCCATACAGGGAGAGCGCCGAATGGCCGTAACACGTGCCACCTTGATCGATATCGCCAGGCAGGCGGGCGTTTCCACCGCGACCGTGGACCGGGTCCTGAACAAGCGCCCCGGCGTGCGCGACCGCACTCGCGACATCGTTATCCAGACCGCGGCCCGGCTTGGCTATATCAGCCAACCCGGTGAAACTTCGATCAGCCGCGCCCCCGTCACGCTGGATTTCATTCTGCCAAACGGCACCAACACCTTCATGCAGAATTTGGCGCGATCGCTGGAAGAGGTCAGCGCGGATCGCGGCGACATCGACCTACGCCTCCACTTCATCGAAGGTTTCGATCCCTACGCCCTGGCCGATGCACTTTTGAAGCTGGCCGGACAGTCAACCGGCGTGGGCGTCATCGCCCTGGATCATCCGGTCGTGCGCGAAGCGCTGCGTCAGTTGCGCAATGCCGGAACCGTGGTCTTCACCCTGATTTCGGACATCTCCAATGTGCCGCGCGAAGGCTATATCGGGATAGATAACCGCGCCGCCGGCCGCCTGAGCGGCTATCTGCTGGGGCGGCTCCTGCCCCGCGCGCCGGCCAAGCTGGCCCTGTTCGCAGGCTCCTTGTCCTATCGCGGCCACGAAGAACGCGAGATGGGTTTCCGGCATATCCTGCGCGAATCCTACGCCAACCTGTCCGTCGTCGAACTGCGCGAAGTGCATGACGACGACGAGGCCGCCTATACCGAAGCCCGCGCCCTGCTGCACGAATATCCCGACCTGGCCGGCATTTACAACATCGGTGCCGGCAACCGCGGCATTGCCCGGGCTCTGGAAGAAAGCGGCCGCGCCCAACAGATCGTCTTTATCGGCCATGAGCTGACCGACCACACGCGGCGTTTCCTGTTATCCGGCACGATGGATGCGGTCATCGACCAGAACCCGCACGTCGAAGCGCGTGACGCCGTGGACCAGTTGGCGCGAACCGTGCGCGGCGAAACGCTGAAGGCCTATCTGCCGATACGGGTCCAGGCGATTTTCAAGGAAAACATCCCGGAATGAAACCCCATGGTTCGTAAAGTCTTCGCCGTTGACATCCATGCCGAAGGCATTGCGCGCTACAGGGCCTGGCACGCCGCCGGAGCGCCCCCGCCTGCCGTTACCGCCGCCATTCGCGCTGACGACATCCGCGACCTGGAAATCTACCTGGTCGGGGATCGGATGGTCCTCATCATGGACCAGGGGGACAGGTTCGACCCCGTCGCCAAGGCCGCGCGCGATGCCGACAACCCGGATGTGCAGGCATGGGACGCCCTGATGCGCACCTTTCAGAAGCCCCTACCCTTCGGGCCTGAAGGATCGACCTGGCTGGAAATGGAGCGCATCTACAGCCTGACCGAGCAGCCCTGACATCATCGTGTGCCGAAAAATCGTATGCCGGAAACACTTGCGCGGCGTGGCGCTTTGTGAAAACATAATACGTATTATAAAAACGAGGAAATGCCAGATGACACTCTCTCGCCGCAGCCTGCTGTCCGCCGCCGCCCTGGCGGGCTTGTCCGCTGGCGTCTTCACCGCCGCGGATGCCTGGCCGGTAAAGCCCGCCGCCAAGACACCGGTTACCGAGCGCTGGGGCTGTCATGAACTGACCTTTACCGGTCCCGATACCGGCAACCCGTTCATCGATGTTGATATCGCGGCGGATTTCACCAATGGCCGGTCCGTGATGCGGGTCGGCGGGTTTTACGATGGTGGCGGCGTCTACCGGATTCGCTTCAGCCCGCCGGACATAGGCACCTGGCGCTGGAAGACCGTCAGCAATGCGCCGGCGCTGAATGACCAGACCGGCGCCTTCGACGCCGTCCCACCGTCGCGCGACAATCACGGCCCCGTCCGCGTGGCGCATGGCTACCATTTCGCCTATGCCGATGGCACCCCCTACGCCCCTATCGGCACCACCTGCTATTCGTGGGCGCAACAATCCGACGCCCGCTGCGACCAGACCCTGGCGACCCTGGCCGCTTCGCCCTTCAACAAGATCCGCATGTGCGTATTCCCCAATGTCGCCGCCGAAGCCATCTACCCCTTCGAAAAGCTGGGGACAGGGGATAAAGATTGGGACTGGACCCGCTTCAATCCGGCCTATTTCCGCCGGTTCGAAGACCGCGTCGCCCGCCTGCTGGCCATCGGCGTCGAAGCCGACATCATCATCTACCAGCCCTATGACGCCAAGCGCGGCTTTTCCGACATGACCCGCGCCCAGGACGAACGCTATCTGCGCTACCTGATCGCCCGACTGTCCGCCTACCGCAATGTCTGGTGGTCGTTCGCCAACGAATTCGACCTGATCAAGACCAAAACGACCGATGATATCGACCACCTGTTCCGGCTGATCCAGTCCGAAGACGCCCACGACCGCCTGCGCTCGATCCACAATCTCAAGATCCTTTATGACAATCGCAAGCCCTGGATAACCCATTCCAGCGTCCAGAACGGCTCAGCCGTTCTTGATGACCGCACGGCGGAAACCTATCGCAGCGTCTGGGAGAAGCCGGTCGTCTTCGACGAAGTGTGCTACGAAGGCGATATCGCGGCACGCTGGGGCAATCTGAGCGGCGAACAGCTGCTGATGCGGTTCTGGCACGGCCTGATCGGCGGCACCTATGTCGGCCATTCCGAAACCTTCACCGCCGACAAGAGCGGGCCTGACCATTCGTGGCTCGGTCAGGGCGGCACGCTGCTGGGCCAAAGCTGGCGTCGCATCGCCTTCCTGAAACAGATCATGGCCGAAGGTCCCGGTAGCGGGATCGACCCGATCGACAAATGGTGGGAACGTCACCTCGGCGGTCAGGAAGGCCAGTATTATCTGCGCTATTTCGGCGAAGAAACGCCGACGCAGTGGCCGCTAAGCCTGCCGAAAAACGGACTGACCGGCGGGGAAAAATTCCGCGCTGACATTATCGACACCTGGAACATGACCGTGACCCCGGTCGATGGTGCGTTCACCCTGGCCAAAAAGGACGCCTACGATTTCAACGACCCCGCCCGCCCCGTCATCACCCTGCCCGGCAAGCCGTGGATGGCCGTGCGCCTCGTCCGCGTCGCGGCCTGAAACACAAGAAGAGGAAACGCTTCATGAAACCCTTCGCCCTTATCCTCGGCCTAGCCCTGCTGGCACTGCCCGCCGCTGCCAGCGAACAGAGGTCGCTCAACGCCAACTGGCTGTTCATCAAGGAAGACGTGCCGGCCGCCAGCCAGGTGGACTTTCACGCCAATAGCTGGCAGCCGGTCAACCTGCCCCACACCTTCAATGCCGGCGACGCCAATCAGGGCGGCGACAAATCGCGCGGCGAGCCGGAAGGCGTCTATTATCGCGGTCCGGCCTGGTATCGCCATCAGCTCACCCTGACACCCGAAGCGGGCAAGCATTACGTCCTGCAATTCGATGGCGCCGCGCTCACCACCGACGTCTATGTCAACGGCGAGAACGTCGGCCACCACGAAGGCGGCTATGCCCGGTTTCGCTTCGATATCACCCAGGCGCTCAAGGCGGGCGACAACCTGATTGCGGTCCGCGTCGACAATAGCCGCGTGCCGCAGATCGCGCCGCTGACCGGCGATTTCAACATATTCGGCGGCCTATATCGCAATGTGTCCCTGATCACGACCGGTGGCGTCCATATCGACCTGATGGACCACGGCGGCCCGGGCGTCTACGTCACGACCAAGGCGATCTCCACGGCGAAGGCGGATATCTCCGCCCGCGTTTTGCTGCGCAATGAAACCGCGAAAGCGGCCAAGGTGCAGGTTCGCATCCGCATCGTCGATGCTGACGGCAAAACCGTGGCCACCGCTACCACCGCCCGGACATTGGCCCCCGCCAGCCGCGAGACGGTCGAACAGGCGCTAAAGGTCAATCGCCCCCGTCTTTGGGCCGGCCGCAAGGATCCATACCTCTACACCGTCGTGGTCGATGCCGGTGACGACAGCGTCACCGTGCCGCTAGGCATCCGCACCGTGACCGTGACCCGCGACAAGGGCTTCCTGCTCAATGGCCAGCCCTATGCCGTCTATGGCGCCAACATGCAGCAACCGGTGCGCAAGGGACGCGGCACTGCCGTCAGCGACGCCGATATCGACGAAGACATGACCCTGATGAACGAGATGGGTGTCACGGCGTTGCGGCTGGCGCATATGCAGCACCCGCAGCGTGTCTATGACGACGCCGACCGCATGGGCATACTTATCACCACCGAGGCGCCCCTGGTCGACGAAATCAGCGCCGGCCAGGCCTTCCAGGATAATGCCGTGCAGCAGATGCGCGAACTGATCGCGCAAAACTATAACCATCCCTCGGTCGCCCTGTGGGGCCTGGGCAATGAAATCCGCCATCTCGAGCCCGATCCCAATCCGGTACTGGCCGCCCTGCAATCGACCGCCAAGGAGATGGACCCGTCGCGCCTCACCGTCTATGCCCATTGCTGCCTGGCCGATGACGATGCCGTCGCCAATCACAGCGATGTCACCTCCTACAACCGGTATTTCGGCTGGTACGGCAACAGCTTCGCCGATATGGGCAAATGGGCCGACGAACTGCATGCCAAATATCCAGATCGCATTTTCGGGGTCAGCGAATACGGCGCCGGCGCCAGCATCCTGCATCAGGAAGACCCGCCCAAGGCCGTCATCCCCCAGGCCTATTGGCACCCCGAGCAGTATCAGGCCCTGTATCACGAAGCCAACTGGAACATCCTGAAAAGCCGCCCCTATCTGTGGTCGAACTTCATCTGGGTGGCTATCGATTTCCCGTCTTTCCGTCGCAACGAAGGCGATCGCCCGGCCATCAACGACAAGGGGCTGATCACCGAAGACCGCAAGACGAAGAAGGACGCCTACTACTGGTACCAGGCCAACTGGGCGGAAAAGCGGATGATCCATATCACCAGCCCGCGCGACACCAATAAGCGCGTGCGGCACGTTACGGTGAAGGTCTATTCCAACATGGACGAGGTACGCCTGTCGTTAAACGGCCAACCCCTCGGCGCCAAACCCGTAACCGACCATATCGCGACTTGGGATATCGATCTGCGTGACGGGGAAAATGTCGTCGAAGCCTTTGCCGGCAAGGACCTGCATGACCGCGTCACCTGGACCTATGCGGGCGCGCAATAGCGCGACTGACTGAGCAAGGGATATCGGCCACGACATAGGAACGATATCCCGATGCCCCCCGATGCCCTATGTGTTGCGTCTGGACAGTGCCTCATATGGCTGCTGTCAGAATTGGGCAGGACGGCTGTATATATGCTATTGCGGTCATCTGAGGCGACGGGCGGCAATTCCTTTATAGTCCGGCTGGAATTTTTATTTCCCGATGACCGATAATGCATCCACCAGATGCCATCGGAGACGCGACATGAGCGACAAGCCTGTAAAAATTCCTAGCGCCGATCATCCCATCACGATTACGCCGAACGGCCACCATGTAACGGTCACCGTCGCCGGCCGGGTCATCGCCGAAACAGATCGGGCGCTGAATCTTCAAGAGGCCAGCTACCCGGCGGTGATCTACATCCCGCGCGCAGACACCGACATGTCGCAACTGACCGGAACCGATCATACCACCTACTGCCCTTACAAAGGCGATTGCAGCTATTTCAGTATTCCCGCCGGCGGCGACAAGGCGGTCAATGCCGTCTGGTCCTATGAACACCCTTACCCCAGTGTCAGTGACATCGCCGGATACCTGGCCTTCTATCCCGATCGCATCGACGCCCTCGTCGAGCGCTGATCTGCCCTGCCCGCGTACCCAGACCGCATACCCACAAACGTCCGGACCACGAAAGTCAGTCGTCATGAACACCGCCCCATGCCAGATGCCCGGCCAGATGCGCGCCGCACCGCAGGACAGCCTGCTTGATCTCTATCTCACGCTGCGCGCCCGTACCCTTGATCTGGTGGCGCCTCTGTCGCCGGAAGACATGGTGGTGCAGTCCATGCCTGACGCCAGTCCGGCCAAATGGCACCTGGCCCACACCACCTGGTTTTTTGAGACCTTCCTGTTGAACGGACAGCCGCATTACAAGGCCTTCGATCCCGACTATGCTTTCCTGTTCAACTCCTATTACGAAGCGCTCGGCCCACGCCAGCCGCGCGCGCAACGCGGCCTGCTGACCCGGCCACCGCTGGACGACATCCTGGCCTATCGTCGTCATGTCGATACCCATATGCACGCGCTTCTGGCCGGGGACATCAACGAATCAACGATTGATTTTTTGCGGCTTGGCCTCGCGCACGAAGAGCAGCATCAGGAATTGTTGCTGATGGATATTTTGCACCTGTTCAGCCAGTCGCCCCTGCGCCCGGCCGCAGCCCCCGATTGGCCCGGCGACGACAGCGGACGCGCCGGACGTTTCCAGTTGCGTCCCGGCGGCCTGGTCGACATAGGCCACAGTGGCTGCGGCTTCGCCTTCGACAATGAGACGCCGCGCCACAAGGTCTGGCTGCAACCGTTCGAAATCAGCGACCGCCTGGTGACCAACGGCGATTGGCTGGCCTTCATGGCTGACGGCGGATACGCGCGGCCTGACCTGTGGTTGTCCGACGGCTGGACCCAGGTGCAGACAAACGGATGGCAAGCGCCCGCCTATTGGCACGCCACGTCGGAGGGCTGGCGCGAGATGACCTTGGGCGGCGCCGTCCCGGTCATGCCGGATACACCCGTCACCCATGTCAGTTTTTATGAAGCCGACGCCTTCGCCCGCTGGTCCGGCGCGCGTCTGCCGACCGAAGCCGAATGGGAGGCCGCCGCCAGCGACGGCGCATTGGAACAGGTCGACACGGTCGCCTGGCAATGGACGGCCAGCGCCTACCTGCCCTATCCCGGCTTTACGCCCGGTAGCGGCGCGGTCGGCGAATATAATGGCAAGTTCATGAGCGGCCAAATGGTGTTGCGCGGCGGCTGCGCCTTCACCCCGCCCGGACACGCGCGCCCCTCCTACCGCAACTTTTTCCGGCCGGAACAACGCTGGATGCGGTCAGGCGTGCGCCTGGCCCGCGACCTTCACGCCGGTGTGGCCGCCACGGATAGGGACGAGGCCACCTTTGCGTCAGATGTCGTGGCGGGATTATCGGCACGGCAAAAATCCTTGTCGCCGAAATATTTCTACGACGCGACCGGATCGGAGCTGTTCGAAGCCATCTGCCGCACGCCGGAATATTACCCGACGCGCACGGAATCCGCCTTGCTGGCCGACATTGCGGCCGAGCTGACCGCCGCCATACCCGCCGACGCGGTGCTGGTCGAATTTGGCAGCGGCGCCAGCGACAAGACCCGCCGGTTGCTCGACGCCGCGCCGCAAATCACCGCCTATGTCCCGATCGATATCAGCGACGATGCCCTGCGTCAGGCCACCTTGCGCCTCAACCGCGACTATCCCAATCTTGTCGTAACGCCCGTGGTTGGCGACTTCACCACCCTTTTGGACTTGCCGCGCGCCTTGCGCGGTCGGTCATTGGTCGGCTTCTTTCCCGGCTCGACCATCGGCAATTTCTCAGTGCCGGAAGCCCGGCAATTGCTGCGCAACATGCGCGCCATGCTGGGAAGCGATGCGCGCCTGATCGTCGGTGCCGACATGGTCAAGGACGAGGCCACTCTTGTGGCGACCTATAACGACGCGGCAGGCATCACAGCCGAGTTCAACAAAAATGTGCTGCGCCGGATTAACGCAGAACTCGCCGGCACCTTCGACCTCAACGCCTTCGACCACCTGGCGATCTGGAATGCCGAATATGCGCGCATGGAAATGCATCTGGTCAGCCGCGTCGACCAGATTGTCCATGCCGCTGGTCACACCTTTGCCTTCAAGGCAGGTGAACGCCTGCACACGGAAAATTCGCACAAGTTCACCCGTCAAAGCTTCGGCGCTCTGGCCGCCGACGCCGGTTTCACGGTCGAACAGGTGTGGGTCAGCCCAGCCCCGGAATTTGCCGTCTTCAGCCTTAAGGCCTGACCGGAAATGGCTCAGCGCAGTGCGCGCGTTTGCGCTGTCACGAAGCGCGCGACATAGTCGTCGGCGGGTGCATTCAGGATATCCGCCGGTGCGCCGACCTGAACGACTTCGCCATCCTTCATGATGGCGATGGTGTCACCCAGGCGCGTCGCCTCGGCCAGATCGTGCGTAACGAAGACGATAGTCCTGGCCAGCCGCGCCTGCAAACCTTGCAGCAAGTCCTGCATCTCGGCGCGGATCAGAGGGTCGAGCGCGCTGAAGGCTTCGTCCATCAGAATCACATCCGTATCCGTCGCCAGCGCCCGCGCCAGTCCCACACGCTGCTTCATACCGCCGGACAAGACCGATGGCAGGGCATTTTCATAACCATCGAGCGCGACCGTAGCGATCCAGTGCGCTGCCTTGGCGAGCGCTTCGGCCTTCGGCTCCCCGCGCGCAATCAGCCCGAAGGCGACATTATCGCGCACAGACAGATGGGGCAGCAGGCCGAAGCCCTGAAACACCATGCTCACTGTGTGCCGGCGAAACGTCCTCAAAGACGGCGGATCGAGCGCCAGTATGTCGCGGCCGTCGAACAGAACCTGCCCTGCCGACGGTTCGATCAGACGATTGAGATGCCGCACAAGTGTCGATTTGCCCGATCCCGATAGTCCCATAAGGACAAAGATGCCACCGGACGGAATATCCAGGGTAATGTCGCGCAAGGCCAGGGTACAGCCCGTCCGCGCCAGTATATCCGCCTTGGTCGCACCGTCGCGCGCCATGGCCAACGCCGCCTGATCGCGTTTGCCAAACACCTTGCTGATGGTGCGCACGGCGATTTTCATTTGCCCGCCTTCCCGAAACCCTGGGTCACGCGGTCGAGCACGAAGGCCAGGATGACGATGCCTATGCCGGCTTCCAGCCCCTGACCGACGTCGAGCGTCTGTATGCCGTTCAGCACCTGCTCGCCCAATCCCCGCGCGCCAATCATGGAGGCCACAACCACCATGGACAGGGCCAGCATGATCATCTGGTTAAGACCGGCCATGATCGCAGGACGGGCCAGCGGCAAATCTATGCTGCGCAACATTTGCCACTGTGTCAGGCCGAAAGCCTCACCGGCTTCGCGTATCTCACGGTCGACCTGTTCGATGCCGAGCGCGGTCAGGCGGACCATCGGCGGCAGACAGAAAACCACCGTCGCCAGAATGGCAGGCACCTTGCCCAGCCCGAACAGCATAAGCGCAGGAATGAGATAGACGAAGCCAGGCATGGTCTGCATGACGTCAAGCACGGGCATGGCGATGGCGCGAAACGTGCGCGACTTGGCGACGGCTATACCGGCGGGCACACCGATGATCAGACCGATGACACAGGCGATGATCATCAGGCTAAGGGTTTGCGTCATGAGGTCCCACAAGCCCAGCACGCCGATGCCGAACAACAGCACGGCCACCACAGCCGTCAACCACAGCCGCCGTGACCCCAGCCACGCCAATGCCGCCACGACGGCTATCAGCAGCCACCACGGCAGCCACCCGAGTACCGCATCCACGCCCAGCACCACGCTCAGCATCAGGTCGGACACCACCCGGAAGGCGCCGCCATGGTCCTTTATCAGCCGATCAACCGCCGCATTCACTGGTTGGCGGATGGACACGGTCAGCCCCTGAGGAAAGTTCGATTTCGCTGTCACGGCGGTGAGCCCCAGCCCCGCATCGATGCGTTGCGCGGTCGGTGCATCTACCCAGCTGTGCCAGACCTCAGGATGCGACCTGAGGAAAATCACCGCTTGCTGGCGCGGATCGGCGGTCTTGGCAGAAATCGCGACCAGATTAGCGTTGAGGATGTCGAGCGGCACCGTCGCGCGCGTCAGCAGGGCCACCACATCCGGTGACTTTTCAGCAAAGGCGGCGGATACGCCATAGGCGATATCGGCTTCCGGCGCGGCACACCCGCCAGCCAGCTTACCACTCTTGCTGGTCAGGGCCGACCAGCAGCGTTCGGAATAGGGCGGCTCATGCAACCGGACCAGATTGAATTTTCCGGCAATCGCGCTGGGGGACCAATAATAAAAAAGGAGCGGCCGTTTCTGCGCGTAGGCCGCAACGATGGCCGCATCCATGGCCGGTCCGGTGCCGGGGCGAAAATCGACATAATGACCATCCAGGCCGTAGGCGCGCAATTTGGCGCTGTTGACGCCTTCGCACGTCCAGCCCGAGGGGCAGTTTAGAAATCGACCCTTAGTCGGTTGTTCGGGGTCGCGGAACAGGGCGACATAGCGGGGTTGGGACAGTTGCGCAACGTCGCGCAGGCCCGCCGCCGGTGCGGTTTCGCCCGCCACCAGGTAATCCGGCACATACCAGCCCTCGGTCGCGCCGACGAATGGATGACCAACGGCGCGCACGGTCCCGGCGTCGGCGGCCCGTTTCCAGGTGTCGCTGCGGCTGACCCATTCCTCGGCGATGATCTGGACATCGTCATTCGCCAGGGCCTGTTCCAGGGTGACGGTGTTGCCGGGCAGGGAATCGGTCTTGCAGTCGTAGCCGCGTTCCAGGATTTCGCGCAACACGGCCGTGAGGAATTCACCGCTTTCCCAGTTCAACCCGGCAAACATGACGGCCTTGCCGGTCTGGCACGAAGATGGCTGTGCCGCGGCCACGCCCGACGCCAGGCAAAGCCACACCATCACCAATATCCGCGTCATGCCCGCCATATACTTCATACGGCGATGAGGCCATCATCGCCCACCAAGGTCAAGGGCGGGCGGCGCGCTTTCGCCCGAAGTATGGGCCTGTATAGGTCCCCTGCCGTATCGATGTAGCATTTCTCGGTTTACAATCGCGCCATATGAAGCGACACCGAAGGCCTCCAGGGAGGTTTTTATGTGCGAGCTTTTGGCCATGAGCGCCAATGTGCCGACCGATGTCCGTTTCAGCTTCAGCGCGCTGGCGCAGCGCGGCGGCGCGACCGGCGTGCACACCGACGGCTGGGGCATCAGCTTTTACGAGCACAAGGGCTGCCGCACGATCCACGATCCCAACCCAAGCGCCCAATCGGAATTGGCCCGTTTTATCCGCGCCTACCCGATCAAGAGTCTTATGGTCATCGCCCATGTCCGCAAGGCGAACCGCGGCAAGACATCGCTTGAAAACACGCACCCCTTCACGCGGGAACTATGGGGCAACGCCTGGAGCTTCGCCCATAACGGCCAGTTGAAGGGTATAAAAAAACGCAAGCTTGGCCACTATCTGCCCATCGGCACCACCGACAGCGAACACGCATTTTGCTGGCTTCTTGATGAGCTCAGAGCGCTATATCCGCGCCGTCCGTCCGACAGCAAACTGGCACGGACCGTGTCCGACCTGTTTGCCGATCTACGCGAACTCGGCGTATTCAATGCCCTGCTGAGCGACGGCCGCTCCCTCTACGCCAGTTGCTCAACCAAGCTGTGCTATGTTGAACGCAAAGCCCCTTTCGGTCAGGCAAGCCTGATCGACGAGGATATGGAGGTCGACTTTGCCAAGGAAACCACGCCCGACGACCGGGTGATCATCCTGGCCTCCACGCCCCTGACGCGCAATGAAACCTGGACGCCCGTCCCGCCCGACACCACCCTTGTCATCCGGAAGGGCGAACGCGTCAGCGCCGCACCGAAATAGCCCGCCGTGTGAATTTTTTGTTAAAATCTGCGCGATGTGAAATCGCCTGCGTCACTTGTCCTGGGGAGCGGTCTTTAGCCGCCATCTACCCACACGAGGACAAAGATGAAAAAGTACACATTCAAACTGGCGCTGCTGGCGTCAGCCATGGCCTTCGGCAGCTATAGCGTCGCTCAGGCACAAACCCAAGCATCCGACACCAAAGCCGCGGACGACGGCACGACCATCGTCACTGTATTCGCCACGCGTGACAAAGCCATCAGCGCGCAAATGAAGGCGACGAACACGATCACGGCCTTGTCGAAGGACGATCTGGACCATACGGCCGTTCACAATGTCGCCGAAGCCCTGGGCACTCTGCCTGGCGTGAACGTCATGAACACGGGCCACTCCTTCTTCGGTGGCATCGACGGTGCCTCACGCGGCGAAGGCATGTTCGTGTCTCTGCGCGGCATGAACAGCGAATATAACCTCAACCTGATCAATGGCGTGCCGGTCGCCCAGGGCATGCCCTATTCGCGCGGCGTCCAACTTAGCCTGTTGCCGCCGTCCGGCCTGCAAACCATCGTCGTCAATCTGACCTCGACCGCGGACATGGACGGCGATGCGATTGGCGGCACGGTGGATTTCCGTACACCGACGGCCTTTAACTTCAGCCCAAAAACCTCCGCCAGCCTGACCGTCTCAGGCCGCCTCGAAAGCCGGGCCCGTGACTACGGTGACAACGGCACCGGCGGCGGCATTGCGGGTGAATTCTCTCACAAGTTCGGCGATCACGACCAGTTGGGTATCTATGTCAGCGCCTTCTACGATGAGCGCAGCTATGCCAACTCGGAATCCGCCGGCGTAATGGCAGCCACCAATGACGGCGGCTGGGACTATCTGGTTACCGACGCAAAAGGAAATTCCTATCCAGGCATCAACAAGGCCGCCAACCTGGCCCAGACCGGCCTGAATATCGGCGTATCGACCGGCTCGACCAAACGTTGGGGCGGCAATATGTCGTTCGACTGGAAGCTGGATGACACCACCGATCTCTACGCACGCGCTTCGTATGCTCGTGCCGATACCGAGCAAAACTCCACCCTGGTGCAATATGTCAGCGCCTCCAAGAGCCATCCCCAAATGGGCACCACGGACCGCTACGGCCTGAGTGTCGACCAGATCTCGACGCGCGTCTGGTATGAAACCAATCCGGAAAAGGCGATCTTGTCGACCTTCACCGTCGGCGGCGAAAAGCGCCTTGACCAATGGACCCTGTCGTCCAGCGCCTTCTACAGCCATGGCCAGAACGACCGTCCTGACCATATCGAAGCCTCTGCCCGCATCAACCAAAGCGACCATTTCAACCATGGTTCGAACCGCCCGCTGGGCGGCCTGTCCATCGGCTATGACAACAATGGCTTCCCCATTCCGCTGTATACGACCCAGATCTATAACGATCTGAACAATTCGGAAACCGCCCTGCTCGCCCGTCGTTCGGGCCAGCTAACCCAGGGCCTGTCCAAGCAGGACAAGGATGGCTTCCGCTTTGACGCCCGCTATGATGCGGATGGCGGCGCGCTGCAATATATCAAGACCGGCCTAAAGTTCACCGAAAGCCGTCGCGCGATCTCCAACATCGACTGGACGAACGACCATTTCGCCAACTCTCTCGGACATGGCGGCGAAACCTGGTCCTCTTTGGGCCTTGCCACGGACTATTATAACAGCGTCTTCCCGGGCGTTTACAATATCCGCGCCCCTAAGGTCGATCAGGCCAAGCTGTTCCAGTACTTCTACCAGTTCAAAACCGACTCTAGCCTCGACACCTGCTCCAACAATACGATCAACAATCTGAATTGTAATACGCAGAAGGGCACCGAAGACGTCAGCGCCGCCTATCTGACCGCCAATTACCTCTTCAACAACCTGGAAGTCATTCCGGGCGCCCGTTACGAACACACCCAGATCGACAACACCTACTGGGTTACGCCGAGACAAGCCGGCGTAGAACAGGACGGCCATTTCGAGACCAATCATGTCAGCTATAACAAGTTCTTGCCGAGCCTGTTCGTGAACTATCGTCCAGCCTCAAACGCAGTCTATCGCGCCTCGGTATGGACCTCCTACACCCGTCCGCCCTTTACGCAGCTGGGTGGCGGATCGAACACCTCGATCTCGGCCGACGGTACGACGACCATAAGCATGGGCAATCCGAAGCTTAAGGCCATCGATGCGGTCAATTACGACCTGTCCGCCGAATGGACCAACAGCGCCGGCGGTCACGCCATGATCGGCGCTTATTACAAGTCCCTGTCGCACTATATCTACGACAATGGCTCAAACTACCTCAATACGGCCACCCTTACCGAGGGCAAGGTTATCACCACCCAACCGCAAAACGGCGGCAATGGTCACGTAACGGGCCTTCAGGCACAACTGCGTCAGAAATTCTCCATGCTGCCCGGCTGGATGTCCGGCTTCGGCTTGGGCATGAACGCCACGCGCCAGTGGACGCGGGTGGACCTCGGTGCAGACATGGGCTCGGGACAGTTCAAGCCGATCCAGAACGCCCCTGAATGGCTGGCCAACGCCTCGATCTTCTATGAGAAACACGGCCTGAGCCTGGACCTGAACTGGAACTACAAGGGCGCTTATATAACCGATTACGCCCTGATCGCCGGCCAAGATCTGTGGATCAAGCCAGCCCGCCGCGTGGATCTGCATGCCGGTTACACCATCAACCCGCATCTGAAACTCGACCTGTCCGTAGCCAACCTGCTGAAGGATTACAGCTACTGGTCGCATGTCGGCAAGAAGGCCTACACCATCAACGATATCGTTGATACGGGCCAGACCACCCTGGTTACGCTGAAGTATCAGT
This sequence comes from Asticcacaulis sp. AC466, assembly GCF_000495815.1. GTDB lineage: Bacteria > Pseudomonadota > Alphaproteobacteria > Caulobacterales > Caulobacteraceae > Asticcacaulis. Next base: position 21,258 of record NZ_AWGE01000008.1, on the reverse strand, counting down.
ACTGAGGCTTACCCTGTCCCGCCGCTCGGCCTCTCAAGCCCGAGCGGCGGGATATCTATTTTTTCACCCCTGCCCTTAGATCGAGTATCCCATGCGCCTGGCCTCTAAATTGTCTCTTGTCTGGCTCATGGCCCTTTGTGCTACTGGCCCCGCCTCCGCCAGACCGGCGGCCGCACATATGAAGCTGGAACGCGTCGTCATGCTGTATCGACACGGCGTGCGCGCACCGCTCCAAGGCGAAGCCGAGGAAAGCCTGGCGCATGAGGCCTGGCCGGTCTGGTCAACGCCGGAAAGCCGAATGACGCCGCACGGCAAGGCGGGGATGCGGCTGTTGGGGGTTTATGATCGTCTATGGCTGACAAAAGAAGGGCTTTTGCCGCCAAGCGGTTGCGCGACCACAGCACAGGTAGATATCTGGGCCAATAAGGAAGAACGAACCATTACATCGGCCACGGCCTTGGCAGAGGGTCTGGCGCCCGGCTGCGCCGTGCCGGTTGGACACTTGGCCGCCGACGCACACGACCCCTTGTTCGAACCTATCGAGGCACAGGCCGTTCCGTACGATCCGGCAGCCGCCCTGTCGTCTTTCAAGACCGCGTTTGGCAGCGCGGACAAACTGATGGCGCGTCACCGTCAGGCGGTTCGCACACTCGAAAACATACTGGATTGCCGCCACACCCACCCGGCCTGCGACCTGGCCTCCGTTCCCGGCGACGTCAAAATCGGCGCCGATGGGCGCGGCATAGACCTGACCGGCCCGATTGCCACGACGTCAGGCACGGCCGAGGTGTTTATATTGCAATATATCGAAGGCCTGCCGCTGGATCAGGTGGGGTGGGGCCGCGCCAGCCCGGCACGTCTAAGCGAAATTTCGCGCCTGCACGGCCTGCTGTTCGACGTCTATGTGCGTTCACCTTACATGGCGCCGCGTATCGCCGGCCCGATGGGCCGCCGCATCCTGGATACGCTTACGGCCGACAATGCGCCACCCGTGACACTTCTGGTGGGACATGACAACAACATCGCCGCCTTGGCCGCGCTCGTCGGGGTGGATTTCCATATCGACAGCTATGGCTATCAGGATATGCCCGTCGGTGGCGCGATCGGCTTTGAGGTTCTGAAGTCGCAAAAGACGGGCAAGCGTTATGTGCGTGTCATATATCAGGCGCAAACGCTCGACCAATTGCGCACTCTGACGCCTTTGGATTTGCAGCATCCGCCCGTTGTCCAAACCCTCAGGATGAAGACCTGCACGGTCAACGGCCAGGCCCTTTGCCCGCTAAAAAGGTTTACATCCCTGATGAACGATCGGATGCGCCTTGAGGATTAGGCCCGGCGCTTATACCCAACTTTGACTTAAGGACATACCGTATGCCTATCGGACGTTTTTCCAGCCTGATTGCCCTGATGTGGGCCATTGCCCTTCCCGTCGCCGCCCAGGATACCCTGCCCGCCGTACGCGACCGCAGCCAGAATATCGATTACTATCAGGGCGATAAGGCGCTGCAAGAGGCCCTGAAACGCGCACCCAACGTCCGGCCAGCCAAGAACGTCATCCTGTTTATCGGCGATGGCATGGGTATCAATTCCGTCACCGCCGGGCGCATCCTGGCGGGCCAAAAACGCGGGCTGGATGGCGCCAGCTATCGCCTGTCATTTGAAACCTTTCCCTATGGCGGTTTTTCCAAAACCTATTCGATCGACAACCTCGTCACCGACTCGGCCAACGGGATTTCAGCGATCATGACCGGTGTGAAAACCCGCAATGCCGCCATCGGCGTCGACGGTAGCATCACCACCAATCGCTGCCGCGGCGCACTCAAGGCCCGAATCGAAAGCCTGGCCGAAACCGCCAAGCTCAGCGGCCGCTCTGCCGGGATCGTGACAACAGCGGGCGTAACCGATGCCACCCCCGCCGGCGCTTATGGCCACACCCCATCACGTCAGTGGCGCGCCGACAGCGATATGAGCGCCGAAGCCATCGAAAACGGCTGTGTCGATCTGGCGCGGCAACTGGTCGAAGCCCCGGCCGCCATTCGCATGGATGTCGCCATGGGTGGCGATATAGAGAAATTCCTACCGGATCTCGGTCCACGCAAAGGCGTCCGCGCCGACGGTCGCGACCTGACCCGCGAATGGCTGTCGCAAAGCCCGCATGCCATTTTCGCCGACTCGCTGTCCGCCCTGAAAAGTCTTGACCCGAAAAAGACGGACCATTTGCTGGGCCTGTTTTCGGAGGGCGATTTGCCATCACCCGTTGATCCGGAACACAGCAATATCCCGGACCTGGACCAGATGACCGCCAGCGCCATCGACGTCTTGTCGCAAAATCCGAACGGCTTTTTCCTGATGGTCGAATCGGCCTCGATCGACAAATGGCATCACGTCAATAACGGCTACCGCGCCCTCACCGATGTCGACGAACTGTCAAAAGCCGTTCAGGTCGCCCTCGACAAGACCGACCCGGCGGACACCCTGATTATTGTCACGGCGGATCACAGCCACGGCCTGGTCATGTCCGGCTACGCATCGCGCAATGCCTCCATAATGGGATTGGCGCAAATCGACGGCAAGCCGATCCTGGATGACAATGGCCAGCCCTATACCATCCTCAGCTACGCCTCTGGTCCCGGCGCCAAGCGCGACGACAAGACACCGCTCACCGAAGAGGTGGCGGAATCACCCGACTACCATCAGCAGGCCCTGATCCTGACGGGCAGCGCCAAACATGCCGGCGAGGATGTGCCTGTCTATGCCACGGGCCCACAGGCGCATCTGCTCTCTGGGACGGTTGAGTCCAGCTACATCTATCAGGTCATGGCCTACGCCCTCAGCCTGAAGGCCGAAAAACCAGCGGCGACCAAGCCGTGAAAGCTCTAGCGGCGTTTGCTTGCCTGTTCCTGACCCTGGCCACCTCGGCCTTGGCGCAGGCGGGAAATGAACAGGCGTTGCAGGTCGCCAAAGCGTCCGCCGAAGCCAGCATCGCGCTCAAAACACTGACCCAGTCGGCTCAGGCCATCCGCGATCCGGCGCTGCGTCAGGCGGCGTTGGCGGCCCTTGATGACACGGCCTGCATTCACCACCGCGCCGGTTTAACCCCTCGCGATAAAACGCGCATAATTGACCATCTGGTCTCCGCCGGATGGTTATCCGCCCCGCGCGACCCAGCCGATCGCCTGAGGCTGGCGGACGGCGTCTTTCCACCACTTCTGGCCAATGACGGCGCCTGCCCCACGCGCCCGCAGCCTTTTCTGTCCGCGCCTGGCGGCAATATGGGCAGCCATCATGATTGGCCCGGCGGCCTGGCGCTTCATGAGGCGTTTAACCTGCGCCAGAGTCATGACCTCGTTCAGGCCTGGCACGACGAGTCCGGCCTTATACTGGACCAAGATCTGCTGACCTCAGCGGTCATCTGGCACGATTGGGGCAAGGCCCTGGTCTTTCAATGGCGCGAAGACGGCTCGGAACAAACGGAAATTCAGGTAGCGGGCACTGGCGCACACCATGTGCTGGCCCTGGCGGAGGCTATAAGCCGCGGCCTGCCCCCGAAGCTCATCCAGACCATGGCCTGTGCCCACGCCGCCCCTTTGGATGGCGACCAAAAGAAGGTAGCCGCCTGGCTGGAAGCCGCCGCGATCATCGCCCAAAAAGACGCGCAGACCGCGCTCTATACGCAGGCGCCCTGGCCGCCGGAATGTTTCGTTCACACCCTGAGCGACCAGAACTGGATCGTTTCGGAGCCCGCCGCACAGTCCAGCGATGCCGCATTGGCCCAGGTGGCACATCGCTTTGGGCTCGTAGCCGGCACCGCCGACTATAACTGGCGTCTGCGTCTGCCTGCCCTGGCTCAGATTGGGCCTATGCGCCTGTGGCAGGCCTCGCAAACCGGCGGGGACACAGCGACGGAAAAACTGATCACCGACGCGGGGCTTCCCCTGAAAGGGCGATGAAGCGTCTAAAAGCTGTAATCGAAGGACAGGCGGTAGGTCTGGCCGGAATCGACGATATCGGAGACAGCCAGACTGTGCTTGCCGACATGCGTCCAGTAGGAGACCTCATTTAACAGGTTGTCGACGCCGAACCGAACCCGCGCGTGCGGCGTCAGCGACCAACTGCCGTTCACATCCAGACGCTGTGATGGTCGCACCCACTGATCATCCCAGGACGATTGGATATATAGGACGTCATAGCTGGCGAGATAGGCTGAACTGAACCGGTAGTTCAGCGTTGCGCTCAGGGTTTGACCCGCATAGCCCAGGCCGAGATTGGCTATAAACCCTGGGGCATTTTGCAGAGGCTTATGACGACCGACCGCGGCGCTTCCGGTATCGACATCCGTCCATTGACGCGTCAGGGCCGTCGATAGACTGAAGTGACGATATAGGAAGACCTGCCCCTCAAGCTCAAGACCGACCACGCTGCCGCGACCGCCATTGTGCGGAATGACATAACGAATGGCGTCCGCGTCTGATGAACTGGCATTCACAAAACCTGTACCCGCGTCATAAAGGTAATCCTTTAGACCCTTACCAAACGCGGCCAGCCGTATCTGCCCGCTGTGTGCCAAAGGCCAGACAAGGGATATATCGGCATTGGTCGCCGTAACGGGCTTTAGTTTGGGGTTGCCACTTTCAATGGTTATAACCCCGCCCGTCGCCGTCGCCTTGGCACCGCCGGCGAGCTGCTGGAAAGAGGGACGGGAATAGGCCCGCCACACGCCCAGACTTAAGGCCATACCGTCGTCCCCGCGCCAGGTGGCAAAAAGGCTGGGCAAGCCTTCATTGTAGGATGTCTCGCTGTTTTGCCACTCACCGGGTTGCTCGTTTCCGGTGTCCATAGGCAGAAACCAGTAGGTGTTGCGGATGGTTGTCAACTCCTGCCGCCACCCGGGTGAAAGCGTCCATTTCCCTAAGGGTATGTGCAAGGCGGCATAGGCGGCAAGACTCTGTTCGCTGCCCGACTGGTTGGCGCAATTGTCGTTATTTATGAATAAAGCGCCGCAGGTATCAAAACTGGCGTCCGTTTTGTAGTGATCGAACAGGGCTTCCAAATGCTGATTGTCTACTCGCGGCAACCGCCAGTCATAAAGCCCCGGAACCGCCTGCGAATAGGTGCCCTTGACCAGACCCAGATCGGACCAGGTCACACCGGCACGCCCCATCAGGGCGCTAAAATAGTCGTTGCGCCAGTCACGGTAGGTCATGCTTCGCCAGCTATCCGTAACGCGCGCCCCCCAATCCAGCATCAATCCCCCCGCCGGCCGCCAGTGGGCGTCAAACCCGCCGCCCGCGCGTGTTTGTTCTGAGGTCTGAGCCGTCAATTGTCCGGCGCGCCGGGCCAAAAGCCGGGTATCCGCCTGGTCGAAATCCGCCAGCATGTCGGGCGTCAAATTGAGCAGCGGCCGTCCAGACTGACTATAGCGTATAAGGTCTCCCCCCAACGGGCGGGGGGCATTGCCGGCATTTACGCCATCATTTTCGTCGACGCGGATCGACGTTTCCAAATGGTCCGGGCGGTCAAAACCAGAATGGCTGGCGAACAGGTAGGCAGACAGGCTGAACGCCTCTGTCTTTAGATCCACCCCGGTTTTTACATTAGCCAGTTTGATCGTTTCCGGATTGGTTTCGTACCAAACCCGCGTCGAAACACTGTCCACACTCAGCCTGTATGTGTCCGCATCGGTTTTGCGCCACGACACCGCCGTTGGGACAATTTGGTCCAGGGTCGAGGCTTGCTCCGTATGTGCCTTTATCATATTCAGCCGCAAATAGGCGTCCAGGCCATCGACAGGCCGCCAGTCGATATTGAAAACACCCCCGGTGCGCCGCGTTGTCCCTTCCGAAACGCCAAAATTCAACCCTGTGAGCGCCAGATTGGTATCGGCGTCATGCGCGGGCTCAGTGCCCGTTGCCGACGTGGCCAGTCCGAACGCCCAGGCGTGGTCATTTTGCGCCGCCATAATCCCGCCGATTTCGGAATTGGCGAACAACCGTCTATCGCTATACAGGCTGAGATAGACGGCAATATCTTTTTGGCGTCCCCATCGCCGCGCCAGTTCAAACGTGACTCCGCCGCCCAGACCTGTCAGCCCGTAATCCCGGGCACGACTTTCCGTCGTTGAAAGCACTTGCAGGCGCGTATAGCCATTGGCCGGAAAATCAAACGGGTTTGGCGTGCGCCAATCCAATGTGACGCCAATGGCATCGCCCGCCATATCCGCCGTATTGGCGCGATAAAGACTAACCGCCTGCAAACCCTCAGGCGGCAGCACCCCCATCTGCATGGCCCGTGAATAGGGCATGCCCTGGGCTATCGGCACACCGTCCGAAAGATTCAGGCTGTACTCGGCGTTGAGCCCCCTCGCCGCAACATACATCCCTTCGCCGCGCGAAGCGCCATCCACACCGCCGATAAACGAGCTTCCCGTATTCAGAATATGGACGCCACTAAACAGGGACAAACTGTCCAAGGCATTGCCGCCCTGTTTGGACAGCAAGACATCGCGGCCGATTTCGGCCACGGGTGCCCCGGCCTTCCCGTAATGGATCACCGTCCCTCCGCCATCGACCGAGAGGAGTTGACGACGGGCGGTAACGACGACTTCTACCGGCTTGCCTTCCGCTATTGGCTTTACGCGATCGGCTATAGGAAGCGCGGCGGTCGGTTCGGCATAGATGACAAAGGTGTGCGCACTGACGCGTCGCACACATAGGCCGCTATGCGCCAGTCCCTTCTTAAACGCCGCCTCAGCCGTCAACTGGCCGCGAACGCCCTCGCTGACGCGGCCACGGACGGCGTCCGGTGAAAACAGCAGCTGCGTATGGCTTTGCTCCGCTATGGCATTGAGCGCATCGCCCAAGGGCTGGCGCGGCACGTCAAAATGCAAGGCCTGCGCCTGACCATGGACGGGAACGGCCAGAAACAGCAGGACTATTACCGCCGCTATTCCGGCGCGCCACCGTGAGCGGTTTGGCTGTCTCATGTCAGGCACGCCTATCGCCGCCATGTCATAGTTTTGTGACGTTGCCGGCGTATTAGCGTTTTTTTTGATTATTTGACAAAAGGCGCGGCGTAATCGCCACAGCCTTGCGTCACTAGTAACAGGCGCATTGAGAAAGGCACAGGTTCGTGACCCTCACGGAGACGACCGACGACACGTGCGAGCTCAAACGCGGCACTGAAGTTCACCACGTGATGGCGCGCTTCGACGGGCGCCTGCGCCGCTACCTGGCGCGCGCCTTGAAAAGAGAAGACGTGGAGGACACTTTGCAGGAAATCTATTTGAGGCTGTCGCGACTGGCCCAGGGCGAACCGCCCCCTGACTTCAATGCGACCTATGTCTTCAAGACCGCCGACAGCGTGCTCCATGATCTGTATCGCCGCCGTCGTGCCCGCCATGCCGGCGACCACGACGAAATCCCTGCCGACCTGGCCGCAGAACAGCCGTCACCGTTTGACGAAGTGCGCTGGCGCCAAAATGCCGACCTTCTGCGCGCGGCCATTGCAAAATTGCCCACGCCCGAGCGCCGCGTCCTATTACAAAGCCGCATCGAAGGCTTAAGCCTCGGCGAAATTTCACGCAAGAACCGCACCCCGATGCGTACCGTTCAACGGCAACTTAGCCAAGCCTTGGCGCACTGCCGCGATAGCCTAAAGGAATGTGGATGGTTCGAAATTTAATCAACTTCCCCTCTCGTCCCCCAGCCGACAGCGAAACCTTTGTCGCAAATCTGGAGACATCGGGAAGCACCACACCTAAAGACGATGAAATGGCCGACATATGGGACGCCATTGGCCTATTGGGCATCGAAGATGTGCGCGCCGACACGGCCACCCCGCAGATGTCCCGTCGTTGGGCCATGGGCGGCCTGCTGGCGGCCGGCCTCACCGGCGCGGCCATCGGAACGGCGCTGTGGACGCAACGTCCGCTGACGTACAGCACCCCCGTAGGCGGCCAACTGACGGTAGCGCTGAATGATGGCAGCCGCGTGACACTGAATACCGGCTCCAATCTGGAGGTACGCTTCCACGGCCGGAAACGCGAAATCCGGCTGGTGTCCGGAGAGGCTTATTTCGAGGTGGCCCATCGTGCCGACCGCGATCCGTTTTACGTCACGGCCGGCGCCGCACGCATCCGCGTGACCGGCACCCGTTTCGCCGTACAGCTTCACCCGGACCAACGGATCGATATCGACCTGCTCGAAGGCCACATCCGAACCGGCAAACGGGGCGACCACGCGGTTGAAGAGGCGGGCGTGCGCAGCCTGTCTGCCGGGCAGGCCTTGCGCCTGGACAAGCAGGGTGAGGTTCTGGCCCAGATTCCGGCGGAAAGCCTGCGCGTTGAGAACTGGCTGAACCAGCGCGCCTATTTCCACGACACCCCGTTGAGTGACGCCGTCGCCGAAATGAATCGTTACCGCACCACCCCACTCGTCGTCGATAACGCAACCTCAGCCAGGGTGCGGGTCAACGGCGTTTTCGATACGCACAATTCAGGGGACTTCGTTGCTGCGGTACAGGCCCTGTATGGCATCCGGCTTCGGGAAAGAACGCCCTCAGCATAACCGATCGAAGAGCCGTGCCAATGACGGTTGACCGCTGACCCAAAACCGAACGTCGCAATTCGGTTGGAAACCGCCACAGTTCTATTGTGCCGACAGTTCGCGCTCGACCCATTGTAGCCGAGCGCGCTGAAGGATCATGGCCAATTCGGTGCGGCGCTGCTCAACGGCATCTAGAGTGGCATGATAGGCTTCGGCCTCAGCGATCTGAGAGACGAGAGCATCGCGCAAAGCCAGAAACGCCGTTTGACGGCGTTCGGTTGGCAAGTGCGCCCACAGACCGGATCTCAGGCGGAACGGATCGAGGCCGACGCCGACGGCCCGTCCTATATCCGCCACCCAGTCGTCCAGCAAAGCAATACCGAGCGGCGTCAGAGACAAATGGCTCGTCTTGCGTGCCGTGTTCTGCGTCTCAGACCGGATCAGGCCATTGCTAGTCAGGCGCTTAATTGCTGGATAGACGGCGCCAGCGCTTCCGCTCCATTCAACCGATGGCGAGACCTGAAATGCGCGGCGGACGGCGAACGCCGTCGCCTTGCCGCGATGGTGAATTTCCGAAAGGACGGCGCCTTCCAATTCTGTAAGAGATTTTTCCATTTGACTCTTATAGTACGATTGGGACTATTATGGTCCTAATCGGACTATTACACCTCTCAGGAAAGATGGCCATGAAAATGTTACTGCCGATTATGGCTGTGTTGGGTGTTTTTTGGGTCGGTAACGCAATCGCTGATGAGAGGGCGGCGAAAATCGACGCCTTCTTCGCAGCTCAGGCCCAAGGCGATGCCTTCAACGGCAATGTACTGGCGGCCGAAAACGGCAAAATCGTCTATCAAAAGTCCTTTGGATTTGCTGATTTCGAGGCGGAGCGGCGCAATACAGCCGATACTGAATTCGAAATGGCCTCGATTGGCAAGGTCTTCACCGCAACAGCGGTGCTGCAACTCGTTGACCGGGGCAAGATCGGACTCGATATCCCACTCGTCCGCTATTTTCCGGCTTTTCCCTATAAGGACATCACCATTCGGCAATTGTTGTCGCACACCTCCGGTCTTCTGGAAGGCGACTTCGAAGCGCCATTCGCGGCTTATCAGGCCAAGACCGGCCGGCAAATGACTATGGACGATCTGGTGCCTGCGATCGCAGCGGCTAACATCAACCACAGGCTGAAACCCGGTGAGAAATGGTGGTATTGCAATCTGTGTTACGAATTGTTGGCGCATCTGGTCGAGGTACGGACCGGCCAGCGCTTCGATGCCTACCTCATATCGCACGTTTTGACACCCGCCGGCATGGCGCACACCTACCTCAAAACGGCGCAGCTTAATCATGCCGACACACCGCAATTTGCCCAAAATTACGATTTCCCATTCCGCTATTCCAGCCAGCGCGTACGTTTCGACGGCGCGCGCAGCTATTACCAGGACCTGACATACGGCAACGCCAGTGTGGTTAGCACCACCGGCGATATGTTGAAGTTCGATCTGGCCCTATCCGATGGCCGTCTGCTCAGCGCCAAGACATTGGCCACGGCCTACGCTCCGGCGAGACTGGCCGATGGCAGCCCTAATTTCGTCTGGAAGAACATCGGCGGCATGGGTGATGCCGATGATGGCCTGGGCTGGTTCATCTTCCGCGACAAGTCACTGGGCACGATCGTCTGGCACGCTGGCGGCATGCCGGGCTGTGCTACTATGTTCATGCGCAATCTGACCCGTCATCAGACGGTCATTGTCTTCGACAACACCGACAGCGAGGGCTTATACAAGAAGGCCCTGTCGGCCATGCGTTTGCTCAATGACCTGCCGCCGCTTCCAATCCAGAAGTCTCTGGCGAAAATCTACGGCCGCGCGCTGATGGATCATGGCAGCGACGCCGCTTTCGGACAGCTTTACAGCCTGAAAGGCGACCGCAGCTACGCGCTCAGCGAAGACGATCTGAACAATCTCGGCTATGAATTCGCCGAACACGGCCATCTGTCCCAGGCGAACGACACCCTCCGCACCGCCATCGGCCTTTATCCAGACAGCGACAACCTGCCGGAAAGCTATGCGGAGATACTTGAAAAGGCTGGCCAGACTGGCCTGGCCGCGCAGATGTACCGCTACGCCCTGACCCTCAACCCTGGCAATACGGATGCAAAGGAAGGACTTAAACGGACCATGAAGTAAGCTGCTCGGTATCTGATACGCCTCGTCGCTTTAAACACCCGCACCAGCACAATAGTTGTTATTGACCGATTTCATCCCTCGTCAGGCTGCCCCGCTGACCTCGGCCAGGGTTTGGCAAGCCTGAGGCGCCGGCCTGCCAAACAGATAGCCCTGGCCGGTCTCGCAGCCCATTTGCGTCAAGCGCAGCGCATGCGCATGGGTTTCAATGCCTTCCGCCGTTGTTTTCAGGCCCAGGCTGTGGCTCATGGCGATGATGGCCTTAACCAGCTTGCGACTTTCCGCACTCTCGCTCATGTTCATGACGAATGACTGGTCGATCTTGAGCTTGTCAAACGGCAGGGAACGCAGGTGTTGCAGGCTGGAATACCCCGTGCCGAAATCGTCCAGAGCCAAAGTCATGCCTCTGGCCTTCAGCGCCATCAGCGTATTACGTGCAACCTCGACATCGTGCACCAAGGCGTTCTCGGTAATTTCAATTTCCAGGCACTCGGCCGAAAAACCGGCCTTATCGAGGATGTGGCAAATTTTCGTGCTGAGCTGCGGATCACGGAACTGGACCGGAGAAATATTGAGCGAGAGATAGGTTCCCTTCGGCCAGCTGCGCGCCTGCTCGCAAGCCTGGTCCAGAAGCGACAGCGAAATCTCGCCGATCAACCCCGCTTCCTCGGCAATTGTGATAAACCGGTCAGGTGAGACAAGCCCCATGGTGGGATGAATCCAGCGGGCCAGGATTTCATAGCCTTCGATGCGGCCATCCCGCAGGCACACCAAGGGCTGAAAATAGGGTCGGATTTGGCCCCGTTCTACGGCATTCCGCAGCTCCAGTTCGATCAGGGTACGCTCATGAACCTTGGCATCCATGGCATCGTGATAAAACCGGAACGTTCCGCGACCTTCCGTCTTGGCGCGATAAAGCGCCAGATCGGCTTTTTGCAAAAGCCCATCTGGCGTCTGTGACGCTCCACCCTGGCCAAATGCAATCCCCATGCTCGCCCCGACGTGGCAAACCAGTTGATCGACGTGGAACGGTTCAGACAGACTTGAGATAAAACGCTCGGCAAATCCGGACATATCTTCGTCGGCGGAGCTGTTATTAATGATGAGGGCGAATTCATCCCCACCGAGGCGGGCCAACAGATCGCCAGAGCGAAGGTGTGCCTGGGCACGCTGCGCAATCTGCTGCAACAGCCTATCCCCGACAAGATGGCCGTGAACGTCATTAATGGGCTTGAATCTGTCGAGGTCAAAAATACAGACGGCGAAACCCGAGCCTTCGGTCGAACCTGCCCCCAACCTGCGCTTAAGAGCGCCGTAAAGATGGCGACGATTGGCCAGTCCGGTCAGAGCATCCGTCAGGGCCAGCGTTTCCATATGGCCTTCCGCCTTCAGACGCTGTTCGTACTCCCGGCGCACCTCCCGGGACCGGCGTATGGAGATGACCGTCGCCCCCACAGCGATAAACGCCACAATAATCAATAAATTATCGATTTCATGGCTCTCATACGGACGGGTGAACGCATAAACGGCTTCGAACCAGTCGAATCTATGCAGCGCTAAAGTGCCAATCAAACTAACAGCTGTGACGACCAAAAGGTCGGGCATGATGGTGGGTCTTGCCAGCTCTGGCTGATCGCTGAAACGCTTGAACGGATACATATGGACTCAATAGCCAAAAAAAACTTTAGAAACATGTAGCAAGATTAAATAACGGCGATATTAACGGGGACGGTTAATGCACGACAAATACATCGAATATTTTTACTGCCTCGGCTTGAGATCACTCAAATAGCAATCGCCCAACACCAACGCTCAGTCTATTCCACACGGGGTTGACAATAAACTCTACATATATAGTTATTGTGTCATGGCACGTTCGCCCAATATATCCGTTCAGACCCGATCCGTACTCGCCGCCCTGCTCGCTCAGCCGCAGGCCTGGCGCTATGGTTATGACTTGTCGAAGGAAACCGGGTTGAAGTCCGGCACCCTCTACCCGATCCTGATGCGATTGGGCGATCAAGGCCTGCTCGAAAGCGAATGGCTGCCGGCACAGCAGGCGGGGCGTCCGCCGCGCCACGCTTACCGATTGACGAGTGACGGCGTCGAACTGGCGCGCGGCTCACCGGCGCCCCTCGGTCAAACCGGTCAGATTCAAGTGAAGCCGGCATGATCGCGCACGACATACTCAACATCGCCACTGCCATGTTGCCAGAGCACCGCAAGGCCTGGGGCGAAGCCATGCGCCATGAAATCGAGATCATCGACAATGGCCAGGAAGCCTTGATATTCGCTTTCGGCTGCCTGTGGGCCGCCTGTTCGGAAAGGATTACCGTCATGAAACTGATCACTGGTTTTGGCCGCTTGGGCGTTGGACTCGTCACCCTGCTTTACGGGACGCTGTTCATCTCAGGCTTTGTGTTTTTTGTCTCTGTCCTATTCTTCCATGCCCCTGACCGATTTTACGACCAGTTGTTGCTGCGGCATCCCGATGTGGCGGCGGCCCGTCTTCGCGACTATCCGGTCCTGCTGGCTTATTGCGGCTTCACCGCCAGTAGCTACATTGCCGCGGCAATCTGCCTGATCCGGTGGCGCCCAAAAGCGTTTGCCTGGTGCTGCCTGGCCGCCCTGATCGGCCCAGCGCTCCTGATCGCGACTGCCGTACATGCCGGTTCGCCCGTCTTTATTTCATTCTATACCTGTCTGATCCCGTGGGTCATGCTGGTCGTCGCCTCTTTATGCTTTTCGTGGATGGACGCAGGCGGCAAAAAGCCCGCCCAGCCCGGACCTGCCGCCGCATAAACCTTGCGCAGGGCGCCTTAGTCCAAACCAACAAAGAGCGCCGGATGCGGCGCTCTTTCCCGTTTTCTTTCATCACAATTGGTGTTGAAGGGCGACCAAACTTTATAGAGTAGATTCAACCCGCAGTTTGTGCCTTATAGTCTCCCACACAAGTGCCAGTTCAGACATGCCAACAATCGAGAACGATAAGCATGTCGTCGACACGATTGCGCAGTTTGCCGTCCGGAGGGGTGTAATGATGCGCGGAGTTTCGCTAGCGGGATGGCTGCTGATATCGATCGCCATGCCCGCGTTTGCCCAAACGGTGACGCCTGTGCCGGCGGTTCCCGCAGACCTCCAGGTTGTGGACGTCCATGTCGGTGGACGGGTTGTCGTCCATCCCATGCCGGGCGGCGGCGCCGCTTACGAGCACCAATGGCCCGGCGTCTACTTTGAAAGCCGCTTCGAAGGCCCCAAATTTTATCTGGCTTTCAGTGATCCCTACAATGAATATCGCCTGCTGATCGACAATCTCGGTCCTGTCACGATCAACCAGCCGGGCGAAGCGCGGTTTAAGGTCGATGGTCTGGGTGACGGACCACACGCCGTCCGGCTGGAAAAGGTGACAGAAAGCATAGCCCATGCCGCGGCCTTCGACGGCTTCTATATCCCGGCTGGCGAGACGCCACTTACGGCGCCCGCTCGGCCTCGCCAGATCGAGTTCATCGGTGATTCCTCAATGACTGGATATGGCGACCGGTCCGACACTCGCACCTGCACCAGCGAAGAGGTCCGCGCGCGGACCGATACGCAACAAGGCTATGCAGTGCTGGCGGCGAAGCATTTCAACGCCGATTACCGGATCAATGCCTGGTCGGGCCGCGGCGTGGTGCGGAATTATGACGGCGCCGAGCCTGACTTGACCATGCCGAAGGTCTATCCCTTCGTACTGTTCGACAGGTCGGTACGCGATGAGGACAAGACGTGGCAGCCGCAGATCGTCATGCTCAAGCTGGACGCCGATTTTGCGACACCGGTCAAACCTGGAGAAAAGTGGGCGACGCAGAAGGCGCTTGAGGCGGATTATGAGAAGGCTTATGTGGCTTTTGCTACCACGTTGCACCGGAAATATCCGTCAGCTGCTTTTGTCGTCTGGACAGCCGACATTACTAAGTTAAGCGATCCGAAACAGGTTGAGAGGGTTGCAGCACGAGAAGAAGCCTGGCGCAAGGCCGCGGCGCAGATAGGCATCGTCCGAACCGGGTTCATCCCAATCGATGCAAAAACGATCGAGGGCACGGCCTGCGACTATCATGGAAGCCTGGCCGACCACAAACGCATGGCTGACGCCATGGACGCCTATATCGACGCTCATCCCGAATTATGGGACGTGAGCGCGCCCTTGCTCTAAATGTGGAATTTAAGCGCCAGCTGTATCTGACTTTGAGTCTGATTGGCGGCCTCGAACTGCGTGCGGCGCGCCGGTCTTAGACTCCATATGTGGACAGCCTCAACCGCCAGGTCGAGATTCGGGCCAACGGGCTTTCGCCAGGCAAGGGTCCCGCTATAGCCCTTTTCGTTATTATTGTCAGAGTCGACCCACGAATGGTCGATGACCTCGAAATACTCCCCGCGCGCTGTCAGTTTGGTACCGTCGTCGAAGCTATGCGACACTAAGGCATAGGCCGAATCGAAATGTATATCGACGGCGTGACGGTTGGCGTCAACGATTCCGCCCATCTTGGTCGTGCCCCACATGACCTGACTTAGGACCTCGTCCTTCGGGCTAATTCTTGCCTGCAGCCCGCCACCGACGACCCGTGTCGTCCAGCCGTACTGTCCATTCTTGACAATCGTCGGCGTTCCCGGATTGTAGAGATAGATCACATTGAAAGCGACCGGAACAGGCGGGCGCCAGTCAATACGGCCGTAATAGCCCATGCGGCCGTCGACCTCTACCGACGGTTTGCTGTAGGGCGCCTGCTCGAGGAAGACAGCGCTGTATCCCGTGCCATTGCCCGTTGGAAGAGGTAGCTTCGTATTGCCGGAGGACGCAATGTCATGCAATGCCCAGCCACGGAACGCCAAGATCGTGCCGGCGGTGTCGTCAGAGCCGTAAACGCCAAACGTTCCGCCAAGCTTATGATCGCCAACGGTGGTTTGAACATTGGCTTCAAGCCCATCTAGCAGAAGCTCTTCACCCACCCAGCTGTTGATCGCCGAAGGTGTCAGGGTGCGCGTCGTCGTCCAGCCGGGACCATCATGCTCAAGCGAAATGGGCGGAAACATGCGGCCGAGGCGCATACTGTAGCGCGTGGGCGACGTTGGCACCGGCTTCCATTTAAAATAGGCTTCGGACACGCCAAGCGGATTGACCGCGTCCGGTACGTAATGCGCCAGCACATGGGCCGTGATATTGTCGCTGAGCCGGGGCGTCCACAATAACGCCGCCTGAGCCAAATACGCGTTGGCCGAATGACCGCCCTTGCGCAGCTTGCCAAAGCCGCCCTTTAGCCAGCTTTTTTCGCCGTCTGCATGGCCCAAACGCAGATCGACCCAGCCGGAAATCGTTGCCGGGCCCGCAAGGTCGAGATTGGTCTCACGGGCTATGGCGCTCGAAGTCCAAAAGGTCAGCACCACGAAAAGTACAGCTTTCTTCATTCCGGGAAAATATCATGCCGCATTCAAATATATGGTTAAGGTGCGCCTTTGTGTTCTGCTTGTATCGCGGGGCCCCAGTTGAAACGCCCCTAAACGAGGTGGCTAGGGCGCTGAGCAAAGCGACTTTCGTGGCTCTGCCAACAGGAAGAGTGGTGCGACTAATTTAAGCCAACTTCAACTATGTCCGCTTTTTGAAATCATCCCTATGTATCAATGTCCGCTCTGGGCCAAAACCCGTCAGGTGCTGGCCGTTTTGATGGCTCCCCCGGGAACGGGATTAGCAAATGAAATTTGCGCGTTTTCTGCGCGTTTAGAGCGGCATTGACGCCCAAAATTATACATCTTGGGTAGCGAAATTTGTCAAAATCAATTTTGAGTGGGTAAATCTGCGTGCTTTAACGCTAAAATCTGCGTGTCTTAATGCTAACGCACAAAAATTGTGCGGGCCGGTTAAGGCGCGCTTGCTAACATACTGACCTATTTCGGATTTGCAAAGTCCGCTTGTTCGAGCGGACCGGCTAAGTTCGTCCAGTTCGCCCCATTTTGACGCTTAGACTTTCCACTTTTGTCGCTCGCCCCACAACCGTTTGTAAATATTGTCATTTTCCCGGCCATAAAATGCGATTTTTTGCTATTTTTCGATTCCTATTGTAGGAATCTTGATAGCCGCCACGGACATTGACCTTCGTCGGCCGGAGGATTAGTTTTACCCGGCTTGTTCGACCTTGATCAGCTCCATAACCTGCACGCGGGATTGCCCCGCGCGTATAGCTATGGAACAAGCGCATGAAAAACATCCTGAAGACCAATCCCACACGACGACTTCGCCCTACGCCACATCACATATCGATGGAAGACCTGCTGTGGCCAATCGCAAGTCATGACAACCTCAGCGACGAAGATCGGGCATGGCTCAACAGGCTTCCAGTTGGTCAGGAGATAGTTTGGCGAGACCAGGTACTGTCGGCGCCGCTATCGAAGGAGTTACGTGCCCTCAATTTATGCGACGTCGAAGCCGTCAACGATTTGCCACTTAAGGATCGGGTTAAATTGATCCGCTCCGGCATGTCGGCAACGGATCTGATCGCTCTGGTTAAGCGACTTAGTCCGACCGATGTAGACCTTACGCTCCTGCATGCGCTTGACCTTTGCCCATCCGATGTCGTTCAAAAAGCCAGGGAGGGCAAAATGTTGGATGCGCGTGAGACAGAGCAGGCATTGGGGCTTGCTCGCTTGATTGGCACAATTGCCAGGCAACTCAAAGTAGTCAATCCATTGCCAAATTTTGATGCCTGGAAATGGACCCGGACTTGGTTGGTAACCTGGCACCCGGCTCTTGATGTCGCACCGAAAGATTATTTGCACAACCAAACCGGTCAAGCCGTCTTGGAAGGCCTGTTAACGGAGGCTTTTATTGTGCCTTGAACGTAGCGAGATGCTCGCCGTTACGACATGTGCATTATTCATGATGTGACGGCGAGCATATATTCTCTATCCGTAACGCGCCTTCTCGTTTTGGCTTGAATGTGACCATGTGGATTGCTGCGTCGGCAGATAAATTTCTACATCCTGCCTTCGCCACATGACACTATTTTCATCAGGCTTCTCAAGACCATGTACCCTAGCCCATTTCGCAAGATTCATGGCCTTTATTCCCAAACGCGCTGCAATTTCACAGGCAGAAATATAGACCTTCCCAACTGACTGAACGCATTCGAAGTCCAAGGCTGCGCTGGTATGTTTAACATAGCGCAGCAGCCCCAAATTCAAGAGCGTTGATATATCACGCGGAAAACAATTCAAATATTCCTCTGCTTCAAGCCGCGTACACGCCGCTCTACTGAACGTGCCCATCAGATTGAAATCAACCTGGCCATACATCAAGAGATGATAACACTCCTTGCTAATACTTAGGTTTTCAGAGCTCCATCCGTTTTCTGGCAAAAACATTTTCAGACCACCAGGAAGTGCCCCTGCAAGTGTCTTTACAATCAAACCGCCCCACGGCTTAGGGCGCCCGCCAATAGATTTGAAAGCCTCGGCCAATGGTATCCGCTCGCTATCCCCCTCTTCAGTGATGCCGACTGATTTGTTGAATTTTCGCTGGAACACATGCCAGTGCCAAGGATAGACATATGTGCCTTTATATAGGCTGCTGAGTGCCACTGATGGATGGCGCTTAAGAACGCCAATATCGACTAGCTGTTCAAATGCCTGAATGGGTAGCTTGGTGTCTGCGCTCATATCGGCCAAACAGATACGATCTTCCATCTCTTCTGAGAGCTTCTCGACATCACCACGGCGATACCATTGGTAAGCACGATGCCTGCATCGAACATTGATTGCTGGCAACAGCTTGTTGTTAACAAGACTGCGTACATCGGCATTCTGAATCTTCAATGTGCGAGCAACCTCCCTGAGTGTTAGCATGCCTTCGGTCTGCCGCGTGGCGGCCAAGTCCTCAATTTTGTTGGACGATTTTGGCCGCATTTCCTGAATCATAAATGATAAAAAGTTGGCGGCCTCTTCTGTAAGATTTGAGAGGGCCATCTCCCTCAAGACCGTGAAATATTTTGGCATCAGCCAAATATTATCTGCCGCAATGCGATCTAAAATAGTTTGGGGATAGCCGATCAAAATTTCACTCCCCAAAAGGAGACGTTCCGGGTACCCCAGTTTATGGCGCCCTCTTAAACTCTCGTATTTCCCAGAAAATGTAAGTTCTACCCGACCGAATAACAAAACGAGCTCAAACAATGATCCCCTGTTCAAATGACGAAGCTGAGGATGCAGCCGCAGTAGAGCGCGTTGTTGGCGAAGAGGCTCACCGCAGATTATATCCGCTAGGAATGACAGGTTTTGGCGGTGCTCGGGCTGAACCTTGGCGACGGAAGCTGATCGTAGATCGTACCCGCAATGGCCGCAAAGGTGGATAGCTCCACGTCCTGCCCACGTCAGTCTATTTCCGCAACCGTCCTGTGGGCATCGGTCAATAAGCAAGTCCCATGTCTCGGCACAAAATCCTAGCGGTAATAAATCCCACTCGAATCTGTGGTGGGAGGATACTTGTAGCCCTGACGGCGAAACCCGCCTTCCATTGTGATTAATATACAAATCTCTGATTTTAAGCCTGTGGAATTCCGCCGTCTGCCCACTTTTGACATTGAATACAGGAATCAATTCACGAATAGTCTCGGCATCTTGTCCCAATATAGCGGTCATACGGGGCAAATCGGCAAGCATCTGGCTTGCTCTTGTACGCTCGGATTCAACACTGATACCAAGTAAAACAAACAGGGAGCGCATTGTGGGCATATGATTGGCGTTCGCCACACGTCGCAGGTATCCGTGCAGAGTCTCTCCAGGAATGATCTCGACGGATATGGGCAAACGCTGTGGAAGATCAGACGATGTCATCATGCTCTCCCCCTTAGAAAAGGGTTAGTGTTGACGTAACCCTGAGGAATCGCCCATTCGTCTACCGCCCGTGCAAGATCGAACATTTCGATGTGGTCAGCATGGCGCCAAACGGCAATTTCGAGGGCATGTTGCAATATGCGAGCTACAGCCCCGACAACCCCTTCAGAAACTTCCATAAGGCATTCAACGGCGTGATCGTGTAGGAACGACGATGATCGTCGAAAAATATCACGTTTCACGAGCTCACGATCCATCTGAACGAGGAATGCAGCCAAGGTTTCCATATCTTCCGCATGAGACTTAAGCGGTTTGATGTCACATACAATTTGGGTTCGCTGCGCCAACTCCCGATTCCCCCTAAAGAGGTTTTCGGCGGCCGGCGTTCCGAAAAATGCTACGGGACAGATCGCATCGTTCAGAAATGATTTCACGACATTGGTGAGCGGGGTTGAATCATCCCTAGTCGATGCATGATGGATCTCATCAATTATCAACAGCTCCACCCCGTTTTTAGCAAAATCATCAACGATGCGCCGCTTGAGCATCATTTCGGTACCGACGTCAGAGGCGTTACGGCCAAACAATATCGACTGCATAAACCGCTTGCTGGTCGCATTGTTTTGTAGAGAGACGTACACTACAGGCGTACTGTTTTCACCCGCAGGTACAGCCGTATTGACGGAGCGGGCGTAGGTCTGCGCCAAGGTGCTTTTGCCCGATGCTGGCGGCGCCAAACAGCGCAGGGCCCTTTGCGGCTCTCCCTTACTCGCTTTGCCAGTAAGACGCAGGCAATCCAAATGAGCATGAACCTGTGTTTGCTGTGGTAAATTGATGAAAACTGAAGAGAATTTTGACAAAGCTGACGCAACTTTTTTAGTTGTGCTAGGGCTGAAGTCAGCGCTCAACTGCCCCGTAAGAGGCATATAAAAGATTTTAGCCATTATCATACCCTTTCCATGGGGCCTGAGATGAACTGGATTTAAAGTATTTTGAGGTGATTTCTTCGGTCGAAGGGGCCTGGCTACCGGCCTCGAGAGCTTTACGCGTTTGCGCGCGTGTCCTTCTGGCTTTGGCAGCGCCAGGCGGGGAAATCTCTGGGGGCTCTCCCTTATCTGTACGAATACTGGCGAGCGTTTTTTGTGGCAGCAGATCGAAGTCAGGAAAGTCCGCTCCCAAGCTCTCGATAGAGATCAGTTCCTGAACGCGCGGCGAAGTCATTAATCGCTCAAGTTTGCTTCGTCTTTGCACCCTGACCTTTGGGACAAGGGAAGCATACAGTTCCTTCACACGTAGACGAGCCTTGATTTTCTGAAGGTTTGTAGAGAACTCCATCCCTTCTTCTCTTGCACGAGCCCGGATGAAGTTGTGCTGGAAAAGGCTCAGGCCATTGGCATATTCGACGTTAACGCAAGGCACTTCGACGTAAATATTGCGCACAAAATTCCAGATGTAGATGCAATTTAGATTAGCCGGATTGTATTTGAAGTGCACAGAAACACATGCCTTGGCCTTCCCTTTTTTGAAGCGCACCGCCGTTGGTACAAGATCCGCCAATAGCTCGTCTACCGCAAGGCGATCCCAGTACCTGAGTCCCAAAAACTCAACGCCTTTCCGGGAGAGTCTCCGGTCCTTTTCGACCGCTCCTAAAAGCCGGGGTAACAGGCTGT
>NZ_AWGE01000007.1 GCF_000495815.1 Asticcacaulis sp. AC466 | reverse complement strand
ACCTGGGGCAGGGGGGCAGGCGCGGGGGGCGGGCCGCTGACCGGCGCGGGTTTGGGCGCCGGCGATGTCGCCGTGCGACGCAGGACGGCCTCCACGTGATAGAACCATTTGCGCGCGTTGTTCATGGCGGCGCGCGGGCCTTCGGCGCGTGCGGTCAGGTTGTCATGTGGGTCCCACATGACCAGTTCAAAATCCGGATCAGCGGGATCGTCGAAGATCAGCCGCATGGTTACACGATTTACCACGGGCGCGATATCGTCGAGCAACTTCGCCGGTCCGCCGCGCACGACCCGGCCGACGACCCGATCATCGACAAAGACCTCGATGCCCAGCAATTCATGCATGGTGTAGGGCTTGTGCGGCACCTTGCCAAAATTGCGTACGATGATCACCCGATTGCCTTCGTACGAACTGGCCGCCGCCGCCTTTCGCACGGGTTCAAGCGCCATGACATCGGCCTTGTAACGGCGGCCATCGGCGTCGGTCAGGCCTTCGCGCAGTTCGTCTTCAAGCTTCTTGGGCTGTTCGACGCGGGAGTCGTAGAGGCGGTACAGTACGACCAGTATGGCCAGTACGGCGGCTGAAAGAATGACGATTGTCGGCAAATATGTCGGCAAAGGCGGGTATCCAGGCTTGGTGTCGGTATTACAAACAACAAGTTAACCACGGATTCAGCCTGGCGTTAAGATATTAACACGTCACCTAATGCTTTTCGTCATTATACGTGTCGTTTTGGTCATCGTAGCCGTCATCGTCTTCCCACGGTGGGGGAACCGATGCTGGTTTGTGCACCGGTTTGGCGGTGCGCGGCGCGGTTTGGGCCACGGCGACGGGCGCGCTCTCTTCTGTCGGATAGGGAGAAGGCGCGGCCGGCAGGCGTTTGATCACCGCATCTATATGCGACAACCATTTACGCCCCAGCCGGACGGCTTCGGCCGCGGTTTGGGCATGAATGGGATTGTGGCTGACCTGACCGAACAGGTTGACCTCGAACTCCGGCGTTTCGACATCATTGAACATGAGGCGCAAGGTGACGCGTGAGGCCTGGGCGTGGGTTTCATTGAGAACGCGGCGGCTTTCGCCTTTCTGGGCGCGGGCAACGACCCGTTCATCGACAATCAGCTCGGCCCCTTCGATCTCGTCAAAGGCAAAGACCAGCCCTTGTGCGCCGGTTTCCCACATGATCGCGAGGTCGCCGGCGGTGAAATCGAGCCCGGCCGCCTTGTGGCCGTCCAGGTCGTAGATCACGGCGTCGGCGGCCTTGCCCAATGCCGAATTGAGCGCACGTGCCAACCGACGCGACGCTTCGAACCACCACATCAGGCCGGACGCGATCAATGTCAGGCCGATGCCGGCGAACAGGAAATATAAAAGGATACGGGCGGCATGGGCCATCGGATAGCGCCCTGATTTATGACTAATGAAACCTTTAATACACGCGAAGCGGTTAAGATTTTGTAGTCAATTCAATGACGACCGGCACATGGTCGGACGGTTTGGCTTCATCGTGGGTCTGGCCGCGTGTATCTTTGTGGATAACCAGGTCGATGAGGCGGTCGGCAGCCTGAGGAGACAGCAAGTGGTGATCGATGCGAATGCCTTCGTTTTTCTGCCATGCGCCCGCCTGATAGTCCCAGAAGGTATAGCGATTGCCTTCCGGCTGTATGGCTTCGAAGGCGTCCGTAAACCCGAGATTTTTCAGCCCCTGGTAGGCGGCGCGGACGGCCGGTTGATAGAGGGCATCATCAAGCCACGGACCTTCTTTCCAAAGATCAGCTTTCGTCGGGATAATATTGAAATCTCCCGTCAAAACGGTCACTTCCTCAAGCGTCAAAAGGTATTGCGCCCGCGCGCGCAACCGCTCCAGCCAGCGCAGCTTATAGGCATATTTGTCCGTTTGAATGGGATTGCCGTTCGGCAGGTAGATACAGCCGAAGCGGATGGGCTCGGGCGCTTCTATCACCGCCTCGATATAGCGGGAATGATCATCGGCTTCGTCGTCCAGCCCGCGTTGCACATCGCTCATCGGATATTTGGACACGATGGCGACGCCGTTATAGCTCTTCTGGCCGTGGACGGCGCAGTTATAGCCAAGCGATTCAAAGGCTTCGACGGGAAACTTTTCGTCTATGCACTTGATTTCCTGCAGGCCGCACACGTCGGGCTGAGCCTCACGAAACCACTCAAGCAGGAGCGGCAGGCGGGCGTTGACGGAGTTCACATTCCAGGTCGCGAGTTTCATAGCCTGATGTGTAGGCCGCCGACCGGATTCGGGCAAGAGGCTTGCCGGACAGTCGCCTTAAAGCGAGAAGCTGGTGCCGCAGCCGCATGACGCGACGGCCAGCGGATTGAGAATCTTGAACTGCGACCCCACCAGCTCTTCGACATAGTCAATCATGGACCCGGCCATCAACGGCGCCGACACCTCATCGACCAGAGCGGTCGCGCCATCGAAACTGATCCGGCTTTCGTCGGCGTTCGGCGTATCGGTGAGGTCAAGGACATATTGAAAGCCCGAGCAGCCGCCACCTTCGACCATCACCCGCAACATGACGGGGTGCCCCGCGTCGGCACTGAGACGGTTCAGGTGTTTCGCCGCAGAGGCGGTAAGGGTGATGTTATGGCTCATAGTCTCTCTCTTGCCTGCCGAATATGGGCGCATTCGGTTATAAAATCAGCCCCCTGGGCAGAAAAATGGGCGATTTTTTAGGGAAATCAGTTTAGCGACGGGGCCAAGACTGGAGATATATCGTGAAACAACTGGCCTCTTTTGCCTGCGACGTCGAAAAAAGCCTGGGGCGCCTGCATGCGGAGGCGGACAGCGCGACACGCACCGCCTATGCCCGTGACCGTGACCGTATCATCCATTCGACGGCTTTCCGCCGGCTGAAGGGCAAGACGCAAGTCTTCGTCGCCAATGAAGGCGACTATTTCCGCACCCGTCTCACCCATTCTCTCGAAGTGGCGCAAATCGCCCGGTCGCTGGCCCATTCACTGGCGCTCAACGAAGACCTGGCTGAGACCATTGCCTTGTCGCACGATCTGGGCCATCCGCCGTTCGGCCATGCCGGTGAAGATCAGCTTCATGCCTGCATGGCGCCGTGGGGTGGTTTCGACCATAATGTTCAGACCTTCCGCGTCATAACGCGGCTTGAGGTGCGCTATCCCGCGTTCGACGGCTTGAACCTCACCTGGGAAACCCTGGAAGGGATCGTCAAGCACAATGGCCCGGTCAGCCATCGCATGACCGAACCGTCGTGGAAATCCATCGTCGATTTTAACGCGCAGTGGGATTTGCGCCTGGATACTTTTGCCTCTCTGGAGGCGCAGTGCGCGGCCATAGCCGACGATATCGCCTACAACAATCATGATGTCGACGACGGCCTGCGCGCCGAACTGTTTACGATCCAGGACCTGCTGGACGTGCCGCTAATCGGTCCGGCCCTGCACTCGGTGCGCAAGGACTGGCCGCTTATCGATACGCGGATGTGGCGGCTGGAAGGCGTACGCCGCATGATCGGCGTCATGATGACGGATGTCCTCGCGGAAACCGCCCGGCGGTTGGCGGCGGACGGTATTGAAACCGCCGAAGATGTGCGCGTGACGAAGCGGCCGATGGTCTCATTTTCCAAGGGCGTTTATGACGACCTGTCGCGCTTGCGCGGCTTTCTGTTCGACCGCATGTATAAGCATTACAAATTGAACCGCACACGGTCGCACGCCAAGCGGACTTTGCAGGAAATGTTCAGCCTGTTCATGAATGAGCCCGACACACTGCCGACCGACTGGTATCAGCGCGTCTGTTCGAAGGACAGCGAGACGGCGCGTGCGCGCGTCATTTGCGACTATATCGCGGGCATGACCGACGCTTTCGCCATCGATGAACAGCGCCGTCTGTTCAGTTTCGGTAATTAGGCGAAATCAGCTTTTAGGCCCCATTGTTTACGCACTGGGGGCCGGTTGCAACAGGTCCCACAGGTTACCGAACCGGTCGCGGAAGACCGCCACGGTGCCGTATGGCTCATGACGGGGCGCTTCGGTAAAGGTCACGCCGGCCTCTGAAAAGCGCTGATGATCGCGCGCGAAGTCATCGGTATGGAGAATGAGGAAGATCCGTCCGCCTGCCTGGTGACCGATTTGTGCCACCTGTTCCGGCTTGGTGGCGCGCGCCAGCAACAGGCGCGTTTGCCCACCCATCGGCGCCACGAGCACCCAACGCTTCCCGCCGCCCATGTCGGTGTCTTCGATCAGTTCAAAACCCAGTCCGTCAACATAGTGAGCGATCGCTTCGTCGTAATCCGGGACGAGCAGGGAGAGGGCAGCGATATGTTGAGGCATTTTAGGGCGGCTGTTCTAGCGGCTGGCCTTCTTGGCCAGGAACATGGCGGCATCGGCCTCGCTAACCCAGGCTTCGGCCGAGGCTTGAGCTGCGTAGGCGCGCACGCCGAACGATCCGCCGGCCTTCAAATACAGGCCCGCATGTTCGAACGTGCCCATCATCAATTCGGCTTCCAGCTTCATCGCCTTGATGCGCGAGGATTTGAGGTCGGCGTGACGCAGGAGTATGGCGAATTCATCGCCGCCCATGCGCCCGACGCTATCGCCTTCGCGCACGCTGTTGTTCAGTGTTTCCGCGACATAGATGAGTGCTGCATCGCCCGCGGCATGGCCGTAGCTGTCATTAATGCTTTTGAAGCCGTCCATATCGAGGAAGATCAGGCACGCCTCTTCGCCATAACGGCGGCAATCGGCCATACAGCGGTGCACTTCGCGCAAAAAGGCGCGGCGGTTGAGGGTCGGCGTGAGGACGTCGTTGTCCGCCTGGCCCTGGGCGGCCTGAAGTTGTAGGGTGAGTTGTTCCACCTGCGCATTGAGGCGCTCCGTCTCCTTCATCAGCGAATCGATAAGTTCGCGCGCCGACGGTGACCAATCGGCCTGGGCGATAAGCGACGACGGCGAATGGGGGGGGGACTCGCTCTGGGGCTGAGGCTGGGGGGGCTGTGCCACAGGTGTCAGCGGCACGAAGGCCGCTTCCGACACATGCAGGGTCTCGATCAGGTCCTCAGACTTGATGGCGCGCGTTTCACTCTGCGGATCGCTGAGGGCGTGTACGGTGTTGGGCTCAAAGTGCCGATTGTCGAAGGCTTGCGACTCGAAATAATGGGCCAGCAGACTCTGCATCGATGCTGTTGTGGCGCGGGCAGGCTTTCCCGCCGCCTCATCAAAGGCTTGCAGGTCATTTTCCGATCCGGAGTCCAGCTTTTGGAGGTGTGAATCCAGTCCCATTCGGTCCGATAGTCTGATTATCTGTGCGGTCTTCATCTAGCCTCTAATCAAAGCACGGAAGTGTGACGGGTGCAATGCACACGAGGGCACAATCCCATGCCATTTCTGTGGGGCATATATCTTTTATGGTGGGGAAATGTGGCGTTTTTCGGGGGTAGATTGTACGGAAAACAGTTAATGACAAAGGGCGGACTCAAGGCTTGCAGTGCGTTCACTTCCGACTATACTCCGCGCCTTTCCAAAACCGCCCTTTCAGGACGACTGAATGACCGACACGCCCCCCATCGCCATCATCATGGGATCGCGCTCCGACTGGGGGGTGATGAAAGCCGCCGCCGCGGCGCTGGATCAACTGGGCGTCGCCTATACGTCCCGTGTCGTCTCGGCCCACCGCACACCGCAGCGTCTCTATGAGTTCGCGACGGGGGCGAAGGCGGCGGGTTACAAGGTCATCATCGCCGGTGCCGGCGGCGCGGCGCATTTGCCGGGCATGACCGCTTCCATGACCACCCTGCCCGTCCTTGGCGTGCCCGTGCCGGTACGCGACGGGCTGAAGGGGATCGATTCCCTTCTGTCCATCGTCCAGATGCCGGGCGGGGTCCCCGTGGGCACCTTGGCGGTCGGCGAGGCGGGCGCCAAGAATGCCGGTCTGCTGGCGGCGCAGATCCTGGCCCTGGCCGATCCTGCACTGGCCGAGCGCATCGAAGCCCTGCGCCAGGCGCAGACCGATAGTGTTCCCGATACGGTAGAAGATTGATGCTGAAGTCTCCTCTGTCGCTGGGCGCGACGATCGGTATACTTGGCGATGGCCAGCTTGGCCGCATGTTGAGCCAGGCTGCGTCGAGGCTCGGCTTCAAGGTTGTCATTTTCGGACCTGACAAGGAAAGTCCGGCGGCGCAAGTGTCGCTGGCCTCCAAGGTGGCGGCCTATACCGACGAAGCCGTCCTGGCCCGTCTGGCCGAAAGCTGCGACGTCATTACCTTTGAATTTGAGAATGTGCCGGCGTCCAGCCTCGATTACCTGACCGGCAAGGGCGCGATTGTTGCCCCGTCGTCCAAGGCATTGCGCATCACCCAGGACCGTGTGCTGGAAAAAAGCTTTGCGCGGGACCATGGGATCGGCACGGTCGATTTTTATCCGGTGGACAGTCTGGACGACCTTTATGCCGCGCTGCGGCAATCCGGTCTGCCCGCTCTTCTGAAGACTCGCCGCGAAGGCTATGACGGCAAGGGGCAGGTATGGATCCGCAGTCTGGACGAGGCGCCCGCCGCCTATGACAACCTGAACGGACGACCGTCCATCCTGGAAGCGAAGGCCAGTTTCACGCGTGAAATTTCCGTCGTCGCGGCGCGCGGCTGGGACGGACAGGTAAAGACCTTTCCGATCGGTGAAAACCATCATGTCGGCGGCATTTTGTCGACCACCCTGGCGCCCGCCAATGTGTCGCCCGCCGTCAGCGCCAAGGCGCACGATATCGCCAAGACGGTTCTGGAAGGCCTTGATTATGTGGGCGTTCTGGCCGTGGAGCTGTTTGTGCTCGACGGCGATGCATTGCTGCTCAATGAGATCGCGCCCCGGGTCCATAATTCCGGCCATTGGACGCAGGATGGCTGCTGGTGCGATCAGTTCGAACAGCATATTCGCGCGGTCGCCGGCTGGCCGCTGGGGGATACCTCCGCCCGCTGCACCATAGAGATGACCAACCTTCTGGGGGCGGACATTCTGGCCTGGCCCGATTTGTCGGCCGAACCGGCCTCACGCCTTTATGTCTACGGCAAGGACGATCCGCGTCCTGGTCGCAAGATGGGCCATATCAATCGCGTCAAATCTGTCTGAAATCAGGGTTAATCTCGCACTTGCGAATTGATTTTGAGGCAAAATAAGCGCAAAGAACAGTCAAGTTCTTAAGGAAAAGCCACATGTTTATCGTAACCCTGACCTATAAGGTCCCTAACGACGAAGTTGATCGCTACCTCGAAGGCCACATGGCGTGGTTGAAGGACGGCTATGCCAAGGGCTTGTTCCTGGCAGCCGGTCGCCGTGTTCCGCGCACGGGCGGGATGATCTTCGCCGATGGTGACCGCAACGAAGTCGAAACCATGCTGCGTGCGGACCCGTTCCATGTGAATGGCGTGTCGGACTACACCATTTCCGAAGTCAATATCACCTCAACTGCCACTGGCCTCGAAGCCCTTAAGGCAAAGGCTGAAGCCGCGGCTTGAAGTTCTTGATGGATCGATAATATCAGCCCCGCCGAAACTTGGGTTTCGGCGGGGCTTTTGTTTACATCCGCATGCCAGACATGCTGCCTGTGGGATTGATCTTGAGTTGCAGGAAGCCGACCGTGCCATTCGGGTGGTCGCCGTAAATGGGCTTCAACGCCTCAGGCACCGTATTGAACTGGCGCGTTACGCCAAGCCCCAGTGTCACGGCCTTATTAATGCGGAAGGTACGGATGGCGCCGATCTCCGTCTTGGCCACCCAGTAGGCGCCGTCAACGAGTTCGGTGTTGTAGACCCGCTCATACCGTCCAAGCGCCATCCATTTGTCATTGAAGCGATAAGTGTTTTCCACCAGCCAGGCGTCGCTGGGCTTTTCCGAGCCGTCTGTGGCCTCCTTGCGGCCCCAGGCGAGGGTCGAAGCCAGATGCGGGCCGGCATAGGCCAGGCTCAAGGATTGGCGATTGATATCCTCCTGCGGATGCAGTTGTTCCGGACTGACCTGATGGGCCCAGGATGCCTGAGCGGACAGACGGTCGTTTAGCGCCCAGATCAGGCGGACAGCGGTCGAATCGAGACGGGGCCGGTCGAGGTTGAACCGGTACTGATCCGGCTCCCGGCCGGTGAATTGCGATACTTCGACCTGCAATGGCCCCCGGGACATGCCGGCGGTGACGACGCCCATGGTGATGTGGCCGGAATCGAACCAGTGGTGGGTGATCGGCGCCAGCGGGAAGTTTTCACCTGACGGCCGATGCATGAAGGCTTGCGGACCGAAGCCCGCATCGCCGGGCCAGCCCACCAGAACGAAGCCTTTGGCATTGTCCGAAAACCGGCGGGTGACCTTGGCGGTCATAGCCATGAATAGGTCGTGCGGATGCTGGGCATCGACAAGGTGATGTACGCCATCCGCCGTTTCGCCGGTTTGGAGCAGCAACGGATAACCGCCCTTGCCCATGAAGGCGTCGGGTGACAGCATCAGGTCGAGATCAAGGTCGGTGCGGTCATTAAGGGCGCGTGACGCCATGATCATGGTCATGCCGGCGACGAACGACTTTGATCCGCCGCGTGGCCCTTCCTGATTATCAGCGACGAAGTTCAGCACGGTGTGGTGCATGACCGTCCATCCTGATTTCGGCGTCATATTCATTGGCGAATGGTCCATTTGGGACATGTCCATCCCTGACATGTCCATTTCAGACGTATCCGGGGCCTGATTTGCATGTGTGTCATGGTTCTGGGCGAACGCTGGAACGCCGGCCAGGGTGAAAAGCGCCGCGGTCAACGCGGTCGCGGTCTTGGCGTGGGACATTGCTGTCTCCTGAAATTGAGTGATGGGAAAAGGGTTCAGACCATCAAACAAATTTCGGCGGGCGCGGCTCCAGGCGAACGGGCAGGCCAATGAGGGGCGCGGCAATGGCCGGCCTCAGACGCAGCGACAGGAGTGTCCGGCGCAATAGTGGCACGGGCGCAGAGGCTGCAGCCAGAACGGGCTGGCTACAGCATGGCATGGCAATGGGGGTGCCCTTGATCGGTGAGGGGGCGGGCATGTCGCGTCCGGTGTCCGCCATATCGTGGCAAGGCATATCGGCGGCGTTGGCGGTGGCCGCTGCCGCAGACGGCACCGCGGTCGCGGTCAGTGACATCAAAGCCCATGCAAAAACCAGCAGGGCGCGCAGAAACGTCATGCCGCCGCATTCCGAAAGCGCAGCCGGCCGAGCGATTTTGCGACGTTCAGAAGAACCTCTTCAGGTTTTACGGGCAGCTTGGCCTTGAATTTTTCATAGGCCATGACCTGTTCGATATTGCGGTCAACCTGCTCCACCTGCGCGTCGCGGCCGCGTGACAGGCGGCTCATCATCGCTGTCGTCAGGATGCCGGAGACGATCACCCGTTTGGAATAGTGATTTTCGTCGAGCGCCTTGTCGCCAGCCAGCCGCCAGATGGTGTCGGCGGTCTGCCACAGCAGGCGATGATAGAGGGCGGCGTGGACGGGAAGGGCAAAGAAGCCCATCAGGCGTGTGGCCAGTTTTTCGTCAGCCGCGCCCGCATCGAGGCGCAGATTGATCAGGTAGCCAATTTTCTCCCGAACCTTCATACCGGAGAGCCGGTCCGCCGTTTCAGCACTGAGCAGAACCGAATCATGTTCGCGCCACAGAATAGCGGCGATGTCAGCGGCGCCATGCGGCGCGATGAGGTCGCGTTCCCCTTCGCTCAGGCCCAAGGCACGCATACCCGCCTCAAGCGACTGCCGGTTCACGCCCAAGGTCGGAATATAGGCCGAAACCGCCTGTGCCAGGCGGGATTCGGCGGCTTTTAGTCCAGATAGGGGATCAGGATGGCTCATGGCGCTTACAATAGGCGTTTGCGCGGACCGCGCCAAGGGGGCAGCAGGCGATTTGTGGCAGATTTGCCGGCAGCAAAATGTCGCAGACGGCATAAAATATCAGCAAAAATCCCTTTTCAGGCTTGGTTTGTCTGGACATGTCCTAAGACCTCATGTATGGGCATGTCCGATCTTCCCGCAGGCTTTCGTTTGCGGGCACAAGTTTCTTTTTTCCGCAATTGGCTGATGGGAAGGCTGCCGGAGTTTCTGGCGACACCTCTTCGGCCCCTGAACCCTGAATGGAGAGATACCTTTTGGTACAGATTTTCGTCCGTGACAACAATGTTGACCAGGCGCTGAAGGCCCTGAAAAAGAAGATGCAGCGTGAAGGCTCCTTCCGCGAAATGAAGCGTCACGTACATTACGAAAAGCCCTCCGAAAAGCGCGCCCGTCAGCAGGCGGAAGCCGTTCGCCGCGCCCGTAAGCTGGCCCGCAAGCGCATACAGCGCGAGGGCGGCATCGTTGCGCCGACCCGCGCCGCCAAGGCGTAAGCCTCCGCGCCGTCAGGTGCGACAGAGTTCAAGGCGCTGAAGGCAATGGCTTTCAGCGCCTTTTCTTTTACGGGACGAAACGACTACGGGACGATAGGACATGGCCAAAAGCCCTCACGATCATTCAGAACTGCCTGATCCCGCCGATCTGGGGATACTGACCACCGCCATGCCCGCCGACACTAACCCATC
This sequence comes from Asticcacaulis sp. AC466, assembly GCF_000495815.1. Taxonomy (GTDB): domain Bacteria; phylum Pseudomonadota; class Alphaproteobacteria; order Caulobacterales; family Caulobacteraceae; genus Asticcacaulis. Next base: position 330,340 of record NZ_AWGE01000007.1, on the reverse strand, counting down.
AGGCGACATTTTCGGCGGCTGGCTGATGTCGCAGATGGACCTTGCCGCCGGCAATATCGCTGCCCGCGTTTCTAAGGGCCGCGTGGCCACCATTGCCGTGGACGGCATGGTCTTCCTTACGCCGGTCCAGGTTGGCGACGAGGTGACCGTATATGCCAAGCTTGTTTCGGTTGGACGCACATCGATGAAGATGAAGGTCGACGCCTATCGCCGCCCGCGCGAGGGTGAGGAAAAGACGCGCGTAACCGAGGGAATCTTTACCTTTGTGGCGATCGACGACATGGGACGGCCCCGTCCCGTGCAGGGCTAGCCAAGACAAGTTACAATGTGTTAACAATGCGACGTTGACCGGATGCCCCGGACGGGACATCAATGTGTCATAAGCAGGGGTGTTGTCATGGCGAAGTCATCATTTGTCGAACGTTTCCAGGAATGGCTGAGCGAATGGGATGACGCCAAAACGCGTCAGGTGCTCGTCGTCACGCTTGTCGTATTGTCGGGGCTTCTGCTTGGCATGTTGGTCTATACCATTGCCAAATACGTGCTTGACCAGTTGTTTCCCTTCCCGCCAGGCCTGTATATGGTCGAGGCGGCAGAGCGCGCTGAACTGATGAAGACGGTTTCTGGTCAGGTCTTCATCATCATCCCCGTGACCTGGGCCGTGGGCGCCCTGGGTGGGGGCTATTTTGCCACTGTCATGGGCAAGATCGGCCAGTTCCCCGCCTGGATTACCGGCATATTGCTGACCGCCTATTTCTGGATCGACCTGCTTCATCTGCCCAGCACCACGACCTTGTTCTTGGTGTGCCCTTTAATTGTCGGGGTGTGCGCCTTTGCCGGCGGCTGGCTCGGCATGTATGTGACGGCGCAGAAGGCCGTAAAAACCCAACGGGCCCAGATCCAAGGGTGATTTAAATTTCTATTTCGGTGGATTGTCGAACATCACCGCGCGGGGCGCGCTGCTCAACTTAATCTTGACCGCGCCGGCCATTTGCGACGGCACGAAATAGGGGGTTCCGGCAGGGTATTCACCGTTGTTACCGGTCCTGGGCAAAGGCTTATTTTGGCCATTGGCGAATTCCGCCACAGCGTCACCGCCGCCGACAAAATGAACACGGTCGAGCCGGGGCAGGGCAATGGCCATGACGCCGGCAATCTTGGTCATGGCAGCATTGCCTTGTTTGATGCCGGTTGCCAGGCCCACCGCGTCATATTCCGATTTCAGTCCCTGGGTCGAAAAGACCTTCACCTTTGGGCCAACCACACATGTGGATGGGCCCGAAATATTGACCGTACCGCTATTCAGTTGTGCTGCCGTGGGCAGAGGCGTCACCCGGCCATCTCCGGCGATGGTGAGCGGCGTAGTCGTTCCGCCGGAGGTCAGGGTCAAATGAACCTGGGACGTATCGCACTTCTTGATGCGCAGCACGTAATAGACATTGACCTGGCTGCGTTCGCCTGATGGCAGGGACAGAAATTTTTGCAAACCCGGAAAGGCGTCAGAGGCGGCGATCTTTTGGGTCGTCGTCTGGGCCATTGCCGCCTGAGGCAGGGCCGTTGCTGTAAGCAAACCTGCGGCCAGCACGAAGGCTGTGGGTTTCGACAAAATATTCAACAGCTTGGACATCATCATCACCGATCTTGTTATGATCACTTATCATAACTTGCCGCACTATAAAAAGTTAAGCCTGAATGGCGGCTGAACGAGCCTAATCCTTGGAGCCGATCAGCAGCCGCGTCGGCACGCCCTTGAAGGTCAGGGTAACGGCGCCGGGCATATCCGCCGGGACAAAGGTCAGGTGGGCCGGATGTCGGCCGCCCTTTTTGTCCGTCGAGGCGGGGGTAAAAGGCAGGGGGCGGGTCGTGCCGTTGGCCAGTTTCACTTCGCCCGAGGTTACACCCAGAATATCGACCCGATCGAGCGTCGGCATGGCCATGGCCAGCACGCCTGCCAGCTTTTTCGACCCGGCACGCGCCTGGCTTACAGCCAGGGCAAGGGACTTGGCATCCATGCTTTGCGAAGGCGAGGGATTTGGCAGCACCTCCATGGATATACCGCACTTGGCCTCAGCCGGCCGGGTCACGCTCAGTTTCGCTTTTGCTTTTAGCTGCGCGTCAGTCGGTAAGGGCGACAGGTAGCCTTGCGCATCGGCAGCTATACGGCTTCTATTTGCGCCGTCTTGCAGGCTGAGGTCGATCTGATCGGGTCGCGCACCCTGCACCCTGAGCGCATAGCCAAGATGAAACTCAGTACGCTCAGCCGCCGGCAGCGCGTAATAGTTCCGCAGAAACGGGAAGAGGTCTTCAGCTGGAATAGTTTTGGTTTCGACAGGCGCGGCGCTGACGCTGATGGCAGCGCAAAGGGCTATGGCGGCGGCCATTACCCCTGCTTGGGCGGCGGTAAATGTTCGATGGTGCATGAGATGTTCCCCGGAATGATAGCGGGGACTATAGACGACGGATTATGCAAAATTTATGGCGCAACGATAATCCGTTGCGCCATAACCCGTTTTTCAGACCTTTAGGCCCTTAAAGTGCCTTGACGATACCTTCGACCATCTTCTTGGCATCGGCAAATAGCATCATGGTGTTATCGCGGAAGAACAGTTCGTTTTCCACGCCGGCATAGCCCGCAGCCATGCCACGCTTGATAAACAGAACGGTACGCGCCTTTTCAACATCCAAAATCGGCATGCCATATATGGGAGAGGTTGTGTCCGTCTTGGCTGCCGGATTGGTGACATCATTGGCGCCGATGACGAAGGCGACGTCGGCCGTGGCGAATTCCGAATTGATATCTTCCAATTCGAAGACCTCATCATAGGGCACATTGGCTTCGGCAAGCAGGACGTTCATGTGACCAGGCATACGTCCGGCGACCGGATGGATGGCGTACTTTACCTCGACACCTTCCTCCTTCAGCTTGTCGGCCATCTCGCGCAGGGCGTGCTGAGCCTGGGCGACAGCCATGCCGTAGCCCGGAACGATAATGACCTTTGACGCGTTTTTCATAATGAAGGCGGCATCGTCAGCCGACCCTTGCTTGACCGGGCGTGTCTCGACGTGGCCACCGGCGGCAGCGGCTGTTTCCCCGCCGAAGCCGCCCATGATGACGCTGAAGAAGTTCCGATTCATGCCCTTGCACATGATGTAGCTCAGGATAGCGCCCGACGAACCGACCAAGGCGCCGGTGATGATCAGGGCGATGTTTTCCAGCGTGAAGCCCAGCGCCGCAGCGGCCCAACCGGAATAGGAGTTGAGCATGGACACGACAACCGGCATGTCGGCACCCCCGATGGGGACGATGAGGGTCACGCCCAGCACCAGAGCGATGGCGAAAATAGCCCAGAACGCCCAGGTCGCCAGACCGTGCGTGACGATAAGTACGACGATCAGTGCGACCAGCGCCACGCCCAGCGCGATGTTGATCAGGTGTCGGGCGGGCAGGATGATCGGCGCGCCCGACATATTGCCGTTGAGCTTGGCGAAGGCGATGACGGAACCGGTGAAGGTAATGGCACCGATAGCGCAGCCGAGCGACAGTTCGATCAGGCTCTGGGTTTTCAATCCGCCGGCACCGTCATCGATCCCGAACGCCTGAGGGGCATACAGGGCGCCCACGGCGACCATGCAGGCCGCCATGCCGACCAGGGAGTGGAAGGCCGCCACAAGTTGCGGCATGGAGGTCATGGAGACCTTGTTGGCGATCGTCATGCCGGCTATGCCGCCGACGGCTATGCCACAAAGGATGATCACGATGGTGACGGGATCGAGCGTACCCTTGAAGAGCAGGGACAGCAGGGTCACGCCGACGGCAATGGCCATGCCGACCATGCCATAGAGATTACCCTTTCGCGAGGTCTCCGGTGAGGAGAGCCCACGCAGGGCCAGGATGAACAGCACGCCCGAAACCAGATAGGCGAAGGCGGAAATATTGGCGAAATCCATTTACTTGCCCCCGTCTTTAGTTTGCCCTACCGCTGCGCTACTTGAGGGCTGTTTGTTTTGCCCTACCGCATCGCTGCCTGAGGGCTTTTTTTCTTTCTTTTTGTACATGGCCAGCATACGTCGCGTGACCATGAAGCCGCCGAAGATGTTGACGGCGGCCAACGCCGACGCAATCCCGCCGGCGCCTTTCGACACCCACGACAGGCCGCCACCGTTGGCGGTCGCCGCGGCGGCGATCAGGGCACCGACGATGATGACGGAAGAGATGGCGTTGGTGACGGCCATGAGGGGTGTATGCAGGGCAGGCGTCACGCTCCAGACGACGTAGTAGCCGACGAAGATGGCCAGAACGAAGATGGCCAGGCGGAAGAGGGTGGGATCTACGGCTTCCATGACTTAGCCTTTCAGATTGGGATGGACGACGGCGCCGCCAGCAGTAACAAGGGCGGCCTTGAGGATTTCATCCTCAGCGCCGGTTTTTGCATCTGGTATCAGATTGCCATCCTTGTCGATCAGCAGGCCGACAAAGGCTTGCAGGTTCTTGGCATAGAGCGCCGAGGCATCAGCGGCGATGCTGGCGGCGATATTGCTGGGTCCGATGATCTTGACGCCATTGATATCGACGGTCTCGCCGCGGACGCAGCCTTCGACATTGCCGCCTTGCGGAGCGGCCAGGTCGACCAGCACCGAACCGGGCTTCATCGAAGCGACCTGTTCGCGCGTGACCAGGATCGGCGCGGCGCGGCCGGGAATCAGGGCCGTGGTAATGACGATGTCCTGTTTGGCGATGTGGGTTGAGGTGAGGGCGGCCTGTTTCGCCTTGTATTCGGCCGACATTTCCTTGGCATAACCGCCGGCGGTCTGAGCGTTCTTGAATTCATCGTCCTCGACGGCCAGGAATTTCGCCCCTAGTGATTCAACCTGCTCCTTAGTGGCGGGCCGGACGTCTGTGGCGGTGACCACGGCGCCCAGGCGGCGGGCCGTGGCGATGGCCTGAAGTCCCGCGACGCCGACGCCCATGATAAAGGCTTTAGCGGGCGCGACCGTTCCCGCCGCCGTCATCATCATCGGGAAGGCCTTGCCATAGGCGTTGGCAGCTTCGATAACGGCGCGGTAACCGGCCAGGTTGGCCTGGGACGATAGCACGTCCATGACTTGCGCGCGGGTAATGCGCGGCACGAATTCCATGGCATAAGCGGATGCCCCGGCCTTGGCCAGGCTGTTCAAGGCGCCCTTTTCGCGATAGGCATCCAGCATGGCGATGACGATTGCGCCGGATTTTAGCGCTGTGATTTCATCGGCCGCCGGTTGCCGGACTTTCAAGACGATATCGGCGTCGCTCAGGGCCTCCTTGAGGGTTGCGACGATGGTCGCGCCCGCATCGCTAAACGCCATATCCGTAATCGAGGCTCCAAGGCCCGAGCCCGTCTGTATTTTTACGATGTGGCCCGCGCCGGTCCATTTTCTGACGGTGTCAGGTGTGGCGGCGACGCGTGTCTCACCCGCGATCTGTTCTTTGGTAATAGCAAGGGTTAAGCCCACGATTCTTCCCTTTTTAACTGAGGCTTACAAGGATACTCGATACACCCGTAACGACTTTGGCGTCGCTTATAATTATTGTGTCTGTTATGGCTAAATGATCGCCAAGTCAAAGATCGAATGGTCGATATCTGGTCCTTGTAATCATTACTTGGGCTAAACTATGCGTGTTTGCCGACGGCGTAAAGAGGCCGCAACGGATCAACCAGTTCTGCTTTTACCTCGGCAAATACTCAGACCTATGGCGCCATTCGTAAATAAAAACGCCCGTGTGCAGGGCACGCGGGCGTCAATAATCAAGTCGCTTAGGTGGCCTAAGCCCGTTATCAGTGCTGATCCGGCTTCTTCTTCAGCATGAACCAGCCGACCGCTGCGACTACAACCGCCGCGATGAGCGAACCAATAAATCCTGTCTTCGTGCATGTCAGCAGGACCAGGAAGGTGAGGACTACGGCCAGGTGCAGACTGAGCCACTTGGTCAGGCTGGTAAACAGCTCGTATGAATGCTGCTGCTGATGCACGTCCATTTCGCCTGGGACATAGTCGGAGTGGTCGTGATGGTCAGCCATGGCGTTCATCCTGAGAAGGGCGGATTTGACTCCGCGCACGAAGATATTATCAACGCTCTTACAAAAGCTCGCCGCGCAGGTCAATTGTCGTTTTGCCGATTAATCGGCGTCAGACGAGCGCTTCGAACGCCTCTATCAGGCCTTCAAGACGCGCGCAGCCCATCTTCCAGAAGGACTTGTCGCGTGGGTTCATGCCGAACGGCGCCAATGCCTCGACATAGGTTCGCGTACCGCCGCCGGCCAGCAGTTCGCGATAGAGTGGCGTAAAGGCAGCCGGATTTTCGCGGCGCTTTTCCATCAGGGCGGAGACCAGCAAGTCGCCGAAGGCGTAGGCATACACGTAAAACGGCGAATGGACGAAGTGGCTGACATAGGCCCAATAGACCTCGTAGCCGTCATTCAGCTTGATCGCGGGACCAAGGCTTTCGCCCATGACATCGAGCCACATCGCATTGATCTGATCCAGAGCCACCTCACCCTCCAGGCGGGCGGCGTGAAACTTTTCCTCGAAACGATGAAAGGCGATCTGGCGGATGACGCTGTTCAGGCCGTCCTCGATCTTGCCGGCCAACAAGGCTTTCTTTTCCTCAAGGGTGGCCGTGGCAACCAGGTGCTCAAACACAAGGCCTTCGGCGAAGATGGAGGCGGTTTCGGCGAGGGTCAACGGGGTGTCGGCCAATATTGACCCCAGCGGCTGGCACAGGGTCTGGTGCACCGCATGACCCAATTCGTGGGCCAGGGTGAGGACTTCGCGCCGGTCGCCGGAGAAATTCAGCATGACGTAGGGATGGCGGTTGGCTGTAACCGGGTGGGCGTAGGCGCCTGACGATTTACCGGGACGCGGGGCGGCGTCGATCCACGGACGGTCGAAGAACCGTTCGGCGCGATCGGCGAATTCCGGTCCCATCTGGGCGAAGCTGTCGAGGACGATTTTTCGGGCCTCTTCCCAGCTGTAATGCTTCTGGATATCCTGGGTGAGGGGGGCGTTGCGGTCCCAATAGTCCAGTTGCTTTCGGCCCATTACCTTGGCCTTCAGCTTGTAGTAGCGGTGGGAGAGGTTGACGTAAGACTCGCTGACTGCCTCGGCCATGGCGTCGACGGCGTCCTTGTCCACCTCATTGGCGAGATGGCGCGCCGCCGCCGGATCGGCATATTTGCGCCAGCGGTCTTCGACCTGCTTTTCGAAGGCAAGGGTATTGAGAGAAAGGGCGAGCACCGGCGCATTGTCGCGAAGCGCCACGCTCAGGCCCTGGGCGGCGGCCTTACGTATCGGGGCCTGCGGTGCAGACAGACGCGTCAGGGCTTCGTTAAGCGTCAACGATTCCTTACCCACCTTGGCGCGCAGGCGCGTCAGGGTTTCGTCGAACAGCCGGGTCCACTGGCTTACGGCCGGCATCCGTTCCAGCATCAGCCGTTCAAGGTCCGGCGTCAGTTCGTGTGGGCGTGAGGCGCGGATGCGACGCAGCCACGGACGCCAGCGTTGCGCCTTCTCGACGGTTTTGAAGGCATTTTCGATTTCCCAGTCTTCCAACTGGTTGAGTTCCAGCGACAGGAACAGACTGTCGGCGGAGATCATCGCGGCCTGCGTGCCGAGGTCGGACTGCATTTTGGCGATGCGCGCGTTTTCACGGTCAATGGTTGACGCCAAGGTGGCATAGGCCAGTGCGCCGCCCATCTCGTCCATCGCCTTTTCGTATAGCGATGCCGCCTGGTCGATAAGCAGGCCCAAGCGTTCCGCATTGCCGCGCGCCGATACGAACTGCCCCTGAAGTTTGGCCAACTCGTTGATGTGGGCTTCCCCCCGCGCGAAATCCTGCGCGATCTTGGGGTCTTCGGGACCGTCGTAGAGATCGGACAGATCCCAGACGGGCAATTGTGTGGCGGGGTCGACGGGTAGTGTGGCCGAAGCGGCAGTATCTGTTTTCATGTTCCGGACATAGCGACAAACTCTGACAAAATCGAGAGGCTGGGCGGAAAATCTTGTCCCGGTCACTGTGCGCCGCGACCGCAGCGGCTAGGTGTCTCGTTTCAGGGCGTACGAAAACGGCACATTAATCATAGTTCTACACCCGATTTTCACCCCGAAGGACTAGTTGTGTTTCAAAATAAGGCGAATTTCGAATGGGTTCGTCAAATGATTCAGAACGATTGATGGTGTGACATGGCAAAAACGATCCTGATCTGTGACGATGATCCGACGCAGCGCCGGCTGATTCAGGCCGTACTGGAACGCGAGGGCTTTTCCGTCCTGCATGCGGAAAACGGTAACGAGGCCTATGATCGACTGTCGCAGAATTCCGGCATCGATGCCGTCATCCTTGACCTGGTCATGCCCGGGCAGTCGGGCATTGACACGCTTAAGGAAATCCGCGCCGCAGGCATCCGTACGCCGGTCGTGGTGCTGACGGCGTCGGGCGGTATCGATACGGTCGTCAAGGCCATGCAGGCCGGCGCGCAGGACTTCTTTATCAAGCCGGCGTCGCCTGAACGCATACTGGTATCGGTTCGCAATGCGCTCCAGATGGGCGACCTGTCCGCCGAAGTGGCGCGGCTGAAAAAGCACACGGCCAATCGCACGTCGTTCGACGACTTGATCGGCACATCGGCCGCCATGCAGATCGTACGCCGCTTGGGCGAACGCGCCGCAAAGTCGTCGATCCCCGTGCTGATCCTTGGCGAAAGCGGCGTCGGCAAGGAACTGATTGCCCGCGCCATTCAAGGATCGTCGGAACGCGCCGGCAAGGCCTTTGTCGCCGTCAACTGCGGCGCCTTGCCGGAAAATCTCGTCGAATCGATCCTCTTCGGCCACGAAAAGGGATCTTTCACCGGTGCATCCGACAAACATCTGGGCAAGTTCCAGGAAGCCAATGGCGGCACCCTGTTCCTTGACGAGGTCGGCGAGCTTCCGCTCGACATGCAGGTCAAGCTGCTGCGCGCCTTGCAGGAAGGTGAAATCGATCCGGTCGGTTCCAAGCGTCCGGTCAAGGTCGATGTTCGCATCATTTCGGCGACCAATCGCAACCTGGCCGACCAGGTCAAGGCTGGGGCCTTCCGCGAGGACCTGTTCTACCGGCTCAATGTCTTTCCGGTCGAAGCGCCGTCCTTGCGTGAGCGCCGCGAGGACATCCCAGCGCTGATCGATCACTTCATTCGCCGCTTCAATATCGAAGAAGGCAAGCGCGTGACCGGTGTGTCCGGCGATGCTTTGTCAATGTTGACGGCCTATGATTGGCCCGGCAATGTGCGTCAATTGGAAAACACCGTCTATCGTGCCATTGTCCTGAGCGACAGCCCCCATCTTCAGGCCTTCGATTTCCCGGCAATCAGCGGCCAGGTGGCGCCGATCATGACGTCGTCGGACGACGCAGCCCCCAGCGTGGTCCGCGTTCTGGAAGAACATCATGAGGCTTTGAGCGCCTTGCATGACGCGCCGGTACGTATTCTGGATGAGGCCGGGCACCTGCGCAAACTCGAAGACATTGAACGCGACCTGATCGAGCATGCCATCGGCGTCTATGCCGGTCATATGTCGGAAGTCGCGCGTCGTCTGGGTATCGGTCGATCGACCCTCTATCGCAAGGTGCGCGATTGTGGTCTGGAGGGATTGGTCAAGGAGGCGGGTTAGGCGGCTTTCCAAGCACGCCGGACAGCCACTGTGCCTGTAGCTTTACCACATGATCGGGTGTCAAATCGTATAGGGCGATGATCCCGGCTGCGCCAAAGCACAGAGCCGCCGGTGCCAGGCCGATCAGGTCGCGAATGTGATCGAGAATCCGTTGCGTCGCGAGCGAGTTGGCAGCGTACCCCGCCAGCACCGCGCCGATGACCGCAGCCGAAGCCGCAGCACCGACTTTCTTGCCAAACATGATCATGGAATAAGTCATGGCCGTCGCTCGATGGCCGGTCTTCCACGCGTTGTAGTCAGCGGTATCGGCGCACATGACGAAGGCGAGGGTGCTGGCCGTTCCAAAGGCGGCACCGATGACGGCTTCGAGCGCGAACATCAGAACCGTCTGGTTTGGAGGGCAGGCGTAAAGCGCCAGGCTGCTCAAGCCCGCCACCGTCATGGCCAGTGTAATCAATCGTTGACGAGATAGCCATCGGGTCAAGACAGCGGCCGCGGCAGAGCCCGCCGCCAGTCCCAGTGTGAACGTCATGACGAAACCGATGATAAGGTCCGGCTTGCCGATACAGACCTTCATAAAATATGGTGTCATGGCGGTATGCAGCATAAACGCGAACTGCATTACTAGGCCCAGGGCAAATAGAATGGTCCAGGGGCGATTGGTAAACAGGTCGCGTATATCCGTTAGCGGATTGTGGTTCGGCTGGGATGACAGCGCAAGGCGTTCGCGCGTCTGGAGGAACAGATTAACCAGTATCCCCGCAACGATTACGCCGAAAACGGTCATGACGAATTGCCAGCCCAAGGCATCATTGCCGCGGCCAGCGAAAGCCACCAGCTTCGGCGTTGCCCAGGTGATCAAGACCGCGCTGAGGAATGCGCCGCCAAAACGGGCGCTGATAATCAGCCCTCGCTGGTCAGAATCGAGGGTGATAACGCCGGACAGGGCATTATAGGCCGTATTGGCCGCCGTATAGATCAGGTTAAGGAGGATCAGGCTGATATAGGTATTCGCCAGACGCCCCTCCGACGCGACGCTTCCGAGGGAAAAGAAGTGGATTCCGGCGGTTGCCAGCGGCAAGGCCAACCACAGAAACCAAGGACGGTAGTGCCCGTAGCGCGTGTGAGTCCGGTCAGCGATTGCGCCGAAAATCGGATCGGCTACGGCGCTGATAAGCCGCATAGTGACAAGCAGACTGGCAATGCTGGCCAGACTCAAGCCGACCACATCGCTAAGATAGACCATCATGAACGCCGATAGAGGGGCCCAATACAGGTTGAAACCCGCATCCCCCAGGCCATAGCTAACGACTTCGCGGGCGTGAATTGGCTCATACGCCTGCAGGACGGATTGGTCGCTCACTGGCTGAGACATTGGTTAAGGCACCCGTTTCAGGCGTGTTGTGGGGATTTTTCGCTATTCTGGCGATTTTAGGTTAATGAACTCGTAAACCGGTCTGACCGCCTCGGTTGCGACGATGGACGCGTTCCCACCCAAGTAGACCGGAAAATAGTTGCTCATTTTCAGTCACTTATGTGGTTATAACTTATGTTTAACGTCATGAGCAAGAAGCACTGGCGCAGCATACGGATTCGTGGCTAAGGTGCGGAATTGGAAATTGTCTGTCCGGAGTCCTCAGATGCCGTCATATCCGTTTGTCGCTCAGCTCACCCAGGCGGAGCCGAATCGCCGTACCGTCCTGATGGGTATGTCGGCCGCCGTCGGCCTGTTGGGGTATGCTACGGCAGCAAGTGGTTTTTCAGGAGATCAGGTGAAATTTTTCGTCGGCACCTATAGTTCGGATACGGCCCGGGGTATTTATCCGCTGACCTATGCCCGCAGCGCGGATAGCTGGACCCTGGGGGCGCCAATGCCCGCTATCGAAAATGTTTCCTATGGGACATATGACGCCCAAACGAAGCGATACTATTTGCTCAACGAAAAGTCTGATGGCCGTGTCGCCGCCTATGGACGTGACTGGAAAACAACTGGAGAGGTTTCAAGCCACGGTCGTGATCCCTGTTATATTTCCACCGACCCGACTGGCGGCTATGTCGCGGTCGCCAACTACTCGTCGGGCAATATTGCTGTGTACAAGACAGGCACTAAAGGCGAACTGATCGAACCGCCCGTCATCCGGCAAAATGCTGGCAAGGGCCCGAAGGCCGACCGTCAGGAAGGGCCGCACGCCCATTGGGTCCAGTTTCACGGCGACTATATCTACAGCGTCGATCTTGGGACCGACCAGGTGCTGGGATACGGGTTCAATGCGGCGACGGGTGCGGTCGGCGACGCTTTTGTGGCCTATCAGGCGCCGGCTGGAAGCGGCCCACGTCACATGGCCTTTCACAAAGACGGAACGCACGCCTTTATCGCGACCGAATTGTCGAGCCAGGTCATCGCATTGCGCAAGACAACGAATGGATGTTTTGAGGCGATACAGACCCTGTCTGCATTGCCCAGCGGGTTTACCGGAGAGAGCTTCTGCGCCCATATCCTGCTTAACCAAGCTGGCGACCGGCTCTATGTTTCCAACCGAGGCGACAATTCCATCGCGGTGTTTACCGTCGCTGCGGGACACCTGGACCTGTTACAGATCGCACCGACCTTGGGCAACTGGCCGCGTTTTTTCTTGCTGCGCGAAGACCTCAAGCGCGTCGTGGTCGCCCATCAGCGCGGCAACGACCTTGTTGTATTTGAGATCAAGCCGGACGGCACATTGCAACCCAAGAATCAGACCGTCTCCGTATCTCAGCCTGTCTTCATCGCGGCCATGGCTTAAGCGCCCCTGAAAAGCGCACTCATCTCACGGCAGGTGTCGAGTTCGCGCGCGCCAAAGGCGGTGGACGGTTCGATCTGGCTGGCTTCATGCCATTCGTTGAAAGAGACGATGAGTATCCAGTCGGGCCCGGCGCCGATAGCGGCCCTCCACAATTGCCGAAACGGAGTGCCGTCGCGGCGTTTGATGACCGGACGTTTTTTCAGCCGATCGGGCAAGAGGCGATCATCGAAGCCGGGCAGGATGGTCGCGGTTGTCACCCTGGCGCCCGACTGGGCGGCGACCCACGCCTTATAGAATTGCGTGCGCCACAGGGCTGGAAGCCAGCGATGTTCGGCGGCTTCGAACTGCATGGAATAGATGTGCAACGCATCGAATAGAGGCTTGCGCGCCGCGATTTCCTCCACTGTGTTGGCAGTACCGATAAAGCGCAACGCGCCGGGCGCCTGTTTTTCGATCCGGGCCCGGGACTGTTTCCAGCCGTCGGCGCCCAGGGTTTGCATCAGGCGGTCGAAGAAAAAAACGACCGGTTTGCCATCCAGGGGAAGCCATGCGGCATGGCGGCCGTAGCGGCGGTGCAGATACAAAACATCACCGGCGACCTTATCTATGGTTTGGGCCTGCTCGACATAGGGGCATACCTTGAGGCCGTAGTGGGCGGCGGCGTCGAGCAAAAGGGGAAACTGGCGGTCGGTGCGGTCGCCTTGTCCCCACCAGGAAGCGATCAGCCCGGTAATGCCGGCATCCTTCATTTGGCGCATCTGGCGATCGATGACCGCAGGGTCGAGGCTGTCGTAAGGCCCGCCCACCGGATAGTTGGGCGCATCGGCGATTTTCTCGGCTCGGGTGTCGGGATTAAGCCAGTGGCTGTTCTCTGCCGATCGCGCTACCGTGCCATACCAGCCATAGTAAAACACCAGCACCTGGCGATCAGGCCGGGCTTGGGCGAACAGTCGCATCGGCCAGGTGGCTGCGGTCGCCAGGGCGAGAATTAAAGCGCGCCGGTCAAACTGCATAGCCACATCCTGTGTTCAGATCGACGTCAGGTGTCTTGTTCATCTGAGCCTCGGGCATTCCCTTTGGTTTTGACCTTCTTACGGATTTCCTTCAGCTTTTGCCCCTGCCGCATGGAGAGCGTGCCGTTCAAGGCCCCCTTGTCCGGGTCCGCGAAGGCCCGGCCATAGGTTTTCACCCGTTCACCGACATCTTCGATAAAGGCATTTTCCCATTCAGACAGATCGACGCCTTGTTCGGCGGCGTCGCGGCGAGCCTTTTCGAGCAGACGAATCGTCGCCGCCTGAAGCGCCTTCTTCTGGGCTTTCATCTGATCGGCGGGCGACATCGCCTTTGCAGCGAAACCTGATCCTGCCTGCATGGGCTTTTTTGCCGTCAGGGGTTTGTTGGATTGCAGGGGTTTGGAGCGCGTCAGTCCCTTATTTTCGCCCTTTGCGGGTATTTTGAAGGCCATGGCCCTGATCCTAACCCGCCGCACATGAAAAAGCCGTCCTCATACCTATAGCATGGGGACGGCGCATCATGATCGTCAATAGGTTTTAGCGATCGCCGATGGCGGTCAGATAAAGGTCGAGGATCGTTTCTTCTTCCTCACGCTTGAGCTTGTCCTTCTTGCGCAGGGAAACCACCTTACGCAAAATCTTTACGTCAAAGCCTTCGCCCTTGGCTTCGTCATAGACTTCCTTGATGTCGCCCATGATGCCGGCCTTGTCTTCTTCAAGGCGTTCTATGCGCTCGATGATGGTGCGCAGGCGGGTTTGGGCGGCGCCAGAAATAACGTCGTCGGAGGAAAAGGAGGGGGCATCGTCGGCCATGGAACGGGTATCCTGTAAAATGCGATAGCCTTAACCATAGCCGTTGCGAATCGGGACCTCAACGTCTGGATTGCGGATAAGTGATTCGCAGCTGTGGATTAAAGCAGGCCAACGGCCGTCAGGGCAGGCCTCAAGGTGGCGGGCGTGTCGAACAGGTGCGTGACAAACCCCAGTGATGCCGCCACGCGGATGTTTTCGGCATTGTCATCGGTGAAGAAAATGTCCGACGCCGGCAGGCCCAGTCGGCGCAGCGTCAGCTCATAGATGGCCGGATCAGGCTTGATCCGCTTTTCGACGCCGGAGACGATGATGTCCTTGAAGTAACCAAAAACCGGACTTTTGGAAAAAACCATGTCCGCCTTTTCGGTCGGCATATTGGTCAGGGCGTATAGAGGGACACCCTTAGCGTGAAGGTCTTCGATCACGGATATGGTTTCGGGGATTAGCCCGCCCAGCATTTCTTCGAACCGCGTGTCATATGCCACGATTTCCGCCTCATATTCGGGAAAGGCGGCCAGGCGCTCAATCCGGTTTTCCGCAAAGGTGACGCCAGCATCGTGGTGATTGTGCCAGTCCATCGGCACGACGGTGTTCAAGAACCAGGCGCGACGGTCGGCGTCGGCAAAAATCTTGCGATACAGGTTTTCCGGATTCCAGGTAATGATGACATTGCCGACATCAAATAGAACTGCCTTGACCATCTGGTCCTCCGGACACACGAAAAAACGCCTAAAGCCATGGGCTTTAAGCGTTGTTCGCTAACAGGTGTCAAGGCTGCTTTCGCAGCCGCAACAAACTTAGCCCTGCTTCGCCTTGAAGCGGGGATCCGTCTTGTTGATGACGTATACAACGCCCTTGCGGCGCACGATCTTGCAATCGCGATGGCGACCCTTGAGCGACTTGAGCGAGCTACGGACTTTCATTGGTTTTCACCTGATCTTTGGAATGGCGGTTAAAGCCGGAAACAGGGCAAGCAACCGCTCGCACGCAGGCACCAACTTCGATAGAGGGCGGGTATCTATGGGAGGGGCGGGGACTTGTCAATGTCCAATTGGGTCCAATTGGCATATTTGCCTGTTTTTGGCGGCGTCACATCATTCTGACAACAAAGTGAGGTCTTTAAGGACTTGGAAAGGCGAACACAATGAGGTTAGCTGTCCCCCATGATCAAGAGGTCCCTGATGCGGTTGCGTTATGTAAGTCTGTTCGCTGTCCTGACGGCCTGTACGACGGTTGCACCGCAAGGACCGGTTCAAACGCCGCCTAAGCCCACAACGACGACGTCGCCGCCCGCCGCCGAATCATCGTCTTCGCCCACGGCGGTGGATGCGCCTTCGGCTTCCGCGCCCCTGCCTGCCAATGCGACTTTCGATGACTGGAAGCAAAGTTTTATCGCCAAAGCCGCTGCCAAGGGATTTGCACCGGAATTTACCGCTCAGGTCCTGTCTGACGTCAAGCCACAGGCCGCCGTTACCTCGTCCGATTCTCAGCAACCGGAATTCTCCAAGCCCGCCAGTTCCTATATGCGGGCGGCGGTGTCGGCGTCGCGCGCCGCTGCGGCGCGTGCACGTCTGGACGCTAACCCGAATGTCGCCGAAATTGTCGCCAATTCCGGCGTGCCGGCGGAACTTCTGGGCGGCATTTGGACAATGGAGAGCGATCTGGGGCGCGTCCAGGGCAATATAGATGTGGTTTCGGCGCTGGCCACGCTTGCCTATAACGGCCGCCGCCGTGACTGGGCCGAAAGTGAGCTTATCGCCTGCCTCAAGATCCTGCGGGATTCGGGTATAGGCCGCGAGACCCTCAAAGGGTCGTGGGCGGGCGCCATGGGGCAGACCCAGTTCCTGCCTGACAACTATCTGACCCTGGGCGTCGACGGCGACCACGACGGCAAGGTCGATATCTGGAATTCGGATTCCGATGCCCTGGCATCGTCGGCCAATCTGCTGGCCAAGGCGGGCTGGAAGCCGGGCCAGGAGTGGGCGGTTGAGGTGATTCTGCCCGTCGGGTTCGATTATTACCTGGCCGAAACGACCAAGAAGACGCCGGCCGAATGGGCCGAACTGGGCGTCAAACGCGCCGATGGTGGATACTGGAAGCCGGCGGAAACCGGTGAGCAGGCGACGATCCTACTGCCGTCGGGGGCAAAAGGGCCTGCCTTCGTAGCCCTTCCCAACCACTATGTTATCCGCAAATATAACAATTCCACGGCCTACGCCCTGGCTGTGGGCCTGATCGCCGACCTGATTGCGGGCCGTTCGCCGCCGGTAACGCCATGGCCGGTGGAGCCGCCGCTCAGCCTCAATCAGCGGATGAAAACTCAGGAGGCGTTGAAGGCCGCCGGTTTCGATCCGGGAGCGATAGATGGCGTGATCGGGATCGGTACACGTCAGGCCATCCGGGACTGGCAACGGGCCAATCATATGACCGCTGATGGTTATCTCAGTTTTGATCTGGCCAATCAGTTTGTCGTCATGCGTGGCGGCGCGGCCGAGGCACGGTAGGTAAATCCAACCGCAACGGTAAAACGGTTTGGATTCGGTGCAGGTTAAACGCAGGATTAATGATTAACGCCGATAGTGAGCGCTCAAACGTGAGTCGCTGGGTGTTTCTCTAATATGTTTCAGATTATCGGCATTGTCTGTCTGTTCGGCATGGTGTTTGGCAGCTACATTATTTCCGGCGGCAATATGGCGCCGATCCTGGAAGCGCTTCCGCATGAAATGATGGCTATTGGCGGCGCTGCTGTCGGAGCCACGTTGATCTCAAACAGCTTGACGACGCTCAAAGGTATGGGCAGCGGCATGGGAAAGGTGTTCGGCGGCCCGAAATGGAAGGCCAGTGACTATCGCGATCTT
The DNA here is from genome assembly GCF_000495815.1 of Asticcacaulis sp. AC466. Taxonomy (GTDB): domain Bacteria; phylum Pseudomonadota; class Alphaproteobacteria; order Caulobacterales; family Caulobacteraceae; genus Asticcacaulis. The sequence continues at coordinate 313,192 of NZ_AWGE01000007.1, read as the reverse complement.
TTGTCGCTGCTGTTTCTTCTGACCAAAACCATGAAGTCGAAGGGCGTCATTGCCCTGGAAAGCCATATCGAGAAGCCGCACGAATCGTCTATTTTCAATCGCTTCCCGAAAATCGTGAAGGATCACTTCGCCACCGATTTTATCTGCGACACCCTGCGCATGATGACCATGAACCTCGAAGACCCGCATCAGGTCGAGGACGCCATGGAAAAGCAGCTGGAAAAGCATCACCACGAAGCCATGCATCCGCCGCACGCGATGCAGGCCCTGTCCGACGCCTTGCCGGCCCTGGGTATCGTCGCGGCCGTTCTGGGCGTCGTCAAGACCATGGGCTCCATCACCGAGCCGCCTGAAATCCTCGGGGCCATGATCGGCGGCGCTCTGGTCGGTACGTTCCTGGGCATTCTTCTGTCCTATGGCCTGGTAGGCCCCTTTGCCGCCCGCATGGGGGGCGTGATCGAAGAAGATGCGGCATTTTACAAAATTATTCAGGCTGTTCTGATTGCACACCTGCACGGAAATGCGGCCCAGATTTCGGTGGAAATTGGCCGGGGCAACATCCCGACCACCCTGCAACCCAGCTTCCTCGAAATGGAAGAAGCCCTCAATAACATACCGGCGGAAGCCGCCTGACCTTTTTTGGAACCAGCGATTCGCGCCGCCGATATTGCCATCAGAATGCAATATGTGTTTCCTGGAGGCCGCCCGAAGTGGTGTCCGCGATCACAATTTTCATGGCAATTCGCCGTTAAGGATCGTTAAAATTGCCATTTTTCGCAAAAAATACGCCATTTTCGACGAAATTTACCATTTTGAGGGCAATGACGATCACAGTTTTGTGAAAATAGCCCTTGCGGGACTCGGTCAAAATGAGTATGAAAATATTCGGGCCTAGGTATCAGTTCCTGGCGCTCTCACGTTAGACATAGGATCTGATCTATGACCTCCAAGATCGTACGTACCGCCCTGGTCGCCGCCGCTGCTGTGGCTGCCCTGTCGGTCGCCGCCTGCCAAAAGCCGGCCGCCACTGACGAAGCCGCTGGTGAATCCGCCATGGCCCCGGCTGAAGCAACTGTCGACTCGGCTGCTGCTGGCGATTCTGCCGCCGCGACCGACGCCGCTGTCGCTGCCTCTCCGGCTGCTGCCGAAGCTTCGGTTGCCGCCTCTCACTAATTCATGAAATTTGACGAGGGTGCTTAATCACTCTCGGCAATAGGTTCAGGAGCTGGTCCTGGGCCTCAACACTATCAATAAGGGAATTGATCCATGACCTCCAAGATCGTTCGTATCGCTCTGATCGCTGCCGTTGCCGGCGCCGCCCTGTCGGTTGCTGCTTGCACCCCGAAGCCCGCCACTGAAGAAGCTGCTTCGTCGGAAGCCGCCGTTTCGGAAGCCGTCGTTGAATCGGCTGCTGCTTCGGAAGTTGCTTCGGAAGCCGCTTCTTCCTAATCTCTCGCCCATTGGGCATTGATTTAGAAAGAGGGGTGTCGCAAGACAGCCCTCTTTTTTATTTTGTGTGCCGCTCACGTGATAAACGACGCAAACCCGGAACTTTACTTTGCCGAAGACGGCGCACCGAGATCGGGTCGCTTCGGGGACATCTATTATTCGTTGCAAGATGGCTTGAGCGAAACACGCGCGGTTTTTCTGGCGGGGTGCAACATGCCGGAAATGTGGCGGGGCAGGGGGGGCATCTCGCTCCTGGAATTGGGTTTCGGTACTGGACTGAATATCGCCGCCGTGATGCAACTGTGGGCCCGAACGCGTGAACCGGGCGCGCATCTGCATATATTTTCCATCGAAGGCTTTATTATGAGCGCGCAGGAGGCCGGACAGGCCTTGCGCAATTGGCCGGAACTGGCTGAGATGACGGACGCGCTGCTGGCCCAATGGCCCAAAAGCCGGCGTGGCTTTCACTATATGGATTTCCCGCAGTGGGGCGTGAGCCTGACGCTCGGCCTGATGGATGTCCGTGCGGCGCTCACCGCTTGGCAAGGCATGGCCGATGCCGTTTTTCTGGACGGGTTTTCTCCGGCGCTTAACCCCGATATGTGGGCGGACGATGTTTTCGCTCAAATTGCCGCCAAAACCAGGGCGGGTGCGCCGCTTGCCACCTTCACCGTAGCGGGCTTCGTGCGACGCGGGCTCCAGGCGGCCGGATTTTCGGTCGAAAAGAAGCCGGGGTTCGGACGCAAGCGCGAACGCCTGGAGGCCATACGAACCGGCGAGGTTGCGGTTCGCCCCGCCCGCCCACATAAAATCGCCGTCATCGGCGCGGGCATTTCCGGTTGCGCCCTGGTGTATCAGGCCCGCCTGCTTGGGATTGGTGTTGACCTGTTTGAGGCGGGCAATCCCGGCGCGGGGGCGTCCGGGAATGAGGGCGCCCTGGTTACGCCGCGTCTTGATGCCGGCGCCAATGCGATTTCCGACCTGTATGCCGATGCGTTTGCCTATGCGGGGGCGCTGTATCGGCGCCTGTGCCCGGAGGCGATACTGTCCGAGGGCGCCCATCAGTATGAAGCCACAGATCGTGACGCCTCGCGATTTGCCCGGATCGTTACGCAAACGGGCTTTGCCGATGGAGACCTGCGTCTGTTTTCAGCCGGTGAAGCAATTGACGGGCCGACGTCTAGCGGCATCTATATCGCGACCGCTCTATCGGTGCAGCCTCGCACGGTGCTTGACGCTTTATTGGCCGGCCAGCAACCGGTCCAGGTGCGTGTAACAGGTGTAACCCCATCGACCGTTCAGGGCGAAGATGGAGATTTCACCGGATATGATGCGGTCATCCTGGCGTGCGGCGAGGGGATGCTCGATCTCGCGGGCGAGGGGGTACGACTTCAGCCGGTTCGGGGGCAGGTAGAATGCGTCGCCCTTACGGACGGGCCAGGCGGGGCGATCAGTTGGGGCGGCTATGCTTTGCCGCTTGCGGACGGCGTGTTGTTTGGCGCGACCCATGTTCGCGATGATCGTGGATCAGATATCCGCGCCGAGGATCGTGCCTTGAACATCGCCAATCTCGCCAAAGTCATCCCCGCCGGGGCGGCTATGGCGGAGCACCTGCCGTCACGGTCCCGCGCGTCAGTGCGGGTGACGACACCTGATTATCTGCCCGTGGCCGGACAGGCCGAATCGGGCGTGTGGTTATTGACTGGACTTGGGGCGCGCGGCTTCTGTCTGGCGCCCTTGCTGGCCAAGGCAGTGATGACGCAAATTTTGTGCAAAACCTTTGCCCTGCAACGCCAAACGGAACGTCTAATCGATTGCCGCCGGTCGAGCGTATAAAAGCTGTTCATACGCCGTTCAGGTAGGCTGAGTAGACTCTGTGCCAGAGGTGCCATCATGACAAAATCCACCTACATTCTTCCCCTGGCAGCGCTCGGCTTCGGGGTCATTTTTGTGAGCGGCGTCATGGCTGTTTCGGCCGGAGCCATGTCGGCGGGCAGGCCAAATCCGGAAAGCCGAGTCAATCGCGACCCGCGTGCCTGTTTTGATCCGGCGCATGTCCGAAGCTTCAATACAATCAATGATCATAAAATGATCATCGTTTCGGATTGGAACGAGGCGTACGAGCTGGAACTGGGTGGCGCTTGCATGGGAATAGATACCAGTATGCGCATCGGCATTCGATCCCGTGGCCTCGGCATGGCTGACGTTTGTGGGCCCATGGATGCTGAAATCTTCTATAGCGACTTGTCAGGCAATCGCGTGCAGAGCTGCACGGTGACGAGTGTCCACCACCTGACCGGCGATGAAGCCGCTCCCTATGTAATGAAACGCAAGGCCGATCGCGCCAAGTAGCGCATCGCAGGAAGGAACAGAACTATGGCGAAAAAAATGTATCTGGCCGGCTTTATTGCCGGTGGGCTCATGGCCGGGGCCATAGCGGTGACGGCCTTATCTGGTGCGGTGCCTGTGCTGGCCCAGGATCGGGGCGATGCGCGCGCCTCCGCACCCAGACAACCCCCTAAGTGTCTCGATGGTCAAAATACCGGCCGCTTCCACGTCGTTGATGAGAAAACACTGCTGATCTACGACCGGTCGGGCAATGCGTATAAGGTGGGCGTTGGCGGCCCCTGCCGCAGTATGACCGACTTCGATCAGTTCGGCTTCGAATTCCGTGGCAACACACAAATCTGCCGTGCTTACGACGCCACGCTTCTGCGGTCGCAAAATGGCGAACGTCCGCTTAAGTGCATTATCAACAGCGTACAGCCTATCAGCCGCGAAGAAGCGGAACATCTGGACCCGAGCAACTGATGACCCAAGTCAAACTTTTAACGGCCGGTATTTGCGCCTTGCTCGCCGCAGGTATTGCGCTTGCGGCCGGGCAATCCATGGCCGATGACGACAGAGCCGTTGCGGACGCGCGCTCCACAACAAAGCTGGAAAAATGTGTTTCAACCCCTATCGATCAAACCGTCGTTATTGACCGTAAGACCCTGCTTATGACCGATTATCGCGGCAACTCCGTGGTGTTGACCATGGCCGGGGACTGCATGTCGAAGAACGAGGCGATCGGTATCGAATATTACAGCACTGGACGCGTGTGCCGTCCGGTGGACGTCACAATCACCGGCGACGTCACCTCTGCCATTCCCACGCGCTGTATTATCGCCAAGATCGAGCCGATTTCGCGTGAAGACGCCGAGGCGCTGAAGGGCCGCCGATAGATAGATGATGCTTTCCGGCGCCGATGGCGGGGTCGGAAAGCACGGGCTTCTATCCAGAGCCTATGTCAATCATTGTCCATCTTGAGGGCGGCGATGAAGGCTTCCTGCGGGATTTCGACCTTGCCGAACTGCCGCATCTTTTTCTTGCCTTCCTTTTGCTTTTCCAAAAGCTTCTTTTTCCGGGTCGCGTCGCCGCCGTAGCATTTGGCCGTCACGTCCTTGCGAAGGGCGCGCACGGTTTCGCGAGCGACGATCCGGCCGCCAATGGCCGCCTGAATCGGAATGACAAACAGATGTTGCGGGATCAACTCGCGCATCTTCTCGCACATGCCACGGCCGCGTGTTTCGGCCCGGTCGCGGTGAACCAGCATAGACAACGCGTCCACCGGCTCGGAATTGACCAGGATGGACATCTTTACCAGATCGCCTTCGCGATATTCCTCGATCGTATAGTCGAAGGAGGCGTAGCCCTTGGACACCGATTTCAGGCGGTCGTAGAAGTCGAACACCACTTCGTTGAGCGGCAGGTAGTAAACAACCATCGCGCGGGTGCCGACATAGGACAGATCGGCCTGGCTGCCGCGGCGGTCCTGACAAAGTTTGATAATCGCGCCGAGATAATCGTCAGGACAGAAGATCGTCGCCTTGATCCACGGCTCCTCGATATGGTCGATCTTTACCGGATCGGGCATATCGGCCGGGTTGTGCAGGTCGATGACATCGCCGTTGTTCATGTAGATCTTATAGACAACCGACGGCGCGGTCGCGATCAGATCGAGATTGAACTCCCGCGACAACCGCTCCTGGATAATTTCCAGGTGCAGAAGTCCAAGGAAGCCGCAGCGGAAGCCGAAACCCAGAGCTGCGGACGTTTCCATTTCGAACGAGAAGCTGGCGTCATTGAGCCGCAGACGGCCCATGGCGGCGCGCAAATCTTCGAAATCGGCCGCATCGACCGGGAAGATGCCGCAGAAGACGACCGGCTGCACTTCCTTGAATCCCGTCATGGCGGCGGCGGTAGGCTTGCGCTCGTCTGTGATGGTGTCACCGACGGCGGCATCGGACACTTCCTTGATCTGGGCGGTGAAGAAGCCGATTTCGCCAGGCCCCAGGCTTTCCACGTCGGTCGCCTTGGGCTGGAATACACCAAGCTTGTCGATCTTGTACGTCGCGCCGGCGTTCATCAGCTTGACCTGCTGGCCCGGGCGCATACGGCCATTGAAAATGCGGACCAGAACGACAACGCCGAGATAGGGGTCATACCAGGCATCGACCAGCAAGGCCTTTAGCGGTTCGCTTTCTTCGCCCTTGGGGGCGGGCAAGCGCGTGACGATGGCTTCGAGAACGTCCTCGATGCCCAGGCCGGACTTGGCGGAAGCCAGCACGGCGTCGGAGGCGTCTATGCCGATGACATCCTCGATCTGGGCGCGCACGCGTTCTGGTTCCGCAGCCGGTAGGTCGATCTTATTGAGGACCGGGACGATTTCGTGGTTGTTGTCGATGGCTTGGTAGACGTTGGCCAAGGTCTGGGCTTCGACCCCCTGTGACGCATCGACGACCAGGATAGAGCCTTCACAAGCCGCCAGTGAGCGCGAGACTTCGTAGGCAAAGTCGACGTGACCCGGCGTGTCCATAAGATTGAGTACGTAGGTTTCGCCGTCATGGGCCTTGTAATTCAGGCGGACGGTCTGGGCCTTTATGGTGATGCCGCGTTCGCGCTCGATATCCATATTGTCGAGCACCTGCTCCTTCATCTCGCGCGCGGTCAGGCCGCCGGTATATTGGATGAGGCGGTCGGACAGGGTGGATTTGCCGTGGTCGATGTGGGCGACGATGGAGAAATTGCGGATCTTGGAAAGGTCTGTGCTCATGGGGCTGCGGATAGCATGATGCGCCGCAAGAAGAAAGAGGGCAGGGGATGAGGGAATACCCCGTCGCCATTAACCACATCCCAAAATTAGCGATTGCCAGACTCTCCTTATTGCCCCTTTATAGCCATCAGTAGCTTACTGCATGAAAAGCGTAACAAGGTGGGCTTATGAAATCGGCTGTTCTTTCGATATCTCTTCTGTGCGGGCTGGCAGCAACAGGCGCCGGAGCCCAAGATGCTACGGCCTATGGCGGCGGCGTTAAATGTGCGCCGATCGGTGAGCCGCAAATTGGTGATGCACATGTCTTCACCCGCGACGGCAGTGACCTTAGCGACGCCGGCGAATATCCCCGCCCGGCCAAGATTGCTTCCATTGAAGGCCAGGCGGCGGTCGACTGCCAGATCGGTCAGGACGGCTATCTGACGCGCTGCGTCGTGGCTTCAGAAAGCCAGCAAGGATACGGTCTTGGTCAAGGCCTGGCGGTTACGGTCCTGAAATGGGCCCAGACAGATACCGCGCGTCCGGGCCACCAAGCCGGAAACTGGTTGCGCTTCACGACCAACTGGAAACTCCCGCCCAGCCAGGTTGCCACGGCAGAAAACGCCCGGTAAGGCGCTTTACGCGGTGGCTCACTCCGAGAAAAGCTTCACGTCTACTGCGTCAGCCATCGCCTTGTAGCCGGCTTCTGACGGGTGAATATGGTCGCCGCTGTCATAGACGGGCAGCAAATGTTCCGGGTTGGCGGGATCGCGCATCGCTGCATCGAAATCAATGACCGCATCGAAACGGCCCGACACACGAATCCAGTGATTGATCGCCTGGCGATCGGCTTCGCTGACCGGCTCCGGATGATAGAAGGACATGCCCATATAGGGCATGATGGTGCCGCCATATATTTTGAGACCATGACTATGGGCGCGGTCGATCATCTGAACATAGGCCTGTTTGATTTGCTCTACCATCGCCGCGTGCGCTTCCGGCGTGGCTGGGCTTTCCTTCGTCAGCATGCCCAGGTCATTGACGCCTTCCAGCAAGATGATGTGACGCACGCCGGGTTGGCTCAGCACATCGCGATCAAAACGCGCTAGGGCATTGGCACCGTTGCCGTCCAGCAGCAGGCGATTGCCGCCAATGCCTGCGTTCAGCACCGTAAAGGGTTTATCCTTCAGACGCTGCGCCAGATAGTCTGGGAACCGGCGATTGCTGTTCGGTGTAATACCGTAGCCATCGGTGATCGAATCCCCGAACGTGACAATCCCCTTGGTGGCTGCGGGAGCCATGACCTCAATACCGGCGATGTTGTACCAGTGATTGACCGGCGTCGCATCGGCCAGGCCGGCCTCCGCCCCACGGTCGCCCGCCACGACGTAGGATGTCGCTCGTGATCCCGGATGGCCGGTCTGCGTCATCGGTGCCTGAGACAGGTGGAAGCTTATGGCCAGGTCCGCCTGATCGGAGACACTGAGCGTTATAGGGTCGGATAAGACGTCCGCACCGGCCGGAATGACGATGTCGTTGCGGCCATTGAAGGTGACGGCGCGGTCTGTTGAGGCATCTATGTCAGCGGAGGCGGGCGAGAGCGCGTGGGCGAGGTGGACATTGCCGATCGGAAGCGGATCCGTGCCCATGGCGTTCGACAGCCGCAACCGAAAAAGGCTGCCGCCCTTGGTGATATGGACAATCTGGCGCAGGGTGACATTGCTGGACTGCTCTGGCGGCAATACACTATCCGCGCCGGCTTTCATCTGCGCCGAATACCACGTTCCCACCCAGCCGGACGGCGTTTGTGCCCAAACCGGCGTGGCGCACATGAACACAATGGCGGTCATCACCGCCGCGCGACGTGTGAAAGAAATCATGGTGGCGTCCCTGCATTATTTGTTAGCGCTAACAGCGCCGCCGATTTATGCGCCGGATTCTGCGGGGAGGCAAGATGCGAAAACACCAGGCCGTCTTGGATACGCGGTTTCATCCCGACAAAAAGACCCCGGCGCGGGTGAGAGCGCCGGGGTTAAAGTTGGCCGTAAGACTGAAATTAAGCGGCGGGCAGCAGAACCTTGTCCACAACATGGATGACGCCGTTGGATTGCTGGACATCGGCGATGGTGATTTCCCCCTTGGCGCCGGTTTCGTCGGTCAGCCAGATCGTGCCGGCATCGTCCTTAGTGGCCGTCAGAACGCAGCCGCCAAGGGTCGTGATCTTGTAAGCGCCATTATTTTTGTCGATCCATGTCGATAAGTCGCTGGCTGAGACTTTTCCGGCCACGACATGGCAGGTCAGAATCTTGACCAACTGCGCCTTGTTTTCCGGCTTCAGCAGGGTGTCCAGCGTGCCGGCCGGTAAGGCCGCGTGCGCCTCGTTCGTCGGTGCAAAAACGGTGAAGGGGCCGGGACCTGACAAGGTGTCAACCAGACCGGCGGCCTTGATCGCAGCCACCAGGGTTGTATGGTCCTTGGAGTTCATGGCGTTTTGAACGATATTCCGGTTCGGGTACATTTCCGCGCCACCGACCACTGGATTGCCCGACGCGGCCATGGGCGATTTTTGGGAATAATGCATCTGGTGAGCGGGGTTCTGATCCGCCTGGGGCAGGTTCGGATTTTGTGCGCCAGCCGCACTGGCGGTCAGAGAGGCGGCGGCAATCAGGGCGAGAAGTGAAAAAGAGCGCATGTCGGTTCCTTTGTAAGCCACGCCGTATGCGGTGTGGATATCTGCAAAGAGATACGCCTGCGAAAGCGAACCGGATTTCGCCTTTATGACTTCCTTATTCAATTCCTTGTCGTCGCGTCCGGGTCGCTTACTTTCGCTTACAGCTTGACTCCGGTGGGACGGAAACTAGCATCACCGGCAACGATTTTGTGGAGGCAACCAAATGTTCAAGTCTATTCTTCTCGCCACAGCCGCTTTGGTGATCGCTCTCCCGGCGACGGCTAAGACGCCGGCGGCCAACGCCCCGGTCATAAGCGCGGCCCGGATTTCGCAAGACATTAAGGTGATTTCCGCCGACGATTTCGAAGGGCGAGGAATTACTACGCGGGCCGAACAGAAGACGATCGACTATCTGTCCAAAAGCTTTGCCGCGGCGGGTTTTCAACCCGGCGGCGACAATGGAGGCTGGACGCAGGACGTGCATTTGCGCCAGTTCGTGGTCAGCGACCCCAAGCTGGCCTTCAACCTCGCTGATGGTAAGACCATGGACCTGCACCAGGGCGTTGAAATCACCGTCTCGACGCGCGGTGCGACCAGCGATGTGAGCTTCGATAAGGCACCGCTGGTTTTCGTCGGCTATGGTGTCAGCGCGCCGGAGCGCAACTGGAATGATTTCAAAGGCCCGGATGGCAAAGATATAGATGTTCGCGGCAAGATTTTGGTCGAACTGATCAACGATCCGGACTTCGTCGAACCGCAATTGATGACGTTCAACGGCAAGGCCATGACCTATTACGGCCGTTGGACCTACAAGTACGAAGAGGCGGCTCGTCGCGGTGCGGCCGGGGTGTTGATCATCCATGATGCCGACGCCGCCTCTTATGGCTGGGATACGGTGCGCAATTCCAATATCGGGTCGAAGTTCGATATCGTCCGTCCTGATCCGTCTACGGCCAGCCCGAAGCTGGAATCGTGGATCAGCCATGAAACGGCCGACGCCCTGTTCAAGGCCGCTGGGCAGGACCTGGCGGCATTGCGTGTCAAGGCGCGGTCGCGGGACTTCCGTGCTGTGGACCTGAATGTCACGCTGAGCGGCAGCTACAAGGTCGCCGCCACCGAAATCACGACCCACAATATCATCGCCCGCCTGCCGGGCACCGAGCGACCGGACGAAACCATCCTTTATACGGGGCACTGGGATCATCTGGGCATCTGCGCGCCGGACGCCAAGGACAAGATCTGTAACGGGGCTGTGGACAATGGCACGGGCGTCGCTGCCCTGTTAGAAATTGCCCGCGCCTTCGGAAAAGCGCCGAAACCGAAGCGCAGCATCGTCATGATCGCCTTCACCGCCGAAGAAAGCGGACTGTTGGGATCGGAATATTATGCCAACAACCCGGTCTATCCCTTGGCCAAGACCGTCGCAGGCATCAATATGGACGCCCTGAACGTCAATGGCCGAACAAAGGATATCGTGGTCGAAGGTGTGGGGCAGTCGTCGCTCGACGATTTGGTCAAACTGTACGCGACGGAACAGCACCGCACCATAACGCCGGAACCGCGGCCGGAAGCCGGCGGCTTCTTCCGCTCCGACCACTTCCCGCTGGTCAAGCGCGGCGTGCCCATGCTGGTTGCCGGGTCGGGTGACGACATGGTCAAGGGTGGCGTCAAGGCTGGAGAGGCGTTCAGCAAGGACTACACCGATAACCGATACCATCAGCCGGGCGACGAGTGGTCGGCCAAATGGGATTTGTCGGGACTGGTGGAAGATGCCACCCTCTATTACCGCATCGGGTCGGCCCTGGCCAATTCGACGGTTTGGCCCACATGGCGCGATACTTCTGAATTCAAGGGCGCGCGTGACAAGACGGCGGCTGAGCGCAAATGAGCCTGACGCTCCAACGGCTCTGCGAACTGGCGCTGGAATTGCCCGGCACCGAGGCCGCGGAGTCGTGGGGCGCGCCGAACGTCAAGGTCGGTAAGAAGGCGATGTTTTACTGGAACCCCAAACGGGATGCACCGGTCTTTAAGATGGATTTCGAAACCCGCGACTTTTATCTGGAAGCGGATCCAGAGACCTTTTTTACCACCGACCACCATCGCAACTGGCCGTGCATTCTGGCGCACAAGGACCGAATCGATGAGGAGTGGATACGCGGCAATCTGCGTCAGGTCTGGCTGAAACAGGCGCCTAAGTCGCTTTTAAAGGTGCATGAAGCCGATATCAGATCGCGATAAGACAGATGTCCGTGTTCAGTGGGGCCAATTCCTGGGGCAATGTCAGTAAAAGGCTCGCAAGCACAAAGAGCTGCGGCGCCAGCCAGAACGCCTTTCGCCGCCCAGCCAGGGCGGTATAGACAAACAGTCCCCACAGGGTCGCGATAAGTCCCAAACGGATATAGACCGTAGGCAGGTCTCCGCAGGGCTGGGCTATCGGGGCGAATAAAAGTGCGGCCAGGAGCAGATAGCTGGTGACGATTGCCACGGGCACGAAAGGATTAGGGGGAATGGGGCGAGGCGGCATGGCCGCAGTGTATCTCAGTTTGCATCCGTTCATTAAATAATATGGCGGGCTTACGGCAAGTTGAGCCCTATTGAGGACACATGGCCCTGCCATCGTTTACTTTACTGGGGAATTGCCGCGTAAGAGGATGTTAGTAAATCCTTGATTAACCTTCTTGGCTATAGACCCCAATCGCACATTGAGGAGTGAACGCCATGGAACGTCGTCAGTTTCTTTTGGCCGGAGTGGCCGCCACGGCAACGCCGCTGATCGCCGGTTTGGCGCCGCGTATCGCCGCCGCCCAGGACTATCCGACCGAAAAGGGTCGGCCGGCCCAGAATACCGAATATCGCTACTACACCCGCGAGGAAATTCTGTCGGCCGGGTCCGACTTCCTGGGCGTCACCGTCGAAGCCCTGGGCGGAGCTTTGGAAAAGATTTTCGCCGATTACGGCGACCATCCGACGGCCTATATCGCCGGGACAGAAGTTTCGGGCGCCGTCGGCATGGGACTTCGGTATGGCAAGGGCAACCTGTTCATGAAGGACATCGCGGAGCCGACGCACATGTTCTGGGGAGGGCCGTCGATCGGATTCGACACAGGCGCCAATGCCTCGCGCGTCTTTACGCTGGTCTACAATCTGCGTGAGCCCATCTTCATGTATCGGCGTTTCCCCGGCGTGGAAGGGTCCGCCTATTTCATTGGCGGCCTGGGCATCACCTATCAGCGGGCTGAAGGCATCGTCCTGGCGCCGATTCGCGCGGGTGTCGGTTTCCGCCTGGGTGCCAGTGTGGGCTATATGAGCTTCTCGAAGAAGCGTCGCGTGATCCCGCTTTAAGCGGACACCCGGCGGCCTTGCTGCGCGCTAATAAAGCCGAGCTCAAGCAGTTTCATGACTTTCAACGCGTCCTCTCCGGTCACCGGATTGGGCGCGTTATCTTTTAACGCTGCCGCGATGCCCTCGTAATAGGCGAGATAGTTGCCTGGGCAGGGGATAATCGTCTCAGGCGTGCCGGGCAGCTGATCGATTACCGGCGTGAAAATGCCCATGACAGGGTCGTCACCCCATCCCGTGTCGCCCGGCGTACGTCTCGCCTTAAGCATATCTTCCTGAGCGTCCATGCCGAATTTGACGAAAGCGCCTCCAGAGCCTTGCGCTTCTATAGTCGGTCCGGGGATAGTCGTCATCATCGACGCGTGCAGAATGACGCGTAACGGGCCGTAGCCCAGAATGGCGTGAAAATAGTCGGTTGTGGTCGCGCCCGGCCTTTGGTTCGCCAGGTCGGCGCTGATCCATTCCGGCCAGCCGAACAGGGTCAGCGCTTGATCGAGCAGATGGGAGCCGAGATCGTACCAGATGCCGGAGCCGGGACCTGCGCGTTCCCGCCAACGGTCGCGGACCACTGGGCGCAGCCTGTCGTAACGCAGCACGAATTGGTACAGGTCTCCCAAGCGTGGCCGCAGCGCCTGAAAGGTCAGGTGATTGCTGTCCCAGCGGCGGCAGTGGAAGACGGAGACCGTCCGGCCGACACGCGCGGCGTGGGTCAGGACCGATTCCCCTTCTGCGACGCTGAGCGCGAACGGCTTATCGATGACGACGTGTTTTCCGGCATCCAGGGCTTCGTGGGCCTGGGAGGCGTGAATGTCGTTCGGCGTGGCGATGATCACCAACTCAATCGACGGATCGGCGAGAGCGTTACCCAGGTCCGGCGCCACCGTGACGCCGGGCAAATCCGCGCGTACCTCGTCTGGCCGGGAAGAGACGACGATGGCCAGCTCAAGTCCTTTTGCTGCCCGGATCAGCGGCGCGTGGATGGTCTTGCCGGCGTAGCCGTACCCGACCAGAGCGGTTTTGATATCAGCCATAGTTGAAGCTCACCGAAATCCGCACGTCGTCGCTGAGATTGATCGGGACCTCGTGACGCAGCCAGCTTTCCCACAGCAGAACGGTGCCTGCCATAGGCGTGACATTGACGAAGCTCTGATGCTCCGCCTTGCCTGATGCCTTACGCAAAGGCGCGTGCATCATGAATGCCAGGCGCGGGTCTTCCAGGCGCAGGGCGCTGGCCCCTTCCGGAATGGACACATAGAAGGTGCCCGATATGACGCTGTGCGGATGGATGTGGCTGGAATGGTGCCCCATGGGTTCCAGAATGTTTATCCACATCGAATCGAGTTTCAGCTTCTTGCCGTGCAGGTCGAAATCGAGCGCTTCCGCAAAGGCGGCGACATGGCCATCCAAAACGGCCTTCAACTCGGCGAACACGCTGGCGCGCGCCGGCAGGTCGTTCAGCGAGGCATAGGAGGTGTAGCCGACATAGCCCTTTTGCTGGGACCAGGTTTGGCCGGCTTCGTCTTCGTCGGCAATGGCGCGACAGGTGTCGTCGAGATCTTCGAGCAGGGCATCGACTTTGCCCTGGCCCGCCAGATCGGCGCGATACAGATTGGTGACAAAAAGCGGGGTGACCGAGCCGGGAGTTTTCATGCGCCTGTCCTAATCCCGCGAGACGGGCAGGGCAAGATCAATCAGGCGTTCATGCCGAAAAGCATGGCGGCCAGAAAGATGCCGATGTGAATCGGATGAAAGGCGCCAATATAGACTTGCGTCGGTATGGCGACGGCAAGGGTCCGGGCGGCGGCATGAGAGGGGCGTTTTCCAAACATGCACGAAAGTTAACAAGTCGTTAACGCAGTGTCACGCCTGCATATGCTAATAAGTGTGGAAAAAACGAAAAAGCCCGCCACGGGAGAACCGTGACGGGCGAAAGAGGGGGGAGGACCGTGTTTACTTTTCGAGTTCGAAGGTTGCCGACACGTTGACACTCAATTGCAGTTCACCGGCGGAAACGGGTGTCGAGGCGTCTGCCGCCTTCGCGCGGAACATCATTGGTTGCGGCTGGTTGTAGACAGGGCCGCCTTCCTCGATCGAAATGATGCGCTTGACCTTCATGCCTGTCGCCGTGGCGTAGAGATTGGCGCGCTTAAGCAGGGTGGCAACGGCGCTCTGGCGTGCCTGATCCAGCACGGCGTCGTCATTCTTCAGACCGAAATTGATCGAATCGACTTGGTTGATCCCAGCCTTGATGACGGCATCGATGACGGTCCCTGTTTGGTTCAGGTCGTTGATGCGAACCGTGATCTGGTTCTGCGCCTGATAGCCGGTCAGCTTGGGCGCCTGGCCGTCCGCGTAATTGTATTGCGGGTTGAGATTGAGATTCGACGTCTGGATATCCTTCGACGCGATACCGGCGGCTTTCAGAGCGGCCATGACCTCGTTCATCTTGACGCTGTTTGCTTTCATGGCGCCTGATGCGGTGCCCGATTGCGTCACCACGGCGAAGTGAATGGTGGCCATGTCCGGTGTTGCCGCGACTTCGCCGGCGGCGGACAGGGATAATGTGCTGGGTGCAGGCATCATGAGAACAGGTGTAGACGTCGTCTGGGCGGCGGCCATCATTGGCGCAACAGCCAGGCCAGCGGTGAGAACGCCAAGGGCGAAGGACTTCAGCAGGCGGGAGTTGACGGCGGTCATGGATGGATCTTTCTCTTTTTTAAATGTCATAGGCGCCGTATCTCTACGGTAAGGACATAATTGCAGACGTCGCATGAATGTGGGCTGAACACGGCGGACAGATGAAAAATACCCTTTAAATATGTGAAGCCGCATGGTAGGCACGCCGTCCTCCATAGGTTTCTTCGCATTGCTGAGGAAATGTCCGGGGGCCTGTAGCTCAATGGTTAGAGCCGACCGCTCATAACGGTCTGGTTGGGGGTTCGAGTCCCTCCGGGCCTACCAAAATTTACGGCCGATGCGGTAAGCGCATCGGCCGTATTCATGTCAGAATACGATCTAATTGAGCTTGCGTTCGACCTTTTTGCCAGCTTCGTCGAGATTACGTTCAACGTTCTGGGCGGGTGGTTGGTCGTCCAGCTTATTGGCTGCCTTATCGACACCGTGAGGCAGGGCTTCTATGGCGTCCCCGACGCGCTGACCACCGGTGCGGTGATCCTGCATCAGATAGATAGCCGCGACAGCGACAATGGCAATAACGGCGACGGCCAGTATGACGAGCACGCCGTTATTGCCGGAAGACGATTGGGTAGTGATGGCCATGTCGATTCTCCATTGACGGTGGCGCAAACCTATCCGGAAAGCGTGCAAGGGCGCAGTACACGCCTAAGGCGCTGAATGTAAGCGCAGGATCAAGCGGGGGAGTGGCTGTTTTGGCGTGCGCTAGCCATCGTTACACTGGCAACGCTTGTCTGCGTTATGATCCTTGCCCGGGCGGAGCGGTATCGGACGAGATTATTACGACCATAAGGTCGGCGCTCCAGAGCAAATGTGGGGAATAGCGCAATTAGTTGCGGATTTTGGATAGTCTTCCGCTTTCTGCCGGGTGAAGGGTTTGCCTGTTATCGCCTTATGTGACCAAGTAACCCTATGAACGATGCTTTACTTCAAGAGGATCAAGACCTGTCATCGGATGTTAAAGCCGTTGGTCTGATTGCCGCAGTGCCAAAGATATTAGAGATCGTCTGTCGGACTACGGGGATGGGATTTGCCGCCGTTGCCCGTGTTACCTCCGAGCGCTGGGTTGCGTGCGACGTCCGGGACACTATAGGTTTTGGGCTCAAAGCGGGTGGGGAACTGAAGGTTGAAACCACCATCTGCCACGACATCTGCCGCAACCGTCAGGCGGTAGTGTTCGACGATGCGACCAAGGATCCCGTATATGCCGGTCATCACACGCCTTTGATGTATGGGCTGAAAAGCTACATTTCAGTGCCGATCATACTCGAAGACGGCACGGTCTTTGGCACCTTGTGCGCGATTGACCCAAATCCAGCCCGAATAAACCGGCCGGAAATCATCGGCATGTTTCAGCTTTACGCCGAATTGATTGCCCAGCATCTCGATGGGCAGGAACGTCTGCGTCAGTCCGAGAAGCGGCTATTGGAAGCGCAACGCGTTGCCGAATTGCGTGACCAATTCATCGCCGTATTGGGCCATGACCTGCGTAATCCCTTGGGGGCCATTGCGTCCGGCATTACCTTGCTGGAAAAGACGCCTCTCAACGAGCGCGGGGCAACCCTGGTTGCCATGATGCACAAATCGGCCGGTCGGATGATTGAGCTGATTGAAAATGTCCTGGACTTCGCGCGCGGCCGCCTTGGCGGCGGGGTTGCTCTCGATATTCGTTCCGAGGCCAATCTGGAACAGATTCTGACGCAGGTCATAGGCGAACTGCGTCTGCGGTGGCCGGAGCGGGCCATTTTGGTCGATTATGACCTGGCGGCGCCAGTGGATTGCGACCCTAGCCGGATTGCTCAGTTGTTTTCAAATCTGCTAGGCAATGCCCTGATCTATGGCGCCCCGGATCAACCGGTTCAGGTTGCGGCGCTAAGCAGTGAAAGCCGCTTTGAACTTTCGGTCGCCAATGGCGGCGTCCCGATTCCCGCCGCCGCGATGGCCCGTCTGTTTCAGCCATTCGTGCGCGGCAAAGACTCTTCGGCGCAGCAGGGTTTGGGGCTCGGCCTATATATCGCCTCTGAAATCGCCCGGGCGCATGGCGGCGAGTTAACAGCCCAGTCAGATGCGCGGGAAACCCGGTTTCTTCTGCGTATACTCAAACCCCAGTAAGGCCGCGGAGTAGGGCACGCTTTGGGTTAAAAAAAGACTGCAAAAGTAAGGACATAGAACGCCAAGCTGATGGCGTCAGGTCGGGTACTTCAAGCCGTTTGGCGCGATCGCAGCCAGTGGCAGAAGTGATGTGCTCAGGTCATCCTGACCTTTTCCAGCTTTAACATCTAACTCTCACGAAATACATTGTGTCAATTTTGAAATGCATATGGCAATATTGCAACTATTATGCATGTCTTGAAATAATAATAAATATAATGATCATCGATTTATTTACAATAAATAAGTAATGGCTGCTGTAAATTTGCCTGACCGCATATGGGGTATGGCTCATGAACGCTTTCGATTCATCCTTTATATTGTCTTTGTTTGCTTCAAGCAGCAGCTCGTCAAGCGACATGTCGTCGTTGCTCACCAGTTATTACGATGCCAAGGATGGTATAACGCCCTCGGATGGCACGTCGGCAACCGGCACAGCTAACGCTGGTGTGACGGATACTTCAACCAAGACTACCTCGCCCACCGGCTCTGGCGATGCGCCCGTGGCGCCTTGGTCCGGCGCGAGCACCGCACCGCAGGAAAGTGACCTGGTGAGCGCGGTCATGCAGGGGCAGAACTTTATCAATCCGAACCAGATGACGTCGGACGTAGTTGGATCATCGCCCGACTATACCAAGCTCTTTACGCTCTACCAGGGGCTTAACGCGCTTGAAGGCATAGCCACCGCCGCAGCCTCCAAGACTGTCTCACCCAATCAACTGGCGTTGTATCAGAGCCGTTTCACAGCAGGCATGAGCGAGGTTGAGACCTATCTGTCTGGCACGAAATATGACCACGTCAATCTGACAGAAGGCACGCTTACTCAGGATCTTCAAAATAGCGTTGGCGCAGCTCGCACAAACAGCACCTATGTCGCGCAGAATATCCATCAGGGTTCTACCTCGGACGCGGTCAAGGCTTTCGAAGGCAATGTTCAATTTTCGGTCAGCGTAAAGAGAACCGGCACAGCCACGCCGATAGCCGTCAATTTCGACCTGTCCGAAATGGGCACCCAGACGCGCAGTATGTCGAATGTCACGGCTTATCTGAACGGTAAGTTGAAGGCTGCGGGGCTTGATACGCGTTTTGCCATCCATACGACTCCGGCTGTGCCCGAGACTGAAACCGTCGGCGGCAATACGGTGACGATTTCCCCTGGGCAGCCGTCCTACGGCCTGCAAATAAACGGCGCTTCTTTCGAGACCATGACGTTCAGCGCCCAAGACACCGCCGATTCTGTCTATGTCGCCCAATCGACAGGCGACCCGACCAAGACGCCAACAGCGACCAGCACGAGCGCCACAGCCTCAACCACGTCTTCCGCTACGCCAACCGCGACGACAGACGTTACCTCCCAATTGCTGAAATTCCAGACCGATATTTCCAACACGAGTGGAACTCCGGCAGATCCCGTCTCAAAGATCGGCGACACCTATTATGTCGCAGGCGAGTCGGAGCAGACCAATCTACCGAGCAGCGTTGCCAATGTGACGCTCGGCGATACGAAGTCCACCAATGCCATAACCCAGAACGCCCTGGCGACGGCGGCTGGCCCCGATGGTTCGGTCTACGTGCTCGCTAACGTGGACGCCACCACCTCCGGCCAGACTATCAAGGGGACGCAGGATGTGGCCCTGATGAAGTACGATTCCGCAGGCAAGATAGTCTATACCCGGACACTCGGTGCCTCGGACAGCGCTTCGGGCTATGCCTTGAGTGTCTCAGCCGACGGCAAGGTTGCCGTAGCCGGTTCCGTGACCGGGGCGCTCAACATCAACAATCCGACCACCAAGACCAATGCGATAGGCTTGCCAGTGAGCACGGGCGTCGCAGCCAGCACGTCGGCGCTGAGCGGCCAAAGTCCGACAACGACCGACAGCTTCGTGACGGTGTTCGACGCCAACGGTAACGAGCAGTGGACACAGCGGCGCGGGGCAACGGCGGCGGATCAGGCGACGTCAGTCGCCTTTGGCGCCGACGGCTCGGTCTATGTCGGTGGCAAGACCCAGTCGACCATGCCGGGCGCTTCCGGTTCTGATGGTGGCTGGGATGGTTATGTCATGGGGTTCTCAGCCCAGGGCAAGAGTCTGTTCACTCGACAAACGGGCACACCGCAAACCGATCAGACGGCGCAATTGGCTGTCAATGGGACAACCCTCTATGTCGCTAGTATGCAAAACAATGCTGCGGTGCTGTCGTCCTACGACATCTCGTCCGGCAAAGCCGTGCTGACCGATACGCGCAATCTCGGGGGGATAGGCGGCGGCAATATCAGCGGCATTTCGGTCTACGACGGCAAGGTCTACCTGGGGGGCAGCAGCGGATCGCCCGATCTGCTGAAAACAGGTACGGTTACAAGCACCTATTCCGGCGGCTTCGACGCTTTCGCCCTGTCGGTTGACGCCAATCTCACCAATACAGGTCAGGATAAGGTGGCCTTTTATGGCGGAACCGGGACCGAGAAAAATGCGCAGGTTCAGTTCATGGACGGCAAGGCATGGATTTCCGGCCAGACGAACGGGGCCATCGCCGGCACGACAAAGATCGGCAGCGAAGACGCCTACCTGGCGCGGCTGAACGTCGATACAGGCCAGGTGGAATACCAGACACGCTACAGCGGTGCCGACGGCCAGGTTGCACCCAACGCCATCGCCGTTTCGCAAAATTCGTCCAGCGCGCTCGACAAGCTGGGTTTGCCTCTCGGAACTGTGCAGCAGACTGACTCGAATACTATCGTTTCCAATAGCAGTACCCGGGCTGGGGACATGTTCTATATGGTTGACCCGAACAGCGGGGCCAAAAAGACCATCACGATCAGCGCCGACGATACCATGGCGTCTCTGGCGACCAAGATTGAACGCGCTTCGGGCTATCAGTTGACGGTTACGGTGCAGAAGGTTTTGGGCAAACAGCAGGATCAACTCGACATCAAGCCCGCCGATGGCTCCAGCTCTATGGAGTTCGTCAGTGGCCCGGCCGGGAAGGATGCCCTAAAGGGGCTTGGGCTGCCAGCGGGCCTCGTCAGCAATGCGGCCGGCCAGACGATGGACCCCACGTCGTCTAATTACCTGACGTCGCAAAAGGAAATGGGCTTGAGCTTCGACAGCTCGCTCAATCTTAATTCGACGCAGAATATCGCCAATGCGATAAAGTCGCTTCAGGCGACCATGAGCAATGTGCAAAAGGTCTATTCGTACCTGAAATACGGTGATCCGCAGCCGTCAAAAACCACGACATCGGGTAGCGGCGCCGGCGTTGCGCCGGCGTATTTGACCGCACAGATTGCCAACTATCAGGCTGGTCTGCAACGCCTGCTCGGCGGCGGCTAAGACGCCGATGCGGAGGCGTCAGAGCGTGCGGTGCCGGCGCATCCACGCCGCGGCATAGCCACAGATTGGCACGACGGACAGATGACGCTCTGCCGCCGCCTGCATCACCCCCTCCATAAGGCGTCCGGCGGCGCCCGTACCGCGCAGCGCAGGGGGCGCTTCAACATAGTCGATATACAAAGTGTCGCCGGCTATCCGGTAATCGGCATGGGCGATATGGCCGTCGATATTCAATTCGAACTGGCTTTCGGCAGCATTATCCGTGACACTCGTCATAGCATTTTCTCCTTGTGGGCCGCATTGAGACCGATATCTAGATAAGAAGCCTGGAATAAAGGGGCAATAGCCCAAGGCGACGTCTGATGGTGCAGCACGCCACTTGCGGACATTTTTGGCCACAGGGGTGCCAAAATCGTCCTGTACCCTCTATAGTTCGCGTCCGATTCTGCGGGACACCCGCGCCGGAATCAGAATTATGTTTGTTTTTCCGGTGTGAGGACGCCGGGTTTGGGGAAGTTCACCATGTCAGACTTTGACCGGGAAGATCGCGGCACCTATTCGCCACCGACCGAAGACAATCTGAGTTACGAACCGCGCCGGACGCCGTCTTCGCGCGACCAGGCGCCGGTGACCCTTATCGTGAGCGGTATCTGTCTTGTCGTTCTTCTGCTTGTCGTGGTCATTCTGTATAATTCGGGCCTGAATAAACATGGCAAGATCGCACCGGAAGTCGGTGATTCGATTGGAGATATCAAGGAAGGTCAGGTTCAGGACGCTAAGCCGCTGACCGATCAGGATATGAACGACGCAAGTGTTGCCACCTTTACGCCAGGGTCAGAAGTGCCGGGTCAACGTCCGGCGCCGACTGTTGATGTTGCCCCAGCGCCTGTCGCGCCGATCACCGGACCGCTACCGTCACAGGCGAGCGATAGCGCCCTGACGGCGACCAGCGCGGCCCCGGCACCTTCGTCTACCTCTACGTCGTCCGTTTCTTCGGCCGCGCCCGCCGCTGCCGCTACGTCGTCGTCGACTCCTCCGCTCAAGCTGACCAGCGCGGCCGGCGGTGCGTCGGTGCAGATCGGCGCCTTCACCTCGACCGATATCGCCAACAGCGAATATGCTAAGGTGGCTTCATCCTATGGTCTCTTCGTCGGCGGCGCCGGCAAGAAGATCGAAAAAGTTACAACGCCTAACGGCACCTTTTATCGCACGGCATTCACGGGTCTGACATCTGAAAAGGCCAAGTCCTTCTGTTCGGCGCTCAAGGCAGCCGGGCATGACTGCATCGTAAAATAATGGCCAGGGGAATCGGCGCCTGTATTTTCGGTTTGGGCGGTACGAAGTTGACGGCGGAAGAGGCGCGGTTTTTCGCCGATGCTCAGCCCCTCGGCTTCATACTGTTTCGCCGTAATATCGAGACGCCGGATCAGGTCAAGGCGCTTGTGGCGTCACTGAAAGCCCTGGTGGGGCATGACGCGCTTGTTCTGATCGACCAGGAAGGTGGCCGCGTGCGCCGTTTGCGGCCGCCGCATTGGCCGGACTATCCGCCAGCGTCACGGTTCGGCGAAGTCAGTAACGATTCATTGGAGCAGCGGGAGATAATCCGCCTCGGCGCACGCCTTATGGCGCATGACCTGCGCGCATTGGGGATCAATGTTGACTGCGCGCCCGTACTCGATGTTCCGCAAGCCGGCGCGCACGATGTTGTCGGTGACCGCGCCTACGCGCCCACGGCTCAGGATGTTGCCGTCATGGGCCGGGCCTGCGCCGAAGGTCTGCTGGCGGGCGGGGTTCTGCCGGTCATCAAGCATATTCCTGGGCATGGACGGGCAGGGGCCGATTCGCACAACGACCTGCCGCGTGTCGATAGCTCTCTTGACGATCTTATGGCTGTCGATTTCTACCCGTTCCAGGTCAATGCCGATATGCCGATCGCTATGACTGCCCATGTCCTATACACGGCGATAGACCGGCGTAACCCGGGAACAACGTCACGGAAATGCCTTAAGCTGGTGCGCGACGTCATCGGTTTCGACGGCCTTTTAGTTACCGACGATCTGTCGATGAACGCCCTGTCCGGTGCGTTGAACAAGCGGGCAAAGGCATCCTTGCGGGCGGGTTGTGACGTGCTGCTGCATTGTAACGGCCAAATGGACCAGATGAGGCAGGTCCTGAATGAAACGCCGAAGCTGAAAGGTGAAGCCCTTCGCCGGGCAAAGGCCGCATTGACCCGTATATTGAAGACGCCCGAACCGTTGGATGTCGTCGAGGCACGGGCGCGCTTCGATGGCGTTTTGGCGCGTGGTAACATTGCAGAGTTGCACCGTGATCCCACCGAAGGTCAGGCTATGGAACGTCAGGCGACGGCTGAGCCGGTGACGGCGCAGGGGTCGAGATGAGCACGCGGGACACCGCCCCCAAAGGGTTCGAAAACGATGTGCTGCAAAGGCGTCTCGATTTCGACGGTCCCGGTCCCGAGGTCGCCGAGGAGATTGCCAGCGATGAGGCGCTGATCCTTGATCTTGATGGCTATGAAGGGCCGCTGCATGTGCTTCTGGCCCTGGCGCGCCAGCAAAAAGTTGACCTTCTGAAGATTTCAATTACGCGCCTGGCGGAACAATATCTGACCTTTATACAGGAAGCGCGCCGCCTGCGCTTTGCCCTGGCTGCCGACTATCTGGTGATGGCGTCTTGGCTCGCCTATCTCAAATCGCGCCTGCTGTTACCGAAAACTGAACGCAAGGCGACCAACGAACCGGCGCCGGAAGAGTTGGCCCTGTCTCTGGCCTACCGCCTGAAAAAGCTGGAGGCCATGCGCAAGGCGGTGGAGGCGCTGACGTCGCGCCCGCAACTGCGTCGCGATGTGTTTGCGCGGGGCGACCCGGAAGCCCGCCTGATTATCCCATCTTCGCGCATCGAGGCCAATGTGTTCGACCTGATGAGTGCCTATGTGACGCAGCGTCGCCGCGAACTGGAACGTCATTACGATCCGACGCGCCGGATCGAAGCCTATTCGCTGGAAGACGCGCGCGACAATTTGCGGGCACAGTTGCCGAAGCTCAATAATTGGACGGCTCTGGACGAGGTAGCGCCGCAGCCGCGCAGCGCCGGTGGGCCGCGTCGCGTGTCCTATGTCGCCTCGACCCTTTCGGCTTCGCTAGAATTGGCCAAGGAAGGGCATCTGCAACTTCAACAACTGGCCACGTTCGAAACCCTCTACATGCGCAAACGTCAGGCCCTGATCAACAAGAGCGACGGAGCGTCCAATGACGCCTGAAACCCTGGAACGGGCCATCGAAGCCCTGCTGTTCGCCGCCGACGGTCCGTTGTCGGCGTCGGAAATCGCTTACCGTCTGCCCGAAGGCGCCGAGGTGGGCAAGGCGCTGGCTGCCTTGCGGGCCCGCTATTCCGGGCGAGGCGTGTCGCTGGAGATCATCAATGATCGTTGGCAGTTTCGGACCGCGCCGGACCTGGCCTATCTGATGGTCGAGGAACGTGAGGAGCCGCGCCGGCTGTCCAAGGCCGCGCTGGAGACCCTGGCCATTATCGCCTACCATCAGCCGGTGACGCGCGCGGAAATCGAATCCGTGCGCGGGGTGGGGCTGTCGCGCGGCACGCTTGATGTGTTGCATGAAATGAATCTCATCAAGTTGCGGGGGCGTCGCCGGACACCGGGGCGGCCGGTGACATATGGCACTACGGACTATTTTCTTGAGCAGTTTTCGCTACCCTCCCTGGCCGACCTGCCGGGTGCAGCGGAGATGCGCGCCGCTGGTCTGCTGGATATAAATGTGCCTGCCGATTTCATGGTGCCCGATCCGTCCAATGGGCAGACGACGGAGGACCCGCTGCTACTGGAAGAAATGGAAGAGACCGAGTTCGCGCAGGATTTTTTTGAGAAAGACTGAATGACCAGGATGTGTCGGGATGTCGTGGAAAAAAGACTTTCGCGATGGGACGCTCTGCGACTATAAGGACGTAAATCTGTCCGTATGGACTGACATTTGGGACCTGCGCCACCATCTTTAAGGCGGGGGCAGCAGGTTTAAGGAGATTAAAATGGGTAGCTTAAGTATATGGCACTGGTTGATTGTCGGGGTCTTGGTCCTGGTTTTGTTCGGCGGCGGTAAGCTGTCCGGGCTTATGGGCGACGCGGCCAAAGGCATCAAGGCGTTCAAGAACGGCCTGAAGGACGACGAAGACGAGGTGAAGACCAAAAAGGCCGAAGACGAGCCCAAGGCTTGAGTTTCCTCACGGCTTAGGGCATCACGCGTGATGCAGGCCTCAGAATTCTAAGAGAAAGTCTTTCACATGGTGCCCGGTATCGGGGGCGGTGAGCTCATCCTTATTGCTGTCGTGGCGTTGGTCGTGGTGGGTCCGAAAGACCTGCCCAAGCTTCTGCGCCAGCTTGGCCGGTTTGTCGGCAAGATGCGCCGGATGGCCGACGATTTCCGGACGTCCTTCGACGACATGGCGCGACAGAGCGAACTTGATGACCTGCGCAAGGAAGTCGATGCGCT
The DNA here is from genome assembly GCF_000495815.1 of Asticcacaulis sp. AC466. Lineage (GTDB taxonomy): Bacteria > Pseudomonadota > Alphaproteobacteria > Caulobacterales > Caulobacteraceae > Asticcacaulis. The sequence goes on along the minus strand of NZ_AWGE01000007.1, from coordinate 287,965 downwards.
TAGGTCCGGACGAATATCCGGTCTGGATGATATGACGCATCAAATGAAGGCCATCGAAAGCGATATCAATAACAGCATCAATCCGGGCACCCATTATTACTCTGGCCAGACCGATATTGCTTCGCCCGATGCAGCCGATTTGGGGACGCACGCCGAAGTGTCGGACCCGCAGATGGCGGGGCTTCCGCCGCAAGGTAAGCCGGCCGATGAGGCGACAACGAAGCCGAAGCGCGTTCGTAAGCCCAAGGCGATAGCCGAAGTCGCTGCGGGAGTGCAGACTGCCCCGGAAGCGGCGCCCAAGCCCAAGCCTGCCCGTAAGGCGAAAGCCGCCATCGCTGCCGACTCGACACCGGATACGCCCCAGAGTACGCCCCAGAATACGTCCCTGGAAAAAAAGACCGCATCGCGCAGCGCCGCTAAGGCGGGCGCCAAAGCAAGCGGCAGCAAGAGAAGCGGTACATGACCGACGAAATCAAATTGCCGGTCCCCAAGGCGGCCGAGACCTCCATTATAGAGGACAAGGCGAAGCGCGGCTACGTGACCGCCGATCCGGACGAACTGGATATTGAGGCCTCGCGTGCGCCTTTGATGGACCATTTGATTGAGTTGCGGTCGCGCATCATCATCATGGTTGTGGCGTTTCTCGCCTGTGTTATCGGCTGTTACTGCTTCCACAATCATATTCTGTCCGCTCTGACGCGTCCGCTGGCCGTTGCGTCCTCGCTCTACACAGAACAGCAGGCGCATGGCCACGCGGGCCCGTTCGATTTGATCGGTGTCCTGTTGGGGTTGAAGACGATTGCCAACGTCAAGGATATTCCGCTGATCGCCACGGCGCCGCTTGAGGTGTTCTTTACCAACCTCCGGCTGGCCATGTTCGGCGGTGTGATTGTCAGCTTTCCGGTACTTGCCTTCCAGGTTTATCGGTTTGTGGCGCCAGGCCTGTATAGGCGCGAGCGCATGGCATTCCTGCCGTTTCTTTTGGCCGCGCCGATTCTTTTCCTTCTCGGGATGGCGATGGTCTATTTCCTCATGCTGCCGATGGTGTTGTGGTTCTCGTTGAATCAGCAGGTGGTTGCGTCCGGCGGCGTGGTCGTTCAGTTCATGCCCAAGGTGTCGGAATATCTGGAACTGATTGAAACCCTGATGATCGCCTTCGGTCTGTGTTTTCAGTTGCCGGTCGTCCTGACCCTGCTCGGGTTGACGGGACTTGTGACGTCTAAGATGCTGGGATCGTTCCGTCGTTACGCCATCCTGGCTATTGTCGTGGTCGCCGCGATCGTGACTCCGCCGGACCCGATTTCGCAGTGCATGTTGGCCATCCCCATCGTCCTTCTTTACGAAATTTCGATCCTGTGCGTGAAGGTTATCGAATTCAATCGTAAGGGCAAGGCGGCATAAGGCGTTTGCCATAAGGCAAGGCGAGGGCTTTGACGGTAGTATCTGGACCGTCGCGGTGCCAAGGCCCCTTGACCCTCCCTGCCACAATAGCTTATCCCCATCGGCGATATGTCGCCCGGCAGTGGGCGATGTGAACGGTATATAAATCGAGGCTAAGACCATGCACGATATCAAGGCTCTACGCGAAAACCCTCAGAACTTCGTTCAGGGCTGGTCGCGCCGTGGCCGCGAAACGGCGCAGTCGGACGTCGATGGGCTGCTGGCTTTGGATGCGGACCTGCGTGCCGCGCAGACGGCGTTTCAGGCCGCGCAAAGCCGCCGCAACGAGGTCTCTAAGCAGATCGGTCAGGCTAAGGCCCAGAAGGACGAGGTCAAGGCCCAGGGCCTGATGGCTGAAGTCGAGAGCCTGAAGACCACGATCGAATCTGAGGAAACCAAGCAGCGTGAGTTTGGCGAAGCTTTGAAAAGCAAACTGGCCGAACTGCCCAATGTGCCGCTCGATGAGGTGCCGGACGGCGCTGACGAGGCGGGCAATGTTGAGGTGCGCAAACATGGCGCGCCCAATATCCTCGCCTTTACCGCCAAGGATCACGCTGATCTCGGTGAAGCGCTCGGCCTGATGGATTTTGAAGCCGCCGCCAAGATGTCCGGCGCGCGCTTTGTGGTGCTGAAAGGTCAGTTGGCCCGTCTGGAGCGCGCCATCGGCCAGTTCATGCTGGATATTCAGACGCTTGAGCACGATTACACCGAGGTCAATCCGCCGGTTCTGGTCCGCGCGGAAACCTTGTTTGGGACCGGCCAGTTGCCGAAGTTCGAGGAAGATCTGTTCAAGACGACGGACGACCGTTACCTGATCCCGACCGCCGAAGTGACTCTGACCAATCTGGTTCGTGAGGCGATCACAGCTGAGGAAGAGTTGCCGTTGCGGCTCACCGCCCTGACCAACTGTTTCCGCGCCGAAGCCGGGTCTGCTGGTCGTGACACCAAGGGAATGATCCGCCAACATCAGTTCCAAAAGGTCGAACTCGTTTCGATCACCACACCGGAGCAATCGGGTGAAGAGCACGACCGCATGACGGCGTGCGCTGAGGCTGTCCTGAAAAAGCTCGATCTGTCTTTCCGCACCATGTTGCTGTGTACTGGCGATATGGGCTTCGGGGCGCGCAAGACCTACGATCTCGAAGTGTGGCTGCCGTCGCAGAACACCTATCGCGAAATCTCTTCCTGCTCTAACTGCGGTGACTTCCAGGCGCGCCGCATGGATGCCCGCACGCGCAAGGCCGGCGACAAAGGCACGCGCTTCGTTCATACGCTCAATGGTTCGGGCCTCGCTGTTGGACGGACTCTTGTGGCGATCATGGAAAATTACCAGGATGAGGCCGGTCGCATCGCCATCCCGTCAGCGCTCCAACCCTATATGGGCGGGCTTACCCATATTGGCTAAAGTCGTCTAAAAAGGGGGCTCTGCCCCCTTGCTCACCGGCTTCAAATCGCCGTACAAACGGCGCATGCGTATCCTGCTGACCAACGACGACGGCATCGAGGCCTTTGGCCTGAAGGTGCTTTACGATATCGCCACCGCCCTGAGCGATGATGTCTGGGTGTGTGCGCCTACCTACGAACAGTCGGGCAAGGGCAGGGGCGTCACGCTGCATGATCCGCTGCGCGCCAAACGCTTGGGAGACAAGCGGTTCTGCGTCACCGGCACGCCGACCGACTGCGTGCAGATTGCGGTAAATGACCTGATGGATGCACCGCCAGATCTGGTGCTGTCCGGTGTCAATCGGGGGTTCAACCTGGCGCAGGACGTTACCCTGTCAGGCACGGTGGCGGGCGCCTTGCAAGGTATGTCCCTCGGTATTCCCTCCATTTCCCTTTCGCAATGTCTCGACTTCGATGTCGATATCGAAGCCCAGTGGTCAGCGGCGCAGACATATGGCGCCCCGGTCATCAGCAACCTGATCCAGCAGGGCTGGCCGTCGGATTGCATCATCAATATCAATTTTCCCAATTGCGGCGCTGACGACGTGGCGGGTGTCGAGGTCACAAAACAGGGTATTCGCGATCTGCATGAGATGCACGCCGTCAAGCGTGTCGATCCGCGCGGCCGCGACTACTATTGGATCGATTTTCATAACTACGAACAGAAGCTGGCCGACGGCAGCGATTTGAAGGCTGTTGCCGAAAATCGCATCTCGGTGACGCCGCTGCACCTCGACCTTACGCACTACGAGACCCTGTACCGGCTGAAGAAAACGCTCGGCGGGGTGGCGCCGAAAAAAGTGGAGACCGCCGCCGATGTCTGAGAAAGTCAACGACGGTCCGGAGCGGACCCGGCTGCAACGCCTGCTCGACACGCTGAAGGCACAGGACATTACAGATAAAAAGCTGTTGCACGCGCTGGAATATACGCCGCGTGACCTATTTGTGCCTGAGCTTTTCCTCGACCGGTCCTGGGAAGACTCCGCTATTCCCATCAATTGCGGTCAGACCATTTCCCAACCCTATATCGTCGCCTTGATGACCCAGGCGCTAAAGATAGAAGGGCGGCACCGTGTACTCGAAATCGGAACCGGCAGCGGTTATCAGACCGCGGTCCTGAGCCGGCTGGCGCGCTATGTCTATACCATCGAACGATATCGCTCGTTGATGGTCGAGGCGGAAATCCGCCATAAGCGTCTTATGCTGGAAAACATAATCTACCGGTTCGGCGATGGCTGGGAAGGCTGGCCGGAACAGGCGCCGTTCGACCGTATCCTGGTCACGGCCGCCTTGCCGGAAGTGCCAACCCCTTTGCTGGCACAGCTAAAGCCCAAGGGCATCATGGTTGGCCCCCTGGGGAAAGGCTCGACACAGCGGCTCATGCGCTATGTCAAATTGCAGGGTGATGATTTTCTCAAGGAAGACCTGGGCGAGGTAAGATTCGTACCGCTTATCGCCGGTGTCGCCAGGGAAAACTAGAGCCGGATACCGAATTCCCGTAAAGCCGGGCGTATTTGATACAAGCCAAAAGCCGCCATGGCGAGGCAGGCCAGCATAATGACGGCTGGCGTCGCCGCCTGCCCCAAGGTGATAAGTCCGGGCGTAACGTGAGGCATGACGATGTAGAGCAAGACGGCCAGGGCCGCGCAAGCACCTGTGCACAGAGCGATGTTTTCAATCAGGCGGCGGCGTTCGACCTTCTGCATAACTTCAATGGTAAAGCTCAGGTCGCGCGCCAACGGGGTTGCCGGTTCGTCGGCCATCAACAGGGCTTTCAGGGCGTCTTCACTCATGACGAAACTCCAAGCAGGGCGTTGAGCTTTTCACGCCCCTTCTGAATATGCGATTTAACTGTGCCCAAAGGAAGGCCCAAAATCTCAGCGGCTTCGCTGTGGCTGTAGTCGCCGGCGACGCAAAGTGATACGGCGGCGCGCTGCTCAATCGGCAATTGTGCCAGCGCAGCCTGAACGGTCAGACGTGAATCAACAGTTGATGTATGGCTTTGCGGGGTCAGGCCCTGCCACTCAGTATCGCGCGCGCCGGAACGGTTAAACCGCCTGCGATCATTGAGCGCCTTACGATAGGCGATGCCACAGACAAAGGTGCGAAACGACACGCCGTCAATCAGCTTGTGCAGGTTGGCCCAGGCGGTCACGAAGGCGTCCTGTGCCAGATCATCAGCATCATCCGGCAATGCGCACAGGCGGCGCACGAAGCCGCGCACCGCCTGTTGATGGTCGTTGACCAGTCGCGAAAATGCCTCATCGGAACCCTGGCGCGCGCGCTGGATCAGGTCTGCCTGGGACGGGAGGTAGCTGGGCATTGCCGGCTTTATTTCTTCAGGTCGTCGTCGATACGATCGTCACCGTAGCGTGGCGCGCTCAGGCTGCGGATAACCGCTAGAACGAACATGCAGGCAGCCGCCACGCCAAAACCGGTAGCCAGGGCAATAAAGGTGGGGCCCCCTTCACCATAATGGCCGAAATAGCCGAAACCGGCGGCGAGCGCACCGAACGTCACAACGGCTCCCCAGGGACTGCGGCGGTAGCGACGGCGATACCGATAATGATCGCGGTCAAAGGCCCGATCCTCGTCCGAGCGCAGTACATCGAGCAGGGCAGCGGGCGGCTCCTTACCCTGATCGGCATACATCTTGATCATCCTGAGCGTTTCCGTCCGCGTAAGATGGCGGCTGATCATGGCGAACACCCCCATTAACATGCCGCCGATCGGAAAGATCAGCCACCAGAAGCTATAAAAGAGTTGCGTGGAAGTCATGACCTTATCCTCAACGATTGATTTCGCGGCGCAGGGCATCGGGAATGTCCTTGCCCTGAGCCAGATAGGATTTCATCAGGTCCAACTTGCGCTGGTCATAGAGGCCCCGCAGCACAAGGCGCACAATTCCAAAGACCATCCACATGATCGGGAAGATCAGCCACCAGAAACAGGTAAAAAGCTCGACAGTCATTTTTTGTCTCCAAAGGATTTGGGGGGCGGGAAGGAGAACCGCTTTCCGCTTTCAAACCTTGATGTCCGCCGACGGCGAGATTGGATGTGCAAAACGCAAAAATTTCGATTTTTTTGTACCTGTCCCCGGTTTTGACCGAATTTCGGGCTCTGCTGCGCGTTTCCGTAAACGAATCGTTATCCATAAGTTCGCATAGAGTATGGCTAGCAAAGCCTTAATTCCCTGAGATGGAGCCTATCATGATCCCGCACGACCACTACCCGGATCGCCGCACACGCCGCCCGGCGGTTCAGTTCGCGATGATGGGCCTTGGCGGTGTGATGGTGTTGGCGTTGCAGGCTTGCACCGCGACGCCGATAAAGCCGAAATATCCCATCTATATGCAGGACCGCCCGGCGCCAGTGGCGGCAGTGCCTGTCCAATCGGCACAGAAACCTATAGATGAAGTGCCCACCATGACGACTCCCTCGCCGTCGGGTAGCGTGCAGGTGGCCGATCTGGATCCGCCACCACCACCACCTCCACCAGCGGAAACGGTGTCGCCGCGTCCCGTCGCGTCCAAGCCCACGGCCACGGCACCCGTTCGCGAAACGCGCGTGTCCTATGTTTATGTCATGCAGGCCAAAGACACCCTTTTCGGCGTATCTCGCCGTTTTGGCGTGCCGATAAAGGAGTTGTATACGCTCAATGACCTGACGGCCGACAGCCCGATCCGCATCGGCCAGAAGGTTCTCCTGCCCGCTAAGGCGGCCGACAAAGGCAGCGAAGAGCATGCCAGTGGACCGGCAATGACAAAAGTGATGACTACGGTCGCAGTGGCCCCGACGCATCACGAAGTCGCCTCAAAGCCTTCGACACCAACGCCTGGGGGGACAAAACCCGCAGTCGCTAAGCCTGGCGTCGAGGCGCCAGCAATAGCTTCCCAGGCGCCCACCCATTCCACAAAGCCCTCCGTGCCGCCGCCCGGTTCGGCATCGGCGACCACCCCGCCTATCCGGACGGTTGAGACGCCGGCCTCTGCGCCTGCCGCCAAGCCGGTTGTCACCAAGCCTACGCCGACCAGCGGCTTCCCGGCCAATGCCCAGATCGCCCAGATGGGAAAAGGCAAGTTTGTATGGCCGGTCAGGGGGCGAATTCTCGTACCGTTCGGTCAACTCGCGCCGAACGTCCGTAATGACGGTATCAACATCGCCTCAAGCGCGGGGACAGAGATCAAGGCAGCCTCCGATGGCGTCGTCGTTTACGAAGGTGATCAGGTCAAGGAACTGGGCAACACCATTTATATCAAGCATGAGGATGGTTGGTATACCGGATATTCCCACCTCCAGGGCATGAAGGTTCGAAACAACGAACGCGTGTCGAAAGGGCAGGTGATCGGCACGGTCGGCCAGACAGGCACGATCGACCAGCCGCAGCTGCATTTCGAAATCCGCTACACACCGTCTACCGATATCGCTAAGCCGATCGACCCGACACTTGTCCTGCCTTGATCTATAAAGGGGAGGGCACCGAAGGCGGCTCAAAAAGGGCGTGGCAAATATGTCATTGACCTTTTTTTTGTTCCGCCTATGTATGGCGAACTCATTTTTACCCGCCACTTGAAAGGGCGTGTGTAAGAAATCAATGACATTCAGGAGACGTTAGTGTTCGCAACACCCGCCTTTGCCCAAGCCGCCGGAGCCGCTCCCGCCGCCGGCGGTGACCTTTTGACCATGCTGCCGATGATGCTGGTCCTTTTCGGCGCCATGTACTTCTTCATGATCCGTCCGCAGAGCCAGCGTGCCAAGCAGCACAAGGCTATGCTGGCTGGCTTGAAGCGCAACGACACGGTCGTACTGTCGTCAGGCCTCATCGGTAAGGTGACCCGCATCGAAGACGCTGAAATCATGGTTGAAGTCGCAACCGGCGTAAATGTTCGCGTGGTCAAGGCCATGATTGCCGAGGTCCGGGTCAAGGGTGAACCGGCGCCAGCCAACGACGCCAAGAGCTAATCACGCCTTCCTTTTGCAGTTTCAAGACCGAGCATTCCGATCATGATCAACTTATCGCGCTGGAAGGTAGGACTGGTAATCGCCGCCGTCCTTCTGGGCACACTTTTTGCCTTGCCCAACTTCCTGCCGGCCTCAGTGCGGGATCAGGTCAAGGGATATATGCCCACCCAGATACTAAATCTCGGTCTTGACCTGCAGGGCGGCTCCTATCTGCTTCTTGAGGTGGATACGGATGCGCTGATCGCGGAAAAGACAAACAATCTGACCGAAGACGCGCGCATGCGCCTCAACGATGCCAAGATCCAATTCTCCGGCCTAGCGTCCAAGGGCACGACGGTTACGGTTCGCATCACGGATCCGACCCGGGTTCAGGACGCTTTCACCCTGCTGAACCGCCTGGGAACCCCGCTGCCGAAAAATCCGAGTATACGCGATATCGATGTTCAGCGTGGCAGCGACCAGACCATCATCCTGACCCTCACCCAGGACGGCATCCGTTCCGTCTCTGCCCTGGCCGTCGATACCTCGATTGAAACCATTCGCCGCCGCGTCGATAATATCGGTACCAAGGAACCCTCAATCGCGCGCCAGGGGGTCAACCGCATCACGGTCGAAGCCCCGGGCGAAAGCGATCCTGAGCAACTGAAGAAGATCATTGGTCAAACGGCCAAGCTGACATTCCAGATGGTTGATGAGACCGTCAGCCCCGCCGACCTGGCCGCCAATCGCATTCCGCCGGGCTCAGAAGCACTTATGGACGAAAGCGTGGGGCGTCCGCTCGTCGTCCGTAAAGCCGTGCTCGTATCGGGTAACAGCCTCACCAAGGCGTCAGTCGGTACCGACCAGTATAACCGCCCTGCCATCGATTTCGCTTTCAATGGTGATGGCGCCGCCAAGTTCGGTAATGCCACCGCGCGCAATATCGGTAAGCGTTTCGCCATTATCCTCGATGGCCGTATCGTTTCTGCCCCAACTATCCAGGGCGCAATCACCGGTGGCCACGGTCAGATCACCGGCAATTTCACGGCGCGTGAAGCCTCGGATCTCGTCGCGGTTCTGAACGGGGGCGCCTTGCCCGCACCGCTCAAGTTCGAAAGCCAGCGTACCGTCGGCGCCGAATTGGGCGCGGATGCCGTGCATAAGGGCATTATCTCCACAATCATCGCTTTCATCACCATCGTTGTCTTCATGCTCTTGGCCTATGGCTTCGTGTTCGGGGGGGTGTCGATTGCGGCCTTGTTGATCAACCTGCTGCTGATCATTGCCTCCATGACTGCTTTCCAGGCAACACTGACATTACCGGGTGTCGCCGGGTTGATCTTGTCCCTCGCGGTCGCCGTTGATGCCAACGTCCTGATCTATGAACGGATACGCGATGAAGAACGCACCGGCCACAAGCCGATCGCCGCACTCGATGTCGGCTTTTCGCGCGCCCTGGTGTCGATCATGGATGCCAACATCACGTCGTTGATCGCCGCGCTGATCATGTTTGTCTTCGGTGCCGGTCCGGTTCGCGGCTTCGCCTGGACACTGATGATCGGTGTTTTTACCTCGGTTTTCTCCGCCATTCTGGTCAGCCAGGTCCTGCTCGGCTGGTGGTATCGCGCCACCAAGCCGAAGAAGCTCCCCATTTAAGGTAATTCGCCATGCAATGGCCTTTGATTAAAAACCTCCCGACCGAATTCCACTTCCGCTTCACGAAGTATGCGCCGATCGCCGCCATCTTTTCCGGCCTGTGCATCATCGGCACTATTGCGGTTTTGTTCCTGCAAGGGTTGAACCTGGGGACCGATTTCGCGGGCGGAAACGTGCTGGAAATCGAAACGCCAGCGGTCGCCGACCTAGGGGTTCTGCGCGCGCGTATGCACAGCTTTGGCGTCGAAGATGCTTCGGTGCAAAACTTTGGCGGCCCGCGTGATGTCATTCTGAAATTCAAGCTCGCTGAGGCCAATCAGTCGGAACTTGGTGTAGAAGCTGTCAAAACCAAGCTGGCCGCGGCATTTCCGGGAGTCGTTTTCAAGCGCACGGAAGTGGTCGGCCCAAAGGTTTCTTCCGAATTGTTGCGGTCCGGCGTTCTGGCCCTTGGGGCGGCGCTATTGTTGATGCTGATCTATATCTGGATACGTTTCCCGTCGGGTCTGCAATTCGGCTCCGGCGCGGTGATCGCCGTTATTCACGACGTCGTTCTGACCATCGGGATCATGGCGGTATTGCAAATCGAATTCACCATGACCTCCATCGCGGCGCTTTTGACTGTTATCGGTTACTCAATGAACGAAAAGGTCATTACTTTTGACCGGTTGCGTGAAAATCTTCGCAAGTTCAAGAAGACCCCGCTGGCGGATATCATCAATCTGTCGGAAAATGAGCGTCTGTCGCGGACCATCATTACCGGCTCAACGGCCGTTCTCGCCCTGGCGGGTATGTTGTTCCTCGGCGGACCTGCCCTGTTTCCGCTGGTCTTCGCCATGGTGTTCGGTATTCTGGTCGGCACCTATTCCTCCATCTATGTCGCCCTCCCGATCATCCTGATATGGGGCGTCAACCGCAACGATCCCGATGCGGAAATCGTCGATCTGGGCGGGTTCAAGGGCGGCAAGAAGCCCCCCCAAATGCCGTGATTTTCAAAATGGCGTGCGGCTTGTCAGGCCGCGTCATTGTAGAGTGTGTTCATGCGTAAGGCGGCGTTCAGTCTGTTGATCATGGGGGAAGGCATCTTTCTCGCCCTGATCTGCGTTGGCGGCGCCTATTATCCCGGCTATGACCAAAGCCGGCAATTCATTAGCGAACTGGGCGCCACTGGTGCTCTGACAGGCCCCGCCGTAAGTTGGTGGGGCTTTTTGCCGAGTGGCCTGCTGATTACGGCCTTTTGCCTTATCGCTGCGTTCGATATGCGCCGACATCTACTGTCCGCTGTCAGTCTGTGCCTGATCGCCTGGTACGCGACCGATCTGATCGCCAGCGCGATCTACCCCTGCAATTTTCGGTGCGTGCCGACGGCCGCCGGGTCTGTTCAACTCATTCACGACCTAATAGGAGGGACGGGCTATATCGCGGGCCTCGTGGGGGCTTTGCTTGCAGGGTACGCTGCCCGCCACAGCCAGGCCGCGTGGCTCTTTCGGTTGGGTGTCGCCTGCGCCCTGGTCGGCGCCGTAGGATTGTCCGGGCTGGCGGCGGGCATTGAATATCGCGGTCTGTCCCAACGCATTCTCGAACTGGTCATCATGATCTTTTTGCTGTCCTATGGATGGGCCTTTGCAAACGGTCGTTTGGTTGGCATTGGTGACGAACTGGCTTAAGGTGGGAGTCGGGCTTAAAGCAGGGGTAAAGCGATGGCTGGTTTTCTGGGCAATTTCCGCAATGTGATGATCGTCAGTTTACTGCTGGCTGTGGTGGTGATTGTCGGTTTCGGCATGCACGCGCCGGGCCGGTTCGACACCATCTTCCTTATGGCGGTGCTGCGCTGGGCGCACGTCCTATGCGGCATTTTATGGGTCGGACTGCTCTACTACTTCAACTTCGTCCAGATCCGCGTCATGCCGGACATTCCTGCCGACCTGAAGCCGGCCGTTAGCAAATATATTGCGCCGGAAGCCTTGTTCTGGTTCCGCTATGCGGCTCTGTTTACCGTTGTGTTTGGCCTGGCTCTGGCCTGGCTGCGCGGATACATCGCCCAGGCCCTGAGCTTCGGCTTTGCAACGCCGTCGGCCAGTGGTTATGTCTTCGGCTATGACAGCGCCAATTCAGGTTTTATCTTCATCGGCGTCGGCATGTGGCTGGGCCTGATCATGTTCTTCAATGTCTGGCACAAGATATGGCCGGCGCAGAAGATCGCTTTGGGCATGCGTGACGGTTTTACCGTCGAACAAAAAGCCGCTGCCGCCAAAAAGGCCATGGTTTTCTCGCGCATCAACACGCTGCTCTCCCTCCCGATGCTGGCTTCCATGGCCATGTACCAGACCATTTTTGGATAAACAGTGACGTCCTCAGAAGTAGTACCCAAGTCCGAGGACGTTCGTCTCGCTTGTGCCTTTATCGCCGATGCGGACAAGCGCGCCGACATACTGGCGCTGTTTGCCTTCCTGGAAACCTTGCGTGACATTCCTGAGCGTGTCTCCGATCCGCTGATGGGCGAAATCCGCCTGCGATGGTGGTATGAGGCGATCGAGGAAATAGAGCAGGGCGGGTCCGTACGCTATCATCCGCTCACCGAGGTGCTCAAACGGTTGGTCGAGACCTATAGGTTGACGCCTAAGGCCTTTTACGACGTGATCGAAGGGCAGATGCCTTTGCTCGATAAAGGGCCATTGACCGTGGCGGACGCCTTGAGCGTGGTTGATAGCGGCGAGGGGGCGGTTTTGCGCCTGGCATGCGAAGTGCTTGGAAAGCCGGCGGATCTTACGGATGTGGCGCGCCTGTATGGCATGGCTCAGATCAAGGCCTCCCGAGGTTTAAGCGACGGTGGGGATATGGAGCTGGCCCACCTACGGCGTGAAGCCATGAAGACGAGCGGACTTTCGGCGGACATTATGCCGCTGGCCTTGCCGGCTGTTCTGGCAGTCGATTACTGGCAGGGGCGTCCCCCGGGGCCGCTGTCGAAGCGCGTGCGCCTATTACGGGCCTTTATCACCGGAAAGATTTAGTACCCCTGCGCCTCGGCCAGCATTCAGGTCTTCTTCTTTTTCTTGAATAGACTGTCGCTGATCCAGTTGCTCGAATCCGGCTTTTCGATAACAGGCGGCGGTACGCTGACGATGGTGGGCTTTTCCGGATAGGCGCGCCAGCCGCTTTGAACCAGCTCGTTGAAACCGACGCATTTGGGCATGACACGCACCGTGCCTGTCCTGGGCTTGGCAAACGGCGCCGGTTGACGCAGGTCCTGGCGCGTCGGGTCGACGAAGGCCCAGTCGCTGGCCAGACCATAGCCATTCTGGCCGCCGGCTCGTACGGCATTGTAGGCAATTCGCGCCTGATATTCCGGTACGCCGTACTTGATCATTGCCCGGTAAAAAATAGCATCGGCTTCTTCGCGCTTGCCCGGTTCACCTATGGTGTAAAGCCAATCGTGAACGATGGCCGCGCGCGCGGTTGGTCCTTGCGGATCGATGAAGCTTTGGCCGTACCATGGCACGCTGGCGAAATCGGTGACATACCATTTGGGCACCACAATCACGCGGCCGGTCCCCGGATCACAGTACGGAAATTCCGCATTGAGCGTGAAGAGCTTACGGCCGTTTTTGAGCTGGTTGAACAGCATGATCGGCTGTGGCGTCAATGAACTGGGCGGCGTCGGTGCGATCACCGGCACGTACACCGTTTCCTTGGTTGGCGCCGTCGCGCAACCCGCGACAATTGCCAACAGGGCTAACGGCAGGAGTTTCAAAATACGCAAACGGGTATCCCCACACACATACACATCCCGGATGGCCGATTTTAGGTTGGAATTTTGGCCATATTTAGCCAAGCCGACAGATCGTTCAGGGCGCGCAGTGACATCAGGCGTTTTTTTGCCCGGCCGCGCTCCTTCAATGGGATCTTCTTGCCCTCTTCATCGACCTTCGGCGCATCCAGCGGCGGTAACAGCCCGTAATTGATATTCATGGGCTGGAAAGCGCCGCCTTCGAGGTGACCGACCGTAATGTGATTGAGCAAGGCGCCCAATGCCGTCGTTTCCGGCGGGGCGTCCAGCACCTGACTCAGGGCCTGCGCCGCGGCGAACCGGCCGGCCAAAAGGCCTATGGCGGCGCTTTCGACATAGCCTTCGACGCCCGTAATCTGACCGGCGAAACGGACGGATTTGTCAGGAGACATCGCCTTCAACTTCAACTGACGGTCGAGGATTTTCGGCGACTGGATGAAGGTGTTGCGGTGCAGACCGCCAAGGCGCGCGAACTGGGCATTTTCCAGCCCCGGGATCATACGGAACACGTCGGCCTGGGCACCATGCTTCAGCTTCGTCTGGAAACCGACCATGTTATAGAGGGTGCCCAGGGCGTTGTCCTGGCGTAACTGTATAATGGCGTGCGCCTTGACGGTCGGATTGTGCGGGTTGGTCAGGCCGACCGGTTTCATCGGGCCGTAACGCAGGGTTTCACGACCACGTTCCGCCATCACTTCGATAGGGAGGCAGCCGTCGAAATAGGGGACATGCTCCCAATCCTTGAACTCGGCCTTTGGTCCGTCGAGCAGAGCATCGATAAAGGCTTCGTATTGGTCCTTGTCCATCGGGCAGTTGATATAGGCCGCCGCGTCGCCGCCGGGGCCTTCCTTGTCGTAGCGCGACTGCTTCCAGGCCTTGCTCATGTCGATGCTTTCGGCATGAATAATCGGCGCAATGGCGTCGAAGAAGGACAATTGCCCTTCGCCGGACACATCGAGCACGAACTGGGACAAGGCTTCGGATGTCAGCGGGCCTGTCGCCACCACGACATTGGGCCAGTTTGTATCGGCCAGGCTCGTCACTTCCTCACGCACGATGGTCACCAGGGGGTGATTGGCCAAGGTATCGGTCACAGCCTGGGAAAAGCCGTCGCGATCAACGGCCAGCGCGCCGCCTGCGGGCACCTGGTGCTTGTCAGCGCAGGCCAGGATCAGCGAGCCTGCGCGGCGCATTTCTTCGTGCAAAAGGCCTACGGCATTGAATTGCCAGTCGTCCGAGCGGAACGAATTGGAACACACCAGTTCGGCCAGCCCGTCGGTCTGGTGCGCGTCGGTTTTGCGCACACCACGCATTTCGTGGAGGATGACCGGAACGCCGGCGCAGACGAGTTGCCACGTGGCTTCGGAGCCGGCGAGGCCGCCGCCGATGACGTGAACGGGAGACGGGGAGGCGGTGAGGGAAGATGAATATGTCATGGCGTGGCTCTATCCCAAGCGGACAGCGATGGGAAGACGCGAATGACGTCATCGAATCTGGAGGCGCAACTGTGACCTGATAGCAAGTTCGTCATGGAAATGTGATAAGGTTAACGAAATATGCTTTTAAAGCGAATGGATTTGTTTCTAAATCACGTTTGGCCTGAAATGCGATCGCGGGCCTTAGGCGGGGGTATAATGAGCGTGAAATCGGCGTTTTCGGTGACGAAGGCCCTAAGGGACTCGGCTGGCTTTCTGCCTCGGGCCTGGAGTGGTGCCTGGTTGGCGCTCGGGCTCCTGTTTGCCGTTGTTGGTGGGGCTTGGCTGACAATGCATCATCTTCCTTCGTCGCCCTTGGCCTGTGTCGCATTGATCGCGGTGATTTTGGTACTCAAATACGTGGCACATGGATCGCTATATCGCATCGCTCTGTTCGGACCGTCGGCGAAAGATGAGGGGCTAGGGTTTGGCGGCGTGCAGATCGGTCGTCCCGAACGCCGCCTTTTCCTGGCGTCTCTGGCTATTGCGGTGTTCTTTGTCATGATCGCAGTGACGGTGTTCATCGTTTTTGCCATCGCGCTTAGCCTGTCCGGCTTGGCGCAGGGGTATGGTAGTTCTTTGGCCGCTGTTCAGGCGATTGTTCACCGCCATGCCGGCGCCGATGTCGTATTTATACTCTACCTGATCGCAGCCAGTCTGTTTCTGATTTTCGTCGCTGTAAAATTCTCGTTGGCATCGGCGGCCAATATCGGTCAGCGCCGTTTGGTGACGCTTAATGCCCTAGGTCTGACAAGCGGGAATGTGGGTAAGCTGACTATTGGCATAGCTATTATCGTTGCGCCATTCGTGTTGGTGACAATGCTTGCGACATTTGGGCCGTTCTATGGTCGCCGCATCGTGCATTTCGTCCTGATTGGGCTCAACGTGTTGGTGCTTTTGCCGCTGATTGTCGGATTTTTCGCGTCGGCCTATAGGCAGATCGTGACTAACAGGTTTAGATAGACGGCCCGTAAACGTGCGGGTGGCCGGAACCCGTGCATGAACCTGACATTCGATTTCGCCTTCGAAGGCTTTCGGCTGATACGCCAGCGGCCCAAGTTGATTGCGTTATGGGGCGCCATAACCCTCTTTGGGCATGGCGTTATATCGCTCATCCTCGTGCAGATGGCCGGTCCGGCCATTACTCGTTTCGGCCAGTTGATGACCGATGCGTCCGCGACCGGTACGTTCGATCCGGTCGCCATCGAAGCGCAGTTGCAGATAATCATGCCGGCCATGATTATGTGCGTGCCGGTATATATATTGATGTCTTCGGTTCTGGCCTGTGCCATTTGTCGCGCCTCTCTGGGGGAAACGGACGATCGGCTGGGTTTCCTGTCCTTCGGACTTCCTGAAATTCGCATGATTGCCCTGCGGTCGGTAATGGCGTTAGGCCTTATCGGTGTTCTGCTGACCGGCGGACTGCTCGGCCAAATCGTGGCGGTGTCGGGTAATGCACAGGTGGCGCAAGGCATGACGACGCTGGGCTTCTTGGTCGCAGGAGGGATAGCCGTCTGGCTAGGGATACGCCTATCGTTGAACGGTCCGCAAACCTTCGATACCGGCCGTTTTAATCTGTTCGGCAGTTTCAACCTGACCCGTGAACGTTTCTGGTCTTTATTTACCGGTTACGCGACGGCTGGCGCGCTCGCGCTTGTCGTGCAGTTTTTGTGCGACAAGGTTATTGAGGCGATCCAGGTGCTGAGCCTGGGCCTGAAGGTGACGGGGGATATTGTGCCACCCGACATGAGCAATATGAGCGCCTTCCTGGTCCCGCACTCGATTATCCTGCTGTTCTTGACCTTCGGAATCGTGACGCCGCTCATGGCAGCCATCACCTTAGGGGCACCGGTCGCCGCCTATAGGGTGCTGCGAGAAAAAGGCGAAACCTTAAAAACAGAGCAAAAGGTCAGCTAGGCACCTTATCTGACTGGATCAGATAATTGTCGTAAGCTTCCGTTTTGTAGAATACAAACTGAATAATGCGCGGCGCTTCCACGCTCATATCTAGCTTCCCGACAGGTGAAGGATATCGCGGTCGTGACGTGGTTGTAGCGGCCTCGCATTCGGCCCAATGATGCGCTGGAAGGCATCGGCCTGTTCCGAACTGACGGTAAGCGGAGAGGAATAGACCATCCATGTCGCGGCCTCGGTGCAGGGCGGCGTCGTCAAAGACCCAGAATAGACATAGAAATCCTCTGTGCCGGGCATATGATCCTGAGCATTCACCAGTAGATCCGGCAGCGGAATAGGCTTGCCGGGATCGGTGGGCAGGTATGTCCATAAGGAGCCCAGTACAGGATCGGCGTTACCGATATCGGACAGAACAGCGATGATCAGGTATTCGCCCTTTGCGTTCTGGTGTACGAAATGTGTTTCCAAAGCCGTAGAGCGTCCATTGATGGCGTGCTCGCTTGGAGAATGAAAGTGAAACTGCTTGAGCGTGTACATCACGCCATCAAGCACTATGCCACCGCCGTCGCTCGGGGTCACCACGATCGTGTGACCATTATTCTGGATCGTGGCCAGCGACGATTTGTACTGCATGACCAGGCGTGATGACAGGTTGCGTGGCGGTCCGGAAATGTCGATTGGGGACTGACGCTGGCCCGTGGCACAAACCGTATTGTCGCCACCCATCTCTGCCCAGTGTTGCGGGCCGGTCTCGCCATCATAGGTCCAATGCTGGACCGCCCCACCTCCGTGCGCCGCAGGCGCGCCGTGGGCGGCTTCCGGCGCATGTTCGTCCGCTTTTTTTGAGCAGGCTGCCAGCGATAGAACCATAAGGCTGGTCGCAGCGGCGCGCCGGGACCATCCGGGAGAGGGGCGAGTCATGAAGGTCATGTCGCCACCTTCGCCGAAAATGGTTAACGGAGATTAAGCGCCTTTCGCCATTCAGGCGAAACTACTCCGCCGGTTCCAGGTGCCGCTTCCGATGCTTGGCCAGCATGTCCTTAAGATACTTGCCTGTCCAGCTTTTGGGATTTTCCGCCACCTGTTCCGGCGTGCCGCTGGCCACGATCTCGCCGCCGCCATCGCCGCCTTCCGGTCCAAAGTCGAGCAACCAGTCGGCCGTCTTGATGACATCAAGATTGTGTTCGATGACAACGGTCGTATTGCCATGATCGGTCAGTTCATGCAGCACTTCCAGCAGCTTGCGCGTATCCTCGAAATGCAGGCCGGTCGTTGGTTCATCCAGTATGTATAGCGTCTTGCCGGTGGCGCGCTTCGACAACTCCTTGGATAGCTTGACGCGCTGGGCCTCACCGCCAGACAAGGTGGTCGCCTGCTGGCCGATCTTGATATAGCCAAGGCCGACGCGCTCAAGGGTTTTCAGCTTGTCGCGAATGGTCGGTACGGCCTTGAACACTTCGGCGCCTTCTTCCACGGTCATGTCGAGTACATCCGCGATGGAATATCCCTTGAAGACGATTTCCAGGGTCTCCCGGTTATAGCGCTTGCCCTTGCACACGTCGCACGTGACGTAGACATCCGGCAGGAAGTGCATTTCGATCTTGATGACACCGTCGCCCTGACAGGCTTCGCAACGCCCGCCCTTGACGTTGAAGGAAAAACGGCCGGGACCGTACCCGCGCGCCTTGGATTCCGGCAGGCTGCAATACCAGTCGCGAATCGGTCCGAACGCGCCGGTATAGGTCGCAGGATTGGAACGCGGCGTGCGACCGATAGGGCTCTGGTCTATCTCGACAATTTTGTCGAAGTGTTCCAGGCCTTCAATCTTGTCATGGGGCGCGGGGTGTGCCGAGGCGTTGTTGAGGCGTCGGGCGGCGGCCTTGTACAGGGTCTCCAACGTAAAAGTGGACTTGCCGCCGCCGGACACGCCGGTGATACAGGTCATGACGCCGACCGGAATTTCGCCGGTGACGTTTTTCAGGTTGTTGCCGCGGGCGCCGATAACCTTCAACATCTTCTTTTTGTTGATGGGACGACGCTCTTCGTCGGTGTCCTTGGAATAGAATAGCGGAATTTCGCGCTTGCCGGTCAGGTACTGGCCGGTCAGCGAGTTGGGATTGGCCTTGATGGCGGCCGGCGGGCCTTGGGCGATGATTTCGCCACCATGAATACCAGCGGCGGGTCCCATATCGATGACGTAGTCGGCCTGAAGAATGGCGTCTTCGTCGTGCTCGACCACCAGAACCGAATTGCCAAGATCGCGCAGGCCTTTCAGCGAGATAAGCAGGCGGTCATTGTCACGCTGGTGCAATCCGATGGACGGTTCATCCAGTACGTACAGGACGCCGGTGAGGCCGGAACCAATCTGGGAGGCTAGCCGGATACGCTGGCTTTCGCCGCCCGACAAGGTGCCAGAGTTACGCGACAGGTTGAGATAGTCCAAACCCACGTCATTAAGAAAACGCAGGCGGTCCTTGATTTCCTTCAGGATTCGCCGTGCGATATCCATCTGCTTTTCGCTCAGCTTATCTTCCAGACCGCCAAACCAGTCGTGTGCCTTGCGGATAGACAGGTTTGAAATTTCGGCAATGTCCTTAGCGTCGATCTTGACGGCCAGGGCTTCGGGCTTGAGGCGTTTACCGTGACACGCTTCGCACGGTGTTTCCGACTGGTAGCGCGCGAGGTCCTCACGCACCCAGGACGAATCGGTTTCGCGCCAGCGGCGATCCATGTTCGGTATGACGCCTTCGAAGACCTTGGTGACGTCGTAGCGGCGTGATCCGTCCTCATAGGTGAACTTGATCTTGTCGCCACCCGACCCATGCAGGATGACGTTTCGGACCTGATCGCTGAGCTTGTTCCAGGCCGTGTCCATCTTGAACCCGTAATGCAGGCCCAGGGCCTGAAGGGTTTGGCTGTAGAGTGGCGACGGCCCTTTCGACCACGGGGCGATGGCGCCATCGGTCAGTGACAGCTTCGGATCGGCGACGACCAGATCCTGATCGAACGAGAGCTTGACCCCGAGACCATCGCAGGTCGGACAGGCGCCGAAGGGGTTGTTGAAGGAAAACAGGCGCGGCTCGATTTCGGTAATCGTGAAGCCCGAGACCGGACAGGCAAATTTCTCGGAAAAAATGATGCGGCGCGGTTCGGTTTCCCCGTCTGCCAGATCGGCATGTTCGGCGATTGCCAGGCCGTCGGCGAGGCGCAGGGCGGTTTCCAGACTGTCGGCGAGGCGCGCCATGATGCCGGGTTTCACCACCACGCGGTCAATGACAACGTCGATGTCATGCTTGAACTTCTTGTCCAGTTTCGGCGCATCTTCAATGGGATAGTATTCGCCGTTTATCTTCAGGCGCTGAAAGCCCTGGCGTTGCAGGTCGGCGATTTCCTTTTTGTACTCGCCCTTGCGGCCACGCACGAAGGGCGCCAGCAGCAGCAGGCGCGTCCCTTCGGGCAAGGCCACGATTTTGTCGACCATCTGAGACACGGTCTGACTTTCGATCGGCAGGCCGGTGGCCGGAGAGTAGGGAACGCCCACCCGCGCCCACAGCAGGCGCATGTAGTCGTGAATTTCGGTGACGGTGCCGACCGTCGAACGCGGATTTTTCGAGGTTGTCTTCTGTTCGATCGAAATGGCTGGCGACAGGCCTTCGATGAGGTCGACATCCGGCTTGGACATCAGTTCCAAAAACTGACGCGCATAGGCCGACAGGGATTCGACATAGCGACGCTGCCCTTCGGCATAGATGGTGTCAAAAGCCAGGGAGGATTTGCCCGACCCGGACAAGCCGGTCAGCACGACCAGTTCGCCCCGCGGAATATCGACATCGACACCTTTGAGGTTATGCTCGCGCGCGCCCCGCACCTTGATGAAATCCTGGTCGATCTGATGCTTCACCATACGCGCATATCCTCATCTTCAAACACGGGGAGTATATAGCCTGTCTTGCTGGATTTGCCAGAGGTCCGCAAGAACAATTTGGCAACATTTGTCAATCGCCACTCCATTTCCTATCAGATTTTGACATAGACGGTCGGGCCGGCAGGAAATGTCAGCACCGTGATTTGATGGTTTTTTGACACCCGCCCACAAAGAGAACAAAGTACCGCCTGAATCTACCGTGATGGTTGAGACCGCAGGGCGACACGAAAGAGGGCAAGGCTGAATGTACGCCAATATAATCCGCTTGCGGGACCGCGTTGGCGGCGGCCTTGAGGGGTTGGCCGCCCGGCTGACCGCCAGGACGACGCGTCGGACGCGGCTTGTCGGAACAACGGCGGTCGTACTTGTCATGCACGGGCTTGTGCTGTGGAGCCTGATCCTTACGCATCCGAAGGCGTGGCAACTGGATCATGATATGGAGGAGCCGCCGCCGGTCCTTGTCGAGTTGTGGCAGGCGCAACCGCCGCCTGAACCCAAGGTCCAGCCGGTCGTCATGCCGCGCGAGGTGGTGCCGCAACCCCGCGACGTTCCACAACCGATGCAACGGGATGCGCCGCGCGACATACCTAAGCAGACCCAGACGCCTCAAACCCAGACACCCCAAACCCAGGCAGCCGAGGCCGCTCCGCCTCAGCCCGTGCCCCAGCCGGTCGCGCCGTCGATCACCCTTAACATTCCTCAGGAAAAGCCTTTGGTTGTCGCGGCACCGGCAGTCGTCCCCGATGTACCGGCCCCCGCTCGCATCCCCGGACGGGTAAAGAAGAAAACGCAGGACGAAGTGAGTGCTAAGCATGAGGACGCCGTGACGCGGATGTCAGACCTAAATCTGCACGACGCCGCAAATGTCAGTCTGCCAGCCTTGCAGGCGGTTAAGCCATCCGGGCTGGTGGCTGCTCCGTCAGCGGGCGGTCGCCTGGGCAGCATGGGGGCGCCAGCCGGGCTGCCCTCAGGAACAGGCGTGCTCAAGGGGGGGCGCGGGCAGGTCAGCCAGGCTTTGCAGAACCACGGGTATTGTGAAGCCACCCGCCAGGCGGGTAAACCTATTCCGGCCGATTGCAATATGACGGATCTTGCGCATCAGCCACCGCTCGGCCCGCGTCCCGACGCCGACCTACAAGCGGCGGTCCGCGAAAAAGATACCCGGCTGCGCTACAAGAGCTCGCCCGGAAATGCGGAATATTGGCAACGCGTCAACCGCGCCCCAACGCCGAACGATCGCCACATGGACGATGAGCCTAAGAAGGGGGCCTATTTCAACGAACACGACCAGAGAATTATGGGAAATGGCGGTGGGACGGCAGACCCCAAAGGTGAAAGCAACAACTAATACAACATGAGTTACTCAAGGGGAATCGACTCGTGTTGTGTGCTCAGAGGCGGTGCATGCTCGCCGCATGGCATAAGCCGCCTTGCCCTTTCGAAAAAAAACTTAGGCCTTTTTGCCGTAGTTCAGCGACTGGGGGCCGCTGTCGACCGCCTTGCCCTTGGCGCCATACGTAGCGTTTTGTGTACGGCGACTGCTCAGGTCCTCGGCAATGGCGCTGATAATGCCTTCGGTGACTGTCTTGGCGGCGGTAACAGCAAGCTCATAGCGTCGCAAACGTGCCTGGAACACTTCGGTGGCTTCGCGCAGCTTCGTTTTTTCAGTCGGGGGCAGGCCTTCCAGCAAGGTCGGGTCGGCCTTGATGCGCATGGTTTCGTGGCGGTAGAGGTTCGACAGGTTGCGGGTTTCCTCTATGCCGTCGTACATGTCCTGCGGACGATGCGCTTCCAGGCATTCGGTTTCATGAACCAAGCGCTCACCGAGGCGAATGGTCAGGGCCAGCATCTGTGCGGCGCGGTCGGAAGCGTTGGCGGCGGATAAGGCCATATCAGGCGACTCCCATTTCCTGCATCTTAATCAATTGCGCCTGCATCATGTGCGAGATGCCGACACCGCCGCGCAGGGCCATTTGCTTGGCCATGGCGCCGACATAAAACGATCTCATAGCTTCTTCGCCCTGACCGCCGCCGAAGGGACCGTCGGTCTTGAGGCCTTCGAACATCGGCCCCAAAAGGTTGGATAGGCACATGGTTTCGAAGTCCAGGCCCAACTTGGCGTTTGATCCTTTGGCGGTCGTCATCTTGGCCTGCTGTTGCGTCTGAACCTGCGACTGTGCGGCCTGAAGGGTGAGAAGGGAAGCGCTATCCATGACATTATCTCCCGTTACATGACTTCAATATCGGCCTGAAGGGCGCCAGCAGCTTTTATGGACTGAAGAATGGCGATCATGTCGCGCGGAGTCACGCCTAGCGCGTTGAGGCCGGCAACCAGATCGGACAGTGTGGAACCGCCACCCAATTGAATCAGCTTTTTGCCCTTTTCTTCGTCGACGTTGACCGTGGACGACGGGACGGCAGCTGTCTGTCCCTGGCTGAACGGAGCGGGCTGGCTGATATCGGGGCGTTCATCGACACGTATCGTCAGATTACCCTGAGCGATGGCGACACGGCTGAGCCGGACATTGTCGCCAATGACAATGACGCCGTTGACTTCATCGATAACCACCTTAGCCGGCGTGTCGACATCTACGCTCATCGGTTCGACAAGGGTGACGAAGTCCATCATGGTCATGCCGGCGGGCGGCTTTATGGCTACGATAGATGGATTTTCGGCAATGGCCGTGCCGGGATATTGCTTGACGATGGCGTCGGCGATGCGGCGCGACGTGGCGAAGTCTGGATTGTGCAGTGTCAGGCGCAGAAACGGCATGGCATTGAAATTGAAATTCGTCTCGCGTTCGATCGTGCCACCGGAGGCGATGCGACCCGCGGTAGGTACGCCTTTGCTGACCGACGATCCCGATGCGCCTCCCGCTGACACTGAACCGGTCTGAACTGAGCCTTGCGCCACTGCGTAGGCTTCGCCATCGGCGCCAAGCAGCGGCGTGACAAGCAGTGTGCCGCCCAGAAGACTTTTGGCGTCACCCATAGCCGAGACGGTGACGTCGAGACGTGAGCCGGCCGCCGAGAAGGCGGGGAGTTCCGCCGTCACCATGACGGCGGCGGCATTTTTGGTGTTGAGCTGGGCGTCGCGGACATTTACGCCCATGCGCTCCATCATGGCCTCAAGGCTCTGCTTTAACATGGGAGAGTTGCGGACCGTATCGCCTGTGCCGGGCAGGCCCACGACGATGCCGTAACCGACTAATTGGTTGCCGCGCACGCCTTCGACATCGACAATGTCCTTGATGCGCGATCCGGCATTGGCATGGCCGCACATCATGACGGCGACAAGCCCGGTTGCGCACAAAGCCGCTTTCAGTCCATTGATCAGCATCGGTTCACCCATTAACCATAACTGACCATCTGTTTGCGAAATATGTGCCACGAATCGCAGCAAATATTTATGATATAAATCAATTGGTTGGTCTTGGTTAATTGGGGTTGGGGTGTCAACGGGAAAATTATGCCGGGACGTTAAGGCTTCGCTTACCCGTGGGCGGCAATAATGACCCTGTCGTTACCGCTGGCAAAAGCCGGTTGTCACCGGGCTGTTGTAAGGTGCCGGCGAACGAGAAGAAACTGAACGACAGCTTCTGTAGAATTCAATAGGGTATGGGGTTTCCCCCAAAGGTCAAGCATGACGTTCAGGATCAATTCGGCGACTGGTGCGCCCATCAGCACCCCGGCCGGAAATGTAAAGAAAAGCATATCGGGATTTTCACTGTCGAGCAGCGAAAGCGCATCGAAGTCGGCGGCGCCCGCACAAGCATCGGCCGCGTTCGGAATGATGGGAATCGACGCTTTGATGGCCCTGCAAGGGGAAGAAGATGTACTGACCGGCCGCCGCCGCCGCCAGGTCAAGCGATCCCAGGACATTCTCGATGCGCTTGACGACCTAAAGGTCAGCGTCCTGTCCGGCGACATCGATGACGAAGCGCTGTTGCGCCTTCAGGCTCGTATCGCGGAGCATCGCGAAGAGATAGAGGACGACCGCCTTCAAGGCGTTCTGAATGAAATCGAAACCCGGGCCTGTGTCGAACTGGCCAAGCGTCGGCTGATGTAGGTTTCATAAGCGCCCTAATTTCGTGCCGCGACCCGTGGAATATCGCTTCACAGGTTAATCATTGCGCACTATAAGCCGCGCAATCGCGTCGTCCTGACGGCGGGCAGGGGCTGTTCGCGACTGGTATCATTTTTGCTGTTGAGTGACTGGACGTCCGGCGCGTACTGCGTTGGGACATCCGGATCTAGCGTCGTCCACGAGGGGTGTAATAACGCATGTCTGAAGTACAAGTGCCGGATCAATATCGTCCCAGCGACGACGAAGAATATATGAACGCGCGCCAGCTAAACTATTTTCGCGGCAAGCTGAACGCCTGGAAGGATGAAATCCTTAAGGGCGCAAAGGAAACCGTCAACATCATGCAGAAAGAGACGGAGAACCATCCGGATCTGGTTGACCGGGCCTCCTCCGAATCCGATCGCGCGCTCGAACTGCGGACCCGCGATCGCCAGCGCAAGCTGATCAGCAAGATCGATGAAGCCCTGCAACGCATAGACGACGGATCATACGGCTATTGCGAAGAAACGGGCGAGCCGATCGGTCTGGGGCGCCTTGAAGCGCGTCCAACGGCGACGCTATCCATAGAGGCTCAGGAACGTCATGAACGGTCCGAACGCGTTCACAGGGACGACTAAAGTCAAAGCGCCGGCGTACCCGGCGCTTTTTTGCTGTCTGTATTCTTAGGTGCCGTAACGCTTTTCCGTCTGGCAATAGGCGGATATATCCGGCGCTGGGCGACCGATCAGGTAGCCTTGCGCTTCTTCGCAATTTAATTGTCTCAAGGCGTCCATTTGTTCCAGGGTTTCGACGCCTTCGGCAGTGATCAACACGCCGAGCGACTGCGCCATCTCGGTAATGGCACGAACGATGGACAAGGCATTCTTGTCATGCGGCAGGTCCCTGACAAAGGATTGGTCAATCTTGATTTTGTCGAAAGGGAAGGTGCGCAGGTAGCTCAGGGATGAGTACCCGGTGCCGAAATCGTCCATTGCGATGCGGACGCCCAAGGCGCGGATGTCGTTAAGAATGCCTAGATTGTGAGTTTCATCTTCCAGAATGACACTTTCTGTAATTTCCAGTTCCAGCCGTGCAGGCGGCAGGCCCGATGTCGCCAGTGCCCGATTGACCAGATTGACCAGCGACTTGTGGCGGAATTGCAGGGGCGAGATGTTGACCGCCACACGCCAATTCTGCGGCCATTGCGCCGCAGTTCGGGTTGCGTCTTCGAGCACCCATTCCCCGATCTGACCTATCAGGCCGCATTCTTCGGCCAGCGGAATGAACTCTGCCGGCGAGACCATGCCCTTTACGGGATGGCGCCAACGGATAAGCGCCTCGAAAGACACAATCTCGTTGTCATTCAAGTTGAGCAGCGGCTGGTAGTATAGCTGGAATTGTCCTTCGCTCAGAGCGCTTTTCAGATCCTGCTCCATTTCGATCCGGCCTTGAAGTTGCGCATCCATTTCCGAGCTATACAGGCGCCAATCGTTGCGGCCCGCCGCCTTGGCGCTGTACATGGCCAGATCAGCGCGCGACAAAAGGTTCTTGGTGTCCATGCCGTCTACCGGCGCCAAGGCGATGCCGATACTGACGCCGATCTCGAGATGGACGCCCTCTATAACCATCGGCTGCTTCATGGCCTCGACGATGCGCTTGGCTAGGCACTGTGTGTCTTCAAGCCCTTCAATGTCCTGGATGATCGCAAATTCGTCCCCGCCCATGCGGGCGATGACGTCGCTCTTGCGCACACAGCCGCGCAACCGCTCGGCCACCTCGATCAGGAGATGGTCGCCCATGACATGGCCATAAGAGTCATTCACGGCCTTGAACCGATCGAGATCCAGGCATAACAAAGCGAGCTTATGACCCAGGCGCTGAACGCGGCTAAGGGAGGCATCCATATCCTTGGCGAACAGGGCGCGGTTGGCCAGGCCGGTCAGCGGATCGAAATGGGCCAGGTGGGCAATACGGGCTTCCGCCTGTTTTTGCTCAGTGAGATCAATCCCCAACGTCAGGATGCTGTCGGCCTCTCCGGACGGTCCGCGCAGTACGGTCTTCTTGAGCTGAATCGTGCGTGAGCGTCCCTGGGAATCCGTGATCTGCTCTTCCTTCAGCATGACCGTACCCTGAGTTTGCAAGGCGACCTGGTCGTAACTGTTGTAAAGGGCGGCGCGTTCGGCCGACATGATCTCGCTGCTCTGGCGCCCAACAACGGCCTCCTGCGTGACACTCAGCATGTCTTCACCGGCTTCGTTGATAAGAATAATCCGTTGATCGGCAGCGTCCTTGACCAGCACCATGGCCGGGATATTCTGTATCACCATGTTCAGGAAGGTCTGGTGACGTTGGCTTTCGCTGCTGAGCCGGATGAGGTCGCTTGTCATCTCTCTTTGGCGGACAAGTGACCGCTGGAGGTCCCCACTGATGGCTTTGAGCACGGACAGCGACGTGCCGACGCCGGCATAGCGGCCGTCGGAGGTCGCGATGAAGCCGCGCATCAGTTCCGACGGACGTTCGCTCAAGGTTTTGTGCGTGAAGTCATGCAAAGGGGTAGCGATATCGACCATAAGGGGTGAACTGTCCATCATGGTGGTAACCGGCTTGTTGCCGTACAGCGCGCGGCCATATTCCGCGGCCATAGTCAGGTTAAATGCGTGGCGTTCTATCAGGCCCAGCACGCCGCCGTCCTGATCGACGATGGCAGCGACCATCAGCTCTGTGTCGTCGCGAAAGGCTTCGTAGAGTGTGGAATTTTGGCAGTCGGGCGGAAACGGATCGATGCGGTCGGTAATATCGGCAATGCACGGAACGGTTTTTTGCATAAACTACGCCTGACTTGTGAGCGGTATACTGAAACGCAATTTTCGCGTTCTACGCAGACACCTAGGTTCAAGACATTAACCAGCGCTTGATGTCATAAAAGATTGACCCAAGCGTCATGGTCCCTAAGTGGCCGTTTACCCTGTCGCAGGCCTTTTCAAATCGGGTGCGGAGGCGTATGGGAGGTCTCCGTTTTACAGATTGAGACCCATTATGACCGTCAAGGTTCGCTTTGCGCCTTCGCCCACCGGCCGCATTCATGCAGGCAATGTCCGTGCTGCACTTATCAATTGGCTGTTCGCGCACAAGAACCAGGGCGTTTTCGTGCTGCGTATCGACGATACGGACCTGGAGCGCTCGACCAAGGAAAACGAAGACCTGATCGAAACGGACCTGAAATGGCTCGGCCTCGAATGGCAGGAACGCTACAATCAGTCGAAGCGGTTCGATATCTATCAGACCGCCGCCGATGCCCTAAAGGCAGCGGGACGCCTCTATGCCTGTTATGAAACCGCCGAAGAACTCGATCGCCGCCGCAAGGTGCAATTGTCGCGTGGTTTGCCGCCGGTATATGACCGGGCAGGCCTGGCCCTGACCGATGCGGAAAAGGCCGCCTTTGAGGCAGAAGGCCGCAAACCGCATTGGCGCTTCAAGCTCGATGGCAAGCGCGTGTCCTGGGAAGACCTGGTGCGGGGCCATTGTGAAGTCGATACGACCTCTATGTCCGACCCGGTCCTGATTCGCGAAGACGGCGCCTTCCTCTACACGCTGCCGTCGGTTGTCGATGACATGGACATGAAGATCACGCACGTTATCCGCGGCGAGGATCACGTCGCCAATACCGGCACGCAGCTCGAAATCTTCGAAGCCTTGCAAGGCCTTTTCCCGGTCGGATTGCCCGTCTTCGCGCACATGCCGTTGCTGGTCGGCGCGGACGGAGAGGGGCTGTCCAAGCGTCTCGGCTCGATGTCGATTTCCCAGATGCGTGAGGATGGTCTTGAGCCGCTGGCGATCACGTCTCACCTCGCCAAGATCGGCACGTCGGATCCGCTGGAAGCCGCGCCGTCGCTCGTCGCACTGGCCGATGGGCAGGATTTTGGCAAGATGGGGCGGGCTCCCGCGCGTTATGATTTCGATGACCTGATGCGGCTGAATGCAGGCGTTCTGCAAGCTATGAGCTACGCCGATGCCAAGCCCAGGTTGGCGAAGATCGATGCCGATCTGGGTGAGCTGTTCTGGGATACGGTCAAGATGAATCTGCACCGCTTCGCCGAGGTCAAGGCGTGGGCGCAGATCATTTCAGGCGACATTACGCCGCGTATCGAAGATCCGGCTTTCGCCGCCAAGGCTTTGGAACTGCTGCCGGACGACTATGGTCGCGATAGCTGGCAAGCCTGGTCGGGGGCCATTAAGGAAGCTACAGGCGCCAAGGGCAAGGCGTTGTTCATGCCGCTGCGCCAGGCATTGACCGGGATGGATCACGGTCCGGATATGGGAGCGTTGAGCTTCCTCATCGGCCGCGAAAAGATCGCTCAGCGTCTTAAAGGGTAGGCACAACGCGCCTTGTTATTGACAGCAAGGCGCGTGTCTGGCCGTCTGTCTGGCGTCAAACGACACTGCGAGTGTCTATTTGAATATCGTTGGCGGCCACGCGGGCGATAGCCGGCAGAACCTCTTCAACCGAATTGACGCTGACATAGGTCTGCATGAAGTTCTCAGGGGTGAACTGCGCCTTCAGCATGTGTCGTATCAACACGAAGAAGGGGTCCCAGAACCCGTTTATGTTCAAGAAGATGATCGGCTTTTTGTGGAGGTCCAGTCGCCGCCACGATAGCAGTTCCACCACTTCCTCCAATGTGCCGACACCGCCCGGCATGACCACGAAGGCATCCGATTCTTCAAACATCATCATCTTGCGTTCATGCATGTTGCTGACCACGCGAGTTTCGACATCGTCGAACAGGATTTCGCGTGACCGCAGGAATTGCGGCATGATCCCGAGGACGCTGCCATTGGCTTCGTGGACCGCGCGGGCGGTTTCGCCCATAAGGCCAACCCCGCCGCCGCCGTAAACCAGACGAATATCTGCACCGGCCAATACCTGGCCTAGGTCGTGAGCCGCCTGTTTGTAGGCTGCATTATCGCCGAAGGACGAGCCGCAGTAGACGCAGACGGAGCGTACTTCGCTTTTGGAATGTGGCATAGACTATCAAACCTCAAAGCCGGATCGCGACGCCCGGCGACTCACGGCATAATACATAAACCTTGTTACCATCTATCTAAGCCTCTATTCGTATTGATGAAAAGCGGATATTGCTTGGGCCGTGAAAAAGATAATCACCCCTTTTTGGCTGAAAACCGTCACGGGTCTGGCGCTCGTCCTCGCGCTGACCGGGTGCCAGGACAAGCCGACCGTTACGGATCCGGACGCCGCCATGCGGGCCGCTGGATATGCCCGCGCACCTGTCATTACCGGGATAGAGCAGGCCGGCTCGGACATGGTTGTGGTGACCGGCGATACGATTCCCAATGCCCGTGTCCGCTTTGCCTACGGCGATCAGCGGGCCATCGGCGTCACCGCGGATTCCAAGGGACGGTTTCGAGCAGAATTGCCGATCGGCACTCAGGGCGGTATCTATGATCTGTCCGCCGGAGACCTCGGTCGCCTGATGCACGCGGATGGCCGATTGTTCATACCGCCGGGTATGCCGCAAAAGGCCATACTGATGCGCCCCGGCGCGCCCAGCTTTCCGGTTGTTCCGCACGCATCACAACTGCTTGTCGCTGACTATGATTCGGCCGGCGCTTTCGCCCTGGCCGGACGCGTGACGCCCAAAACCGCGGTCAACCTGGTCGTTGACGGCGTCCGTGTGCGTCAGATGAGCGACGATACCGGCTATTTCAGCGCCATCATGCAAATCCCCAGTCCGACACAGGGCGCAGTCGTGGCAGACGTCTCGGTTCAGGTTGGCGACACAAGCTGGACGCGGACAATTTCGGTCACAAGCGCCACCGGTGAAGGTGACCGGATTACCGCCATTCCTAAAGGGTGGCGTGTTGACTGGATGTTGCCGGGCGGCGGCATTCAAACCACCCTGGTCTTCTGAGACCCACCAGGCCTACATCATTTCATTTTGCCGGGTCTTCGAGAACAGCTTCTTGAGGAATTCGGTGACCCCGTGCCGCTTGGCCTTGCGGGCGACGGCGTCCTCGCTGACCAGCCAGGCGATCTGCACAACGCGGCGCTCACCTTCGAATGGCGTGTGGCCATGCCAGCTATTGTCCAAACGCGGAAAGGCGATGAAGTGACCATAGCCCGGATTCACCTCCTGAGTGCCAGGGCCGTCCTGATCAGGGCCTTCCAAAAAGCGAAGATTGCCGCCCGAAGTTCCGTCAGAATTGAGGTAGATCAGAGCAGACGCCAGTTTGTCCGCGCCATCCGTATGGGGGCGGCCATCCTTCAGCGCGGACCATTTGCGCACGGTGACCCATGTTGGTTTGCCGAGCAGGTTGATGCCCAGCTTTTCACCAATGGCTTTAGCGAAGGCCTCGCCCCGTACTTCCGCCAGCAAGGCCTTGAAAGCGGGCCCCATCGGAAAATCTTCCGGACGCATGAAACCGGTCTTATCGATCTGCGGGAAGTCCCGGGCGATGGCGGCTTCCTGTTCCGGCGGCAGAATGTCCGCGCCGATCAGGTTACGGAAGGGGTAATCGGAAGCCGGCGTGGCGGCAATGGACTCATAACGCAGCATGGGAAACCTCAATCGTGTGCCCGATTTATAGCACAAGTATTGAGGCTAGATATAGGCGCCATCCGTGACGAAATGAAGCACGGCTGCCTGGTTTGGCGCCGCCAGGGCGAAATCGACCGCGGCGCGGGCATGGATATGGGTCGAGTCGAAACAGGGCAGGGGCAGGCAACTCGCATCGACACTCAGTCCCAGTTCCGTGCACCCAAGGATGACGCAATCCGCACCTTGATCCCGGCCGCGCGCTGTCATGTCGATCAGAGCCTGGCGTGCCGCATCGCTGACGACGCCCTGGCATAGTTCATCGAAAATGGCATTGTGACAGATCATCCGGTCGTCTGCGCCTGGAACGACGACGTCGAGTCCGTAACGCCGCATATGGTCGGCGTAGAAGCCGTTTTCCATGGTGTAGCGGGTGGCAAGCAGGAGCGGACGACGATACCCGCCGCCGTTAATCGTCTTTGCGGTTTCACCGATAATATGGATAAGCGGTACGTCGCAGCTTGCCGCGACCTGATCGGCAACCAGGTGCATGGTATTGGTGCAGATCAATATACAGTCCGCACCGGCGGCTTCCAGCCCTTGAGCAGCGTCACCGAGCAGGCGCGCGGCATCCGCCCAGCGATCAGCTTTTTGCAGGGCGACGACGGTTTGAAAGTCCAGGGAGCGCATGAGAATATCGGCGGACGAGAGCCCGCCAAGCGATTGGCGAATGCCTTCGTTTATAAGCTTGTAGTAGGTTGCGGTGCTTTCCCAGCTCATCCCGCCCAGCAAACCAATCTTGCGCATATCACTCTCCCGACTCGTACGCCATCATACGGCGTGGTGCGGGTAAATGGCGCGCGTATTTCCTATAATTATGGCATTTGTGCGCAAATTAATTGCGTAATAATGCTGAATAGTGCAATCTGGCGCCATGCTGGATGATCGTGACCACAAGATTCTGGATGTGTTACAGCAAGACGCCGAGATCGGTTTGACTGATTTGGCGGATCGCGTCCACCTGTCCGCCTCTGCGTGTTCGCGCCGGATCGCACGGCTGAAAGAAGACGGCTATATCCTGCGCCATGTCGCCGTTCTTGACCGCAATCGCATGAACGTAGGCTCTACTGTTTACGTCATGATCAAGACAGCTCATCATACCGCTGACTGGCTTGACCGGTTTAGAACCAGTGTCATGGACATTCCGGAAATCGTTGAGGTCCATCGCCTTGCCGGCAATCTCGACTATATTATCAAGATGGTGGTTACGGATATCGCGCACTATGACGCCATTTATAAGCGCCTGGTTAGCCGGATAGAGCTGTTCGACGTCTCTGCGTATATTTCGATGGAAACGCTGAAGGATGGACAGGCCATCCCCACCGGCTATGCGCGTTAGGATTTTTCGGGAACCGCGTCTGTCACCGGTCCGTTTTCGTCATCGGGAACATAGACATCAGCCGCTGCGGCCTGCGCGGCATGAACGGCCTGTTCTTGGGAAAATGCCCTTGCGCCGACAAGTGCCATAATTACCAGCGCGAAGAAGGCTGCCAAAATATATGGCGTCGGCACAAACAGTCCTGGGGCGTAACGCGCTGGCATGGTCACATCTCCGCCAGAGAATAGGCCGGTTCTTGCGTGTGACCTACGATCTGCGCGCCGCCAACATGGGTTTCGTGGGTAAAAGACTGGCTGACATAAAGACTGAAGCCGGTGATAATAAGAATGAGCGCCAGCAGCGCCACAATGGTTTCGAAAATGACGTGCTCGCGGCCGCTATGGCGTGGCGCAGACGGCTTGGCAGTGTCAAGAAGTGTGGCGCTTAACATGGGAAAACTCGCTGTGAACAACCTACAGAGCCAGTCTCGTTTTTTGTGGGTAAGGAAAATATAGGTGCCAGAGTCACCGATTGTAAAAACGGGAAATGTAGAATCGCTTACGATGCCCTTACGTCTTGTTAATATCTTGCGGCCCAGCGTGCGGTTATCAAAGCTTCAGTCGAACGCCAATACGCGTTAGGATTGCTGTCAATCCCACGCAGACAAGAGCCACCATCAGGGACTTTAACAGTCCGATGCCGCCGCTCATCAAGGCATCAGGCAGGTGGGGCAGCCCCACAATAGCTGCGGCCAGAATAGCGGGTGTCAGATAGCACAACAGTGTATCCGTACCGGCGGGCTTGATGAAGGCGAACCATTTGGCTTTTCCGGCTCTATCTGTCAGCCAATACAGGGCCGTGAAGGCAATGATGGTAATGGCACTGCACAGGAACAACCAGGCGGGTGTGGCGCGAAGCTTCGAGATTCCCCAGAACTGACGGGTGCAGAGTCCCAAGCCGATAAGGACAGCGGCCAGTATCAGAAAAACGACCGTCATGCGCCGGCTGTTCCGACTGGCTTGATAGGTCTGAAACAATTTGCCGATGATCACGCCGCCCATAGTCAGCGCCGGCATGGTTCCGTCGATAAGGGGCTCTGGCAGGGCGCGCAAAGGCGTGGGCACCAAATTGGATGCCCATGCGAAGCTTATGCCAGCCAAAACGAGCCAGGCCCCTGTCAATACCCACAGCCGGCCATGGGCACTAACGGTCACGAGTGCAGCTATGAGATAAGACCATCCGATCAGACCCAATATGCCCCACCACTGGGGGGAGAACATTGCGCCGTCATCGCCACGATAGACGCCCGCCATTATAATCAGACCGATAATACCAAATCCTTTGAGCAGCCATTGTGTCCAGGCCGACATGGATTTCGGGTAGAGGTTCCAGATAAGAATGGCACATAGTGAGACCAAAAGATTCCATATGGTTTGCGTTATACCGGTGGCAGCCGGATCGATGGTTTCGCCATTGACCAGGAATACGCCCATTACCAGCAAGGCGAACGTGCGCAGCAGAATGTGCCAGATCAGTTTGGCGTCACTATCGCCCCTGGTCCGTCGATTTTCCGTGGCGAAGGGCAGCGACATGCCGACAATGAAAAGGAAGGCCGGGAAGACAATATCAGCCAATCCCATGCCATCGACGTCGCGCTGCGCATGTTCCAGCCACGCTGGAATATCTGTCAGCGATCCCAGGTCATTGACGAAGATCATTAAAACCATGGTCAGCGCCCGTAAGATATCTATGGCACCGACCCGGGTTACTACGTCGCTTGTTGCTGCCTGAGCCATTTACGTTCCCTTGCTGTCGGAAAGGGACGGGTAGACGAAAATGCCCGCCACGTCGAGCGCC
This sequence comes from Asticcacaulis sp. AC466, assembly GCF_000495815.1. Taxonomy (GTDB): domain Bacteria; phylum Pseudomonadota; class Alphaproteobacteria; order Caulobacterales; family Caulobacteraceae; genus Asticcacaulis. The sequence goes on along the minus strand of NZ_AWGE01000007.1, from coordinate 253,532 downwards.
CGTGCGCTTTGAGTCGTATCCACTTGTGCCGCGCGGCCTTTCGAAAGGAGGTATGGCTTCCGCGCATATGTGGGCCGCGGCGGTTTGACCCGATGTATATTTAAGGGGGCGCATGGATTCGAGGATGAACTCCGATGGTTAGCAACGGCGCTTTCAGGCTTCGCCCGAAACCCGTCGCCAATATCCAGGCTAAGTGCGCCCGCGAGTTGGGGCGTAGGTAGTTGAAGCTTTGCGGGGCCTAGGTATTCACTGGTATCCTCTGAACGTGTATTTTATCCAACATAAAATCGCCCCATCATGTGTCGATTGATGGGGATGGATATTATCAAGGACGATATTGATGACGCAGGCGGCGAGCCTTTCCGATCAGATTTTGGTTGTTTTCGATAAATTAATTGATGGTTCTTTGTCGCCTAAGGAAGCTTCGGACTGGGCGGCTTTGATTATTCATGAAGATAAGGAGGCGACCCTTCCAGACGGATGTGGTCACGCGCTTGCTACGATTGGACTTGCTGATACCCGGGAACCTGATGGTCAATTTCTGTATGGGATTGCTGATTTTGAAGAGTGGCGAGATGAAATCTCGCGCGAACTGAGTCGTAAAGAATGACGCGCTCTCATCGTCATGAAAGATGATGAGCCTATCGTGTCTGGCTCAGGTGTGATGACTAAGCGGCAGTTTGCCTGCTCAGGATTCGCTTAGATGTCGCTCGCGAGGAAAGCAGACAAAGACGGCACATCGATCGCGCAATGCCCGCCGTATAGGGGATGCCGCTCTACCTGCATACCGTGAGCTGTCGCGGTGCGGGCCAGTCGTTCTGTGCCTTCGAAATTGCCATAGGCATCATATAATCCGTTTGACAGGTAGAGCGCCGGGTAGTCCGGACCGGCCCCTATCAATGAGCTAAAGCGGTGACACAGTCTGCCATTCTATGGCGCGGCACGGACAACTGCGATGCGGCTATCGTTACTGTTGAGATGTCTGTCAGGGGGCGGTGCGTTTTGTAGTTGCCGCTGGGTTTTGGCTTGCGTGCCCGTGTTTCTCGAGGGCGCCTTTGGCAAAAGCCAGAGGCTCAGGACATAGCCAAGGATGGCGCTGCCACCGTAGCCCACAACCGGTGTGGGGTAGTTGCCGAGGACGGACGCTATAAGCGCGGTAAGCCACACGGCTCCGAATGTCAGGTAGATATCACCATTGGCTTTATCGTACCTCCCACCTAAGGCGGCGGGAACAATCAAGAGCGCGAAGCCGCCGAGGACTGCCAAACCGGATAAGGGGTGGAGGTTGAACGCCGCGAAAAGAACCTTCTCTACATAAGGGGTAGCCGGGAGGGTATCTGGCTGGACAAGGGTTGCAATGAAGGCTGCCAGACTCGCGATAAAGGCCAATACGGCATAGCGATCCGCGTGGGTAGCTACACGTACGGCCAGACCTGCGGCGAGGACGCAAGCCATTGCCCGGTCGGGCTGGAGGGCCAGGGCCGTGGCGGCGATCACCACGCCGGCAAGCGACAGGCCGCCGGATGCTCGGGCAAAGCTCACGATGAGCACAGGCAGGAAAATGAAGCTGGGCTGGAGTAGGAGATGGCCAAGGTCGATCCATCGCGCAACGCCGTCCATCCTGTATCCGAACAAGGCAGTCAAGAGAAGGCCGCAACCCATTGCCAGATTGAGCATTCCCTGCCAACGCGGTGTCTTGGATACCGTGACGCCGAAGGCCGCCAGGGCGAGGCCGCCTAACAGAAGGGCGGCCAGATTGCTGATCAGATATCGCATGGGCGCGCCGGAAACGCCCATATACACGATACCAAGCCAGGTCGCCGCCGTGGCGCAGCCGAACCCGACGGCGCGTGGTCGGATCGCCGCGCCGTGTGACGTTGAGGCAAGGAAGGGAGCCATCAGAAAATGAGACAGCACCCAAGGCAGCAGGCCTGCCAGGCTTTCGAGAGCGAAAGCCAATGCCTCGCCATCATCCTCGATCAATCCCGTTTCGGCTTCAATCGCGCCGGCCCAAGGCTTTTGCGCATCTGGAAGCAGGCGTTCCAGCATAAGGCACACCGTACGCGCGATTCGGCGTCTGATCCCAAGTGTCATGCGATTGCACCCCCGCCACTTTTAATGGATACCGCGCCGGTTTCACCCAAGCCGTCGCGGGCAAGTTGCCTGCCTGTGGCAGTGAGGCGATAGGCGTGCCTTGGTGGGCGGCCGGTTTCGGCCGCCTCTTGCCAGACGGCTTCCAGATAGCCCTGGGATTCGAGGCGGATAAGGAGCGGGTACAGTGTGCCGGATTTGATATTGGCCTGTTTGGCCAATTCATAGCCGTGACACCAGTCGTTGCCCGCCGCAAGGAGGGCGGCAAGCACGGCATGGGCTTGGGTCGATAGGGCGCGATTTCGTTTCATGCTCAATAAATCTACCTATATAGATTTAGAGTCAAGCGCATTTCCTGCTTCCTTAACCGGTCGTGAAGGGGAACCTCTTTGCTCTAATTATGCATCACGGGCCAAAATGAGCGATACGCCCGAACGGTTGCAAGAATCTGCAAGGCTTGCTGGTAAGGCTCCATCTACGATGAGCACATCGGCTTCGGCGAGGGGGATTACCAGGAAAGGCGAAACGGCCCCAATTTTCTCGCCCGAAGCCAGAACAATCGTTTCACCGGATTGCCGACTTATTGCACGCTTTACCGCTGCTTCTTCAGCGTCCCCCGTGGTTAAGCCCGCGTCGGTATGAACGCCCGTTACGCCCATAAAGAAAATGTCGGGCCTGACTCTCGTCACGGCCTCGATGGCTGCCGCCCCCACCGATACAACAGAATGTTTGAATAGCCGACCGCCGATAACTTCCACTGAAATGCCGGGGTGGTCGACCAGTTCAACGGCAATGCTCGGACTATGAGTAACCACGGTCGCCGTCAAATCACCGGGTAAATGGCGAGCGACCTGAATCGCGGTCGTCCCTCCGTCCAGAAAAACGACTTGTCCAGCCTGTACAAGCTTGGCCGCGGTTTGGCCGATATGGGATTTAGCCGATGCTGCGAGGTTCTGACGCACGGAAAAGTCGGCTACCGCCGGCGAAGACGGCAATGCGCCTCCATGCACGCGCTGAAGCTGTCCCGTCGCAGCTAATTCCCGGAGATCCCGACGTATCGTGTCCTCGGATAGCCCCAACTCCTGACTGAGCGTCTTGGCTACCAAGCGACCGTCGCGGGCGAGTACGGACATTATGTGGAGTTTGCGCTCCTTGGTTAACATGGCGAGCCTTCACGATAATCATTGACTCTGCATGATATTGCACGTTTATGGAGGGAAAGCGAGGTGTTTATGCATTTATCCGATCGGGTAAAAATTGAGTCTGTCCAGACGCTGTCGGAGGACTGGTATGTTCTGAGGAAGACAACCTTCCTGTTTCAAAGGCGAGACGGCAGTTGGCAGCGGCAGGCGCGGGAAACCTATGATCGCGGAAACGGAGCCGTCATATTGATGTACGACGCTGCGCGACGCACCGTGATTTTAGTCCGGCAATTCCGCTTTCCGGCATTCGTCAATGGCGCAGACGATCTCCTTATTGAGGCCCCGGCCGGATTACTGGATCAAGTCAGCCCCGCTGAACGTATTCGCGCCGAAGCGGAGGAGGAAACCGGCTACAGAATCCATGACGTGGTGCCGATTTTCGAAGCTTACATGAGTCCGGGGTCAGTCACGGAGAAGCTCTACTTCTTTGTGGGCCGATATGCGCCTTCCGATCGTGTGTCCGATGGCGGCGGTAAGGCAGATGAAGGCGAAGATATTGAAGTGCTTGAGCTTGGCATTGATGTGGCCATGTCGATGATCGTCTCTGGGGAAATTCGGGACGGCAAGACGATTATGCTGTTACAGTATGCCGCTCTTCACATTTTTGGCGCTTAAGCCTTACCGAGTTCATCGCCAAGCTTTCCCCAAAGGCGGTCCCATGCGCTACGTGGTGACTTTGTCATGACCACTTTCAAAGCGGCATACTACCTATTACCCACGTGGGATGCGACGCGACATGCAAAATCATGGCGAGATGTCGAGCCACTCAAGAGCCAAATTTTAAGGGATTTTCTTCCACCTCAGTAGAAAGTGGATACTTGCCAAGCTGGCTCCCCGAACAGGGCTCGAACCTGTGACAATTCGATTAACAGTCGAATGCTCTACCAACTGAGCTATCGGGGAACGACAAGCTTGGCAAGGCGGCCCCTATAGCAACGGATGGCGGCGCTTTGCAAGCCTAAAGGCAGAAGTTTTGCACAGCTATCTGTTTTTTTGTGCCAAAGCCCTCAGCACGAACGAAAAAAAGCCCGAAAATCGCTTTCGGGCTTTGGAAGTTTGGTGATGGTGGGTGTCTTTAATAAGCAAAGACAACACTGTTATGTCTGAATTCTGGTTAATGAATGGTAAATACGCCTGATAGGCGAAACGGTTTCCGTATTATTTCTTCATGACAATTTAACCAGAAACATTGGAAGGTCGCGCGGTAATCTATAGATGAGGAATCACCTGTGCGTCTGCCCCCGATCAAGGTCCGTATCCGCGCGCTTTTGGCGCTCTTTTTTGTCGGCCTGGCGACGGCTACACTCTTCGCTCTGCATCACACCGGCGAGGTCGGGGCGCTATTGACGCAAGCACAGGCAGGTGCGGTCAGCGCTGCTCTTACACGGGCTCAGGCGCTGGAAAAGGCGTTCGCCGGCATGATTTGGGTAACGTCTATTGTGGTCGGGTGCGCGGGTGTCGTGGCGGCGGTCTATTTTGACCGTGAAGTTTTTTCTGCGCTTGACCGCCTTAGCCATTATACGGATCGCCTGGCCCGTCGCGACTACAGTATGGCCGCCGAAGGGCAGGGACGATCCGACGAAATTGGCCGATTGGCATCCGCGCTGGAAATACTGCGCGCCAATGGGCAGAAGCTGAGCGGCCTTGAAGAGGACGCCTCGCACCATGCCGAGCAGTTGGCGGCGGAGCGCCGATCAGCGCTGAACGAATTGGGAGCCAAGCTGGAATCGCAGGTCGGAATTTTGCTCGAAAGCCTGACTCAATCGTCAAAGGCCATGATCACGTCTTCAGATCAGATGAGCCAGTCCGCCTTTGCTGCGTCTGAAAGTGCAGGCAAGGTGGCTTCGGTGGCCGTGTCTACGTCGGAGAGCGCGCAGAAAGTGGCCATGACGGTGCAGGAATTGTCGCAGACCGCTAATGAGATCGCGGGCTCGACCCAGTTGTCCACCGAGGTGTCGGCTCGGGCTTCGTCTGAGGCCGAATCGACATCGGCCATGATGGGCCGACTCAGCCGCAGCGCCGACGAGATCAGTGCGGTTGTGGACATGATCACCGGTATCGCCCAGCAAACCAATCTTTTAGCGCTTAACGCCACTATCGAAGCTGCCCGGGCTGGCGAACACGGTGCGGGGTTCGCGGTCGTCGCTTCTGAAGTCAAGACGCTGTCTCAACAGACGGAAAAGGCCACGCGAGACATTACGCTCAAGGTTCAGCAGATCCAATCTGCTGCCGTCGAAGCAACTGACGCCATAGCCGGGATCGTGTCCACCATTACCGAGCTGAGGTCAGGTGCCGATGATATCGCGCGCTCGGTGGCCGCCCAGCAAATGGCAACGAGCCAGATTGCTTCGACAGTCGAATCGCTTGCGGAAGGCTCTGCTGGCGTCGGCATCGATATTGATGCGGTTCGTGACGTGGCCAATGAAACAGGTCAGGTTGCCAGTGTGGTATTTGAGGAGGCCAAGTCGGTGAGCCGGGCGTCAGACCAGCTCAAAATGGAAATTTCCCGCTTTCTGGCGACCATGCGCGCTGCCTAACACCCAGTATTACCGTCGAACCGGCGTCGGCATGTGTCCCATATGCTGGCGCTTTTTATATATATAATCATCCGGTCTTGCGGTGCATTTCGCATCACACAGCGGCGGGATATATGAAAATTACCATTGGAGAAGTGTGGAGGCCTGACCCGGAGTCGAACCGGGCTTCACGGATTTGCAATCCGGTGCGTAACCGCTCCGCCATCAGGCCTCACAGGAGCGTAGCGGTGAGCTATCAGATCGCATCACGGCCCGCAATTCCCTTTAGACGAAATTTCGTAATAAATTTGTATAACTATGGGGTGTTGGCGGCTTTTCGCAATGAAATCGCGATTGAAGCCAACTGACGTTGTGCTTATAAGCGGTGCAACAGTTTGAGTCAGTTTGCCGCCAAAGGGATCGCTATCATGGATTTTCACGCCGCCCGTCAGAATATGGTCGAATCCCAGGTTCGCGTGAATGATGTCACCGATATGGGGCTGCAACTGGCCATGCGGCATGTTCAGCGTGAGCGACTGTGCGCCCCGTCTCAGAGCTTCGGCGCTTATGGCGAGGTCGAACCAGCGATCGCGCCGGGACGTGTCCTAATGAAGCCGCGCGATATCTCCAAGCTGCTGCAGACAGCGGAGCCGAGGTCAGGCGAAACCGTCCTGGCCATTGCCGCGCCATATGCCGCAGCCGTCCTCAAGCACGCGGGCCTTACCGTCACAGCCCAGGAAGCCGATCCGCGCGCCATGGCCGTGATTGAACCCTATCTCAAGGAACTCGGGGTTACGTGCGTAACGGCAGACCTGAAGACACCGGCCGGTTCTGACTATGATATTGTGATCGTTGAAGGGGCGGTGGCCGAAATGCCGGCAAGCTGGCTAAAGGCGCTCAAGGTCGGCGGGCGCCTGGCTGTGGTGCTGAAGGATGGTCCGGTCGGTCGCGCGCGATTGTACCTGCGCCTGGCGCAAGGCTTTTCGGAACGCGATGTGTTTGATTCCTCGCCGTCGACTGTACCAGGCTTTGAGCGTGCGCCTTCTTTCGAATTCTAAAAAGCTTCCGCGACGTTTTCGATAAGGCGATAAAATCTTACCTGCTGACACATGATGGCGGATGTGACGAGAAAATTACAAAGGTGAAAAATCCTTAACTCGCTAATCCTATCAACTTCTGGCAGTAGGAGTGTAGTGTATTATATCGCGAAGTGTCCCGGGCGTCGCACGCGCTGTGGCGCTTGGGTAGATTGCTAGGCAGTCTGTCGCGTTATCGGGCCGTTTTTATTGGGGAAGTCGTCCATGACTATATCTAAGTTCGCCAGGCTTGGCGCTGCCGCAGCTTCAGCTTTGGCGCTCTGCGTTTCACTTGGCCTGGTTCCACTTGGTCTGTCCGCGGGTGCGGTACATGCTGAAAGCCTGAATGATGCCATAGCCATGGCTTACGCGCAAAATCCAACACTGGTGCGTGGACGGGCGGCGCAACGGTCAAACGACGAGACCTATGTTCAGGCGCGTTCGCAGCTTGGCCCAAATCTGAGCGCCAGTCTGTCATCGACCTATAATGACTTGCCGAACCTTGCTGGTTCGCGCTCAACGACGGCGGCGGGGCTCTCGGCCAGCCAGACTATCTTTGCTTCGGGCGGCATATCTTCGCAGATCGATGCCGCCAAATCGGGGGTTTTGTCAGGCCAACAGAGTTTGCGCTCCACCGAGTCTTCGGTATTGCTTGACGTTATCAGCGTATACACCGCCGTGCGTCGTGATCAGCAGGCACTCCAGATTTCGCAGGACAATTACGACATTCTCAAACAGCAGCTGGATCAAACCCAGGCGCAGTTCGATGCCGGGCAGTTGACGCGAACCGACGTGGCGCAATCTCAGGCGCGTTTGTCGGCGTCTGCTGCCGCTCTCGCGACAGCGCAGGCGCAACTGGATACGGATCGCGCCAGCTATGTCGCCATTGTTGGCCAGGCGCCCGTTGCCCTCGACCCCGAAACAGCGCTGCCGGGGCTGCCGTCTGATTTCAATGCCGCCCTCGACGCCGCCCAAAAGAACAACCCGGATTTGCAGGCCGCGCAATATGCTGCCGATGCCGCAAAATCGCGTGTGCGCGCGGAGCGATCGGTGTTTGGACCGACCGTCGCGCTTCAGGCCTCCTCCGGCGGGCAAGAGCAGGGGATCGGGATCGGAAAAATAGCTGATAATGACGCGACGTCGGCAACTGTACGCGTATCGATTCCGTTGTTTACGGCAGGATTGAACAGCTCGCGCGTAAGACAATCCATAGAGGATTACAACGCTCAACTGGCTGTGGTCGAGCAATCTCGCCGCCAGGTGACCTCTTCGGTCGCGCAGGCTTGGTCGCAGATGCTGGCGGCGCGGTCGGCGGTGGTCTCTAACCAGGAGCAGGTTCGGGCGGCACAGGTGGCGGCCGATGGCGTAAAAGTCGAACAGCAGGTTGGATTGCGCACCAATATCGAAGTGCTCAACGCTCAGCAGGAACTTAAGTCGGCGCAATTGCAGCTTATTGAAGCGCAGCGTAACGAATATGTCGCAGGCAGCCAACTTCTGTCCGTCATGGGTGGGCTGACGGCGAAGGCGTTCGTCCCCAATATCGAGGTGTACGATCCTGAAAAGAATTTTGACGCGGTCAAGTCCAAGGGATGGACTCCGTTAGAGCCTGTTGTTCGTGGCCTGGACGGTTTGGTCGCTGGGCATTGATCCGCATTGCCCCCTTATTTTTTATGGGGCGAAGCGGGCATTCGGCGCGCGGCTGCTTAACCACAGAAAATTCGTCGATCCGGCGAAATTCCGAGGACAAAACCGCCTAAAGAGTTGCAAAATGCGGCGTTTCGTTGTCACCTACCAGCGGTTTCAGTTCCCGAACCCGATTCGCAGCAGTTAAAAAAACATGGCAGAACAATCCGCACACGAACCGACTATGGAGGAAATCCTGGCCTCTATCCGCCGTATCATCTCTGAAGATGACGCGCCGGAAGAAGCAAAGGCTCAGCCTGAACCGGAACCTGAAATCGAAGATGAACCCGTAGCCGCGATTCCCGAACCGGAGCCTGAGCCGGAGCCGGAAATCGAAGATGAACCGGAAGACGATGTGCTCGAACTAACCGAAACCTATGAGGCGCCATCGACGGTTTCTATTGGCGATATCGATGCCTATGAACCACCTGTTGCCGCTGCACCGGCTCCGAAGCCGGCCCCAGCCCCCGCACCCGCAGCAGCCAAGTCTGCGGCGGGCGGTCTGGTAAGTGAACGTACGGCGACGGCTGCGGCCTCGGCGTTTGGTGGGCTGACAAGCTCGCTCCTGGTGCCGCACTCCGAGCGGACCCTGGAAGATGTCACCAAGGAATTGCTGCGTCCCTTGCTTCAGGCATGGCTGGATCAAAATCTGCCGGCGATCGTAGAAGAGCAGGTTCGCCTGGAAGTCGAACGCATCGCACGGCAGTCGCGCCGCTAAGACCTGGTGTCCTGCCGGATAAGACCTATCGAGATTGACCGCTAAGACATAGATTTTAAGCGGATCACCTGTTAAGAGGGCGGCATCAGCGGATGATGCCGCTCTTTCTATTTTAGCCCCTTACGAGACCCATGCTGGAAAAAACCTTCGACCCCGCCGCCGTTGAACCCCGTCTGTACGACATGTGGGAAAAATCGGGCGTATTCGCGCCCAACGATGCGGGGGAGACCTTTTCTATTGTCATTCCGCCTCCCAATGTGACGGGCAGCCTCCATATCGGACATGCGCTGAACAATACGCTCCAGGACGTCTTGACACGTTTTGAGCGTATGCGCGGTAAGGCGGCGTTATGGCTGCCGGGCACCGACCACGCCGGCATCGCCACTCAGATGGTGGTGGAACGGCAACTGGCGGCGTCTGGAAGCAATGTCGGCCGCCGTGACATGGGCCGCGACGCGTTCGTTGCCAAGGTGTGGGAATGGAAGGCGGAATCGGGCGGCACTATCGTCAAGCAGCTGCGCCGGCTTGGGGCGTCCTGCGATTGGTCGCGCGAACGGTTTACCCTGGACGACGGTCTGTCGGCTGCGGTTCGCAAGGTGTTCGTCACCCTGCATAAGCAGGGCCTGATGTATCGCGACAAGCGGCTGGTCAACTGGGATCCGCAATTCCAGACCGCTATTTCGGATCTGGAAGTCGAGCAGAAGGAAGTCGATGGTCATTACTGGCATTTCGCCTATCCGTTGGCCGACGGCGCGTCCTATCAACATCCGGTCACCGACGAAGACGGCAATGAAACGGCGGAAACGCGGAGCTACATCGTCGTGGCCACAACGCGGCCCGAAACCATGCTGGGCGATAGCGGCGTGGCCGTTCATCCGGAGGACCCGCGTTACAAGGATCTGATCGGCAAGTTCGTCGTCCTGCCGATTACAGGGCGGCGTATTCCGATTGTGGGCGACGACTATGCCGATCCGACCAAGGGATCAGGCGCGGTCAAGATCACGCCTGCGCATGATTTCAACGACTTCCAGGTCGGCAAGCGTCACAATCTGGAACAGATTAACATCATGGACGAGCAGGCAAACCTGCTGGCCTTCGATCCCGTCCCGCAAGAGTACCGCGGTATGGAGCGGTTTGCCGCGCGCAAGGCCATTATCGCCCGAGCCGAGGCGGAAGGCTGGCTGACGGCGGTCGAAAAGACTAAGCACATGGTGCCGCACGGCGACCGTTCGGGCGTGGTCATCGAGCCGTGGTTGACGGATCAATGGTACGTCAATGCCGGTGAACTGGCCAAAGAAGCCATCAAGGCTGTCGAGGATGGCCGTACCGTGTTCGAGCCGCGCAACTGGGAAAAGACCTATTTCGAGTGGATGCGTAATATCGAACCGTGGTGCGTGTCGCGTCAACTGTGGTGGGGCCACCGCATTCCCGCATGGTATGCCGAAGACGGTATGATCTTTGTCGCCGAAAGCGAAGCAGAAGCTCTGGCTCAGGCCGCGGCCCACTATGGCAAGGCGGTGGCGTTGCGCCAGGATGACGACGTGCTGGACACCTGGTTCTCATCGGCCCTGTGGCCGTTTTCGACCATGGGATGGCCGGAAGATACGGATGATCTGAAGCGCTTCTATCCGACCCACACCCTGATCACCGGCTTCGATATTATCTTCTTCTGGGTGGCCCGGATGATGATGATGGGGCTGCATTTCACCGGTCAGGCGCCGTTCAAACGTGTCTTCATCAATGCTCTCGTTCGCGACGACAAGGGCCAGAAGATGTCGAAGTCCAAGGGCAACGTCATGGACCCGCTTGTGCTCATCGACGAGTTTGGCGCTGACGCCCTGCGCTTTACCCTGACAGCTATGTCGGGCCAAGGGCGCGATATCAAGCTGGCCAAGCCTAGGATCGAAGGCTATCGCAATTTTTCGACCAAGCTATGGAATGCGACACGGTTCACGCAAATGAACGAATGTGCCCGCGCCGAAGGCTTCGATCCGGCCGGCGTCAAGCTGACCCTGTCGCGCTGGATACGCGGCGAGGTGCAGAAAACCTTGTCTGTCGTGACCCAGGCCTTGGAAGGCTGCGCCTTCGACGATGCGGCCAATGCCCTGTATAAATTCATCTGGAACGTGTTCTGCGACTGGTATCTCGAACTCGCCAAACCGATCCTCAACGGTGACGATGAAACGGCGAAGACGGAAATCCGCGCCATGACCGCCTGGGTGCTGGATCAGGCGATGATCCTGCTGCATCCGGTTATGCCGTTTATCACCGAAGAGCTGTGGCAGAAGACGGGGCATAGCGACCTGCTGATTACTCACGCGTGGCCGAAATTCGACGCGACGGCGATCGACGCTGAGGCGGATGAAGAGATCAACTGGCTGATCGACATGATCAATGAAATCCGTTCTATCCGGTCGGAAATGAATGTGCCGGGATCGGCGCGGGCCCCGCTGATCCTCACCGGTGCCTCGGACGTAACGCGGACGCGTTTGAACCGGCACAAGGACTTGATTCTGTTCCTCGGGCGCTTGTCGGGTGTCGAGGTCGCCGACACAGGCGCGGCTGGATCGGTGCCGTTTGTGGCCGGCGAAGCGACGGCGCATCTGGCCATAGCCGAATTCATCGACATCAAGGCCGAAGAGGCGCGACTGCTGAAAGAAATTTCGGTGTTCGACAAGTCGATAGAGGGCACGAAGCGGAAGCTGGACAATCCCGACTTCGTTTCGCGCGCACCGGAAGAGGTCATCGTGGAAAATCGTGAGCGCCTGGCCGAAGCTGAAAATGGCAAAGCCAAGTTGTCGGCTGCCCTTGAGAGGTTAAAAGCGGCTTTATAGTACACGCGCTAAAGGCCTCTCCGACGAGAGGCCTTTTCGTACATATCGACGGTCCGTCACAGTCTTTGGCTGAGAATGTCCTGCCAGACAGGCATGGGGTTTCGGAGTCCCGCGCGAAGGCGTTCACGCTGTCTCCATACGGTTAAACCGGCGATGCCAAGCATGAGGAGGCCGTATACGCAGACGGCGACCGGTGCGCGGTGGATGGCGCGTATTTCGAGGATATTGGAGACGACGCACGCGACCAATGTGCTGGCAAATATCCAGCTGGCCCACCTGAATGTCCTCGCGCCCAAGGGTTTGGCCGTCATTACCAGTATCGCTGCGAACGGGGCGAGGGCGAACATGTCGTAGTCCATCAGTCTTGGATTAAGAAGTTGCGCCGCGCCCAGCGCAAAGACCATCCGCTCTTCGCTTCTCAGGCCGCTCCATTCCGCCAGGATCAACGCCGCGAGTATCATAAGGATGGAAAACAGTGCAAAGGCCGCCAAGGTTACAGGCGAAGCCGTATTCATGCCAAGGGCTGTCGTGGTGGCGAAGAAACCTATGCCGGGTTGCTGCACAATAACGACGGCGTTGAGGGCGTTGTGCCAGTCCGGGCTGAAGGGGCCGGCCGTCACCAAAAGCACCGTGATGGCGGCCATGCCGGCGGTGGCGGCGAGGGCGAAACTGCGTACCCTGGCCAATATCGGCCTATTTTCGAGCAGCAGCACAACCAGATATGTCAGGAAGGTCGGCTTTATGAGCCCGCCCAGGATAACAATGGCAATAAAGGGTAAACGTGACCGCCTGAGCTGAAAGGCGGCCAGTATGGCCAAGGCGTGCATGACCAGACCGATATTGCCGCAGGAGATGACGCTGCCCACCATGGCCGCCAGAGTCATGAGGCGAAGTTGCCAGGGTGCGCCGGCCATGGGTTTCCAGACGGCGTACCAGACCAGAAACATCATGACCGGCAGGTATAGGATCGCGAAGCCCCAGCGTGCGCCCATCAGGCCAAATGCGTGTTCCAGGGGCGCGAAAGCGTGCGCGATCTGGGGCGCATAGACAAAAGTGGTAGGCTGTATGCCAGTGCAGGCCGGCATGAGGCTATAGGGGGAGTGCCCAAGTCGAATCGTATGGGCGGCGCAAATTACCGCGTCGAAATCGACGAGCCACCAGCGCCCCTTCGTCAGCCGGCTGATGACATTGCCTATGACGGGGAAGAGAAAAAAGAGGATAAATAGCCAGCGATTGCGCGGCTTGGCCGTGAACTGCTGGAACCAGCTGAGGGCGTCCATCCTATTCTCCAGGAAGGTTGGCTTTACGCGATGAAGGATGCAGCCACACCGGTGTCAGCCGGCGGAGAAATGGCGCAGCCACATAGCCGCCCGACCAGAGCAGATAGAGGCTGAACCCGAACAAGGCGACGGGCACGCTGTATGCGCCCAGTCCCGTCAAGGCCCCCGCCAGCGCGACGCTACACAAGGCCAGAAGTATGCCGTCCCCATGTCCGTGGACGGGCGTCATCATGTCGCGCATGCGCTGGGCCACCACCCAAAGGCCCGGACCGAGAAGAAAGACATCCTGGCTCATGATACGGGGAATGAGAAGCACAGCCAGACTCAGGCCTAGCCATATGCGCTCCTGGCGGGAAAGCTGCAGGCCCTCAGACAGTGCCAGGCCATTCAGCGCCAGCGTGGCGGCATAAACCATGTAGACTATCTTCGCGCCCGTCCCGTTGGAATCGGCGCCGATCAGCCCGGCCCAACCGAAGAAGCCGTAGCCTGGCGTGACGTCGTAGACAAAATGCGACAGCAGCGCGTACCACTGCCTTGCCAACTCACCGCCAGTGAACATGAAGGTGAGCATAGGTAAAATGCCCAGTCCTACGCCTGCCGCCGTTAGTCGCAGCCGTTGGACGACGGGCAGGTCGATGATAAGGATGACGACCAGGTAGGTCAGGAAGACGGGCTTAACCCACGATGCGACGACGATCGCGGCGACGAAAAGCCAGGGCGTAATCTCCAATGCGAGGGCAGCCACCAAGACCCAGGCGTGCAGGATGACAGCGATATTCCCCCACATGACGGCGCTGCCGCTGAGAAAGGCCGTGAACGGCAGCCGGGACATCCACGCCCCGGGTGTTCGCCTGGCCAGGAAGGGAACGAAAAACAGCGTCGCTATGGCGGCGAGGTAAACAAGCAGGTAGAGGCAGAAGAATCCACGTTCGGTTAGCAGGCTTTCAAAAAATGCTGCGGCGTGGGCGATAGCGGGAATGTAAACGAAACTGGATGGGCGCATGCCTGCGCATTGCAGATCAAGCGTATAAAACGGCGCCTTCTCGATAACTTTTAAACCCGCGCAGGCGACGGCCTGATAATCCCCAAACCAATACTTCGATCGGCAAATCTTGGCAGCTATCCCCAAAATCAGCGGTAGAAGGAAAATAAACGGCAGCCAGTGAAGCGAAGCTGATGACAAGCTCCCACGCGAAGCTGGGAAGACGGGAAGGCTGAGTTTGGCCATTGTATTCTGTATGCTAAACGGATAATGAGCGTGATGAATCCGGCATAACGATCCCGGGGGGCGTTAGTTTGACCCGCATATTTCAGGGTTGATTTACGGCGGCGGGGCGGCCACCTCATTTTTGTCTGCCTTGCAGCCTATTCCTCCGTCATCGGCGCTGGGTAAGGTTTTGCGGCAAGGCGCCGGCCTGGCCGCGTGCGCTCTGGGAGTTTCTTTTGACCTATATCGAGCCCGTCCCCGCCAGTGCTGGCCCCCAGCCCGAACTCAGCCTGATCATCTGCACCCTGAACGAAGGCGCAGCGATTCGGTCCGTCATCGAAGAGGTATCCGATACGCTGAAGCACATCAGCCACGAGATCATCGTTGTCGACGACAACTCGGCAGACAATACCGCAGCTGAAGTGCTCGAACTGGCGAAGACGCGGCCAAACGTGCGTCTGCATGTTCGCGTCAATGAACGCGGCCTGTCTTCGGCCGCCATCAAGGGATGGGACATCGCCTACGGCCGCTTTCTTGGCGTCATGGACGGCGACGGCCAGCATGATCCGGATGCGATCCGGCAATTGGCCGAAATGATTCTCAAAGGCGATAAGGACCTGGTCTGCGCGTCGCGCTATATCGGCCAGACGGAAACGGGCTTAAGCTTCTTCCGCGATCTCGGCTCCAGGGCCGCGACCTGGGCAACCGGCCTGGTGCTGAAGGTGCCTTTGTCCGATCCGATGAGCGGCTGTTTCATGATGACGCGCGACTACTATATGTCGGCCCGTCCCAAGCTGACCGGTATCGGTTTCAAGATATTGCTCGATGTGGCTGCGTCTTCGCCGGTCAAACCGCGCTTTGGGGAAGTCAAGGCAGCTTTGCGCCAACGGCAAGGCGGCCAATCCAAGCTCGATTTGCGGGTTGTGCTCGACCTGGGCGCCCTGCTGATCGAAAAGGCGACTGGCGGCGTTATGAATGCGCGATTCGTGCTGTTTGCTGGCGTTGGCGTGACGGGTGTCTTCGTCTACGCCGCCGTGCTCATCATTTGCCACAAGCTGCTCTACGGCGCGACTCAGCAGCCTATGTACCGCTTCCAGTATCGCTATGACGATATTGTCAGCTACAGCCTAGCCATCTGGCTGTCCATGACATGGAACTTCTTCGTCAATAATCTGATCACCTTCCGCGACAAACGGTTGAAGGGCGTGGCGCTGATTACCGGGCTGATTGGCTTCTATTTCGCCTGCTCGATCGGAGCGGTCATCAGTCTGGCATTGTCGCTTTTCATGAAGGACCACCTGCACATCCATTATTTGGTGGCGGGGATAACGGCCGCTTTGTTGAGCAGCGTGTGGAACTATTGGGCTTCGACGCTGCTGTCGTGGCGCAATAAGAAGCCGGCGCCGGGCGCCTGATTGGCCGCAGATATGGAAAATAAAAAACGCCCGGGCAGGGGGAGGGCCCGGGCGTTTTCTTTATCGTGGTAGCTGGTTTACCAACGATCATCGCGATAGCGGTCGTCACGGCGGTCGTCACGGCGATCATGCCTGTCGTCACGGCGATCGTATCTATCGTCCCGGCGATCATCGCGACGGTCCCAACGATCATCCCGGCGATCCCAACGATTGTCGTAGCGGTTGTCATAACGGTTGTCGTAGCGGTTATCGTAACGATCATTATAGGCGTAGCGCCCGTCGCAGGCCTTGCTATTGTTCTTGGCAATCGAGGAGCCGACCGCAGCGCCGACGACGGCACCTAGGACCGTGCCAGCGCCCTTGTTGCGCGTATTTGCGGCACTGCCGCCAATCAGACCGCCGGCTACTGCGCCCAGTACGGCGCCATCGGTTTTTTTGTCGCCACATTGGCCGGCTGCGGCGATACCGGGTAAGGCCAAGCCGATAAGGGCGGTCGAGACCAGGGCGGAAACAATTATCTTCTTGGTATTGGACATCTGTGTCATGTGCTTTGCCTCCCGCATCGGCGTCATCGCCTCTGCTGATGTCTCCACCATACGTGGCGCAATATGAACAAGACTTGATAACTTTGTTCATCTCCGTTCATCCCGGTAACAAAGTTGAAAAAAAAGAAAAAGCCCCTGGTTTCACCAGGGGCTTTTTCATTTCATATTACCTTATCACCACCGGTCGTGGCGATAATGGTGGTAATTTCGGCGGTCATAATAGCGGTCGCGGTATTCGCGGCGTTCCACGTAGTAATATTCTCTGGGTTCAACGTAGACTTGCGTGCGATACCCGGAATTGTAGTATCTTTGGGGCGGATAGTACCCATCGTCGCGGTAATATCCACTACTGCGGTAATAGTCGTCGCCGCGATAGCGGCTGTCACGGTAACGACCATCATTATAGCAACGGTCGTTATTATTATCTATCGAGGCGCCAACGACGGCCCCCAGTACAGCGCCGGCGGCCGTGCCGCCGCCACGGTTATGGCGTCCAGACGCAGCGTTACCAATAGCTGCGCCGGCGATCGCCCCGACAATCGCCCCATCTGCGTTGCTGTCGCGGTAGCAGCTCGCGGAGGCCGGAACGGCAATTGCCGCAGCTGCCGTCAAGGCGGCGGCTGACATTATAATCTTATGCGAAAGCTTAATCACAATAAATCTCCTTCACTGAGACGGCCAGTTAGAGAGAAGGCGAACTGCACCGTTTGTGACGCCCACAATAGAGGCGGCAAGATGAATGGGATTTGAGTGGTCCGTTCATCTTCGTTCAGGCCAGAAGATTAACCGTTTAAGCTTGCAATTTTGAATGCCTTTTTAGGTCACTAGCGTAAGCGTGGCGTAAACCTCAATACCGCCGATAGCTATAGCTACTCCGCGGATCGTAGGTTCGGTCATACGAATAGCCGCGATTGTAACTGTAGGTGTTCCCGCGATAGATCTGCCGGTATTCATGCTCACCCCATGAATTGTAGACGCGGTAATAAGAGCCGCGCGTGCATCCACAGCCGCGATCATACCAACTGCGCCAGCGATAGCCGCGCGGAGGTGTATGCAGGACACCATCGCGCCAGCCATCCTGTTCACGGGCGCGGCGATCCTGCACCGGTTGACCGTCATAGCGATAATATTCGTTGTCGAGATAGTCATAGCCCAAATCCCTGCCGGCATACGGAACCCCGGCCTCATCTATATAATCCGGACTATTGTAATAGGCGTCATCATCATCGCCATCGACGGGCGGCGTATTGTAACTGTCGTAACTATCAGATGCGTAAGCTGTGTCGTTATAAGCCTGAGCCAGTGCCGCGCAAGGAAGCGCCACCAGTGTGCCTAAGGCTATAATACCGAGGAGGACAGAGAAATGACGATTTTGCTGAACCGGGGCCGGATAGGAACGTGGCATATCTTAACCTCCGAAGACGAGTGTGTTTGTTAACTATATCACCTGTAGCAAAAAATGTCCTGATGCGGATTTTGGCTAGGTTACGCAAAATATCGGTAAAAAAGCGACCGATTTGCGGCCAGCGGGTCTTTCACCTTGCATTTTAGCCGGTGTCGTTTAAGCGGGCGTCTCTTTCAAAAGGTCGGATATGGCGGATTTCGAAGCGCTTATAAACAAGGTCGGCTTCCAGGGCGACGGGCTGACGACCGGCGGGTTGGTTGTGCCGCTTACGCTGGCTGGCGAGCGCGTGACGGTGCGGCAAGGCAAGGAGCGGCTTGAACTGGTGGACGTAATCGAGGCTAGCCCCGATCGCGTTGTTCCGCCCTGTAGCCATTTCAGCGCGTGCGGAGGATGCGCACTGCAACATTGGCGCCTGCCTGCTTACAGCGAATGGAAGCGAGAGGCCGTCGTCGCAACGATGAAACATGCGGGATTCGATGTCGAGGTCGCACCCATCCTCACTACGCCTCCCGCCAGCCGTCGTCGTGTCGGGCTGCATGCCCGCAAGATCGGCAAACAGGTCGAGCTGGGGTTCAAGGCGCGCAAGTCGTGGAATCTGGTCGCGATTCGCGAATGCCCGATTTCCGATCCGGCAATCGTTGCTGCCTTGCCGCAACTGAAAAAACTGGCGGGCTATCTGTTCGAACACCCGAAATCGGCGCCGATCCTCCATGTTACGACGTCGCTAACCGGGCTCGATATCGATATTTCCGGCGTCGAGCGTAGCAAGTCCGGCGGATTGTCAGCCGATGCACGCATGAATATCGCCATGGACGCCGCGGAAGCCGACTTCGCCCGCGTCACCATGGGGGACGACATGCTATATATGGCGCGCACGCCGGTGGTCCGGTTCGGCAAGGCGCGGGTCGGATTGCCGATCGGCCCGTTTTTGCAGGCCAGTCAGTCGTCGGAAACCGACATGGTGCGCCTGGTCATGGAGGGTATCAGCCAGGCGAAGCGCGTCGCGGATCTATTTTGTGGGGCTGGCACCTTCACCTTTCCGTTGGCGGAGCAGGCGGTTGTCTATGCCGCCGATGGTGCCGCGCCCGCCGTCGCCGCGCTGAAAACCGCCATTGGCACGGCACCGGGGCTGAAAACCATTACCGCCGAAGCGCGCGACCTGTTTCGCCGGCCATTGTTGGCGGAAGAAATGAAGGGGCTGGACGCCGTTGTGTTCGATCCGCCGCGCGCCGGCGCCGAAGCACAAAGCATGGAAATTGCCCGCTCGTCTGTGCCGCGTGTCGTGGCCGTAAGCTGTAATCCGGCCACCTTTGTGCGCGACGCCAAAATCCTTACCGCCGCTGGTTTTTCGCTGGACAGGGTGACGCCAATCGATCAGTTCTTGTGGTCAAGCCATGTTGAGTTGATAGGGGTGTTTTCGCGTTGATTTCCGTTGTCATGCCCACCCTCAACGACGAAGACCACCTGGCGCGGACCCTATCCGCCTTGGTGCCCGGTGTGGTGGAGGGTTTGATCAAGGAAGTGGTCATAGTCGACGGCGGATCGGAAGATGCGACCCTGGAGATCGCCGATTCGACGGGCTGTCACATTATCAAAACGGACCACGAACGCGGATTGCAGTTGTGGCAGGGGTGTCGGGCGGCGCGCGGTGATTGGCTGCTCATTTTGCATGCCGATTCACACCTGGGTGATGGCTGGATGGATCAGGTGCAGGCCCATATCAAGAACTATCCGCTCCAGGCGGGATACTTCCACCTGCGTTTCGACGACCCGTCCTGGCTGGTCGGCTTCTGGGCCGAAATGCTGGCAGTGCGGGCACGCTGGCTGGCCATGCCGAGTGGGGACCATGGCTTGCTGTTGTCGCGGGCCTTGTATGACAGTGCCGGCGGATACAAGGATCAGGCCGCCTTTGAGGATGTTGCTCTGTCCATGGCTCTTGGCCGGGCGCGCCTGCGTCCCATGGCGGCGTCCCTCACAACTAGCGCAGACCGGTTTCACGCGCGCGGTTGGTCTTTGAGAGTCATGGGAAAAGCCTTCCGCTTTATCGCCTATCTGTTGGGTGTGCCGCCGAAGCCGCCGACAAAAAAAACGGTGTAACTCGGCCGCTACTTGTCGGCCAGTGCCACTGCCGAAGCGGGTGCCGGGGCGTCCGCCGTGAGATCCACGATGCGCGCATCATTGGCGGCAAGGGCGAGCGTCTTGCTGTCCTTGCCCATGATCTGACGATAGATCCAGTAATTCGCAACGACTTCCTCGACATATTGACGCGTCTGAGCCACGGGAATCGATTCCATCACCAATAGAGAATCGGCCTCATTGCCCAGCGAGTCGATGGCATCCTTCACAGGGCGCGCACCGGCATTGTAGGCCGCAATGGTCCGCAGCAGGTCGCCGTTGATGATTGAAGACCCTTGCAGGCGCATAATGTAATTTTGACCGACGTGCAGGTTAACGGACGGCTTCAAAAGCTGTTTCGGCTTGCTGTTGAAGCTGTTGTCACCTTCGATCAAGGCTGCCGTCGCCGGCATAAGCTGCATAAGACCGTAGGCGCCAGCGTATGAATGGGCCTCGGCATCGAACTTGCTCTCCTTGCGCGCGATGGCGAAGATCAGCGCCTTGTCGACGACGAATCCGCCGCGCGGCGAGATGTCGGGGAGGGGGTAAAGTGTGACGTCGAACAGGCGGTCCGTTGCTTTCAACTGCGTATAGGGTACGTGGGTGCGCGTGCCAAAAGCCAGCCATTGATCGCGTTCCGCGCCGCTCACCGACGATTGGATTGCCGCCTGCAATTCATCCTTGGCATCTTCGGTGCGACCGACCTGGACCAAAGCGTTCAGGCGCTGTGCGCGCGCGTTTGTGCTGGTCCAGGCGAAATCGCTCGTCAGGCTGGCCGTCAGGACGCTGCGCTCGGCGCGGCTAAAGGTGGGCGGCAGCCCTTTTTGAGCCAGTTGCACGGCTGGGGTGACGCCAAGGCGCTGCTCTGCCAGAAGTCCATAGAAGGTAAAGGGGAAACTGGCCGCCAGTTGGAGGAACGTCTGGGTGTCGTCCGTTCGGCCGAGTTTTTGCGCGCATCGAGCCGCCCAGTAGGCGCCGCTTGATTGCGTCCACGCATTGGCGCTCGGATCGGAACTGACGAACTTGAATTCGGCCAGGGCTTCATCGTAGCGTTTCAGACGCCAACTGGCGAGGCCGGCAACCCAGTGGTCGCCAATCTTGCGGCCCAGTTTCACGGCCTGGGCGAGCTGGTTGTTATTATAGGCCGAACGCGCCGATTTCGGCGTGAGCGAATCTTCTTCCGGTGTTAGGGCATCACGGCCGTCTACGCGGCTGCTTGACGAAAAGGTGGTCAGGCTAGCCAGTGGAATGCCGGCGCTCGCTGCAAGTGGGGCGGCGTTCAGGCGCGGAAAGGCTGGATCAGGCGCGCCTTCCGGCTTCTTTCGTTTCGCCAGGTTCCATACCTTCATGGCCTGAGGATGGTCGCCATAAGCCGCCAGCCACGCCATCAGTTCTTCGTAGGTGGAGTTATAGCCGCGGCTGAACAGCTTGTGATACAGGGCGTAGCCCATAAGGCTACGGTCGGTAACCGTGGCCAGTTGTGCATCCGCGCCAGCATAGTCACCCTGGTCAATCAGGTTAAAGGCCGTTTGGTAGATTTGCGCATCATTTGCGGCCAGAACGGCGTTTAAAGGTGTAGGCGGGATCGGTGTGCCTTGGCCGGCCACCAGATGGTAGGGTAGGGGCGCGGCGTTCAATACCGGCATAGGCTCTGGCATCTGGGCCGTATCGGCAGACGGAGCGCTTACTGCGAGGGCAGTCGATTTGAGGACAGGCGCTGTTGGATTGGCTTTGGCGTTGGCAACCTTGATGACAGGCTTTTCGTCAGCTTTTTCAGATGACTTGCCTGCATTTTTCTTTCTGGACGGCGCAGCGTCGGCGACTTCTGTCGATTTACCTTTGGTCTTTTTGCCGGAGCCCGTCGCTAACTCCGTCTTTTTGCCCTTTTTTGTCGGCGGCGCTTCGGTCGCCTCGTCCGAGATTTTCTTTTTCGTCTTTGACGATTTCGCTTCTGCCAGCTCGGCTTTTTTGCCGGTTTTTATCGGTGCATTCTCGCCATCGCCCTTCTTACCCTTGTGGGAGGAGGCGGTGTCGGCTGTATCCGTTTTTTTGCTTTTCCTGCTGCGGCCCGCTTCAGCGGTGTCCTTCGCCTTGGACTTTTTAGCTACCGGTGCATCGTCGTTGTCATCGGCCTTTGCCGTCTCTTTTGACTTGGCGGATTTGCTCGCCTTGGAGGACTTAACGTCGGTCGCTTCGCTCTTTTTACTTTTGGTGGATTTTACCTCGTCGTCCGTATCCGTTGTCTTGCCACTTTTTTTGCCAGCGTGCGTCTCCGCGGCCTTCTTCACCGGAGCCTTATTAGTGGCGGCTTTCTTTTTGGCGCTGGTATGGGCCGATGCCGGTTCCAGGGCCGCATTTGCTGGTGTTGACACCATGAGCGCAAATGCCAGCGCTGTCAGACTAAGCAGGGTACGGGTTGACGTCAAAACGGCTTCCTTGGTTACAAAGACGGACGCGACAAGGCCGGAAGTCTAGGGCGCCTGGGTCGCTTGATTGCCGTCAAGACAGTTAGCGAGACTAATCAAAGATTAATTTTCTGGCAAGGCTTAACCCCTTGCCGCCTTACACCCATACACTGACCGGCGGCCTGAAATATGGCAAGCCCGCGTGCCTTTTTGGGGTATAACAAAGTTTTGATGCGTGAGTTTGGTTCGCGATTTCAAAGTCCGGATTTTACGACCAAGGTCAGTAAATCCTTCCAGAACAATCCCTTGGCATGCGGTTGGCGTAGCAGAAAGTTCGGGGGGTAGCTGGTCATGACCGGTATCTTCGGTGTGTCGCCATGACTGAGAATTTGGCCGCGCAGCTTGGCCAGGCTCTGATCCATGTTGAGGACGCAAGACACGGCGGAGGCCCCCAAAAGCAAAATCGCCTTGGGCGCGGACAGCCGTATCAAGGCCTGAACGAAGGGCGCGTTCAGGCTAACGTCCTCGGCGGTCAGGGGCCTGCCGCCCGCCGGGCGCCAGAATACGCAGCCACTCAAGAGGCTTTTTTCGAACACGCCCGCCGCTTTGAGTGCCTTGTCCATCATGTCACCGGCCTTGCCCGCAAAGGCAGTGCCGGCCGCATCTTCTTCGGCATCGGGGCATTCGCCGATAACCAAAAGCTCCGGTGTCGGGTTTCCGCGAACCTTCACTATGCCCTTACCGCCTTCATGGCGCAGAGGCATGTGTTGAAACGCGTCGAGTTCGGCGTAGAGCTCGTCCAGCGTACGCGCTGCGCCGGCGCGTTGACGCGCTTCTTGCAGCATTGTCCCAAGCTCAATATGGGCAAGGCTTTGCGGTCTGAGCTGGCTGACATTGTGTCCCGCCTGCACAGGTGTAACGGGAATTTGCGCGGGTGCCGCAACGGCACGCTTAAATGCGTGTTTATTTTCCGACAGAGTCCGATTAATAGGCTCTGCTTCATAGGCGTCTTCCAGATCATGATCGATCAGAAAGCCAAGATAGCTTTCGATTTCCAATCTAAGATCATCTGAAGGGATCACGGGCAGGGGCCTGAAACGGAACGGGTCCGTCTCTCATAGAGGGAGCGGGGGCAAAGTTCAAAAACAAAATGGACGTCAAGTTCATGCAAGGAGTGTGTAGATGGCCGATAGCCAGGATGCGGTAATCGAACGTGAAGCCATGGAATACGATGTCGTTATCGTTGGCGGCGGCCCGGCTGGTTTGTCGGCGGCGATCCGGCTGAAGCAGCAAGCACAGGCCGCCGGCCGCGAGGTCAGCGTCGCCCTGCTCGAAAAAGGCTCGGAAATCGGCGCGCATATTCTGTCCGGCGCCGTGATCGATCCATCTGGCCTTGCCGCGCTGTTTCCGGATTGGAAGGCCATGGGGGCGCCGCTGGAAACACCCGTGACGGAAGACAAGTTCATTTATCTCGGGCCACAAGGCGCCATGGATATCTCCGTCCTGCCGAAACCCGGCTATATGAGCAATCACGGCTGCTATATCGCCAGCCTGGGCAATCTGTGCCGCTGGCTGTCCGAGCAGGCCGAGGCGCTGGGCGTCGAAATCTATCCCGGCATGGCGTGTTCAGAAGTGCTGTACGATGACGACAATGCCGTTGTCGGCGTGGTGGCCGGTGTTTTCGGCATTGCGCGCGACGGGCACCACAAGCCCGATTATCAGCCTGGCCTGGAGTTGCGTGCCCGATATACCCTGTTCGCCGAGGGCGCGCGGGGCTCTCTGTCGCAATTGGTCATCCGTAAATATGAACTCGACGCGAAAAGCGACGTTCAGAAATATGGCATAGGCCTGAAGGAATTGTGGAAGATCAAGCCGGAAAAATTCAAGCCAGGCTTTGTTCAGCATACCCTAGGCTGGCCATTGGACGACAAGACGGGCGGCGGGTCTTTCCTGTATCATTTCGGCGATCACTATGTGTCGGTTGGCTTCGTGGTTCACCTGAACTACGAAAATCCCTACCTGTCGCCCTATGACGAGTTCCAGCGCTTCAAGCAGCATCCGCAGGTGCGCGACATGCTGGAAGGCGGCGAGCGCGTGTCCTACGGTGCGCGGGTCATCAACGAGGGCGGATACCAGTCCGTGCCGCGCCTAGTCTTCCCTGGCGGCGCCCTGATCGGCTGTTCGGCGGGATTCGTCAACGTGCCGCGCATCAAGGGCAGCCACAATGCCATGAAGACCGCGGTTCTGGCCGCCGACGCCGTGGTGAAGGCTCTGGGCCAGGCCGATGCGCCGCGCGTGCTGGAGGGTTATCAGTCGGCCTATGAGCATTCTGACGTCGCCAAGGAATTGAAGCTCGTGCGCAACGTCAAGCCGATTCTGACGCGGTTCGGCACCAATCTGGGCACATTGATCAGTGGTGTTGAGATGATGCTGACCAATATGTTGGGGGGCGTGTCCATTTTCGGTACGATGCACCACAAAAAGAGCGATGCGCATTCGCTCAAGCCGGCCGCCCAGTTCAAGCCCATCGCCTATCCCAAGCCCGACGGTGTAATTTCGTTCGATAAGTTGTCTTCGGTGTTCATCTCGTCCACCAATCATGAGGAAGACCAGCCGGTTCACCTTAAGTTGAAAGACCCGCATATTCCCATCGATATCAACCTGCCGAAATACGCCGAACCGGCGCAGCGCTATTGTCCGGCCGGCGTGTACGAGATTGTCGGACAGGACGTGGGCAAACCGCGTTTGCAGATCAATGCTCAGAATTGCGTGCACTGCAAGACGTGCGACATCAAGGACCCGACCAACAACATTGTCTGGGTTACCCCCGAAGGCGGCGGCGGACCGAACTATCCGAACATGTAGGTTTCAACCTGCGGATAGTGACATAAACCTTTATGTTACGCATTTTAGCCCTATATGTTTGTTATAGGGATTAAGATGTTTCTTCGAGCAGGTCGTAACGTGAAAAAGAGTTTGGTGCTGAATTCAGGTCTGAGCCTCCTGGCCTTGACTGTGTCGCTGGCGATGGCTGGGCCGGTGTGGGCCAAGGCAAAAATGGCGCCGGTCGCTGCTCAGCCGCGCGTTATCTATGCCGACGTCACGCAGGAATTGCATCCCTATCCGTCGCCCTATGCTCGATATCTGGTGGGGCGAGTCGCCATGGCCAGCGGCGATTTCCGCACGGCCGCTCAGGCGATGAGCGATGCGACAATGGCGGACCCGACCGATGCCGATTTGCGCGAAAAAGCGTTTTTGATCAGTTTGTTGGGCGGAGAGATTGATCGTTCGGCTGAAATGGCGAAAACGATGAAACCCGCCAGTGACACCAGCGAGATGATGATCGATCTCCTCGGTGTCGTAACGGCGGTGAAGGCTGACAAGAATGCAGATGCCCTGAAGCACGTCGATGCGTTGTTGAAACTCAAGCCCGGCGACCGCAATGGCGTGTTGCTGCGTCCATATATTCTCGCGTTGAATGGCAAATGGAAAGACGCACTTGACGGCTCCAAGGATGCCGCACTGGAAAGCAACGATCGCGACCGTTTGGTGTCTTATCTCGTCAAATCCAATCGGGCGCGACTCAATGAAATCCGGGGCAAGGCTGCGGACGCGGAAGCGCTCTATGTCTCCCTGTATCAGCCTGGCGCCGCCAGCTTTATCTTTGGCCCCGACTATGCCGGCTTTCTGGAACGTCAGGGACGTAAGGACGAGGCAAAGGCGATCTGGCAAAATATTGCCAGCCAGACTAATGACGTGGTGGCGATAAAGGCGTTGAAGCGAATCGATTCGGCCGACTATAAGGCGCCGCCCTTGCCAGGCCTTAAGGAAGGCATTTCCAACGCGCTCTTTGTGTCCGCGACTCTTTCCGCCAGCGAACACGACAACGAATTCGCCCTGGCCAACCTGAACCTGTCACGCTATCTGGACAACGGGTCGGACCGCGAAAGTATCTTCCTGGGCCAACTCCAGCAGGAGCTAAAGGATAACGACGCCGCGGAAGCCGTCTGGGCCAGTGTGCCGGTGACGTCTCCCTTCTATACTGAAGCCACATTGCGCCGTGTGTGGGTCATGCGCGGTGACGACAAGCTGGATCAGGCTCTGGCGCTGGTCGACCAAGCCCTGGCTCTTGATCCGGACAATTTGAGCCTGATCATCGAAAAGACTGGCATTCTGCATAGCCAGGAAAAGGACGCCGATGCCTTGGCCCTGATGGACGCGCGCATACAGCGTGCAGGCGACAAGGATTTTGGCTGGCAGGCCTGGTACATGCAGGCCATTATTTATGACAGTCTCAACCGGTGGACCGACGCGGAGGGCGCCATCAAAAAGGCGCAGGCTATAAATGGCAAACAGCCTGAGGTTCTCAACTTCCTCGGCTATGGCTGGATCAGCCGTGGAATCAATATCCAGGCCGGCATGGACCTGATCCGCGAGGCGATCAAGGTCAACCCGAAATCCGGTGCCGTCATCGATTCGCTGGGCTGGGGATATTACAAGTTGGGCGAATACGAACAGGCACTGAATTTTGTCGAGCAGGCCGTGCAAATGGAGCCAGCCGATCCTGAAATCAATGAACATCTGGGCGATGTGTACAAGGCCCTGGGCCGCAATGCCGAGGCGGGATATGAGTGGCAGCGCGTGCTGACTTTGAAAACCACCGACCGGCAGGCGGCGGCCGTGCGCAAGAAGATCGATGAGAACGTAGCGTCTCAGAAGGTCGCGACAGGCAAACCCACGCCCGTGGCGACCAAAACGGCGCTCAACGACGACCACAAGCCAAAGCCGTGAAACTAGGTACTGCCTCGACCTTTGCGCCTGCCAAGGTCAATCTTTATCTGCATGTCGCGGCTCCGGATGCGCGCGGGTATCACCCATTGCAGAGTTTGGTGGTGTTCGCCGATTTCGGCGACGAAGTTGCGCTTTTGGACGCCGATTCAATGGGTTCTGGTGACCCGTTTAAAGTAGCTCTTAAAATGGACGGTCCGTTCGGCGCAGGCCTCGACGCGGGCGAAGACAATCTGGTCATGAAGGCGGTGCGGCGGTTCGAAGCGGCGCGTGGCGTTGCGGTTGATCGTGCCATACGCCTGACAAAAAACCTGCCCATCGCATCCGGAATTGGTGGCGGCAGCGCGGACGCAGGGGCCGTGCTGCGGCTTTTACGGGACGCCTACGCACCCGACATGAGCGATGTGGACCTGGCGGCCATTGCGGGCGGGATTGGTGCTGATGGCGTCATGTGCCTGTGGAACCGGTCGTCCTTTGCCGAAGGATACGGCGAGTTGCTGACGCCGGTCGATGTGCCCTCGGTGCCGGCTGTGCTGATTAATCCCCTTGTGGAATGTTCGACGGCGCGCGTCTACAGCGGGTATGATGCGCTAGGCGCGTTCGGTGAGATCGATGCCATGCGTGGTTTTGGCAACCTATCAACCATTGATCATCTTGTCACCGCTCTGTCGCGGACGCGCAACGATCTGCAACGCCCCGCGATTCAATTGCAGCCCGTTATTGCCGACGTTTTGACGGTCCTGGAAGCGCAGCCGCAAACCCTGTTCGCCCGCATGTCAGGGTCGGGGGCGACTTGTTTCGCCCTATGTCGAACGGGCGACGATGCGGAGGCTTTAGGCGTGGCTCTGCGGGGCGTGTACCCGGCGGCCTGGGTGCGTCCGTGCCAACTGGGTTGACGCGTCCGGTCGCTTGCTGCGCATGGCCATTTCCACCCTATTTTCCGGATCATTGAGCAGTTTTTGATAGGCTTTTGAATCAACGGGATAAATGGCGATTTTGCCCGAACCGTTATAATGTGCGCCAAAGCCGTGCGTCTTGGTCAATGGTGACGCCCGCATGCAGGGATGCCCCTTTGAGAAAAAGGCGGCCTGATGATGGTCGCGGTCTTGGTCAGGAATGGCGTTGCGGCGACACCATATCTCGAAATTAAAGGCATCGAGGTCGTATTCGTAAGGGTGTTCGCTCAACAGATCATAGTGCATACGGGCCACGCTGGGCTTGCCGTCCTTAACCTTCGGAATCAAGCCCATGACGGCTTGGCTGTCATCGGCAATGCGGACGAAGGTGTTGGTGATTTTCATGGGACACCCCGCAATACTTTGTCTTTATGGACAAGGGTTTAGCCGGTGACCGCATAAAAAGGCTATACGAATTCACCCGGCCGGTGGGGCTGAGAATACGCCCTTTTTGCCGAGAATCCAGCACAGGATAAGACACGGAACCCCGATCGCCGCTGTCGCCAGGAAGAAGGCCGAATAGGCGTTGAAAAGTCCCAGATGCGGTGTCAATGCGTCTACCGCCAGGCCGGTGAACCCTTTCAGGAATTTGCCGGTCAGGGCCGCGACCGAATACATTAGCGCATAGTGGGTCAAGGTATGGTCGCGTCCGGTCATTCGGGTCATAAAAGCGACCAGTGCCGTTTCCGCTATACCGTTGGAAAAATTGTCGGCCAGCAGGGTAAAGGCAAATACCCGCAGATCGCCATGCGCGACCGACATCCATGAAAAACAGAGATTTGAAACCGGGCCGATCAGAGCGCCGAGGATGAATGTGCGTTTCAGCCCGAAAATCAGCAGGCAGCCGCCACCGGCCGCGATACCGATCAGCGACGCCCAAAGCCCTATGCCTGCCCGCATGGCGGCTATCGCGTCGGGGTCCAGGCCTGTATCGACATACATGGTGCCGGCCAGGTTGGTCAGGTAGTCGGGTAGACGATAGAGGGCCAGAATCAGCAAGATCAATCCGGCTGTATTTTTATGCTCTCGAAAAAAACTGACGAACGGATCGACGATCAATTCGCGGAACGACCGGACATCATGGCTTTTCTGTTCCGCCTCGGTGCGTTGGGCCAGTAGAGCCGCGACCAGGCCGATGCCGAGGAGGCAGGCGATCACGGTATAGGACAGAGGCCAGCCGATGCGCTTGGACAGTACCAGGATCAGCGAGTCGGTCACCAATATGCCGGCGCGGAAGCCATAGGCGTACAGGCTGGGGTTCAGCGCCTGCTCAGCGTCGTTTCGTGTCTGTTCGACGCGCCACGCATCCACGGCGATTTCCTGGGAGGCGGCGCTGAAGGCGACAAACACGGCCGCCACCAGAAAGGCGATGAGGTGGTGCGGGCCGATGACCGCCATGGCCACGAGGCCCGTCGCTATGCCTGCCTGGCTAAGCACCATGTAGCTGCGTCGCTGGCCCAGCCAGCCGTACAGGACCGGAATGTGCACCTTGTCCATCCAGGGTGCCCAGGCGAACTTGAAACCGTAGAGCAGGCTGACCCATCCCGTAAAGGTGATCAAAGTTAGGGAGATGTGCTCAGACCTTAACCAGAAACTTAGCGTGCCGCCAACCAACAGAAAGGGCAGGGCGCAGGAAAAACCCAAGGCCAGCAGCAGCCATGACGAAGGCTGTCGCAAGGCCTTCATCAGCGCATTCAGACGCGTTTTCAGCGTCGGTTTGGTATCTGCTGCCATCATTTGCGACAGGAAGTCAGATTCTTCCCCTTTCGGACAGTTTTTCTTTTTAAATCCGGGGTCTTTTGGCTTGCGGCCAACGGGGGGCCACTCTATGTTCGCGC
Organism: Asticcacaulis sp. AC466; assembly: GCF_000495815.1. Classification (GTDB taxonomy): domain Bacteria; phylum Pseudomonadota; class Alphaproteobacteria; order Caulobacterales; family Caulobacteraceae; genus Asticcacaulis. The sequence goes on along the minus strand of NZ_AWGE01000007.1, from coordinate 223,458 downwards.
CAAATTTCCGCTATTTGCAGATGGTCATGTCTTCTGAACCGCTGTCCTTCCAGGACCTAATTCTTACTCTTCACAGCTACTGGTCCGAACAGGGCTGCGCGATTCTCCAGCCTTACGATGTCGAAGTCGGCGCCGGTACGCTGCATCCGGCGACTGTTCTGCGCGCGCTTGGCAAGAAACCGTGGAAGGCTGCCTATGTTCAGCCGTCGCGCCGGCCGGTCGACGGGCGCTATGGTGAAAACCCGAACCGTCTCCAGCACTATTATCAGTATCAGGTCATCCTGAAGCCCAACCCGGAAAACCTTCAGGCACTTTATCTTGGCTCGCTGAAAGCGATCGGTCTTGATCCGCAACTTCACGATATCCGCTTCGTCGAAGACGACTGGGAGAATCCGACGGTCGGCGCATGGGGACTGGGCTGGGAAGTGTGGTGCGACGGCATGGAGGTGACGCAGTACACCTACTTCCAGGGGGTTGGCGGCATCGAAGTGGACGTGGTGTCGGGCGAGCTGACCTATGGTCTGGAACGCTTGGCAATGTATGTCCAGAACGTCGATAACGTCTATGACCTGAAATTCAACAAGGCCGGGGTCAAATATGGCGACGTGTTCAAGGAGCAGGAGCGCCAGTTTTCCGCCTTCAATTTCGAAGCGTCGGACGTGGCAACGCTCAAGCGTCAGTTCGAAGACATGGAAATTCAGGTAAAGCGCATTCTGGCGACGCCGAATTCCCTGGGCTATCCACTGGTACTGCCGGCCTATGATCATGTGCTCAAGGCGTCACACCTTTTCAATTTGATGGATGCGCGCGGCGCCATCGCCGTTGCCGAACGTCAATCCTATATCGGCCGTATTCGCGACCTCTGTAAGGCCTGCGCCACCGAGTGGGCGCGCCAGGAGGAGGCACGCTAATGGCTCAACTGTTGATCGAACTATTCTCCGAAGAAATTCCTGCCCGAATGCAATTGGGGGCAGCGCGTGATTTCGAACGCCTGTTCGGCGCGAAATTGACCGCGGCTGGCCTCAGCTTTGATACGATCAAGGCCTATGTCGGTCCGCGTCGTCTGGCGCTTCATGTTGAAGGTTTGCCGACACAAACCGCCGCTGTCACCGACGAGGTCAAGGGGCCTAAGGAAAGCGCACCGCCTCAAGCGATGGAAGGCTTTCTGCGTAAGGTCGGCCTGACGCAGGACAAGCTGACGCTCGAAAACGGCGTGTGGATGGCGCGCATTGAAAAGCCGGGCGTGAAAACGGCCGATGTCCTGGGCGAGATGCTGCGTGATGTTATTCTCGCCTTCCCATGGCCCAAGTCCATGCGGTCCGGCACATCGACCTTCCGCTGGGTGCGTCCCTTGAAGCGTATCCTGTTCCTGTTCGACGGTCAGGTCATTCCGTTCGAGTTGGAAGGCCTTCGCGCCGCCAACCTGACCGAAGGTCATCGCTTCCTCGGTTCCGGACAAGCCCTGCCGGTGACGGATTTCGACAGCTACAAGCAGGCTTTAATCGACAACTCAGTCATTCTCGACCATGCTGACCGTCAGACGATCATTCTGGAGACGGCGCGCGCTGTCTGTGCCGAAGCCGGCTGCGAACTGATCGAGGATCAGGGGCTGCTGGAAGAGGTCGCGGGCCTCAACGAATTCCCCGTGCCGCTGCTCGGCGACATGGACCCGCAGTTTTTGACCCTCCCGCCCGAAGTCATCAAGACGTCGATGCGCACGCACCAGAAATATTTCGCCGTCCGTGATGCGGACGGCAAGATGGCGGCGAAGTTCGTCATCACCGCGAATATGCAGGCCAGCGATGGTGGCGCCGAAATCAAGCGCGGCAACGCCAAGGTGTTGTCGGCGCGCCTGTCGGACGGTGTCTTCTTCTGGAAAGAAGACAATCGCGCTGGCAATTTCGATCAGTGGTTGACGAAGTTGAAGGGCGTGACCTTCCACGCCAAGCTCGGCACCATGGCGCAGCGCGTTGGCCGTATCGAGGCCCTGGCCCGCGATATAGCGCCGTTGGTGGGTGCCAATGCGGATACTGCCGCCGAAGCGGCTCGCCTGGCTAAGGCCGACCTAGCCTCTCATATGGTGGGTGAATTTCCGGAGCTTCAAGGCGTCATGGGCGGGTATTACGCGGATGCCGCGATGCTCGATCCGGCAATCGCCGATGCGATCCGCCAGCATTACAAGCCCCAAGGACCGTCTGACTCCTTGCCGGACGGCGCGGTCAGTGCCGCCGTTGCCTTGGCGGACAAGCTGGACACCCTGATCGGATTTTTCGCCATTGACGAAAAGCCGACGGGATCGAAGGACCCGTTCGCCCTGCGCCGGTCGGCCCTTGGTATCCTGCGTATTCTGCGCCACTACAATGTCCGCGTTAGCCTGTCTGATCTGGCGGCCAACTGGTATCGTACCTTGCTGATCTATGCGGGTGAGGGCCGGTCAGTGTACGTCGATACCGAAAACTGGCGCGGTTCGGCCGGGCCACGCTGGGCCGAAGGTCACACCGAGGTGTATAAGACCTATCTCGAGGAGTTTTCGCAAGGCCTGCTGGAAAGCCCGGTTTGGGTTCGTCCGACCGAGCGCGACTATGATCTCGATCTGATGTACGAACATGTCCCCAATGTGCCGGAAGTGACGGACGCCGTTCTGGCGTTCCGCAGCTTTGCCCAGGTCGGCGCTGAGTTCGAGGACTTCATGGCCGATCGCCTGCGCGTCCAGCTTAAGGACGACGGTGTCCGTTTCGACGTCATCGAAGCCGTTTTCGCCTTGAAAGACGGGGACGTCGTGCGCCTGACCCGGAAGATCGAGGCGTTGGAAACCGTTTTGAAGACGCCGAAGGGCGACGATTTGCTGGCCGCCCATAAGCGTGCGGCGAATATCCTGGCTGCCGAAGCCAAGAAGGGTGCATTGCCAAAGGCTGAACCGCACGTCTTGCCGGGGGCGCCGGATGTCGAAATGGCCCTGATCAAGCAGATCAACTTGACACGCCGTTCGGTTGAAGCTGCCTTGGATCAGGAAAAATATATTGACGCTTTGCAGGAAATTGCTGCAATGCGGCATGGCGTGGATGCGTTTCTTGAAGGCGTTCTGGTCAATGCGGACGATGCGGCTATCCGCAGCAACCGTTTGGCCATACTGAGAGCTGTGTGTGATTTGTCGGGCGAGATTGCTGATCTCAGTAAAATAGCCTGATCGTTTGTTTATTATAATACGGGAAAACAATGAGTTTCCCGAGACATCTCGCGTAAAATTAAAAATAAATGCTTTAAAATGAAAAGGGAAAGTTCATGTCGAAGCACTGGGTATACGCCTTCCAGGCCGGAAAGGCCGATGGCAACGCCTCAATGAAGGCACTTCTGGGCGGCAAGGGGGCCAATCTGGCCGAAATGTCTGCTCTCAATCTACCGGTTCCGGCAGGTTTCACCATCACCACGGAAGCCTGCGTCCACTATTTCAAAAATGACTCCTCCCTGCCGGACGGTCTGGTGGAAGAAGTCGAGCGCGCCCTGGCCGAGTTGGAACAATCGACGGGCAAGGGATTTGGTCTGGTGTCCAATCCGTTGCTGGTGTCTGTCCGCTCTGGCGCCCGCGCGTCGATGCCGGGCATGATGGACACGGTTCTCAACCTTGGTCTCAATGACGAGACGGTCGAAGGCCTGGCGACCCTGACCGGGGATCGCCGTTTTGCCCTCGATTGCTACCGTCGTTTCATCACCATGTATTCGAATGTGGTCTTAGGCGTCAGCCATCATAGCTTCGAAGACATTCTGGACGATCATAAGGATCGCCTGGGCGTCAGTGTCGACACCGATATCGCCGCCAAGGATTGGGAACGGATCATCAAGGACTATAAGGACATGGTCCGCTCCGAACTGGGGCATGATTTCCCGCAAGAGCCGAAGGATCAGCTCTGGGGCGCCGTGAAGGCGGTCTTCGGGTCGTGGATGAACGACCGCGCCAAGTTTTATCGCAAGATGCACGACATCCCCGAAGACTGGGGGACCGCCGTCAATATCCAGTCGATGGTGTTCGGCAATATGGGCGAAACCTCCGCGACGGGCGTTGCCTTTACTCGCAACCCGTCCACAGGCGACGGAGAGCTTTACGGCGAATTCCTGCTGAATGCCCAGGGTGAAGATGTGGTCGCCGGCATTCGCACGCCCCAGGCCCTGACCAAAAAGGCCCGTGAAGATATGGGCGAGCGCGCCTTGTCGATGGAAGAATCCCTTCCGGAAGTCTTCAATCAGTTCAAGACGACGGTCGATACGCTGGAGAACCACTATCGCGATGTTCAGGATGTGGAATTCACGGTCGAGCAGGGTAAGCTGTACATGCTTCAGACCCGCAATGCCAAGCGCACCTCCAAGGCGGCGCTGAAAATCGCCGTCGATATGGCGCGAGAAGGCCTGATCACGCCTCAGGAAGCGCTGATGCGCATCGATGCCTCCGCTCTCGATCAGCTCCTGCACCCCATGCTTGATCCGAAGGCAGAAAAGGTCGTCATTGCGCGCGGCTTGCCGGCATCTCCGGGCGCTGCATCGGGCAAGATCGTCTTCACCGCCGATGACGCCGTGCGCTTTGCGGCGTCCGGTGAAGATGTCATTCTGGTGCGTGACGAGACATCGCCGGAAGACATTCACGGTATGCATGCCGCCAAGGCCATTGTCACGGCGCGCGGCGGCATGACCAGCCACGCGGCCGTCGTGGCCCGCGGCATGGGGCGTCCGTGCGTTTCGGGCGCTGGTGAAATGAGCATCTACACCGAGCGGGGCGAGTTCGTATCGCGCGGCCAGACGTTCCGCCACGGGGAGATCATCACACTTGATGGCTCGACGGGTGAGATCATGAAGGGTGCGATCCGGATGATCGAACCCGATTTCTCGGAAGACTTCCATCAAATCATGCGCTGGGCGGACGAGTTCAAGACACTCGATATCCGCGCCAATGCTGAAACGCCTGCCGACGCTAAAACGGCGGTCGGGTTCGGCGCCCAGGGTATCGGTCTGTGCCGTACGGAGCATATGTTCTTCGACGATGAGCGGATTTCGGCCGTGCGGGAAATGATCCTGGCCGATGACGAAGCCGGCCGCCGCAAGGCGTTGGCTAAGATCCAGCCGATGCAAAAGTCGGATTTCGCCGAGTTATTGCAGATCATGGACGGGCTGCCCGTCACCATTCGGCTGCTTGATCCGCCGCTGCATGAATTCCTGCCCCATACGGCGGAGGACGTCAAAGCGGTGGCCGAGATGTCGGGTGTCGGTGAAGAAAAGCTGTATAAGCGGACCAAGGAACTTAGCGAAACCAACCCCATGCTGGGTTGGCGCGGTTGCCGCCTGGGCGTGACCTTCCCGGAAATCTACGAGAGCCAATTGACCGCCATTTTCGAAGCGGCAGTTGAGGTGGCGGTGGCCGGCGGTAATCCGCAGCCTGAAATCATGCACCCGCTTGTCGCGACGCGTGAAGAAATGGCGTTTCTCGCGGCCATGACGCACAGGATCGCCAAGGAGGTCTTTGCGGCCAAGGGCCGTGAGGTCGCCTACAAGGTTGGCACCATGATCGAACTTCCGCGCGCGGCTCTTCTGGCCGACCGGTTGGCTGAGACGGCGGAGTTCTTCTCTTTCGGCACCAACGACCTGACGCAGACGACCTTTGGTATCAGCCGCGACGATTCAGGACGCTTCCTCAACCCCTATATCGAAAAGGGTATTTTCGATAAGGACCCGTTCGTCAGCTTGGATCAGGATGGCGTTGGCGCCTTGATCAAGATCGCGGTCGAAAAGGGAAGGGCGCAACGTCCGGACATCAAGTTGGGCTTGTGCGGCGAGCACGGCGGGGATCCGGCCTCAATCGCCTTCTGCCATGGCGTTGGTCTGGCCTATGTCTCCTGTTCGCCCTACCGTGTTCCGGTTGCGCGTTTGGCGGCAGCACAAGCGGCGATTGCATCTAGCGAATAATTTCGCTGTTTTTGTCGTTACATTGAAAGCACAGTCGCGAGGGGGCAATTTATTTGTCCCCTCGCAGTTGTTTTGGCTGGTTGTCTATTGTTCGCGCACGCGATAAAAAGGTTAACGCTGTTTGACCGAATTGATGTGTGGGGGTATCGATGTCAGCCAAGGCCGTATGGGTCGCAGGTCTTTCCGGGTTCGCCGCATTGGCTGCGGTCGGCCTGTATCAGGTATTGCCGACAATCGAAAGCGAGCTTCAGGCCAGCGTCGATCGTGCTCTTACGGTGCAGGGATTGAAGGACGTCGATGCGACGGTGTCCGGCCAGACCGTCACCCTGACGGTCGCCAGTGATAGTGTTGAGGCTCAGGCGCAACTGGAAAAAGCCAGGAAAACGCTCGCCAACGCTACGAACCCTGGCGAACCGGTCCTTCCCGGCGGTGCGTTTATTAACAGCCCGATCAGCGATATTCGTGTGATAGCGTCTCCTGCGCCCCAGCCGCAACTGGCGGCCGTCAGCTATTCCGCCTATCCTCAAGTATCTTCCTCCTCCGTAGCGGTGGCGCCGCTGGAAAAGCCGCATTCCCTTGAGGTGATCCATGGTGATCGCGCCACCTCCATCGCTTCGGCGGGCACTATGGCTGAAGATGGTCCACGTGTAGCCGGTGATTCCGCCCTTGAGGCCAGTACTTCGGCCGCCCGGTCCTGCGATCAGGATCTGGTCGAAGCCGTCGGCAACCGTCAGATCATCTACAAACCCGGAACCTATGACCTGACCGCCGAAAGCCAGCGTCTTATCGACGATGTCTACCACGTCGTAGCGACGTGCCCGACCCAGGTGCGGATTACGGTGTCGGGCTATACCGATAATGTCGGCGACGGCATGGTCAACCAGACCATTTCACAAGCCCGGGCGCAATCGGCCGCTGACGCGCTGGTGCAACGGGGGCTGTCGGTGGAACGGGTGAAGGTGCGCGGGTTTGGCGGCGCCTTGCCGGTCGCTGATAATGCCACGCCGGAAGGCCGTGCTAGAAATCGCCGCGTCGTTTTCACTGTGAATGCAGGTTAGGGGAGATCATATGCTGCATCTGATCATCGAATTGCGTTTGTGGCTTGCCGCCGCCGCCGGTCTAGGGTTGGTGACTGGGTTTGTCGCCAAACGCGTGATGAGACCAAAGAAGGTAAGGCGCGTCATGTTCCGATCGATGTGATCAGGGGCTGAGGTTGTTTGTTATTTCGGTGCATGTTTCGCTTTGAAGGATGCACCAAACGCTTGATTAGGCCGAACTTTGTTTCGGAACGGATTGCTTTAGGGGAAGCCATGACGATCCTGATTTTGAAATCCCTGGCGCTTATGTTGGGTGCGTTTCTGGTGTCGGCCTGGGTGGGCTGGACTTTGGCGCGCCGGGCGAAAAGCGACCGTAGCGCCTTCGAACGGCCACGCGCCGTATTCGACGATGCGCCGGTTGCCGCCGCAGCGGCGGTCTCGAAAGTCAGCGACGACACGCCTGCGGAAAAGCCTGTCGCGCAGCCTGTGTCTTATCTGGACGCCGCCGCGGAGGCCTTCACATCGGGTGTTGTCGTGCCGTTCAAGCCAGAACCGAAGCCAGAGACTAAGAGTTTGGAGGCGGGTAAGGCACCTTATGCTCCGCCGCAACCGGCGCCGCGTCTCGATATGGTTGCCGCTTCGGCCACCCCTGGCAATGTGCTCATTCGGCGTGAAGATCTGAGCCTGCAACGACGTGCCTCCAGCCTTGCCACCATGACACCAGACAGCATCGCAGCCGCGGTTCAGCAGGCTGGTACGGGCCTTGAACCCATTCGCCTGGGTGTACCGCAAAGTCCGCCCGATGACCTGACGGTGATATCCGGTATTGATGCCGCCAAGCAGCGTGAACTGAATGGTCTCGGTATCTTTTACTATTGGCAGGTCGCTGGTTGGTCGCCGGAAAATGTCGCCTGGATCTCTACGCGTATCCTGTCGCCGGACCGTGCGGTGCGGGAAAACTGGATGTCGCAGGCGGCTCGTCTTGCCAAGATGCTGTAAGCCTCAGGCGCGCGGCAGGCTGAGTCCCAGCGACGGGGAAAAATGAAACTGGTCGCGATTGTAGCTATACAGTTCCGCCGGACGCCCACCGGTGTCTTCGCGCATTATACCCAAGGGCGTGACAAACCCCGTGCGGTCGAGGGCGCGGCGGAAATTCTGCTTGTGCAGACGCAGGCCCGAAAGGGCTTCCAGGGATTTCTGCAATTCCAGCAGCGTGAATTGTTCCGGCATCAATTCGAAAATCACCGGGCGGTATTTGAGCTTGCCGCGTAAGCGCGACAAACCGGTTGCCAATATGCGGCGGTGATCTGAGGCCATGGGCTCGCCGCTTGACGGCGCCGGCGGTCCGCCGTCCCGCGTGCGCTGGGCTTCGCCGGTCAGGCCTACGCTGTAAAGCAGTTCGTAGCGGTCGAGCACCCGTTCCTCGTTCCAGTTATCGAAGTCGTCGGGGAAGATGGTTTCGACGCGACGCAGACGCAAGGCATGTTCTGTAGCGGAGGCAGCCGTATCGCACCAGTCGCGCAGAGCCGGGCGTAGCACTTCCAGGTCCGGATTGTTGTCGCCGCGCCGCCAGTCTTCCCAGGGAAAGAAACGGTTGAACGGCACCCAGGCGGCATCGAAGCGTGCCTGAACGGCCTGAGGCGTCAGCGCCAGATAGCCAACGGAGACGACGCGATCGCCATCGGGCGCACTGGCGGCTATACCTTGGCGGCCATCATCGCCGAAGCTGTAGAGTTGTTCGACATAACCAATATCAAAGCCCGTCTGTTCGCGCACGAAGGCGCGCAGGGCCAGGTCGAACGTGCGGTGATTTTCCGGAATGAACGGGCCGGACGGCAGAGCAAAGGCGGCTTCGCCCCTGGGCAGGTTCAGGCACAGGACAAGCGCTTCGTTGTCCTTTACCGTGACCACCACTGCCGACAATTCAATGGCAAGGCTCATGGTGTCAGCAGGGCGGTCAGAGCGTTGAAACGCGAAATGAAGGCCTGGCACGCCTCCCGGTCCGACATCGGGGTGAGGATCAGTTCGTAGCCGGCCGGCGGTTCACCAAAATATTGCCGCGCTTCGGCATCTCTGAACCCGACCAACTGCGTCGCTTCGAAGAAGGCGCAGGCATGATCGGCTTGTTTTATCAATGTCTTTATGTAGGGCGGTATTTTTCCGGGCAGGCCGAAGCGGATGAAGATTGCCTGCTCCAACTGATCTTCGAACCGCCGGTAATCGAAACCCAGCGCCGCCTTGAACGGAGAAATCATGTCGCCGATCACATATTCCGGCGCATCATGCAGTAAGGCCATGAGGCGGTGGGTTGGGGTGATGCGCGGTTCGATATGGGCGCAAATCTCTTCGACAATAAGGCAATGCTGCGCGACGCTAAACCCGTAATCCCCCGTCGTCTGGCCATTCCAACGGGCCACGCGTGACAAGCCCAGGGCGATGTCGTCGATTTCGATGTCTACGGCGTGCGGATTCAGCAGATCGAGGCGGCGGCCGGACAGCATGCGTTGCCAGGCGCGGGGGGCGCTGTCGGGGCGGGATTTCGCAGGTTTGACGGCGGGTCTGTAGATGGCGGGCATGGCGTGTTTTAGCGCTTGCCGTGCAATTTGTCACATCGGGTTTTTATGTTGAAGGGTATATATCGGATGGGCGGACGCGATACGCGCACCGTTCAATGAGACAGACAAGGAGGCGATCATGAAATCTGAGGCATGGTCCAGAATCAGTATTCCGGTCAGTGGTACGGTAAGCGAAATCCTTGCCCTGGACCTGGCAGGGCAAATCGCCGCGGCATTTAGCGCGCAACTCAACGTCCTGTTTACACCACCTGACCCCGCGGAACTGGCGCCCTGGCTGGGTGAGGGATTCATGGGGACGGTTCAGATGTCGACCATGGAAAGCCTGAAGCAGGCGGCCGACGAGTCTGAATTGACAGCCCGTTCGCAGTTTGGTGCCGTTCCGTATCCAGAGAAGACATTCACGGCACTGGAATCGCCGGTATGGCAGGACCTCGCCCTGGAGACACGTTTATCCGACCTTATGGTGTTTTCGGATACCAGTGCCAAGGGGCAAGGAATGCTGTCCGAAGCCTTCCAGCAGGTTATGATGGAAGAGCGGGCAGGAGTCTTTATCGCCCGCCGCGCCTTCAATATCGGCGGCACAGCCATTGTGGCATGGGACGGCAAGGAACCTTCGTCTCGCGCTGCGCGGCGCGCGGTGCCGCTGTTAAAAAAGGCCGCGAAGGTAGTCGTGGTCGGGGCGCCGACAGGCGACGCGCCTGCGGACCTAGGCCGCCTGGCCGCCTATTATGCCGGCCACGGGCTTACCGTAGAGGTAGAAACCTTGGCCAAGGGCGATGTCGTGGCCTTGCTGACCGAGGCGACGGAGCGTCACCAGGCCGATTACATGGTGGCGGGGGCTTTCGGGCGATCACGGGTACGCGAATTCGTCTTTGGCGGGACAACGCGGGCCCTGCTGCAAAATACCCAGATCAATCTCTATATGGCGCACTGACCGGCATTTGAGGTCAATTCAACGGTTTTGACGCCTCTTTGCGACCATCAAATTGATCAAGCAGGGCGGTGCGGATGGCCTGGAACGCCGGACGCCAATCTGAAAGCGAGGGCGGCGAAAATATGCGTACGCTCGGATACCAGGGATGGTAGGTCTGGCCCAGTTGCAGCCAGCCGCCATATTGGATCATCCACACGGGCACCCCGCACGCGGCGGCAATATTGCTGGTCGCGTTTGATGGCGCGATGATGAGGTCCATGGCCTGACACAAGGCGGCGAGATCGTCGAGGTCGTCTTTCAGGTCAATACCTGCCGGCGTATGCAGGGTAAGCCCTTCCTCGGCCGCCCGGGCTATTTCTTCCCGGCAATCGCCATATTGCAGGCTGAAGAAATCGAATTGGTCGAGCGACAAAATCTCGCGCCAGTCGTCGAACGGTGAGAAGTAGCGATCTCTTTCAGCGCTGAATTTCAGGCTTTTCCACAAGATGCCGATTTTGGGCTTGGCGCTCAATTTGGACATTTGCCCACGCCAATGCATGACGCGCGCCGGGTCGGGCTTTAGGTAGGCGTTCTGCACAGGAAACTCATCCAACTGGCCGCGATATGTCGCCAGGAAGTCACCCATAAGGGCCCAGCCGTCGGTTTGCGTCATTCCCATATCGGGATAGCTACGTTGCAAAATGCCATCTACCGATTGCGTTCTGTGAGCCACTACGCTGGCCGTAGGAAAGCTACGTTGAAAAAGAGGGACAAGCCGCGGTTCGACGCCTAGGGTCACGCTGCCGTGCGGTCCTATATCTCGAATAACCTCAGGCAGGGCGGAGGCAAAAAGGATTTCATCGCCAAGGCCTTGCTCCCCAGAAATCAATAGATTGCGCCCTGCAAGCGGTTGATCTTCCCTCCAGCGGCGCGACCAGATGTGATAGTGTACCTGCTTTGGCGTACCGTACTGTTCCCGGGCCTCATAGGCTTTCCAGCCGTCCGTGAGATTTCCGATCGATAAGAGGGTTTGGGCGTATGCGATCTGGGCCGAAGCGTGATTTCCGGGGTCATCGAAGGCGTTGGCGCAGGCGGTAAAGTCTTCCAGAGCCGACGATGTGTCGCCCTTGTCCATAAATGCACAGCCTCTATTGAAGCGGGCGTGCAAGTTATCCGGCTCCAGTCGTAACGCTTCATTGAAAAAGGTGAGGGCGTTGTCCGTGTCCTTACGCGCCAACATTACGCTACCCAGCCCCTCCCATAAGGGGGATTGATCTGGCATCTGGTTCAATACGGTCTTGAGCACATCCACGGCTTCGTCGAACTTCGACTGCTCGCGCAGCGAAGCTGCATAACTGGATATGATCAGGGTTTGATGCAGACCGCTGGTGATAAGATGAGCATATAGCTTTTCCGCCATATCCCAAAATTCCAGGCGAAAGGCGAGTGAAGCCAGGCGCAAGGCGATATCCAGGGAATCGGGCGCCAGTTGCAGCGCCTCTTCATAGGCCGCGAGCGCAGCCGGCAGATTCATATTGGCTTCTGCCTCTGCGGCCTTGGCGACCAGTTTATCAGGACTCATGAATAAATGTCTCAATCAGGGCGGCTTTGACGCGGCCCATGACCGGGCTCCAGTCGATAAGGGACTCAGAGAAGAACACCCGGGTTGACGGATACCAGGGCATGTAATCCGTACCCAGGCTGGTCCACGAATTCTCGGGTGTAATCATCCATACCGTGGCACCAGCAGCGCCGGCGATATTGCTCGTGGCATTGGCTGGGCCCAGGAGGCAATCCAGCGCCACGCATAGGGCGGACAATTCGTCGAGATCGTTTTTAAGATCGATGCCTGGTGGGGTCCAGATATTGACGCCATTGGCCGCCGCCCAAACCAACTCTTCCGAGGTGTCGCCATATTGCAGGTTGATGATCTGGACGCCGTCCAGCCGCAGGATATCCTCCCACTGTTGGAACGGCGAATAATATCGGTCCCGGCGGGAATGCCTGATCAGGGATTTCCACAGAATGCCGATTTTAGGCTTGTCGTTCAATTCGGCGAGGACCGACTTCCAGTAGGCGATACGGGCTGGATCGGGTTTGAAGAAGGCATAGGGGGACGGGAAATCAGCGACGGTTTTGCGATAGCGGCTGAGGAAATCACCCATAATGGCCCAGCAATCATAGGCCTCCCAATCGGTAATGTCCGGGAAGAGGCGAACCGGCAGGTTCTGATGCTTCGTCGTGTGGTGGCGGACAATTTTGGCGGTGGGGAAACCTTTTTCAAACAACGGGACGAGGCGGGGTTCAACCCCGATCGTCAGGTGTCCGTCTGGCCCGATTTCGCGCAGAAGATCGTCCATCACATTGGCGAACAGAATTTCATCACCCAGGCCCTGTTCGGCGGAGACGAACACGCGCTTGCCTGCCAAAGGCATGTCGGGCGTCCAGTGGGGCTTAGGTATCAGGTAGTTGATTTTTTCTGAGGTTTCGTCCTTGCCGCGCGACTCATACCATTTCCAGCCTTCCTCAAGCTGCCCCATAACGAGGTAGCAAAAGGCGATGCTCAGGCGACAGGTATGGACGTGCATCGGGTCGAGGAACAGGGGGAGGGCGGTTTTGAGATCCGCCAGCGCCTCTTCGGTACGCCCCAATACCCCTTTTGCATTGCCAAGATTGTAACGGGCATGAACGTGAATCGGGTCGTGGCGAAGAGCCTCTTCATAGAAGATGATCGAATTGGCCATGTCGCCTTGAGCGTTGACCACAGTGCCCAGGGCATTCCACAACTGGGCGTCTGTCGGGTTTTCGCCGATGGCGTTGCGTAACAGGTCTATGGCGTCGTCCAGGCGGTTCAGCTCTCGCAGAGAACTGGCCATGTTGTTAATGGCTTCGACGTGGCCAGGGTTTTTGTCGAGGAAAAACTGGAAGAATTTCTCGGAAAGCTCATAAAGCCCCATCTTATAGGCCAGGCGCCCCAGGTCATTGGCAATGATCGGGTTTTCCGGCTGGATACGCAGCGCGGTTTCATAGCAGGTGATGGCCCCGGCGAAGTCGTTACATTTATCGCGCGACACCGCTAGAATATGCCAGGCTTCCCCGCTTTTTTCGTCGACATGGAGCGCCTTGAGCGCTGTGTCGCCGCCGCCTGCCCAGTCGCCCGATTTGAATTGCTCAAGCGCCTGGCGAAGCAGTTTCAGCGTGTCCGTGCGTTTTATGTGTTCAGTGGCGTCGAGCAGATTTCTTAGCGCTTCGCTGGACCCGGCGTCACCGAGGATTTGAGCCGCCGGATTGTAATTTTGGGCGGGGACAAAGACTGCGGTCTGCGAAGCGGGTGCCTTGATCGCCAGAGCGTGGGGCACGCTATCGGCCGACGTCACCGCGATGGGGCCACGCGGCGTCCCGCCCGGTTTTTTCGGCTGTCTCAGCTTAAGCGACATGTACTAGCTCCAAGGGCACTGACGTGGCATTGTGTAAATAGAGATTCGCTTAAAAACTCCCTAAAGCGCTAAGGGAGTGGCGGGCGGTCCGACGCTTTCGGGAGCGTCAAAACCCCGGTGCCTATACTACAGAAACCTGCTGTTAACTCGAGATGCGCTATAGACCCTTCACGGGTTTGTGCGTTCCTGCAGACCCGAAGGAAGAACAATGCCGTTAAAACTGTCTTTGAAGCCTGGTGAGAAGTTTGTGCTCAATGGCGCTGTCGTTCAAAATGGCGACCGCCGCTGTTCATTGGTTCTGCAAAACAAGGCTTCGGTGCTGCGTGAAAAAGATATCATGCAGGAAGAAGAGGTATCTTCTCCGGCGCGCCATGTCTATTTCCCCGTCATGATGATGTATCTCGACGAAAGCGGCGCCGATAAATACTACGATGAATTCCTGCGTCGGATGTCGGAGTTCATGGGGGTCATTTCTAATCCCGCCATTTTGGCCGAGTGCGTAAGCGTTTCGAAAAGCCTGATGGCGCGCGAATACTACAAGGCGCTGATGAGTTGCCGCAGGCTTATTGAATACGAAGACGAAAGATTGGGAAATGTCGCTTAAGGCGTATCAGACGATTGCTCAGCGTGCCGAAAACCCGCGTCAAACAGAATATCGCCTGTTCGGACAGGTGACGCGGGCACTCATGGAAGCAGAAAAGCTCGAGCGTAGCCAGATTCGTGAACGGATGGATGCCCTCGATTGGAATCGGCGTCTCTGGTCGATGTTGGGGGCCGACTGCGCCTTGTCCACAAATGGATTGCCGGAACAGGTGCGCGCAAATATCATTTCCCTTTCGATCTGGGTAAGTAAGCACTCTTCGTTGGTTATGCGTAATCAGGAAGAGATAGGACCGCTGATAGATGTAAACCGCATAATCATGCAGGGCCTGGTGCCCCAGGGGGATGCCGAAGGGACCGGAGAAGCAGTTCGCCAGTCCTACGGGTGATCGCACGGAGGCTATAAGGTCAAGACCCGGTATCGGAAGATGCCGGGTTTTTTATTGCTCGCGCCATAAACATGGTGAACGGGCGGTTAAAATTGCCGCTCGGCGGGAAGTCGCGGAACCTTTTGCCGGGCGCGCGAAGACTGCGGATCGATTCTTGCTGCGGCAATTGTAAAATGTATAATAAAATCAATTATATATATTATTTCCGGAAGGTCCTTGGCGTGGCATCGGCATTGCTTTGTCACACTCAGCTAAAATAGCTGTGCGGCAAAAGCCGTTTTCTCCCCCGACCAGAATGGAAAGGAAATCCGATGTTGAACGCTTCGGTGAACACCAATGTTGGCGCAATGATTGCGCTGCAGAACCTTAACATGACCAGTTCGAGCTTGCAGGCGACTCAAAACCGGATCAGCACCGGTTTGAAGGTGGCCACGGCAAAAGATGATGGTGCCACTTTCGCGATCGCTCAAAGCCAGCGTTCCACCGTGTCATCATTGAATGCTGTAAAGGACTCTCTCAACAGGGCGACCTCATCGATTGATGTCGCCATGTCGGCGGGGACCAGCATCTCGGATATGCTCACCCAAATGAAGGAGAAAGCGCTCGCGGCTTCGGACACCTCCCTGGACACCACCAGCAGGACCGCGTTGAATACGGACTTCAAAGCCTTGCGTGACCAACTCACCAAGACAATGCAGAATGCCAGCTTCAACGGTATCAACCTGCTGAACGGTTCCATTCCGGGTCTGGAAGCCCTGGCCAATGCCGACGGTACGTCTCGTCTGACCATCTCGTCCCAGAACCTAAGCCTGGGTGGTGGGGTCATTACACTAGGGACAACCTCCGGCTTTGCGACGGCGACTTCGGCCAATGCCCTTTTGACCACGATCGATACGTCCATCAACAACGTATCGGCCGCCTTGGCCAAATTGGGTACGTCGTCGAAGTCTGTTGCGGCCCACTCCGAGTTCATTGGGAAGTTACAGGACTCGATCACGGCAGGTATCGGCAACCTCGTGGATGCTGATCTGGCTAAGGAAAGTGCCAAGCTTCAGGCGTTGCAAACAAAGCAACAACTGGGGATTCAATCGCTGTCCATCGCCAATCAGTCGCCGCAGCAGGTACTCAGCCTGTTCAAGTAACACCTTAGCCGGGATGGATTCGTCGTCCATCCCGGCTCCCCTTCCTTTGTCCCTGGCGGGATATTGGGAGCGAAGGGGCGTGGGTAAAAACTGCCTCTATCGGCAAAAATTGCCGCAACTGGGCAAAAAATACCCGGCAGTAATAGGGTTAATGTAAGTATAATATCAAATTATTCAATTTCTTAGTTGAATTTCTTAGCCTTCGATTTTTTGGCCTTCTTCTTGCAGTCTTCAACTCAGGCAAAATGCCGCCGGTCGACAAAATGTCACCGGAATCCCTAGAATAAAGGATGTCTAAGATGTCAAGCGTCAATACGAACTTCGGGGCCATGATTGCCCTGCAGAACCTGAATGTTACCCAAAACGATCTGCAAACAACGCAGCAACGCATTTCGACCGGCCTTAAGGTCGGCAGTGCCAAGGACGATGGCGCAACTTTCGCTATCGCCCAAAGTCAACGCGCTACTGTCTCTTCGCTGAATGCCGTTAAGGACTCGCTGTCCCGTACGTCTTCAGTCATCGACGTTGCGTCTTCTGCCGGCACGTCCATTTCGGACATGCTGAGCCAGCTGAAGGATAAGGCTCTGGCCGCTTCCGACACCTCGCTGGATACCACGAGCCGCAACGCTCTGAAGAATGACTTCAATTCGATCCGCGACCAAATCACCAAGACTATCGCCAACTCTTCCTTCAACGGTATCAACCTGTTGAACGGTAGCAAGACGGCGATCACGGCCCTGGCTAATGCTGATGGCTCAGGCAAGCTTACTGTTGCTGCGCAAAACCTGTCACTCGGCGGGTCAATTGTTACGCTCGGCACGGCTTCCTCGTTCTCGACAGCCACGTCGGCCAGCACTCTCCTGACCACTATCGACACGTCTATCAACAACGTGTCGGCAGCTCTGGCGAAACTTGGTACGTCTTCGAAGGCTGTGGATAACCATTCCACCTTTGTTGGCAAGTTGCAGGATTCGATCACTGCCGGTATCGGCAACCTGGTCGATGCTGACCTGGCTAAGGAAAGCGCCAAACTGCAAGCGTTGCAAACCAAGCAACAGCTCGGCATTCAGGCTCTGTCCATCGCGAACCAATCGTCCTCGACGGTTCTGAGCTTGTTCCGCTAATCCGGATGGAGGGCGGACTTCGCGTCCGTCCTCCACTCTTTTCTAAATTCCTATTTATCGGAGGGCGTTTCGGTGCTTCGGCGGCGGACGTGACATGGAGATGATAAATAACGTTTTAAGCTTTCCGAATATCAACCCCGACTTATCCCAGATAAAGCCCGTTCCAGATGTGCCAAAGGAAGTCGCGGGGAGCAGTGCGTCAAGTCAGTCCAAAAACGATACCGGGGCGGATCTGACCAAAGGGCAGGGGAATGACCAATCGACCCCGGCCTACCAATTGCGTCTGACGGTCGAAAAGGATCCCAAGACCGGGGAGTGGGTCTACAAAGCTATAGATCGCAATACGGGTGAGGTGGTTCGTGAAATGCCGCGGAATGAGCTTGTGGCCTTGCGAAAGTCGTCGAGCTACACAGCCGGTTCGGTCATTAAAACAGAGGTTTAACCGCAAGGGTTAATGTCTGAATTCGTTATTATCCACCGTGCATTCATGAATGCGCGGTAAAAGTCGTTTGCGTCCATTAACCTTTTGCTTACCATATTTGTTAAGACTTTGCTGAGTCGGCAATTTATAGAAGGTATATGGCCATGACGGTGAGTGTTCATACGAACTCATCCGCGATGATAGCGCTACAGAATTTAAACGCGACCAACAAGGGGTTGGAGGACGCTCAGCAAAAGATAAGTACTGGATTGGCCGTGTCTTCCGCGAAGGACAATGCCTCCGTCTACGCTATTGCACAAGGGCAGCGCGCTGACCTGGGTGGTTTGAAAGCGGTGACCGACAGTCTCAACCGAGCTTCGTCCATTGCCGACGTGTCGCTGGCAGCTGGCGAGTCGGTGTCGGACCTGCTCAATCAGTTGCGTGAAAAAGTCGTTGGCGCCATGGATACGTCCATCGATACGACGTCTCGGATGGCTCTATCCAGCGACTATAAGGCTATTCTCGGCCAGATTTCGCACGTCGTTGAAAATGCGACTTTCAACGGCTCAAACATCATCAACGGTTCACTGCCGAACGCAATTCAATTTATTGCAAACGCAGACGCCAACTCGGTGATCACGCTTAGCGTTCGTACGATTTCGCTCGGCGGCCCTATTATTACTCTGTCCGCTAACTCGACCTTGACGACGGCGACGGGCGCCGGTTTGCTTTTGGCCCAACTTGATAGCTCTATCAATAACCTCAACGCCAATCTGGGGGCGCTTGGGTCACAGGCCAAGCAAATTCAAGGTCATCTGAGCTTTGTTTCGAAACTTCAAGACTCGATTACCGGCGGCATTGGCAATCTGGTCGACGCCGACATGGCAAAGGAAAGCTCACGTCTCCAGGCCTTGCAGGTTCAGCAGCAACTCGGGACGCAAGCCTTGTCTATCGCCAACCAGTCACCGCAGCAGATTTTGTCCCTATTCAAGTAAGGGGCGGAACCTAGTGGGAAGGCGGGCTCCGGCCCGCTTTTTTCGTTTTAGGGTCCTAGGTGTGACGGCATTTGCCAATAAAAGTTTACGCTTCTTAAGGATTGTTGCCGCATAGTAATGGTAATGCGTCTTTTAACCCTTTAACCGAGTGTCGCTGTGACTGTGTCGTTTGATACTTCATTGCTGGTGAACTACTATAATGCGAAGGCGGGAATCCCTGCGCAGACGGATAGTTCTGGTTCGTCGACAGGGACGGGCACGACAGGTTCGACCAAGACCAATTCGCCGACTGGCCAGGCCGATGCGCCGCGCGCGCCCTGGGCCGGATCTTCGGGGATGCTGAGCGAAAGCGATCTGGTCACAAAGGTGCTGGGCGGTCAGCGGTTCATCAACTCCAGTGCGGTTACGTCAAACGTCGTCAATGCCTCCCCGGACTATAACAAGCTGTTCACCCTGTATCAGGGCTTGAGCGCCCTGGAAGGACTGGCCACCAAGGCGCAGGATTCGAAGACCTCTGCTCTTGCGCTTGCTGCAATTCAGCGCCGCTTTACGGCCGGAATGGAAGAGGTACGTGGTTATATTTCCGATACCAGTTATGATCACATGGCGCTCAGCCCAGGCACTCTGACCAATGAGCTGAAGAGCACGGTTGGAACGGCGCGGACCGACACGCTCTATACCGCGCCAGCTATTCATTCAGGATCGGCGACCAGTCCGGTGAAGGCCTTTGAAGGTGACGTCAAGTTTTCGATGTCCGTCAAGAAGGTCGGTACGACCGCCCCGTTTACGGTCAACATAGATTTGTCTGATATGGGCACCCAGACCCGCAGCATGTCGAACGTTGTGTCGTACATCAACGGCAAGCTGAAAGAGCAGGGGCTTCAGACACAGTTTAAAGTTAACCGTACGCCGGCGGTTCCAACGACGACGACCGTGAACGGAAAGACGGTAACATTGTCAGCCGGCCAGGATAGTTTTGGTCTGCAAATCAAAGGTGTAACCACCGAAGCCGTGACGATGAGCGCGCCGGCGACGGCGGATTCGGTTTACGTCGTTCAGACAACCGGCGATCCGACCATTACCACAACGAAAAAAAATGCCGATGGGACCTCAACCAAAACCAATGGCGTTTCCTCCCAACTGATAAAGTTCCAGACGGATCAGTCTTCGACGACCGATCAGCCGGATGACCCGATTTCCAAGGTTGGCGCGAAATACTGGGTAGACGGTGAGGCCGGGCAGACTGCTTTGCCGAACAGTGTCGCCAATATTAACGACAACGGCACCTCTCCCGATACGCTAGCCAACGCCCTACAGACGGCCGCAGGGCCCGACGGCTCGGTCTACGTTCTGGCCAATGTTAACAACACGACGGACGACCAGACGATAAAAGGCCGCCAGGACGTGGCGCTGATCAAGTATGATTCGGCAGGTAAGATCGTTTTCACCCGCACGCTTGGCGCTTCTGATTCCGCATCGGGCCTGGCTTTGGCGGTTTCGGCTGATGGTAAGGTGGCCGTTACGGGCTCCGTGACCGGAGCGCTTGATATAGGCGTGACCAAGACGACGACCTACGGCACCGGTACCAATACGGCGACAAGCACGTCGACGACGACGACCAGCCTGACCGGGGCGAACAACACGACATCTGACAGCTTCGTCACCGTTTATGACGCTTCGGGCGTCGAGCAGTGGACGCAACGCCGCGGCAGCTCCGGCGCGGACGAAGCCACATCGGTGACCTTCGGCGATGATGGCTCGGTTTACGTCGGGGGGCGCACGCAAGGGCTTATGCAAGGGGCGTCCGGTCAGGCGAACGGCGGGTGGGACGGCTATGTGATGGGCTTCACGGCTTCTGGTACGCACAAGTTCACGATCCAGACCGGCACAGCCCAGACCGATACGGTTTCGCAGGTGGCAACGGACGGTAACACGCTCTATGTCGCCGGCGTAGAAGGTGGGCAGGCCACCCTAAAAAGTTACACCATGGGATCGCAGGTCGTAGATAAGACGACGACGAACGCACAGGGTGTTACCACGACGACGCAGGTCACCCAATACTCCGCCAACCAGACCGCAGCGCGCAATCTCGGGGGGATCGGCGGGGGCTCTATAAGCGGTATTTCCGTCTATAATGGTCAGGTTTACCTTGGCGGATCCAGCGGCTCTGCCGATCTGCTTGGGGGCGGGAGCAACGCCGCGACCAGCTATTCCGGCGGATATGATGCGTTTGCGCTTCATGTTGATAAGGATCTGACCGTCACGAGCGGCGACCGCGTGGCGTTTTATGGCGGTGCGGGCACGGAAAAGGACGCCAAGGTTCAATTTTCAGACGGCAAGGCCTGGATTTCCGGCCAGACGACCGGGGATATTGCCGGTACAACCAAGATGAACAGCAAGGACGCTTACCTGGCGCGGCTGAATATCGATAGCGGTCAGGTCGAATATCAGACCCGGTATGCCGGCACCAACGGAACCGTGGCGCCGAACGCCATTGCTATTTCCAAGAACTCGTCAAGCGTGCTGGATCGTCTTGGATTGCCGCTGGGCAAGGTCGAAACGACGGATTCCAAACTGATTATTGCAGGGACCAGCGTCCGGACCGGGGATCAGTTCTATCTTGTTGATTCGAAAACGGGAGTAAAAAAGGCGGTCACCATCGACGCGAACGAGACGATGGCCAGTCTGGCCAAAAAGATCAATCGCGCGTCAGGTTACAAGCTGACGGCGAACGTTACGAAGGTGCTCGGCAAGCAGCTTGACCAGTTGGACATTAAGCCAAGCAACAAAAGCTCCGAAATGCAGATCGTAGCTGGCCCGGCCGGTAAGGATGCTCTGGCCGGCCTGGGGCTTGATCCAGGCCTTGTCAGCAATAAGGCTGGGCAGACGATGGACGCGTCGTCGAGTAACTATCTGACATCGCAAAAGGCCATCGGGCTTGATTTCGATACATCTATCAATCTGAATTCGGCCGCCGGTATCACCAAGGCGCTGGCGGCGCTGAAGACGACGATGAAGAACGTGCAGAAGGCCTATACCTATCTGCGTTATGGCGACCCCCAGGACAGCACCAGCACAAAAGCCGGCAAGACGGGCGGGACGGTGCCGCAGTACATGACTGATCAGATCGCCAATTATCAAGCCGCGCTTAACCGTTTGACGGGCGGCGGCTGACCTCCGGAAAAAGGCGGCATAAAAGTGGGGCGGCGCTTTTGAAGGGTTTGCCTTATTTTGGTGTCACAGCTATGGTTAGTCTTCACAACAGTGCGCCGGAAAACTCCGGCTGCCGAGAGGGGAGCTTGCCACTGTGAAGGATCAAAAGCGCTGGATCGCCATTGGGATTGGCGCCACCGTCGCCATAGTTATCGGCATTATTCTGGCCATGGGAATGTCGCATGGCCACAAGGACGATCCGAAGATGAACGATCAGCCGACCGGCCTGACTTTTAAGGTGGCCGACCCAACGCCGACGCTCGATTCCAAAAAGCCGTTACGCTGCTATGTGAGTGGTGCCTATGTCGGCGACGTGACGTTGGCGGAATGCGCCAAGAAGAACGGCGTCGCTGCGCAGCAACTCGATGTTGGTATCGACGATAACGGCAACCAGGTGGCCGCGCCTACGGCGTCGCTGGTCCCCGTTCCCGGCGCGCCTGCCAGCACGCCGCCCACGGCAGCAGAACCCGATCCGGCCCAGGGGGCGGAGGTGGTTCCAAATACCCAGGCCGCCGCCGGGCCAACCGCCGCCTGCCTGCGTTACAGCAGCAATTCCTGGAACAGGTTGGCTGACAACATCACGATCGGCCAATGCGCTATTCTGCTGTACGATGGTCGATGCGTTTCACCGGGCCAGGCCTCTTACGGCCGATGGGGCGGTAAGACATTGCGCCTCGTTCCGAAGCGCGTCGAGCAATCGGATGATAACGCCACCTTCCGCCCTCTGGTCGATCAAGGCCAGGGCTGTTCCGTTCCCATGGTCAGATAGGCAAAGGATATATTATGTCTTCCAGAACGGTTTTGATCATGATGTTCGCTGGTCTGGCGCTGGCTGGATGCGAGAAGCGCGTCAAGGCGCCCGATGTCCTTGGCGCCTGCTATTTTGTCGGTTATCCGGCGGCCGGCGGCTTGAAATTCAACAAGCTGTCTGACAACGAGCCGGATCTGGAGCATTGCGCCGTTCGGCTGTACAACGCACGAATGGACCTGATGGCTACCCGGACGGCCGGAGAGCAGACGATCGGCGCCTATAATGGCATGTTCCTCTTCGCCAGCGGACGCGAAGTGCGATATTCGCGCAACTACGAGGGGCCGGCTTTCCCACTGCTGGTCAAGGCGCCCGACGGACGTCTGGTGGCGCCAGGGGCGGTCGTGCAACAGGAAGCACCACCCAGTGGGCCTGTGACCGTAGATGTGCCGGACAACCTGCCGAAAATGCCGTCCGACGGCAAAAAGTAACAAACTGTGGAAGAGGCGGGGCCGGGGGCGCAAAAGCATCTCCGGCCCTTCCCTTGTGCGCCGTAA
Organism: Asticcacaulis sp. AC466; assembly: GCF_000495815.1. Classification (GTDB taxonomy): domain Bacteria; phylum Pseudomonadota; class Alphaproteobacteria; order Caulobacterales; family Caulobacteraceae; genus Asticcacaulis. The sequence continues at coordinate 200,357 of NZ_AWGE01000007.1, read as the reverse complement.
GGTTCTAAAGTTAACCATTCGAGTCGCGCGTAAAAGTGTCGCGAATCGGCATGTATGTGAACAAATGGGCGCGTTTAAGCGCCTAGGGTTTATGATAAGGAAATTACGATGGCAGGCAGTGTCAATAAGGTCATTTTGGTTGGCAATCTGGGCAAGGACCCGGAAATTCGCAATATGCCTTCGGGCGACCGTATCGCCAATCTGACAATCGCGACGTCGGAGCAGTGGCGCGACAAGGCGACAGGTGAGCGCAAGGAAAAGACCGAATGGCACCGGGTGGTCATCTTCAATGACAACCTGGCCAAGATTGCGGAGCAATATCTGCGCAAGGGCTCGTCCGTCTATGTCGAGGGCGCCTTGCAAACCCGTAAATGGACCGACCAGAATGGCGTTGAAAAGTATTCGACCGAAGTCGTGCTGCAACGCTTCAACGGCAACCTGACCCTGCTCGGCGGTCGTGGCGAAGGCGGCGGGGCTGCCTCATCCGGCGGCGGTTACGACCAGTACGAAGATTCCTACGGCGGTCCGCCCGCTTCGGCCGGCGCGCGCGCTCAGCCGTCCGGTGCGCCGCAAGCTTTCGATCTTGACGACGAAATCCCGTTCTAGATTTCGAACACAGATACTTTCAGTAGAGCGTTTCAACAATCGTCGCAGCCCTTAGGTGGCTGTGACGATGTAACCAAGATATTGAATATATGAACGATACCACATCCGGCGAAGGTCAGGGACCAGAAGATCAGGAACCGCGCGACGTGCCCGCCAGCCCGTTGCCGCCCGGCATCAGTCACGTTTCTATCGAAGACGAGCTTAAGCGGTCATATCTTGACTATGCGATGAGCGTGATCGTGTCTCGCGCCTTGCCCGACGCGCGGGATGGTCTGAAACCGGTCCATCGTCGTATCTTGTATTCGATGCATCAGTTGGGCATGCAGCCCAACAAATCCTATTCGAAATGCGCCCGCGTCGTCGGCGACGTGTTGGGCCGGTTCCACCCGCACGGTGACCAGTCCGTGTACATGGCTTTGGTACGGATGGCCCAGCCCTTCTCGATGGGGCTGATGCTGATCGACGGCCAGGGCAATTTTGGCTCCGTCGATGGCGATCAGCCGGCATCGATGCGTTATACCGAATGCCGCATGGCGACCTCGGCCGTCGCCCTGCTTCAGGACATCGAACAGGATACGATCGACCTTCAGCCGAATTACGACGGCAAAGAAGAAGAGCCGACGGTTCTGCCGGCGCGCATTCCGAATCTGCTGGTCAACGGGGCAGGCGGCATCGCCGTCGGCATGGCGACCAACATTCCGCCGCACAATTTGGGCGAACTGATCGACGCCTGTATGGCCATGCTCGATAATCCGCAGGTGACGCTCGAAGAACTGCTCGATATCGTGCCCGGACCGGACTATCCGACCGGCGGTGAAATCCTTGGTCGCGCCGGGGCCCGCCAGGCCCTGATGACGGGCCGCGGGTCGGTCGTGACGCGCGGCAAGGCCAGCGTCGAAACCCTTCGCAAGGATCGCGAAGGCATTGTCGTCACCGAATTGCCCTATCAAGTCAATAAGGCGACGTTGATTGAACATATAGCCGACATGGTGCGCGACAAGCGGATCGAAGGCATTGCCGATATTCGCGACGAGTCCGATCGTCAGGGTATGCGCATGGTCATTGAACTGAAGCGAGATGCCTCGGGCGATGTTATTCTCAATCAGCTTTACCGGTTCACAGCGCTGCAATCGTCGTTTGGTGTCAATATGCTGGCACTCAACCACGGCCGCCCGCAGCAGATGGGCCTGCGCAAGCTGCTCGAAATATTCCTCGAGTTCCGCGAAGAAGTGGTCGTCCGCCGTACCCGGTTTGAACTGAACAAGGCGCGTGACCGGGGGCATGTGCTGGTCGGTTTGACGATAGCCGTCGCAAATATTGACGAAGTCATTCATATTATCCGCTCCTCCGCCGATCCGTCGGAAGCGCGCGAACGCCTGTCCAGTCGCACCTGGCCGTCGGGCGACATGGCGCCTTTGATCGACTTGATCGCAGACCCGCGTTCAATTGTGCTGGAAGATTCGTCTGTCCGTCTGACCGACGAACAGGCGCGCGCTATTCTGGCCCTGACCCTCTCGCGGCTGACCGGTCTTGGCCGCGATGAAATCGGCAACGAAGCCCGCCAGTTGGCCAGTGCTATCGCTGAATACCTCGCCATTCTGGGGTCGCGCGAACGCATTGTTGCGATCATTCGTGATGAACTTCTTGAAGTCCGCGCGAATTTTGCCGTGCCGCGCCGTACGGTTATTTTGGACAGCGAAGGCGATATCGAGGACGAAGACCTTATTCCGCGTGAAGATATGGTCGTTACCGTTACGCACTCTGGATACGTCAAACGCACGGCGTTGGCTGCCTATCGTGAGCAACATCGTGGTGGCAAAGGCCGTTCCGGCATGGCGATGAAGGATGAAGACGCCATCACGGGTGTATATTCCGCAACGACTCACCAGCCGATGCTGTTCTTCTCATCCACTGGCAAGGCTTACAAGCTAAAGGTCTGGCGTTTGCCGCTGGGAAATCCGCAATCTAAGGGCAAGGCCTTCGTCAACCTGTTGCCGCTCGATACCGGCGCGACCATCACCAATATTCTGGCGCTGCCGGAAGATGAAGCGGCCTGGGAACGTCAGGACATTATCTTCGCCACGCGAGCCGGCGATATCCGACGCAACAAGCTGTCGGACTTTGTCAATGTCAACCGGGCCGGCAAGATCGCGATGAAGCTGGAAGACGGAGACGCCATTGTCGGGGTCGCCATCTGCACCGAAGACCAGGACGTTCTGTTGTCCACCTCTGGCGGGCGTTCGATCCGCTTCGCGGTCGATGAAGTTCGTGTCTTCAAGGGACGCGATTCGACAGGCGTGCGGGGCGTTCGCCTCCTGGGTGACGACACGGTTATCTCCATGGCCATCCTGAAACGTGTCGATGCCAGCCCGGCAGAGCGCGCGGCCTATTTGAAATATGCGGCTCAGCAGCGGGCCGCCGCCAATGCTGAGGAGGGCGAGGATACACCCGCGCCAGCCGAGGAAGACGGCGAAGAGGGCAGCGAAGAAGCGAGCCTGACACCGGATCGTATCGCCGAACTGTCGGCCGCCGAAGAATTCATTCTAACGGTTTCTGACAATGGCTTTGGCAAGCGTACGTCGTCTTACGATTATCGCCGTACGGGCCGAGGTGGTCAGGGCATTACGGCCATGGACCTGTCCAAGCGGGGCGGGCGTCTGGTCGCTTCGTTCCCGATTCACCTCAGTGACGGTTTGTTGCTGGTGACATCGGGCGGGCAACTGATCCGTACCAATGTCACGACCGTTCGGGTTGCCAGCCGCAATACTCAGGGCGTTACCATCTTCCGAACCTCCGAAGGTCAGAAGGTTGTTTCGGTCGAACGGATTGTCGATTCGGGCGAGGATGAGGGCGGTTCACCGGACGACGTCATCGCGCCTTCCGACGCAAGCTGATCCTAGGTGCTGCGGCATTCTGGGCACTATTAGATATTGGAGGCTGTCCCCGGCGGTTCTAGTGGGGACAGTTTCTAAGGCGGAAAGGGCGCTGTATGAGAATTGGCCTGTACCCGGGGACATTTGATCCCATCACCAACGGCCATAGCGACATTATCGGCCGCGCGGTAAAGCTGGTCGATAAGCTGGTCATTGGCGTAGCGCGCAACGCCGGCAAGGGGCCGATGTTTACCATCGATGAACGCGTAGATATGGTGCGCGAGCAGGTGGCACATCTGGGTGAAAAGGTTGAGGTGCGGCCATTCGAAAGCCTTTTGATGTACTTCGCGCAAGAGGTTGGCGCCGGTGTTATTATTCGCGGCTTGCGCGCGGTGGCAGATTTCGAGTACGAATTTCAGATGACGGCGATGAACCAGCAGCTTAATCGCGACCTGGAGACGGTGTTTTTGATGGCTGATCCGCGGCATCAGGCGATTGCCTCGCGTTTGGTCAAAGAAATAGCCCAATTGGGCGGCAATATCGCGCCGTTTGTGGCTCCCAGTGTGGCGGAACGCCTCCTGGGGAAGGTCAAAACATAGCTGCCCGCGTCCTGCGGCGTGGCGGGGCACAAGTAGAGAGACGGGAAATTTGATGTCGGGTTTGAAAAAGAAGGCGCTCTGGGCGGGGGCGATAGCGGCTTTGATGGCGGCGACATCAGCTTTTGCCCTCGACCCGGGCTATCGGATGCCCGACCCCAATAATACACTCGTGATCGATACGACCAAGGGCCGCGTCATCGTCGAGCTTTACCCTAATATCGCGCCGCAAAGTGCCGAGCGCCTGGTAACCCTTACGCGCCAGCATTTTTATGACGGTATTATCTTTCACCGCGTCATCGAAGATTTCATGGCGCAGACCGGAGATCCGAAAGGGACCGGCATGGGCGGGTCTACCTTGCCTGACGTGAAGGGTGAATTCACCTTGCGACACGATCCCAGCTGGCCGCTCACGGTCGCGACGCGGCCAAGGGGCTCGTTGATTGGTTTTGTCGGAGCCATGCCGGTGCAAAGTCAGGTTAATGAACTGGCGGCCATTACTGCCGACGGTAAGACGATGGCGTGGGGGCTGTATTGCCAGGGCGTCCTTGGCATGGCGCGCGACAACTCCCCGGATTCGGCCAACAGCCAGTTCTTTCTCATGCGCGGCGCGAATTCCAATCTCGAAAAGCACTATACGCCGGTTGGTGTGGTCATCTACGGTCTGGATGTCGTGCGCAAGCTGAAGATTGGTGAGCCGCCGGTTGACCCGGACAAGATGACGACAGTGCGTCTGTTGTCCGACATGCCTGAGGCCGACCGTCCGCAAGTCGAAATCATGGATACAGCTTCGCCACAATTCCAGACCGTCCTTGACGCTGTTCGCAAGGACAAGGGCGAAAACTTCTCCGCCTGTGATGTGACCGTTCCAACCAAATTGTTGAACCCGCCGCCCGTCGCGGCCGACGCGAAGGCAACACCGGCATCAACTGCGGCACCTACTGGACGTTAAGTTCGAAGAAAAAAGCGCCGGTGCCAATCGGCGCTTTTTGCTTGCGGCTATTGTTCACCTAATACGCCGATGTCGCTACGCGATGGCCTGAGGTGTCCGGGTGTGCGTTCTACGGCGACGGCGGCGTGTTTTTTTCTTCGCCATCGACAGTAGCAAGCCTTCGCGTAAGCCCCTGTCGGCGACCCGCAGTCGCTGGCAAGGCCAAAGGCGCTGGACGGCTTCGAGGATAGCCGCGCCCGCAAGCACCAGGTCAGCCCGATCCTTGCCGATGCAGGGTTCAAGTTCGCGCCCGGAGGGGCCAAGGGCGAGCAACCGCTCTATGACTGTCTGGACGTTGTCATGGCTCATCCACAAGCCATCGACCTTGGAACGATCATATCGATCCAACCGCAGGTGCATGCCGGCCAGCGAAGTAATCGCGCCGGAGGTGCCGACAATGTAGGCTTCACCACAATCGAAATGACCACGTAGGCTCTCTGGGGCATCGAAGTCACGCAGCGACCGGCTAACCTCTTCGACCATGTTTTCAAACCATTGACGCGTATCCCCATTGCTCGGCTCGGGAAAGCGCTCTGCGAGATTCACAACGCCTATGGGGAGGGATATCCAGTAGCGTGGTTTGGGCAGCCGCCGCGCCATGCGCAGCGCATTGTTCTGAACGGAGGTTTGCGCGTCGGTTAAGCTCACTTTTGGCGAGGCGGTCACATCATCCGCCAACTCGACCCAGCTCAGCTCCGTCGATCCCCCTCCAACATCCATCACCAGCGCGGCGCGGGCCTGCGGCGTTACTTCACGCCCGTCCAATAGAGAGGCACAGCCGACGACAGAGAGGTGGGCTTCTTCCTCTGGCGTTATAATGGTAAGTCGCAATCCCGTCTCGTGCTCGACGCGAGCGATAAAATCCTGGCCGTTGAGAGCGATGCGGCAGGCTTGAGTCGCGACGGCGCGAATCCGGGCCGCACCGCGCTTTTCAATTTTTTCGGCGCAGATTTTCAGAGCCTTCAACGCACGTTCCATCGCACGTTCATGCAGTCGGCCAGAATGCGCCAGGCCCTCTCCCAGGCGCACGATGCGGGAAAAGGCTTCGACAATACGGAATTGGGAATTGTGCAATGTGGCGATCATCAGGCGGCAGTTATTGGTCCCGAGATCGAGGGCCGCGTAGAGAGTATGGGAATCGCCACCCCGAACGGCCGCATCGCCTGCCGCTCGGCCCTGGCCGGCAGGCGCCATGCGCCGCCGATCTTTTGAGGGAGCCCGATACATGGCTCATACCCCGCTACTGGATGGACGGCGGTCCAACACCATGTTGAAAGCCATGACTTTTGCCATGGCAGCCATCCTTTGAACTGTACTCTAGGCGGGGGACGTGTTCATGCCAACCGATAATTTGGTCGAATGCCGATAGGCTTACGGTTTTGAATAAACCATAAGCGCGGTTCATGAAAATGTATAAGGCGTGACAACCAAGTGGGGAAGGCCAGTGCGAAATGGCGCGCTTTACGGTCTGATGGGCGCGAGAAGAGCGGAGGTTCGAATCGTTCCATGCCACAACAAAGGTCAGCTAAATTCGGCATCGGTCAGGTGGTTAAGCATAACCTGTTTGACTTCCGCGGCGTTGTTTTCGACGTCGACCCCGAATTTTCCGATACAGACGAATGGTGGCTGGCGATTCCGGAAAGCGTGCGACCGCAGAAGGACCAGCCGTTTTATCACTTGTTGGCCACTAATGGTAAGAATTGCTATGTGGCCTATGCGTCTGAGGGCAACCTGTGTCCAGACGATACAGGCCAGCCGCTTCAACATCCGCAAACCACGCTTCTTTTCGAGCGGTTCGAGAACGGGCGCTACCTTCCGAAGCAGCGTATGGCGAATTGAGCCACAATCGGAAGCATTTCTTTACCAGCAGTCAAGGCCTGTCTGTCGAACGGTTCAGTTTCCATTCATGTGTCGCGACCGATATGTAAGGTAAGGACTTGCAAGTTTATCGTCATGAAATTGTCACGCAAATCTTGGAAAGACTTGGTGAGCCCGCTGGGACTCGAACCCAGGACCCTCTGATTAAAAGTCAGATGCTCTAGCCGGCTGAGCTACGGGCTCATGAAGATAAGTCACGCTTGACCCGCTTTTAAAAAGAGTGGATCAAACATGGGCCCTTCATAGAGGGGAGTTTTTGTTTTCGCAAGCGCGAGGCGTTGAAAAAAGACGCTTTTTTTTGGTATTGTTTTTTTATGTGCGGAATAGGCTATAACGGGGTAAGTCAGTGCCTCCCAAAAGGTGTTGGTGGTCTGAAGTGGTGAGGGGGACTTTGATGAAGCCTGGCGTAACGGTAGACAAATGTCTCCGAAGTTGCGCGGTAATCGCGTTGGCGGCTGGCGCGCTGCTGTCCGGGTGCGCGTCCAAGCCACGTTACAATCCGGCCGGTACTTACCCAGAGACCAGCAGCGCCCCTGATAGTCGTGGCCGTGCCAAGGATCCTCAGGCTGTGAGGTCCAGCACCGACGATCAAAACGAAAGCTGGGGCGATGCTGTTATGGCCCCCCTTGAAGACTTGAATTTGCGCAAGCGCGACATTCCTGAAATTCTGTCACGGGCCGTGGTTAAGCCCTACGACCTGACCGGGCTGGACGGTTGCGACGCCATAGCGGCAGAGGTGATCAAGCTAGACAGCCTGCTTGGTGCCGATTTCGACGAGCCGCCGCCGCCGGCCGACACGCGCACCCTGACCGAAAAAGGCGGGTCTATGGCGGGCGATGCCGCGCGCGGTTCTGTTCGTAATGCGACCCGCAGTATTATTCCGTTCCGTGGGTTGGTCCGGCAAGTCACCGGCGCGCAACGTCACCAAAAGGAAATGGACACAGCTATTCAGGCGGGCAAGGTTCGACGCGCCTATCTTAAAGGCGTGGGCATGAACAAGAATTGCGCTCCACCGGCCGCGCCGTCGTGGTTCGTGCCGCGCGTCTATACCGATACCTATTCGGACGGCAATTTGGGAAAGCCCAAGCCTATTAAGGTGCCGGAAAAGCCGCGCAAGAAATCACGGCGTTAAGTCTATGTCATTGCTCTGGGCGAGATGACATCCAATGGGACGTCGTCTCGCCCAGAACTTATGATTGTACGTCCGTTGGTGCCGTCCATCGGGCGCGAAGATCGGCTCGCAAGGCGTCGAACGAGCCGTCCGTGATGGCGGCTCGCATGCGAATCATAAGAGCCTGGAAGAAAGCGATATTGTGCCAGCTCAGTAGAGTCTGGCCGAGGATTTCCTCCGCCTTGACCAGATGATGCAGATAGGCCTTGGAATAGTCCCGACTGGCAGGGCAATCGCTTGTCGGGTCCAACGGCGCGTCGTCTTCAGCGAATCGGGCGTTTTTCAGGTTGAGCGGACCGTCCCAGGTCCAGACCTGGCCATGGCGGCCTGAGCGGGTCGGCAGCACGCAGTCGAACATGTCCACGCCGCGGGCAACGCCCTCCAGAAGGTCAATTGGCTTGCCGACGCCCATGAGATAGCGCGGACGCTCCCAAGGCAGGATCGGCGCGCAGTAGTCGAGCGTGTCGCACATGGCCTGATGGCCTTCGCCGACTGCCAGTCCACCGATGGCGTAACCGTCAAAGCCGATATTGAGCAGCCGCTCCGTCGATTCGCGGCGCAAGTGCTCAAAGGTCGAGCCCTGCTGGATGCCGAACAGGGCCTGGGTGTCGCGCGTACCAAACGCCGCCTTGGAGCGCAGCCCCCAGCGGGCTGACAACTGTAACGCTTCCCTCGCGCGTTTTTCGTCGGCCGGGTAGGAAACGCATTCGTCCAGTTGCATAACGATATCGGAACCCAGCAGGTCCGCCTGGATTTCGATTGACCGTTCCGGCGACAAAACGTGCTTCGAACCGTCTATGTGCGAGGCAAAGGTGACCGCGTCTTCCTTGACCTTGGATATCTTGGACAGGCTCATGACCTGGAAGCCGCCGCTGTCGGTCAGAATCGGCGCATCCCACCCCATGAATGTGTGCAGGCCGCCAAGCCGCGCGATGCGCTCAGCGGTCGGGCGCAGCATGAGATGATAGGTGTTGCCCAGAATGATCTTGGCGTGCGCCTGCTTCACCATATCGAGCGTCAGAGCCTTAACCGTGGCAGCGGTGCCCACCGGCATAAAAATAGGTGTCGGAATATCGCCACGGGGTGTCTTAAGGACGCCCGTCCTGGCCTGTCCCTGGGAAGCGGTAATTGTAAACGGAAAAGCGGTCATTTGGATATATTGGTTAGCAGCGACGCGTCGCCATAGGAAAAGAAGCGGTAGCCTGTATCGATGGCGTGGCGATAGGCTTTTTTCATGTTTTCGGTGCCGGCAAGGGCGCAGACAAGCATGAAGAGTGTTGATTTGGGCAGGTGAAAATTGGTGATCAGCAGGTCGCAGGATCGCACATTTACGCCGGGCGTTATAAAAATGGCCGTCTCGGCGCTGAATGGGTGAATGGCCCCTTGCGGATCGCAAGCTGATTCCAGGAGCCGCAGTGAGGTCGTGCCAACACAGATAATCCGATTTCCGGCGGCGCGGGCGGCATTGATACGCGCCGCGGCGTCTTCGCTGACCACGCCGAACTCGGCATGCATCACATGGTCACGCGTATCTTCAACCTTGACCGGCAGGAAGGTTCCTGCGCCGACATGCAGGGTGACGCGAACGAAAGACACGCCCCGTTCATCCAGCTTTTTCAGTAGGGCCGGCGTAAAGTGCAAGCCGGCGGTGGGCGCCGCCACCGACCCTTCGTCGGTCGCGAATATGGTCTGATAGTCGCGCTTGTCCTGCTCGTCCTCATGCCGCTTGGAACGGATATAGGGGGGCAGAGGCATGCCGCCTACGACGTGCAGGCGCTCCAGGAGTTCGTGCGGACTATGGTAAAAATCGAGCGTATATAGTCCGTTATCATCTTTTGCCGACACGCGGGCGCGTAACTCCGCCCCATCGCTTTTGAACAGCAAGTTATCGCCCGGTTTGACTTTGCGACCGGGTTTCAGGAAGGCCTGCCATTGCGCCGGTCCCGTCGATTTGACGAGGGTAGCTTCTATGCTGACCGTGCTGTCGTCGCGCAGGCGAACGCCGTCAAGCTGGGTCGGGAGGACGCGGGTGTCATTGACGACAAGAACGTCGCCAGGCAGCAAAAAATCAGCAATGTCCCCGACATGGCTGTCAGTCAGGCGGCTGCCGTCGACGCGAAGCAGTTTTGCTGCCTCGCGGGGTTCGGCGGGGCGTAAGGCTATGCGGTCTTCGGGGAGGTCGAAATCGAAATCTGAAATTAACATGCCGCGTCTCAAACGCGGAAATGGCGGTCAGGTCAATACTTAAACTAAACCGTCAAATCGCTATTGGGCGTGTGTGCGACCTCACCACGGCGGGCGTGAAGCCACGCCAGTCCTTCGTCAAGCGTATTGAAATTCGCCAATGTGCGCGCTGGAAACAAGCCCTGCGTTATGGATAAACGGGCGCGAACCAACGCATCATCACTTATAATAGCGGTAAAGGCGCCAGCATCGCGGCCTTGCGCCAATCCGTTCCACCGCGTGGCCAAGTCCTCAATTTCCGTTGTCATTATGGTGCCGTCGAACCGGCGCATGTCTATTATGCTGTCGTAGGTCCAGGCATCCGGTATGTCGAGGAGTTGCAACATCATGGTGTTGTTTACGTCTTCACCGCCTAATTCGCCGATATAGCGGATCGTCATGATCTTGGTCGTGTTGTCTATGGACAAGGTAACGCGCGAGCGGGCCATTGCAAGTTCCCAGCAGACTGACGCTTTAATAGACGCCTGTACAGTAGAGACCTATCAGAGTCGCCCTTAAGGTTTAGTTGACGTAGCGGTAATAGCGGAGCGGCAATTTTATCAAGCTGATAGACGCAGAGGTAGCGGGGGCGCCTTGAGCCAGTCTAGACCTTCGTCGAATGTATCGAAAAAATCGATACGGCGATGCACGAGCGCATCGACATGCGGGAGCAGTAGAGACCGTAAGGAGAGGTCGGAGCTAACCACGGCCAACTGTCTGCTTAGGGGTGGATATAGGGTTTCAGGACAGTCGAGTTTTCGCCAACGCTCCAGAATGGTCGAGACATCCGACTCATTTATCACGCCAATGAAGCGACGAAAGTCGAAGAGGACGTTATATTTCCAGGGATGAGCTACCAGGCTCAGATGCCCGATTAAATCGGGCTTCTCATCCGTCTCTTCGCGCCATCGATACAGGCGTATGACCAAAACCAAATTGTCGGTATCTACGGTCAGGCGAAGATGGGGTCGGCTACTCTTACTCATGATGTACTCATTTACGCTACAGCGGGCACTACCTCTGATAGTTTTCACCGTAGCGTAAACGAGTTTAACGAAGGCTTTAGAGCCGCGCGGAATTAGGCGTCGGCGGCAACTTTCATCGAAACGATCTTGCCCGGCGTGCGGGGCGGCTCGCCCTTGGGCAGAGCATCGACATTTTCCATGCCTTCGGTGACTTGGCCCCAGACGGTATACTGGTTGTCGAGGAAGCGGGCGTCGTCGAAGCAGATGAAGAATTGGCTGTCGGCCGAATCCGGGTTTTGCGAACGGGCCATCGAACAGACGCCGCGGACGTGCGGTTCGCTGTTAAATTCCGCTTTCAACTTCTTCCCTGAGCCGCCGAAGCCCTGGCCCTGAGGGTCACCGCCCTGAGCCATGAAGCCCGGGATCACGCGGTGAAAGACGATGCCGTCATAAAAGCCTTCACGCGCCAATTCCTTGATACGCGCGACATGGTTCGGCGCCAGGTCCGGGCGCAGGCGGATGGTGACCGGACCGGTGTCCAGCGTCAGGATCAAAGTGTTTTCGGGATCGTCGGACATGGATGTCTCCTTTGGTTTGGATGCGCCTGACATAGGGGTTCGGTTGCGGAATTGCAAAATAAAACTCGTTGGTTTCGTACCGTGTCTAGGCGGTGCATTCGGCAGGCTTCTTTTCGTCGGCGCCGTACATGGCGCAGGACCGGTCGATTTCGCCCTGGATCATTTCGCAACTATTTTGAACGTTACAGGGGGGATGGGTCGCCGGCGAAACCTGGATGCAGCGTTTGACGAGGCGGTCAGCCGCAGCCTTGCCTATGGCGGCCAGACAGGTGCCCTCGCGTGGGGTATCTGGGCGCGACAGGCTGTCGGACGCCATGCTCTGAGAGGAGGCGCTGATCGCAGCGGCTGCCTGCTCAGCCATTTGCGACGCCTCTGCCGGACTAGCTACCTCGGCTGGCTTTTCACGCGGGGAACAGGCGGACAAAAGGGCGAGGGCGGAGATAAGGATGGCTTTGCGCATGAGAGGTCCTTTCGGTTCACTGCCTCATAGCAGTGACGCGCGTAAGAAAAAAATAGTTTCCGCAAATCCGGTAAAACCAAGTATAGAGCCCGTCATGAATGACGATACCCAAGATGAACCCCGCCGCCGCATGGTCAAGCCGCCTGAAGGCGGTAATCTGTCTGGCCGGGCCAAGGGGCACACGGCGGTCAAGACGGCGCGCTTTCGCACCCAGTCTTCGGCGAAGTGGCTGGAGCGGCAACTGAATGATCCATACGTCCAAAAGGCCAAGGCCGAAGGATGGCGGTCGCGCGCCGCCTTCAAGCTGATCGAATTGGACGAGCGATTCCATTTCCTGCGCAAAGGTGTGCGCGTGGTCGATCTGGGCTGCGCGCCAGGCGGTTGGGTACAGGTTGCTATCAAACGCGGCGCCTCCCATGTCGTCGGCGTCGATTTGTTGCCGGTTGACCCGATCGCGGGCGCCGAGATGATCGAGGCGGATTTCACCGACCCCGCCATCGGGTTGCGTCTGATGGAGATGATGGGTGGAAAGCCTGATGTCGTCTTGTCGGATCTGGCTCACAACACAGTGGGACATAAGCAGACTGACCACCTGAAGATTATGGGCCTTCTTGAAATGGCTGGGGATTTCGCGCTCGATAACCTGAAGCCCGGCGGCACGTTTGTCGCCAAGGCGTTTCAGGGCGGCGAAACCGAGCAATTGCTTCTTAAACTAAAGCACACCTTCGATACGGTGAAGCATTTCAAGCCGAAGTCCAGCCGCGCCGGTTCTACGGAAATCTATATTGTCGCCCAAAATTTCAGAGGCTCATAATACCGGGGCTGATAATTTGGTTGTCGCAATGTACCGACAGGATTAGGATTGCAACCAACCTGGAGGGTGCATGAAGAAGCTGCTTGCCGCCGTTATCGTCGTTGTGCTGGTTTTTCTGGCGATCTGGACCGTTCCCTACTGGACGCATGGCTCTAAGGACGTTGTGGTGACTGGCGTCGATCATAAAGTCATGAAGGACCACGGACAGGTGAAAGACGTCTATCTTGTCTTCACTACCGACGAAACCTACAAGAATGTCGACAGCCCGGCCTATCTGAAATTCAATTCTTCCGACATCCAGGGCAAGCTGATCCAGACGGGCCGTTTCCGCATCAGCTATTACGGGTTCCGCATTCCGATGTTTTCTATGTACAAGAACATCACCAAGGCGGAAAAAATTTCGTAGGCTGGAAAGGCCAGATCGCGTTTAGAGCAGCGACTTTGTGGCCACATTCTCCCATTTGACCTGTGACGGTTGTTCGGGGGCGTAGTGCGGGCTTGGGACGAATCGCTCAAGACGCCGCGCAAGCGACAGTTCGGTAATGGGCTTTACGATATAGTCATCAGCGCCAAGTTTGAGGGCCTTCTGGACATCGTCTCTGCCATGACTCGCCGACATTACAATAACGGGCGTTTGGGCAGCTTCTGGAATGCGATTTCGCAGGGACAGGAACTGAAAACCGTCCACATTGGGCATGTTCAGGTCCAGCAGAATGCCATCCGGCTTATATTTGACAATGTACGCAAGGCCGCGAAGGCCGTCATTGGCGATGTTTATAGTGTATCCCAGGCTTCCAAGAACCAGATGAGCGAAATCCGTGACCATACTGTCGTCATCCACGATCAGGATAGATTTACGGCGCGGCTTAATTTGCTGCATCGCCATGTCACCTTCGAAAAGCGTTAATAAGGCAAAATACGCTGCCGAACATAACGGTGTTATATAATAAATCAGACCTTACTATTTCATGAATGGTCTGGGTTTAAGGGTTGGTCTAAGGCTGTGAGACCGCCTTCAGAAATCGGCGCACTTTCTCAGTCGCGTCCGCTACGTCAAACGGTTTGGTTATATAGCCGGCAGCACCGGCATTCATGCCCCGCTCAATATTTTCAGGCGCGTCGCTGGCAGTGATCATGACAATTGGCGTGCCACGAAATTCTCCCGACGTCTGGAGCGTTTCAAGGAATTTCAGGCCGGTTATGGCGCCGGGCATTATATCGTCGAGCAAGACGAGAGAGGGGTTGTGGCGGCGCATCATGACCAGCGCTTCATCGCTGTTAACTGCGGTCAGAACACGCGCCTCATGGCTGAACAGACCTGTGAACAAGTCACGCATGTCGGGGTCATCATCAACAACCAGCATCACCGGCCGGTTGGGGACATCCTGTTGCGGCGTGGTGGCGACCGACGGCGGCCGGCGACCGAAGGACACTCGCTGTGCCGAAACGCCACGAATTTCATCTCGGCCCAGGGCGTTGCGACACGCAACCACCAGCGAATAGATAAGTTCCATCAGCTCGCGGGCCGGCATGTCCGGTCGCTCTTTTAGGCGGACATCGATTTCTCTGGCACTGGCGGAGATGCGCGGAAAACCGTAGGTTTTTCCGGTGCCGGACAACCGATGCGCGACGTTGCCTAACGCCACACGACCGTCCGCGTCCAGGCTGCCGTCCTCGCAATGGCGCAAGGCGGCCTCCACCGTCGTCAGGAGATTTGACATCGTTTCCAGATACCTTTTTCGCAGCGTATGCATGTGCGCATCCAGCTCTGTCGGCATACGGCTCTCAGCTCTTTGCTGCATGGAACGACTCCCAGGCGTTTTGAACGTCCGCCGCCAGCGTCATGGCGTCAAACGGCTTGGCGATGACGGATGTCACCCCTTGTTTAAGGTAGGTCTTGATTTCAGCGGATTGGACGCGCGCTGTCATAAAAATGACAGGGATGCCCTTCAACCTGGAGACCTTGCGCAAGGCCGCGAAGACATCGGGGCCGGTTTGTCCCGGCATCATAACATCCAACATGATCAGGTCTGGCATTGTCGCTTCCGCCTGCGCCACAGCGTCCTGACCGCCTTCGCAGCAGAAGACCTCATATCCGCCAATACGCTCCAGGCACATCTGGGTCACATCGAGAATATCGCGTTCATCGTCAATACAAAGAATGCGCTTCAGTGGCGGACTCATGAGGCGCGCGCTTCGGAAAAGGCGGGGATCGTTTCGACGGGTAATTCGACCCAGAATGTGGTGCCGCCACCAGGCGCGCAATCGTAGCCGATCGTGCCGTTCATATGTTCGAGGATTTGCCTGCAAATATAGAGCCCGAGGCCGGCTCCTTGTTTGGTGCGGGTGAGGGCGTCATCGGCCTGTGAGAACTTGCCGAAAATTCGCCGCCGGAAATCTTCGCGAATGCCCGGACCTTGGTCAGCAACGCTGATGCGTATCGCCCCGGTAGGCATTTCGGCGACAGAGACGGTAACGGTGCTGCCTGCGGGGGAAAATTTCGCTGCATTAGATAACAGGTTCGCCATGACCTGACCCAGGCGCTTTGAGTCGACGTTGACAAACGTGTCGGCGGAGACATCAGACGGCGCCATGACTATGCTGACGCCGTATTTGAGGGCATAGACGGCATTGGCTTCAATGGACTGCTCGACTATAGGCATCAACGCGTCCGGCCGTATATCGAAGTACATATGGGCGGAATCGATTTTGTCGATATCCAGGATGTCGTTGATGAGCCGGATCAATCTTTCGCTGTTACGATTGGCGATGTTTACGAGATGAGTGACCGGCTCGGGTAAGGTATGGGACAAATCGCCGGAGATGAGGCCCAGTGCGGCGTGGATGGCGGTGACGGGCGTACGCAATTCATGGCTGACCAGCGAAATAAACTCGCTTTTCATGTTTTCGATCTGCTTGCGCTGAATGGCGTGGCGCATCGACCGGTTTAAAGCGGAGACGCTGGCGCGGTCCTTAAGCAGATAGTCTTGTGCCCCGTTTTCCATGGCGCTCAACTCTGTTGCCCGGTCGTCGCTGCCAGTCAGAATAACCACGGGCACCTTGGGCGCAAGAGCTTGCAGCGCCTGCAAACCGCTAAAGCCGATTGCGTCCGGCAACCCAAGATCCAGCAGAACGACGTCAAAGTCGCCGGTTTCCAGTGCCTGTTTTGCCGAGGTGATATCGGCTACCCGTTTGATACGATAGGCGGAGGGCGTCGCCTGCAAAAGCGTGCGTTCGATATAGAGTGCTTCAGGCCGGGAGTCTTCGACTAGTAAAATACGCAGTACGTTCGGTCCGAAATGTAAAAGCCTGTCCATTATTCTACCCTGAGGCGACCTTGAGGGCCGTTTACAGCCTCCTCAAACATTGCACAACCATCAATGGAGCGCTTCGATGGTTACTAAATCTATAAGGTAGAGGGCTGGCGGCCCGGTCGCCTCTCTCTCGGCGTCTGACATTTTGGGCCCGTTTTATATGCAGGTGACGGCAGGGCGCCCCATTTTCTAGAGGCTGCTGGAGGCTATTTTTCTTGGCTTTACGATATCGAGCTGTTACCTTCTCCATGCCCGGACGAGACGCGCCGTACCCGGTTAAGACAAGACGACGCTTGTTTGTTTTTGCAACAAAAGAGCGTGATCACAATGTCGTCATTTCTGCCTTTACCATGGGTATGTCTCATCGCCGCCGGACTGTTCGAAGTCTGCTGGGCTATAGGTCTTAAGTACAGCCAGGGCTTTACCAAGCCCGTCGCCTCCATATTCACCCTCGTCACCTTGGCGCTTAGCATGTTTCTACTTGCCAAGGCGGTGGAAACTCTACCGATCGGCACCGCCTATGCCGTCTGGGTCGGTATAGGTGCCCTGGGCGCGGCCATTCTTGGCATATTTGTCTTCCACGAGGCGGTGACGCCGCTACGTATCGTCTTTCTCATCATGCTTTTATGCGCGATTGTTGGCTTGAAAGCGACGTCGGGCGGGCAAGCGTGATCGCGGCATGACCTTTGAAACAAATATTTTCCTTGAAGGCCTTTACGTAGCCATCCGATTCCCATAGGAACAACCCGCAAAATGGAGAGTTCCTTATGGAAATACGCGAAGGCTTAACCTTCGACGACGTTTTGCTGGAGCCCGGTCCTTCGGACGTGGTGCCCACTCAAGTCGATACGAAAACAAAATTCACCCGCGAACTGACGCTCAATATCCCGCTGGTCTCCTCGGCCATGGACACGGTCACCGAGGCGCGCTTAGCCGTCGCTATGGCCCAGGCGGGGGGCATGGGTATTGTTCACCGCAATCTGACGGTCGAAGAACAGGCCGATGAAATTCGCTCGGTCAAGCGGTTCGAGTCGGGCATGGTCATCAACCCGATCGTTATCCATCCGGACACCAAGCTGGCTGAGGTGCGGGAAATCATCGCACGGAAGCATATCTCTGGCTTTCCGGTGGTCGAGCGCGAAACCAACAAGTTGGTCGGCATCCTGACCAACCGCGACATCCGTTTTGAAGGCGATGGTTCCAAGATTGCCGCCGACGTGATGACCACGGAAAACCTGATCACGGTGCGCGAAGGCATCGACCAGGACAAGGCGCGCGGCCTCATGGCCAAGCACCGGATCGAACGGATCATCGTCGTCGATGAAGCCTACCATGCGGTCGGCCTCATTACGGTCAAGGATATGGAAAAGAGCCAGGCCTATCCGCTGGCGGCCAAGGACGGTGCTGGGCGCCTGCTGGTCGGCGGCGCATCGACGGTCGGCGATGCCGGGTTTGAGCGCTCCATGGCGCTGGTTGAGGCCGGTGCCGATGTGGTGGTTATCGACACCGCTCACGGCCACTCGATCCTGGTATCTCAGGCGGTGTCGCGACTGCGCAAGGAAACGAACAAGGTTCAGATCATTGCCGGCAATGTCGCCACCTATGACGCCACGCGCGCCTTGATCGACGCCGGCGCTGATGCCGTTAAGGTCGGCATCGGTCCTGGGTCCATCTGCACCACGCGCATGGTTGCCGGTGTCGGCGTGCCGCAATTGACGGCCATCATCGACAGTACGCGTGCAGCCGCAGGAACAGGCGTGCCGATCATCGCCGATGGCGGCATCAAGCTGTCTGGCGATTTGGCCAAGGCCATCGCAGCCGGCGCCTCGTCCGCCATGCTGGGGTCTATGTTTGCCGGGACTGAAGAAGCGCCGGGCGAAGTCATTCTGTATCAGGGGCGCTCCTATAAGTCTTACCGTGGTATGGGCTCCGTCGGCGCCATGGCGTCGGGATCGGCCGACCGCTATTTCCAGAAGGAAGTGCGTGACACCATGAAGCTGGTGCCCGAAGGCATCGAGGGTCAGGTGCCATTCAAGGGGCCGATTTCGCCGGTCATCCACCAACTGGTGGGCGGTCTGCGGGCATCCATGGGCTATATCGGCGCACACACGATCGAAGAGTTCCAGGCACGTGCCCGTTTCGTCAAGATCACCGGCGCCGGACTGCGCGAAAGCCATGTCCACGATGTTATGATCACGCGGGAAGCACCGAACTACCGCCAATAAGGCCCGCATGGACCGGTAGCTGAAGGGAGACGCAACATGACTCATGAACTTTGGATATTGGTCCTTGCCGCCGTGCTGGGCATAGTTCAGGTCGGGTTGCCTCCCATTGCGGCCATGTCGCGCAAGGGCTACGCCCAATGGAATGCCGGCCCGCGGGATACGCCGTTTGACACCGGACCGATGGCCGGACGCCTGAACAGGGCGTTCAGCAATTTCATGGAAACCTTTGCGTTCTTTGCGGTTATTGTCATTGCCCTGGCATTCGCTGGAAAGTCGTCCGACCTGTCGATGTGGGGGGCACGGCTGTACCTGGCCGGGCGTGTCGCCTATATTCCGCTCTATGCCTTCGCCGTAACCGGTGTGCGATCATTGGCCTGGATCATTTCTCTGATTGGCATTCTCCTGTGCCTGTACACGCTTTTTACCTAAGGACCTGACTTGACCCCTGCTGCCCGTCTGCAAGCCGCTATTGAGATCCTCGATCAGTTGTCGGGAACGCGTGCGACTGCCGAAGCCGTGCTTAAGCAATGGGGGCAGGCTAATCGTTACGCGGGATCAAAAGACCGCCGCGCCATAGCCGACCGCGTCTATCGCTGCCTTCGTGGCAAGCAACGCCTGCTATGGGCCATGCAGGCGGATGAACGCGGGGCGGGACGTGCGCTTGTGCTGGCGTCCCTGTCGCTCGTTGATGGGATGTCCGTCCCTGAGATCGAAGTCTTGTTTAGCGGCGAAGGGTATGGGCCCAAGGCCTTAAGCCCGGCCGAACGCGAACGTTTGGCAGGCGGTGAGGGCGAAGCCCCGGCCTGGGTGACAACCGGCTTGCCGCAATTTGTCGTATCGCGTTTCGAAACCCAGTTTGGTGCCGATTGGCCGGTCGAAGCAACCGCCCTGATGATGCCGCGCGCCCCCATAGACCTGCGCGTTAACGGCAACAAGACGACGCGCGAAGCGATGATCGAAGCTCTGGAAGCCGACGGTTTGTCGCCGGAGCCGACGCCGTTTTCAAAGTGTGGCATTCGTCTGAGCGCCGAACCGCCGCCCAATCTGGTCAAGCTCGACATCTATCAAAGCGGCCAAATCGAAATTCAGGACGAAGGGTCGCAACTGGCGGCCTTCATCGCCGGGGCGGGACTTCTGCCCGGGGCCGCGAAGGTCGTCGACTTTTGTGCCGGCGGCGGCGGCAAGACCCTGGCCCTGGCCCAGATGATGGACGGCAAGGGCGAGATCTATGCCTGTGACGTGGTTGAAAAGCGCCTGAAGGCGATTGAGCCGCGGCTTCTGCGGGCGGGCGCATCGGCGCATTTCATGCACTTCTTCGACCCGGACGATACGGCGCAGCTTGACGTGCTGAAAGGGGCCGATCTGGTTCTGGTCGATGCCCCGTGTTCGGGTTCGGGGACGTGGCGACGTCACCCGGAAGAGGCGCATCGGCTAAGCGAAGATAAGGTCTCTGCCTTGCATACGCTTCAAACACAGATTCTCGACCGTGCGGCGCAATGCGTCAAAATCGGCGGCCGGTTGGTCTATGTCACCTGCTCAGTACTGGACGACGAAAACGCCCGCACCGCCGACGCCTTTGAAGCTGCGCATCCCTTCTTTGACGCCCTGCCGATCCATACCCTGCTCGAACGTGGCGGGCTATACATTGATCACACCGCGCGTCTCACCAAACTGGCCCGAACCGGCCACCGCCTTTCCCTGACACCGCATACCACCCAGACCGACGGCTTCTTTATTGCCGCCTATACACGGACCCAGTAAGACATGGCTTTGCCGCACCACGAAACCCTCCTGATCATTGATTTTGGCTCGCAGGTCACCCAGTTGATCGCCCGCCGCGTCCGCGAATGCGGCGTCTATTGCGAGATTCATCCCTTCACCAAGGCCGCTGACAAGATCGACAGCCTGCGTCCAAAGGCAGTCATTCTGTCTGGATCGCCCCACAGCGTCATTGATGCCGGTCCGCGCATCGACGCCAAACTGTTCACCTTGGGGATACCCGTCTTCGGTATCTGCTACGGCGAGCAACTGATGTGCGAACTGCTGGGCGGCAAGGTCGAAAGCGGGCACGACCGCGAATTCGGCCGGGCCGAAATCGACGTCGTAAAGACCTCTCCGATCTTCAAGGGGCTAGAAGCCAAGGAAACCGTTTGGATGAGCCATGGCGATCGCGTGACCGCCATTCCGCAAGGTTTCGACGTTATTGCCACCTCCGAAGGCGCGCCCTTCGCCGCCATTGCCGATGAAGCCCGCCGTTTTTACGCCGTGCAGTTCCACCCGGAAGTGGTGCACACCCGGCGCGGCACCGACATGATCCGCAACTTCCTGTTCGAAATCGCCGGCTTTACTGGCGACTGGTCGATGGCTGCCTTCCGCGAAGAGATGGTGGCACGCATCAAGGCGCAAGTCGGGACCGGTAAGGTCATTTGCGGTCTGTCCGGCGGCGTCGATTCGTCGGTTGCGGCCGTCTTGATCCACGAAGCCATCGGCGAACAACTGACCTGCGTCTTCGTTGATACCGGTCTGCTGCGCAAGAATGAAGGCGAACAGGTCGTCTCGCTGTTCCGCGACCATTACAATATTCCGCTCGTCCACGTTCAGGCGCAGGATAAGTTCCTGGGCGCCCTGGCGGGCGTTGCCGACCCCGAAGTCAAGCGCAAGACGATCGGCAAGCTGTTCATCGATGTGTTCGACGAAGAAGCCGCCAAGATCGACGGTGCGGAGTTCCTGGCTCAGGGGACGCTTTATCCGGACGTCGTCGAAAGCGTATCACCGCATGGCGGGCCATCCACGGTCATCAAGTCGCACCACAATGTCGGCGGCTTGCCTGACTATATGAAGCTGAAGCTGGTCGAGCCGTTGCGCGAGTTGTTCAAGGACGAGGTGCGCGCTCTTGGTCGCGAACTGGGGCTCAGTGAGCAATTTGTTGGCCGCCATCCCTTCCCAGGGCCGGGCCTGGCCATTCGGATTCCCGGCGAAGTCACGCCGGAAAAGGTGAAGACCTTGCAGGATGCCGACGCCATCTATCTCGATGAAATCCGCAAGGCGGGCCTTTACAATGACATCTGGCAGGCATTTGCGGTCCTCTTGCCGGTCAAGACGGTCGGTGTCATGGGCGATGCGCGCACCTACGAAGATGTGCTGGCCCTGCGCGCGGTGACGTCATCGGACGGCATGACGGCCGATTTCTACGAATTTCCCTGGCCGGTCCTTGGTCGCTGCGCCACCCGGATCGTCAATGAGGTGAGGGGTGTCAACCGTGTCGTCTATGACGTGACCTCCAAGCCGCCCGGCACAATCGAGTGGGAATAGAGGGGACGAGCGGCGGCAAAAGGACGATCAGAATGAGGTCACCTTCGACTGATTCGAAACGCCTGTGGGCGGTTTAAAAGTTTTCTGATAGTGTGACGAAATCTTCAGACTGGAAAACGAACATGGCCCTCAATCCTGAATTCGTGTTTGAGCGAAAGTACATTACCGAGCCTTTGAAGCGCGGACTTGGATTACCGGACGACGTTTGGTCGGTCGTTCTGAATAACGAGCTCGACAGTGCCTACTATCTGACTGCAGACCTGTCGCCTGTAACAATCGCCTTAAAGCCCGGCATTCGTCCGCTTATTGAGCTTGCCGTTCAGCAGAAGCGACAACAGGAACTCTCTCTGCCGACAGCGCTACGACGGGCGTCATTGACAGAACCGGCATAAACTGGACGAGCTTTGATCACGCCGCCGCGCGCAACATCATCAGCATATTGTCCAGACGATCGACGCTCAGGGGCTTGCTTAGGCAAAGATCGAAGCCCGATCGGGCGGTACGGCGCCGACTGTCATCATCACTAAAGCCGGTTTGCGCGATGATTTTCATACGAGAAAGCGTTTTGTCCAAACGCAGGACTTGCGCCACTTCAAACCCGTCCATATCCGGCATCGACAGATCGAGTAATAAAACGTCAGGTAGAAAGGTTCGAGCCGCGTTCAGCGCATCGCGGCCGCTCCAGCAGGATTGAACCACATAGCCAAAATCCTCGATAACGGATTTGATGCTTTCTGCTGCATCCACATTGTCGTCCACGACAAGGACGCGAAAGGGCTTCGCTGCCGGGGAAGATGGTAGTGGTTGCGGGGAGGGGAAGGGCACGGGGACACCTGAAAGCGACTATGTGTCCACTATATCATCGCCATGTGACAAAACGCGGTCGGCAAGGTTAATTCTGCGAAATAGGTTACCTTATCGCTGCGTAAATCCCCGGCGGCATTTGCCCCTGGTCGCAGTCGGCCCAAAGTGAAATGCAACACATGTGCCGCAGGTTCATGCTATGACGGCTTAGCGCAAATTCGCGGGTTGTGGCGGGCCTCTATTTTGCCGATGGATCAATGGCTGATTTTAGCACCTGCCTTGTCCGATATGCCGCTTGCTTCGTTATTTCGACGAACAGGAAAATCCAGTCCCGGTCTATTGGCCGCAGGACGCATCATAAGGGTCGCGTCTATGCTTCATGGCCACGCAACGGGCAATCCCCAAGCACCCGCTATTGTCTTCCTCCATGCAATGGCAACTAGCAGCTGGATGTGGAAAGATCAGGTGACCCGGCTGCCAGACTTCTACAGCCTTTGTATCGATTTGCCAGGGCACGGCCTGAGCAGTGCCGTTCCTTGGCGGTCCTTCGACGATGCTGCTGACAAGGTAGCCGAAATTATTCGCGCGCAATTACCGGGGCGGCGTGTCCATGTTGTCGGATTGTCACTCGGAGCCTATGTCGGCCTCACGCTCATGTCTCGTCATGCCGCCTGCGTTGACCATAGCATACTTAGTGGTATCAACGTGCTGCCCTTGCCAAACCTGTGGTTCATGGACCTGCTAAGTTACCTAATGGCGCCGTTACTCAAGACCGGCTTCGGCGCCAAGATGAATACCAAAGCGCTGAATATCCCGACGGATCAGCTCGAAGGGTACAGCCAATCGCTCCGGCAAGTTTCGCGACAAGCTTTTATTTCGGCCGGTCGCGACGCAAGCCGGTTTTCGACACCGGCCAATATTGCCGACATCGCAACGCCGACACTTCTTTTGGCCGGAGAGCGCGAACACATCCTCGTCCACAATTCAACGGCATTGCTGGCCAACATGCTTCCCAACGCCATAGCGCGCTGGGCGCCGAATGCGGGGCATGGCTGGCCTGCGGAACTGCCGGGCCTTTTCGCCGCAACGGTGAGGCAGTGGTGCAGCGATCGCGCGCTGCCGGCAGAATTACTGGCCTCGCACCCTTTACGTCAAGCTTGGAAAGCAATGCGCGCTTAGTAGTTAATGGAAGTTGACCTCAGTGGCCCTGGCAAGCTTAAGCGGATTTATCGTGCGCCGCTGAGCTCGTCGGATAGTCGCAAGGCGATCTCCTGAAGGCAGATACGTGCTTCTTTGCTGTCGACCGTCTGCGTGCCGTCGACAAGCTGCAGGAAGGGAATGGTGAGGGCGGCCAACGCGTGGCCCTGACCGTCGAAAATGGGATAACTTAAATCCGTTACGCCAAGTGTTCGGGTGCTTTTCATCATCTCAAAGCCACGCGCCCGAACGCGTTGCAGTGTCGCGCTCAAAGGACCGTTTTGCGCGGCGACAGCCAGATCTGGGTCTAGGTCAATGGCATTAAAAGCCAGGAGGACGTGGCCGGAACAACTGCCTTCGAGTGTGATTTCCGTACCGACGCGAACGGCGAAAACGGTGGGGCCTGGTGTTTGTTGTCGAAAAACGACCAGACCCCGATCACCATTACCAATGACGAGATGGCAAGACTGTTCAACCCGCTGGACGAGTTCGCGCATGAGAGGCGCAGCGGCTTGAATCAATTCTTCGGCCGGCGTGGCCTTGAAGGCCAGATTTAGGACCTTCGTGGCGACTCTCAGACGATCCCCGGCCTTTCGCTTCAGCCAGCCCCGCCGCTCCATAACCATGATGACGCGGAAAATCTCGCTCATGGAAAGCCCGAGCCCGGTGGCTATTTCTGAAATCGTCAGCCCCTGAGGATGTTCCGCGAGGAGCTCAATAACGTTGAAGCCCTTTTCAAGCGCAGGCGCAGAGTAGGTATGGGCTTTGACTGAAGTTTCCTGGGGGGATCCGTCCGTCGCGTCTTTTGTCTTTTTTATCATGATAATGCCATACATTTAAAAGGACAGGCTATCAACTTCCACCTATGCTGAATGGGCGAAGCCTCCCCGCCTGGGGACTGTCAGGTGCGATGAGATGGCCGCTTTAATTTGGCTGTTTGTTTTTGTACGGTTTATATAATCATATCCATTAATCAATGAGCCCGGACATCATGACTGACAGTCGCCTGTTTTACCGCTTAGGACTATGGAGCGCTTCTTCGATACTGCTTTTGGGCCTGATATTGCTTCTGGGATGGAGCTCCGCTGTTCAGGCGGCCAGTTGCGGCATAGCCGCGCCGGGGACGACCGGCCGGATTGCGGTCGGACAGACGGGGCGGACCATGCTGGTGCACCTGCCTAGCGGGTTCAATCCGACGGCGCCGACGCCGGTCATATTTGTGTTTCATGGCAGCGGTGGCGACGGTGCACGAATTCTCAAACTCTCTCATCTGACGGAAGCCGCTGACCGCTACGGCTTTATCGTGGCGGCGCCGGACGGTGGCATTCCTGTGGATAAGGGATTTGTGTGGAACATTCCCGGTGTACCGACCGTGACCGGCGTCGTTCCGGGGCCGAAAGATGCGGACGATGTCGCCTTTATCAAGGCGTCGATAGATTGGCTGGCCGACGAAGGTTGCGTTGATCGTGAGCAGGTCTATGCGTCGGGCTTATCCGGTGGCGGACGTATGACGTCGTGGCTGGGCTGTGTTGCCGCAGATCGCTTCGCCGCCATAGCGCCGGTCGTCGGTCTGCGGGCCGGAAATCCGTTAAAATCGGATCCCAAACGGCCCGACCCGGCGACTTGCCGGCCGTCTAAGCCCGTTCCGCTCATCGCATTTGCCGGCGATGCCGATACGACCAATCCAATCCAGGGTGGCGGCTCGGGCTATTGGCAATACACCATGCACGCCGCTGAGCAACGCTGGGCGGCATTGAATGGCTGTAAGGCGGCGCCAGTGACGACATGGATTTCGCCGATGGTGTATGAAGAGCGCTATTCCGGGTGCCGAGGCGATGCCGATGTCGTAGGCCGTATCACGGTTGGCGGCGAACATACATGGGTGGTGGACAATGATGCGATGTGGGCCTTCCTGTCGAAGTACCGCCGCGTCAAATAAGAGGCAAAGAAAAAGGCGCCACCGGGGGCGCCTTATCTCAATGCTTAGTCTTGGTGGCGTTTTTTCTTATCGTTCTCTTTCGGGATGTCTGCTTCATGCATGGCGATCGCTATGGCTTGCTTACGTGACTTCACCCTATCGCCGCTGCCGCTTGTCAAGTCGCCTGACTTGTAGTCGTGCATGACATTTTCGACCGTTTTCTTCTGGGCGGGTGTTTCCTTTTGCATGTCTATGCTCCTTGAAGTTTAGCCCCGCAGCGATTAGACATCCGCTCCCATAAAAATGCCATTCGCCTGAATTGAAGACTTAGTCATGACCCTGACCCTCTACGGTATTCCCAATTGTGACACGGTGAAGAAGGCGCGCGACTGGCTGGCAAGCAACGGTGTTGCCTATAGATTTCACAACTACAAAACGGATGGTGTGGATGCCGACACACTCAAGCGCTGGTCGGGCGAAATCGGTTGGGAAAAGGTGCTGAACCGGGCCAGTGCCACCTTCAAGGCCTTGCCCGATAGCGATAAACAGGACCTGACCGAAGATAAGGCCATAAGCCTGATGATCCGCCAGCCTTCGATGATCAAACGGCCGATTTTCGAACGCGGCGATACGATTGTTGCGGGCTTCAAGCCGGATGCGGCTCTGCTTGATCGCCTCCGCTAAGCGTCTATGCGGTCGTGCGTAGCCGCGTCGCCGCGGCGCCAGTAACCCGAAGCTTTTATAGCACGGGCCTGCACACCGTGATCTTCGATCAGTTGCTGGCGTATTAGTTTCGCCTGCGCACTTTCGCAAGCGACCCAGACATGGACGTCGCCTTGGCGCAGATGCAAGCCCTTCAGGGCGTCATTCAAGCAGTTTGGATAGGCCGCCTGACGGTAGACC
This sequence comes from Asticcacaulis sp. AC466, assembly GCF_000495815.1. Classification (GTDB taxonomy): domain Bacteria; phylum Pseudomonadota; class Alphaproteobacteria; order Caulobacterales; family Caulobacteraceae; genus Asticcacaulis. The sequence goes on along the minus strand of NZ_AWGE01000007.1, from coordinate 173,529 downwards.
CAGTGAATTGTCGCGTCTGCCTGGGTCTCGAAGCTCAGGCGATCATCCTGGCTGTCCACTTCCGCCAGTACGCACACCTTTTTATCGGCGGGCAGCTCGGCCAGGCGACGCCCGATGGCGGGCAGCGCGGTGTCGTCGCCTATCAGCACATAGTTGTCGTATAAGGGCGATATCAGGTTTGAGCCCCGCGGCCCGCCTATATGCAGTGTATCCCCAATGTCCGCATTTATCGCCCAATGTGTTGCTGGTCCGGCTTCGTGGACGGCAAACTCGATATCCAGGCTTTGGCCGTCGAAGCAGCGCGGCGTGTAATCGCGGGCCACCGGCTTCGGGCCGGCCTGCGAAGGCGCCCCTATCACCGGCAAGGTCAATATGCCGGTCACGGGATCCGGGAAGAACAATTTGACGTGGTCATCGAAACTCAGGCTTTGAAACCCTTCGAAATCGCCGCTGAGGGTGACGCGGATGAGGTGAGGGGTGACGGACTGTATCGCCGTCACCGTCAACTCACGCAATCGGGTTTCGTAGCGAACGCGCGTGATCGAACGGCCCGCCGTTTCCTTTGCAATCACCGTATCCATGTCAGAGCCTTTCGATTTTTTTGGCGACGTCATCGAGCAGGTCGACAACGGCTTCGATTTCCGTCTTGTCCATAGGCTTCATACCGCGCGCCTTAAGCGATGCCTTAAGATTACCCATAGCGCGGTACAGCGGAGCATAGTCGCCGTGCTCACCGCTCTGGCCGTCCATCAAGGTAAACAGTTCGGCGACCTGATCCGCCTTTTCTGTCAGGAAGGCCTTGCCTGCATCGGTGATTTGCGCGGACTTGCGGCCATCTTCGCCGGGCGAAATGGTGATGAAGCCTTCGTCTTCTAACCAACTGAGAGTCGGATAGATGACACCGGGGGAGGGGCTGTAGGCGCCGTTAAAGCGTTCTTCGACAGCCTTTATCAGTTCGTAGCCATGGCTTGGCTTTTCTTCGATGAGCTTGAGCAAAACCAGACGAAGACCGCCGTGGCCAAAGCCACGACCATCGCGGCCACCGCGCATGCCGCGGAAACGTTCCATAAAAGCTTCGCGCCCGCCGCCGAAACCTCCGAAGCCGCGACCAAAGCCGTCGCGATGGCTGAAATTGCGGTCAGAGCAAGCACCCTGTCCGCGATGGTGAAAAAAGCCTCTCATAAGAGTCTCCATATATAATTCGTGTGTAACCAGATATATCGAAATTTGGCGCGTACATAAATAGCAACTAGCCTCACCTCGGTACAATCTAGATATATCTAAAATGCATCGTTTTCAAGTGGGCGGATAAATAATTTGCATTACGAAAACTTAATCCGAATCCCTGCATCCGAAATGCGGGTCCGAAGCCTCTTATCTGCAAAGGACCGGATGAGACCGGAACTGGAAATCGACCGTCGGGCAAATCGACACAGGAGTTCACATGGATTTTGATAGCATTACAGGCATCGTAGCCGTCGTCTTGGCCTTGGGAATGCCGGTATTTATCGTCGGCATTATTTTCTTCTTTATTTTCCGCAGCAATGCGGAGAAGCAAAAGACCTTACGCATGGCGATCGAAAAGAGCGACACCTTGCCGCCGGAGTTTCTGGAAAGTCTGAAGACGTTGCAGAAAAAACCTAAGACGCCGGCAAACGATCTTCGGGCGGGGCTTATTCTGATGGCGATCGCCGCAGGGCTGGTTGTTCTTGATGCCGCCGGTCACGGCTGGACGGTCGGCAGCTTGTCCGGTATCGCCGCGATCCCCGGCTTTATTGGTGTGGCGCTTCTGATCCTTGGGATCATCGGCAGCCGTAAAAACTAAGCCCGCCTGCGGCAACCCGGAGACGTAAACGCAGATGGGCCTGACAAGCGAAAAGCTTGATCTGACGCGGCAATCGGATGTCGATCTCGTACGCCTGTGTCTTGGCGGCGACAAATTGGCCTTCGCCGAACTGGTGCGCCGGCATGGGTCGGGCGTGCGCACGCATCTGCGTCGGATGGGGGCTCAAGGGGCCGATGCCGACGATATGGCTCAGGAGGCGTTTATCAGCGCCTATGAGCATCTGGCGGAATTTCGCTTCGATGGGCCGTTTGCCGGTTGGATCAAGCGGATAGCGTCGCGACGGTACCTAAAAAAGGTGCGCGCCAACCAGAAGTACGTGCTGACCGACGATATGACACCGTACGCGCCGGAAACGACCGGGAGCGATGATTTCCGCGCTCATAACCTCGATGCCGCTCTCAATCGTCTCAAACCCGCCGAAAGGCTGTGCCTGACCTTGAATTTTAGTGGCGACCTGTCGCATCAGGATATCGCCGACGAACTGAAAATTCCGCTCGGGACGGTCAAAAGTCATATCAAACGGGCGCTGGATCAACTGAAGGTTATCCTGTCACCCAATTCAGACCCAAACCCGAATCCAGTGATGGAGACCGGAACATGAACGATAACGATATCAAAGACCTGTTCACCGCTGTCCCGGCTTATGATGACGCGCCGGCATTCCAGATGCGCGTTATGCGTAAGCTAAGAGTCAATCTGTGGTTGCGCCAGGGTTTCGTGGTTCTGGCGGGCTTTATTGGCGGACTGTACGCGCTGGCACAATTTGTTCGCCTGCCGAACTGGACGATCGGCGACCGCGCCGTGGCCGGCGCGCATATTGCACGAGTCGAAACGGATCAGACCCTGCGCGCCGGTGTCGAGTTTCTCGATGTCCTCCGTGTGCGCGCGATGACTTTGTTCGAGTCGTCAGCGCATACGTTGAACCTCATGCAAACGCCCTTCTTCTTCTGGGTCAGTTTTTCCCTATGTTTAGTCTGTCTGGCGCTGTATTACGCCTATAGCCAAGAGGAAGCGATTTGAGTCCGGCGTCTGCCGGTCTGAAAATCGCCCCAGACGGAGAAAACCGAATTGAGTAGCCAAGCCGCGCCGATGCGCGCCAAACGCCTGACAGCACCTGAAATCCAGAAGCGCAAGGGACAGACCCCGCTTGTTTCGTTGACTGCCTATACCACGCCCATGGCGGAGATCATGGACCCGCACTGTGACATCCTGCTGGTCGGCGACAGCCTCGGCATGGTGGTCCACGGCCTGCCCAACACCATCGGCGTGACCATGGAGATGATGATTCTGCACGGACAGGCGGTTATGCGTGGGTCGAAAACGGCCTTCGTTGTCATTGACATGCCCTTTGGCTCATATGAGGCCAGCCTAGAGCAGGCGTTCGCCAACGCAGTTCGGCTGCTTAAGGAAACCGGCGCGCAGGCCGTCAAGCTGGAAAGCGGTCCGACCGTCGCTGAAACCATCCGCTACCTGACCTTGCGCGGCATCGCCGTCATGGGGCATGTCGGTCTGCGGCCGCAGGCGCTAAACGTCGAGGGGGGCTTCAAGGCCAAGGGGCGCACGGAAGATGAGCGTGCCAAGGTCATAAAGGAAGCGCAGGACAGTGCCGATGCCGGCGCGTTCGCTATTGTGGTGGAAGGCGTGGCGGCTGACCTGGCAGGGGAGGTTACGCGCCTGGTGTCGGTGCCGACGATCGGAATCGGCGCATCGAGCGCGTGCGACGGCCAGGTGCTGGTGACCGATGACATGCTGGGGTTGTTCGACTGGACGCCAAAGTTTGTTCGTCACTATGCCGACCTGCGCACCCAGATTGGCGCCGCCGTTGAATCCTATGCGAAAGATGTCAGGGACCGCAGCTTTCCCGCCCCAGAAGAGACATATTTTGCTAAATAAGTAGGGCTTGAACTGATTTTGGGGGAAGCGCGTGCCCAGCGCGACTGTATCCGGTTGCGTTAACGATAGCCAGCGGCTAGTTTCGCGCCGAATTGAAGCACTTCCGCTTCCTCTGAAGACGAGATGATAAGGATTCGCTGTGAGCGATATTTTTGACGAAACCGAAGAGAACCTGCGCGCCGACAAATGGGCGTCCATCGTCAAGCGGGCGTTGCCGTGGGTTATCGGTGTACTGGTCGCCGCCCTGGTGATCACGCTGGCTGTCGCCGGTTACGGCGCTTGGCAAAATAGCGCATCGACAAAGGCGTCGGAAATCTATGCGGCAGCGATAGAGTCGCTGGCCAAGGGCGACAAGGCTGTCGCCAAGACGAAATTCGAAGAGGCCGCCAAGGTGGGCAACAAGACATACACGGCTATGTCCTATCAACATCTGGCGGGTATCGCGCTCGACGACAAAAACGCGCCTGAGGCTATCAAGGATCTCGATCTGGCGGCCAAGGCCACCAGCATTCCCATGATCAGCGACGGCGCGGCGCTCAAGTCCGCCCTGTTGGCCATGGATACAGCGCCCTATGCAGATATCGAAAAGCGCCTGACGCCGCTAACCAAGGAGGGACGCCCCTATTCGGCGCTCGCCAAGGAAGCCTTGGCCATGGCCAAATTGCAGAAGGGTGACGTCAAAGGGGCGCGGTCCGATCTGCAGGTCCTGTCGGTGACGCTCGGAACGCCGGACGGTGTCAAGCAACGCGCCTCTGCCTTCGTGGCCGCTATTGATTCGGGCGCCATCACCACGGCCCAGGCATTGGTCAAACTGCCCGAAGCGCCGATGCCTGTCATGCCGCAGATGCAGCCGGGCGCGCAAATGCAACAAATGCCTGCTCAATAGACCCGCCGGCCACATTTAGAATTCTTGTCATGGAAGACGCGCTTATGAACTTGTCGAAGGTTAAATCCAAAGCCCCGAGCCTTCTCGTTCTGGGGGTCGCGGTTGCGCTCAGCCTGAGCGGCTGCTCGACGGTCAGCCGACTGAATCCGCTTAAGGGCAAGAATGCCGAAGACTCGGCTGTGGCGTCCCAAGGCAAACGTATTTCCATCGTCGCCTTTGATCAGCAGTTGCAGCCATCAAAGAGCCTGAAGGGCGTCGGCTACTATTTGCCGGCACCGGCTGCGGTCGATAGCTGGCCTGTGGCCGGCGGACCGGGAACCGTGGTGGAAAATGCCGCGGCCGCTAGTGATTTCCGCGTCGCGTGGAGCAAGGGCATTGGGGCGCGCAGCAAGGGCGTCACCGAAGTTCTGGCTCAGCCGGTGTCCGACGGAAAGACCATCTATGTGATGGACGGCGAGGCGCGTGTTTCCGCGTTTGATGTGAACAGTGGTGCCCAGGTCTGGAGCGTAGACCTCAACCCGCACCTGAAGCGTGACAAGACCGGTTTCGGTGGCGGCCTTGCCCTGTCGGACGGCAAGCTTTATGTCACGTCCGGCTACCGCTTTATCAAGGCGCTGGATGCTTCCACAGGGGCGCAACTGTGGGAAAAGGCCGTCGATACGCAGCTTCATGCCGCGCCGACTGTCGACGCTAAGCACGTGTTTGCCAGCGATGTCGACAATCAGATCTTCGCTTTCGACAAATCCACCGGTGAAATGGTGTGGACCTATCAGGCCATGGCGGAGCCTGCGCGTCTTTTAAAAACCTCGGCGCCCATCGTGGCCAACGACGTTGTATACGCGCCGTTTTCGTCAGGTGAACTGGTCGCCTTGAGCGCCACAACCGGTGATCCGGTCTGGTCTCAGACGCTGGCGCAATCTACGCGTACCAACGCCATGTCGCAGATTCGCGATATATCCGGCCGCCCGGTTCTGGCTGGCGGCGTCGTGTTTGCGGCGAGCCACTCCGGCGTATTCCAGGCTATGGATGTGCGGACGGGCAATCCCAAATGGAAGGTTGACCTAGACAGCATCAATACGCCGTGGGTTGCGGGGGACGTTGTTTTCATCATCAGCCTTCAGGGCGAACTGGTGTGCATCAGCCGCGAAAGCGGTCAGGTCTATTGGATTAAAGACCTTAACGAAGGGATACAGAAGACCAAAAAAGGCTTCTTCGGCCTGGGGCGTGAAAAGAAGGTCGGCAAGATTCCGTTGTGGTCGGGTCCTGTCCTGGCGTCAAACCGGCTGGTGATCGTTAATTCGGAAGGCGAGGCGGTGGCCTTCGATCCGAAGAGCGGCGAGCGCAAGGAAACGATCAAGCTTGGCGGCTCCGCCTTCATCGCACCGATTGTTGTCGGAGATAAGTTGTTCGTGGTGACCGACGACGCCAAACTGGTTGCGATCCGGTAATTTGCCCTTCCGGCTCTGGGAATTCGATCTCGCGGTCCGCTATTTGCGTAACCGGCGTGCCAACGGCGGCATAACCGTTATCGCCATAATTTCGTACGTCGGGGTTATGCTCGCAGTCACGGCGCTAATCGCCATAATGTCTGTTGTGCATGGGCTCCAGGGGCAACTGCTCGGAAATCACCTGATCTTTAACAGTCACGTCGATATTGCCGGCGCGGCCATCAATGACCCGCAGACGCGAGATGCCATGGTGGCGCGGTTATCGCGCGTGGACGGCGTTACGAGCGTTGCGCCCTATTTGCAGCTAGCCGGAATTGGCGCTGCCTCGGCCGGCAATGCCAACATCTATGTCCGCAGCGGCAAGGATGATGCCTTGCAAAAGGCGGGAATAGATCAGTACCTGGTGGCCGGTTCCCTGGATGCGTATACCCGCGGCGATGGCGTGCTGATCGGCAGCGATCTGGCCGACAATATGGGACTGGGTGTTGGCGACACCCTTTCGGTGACCGTTCCTGTCGGCAGTGGGCTCGACCTGACTTCCAGTAGCGCGACATATATTGTCTCCGGCATCTTTCGATCAAACGCGGGCAGGGTGGATGCCACCTACGTCTACCTGCCCTGGAGGGCAGCGCAGGCCCTTCTCCACCGTAACGGCAAATGGGACGTGGTGGAGTTGCGTACGGACAACCCGTATCGGGTGGACCGAATGCTGAGCGATTTAAAACGCGCGGCCGGTCCCAATAGCCATGTCGTAAGCTGGAAAGACCGCGACAAGGTCATCTGGCAGGCATTGAAGCTTGAAGAAACCGTCATGCGGATCATCCTGTTCTTCGTCACCGTCATTGCGTCTTTGAGCATCATCGCCGGGATTGTCATGTTGGTGAAAAACAAGGCGCGCGATATCGCCATATTGCGGACCATAGGGACAGGTAAGCATTCGATCGCGCGCATTTTCTTTCTGTCGGGCGCCATGATCGGCACAGCCGGCACGTTTAGCGGGCTGATTCTGGGCGTCGTCATTGTCACTTGGATGGTGCCGGTTCAGAAAGCTCTGAACGGCCTCTTTCATGTGCAGACCGGCTTGGTGGGGGCGGCCTATCTTCCGGCCCGGCTGGACGTCATCGAAGTGGTCTTTATTGTGATCGGCGTCCTGGTCGCCAGTTGCCTGTGCGCGCTTGTTCCGGCCTTGTCGGCGGCACGGCTTGAGCCCGTTGACGCGCTCAGATACGAATAAAAGTGGCTATTGTGACGATTTTCGCTATAAGGCGGCCATGCCTTTAAGAATAGCTATAGTCGGCCGGCCCAATGTCGGCAAATCGACCCTGTTTAACCGCCTGGCGGGAAAGAAGCTGGCCATCGTCGATGACCAGCCCGGCGTCACGCGCGACCGCCGCTACGCCACTGGCCGCATCGGTGATATTGACCTGGAACTGATCGATACCGCCGGTTTTGAAGACCTGAGCGATCATTCCCTCGAAGCGCGCATGCGTATTCAGACTGAGCGTGGAATTGATGAAGCCGATGTGGCGTTTTTCATCGTTGACGCCCGCGAAGGTGTTACGCCACTTGATCGTATCTTCGCCGATATCCTGCGCCGGAAGGACACGCCTGTCGTGTTGATCGCCAACAAGGCGGAAGGCCATCAGGCCGCCGCTACGGCGGAAGAGGCGCGCGTGCTGGGTTTCGGTGAGCCTATCCACCTGTCGGCCGAACACGGCGAAGGCATTTCCGAACTCTATGACGTCACAGAAAAGTATCGCCAGTTGGTTGAAGGCGACTTCATGGACACCGAGGCTGAAGACGAGGACGAAGAGACCAAACCGATCCGTATCGCCATCATCGGTCGTCCCAACGCCGGTAAATCGACCCTGATCAACAAGTTGTTGGGCGAAGATCGACTGCTGACCGGGCCAGAGGCCGGGATTACCCGCGATTCGATCAGTGTTGACTGGGAATATGAAGGCCGGACTATTCGGCTGGTTGATACGGCGGGTCTGCGCAGAAAGGCGCGGGTCCAGGAAAAGCTGGAAAAGTTGTCCACGGCTGACACCATACGCGCCATTACCTTCGCTGAGGTGGTGGTGCTGGTCATGGACGAAGCCAATGCTTTCGAAGTTCAGGATCTTCAGATCGCCGATCTGGTGGAACGCGAAGGGCGCGGGCTGGTCTATGCCGTTTCCAAATGGGATCTGGTCGAGGAACCGCAGGCCCGCATGGCGGAAATTCTCGAAATTTCCGAACGCATGCTGCCGCAATTGCGCGGGACGCCTTTGGTGACGTTGTCTGGCGCGACGGGTCGTGGGCTGGAACGCCTTATGCCAGCGGTGTTGAAGACCTATCGCAACTGGTCAGCCAAGATCAAGACGCGGGACCTCAACGACTGGCTGGCCCTGGCCATCCAACGGCATCCGCCCCCCGCCGTTGATGGCAAGCGCATCAAGCCAAAATACATGGCCCAGACGAAGGGCCGTCCGCCGACGTTCGTATTGTTCGCGGCACGCGCCTATGCCATGCCGGATCACTATCGCCGCTATCTTATCAATAGCTTGCGGGAATCCTTTGACATGCCGGGTGTGCCTATTCGCGTGACGGTGAAGGCAAATTCGACGACCAATCCCTATGTAGATGCTACCAGTGGCGAAAATTCGGGGCCGCCACGTGTGCGCGCCAAGCCGAAAATGAAGCCGGGTGAAAAGCCGGCGCACCCCAACCGTGTCCGGCAAAAGCCGAAGGGAACCGCCCCCGCAACGCCTAAGGTCAAGGTGGCCGTCAAGGCGCGCGCCGATGTCGCCAAGGCCAAGGCTGTGAAGACCCGCGCCATGGCGCCCAGCACCAAGCCCGGCGCCGCGGCTCCGGGCGGACGGTCAAAGCCGTCGGGCAGAGGCAAGAAATAACAAAAAGGCCTCCTTTCGGAGGCCTTTTTCATATCATGTCTAAAGCTGTTCGAGGACGCGTGCCAACCGGACCAGCATGGCGTCGATATCATCAGGCGTGACATCGAGGGGCGGGCGGAAACGAATACTGTCCGTGCCCGCGCCCAGAAGGAGAAGGCTTTCGGTTTCGAGCGCCAAATCCACCAGGCGGCCCTTGTTGCGCTTTTCCAGCACAGTGAAGCCTTGATAGAGCCCAAGGCCACGCACATTGCCGATCAGGTGGGGGAAGCGGTCCACCAGGGCATTCAGGCCATCGAACAGGCGCTTGCCCTTGTCCGCGACCTGCGCCAAGAGATCTTCGTCTTCGACAATCTGCCATTCCTGAACGAAACGGACCATGTCGGCCAAGGTGCCGCCCCAGGTCGAATCGAGCACGCCGATGTCTTCCATGGGATTGAGCATATAGACCGCGCCATTGCCGAATTTCTTGGCCACGGCGATGGACTGCGGCGGATGGGGGACATCGAACAGGTCGATGGAGAAAACCGCACCGGTCTGTCCGCCAGAGGTCTGCACTTCGTCGAGGCCCCAGCCAATATCGTAACGATGACAGAGCTTTGACAACCCCTGATAAAAGCGCGGCAGCGCCAGGCGGTGACCGCCGGCGCCCTGTAGCGGCTCGAGAATCACGCCGGCAATTTCATCGGCATGATCCTTCATGAACGATTCGAGCAGGCTTAGCGTCTGATCGACAATGTGTTCATTCTGGGCAATGGACAGGCGCGCGTCGTATTCGGGGAAGGGCACCTGAATGTTGCCCTGAATGATGCCGCGAAAATCACGCGTGGCGACAGGGTCGTGCGTCAGCTCGGTGATGTTGAGCGCATAAACCGTACGTCCGTGAAAGGCTTGTTCAAAATAGATAAAGCGATGGGTGAGCGCCGTCTTACCCTTGGCCTTTAGTTTGTGATTATGCAGGTTGATGAGATATTTCATCATGTTTTCGACGGCTTCGGCGCCCGAATTCACGGCATAGACCTCAACGTGCTGACCGCGCATGCAGACCGGCGCGAGGCGATGCAGCAGCCGGTAATAGGCCAGACATTGCGGCGTCAGGAAATCCGGGTTTGCCATCTTGTTGTTGGCGGCCAGAACCAGTTCACGCATGTAATCAGGTTCGAACAGGCGCGGATGATTGTAGCCAAGCAATTTTGAGCCATAGAGGCCGCACCAGTCGGTAATACGATCTCCATCGACGGTCGCCAAGGTCATGCCCTTTGAATTGGCCAGGTCGACAACAAAGGGATAGGGTTCGGCGATAACGTACTTGCCGAGTTCTTCCAGCATCTCTGCGCTGCGGGCACGGGGGTAGGTTGGGGACGTGTGCATGTTCATGCCCGAGAGTGTGATACCAATTTTCACAAAATGAAAGTAAAAATGTGCAAATTGAAAACAAAATTATACATTTTGACTTCGCGATGACGCAAAAAAAAGCGCGACCTGACGGGACGCGCTTTTATAATCAGGCGACGATGTCGGCGTTCTGTGCGCGCCAATCCGGGAAATGGATCGTTTCCAGTGGCGGAACCCGGTCAGCGTCGGCCAGAGTCAGGATCAGGGGAACGATCTCATTGGGGTGCGGTACGCTTTCCGGCTCTTCACCGGGATAGGCGGCTGCCCGCATACGGGTGCGCATGGCACCGGGAGACACCATTGCGGCGCGGATTGGCGTGATTTCGATTTCATCCGCCCAGGCGCGGACCAATGTTTCCATGGCAGCTTTCGTTGCGCCATAAGGGCCCCAGAAGGCGCGGCCGGTTGTCACAGTGGCCCCCGTCGTCAGGAAGATGGCACGCCCGGCGGCAGATTGGCGCAAGAGCGGCTCCATCGCACGAAGGAGGCGCCAGGTCGCCGACAGGTTGACGCTGACTATTTTTTCGAAGTCTTTCGGCTCGTGATGCGTAACCGGGCTGAGGGTGCCCGAAATGGCGGCGGCGTGCACCAGAATATCGACGCGTCCGAAGCGTTCGAACAATACGGAACTTAGCCGGTCCATAGCGTCGCCGTCAGTGATATCAAACGGTATCAGAGTGGCGTGTTGACCCGTGGCCGCGAAAATCTCATCGTCGAGCTCTTCGAGGGCGGCCTTAGACCGCCCGCAGGCAATAACCTGAGCGCCGGCCTTGGCGAGGCCGAGAGCACAGGCTTTTCCTATGCCCCGCGAAGCGCCGGTGATCAGGGCGATACGGCCGGTATGCTGGGTCATTGCGGTCTCGTTAATGGGCGTTTACGAGCAAGGAGAGTTGTGCACCGGCATTGGTATCGCCTTCGGCGCCTTCGCGATCGGTCAGCCGTGTCGGATATTCGCCAGTAAAATAGTGGTCGGTAAATTGGGGCTGGGCCGCGTCGCGTCCCGTGTGTCCCATAGCCTTGTAAAGACCATCAACCGACAGGAAGCCGAGGCTGTCGCATTCCAGCTTCTCGCGCATTTCTTCCAGGGTGTGGTTGGCGGCGAGCAGCTTTTCACGGTCGGGCATGTCAATGCCATAGAAATCCGGCCACATGATCGGTGGACTGGCCGACCGCAGGTGGACTTCTTTCGCGCCGGCGGCGCGAACCATCCGGACGATCTTGACCGAAGTCGTTCCGCGTACAATCGAATCATCGATGAGGACGACACGCTTGCCTTCAAGCACGATACGGTTCGGCGCGTGTTTCTTGCGCACGCCCAGATCGCGAATACCCTGGGTCGGCTGAATGAAGGTACGGCCGACATAATGGTTGCGAATGATGCCAAGGTCGAACGGCAAACCGGACTGTTCCGAGAAGCCCAAGGATGCGGGCACGCCGGAGTCGGGCACGGGCACGACAATATCGGCGTCAGCCGGATGCTCTATCGCCAATTGGCGGCCCATACGCTTGCGCACGTCGTAGATGGACTTACCGTTCACTACGCTGTCGGGACGGGCGAAATAGATGTATTCGAACAGGCAGGGACGGGCGGTCTTTGCGCCAAACGGCTTGAAGGAGGTCAGTCCGCCCTCATCGATCTGGATGACTTCACCATTTTCGACATCGCGGATGAAGGTGGCGCCGATCATGTCCAGGGCGCAGGTTTCCGACGCCAGAACGTAGGAGTCGCCCAGCTTACCGATAACCAGCGGGCGGATACCGAGCGGATCGCGCGCGCCGATCAGCATGCTGCGTGTCAGTGCAACCAAGGCGAAGCCGCCTTCGATATGGCGCAACGCATCGATAAAGCGGTCAATGATCTTCAGTGATCGCGAACGGGCGATCAGATGCAAAATGACCTCCGAATCGGAGGTCGACTGGAAGATGGAGCCTTCCGCCACCAGCTTGGTGCGAAGGTGCATGAAATTGGTCAGATTGCCGTTGTGCGCCAGCGCGATACCGCCGTCGTCTAGGTCGGCGAACATGGGCTGAACGTTGCGGATGAAGGCGCCGCCTGATGTCGAATAGCGTGTATGACCGATGGCGGACCGGCCTTTCAGGCGGGCAACCACCTGAGGCTGGGTGAAGACGTCACCGACCAGGCCATGCTCGCGTTCGGTATAGAAACGCTTGCCGTCGCATGAGGCGATGCCGCAGGCTTCTTCGCCGCGATGCTGGAGGGCATGCATGCCCAGGACCGTAATGGCGCTGGCGTCATCGATGCCATGAATGCCAAACACGCCGCATTCCAGGCGGGGTCGGTCGTCGTCGGAGTCGCGTGGGGTTGCGTCGGGATCGGTGAGAGCAGACAGTTCAGGCTGAGACAACAGCATGGAATCTCTTTTCTATAACGCTTCGACCGTCCGGTAGTGGGCTCACTGAACGGTCAGTTACTTCTGGTTTTCGGCCGCCCGGTCACCCACTCCCAAGCTAGCGGGAATGAAGGCCTGGATGAGCTGGGCGCATTTAACGCTCAGCGGGTAGATCTTGGCGGCGCGGAACCAGTGCGGCTGCCGGTCAATAGGCGTGACCAGCGAAAAAAGCAAATGGATTACGCCCAAAACCACCAGTGTACGGAAGATTCCGATACCGACCCCAAGAACGCGGTCGAAGGTGTTCAATGCCTTCTGCTTCTGGATGCGGTCCGAAAGGCCGTGGCCCATATAGCGGATGCCGAAATACAGAACCAGAAAGGTGACAAACGCACCCATATAGGAAGTAATCGTATCGAGGTGGAAGGTCTTGGCGAGAAAAGGTTGCGACAGAAAGGCGATGAAGAGCGACAGAAAGAAGGCGATCAGGTTGACCAGCTCCTTGGTGGCGCCACGAATGAAGCCCGCGAAACACGATATGGCCAATAAGACCAGAAAGATGAAATCGTAGACTTCCACGCGTATCCCCCATATGTGACGGCCGGCCCCGTTTTCCAGCCCCTGACAGGTTTTTATTCAAAACGCGAGGTGGCGAAGCCGATCCTTTTCATACCATCTGCGCCGGACCATAACAATATAGGTTAACCGAGAGACCGGTCAGCCCTGGGGAAATAGCCCGGTCACGGCATCGACCAGGGTCGTGTAGCCCCGCACCTGCAAGGGCGCGTTTTCGGCGGCGGACTGGGCTGTGACGGCACTCGAAAACCCCAGCTTCAGCGCCTCTTTCAGGCGCGCCTCAGACCGGGAAACCGAACGGACATCGCCGGACAGGCTGATTTCCCCGAATACCACGCAGTCGCGGGGCAGGGGCGTATCGGTGAGGGCGGAAACCAGGGCTAGAGCAGCGCACAGATCTGCTGCCGGCTCGGAGATGCGCAAGCCGCCGGCGACATTCAGATAGACATCCTTTTGGCCGAAGCCTACGCCGCACCGCGATTCCAGAACAGCCAGTATCATGGCCAGCCGACCGGAATCCCAGCCGACGACAGCGCGGCGGGGTGTGCCATAAGCTGACGGCGCAACAAGGGCCTGGACTTCGACCAGCACGGGACGCGACCCTTCTATGCCGGCAAAAACCGCAGACCCGGAGGCGCGTTCATGACCGTCACCGAGAAACAGGGCGGAGGGGTTGGGGACTTCGCGTAAGCCTGCGTCGCCCATTTCGAACACGCCGATTTCGTCCGTGGCGCCGAACCGGTTTTTCGTGCCGCGCAAAATGCGGAAGGGGTAGCCGCGCTCGCCTTCGAACGACAGGACGGCATCGACCATATGTTCCACGACGCGGGGGCCGGCGATCTGGCCTTCCTTGGTGACATGACCAACCATGATGATGGAGGTTGATTGTTTCTTGGCCAATCGCACCAGCTCACCGGCGCAGGCGCGGACCTGAGACACCGAGCCCTGTGCCGCCTCGACCGCATCCGACCACAGGGTCTGAATGGAATCGATGATGACGAGATCGAATTTTTCGCGTTTCAGGGCCTCAAGTATGGTGCGAAGTGCGGTTTCCGCCGCCAGATCCACCGGCGCCTTGGACAGGTTCATCCGCGAGGCCCGTCCGCGAATTTGTTCGACGGCTTCTTCGCCAGATATGTAGGCAACCTTGAGATTCTTCAGTGCCGCGTTGGCGGCCACCTGCAACAAGAGGGTCGATTTGCCGACACCCGGATCGCCGGCGATCAATATCGCCGAGCCAGGCACGATCCCGCCGCCGCAGACGCGGTCGAACTCCTGGATGCCGGTAACCATGCGGACCGGCTCTTTGTCTTCGCTCTCCAGCGTTTCGAACTGTAGCTTGCTCAGGCGGGAAATCTTCCCGGCCGTTTCGGGTTTCAGCGCGCCCGGCGGCGCACTAAAGGCTTCCTGGACCAGGGTGTTCCACTGACCACACCCGCTGCATTGCCCCGCCCACTTGTTGTGGACATTGCCGCAGGATTGACAGACATAGACGGCATGATCACGGGCCATGGAGCACTCATATGAAGATATTTGTTCTTCATATGTTCTGATTTTGTGACCATGTCAACCGCGGTGCCTAAGTCCTTACTCGTAATTGTCGTAGCGACCGCCCTGGGCCAGATTGCCGAAGCGTGTGACGTTTTCGTCGAAGGACAGCTTGACCGTACCGATGGGGCCGTGACGCTGCTTGCCGATGATGACTTCGGCGGTGCCGCGCAGGCGGTCCATGTCTTCCTGCCAGGTCAGGTGCTCCGGCGTGCCCTCGCGCGGTTCGGAGCGGCCGACATAGTAGCTTTCACGATAGACGAACATCACGATATCGGCGTCCTGTTCGATAGAACCCGATTCACGAAGATCGGAGAGCTGAGGGCGCTTGTCGTCACGGCTTTCGACGCTTCGCGACAACTGGGAGAGAGCGATGACCGGGATGGCCAGCTCCTTGGCCAGGGTTTTCAGGCCCATGGTGATGGTCGACACTTCCTGGACGCGGTTCATATTGCCGCCGGTGTCGCCAATGGTGACAAGCTGAAGGTAGTCGACGATTAGACAATCAAGGCCGGAGGTCCGCTTCAAACGGCGCGCGCGGGCAGTGAGCTTGGCCAAGGTGATGCCGCCGGTATCATCGATGTAGAGAGGCGAGGCGCTGATTTCCATCGCCGCGTCCTTGATGCGCACGAATTCGCCCGGATTGATCTCGCCCTTACGAATCTTGTCCGAGGCGACACCGGATGCGTCGGCGAGCAGACGCCCTGCCAACTGGTCTGCTGACATTTCCAGGGAGTAGAAGGCAACGACGCCGCCGCGCACGGTCTTGCGGGTGCCGTCCGGCTGCGGTTCGTAGGCGAAATTCTTGGCGATATTCATGGCGATATTGGTCGCCAGGGCGGTTTTGCCCATGGAGGGACGACCGGCCAGGATAATCAGGTCGGATTTGTGCAACCCGCCGATTTGTTTGTCGAGATCGACCAGACCGGTCGATACGCCGGCCAGACCGCCGTCGCGGTGAAAAGCTTCCTCGGCGTGATTCAGCGCGCCGGCCACGGCGTCGGAGAAGGTAACAAATCCCGAGGAGGAGCTGCCGGTCTCGGCCATGGCGAACAACTGCGCTTCGGCCGCTTCGATCTGGTCGCGGGCGTTCTGTTGGCCCACGGCCGACTTGGCAATTTCGCCGCCGAGACGGATCAGGTCACGACGTAGGGCCAGGTCGTAGATGACGCGTGCATAATCGGACGCGTTGGCGGCGGGCGGCGCGCGGTCCACCAGGTCGGCAAAATAGCGGATACCACCCAGGTCCTGAAACGCCTGATCGCCCTTGAACTTATCCAGAAGCACAATCGGTTCGGCCAGGTGCCCGACACGAATCTGGTCTTCGATCACGGCAAACAGCCGTTGATGGAATGGCTCATAGAAGTGGCGCGGCTGGAGGCCGTCGTACAGGCGTTCGTAGGCGCCGTTGTCGAACAGCAGGCAACCCAGCAGGGCCTGTTCCGCCTCCAAGTTATGCGGAATGGTCGAGGGCGCTTCGGCGGCGGGAACGGCGGGAGACAGTGTATCGGGCATGAGGGGCATAAACAGAGTTAAAACAGGAAAGGCAAGGACTGTCCCGGTAGATTCTGAGGGTGACCACACCTTTCCACTTAACGGCAATTCACAGGCTGTGAACTATGGGGATAAGTTAGACGGCCGTGCGAGTATGGAATATCTTACTCGCGTAAAAATGTTCGCAAAAGTACAAATTTAGAGCCGCTCGATAGGCTCCCACCGAAAAAAAAAGCGCCCCATCCGGAAGATGAGGCGCCTCAAGCATTAGATGAGTTTGGCTATAACAGGTCGTACGTACCTGATTACCAGGATTGGGAAACGCGGGCGTAGACGTAGCGGCCGTTGAAACCGAACGGTGAGAAGCGGGTGAAGGACAGGGCGCCCACACCATTGCCGCTGGTGACGTTCAGGTTGGCCGGGGTCGCATCCGGATAGACATCGAACAGGTTGTCGGCGCCGATGGTGACCGTGGTGCCGCTACCGAAACGATAGCTGCCGGATAGATCGATCAATGTCTTGTCGCCCGAATGGATATCGTTCGCCTGCAAAGCCGCCGGATCGGTCACGTCACTGTAATAGGTCGCGCGTCCATTGACGGACCAGCCGGCCTTTTGCCAGTCAACGGCAAAGGTCGCCTTATCTTCAGGCTGCGAATTGGTCAGGATGACCTGACGAATACGGGCGAACAGAACCGGTTGCGGATTAAGCGGCGAGTTCGAAAGCGTCGGCAGCTTGTCGATCTCGGTCTCGTTGTGGTTATAGGCGAGCGAGAGGTTAAAGCGGCCGAAATTCTCGGTCGGAATCCGGTAATTGCCAACAATATCAACACCCTTGGTGGTCGTATCTACGCCATTGATGAAGAAGCGCGCGGCCGAGACACCGTAAGGCGCCAAGACCGGCGTCACGTTCGAGCCGGAAATGTTTTCCGACAGAACGATACGATCATTCACTTCGATCTGATAGGCATCGACCGTCAATTCGAACGGCCCCTTATGCCAGACGGCGCCAAGGCTATAGTTGGTCGACTTTTCAGCTTTCAGCGGTTGAGCGCCAAGCGTTGCCGCCACCGGGCTGGTCGCCGGGAAGGTGCCGGTTTCCACGATGGTGGCGTTGCCGTTGTTCGTTACGAGAACGGACGCGGTCGAGGTGAAGTACTGTTGAGCCAGGGACGGCGCGCGAAAGCCGGACGATATTGAGCCGCGAATGGCCAGCGCGTCGGTCAGCTTGTAACGGGCGGCCAATTTGCCGGACAGGTTGTCGCCGAAGTCGGAGTAGTTTTCGGCACGAACGGCGGCGTCGAAGCTGAGCCGGTCGGTAATGTCGGCGGCGACATCGGCGTAGACGCCGACATTGTCACGATCAACGTCAACCGCGTTGCTTGGCTGGAAGCCGCCAAAGCCTTGCGCGCCGGCGGACTTGGTAGTGACCGGGCCCAGGGCGTAGGATTGCACCTCACCGGCGCGGATCTGATAGGTCTCGCTGCGGGCTTCGATGCCAACGGCCAGGGTCAACGGCCCCGCCCAACCGGAGACTTCGAATGGGCGGCTGAAGTCTGCGTTGAAAACGGTCTGGCCGTACTTCAACTGACCGTCATAGAAATCGCGTTGCGAGGCGGCACCGTAGGACGGGTTGACGCTGTTCAGCGTGTAGTAATCTATCTTGTTGCCGCCGTTGCTCAGCGAAATATCGCTGGTCCAGGCGCCCAGATTGCCGCGAAGGCCGACGGTTGCCGAATAGTCACCGGATTGGGCGTTGATGATAGGCAGGAAGCCGTTGGGGTAGATGGCAGCAATGTTGCCGGAGGCGTTGGCGTGGCGGAAGAAGGCGGCGCTCTTCGAATCCAGATCGCTGACGCTGGCATTGGCATACAGGGTCCAATCGTCGTTCAGCGGCTTGCCGGCGTTGACGAAGAAGGCATAGCTCGATTGCGCCGGATCGCCATAGCGGCTGGTGACAACCGCCGGACTGACCAGAGCGTCGATATCCCCACGCGATGTCGGGTTGCGACGGCGCACTTCACCGGAAATGGTGACAAAGCCGTCCGAGCCAAGCGGAAGGCCGATCCAGCCGTTCAGATTGGTGGTGGCACCATCAGACGCATGGCGCGACGAACTGGCGGGTTTGACGTCGGTATCGTATTCGCCATAGGAGAAGCTAAGGCCGCCACCGCTACGGGCTTCGCGCAGGTGCAGGTTCATAACGCCAGCTATAGCATCCGATCCATATTGAGCGGAGGCGCCGTCACGAAGGACTTCCACGCGGTCAAGCGAGACTTCGGGGATAGTATTCAAATCAACGGCGGACGATCCGCGGCCCACGGAACCGTTCAGATTGACCAGAGCTGAGGTATGGCGGCGTTTGCCGTCAACGAGGACAAGAGTCTGATCGGGAGACAGGCCGCGCAAGGACGCCGGACGAATGCTGTCCGTGCCGTCAACGCCCGCGGGACGCGGGAAATTCAAACTGGGCGCCACACGCGACAAGGCCTGGCCTAGTTCGGTATTGCCTTGGGATTGCAGGCTTTGCGCTGTGACGACGTCAACGGGGGCGAGGGTGTCGAGGCGAGAGCGGCGGCTGGCACGCTGGCCAGTGACAACGACCTCCGTTGCCGAATCGTCGGCAGTAGGCTGAGAGGATTCTTGCGCGAAGGCCGGAACCGCGAAGGACGCCGACAGGCTGAGGACAAGGGCAGTAGACAGAAACAGCTGGCGGCCAGCGGCGGATTTGGCAGACATGGTTTAACTCCTGGTTTCGGTTCGGGCTCGCCTGTTTGGCGATTTTGTCCGACTCGTGCGGTTGTGCTGACGCCTAATTGGTCGCATTACCGTCACATTTAAAGATGCCGCATCGCAATAAATCGTCGAAGATCGGATTAGGAAAACTATTGAATTGTTTTGGTGTAGGAATAAAGGATTTGTAAATAGTGTTTTTATTCAAATGTTTAATATAATTTCCGGTCGTGCCGCGACCTGTTTTAGATTAGTCTGGCCGTTATCCGAAATACGGCGCTGAAATGTTTTGTGATCACATTGATGACATTTTTCTGGCAATCGGGCATGAAAAAGCCTCCGCAAATGAATTGCGGAGGCTTGATCTTTAGGTCTTGCGGCCAGTTTTAGACCGTTTGCAGGTTGGCTGCCGAGGTCTTACCCTTTTCGGTAACCAGCTCGTAGCTGACCTTTTGGTTTTCGTTCAGCGAACGCAGACCGGCGCGTTCAACGGCGCTGATGTGGACGAACACGTCGCCACCGCCGGCATCCGGCTGAATGAAACCATAACCCTTGGTGGAGTTGAACCACTTAACTGTACCTGTTGCCATTATGGCCTCCTTGAAATCGCACCTCTGTGCTTTGAATCCCAGCGGAATTGCCGAAACCCGATCCGAAAAGCGTGCGTCTTAGGAAGAATGCCATAAGGCGGTCGTGCCGGTAGATACCTGAAATTCGAAACGCCCTCAGATTATCCGTTTCCCATCAAATAGCAAGCCTTCCTTTAAGCGAGGAACAACAAGGCCTTGCAATAATTCCCAACTTCTGACGGCGCGCATATGGAAAATGCAAAAACCCGGCGGGCGGGACCCACCGGGTTTCTGGTCTCTATTGGTGTACGAAGCCTTAGGATTCGTAAGGCGCGTCGGCCATGGCCGCACCAGCGCCGCCTTCGAGCATGTCGGCCGCAGCGGCTTCATCAGCCAGGCGGTCTTCCTCGAATTGCGCAGCGATAACGTTTTCGCCAGCCGCTTGACGCTCAGCTTCATCAGCCGAACGGGCGACGTTGACCGTAATGGTCAGCGAGACTTCAGCATGCAAACGCACCTTGATCTCATGCAGACCAAGCGTCTTGATCGGCGTGTTCAGGACAACCTGATTGCGCTCGACCTTGCCACCGGCTTCGGCGATAGCGTCCGCGACGTCGCGGGCGTTGACCGAACCATAGAGCTGACCGCCGTCACCCGCCTGGCGGATGATGACATAGGTCGTGCCGTCCAGTTCAGACGCAGCCTTTTCGGCGCCAGCCTTGGCGGCGGCGTTACGGGCGACGATCTGTTCCTTCTGGGCTTCGAAGACCTTCAGGTTGGCGGCAGTGGCGCGCAACGCCTTATGGCGCGGCAGCAGGTAGTTACGGGCGAAGCCGTCCTTGACACCGACGACGTCGCCGATGGTGCCGAGGTTTTCGACGCGTTCCAGCAATACAACTTTCATGTGCCTGTACTCCTTACTTCACAACGTAAGGCAGGAGCGCGAGGAAGCGGGCGCGCTTAATGGCCTTGGCCAGTTCGCGTTGCTTCTTCTGGCTGACAGCCGTGATGCGCGAGGGAACGATCTTGCCGCGCTCGGAAATGTAGCGTTGCAGGAGCTTGACGTCCTTATAGTCGATCTTCGGCGAATTGGCGCCGGAGAACGGGCACACCTTACGGCGGCGGAAGAAGGGACGACGGGCGGGGCCGTTACCGACGGGAGCGCCGGGGGCGGGAGCGATGTCTTCAGCCATGGGTCAAGACCTCCTTATTCGGCAAAAGTGGCGTCGGCGTTACGCTCGGAACGCTCAGGGCGGTCACGGCGCGACAGGACGGGTGAAAGTTCGAGATCGAGCTCTTCGACGCGGACGGTCATATAACGGATGACGTCTTCGTTGATCGAGAGCTGGCGCTCCAGTTCCTTGATGGCCGGAGCCGGTGCGTCGAGCGCGAGCAGGGAGTAGTGGCCCTTGCGGTTCTTCTTGACGCGGTAGGTCAGGTTGCGCAAACCCCAATATTCGATCTTGGCGATGTGACCGCCATTTTCTTCGACAAGGGTCTTGATGGTTTCGTTGAGCGCTTCGGCCTGTTGCGGCGAAACGTCTTGCCGTGCAATGACGACATGTTCGTAGTAGGGCATGTGTATCCTCTTCCGTTGATCCGGGTGGCGCATTTACCGGCGGAAGCCCGGAAAACACGATGGATCGAAACGGGCACAACGCCCGACGACCACCCGAAAGGGAGCGCCCTCATAAACGAGACTTGCGCAAAACGCAAGTCCCGCTTGCGCTTGCGATTAATGCATATCCTTGACGGCGGCCAGCAGGGCGCTGACATGGGTGGAGGCGTCACCGCTATCGTGAACGAAGGCGATCTTGCCGTCTGTGCCGATCAGATACGAAATGCGGTTGGACATGTTCATGGCCCCCATCTGGGCGTCATAGGCCTTGGTTACGCTGGCCTTTGTGTCAGCTCCAACCGGGAACTTGCCCTGACAGGTTTCCTTCGAGAAGCGCTGCAGAGTTGCGATGTCGTCCGTCGATACACCAATCACGGTAACATGGTGCGCCTGGAATTCAGGAATAGCCTCGGAAAACTGGTGCGCTTCCAGCGAGCAACCGCCGGTGAAGGCTTTCGGATAAAAATAGACCAGAACGGGCCCGTTCTTCAGAGCAACCTTGGTCGAAAACGTATCCACCTTGCCGTTGGTCGCGGCCGGCAGCGAGAAGTCGGGCGCCTTGTCGCCGACCTTCAGAGCGGCGAAGGCGGGTGAAGCAAGGGCGAGCCCGACGGCGGCGAAGCCGAGGGCAAGTGTTTTCATCTTGGGCGTCATGGGCGTATCTCCTGTCTGATGGAAAAGCGTATGCTTTTTCCAGTACGTCGGCAAGCGCGAGCGCGTTACATATACGTGCCAATTAAGCCGGGGGATTATGCTTCAGAAGAAATGCGACGGCCGTCTCCACAGTCTGGATTCGCGTCGGCTCGCGTGACATCCAGTGGTCTTCCTGTTTCAATTCGACCAATTCCACAGATTTTCCCGCCTTCTGCATCGCTTTATACATTATCGTGCTTTGTTCGAATGGCACAACAGTGTCGTCCTTGCCGTGGATGAGCAGAATAGGGACCTTGATGGCATCGATGTGCTTGACGGGGGATATTTCGTCCCATCGGCTTTCATCGCCCAGGAAACGGCGCCAATATCGCATGGTGTGACTGTCGCCTTTGTAACCTTGCCATTCCAGTTCGTGCGCCATGAAGGCCTTGATGTCTGAAATGCCGGCCAGCGACACCGCGCAATTATATACCCCCGGATCGATGGAAGCCCCGGCTAGGGCGGCATAGCCGCCATAAGACCCACCGAAGATGGCGACGCGTTTCGGATCGACCTTGCCCGCCTTTACAAGGGCGCGCACGCCATCCGACAGGTCCGTCTGCATCTTGCGGCCGAACTGGCCGTATCCGCTGGCGGTAAAGGCCGAACCATAGCCGGCAGACCCGCGATAGTTGGGTTGCAGAACGGCGTAACCACGCGAACTGAGCGCCTGGGACAAAAAGTCGAAGCTAGAGTCATCGTATGATTGAGGCCCGCCATGCGGCAAGACCACCAGCGCCAGGTTTTTCGCCTCCCGATCCACGGGCAAGGTCAGAAATCCAGGAATTTCCAATCCATCGGCAGCTTTATACGCATATGGCGCCTTATCGGCGACCCACTCCATCGGCAAGTCCGGGTAGGATTGGCCGATTTCCTTGTATCCCCCCTTACGGAAATCGATGGCGTAGTAGGTGCCGGAATTGCCCTCTCCTTGAACAAAGACAAGCACATGAAGCGGGTCTTCAGCGAATCCAGCCAGGTCAGCGTGAATATCGCCGACCGCGCCCTTCACCAACTTCGGCAACTGAGCGAAGACAGGGTCATAGAAGACGGACTCGGCAATGCCGCCCGTATTCCCGAAACCGACCAGGTTGAACGTCGTCGGATGGAAAATGGGCCAATGCGTTGCCCCGTCGATGTCGATTGTTTTGAACACCCCATCGGGCGTTACCTCGACATACTTGTCCTTCAGGTCGCCATCATTCATGTACAGCAGTACCGATTGGCCGTCGCGACCCAGGCCCGACAGATAGGGCATGTCCAGCTCGGCCTTAACCTCATATATGTTGCGCCAGCCCTTTTCAGTCCTGTAACGCAGCGACCAAACGTGTTTGTCATCGTCGTACTCCGAACGGGCCACCAAGGTCCCATCGTAGCGGATAACCCAGTTATTGATGCGGCGGCCGTCCTCGTCGATGAGAAAGCCGCGGTGCCCCTCGGTCGTGAAGCCATAGAGCGCTGTATTGATCTCGGTCGTAATACCATAGCCGCTGGCGCTGAAGTTAGAGGCGGTTATGCGATAGCCGCCATTAACCTTGATGCGTCGGATGTCGCCGAAAATCACGGCGCGGAAATCTTTTTGCTCGCTGTAAAGCTGGTAGCGCCTGCCGGCGTGGACATCAATGATGAAGCCCAGCCATTCTTCGATCTGGTCTGCACCGAATTTTGATGTCTTAGAGGTCGTGACGAATATGCTCTTATTGTCGGCCCACATGAGGTCGCGAATTTTGTCGCCGTCGATGGCGGCCGCAGCCGTCTTGCCCGTGGTCAAGTCATAATCATACATGACGATACCGCCATCCTTATTCATGGCCAGACAGACACGCGTACCGTCCGGCGACAGGGCGACCTTGCTGATAGTGGGCAATTTACCATACACGGCGAGCGGTGGCGGGGTTGGTGCGGAAGGCTGAGCCCAGGCCAGTGCCGGTATGCCGTTAAGAACGACGGGTGTCGCCACGGCCGCGACGGCGCCGAACAGATTGCGGCGCGACAGAAATTTATCCGTCATGATATATACCCCCCTCAGAGCATCTTTTTTTTCTTTCATGACGGTACTGCGACATTTCAAGTCCGGCAACACCGATTTTTCGTCATGCGAGTATTTCTCAACTTGGGGTGAGGGTTTTTGCCGGACGGCGGTCGAACAAATCTCTGTGCGGCGGCTTGCCCAAACGGGCGCATTGCCCTAACGGAGTCGCCGGTTAATTTCTGAAAGGCGACCCGTCATGACATTGGCATTTGTTTTTCCCGGTCAGGGCTCACAGAGCGTCGGCATGGGCGCGGACCTGTACGAAACCTACGCCGTAGCCCGGGATGTCTTCAATGAGGTGGATGACGCACTGGGGCAAAAGCTGTTTGCGCTGATGAAGGACGGCCCTGAGGATCAACTGACTTTGACCGAAAATGCCCAGCCGGCGATCATGGCGGTATCGATCGCCGTGTCGCGCGTGCTGGAAAAGGAATTCGGCATCGCGTGTTCGGCTGCAAAATATGTTGCCGGTCACAGCCTGGGTGAATATTCCGCCCATGCGGCAGCGGGCACTTTTTCGCTGAGCGACACGGCGCGGCTTTTGAAGCTGCGCGGCCAGGCCATGCAGCGCGCGACGCCGGTCGGTGTTGGCGCCATGGCCGCCCTGATCGGCAAGGCGGACCTGGAATTGGCAGAAAAAGCTTGCGAAGCCGGTGCGGCAGCAGGTGTCGTTGTGATCGCCAATGATAACAATGCGGGACAGATCGTTATTTCGGGCATGAAGGATGCAGTTGAACTGGCGGTTGAAAAGGCCAAGGAACTGGGCGCCAAGGGCATGTTGCTGAACGTGTCCGCGCCGTTCCATTCTCCCCTTATGGCCCCCGCCGCCGAAGAGATGAAAGCCGCCCTGGCCGAGGTCGCCATTCATATGCCGGTGTCGACCTTGGTCGCCAATGTCACAGCGCAGCCTATACGCGGCAAGGAAGAGATTGCCGCGCTCCTGGTGCAGCAGGTCACCGGCCGGGTGCGCTGGCGTGAAACCGTCCAATGGCTGGCGGGCGAGGGCGGTGTGACCACCTTTGCCGAACTGGGAGCTGGCAAGGTTCTGACAGGTATGTCCAAGCGGATAGCGCCGGAGGCCACCTCAATCGCGCTGAATAGCGCGGCTGATTTCGAAGCCTTCGCCCAATCCCTCAAGCGCTGATTTCACTTGATACATCAGGCGCTTTGACATACACCGCGCCGCCAGTTCTTTCTCCCTATTCAGGAATCGCCATGTTCGATCTGACCGGAAAAACCGCCCTTGTTACCGGCGCCACAGGTGGCCTCGGGGCCGAAATCGCCCGCGCTCTGCATGGTCAGGGCGCCAAGGTGGTGCTATCCGGCACGCGTGAAAACGTCCTTGCCGAATTGGCCGCTGAATTGGGGTCGAATGCGGTGGTCGCTGCCGCCAACCTGTCGGACGCCGCCCAGGTAGATGGCCTGGTGGCGAAGGCGGAAGAGGCGGCCGGTGCCGGGATCGATATCCTGATCGCCAACGCCGGGATTACCCGCGATGGGCTCATCCTGCGCATGAAGGACGAAGACTGGGACACGGTCATAAAGGTCAATCTGGAAGCCTATTTCCGTCTTGCGCGTGCCGCCACCAAGGGCATGATGAAGCGGCGGTTCGGCCGCATCATCGGCATTACGTCGATTGTCGGGGTTACCGGCAATCCGGGCCAGACCAACTATGCCGCCTCCAAGGCCGGGATGATCGGTTTTTCCAAGGCGCTGGCGCAGGAAGTCGCCAGCCGCAATATTACCGTCAACTGCATCGCGCCGGGCTTCATCGCCTCGCCGATGACCGATGACCTGAATGAGGCGCAACGCGCCGCCATTCTGGCCAAGATCCCCGTGGGCGACCTGGGCAAGGGCAGCGATATCGCCGCCGCAGCGGTTTACCTTGCCAGCGCCGAAGGCGGTTACGTTACGGGTCAGACCCTGCACGTCAACGGCGGGATGGCGATGATCTAAAACAGGTATGGACATTACGTCGTCTTTACCTGCATCTGCGTGGCGTTTTCCGGGTCCAGCTAACGGATAGCGCTTTAAATGTCTTGAATCGGCGGTTTTATATGCCTACAAGACAAAACTGGATTCTATCCTCCCCTTGGGACCCTGCGGTCTCGGGTCCTAAGTATCTACTTTCTGAAGGGACAATAAATGTCTGAAGTTCTTGAACGTGTTCGCAAGATCGTTATCGACCACCTGGACGCCGATCCGGACAAGGTCACGGAAAAGGCGAGCTTTATCGACGACCTGGAAGCCGACAGCCTCGACATCGTCGAGCTGGTCATGGCTTTCGAAGAAGAATTCGATATCGAAATCCCGGACGACTCGGCCGAGCACATCCTGACCGTTGGCGATGCCGTCAACTACATCGATGGTAAGCTGAAGTCCTAAGCTGCAAAGCTTTCTCAAGCGCGGTTTCAGGCTCCCGATTTTGCAGGGGCTTGGCCGCGCTTAGTTGTTTTTGGGGTCTCTAAGAGGGTTGATTGCCTATGGTTCGTCGCGTCGTTATCACTGGTTTGGGTCTGGTTTCGCCACTAGGCAATGGAGTGGACATATCCTGGAAGCGGCTGCTGGAAGGCAAGTCGGGCGCTGGTAAGATCACCGCTTTCGACACCACGGATTACGCCTGTACGGTTGCGTGCGAAGTCCCGTCCGTCGATGGACGCGGCGGCGGCGGTCCGGATATCGAAGGGTCTTTCGATCCATCGGCTGTTTTGTCGAACAAGGAACGTCGCAAGGTAGACGACTTCATTCTGTACGCCATCGCGGCGGCCGACGAAGCCCTGAAAGACGCCGATTGGCATCCGGAAACGCCGGAAGACCAGGAGCGAACAGGCACGCTGATCGGTTCCGGTATCGGCGGCCTGGGCATTATTGCCGAAACCGCGCTGGAACTGCGCGACAAGGGGCCGAAGCGGATTTCGCCCTTCTTCATACCATCTTCCCTCATCAACCTGGCCTCAGGTCAGGTGTCCATTCGCCACGGACTGAAAGGGCCAAACCATTCCGTGGTTACGGCTTGCGCCACGGGGGCCCACGCGATTGGCGATGCCGCCCGCATGATCAAGTACGGCGACGCTGACGTCATGGTGGCAGGCGGCGCGGAATCGGCCATTGTGCCGATCGGCATTGCCGGGTTCATTGCCTGCCGCGCCCTGTGCACGGCTTTCAACGACACGCCGGAAAAGGCATCGCGCCCCTACGACAAGGACCGCGACGGCTTCGTCATGGGTGAAGGCGCGGGTATCGTCGTTCTGGAAGAGTACGAACACGCCAAGGCGCGCGGCGCCAAGATTTATGCTGAAGTGCTGGGTTACGGCATGTCAGGCGACGCTTACCATATCACCGCCCCCTCCGAAGACGGCGACGGCGGCTACCGCGCCATGGTGGCGGCAGCCAAGAGCGGGAATATCGATCCAACCACGATAGATTACGTCAACTCACATGGCACCTCGACCATGGCTGACGGCATTGAGTTGAAGGCTATCGAGAAGTTCCTGGGTGAACGCGCCAAGACCGGCACGGTGTCTTCGACCAAGTCCGCCATCGGTCACCTCCTGGGTGGCGCGGGCGCGGTTGAGGCCATTTTCTGCGCGCTGGCTATCAGAGACCAGATTGCACCGCCGACGATCAACCTCGACAATCCGGACGTCGAAACGACCCTGGACCTTGTGCCGCACACGGCCAAGCCCATGAAAATCAAGACAGTCCTGTCTAACAGCTTCGGGTTCGGCGGTACCAACGCCGCTCTGATCCTCGGCGCTGTTGAATGACACAGATGGACGGCTCCAAATCTGACACGTCGAAGGGCAAATCTATCCTTGCCCCTTTGGCGGGTTTGGCGGCCGGCATAGCGCTTCTTATTTTTGCCAGCTTCTTGTTTCTGTATGCGCAATTGTTCGGGCCAGGACCGACGAAGACGACGCAGGTGAGCTTTGTGCATGGTATGAGCGTAACCGCGATGGGCCGCGAGCTACAACGCCGCAAGGTCATCCATTCCGCCTCGCTATTTCGCATAGCAGCCAAGTTCCGTGGGCGACAAAGTGATATGAAAGCCGGAACTTACGATTTTCCCGCCGGTATATCGCTGATTGGGGCGCTGAAACAGATCGAAGAAGGCCGGGTCGTTCAGACCTATGTCACCATCCCCGAAGGCCGGACCTCGGCACAGGCTGTCCGTATCCTGATGGCGACGCCCAATCTGACAGGCGACGTCGATGTTCCTCCGGAAGGGTCAATTCTGCCGGAGACCTATCTCTATGAACCCGGTGAGGCCCGCCAGGCAGTGTTGGAGCGCATGCTCGAAGCCGGCAGGCAGACTCTGGACATGCTTTGGGCCAAACGACAGCCGGGTCTTCCGTTCGCGACAAAGGAAGATGCGCTGATCATGGCTTCCGTCGTCGAGCGCGAAACGAGAATTCCTGCGGAACGACCGCGCGTCGCAGCTGTTTTTATAAATCGCCTGCGCAGTGGTATGCGGCTGGGATCGGACCCCACAGTTATTTATGGCATCTCGCACGGTGAACCCCTGGGCCGTGGTTTGACACGCTCGGAGTTGGACACACCGACACCGTGGAACACATATTTGATCGATGGCTTGCCTACGACGCCCATCGCCAATCCGGGCAAGGCTTCGCTTGAAGCCACCCTAAACCCTGCCAAAACTCAAGACCTGTATTTCGTGGCGGATGGTTCGGGCGGACACGTCTTTTCCGCCACCTATGAAGCGCACCTGGCAAATGTCGCGAAATGGCGGGCCATGGAGGCGCAGGTCAATGTCTATACGTCTTCGGCCTCGGCACAATCCGCCACGTCGATAGCGCCTCCCGCCGCTCACCGAAACGGGCATAAGTAATTTCATTCAGCGAGTTGGAGTTCTCCATGAGCTTATCGAGCATGACCGGCTTCGCCCGCGTCGAAGGCGGCGAAGGCGGCGAAGGCGAGGCCGCGTGGACAGTGGAAATCCGCAGTGTCAACGGTCGGGGACTTGACATTAAGTCGCGCTTTCCAGCCGGTTTTGAAATGGTTGAAAAGGTGGCTCGCGACCTTGCGAAAGGCCTATTTCAGCGTGGGCAGATGAACCTGACGGTA
Source organism: Asticcacaulis sp. AC466 (assembly GCF_000495815.1). GTDB lineage: Bacteria > Pseudomonadota > Alphaproteobacteria > Caulobacterales > Caulobacteraceae > Asticcacaulis. Next base: position 144,472 of record NZ_AWGE01000007.1, on the reverse strand, counting down.
TCTGTTGCCGGTAACGGCTCCAAAGCAGGGGTGAGTCTCAATATGGATGTGCTCGACATGTACTTGGTGGCCGGCCGTAAACTGATTGACGCGGGTGATGCGGTTACGCCGTCCGTCGATGGCCTGCTGGCGCTACGCGGCGTGATTGATGCCTCGGGCGACGAGCGGGGCGAGTTGAACGAGGTAGGCGCGAGCGCGCTCAGCGGTGACCTTGCGGCCGCCTTCGATCGCCTGAAAGAGGCACGCGACAGTGAAGGCCGGGCGTTGGAGGGCGTGCTGAAAGGACATCTGATCACGATGGCAGCCTGCGTAGAGCGTGCCAAGGCGCTGGCCGATGGTCAGGTGGACGCCATTCGGGAACGCTTTACCCGCCGTCTGAACGAACTGCTGCCGGAATCCGGGGATTTTCACGAGCGTGTGCTGCAGGAGGCTGCCCTGCTGGCTACCAAGGCCGACGTGCGCGAGGAACTGGACCGGCTGACCTCTCATTTGGACCAGGCACACCAACTCATCGATGGTGAGGTGGCGCCTGGACGCAAACTCGACTTCCTGGCTCAGGAATTTATGCGTGAAGCCAACACCTTATGTTCGAAATCGGCCTTTATCGAATTGACCCAAACCGGCCTTGAGCTTAAAGCCGTCATCGATCAGTTCCGCGAACAAACGCAAAATGTGGAGTAGGCGATGCCGAATACTCATAACCCCGGCACGCAACGCATAAAGCGCGGTCTCATGCTCATCGTGTCCTCACCGTCCGGCGCGGGCAAGACGTCGTTGTGTCGCCGCCTGATGGCGGATCATCCCGATCTGGACCTGTCGGTGTCGGTCACGACGCGCAGGCCGCGTCCGGGTGAAAAGGATGGTCGCGAATATCATTTCATCGATGACGCCCATATGGACGAATTGGTTCGGGACGATGCCTTCCTGGAACATGCTGCCGTCCACGACCATCGTTACGGGTCGCTGCGTGAACCGGTCGAGCGCGCGTTGTCACAGGGCCAGAACGTTTTGTTCGACATCGACTGGCAAGGCGCCCAACGCATCTCGGCTAAGGCGCCTTCGGATGTCGTACGTATTTTTATCCTGCCGCCATCGATGGTCGAATTGAAGCGTCGCCTGGTAGCGCGTGCGCAGGATGAAATGTCGGTTATCGAGCGGCGCCTTAACCGCGCCAAGGGCGAAATCGCGCACTGGGCCGAATATGACTACGTCATTCTCAATGATGACTTCGACCGGTCCTATGCGGAACTCATCCATATCTATCACGCCGAGGTGGCCCGCCGGTCACGCGGGCTTTGGATCGCGCCCTTTGTCGATGAACTGATGAGTGAACCCATCTAGGCGGAGCCCTACAGTAGTTCGGCGAGGCGCAGGAAATCAGCCGGGCTTACCTGCTCGGCGCGCTCCGTCGGGGCAATACCTGCCCGCTCAAGCAAGGCTTCGCCGCCTAATGGCTTTAGAGAGGCGCGCAGCATCTTGCGGCGCTGACCGAAGGCGGCAGCCGTGACCTTCTCGAGGTTTTTGATGATGATCGCATCGGGGCGCTCGCTTTTGGGCGTCAGCCGGACAACGGCGCTGTCGACCTTAGGCGGCGGCGTAAAGGCGCGGGCCGGCAGGTCCATGATTTTTTCACAGTCACACAATACCTGCGATATAACGCCGAGGCGTCCGTAATCCTTGTCGCCAACCCGTGCCACGACCCGCAAGGCGACTTCGAGCTGGAACATCAGGGTCATGCTGAGCGGTTGCCACGGGCCGGTCAACCACTTGATGAGCAGAGGTGTGCCGACATTGTAAGGCAGGTTCGAGACGATATGTGCCTGTGCGGGCAGGTTGCGATCCGCAAGCGATTGAGATTCATCCACCTTCATGGCGTCGCCGGTGATGACCTCAAAGCGGTCGCCATAGACTCCGTTCAGTTCGCCGAGCAGGTCTATAAAGCGCGGATCCATTTCGACCGCGATAATTTTTTGCGCCTCTGTCTCAAGCAGGGCGCGCGTTAGGCCGCCCGGCCCGGGGCCGACTTCGATCACGACGTCGCCCGTGAACGGACCGCCCAGGCGGACGATCTTGCGTGTAATATTGAGATCAAGCAGGAAGTGCTGTCCGAAGGACTTCTTGGCCATAAGGCCATGGGCCTCCAGGCTTTCGCGCAAGCTGGGCAGTTCGGTCATAGGGCGCGATTCCGGCTAATCATGTCGGCGGCCCTGATGGCGGCCAGCAGGCTGTCGGCGAGCGCCACCCCCTTGCCAGCTATGTCGAAACCCGTTCCGTGGTCTGGAGAGGTTCTCACGATTGGCAGCCCCAGCGTGATGTTGACGCCTCCCCAGAAATCGATGGTTTTCAGCGGGATGAGACCTTGGTCATGGTACATGCACACGGCGGCGTCGTAGCCCCGCCGCGCCTCGTCATGGAAAAGGCTGTCGGCAGGGAATGGACCGGCAATTTCAATACTTTCATTTCGCAAGATATCGATCGCCGGGTGTAAAATATCGATTTCCTCCTGCCCGATTGTTCCGTCTTCGCCGGCGTGCGGGTTCAAACCGCACATGACCAGCCGCGGCGCTGCGAGCCCAAAATCTTGCCGAAGGGCGGCGTGTGTAATGCGACCGAGTTCCACGAGGCCGTCCACAGTCAGCGCATCCGGCACGGCCTTGAGCGGGATATGGATGGTCGCCAGTACAACCCGCAAATCTTTAGCCGTCAACATCATAACGGGCGTTGGGACCGCATCGCCGTCGCGGCATAACTCTGCCAGAAATTCGGTATGACCTGGAAAGCGGAAACCTGCGGAATACAGAACGGATTTGGCGATAGGGCATGTCACGAGCCCACGCGCCTGCCCCGAACGGCAGAGGTCTACAGCTTGGCGGATCCAGTCGATAACCTGCTGGGCATTGCGGCTATCAGGCTTTCCGGCGACGACCGGGGCCGTAAGCGGTGTGTGGAGGACTGGTAGGGCCGAAGCGAAGTATGACCCCGTCTCCGACACATCGCTCACCCGCGCGACGGGCATGCCGCGGGCTTCGAGCAATGCCGCGTCTCCAAGCACGCAAAAAGCTAAACCAGCCTGACTTCTCAAGCTGGTCCATGCTTTCGCAGCAAGCTCTGGGCCGATCCCCGCAGGGTCACCCAGGCTCATTACCAGAGGCGGATTAGTGATTTTCAATCGTCGCCGTGCTTCTCAATTCGCGCAGATAGCGGCGGCCAAGCATCGACAGGCGTTGATTGACCAGATTGGTTTCAACCTGGTCGCGGGTGAGGGCGTTGTCACCGGCCAACTGGCGGCCGCACACATAAAGAACATTGACGTTTTGGTTGTTGCGCAGCGGTGCGGTAACCTGATTGTCCTTAAGCGGACGTAGCGCGGCGGCATAGTTGGGCAGCAGATTGCTCAGTTGCGCGTCGCCGAGGTCGACTAGCTGAATGTTGGATGACGCCTTCTCGCTTTGCTCGTCAAAAGCATCGCAAGAGCGCACGCGCGACGCAAAATTGGTCAATGCCGTCTGCGCACTGGCGACGTCGCTGGCGCTGGCATTAGGCGGCAGGGATACGGCAGCCTGTTTGATGCGGAAGACCATGTCTGAATTGCCGTCGGTCTTTTGGCGCAGAAGGTAGAGATAGGCGCCGTCTTTTGTCACGATCACGCCGCTCATCTGTCCGGGCTGCATGACCTTAAGGACGTTTTCAATCGCTGGATCTATATTGCCGGAGACCAGCCAGCCCGCATCACCGCCGTTGGCGGCAGATGGCGCACTGGAGAATTGACGCGCGACCGCCTGGAACGGAGCCACATTCGCCGCGATCTGATCGTGCAATTGCCGCGCGCCTTGGGCCGCGTTGGCTGCGGAGCCCGCGGATACGTTATCGATGAAGATTTCGGAGACGAGATATTGCGGCTTCTGACCATCGGCAATGACCTTGTCCATCAGGGAGTCGACCTGAGCAGAACCGACCGCGGCATTGGAATGGTAACGGCCGCCGACCAGTTGGCTCCAACCACTTTCAGCAGCGATCTGCGTACGCAAGGTAGCAGGTTCAACACCGACGCGCTTTAGTTCGGCGAGCAATTGCTCCGGTTTCAGATTACTTTGAGCCGCCATACGAGCGATTTCTGAATCGACTTCCTTGTCGCTGACCTTGACCTTCCAATGCGTCATTTCCTGCTGCTGCAGGCGCTCGTCGATAAGACTATTCAGCGCCTGTTGCTGAAACGCAGCATAGTTATCCTGGGTGACCTGAACACCTGAGGTAACGATCAATAGCAGCATTCGCTGTTTCAGGTCGTACGAGGTAATCATATCATTATTGACGGATACGAGAATGCCTTCACCCAATGGCGGCAATTCTGGCGCCTGTGCACCAGGCGCCAGACCCGGAGAGGAGGCCAAGGCGGCTTGGCCCGTGTCAGGCGTCTGGCTAAGCCCCTGAGCGAACGTGGCGCCCGCCACAGCGGTTAGCGCGAGGGCTAAAGACAGGCCGGCAGTGCGAAGAAGCTTTGACATATGGGAGCCGGTTGAGAGGGTGTGAATGGTGGACATGATTCTGGAAACTGGAGATTTGAGGCCGATTTTAGCGGACATCTTTGAAATTGGAAGGTGATGTTCCCAATGTGGTTAAGTTAAGGCGGAAGAATATCGACGATGACGGTTTGCCGTTCAGGCGGGTCAATTGGGAGTCATTCCGCTGATAGACCAGTTCGAACCAGGAACAGTCGTCGCGATAGATCAGACTGACGGTTGAGCGGCGCCAGGTATTGGCGACCAGATCACGGTCCAGACGCGCCGACACCCCCCAGTTTTGCGTGAAGAAGTGGCGCGCATAGAGTTGCATATTGCGGTAATTGTCGCCAAACCGTTCCAGTTTACCGTTTATGACGATTGGCGTTACCAAGGCATCATTGAAAATATAGCGCAGGGTGCCTGTGGTATTGGCCCTCGCGGCACTTAACCCGACTTCGCCCTGACTCAGACGTGAGGACTCGCCATCGAGACGTAACCGGGTGTAGCCGTAAATGCCATAGGGGGATTTGAAGCTGGCATTGGCAATCCAGTCCGAATTCTTCCGTCCCAGCCCGGAGGGATCGTAAGTATAGGTTGCACCATTGATGGCGACCGTTTTGAGAAACTGTGTCTCATCTTGATCACGCAACACGCGCCCGATCAAGCCATCGGTTTCCCAACCAGACTTGAACTTCAGTTCTGTGCGAAGCCCCAAATTCAGGCGGCTACCGGATTCGTAAATGTCGAAGCCGGGTGATTTGTTGACCGTAAACAGAGTCGTTTCATCAAATTCCAAGGACTGGCTGTCTTCGGTTGGGAGATACGGATTGGCTTGGCTTCTGGGGGACACTGCCAATTGCGCGATGGGTTCAATCACAACGGTGAAGGTATCGAACTTACGAAACAGCGGGTAGCTGAGGTTAACCCCGGCGGTGCCAAGGCCACGGGAAATCTCCCCGGACGTGCCCGACGTGTCGAGATCGGTTACCTTGTAGTAGTCGCCACGCAAATCGACGAACGGTCCCCACTTAACACCGCCTCGGGTCGTCATATCACCATACCAGGCCAGTCCGGCACTGGCACGGGTCGTGTCATAGCCCGTGACGCCGTCGGACAAGGCGGGCGCCCCAATGTCGCGCGCGGTCAGACCACTGATATTCGTAGAAAGCTCTTTGTGGAAGATGCCGATGCCACTCAACGAGGCTGTCAGTTGCCCGCCTAAGAAACGAGACCGCGGCGACCAATAGGCTTCTATTTGGGGTGCAATCGTTGGATAGAAGTCTGAATTTGTCGCGTAGGGCTGGGTAAGGCGCTGAGTACCTGTCGTATTGGTCGGGTCGTAGTCTAGCCAGCCCGCGGTTTGCAGGCTTTGGAAGCTGGCCATGGTGATGGCAAAGTAGGCATTCGACACTTGCCGTGTCAGGTTGAACTGATTGACCAGTTGCCGGGTGTCGACCGTCAACCCGCCTCTTTCATCGAAAGCGCCATCGATGTTGTAGCGTTCAAAGAAGTTTGCGTAGGTGCCGCCGCGGGGTAGGGACAGGGTGCCGTTGTTGTACAGACCAGACGGAAAACGATCCCGGACGTGCTGCGCGGTAAAGCTCCAACGCCAGTCAGGATTAATCTTAAACGCGCCATCGGCAAGTATATAGCCGCGCGTGTCGGAATGACCGTACTTCTCACCGGCATTGTCGAAAAATTTATCGTCCGTTACGCCCAGGCGAACATCCAGCAGGCCAGAATAAAATTGCCGCTGGTATTCCATATTGAGGAGGGGATTGACCTCCGTATTTAACTGCGGACTGACGAGCAGGTACGAATAGGGCGATATCGACCATAGATAAGGTTGTTCATACGAAAAGCCGCGTTTTTTGCTTAAGCCTATTTTGGGGGGCAGGAATCCTGAGGCGCGATCCAGTTCCGGATCGGGAGTCCATAGATAGGGCGAATATAGAACCGGGACGCCTTTTATTTTCACCGTCGCGTTATTGTAGAAGACCATCTTCTTGTCTTTACGCTGGGTGATCTGGCCCGCCTCAATCGACCAGGTCGGCGACTGGGTTTCACCGTGTTTCACGCAGAGGGCGCAAGGCGTATAGATCACGCTTGTCAGGCGATTGATATCCGGACTGATCTGCTCAAGCCTGCGCGCAAATACTTTTGCATTGTTTTTGCCGACAGAAGCGAAGTTTTCGCTGTAACCCGCCTGTTGATTGTCGTCATAGCGAATTTTATCGGCATACTGAATGCTGCCATCATCACCGATCGTCTGCGTGTGACCGGTCGCCGTGGTGACGCCCGTGTCAGAATTGGATGTAATTTGATCGGCACGAATGGTGCGGCCATTCTGACGCAGTTCTGCATTGCCCTGGGCTGTGACCAGACCGTCATCACTGGTTGTGACGGTATCGGCCTCGACATAGGATTGATCACGCACCAGGCCGTCTGTGCCAGGCACCGTTTCAGACCGCACAGAGGAGTCGTTAGGAACGGACGTATTAGGGCTGGGCAGGCTCACGCTGTTTTGCGCTACGCTCGACGATGCTGCCTGAGCCATTGCCAGTTCAAACGCCATCTGCGTCCCGGTCATTCCGGTACCGGACGGCGTCGCCGGTGCAGACTCCGTTTGCGCCACCGCCTGGCCGCCGCTTCCGACGCCCATGGCCATCAGGGACACCAGTCCCGCCCCCAGCTTGAGAGAATAGCGCTTCTTCATGCGTTACAGCTTAAGTCCCGTAGCAAAACAACAGTTCGGAATGCCGCGGAACCGCCCGCGCACTCCATATAGCATAGAAAACGGCGAAAAGAATCACCAGTAGGGCGAGCCTACCTTTTTTAGCCGTCCTCTGTGTAAACGATCAAAGTCATCGCCGCCAGCATTGCTAGGATTGGCGGAGACCAGCCCGCCAGAAAGATCGGAATGACGCCAGCTTTACCCATGGACGAGAACAGTTGATTGACGAAGAAGATGACGAAACCAAGGCTGATGCCCGAAATGATCAGCCCGGTGAGCCCGCCAAGCCGCATGAGGCGCAGGGAAAACACAGCTCCCAAAGCGGTCATCGCTGCGAACATCAATGGCGTGGACAAGAGTTGATGTAGCTTCAACTCGTACATAGCAGTCGAAAAACCAGAAATCTTGTTCTGGTAAATCAGGCCCGGCAGACGCCAGAATGGCACGGCCTGGGTCGACGCATACTTACGGAAAGCCTTTTGCGGATCCAAATTGGACGGGATGCCAAGTAGATCGTATGGTGGCACGGCGGGGCCGGACACAGTGGCCTCACGCGCATTCTTCAATGTCCATCCGCCCTGACCCAATGTCGCTTCCTGCGCATCGATCCGCTTGCGGAAAATCGGCGTTTGTTTAGCATCGATGTCATATATCCAAAAGGTCACGCCTAAGAGATGTCCTGGCGGTCCTTCCTGGCGTTCCGCGCGGATGACCACCTGCTGCTGCCCATCTCCTTGGCGCAGATAGATCGCGCCGCTATGCTTGTCCGGGACCGTATCGGCAGCGTTCAACTGGTTGATCGACTTGTCGTAAGTGTCACTGAGAATCGATGCCACCGGATTGAGAATGCCAATCGTCAACAGTCCGAATGCGAAGGCAAGAATGCTGGCCGGCAGTACGAAACGCCACGCCGAAACGCCGGCCGCGCGCATGGCAATCAGCTCGCTGCGTCGGTTCAGATTGACGAAGGCGAAAAGAGAACCGAACAAAAATGCAAACGGCAGCAGGATCAGGATCGAGCCCGGAGACTTTTCCAGCATCAAGCCGATTATGGACAGGCCCGATACCTCATCCTTGGCGCCCAGAGATTTCGAAATGCCGACATACTCAATGAGAAAAATCAGGCTCGAAACGACCATGACCGCCGACAGAAAGGCGGACACGCAGGTTTGCAGGATGTAGGTTTCCAGACGGCTTTTGCGCCAAGGGTTCAGGTAGGTTAGGTAGCCAACGAGAGGGAGATTGCTGATCCAGTTCATGTCTGCCTCGCTTACAATGGCTGCAAGACGGTGCGGTCGCGCCGGGTCGCCTGATGGACACGGCCCGTCGTACCGTCATGTTTGCGGATAAGATGGAGGCACACGAAGATCGGGATCATAGGTACGATATATTGCAAAAGGTTCAATACCCATGCAGAGGCGGAGGCAGTCTCTACCACTACACCGAAAATGCGGATCGTCAGGGCAATGATTGCCGCCACGCCGATACGTTGCGCGTAACCATTGCGGCTGAAGCGCCCCCCGAGCACGCTGACTATGGCGAGGAGTACAAAGGCGATATTATATAGCGGGTTGGCCAGGCGCGCATTGGCTTCGGCCACATACTTGCCGCGTATGGATTTTTCATAAGCGTAATTGATGGGGAACAGTAGCTCGTGCATGTAGCGATCCCCTTCCTTGAATTGCAGGTAGTCGTCGCTGGCGAAATAGGAGGTGATGTCGAAACTGGCCTGATCCCAGGTTTGATGCTCGATCACGCCCTTTTCCGTCAATTGTTGATTAGAACCGTTGCGCATGACGAGAACCGAACTGCCATCTACCTTGACGATACGGCCCTCACGCGCGGCAAAGGTGCGATCGCGACCGTCGGCCTCATCTGTTCGGATAAATAGTTGGCGCAGCAGTCCATTTTGATCGATCCGCTGAACATAGATGGTCAGACCTGTCGGGGAGGTAGCAAAATCCCCTTCTTTGACGAGGCTCGACAAGAGATCGTTCTTTACATCGAACAGTTCCTGACGCATGGCCCGGTTTGTAAGGGGCTGAATGAACAGGTTCACCATTAGGCTGATAAGCGTCAGATATATTCCGATGCGCAAAATTGGATAGGCAACCCGCATCAACGACATGCCGCTGGCGTAGGCGGCGGTAAATTCGTGTTCGCCCTGCATCCGTGTTAAAGCGACAAGTGTGCCAACGAAAAGGGCGATGGGGAAAATCAGCCCCGCCAATTGCGGCATGGAGAGCAGAGTAATCTTGATGAAGACCCACGCACTCTGGCCACGTTCGACGACAAGGTCGAATTGCGTCAGGGATTGGCTCAGCAGGGCAATCGCCGTCAAGGCCGCCACGGCACCGCCGATCGGTAGGATCAGCTGGCGAAATATGTAGCGATCAAGTGTGCGCATGCGTAAGTCTGATCCATCAGGCAGCCGTATTTCGAATTTCTTTTGACCGCTTACGCGGTTAATTACAAGCGCTTGTTGCGGCAGGAACGCGGCTCGGCGCGAAAAATGTGAACAGATCCGTACAGTTTGGTCCGGCAATGCGTTGTCGGGTCACAAAAAAGTTGCAGAAAGCCCTTCTGTCGCGCCTTAAAAAGGGGCATAGGTCTGGAAAATGCCGCCTGCGGCGGTCGTATCGACTCGGAGAATTCCATGCCTCAGCCCACTATTCAGCTTGCTAGCACCGCTGCCGCCAAAACCTGTCTGGGAGTTATTTTGGGTGAAAACGAAGCGCCAAGTCCCGGCTTCGCGAAGTTTGACTCAGCGGTAGCGGATGAGATCAAATCGGTCCTGACCTTGATGGCTTTCAAGGGGACGCGCGGTAAGGTGCAAATGGTCAGCCGGCCCGCCGCTGTTAATTTTGCCGCTCTGGCCGTTGTCGGTGCCGGCGACATCGCCAAGTTGGACACCGCCGCGATGGAAACAGTCGCTGCCAGCCTCTACCATGCAGTCAAGGCATCGGGCTTTGAGGGGCTAAGTCTGGATCTGACGGGGTATGGGCCGGAACTGGTGGCGCATGCCCTTCTGGCGTTGCATCTCGCCGCCTACCGCTTCGATAAATATTTTGGTCAGGCCAAGCTGGATAAGGCGCCAAGTCTGAAAGCGATCACCGTTGTATGCGACGATATCGCCGCGGCTGACAAGGCTTTCAAACCTTTGGCTGCCCTTCGCGACGGTATTCTGTTCGCCCGCGACCTCGTGTCGGAGCCGGCCAATGTACTTTATCCGCAATCCTATGCCGACCGGCTGGTGGGCCTCGAAACTATTGGCTTGCAAGTCGAGGTTCTCGGCATCGCCGAGATGGAAAAGCTGGGCATGCATTCCCTGCTCGGCGTAGGTCAGGGCTCTTCGCGGGAATCGAAGATGGTCGTCATGCAATGGAAGGGCGCGGGCGACGCCCAGCCGGTCGCTTTCGTTGGCAAGGGCGTGACCTTCGATACCGGGGGCATTTCGATCAAGCCTGCGGAAGGCATGGAAGATATGAAGTGGGACATGGGTGGTTCGGCGGCGGTCGTCGGCACCATGATTGCGCTTGCCTCCCGTGCCGCCAAAGTCAATGCGGTCGGCATTGTCGGACTGGTAGAAAACATGCCCGATGGCAATGCCCAGCGTCCAGGCGACGTCGTCAAGGCGATGTCGGGCACCACGATCGAAGTCATCAATACCGATGCGGAAGGCCGACTCGTTCTGGCCGACGCACTCTGGTATTGCCAGGACCGCTTCAAGCCGCAATTCATGATCGATCTGGCCACGCTGACGGGCGCCATGATCATTGCTCTGGGCATGGATTATGCCGGTGTTTTCAGCAACAACGACGAACTGGCTGAGAAAATTGGTGAGGCTTCCAAGGCCGCGTCCGAAAACACCTGGCGGATGCCGCTGCCACCACAATACGAAAAGCAAATCGATTCCAAGATCGCCGATATTCGCAACATCGGCGGACGTCCGGCAGGCTCGATTACTGCGGCGCTATTCCTCCAGCGCTTCGTCAACAATGTGCCCTGGGCACACATGGATATCGCGCCGACCGCCTGGACGAACGAACAACGGCTGCCGACGGTACCGGAAGGCGCTACTGGCTTCGGCGTGCGTACGCTGAATGAACTGGTCGCTAAATATTACGAAAGCTGATGCCGGACATCTGGTTTTATCACCTCGAAAAGACGCCCTTACCGCAGGTCCTTCCGGATTTGTTGGAGAAGGTGGTGCAAAAAGGGTGGCGCGCCTACATTCATGGTCATGAGGATGACAAGATTGACACCTTGAATGCCGAGTTATGGACTTACAATCCAGCAGCCTTTCTGGCCCACGGTAAGGAGGGTGACGAGTTGGCGCCGCGTCAGCCTATCCTTATGGGAACGTCAGGTGTGATGGTGAATAAACCAGAGGTTTATGTGTCAGTCTCGCCGATCGACATGCCGGACATCAGCACTACGGAGCGGTGCATGGTGGTCTTTGAAGGTGCAGACACCGATCATTTGGCATGGGCGCGTTCGCAATGGAAGCGGCTGAAAGGCGAAAGTCTGGAACTGGCCTATTGGAAACAGAACGCCCAAGGACGATGGGAGAAAATACAATGAAGCAAATACTTACAGCAGGCGCGATCGTGACGTTCGCCTGTGTCGGGCTGGCGTCCTGCTCATCCACGCCGGAACCCCAGCCGCAAACCGAGGTTCGCCCCCCCAGACCCCAGACGCAGACACCGGTTCATCGCCCACCGTCAACGCCGGTGCCATCGTCGTCCTACAAGCCGATGGCGGACGATCAATGCGGCGCGACAGCCTTACAATACCTGGTTGGCAAGCCACGCACGGAGATTCCCGTACCGTTGAACCCCGGTTCGCGCCGTGTAGTCTGCTCGACGTGCATCGTTACGCAGGAGTATCGCGCCGATCGTCAAACGATTGTGTTCAGCTCTGAGACCGGTATCATTCAATCGGTCAAATGCGGCTAATTTCTTAATAATTTTTGCTGCACTATGCTGTGGATGGCCCAGGGTGATGGTGCTACCCTGAGTTTTGTTGCTTGCGAATCGACGGCAGCCGGGGCGGGCCGTCACACCATCGCTATGTCTCCAGTGACGTGATCGAGGCCCGGGAAATATGGAAAAAACGCTGATCGCCGAAGGCCGGCCGGCCGAAATTCTGCTAGTAGATGATAATCGCGGCGATGCATTTTTGGCGTCTCACGCTTTCAAGGAAGCCAAGGTGGCGAGCAACCTCACGGTGGCGTCGACCGGCGAAATGGCTATGGCCATATTGAATCAGGACGGGGAATATGCCGGAAAGCGTTTACCGGACCTGATCATGCTTGATCTCGGGCTGCCAAAGATGAGCGGCGTCGAAGTTCTCACTCGTATCAAGACGAATGGACGTTTTCAGCACATTCCTGTGATTGTGATGTCAAATTCCGGAGCGGGACACAATATCTTAAAAAGCTACCAGCTTTATGCCAACGCATATGTCATTAAGCCGGTGGACCTGAACAAGTTTCGAGAGGCCATCAGTCTGATCGAAAAGTTCTTTTTCATGCTGGCTTGTGTTCCGGCGCAGGAAATGGACGCCTAAGGGAGGACGCATTATGGAGCCAAAACACATCACTATGTCCGCCCAAGCTGACCCGGCAGAAGAATTCAAGGATTTTGCCTACATTGTGTCGCATGATCTGGCTGGTCCAGTTCGGTCGATGGTGGCTTTTTCTCAGCTGCTGAAAGAAAGCCTGCCGCGTCCGGAAACGCCCGAGGATCAGCTTCATCTCGAACTCATCATCGAGAGTGGCCAGAAGTTGGGCGACATGATTGGCGGACTGCTTGCGTTTTCACGCCTTAACACGGTACCGCGCAGCCGGACGCTGGTGGAGCTCGAGATCGTGGTCGCGCGCTGCTATATGCAGTTGCAGGCACAACTGGACGCCACCAAGGGACATTTCAATTATCCACGCATGCCCGAAGTCATGGCCGACACGCAACAGATGCATACGGTCTTCTTTTCCTTGCTGGACAATGCCATCAAATTTCGCAAGCCGGATCAGGCACCGGATATTCGAATCCGCTGCGACAAAGGCAATGATTTTTGGGAGTTCAGCATATCTGACAACGGCATCGGGATCGATCCGATGTTCTACGACGATGTATTCCGCCCGTTACGCAAGCTGCACACAGATGAAGTTTATCCCGGTGTGGGCATGGGGCTGACCCTGACACGCAAGATCATTCTGGCGCATGGCGGCAATATCTGGCTGGAACCCTCCGAAATGGGCGGACTTAAGGTGAGCTTCAGCCTTCCGCGCTAGATGCGGAGCGCCGATATGGACGTAATTAAGGCGCCGGTCCGATGCGACCGGCGCCTTAAATTTACACTCCGGCCTCGGTGCGGGCATTCTCGTAGGTTTCCGCCGCCTCCATCCACTCGGCTTCAAGCGCGACCATTTTTTCTTCGAGCTTGGCCTTATCCTTGCCCAGACTGATCGCCTTGGCCTGGTCCTTTGTGTAAAGGTCGGGATCACCCAATTTCAGGTCCAGCAATTTTATCTGATTGGAGGTCGCCTCGATCTGGCGTTCCAAGTCATCAGCCCTTTTCTTCAGCGGCGCTATGGCGTTGCGCGCAGCAGCGGCAGCTTTACGAGCGTCTTTGGAGTTTACGTTGGCGGGCTTGTCCTTACCGGCGGCGACGGCTTCTTCGCGCGTTGCCGTTTTAGCGCGCTCAATAACCAGCTTGGCATAGTCGTCCATGCTGCCGGTGTAGGTCTTAACGGTCCCGTCATTGACCAGCCACAACTTGTCCGCCACCAGTTCGATGAGTGAGCGATCATGCGTGATGATCATAACCGCGCCTTCATAGTCATTGAGCGCATCGAGAAGTGCGCGGCGGCTATCGATATCCAAGTGGTTCGTCGGTTCGTCGAGGATCAATAGGTGTGGTGCTTCCATCGCCACCATATTCAGCAGCAGGCGGGCGCGCTCTCCGCCGGACAGGTCTTTCACCTTGGTTTCAACCTTGATAGCGGTCATGCCAAAGGACCCAAGACGTGACCGACGCTTGGCCTCCGTCTCATCCGGACGCGCTCGACGTATCATTTCCAGCGGCGTGTCTTCCGGGTCCATGGCTTCGATTTGGTGCTGGTGGAACCAGGCTACGGTCATACGGCGGTCACGCCATTGCGTGCCGTGCGTTTCCTTGAGGGCGCCGGCCAGCAGCTTCGCGAAGGTAGACTTACCCGCGCCATTGACGCCCAAAACGCCAATCCGATCATCGGGATCCAGACGGACATTCATGTGGCGCAGGATAATGGTATCGCCATAGCCTGTGCTGGCGTCTTCGAGGCGCAGAATTGGCGGAGACAGCTGCTTTTCCGGTGAGGGCAGGATAAACGGCGCGACGCGGTCTTCTATAGTCGCGGCGATAGGCGGCAGTTTTTCCAGCTTCTTCATACGCGACTGCGCCTGTGCCGCCTTGGACGCCTTGGCGCGGAAGCGGTCTACGAAGGCCTGGAGGTGGGCGCGTTCAGCTTCCTGCTTCACCTGGTTCGCCGCGTTCAGACGGGCCTTTTCAGCTCGCATGCGCTCGAAATTATCATAGCCGCCGGAATAGTAGTCCAGGCGCTGACCGACGACGTGAACAATGGCATCGACCGATTCATTGAGCAGGTCGCGATCGTGGGAGATCATCAGGGCCGCGTTAGGGTAACGCTTCAAACGGGCTTCCAACCACAACGCGCCTTCAAGATCGAGATAGTTGGTCGGTTCGTCGAGCAGCAAAAGATCCGGCTCGGCCAGCAGAGCCCCAGCCAAAGCGGCACGCATGCGCCAGCCGCCGGAGAAATCCGATATCGGCCGCGTCAGGTCAGCATTGGAAAAGCCAAGCCCGCTCAGGATTTCCGCCGCCTTGGCCGGCGCGCGATCGGCCCCGATGGCATAGAGGTCGTGATGGATTTCCGCCTGATGCATGGGATCGGCGGTTTCAAGGGCCAGCAGCAGATCACGACGGCGGATATCCAGGTCCAGAACTTCGTCAATCAGATGCTTGGGCGAGGCGGCAATTTCCTGATCGACCGATGCGATGCGCCAGGCTTTCGGCGTCGTAATTTCACCGCCGCCCGGCTGCGCCTGACCCAAGATCAACTTGAAGAGGGTCGACTTGCCGACACCGTTCAGACCGACCAGTCCCGCCTTGGTGCCGGGCGTCAGGCTTAGGGTGGCACCGTCGAAAAAGCGACGCCCGTAGGCGTCGTAGACCAGGTTGGTAATCTGCAGCATATGACTTAAAAACTTTAGAAATTTACGGGTTGGCTTACGCCTTGGGTGTCGCTATAAGCCAGCCCAACCCAAATACCAACATAAAATGGATTTCCTATGTCCCGTACTTTCTCGATCATCAAGCCGGACGCGACCCGCCGCAACCTGACCGGCGCGATCAACGCCGTTATCGAAGCGGCTGGCCTGCGCATCGTCGCCCAGCGCCGCGTAAAGCTGACCCAGGCGCAAGCCGAAACCTTCTACGGCGTCCACAAGGAACGTCCGTTCTTTGGTGAACTGGTTGGCCAAATGACTGCCGAGCCGGTCGTCGTGCAGGTTCTGGAAGCCGACAATGCCGTGCCGAAGTATCGTGAAGTCATGGGCGCCACCAACCCGGAACAAGCCGCGGAAGGGACCATCCGTAAGCTGTTCGCGCTGTCTATCGGTGAAAACTCGGTCCACGGTTCGGACTCCGATGAGAACGCCGCGATTGAAATCGCCCAGTTCTTCACGGAAGATCAGATCGTCGGCTAATTGCCGCTACGGCTTAGATATCGAAACGCCGGGGTTTTCACCCCGGCGTTTTTTTATGGATCGGCTTTTGCGACGACGATATCTCGGCTGAAAGGGCAGACGTCTAGACTTTTGTCAGAATCGTCCGAACCGCCTCAGCATACAAGCGGTGTTCCTCAGCTAACACTCGAGCCGCTAGCATATCGGCTGTATCTCCGATCAAAACAGGTACGCGGGCTTGAGCGATGATGTCGCCTTCGTCAACGCCGGGTGACACCCAGTGAACAGTGGCCCCGTGTTCCTTGACGCCGGCATCGAGGGCGCGTTCATGGGTGTGCAGCCCCTTGAAATCCGGCAGGAGGGCAGGGTGGATGTTTATCATCTTGCCTTGCCATTGCGTCACCAGCCATGGCGTCAGCACGCGCATATACCCGGCCAGACAAATGAATTCGACGCCGGCGCCACGCAGTTCGGCATCGATCAGACGCTCATGCGCCTCACGGTCCTTGCCGAACACTTTGTGATCCAGGGCAAAGGTCTTTATGCCGTGGGCGGCCGCCCATTCCAGGCCCGCCGCGTTCGGATCGTTGGAAACGACCAGCACGAACTCCGCCGGAAAATCAGGCGATTTGGCGGCCTCTACCAATGCCATCATGTTCGAACCACGGCCCGAAATGAATATGGCAGCTTTGGTCTTGCGCATTATTTCGCCGCCAACTGACCGCAGATAAAGGCGTCTTCGCCGGCATTGAGCAAAGCCGCCAGGACGGCATCGGCATCCTTGGGCGCCACATAGAGCACAAATCCGACGCCACAATTGAAGGTACGCAGCATCTCCTGCTTGGCGATATTGCCGGTATCCATCAGCCACTGAAACACGGGGGGGAATTCCCAACCGTCAAAATCGAACTGGGCCGTCAGACCGTCGCGCACCGCCCGATCGGGATTTTCAATGAGACCGCCACCGGTGATATGGGCGCCCCCCTTGATCAGGCCCGCCTTCATCAGGGGGAGGACGGACTTGATATAGATCCGTGTCGGTTCAAGCAGCGCCTGCGCCAGGGACAGGCCCTTGGCAAACGGCGCGTCTGACGACCAGGACAGGCCAGCCACCTCGATCACTTTGCGGATCAGCGAGTACCCGTTTGAGTGGGGGCCGGAAGAGGCCAGGCCGATGATGACGTCCCCTTCGCGTTGGTCGTCCAGGCGCGGCAAGACCTTATTGCGGTCAACGGCGCCGACGCTGAAACCGGCCAGGTCGTAATCATCGCTACCGTACATGCCTGGCATTTCGGCCGTTTCACCGCCCACCAGCGCACAGCCCGCCCGCTTGCACCCTTCGGCAATACCAGCGACAACGCGCTTGGCGGTATCGACATCCAGCTTAGAGGTCGCATAATAGTCGAGGAACATCAGAGGTTCCGCACCCTGCGCCAGAAGATCGTTAACACACATAGCGACCAGATCGATTCCAACCGTATCGTGCCTATGGGTTTCGATAGCGATTTTGAGCTTGGTGCCGACACCGTCGGTCGTCGTCACGATAAGCGGATCGTCGTAACCGGCGGCGCGCAGGTCAAAGAGGGCGCCAAATCCGCCGAGACTGGCTTCCGCCCCCGGACGCCGCGTCGCCTTAGCCAACGGCTTGATCGCATCGACCAAGGCTTCGCCGGCGTCGATATCGACTCCGGACTGTGCGTATGTTAGGCCAGTTTTTGCGCCAGGTTCGGACATAAAATAATTCCTGTAATCACTTAGGGCTATTTCCGGCCCGTTTCGGTTTGCTATAACTACAAAATGACACCAATTACAAATACCAAAGACCTGATCGCCTTTTGTGATGCGATAAAATCCGCGCCATTTATTACGGTCGACACCGAATTTATGCGCGAGACCACCTACTGGCCCAAGTTGTGCCTTATCCAGGCCGCCAGCGAGGATCAGGCCGCGATCATCGATCCGTTGGCCAAGGATCTGGATTTAAAGCCTTTTCTCGACGTACTGGCGGACGAAAAGGTTCTCAAGGTGTTTCATGCCTGCCGACAGGACATGGAAATCTTTGTCAATCTTGGTGTCATGCCAAGGCCAATCTTCGACACCCAGGTTGCCGCCATGGCCGCCGGTTTCGGTGATCAGGTCGCTTATGATTCGCTTGTGCGCCAGAAATTGAAGATTGATATCGATAAAGGGTCTCGCTTCACTGATTGGGCGCGCCGTCCCCTGAGTGACCAGCAGTTAAGCTATGCCCTCGGCGATGTCACCCATCTGGCTAAGGTTTATCCCAAACTGCGCGACCGATTGGCGCGTGAAGGCCGCCTGGATTGGGTGTCGGAAGAAATGAAGGCCCTGACCGCGGAGTCGCTTTATTCCACCAGCCCGGAAGAGGCCTGGCGACGTCTCAAGCCGCGCAAAAACGCCGTCAAGTACATGGCGGTCTTCGCCCAGGTTGCGGCTTGGCGCGAACGGATGGCGCAGGAACGCGACATGCCTCGCGGGCGGATACTCAAAGATGAGGGCATAGATGAGATTGCCACTCAGATGCCGACCGATCCCGGAGCTTTCGATCACCTAAGATCAACCTCTAAAGGGTTCGGGGCGTCGAAATTCGGTCTTGATCTGGCGGAAATCATCCGGAACGTGTTGAAAAACCCGGAAGCCTTTGCGCCTAAGGTCGAAAAGTCGGCGCCGCCCGTTCAGGTGCCTGCATCGGTCGTCGAACTTCTGAAGGTGCTACTGCGCATTCGCTGCGAAGAGGAGGGCGTAGCGCCCAAACTCATAGCAACGGTGTCCGATTTGGAAAAGATCGCCCTGGATGACAAGGCGAAGGTGCCGGCTCTGGAAGGCTGGCGCAAATCGGTATTTGGTGACGACGCGCTCCGCCTCAAGCGGGGCGAACTGGCCCTGGTGTTAAACGGCACCAAGGTCGAGGTTGTTGAACTGGACTAAGAGCGCTCTCCGACGATCGCACTTTTCAGAAAGCGCTCTAATAGGTAATAATATTCAGGTTGAGTTTCAGCGCCTGAGCCAGGGCGCGGGCCCGTCGCCGCGTCTGTTCGCCGAGCAACAAATCTTCCCAACCCGACTTCGCGCTCAGCACCAGTTGCAGGTCCTGTTGGCGAATATGCGCATGACTGAGTAGTTTCGCAGACTTTGCCGATAAGTCGCAACCCAGGCGAAGTAACAGCCCCAGCTTCGTGGCCCGCTGTAACATGTCTTCACCGAGGATGCGACTGACCAGTATGGGTTCTTTCGTATAGGGATCGCCGCTGTAGCGGGTATAGGTCGCGCAAGCCAGGAACACACGCTCCTCATGGTTTTGCCCCGCGATCGGCGCGCGCAGGACCTGATCGCAGGCGAGATCTGCGCGATGATCGGGGTGGAGGCGCGCACCAATATCCGACAACTGGGCGGCGGCGCGGATCAGTTTTTGCGATGGCCGTTCGATCAAAAACGTATCGACGCTGTCGTAAAACTCATTGGCCCAGTTCGCCAGGTTTGGCCCCAGATCGTCGTTTATTCCCAGACGATGCCCGAGCGCGGCGCAGCCGGCAATCAGCGGGTCTTCCTGCTGACGCGCGGGGCTGAATTCGTCGAACAACAGGCCCTCCCGCAGACCATATGCCGAGAAGCACAGGGTATCAAATTTGAGAATTTCGATCAGCCCCTGCAACACGAGGGCGGCATAGGAAATGTTTTCCAGCCGACGCTTCGACACACCGGGGATTTTTTCCAGGGAGGACGGAGACTGGCTGGCGATCAAACGCGATATGGACAGAGCTTCGCGGGCCGGCAATTCAAATTGCTGAATGACGTGAAGCGGATAATTCTGCTTCTGCATCCAGATAAGCGCCAAATTACGCCAGGCGCCGCCCACGGCGTGAAACTGCGCATTATGGAAGCGGCCTTCGAGCGGCACCAGACGGCTTTTGATAAGATCGTAAGTCTTGTCAGTCTCTATAGGCTTCGGCGCGCCCAGCGCAAACGGGCCAAGCGGAAGGGTAATGCCCTGGCCCAGAGCCTCGCCATCGAGAAGGATCAGCTCAAGGCTTGAACCGCCGAGATCACCGACGACGCCGCGCGCATCGGCATGGCCGCAGCGAACGCCCTGGGCGGAATAGTAGGCCTCTTCGGCGCCGGTCAGTACGCGGATCTGGAAGCCCGTCTGGCGCTGCACTTCAGCGACAAATTCCGGACCATCGCTCGCTTCACGGATGGCGGCGGTTGCGACGACATGAACGCCGTTAAGATCGTAGGATTCTAGGATGGCCTTGAACCGGCGCAGCGCGATAAGACTTTCCCTCATCCCGCCCTTGTGCAGGGCGCCGATGCTTTTCAAATCTCTCCCGAGCCCCGCCAAGACCTTTTCGTTGAAAACGGGCCATATAGACCGACCTTCGACGCGGTAAATAACCAGACGAACAGAATTCGAGCCGATATCGATGACAGCGGTATTATAATTCAAACTCATCCGTTCCCGATACAAAAGACAGCCTTCCGCTAACGCGTTTGGCTCCCTTTGACCAGTCCTATATTATTAATCACAATGACTTGCGCTACACCTACTTACGGGCGCCGACGTGGTCGAAGGCCTGAGGCAGGTCCTTGACGCCGCGCCCGCGTCCTGAGAGGGACGGGTTAGTCATGAAATAGTCGTGGGCTGAGAACGGCTTATCTAGGTGGCTGACATCGAGGCGATGGTAGGTGCCGTTTGATTGCAGCGACCACGTCTGAGCTTCGTCATTGAGGTTGGCGACCATGATCTGGTCCAGGACCTGGCGGTGAACGGTGGGGTTTTCAACCGGAATCATGACTTCGACGCGACGATCGAGGTTACGGCTCATCCAGTCGGCCGAGGAAATGAACACGCGCGCCTGATCGGATGGCAAGGCATGGCCGTTGGCGAAACAAACGATTCGGGAATGTTCCAGGAAACGTCCGACAATGGATTTGACCCGAATGTTTTCCGACACCCCAGGGACTCCCGGCCGCAGGCAACAGATGCCACGGATAATCAGGTCGATCTGCACGCCGGCCTGGCTGGCCTGATAGAGTTTCTTGATGATCGCCGGATCTACCAGCGCATTCAGCTTGGCCCATATCTGAGCCGGCTTACCCGCTTTGGCGTTGATAATTTCCTGATCGATCAGATGAATAAGGCCGGGCTTCAAGGTAACGGGTGAGAAGTACAGCTTTTCCATCATCTCAGGGCGTGCGTAGCCGGTGATGAAGTTGAAGACGCGCATGGCGTCACGACCCAGTTCCGGATTGGCCGTGAAGAGCGAGAGGTCGGTGTATATCTTGGCCGTGATCGGATGGTAGTTGCCGGTGCCGAAATGACAATAGGTCCGCAACGACTCACCTTCACGCCGGACAACGACCGACAGCTTGGCGTGGGTCTTATACTCCACGAAACCATAAACAACGTGGACGCCAGCCCGTTCCATTGCCCGCGCCCAGCGCAGGTTGGCTTCTTCGTCGAAACGTGCCTTGATCTCAACCAGGGCGGTAACGTTCTTGCCCTGTTCGGCCGCTTCAATCAAAGCCGCGACGATCGGCGAATCCTTGGACGTTCGGTACAGGGTTTGCTTGATCGCGATGACGTCCGGATCACGCGCCGCCTGGCGCAGGAACTGAACCACAGCATCGAAGCTTTCGAACGGGTGGTGGACAAGGATGTCCTTTTCTCGAATGGCACCAAAAACATCGCCGCCATTATCGCGAATACGTTCTGGAAAACGGGGCTCAAATGGCTTGAACTTCAGGTCATTGCGGTCGCGCGGAATCAGTTGGGACACCTCAGCCATACCCAGAATGCCGGTAATATTCACAACGTCTTCGGATTTGGCATGCAGGTGGCCAATGATAAAGGCGCGCAGGTCGTCCGGCATGGTCGAATCAATTTCGACACGGACCACCGAGCCCAGGCGACGTTGTTTGATGAGCGCTTCGAATTCGCGCACCAAGTCTTCGGCTTCTTCCTCCATTTCGATATCTGAATCGCGCAAAATCCGAAACAGGCCGCGCGAGACGATATCGAAGCCTGGGAACAACTGGTGCAGGAAAAGAGAGACGAAGTTTTCCAGGCTAATGAACTTGCGTCGCGTATCGCCGGGCTTGCGCGCAGTGGATTCAATCTCCCAGAACCGCTTGACGCCTGTGGGGATCGGTACGAGCGCGTACATTGTCTTGTTGTCCTTGCGTCGCAGCAGCTTCAGGACAATGGAGAAGCCCAGATTGGGTATGAAGGGGAAGGGGTGTGCCGGATCGATAGCCAGAGGCGTCAGAACTGGGAACAGTTGATTGTCGTAAAGCTTCTCCAACCAAGCCATGTCGGTCTTATTGACATCCTTAGGTGCCAGCAGGATCAGCCCGTGATCGTGCAGTTGGTTGCGAATATGCGACCATATCGCTTGTTGCTTGCTCATTAACTGGCTGGCGGCGGTGTTGACCATTTCGAGCTGTTCGGCCGGTGTGTGGCCGTCGCCGGACAAGACACGGACCCCTTCGCGCACCTGGCCTTGCAAGCCGGCCACGCGCACCATGTAGAATTCGTCGAGGTTGTTCGCCGAGATGGATAGAAAGCGAAGACGTTCCAGCAATGGGTGGCGAGGGTTCTTTGATTCTTCGATGACGCGCTGATTAAAGGCCAGCCAGCTCAGTTCACGGTTGATATAGAGCGACGGATCAAGGGGGACATCGGGACTGAAATCGAACTTTGCCGGACTGCCCGCGGGGGCGTCGTCCGTAGATGGCGGGCTGGGCACGGTCTGTAGGCCAATATTCGAATCAATCATCACTTCGCCAATCAAATCAATCTGTTTGGCGCGAATTTAGCGCCGATTTCTTAAGAACTATATTAAGGTTACCCGTTTTGGTCCGCCATTACATGTCGGCGTCGAACAAATCGGAATTTTGCTCGAAAAAGGATTTTGCCAATGCCCGGTTGAACGGACGTCCGTTGGCATAATGCTCAAGTTCTGTGACAATTTTTTGTGCTGCCGCTACCGACCGGTCCATGCGCCGCGCAATATAGTCGATGAAATCCGGCGACGGAGAAATGGCGCGTTGCGCGAACAGCTTGTTGAGGATAGCTATGAGTAAATCTTCGTCCGGCTCAGGCAAGGTCATGATGCGCATGGCGTTCAGTCGCGATGCCAGATCGGGCAGATGGACATCCCAGGCAATGGGTTGATTTTGCGTAAGGAGAACAAGCTGTTTTGCTGTTTTCTGGACGTGATTACATAGATGAAAAAGGGCTTCTTCGGACGCATCTTCCGCATCGTCCACGACGTAGGTCACGGCTTCCAGCGCACCGGGGTCAAGCCTACGCGTGTCGTCAGCGGTCAGAAACCGGCCCCCGGATGTGTCTGCGAAGATATGGCCCAGATGCGTCTTGCCGCTGCCTTCAGGGCCGAGCAAAATTAAATGCGGACTCAACCATTGATCGGGATGCAACAGTACGCCCATCAGCGCCGCCAGTTCCGTGGTGGCGATGAAGTTGTCGCGGCTGAAGCGGTCAGCGGCTTCGAGGTCTAGCGGCAATTGCGTGGACATGGACCCAATGTAGAAGGCCCGGCCGCCGAAGACAATGACCGCATGGTGGATAAGAGGGTCAGATTGTGAGTAAATTCAAAGGCGCGCCCGATCCGCCAAACGGCAAAAGGCTTGACAACTAATCCGCATCATGTGCCTTGGGGCGCAACGAAATTCCATATCCTTTGGCTACAAAATGCACATTTATCGCTCCCATACCTGTGGCGCCTTGCGCGCTTCCGACGCCGGTTCGCAAACCCGCCTTTCGGGCTGGATTCACCGTAAGCGCGACCACGGCGGCCTGCTGTTCATCGACCTGCGCGACCATTACGGTTTGACCCAGCTGGTTTTCGATCCGTCATCGCCCGGTTTTGCCAAGGTCGAGCGCTTGCGCGCCGAAAGCGTTATCCGTGTCGATGGCAAGGTCGTTTCGCGCGATGGCACGACGATCAATCCCAACCTGCCGACGGGCGAAGTCGAAGTCTATGTCAGCGACGTCGAGGTTCTTGCAGAGGCAGCAGAACTGCCACTGCCGGTATTCGGTGAGCCGGAATACCCCGAAGAAATCCGCCTGAAGAACCGCTTCCTGGACCTGCGCCGCGATACGCTGCACAAGAACATTGTCCTGCGGTCGAAGGTGATCCATTCCATTCGCCAGCGCATGGTCGATCAGGGTTTCCTGGAATATCAAACGCCGATCCTGACGGCGTCTTCGCCGGAAGGCGCGCGTGACTTCCTGGTGCCGTCGCGCCTGCATGCCGGCAAGTTCTACGCCCTGCCGCAAGCGCCACAGCAGTTCAAGCAATTGCTGATGGTGTCCGGTTTCGACCGTTACTTCCAGATCGCGCCTTGTTTCCGCGACGAAGACCTGCGCGCTGACCGTAGCCTGGAATTTTACCAGCTCGACGTCGAGATGAGCTTCGTCACGCAAGAAGACGTGTTCGCGGCTATTGAGCCTCTGATGCATGGACTGTTTACCGAATTCGGCGAAGGCAAGCGCGTTTCGTCCTATCCGTTCGTGCGCATTCCCTACAAGGAATCGATTGCCAAATACGGTTCGGACAAGCCGGACCTGCGTAACCCGATCGAAATGCAGGACGTGTCGGATGAATTCCGTGGCGGTGGCTTTGGCCTGTTCGCCCGCATCCTGGAAACGTCGTCGAACGCGGTCTGGGGCATCCCGGCGCCCAAGGGTGGCTCGCGCGCCTTCTGCGACCGCATGAATTCCTGGGCACAGGGAGAGGGCCAACCCGGCCTGGGCTATATCTTCTGGAGCGAGGACCAAGGCGGATGGGGCGGACCGATCGCCAAGAACTTGGGACAGGAAGGCACCGCCGCTGTCATGGGCAAGCTGGGTCTGGGCCAGGGTGACGCTGCCTTCTTCGTGGCGGGCGATCCGAAGGTCTTCTATAAATTCGCGGGATTGGCGCGCACCAAGGTCGGCACCGATCTGAATCTGGTGGACGAAGACCAGTTCAAGTTCTGCTGGATCGTCGATTTCCCGATGTTCGAGTATAACGAAGACGAAAAGAAGGTCGACTTCTCGCACAACCCGTTCTCCATGCCGCAGGGCGAGATGGAGGCGTTGCAGACCAAGGACCCGCTCGATATCCTGGCCTATCAATACGACATCGTCTGCAACGGCTACGAACTGTGTTCCGGCGCGATTCGTAACCACAAGCAGGACATCATGCTGAAGGCGTTTGAAATCGCCGGCTATGATGAAGCGTTCGTGGAGTCGCAATTCGGCGGTATGCTCAATGCCTTCAAGTACGGCGCCCCGCCGCACGGCGGTCTGGCCCCTGGCATCGACCGCATCGTGATGCTGTTGGCCGGTCAGACGGCGATTCGCGAAGTCATTGCCTTCCCGTTGAACCAACAGGGACAGGACGTGATGATGGCCGCCCCGTCCGACGTACAGGACAAGCAGTTGAAGGAACTGCACATCCGCACGCAAATGCCGATAAAGGTCAACTGACCCGGCCACACGAATATAAAAACGTTGAAAGCCCCGCCGGTTCCCGACGGGGCTTTCTTTTTTCGATCTACCGACAAAATCAGTGCACGACGCAGACGGGGATGCGCAGCCCACGCGGGAGCACAGTCGAGCGGTCACCGCACGTCTGGTCCATCTGACGTTGGGTCAGGCCGGTGGCGCTACCCAGTTCCGCGCCGGAAAAGTTCACACCCGACAGGATGGCGCCGGAAAAATTGGCGTGTTCAAGATAGGCGCCGACAAAATTGGCATTGGTCAGGTTGGCGCCGGCGAAATTGACGCGGCCGAAGAGGGCGGCTGAGCCATTGATATCCCGCAGGTCGGCGCCGGCAAAGCTGGTGCCGTTGAAGATACCCAGACCCATATCCGCCTGGCGCAATCGCGCACCGGCGAAATTCTTGTTTTTCAAAGTGCGATTATTGAAATCCGCCTGAAACAGGTTGCATTTCGGGCAGCTGGCGCCGTTTTGCGCCCGATCGACCTGCGCGGCATTCTGCGCCATTGCGGGAGCGGCGAGGAAAGAGGCGGCCAGCAGGGCCAGGGCAATACGTTTCATATGAAGACACCTTCGCTGATTTTGATCGATAGCGAGCAAGGATGAGGCCATCACTGACGCTCGTCCCGGTCGTCAGACTCGACCCGAGACCCGACGGCATCCGCTTTCTTGGGGCGAGCAAACGGCACCACGACCAGATTGTCGGTCGCCGTTCCACGGGCGAAGCCCTTTGAAATAAGCTGCGAAGCCGGCATGGCGTTACTGGGCGCGTCTTCCATATCCGTCGCCGCGTCCCCGTGAAAATAGCTTTGGCCCAGGCCGTCAGCATTGAATTCTTCGGGATCGGCATTAGAGAGGTCGTCCCGATCAAGATAGGAGATGGCAAGCTCTCGGAAGATGTAGTCGAGAATTGATGTCGCCGACTTCACGCGATCATTGCCGGTAACGGGTCCGGCGGGTTCGAACCGTGTAAAGACGAAGGCATCGACAAATTCGTCCAGCGGGACGCCATATTGCAGGCCGATAGAAATGGCGATGGCGAAATTGTTCATCAATGAGCGGAAGGCGGCGCCCTCCTTGTGCATATCGATGAATATCTCACCGAGCGTGCCATCCTCATATTCGCCGGTGTGGATGTAGACCTTATGACCGCCGACGCCTGCCTTCTGGATATAGCCCTTGCGGCGATCGGGCAGGCGGGTACGCGACCGCTCCCGTTCCACGATCTTTTCCACGACGCGTGTGGTGCTTTCCTTCTGCGGCAGAGGTGCCGGATCGGAGCGCCGGGGCGCCTCATCGACATCGGGAATATCCAGCGTGAAATCCAACGGCGCATCTTCGCGAATGACCGCCACAGCGCGCAACCCCTGGCTGGCGGCCAGAGAATATATCTTCATGACCTCCAATACGCCTTGATCCCAGGCCACGGGGAAGGGGGACAGGGCGGGGGCGTCCAGAAGATCCTCGATCTCCACCCGCAACGCCATCTGAGCCTTGCGGCTGAGCGGGGCCAGAAGATGATGGACGGCATCCCCAGCCAGTTTCAGCGCCTCCGGATCCGCGTGGCCGAAAATGTGCGCTTCGGCCGACATACGTTCGTCGGCAGAAAAGCCCATGGTCGTGAGCAGGTCCAGGGCCGGATCGGCCAGTTCAGCTTCGGTCAGTCCCCATATATCCTGTATAAAGGCTTCATCTATGTGGCGGATTGAAAATACCTCGGCCAGGTTGGAAGCAGTCATGATCGCCGCCTCAAGCCGATTGATTTCAAATTCGCTCAAGCCCTTGGATTTCAAGGTGGCGACATTAATGCCGGGCGCATCGACCAGGCTTCGTGTCCCCAGGACGAGCGGACGGACATCGCCCCAGGCATGAGATATCGCCTGCAAGCCCTTGACCACACAATGCTTAACCGTTGGAACAAAGGCGCCATCTTCGGTTTCCATGACCGTAAGAAGGCCGCCCGTCCCCGAGTCCCCGAGCGAGACCCCCAGGCGCAAGGCCAGTTCGGCATCGTCATACAGAGCCGTGACTTGACGATTACGCAAGCCGGTCTTCTTAGCGCGCTTAAGGCCCGATTGGATCAGGTCGAGAGTCCGCCCCTTTATCTCCGCGTGCCCCTTAAGGGCCGTGGCCTGATAGATCAGCTGGCTCAGGCGGTCGGTCTGCTCGGCCTTGTCGGCGGGGAAGGTGGCATAGGCGCCCAAAGCCACGGCCAAGTCGGCGCTGGCGCTGACCGCTGCCGCCTGAAACAGGGCGAACAGGTGCGTGGCCAATTCTATTCCGGCGCCATCGCCTAGGCTCAAGCCCTTGCCCATCACCGCTTCGCCGACTCCCGCCAAGGTCAGTGCCAACGGCCGACCGGCGGCCTTGTGGAGGCTGTCTTCCAGATTGGCGGAAAAACCGGTTGCCGATTCAATGTCGAGTGCGACGGTCCATAAGGAGACCACATCTATAAAGGCTTCGCTGGCGAACAGGCCATCATCACCAAAGAACCGGTCAATATTGATAGCAGCCTTGGCGGCCAGATTATGCGCCTCGATCGCTTCGGCGTCCTGCGGGTCGAATACAACATGGAGCGTGCCGGTTTCCAGGGCCGTTTCGGCCGCAAGAACGCCTGACGGATCGCCGGCACTGAGCAAGTCACGTTCGCCGAGCACAGCCCGTATACGCGTCGCGCGGCTTTCCGGCGCGGGTGCTACAGACCAATCGGCCGGGGTCGCCCCCTGACTCAACTGGATTTGGCGGGCGATCAATGTATCCGGTGCACCGAAGCGACGAGCCTTAGCGGCGGCGCGCGCCAATGCGGGATTATGCCGGATGCTGGCGCGATTGTCGCCTTCCGAACGACCGATGGCACGGGTTATATCGTCCAGCGCCTGCGCCAGACGGGTTTGGGTTGCGGTTGCCAATGTACGGGCACGCGCGTCTACGAGTATCTGGTTTATGGCCGCCCGGCCCGCATGATCGTCGAGATATAAAGGAGAGCGATCGGTCGGCGCTGGTTGTTGATCGCCGGCCGTCGGGTGGATGCGATGTCCGGAAGCGCGGGCGAGGGCCGGCGCAGCGATACCGGACAAAAGCGTAAATTCCAGCGCGTCAGCAAAGTCGTTGGCCGCTGCCGGATCGGCAAAATATCCGAGGCGCAAGCCCCATTGCGCCAGGCGATGCGCGTAAGCGCAAGCGGCGCCATTGAACGCCTCTGTCTGAGGATCGCAGGCATAGGGCGCTGCATCGGCAGGCAAGTCACGCGCCAGCGAATCAGCCCAGTCCAGCCAAGCTTCAACCTGAACCGATGTCAGATCACGCGGACACAGAACGGTGTCGAAGCCATCGGCACGTTCGATATCACGCGGTTCGAGGTCGTGATCCACGCCGAGTTTGCGCAGGGCGGGGGACAGATAGGCCATCTTGAATCCTCGGGCTGATCCATAATTCTTGCGGACGTGACCCAGATGTAGCGTTAATTTTATCAAGCATCAATAAATCTGGTGTCATCACGGCCATTCATCCACAATATGTTGACAAGGTGTTAATGCGCTAAGGCCGACAATATTTTCCGGCTCGCCTTTACCTGAGCGGCGCGGCTGACTATAGTCGCCGCAGTAATTTGAGGACCAAGACCTTGCTGGCAAACATTTTCACCTGGTGGACCGGTAGCGGCACAATCGGCACGATTTTCACGATCGGCAAGCGCGGGCGCCAGGTCGGCACCGACGAGTTCGGCAATCGCTATTTCGAAGACCGGACGGCCAAGAACGCTTATGATACCGGCCGCAAACGCCGTTGGGTACTCTATAAAGGGTATGCCGACGCGTCGAAAATTCCGCCCGATTGGCACGGCTGGATGCACTATGTCTACGACACGCCGCCGTCGCAGGAACCTCTGCCTCGCAAGGCCTGGGAGCAGCCCCACCTGCCGAATATGAGCGGCACGCCGTACGCGAAATTCCCCGCCGGGTCTCTGAACGCCGAAGCCGAACGTCAAAAGACGACCGGTGACTACGAAGCCTGGAAGCCGTAGGAGTTATTGGATGAAACGCATTTCCGTATCCGGCTGGGCTTTACTGGCGGCTGTGGTGGCATGCGTTGTCATTCCGGCGTCCGCGCAGGTGCCGCCTCCCGACCACAGCGATGCACCCCATTATGTCGACAGCGCGGATTACGATCCGCAGCCCTACTATGTCGACGGCGTGCAGTACAAACCCTATGTGCCTGAGAAAAAGAAAGCCAAGCCTGCGGCCGACACGGTCAAGGCTGCCGCTTCACCCGCCACGCCGGAGACGGTCGCGAAGCCGGGCGAGTTGCATCCCTTCGTCCCCCAGGCCGCGCCCAATCAGATCGCCAGCAGCGATGCTGCCCCTAAAAATGCAGCATCGTCATCCTCATCCAGCCAAAGCGTCTATGTGCCGCAAAAACGGCCGCGCTACGCCGTAGCCATTATTGAGGCGCTCGACAAGGTAACGGCCGAAAGTGTGCGCTTCGAAGCCCCACTGGGTAAACCTATCCGGTACAAGGGCCTCATCTATACTGTAAAGGCCTGCGAGACGACTGCCGAAGACGAAGCGGTCAGCGATGTTATGGCCTACGTGCGCGTAAGGACTAACCCCGTCTCCGCGACAAGTAATGCACCGGCGACGAAGTCAAAAGAAGTTTTCCGTGGCTGGACCTTTTCATCGACGCCCAGCCTAAATCCCATTCAGCATCCAGTCTATGATGCCTGGGTTATCGGTTGCCGCAAGCCCTTAAGCGGTACCGCCAGCTAAGACGCTAAGCCAACTATGACGCTAAGATAGACATGACGTCGGCTCCTGAAGCGGTGCGCGGCAGGTCATAAAAATCCGATTTCAAATCGATCGCTTCAGACAATCGGACGAGATACTCAGCCTTTGGCAACTCGACCACACCGAACTGATGCAGGTGCTCAGTCTGAAACTGGCAATCAAGCAGGGTGTACCCTCCGGCTTTCAACCGCGCCACCAAATGAACCAGGGCGATCTTGGAGGCATCACGGGCGCGCGAGACCATGCTTTCGCCGAAGAAGGCGCCCCCTATGGCAACGCCGTAGAGGCCACCGACCAATTTGTCTTCTTCCCATACCTCAACGCTGTGGGCCAGGCCTCGCGCGAACAGGGCCTGATACAGGGCCTGAATGGAATGAGATATCCAGGTCGAGGTCCGGTTCAAGGCTTCTTCTGCACACAGCTCAATCACCTGCGTAAAAGCGGTATCGATGCGAACGTGGTAGATATCTTTGCGGACCGTGCGAGCCAGGCGGGACGGCACATGGAACCCATCCAGCGGCAGGATACCCCGCAGCGGCGGGTCGACGAGGAATAAGTACTCGTCGTCGCGCGCATCCGACATGGGAAAGACGCCGGTGCGGTAACAATTGATCAGATCATCGAGGGTAAATTCGGCCAAGATCCGCTACTCATAAACTAGTCAAATGTCACGTCGTAGCAGGCGGTCAAATGGCACGACGGCGTTCCGGAGTGCCCTTCCGTCCAATATGGCCTTCTGCATATCGATGACGAGCAATGCGGTTGTCATGGATATCTCCCGACCACAGCGACAAATGAATGGCGATGG
The DNA here is from genome assembly GCF_000495815.1 of Asticcacaulis sp. AC466. Classification (GTDB taxonomy): domain Bacteria; phylum Pseudomonadota; class Alphaproteobacteria; order Caulobacterales; family Caulobacteraceae; genus Asticcacaulis. The sequence goes on along the minus strand of NZ_AWGE01000007.1, from coordinate 113,373 downwards.
CAATAAAAAAGCCTTGGCCAATGGGGACAAGGCTTTTTGGCGGCATGACAATCAGGCCTGGGCCTGAGCGACTTCCTGCGCCTTGATCCAGTTTTCCAGCCAGTGGATGTTGTAATCTCCGGTCTGGATATCCTTTTCCTGTAGAAGGTCGAGGAAGAGCGGGATGGTGGTATCAATGCCCGTTACTACGGTTTCCCCTAAGGCCCGCTTCAGGCGGGCCAGGGCTTCCGGACGGTCACGACCATGGACGATCAGCTTTCCGATCATCGAGTCGTAATAGGGCGGAATGGTGTAACCGTTATAAACGGCCGAATCCATGCGAACACCTAGGCCGCCCGGGGCGTGGAAATCGGTGACCGTGCCGGGTGACGGCACGAATGTGCGGGCATTTTCGGCGTTGATCCGGACCTCGATGGCGTGCCCTTGCAGGTCGATATCCGCCTGGGTGAAGCTGAGCGGATAGCCCTCGGCGATACGGATCTGTTCGCGGACCAAGTCGATGCCGGTGACATATTCGGTTACCGGGTGTTCGACCTGAAGACGCGTGTTCATTTCGATAAAGAAGAACTCGCCGTCTTCGTAAAGGAATTCGATCGTACCGACGCCGAGATAACCAATCTTCTTGATCGCATCGACGACAATCTTTCCGATCTTTTCGCGCGCGACCTTATCGATGGCGGGCGAGGGCGCTTCTTCCAGCACCTTCTGGTGACGGCGCTGGAGCGAGCAGTCGCGTTCGCCGAGGTGAACGACATTGCCATGGCTATCGGCGATAACTTGAATTTCGATGTGACGGGGCTTCTGGAGGTAACGCTCCATATAGACCGTGCCGTCGCCAAATGCGGCTGCCGCTTCGCTTTGGGCCGACATCACAGCTTCGGTCAGGGCTTCACGATCGCGCGCGACCTTCATGCCACGTCCACCGCCGCCCGCCGCGGCCTTGATGATGAGCGGAAAACCGATCTTTTCGGCGGCCTGGACCGCGTCTTCCACCGTGGCGACGCCGCCATCGGAGCCGGGCACGACCGGAATACCGGAGTCCCTGGCTGCCTGCTTGGCGGTGATCTTGTCACCCATCATGCGGATGTGCTCGGGTTTTGGACCGATAAAGGTCATGCCGTGCGCGCCGACGATTTCGGCGAAACGGGCGTTTTCCGACAGGAAGCCATATCCCGGGTGAATGGCCTGGGCGCCGGTAATTTCGGCGGCGGCAATGATCGACGGGATGTTGAGGTACGACTTGCCGGCTGCCGGCGGCCCGATGCAGACGCTCTCATCGGCCAGATGGACATGCATCGCGTTGCGGTCGGCTTCGGAATGGACGGCCACAGTGGCAATGCCCATTTCCTTGGCGGCGCGAATGACGCGAAGTGCGATCTCGCCGCGATTGGCGATCAGAATTTTATCGAATGTCTTGACCATGTGTCTTACTCGAAGACGACGAGCGGTTCGCCAAATTCAACCGGCTGGGAATCAGTAACCAGAATCTGCGCCACCACCCCTTCACGCGGGCTGGGGATTGGGTTCATGGTCTTCATCGCTTCGACGATCAGCAGGGTTTGGCCTTGCTTGACGCGGTCACCGATCTTGATGAACGGCGCGGCGCCCGGTTGGGCGGCTAGATACACTGTACCGACCATCGGCGACTTGATCGCATCCACGGCAACGGCCGCCGGAGCGGGTGCGGCTTCGACCGGTGCGGCCGCAGCAGGCGCCGCAGCAGGAGCCGGCGCCGCATAAGGTGCGGGCGCATAGGTGACATTGGCCGCTGCGGTCAGTTGACGCGCCACACGAATTTTCAGATCGCCTTGTTCGACCTCGATCTCGGTCAGCTCGGTTTCCTTGAGGATATCGGCGAGCTTGCGCACGAGTTTCGGATCGATGGGATCTACGGTGGGTTTAGCTGTCGTCATGATTAAACCTTGCACAAAGTCTTTTAAAACAAAGACTCTACTATTTTACGAGGGCCAAAACGGCGCGAATGGCCAGTTCATAACCAATGGAACCAAATCCTGCAATAACCCCCTTGGCCGCCAGCGACACATATGAGTGATGGCGGAAAGGTTCGCGGGCGTGCGGATTTGACAGGTGGCATTCTATGATGGGAATGCTAAGCGCCTTCAGGGCGTCATAGAGTGCCACGCTGGTGTGGGTGTAGGCCGCCGGATTGATGATCAGAGCGGCAGCTTCGGTACGCGCCTCCTGAATCCAGTCAACGAGCGCGCCTTCATGATTGCTTTGACGGAAGACGAGGCCATGCCCCGTGCCGTCCAGCAACCCCTTGCAACGCGATTCGATGTCGGCAAGGGTGTCATACCCATAAATTTCCGGCTCACGCACCCCAAGAAGGTTGAGGTTTGGGCCATTGAGGACATATATGGGTTTCATGAAACCTGCTTCGAAATCGAAGCGGCACTTGTAACGTGTCGTGAACAGGGCCACAAGCCCGCACGTGCATCGCAACATGCCCACAAGGCAAAAACGGCGTAAAAATGGTCAAAATACTGTTGAATGGCGAGGAAAAGGAGGTTGCGGCCTCCAATCTGACCGCGCTGATCGAGGAAATCGGGCTCGACGGTCGCAAAATCGCGGTAGAAAAGAATCTCGAAATCGTGCCGCGCTCGACCTATCTGGCGACGCAGATCGCCAATGGCGACCGGCTGGAAATCGTCCACTTCGTTGGCGGCGGCTAACCAGGTTCCCATTCGGAAAACCGCCCTGTATTCTTCATTTTGCGCGCTTTATAATTTAAAAAAAGTGCGTCACACGTTTCGGAAAGTGCTTTGTGCCATGGACGATCAATCCCTTTTGAATGAAACCTGGACCGTTGCTGGTCGTACCTTCAGTTCGCGCCTGATCGTCGGTACCGGCAAGTACAAGGACTACGCCCAGAATGCGGCGGCTGCCCGGGCGTCGGGGGCGGAAATCGTGACGGTGGCCGTGCGCCGCGTCAACCTGACCGATCCGAACCGGCCGATGTTGATGGACTACGTCAAACAGGACGAATTCACCTATCTACCCAATACGGCGGGGTGTTTTACCGGCGAAGATGCCGTACGCACGCTGCGCCTGGCGCGCGAGGCCGGCGGCTGGAACCTGGTAAAGTTGGAAGTTTTATCCGACCCCAAGACGCTTTATCCCGATATGGAAGAGACGTTGCGGTCTCTGAAACTGCTGGTCAAGGACGGCTTTGACGTCATGGTCTATTGCAGCGACGATCCGGTCTATGCCCGCAAGCTCGAAGAGGCCGGTGCCGCCGCCATCATGCCCTTGGCCGCGCCGATCGGCTCCGGCCTCGGCATCCAAAACCCCGTAACGCTGCGCATTATCATCGAAAATGCCAAGGTGCCGGTTTTGGTCGATGCTGGGGTCGGCACAGCGTCGGAGGCCGCCGAGGCCATGGAACTGGGCTGCGATGCCGTTCTGATGAACACGGCCATCGCCGAGGCCAAGGACCCCATTCGCATGGCGCGCGCAATGAAACATGCTGTCATTGCGGGACGCGAGGCCTATCTGGCCGGACGGATGCCGCGCAAGCTCTACGCGGACCCGTCGTCGCCATTGGCCGGTTTGATCTAGAAAGACGGGTTGCCCGGCCTCGTGCCAGCAGGCGTCTTCCTGGCTATTTTCTGCGGGCTATTTTCTGGCGGCGCGAGCGTCGGCAACCGCCTTTTTTACGTCGTCTATCTTGGCACCGTCGATGGCCTGATCACCGATCACGAAGGTGGGCGTACCGGTTACACCGATATCGCTGCCCAAGGACAAAACGCGCGTGATATGATTCTGTATCTCGTCTGACCCGGCCAGGGCGAGGATCTCCTTGGGATCGACACCGGATTTGATCAGCGCGGCGTCAAGGTCGGCTTCCGTCTTGATGGTGTCGGTCATGAATGCATAGTGGACAGCTTCGTAGTGGCCCAGCTTGGCGGCGGCGAGGGCGCGCGCTGCCAACGGCCGCGAGTTCTGACCAATGACCGGATATTCCTTGACGATGATCGCCACGTCGGGGTTTTGCGCCAGGAAGGCCTTCAATTCCGGCGTAACGGCGCGGCAATAGCCGCAATAGTAGTCAAGGAATTCAACAATCTTGATGGGCGCATTGGGATTGCCCAAAATCGGATCGGTCTTGTCCTCGAACAACGAGTCGTGACGACTCTTGATGCTGACAGCCATCGCCTTGGCGTCGGCGGCTTGTTTCTGCGCGGCATAGGCTTGGCTGGCGGTCATCAGCATAGCCGGGCGGTTGAGCATACCCTTTTCAACGATATAGCTCTGTACCTTGGGCACGACATAAGGGGCACCCGCCAGCACCACGGCGAAAACGGCCAGTCCCGTCGTCAGATTGGCTTGCGAAAAGATATCTTTCCAGATGGGGCGCTGAGGGGATGACGGCGTATCGCTTTTGGGGGTGTCGGTCACTTATAAGCCTTAAGAAAGTTAGCGTCGGCGGCGTTTGGTTTCCGCTTCAACGGGGGAAATCCCCATTTCCGAAGAGGTCGCCATGACGATGTCGCGGGCGCGGCGGTATTCAGGGGAGCTCGTGTCGAAATATTTTTGCGACCAGACAGCCGATGTACGGGCCGCCATGTAGTCACCGTTGTAGAATTGCGCTTCGGCGGTGGACAACCTGGCCAAGCCTGCCTGACCCAGCCCGTCATAGGCCTGAGCCAACTGCTCCCACGCGAAGCTATCGTCGTCCTCGTACTTGATTGATTCCTGCAAATGCGCAACGGCGGCATTGAGGCTCTCCTTGTCACCAATGGCGATCAGGGTTTGGCCGAGATTAAGTTGCAGCAATGGCGCCTTAGGCATGAGGGCGACGGATTTTTCATGCGCGGGCTTGGCAAGGGGCGCCCGACCGGTCTCAAAATAGATTTGGCCTTTCAACTCCCAGAGATAGGGGTTGTCCGGCTGCTCCTTAATGAGTGCATCTAGCATGGTCAACGCCTGATCCCACTGGCCGCGCTTATAGGTGGCGATCACCCGGGCGTATCGAGCCGGAAACGACGTATCGCTTTCGGGATACAGCTGAAACGTCTTGATTGGGTCATCCAAAAACCCGGCCAGTTTCGCCTTGACAATATTGAACTGGGCGATGGTTTCTGGACGATCTGGGGTGTTGTAGTGGGGCTGCGACTGAGCAAGCCGGGTCGTTGCCTGGATGCGCTCGCGGGACAACGGGTGCGTGATAAAGAACTGATAGCGTTCAGCGTTGCTGAAGGTTTCCACGTTGCGGAATTTGTAGAAGAAATCGACCAGACCCTTAGCCGACATGCCAGCCTTTTCCATCGCCTTGACGCCCGCGACATCGGCGGCAGATTCTTCGGTCTGCATGTAACGCAGAGCACCAAGTGTGCCGAAAGTGCCGGAACTGACCATAAGGTTGGCGCCCGCATCGGGGGCTCCGGCCAACGCGGCGATAATGCCAAGCCCCAGCGAAATCGCCATCGGTGCGCGCGCCGCGCGTTCGATCTCATCGGTCCGCATCATGTGACCGCCGCTTAGGTGGCCCGTTTCGTGCGCGATCACACCAAACAATTCATTGGGGTTATCCGCCTCCGTTATCGTCCCGGTATTAATCCCGATGCGTAAACCCGTTGTCGCGAAGGCGTTTAGCTCATCGCTTGCGATCAGCAAGTAGTGGACGCGATCAGGATCGAGGCCCGCTGCGGCCAGAACGGGGCGGGTTTCGGTTTTCAGAAAGGTTTCAATTTCCGTATCACGAATGACGCTTTGCGATTGGGCGCTGGCTGACGCCGGAGCCATCGCTACGCTCGCCGATATCGCAGCGCACAAAACGGTGCTCACGGCACGCCTCGAAACGAGGTGCCGTATACGTGCAAGGATGACCGGGAAAGCCTGCATTCTAGATCTCCACCTGTCGCAATTTCTAGGCGGCAAGCGTGACAAATCTAAGGCGGGCACTGATACTGTCAATGCCCGCCTCATTCATTTTCGTGCTTAGCGGCGCCACCAACCCCGCTTGGGTTTTTCCGGCGGGGCGCTGATCTCATTTGGATCAGGCGCCACGACCGGCTGTGGTTCCGGCTCAGGCAGCGAGACGGTTATGACATCTTCGACCAACGCCTCCACTGCCACAGGTGCTGCCGCCTTTCGGCCGCGAGCGGCTTTAGGCTTTGGTGCAACCGGCGCTGGAACGCTCGCAATCGCCTCCGGCGCAATATCGGCCGACTTAGTCTCGGCGGTCTCGTCGACAACCTTCTTGCGCGATCGTGTTTTCCGTACAGGCTTGGCCATTTCCGCCACCTCTGCCGTGACATCTACGGGTGCCAGAACGGCAATTGCCGGGTCGCTTTGTGGCGTCAGTTCTGGAGCTACCCCCGTATCGACGTCGGTTGACGTCGGCATAGGCGCAGTTATGACCACTTCCGACGCATTTACCGCAACGGGATCTGCGGCATCGACGCCGCCTTTGCCACGACGACGTGGGGGACGTTGGCGTTTAGGTGCGGGTTGACCGCGCAGTGCCTCGGGCACGATGGACGAAGGCGATGTGCTTTCGGCTCCAAGCGCGGAGACCACGGCCTGAGCAACAGAAACGTCCGATGCTTCTGCGGCGATCAGAGGCTGATGGGCCATCTCGGAACGCGGATGTTCCCGCCTTTGCTGTTCTTCGAACGGATCGATCCAGACGTAGGGGGCTTCGAGCGAGGGCGTGCGCGCCCGAACCCAGCTATAGGTCTCACGCGGACGGCTATCGAAACCGGCGCGACGACCACCCCTACGTCCCCGGCGGCGGCGGCCCCGACGGCCATCTTCGCCGACCTCACCATCCATTTCCTCTTCGCCGTCTTCGTCACCTTCGCCGGCGGGCGCTGCGGCGCGATCTTCAGCTTCAGGCCGCTCACGACCACCCCGACGCCGACGCCGACGCTTGCCACGACGGTCGTCACGGCCTTCGACACGCGTTTCGAGACGTTCTGAGGCTTCGTCATCGTCCGTGTCTTCACGTTCGATCGCGACCTCATCGTCGTCGTCTTCCTCTTCTTCGACCACTTCATCGCTCATATCGAAAGCGATCGGCTCGGGACGCACGGGTGGAACGAAGTCAACTTCGTCAGCATGAACCGTACGCACAATCTGCACTTCGGTATGGCCGAGATCGGTATCGATTTCGATATTGACCTTAAGGCCCCACTCGCCGCGCAGCTTGGCCAGATGCTCCTGCTTTTCGTTGAGGATATAGAGGGCGATATCCATTGGCACCTTGACGGTGATGGCGCCGGCGCCGTTTTGCATGGCTTCCATATCGATGACCCGCATCGCCGACAGGGCGGCGGAATCGACAGAGCGGATGCGGCCCTGGCCTTCGCAGTGCGGGCAGACGACCGTCGTACCTTCCAGGAAACCGGTGCGGCGGCGTTGGCGGCTGATTTCCATCAGACCGAAGCTGGAAATCTTGCCCATCTGGATACGGGCGCGATCCTCTGACAGCGCGTCCTTTAGCTTCTTTTCGACGGACCGGTTATTTTTCGCTTCATCCATGTCGATGAAGTCGATTACGACCAGACCGGCCAGGTCGCGCAGGCGCATCTGGCGGGCCGACTCCTCGGCCGCTTCCATATTGGTTTTGAGCGCAGTGGCTTCGATATTACGCTCTTTGGTCGACTTGCCCGAATTGACGTCGATGGCGACCAGCGCTTCAGTCTGGTTGATGACCAGATACCCGCCGGATTTAAGCGGCACGACCGGAGAATAGATTTTCGAAATCAGCTCTTCGACGCCATACCGGGCGAAGAGGGGGATATTGGCCTTGTATAGCTGTATTTTCTTGGCCTGCGACGGCATGATCATGCGCATGAAATCACGCGCAGACTTGTAGCCTTCCTCGCCCTCAACGAGCACGCCGGCAAAATCCTTGTCGAACAGGTCGCGGATGGCCCGTTTGACCAGATCCTCTTCCTCGTAGATCAGGGCAGGGGCGTTAGACCGCAGCGTGGTTTCGCGGATGGTTTCCCATACGCGCAGCAGATAATCATAGTCGCGTTTGATCTCAAGCTTCGTCCGCTTGGCGCCCGCCGTACGCACGATCAGGCCCATGCCGTGCGGCACATCAAGCGTGGTGACGAGCGTCTTGAGCCGCTTGCGGTCTGCCGCATTGGTAATCTTGCGCGAAATCCCGCCGCCACGCGCCGTGTTTGGCATGAGCACGCAATATCGACCGGCCAGCGACATATAGGTGGTCAGCGCCGCGCCTTTGTTGCCACGCTCTTCCTTGACGACCTGGACCAGCAGAATCTGGCGGCGTTTGATGACTTCCTGAATCTTGTAGCGGCGGATCAGGTGCTGGCGCAGGCGACGCTCTTCATCGGGCAGGTCATCGTCATGACCATGATCGTCATCATCCGCGTCTTCGCCGTCTTCATCGGCATGGCCGTTGCCATTACCGTTTGTATTGGCCTGAGCCTGCGCGGCCAGTTCCGCCATGAGTTTTTCGCGGTCGGCGACCGGGATTTGATAGTAGTCCGGATGGATTTCGTTGAACGCGAGAAAACCGTGGCGGTTGCCGCCATATTCAACAAACGCGGCTTGTAGGCTGGGCTCTACGCGCGTGACCTTGGCCAGATAGATATTTCCGCGAAGCTGCTTACGGGCATGGCTTTCGAAATCAAATTCTTCGACGCGGGCTTTACCGTTTTCCTGGCCGTTGAGCACGACGACACGGGTCTCTTCCGTGTGCGTCGAGTCGATTAACATTGTCTTTGACATTAAAGGTATCTCCGGAGCGCTCAAACGCAGGCATCAGCCGAGACGAAAGCCGGGCAGTTCCAAAAGCGTGGCGCTGATAGGGGGTAAGGGGGCGCGCGGCGGCGAAGACGATGGTGACATCTGTCTTCGCTGAAAACCGGTTGAGGCTCAAGGCGCAGCCCATATGGTATTGTTCCAAACTCGATTTTGCGCGTAAGCCGCGCAAATTTTATAAAGGCGTAATGCGGGTCCCGGGCGAAAGGCACCATCAGGCTGGACGAGATCGCCGGATCAGCATGACAGCGAAATAGGCGCGCGGGGCCTTCATCACAAGGGTTCGTCATATCAGTCGGCGAAAAGTCTGCGCTTTGGCCGGACTCATTAAAGAGCGATACCCGTCTGTCACATGTTCGCAAAACGCGAAAAACGTCAACGTTTTTCTTTTTACGTCCGTATCCGCCCTTTAGGAAACCGTGAATACACCGGGCAAATGTCGAAGGACGAGCCGGATTTTAACTTCATGGAAACCAAATTGCGTAAAGGAAAAGTAACCGTACCCTTTAATCGTATTTCTACCCAGCCGTGGCATGTTGAGGGGACAAACATGCCAATGACGGAAAAAAAGCCTACAGAATGTGGTGCGTGGAGTACTTGATGAGCCGACGCCTTAATGTCCTTTCCGACCTAATCCGAGCGATGGGCATCGCAGGTGTGATGTCGCTGGCCGCCTTCACGGCACAGCCGGCTAGCGCTGCACCGGATACCGGCACAGGCGACGTAGTAAAAGTGCGCCTGGGGGGAGATGCGACCCAAACCCGTATCGTCATCGAACTGGAAAAGTCGGTTGCCGGCCAACTGGTGACGCGCGACACAGATCTGTCCAAGCAGGTCATCGCCCTACCTGACATTGACCTCGACGGCACCATGACCGGTGCGGGGCAGGGGCTCATTCGGGATTGGCGCATTGACTCGGTGGCGGGAAGTGTACGCCTGAAGCTGAATTTCAAATCTGGCGCGAAAATCTATCGCCGCTTCCTCTTGCCACCTGCCGACGGCATTAGTGTTTATAGATATGTGATCGACGTTATCCCCGAAGGCACCGATACATCACTTGTCAAACCTGCCGTCGTACCGGTCGTAGCGACCACGGCACAACCCCGCACGCAACAGGCCGCTGTGAAAACACGTGCCAAAAAGGTGATCGTTATCGATGCCGGCCATGGCGGCAAGGATCCCGGCGCGCTCGGTGGAAACACCTTTGAAAAAGATGTCAATCTGGCTGCCGCGCGTGCCCTTCGTGAAAAACTGGAAAAGACCGGCCGCTACACCGTTATAATGACGCGTGACACCGACAGCTTTGTCGACCTGCCGGCGCGCGTCCGTATTGCGCGATCCGCCAATGCTGACCTGTTCATTTCGCTTCATTCCGATGCTGGTGGGAATGGTTCGACGTCTGGCGCCTCTATTTATACGCTTTCGGACTCTGGCACCGAACGCGCCGCCAAGAAAGCGCTTGTCAAGGGCGATTGGTCTCTGGCCGACAATTCGTCGTCGGACGCCATGGTCAACCGCATTCTTATCGACCTGACACAACGCGCTACTAAGAACCGTTCCGCAACCTTCGCCCAGCTTGTCATGGACAATATTAGCGACAGTACGCCTTTGTTGAAAACCAATCTGCGTCAGGCGGGGCTGTTTGTTCTGTTGGCCCCCGACGTGCCTGCCGTTTTGCTTGAAATGGGCTTTGTCAACAATGCCCGCGACGAAGCCATGCTCAATGATTCGCGTCACCGCGCCGTTATGATGGGCCAGGTCGCTAATGCCATAGATCAGTATTTCGCCAACAGCGTGCAATATGCATCGTTTGCGGGCCTGAATTAGAAGTCGAGTATAACCTGCTGAATTTATTTAAGGCCCTGATCGCCAGGTCAGGGCCTTTTTTTATGCCACCGCCGTCAGCACGCGTGATATTCGTCACATCGCTCAGGGATGGACGAAATTTCGCCGAATAGCTTTGCCTATTGGCCCGTCTTTGCTAAGTGTTAGGAAAGTGCGGATCGGAGCATTCGCAGCCGGTGGGTTGGAGGTTTTTTGCTAAGGTCTTCTGAACGTTGGTTTGCCATGGCAGGCGTGGCCGTGATGACCGCTGTGGCCATAGCGGGCTTCGCGGTGGCTATTTATGCTGCCTGGCTTTTCCATGACATGCCCGACGGTTCTGAACTGGCGGACTTTCACCCGGTAACTTCCGCCCGCGTCTTTGCCTGGGACGGGACGCTGATCGGTGAATACGGTCAGGAGCGTCGCATCTATGTACCGTACAGCCGGATTCCCGATCGTGTTACCAAGGCCTTCCTGGCCGCCGAAGACCGCAATTTTTTCAGCCATAACGGCGTGGACGTGTCAGGCGTTTCGCGCGCCATGGCCAAGAACGTTTTCAATCTGTTGCGGGGCAAGCGGTTCGAAGGCGGATCGACCATCACCCAGCAGGTCGCGAAGAATCTTCTGTTGAATAATGAGCGTACGGTTGGCCGCAAGCTCAAGGAAGTCATCATGGCGCGCCGGCTGGAAAGCTCGCTGCCGAAAGAACAGATTCTCGAGCTCTATCTCAATGATATTTATCTCGGCTATCGGTCGTACGGCGTCGGCGCTGCTGCCTTCAACTATTTCGGTAAATCGCTGGATGAGCTGACTCTCAGCGAAACTGCCTTCCTGGCCGCCCTGCCTAAGGGGCCTGAAAATTATCGCCCATCAACGCATAAGGCCGAAGCCATCGGCCGGCGTAACTGGGTTATCGGCGAAATGATCAAGGCCGGGTGGGTGACGCGGGAGGAAGGCCTGTCGGCCATGAAGGACGACCTGGTTATTCAGGACAAGCCGCGCCGCGCCAAATATCAGGATGCCGATTATTTCGTCAGCGAGGTCGAACTGCGCGCCCGCAAGCTGTTCCCGAACGATGCCATCTACACCGAAGGCTATTACGTAAAGACCACCCTGGATCCGCGCCTGCAAACCATGGCGCGCGAGGCGCTAATGGATGGTCTGGAAACCTATGATCGTCGTCACGGCTGGCGTGGGGCCTGGGGGCACGTCAACAGCAACGATCCCAATTGGCAGGACCAGGCTTTGCAGCATGACGGTCCAGCCGAGCGGCCGAACTGGCAGCCGGCCATGGTCACTTCGGCGTCCAGTAGCGCCGTGAAGTTCGAACTGGCCGAAGGGGGCGATGGCTCCCTAATCGGTGCGGATGTATCTTGGGCATTTGCGACCCGTGGCATCAAGACGGGTGATCTAGTCTTCGTCGAAAAGCGGGATAACGGCTGGCACCTGCGCCAGGTGCCGAAGGTCAACGGGGCCCTGGTCGCCATCGATCCGTTCTCGGGCCGCATTATAGCCCTGGTAGGTGGCTACTCCTATTCGCTGTCTAAATTCAATCGCGCTACCCAGGCGCTGCGTCAGCCCGGTTCCTCGATCAAGCCGTTCGTTTATGCTGTGGCGCTTTCCAAGGACTTCACGCCTGCCTCCATCATCGATGACGGGCCGATCTCCATGATGGGCGGCGACGGCAAGGTATGGTCGCCTGAAAACTACGAACACGACTATCTTGGCATGCAGCCCATTCGCCGGGGTCTGGAATTGTCACGCAACCTGATGACGGTGCGGCTGGCTCAAAAGGCAGGTATCAAAAATATTACCCAGGGTATCGTCAATTACGGCGTGCTCGATAAGATGCCGTCCGAAATGTCGATGGTTCTGGGCGCCGGTGAAGTGAACCCGTACCGCCTCACTAATGCCTATTCCATATTTGTGAACGGTGGGCGAAAAGTGAAGCCCCACCTGATTGACGAGGTGCAGGATCGCACCGGCAAAGTCATATACAAGGCCGATGAGCGCGTCTGCCCGGCTGCCTGTACAGCCGATTTCGACGGACTGGAAAGTCCGCGCCTGCCGCTTCAGGGGGACCAGGTCCTCGATCCAATTACGGCATACGAAGTCAATTCCATGCTGCAAGGTGTCGTCCAGCGCGGTACAGGGGCCGCCGCGCGATCGCTCGGCATTCCCATGGGGGGGAAGACCGGCACGACCAATGACTACCGAAGCGCCTGGTTTGTCGGTTTCACCGCCGATCTGGTTGTCGGTGTTTTCGTCGGCTTCGATGATAACAGCTCACTTGGTAATCACGAGACCGGCGCGGTTGCCGCCTTGCCTATCTGGATGGATTTCATGAAATCCGCCAATGCTGGAAAGCCGAACCGCGAATTCCAAAAGCCGCGTGACGCAGTCTACATGTCGGTGCGCGGTATCGAGGAGGCCTTTAAACCGGGCACCGAGCCCAAATACGAAGCCGCCCCCACGGCCGATGACGGGCCCAAGCCGTATCTCGATACGTGGACGGACGAGGACGCCCCAGGGGCGCCGGTAAAAGTGGTTCCCGCCGAGGAACCGCCGCCGCCGCCAAAGAAGCGTTCAGCCGACGAGGCGGGTACGCTATATTGAGACTTGTCATAAAGGGCGGGGCGCATTACACCCGCCCTTCATTTTTTAGGATTTAGCCATGCGTTTGGATATCGAAGCGTCCGCTTCCGAGATCGAGCAGTCCATCGGACTGCTCAGGAGGCGTCTTTGACTGGGATGTCGCTCTAAGACGTCTCGATGAATTGAATGCCCGTGTCGAGGACCCAACCCTGTGGGATCGCCCCGAAGAAGCTCAGAAGATTTCGCGAGAGCGTTCGAAATTGGCGGCTTCCATTGAGGCCGTGCGTTCAATCGAAAAGGAACTGAAGGACGCCATCGAATTCGCCGAGTTAGGCGATATGGAGGGCGATGAAGACCTGGTCGAAGAAGCCCGCAGCCTTTTGAAAGACCTCAAAAGCCGCACGGCCCGCGCCGAACTTGAAGCTCTCCTGTCTGGCGAAGCGGACGGTAACGATGCCTATATGGAAATCAATTCTGGCGCCGGCGGCACGGAATCCAACGATTGGGCGGGTATACTGCTACGCATGTATTCGCGGTGGGCCAATGCACACGGCATGAGCATCGATGTCGAGGAAGAAACGCCCGGCGAACAGGCCGGGATTAAATCCATCACGTTGAAGGTGTCTGGCGAAAATGCCTATGGCTGGCTGAAGACTGAAGCGGGTGTGCATCGCCTAGTCCGTATCTCGCCGTTCGATTCCAACGCCAAGCGGCATACTTCGTTTGCATCGGTTTGGGTGTATCCCGTGGTCGATGACACGATCGTCATCGATATCAACCCGGCCGACGTCCGCACGGATACCTACCGCGCATCCGGCGCCGGTGGCCAGCACATCAACAAAACGGACTCGGCCGTTCGCCTGACGCATATTCCAACCGGTATCGCCGTGGCGTGTCAGGCTGGACGGTCGCAGCACGCGAACCGGGACGAAGCCTGGAAGATGCTGCGGGCGCGCCTGTACGAGATGGAGCTACAGAAGCGCGAAGCGGCGCAGCAGGCTTTGGAAGACCAGAAAACCGATATCGGATGGGGACATCAGATACGGTCCTACGTCTTGCAACCTTACCAAATGGTCAAAGACTTGCGCACCAATGTCGAAACGTCGGATACGCAAGGCGTGCTCGATGGCGATCTGGATGCCTTCATGGGCGCGTCACTGGCACAGCGGGTCGGCGTGACCCGTGATGCAGACGCCTGACTATAGCTCAGGCTTCGCTGCGATTGCGCGCGCCGCCGCCCTTGGCGACGTTGACCACTTTCTCATTGTCGGCCACGGCGTGATCCGTTGTGGCCGACACATGCGCCGGCATCTTTCGACGGCCCTTTTTGATCACGATCTGCGCCCCCATGTAGCGGGAATATACCTGGGTGAATTCTGCGCCGAGAAAGAAAATCTGCGTCGAATAGTAAATCCAGACCAGAACAACGATGAGCGATCCGGCCGCCCCGTAGGCGGAGCTGAAAGCGCTGTGGCCAAGATATAGACCGATCAATAGTTTGCCGAATGAGAACAGCACAGCCGTAATGGCAGCCCCAACCCAGGTGTCGCGCCACTTGATGTGAACGTCCGGCAAGACCTTGAATATCATAGCAAAAAGAACGGTTATCACGCCGAATGATACTGCAAGGTTCGCAAAATGGAGCACGAATGCGAGCGGTATCAAATCTCGAACGAACGCGCCAATCGCAGACAGGGCAGCGGATACGACGAGGGCGATCAATAGCAGAAAACCAATGCCGACGATCATGGCGAAGGACAACAGCCGCTTCTGGATGAACCATGTCCAGTGACCGCTTTCCTGCTCCTCGACGTTCCAGATCGTATTGAGTGCGTCCTGTAGCTGAGCAAAAAAACTTGTCGCCGATACGATCAAGGTAATTATACCCACGAGACTGGCTATAAAGTTGGCCTTAGGGTTGCTGGTGCTGATCAGGATATTCTGTATGGCGCTGGCCCCCTGGTCGCCAATCAGGCCGCGGATTTCCGTAAAGACATAACCAGACACTGCATCGCGTCCAAAGGCTGTGCCCGCCATGGCAATGACAATCAGCAACAAGGGTCCCATCGACAGCATGCTATAGAATGCCAGGGCAGCACCCAGCCGCGGCACCTTATCATCGTTCCATTCGCGGATGGTTTCCTTGAATATGAACCAGAAGGCGGGCAAGGTCAGCGGCGGCCGCTTGCGGGGTATTTCTGTCATATATGAATCGCCTCGAGCATCATGCCAAAAAGTGAACGCCACTTTTTGGAAAAACATGATGCAAAATCAAATATCTAGAGCGAAATAATGATTCCACTAAAATCATTCCGCTCTAGTCTCGAAGGCGCGGATACAAGCATAAAGATTATAAAGAAAAAAGCCGAAGACAGTCGATGTCTCCGGCTTTCAACAAAGGCTGTGTGTCTCGACACGATTATTTCAGATCGGACAAGGCGTTCATATCGTAGCTACCTAGGCTGGGCGTACCATAATCGGCCTGTGCGGCCGGCGCGCTGACGGTCGCGGCCACTGCGGCGGGTTCGACACGGCGGTTTTGCAGGCAGCGCCCCTGGAAGAAAGCGCCCACATCGATCGCCAGTTGATCATGCGTAATGTCGCCTTCGACATAAGCGGTGGCCTGCAGTTTTATCTGCTTCCCGGTAATTGAGCCGACGATACGTCCCCTGATTTCGATAGTTTCGGCCTCGACCTTACCTTCAATGTTGCCGGATTCCCCTACAACCAGATGAGCAACCTTCACGTCGCCACGGACGGTACCATCGAGGTGCAGATCTCCGGTTCCGGTGATATTACCTTCGATGAGCAGGCCCCCACCAAAGCTGGACAGCGGACGGGCGCCACCGCCGGCAGTTGGCTTAGACCGGTTTAGATTGACGTTAGGCGTTTCAAGCGGCGGCGCGACAACGGGCTGCGGCTTCGGCGCGGGCGGGTTAGCTTTGCTAGTTTTGTTGAACATAATCTCCAGCCTTTAAGAAACGTGCGGGGTTTTGAGCACGACCGTTTTGCCAGACTTCATAGTGAAGGTGGGTGCCGGTCGAACGGCCTGTATTGCCCATGGAGGCGATGCGTTGATCGACGGCAACGCGCTGTCCTGTTCTGACACTGGCGGAAGCCAGGTGGGCGTATCGGGTCTTGAAGCCATTGCCATGGTCGATCTCGACCACATTGCCATAGCCGGTACGGACGCCGACGTAGGAGACGATGCCCGGCGCCGTTGCATAGATCGGCGTCAGATAAGGACCTGCGAAATCTTGTCCGCTATGCATGCGTGGGCGATGATTGAACGGGTCGAAGCGTACGCCGAACCCGCTGGTTTCGCGTACACCGATCGTCGGCCGGTCGAAAGGAATGCGCTGGGCACTGTTTTGCAGGCCACGCATATCGCTCAAATCCATGGCCGCGTTACGAATGCGTTCAGCAAAATCCTCGTCGACGCCCAAAAAGTCGGCCAAGCTTTTATTGTCTTTTGCGGCGGTCAGCGGACTCCCGGAACCACCGCCGGCAAAGGCCTGAGGGTTCAGGCCGGCGATACGGAAGGCCAGCCGAAGCTTTTCGGCACGGGTCCGTGCGAAGGTTTCCGCCTGGCTCACCATCCGTTCCTGTTCGGCACGCACGGAATAAATGCGTTCAATTGGCGGCAAACTGTCATCAATAGGTGAAGGTGAGAGCGCCGCCACGGCACCCGGCACGCCTTTGAAATCCTTCAATAAAGCCACAAGGCCTTGATGTCGCTTTTCAACGGTTTGGGCCAGTTGATCCAGCGATCCAGAATTGGCGGAGGCCTGTTGAGTAGCAATGTCGAGGCGCGCCTGACGGTCGGCTATCCAACGTTCTGATTGCGCCTTCATCATACGAATTTGGCTTTCAGAGCCAGATCCGTGATTGGCGGCCAGAAAAATCGTAAACGCCGTCGAGATGGCGAGCCAGGCTATCAGCGCAGAAACCAGAAGCATCAGGAAGAGCTGTTTGCCTGAAGTCAAAACATAACCACGGGTTTCCGCACCCGAGCGGATGTACAGATGGCGTTCTGGAAATATAGATTCCATCCAGCCGCCGAGCTGTCCCAAGTCTGTTTTACTCATCACCGCCAGCACCCTAAACCTTCTGTTAATTATGCCTTCGTGACGGTGGATAAGCAAGGTGTATATCGTAACGCCCCCTTGCTGCCGACGAGCAAGATCGAAACACCTATCAAAACCAATATGTTGAGCAGAGTAGCCATTCTGACTGTGTCCCAATTTGAAAGCTCGCAACCGAGCCGTTTCAAGAATGATGCCGCCGGACAACTTAAGAAAATTAAACTGTCCGGCGCTTCTCTCCGGGGTTATGCACAGGTTAAGAATATTAATAAAGCAAAGTAAATGCTCACATTTAGACTTAAACTATGTTTTCAAAAGATGCCTAAGGCTTTCCAATACGTCTTGAATATGCCCTTTAACTTTAACTTTATGCCAAACCTGCCTTACGTAACCTCTTGCATCAACTATAAAAGTAGACCTGTCGGTGCCCATATAGGCGCGGCCGTAAAGCTTCTTTTCTGTCCACGATCCAAACGCGTTAATCGTCGAGGTATCGACATCGGACAAAAGCGGCATTCGCAGGCCGTATTTTTGTATAAACTTTTCGTGATCTTTCAGGCTATCTTTCGAAATCCCAAACAATTTTACGCCCAATTTTTCGAACTCCGGCAAAGCCGCCGAAAAGTCGCAGGCTTCTTGAGTACAGGTTGGCGTGTTGTCCGTAGGGTAAAAGAACAGCACAAACCATGATCCTTTCAGGGCCGCGGAACTGGTTTCGCCCCCCACGCTTGACGGCAGGACAAAATCGGGTGCCGGATAGGCCGTGAAAGAAGTTACATTTTTTGGTTCTTTCGCCATGACATAGCCTTGCTCAGTATCTAAAGAAGATGACGGGCATAAGACAGCGCGCATTAACGCACTTTTCCCATGAGCCGTTTATAGTGATTTTCCGCCCGAACCTTACAGCCGCGTCCGCAAATAAGTGAAGAAATATTTCGAGATTATACGCAAGCGGCCGCGCGCGATCATTATTGTGCTCGTCGCCTTAATGATCGCCATATTGGGCATCCGGCTGGCGCAAGGTCCCATCCGGGTCGATAGCATTCGCTCAATCATCATTTCCCGTATCGAAGCCCAACTGCCGCGAACCAGCGTCAGCATAGAGCATCTTGATCTCGTCTGGTTCGGCGACGCACGTGCCGTCGGGTTTCGCTTCGACGACCTGATCATCACCGACCGCCAAAACCGCATCATCGCCCGCGCCGGGAAAATGGAAGCCGCGCTTGCTGCCGACAGCCTGCTTCTCGCGCACTTTGCCCCGGCTCGGCTGACCGCGGAGGACTTTTTCGTCGCGGCATCGGTATCCAAGGACGGTAAGTACGACTTGGGCTACGAGGCCCGCGGAAAGCCAGAAGAAGCGGGCGGACTGGCAGGTTTCTTCTATGACCTTACTGGTCCCGAAAAGCTGGGCCGGCCGGCCAGCTTCACTCGCCAGCTCTACCTTAAAAACGGGCAGTTGCGCTTGATCCAGCAGGACGCCCCCTTGGACTGGACTGCCCACGTCTCAACGATTGATTTTGCTAAGTTGCACGGGAAGATGTCTGGCCATGTCGATCTGGCAATAGCCGGCCTCGGCATGACCGAAGGTGCGCCTGCGACGCTCAAGGCGGAAGCGTCAGGCGCGGTCGGACTGAAACACGCGACCATCTCTGCCCATATCGGCAATCTTAATCCCAGTCGCGTCTTTCCGTCCGTCGGTGTTACGCGCACTATTGCCGGCATCAATGCCGCGACAAACGGGCTGGCTCGGGTCGATTACAGTCAAAAGATGGGCTTCGAAGGCGCCAGCGTTGATTTGAGCGCCGCGCGGGGCCGTATAGATATCGGTGATTTCCGCCAGACTTTTGAAGAGGCACGTATCAAGGCCAGGTACAGGTCTGCCGATCATACCGCGCGTTTCGATACCTTCCGCGTTCGCTCGCATTTGCTGGATACGGATCTGCACGGTGCCGTTCTCTTTCAGCCCCGCGACCGCAAACTCAATCGCGACCTGACGTTCCGATTCGATTTCAACGGCCCCAGGGTTAGCGGGCGTCTTGCTGACGACTTTGCCCGGCAGACGCTCACCCAGGCGCATTTCAAGGGCGCCTACGTGCCACTTCAGCGGGAGCTGACGATCGAGACCGGGACTGGTCTGCTAAATGGCGCGCCCCTTCAGACCAAGGGACGCGTCTACACAGATCCGCAAGGCGAGATCGGCGCCGACCTGACGGCCCAGATCAAGGGACATTTTACCAAGGAAGAAGTGTTCGCCTTCTGGCCCGAGGATTTGTCGCCCATCACCCGTTCCATGCTGATCGAGCGGATCAAAGGGGGCGACTTCGCCAACGCAGACTTCGTGCTGAAGGCTGAGCCAGGTGATTTCCACCACCTGACAAACGATGACCTGCGCCTGGATTTTGATTTCGAGAACCTCACCCTGGCGATCGAAAATCGGCTTGAGGATGCTACCGAACTAAAGGGGCACGGCACCCTTCTGGGTAACCGCTTTGACATGGATGTAAACGGTGGGCGTCTGGTCGATGTCCGTCTGACGAAGGGGCGTCTGCTCGTCCCCGATTTCACCGATCATACAACATATACGCAAATCTCACTCGACAGCGATACGGATGTCATCAGCGTGATTGAAGCCATCGATCCCGTTACGGATATGGCTTTAAGCCATAATGGCCTGACACGGGACCGCCTGAGCGGAGCCGCCAAAGCCCATGTCGAAATCCGCTTTCCGACTTTCCACGCCATCAATGATAAAAATTTCGGCCTGACCTTCAAGGCAAACGTCACTGATGGCGCCTTCAAGCAGGCGGCCCTTGGTTGGGACATGACGCGGGGGCAATTGATTGTGACGGGTGACAAACTCGCCAACACATTGGTCGTTGAAGGCCCCGCTCGACTAGGCCCTTATGAGGGTAACGCCAAATATCAAACCCAGTTCGACCCCAAAAGCCAGGTCATCGATTTCAACGGCCACTTCAACGCCGCGCAGTTCGGCGGCTCGCCACGCGTGCCCGTCGCCATAAAAGGCCATTTCACAATTGCCAACCGAAAAGGCGAGGGCACAATCGACGCCGATATTTTCCGCGGCAAGGTTTCCTGGCAGGGTAAAGCGCAAGTCGCGGATGAACGGCCAACCGAAATGTTGATCGAAGGTGTGACCCTTTCGAAGGGGATGGAAGCCCAGGGGCTGCCCATTTTCGAGCATTTGAAACGAGAAGTGCCAACGCGGATTTCGCTATTGCGATCCGGCGAGATCTGGAGTGGCGAAGTCGATGCCGAAAGCCTGTCTGGTGACATCGCCTACATCCAAGGTGAACGGTCACGGCTGGTATATAAGTCTGTTATCACGCCGGATGAAGCCGACGAACTGGGATACGGCGCCTTGCCCATGTTCAATGAGCCGCGTCACCTCACAGTCAACATTTCCCTGGATGGCGCCTCGAAGGAAGCGCTCCTTAAGCTCGACCAGATGAACGCCACATTGGGGTGGGCGGAAATCCCAGGCACGGATGAACTGCAACGGCGTCTGAGCATGAAGGTCATGCCTGATGACTGGTACGTTCTGGGGCTCCCCAAGGCTTTCTTCACTCCCAAGCAACCGGTCGATGTCACGGCTGTGTGGCAGCAGACGGACAGATTACTGAGTGGTCAGGTCGGACTGCTCGACCAGACCATCAAGTTCGAAATGCCTCTAAAGGAACGCGACGATCCTCAGCCGATCGTCTTGCCGAATACAAACGTGCCCTATGAATTGCAGATTCGCGGTACGGTGAGCGATGCCATTTTGTCGGCGCTGGGCTATAGCCAGACGCCCGTCAGGATTGGTGGTAATACTGACTTCGTGTTCAGCCTGTACAACACGCCCGGACAGCCAGCCGCCGTTCTCAATATGGACGCGACGCATGCAAACCTAGGCGTCAATGCTACAGATTGGGTAAAGCCCGCGGGCGAGTCTGCTCAATTCGCGGTGTCAATTGACGAACAGGGGCCAAAGGGAGGGACGAACCTGTCGCGCATATATGGCGCCGGCCCACGCGTCGGCATCGACGGCCGCGCATCCTTTGCTGAAGATGGAAGTCTGAAATTTGCCGATTTTTCAAAACTTTATCTGCAAGACTTTATCGACGTCGCTTTCAAATATTATGCCGTTCCCGAGCAAAATACGAATGTAATGTCCATAAGCGGTCAGCAACTGGACCTTCGGCCCTGGCTGGAGTCGACGCGCGAAAGAACTCGGCAAAATTCCGCACCCGCGCCAGCGGCCAAACTTGCCGATGTCGTTGATGCCGCAGCCAACGCCCCGGCGTCGATTCCCGCCACTCACCTGGTTGTCAACCTGGCCCAACTGCGCATGACGCCTTCCGATGTATTCAATCAGCTCAACCTCGACCTGACCTGGGATGGCGCCAACGGCATAAGCGGTGGGGGCTCAGGACGAACAACCGATGGCGAACCGCTGACACTTACCCTTGACGATCAGGGTGCTTATAGCTTCTTCACGCTTCGGACTGACAATCTGGGAAGTATCATCCAGGCTGCATCCGGCAACCGTAACGTTAAAGGAGGACGGACGGTCATTGATGGCGTCTACGCTGACGGTCAGGTCGATGCATCGGTACGTGGCTCAGATATTCGGGTGAAACAAATTCCCGCTCTGGCCCAGCTTCTGACAGTTGCCTCCCTCCAAGGGCTTAACGATACCCTTGTCGGTGATGGTATTCTGTTCCGTGAATTCGACTTCCCCGTTCGGTACAAAGACGGGCTGCTTTTTATACGCAACGGTTACGCCAAGGGGGAAGCTCTGGGGATCAGCGTCTGGGGTACGAGTGATCTCGACAGCAAGGCGCTCGACCTGCGTGGCACCATTATTCCGGCTTACAGCGTCAATGCGATTTTCGGCGATGTCAAATCGAATGGACTAGGGTTGGTCGGTATCAAGTATCATATCGGCGGGACATCGAAGCTTCCAGAAGCGACCGTCAATCCTCTGTCCGTGGTATTGCCAGGTTTCATGAAGGTCTGGTTCGAGGCGTCACGCAAGGATGCCCTGCCGGCGTTGGATTTGCCGGGCATGGAAGACAAGCTTGACGACCTGCGCGATCAAAATGACAGACTGAACAAGCCGGTCAACAACAAGAAATAGAAAAGCCCGGAGGCGTTTGTCGCCTCCGGGCTTTTTCGATCGACTAAACGGAGACTCTAGACAGGACGAACCAGAACGATTTTCTTCTTGCCCTGAGAGACCTTGATAACGCCGTCCGCATTCAGATCGGCCTGGGTGATCAATTGGTTGCCATCGCTGATAGCAACATCGTTGACACGCAGACCGCCGCCTTGAGCCAGGCGCCGGGCTTCACCGTTGGATGCCGTCAGCCCGATGCGAGTGGCCAGGGCGGCCAGCATGATACCTTCAGCAAGGACCGCGTCTTCGATTTGCACCGTCGGCAGGTCAGCGGACAGAACGCCTTGTTCAAAGGCCTTTTGTGCCGTATCGCGCGCAATCGCGGCAGCTTCCTGACCGTGAACCATACGCGTTGCTTCATCAGCCAGAATTTTCTTGGCCTCGTTGATTTCCGCACCTTGCAGCGCTTCGAGGCGAGCAACTTCGCTCATCGGCAACGCCGTAAACAGGCGCAGGAACCGGCCAACGTCAGCGTCTTCGGTATTGCGCCAGTACTGCCAATAGTCGTAGGGCGACAGCGCATCGGCATTCAGCCAGACCGCGCCGCCGAGCGTCTTGCCCATCTTGGCGCCGGATGAGGTCGTGAGCAGGGGTGTGGTCAGCCCGAAGGCCGCCTTGTTGTTGATGCGGCGCGTCAGTTCAACGCCGTTGATGATATTGCCCCACTGGTCAGATCCGCCCATCTGGAGCACGCAATCGTATTTGCTGTTCAGTTCGCGGAAGTCCACGGCCTGCATCAGCATGTAGTTGAACTCAAGGAAGGTCATCGGCTGTTCGCGCTCAAGCCTCAGTTTGACCGAATCGAAGGTCAGCATACGATTGATGGTGAAATGCGTGCCGAAATTGCGCAGGAATTCGATGTAACCGAAGCCCGACAGCCAATCATTGTTGTTGACCATTATGGCGTCGGTTTCACCGGCGCCGAAGGTCAGGAAATTAGTGAACACGCTTTTGATACCGTCCATGTTCGACTGAATCTGTTCGTCGGTCAGAAGCGGCCGCTGGGTATCCTTGAAGGTCGGATCGCCAACCTTGGTCGTACCGCCGCCCATCAGAACAATCGGCTTGTTCCCGGTCTTTTGCAGCCAGTAAAGCATCATGATCTGCACCAAGTGGCCGGCGTGCAGCGACGACGCCGTGGCGTCATAGCCGATATAACCCGTGATCGGTCCGGCGGAAGCCAGCGTATCGAGGGCTTCCGCGTCCGTGCACTGGTGAATGAAACCGCGCTCTGAGAGGACGTTGAGGAAATCGGATTTAAAGGTGGTCATGATCTCTAACATGAAGGTTGGTGTTCGCACGATTTGGTGCGACAGTGCCTGTACCACGTTGCGACTTCTTTTCCATAGGTAATTGCATGAAAACCATCGGCTTTATGACGGGGACATCGTTGGACGGCATCGATATGGCGGTGCTGGAAACCGACGGCGACGCGCAGCTTATATTCGGACCCTGGGCGGAAATGCCGATGCCGGGGCCGACGCGATCCGTGTTGGAAGAGACCATCCGGGCCGCCCTGGCGTGGCCACGCGGAGAGGCAGAGCCTGCTATTTTCGCCGAAGCACGGCGCGTTCTGGTCGATTATCACCTTCGCTCTCTGCATGAATTTCTGACGCACAATGATCTGAATTTGCAGACATTCGATGTGCTGGGTGTGCATGGCCAGACCGTGCTGCATGAACGACCGAAGGGCGATGTGAAGGGGCGAACGGTCCAACTTTTCGACGGCCAGGCTTTTGCGGATGCAACCGGTATTCCTGTTGTCTGTGATTTCCGCCAGGCCGATATCGAAGCCGGTGGCGAAGCCGCCCCGTTGGCCCCAGTGTATCACCGCGCGCTGGCTCAGAACGCAAAGCTGGAATTGCCCCTGGTCGTCGTCAATCTGGGTGGTGTTGCAAATATTACCGTGATTGACACGGACGGCCTGACCGCGCTGGATACCGGTCCCGCCAACGGCCTGATGGATCAATGGATGCGCCGACACGGCCGCGGCGATTACGATCATGAAGGCCGTATTGCGGCGTCGGGCACGATTCATGAGGACATCGTAGCCGCCTATCTCTCGCATCCCTATTTTCAAGCCAAGGCGCCGAAGTCGCTCGACCGCTACGATTTCACCTTGTCGCACATTGACGCGCTGTCCTTCGAAGATGGTCTCGCGACCCTAAGTGCTTTCACCTTGCGGAGTCTTCTGGCGGGTATTCGACTGACGGGCGTGGAGCCGAAGACGGTTATCCTGGCGGGGGGCGGCCGCCATAACACCCATCTCGTCAATCAGGTGACGTCCGCGCTGCCCCCGGCGCGCGTCGTCCTGGCCGAGACGATGAACTGGCGCGGCGGTGCTATCGAGGCCGAAGCTTTCGCCTACATGGCCGTAAGGTCGCTCCAGGGAAAGCCTATTTCGTTTCCCGGCACGACGGGCGTCAAAACGCCATTGAGCGGCGGTATTGTCAGTTATCCCCGGAGCAAATCCCGGTCGCTCGCCAGCTAGGAGCCAAGATGCGCGTTCTGACCTTCGTAACCCTGTATCTGTGCCTGGCGGCCTGCGCGCCCGCCATTTCGACCGGTGCAGCCGCATCGACACCGGCAGCAGCCGCGCGCTCGCTTGCGGCGACAGCGACGGTCTTGCCTAAAAAATTTGTCGGGCACTGGGATGCTGATCTGGCCGCCTGTAAAGCGATCAGCGACATGAAACTGACCGTCACCCAAACCCAATTGATATTTTGGGAAAGTAGCGGCACCATTACCGGCGTGATCGTCCACGCGCCGAACGACGTAACGGTCAATGCCGCTTTTTCTGGCGAAGGCGAGCAATGGAACCGCGTCCTGCACCTTGTGCTAAACGGCGATGGGCAGGGCCTAACCATTGACGGCACAAAGCGCGTGCGCTGTCCCTAACACCTATGCCGTTTCACCGTCGGCACCTGCCAATAGGCTACTCGATTTCACCGGCCATGCGCCTATCAATATAGGCGCCGACACGGGTTTCGACTTCTTTCAGTTGATCGTTCCAGAAGTGGTTGGCCTCCGCGACCGTCTCAGAGCGGATGGTGATCCCTTTTTGCGAGCGCAGCTTGGTGACGACGCGTTCCACTTCTGAGGTCGGCACGATCGAGTCGTTTGCGCCGTGCAGGAACATGCCAGACGCCGGGCAGGGGGCCAGGAAGCTGAAATCATAGGCGTTGGTCGGTGGGGACACCGAAATGAAACCATCGGTTTCCGGACGGCGCATCAGCAACTGCATGCCGATATAGGCGCCGAAATCATAACCCGCGACCCAGAATTGCGAAGCGGTCGGATTTTTCGCTTGCAGCCAGTCAAGCGCCGTCGCCGCGTCCGCCAGTTCGCCGATGCCGGAATCGAATTCCCCTTGCGATTTTTGAACGCCGCGGAAATTGAAACGCAGGACAGAAAAGCCGCGCGTCATGAAGAGGTGAAACAGTTGCACCGTGACCGGATTATTCATATGGCCGCCCGCCTTGGGGTGCGGATGCAGAATCAGGGCGATCGGCGCGTTCTCGGTCTTGCCTGCGCTGTAACGGGCTTCGATACGTCCGGCAGCTCCGGCCAGGATCACTTCGGGCATTCAATCACCTTATATATGCATAAAATCGTCATGTTCGGCGCCATAATTGTTGACTAGATTAGTCGGAATTATTACATTCCAACCCAGCCATCATAGGCGGCAACTGCGCCTATTAGCACAAAGATTTCTTTTTGCGCAGGTTTTTGCTTACGAACGAATACGAAAGACATCCATGCGTTTATCGACAAAGGGACGTTATGCGGTCATGGCAATGACCGATCTGGCGCTGAATGCCCGCCCGACCGACAAGGGAAGTGACCGGGGCCGCCCAATTTCGCTGTCCGAAATTTCCGAGCGACAGCAGATTTCCCTGTCCTACCTTGAGCAATTATTCGCGCGACTGCGCAAGGCTGGCCTGGTCAGAAGTGCGCGCGGCCCGGGCGGCGGGTACACCTTGGCTCGCGATGCGGGGGCACTCTATGTGTCGGAAATCGTGTTGGCGGTCGATGAGCCAATAAAGGCAACGCGCTGCGAACTGACCTCCAACAAGTTGGGCGCGAACAAGCGGCTGTCCAAAGACCAGGCTGTGCGTGAAATCGGCTGCATGCCGGGCGGTCAACGCTGCCTGACACACAATTTGTGGGAAGATCTCGGCGTCGCCATCCACGACTACCTGTCTCAGGTTTCGTTGGAAGACATTATTCGCCGCCGCACGCGCAAAAAGGTTCAAATCACCTCACCCGAACCGGTGAAATCGTCCTTTGTGGAGGCCTAAGGCTTGGCCGATATCCTTTACCTCGATCACGCCGCGACATCGCCGCTTCGTCCCGAAGCGCGCGAGGCCTTTTTGCGCGCGTCCGATCTGGGCAGTAACGCGTCTTCGGTTCACAGTCTGGGCCGCAAGGCGAAGCTGCTACTCGAAGAAGCGCGCGCCGATATTCTGGCGGGCGTTAATGCCATCGGTACGGGCGGACTGGTCTTTACCTCAGGCGGCACCGAAGCCAATGCGCAGGCCCTGCATCAGGCGCAGACATTCGATTATGTCGTCGTCTCGGCCGGCGAACACGACAGCATTTACGGCGCAGTTGCCGGGGCGGTCGTGGCGCCTGTTACAGCCGACGGCGCTGTCGATCTCGATGGCCTCGCCCGAGTGTTGGACCGCCCAGGTCGGCCATTCGTATCTGTTATGCTGGCCAATAACGAAACCGGCGTCGTCAATGACATAGCTGCGGTTGCGGCACAGGTCCACGCCCGTGACGGTTGGCTGCACGTAGATGCCGTTCAGGCCTTAGGCAAAATCAATATCGATTTCGCTGCCCTGGATGCGGATTCTTTGTCGCTGAGCGCGCACAAGATCGGTGGCGGGCAGGGCGTAGGTGCGCTGATCTATAACCGTGACCGCACGGTAAAAGCTCTGATCGGCGGTAGCGGCCAGGAATTGGGGTTGCGCGCCGGGACGGAAAACATTCCCGGCATAGCGGCATTCGCGGCGGCGCTTAAGGCTTGCCACGGGGTGAGCGACGATTTATCCAGCGCACAAAAATCGGTGGAGACCGCTTTAAAGGCGTTGGGCGTCACCATCTTAGGTGAAGCCGCCGGTCGGGTTCCGGGCATTTTATATATTGCCCAGCCGGAGTGGGCGTCGTCGCTGCAACTGATCCACATGGATATGGCTGGTATCTGCGTCTCATCCGGCTCCGCCTGTTCGTCTGGCAAGGTGAAATCCAGTCGCGTCTTGACGGCGATGGGGTGGCCTGATCTGGCCGATAAGGTTTTACGAATATCCGGTGGCTGGACGACACGGCCCGACGATTGGCAGAAATTTTTGGCCGTTTGGTCAAAGGGTTATGAAGTGTATTTGAAGCGTCACAATAATTTGCGTATAACTGGGGAAGTCGCCTGATGGCCGCCGTCAAGGAAACCATAGATACGGTCGCCAAGCTCGAAACCTATGAGCACGGGTTCGTCACCGATATCGCCATGGAGTTTGCCCCCAAGGGGTTGAATGCCGATATCGTGCGTTTTATCTCGGCTAAAAAGAATGAGCCGGAATGGATGCTGGAGATGCGGTTGGCCGCTTACGAACGCTGGCTAACCATGGAAGAACCCGACTGGGCCAAAGTGCACTATCAAAAGGTCGACTATCAGGACCTCTATTTCTACGCCGCGCCGAAGAAGAAGGACGGCCCGAAATCGCTTGACGAAATCGACCCTGAACTGCTGAGAACCTATGAGAAACTCGGCATCCCATTGCGCGAACAAGAGGTGCTGGCCGGTGTTGTCGGTGCCCCGAAATATGCCGTCGATGCAGTCTTCGATTCAGTGTCGGTCATCACGACCTTCAAGGATGAGCTTAAGAAGTCCGGCGTCATTTTCTGCGCGATTTCAGAGGCTTTGCGCGAATATCCTGATCTGGTGCGGCAATATCTCGGCTCGGTCGTACCGGTGTCGGATAACTATTTCGCGGCCTTGAACGCTGCTGTCTTTTCCGATGGCTCGTTTGTCTATGTCCCGCCGGGCGTGCGCTGCCCAATGGAATTGTCTACCTATTTCCGTATCAATGCGGAAAATACCGGCCAGTTCGAACGCACCCTGATCATCGCCGACAAGGGCGCGTATGTGTCGTACCTGGAAGGGTGTACGGCGCCGCAACGGGACGAAAATCAGCTTCACGCCGCCGTGGTCGAACTGGTC
Organism: Asticcacaulis sp. AC466; assembly: GCF_000495815.1. Taxonomy (GTDB): domain Bacteria; phylum Pseudomonadota; class Alphaproteobacteria; order Caulobacterales; family Caulobacteraceae; genus Asticcacaulis. The sequence goes on along the minus strand of NZ_AWGE01000007.1, from coordinate 84,707 downwards.
GCGTTGGACGAGGCCGAAATCAAGTATTCGACGGTGCAGAACTGGTATCCCGGCGACGCGGAAGGCAAGGGCGGCATCTACAATTTCGTGACCAAGCGTGCCGATTGCCGCGGGGTACGGTCCAAGGTGTCGTGGACGCAGGTCGAAACCGGATCGGCTGTGACCTGGAAATATCCGTCCTGCATCCTGCGCGGTGACGACAGCGTCGGCGAATTTTACTCTATAGCGGTCACCAACGGCGCTCAGCAGGCCGACACCGGCACCAAGATGATCCATCTGGGCAAGAACACGCGGTCGCGCATTATTTCCAAGGGCGTGTCGGCGGGCAAATCGTCGAATACCTATCGCGGGCTGGTCTCAGCCCACGCCAAGGCCACGGGGGCGCGCAACTTCACGCAATGTGACAGCCTGCTGATCGGCAAAACCTGCGCGGCCCACACGGTGCCCTATGTCGAAAGCGATACGGCGAAAGCCCAGTTTGAGCATGAGGCGACCACCACGCGCCTGTCCGAAGATCAACTGTTCTACGCCATGCAACGCGGCCTCAGCCAGGAAGAAGCGGTAGCGCTTCTCGTCAACGGCTTCGTCCGCGATGTCTTGCAGGAACTGCCCATGGAATTCGCCGTAGAGGCACAAAAACTCGTCGCCATCAGCCTTGAAGGCTCGGTGGGTTAGGAATTAGTGACATGCTTTCGATCAAAGACTTAACCGTCTCCGTTGACACCAAGACGATCCTCAAGGGGCTGACGCTCGACGTGCCGGCCGGAGAGGTCCACGCCATCATGGGCCCCAACGGTGCTGGCAAATCTACCCTTGGGTACGCTCTGGCTGGCCGACCGAACTACCAAATCAAGGGCGGCAGCGTAACCTTCAACGGCGAAGACCTGATGGACAAGGACGTGCATGAACGCGCCGCCGCCGGGCTATACCTGTCGTTCCAGTATCCGCTGGAAATTCCCGGCGTGCCGGCGCTGACCTTCCTGCGCACTGCGTTGAACGCGCAACGCAAGCTGCGGGGCGAAGCCGAAATGTCCGCGCCGGATTTCCTGAAGCGTGTGCGTGAGGTCGCCAAGACGTTGAAAATCGACATGGATATGCTGAAGCGCCCACTCAATGTTGGCTTTTCCGGCGGCGAAAAGAAGCGCATGGAAGTGCTTCAAATGACGCTTCTGGAACCTAAGTTCCTTATCCTCGACGAAACCGATTCCGGTCTGGATATTGATGCGCTGAAGGTGGTGTCGGACGGAGTCAACGCCCTGCGTGCGCCGGACCGCGGCATGCTGGTCATCACCCACTATCAACGATTGCTCGATCATATCAAACCGGACCGGGTTCATGTGCTGGTCGCCGGCCGGATCGTCCGTTCAGGCGGCCCGGAACTGGCGCTGGAACTGGAAGCCAACGGTTACGACCGTTATGTCGGAGAAGCGGCGTAAATGTTGACTCACATCGACATTTTCGATCCGTCGTCCTATCCGACCCGTCGTCAGGAAGAATGGAAATATTCCGACCTGTCGCGGGCGCTTCGCGTCGTGCCTGCGTCATCGGATGTGCATCGCCACGCCGAAACCGTCACTGTGCCAGCGGGCGAAGCCGTCATACGCCTGGACGTATACGACGCGTCCGCGCCGGTTGTGCACGAAGACCTGCGGTTTACGCTAGGCGAAGGCGCGTCCCTGACCCGTATCGTCATTCTAGATGAAGCCGACACGACTGTCTCCATTCGGCAATCCATCGTTGAGACGGCGCCCGGCAGCGTGTTCCGGCAATATGTCTTTTCGACCGGCGCTCATTTTCAGCGCTTCGAAACCCATGTCAACCACGCCGGCCATGGCGCACAGGTCGAGTTGCACGGCGCCTATCTGCTGAAGGGCAAGCGCCATTTCGACCTGACGACACGCGTCAACCATACCGATGTGGACGGCGTCACTCAGCAGTTGATCAAAGGATTGGTCAAGGATCAGGCGACCGCCGTCTTCCAGGGCCGTATCCTGGTTGAGAAGGGCGCGGACGGCACTGATGCCCGGATGCGGCACCAGGCGTTGATCCTGAACGATGGCGCGCATATCCGCGCTAAGCCCGAGCTTGAAATCTACGCTGACGACGTGCAATGCGCCCACGGCAATACCATCGGGGCGCTTGACGAAGAAGCCCTGTTCTTCTGCCAGAGCCGCGGGATTCCCGAAGATATGGCCCGCGCCATGCTGACACATGCGTTTGTTCTGCCCGTCGCCGATCAGATCGAAGACGAGGGCTTGCGCGCCCGCGTTCTGTCATTCCTTGAAAACGCATCGGGAGATTTCCATGCCCTTTGACGTTGAAAAAGCCCGCGCCGACTTCCCCATTCTGTCGCGCGAGATCAAGGGCAAGCCGCTGATCTATCTCGATAGCGGCGCCAGCGCGCAAAAGCCGAATGCCGTCATTGACGCCATGAGCACCGCCATGCGCCATTCCTACGCCAATGTGCATCGCGGCCTGCATACCTTGGCCAACGAAACGACGGACGCATACGAAGCTGGCCGGGAAACAGTGGCGCGGTTCATCGGCGCGGACACGAATGAGATCGTCTTCACCAAGTCGGCGACCGAGGCCATCAATCTGGTGGCCTATAGCTGGGGCGAGCGCCTGCAAGCCGGTGACGAGATATTGACGACCGAGATGGAGCACCACGCCAATATCGTGCCGTGGTACATGCTTGCCCAACGCAAGGGCGTAAAGCTGAGATATGTGCCGATCCTCGACGACGGCTCACTCGACATGGCGGCGTTCGATCAATTGTTGACGCCCAAGGTCAAGCTGGTCGCCGTAACGCATATGTCAAATGTGCTGGGCACGATCAATCCTATCCATGACATCGTCACCAAGGCACACAGTGTTGGCGCCAAGGTCATGGTCGACGGCTGCCAGGGCGTTGTTCACCTGCCGGTGGATGTTAAGGCGCTTGATGCAGACTTTTACGCCTTTTCTGCCCACAAGCTGTACGGCCCCACCGGCCTGGGTGTTCTTTACGCCAAGGCGGATATTCTCGAAGACATGCCGCCCTGGCAGGGTGGTGGCGAAATGATCGCGCACGTATCCAAGGAAAAGATTACGTGGAACGAACCGCCGCACCGTTTCGAAGCCGGGACGCCCGCTATCCTGGAGGTCATCGGGTTGAAGGCCGCGATCGACTGGTTACTACAGTTTGACCGCAGCGAGATCGCGGCACATGAGCATGCGCTTTATCAACGCGCCCATGACCGCCTGAGCCGCATCAACTCCCTGCGCATTCATGGCGAAGCGCCAGGGAAGGGCGCCATACTGACCTTCAGCCTGGGGCAGGCTCACGCGCACGACGTCGCGCAGATACTCGACCGCTACAATGTCGCTGTGCGCGCCGGCACCCACTGCGCCGAACCCTTGATGACCCGTCTGGGCGTAACCTCTACCGTTCGCGCCTCGATCGCCCTATATAATACAGACGCCGAGATCGACGTTCTGGCCGAGGCCGTGGCCAAGGCCCAATCCTTCTTCGCTTAGAGTGTGAGTCCGATGACCCAAACCGTTGAATCTCAAGAATCGTTGTTCAGCCTGGACGATATGGGGGCAAACCAGCCCTCTGCGCTGGCGCAGGAGGAATTGACGCGCCTGACAGATGACTTGATCGCGGCCTTCAAGACGGTGTTCGATCCGGAAATTCCCGTCGACATCTATGAGCTGGGTTTGATCTACAAGGTGGACGTGTCTGACGACCGTGATGTCGTCGTCGATATGACCCTGACCGCACCAGGATGCCCCGTGGCGGGTGAAATGCCCGGATGGGTCAAGGAGGCCGTTTTGACGGTCAAGGGCATCAATAGCGCCGAGGTCAATCTGGTATTCGATCCTCCTTGGGAGTCGTCGAAAATGAGCGACGAAGCCAAGCTGCAACTGAATATGTTCTAATCATGAATATGGAACTTACCCCCCGTCCGCGTCGCCCACGTCCTGCCGTCGTGTCTTTGACCGAGGCTGCGGCCACACAGGTCAAGGCCATTATGGCACGGGCCGATAAGCCCTATGTCGGGCTGCGCGTTGGTGTGAAGCAGGGCGGCTGTGCCGGCCAGGAATATGTTCTGTCCTACGCCGAAGAGGTCGGCCCGATCGATGAAGTGGTCCACGATAAGGATGTGACGATCCTTATCGAACCAAAGGCGGTGCTTTATCTGGTCGGTACGGTCATCGACTATGAGACAACCAAATTGGCATCCAAGTTCGTGTTCAACAATCCAAATGAGACGGACGCCTGCGGCTGTGGCGAAAGCGTGACCATAAAGCCGGTCGAAGCCGAATAATTAATCGGTTACGAGAACCGACGGCGTTAAAGGCTTTCCGGTCGCCTCACTGATCAGCTCTTGCGAACGCGCTTCGATGCGATCACGCAGCAGGGTCAAGAATTCATCCTTGGCCATGCCCGGCGCGATGGGTTCAAGGAATTCAAGCACTGCGGTGCCGGGCGTTTTGCTGTAGCGGTCTTCCTGCCAAAACAGGCCTAGGTTAGTAGCGACTGGCACCACTTGCATATCGAAATTATTCATCATGTGCCAAACACCGGACCTGTAGCGGCGATAGGTGCCCGGCGCATTGAGATGGCCTTCTGGGTAAATCAGGATGCTTCGGCCATCCTTCGCAGCGTCGGCCGACCGCGACGCCAGGTTTTTGCGCGCCTCGATCCCCCCGCAATTGTTCACGACAATCGCACCCAGCTTGGAGAGCAGGGTGCTCATCAAGGGATACTTTTCAAGGTGATCCCCGGTTACAAAGGCCAGGTCATCGAACTGGGAATAGATGCAGAAACCGTCCCCCCAACTGTGATGCTTGCAGGCGAAGATAACCGGCACTTTCGGGACATTTCGACGTCCACGTACCTCCAGTTTGATTCCGGCAAATACGCGCATCGCCTGGACCATACGGCGGGTATAGCGCTTGATAATCCACTTCACGGGCTGACGCCCAGGCAGCAACGTCAGCACCAAGGCCATAAAACTGTAGGTAACCGACAAAAACCAATAAGCCACGGCAAATGCAAAACTGCGCATAACATCTCCCCCAAATAACGAAGCCGATTTGAACATTGTTCAAATCGGCTGTCAACTCTTATCGACAAGGATGGGTCAGGCAGCAGATGAAGCGGCGTTCACGTCGTCGGCGAGGGTTACGCGGTTACGTCCATTATTCTTGGACATGTACAAGGCCTTGTCAGCGCGGTCGAGCAGGTCGAAGGAGTCTTCACCATATTCACGTTGCGCCACGCCGGCCGAAATGGTGACCGTACCCAGATCTTCATTGGTCGAACGGCGTTTAAGGACGCGTGACGCAATCTCAGTGCGCGCTTCGTTGAGCAGACGCTCCACTGTCGCTGAGCTTTCTCCCGGAAAGAGCAGGCCGAATTCTTCTCCGCCGTAACGGGCGGCCAGGCGCGGCGGACGACCGATACGGGCAAGGACGGAGGCAACATACCGCAGGACCTGATCGCCCGTCTGGTGGCCCCACGTGTCGTTGAAACGTTTGAAATGGTCAATATCGATAACGGCCAGCGTCAGCAGGGACGAGAGATCCTCGCTACCACAATGCGCATCCAACGCTTCGTCAAAAGATTTGCGGTTGGCCAGATTGGTCAAGGCGTCGGTCATCGCTTCCATACGCACCTGATCCAGGTGCTTACGCAGACGGTTCACTTCACGCGACGATTCCGTCAGGCGGTTTTCCAGTTGGTTGTGCTGTGTCAGGACCGCATTGGTGGCTTCGGTCAGGCTGTCGATCAAGCCGCGCAAGGACAGTGTTTCAACTGCACTCATAGAGCGCTTGGCGCCTTCCAAGGTTTCGCCGTAGGTCTTCTGCGCCTTCTGTGCATCGACAATGACTTCGGTAATGGAGGCCAGTTCGCGCGTCAGCTTAAGACCCGCGTCGCGGACCTCATCGTTCAACTTCAGGCGCGCGATGAATTTGGAGGCCAGGCTTTCAGACACATCCTCGGTGATGACTTCACCTGCAGCGATGAGGCGCTGAATTTCTTGAGCAAGCGGACATTCGGGATCGCCGGCGACATAGAGCCAAAGTTCATAATTGAGAGGCGTGGGCCAAACCCCATGATCCTGCATCAATCGCAAGGCTTCGCCAGCCAAAGCATACGCGGCGGGGCTGCGGACGCTGATCTCTATGTCGTTGTTCATTCGTTATGGCGCCCTTTCGGACGCCTCCCCTGGCGCTCTCGGCGTGACCCGATTCTTCGGATAACGCCGACATGATAAACGAACTTCTCTGACAGGCGGTTAACGAAAAATGCAAAATCGCTGCAAATTTTAAGCTTTGATCGTAACCGGACGCATCATGAACGCAGGCATGTGCTCACCGAAAGGCGCGCCAACATCCACGTTAGCATCTGAATTTTCTACTCTTTTTTCCTTGGCAGCGGGACGCCGCGGCTCTCGTCTAGGCGACCGTACCGGTGGCGCAACCTCAGTTTCGATCTCTGCGGATTTTGTACTTTTTTCAGGGATTAAGGGTTCGGGCGGCGCGATTCGTTCGACTGCCGCTTCTTTCGGCTTGTGATCACGATCCCGGTCACGCCCGCGGCCCTTACCTGATTCGCGACGCGGCGACCGATCAGAAGTGCGAGGTGCATCATTGAGTTGCGAATAGTCGATATCAAGCTCAAGGACAGCCGGATCTTTCTTGATGAGCTTGACGACCTTGTCGTAATTTTTTTCGTCCTGCGGGGAGAGCAACAAGTAGGCTTCGCCGGAACGGCCGGCGCGGCCTGTACGGCCGACGCGGTGGACGTAGTCATCGGCATGAATAGGCGCATCGAAATTGAATACGTGTCCAACGGCCGGGATATCCAGCCCACGGGCGGCGACGTCGGAGGCCACCAGTAAGGTAAGCTCACCCTTACGGAAGGATTCCAGCGTACGCATGCGCAGAGCCTGATCCAGATCGCCGTGAATAGGAGCCGCATTGAAGCCGTGCACGCTGAGCGATTTGGCCACTATATCAACATCAGTTTTGCGATTGCAGAAGACGATGCCGTTCTTGATATCCAGAGTTTTGAGCAGGGCGCGCAGGGCAATCCGCTTAGCCCGGACATCCTTGTGCGGCACGCGCAAAACGTACTGCGTGATGTTCTCGTTGGTCGAGGCGGGACGCGCAACTTCGATGCGCACCGGATTTTTGAGAAACGCTTCAGTCAGGCGTGTAATTTCCGGCGGCATGGTCGCGGAGAAAAACAGGGTCTGGCGTGTAGGCGGGGTCAGCTTGAAGATGCGCTCAATATCCGGGATAAACCCCATGTCCAACATCCGATCGGCTTCATCGACGACCATAATCTGCACACCATTGAGCATGACCTTCGAGCGTTCGAACAGATCAAGCAAACGACCCGGCGTCGCGATCAACACGTCGACACCCTTGTCCAGCTTGGCCACCTGATCCGCCATGGATACGCCGCCAATAAGGAGTGCCCATGTCAGCTTGTGATACTTGGCGTATTTTTCGAAGGCTTCGGCGACCTGATCGGCCAATTCGCGCGTCGGCGCCAACACGATGGAGCGTGGCATGCGCGCCTTGGAGCGGCCGGCGGCCAGACGCTCGATCATGGGGAGTGTAAAGGCGGCGGTCTTGCCTGTGCCGGTTTGGGCGATGCCCAGGACGTCCAGTCCTGTCAGAGCAACCGGAATCGCCTGTTCCTGGATTGCGGTAGGTGTATCGTAGCCTGTTTCGGCGACGGCTCTGAGCACTTGTTCGCTCAGGCCGAGATCGGTAAATTTCGTCATGACACTCTTTGGTCGGAAAGGCTTACGATCAGGCAAACGAACTTGCGGGATGGTAAGCCGGCGCGCCGATCGTGGCGCTAAAGATGGGCGGCCTGTGCCGATACAGCGAATTCCATTGTCGCAAACGCATCGACACGCGCAGGCCAACTCATGGCCCGCGCGTGTCTGATATCAGAATTCGCAACAATTAACAGGTTTTTCTTGAGACTACCGGCTAAACGTCGAGGTCATTGGCCGCGAATTCGGCATGATCCTGAATATAGCGATAACGCAGTTCCGGCTTGCGCCCCATTAGCGTCTCAACCAGATCCTCAATGTCTTCCTCGTCATGGGGCAAGGTTACGCGCGCCAGCGTCCGGGTCTTTGGGTCCATGGTCGTTTCCTTGAGCTGCGCAGGCATCATTTCGCCCAAACCTTTGAAACGACCGATTTCAGTCTTCTTGCCCTTGAAATGCTTGGCCAATATCTCGGCGCGGTGCGCATCATCCTTGGCATAATGCGTTTCCTTACCATGACTTATCCGGTAAAGTGGCGGCATGGCCAGGAACAAATTACCGTTTCGAATCATGCCCGGCATGGTCCGGTAGAAGAAAGTAATGAGCAGGGACGCAATGTGCGCCCCGTCCACGTCGGCATCAGTCATTATGATGATGCGTTCATACCGCAGGTCGCTATCCTTGAACTTGGCGCCGGGCTGCACACCGAGCGCCAAACCGAGATCGGACAATTCGGCATTGGCGCGCATCTTGTCGCCTGTGGCAGAGGCCACGTTCAAGATCTTGCCGCGCAACGGCAGGATCGCTTGGGTGTTGCGGTTACGGCCCTGTTTGGCGGAGCCGCCGGCGGAATCCCCTTCGACGATGAACAGTTCTGTACCGATGGCATCCTGGCGGGCGCAATCGGCCAACTTGCCCGGTAAACGCAGCTTACGCGTTGCCGACGCACGCGCGACTTCCTTATCCTTGCGCCGCTTCAGACGCTCTTCGGCACGTTCCACGATGAACTGGAGAATGCGATCGGCCTGCTTTGGCGAAGACGTCAGCCAATGATCAAACGGATCGGCCAGCGCCTTTTCGACCAGACGCTGAGCATCGCTGGATGACAAGCGATCCTTTGTCTGGCCCTGAAATTCAGGATTGCGGATGAAGACAGAAATGACGATGCCGGCCTGAGCAGACACGTCTTCTGCGGTTATCAGCCCCCCGCGTTTGTCACCTGTCATTTCCGCATAGGACTTCAGCGATCGGGTCAACGCTGCGCGCAGGCCTGCTTCGTGAGTGCCGCCATCGGGCGTCGGAATGGTGTTACAATAGCTCTGGCAGAATCCGTCATATTCGCCAAATCCAGCGCCGGACCATACAACGGCCCATTCGACGGCACCGGCTTCGCCCTTACGCTCGACGCGGCCGGAAAAGATTTCGCTAAGGGTTTCGGTATCCTTTACGCGCTCGGCCAAATAGTCGGCCAGGCCATTCGGGAAGTAGAACTTGTCCTCGGCCGGTGTCTGATCCTGAATGAGATCCTGCGCACATTTCCAGTAAATCTGCACGCCGCGGAATAGATATGCCTTGGCCTTAGCCATGCGGTACAGGCGCGCAGGCTTGAAATGCGCGCCCTGACCGAAGATTTCCGGATCAGGCAGGAATCGCTCAAGCGTACCTTTTTTCTTGGACGGTCCCACCTGGACGACGTCCGTCAGCTTATGGCCCTTAGAGAAGCTCTGCTGCCATTCGAAGCCGTCGCGCCAGACGGTGACTTCCAACTTTTCCGACAGAGCATTGACAACGGAAATACCGACGCCATGCAGACCGCCGGACGTTTCGTAAGCCTTGCCGGAGAATTTGCCGCCGGAATGCAGCATAGTCATAACCACTTCAAGCGCCGACTTGCCTGGATATTTTGGGTGCGGGTCGACCGGAATGCCACGGCCATCGTCGCGGACGCTAAGATAGCCCTCCTTGTCCAACTCGACCCAGATCGCCTTGGCGTGGCCGGCGACGGCTTCGTCCATGGCGTTATCGAGCACTTCAGCGAACAGGTGGTGCAACGCTTTTTCGTCAGTGCCGCCAATGTACATGCCCGGCCTTTTGCGCACGGGTTCAAGCCCTTCCAGGACTTCGATGCTCGACGCACCATACCCTGCGTCCACTGTCGCAGGCTGATGGGGCTTGGCAATGGGCTTGACGGTGTCCGCGACCGTAGCGGGGGCGGGAGACACTGGGGACGACATTGCCGGCACAGGCGCACCGGTCGTTTCCGCAGCAGGCTGCGAAGCTGGGGAGGCGGGCTCTTCGCCGCCGAATAGAGAATGCTGGCTACTGGAGGTCATATTGGAAACATGTGGTGATTCGGTCCTAACTCATAAGGAAGCAAGAACAAATGCACAACAAAAAAGGCCGCAAACCCGAAGGTTCGCGGCCAGACGTTTCTTTACCCTTGGTCAGGCTTAGAATTTAGAAGGTGGCCTTCAGCGAGGCCGCCAAGGTCGAAGGCATCTTCGAGGCGTCCGCCCAGCGTACGTCAAAGCCCAGCGACGGGGTGATGGCATAGGTTACACCGAAGTTCTTCGTGGTGTAGCCAGCGCCTTCGTAGTTGCCCAGGGCGCCCGAGACGGTCCACTTGTCCGACAGCGGGTATGCCATGTTGACTTCGTAGTACGGATCTTCGAGGCTCTCGGTCGGCAGGTAGAAGGCCAGGCCAACAGTCCCCTTGCCCATCGGGTGGCTGACGGCAGCCTTCAGCTCGGTAACATTGAAGTCCGAACCGTCATCGGCGCCCGGATAGGTGTAGGCAATGACGCCGAAGTCGAAGTTGAACTTACCGGCAGTCGGGGTCAGCCCCATGTACAGATCCAGTTCAGTGCTGGCCTTATGGCCATCGCTGTCAGCGAAATCGACGTTGGACGCCCAGGCGCCCGCGTAGAACAAGCCCTTCTTATAGTCGATACCGCCTTGCAGGGCAGCCTTGCCATCCGTTTGCGAAACGCCGCGCCAGACATAGTCGCTGGTGACGCCTAGGTTGTAGCTCAGGCTACCGGTCTCGTCTTGAGCCATAGCGGCTCCGCCGGCGAAAAGTGCGCTGATAGCCACAGCAGCGACAAGAAGAGTCTTTTTCATGTTCATATCCCAGTTCAGTTGTTGGTGCCGGCTAAACACAGTAGCCAGCCATATGGCGATTTTAGGCGCGTCGGTAAAACCGAGGTTAATTTAGCAAGTTTTTGGGGTGAGCAAAGACCCCCATTCTCATTTAGAGAGACCTTGATGTATATTTACAACGTTTATCCCGACTTAGTCTTTCTTATTTTTCTTAGCTTTGCAGGGGTTTGCGTAACTTTGCGAATATCAAGAACACCGCTTACCTTCACCCACCTGTCACAAATTTGCAATCAAAACGCCAATAAAATCAGGCATTGGCTAAGACCGATTTGTCGCAATGCAACAAAAATGACTGGACGGGTTGATGGATACCGGACTTCATTCTGCGCCCGTTTGGCTCGCTCTGACCTTTAGAGATAGAACGAGAATTTTTATTGGGAGCCAAAATTCCGGCACCGTCGCAGTCGAATCCACCAGAAACCGCGCCGTCGGCCTATCACTTAGTCCCTTGAACGGAACAATCCTCGCTCATTGCGCATCTGCACCAATTCAAAAGTCTAGCCAACCAAACAAAAACGGGACGCCCTAAGGCGCCCCGTCTCTTTTGTGCAACTAAATTAAGGTTGTAGCTTAGTGGTCCATGACTTCGTCATGAAGAGACGAGTCTAGGCCAGCCTCTTCTTCGTCTGCCGTGACGCGCAGCCCCGTCGTGAACTTGCAGATAATCAGAATAATCAGCGTTCCGATAGCCGACCACAGGATGGTGACAGCCAAGCCTTTCAACTGGGCCATGACGTTGTGATCCTTGCCCAGGGAGTTGATAACCGGGTCGGCAAGCCAGCCTGTGAGGATGGCGCCCAGGATGCCGCCGGCGCCATGGATGCCGAAGGCGTCGAGAGAGTCATCATAGCCAAGCAGCTTTTTGATCCAGGTCGCGGATGCATAGCACACCGGACCGGCCAGGACGCCGCAGATCATGGCGCCCGTCGGATTGACGAAGCCGCAAGCCGGGGTAATGACGACGAGACCGGCAACCATGCCCGACAGGATACCGATGAGCGAAGGCTTGCCGCGGAAGATCCACTCAACGATCTTCCAGGAGACGCCGCCGACGCAGGTAGCCAGGATGGTGTTTAGCAAGGCGGCCGAAGCAATGGAGTCGCCGGACCATTCCGAACCGGCGTTGAAACCGATCCAGCCCACGAAGAGCAGCGAGGCGCCGATCATGATGTAGACGGGGTTGTTGGCCGGCATAGAGTCCGTGCCATAGCCCTTACGGCGACCGAGGAACAGAGCGCAGACGAGGCCAGCGACACCGGAGTTACAGTGGACAACCGCGCCGCCAGCGAAGTCGAGCACGCCCCACTTCGAGAGCAGACCGCCGCCCCAAACCATGTGACAGATCGGAGCGTAAACCAGGATCGACCACAAAACCATGAACAGCAGCAGGCCTGAGAATTTCACGCGTTCAGCAAACGCGCCGGTGATGAGCGCCGGCGTGATGATGGCGAACGTCATCTGGTAAGAAATCCAGGTGAATTCCGGCACCTTGGCAGTGGCCATATAAGCCGTTGTCGGCGTAACCGCCTTCAACATAATATTGTCGAAACCGCCGAAGAACAGGTTCAGTGTATCGGCTGACAGGCCGAACATGGGCTTCACGGCTGTACCAAATGCCATAGAGTAGGAAACGACCCACCAGACAATGGCGACGACGCAGGTCACGCCTACGGATTGCGTGACGGTGGCGATAATGTTCTTACGACGAACCATCCCGCCGTAGAACAAGGCCAGACCGGGAAGGGTCATCATCAGCACCATAGCGGTACAGAAGATCAGATAGGTTGTGTCGGCAGCGTCGAGTTCCAACGGCTTCTGAGACGCCAACAGGGCAGGGGCCTCAGCGGCGGGTTCAGCGGCTACAGATGCCGTCGCCGATTCTTCGACAGAAGCCGCAGCTGACGTAACGGCCTCAGCTGACGCCGAAGCGGCTTCCTGGGCTAGAGCATGGCTGGCGACGGGTGCCGCCAGCATAAGAGCGGCCGCCGCAGCGAGCGCTCTCGAAAGTTTGATCCACGTTTTCAAAGTATCCCCCTTGGTTAGCGGATATTGCACCTGCTCACAGTGCAGCGACTTCAAACTATCGCAAAGCGGATTATGGGGTTAACGAAGCGTCAAGACCGTACCCATGGGCATTTGCGTCATTTATGTGTCGGAATGCCGGGAAAGGGTGTGAAATCAGGCCCTTTTGGGTCGGTTTCAAGTGAAACCACATTTATTGCATTTGAAACTATAATTAATATTATATTTTATTGCTTTTGCATCGCTATGTCGCCGGAAAGAAAATAGGCCGCCCCATGCGGGACGGCCTATCGCAACATTCATGTCTTTCGACAAGATATTCAGCTTAGCACTTGTAATACATCTCGAATTCGATCGGGTGCGGACGCAGTTCGAGGTTCATCACTTCTTCCATCTTCAGTTCGATGTAAGAGTCGATGAAATCGTCGTCCATCACGCCGCCCTTCTTAAGGAAAGCGCGGTCCTTGTCGAGGTTTTCAAGCGCTTCACGCAGCGAACCGCAGACTTCCGGGATGTTCTTTTGCTCTTGGGGCGGCAGATCATACAGGTTCTTGTCGGCGGGTGCGCCCGGATCGATACGATTCTCGATACCGTCGAGGCCAGCCATCAGTAGGGCGGTGAAGGTCAGATAGGGGTTGCCCATCGGATCCGGGAAGCGAGCTTCAAGACGCTTGCCCTTCGGCGAAGATACCCACGGAATACGGATCGAGGCCGAACGGTTACGTGCCGAATAGGCGAGCTTGACCGGTGCTTCGTAGCCCGGAACCAGGCGTTTGTAACTGTTGGTCGTCGAGTTCGAGAAGGCGTTGATCGCCTTGGCGTGCTTGATGATGCCGCCGATGTACCACAGGCACAGGTCAGACAGACCGGCATACTTGTCGCCCGCGAAAAGCGGCTTGCCGTTCTTCCAGATCGACTGGTGAACGTGCATGCCCGAACCGTTGTCGCCAAACATCGGCTTGGCCATGAAGGTCACTGACTTGCCGTAGGCATGGGCAACGTTCTGGACAACGTACTTGTAGAGCTGGGTACGGTCGGCCATGGTCAGCATGTCCGAGAACTTCAGGCCAAGTTCGTGCTGGGCGGGCGCCACTTCGTGGTGGTGCTTTTCCGGTTCCATGCCCAATTCACCCATGACGGCGAGCATTTCACCGCGCAAATCCTGAGCGGAGTCGACCGGATTGACGGGGAAGTAGCCGCCCTTAGGCCCCGGGCGATGTCCCATATTGCCTTCAGGGTAGACCTTAGCCGAGTTGTGCGGCAGTTCGGTCGAATCGAAGGCGTAGCCGGTGTTGTCCGGCGCGATCGACCAGCGAACGTCGTCAAACATGAAGAATTCGGCTTCCGGGCCGAAATAGACGGTGTCGCCGACGCCGGCCGCCTGCGTATAGGCCAAGGCCTTCTTCGCGATCGAGCGCGGGTCGCGGTTGTACGGTTCATTGGTGTCGGGGTTCACGACATCGCAGAACATGAACAACGTCGTCTGCTGATAGAACGGATCGATATAGGCCGTCTTCAGGTCGGGGCGGAGCTTCATGTCGGATTCGTTGATGGCTTTCCAACCGGCGATCGACGAACCGTCGAACATCGTGCCGTCATTCAGGAAATCCTCATCGACGAGATCGATGTCAAAGGTCACGTGCTGGAGTTTGCCCTTCACGTCGGAAAAACGCACGTCAACATACTTGACGTCCTTTTCCTTGATGAGCTTGAGAATGTCTGCTGCGGTCATATTTGACGCCCCATTAAGCCTGTAGATTTAAAAGTAGGGAAGGCGGAACGCGTCGGTCTTTTAAACCGCCTGCGGACCGGATTCCCCGGTTCTGATGCGGACGACATCAAGGACGTCGCTCACAAAAATCTTGCCATCACCGATTTTGCCTGTGCGCGCCGCCGTTTGGATTGCCTCCAGGGCGGCGGGTGCAAGGTCGTCGGCAACAACCAGTTCGATCTTGATTTTCGGAAGAAAATCAACAACGTATTCGGCCCCACGGTAGAGTTCCGAGTGGCCCTTTTGGCGGCCATATCCCTTGGCCTCCAGCACGGTCATGCCTTGTACGCCGATTTCCTGAAGGGCTTCCTTCACTTCATCGAGCTTAAAGGGTTTGATGACGGCTTCTATCTTTTTCATGATATATCCATAAAACTATAGACCGTTCCGCACCGTAACTTGTTTGCATTGCGCAAGAATGCAAGCGCATTTCCAGCGTGCCATCTCACATGGCTGTAAGAATGTATTACGACGCGTGAACGCAAGGTGGTCGGCCTTTAGCCTTTGCCTTTGGCAAATACAAAAGGAAAATGCGTTTTAGCGCGATTTCACCACATATAAAGAGAAAATTTACCGGACGCGGCAGGTTGATTCGCATAAAGGACGAAAACCCGTCTCAACTGCAATCAGATTAGGCGCTTAGACCACGAAATCAACGTGAAAAACGATCAAATTTTCGCGCCGCAACATTTCACAATCATGCCGACTACGCTTAAGTCATGGATATCAGCTTGACGGCGGCCGCGCTTTGCGTCACAGAGCGCCCCTCCGGATAGCGTCTGTAATAGTCCGGTGCCTGAAAGCTGACATGCGGATGTGGCGGAACTGGTAGACGCACTGGGTTTAGGTTCCAGCGCTGCAAGGCGTGGAGGTTCGAGTCCTCTCATCCGCACCAGTTTCCTATTTCTTTTCTTCACAGCGCAATTCTGATCAAATGGACGTCCGCGGCCCGGCCTAAGGTCGCCCCGTGAGGTGAAGCCCGTGAATTCTGCCGTCCATCCTGCCGCCAAGGCCTTGTGGTTTATCGAAAACCGCTTCGATATGAGCATGACGCTCGACGACATCGCCGCCCATGCCGGTGTCAGCCGGTTCCACATGACGCGCGTTTTTGATGTGCGCATGGGGATGCCGGTCATGGCCTATGTGCGCGCCCGAAGGCTGTCAGAAGCAGCGAAACGGCTGGCTGGCGGGGCGGGGGACATACTTAGTGTCGCACTCGATGCTGGTTACGGATCGCACGAAGCCTTCACCCGCGCGTTTCGCGATCAGTTCGGCATGACGCCAGAGCAGGCACGCGATCGGAAATCGCTATACGGCATAAAGCTACAGGAGCCCTTTATCATGGACAAAGCGCTTATCGACATCCCGAGCCCACACACGCTCGTCACAGGGCAGGCGATATGTATCGGCGGCCTGAGCGGCCATTATCGCGGGGAAGAAACCGCAGCTATACCGATGCTATGGCAAAAGTTCGGGCCGTATCTGCCCGATGTCCCGGGAAGAATCGGCGATCCGCATACAACCTATGGCGTCTGCTATAATCAGTCCGATAATGCCATCGACTACATCGCCGGGGTTGAGGTTTCACCCGATGCAGACCTTCCACCGGAATTTTCTACCGTTCGAATCGCGCCCCAAACCTATGCCCGGTTTGTTCACACTGGCCATATTTCCGGTCTGCGCGCGACCTGGTCGACCATTTGGGACAAATGGTTGCCCGAATCCGGCCTTCGCGTGAAACATGCGCCGTTTTTCGAAAAATATGGCCCGAAATTCAACGGCCGAACGGGCGAGGGTGGCGTGGAAATCTGGATAGCGGTAGAGGCTTGACGCTCGATTCGGATTTCCGACAGCGAGACTTCCCTCCGTGGTAAGCCCGATACAGGGCTGGCGCATCTTCAACACCTCGTCTAGTGTTCGTGGACAAGGCTGTTTGAGGGAGCTTCCATGAAGTCGAAATTTGCGCTGTTTATCCTGTTCGCTATGGTGGCGGGCGTTGGCGCGGGCTGGGCCAGCCACGAATATCTGACGGCTGAAAACCTCAAGACGGCGACCATGATCTATGGGTTGCTGACTAAGATCTTCATCACCTTAATCAAGATGATCATAGCCCCCCTGGTGCTATTCACGCTCATCGCGGGCATCGGGCATATGGAAGACGCCGCCTCAGTGGGCCGTGTCGGCCTTAAGTCTCTGGCGTGGTTTCTGGCTATGTCGATCGTGTCGCTCATCATCGGCATTTTGATGGTCGAATGGCTTAAACCCGGTGTCGGCATGAGTCTGCAAATGGCCGGGGAGGCCATCAAGGCGCCAACGACAGAAGGCTTCACGATCGAGAAATTCGTCGAACACCTGATTCCCAGTTCGATAATCAAGGCCATGGCGGACAATGAAATCCTCCAGATCGTCATTTTCGCCGTCTTCGTTGGCACCGCCATATCTATGCTTGAAAAGAAGTCACCGCGCGTCATGGAACTGGCAGAAGAAGCGTCAGCCATTATGCTGAAGGTCACCGAAGTGGTGATGAAGTTCGCACCCTTCGCCATTTTCGGGGCCTTAGCTAAGACCGTATCGGAGCAAGGGCTTCCCATTCTGATCACATACGCCAAGTTCATGGCCGGGTTTTACGGCGCCATGGGCGTTTTGTGGGGACTGCTGATCCTTTTGGGCTTTTTGTTTTTGGGCGGCCGAATGCTACGCCTCCTTGGCGTCATTCGCGAACCAACCCTGCTGGCGTTTTCCACCGCCAGCTCGGAAGCAGCCTATCCGAAGCTCCTGGCCGGCTTGCCCACCGTCGGCATCTCGCGCAAGATTGTTTCGTTCGTTCTGCCGCTCGGGTATTCCTTCAATCTCGACGGCTCGATGATCTACTGCACCTTTGCGACGCTGTTTATTGCCCAAGCGTACGGCGTGCATTTCACTACGGCGCAAATCATCATGATGCTGTTTCTGCTGTTGATAACGTCCAAGGGGATTGCCGGCGTGCCGCGCGCCTCTCTGGTGGTCATCATGGCGACCCTGGCCTATTTCGGCTTGCCGACGGAATGGATCGCGCTTGTCCTGGGCGTCGACCATCTGCTCGACATGGGGCGTTCGGCCACCAACGTGCTGGGCAACAGCGTCGCGTCGGCGGTGATCGCCAAGTGGGAAGGCCAACTCGACAAGGAAGAAGAGATAAAAGTCTAGGTCGATTTATCGAAATGCGGGGCAGGCGGCGGCTCGGCCGTAAAGTGATAAAGGGGCTTAGCCATCGTCTTGGGCTGATAGGTGTCGCGATCAACCCAATGCGTTGCTTCCATCTGCCATTTTCCAGCCGCATCAAGACTGATCTCAGCTTTGAAATAGAAGGCAAAACTATCATACGGATTTGCTTCGTTCGGCCCGTCATTATGCCAGCAAGTCGCCGAGAAATGTGTGCCGTCACGCCAGACTATGCCTTTGCAATGCGCCGGAAAGATAACGACGTCGCGAACCTTCGGCCATTCGGCAATGGCCAGGCTGCCTTGCGTCTTGTCCGCCCGATCAAATCCGGAAACTAGATAGCGGCCGTCCGGCGAGGCTGAAGCATCCTCATGAACGAGGTATTTGTCGCTGTTGGGCAGGACCAGATAGGTGTTTTCAGAGTTGGCGAAGTGGCACGTAACACCGGCGACGGGGTAAGTGTCACCGGCCTTGTCGCGTAACTTCAAGACTCCGGTGAGGAAGTAGCGCTGACAGCCCGTCGGATCGTTGCGGTAACTGGTGATCTGCTCCCCTTTATGAAAAATGGTCAGATCGCGATCGTTTCGCACAGCAAGACCAGGATTGGCGGCGATCAGGGCAGCTTCGACCGCCATTGTCCGCTTTTCGTCCTCCGAACCTTCAAACGTGGGGTCGATGCCTTCGGCCCTCTGCGGCGGCGGCGCGGGTTTGCAGGCGACGAGAACCACCATTAGAATTAGCGGAATGTAAGGATACGAACGCAAGCTGGCCTCCTGTCAGAACATAAGAGACTAGGATTCTTGTTGCAAAAAATCACGATGTTCATGTGACCGCTGCGATTAACAACATGCGCGCCTTGTGAACCATAAACCAGAAAAATCCATTGCAAAAGCTGACGACAATGACGGCGCATATAACCGGTATTGCGGCCTTCTGTTCAGCGTAAGCGAAAATGGCCCCGGTGAGCAAGGTAAGCATCAGCCCGGTCAAGAGAATGTACGAAAACACCTGCATTCGAACGCCGACGGTAATTACGCATCCTTCTGCCGCCGGATGAATCCTGCCATTTAGAACAGGCCGGCATATGTTTCGTGTCCTGGCAAACCCGACGAGGTTGAAGTCTTCCTGGGGTGTTGATAACCTAAACCGACGGTCTCCGACGGTTCCGACAAAAACATAGCTCTTTCCGCTGATGTCGTCAGGCCCCATCAGTTCGTGAGCAGGGCCGGTGATGCCCCTAAGTGACGCTGCAATCATTTCAGCAGATTCGGCGCTGACGATCGTAAATGCGCCCCATGGCAACACGTATTTCAGGATCATGATTGTGCTATCGCCCGACGTTTTGGGAAGGTTAGCACGAAATTTCCGCTGAACACACGGTCACACCCGACATAAACGTTGACCTGATCCGCAATCATGCCATAAGGGCTCATCTTTCGGCGTCCCTGCCAGCCAGGGGCGCTTTGTCGCTATTTTTAACCGCCCGTGCGGGTCTGACGAGAGGTCAGGGACCAAACCGGCATAAGGTAACTGATCGATGCAAGTCGTTGAAAAACTGAATGAAGGCCTGAGCCGCGTCCTCGAAGTCACCATCGCCAAGGGCGATCTGACACAAAAGCTGGACGCCAAGATTGCCGAACTGGCCCCCAAGATGAATATCAAGGGCTTCCGTCCGGGCAAGGTGCCGCAGGCACACGTCCGCAAGATGTACGGCAAGGAACTGATGGGCGAAATCATTCAGGAAACCCTGAACGAGACGACTCAAAAGGCGATGAGCGATGCCAACATCCGTCCCGCCAGCCAACCTGAACTGAAGCCGATCGGCGACATCGAAGGCGTCATTGAGGGCAAGTCCGACCTGGCCTATGAAATCGCCGTCGAAATGATGCCGATCTTCACGCCGGTTGAACCGAACACGGTCGAACTGACCCGCCCGGTTTACGAGCCGACCGATGCTGATATCGACGAAGCCCTGAAGACCGTTGTTGCGGGCTCCAAGCAATTCGAAGCCAAGACCGGCAAGACCGTCAAGGCCGCCGATGGCGACAAGCTGATCATCGATTTCGTCGGCAAGATCGGCGATGACGTGTTCGAAGGCGGCTCGGCCGAAGGCGCCGAACTGATTATCGGCTCGGGCCAATTCATCCCGGGCTTTGAAGAACAATTGATCGGTGCGAAAAAGGGCGAGACCAAGACACTCAACGTCACCTTCCCGGAAAACTACGGCGCCGCCAACCTGGCCGGCAAGGCCGCGACGTTCGAAACCACGGTTCAGGACATCCTGGCGCCGAAGGCAGGCGAAGCTGACGACGAATTGGCCAAGAGCCTCGGGCTGGAAAGCCTGGACGCGCTGAAGGACATCCTGAAGACCCAGTTGCAACAGCAATATGGTCAGGCGTCGCGTTTCAAGATGAAGCGTCAGCTACTCGACGTCCTCGATGAAAAGCACGATTTCGAACTGCCCAAGCGTATGCTTGAAGCCGAGTTCAATGGCATCTGGGCCCAGGTCGAGCAAGACAAGGCCAATGGCCAACTCGCCGAAGAAGATTCGAACAAGTCCGAGCAAGAACTGAAGGACGAGTACATGAAGATCGCCGAGCGCCGCGTGCGCCTGGGTCTAGTGCTCGCCGAAATCGGCACACGCCAGAACGTCCAGGTCACCGACCAGGAAGTCAATCAGGCGATCATGCAGGAAGCCCGCAACTATCCGGGTCAGGAACGCCAGGTGTTTGAATTCTATACCAAGAACCCCGGCGCTGCCGCGCAAATCCGCGCACCGATCTACGAAGAAAAGGTCTGCGACCTGATCTTCTCGCTCGCCAAGGTAACGGACGCGCCGATCAGCAAGGAAGACCTTCTGAAAGAAGATGAAGAAGCATAAGCTTGTCGGCTGCAAGTCATAGAAAAGAGGCCCCGTTTGGGGCCTCTTTTTTTGTCTGTTTATTGAGCAGGATGGCGCTGACGGCGACGCCCCGTCTTAATAAGCGCCTCTACACTTGCAAAGGGCAACTGAGTTCGGTCCGCCAATCGGCGGGGTCCGTGCTGTCATCCGGGCCGACGGTATAGGCTTCACAAAAATCGCCCGCCATTTGAAGCTCATGAGCGTGGATCCAGGTCATGAACTCGACCCAGCCGTTCGGCAGGCCACTATAATTGCCATTATAGACGGTTCTTGCGATGCGGGCAGCTCGCAATTCACCGGCTCCTACACGCCCCTGAGGGGCTATATCGGTCTCTACCGGTATGCATATTTCAAAATCGAACGTCGTGTTGGGCACCTTGAAATGGTGAGTAAGCCAAGCGCCAGACGCTTTGATATTCTGTTCCGCCAATGCCTGCCTCACCTCTTTTAGGCCCGCGCCCATGTGCGTCATAATGTCTTTTGAAGGCACTACGAGGTGGATCTTGGCAATCTTTCGCGCCGGCACGTCGACCAGCTCTGGTGTATCAATCATTTGGCATTCCCTTTGTAAATTTCATTCCGCAAGTTACACTTAAACATCTGATAAAAATAAACATTATTACGTAGTGACGTTGTCGTATCCTCAGCCCGCAAAGCCGTCATGTGTTCGGCGGTCTATCGAGCCGGTCTTGGCAATTCAGAGTTCCACCTCGATTTTTGATGGCTATCTATCCACGCTAGCGTCCTTGATGCCAATAAGGAGCTCAGTCATGTCCACCGCCAAACAGGCCGACGACAATATCACCAAACATCGCGCCGCCGAAACCGACGCCGCCCATCGCCAGCAAAAAGACGACCCCGCAGAAAAGCAGACCAGCGGCGATGATCGCCTGTCCAAGGACCAGACAGGTCACGGCGATACTCATGGAAAAGGTGTCGATGAGACGGGAAAAAACAGCCGCGCCCCGCACAGCGGACAATAGGCAACCGAGCGTTTTCGCATCGCACTTGAAATCCGGTCGGTAAATTGCCAATTTGCCGGCGTCCCTATTGCTTCGGCGATAAGGGTGAATACATATAAGGCAGGCTGGAACGCATCCACTTACGGTTAAGACATTTAGCCCTATATCTGCGCCCAGACTTTAAAACATTCCAAATAAGGATTCGTGATGCGCGACCCCATCGATAACCTGACTATGAACCTTGTGCCGATGGTTGTGGAGCAATCCAGCCGCGGCGAACGCGCCTACGACATCTTCTCACGCATGCTGAAAGAGCGCATTATCTTTCTGACGGGGCCGTTTGAAGACGGCATGGCCTCGCTGATTTGCGCCCAGTTGCTGTTCCTCGAATCGGAAAACCCGAAAAAGGAAATCAGCATGTACATCAATTCGCCCGGCGGCCAGGTGACCTCGGCCTTGGCGATTTACGACACCATGCAATACATCAAATCGCCCGTTACCACGGTGTGCATGGGCATGGCGGCGTCGGCTGGCTCCCTCATCCTCCAGGCCGGTGAAGCGGGCCAGCGCATTTCGCTGCCCAACTCCAAGATCATGGTGCACCAACCCTCGGGCGGTGCGCGTGGCATGGCGTCGGATATCGAAATCCAGGCCGAAGACATGCGCAAGACGAAGAAGCTGCTGAACGAGATTTACGTCAAGCATACGGGTCAGAGCTACGACACCATCGAGAAGACCCTGGACCGCGACCGCTATATGACCGCCGATGAAGCCAAGGAATTTGGCCTTATCGACCACGTCTACGAAAAGCGCGCCGATGCCGAAAGCGGCAAGGACGCATAGGTTTCAGCCATCGCAACCTGAAATCAAGCGGTCGGAATTTCCGACCGTTTTTTTTTATGGCTTTTGAGTAAAGACGCGATAGTGGCCGTGCCGAGCGGCCGCCAGCATTTCCGTGTCGCCAGACGTGTCGCCATACGCGCTATCCAGGTCGAGATCCGGGCCGAACGCTTCGCGCAGACGGCACATCTTTTCTTCGCCACGGCAATTCACGCCATCAAGCACCGGCAATAATCCTCCGCTGCCTGAAAATTTCAGGCGGGTACCGATGACGCGATCGGCGCCGATCAAACGTCCGAACGGCCCTACAAGCAGTTCCGGCGACGCTGTGACGATCACCCGCAGGCAGTCCGGCTGGTCATGCCCCTCCCACGCCCGAAGGGCATCGGGCCGGAACAAGCTATGGCCGGTTTTGGTGACGAAGGCCTTGACCAGCGTTTCCAAGTCACCCTGAGAAATGTCTCCCAGGAGGCGATGCAGAAGACGCGCCTTAAGTGCGCCACGATCCTTTGTTTTCAGATAATTCAACAGCATAGACGGCTGAAACGCGAGGGCGCTTGCTATTTGCAAGCCACCTGAGCTTGCATGGAGAAAAGCAACGAGGCTATCCGTCCAAGTGAGCGTACCATCGAAATCGAACGCGATTATCTTTTTTGATTCGGCGGTCAATTTCGTATCGGTTTTCTTCGACATCGGCGGCAAAAACTCCCAAATCCAGCCGGTACGGCTTTCATTCCGTACCCTTTATCCCATATAAAGATAGTTAAGCGACCCATTGATTGAGCAAGCCGGTTGAGGCGTGGTCTAAACTGTGCATAAATGCGTATCGATACGGACGATGTTAGGGGTATTCCGGACCGAAATTAGCCTTTGTTAAGGCTTGAGGCCCTAGGATACCATGTAAGGGCGGCGCCTTGATTCAAGGTTTGTGAATCGAGTTTCCGCCAGTTGAAGGTGAAAAGAGACACATGACCAAAGCTGCGACAGGCGACAGCAAAAGCACTCTTTACTGTTCTTTCTGCGGAAAGAGCCAGCACGAGGTGCGCAAACTTATCGCCGGGCCGACCGTCTTCATCTGCGATGAATGCGTCGAGCTGTGCATGGACATTATCCGTGAAGAGCACAAGATCGCCTTCGTTAAGTCGAAGGACGGGGTGCCGACGCCGAAGGAAATTCGCGAAGTCCTCGATGATTACGTCATCGGCCAGGGCCAGGCGAAGAAGGTCCTTTCGGTTGCGGTACACAATCACTACAAGCGTTTGAACCATGCGCAGAAGGGCAACGATGTCGAGTTGGCGAAGTCCAACATCATGCTCATCGGCCCAACCGGTTCCGGCAAGACATTGCTGGCCCAGACCCTTGCCCGCATCATCGATGTGCCGTTCACTATGGCCGACGCCACGACCCTGACCGAAGCCGGTTATGTCGGTGAAGACGTCGAAAACATCATCCTGAAGCTGCTGCAGGCGGCCGATTACAATGTCGAACGCGCGCAACGCGGCATCGTCTACATCGACGAAGTCGACAAGATTTCGCGCAAGTCCGACAACCCATCGATCACCCGCGACGTTTCGGGCGAAGGCGTGCAACAGGCCTTGCTCAAGATCATGGAAGGCACGGTTGCTTCGGTTCCGCCTCAGGGCGGTCGCAAACATCCGCAGCAGGAATTCCTCCAGGTCGACACGACTAATATTCTGTTCATCTGCGGGGGCGCCTTCGCCGGCTTGGAAAAGATCATTTCCAGCCGTGGCAAGGGCTCTTCGATCGGCTTTGGCGCTTCGGTGAAAGACCCAGAAGATCGTCGCACCGGCGAAGTCTTACGCGAAGTCGAACCGGACGATTTGATGAAGTTCGGTCTGATCCCGGAATTCATTGGCCGTCTGCCGGTTCTGGCGACCTTGGAAGATCTGGATGAGCATACCCTGGTCAAGATTCTGACTGAGCCGAAGAATGCGTTGATCAAGCAATATCAACGCCTCTTCGAGATGGAAAATGTTTCGCTCAACTTCACCGACGAAGCGTTGTACGCGGTGGCCAAGCGCGCCATCGTGCGTAAGACTGGTGCCCGCGGCCTGCGCTCCATCCTGGAAGGCATCCTGCTTGAGACCATGTACGAACTGCCGAACATGCAGGGCGTAGAAGAGGTGGTTATCAATGGCGAGGTCGTCGAAGAACGTGCCCAGCCTCTGATGATCTACGCCGAAAAGCGTTCGGGCGGCGCGGCGTAAAGCCACATCGCTTTCAATTGGCAAGGAAACGCGGCCTCGGAAACGGGGCCGCGTTTTTATTTGTCTATACAGCCGATTGAACCGCATAAAGACATGCGAAACCCGTCGTCTTGAACTTTCGTCCGCATTCACCACATTGAGATCAAGGCGCTGTGGCGGGGGCCAAGGGGACTTATCCCCCCTTTCGTTTCCAAAACGGCGCGGTTTATATTAAGACTCTGTTGAGCCTGTACGCCTAGGGTTTATGCTTTGAGCATCCGGCGGCTGAGTCTGTGAAGCGGTTAAACCCGCAAGGAGTATCCATGTTAGATGTTTTGACCATCCCCGTACTGCCGTTGCGCGATATCGTGGTGTTTCCGCACATGGTCGTACCTCTGTTCGTCGGCCGTGAGAAATCCGTTCAGGCGCTGGATGAGGTCATGAAGGGCGACAAGCAGATTCTGCTCGCAACCCAGAAGAATTCCTCGGACGACGACCCCACCGCCGACGCCATCTATGAAATCGGCGTCTTGGCCAATGTGCTGCAACTGCTGAAACTGCCAGACGGCACCGTGAAGGTGCTTGTCGAAGGCAAGCAACGTGCGCGCGTAAAGCGCTTTGTGTCCACGGATCGGTATTATGAAGCCGAAGCCTATGTGCTTGACGCCAATCTGGCCGAAGGCCCTGACGCCGAAGCGCTGCAACGCGCCGTCGCTGAACAGTTTGAAAACTATATCAAGCTGAACAAGAAAATTCCGCCGGAAAGCCTGAACGCGATCGCCGAAATCACCGATGCCGACGTACTGGCTGACTCAATTGCGGCACATCTGGTTGTCAAGATTCAGGACAAGCAGGCCCTGCTGGAGCAATTGTCGGTCACCAAGCGCCTGGAAAAAATCTATGCGCTGATGGAAGGCGAAATCTCCGTCCTGCAAGTCGAAAAGAAAATCCGTTCGCGCGTCAAGCGCCAGATGGAAAAGACCCAGCGCGAATATTACCTGAATGAGCAGATGAAGGCCATTCAGCGCGAACTGGGTGAGCAGGACGAGGGCAAGGACGAGCTGGCCGATCTTGAAAAGAAGATCAAGGGCACGAAGCTTTCCAAGGAAGCCCGCACCAAGGCGATGGCCGAGCTCAACAAGCTGCGTCACATGTCGCCCATGTCGGCCGAAAGCACCGTCGTGCGCAACTATCTCGACTGGCTTCTAGCCATCCCTTGGGGTGCCGCCAAGCCGAAGCCCATCGACCTAAAGAAGGCGGAGGATATCCTCGAAGCCGATCATTATGGCCTGGAAAAGGTCAAGGAACGCATCCTTGAACATCTAGCTGTTCAGGCCCGCATGGGCACCCTGAAAGGTCCGATCCTGTGCCTGGTCGGTCCTCCGGGCGTCGGCAAGACATCGCTCGGCAAATCCATCGCCAAGGCGACCAATCGCGAATTCGTCCGTATTTCGCTAGGCGGCGTGCGCGATGAATCGGAAATTCGCGGCCACCGCCGCACCTATATCGGCTCAATGCCCGGCAAGATCATTCAGAACATGAAGAAGGTGAAGACCACCAACGCCTTCTTCCTGCTCGATGAAATTGACAAGATGGGCAATGATTGGCGTGGCGATCCCGCCTCGGCCCTGCTTGAGGTACTCGATCCGGCGCAGAATTCGACCTTCGCAGACCACTACCTCGAAGTCGATTATGATCTGTCAAAGATCATGTTCGTGACCACGGCGAACTCGCTAAACATGTCGCAACCACTGCTTGACCGGATGGAAATCATCCGTATCCCCGGGTACACCGAGGATGAAAAGGTCGAGATTGCACAGCGCCACGTCCTGCCCGGCCTTATGAAGGAGCATGGCCTGTCTGCCGAGGAATTCATCGTACCGGAAGAAGCGGTGCGCGACCTGATCCGCTACTACACGCGGGAGGCGGGCGTGCGGTCTCTGGAGAGAGAATTGGGTAATCTGGCGCGTAAGACGATCCGCGATCTGGCGCGTGAAAACGTCAAGTCGATTACGATCGACGGCGAACGTCTGTCGAAATATGCCGGCGTACGCAAATATCATTATGGCGCAACGGACGAGGTCGATCAGGTCGGCATTGTCACCGGCTTGGCATGGACGGAATTCGGCGGGGATATACTCACCATCGAAGCCATCAAGATGCCTGGCAAGGGCAATATGAAGGTGACCGGAAACCTGAAGGAAGTGATGAAGGAATCCGTCTCCGCGGCCAATTCCTACGTCAAGGCGCTCGCGCCCAGGTTCGGCATCCTGCCGCCCGTATTCGACAGAACGGACGTCCACGTGCACGTTCCGGAAGGCGCAACGCCAAAGGATGGCCCTTCGGCCGGCGTCGCCATGGTCACGGCCATGGTCTCGGTCCTGACGGGTATTCCGGTTCGCAAGGACCTCGCCATGACGGGCGAAATCACCTTGCGTGGTCGCGTGTTGCCGATCGGCGGGCTTAAGGAAAAGTTGCTGGCAGCTCTGCGCTCCGGCATCAAGACGGTACTTATCCCGAAGGAAAACGAGAAGGATCTCGTCGACCTGCCGGCAAACGTCAAATCCGGCCTGGAGATCATTCCGGTCAGCCAGGCGGAAGAGGTGCTTAAGCATGCTCTGACAAAACCATTGACCCCGATTGACTGGATAGAGCCGGTCATAGCGGCAGGAACGACGGCTCCGGCCGATGATTCGGATGCCGCCACCGCTCACTGAGCGGCTATGTGACGAAATGAAGCGCCCCGGTGATAAAAGTCACCGGGGCGTTTGTTTGTGTGCCAGTTGCATTTCAGCGACTCACCTGGTTGAATCAGTTCCTTTATCCACAAGGCTTTGCGGAGCATCGGTTCGTTTTTACCGTACAGTCTGGTTCAATTTTGGGTGGCAAGCGGTTTTAGGCCGGTCAAAAGGCCGTGAAAATGCGCAAACCCTTTAAAAAACACGGTTTGCAGTGCAAAAAACGGCATTTATTGCTTTGACGCACGTGTGTTTTTGTAGTCTCTATCTGGCTCACCCGTTAACGAGTCATGGCCAGAGTGCCTGCCGTTAGGGGTAAGCTTAGCAACTGACCCCAAGACGGGTAAGGGAGAGAGATTATGACGAAAGCTGAACTCGTGGCCGCCATCGCCGATCAGGCCGGTCTGACCAAGGATCAAGCCAAGAAGGCCCTCGACGCCTTCACAGACAGCGTGGTAGGCGCCCTGAAGAAGGGGGACGACGTGCGCCTCGTTGGCTTCGGCACCTTCCTGGCCGTCAAGCGCGAAGCCGGCACGGCCCGCAACCCGCGCACGGGTGAAACCGTCCAGCGCCCGGCTTCAGTGACCGCGCGTTTCCGCGTCGGCGAAGGCCTGAAGGGCGCGCTGAACGGCTAATAGCCGCTCAAAGGCATACAAGGGTGCTATCGCAACCTTGAAGACGTTAGAGGCGTTTCCGTGTCAGGTATTTTTATGCCAGGACATGGAAACGCCTCTTGACTTATAGGAGCAGTCTTGGCACATGAGGCGCTCCCTGGAAGGGGCGATTAGCTCAGCTGGCAGAGCGGCTCGTTTACACCGAGTAGGTCGGCGGTTCGATCCCGTCATCGCCCACCATTTTTTCCACACTTGTATTCCCCTAACGGACGCGGTTTCAGCGCCTGCCGGAGCGCGTACGGCACCACGTCTTACATCTCGATGCGAGTGGGGGCGAATGGCCTTGTAGAGCGCTGCCTGGAGCCTATAGAGAATAAGGGCCTTTCCTAGGACACCCAATAACAAAAGCCGCCCCGGACAACGTCCGAAGCGGCTTTCATTTTGCAATCCACACAGATCAAACCATCCAGATCAGAACTGGAAGCGAGTCCGCAAACTGACTGAGTAGTTGGTGTAGGCATCCTGCTTTTCGTATTCACCTTCGAGCGAGAAGTAGCTGTACTGGTTATCTGCCGAAATGCGGAAGCCTGCCACAGGACCGCCGCCCTCGATATTTCCGCCATTGAGCGTGAAGGGCGTCACACCCTTGAAATTGGACACCGTGTCGGCGATCTGTGCCGATACATTCTGCTTATAGCCAACCCAGACTTCCGGCTTCACGAAGAAGCGGCTGTAGCTGACATTCAACAAGGCT
This sequence comes from Asticcacaulis sp. AC466, assembly GCF_000495815.1. Lineage (GTDB taxonomy): Bacteria > Pseudomonadota > Alphaproteobacteria > Caulobacterales > Caulobacteraceae > Asticcacaulis. The sequence continues at coordinate 55,751 of NZ_AWGE01000007.1, read as the reverse complement.
GAAGAGGTCAGCAGATGGCTGTCGCGCTTGCCTACAGTCAGGTCGAAATAATCACCGCCCCCCGTTTCCGTGTGCGCATTTTCCTTCAAACCATAATAGCTGGCCATGATCTGAGGCGTAACACCGAAATAGCCGGCCTTGAAGTCATAGGATGCGCCGAGGCCCGCGCTGTACGAATAGCCATTCCATTTGGCCGTGGCGATGTGATTAACGGTCGACGTCAGTATGTTACGTGTCGTCTCGAACGAGGTGTAACCGGCACCGGCCTGAGCCCAGCTCTTCAGGGCACCGGTACGCAGGCGCCAGTAGCCCCCCAACGTCAGGTCGGAGTTGACCATATCTTCCTTGGCGATGGCGAAGGTATCCAACGGCGATGACGAGTTATAGGACAGATACAGGCCGAGCATCTGATTGCCATATACTTCGCGTTCGCGGCCGCCGGCAAAATTGAAGCCAGTGGCCTTGAAGCCGGCGGTTTCGCCGTAATCACGCTGCACTTGGTAGCCATGCTCCTGGAACCACCACTGGCCCTGATTGTTATCCGGAACGAGGGTCAAGGACCCAAGCGTACGGTTCAGGGCTGAGGGGCCTTGTGCCAGCGCCAGCAGGTTTTCACCCGAATAGTCAGGCAGGTATTGGTTGTATATCTGATCGAACCCGGCCTTGGTCAACTGCACCATTAGCGACGCCGTAGCACCGGAATCCTTACCGACAACGGACAGCACAGGCGCAAGCGCCGAATACTGGTTATCCGACAGCTGAGCTTCCTGCTGATTCTTCAGGCGGAAATTAGCATAGAGTTCGGTTTTGCCGGCATTGGTGGCCAAATCGGCATGGTAGAGATAGGGTATCTTGCCATCCAGGCTGGTCGTCGCGAGATTACCCAGGCTGATATTCGAGGCCGTCATGACGGTGAAAACCGTAGGCGTAACAATCAGGTTGTTGAGCGCCAGATTCACCGCCGCGCCGTCGTCGAAGATGGCTGTCCCCGAGTTGGTGAAGATCGGCGTCGTCGGGTGAGCGGTATCCAGCGTCAAAGACAAGGTGCTGGTCGCGCCGACGTGCAGATTGGTCAGGTTGAGTTGCGACCCTGAATATAGAGCCAGGTTTCCAGAAGCGATATCCATCGCAACCGTGCCGCTACCGGTCATCTTGCCTATATAGGACGCTTTGTCAGTCAGCGTGAAGCTGTTGGCACCGCCGCCAAAATCGATATTCCCGGAGATCAGACCACCCGACGAGGAAATAGAATCGTTCCCCGAACCGAGCAGGATGTCGCCGAGTATATAGGGCGCAGGGATGGCCAGATCGGCGGCGCTATCCGTAGGGGCGGTATCGACCTGTGTAATCGTCAGACCGACTGAATTGGTCCGCGTATCAATAGCGATACCGCGGTTGACAATCGTATCGGCAACGCCGTCGCCATTGTCGTCTGACGCCGTGATCGTGGCGCTGATGATATTCTTGTTGGTGATCGTCGTCAGGGTGTTGGATTGGTCCTGAATGGCGATGGCATTTTGTGTCGATCCCGTCGCGGACGCCGCGATAGTGCCCCCCACGGCGACGTTGATGGCCGGCAGGCTGGCGCCCGACTGAATACCAAGCGCCAACGCCGTCTTGTTTCCGACCGTGGAATAGGTGGTCGTACCGTTGGTCGTCGTCGAGGTTGTGGCGGAGTTCGAGACGCCACGGAGCGTACTGCTGACATCAAGCAGCGGCGTAGAGGCTCCCGATTGCAGCGACAAGGCCGTTCCGTTGCCGCCAAAACCGGTGGACGTCACCACACCTTTGATGCCGATACCGTTGGCTATGTTGACCGCGTGCCCCAGACCGCCCAGTTGGATCGCCACACTATCGATGTTCTGATATACGCCAACGCCGGACACATTGCCGCGAATCAACAGTCCATAATTGATGGCCGGCGGGCTAAGCGCCGTCGAACCGTAAACCACGCCACCCAGTGTGATATCCTGGCTGGCGGAGCCGACGAGGAGTGCAGGGGCCGCGCCGTAATTGGTCAGGGTCGCGGTCTTTTGTGTCGAGTCAGGATTGCCATCGCCATCCTGGTCCGTATTGTTTTTGTTGGCGTCGCTGGTGTCTATGGTAACCGCCGAACCGATCAGCAAGCCATGCGCCAGATTGCCGCCAACCGTAATCAACGGCCCAGCCTGATACATGTCTTCCGGCGTTGCCAAGACTTTCGTCAGCGCATCGCTTGTCAGGGAATTGACCGTGGCGTAGCCCGTACCTGTATAGGTACCGTCGATGACGACATTGCCATCGAAGTTGCCGGTCAGATTAACCGCCTTGGAATTTTGGCCGCGCGCGTTGATGGCCCCGGACAGATACACATTACCCGATGCGCCGTTTTCCAACGAGACGGCCGTGCTGTTATTGCCGTTGAGCGTAATGGTCCCCGCCATCGAGACATTGCCCTGGACCCGATTCTCAAACCGGATGCCGTAGGAATTGTCGCCGTCCACGGCAATCGTGCTTGTACTGGCTATGGCTACATTACCGATAAACGGCGTTGTACCCGTGGAGTGGATGCCGTAGCGCGTCTTACCATCAGAGAACGGCCCGTCCAAAATGCCGTCAGCGTTTTTGGTGTCCGTTTCCGTATAGTCATCCGTCACAGTGATATTGGCGGCAACGGTCAGATTTCCGGTGTGGCCTCCGCTGATCAGTACGCCCGTTGATCCATCGGTAGACTTCAGCATGTCTACTTTACCGTTCAGCGTTACTGAATTGTCCGAATCGACCGTGATGGCGTTTCCGCTGGTGACCGCAATAGAACCGGCCGAATCAACCGTCAGATCCCCCGTTACGGACGTCTTGACCGGCGCAGTCGTCGCCGTCGAAATCGTGGTGGCGGCAAATGCCTGACTGCCCGCGCCAACGGCGGCGATTACCCCCATAGTCAAGGTGAGGGCGGTAGCGGTCAGAAGTTTGTTTTTGCGCATTTGGTAAGCTTCCTGGGATGCTTTGGATCACTGTGGATGGAGGCGGGACCAGACGGCCCTCGATTATATGCAGTTCGCTTGGACTCTCGTCACCTATTAACCTTTATTTCAACGGGCGAAAAGGTGGCAAACCTGTTTAACAAGCGCCAAAATCCCCCAAAGCGGACACATGTTCCCCATTTGGGCCGCAAACTCAGAAACAAAGAGGGCTTTATTATGTCCGCAGACGTCGGCAACGCCACGATTCCCAACCGTTGGTGATGGCGAATGAGGGGTGAGACGGGGCGCAGGCACGAAAAAAACGACGAGCGTAAAACCGCTGCGCCGCAATCGTGTAATTAAGTTCTACAGAAAGGAAAAAGGGAGAAATGCGGTGCCACCTTTGCTTTAAAGCAAGGGTGGCGCGAGTGACGGGGCTCGAACCCGCGACCTTCGGCGTGACAGGCCGACACTCTAACCAACTGAGCTACACCCGCATTCCCTTATCTTCGCTGGCCGCCCGTTGCCGTGTGGCCGTTGAAGAGGTGCGCTTAGTAGTTCGGCAGGCAGGGGGGTGTCAACACATAAAAACACGAAAACATCGAAATTATGGGCAAACCTCTGGATAACTTCGTCTGCACCGCAAATATCTGCGAACGATTTTCATTGTCTCAATTCTATGCCTTTAAAGTGAAAGAAAGTGGGCAAAAGAAGGCATTTTTGCGCTGCAAAGGTTTGAAGCTTTCAACAGACTGGTCTAATAGCCATGTGAAACGAGTCCCTTTCCGTAGTTAATGGCGACGGACGCGTTCTGTGTCTTATTAGTGAGGGGTTGAGGCGAGCCTTATGAACGCATTTCTTTTGCAATATCTCCCCGTCATCATCTTCATAGTCATAGCCACCGTCCTGGGGCTGGGCTTTATGATCGGCGCCCTGGTTATTGCGCCCAAGGCGCCGGATACGGAAAAGCTGTCCGCCTATGAGTGCGGCTTTAATGCTTTTGACTCGGCGCGCCAGAAGTTCGACGTACGTTTTTACCTGGTGTCGATTCTCTTTATCATTTTCGACCTGGAAGCCTCCTTCCTGTTCCCATGGGCCGTGTCATTGTTCGACATGCCTAATGGCGGCATGCACGTGGCCTTCTGGTCGATGGTCACCTTCCTGGTCGAACTCGGCCTTGGTTATATATATGTGTGGAAAAAGGGAGCCCTCGAATGGGAATAGTCCTTCCTGCCGGATCCGCCGGGCGTTCTTCGGTTGAAGGCTACGATCCCGCGGTCCACGACAAGTTTTTCGAGCAGGTCTCGATGGAGCTCAATGAAAAGGGCTTTCTCGTCGCTTCGGCCGATGACGTCATCACCTGGGCCCGTACGGGCTCTCTGATGTGGATGACGTTCGGCCTGGCCTGCTGCGCCGTCGAAATGATGCAGGCGTCGATGCCGCGTTACGATATGGAACGCTTCGGCATGGCTCCGCGCGCCAGCCCACGCCAGTCCGATCTGATGATCGTCGCCGGCACGCTGACAAACAAGATGGCGCCCGCCCTTCGTAAGGTCTATGACCAGATGCCGGACCCGCGTTACGTCTTGTCCATGGGCTCGTGCGCCAACGGTGGCGGTTACTATCACTATTCATATAGCGTCGTACGCGGATGTGATCGCGTGGTGCCCGTGGATGTATATGTCCCTGGTTGCCCACCGTCCGCTGAAGCGCTTTTGTACGGTCTTCTGCAATTGCAGAAGAAAATTCGCCGTACCGGCAGCATCCGTCGCTAAGGGGAGGGGTTATGAGTATCGAAAAACTACAAGCCCTGGCCGAACGCGCCGCCGGTGATTTCAAGGAAGCGATTCTGGAATCGGTTCTGGCCTTTGGTGAACTGACCCTGACCGTCGATCGCGAACGCATCGTCGAGATCATGACCTGGCTTAAGGCCGAGCCTTATCGTTTCCATCAGCTGATCGATGTGTGCGGGGCCGATTACCCGAAGCGCGCGGAGCGCTTCGACGTCGTCTATCACCTGTTGTCGCTCACGCAGAATATTCGTCTACGCGTTAAGGTTCGCACGGACGAGATTGTTCCCGTGCCGTCGATTCGCAGCGTCTATCCGAATGCCGACTGGTACGAACGCGAAGCGTTCGACATGTATGGTATGCTTTTCTCGAACCACCCGGACCTACGCCGGCTGCTGACCGATTACGGTTTCGAAGGCCATCCGTTGCGCAAAGACTTCCCGATGACGGGCCATGTCGAGGTCCGTTACGACGAAGAGCAAAAGCGCGTGATCTACGAACCCGTAAAGTTGGTTCAGGAATATCGTAAGTTCGACTTCCTGTCGCCGTGGGAGGGCGCGCAGTACGTGCTCCCGGGCGACGAGAAGGCGAAAGTTTAAGTTTACCTCTAAAGGTTTGATTTCATGGCAGATGGTATGACGCCGCCTCCGGTCGAAAAAGGCGATGATGATCGCAAGTTTACGATCAATTTCGGTCCGCAGCACCCTGCGGCCCACGGGGTTCTGCGCCTTGTGCTCGACCTCGATGGTGAAATGGTCGAGCGCGTAGATCCGCACATCGGGCTTCTCCATCGCGGCACCGAAAAATTGATGGAGTCGCGCACCTATCTTCAGAACGTGCCCTACTTCGATCGCCTGGACTACGTCGCGCCGATGAACCAGGAGCACGCTTTCGTGCTGGCCATCGAAAAGTTGCTGGGTCTCGAAGTCCCCAAGCGCGCGCAATATATCCGCGTCCTGTTTTCCGAAATCGGCCGTATTCTGTCGCACATCCTCAATGTCACCACTCAGGCGATGGACGTCGGCGCTTTGACGCCACCGTTGTGGGGCTTCGAAGAACGCGAAAAGCTGATGGTGTTCTACGAACGCGCCTGCGGCGCGCGCCTGCACGCCAACTATTTCCGTCCAGGCGGCGTTCACCAGGATCTGCCGCCGGAATTGATCGCGGACATGGTCACATGGTGCCGGGAATTCCTGCCGGCTCTGAAAGACATTGAGTCGCTTGTCACCGAAAATCGGATTTTCAAGCAACGTAACGTCGACATCGGCGTGGTGTCGAAACAACAGGCTTACGACTGGGGCTTTACCGGTGTTATGATCCGTGGGTCGAACATCGCATGGGATCTGCGCAAGAGCCAGCCCTACGAATGCTACGCCGAACTTGAGTTCGACATCGTTCTGGGCAAGAACGGCGACTGCTGGGACCGGTATCTGTGCCGCGTCGAAGAAATGAAGCAGTCCGTCAAGATCATGGAACAATGTCTTGAAAAGCTTAAGACAACTTCTGGACCAGTGCTGTCGACAGACCACAAGGTAACACCGCCGCGCCGCGCTGAAATGAAGAATTCGATGGAAGCTTTGATCCATCACTTCAAGCTGTATACCGAAGGCTTCAAGACGCCGGAAGGCGAAGTTTATGCCTGCGTTGAAGCGCCCAAGGGTGAATTCGGCGTCTATCTCGTGTCCGATGGCACAAACAAGCCGTACCGCTGCAAAATCCGCGCGCCGGGCTTCCCGCACCTTCAGGCTATGGACTGGATGAACCGCGGGCACCTGCTGGCCGACGTCTCTGCCATCCTTGGCTCGCTCGATATCGTGTTCGGGGAAATCGACCGATGAGTGACAGCCCACTCATTGGCGTCCTGATCGCCTCGGCTCTGCTCATCGCCATGCTGGCCTTGAGCATCGGGATGTCGCGGCCGAACTGGCCGTTTCATCCCAGGGGCAGCCGCGGCTTCATTACGGACATGCTGATCTATTTCTTTCTGCCTGTCCTGCCCATGCTTATCTGTGTCGCCGGCTTCAGTATTGCGACAACTGTCAATCCTGCGCTTGAAAATGAAACCGCACGTTACGTCCTTCTCGGCATCGCTGTCATGGGCCTGCTCGGTATGCGACGACTGCCGTTCGTGGCGGCAGCGCAAAACCGCGTTCGCGCTGCCCGTAATGCGCGTTACGAATCGATGAGGCCGTGATGCAGCACATGACCCCAGCACAACAACAGGCGGCCTCGCTAGCTTGGCAACACAGTCACCCGCTATTGATGGTGTTGTTTTCCACCATTGGCACCCTGGTCGTTGTCACCTTCATCGTCATGATCCGTTGGCTGGTCAGTCAATCCGCCTGGAAATACCATCCCGGCGGCGCCGGCGGCTTTCTGAAAGATGAATTTGTGCGCTGGGGCGCCATTTTGATCCCGTACCTGGCCTTGTCTATCGGTTTCAAAGTTTTTGTCTACGATCTGCACCCCGAGCTCAATAAGCCGGAAGTGTGGGGTGGTTTTGTCATTTGCGCTATCGCTTTCCGTATGGTTTTGCGGCGGCTGCCTTTCGTCGTGGCCATGGGGCGCCATATTGACGCCGCCAAGGCGCAGGCGCGGGCCGCCAAAACGGGGGCTGCACGATGAAACCTGTGAAGTCCGTATTTTTTCGACTGTCTTTAATCGGTTTCGGGTGTAAAGCCCGGCCGGTCTGTAATTGTAGAGGGGTCTGATGGCTGTTCGTCGTCTCGCCAAGGAACAACCGGCCAGTTTCACTTTTTCCGCTGAAACGCTGGAAAAGGCCAACTGGTGGATTGCCAAGTATCCGGTATCGCGCCGCCAAAGCGCGGTCATCCCAATATTGTGGCTCGTGCAAAAGCAGGAGGGCTGGGTCAGTGAGCCGGCCATCACCGCTATCGCAAAGCTGCTTGGGATGCCGCAAATCCGCGTCTTCGAAGTTGCGACCTTCTATACCATGTTCATGCTGGAACCGGTCGGTTCGGCGGCTTTGATTCAGGTGTGCGGCACGACGCCGTGTATGCTGCGCGGATCAGACGCCCTGATGAAGGTATGCAAGGACAAGATCGGGCCCAAGGACAAGCTGTCCAAAGACGGCAAGTTCACGTGGCAGGAAGTGGAATGTCTGGGCGCGTGCTGCAATGCGCCGATGGCCCAGATCAACGACTACTTCTACGAAGACCTGACGCCGGAAAATCTGGCCCAGATCATCGACGATTTCGCTGCAGGTAAATCACCCAAGGCTGGCCCGTACAACGGCCGCCACACCTCGGAGCCGTTAGGCGGCGCCCAGACGCTGCTGGATCCGAAACTGTATGATGGCTCGGCCGCCAAGGCAGTGAAAATTCCGAACGCTCCCGAGGCGGCTAGCCCGGGCACGGAGGTGAAGGCTTAACATGGTCGGTATTCTCGAAGACAAAGATCGCATTTTCACCAACCTGTACGGTTTCCACGATTGGGGCCTGGAGGGGGCGAAGCAGCGCGGCGCGTGGAACAGCACAAAGGACATCCTGTCCTATGGCGCTGAATGGATCATAACCAATGTGAAGAATTCCGGCCTGCGTGGTCGCGGCGGCGCCGGCTTCTCGACCGGGTTGAAATGGTCCTTCATGCCGAAGGAAGTCAAGGATCGGCCGCACTATCTGGTGGTCAATGCTGACGAATCCGAACCCGGCACGTGTAAGGACCGCGAGATAATGCGCCACGATCCGCATCTGCTGATCGAAGGCTGCCTTATCGCCTCCTTCTCCATGCAGGCGCACGCCTGTTATATCTATCTGCGCGGCGAATATGTCCTCGAGCGCGAACGCATGGAAGCCGCCGTCAAGCAGGCCTATGAGGCCAAGCTGATTGGCAAAAACAATGTGCATGGCTGGGACTTCGACGTCTATATCCACCATGGCGCCGGCGCCTATATCTGCGGTGAAGAAACCGCGCTGCTCGAATCGCTTGAAGGCAAGAAGGGGCAGCCCCGCCTGAAGCCGCCATTCCCGGCCGGTTCTGGCCTTTATGGTTGCCCAACCACCGTAAATAACGTCGAATCGATCGCGGTTGTTGGCACCATCCTTCGCCGCGGCGCGGCCTGGTTTGCTTCTTTCGGCGCACCGAACAATGCAGGCACCAAGCTGTTCTGCGTATCCGGCCACGTCAACAAGCCGTGCAATGTCGAAGAAGCCATGTCTATTCCGTTCCGCCAGTTGATCGAAGATCACTGCGGCGGTATTCGTGGCGGCTGGGGTAACCTTAAGGCTGTTATTCCCGGCGGTTCGTCGGTGCCGATGATCACCGCCGAACAGTGCGAAAACCTGCCCATGGATTTCGACAGTCTGCGCAATCTCAAGTCCGGTTTAGGCACGGCGGCGGTCATCGTCATGGACAAGTCCACGGACCTTATCCGGGCCATCGCCCGTCTGAGCTATTTCTACAAGCACGAGAGCTGCGGTCAATGCACCCCGTGCCGCGAAGGCACCGGCTGGATGTGGCGGGTCATGGAGCGTATGGTAAAGGGCGATGCCGATCCTTCGGAAATCGACACCCTGCTTGAAGTCACGACCCAGGTCGAAGGCCACACCATCTGCGCGCTCGGCGACGCTGCGGCATGGCCAATCCAGGGACTTATCCGCCACTTCCGTCATGAGATCGAGGATAGAATCACGCTCTACCGCTCCAGCAAGGGTAACTTTGCCGGCCACACGATCGCGGCCGAGTAGGGGATAGAGCACAGATGCGCGGCAAGGTTCTCTCATTCAATGGTTCGACTGGCCTCATCAGCGGTGATGATGGCAAGCGCTATACCTTTAGCGTCAGCGACCTAATGGGGGATACCGTTTACGTTCCGGCCGGATCGACTATCGATTTCGAACCGGCTGGGGACACGGCTGTCAGCATTTACGTCATTGCGACAGCTATTGGCGAAAAGAACAAATGGATCGCTGCGATCCTGGCGTTTTTTTTCGGCGCGCTGGGGGTTCACAAGTTCTATCTGGGCAAGAATACCGCTGGCATCATCATGTTGTTGTGCGGAACCATCGGCTGGGTTCTGATTGTTCCCGGTGTATTGGTTTGTTTCATCGCCTTCATCGAGACGATCATCTACCTCGTCAAGACGGACCAGAGCTTTTACGAAGATTATGTCGCGGGAGACAAATCGTGGTTTTGATGCACGAATTAAAGTGCGAAAAAGCTATATTTTCTCGAGGCTTATTTACAATTGTTAAGGGTATGAAGACACATGGCTAAGGCAAAAGTCAATGGTGTGGAGGTCGAATTCGACCCCGGCATGACCGTGCTCCAGGTGGCGGAGTTGGCGGGCGAGGAGATTCCGCGCTTCTGCTATCATGAGCGCCTGTCGATCGCCGGCAACTGCCGCATGTGCCTGGTGGAAGTAAAGCCAGGACCGCCGAAGCCGCAGGCCTCGTGTGCGCTGCCGGCTGCCGAAGGTCAGGAAATTTTTACCAATACACCGATGGTCAAGAAGGCCCGCGAAGGCGTGATGGAGTTTCTGCTCATCAATCACCCGCTCGATTGTCCGATCTGCGACCAGGGCGGCGAATGCGATCTGCAAGATCAGAGCGTCGCCTACGGCAAGGGAGATTCGCGCTACGGCGAGAATAAGCGCGCCGTTGAAGAAAAGAACCTCGGGCCAACGATCAAGACGTTCATGACCCGCTGCATTCAATGCACGCGCTGCGTCCGCTTCACGACGGAAGTCGCAGGCGTCAATGAAATGGGTATGATCTCTCGCGGCGAAAACGCTGAAATCACCAGTTATCTGGAAAAATCCGTGTCGTCGGAATTGTCAGGTAACGTCAATGACCTGTGCCCTGTCGGCGCATTGACGCACCGCCCCTGGTCTTTCAACTACCGTCCGTGGGAACTCACCAAGACGGAAACGATCGATGTTCATGACGCGCTTGGCGCTCATATCCGCATCGATAACCGTGGCCCTGCGGTGCTTCGCGCCCTGCCGCGCCTGAAAGAAGAAATCAACGAAGAATGGCTGACCGACAAGTCACGCTACGCTGTCGACGGGCTGGCGCGCCAGCGTCTCGACAAACCCTATGTCCGCAAGGATGGCAAGCTGGTCCCGGTGTCCTGGGACGAGGCTCTGACCACTGTTGCGGCTAAAATTAAGGCAACTGATACCTCGCGCGTCGGCGTCATCGCCGGCGATCTGGTTGATGCGGAAGCTATGAAAGCGACAAAGGACCTATTCTACGGTCTGGGTGTCACCAATCTAGACTGCCGCCAGGAAGGCGCGAAAGTCGGACCGGTTACGCAAACCACGCCGCGTGAGGCCTGGCTGTTCAATACTGGCATCGCCGGGTTGGAAGAGGCTGATGCCATCCTGCTGATCGGCACGGATCTGCGCGCCGAAGCGTCGCTTATCAATGCACGCATTCGCAAATCATGGCTCAAGGGCAAGGTCCAAGTCGCCGTCATCGGCGAAGCCACCGACCTGACCTATGACTACGCCCATATCGGCGTCGGTCCGAAGGCGCTCAAGGATCTCAAGAAGCACGCCTTCCGCGACATCCTGAAAAATGCCAAGAAGCCGGCTATCCTCGTTGGCTCCAATGCCATTTCCGGAGAAGACGGCGCCGCCGTTCTGAAAGAAATTTCCATTATCGCCGATGATTACGATGTGGTTCGTGACGGCTGGAACGGCTTCAATATCGTTCACACCGCGGCGTCGCGCGTTGCCGGCCTCGACCTCGGTTTCGTGCCGGTCGGTGAAGCCAAAGACGCTGCCGCCATGCTGAACGGCGGGGTAGACCTGCTGGTCCTGCTTGGGGCAGACGAGATCAACACGGCTGGCCTCGACAAGACCTTTGTTGTCTATGTCGGGTCGCACGGAGATGTTGGCGCCTCCGCCGCCGATGTCATACTGCCAGGCGCTGCTTATACAGAAAAGTCCGGCATTTACACCAATCTGGAAGGCCGGGTTCAGATCGCCGAGCGCTGCGTATTCCCGAAGGGGGAGGCCAAGGAAGATTGGGCTATCATTCGCGCCCTGTCCGGATATCTCGGCCAGACCCTGCCTTACGACAGCCTCAATGCGCTGCGTGAAAAGCTGATTACCGATCACCCGGTCTTCGGTCGCGTCGACGTCAGACCCGCGACAAAAGCCTTTGATGTCAAATCGATAGGCGTAAAAGGTGAGATCAAGGATCGCCTCTTTGTCTCGCACATCACCGATTTTTATCTGACCAACCCTATCGCCCGGGCTTCGGTGGCGATGGCGGAATGTTCGGCGGCCCGTAAACCGGCCCTGAACCTGGCGGCGGAGTAAGGAACTAACATGGCTGAATTCATGTCAACGTGGTGGGGCTGGCTGATCGCCATGATCGGCGCGACGCTCGCTGTTATCATGGGCGTAATGGTCTCGCTGGCCTTCCTGCTGTGGGGCGACCGCAAGGTGTGGGCGGGCGTGCAGATGCGCAAGGGGCCGAACGTGGTCGGTCCATTCGGACTGCTGCAATCCTTTGCCGACTTCTTCAAGTTCCTGTTCAAGGAAGTGATTATTCCGGCCGGGGCCGATAAGCCGATCTTCCTGCTGGCGCCGCTGATTACCTTCGTTGTCGCCTTCCTGGCCTGGGCCGTCATTCCGTTTGCGCCTGGCCTGGTGGTGGTCGACATCAATGTTGGCGTTCTTTATCTCCTCGCCATTTCGTCTCTGGGCGTCTACGGCATCATCATGGGGGGCTGGGCCTCCAATTCGAAATATCCGTTCCTGGGTGGCCTGCGTTCCGCCGCGCAGATGGTGTCCTACGAAGTCTCGATCGGCTTCATCATTGTCAGCGTCATCCTGCTGTCCGGCTCCATGCGCCTGACCGATATCGTCACGGCACAGGGCGGCGGCTTCTGGAACTGGAACGTATTCGGCGGCGGACACTGGCCGCTGGTCGTGATCATGATCCCGATGATGGTGATGTTCTATATCTCGGCGCTCGCCGAAACCAACCGCCCGCCGTTCGATCTGCCGGACGCGGAATCGGAACTGGTCGCCGGCTATCAGGTCGAATATTCGTCTACGCCCTATCTGCTGTTCATGATCGGCGAATACGCCAACATCGTCCTGATGTGCGCCATGATTTCGATACTGTTCTTCGGTGGTTGGAATGCGCCTTACCCGACGGCGGGCCTGTTTCCCGAAGGCAGCGCAATCGCCGCAATCCACGGCCTGATCTGGTTTATCCTAAAGGTCGTGTTTTGGTTCGTCATGTTCGCCATCGCCAAGGCTATCGTACCGCGTTACCGCTATGACCAACTGATGCGCCTGGGCTGGAAGGTCTTCCTGCCGATGTCGCTGGTGGCCGTTATTATTGTTGCCGCTTACCGCGTTTATGGAGGTGCCCTATGATTTCGCGCATTATCTCAGGCATCAAGGGCGCCATGCTGCTTGACTTCGTCGGGGCTACAGGCCTGGCGGTCAAGTACATGTTCAAGCACAAGGCCACGATCAACTATCCGTTCGAAAAGGGCCCGATATCACCACGTTTCCGGGGTGAGCATGCCCTGCGCCGTTACGAAAACGGCGAAGAACGTTGCATCGCCTGCAAGCTGTGCGAAGCGATCTGCCCCGCGCAGGCCATCACCATCGAGGCCGAACCGCGCGCCGACGGTTCGCGCCGCACGACCCGATACGATATTGACATGGTGAAGTGCATATATTGCGGCCTGTGTCAGGAAGCGTGCCCGGTTGACGCCATCGTCGAAGGACCGAACTTCGAATTTGCGACCGACACGCGTGAAGAACTGCTCTACGACAAGCAACGGCTTCTGGCCAACGGCGATCGCTGGGAACGCGAAATTGCCCGTGCGCTCGAACTCGATGCACCCTACCGGTAAGAAGGCACAGAAAGAAAAAATGTCATGACCTTGATTGCCATCGCCTTTTACCTCATGGCCGCAGTAACCTGTATTTCCGGCCTGCTTGTCATCACCGCCAAGAACCCGGTACATAGCGTGCTGTGGCTTATCCTGGCCTTTTTCTCGGCGGCCGGCCTGTTCATTCTGCTGGGTGCCGAATTCCTCGCCATGTTGCTGGTTGTCGTCTATGTCGGCGCTGTCGCCGTCCTCTTCCTATTCGTCGTCATGATGCTTGATGTCGATTTCGTCAAACTGCGCCAAGGCTTCGCCAACTACCTGCCGATCGGCATCGCAGTCGGCGCGGTCCTGTTGTTCGAGCTGATCATGGTCTCGGTCGCCGTGGCGCAAAAGGGCGCCGCCGCCGGGAATGAGCCGCAGGCCTTCACGGCCAATGAATCGAACATCCGCATGATCGGTCACGCCCTCTATTCAACCTACATCTACCTGTTCGAAGCTGCCGGTTTCGTGTTGCTGGTCGCCATGGTCGGAGCCATCGTGCTCACCCTGCGTACCCGCCCGAACGTAAAGCGCCAGGATATTTTCAGCCAGGTCACACGCCGCCGCGACGATGCGGTCGAGATTGTACCTGCCAAGTCCGGAGAAGGAATCTCGGAATGACCATCGGGCTCGTCCATTATCTATCGGTATCCGCCATCCTGTTCACCATCGGCACCTTGGGCATCTTTCTCAATCGCCGTAACGTCATCATCATCCTGATGTCGATCGAACTGATCCTTCTGGCGGTCAATATCAACTTCGTGGCCTTTTCGAGCTACCTGCACAATGTGGAGGGCCAGATTATGGCCATGTTCGTCCTGACCGTTGCTGCGGCTGAAGCCGCCGTCGGCCTGGCCATTCTCGTGACCTTCTTCCGTAATCGCGGCGACATCGCCGTCGATGACGCCAGCATGATGAAAGGATAAGCATCGTGCTAACTGCTCACGTCGCCGAAACTGCCCACAGCCTGGCTCCTGCCGCTCACGCGGTGCTAAGCCCGCTGTCTTCCGGCATGGCCACCCTTGTCACCCTATGCGTGTTCGCGCCGATCGTCGGTGCAGCCATTGCTGGTTTCTTTGGCCGCCGTATCGGCAATATACCATCGCAATTCATCACGACGGGGCTGCTTTTCGTAGCCTGCGCCTGTGGCTGGTACACTTTCATCCAGCATACGTGGGGCGGCATGGCGGACTTCACGGTCCAGATTTTGCCGTTCATTAATATAGACGGCTTCCAGTCGGCCTGGTCGATACGCATCGACGCCCTGTCATCGACCATGCTCATTGTTGTGACGACCGTATCGTCGCTCGTGCACCTCTACAGCTGGGGCTATATGGCGGAAGATCCGTCACGTCCGCGCTTCTTCAGCTACCTGTCGCTGTTCACCTTTGCCATGCTTATGCTGGTGACCGCCGCTGATTTCATGCAACTGTTCTTCGGCTGGGAAGGGGTCGGTCTGGCATCTTATCTGCTGATCGGTTTCTGGTTCCACAAGGACAGTGCCTCGTCTGCCGCCATTAAGGCCTTCGTCGTCAACCGCGTCGGCGATTTCGGCTTCGCGCTTGGCATCATGACGGTCTACTGGCAGTTCGGCACGATCAACTTCCATGAACTCTTCCCAATGATTGCGTCGCATCAGGGCCAGACCTGGGAATTCCTCGGTCAGACCTTCTCGGCGCTCGATCTCGCGGCGTTCCTGCTCTTCATCGGCGCCATGGGGAAATCTGCCCAGTTCTTCCTGCACACCTGGTTGCCGGACGCGATGGAAGGCCCGACCCCGGTCTCGGCCCTGATCCACGCCGCCACCATGGTGACCGCCGGCGTCTACATGGTCTGCCTTCTGTCGCCGCTGTTCGAATACGCGCCCGTCGCCAAGATGATCGTCGCCTATGTCGGCGCCATCACGGCCATCTTCGCCGCTTCGATCGGCTTCACACAAAACGACATCAAACGCGTCATCGCCTATTCTACCTGCTCGCAGTTGGGCTACATGTTCTTCGCGGCGGGGGTAGGGGCCTATCAGGCCGCCATGTTCCACCTGTTCACGCACGCCTTCTTCAAGGCGCTTCTGTTCCTGGGTGCCGGTTCGGTCATTCACGGCATGCATCATGAACAGGACATGCGTAAGATGGGCGGCCTGTGGAAATATCTGCCCGTGACCTATGCGGTCATGACCATCGGCACCATCGCCATTACCGGCCTTGGCATTCCCTTCACGGAAATCGGTTTTGCCGGCTTCTTCTCGAAAGACGCCATCATCGAAGCGGCATGGACGCAACACAATACGCCGCAAGGCATGTTCGCCTTCATCATGGGTATTGCCGCTGCCTTGCTGACCAGCTTCTATTCCTGGCGTCTTGTCGCCATGACGTTCCATGGCAAGAAGCATTGGGAACATGCCCACGACGATCATCATCATGACGTGCCCCACGGCCATGCCTCATCAGAACCCGATGCCGATCATGCCCACGCGCATGACGACCATGGTCACCACGGCCATGATCACACACCGCACGAAAGCCCCTGGGTCATGCTGACCCCACTGGTCGTGCTCGCTTTCGGCGCCGTATTCGCTGGCCTCATCTTCGCGCCGTACTTTATCGGCGAAAAAGCGCATGAATTCTGGGGTCACGCCATCTTCACCGGTCCGCACAACGAAGTGCTGCATGAAATGCATCACATAACGGAAACCTGGGTGAAACTGCTACCGCTGATCGTGACTCTGCTGGGGATGGCGCTCGCCTGGTACTACTACATCCTGCGTCCAAACCTGCCCAAGAAGATGGCTGCCAACGATGGTCCGGTATACAACTTCCTGTATCACAAGTGGTATTTCGATGAGATCTATCAGGCAACCTTCGTCCGTATGACCAAGATCCTCGGTGACTTCTTCTGGAAAGTGCTGGATATCAAGATCATCGACAACCTGGGCCCCAACGGGGCTGCCTGGTCGGCGTTGAAGTCCGCCAAGAATCTGGTCAAGACGCAGACCGGTTACGTTTATCACTACGCTTTCGCTATGTTCCTCGGTGTCGTGGGTCTCTTGACCTATGTCTTCTGGATGGTCCGATAAGGGGAGATGGATTTTATAATGACACCCGCTATCCCCAACTTGCTCAGTATCATTACCTTCGCACCGCTCTTCGGTGCGTTGGTAATCACTGTGCTGCGCTTCATGGCTCGCAAGGACGATGAAGCGATCATCGCCAAGAACGCTAAATGGATCAGTTTGTGGACCACCCTGATCACGCTGGCGCTGTCCGTCGTGATGCTGGCTGGTTTCAACCGCGCAAATCCCGGCTATCAATTCGAAGAACACTATTCTTGGTTCGGACCTATCTCATACCACATGGGGGTCGATGGAATTTCCATCCTCTTCGTCGCTCTGACTGCCTTCCTGATGCCTCTGTGTATCCTGGCCTCCTGGGACTCGATCAAGGAACGCATCGCGGAATACATGATCGCGTTTCTTTTGCTGGAAACCCTGGTCATCGGCGTCTTCACGTCGCTCGACATGTTCCTGTTCTACATCTTCTTCGAAGGTGGCCTTGTCCCTATGTTCCTGATCATCGGTATCTGGGGCGGCAAGGACCGGATCTACGCATCGTACAAGTTCTTCCTCTACACCCTGTTAGGCTCCGTCCTTATGCTGGCGGCCATGTTGTACATGGTCAATGTCGCCGGCACGGCCGATATTCCGCTTCTGACCAAATTCGCCTTCGCGCGTGAGGTTCAGCCCTTCCTGTGGTTTGCCTTCTTTGCGTCCTTTGCGGTGAAGATGCCGATGTGGCCGGTGCACACCTGGCTGCCCGATGCTCACGTTCAGGCGCCGACTGCCGGTTCGGTCATGCTGGCCGGCATCCTGCTGAAACTCGGCGGCTACGGTTTCATCCGCTTCAACCTGCCCATGTTCCCATATGCGTCGGAAATGTTCGCGCCGCTGGTCATGGCACTGTCTGTCATCGCCGTGGTGGTTACCTCGCTGATCGCCTTCCGCCAGACGGACATCAAGAAGCTGATCGCCTATTCGTCGGTCGCACACATGGGCTTTGTCACCATGGGTATCTTCGCCGGAAACAAGCTCGGCGTTGAAGGCGCGGTCTTCCAGATGATCAGCCACGGTCTGATCTCAGGCGCGCTCTTCCTCTGCGTCGGTGTTGTTTACGACCGGTGGCACACCCGTGAAATCGCCTTCTATGGCGGTGTCACCAAGCTTATGCCGCATTACGCCTTTGTTTTCCTGCTGTTCACCATGGCCAATGTCGGTCTGCCGGGTACATCGGGCTTCATCGGCGAAATCACCTCACTCACCGGCGCCTACAAGTGGGGCACCTGGGTGGCCTTCGTGGCGACGTCGGGCGTCATCTTCTCCGCCGTCTACGCCTTGACGCTGTTCAAGCGCGTTATGTTCGGTGAAGTCGTCAATGACGAACTCAAGAAATATCCCGACCTCAGTGTACGTGAAATCATCATTTTCACGCCGCTGATCATCGGCACGATTGCGCTGGGGATTTATCCGGCCTTCGTATTCAATATTACCACTGCCAGCGTAGATCAGGTCGTTGCGACCTATCAGGCGATCATCGGCGGATAAGGACGAGCAAAAATGGACTTCAATCTCGCTCTTAACCTGGCACTTCCGGAAGCAATCCTCGCGATTTCTTCCCTGCTGATCCTTGTTTTCGGCGCATTCCGCGGCGATAAGGGCATGACTTCGGTCAGCGCACTATGCGGTGCGGCCCTTATTGGCGCCGCCTTTGCGGCGGCCTTCTCCCATCAAGGTTCTGCCTTCTCCGGCTCGTTCATCGTCGATGGCGTCGCCCTGTTCGCTAAGGTCGCCATCTATGTTGCCGCCGTCTTTGTCATCGTTTTAGGCCAGGGCTATTTCGATCGCCTGGGCGCCCGCCGCTTCGAGTTTCCGATCATCATCCTGCTCGCCGCCCTCGGTATGAGCATGATGGTGTCGGCTGGCGACCTGATCGCGCTATATGTCGGCCTGGAACTGCAATCCCTGGCATTGTACGTCCTGGCGGCCTTCCGCCGTGACGATGCCAAATCATCGGAAGCCGGTCTTAAATACTTTGTGCTGGGCGCTCTGTCGTCAGGCCTTCTGCTTTATGGCGCGTCGCTGATCTACGGCTTCGCCGGTTCAATGAACTTCCACGTCATCGCGGAAACAGCGACGACGAACCTCAATGTCGGTCTGGTTTTTGGTCTGGTCTTCCTGATCTGCGGCCTGGCGTTCAAGGTCTCTGCGGCGCCGTTCCACATGTGGACACCCGACGTGTACGAAGGTGCGCCGACGCCGGTCGTCGCCTTCGCTGCCGGCGCCCCCAAGTTCGCGGCCATGGTTCTGTTCGCTCGCGTTCTTCAGACCGGTTTCGAAGCGCAAGCCGACCAATGGCGCCAGGTTATTCTGGTCCTGTCGGTTCTCTCCTTCCTCGTCGGCGGACTTGGCGGCCTGATGCAGAAGGATATCAAGCGACTTCTGGCCTATTCCTCGATCGCGAATATGGGCTATGCCCTTCTGGCCGTTGCTGCCGGTCTTGGCGGCATCCCGTCGCTATTGATGTTCTTCGTCCTGTACATGGTCGATACACTGGGCCTGTTCAGCGCGCAGATGTCGCTCAGCCGCAAGGGTGAGCCTGTCACGCGCATCGACAGCCTGGCGGGTCTTTCCAAGACCAATATGCCTTTGACCATCGCCATCACCATTCTGGCACTGTCGGTTCTCGGCATGCCCCCGTTTGGCGGCTTCTGGGCCAAGTACTTCGTGTTCGGCGCCGCGATTTCTGCCGGCCTGTGGCCTTTCGCGGCGGCCGGTCTCGTCGCCTCGGTCATCTCCGCCTTCTATTATCTGCGCATCATCAAGCTGATGTGGTTCGATGCGTCGGGTGGCGAGATGGACAAGTCGCCGCGCGAAGCCAAATGGATTGCCTACGCCGCCGCCGCTTTTTCGTTCCCGGTCGTCATCGCCTTCCTGATCTTCGTCTATCCGTTGGCGCAGACAGCGGCACAGGGTTTCGGAAGCTAACGGGCTGTGGCCGACTTCGAAATTTTCGACTCCTTGCCGTCAACCCAGGACCTAGGGTTGGCGCGGGTGCGGGCAGGGCGGTCCGGCTCAGGCTGGATTCTGGCGAAGGAACAGACCAAAGGTATTGGCCGGCACGGCAAGACCTGGGTTGGCACCAAAGGTAATTTCATGGCTTCCCGCTGGGAAATCATGGAGATCGATGTGCGGTCGGTGCCGCAACTGTCTTTCGTAACCGCCTTGGCCGTGTATGAGATGTTGCGGCCCCTTATTCCCGACACGGACGAGAGTCTGCGCATAAAGTGGCCTAACGATATCCTGCATCGTGGACGCAAGCTGTGCGGCCTCATCGTCCAGACCGAAGCTTTCGAAAAACCCGGGCATCTGGGCATTGTCATCGGTATCGGCATCAATATGCGCGCCGCACCGATCATTGAAAACTACCTGACCGTTTCCCTGCGCGATATCAGTCCGGAAGCGAAAAACCTTGATCCTGTCGCCCTGCTGCACAAGCTGAACGGCCATCTTGATGGTGTGCTCGATCTGTGGCGCAACAAGGATTTTAGCGATATCGCCAAGGCGTGGCTCAAGCGTGCCTATGGTCGTGATCGTATCTTGAACGTCACGCACGAACGCAGGACGGTTTCCGGCCGTATAAAGGGCCTGGATGAATTTGGTGGCCTACAAATAGAAGCGGCTGACGGACAGATATATACCGTTACCGGAGGCGACATTGTCTACGGAGATGCACATGCTTCTGGCCATTGAACAAGGCAATACCAACACCCTTTTCGCCATCCATGATGGCACAGACTGGGTCGCTCAGTGGCGCGTCGCAACGGAAAGCACGCGCACGGCCGATGAGTACGCGGCCTGGCTTTATCAATTGATGCAGATGCAAGGCCTGGACTTCAAGTTTATAAGCGATTGCATCATTTCATCTGTGGTGCCGCAATCCCTGTTCAATCTGCGCAAGCTGGCCCAGCGGTATTTTGATCGCCAGCCGTTCGTCATCGGTGAGAACACGGCACTTGGTATCGAGATCCGTATAGACAAACCCAAAGAGGCAGGGGCTGACAGGCTGGTCAACGCCATCGGCGGTCATATGAGCTATTCCGGGCCGCTTATCATTATCGATTCCGGTACGGCCACAACGTTCGATGTTGTGGCGTCCGATGGCGGTTACGAAGGCGGGGCTATCGCGCCCGGAATCAACCTGTCGCTTCAGGCCCTACACCTCGCGGCGGCCAAGCTCCCACGTATCGCCATAGAACGCCCGGCCAGACGGATCGGCAAGGATACGGTCAGCGCGATGCAGTCCGGTATCTTCTGGGGCTATATCGGTCTGATCGAATATCTCATCTGCGCCATTCAGTCTGAGTACGGACAAAAGATGACGGTTGTCGCGACGGGGGGCGTGGCATCGCTGTTTGAAGGCGCAACGGACAAGATAGACCATTTCGATCACGACCTGACCTTGCGCGGCCTCTTGGAAATCTATAAGCGAACGCTTGCGCAACACGCGCGGTGATTTGGCGTACATATGAAAAAGCACAAGAACGAACTGGTCTTCCTGCCGCTCGGCGGATCTAACGAGATCGGCATGAACCTGAACCTTTACGGGTTTGGGCCGGCGGATAACCGCCAGTGGATCATCGTCGACGTCGGCGTCACCTTTGGCGATCTGACGACGCCAGGTATCGAAGTGATCGTACCTGACCCGGAGTTTCTGGTCGGCGAAAACATTCTCGGTATCGTGCTGACCCATGCCCACGAAGATCACATCGGCGCGCTGGGCTGGCTGTGGGACAAGATCAAGGCGCCGGTTTTTGCGACGCCATTCACCGCCTTCCTGGTTCGCGAGAAGCTGCGCGAGGCGGGCGTTTTGGACGATGTCAACCTGACCGAAGTGCCGCTCAACGGTAATGTCAAACTTGGTCCATTCGACATAGACTATATCACCCTGACCCATTCGATCGCCGAACCCAACGGGCTGGCTATTCGTACCGAACTGGGCACGATTTTCCACACCGGTGACTGGAAATTCGACGAAGCGCCGATCACCGGCAGCCCAACCGATATCCCCGCTATTCGCAGGTTGGGCGACGAAGGCCTGCTCGCCATGGTCTGCGACTCCACCAATGTGTTCGTCGAAGGTCGCGCGGGGTCCGAAGACGACGTCCGGGTCGAACTGGCCCGCGTCATCAGGGGACTGAAAAAACGCGTCGCCGTTGCCTGTTTCGCCTCCAATGTGGCGCGGGTGGATTCGGTGATGCGCGCCGCCATGGAAGCTGGACGTAGTGTGTGCCTGGTCGGGCGGTCGATGCATCGTATTACCGCCGCGGCGCGCCATGTCGGTCTCTTGCACGGCATTCCCGACCCGGTCAGCGAAGGCGAGGCCGCCAATCTCAAGGCAAGCGAGGTGCTTTATCTTTGCACCGGTTCACAAGGGGAGCCGCGCGCCGCCTTGTCGCGCATCGCCGATGGCAACCATCCGTTGGTGAAGCTCAGGGAAGGCGACGCCTGCATATTTTCGTCGCGCGTCATTCCCGGCAATGAAATCTCGATCCGGTCGCTGCAAAATCGCCTGTCGGACCTGGGCGTTGAAATTCATACCGAACGCGATCACCCGGGCATACATGTGTCGGGTCACCCTTGCCGTGACGAGCTCAAGGAAATGTACGCCCTGGCGCGCCCGCGCGTGTCCGTGCCAACTCACGGTGAGCGTCGTCACCTTCTGAAACACGCAGCACTGGCCGCGGAAGTCGGCATCGATGAGCAGATTACGCCGCGCAATGGCGACATGGTGCGTTTGGCGCCGGGCCGGGCTGAAATCATAGACGAGGTGCCGTCAGGTCGTCTGTTCGTCGATGGCGGGCATCTGGTTCCGGAGGCGTCTGACGCCCTGCGCGAACGCCGTCATGCCGCACACAATGGCATGATGTTTGTCGCCTTCGCTCTGGACAGCAAGAACCGCCTGTCTTCAATCGTCGAGGTGAGGGGGCTAGGGCTCGCGTTCGAGGATGACGATATCATCTCCGATCAATTGGAAGACATTTGCAAAAGTGTTGAAAAAGCGATCAAGGCCATTCCATCCGAAGGCCGCGACGAAGATGAAGCCGTCGAGATCGTCGTCGCCCGTGTCGTGAAGAAGGCGGCGCAGGCTATATGGGGTCGCCGCCCCATCGTCGAAACCATTATATTGCGCACCTAAGCCGTCCTGATGGCCAAGGATGTCATGTCAATATTGACAACTGCGGCGCGGAATGACACCGTCTAGCCCAAAACCTATCCTTAATCGGATATCTCTTTGATAAAAAAAATAAAAAACAAATCACCCGCAGAAAATCAATATTGACTCTCTACGGGTGATTTGCATTTACACACTCAATTCGAACACAAAAAATTTCCAATAAGCACTTGATATTTTTGTTATTTAAATCGTTTCAAATCACGATTTGACCAGAACATAGGCCCCAGGCGCATCCATTATGGGTTTTAGTTTGCCCTTTGACGGATCGCGAGCGGGGACCATCGGGCCTGAGCGTTCGTTAAGCCACCCGGCCCAATGCGGCCACCACGACCCTGGATGTTCTTCCGCGCCTTGCAGCCACTCGCCTAATGTGGCCGGATGATTGTCGTTGAGCCAGTGCATGTACTTTTTGGCATCTGGATGATTGACGACGCCGGCGATATGGCCTGATCCCGCCAGCACGTAGGTGACGGGGCCGCCGAACAGTTTTGAGCCCTTATAGACCGACCCGGGCGGTGCAATATGGTCTTCGCGTCCCGCCTGTTCGTAAATTGGAATGGTAACGTTTTTCAGATCAATATCGACACCCGCGAGGACCAGATTGTGGTTGGTCAAGGCATTCTCGCCATAGAATTTGCGCAAGTAGAACAGATGCAGTGCCTTGGGCATGCGCGTCTGATCGGCATTCCAGCATAACAGATCGAACGGCGTCAGGTCTTTGCCCATCAGGTAGTTGTTGACAAAGAACGACCAGATCAGATCGTTAGCACGCAAGGAGTTAAACGTATCTGCCATGGCTGAACCCGGCAGCACCCCGCCCGCCGCATCCATCTGGCGCTCAAGCTCTTTCAGCCAACTCTCGCTGGTGAATAACAACAGGTCGCCCGCTTCTGAAAAATCGTGCTGGGCCGTGAAAAAGGTCGCCGCCGATATCGTCTTGTCACCCTTGGCCGCCATATGAGCCAGAGTGCACCCCAACAAGGTGCCGCCGATACAATACCCGACCGCGTTGACCGATTTGGCACCTGTCTGCTCGATAACCTTTTGCACGGCTTCGTAAATCCCGCCGAACATATAGTCCTCGAAGGTCGTGTCCTTCATCGATACGTCCGGGTTGACCCATGCCACGAGAAATACGGAAAAACCCTGATCGACCAGCCACTTGATCAGCGAATTCTTGGTCTGGAGATCGAGAATATAGAACTTGTTGATCCAGGGCGGGAAAATGAGGAGCGGAATTTCGCGGACCTGCTCCGTTGTTGGATTGTATTGCAGCAGCTCGAAATAGGCGCCGCGATAAATGACCTTTCCGGGCGTTGTGGCGACGTTCTTGCCAACAACGAAGCTGTCATAGTCCGCCTGGCTGATTTTAAGCTTACCGTCGCCGCGCGCCAGATCTTCGGCAAACTTCTCCATACCTTTGACCAGGCTTTCGCCGTTGGTCTGCTGCAAAGCCGCCAGCGCCGCCGGATTGGACAACAGGAAATTGGATGGCGACATGGCATCGGTGAGCAACTTGGTGAAAAACTCAGCGCGGCGTTTGACCATAGGGTCTACGTCGTCCGCCGAACTGATTAACTTATTGATCCAGTTCGAGGACAACAGATACGACTGCTTCATCATGTCGAACATGGCATTTTCCTGCCATTTCGGATCTGCGAATCGCTTGTCCGACGGCTTGCCCGTCTCGACCGGCTCGGTACCTAAGGTTCGCCGGGTCATCTTGCCCCACAATTCCATGTAGCCCGTCAGCAACTCGGTCTGCGCCTCGACCAGTTTGTCTGGCTTCTGAGCCAGTGAGCCCGCGATCTCGCTCATGGCCGGTCCAACCTGGAACGGATCGGGTGGAGGGGCACCGGCGCCCATATTAGGCTGGGCAAAAACCGTCTTGGCCAGAGCGCTTTGCGCCGTCATGGCCGCCTTGGCGATATTCACCGACAATTGCTCAAGGTTTTTAACGGCTTCGGTATTGAACCCAGGCGCGTCCGTGCCCGGCAGTTGCACGTCTGGGGTAACTTTCGGCTTTATGTCGGGGGCAGGCGGCGGAGGTGACTTTGCCGCAGGCTTCGCCGCCGTCTTAGGTCCAGCCTTCACGGCAGTCTTCGCGGCGGCCGTGGGAACTCTGGCCTTTGCAGCGGATGCCGGAGGCGGAGGTGACTTTACCGAAGGTTTAGCCGCAACTTTCGAGGCCGCCTTAGTGGTGGTGGATTTTGGCGCCGCGCCGCTCGCCTTTTTTGCCGGTGTCTTTGGGGTTTTCGTCATGACGGGCATCTCCACTTTTTTCGCATAACCGGATATATAGGGCTGCGCCGGGTCGATCCACCAACTAAAATTATATTTCTCTTGTCTTGTCCCTGCTCATGGACGTAAATTTGCGCCGACTTGGCAAACGTCAGATTTGTGTCGCAAAGGTCTGATGTCATGAGACTCCGTCGTGGAGAGACAATATAAATATGACCATCGCGCAACGCCTTCTTATTCCGGCCGCCACAGTGCTTCTGCTGGCCGGTGCGGCGCAGGCCCAAACTCAGCCGTCGACGCCCGCAACCATGCCGTCGCCCTCAGTCAATATAGGCGACATGCCTAAGTGGTCCGAATTTCCGGTACCGCCGGCCCACGTGCCGACGCCCGCCGATATTCGGCGCAACGTAGGCGAGACCGATGCCAAAGGTCAGCAATTGGCGACGGAAATTCGCGCCCTGGTTTGGGACAACAGCAATCCCGAAGCCTTTGCCGCCAATGCGCTCAATCGCCTCGATCAGAATTTTTCCAAGCCTATTGAAGGCGCAATGTCGCCTGCCGAAATAAGCGCCTTCGCCAACGACCTACGCCGTCGCGCCGCGCCGCCGCCGATTGCCAACTAAACCCACGCCGCCGCCTTCCGGCAGCGTTCGGTGTCCCTGCGAACGGCCGCAATGGCCGTTCACCCCCAAAGCAAATGCGGCGCTCGTATAAAAAAAGCCGCTTGCCTAACCTTTAGAGCCAGAAGATAGCCAAATGCCAGAAACCTCCGCTTTCACCAACACCGCCGCTCACGCTGCCAAGGATTTCGACCTGAGCCTCGATATTGTGCGCGTCGCCGAAGAGGCCGCAATTGCGTGTTACGCGCAAATTGGGGGCGGCGATGAAAAGGCCGCCGACCAAGCCGCAGTCGATGCCATGCGCACGGCGCTCAACGCTATCGACATGGACGGCCGTATCGTCATCGGTGAAGGCGAACGCGACGAAGCCCCTATGCTCTATATTGGTGAGAAGGTCGGCACCGGCAAGGGTCCGGCCATAGACATCGCGCTCGACCCCCTCGAAGGCACCACTCTGGCCGCCAAGGCCATGGCAAATGCGCTGGCCGTCATTGCGTTTGCCCCCCGCGGAGGCATGTTGCATGCTCCGGACACTTATATGGACAAGCTCGCCATCGGGCCGGGCTATCCGCAAGGCGTTGTCGATCTCGACTGGACACCGGAAGAAAACGTCCGCGCCCTGGCCAAGGCCAAGGGCGTCGATGTGTCCGAAATCGTTGCCTGCGTGCTCGATCGTCCACGTCACGACGGCATCATCAAGAGCCTGCGTCAGGCCGGCGCCCGGGTACATTTGATCACCGATGGTGACGTGGCCGGCGTCATCCACACCGCGCAACCGGAAACCGGCATCGACATATATATAGGGCAGGGTGGTGCCCCCGAAGGCGTTCTGGCGTGCGCAGCGCTGAAATGCGTGGGCGGGCAATTTCAAGGACGTCTTGTGTTCCGCAATGCCGATGAAAAATCCCGTGCCGAACGCTTGGGGCTGACCGACTTCGACCGCAAATACACGCTCGACGATCTGGTGTCGTCCGACGCCGTTTTCATCGCCACCGGCGTCACGCACGGCGCTTTGCTGCGCGGTGTGCAAAAGGAAACCACCACGCGTGGTGAAGTTTTCGTCACCACGGAAAGCCTGGTCA
The DNA here is from genome assembly GCF_000495815.1 of Asticcacaulis sp. AC466. Taxonomy (GTDB): domain Bacteria; phylum Pseudomonadota; class Alphaproteobacteria; order Caulobacterales; family Caulobacteraceae; genus Asticcacaulis. The sequence goes on along the minus strand of NZ_AWGE01000007.1, from coordinate 28,927 downwards.
TGGTGTCCAAGACGCATACGGTCCGCAAGCTCTCGATGCGCCGCCCGTTGGTAAAGGTCTAGAGGCTTCCTGGTTCGTTCTGTTTCTACGCACTTTGACGCGAAAAGTGCGCCACACTTTTCGGAAAATGCCTTAAAAAATGGATACGCTTTCTCCCGTCCGCGACGTGCCGCCCTATCTTGGTGTAGGTGCATCTCTGAGCGGACGGGTGTGGCGTGAACGGATCGCCGCCCGCGGCGTGTCGGCGGACACGTTGCGTGACATCACGCATCGTCTGGGTCTCATGAACGTCGCCGAAGCGGATTTTGTCGATCCCTTGGCGCGTTTCATCGCCGGCCGCGGTGTTGCTCCCGACGATTTGCAGGATTTTCTCTTTCCAACGCTCAAGGCACTATTTCCGGAACCGTCATCCTTTATGGACATGGACACGGCCGTTTCGGCTATGCTCGACGCCTTGGAGCGCAAGGCGAAAATCTGCGTCTTTGCCGATTACGATGTTGACGGCGCCACCAGCGCCGCACAGCTGGTCCGTTGGTTCCGCCATATGGATCATGATCTGACCGTGTACGTGCCGGATCGCGTTACCGAAGGATACGGCCCTTCCAATGCCGCTTTCGACAGCCTGAAGCGTCAAGGTGCCGATCTCGTTATTACAGTCGACTGCGGGGCCATGGCCCACAAGGCCCTTGATCATGCCGCCGCCATCGGGCTCGATGTGGTCGTTATCGATCACCACCTGATGCGCGAAGAACCGCCCAAAGCCCTGGCGGTCGTCAATCCCAATCGTCCGGGCTGTACATCCAAGCAGGGCAATCTGGCTGCGGCAGGCGTCGTCTTCGTCGTTCTGGCGGCACTCAATCGCGAGGCTGAAAAACGCGGTCTTTTCACTGAGCGGCCGAAGCCGGACCTGAAACAGTGGCTGGACCTGTCGGCGCTTGGCGCCATCTGCGACGTGACTGCCCTGACCGGATTTAATCGCGCCCTGGCCGCACAGGGCTTGAAAATCATGTCGAAGCGCCAAAATGCCGGCATCAAAGCATTGATGGACGTGGCGGGCGACAAAATTTCGGCCGTCAATTTGATGAGCACCTTCCATTCCGGCTTCGTCATTGGTCCGCGTATCAATGCCGGCGGCCGGGTAGGGCGGTCTGATCTTGGCGTGCGCTTGTTGTCGACCGATGACGCCGACGAAGCCGCTGCACTGGCGCAGGAGCTTGACGAACTCAATCGCACCCGTCGCGATATCGAAGCCCAGGTGTTGGAAGACGCTGTTCATATTGCGGAAACCCAGGGCCTGTGGCCGACCGAAGACCCGGTCGTCATTGTCGCTCACGAAGACTGGCATCCCGGTGTGATCGGCATCGTCGCCGGACGTCTGCGTGAACGGTGGCATAAGCCGGTCATCATCATAGGCATCGATCCGATAAGCGGCATGGGTAAAGGGTCAGGCCGCAGCCAGGCCGGCGTCAATCTCGGCGAAGCCGTCGGCGCGGCCTTCGAATCGGGCGTTCTTTTGTCAGGCGGCGGTCACGCCATGGCAGCTGGCCTGAGCGTAGAACGTGAACGGATTCCTGAACTGCGCCGTTTCATAAACGACTATGTGACGTCACATGTCTCGGAGGCGGATCAGGTCGAAGCCTTGGAGGTCGACGCTATCCTCAGCGTTAAAGCGGCTTCGCGCCGGCTGTACGATAAGTTGGACCTGCTGGCCCCCTATGGTCAGGGCAACCCGGAACCGCTTTTGGCGTTTGCCGATGTACGTGTCGCTTATGCTCAGGTCATGAAAGGGGGGCATGTGCGATTCGAGCTGCAAGATGACTCAGGCGCCAAACTCAAGGGAATTGTCTGGCGCGCGGAGGGCACGCCAGTTGGTGATGCTCTTCTGCGCCCCACAGGGCGCATTCACGTACTGGGACGCCTAAAGGCGGATGATTACATGGGACGAAACGGCGTCCAGCTGGAAATAGAAGATATCGCCCAGACCTAAACTCACAAGGTAATAAAAGCGGGGTGACAAAGGCGGGCCGGTTTCGGCCCAAAGTGGAAGCGTCTGTGCAAAAAACAAAATTCCGCTTGCATCGATGAATCAGTACGGTTATCAAGCCCACCTCTTGAACGCGGTCCCTTCGTCTATCGGTTAGGACGTCAGGTTTTCAACCTGAAAAGAGGGGTTCGACTCCCCTAGGGACTGCCATTCAAGACGAAATTTTCCCGATACCTGCTGCTCGATGTGATTGATATCTATCTCACATTAAAAATTATCCACAGAAAATTATCCGTTGTTAACGCTTGAATGCGCAACCGTGATCACAATTCTACTCGCCTAAAGCGATTTTTTAGCGTATTTTCTCAATCCGTGCGAATATTTTCTCTTTTTATCTCCCAATTTGAGATATCCGTGTTATGATAACGAATGTCACTTGATCTGTTTCATGAGACATGGGTGAGGATAGATGAGTTTGTTTGATTACAATAATAAAAGCGACGCCGACGAGTTAGTAACGATTTCAGGTCATGTAAAATGGTTTGACGGTGCCAAGGGTTACGGCTTTATCGTTCCGCAGGATGCCACGTTGACAAGCATGCGTGATGTCTTGCTTCACATTTCCAGTCTCCGCGATATGGGACGTGATAGCGCACATGAAGGTGCAAAGATCACGTGTAAAATCGCCAAGCGCGCCAAGGGATGGCAAGTCATCGAAATCGACGACCTCGAAGTCGTCGCCGATGGCACTGCGCCCCGCGCCGAGAATCATACAGCGCTGCGGGCTTCGCGCTCAGTCCCGGAAAATGTCCGCGTTGGCGAACTGGAAACGGCGACCATAAAATGGTTCAATCGCACGAAGGGCTACGGGTTTGTGGTTCGTGGCGATGACCCGACCGATATTTTCATTCATATCGAAACCCTGCGCCGCTACGGCCTAGAAGATGTTCAGCAGGGCGACACCATCATGGTGCGTTTCGGTGAGGGCCCGAAGGGGCTGGTCGTAACCGAAGTTCAGCCGAAGGCACTGGTTTAATACCGCCTCCTCGTTACAGGTCAAAAAGCGGGCAGTCCTTGGGCTGCCCGCTTTTTTGCCTTGAAAACGCCATCGCTCAAGATCATGGTCCATGCGTGTGATATGAGGGCTTCATGACAGTCATTTATGTAAAAACGGCGCTGATCGCCGCCATGGCGGCGACGCTTTTATCTTTTGGTGTCTCATCGCCGGGTATCGCAGAAGTTTCAACCAAGGCGATTCCTGCGCAATGCCTGAGCATGGACGTCTCACCCTATTCGCCACCCGAACTCCTATCGATTCGCCACGGTAAGGCTGAAACCCGTTTTCAGGTGGAAATCGCCAACACCGATGAAACGCGTGAGCAAGGGTTGATGTGTCGCCCAGAGCTGGCGGTCGACCGCGGCATGCTCTTTGAGTTCAAGGACATGAGGGAGCGGAATTTCTGGATGCAAAATACGATTGTCGGCCTCGATATCGTCTACATCGCGCAAAATGGTTCCATCGTATCGATTCAAAAGAACGCCAAGCCGTTCGACCGCACGCCTTTGCCGTCGCATGGCGCGGCCAGCGGCGTCCTGGAGATCCAGGCAGGGCTGAGCGACAAGCTTGGCTTGAAGCCCGGCGATAAGGTTATCCACCCCTTTTTCCATAAGCCTTGAGCTGAAAACGAGAAAAGTCAGTCAGTTGGTGATTTTTCCGTACACGGGGGCTTGCAGAGGCCAATCTAAAATGGCAATAAGCGCGCCTCTCAGTCTGTGGCTTCGGTCGCAGCGCCGGGTTTCGGGGTGTAGCGCAGCCTGGTAGCGCAGCTGTTTTGGGTGCAGCAGGTCGGAGGTTCGAATCCTCTCGCCCCGACCAAACAAGGCCACGGTAGAGATTTAAAAGTCGGGGCGTAGCGCAGCCTGGTAGCGCGCCTGCTTCGGGAGCAGGAGGCCGGAGGTTCGAATCCTCTCGCCCCGACCATTTAAAAAGCCCGAGGCCTTAGGTCTCGGGCTTTTTAAATGCCTGGCGGCACATTGCGGCTATCTCCAAAGTGTCTTGTGTCTCCGGAGATGCCGTCTTTCCTCTTTACCCGGCCGGGCCTTTGGTAGTAACAGACGATGAAGCATGGACCGACGAATCCATGCGGCTCAAGGAGACGACGATGTTTGCGCGTATTTTCAAACCCGCCAAGACCGCCATGCAATCCGGCCGAGGCAAGACTCATGACTGGATCCTTGAGTTTGAACCGAAATCCGCCCGTACGCCTGATCCGTTGATGGGCTGGACGTCATCTTCCGATACCGATGCCCAAGTTCGGCTCACTTTCGAGACGAAAGAGCAAGCTATGGCATTTGCCGAACATCACGGGATTCCCTTCCGCCTCCTGGAACCAGAAGCGCCGCCGAAAATTATCAAGGCCTATGCCGATAATTTCGCGTTCGGCCGTCGGCAGTCCTGGACACACTAATCTCGCGCTTCAAGGCTCCGTAGCTCAACTGGATAGAGCATCCGCCTTCTAAGCGGACGGTTACAGGTTCGAGCCCTGTCGGAGTCGCCACTTGTTGCCGCGCGAGTTAGATCTGCGCAGGCCCTGTCACCACGGGCGTAGTCAGTGCTTCCTGCCCCCATTCAGACCACGATCCATCGTATAGCTGCGCCGCTGTATGACCGACCTCAGCCAGAGCCATGCTGATGATGGCCGCTGTGACACCTGATCCGCAAGACGTGATGACGGTGTAGGCCTCATCCACCCCCAAGCTCGCAAAAATCGCTTTCAATTCGTCACGCGGCTTCAGCGCGCCGTCGCGGATCAAATTCCCAAACGGCAAGCTAAGACTGCCCGGCATATGGCCGGATCTCAATCCAGCCCGCGGCTCAGGTGCTGCGCCCTCAAAGCGGGCCTGGGATCGGGCGTCGAGCACACAATAGCCAGCGGTTCCCAACATCTTTTGCAAGGTGCCGCGATCGATGATCTTTTCCTGTCGGAATGTGGACCGGTAGGTCGCGGGGACCGGTGTTTCGACCTCGGCCGTTACCGGCAACCCCGCTTCTCGCCACGCAGGCAACCCACCGTGCAGGACCTGCACATTTTCATGCCCCATCAGCTTGAATGTCCACCATACACGGGCGGCAGAAAACAACCCCTGCCGGTCGTAAATGACGACATGGTCTGTCTCGCATATTCCCATCAAACCGACCGCATTAGCGAATTGCTCGGGTGAGGGCGCCATATGAGGCAATTCCGTCGCATGATCGCTTATGGCTTCGATATCAAAAAACTGCGCGCCTGGGATATGATCATGGCGGTACAAATCGAACATGTCTGTGCCATCAAGCGCCCAGCTGCCATCCAGAACCTTTACGGCCCCGGCGTCGATGAGTTTTTGCAAGTCGATGGGGCCAATCTGAGTTGTCATATTAATCGGCCTCCTGGCCGCGGTTGCGATAAGCTTCCAATGCGCGGTCGCGGGCAAACGCATGATCGACGATGGGTTGCGGATAAGCCTTTGCGTCAAGGCTAAACAGATCACCTGTCGCCGTTTTGGCCTTCGGAAATGCCCCTTGGTAGCCGGCAATATAACGCGCGCGATAACGCGCCTGGGGATCGAATTTTTCCGCTTGGCTAATCGGGTTGAAGACCCGGAAATAGGGCGCCGCGTCGGCACCGCACCCAGAAACCCATTGCCAGCTTGCCGTATTATTCGCCGGATCTGCATCGACGAGGCAATCCCAAAACCATTGTTCCCCGCGTCGCCAATCGATCAGCAGATGTTTGACGAGGAAGGACGCGGCAACCATGCGCACGCGGTTGTGCATATATCCTGTCTGCCAGAGCTCTCGCATTCCGGCATCGACCAGTTCGTAACCGGTCTCGCCCCGACACCAGGCGCGGAATCCTTTTTCATCTGTACGCCATTCGAAGTCATCAAAATCGCGGCGGAAATTGACCTCATGAAGCCTGGGTTGTTGCGCCAAAAGCCCATAGGAAAATTCGCGCCATGCCAATTCTGATCGAAACTTGGCCGCTGATACGGCGAGACTGGGCTTAGATCGCACCGCCACTGCAAGATCGTGCAGAACGCGTTGCGGGCTGATCTCACCAAAACGTAGATGCGCAGACAAATGCGACGTCAGATCGAGGTCCGGCCTGTCACGGCCACCGGCATAGTCCGCCAATCCATGGTTTATGAAATGCTGCAATGCCGCACGTGCACCGTCTTCTCCGGGGGTGAAGCGACCGAACCCCTTTGACCAATCTTTTCCAGATGGCGTCAACGACGGTGTCAGCTTCAAGTCGGAGAGTGCCCGCGAACCCGGCCAAACTCCGGGCGACGGCCAAGCTTGGTTGGGGTGGAGGGCGAGGGCATTAACATCTAATGCCCCAGACGCCTCCAGCGCCCTGTAGAAGGGCGTGAACACCCGAAATGGTGTCCCAGACTTGGTAATCAAGGCATTCGGCTCGGTCAGCAGAGTCGCGTTCACGCGTTTCAAATCGACACCGAGCTGCGCCAAAGCATGTGCAGCCTGACGGTCACATTCCTCATTCTCGGGATCAAATGTTCTAGAACATATAACTGTTTTTACAGAATATTCCTTAGCTAATGCGCCCAAGACCACAGAGGCCTGTCCACGCTCAATAATCAATCTTGATCCGCGAGCGACCAAATTTTCATGTAAAACCTCAAGAGAATGATGCAACCACCATCTTGACGCCGCGCCCAGCGGCCGCGTGGCAAGGCTTTCATCCCATATGAAGACTGGTAAAATCGTCGCTCCAATCCTCAGCGCTTCCGCAACGCCCGGGTGGTCGTTGAGGCGCAAATCGGTACGGAACCATAAAATGACGGGCGGCGGAGAAGTGGTTTTTTCGGTCATGCACTTAAAAGTAAGCTTGCTTGAGTCAGGCGTCTTGGGCACAAAGGCTAGCATGAACCACGGAACGCCAACACCCTTAAGCTGCTGTATTATCGCCAAGAATGAAGGCGACCGGATTGGCGATTGTATACGGGCGGTTCAGGGACTGGTCAGCGAAGTGGTTGTCGTCGATAGCGGTTCGACCGACGATACAATCGCCGTGGCAGAGGGGTTGGGCGCCCGCGTCGTCCATCATGACTGGCCCGGCTACGGGCCACAAAAGCGATACAGCGAAGACTGCGCCGCCAATGACTGGATACTCAACCTCGATGCCGATGAAATCGTCACACCGGAGTTATTCTCTGAAATAAAGGCATTAATGGCGTCGGGACCGTCGCTCAATGCCTATCGCTTCAAGATCAAGAACGTTTATCCGGGCCAAAAAAAGCCGCGCCTATGGGCTGACTATCACAATTATGTCAGGCTCTACGATCGCCGTGTCGTCCGTTTCCGTGAAAGTCAGGTGCATGATACGGTCGATACCCGGTCGGAACCGGTGGGCCAGCTCAAAGGCGCCGTGATGCATTACTCCGCGCGGTCCTATGATCACATACGCGCCAAGCTCGATTCGTACACCAATTTGCAAGCCAAGGTGCTGAAGAAACCTGCCTGGACAATATGGTTGCGTCTGCCATTCGAATATCCCTTCGTCTTCATTCGCTATTTCTTTTTCCGGTGCCACTTCACGGGCGGTTGGGATGGCATATATAGCAGTCACCTGGCGGCTGAAGCGCGTGCGAAGCGACTTCTCAAAATCCTGGCGGCGCAGAAAAACGCCGATCTAACGGCGCGCTGACCAATGGCAGATCGCACCCCTACATTCATGCAAAAGGTCGGTTGGCGCATTGAAGCCATATTTTACGATCTGTTTGTCGCCATCACCCGCGCCTTGCCCGTCGACACGGCCTCCGACCTGGGAGGCTGGCTCTTTCGGCATATAGGACCATGGACCTCTACGCAGAAAACCGTGTTGAGGAATTTCGAACTGGCCTTCCCCAATATGCCGACCGAGGAGCGGGATGCTTTAATCCGACAGCAATGGGAAAACACCGGTCGCACCACCGCCGAATTTCCGATCATGGACCGCATTGTTTTCGACCCCGCCCGTGTCGAGATAGAGAACTTCGAGCGGCTGGAAGCGATCGCGCAGAGCGGCAAACCGGTAATCTTCATCTCCGGTCATCTGTCGAACTGGGAAGTGATGAATGCCGCGATCCTTCAGGCCAAGGTGCCTTATATGATTACCTACCGCGCAGCGAACAATCCCTACGTCGATGCCCGAATTAAATCTGGCCGCGCCGCCTATGGCGTGAATATGTTCGCTCCAAAGGGCGGCGATGGTGCCAAAGAGTTGTTGATCGCCCTGCAAAAGGGTGAGTCGGTCGGGCTGATGAATGATCAGAAGTTTAACCGCGGCGTTCCCACACCGTTTTTTGGCCATATCGCCGAAACCGCGCCCGGACCGACCAAATTAGCGCAACGATTTGGAACGGTCTTACAGCCCCTGACCATTCGCCGCCTGCATAAGGCGCGTTTTCGCGTCACCGTGCACGACGCTATTCCCGTAGATGACACCGGACATAAAGGCCAGGACGTCGATTCCACTGTGTGCAAAATCACAGCCTTCATAGAACATGCGGTGCGTGACAACCCAGCCGAATGGTTTTGGGTACACAAGCGTTGGCCTACCTCACTTTACAAGTCCACGTCGCAATGACCTGTTATTAAAAGTGAAGCTTCGCGCACTTTCCAACCGTCTCAGACCCCCGTAAGCTTGTACTCGAATGTGGAAGCAGATTTTACAAAAGCGTAGGTTGAGCCTGCTGATAGGCGCTGTCGCGGGGGCATTTCTAGCCGTAGCCTTTCTTTATCTGCAAAACGACATACATCGTAATTATCTCGATCCGAAAATTCCGTTTCAGATTTATAACCCACCGCCAGCACCCAATTACGATCAACCCGACAGCTGGTTCCTAAATCCGGCGCTGGCCAAGTTTTATGCCGATCCCCGCAAGGTGGATGTCTTTTTTGTCCATGGTACAAGCTACAATGGCGGTAAGGACTGGCTGGGTTCCACATCCAGCAACACTATCCAACAGGAAGTGCAGCGTGTGCAACTGCCCAACTATGCGGGCCCCTTCGCCATCATGGGCAATATCTATGCACCAAAGTACCGCCAGGCCAGTCTCTATACCCAGTTGACCCTCCGTGACGACGCTCGCGAAGCGCGGCAATTCGCCTACCATGACGTTTTGGCCGCCTTCACCCACTTCCTAAAAACACGCCGGGGCGGTCATGGTTTTATGATTGTCGGCGTGGAGCAGGGCGGACTTCTGGCCGAACGGTTGTTGCGTGACGTCGTCGTCCCTAACCCGGACCTGCGCGGGCAACTGGTCGCTGCCTACTTGCTTGAAACCCTGGCGCCGGAAAGTCAGTTCGGCAATCCCAGCCCGTGGGTGCCCGCCTGCATGTCGCGGCAACAGACGGGATGCGTGGTCAGCTATCTGAGCATAAATTCCGGCCGGCCGGATATCGCTCTCCAAGTCCTGCAAAAAGCAGTCTACTGGCAAGGGGACAGTCTGGAAGGTCTGGGCTCCCAAAAGGGTGTGTGCGTCAATCCGTTGATTGGTGCTGCGACGAATGAGCCAGTCGATGCCCGGCGTTCGCTCGGCGCCACCAACGCGACCGATCTGGAATGGGGGACCGAACCCGCGCGGATTGCGCGCAAAGTATCGGCGCATTGCCTGGGCGGCTTGCTGTTCGTCGACAAGCCGAAATCGCCGTCATTTGACGATGGTGGAACCTGGGAAGACAAGCGGAAAGTCAATTCGTACAATCTGTTCTATGGCGATCTTCAAGCGGATATGCAGGCGCGTTGGCTGGCCTTTCAGACCCTGCCCAAGTCTCCCACTCAGGCCAAACCTTAATCCTGCTTATCCGCGATATCCGGGCGCCAGTCGAACAATTGCTTGAGCACCTCTATTGCCTTTCGCCGCGGCTCAGGCAGGGCGTTACCGTGGTCCAGAATATAGACAGCGTCGCGAGCCGCTGTGGCAATCAGCCGGCTATGGGCGACGGGATCGACAAACCGGTAATCCGGAAAGCCCGACTGGCGCGCGCCCAGAATGTCGCCTTCACCGCGCAACTTCCAATCCATTTCGGCGATCTTGAAGCCGTCTTCGGTATCCCTCAACAATTCCAAACGCGCCTTGGCATTGTTGGACAACGGGGTATCGTAGAGTAGGATACACGCGCTCTTGTCGCGCCCCCGCCCAACGCGACCGCGCAACTGATGCAGTTGCGCCAGGCCAAAACGCTCAGCCTGTTCGATGATAATGATCGACGCCGTAGGCACGTCGATGCCGACTTCCACCACCGTGGTAGCGCAGAGAATCTTCACCTCACCGGTGGCAAATCGGCTGATTACTGAGTCTTTTTCTTCCGACGGCATCCGGCCGTGCACGAGACCGATTTCGATCCCCAGAGCCTCCTGAAGCTCGCTGTGGCGAAGCTCAACGGCAATCAAGTCTGATTCCGCCGTGTCTTCGACCAAAGGACAGATCCAATAGGCCTGAGAGCCTTCCGCCACAGCACTCCGCAGTCGCGCGATCACATCGGCCAGGCGCTGACGCGGCAACACCGCCGTATGAATAGGCTGACGTCCCGCAGGCTTTTCATCCAATATGCTTAGGTCCGCCTCACCATATTGCGTCAGCGCTAAGGTGCGGGGGATAGGCGTGGCCGACATCGACAGGTAATGGACTGCATCGCCTTTTGAAAACAGCTTCTGCCTCTGCCCCACACCAAATCGGTGCTGTTCGTCAATGACGGCGAGTTGCAACGCCTTGAAATCGACCCCATCCTGAAAGACAGCATGGGTCCCGAAGATGATCGTGACCTCACCATTAGCGACGGCGGCACGTTTTTCCTCACGCGCCTTGCCCTTGTCACGTCCTGTCATGAGTATCGACCGAATGCCGACGGCCTGAAGAATCGTCAGGCTTTTCTCGTAGTGTTGACGCGCCAGAATTTCGGTCGGGGCCATCATGACACTCTGGAACCCGCCTTCGGCCAGGTCGATCATGGCCGCCAGCGCGACAAGCGTTTTGCCCGCTCCGACGTCGCCCTGGATCAGGCGGTTCATGCGGTGACCGGAGGCCAGGTCAGCCCGTATATCGGCAATGGCGCGGTCTTGCGCCCCGGTCAGCGCGAAGGGCAGGCTTTTCAGCGCCAGGTCCCACCAGGTGCGATACACGACCACACGCGCCGGCGTCGCTTGGCGGTGTTGCTTTCGCGCCTTGAGCGCCAGTTGGTGCGCCAGGGCTTCGTCATAGGCCAAGCGCAGGCGATGCGAGGCATCTGCCGACTGATCGAGGTCGCTTTCGGGACTGTGGCTGCGCGTGAGCGCGTCATTAAATGACGGCCAACCGTGCTTTTCCAACATGTTCTCATCATGCCATTCCGGCAGGACGGGCAGGGCCGCCAACGCCGTCTGGACGAATTTCCGGATCATCCGAGACGACAAATCTAACGTCGCCGGGTACACCGGTTCGCAGGGCGGGATATCTTCCGCGCGTGCCTCATCGACAATATAGTCCGGATGGGACATTTGAAGGTATTGGCCGAATTTTTCGACCTTGCCGCTTATCAATCGCCGGGCGCCGACCGGATGCTGCTGTTCAAACCCGCGTATGCGATGAAAATAGGTCAGTTGCAGCCGCCCCGTGTCGTCGAACACATCGACGCGCTGCGGTCCCTTGGGCGGCGAGGGCGGGTATCCGCCGATGGTGACAGCGATCGTCTGGACCTCGCCGACACGCGCCTGGCTTACACTTACCAATGGTCTTTTTATCAGTCCCGATGGCAGGAAGAAGACCAGATCGCGAACATGGCTCCCGACATGCGCGCTCAATGTCGGCGCAAGCTTCGGCCCGACGCCCTTGAGGCTAGTCACCGGCGCGTAGTAGGGAAACAAAATTTCTGGTCGCATGGGGGCTTATCAAGCACCAAAAATGCTTTATGAGAAGGCCCTGAATACGCTTTGGAGACTAAACCTGTGCCCAATATCGAAACCGATCAAGAGCGGCATGAGGCGCGCCTGAGAAAGCTGTCCTTTCGGGCGTGGCGTCGTGGCTTCAAGGAAGCAGATATCATCCTGGGCAATTTTGCCGACGATATGATGACACAAATGAGCGCCGAAGAGTTGGATATCTTCGAAGCGCTGCTGGAAGTCCCTGACCAGGACCTGTACGGCTGGATCATCCAACGCGAACCGACTCCGGTCGAGTGGCAGTCCGAAATAATGAATAAACTCAATCAATACTATAAGATAGCTTACACGAAGATATAAATGTTCGACCTGAACGATATTACGCGTCCCGACCATGCCCTGACGCTGAGCGGCGCGCCGGAAGGCTATGAAAGTCTGATAGCGGCCGATCTGGCGAAAAGCGAAGGCGTCAGTGTATTCGTGGCGCGCGATTTCGCACGGATGAATGCGGTTGCTGAAGCCCTGAAATTCTTCGCCCCCGGTCTGGATATCCTGCATTTCCCGGCGTGGGATTGCCTGCCTTACGACCGCATGAGCCCGACGCCTGGTATAGTGGCGCAACGCATGTACGCCCTGTCGCGTCTGGCTGGCCTCAAATCTCGGCGTCCGCCGGCGCCGGTCCTGCTGCTGACAACGGCTGCGGCAATGATGCAGAAGGTCCCGCCGCTCAACGTCATCGCCGAAGGCCGCCTGACTCTGAAGCCCGGCCAGACCATGGATATCGCCGACCTGGAGGCCTATTTCCTCAACCACGGCTATACCCGCGTCTCGACTGTATCAGAAAAGGGCGAATTCGCCGTTCGCGGCGGATTGCTGGACGTTTTCTCTCCCAGCCATGAAGAACCGGTTCGTCTCGATTTCTTCGGTGACAGCCTGGAATCGATCCGCAGTTTCGATACGGAAACGCAACGCTCGCTGAAGCAGATCAGCAGTCTCGATTTTACCGCCGTGTCGGAAATCCGCATGGATGAGACGAGCATCAAACGCTTTCGCCAGCATTACCTGGAAACCTTCGGCGCCGCGGGTGAAGATCCGATATATGCCGCCCTGTCCTCAGGTATCCGCCGTCAAGGCGTCGAACACCTTCTGCCGCTATTCTACGATGGTCTGGACACCGTGTTTGACTATCTGGCGCCGCAGTCTCTGGTCATGCTGGATGCGCTGGCCGATAATGCCTTTGCCGAGCGCGCCGAGACTGTTCGCGATGCCTACAGCCTGCGGGCCGACGCCGCGAAAGAGAAGGGCGGTTCTGCCTACAAGGCCCTGCCGCCCGAAAAGCTTTATCTTGATGACCGGCACTGGAAGGCCGCACTCTCCGGCCAGCGTGTGCGCCGCTTTGAGCCGTTCCAGCGCGAAGGCGCTGATGTGATCGATCTCGGCGGACGACTGGGGCGAAATTTCTCCGAAGCGCGTCTGCTTGATTCGACGAACCTATTCACCGCGGTTACCGATCACGCCAAGGCGCTGTCCAAACAAGGCAAGCGGGTGTTGTTCGCATCCTGGACAGACGGTTCATCCGACCGTCTTGGGGTCATGCTGGCCGATCATGGTCTGACCGGTATGCGGCTGGCCGCAAACTGGGCCGACGCACAAAGCTTCGGCATAGCCGGCACCAAGGTCAAGCCGATCCAGCGCGTGGTATTGCCGCTCGACCACGGCTTTGAAACCGAAAGCCTGGCGGTGATTTCCGAAACGGATATCTTAGGCGATAGGTTAGCCCGTCCACGTAAACGTCGGCGCGCACAGAACTTTTTGGCGGAAGCCTCCGCCTTGTCGCCGGGCGATCTCGTCGTGCATATCGAACACGGCATTGGCCGTTACGACGGCCTTAAGACGCTGGACGTCAATGGCGCACCGCATGACTGCCTCGATCTGCAATATGCAAATGACGCCAAGCTGTACCTGCCGGTCGAAAACATCGATCTGTTAACACGCTACGGGGCCGATAGTGACAGTGCGCAACTGGACCGTCTGGGCTCCGCCGCCTGGCAGAGCCGCAAGGCGCGCGCCAAGGAAAAGCTGCGCGAAATGGCCGACGGGCTAATTCAATTGGCTGCCGCCCGTGCCCTGAAACAGGGCCAGACCATCGATCCGCCGGCCGGCCTGTATGACGAATTCTGCGCTCAGTTCCCCTACGAAGAAACCGACGACCAACTCAACGCCATCGCCGACGTTCTGGAAGACCTGGGCAAGGGCCAACCGATGGATCGCCTGATCTGCGGCGATGTCGGCTTTGGTAAGACAGAAGTGGCCTTGCGCGCCGCCTTTGTCGTGGCGATGTCCGGTCAGCAGGTTGCCATTATCTGTCCGACGACGCTGCTTGCCCGTCAGCATTTCAAGACGTTCAGCCAGCGCTTCCAGGGTTGGCCGATTCGGGTCCGGCAATTGTCGCGCCTTGTCACCAAGAAGGACGCCGACGACACCCGCGCGGGCTTGAAAAACGGCGAAATCGAAGTGGTCATCGGCACGCACGCCCTTCTGTCGGAACAGGTCGGTTTCAAGGACCTGGGGCTCGTCATCGTCGACGAAGAGCAGCATTTCGGCGTCAAGCATAAGGAAAAGCTGAAGACCTTCCGTGCCGACGTCCACATGCTGGCTCTTTCGGCCACACCGATTCCGCGTACGCTCCAGATGGCGCTGTCCGGCATTCGCGACATGTCGATCATCGCCACCCCGCCGGTCGACCGCATCGCGGTCCGGACCTATGTATTGCCCTATGACCCTGTGGCCTTGCGCGAAGCCTTGCTGCGCGAAAAATATCGTGGTGGCCAAGTCTACTACGTTGTACCACGTCTGAGTGATCTACCCGATGTGGCGGATTTCCTGCGCACCCAGGTGCCGGAGGTTAAATTTGTCACCGGTCACGGCCAGTTGTCGCCGACGGCGTTGGAAGACGTCATGAATGCGTTCTACGAGGGGCAGTATGATGTCCTGCTGTCGACAACCATCGTCGAATCCGGTCTGGACGTGCCGACCGCCAACACCCTGATCGTTCATCGCGCCGATATGTTCGGCTTGGCACAACTCTATCAGATACGCGGGCGTGTGGGCCGCTCCAAGACGCGCGCCTACGCATACCTGACGACACCCCAGCACAAAACCTTAAGCGTCGCATCAGAAAAGCGACTTAAGGTTCTACAATCCCTGGACAATTTGGGGGCAGGCTTCCAGTTGGCCAGCCACGACCTGGATATTCGCGGCGGCGGCAATCTGCTCGGCCACGAACAGTCAGGCCATATTCGCGAAATAGGTGTCGAACTCTATCAGCAGATGCTGGAAGACGCTGTCGCTGAGCTTCAGCAGAAGAATGCTCAGAATATGTCTGATCAGCGCAGTTGGTCGCCGCAGATCAATGCCGGGGCCGCCGTCATGATACCGGAAAGCTATATTCCGGACCTGAACATCCGTCTGTCGCTTTACCGCCGTGTATCGGAAGCCGAAAAACTGGCCGATCGCGAGGCGTTGGCGTCTGAACTGATCGATCGGTTCGGCCCAATTCCCGAAGAAGCGGAACAACTGCTCAAGGTCGTTGGTATCAAGGGATTGTGCCGCGAAGCCAACGTGTCCAAGCTGGACGTCGGCCCCAAGGGTGCCGTTGTAACCTTCCGCAACGACAGCTTCGCCAATCCGTTGGGCCTGGTCAGGTTCACCCAGTCACGGCCTGACTGGCGCCTGCGCCCCGATCAGAAGCTGGTTGTGACCGGTGAATGGTCGGAAGCCTCGCAGCGTCTGGCGGCGGCTGAAAAGATCGTCAAGGAACTGGCGCGTCTGGCCGTGGAAAACGCCTAAGGGAGCGCTTAGACCGCTTCACGATCCGGATTGCCGACCGCAGCCGCCGCCCGCGTCAACGCGGCGGCGGCGGGTTCGCCATCCTGAATTTGAGCGGCGCCGACGATAAATTCGACGACATAGGGCGGTTTTCCCTGCCCGGAATCGAAAGCCGTGCAGCTGACCACGGCTGATATGCGTTCGCCGACACTGCGGGCGGCATCCAACGAGGTGGCGGGGAGGGCCAGCGCAAATACGTCATTGGACAGACGCCCGCCGGAATCTTCGGCACGGACGAGACGGGCAACCATGGAACCGATCTGAGGCACAGCCTTGTCCAGCATCTTTCGCGAACGGGCGCGAGCCACATCCGGCGTTTCGGCGATTTTCAAGACGCAGATGCTCAGGGTACGATGACGCTCGGTCGCCGCCTTCGACAATCTTGCCAGGTGCGCAGCGAACAGATCACGGCCGAACAGGCCGGTGCCCTTATCCATTTCGGCATGATGCCGCATGTTTTCGAGCGTCTTGCGAATGGTTAACTGACGGCGATGCGTCCGGGCCAGCCGCACCAGTCGGTCAGCAATTTCGCCCACCTTGGCATTCGGATTGGCTATATCGTTGACGCCCCGCATGAAGGCATTGCCCAAATCGACCTCTACCAGTTTGTTGAGGCGCAGCAGGACGGGCGTATGATAGAGCCGTGTGTTGCGGCGCATACCTGCGGCAATCGACAGGGATTCAGACGGTTGGTCACCGCCCCACAACAATACGGCATCAAATGTCTTGTCATGCAGATAGTCGAAAGCACTGTAAGAAGACAGAGCGGCCGTAACATCTACGCCTTTTTCTCGCAGAGAATGGGTGATGGCCAGATATTCCGGATCGGGCTGACCGATCGACAGAATAGCCAGAGGGTCCTGATTTTCCAGAACGATTTCCAGATCTTGCAGGTCTGCATTGAAGGTTTCGCGGCGTGTGTCGTACTCTTCTTCGGCAATGCAGGCGCGCACCAGGTGCTCGATGCTGACCACGATCTGTTGTGGATGGGCCTGGCGCGTAAACACCATGTCCCAACCGTCGGGCACCCGGTAATCATCATCGTGACGCATCAATATAACGGGAATACGACGCGGCGAACACGCGGCCCGCAACTGAGGTTCGATATCCTTCCAATCCCCCTGTCCGGTCTCATCGACCAGAACAGCCTCTATCGGCAGGTCGGCCAGGGCGGCATAGGCTGCATCAGGTTCGCGCGCGATCAACGTACGCATCCCAAGACGATCCAGCTCATCCCCCATGGTATGCAGCCAGCTTTCATCACGACTCAGCAACAGTAAACGCGCCTGAAGGGTCAAGATGTCAGCTCCTCTTGGGCGGATACGGGGTAGGCAACAGTCGTCATAAGCATGTACTTTGTGGGCAGGCGATTCATAAAGAGCAACAGTAAAGATTGTTGTAACATATCAGGCCACCACGCCATCACCCCATCGCGCGGGCGACGGTAAATATCCACATTTCATCCTTCGCCTCAGACGACACCAAGACGAAATTGTTTTGATTGCAAAAGTGCGGCACATCAATCTGCGCCATCGGATCATTGGCGTACAATATGACACCTTGGCCGGCCTGCGCCGCTTCCATGTGTCGGCGCAGTATCAAGGTCGGCACCGGGCAACGATGGCCGCGCGCATCGACCACGGTGAATTCGCCGGGAGGCGTCAGATCGGTGGTGCTTAGGATAGGTTTCATACGCGAATCTTGCCATAAGCAAGTCGAACTTGGGAGTCGGAAATGACAACCGCCTGGAAAGCCTGTCTGGCCGCCATAGCGATCTTAGCTGCCTGTCCGGCGCAGGCGCAAAACGACATTTCTGGCCACGTCGATCTGTACGCCCGCGTGCGTGTGGCCGGCTTTGCCTTGCCGGTGGATATCCGGCAATCCGGCGCACGCACGCGCGTTGACGTCAATACCGGCGGTATCGTTCAAACCTATATTGCGGATCGCGAAAAGGGTGTCTTGATTAGTCTCCTGACGGCGGGACAGACACGTACGGCCCTGGTTTTTCCTCTCGATCGCGCCGATGGCATTATTCCACTGCCGCTTGAATTACCTGTGGTTACACGGCAGGCTGCGGTCAAGATCGTTGGCGCCTCTCTGGTGAACGGTAAACCGTGCCGATTGATGGAATTTTCCGGCTATCTCAACCAATCGGGCCTACTGTGCGCCACGGGCGACAACATTATCTTGCAGATGACAAAGCAGGGTCGCAAAGACCCTTTGTTTCAGGTTATGGACCTGACAATTGGCGCGCAGGATGCGTCATGGTTTCGTCCGCCCGCCGGCTATACGGTGACAGCGGTTCCGGCCATAGGCGGGGCATCGGCGTCAAACGACGGGCCGACATATACCACGCCAACGGCACCGCCCGTCGCGCCAAAACCCAGGACCACTCCGACCAAGCCTTAGCCGAATTTGTTGTGAAATTTGAGCACCAGGAAGTCCACAAGGCTGCGGACGCGCCGCGTTGCATTCCGGCCTTGCGGCAGGATAAGACTGACATCGGTAAGCCCCCAATCGTAGTCGCCGAGCACGATGTCAACCTCACCGGATTGTATTGCTGCCCCCGCAATATAGACCGGCATCACCATGACACCGACACCGGCCTTTACCGCCGCCATGAGCATGTTGGGGCTGTTCGAGCGCATATGCGGGCGGACCTTCAGCGAATGGGTCTCTCCCTGATAGGTATAACGCCAGAGGTCCTGCGTGTGGACGCCATTGTAATGCAGGATGACGTGGTCATCCAAATCTTGCGGGCAAGAAATGGGGGAGTGCGATGCCAGATATTCCGGGCTGGCGACAACAACACGGCCCGACTGACACAGACGTCGCGCGGTCAGGCTGGAATCGTCCATGGACCCGACGCGAACGGCCAGATCGAAGCCGTCACCGATCAGATCCACCTTTTCGTCACTGAAATCGACATCCAATTCGATGCGCGGGTAGTGCGTGACGAATTCCGCCAGAACGGGCGCCAGGTAATCACGACCGAATGACACAGGCCCCGTAAAACGGATTGGCCCGGCCAGGTCGGTGGTGGCCTCTATCAGGCTTTCCGCCGCGCATTCCAATTGCGTCATCGCCTGCCGCGCCTGCTCGTAATAGAGTGTTCCGGCTTCGGTTAAATGTGTGCCGCGTGCGGTTCGCTGCAAAAGCTTGGCAGACAACATGGCTTCCAACCGCGCCACCCGGCGCGAAATTATGGATTTGGATGATTCCAGCCGTTGCGCCGTTCGGGCAAAACTACCGGTCTCGGCCACCAGGAAGAATGCCTGCAAATCGTCGAAGTCCAGCCTGTGCTGTTCCATATTATGCAACACCGTGATGCGAGAACTGCGTCTTCTGGAAACGAGCCTAATCCACTATATCGCGGCCTACAAGGGTTAATCCGGCGCGCGTTCCGGAAGGGCAGCCAAATGTTCATGCAATCTCAACCTCAGCAATATCGCGCGGCACGCGTAGTGCGGATCGTCCGCGCCATTCCGGCCAATGCCGGCGCCGGGGTGACTCTGAATCGCGTAATCGGCAGCGATGGGTTGCCCGTACTCGACCCATTTCTGACATTCGATGAATTGCGCGCCGAAAATCCGCTCGCCGCTATGCCTGGCTTTCCGGATCAGGCGCACCGCGGTTTTGAAACCATAACCTATATGGTTCGCGGCCGCCTGCATTACAGCGATAACAAGGGCAATACGGCGCTTATAAATGCCGGTGAACTTCAGTGGCTGACCAGCGGGTCAGGCTTGGTCAATTCGGAAATGCCGGAACAGGTCGATGGCGAAATCCAAGGCTTCCAGATCGCCTTGAACCTGCCCGCCGCCGCAAAAATGCAACCGTCCGTCTACCGTTCGTTCGCGGCTGACGATGTTCCTGCCGTTATTTTCAAGACCGCGGAGGTTCGCGTACTGGCTGGCCGCTATCATGGCCTGATAGGGCCAATCACGTCGCCTGTCACCGATCCCTTCATCGTCGATATCCTTCTCAAGCCGGAAGGGGACGCAACCTTACCTTTGCCCGACGGTTATCAAAGTTTTGTCTACGTCGTCGACGGCACAGTAGCGATCGGCCAAAGCCTCGTCAGCCGCGGCCAGGCAGCGATCCTAGATGCCGGCAATGTGCTGAAGCTGGCGGCAGGGCAGGGCGACGCCCGCGTTCTGGTCGTGAGTGGCCGGCCACTAAACGAGCCCGTCGTACGTCACGGGCTCTTTGTGATGAATTCCACTCAGGACATCAAACAGGCATTTACCGATTATCAGAACGGCCTCTTCTGATAAACCTTGGCCGCGTCGCATATTTCTATTGATGCGACGCGGTCATTTTTTTATTTTCTATACAATGCGTTACGACGTTGTCTTGAGAGACTTCAAATGACTCGCATGAGTCTTGATCAAGGCCTGAGTCGATGTGTCGGTGTTGAACACACTATACCAGCCTTGCGGTTCGTGCGGCGGATCGCCGACATAGGCGGTTTCCCCGCGCAGCATGTGATAGGTGCCCTTGTGCAAGGCGCGTCCGGCGCCACCCCAAGCCCAGAAGTTTGAGCCGGCGACCGGCGTATTGTGCTCAATGGCATCTTCGACCGCCTTATAGATCAGACCGTAGAACCTGTCCTTGTAGGTGGTCGGCGTCCCGGCTTCGTAGGCAATATTATCGCGCGGAAACCCGAACTCTTCGAAGACGAGCGGCTTGTTGATCTTTTTGGCAATGGCGATGTGGGCGTCGATATAGGCCTGTACCTTCTTCGCACCGGCATCGAAACTGCCGCTCAGATCGTCCTTGTCAACCCAACTCCAGTTCTGCGGCCAGATATGGGCCGTTAGATAGTCAATATGCTCGTGCGCGTGGATGACGATGTCTTCCTGTCCGTTGGCGCCCATCAGACCTTCGTGGCCCAGCGACACCAGGTGGTTCGGCGCCAGGGACCGGATCAGAGCGGCAGAGTCCTTGATCCAACCATAGTAGTTGTCGACGTTTTTCTTGATGACTGCTTCGCTGCCGCCCGGGCGGGGCTCATTCGACAACTGCCAGGCCATGATGGAGGTTTCATCCTTGTAAGCGACGCCGCTGATCGAATTTGTGCGCCCGAGAAGCATCCTGATATAGTCGTAATAGGCCTGCTTGGCCGCGCCGCTGGCGTAGAACTGGGAAGAAAAATCGGCGAACTCCGGCCACGGGTGCGCGGGATCGCCCATATTGATGTAGTTGCCGCCATTGGTCCAATATTGATAGGTGACCATACCGCCCGACCATTCCCAGAAATTGGTCAGGTACAGCACGGCCTTCATGTCGCGCTTGGCCATTTCCGCCAGCAGGAAATCCAGGCCGGTCAGAAGGTCCGCATTGTAATCGCCCGGCTTATTGGAAAAAGCCGGATCCAGCGAATTGATCAACGGCGACAATTCAGAAGACCCCAGTACCCGCAGGTTGGAAACTCCCAACGCCTTCAGATCGTCCAGTTCCTTCACCAGGCGCGTGCGATCGCCAAAACTGGCGGCGGAGCCCAGATAGGCGCCGTACCAAATATTTGCCCCGACATACCGATAGGTTTCGCCCCTGAGCTTGAAATGAATGCCATCAACCGTGACAAAGTCCGACACCTTCTGGGGCTTTGGCGCAGGGGCCTTTGCCCGCTTTTTGGCAGCCATGGCAGGGGTGGTGAGGGCGAGCCCTAAGGCGCCCAGGCCAGCGCCCATAAGGTAGCGACGTGAAACATATGACATGATGCGTTCCTTCCCATTCGTGCTTGTTCTCCTTTTATGCCCGCAAACGGACCGGAACAAGCGATGGCTCAGGCTTAGCGCAAATTAAAGAAATTTGAAATAAGTAATGTAGCAAAACGCCCAAAATGCTTGGCACTACTTGGCCATACCCAGTTTACAAATCCGGCCATACCGAAAGGGAAATCAAAGACATACTCAATATGCCTGCGACGCCGAATCAGGGTCGGCGTCATATAGCCATGAGCTTAGGCGCGCCCACCTTAATGAAGCGTAAACAGCCGGCACAGCATGTTGATTTAATAGATAAAAGAGGGCTGTGGCTAAGACTAAACCTTATCAATCTTCGAGATTGATGCGCTTCCGCCCTTTTTGCATAAGCGCATAGCCATTCATGCGGCGATAGGGGCGCAGCCGTGCCTCGGGCGCGAAGCGCATGAATTGCCGCATTATCCAGTTGGCGGGCAGATCCCGCCCCAGTTTCAGGCCTTCTTCACCGATATAGCGCATATCAGCGACTTCCCAGCCCGTATCGGCAAAAAACCTCACCCAATCATTGGGTTGATCCCCGACATTAAAGCGGAATGGCGAATTCTTAGCCAATTGCCGCTTCACACTCCCGCGCGCAGACATTGTATGAAAAAAGGGGGAAAAATAGTCTGTAATCCAATAGACTATACTGTCACGCTGACAAAGATCATTAGCCAGATCGGCGACATCCGCATTTGTCAGATAGGGTATTACACCTTCGGTGAGTACAAGTGTTTGCCCACCACGCTGATCAAGCGCGTCAAGCAATTGCCTGCGGGCGTCGCCTTGCGATAGGTCACAAGCGATCCGCTCAAGCTTGCACCGAGGCGTGTCCGCACTCAGAGCGTCATTTTTGTAGTCGATCATGTGAGCGAAATCGACCTCGACCCAATCTATGTCCGGTCGCAAATCGAGCCGGTAGGGGCGGGTGTCGAGCCCCGCGCCCAGATTGACGATACGCACCACGCCCTTGGCTACGGCGTCCAGGATGTAGTTATCTATGATGTAGGTCCGCAGGGACATGGACCACGCCATGGCCCTCTCAATCCCCATGACGCCGGCCAGCGCCTTGCCGCGATCGCCAACCAGTTTTCCCGCGAGCGGATCATGGAAGAGGGCGTCCGGCCGCTGCGTTTCCAGCCAGCGATAATAGGCCACCCAAAAGGCCGTATCCGATACATGCTCGATGCTGTCGCTCATTTGCGCCTCCGCTCAGGCGCGGACTGTGGAAGCAAAGCCGCTAAAAAGGCAAGGCTTGGTTTTGTTCGATAAGGCAGTCATTGATGCTGTGGTAGCCGGGATTGATACGAATGCCCACAATGTAACAGGCAAGACAACCCAAGCCCTATTTCAGCTCCCCACTAGCGGTCGCCATTGGCTTGAGGCGGAAAGCGTACTAGCGATGGCCCACCGGATACGCGCTGTCCAGCTGGGTCACGGCTTGCTGGTGTATCAGCGCCAGCTATAAGATGATGCCGTTGAGCCAGCTCTGCAAAAGTCGGGGATATACGAGACTGCAAAGCTGAACGGTCAAGTCTCTTTAGCGGGCGGCTTTGTGTCCTCCAGTTGAGCGTCATGCGCTTCAATCCAGCTTTCTAAGTTTTCAAACCGTGCAGGCCAAATATTGTCATACTCCGTATTATACAAATCCATGCACGACATCATCAAATCGGCGTGCCTCGCTCCGTAAATATCCGACCACTTATTTGAGAACGTGGTGACGTAATTTTCACGGTCAGCTGTGGAGTAACCTAGCAGCATACCTTCATAGTTCGGATGTGCACTTTCTGAAAGGTCAGCGTAGAGGTCATAGAGGCCGGGATATTGCTTATTGGCTTTCTCTAGAACTGTTACGATATTGATCGCCTTTATGTTTGTGTCCGCGTTTCTTGAACCCAACAGTAAAGTCGATGTCTTATCGCTAAACAGGTGGAAGTCTAGGGAGCCATCCAGCACCGCCGCAGTTATCTGATTGAGATAAATAAGAACAGCTAGCGTCTCAAAGGCACTACGGAGCAAAATACGCGCGCCAAGCGCCTGCTTTCCTTGATGCAAGATATACGACTGCGAAAGCAGGTCATGAATGCGCCAATATGAAGCCTCGCGCAGCAGCAAGCTACGCCAAGGTGCCTTCCATTTATGGACTATCTTGTTCCGAGTGAATAAGCCTCCAACGTCTAATTTCTTATAAAGGGACTGCTGCCAGCCCTCTAACATCTGCTCTACAGCCCGCTCTGAATTCATTTGGCGTTACCCGTGCTGGTGTTTGATAGAGCATATCAGGCCCCGTAGCGCCGCGTACAGGACCTCATTGCCGTTTGCTCACCTTTGCCGCTTCAACACGTCAATAGCGGTCGCTTCCCGAAGGAGAGATACTTTCGCTATCACACTGCAAAATAACGGGAAATGGCGGACAAGGTGGGATTGGCTGCGCTTCGCTACGCCGAAACCTTCGCTGCGCTCGGTTTTCGAACCCGCACTATCCGTGGGTTCAAGTCCCCACCTGCATTACTAAAAAGCCGGCCAAGAGGGCCGGCTTTTTAGTAATGGCGGACAAGGTGGGATTCGAACCCACGGTAGGCTTCCACCTACGGCGGTTTTCAAGACCGCTGCCTTAAACCACTCGGCCACCTGTCCGCGCTCGAGGGAAGGCGCTTGTAGCGTGCTGTCGGTTCGGTGCCAAGTCCAAAATCAGACTTAATGCGCTTTAACCAAGATTTTGCAAATTGGGCGCACAGTGGCATAAAAGAGTACCGTCAGTCAGCGAAAAACGCCCATGTTCGAGCTAAAAAGCTCACATATAAGCTCAGGCATAAGTTCAGGAACAAAGCTTTTAGCGCTTGTTTCTCTTATAGTTTTGTCCGGATGCGCCACAGTGCGCTCCGACGGAGACTTGGTTGGGCCGCGCGTCGCTAAGGACCCGCATTACAATTCCGGCACATCACGACCCTACACGGTTCGCGGCAAGACCTATTACCCCCGCGTGCCCGATGCGGGCCATAGCGAAACCGGCGTCGCCTCATGGTATGCCGGGGAATCACCTAATCGCACGACGGCGAACGGCGAAGTTTTCGTACCCGACGGCATCTCCGCCGCCCACAAGACCTTTCCGTTACCCAGCATCGCGGAAGTCACCAACCTCGATACGGGTAAGACAATGCGCGTCCGGGTAAACGATCGCGGTCCATTTGTCGGTGACCGTGTTATGGACCTGTCGCGCGGCGCGGCGAAGGCCCTGGGCGTCTATGCCAGCGGCACTGCGCACGTCCGGATCACCTGGCTTGGCCCCGCCGATCCGATGACGTCGACGCCGGTATTTGTCGCGTCCGCGCCGTCCAGCGACGACCGGCGGCGCTACATTGTCCAATTGGGCGCATTTTCCGTCAAGGACAACGCCGAGACGGCACGTGACCGGCTAGAGACCGCGCGCATAGACCAGCGCGGCGCGCTCTATATCGTCTATACCGGACCGTTTGCCAGCGCCGCGGCCGCTGAGGGCCACCGGCAGGAAGCCATAGACGCCGGCTTTAGCGGCGCCATACTGGTCCGCGCCGAATAGCCTTCACAATCGTCTTCCGTGGCCTTGCGCCAAATTTGACTTGAGAATTGTGGCGAAGACGGTCTATTTCGCAGCGTGAACAAATTATCCGCACATCAGGGCCGCTTTATCGTCTTCGAAGGCGGTGAGGGCGCCGGCAAGTCCACCCAGGTCAAGGCGTTGGTCGCCCGGTTGCGCGCCCAGGGGCTGGAAGTGGTCCAGACGCGTGAACCTGGCGGATCGCCGGGGGCCGAAGCTTTGCGCGACCTGCTCGTACGCGGCGACGCCACGCGGTGGTCGCCCATGAGCGAACTGTTGATGATGTATGCCGCCCGGGCCGACCATTTGGAAAAGGTCATCCGGCCGGCCCTGGAACGGGGGGCGTGGGTGGTATGCGATCGCTTCGCCGACTCCTCACGGGCTTACCAGGGGGCGGGCGGTGGTGTGGCTCCGGCCTTTATCGAGCAGGTTGACGAGGCGGTCGTCGGCCATACTCAGCCTGACCTGGTGCTGGTTCTGGACATGCCGGTCGAAGCCGGCCTGCGACGCGCCCATGGTCGGGGCGACGCCGAAAACAGATTCGAATCGAAAGGCGTGGTCTTTCACGAACGCTTGAGGGCCGGATTCCTCAAACGGGCCGCCCAGGCGCCCGACCGCTACCGCGTCATCGATGCCGATCGCGAGATCGAAGCAATCTCCGCCGAAATATGGTCGCACGTGCACAGCGCGTTCGCCGATTTGCGGGGCGCGTGATGGCCGAATCCGTCGCCTTGACCACGCCACGCGAAAGCTTTGCCTTCGAACAGGGCGATGCGCCCGACGAAGCCTTTCTGTCGGCCTATCAGAAAAACCGCCTGCATCACGCCTGGCTGCTATGCGGACCGCAAGGCCTAGGCAAGGCGAGTTTCGCCTTCCGCTGCGCGCGGTTTTTGATGGGCAAGGACCGGGACCCGAGCCACGGCGCATTGGGCATGTCGCCCGACGACGCGGATGTACGCTTGATCACGGCGGGGTCTCATCCGGACCTGCTCGTGCTCGAACGCGAGATGGGCGAAAGCAAGCTGAAGAAAAATATCAGCGTCGATGCCGTGCGTGAAATCGGGGAATTCTTTTCAAAGGCGCCGTCGCGTTCGCCTTACCGGGTCTGTATCATAGACTCCGTTGATGACTTAAACATCAACTCCGCCAATGCCTTATTGAAAATACTTGAGGAACCACCTCGCAAAGGCATTCTGTTTTTGATCTCGCATTCGCCCGGGCGGCTGTTGCCGACCATCCGATCACGGTGCCGCCGGTTGACCTTCGCACCCTGGACAGACCAGGCCGTCAGCACCTTCCTCAGGGCCCGAACCGAGATTGACGACGAGCATCAGGCGCGCTTGGTGCGCTTGGCGCACGGCGCACCGGGCAAGGCGCTAACCCTTATGGAAGAAGGCGCTCTGGATATGGACGCCTTCGCGGGGCGCCTTCTGGAACGGCCTCTGCCGCCGCGCGCCGAGCTGATGCAGGCGGCGGCCATGTTCAAATCGTCGTCGGCAAAAAACGATGGCGCCAAGAAATTCGCCACCTTCATGGCCTGCCTGACAGACCGTCTGCATGACCGCTCCCTGAGCGCAGAGACGTCACAAAAGGGCCAAACCTATTCGCAATTGTGGTCGCGGCTCAATATGGCGGTCGGAGAGGTCGAATCCGTCAATCTTGACCGAGGCGACTATTTCTGGTCTATTTACAATGAATTGGCAAATCTATCTTAATGTATGAAGTGAGCTTTTATGGTTGATTGCCGATATATTGATTCCCACGTGAACCTGCACGCGCCGCAGTTCGACGAAGATCGCCCGGAAGTGATCGGACGGGCGAGGGCGGCGGGCGTCGATTTGATGATCAACATCTGCGACCGCGTGTCCAATTTCGATGCCGTGTACGGCATTGCCGACGACAACGCCGATATATGGGCCACGGTCGGTACGCATCCGCATGAATCGCGTGAAAATCCCGATTTGACAGCGCAGACCTTGATCGACCTGGCGCAACGCCCGAAAGTCGTCGGTATCGGTGAATGCGGGCTCGATTTTCATTACGACCTCAGCCCACGTGACGTACAGGCCCAGGTGTTTCGCCAGCACATCATCGCCGCCCGCAACACCGGTCTGCCACTGGTCGTTCACACCCGTGAAGCTGACGATGTCATGGCGCAGGTCCTGACCGAGGCGCATGCCGAAGGTCCATTCAAGCTGCTGCTCCATTGTTACACCAGCGGACCGGAACTGGCAAAAACCTGCGCCGAAATGGGCGCCTGGTTTTCCGTATCCGGCATAGCGACGTTCAAGGCCGCCCAGGATGTACGCGACATTATCAAGGACATGCCGGCCGACCGGATCATCATCGAAACGGATTGTCCTTACCTGGCCCCGATCCCGATGCGCGGGCGCCGTAACGAACCGGCTTTCGTCCCCCACGTCTATGACAAGCTGGGCGAAATTCGCGACTGGAGCCTGGACGAGGTGAGGGCGCGCACTCATGATGCGTTTTTTGCCTTGTTCGACCGGATCCCCAGATCATGAGCAAAACCCTCATTGTCAAAATCCTGGGGTGTGGGTGTTCGACCGGTGTACCGCGGATTGACGGATATTGGGGCGCCTGCGATCCGACCAATGCGAAAAATCGGCGCTCCCGATGTTCGGCCTGGTTTGGGTTGCACGACGATACGACACCGGATGCGCTGACGTCCGTTGTTATAGACACATCGCCTGAATTCCGCAGCCAGATGATCGCCGCCGGTGTCGAGTCGATTGATGCCGTCCTATGGACGCACGATCACGCAGATCAATGCCATGGCATAGACGATATGCGGGCCTATACGTTTGCTCGTGGTCGGCCGATCGATGGCTATTTCGATGCCGCAACCCGCGAAACGTTGGAAACGCGTTTCAAATATGTGTTTACCGGCAATCTGGGGTATCCACCGGTATGCGAGCCGAATTTAATACCGCCGCACGGTCAGGGCTGGCATATAAACGGCGCGGGCGGAGCCATGCCGGTTATGACCTTCGACCAGATTCACGGTCCGATACGGTCGGTTGGATATCGCATCGGTGACGTAGCATATTCGAGCGACGTGTCGGATGTGCCGGAACACAGCTTTAATGCGCTTAAAAATCTGAAGGTCTGGATTGTCGATTGCCTGCGTTATAAGCCGCATCCGACGCATTCGCATTTGGAAAAGACATTGCGATGGATCGAACGCGTGAAGCCCGAGCGAGCGATCCTGACCAATCTGCATCAGGATATCGATTACGAGGCGCTAGCTAGGATATTGCCGCCCGGTGTCGAGCCAGCCTACGATCAACTTGAGCTTAAGGTTTCACTTTAATAACGTTTTCAGTTACATATGTACGTATCTGAATTTTTCACATCAGGCTGTTCACGTCCTGATATCAATCGTAATCCAGCACAACGCCTTCATAAACCGATGGCTGAACGTGGCTCGGGGTGAACACGGCCTTATCGAAAGCCGCAAGGCCCATCAAGCCAAAGACGAAGACAGCAATAAAGGCCACGACCAGCAGAAAATTAATCGGCAAGGCGCGCATGCCGCGCTCGGCATGAAGCGTCAATTGCCCAAAGCTGTCGGTCGTCGGTTGAAAACGAGCGGCGGTCGTGGTGGCCATGGTGAACTCCTTTACGAGCTACATAAACGACGCCATGCAAACGGCGTTGTCTCGAACCTATGCCGTCTGCCGTAAGGGGTATGTGCCGAAGGATGTTTCACCGCATAAGAAACGCATAAGGCGCCAGGACGTCGCCAAATTCGTCACAGATAAGCATAATTTCCCATAATATTTATTATGCGAGATATATC
>NZ_AWGE01000006.1 GCF_000495815.1 Asticcacaulis sp. AC466 | reverse complement strand
AGTTCGACACGCCTTTGACACCGGCGTTATGTGAAGTGGGCGATGGCCCTAAAACTGACAAAATGCTGCCCATATCCTCCCCTTCGACATGGTCCCCCATGCCCGGGGCCTGCGATTCAGGCCGAGAGTCTCAGAGGAAACTCACTATGCGAATTGCCCTTACCCTCAGCATCCTGGCCCTGGTGGCCGCACCCGCTGCGATCATGAGCCAGGCCAACGCCGCCGCTACGGCGGCCAACACAAAGATGACCCAGTGCGCCGCCCAATGGCAAAAGGACAAGGCCGCCAATAAGACCAACGGCCAGGACTACAAGACCTATTCAGCCGCCTGCATGAAGGGCGCCATACCGGCCGCGAAACCCGCCATGGCGGCTGCCAAGCCCGCCGCAGTCGTGGCTAAGCCAGCCGCCGTGGTCAAGGCGTCCAACACCAAGCCGCAAGACCGTATGAAGGAATGCGGGGCAAAATGGAACCAGATGAAGGCCGCCGGCAAACCCGGCAATCAGACCTACAAGCAGTTTTCGACCACCTGCCTGAAGAGCTAATCTGAAAAACTGAACTATCAGGTCAGACGGAGATCAGCCTGACCTGATAGCTTCCAATCTCTCAAGGAATAGAATCATGAGTCTTTTTGACGGCGTCCTTAACGCCCTGGGCGGCGAAAGCGGTGCCATGGCCGACCTGCAAGCCCTTGCCGGGCATTTCGGTGAGGGCGGGCTACAGACCATTATCGATAAGTTTCACCAGGGCGGTTTGGGCGATATCGTCCAATCCTGGGTAAGCAATGGTGCGAACCTGCCAGTCTCGCCCGAACAGCTCCAGGCCGTTCTCGGCTCCGAACAGGTCACCAAGGTGGCCTCGGCGCTTGGGGTCGACACGACACAATTGGCCTCAGCCCTGCCTGAACTCATTCACAACCTGACCCCCGACGGCCAGGTGCCGCAGGGCGGCCTGACCGACATACTCGGCGGCCTCTTCAAGTCCTGAACTCAGAACTGAACTTGAACACGCAGGCGGCCAAAGCTGTCACCTGCGTGTCTGTCTTCCCGGCCTAACCGATGCGCTTTACGCTATTGTCTGGCGTAACTTCGACGTCCGGCGTCAAGGCGTTGGCATTAGCATCTTTCGGCGCATCAAATTTGCGCCCTTTGTCGGGGTGGAAATACTCCTTGTCCTCTCCCGATTGGTTAAGCTCGTTCGGCGAAAATACCGTCTTGCCTTCAAAAGTCGCATCGACAGCCGGTAGGGCTTCCGGTTCGACTGGGTTAGTCGAGGGCGGCGTCCGACCCTTCACGTGGTCCTTCCCCTGATCTTGGGCCTGATTTTGAGGCGGCGACGGGTGGTTGGTCGGAGGTTGGGTAAAGGTCTCAGGCATCATGGCGCGTCTCCTTTAGTGATTTTTGGCAATGGTGTTTTAGCCGACCAGTCTAGGACACCTGCCGTAAGAAGAACGTCGTTTTTTGCTCGTCAAGCCGTAAGGCTGGCATGAGGGCTAAGGCTTACGGGTTTCTTGCATGTCGTGAAAAAGGCGCCGACCCAGCTGGGTCGGCGCCTTCATTTCGTGTTATAGCTATCGATCTAACCCAACCCCTTGCTAACCCAATCCCTTGGCCCCTTCGACAAGGTCCGCCACCACGGAGGGATCGGCCAGGGTTGAGATATCGCCCAACTGATCGGGATGCCCTTCGGCGATCTTGCGCAGGATACGACGCATGATCTTGCCCGAACGGGTTTTCGGCAGGCCCGGCGCCCATTGAATGACGTCCGGCGCCGCCAATGGCCCGATTTCCTGACGCACCCAGGTGACCAGTTCCTTTTTCAGGGCGTCGCTGGCTGCGACACCCTGCTTCAGCGTGACATAGCACCAGATACCCTGGCCCTTGATATCGTGCGGGTAGCCGACAACCGCCGACTCAGCGACGCTGTGATGCGCCACCAGGGCGCTTTCGATTTCAGCCGTTCCCAGCCGATGGCCCGACACATTCAGCACATCATCGACACGCCCGGTGATCCAGTAATATCCGTCCTCATCGCGTCGGCAGCCGTCGCCGGTAAAGTACTTGCCCGGGTAGGTCGAGAAGTAGGTATCGAGGAAACGTTGGTGATCGCCATAGACGCTGCGCATCTGGCCCGGCCAGCTGTCGCACAGGCACAGATTGCCTTCGGTTGCCCCTTCCAGGACATTGCCGTTGGCATCGACCAGGCAGGCGACAACACCCGGCAGCGGCTTCGTGGCGGACCCCGGCTTGAGCGGCGTGGCGCCAGGCACCGGCGTGATCAGATGACCGCCGGTTTCCGTCTGCCACCAGGTATCGACGATAGGGCAACGGCTATCCCCCACCACACGGTGATACCACAGCCAGGCTTCCGGATTGATCGGCTCGCCCACCGTGCCGAGAACCCGCAAGGAGGCGCGCGATGTCGCCTTTACCGGTTCGTCGCCATGCCGCATCAGGGCACGGATGGCCGTCGGCGCGGTGTAGAAGATGTTGACCTTGTGCTTGTCGACCACCTGCCAGAACCGGCTGTTGTCCGGGTAGTTGGGCACGCCCTCGAACATCAGCGAGGTGCCGCCATTGGCCAGGGGCCCGTAGACGACGTAGGAATGGCCCGTCACCCAGCCGATATCGGCGGTGCACCAATAGACGTCGCCATCCTGATAGTCGAAGGCCGTCTTGTGCGTATAGGCCGCCCAGGCGAGATAGCCGCCGGTCGTATGCAGGACGCCCTTAGGCTTGCCCGTCGATCCGGACGTGTAGAGGATGAACAACGGGTCTTCGGCATTCATCGGCTCTGGCGGACAGTCGGCGGACAGGCTCTCCAGCTCTTCGGAAACCACCAGGTCGCGCGGCATGCGGCTCCAGCCCGCTTTGGTGTGCTCGACCACAAAGACGTGGCGCACGCCAGGGCAGGATTCCATGGCCTTGTCGATATTGGCCTTGAGCGGAATGATCTTGCCGCCGCGCAGGCCTTCGTTCGCCGTGATGACGATATCCGACTGGCAGTCCTGGACGCGACCGGATATCGAATCGGGCGAGAAGCCGCCGAAGATGATGTTATGGACCGCGCCGATGCGCGTACAGGCCAGCATGAAATAGGCGGCTTCCGGCACCATGGGCAGGTAGAGGGTGATGCGGTCCCCCTTCTTGGCGCCATATTTTTTCAGCAGATTTGCGCGTTTGTTCACTTCGACGCTGAGCTGGTTGTAGGTGACGGTATAGGATATGCCGGGATCGTCGCCTTCGAAGATCAGGGCCACCTGGTCGCCGCGCGTCGCCAGATGGCGATCGATGCAGTTGACGCTGACATTTAGCACGCCGTCATAGAACCAGCGGATACGGAAGTCCTCGCGATGGAAGGAGACGTCCTTGACCTTGGAATAGGGCTGCATCCATGCCAGCGCATCACCGAGGGTTCGCCAATGCGCATCCGCGTCTTTTTCGAATAGGGCGTGCTGCGCCGCCAGTCCGTCGGCGGTCAGCGTCTTCGGACGTATGAAATCGGCGGGGACGCGGAAAAACGTGTCACTCATCAGGGCATTTCCTCAGGTCTTTTTACTTATGCAACAGCTTAGGGAAACAGGATTCGAGAGTCTATAAGACCAATAAGAAAAAACCCGCAGATTGGCGCGTACAGACAGCGCCTGATGCGAAATGCGACACGGAGCGGCTTGCCCTCGGCCACGGAGCGGTTATGGTCGCGGTAACAGCTTTCCAAGGAGTGCCTCCATGCTTTTGGCCATGTCCACCTGGCGCGAGATCGACGAGCGCCTGAAGGCGTCGCGCACCGTCGTCATACCCATCGGTTCCAACGAGCAGCACGGGCCGATGGGCCTGCTTGGCACCGACTGGCTCTGTCCGGAAATCATCGCCCATGCCGCCGAAAAGGAGGGCAATATTCTCGTCGCGCCGACCTTCAATATCGGCATGGCGCAACACCACCTCGGTTTCTCCGGTACGATTTCACTGCGCCCTTCCACCTTCATGGCCGCGATCGAAGACTGGGTCGACAGTCTCAGCCGCCACGGTTTCGACCGCATCTATTTCCTGAATGGCCATGGCGGCAATGTCGCCACGATCGAGGCGACCTTCTCGGAAATCTACTCGCACTATTCCTATGCCGCGACGCCCTGCCCATTCATCCTCAAGCTGCGTAACTGGTGGGACCTGCCCGGCATCACCCGCCTGTGCGCCCGGCTTTACCCGCAGGGTCACGGCAGCCACGCCACGCCGTCGGAAATCGCGATCACCTACGCCGCCTATCCCGACCACGTCAAATCGGCAGCCATGGAACCACAGATCGCGCCGACCGGGCCTATACGCGACGCCCTGGATTATCGCCATCGCTTCCCCGACGGCCGTATCGGATCGGATTCGTCCCTGGCCACGGTCGAACAGGGTCAGCAGATCATCGCCGCGGCGGTTAGCGGACTGATCGACGATATCGCCAAATTCGACGCGGAGTAGATTAGCGCTTCCGAAAAGTGTGCTGCACTTTTTTGAGATAAAAAAGCGCGTATAAGCAGGAAAGTAGAGCGCCCATCTGATTCAAGATCGGCGCTCTAAACCCGCTCGGATTTCAGCGGCCGCGACAGAAGGGCTTCGATGGCGCGCGACACATCCATGTCGCCATTGAGAACGGCGTTGACCGCCTCGCAGATCGGCAGTTCGACCTTGTGTTTGCGGCCGAGGTCGACCACCGCCGGCGCCGATTGCACGCCTTCGGCCACGCTGACCTTGTCGGCGAGGAACTGTTCCAGGCTCTGTCCCTGCCCCAACGCCAGGCCGACGCTCATATTGCGCGATTGCGGCGACGAACAGGTCAGGACCAGATCGCCCAGGCCGCACAGGCCCGCCATGGTTTCGAATTGTGCGCCCAACGCCATGGCCATGCGCGACATTTCGGCAAAGCCCCGCGTAATCAGGGCAGCATGGGCATTGCGCCCCAACCCCTTGCCCTCGGCAATGCCGCAGGCGATGGCGATAACGTTCTTGATCGCGCCGCCCGCTTCCGCGCCGATCAGGTCGGTCGATTGGTAGGGGCGAAACGTCGGGCCGGCGATGGTGGCGGCGATCCGCGCGCCAAGGGCCGCATCCTCGCACGCGATGGTAACGGCGGATGGCAGCCCCATGGCCACTTCGCGGGCGAAATTGGGACCGGCCAGCACGCCCGCCACGGCTTCCGGCAATACGTCTTCCAGCACCTCAGTCATCAGGCTGTCGCTTCCACGCTCGACCCCCTTGGCACACAGGACGATCGGCAGGCCCTCACGCACATAGGGCTTGAAGGCAGTCAAGGTCGAACGCATGTGCTGGGCCGGCGGCACGGCCAGTATCAGGTCGCATGTGGCCAGATCGGCGAAATGGCTGGTCGCGGTGATGGCAGGCGACAGGGGCACGCCGCCAAGATACAGGCGGTTTTCATGGTCGGCATTGATCGCGGCAACGACTTCGGGTTCGCGTGCGTGCAGGATGACGGCATTGCCGCCCAGCGTCGATACCTGCGCCAGTGCCGTACCCCAGGCGCCGGCGCCGATCACGCCCACCTTTTTGAACGTCTGTATCGTCACGCCTTCGCTCCCTTGCGGCCGGAATATTTATGGATCGGCGCGTTGGCGGCGCTGACCTCGTCAAGCGGCCAGCGCGGACGCGCGACGGTCGCCATGCCGGCGTTCATGTCCGGCAACGCCGCCTGAGTTCCTTCTTGGCTCAGCTTCTCGTAATGTTCAAGACCTGCCAGGGCGATCATGGCGGCATTGTCGGTGCAGTATTTGAGCGGCGGCGCCTTCAGGTTGAACCCATTCCGATCGGCGACCGTCGTCAGGGCCGCACGGATCGCCTGGTTCGCGGCCACCCCGCCGGCGACAACGAAGGCGGGCCGCGCAACCGTTACCTGAGCCTTGAACAGCGCCATCGCCCGTTCCGAGCGTTCGACCAGTTGCCGCGTAATCGCCGCCTGGACGCCGGCGCACAGGTCGGCGCGGTCCTGCGCCGTCTTGACGTGATCGTAAGCGATCAGGGCGGCGGCCGTTTTCAGGCCTGAAAAGGAAAAATCGCAGTCCTTACGGCCCAGCAGAGCGCGCGGCAGCGTAAACCGCGCAACATCGCCTTTCAGGGCTTCGGCTTCCAGCGCCGGACCACCGGGATAGCCAAGTCCCAGGACCTTGGCGATCTTGTCAAAGGCTTCGCCGGCCGCATCGTCTATGGTCGTGCCCAGACGCTCATAGTCGCCCACGCCCCTGACCGACAGCAATTGGCAATGGCCGCCGGAAATGAGCAGCAACAAGAACGGAAAGGCGACGTCTTCGCTCAGGCGCGCCGACAGGGCATGGCCCTCCAGATGGTTGATACCAATCAGAGGCAGGTTGCGCGCCAGGGCAAAGCCCTTGGCGAAGGACAGGCCGACCATGACCCCGCCGATCAGGCCCGGTCCCGATGTCGCCGCCACCAGATCGAGCGCCGGGTCACCGGCCTCCGCCAGGGCGCGCGCCGCCAGATCGTCGATGGTTTCGACGTGGGATCGCGCCGCGATTTCAGGCACCACGCCGCCGAAGGCCTTATGCTGCATGACCTGGGAATGAATGACGGACGACAGGACATGTGTGCCGGCTGCGTCACGGCGCACCACCGCCACGGCGGTTTCGTCGCAACTCGATTCAATGCCCAAAACGGTGATGCCAAAACCGGTGATACTGTGCGTCATGCTGCTCCTACACCCCGTCATATGGTCGCACGTCAAGTCTTTTGCATTGCCACCCCGTCATAAAGTGCTAGGAAACGCGGATGACGAAGCTAAAAATTGGCACCCGTGGATCGAAACTGGCCCTCACGCAATGTGGATGGGTGCAAAGGCAGATCGTGGCCGCATTGGGCGGCGACCCCGCCCTGGCCGATGAGACGGCCCCCCTTATCACCATTTCCACGGCCGGCGACCGTATTCAGGATCGCCGCCTGATCGAAGCCGGCGGCAAGCAGCTTTTCACCAAGGAAATCGAGGACGCGCTGCTGCGCGGCGACATCGACGTGGCCGTCCATTCGCTGAAGGACATGCCCGCCGCCGATATTCCCGGCCTGTCTTTGGCGGCCATTCCCGTGCGCGAAGACCCGCGCGATGCGTTTCTGAGCCTCAATTACGGCACGATAGACGACCTGCCACAGGGCGCGCGCCTGGGGACGGCCAGCCTGCGCCGCCAGGCCCAGATGCTCAGCATCCGCCCGGATCTCGAAATCGTCATGACGCGCGGCAATGTCGATACGCGCCTGGCCAAGCTGAAGGCGGGCGACTGCGACGCCATGCTGCTGGCGGCGGCAGGCCTGAACCGCATGGGCCTGAGCGACCATATCCGTTCCTATATCAATCCCGACATTCACGCCTCCGCGCCGGGCCAAGGCGCCCTGGCCATTCAATGCCGCACCGACGATCTGGGCGCCGGCTGGATGAAGGCCCTGCACCACGAAGCCACCTTCCTGTGCGTACAGGCCGAACGTGGCGCGCTCGAAGCGCTCGAAGCATCGTGCCGCACGGCAGTGGGCGCCTATGCCGCCCTGACCGGCAGCCAGTTGACCCTGTTCGTCGAGGCGCTGAGCGCCGATGGCCGGACCCGTTGGCAACGACGCGAGACCCTGCCCAATCCCGATGCCCTGTCCGCCCGCAATCTCGGCCTGCGGCTGGGCGTGGACATCAAGGCGGAGGCTGGCCCCGATCTTATCCAGTACGAAGGCTGATATGAAAACCGCCGTCTGGATTACCCGCACGGCATCGGGCGCGAACCGCACTGCGCGCGCCATAGAGGCAAAGGGCTATGAGGCCATTGTCGCCCCCGTTCTTCAGGTCCAGCCGCTAAAAGCGATCATCGATCCGCACAGCTTCGATGCGGTCATCGTCACCAGCCGCAATGGCCTGTCCGGCTTCACCGCCCTGTGTGCGCGCCGCGCCGTGCCTATTTGGTGTGTCGGTGACGCCACGGCCGAAGCGGCGCGCGCCGCCAAGTTCCAGGAAGTCATCAGCGCCGGCGGATCGGTTGACGATCTGGTGGATCTGATTGATCGGCAGGGCGACCGGCATCTGCGGTTCCTGTATGCGGCGGCGAAGACCCCGGCGGCGGCGCTTACCGACCGGTTGCGAACCCTCGGTTTCACGGTAACGGAGGTGGCCGTCTACGAAACCCAGCCCGTGCCCGCCCCCCTTGTCCCGGCCCTTCTCTCTCGGATCGGCCCGATCCTGCTTCATTCCGCGCGCGGCGGACAGGCCGTCGCAGACATCCTGATCCGGCATCACGATAAAATTGCCTTTCGTGATCTGAGCTTTATCTGTATTTCTGAGGCGGCGTGGCAGGGTGTGGAGACGACATTGCGGGCGGCCCGGACTCCGGAGATTGAAAAATCTCTGGCCGAGGGGATCGCGCATCGCATTTCCCCGTTCCCAGACGAAGCCGCCATGCTTATGCTGTTGGACGAAAGCGCCTCCCGATAAAGTCCCGGTACTTTTCGGATGAGACGCCCGGCCAGACAAAACGTGGCGCGGCGCCGGAGATCATGTCCCCGTCATAGCGCCAACTCATACGGGAAGAGACCATGAGCGATCCGCTACCCCCCACCGATGCCGATACCCGGCCTACCGGCGCGGACGCCGTACCCCCGTCTGATCCCGTCGATTGGCAGGAAACGAAGAGCGCGCTGAAATGGCCGATGATCGTGCTGTTCGGCCTGCCCATGGTGATCCTGGCCTGCGGTCTCCTCCTGTTCTTCCTGTCCTATCGCATCAAGCCGTCGGCGGTGCCCGTAAAGCCCGCAGCCGTCGCCACCGCACAGGCCCCACAGGCCGACAAGGACGCGCAGATTGCCGAGCTCAGGCGCCAGATCGCCAGCCTGCAAGGACAATTGGCGCACCCGGCCGATCCCGCCGCCCCCACCCAGCCGCCAGTTTACACCGCCGACCCGACCGCCTTGACTCAATTGTCGGCGCGTCTGGACCGGATCGAAGACAATCAGCGCGTCCTGGCCAAGGCAACCGCCTCGGCCTTCGCCGCCCGCACCCTGCAACTGGCCGCCAAAAACCAGCAACCCTTCCTGTCCGAACTGGCGGTGGTCGAGGCGGGACTCGATGATGCGTCCCTGGCGGCCGCCCTGCGGCCCTATGCCGAAAAGGGCGTGCCAAGCGAGATTACCCTGGCGGTCCAGTTTCCCGCTGCCGCCGCCAAGGCCAATATCGCCGCCAAGGCGTCCGGCCGCGAAGACAGCCTGATCGACACCATCCTGCACGCCATCGGCGGCTTTATCAGCATCCGCCGCACCGATAATCCCAACGGTCAGGGCACCCAGGCGGTGTTGCAACGCGCCGAAATACGCCTCAATGGCGGCGACCTGAAAGGCGCGGTTGCCTATCTCGATACCCTGCCGCCCGCCGTGCAGTCGGCGCTTGGCCCCTGGCTCGAGCAGGCCCGGGCGCGCGTTCTGGTCGATGATGCGACCCGGCGCATTTCTGAAACCGCCCTCAATCGATTAAGCCAGATGACGCGCGAACCGCTCAACAACGGGGGCGTTCTGTGATTCGGACCCTTCTCATCCTGCTCGGCATTACCGCACTCCTGGCCATCGCCATCGCCGGCGTAAGCGACCCAGGGCAAGCGTCGCTCACCTGGTTGAACTACCGGATCGATACCTCGGCATCGGCCGCGGTGATCATTATCGGTGTCCTGGCCTTCTGCGCCGTCAGCTTCTGGAACGTCGCCCTGTGGCTGTCGCGATCGCCTCAGCGCGCCGAACGCAAGCGCGC
Organism: Asticcacaulis sp. AC466; assembly: GCF_000495815.1. Lineage (GTDB taxonomy): Bacteria > Pseudomonadota > Alphaproteobacteria > Caulobacterales > Caulobacteraceae > Asticcacaulis. The sequence continues at coordinate 362,666 of NZ_AWGE01000006.1, read as the reverse complement.
CGCCGTCCGCCGCAAGCAGGGCGACGAGACCCTGACGCGCGGTTTCATGAACGTGGCCAGCGGCGACGGCACCGAAGCCCGTCGTCAGGCCGCCAAGGCGCTCGACCTGTGCGACAATATCGTCCTGGTCCGCATCCTCAGCGCCATGGCCGCCGAACAATCCGACGACGATGTCGCCACCAAGGCCGCCTATACCGCCATGCTGAGCGTACCGGAGCTGAAGCTGGCCGGGCTCAGGGGGCTTATGAAGCTGGCCAAAAGCCGCGGCGAAAAGGCCGAAGCCATCAAACTGGCGGGCGAAGCCTATAGCCAGCCCAAGCCCAGCATGTGGGCTTTCGAAGCTTTGTTCGAAGCGCATCTGGAAGCCGGCGAATGGGCCGAGGCCCTGGCCCTGATCGACGGGGCCCTGACACGAAAGCTGATCTCACCGCTGTTTTCCGAACGCGCCAAGGCGTCACTTATGGCGGCGTCGGCCGCGCGGCTGGAAACGGCGGACGAAGCGTCGTCGCGCGACCAGGCCCTGGACTACGCCCAGCGCGCCGCCAAGCTGCAACCCGCCTTCACGCCCGCCGCCGTCATTGCCGCCCGCCTGCTGGGCAAGGCAAAGAAGCTCGGGCGCGCCGAGGACGTGCTGGAAGCCTCATGGGCCGCCGCGCCGCATCCGGCAATCTGGCTCACCTATCGCGACCTGGTTTCGGACGAGACACCGAAGGAGCGTGCACGCCGCCTTCAAGGCCTGATCGACCGCAATCCCAAACATCGCGAAAGCCGCGTGCTTCAGTTGGAGTGCGCCCTGCTGACCGCGTCCAAACCGGATATTTCGGAGGCGGTCGCAGCCCTGGCCGACCATGCCGCAGGTGACAACGTCACCCGGCGAATCACCGGCCTGATGTCGCGCGCCGCGCAAGCGCTGGGCGATCACGACGGCGCCCGAAGCTGGGTCGCCCACGCCGCCCAGGCCAAGGGCGAACCGGAATGGTCCGACATAGATGCCGAGGCGAACGCGTTCGCCTACTCGGCCTCGGACTGGAGCGATGTAATCCTGACCTTCGCCCAGAAGGGCGTATTGGCGCATCCACGCTATGAGCGCGGCGAAAAGGGCCTGCCTGAGGTGCCAGACCTGTCCTCGCGCTACGTGCCGTCCATGCCGTTCATCAAGGGCGCCAAGCGGACAACAGTCCGCGCCGTTGATCTGCCCCAACCGGACGCTGTCGATCACTATGACGCCGCCATTACCGGCCAGGATCTGGACGAGGTCGTAGCCTTACCGCCAAAGCCCACCCGTGCGCGAAAAGCCGCCACACCGAAAGCGAAGAAATAATCGCATCAGGCCTTGGCAAGGCGATATGAGCCGTGTAAAGAAACGCGCCTGTTCGCGGGGCAAGTCCCTCGTTCTGTTTCCGGGCCGCTTTAGCTCAGCCGGTAGAGCACCTCATTCGTAATGAGGGGGTCAGGTGTTCGAGTCACCTAAGCGGCACCACTACCTAGTTCGCCAGAGTCCGCGAATGTTTGAAAAATTCAATAAAATCTGCTGCTTTAGACACTAGCTGGCCGCTAGTGTCCGCACCCGTTCGCCCGCAATCGGATGGTTCTGGGAGCATGATTACGCCGCCGCACCTTACGGGCGGCGGCGTAACCGGCTAGCAAACGGGCAGCCAGCGGGGGAGCTATTCTGCGAGTTTGTCCAGCGCGGCCTTGTATTGCGCATAATGGTCGCCTTCGTCGGCGGCGATCTGGCGGAACATCGCCGCGGTATCGTGGTCGCCGTCCCGGTCCGCCTGGCGCGCAAAATCCAGGTACATCTTCGTGTTTTCGTAATGCTCACCGGCCATGGCGTCGCGCAGGTTCGCGTCGTTGGTCCCGGCAAGCCCCAGCATCGCCTGTTCGCGATCGAAGTGTTCGTTGCCTTCGACGTCCGCCGCTTCCCGGAACAGCTTTGCCAGTTCAGGCTTGCCGCTGGCTTCCGCCTTGTCGGCGTAGGCCTGGTATTTCAAATGGGCATAGGCCTCGCCGTGCATGGCGGTCTCAAGGTTTGCTCGTGTCTGGGCGCTGAGCGGTCTGGCGCTTGCAGAACCTGCAAGGATGACACTGATTGACAGGGCGGCGACAGCGGCGCCCGAAGCAATTTTAGCAAAAGAATACGTGTTCGACATTGTCCGGCTCCGTTTCAAGTTAACTGCCCCTAGTTTAAGAGTCGCTCCTGATAAAATCCTGACACCCTCGCGCATTCTTATTTTTGAAGGCGTCAGGGCTTTGTCAGTGCGGTTTGGTATCGTCGAGTCATGCCGGATTTCCCGGCGACGGAGACAGCAATATGAAACGCACCCTGATCATGGCGACCATCGCCGCCGGTCTTTTGGCCGCTACCGGCGCCGCGGCAAGTCCGCAATGTACATCCGAACCCAAGAGCAAGTGGCTGAGTGAAGCCGCGATGAAGGCGAAAATCACCCAAAGCGGTGAATACCGCGACATCAAGGTCTTCAAGGTCAGCGGCAACTGTTACGAAATCTACGGGCACACCAAGGATGGCCGCCGCGCCGAGGTCTATTTCAACCCGGTGACCGGCGTGCCCGTCGAGAAGAATATTGACGGGAGCAAGGGCCACGAGACCGGCGAAGAGAAGAATGAGCGCGAAGATGACTGATGCAAAACCCATTCGTGTGTGGGACCCGGTTGTCAGGCTCTTCCATTGGAGCCTGGTGGCCGGTTTCACGCTCAACATGTTCGTATGGACGGACGGAGCGTTGCTCCACCGATATATCGGATATGCGTTGCTTGGCTTGATTGCGGTCCGGCTTGTCTGGGCCTTGATCGGCACGCCCTACGCCAGGTTTTCCAGCTTCGTACCCACGCCAGGGCGCCTGTTCGACTATATCGGCAAGCTGCTGAGGGGGCGCGAGCCGCGCTATGTCGGCCATAACCCCGTCGGCGCGCTGATGATGATTGCTCTCGTCGGCCTCATGGCCGGGTGCGGTCTCACGGGGTGGATGATGGAAACGGACGCCTTCTGGGGAAATGAGGCGGTTGAGGAAGTCCACGAAACCCTGGCCTGGCTGATCCTGGCCCTGGCGGGGCTTCATATCGTCGCGGCCGTCATCGAAAGCTTCCGGCATCGCGAAAACCTGATACTGTCCATGCTGACCGGGCGCAAACGCGCGCCCGTCGCCGAAGATGTCAATCATGCGCCTGCTGCTGATCGAAGATAATCCCCGGCTCAGCGAGCTGGTAAGCGGTGGCCTAACGACCGAGGGGTTCAGCGTCGATGCCTTCGCAACGGCGGCCGACGCCACTCTGGCGCTGCGGGCCGCCGATTACGATCTTATCCTGCTTGACCTGGGCCTGCCGGACGGCGACGGAATTGTATTGCTCGACGGCTGGAAGCGACGCGCCGCCCTGACAACGCCGGTTCTGGTGATCACGGCGCGGGACGGCCTTGACGACCGGGTCACGGGCCTTGATGCGGGCGCGGACGACTATCTCGTCAAGCCTTTCGCCATGAAGGAACTCGTCGCGCGATGCCGGGCATTGTTGCGGCGTCCCGGTGCGTGCCTCGGCACCGAACTGGAGGCGGGCAATGTTCGCCTCGACGTTCGCAGCCATGCCGTCGCGATTACGGGGCGAACAATTTCGATGCCCTTGCGCGAGCAGAGCCTGCTGGAAGTGCTGATGCGCCACGCCGGTCAGGTCGTGGCTAAATCCGTCATCGAACACTCTCTCTATCCACTTGGTGCCGACGTTACGCCGAACGCGCTTGAAGCAACGATATCGCGGCTGCGCAAGCGGCTGGCTGCCGCCAGTGCCGACGTCCGCGTCCATACCTCGCATGGCATCGGCTACGCGCTCCTGCCGGACGCCGCACCGGAGCGCCTGACATGACGTCCAGCAGTTGGAGGCGTGATTTTGCCGCCATTCTCAGGCCGGCTTCGCTGTTCGGCCGCATTGTCCGTCAGTTTCTGCTGATTACCTTCGTCTTTGCGGCGCTCGACCTTGGAATCGTGGTCATTCAATATGCCGGAGACCGCGAGGAACTGGCTCAGGACCTGCTAGGTAAACGCGCGCACCAGGTCGAAGCGGCTTTGAACGCCAGCGGCCCTTCGTCCGCCACCGCAGCTATCGCCAGCGACACGACACGCACCCTGTTCCAGGTGCTGGCGCCTTCCGGGCAGGTGATGGCAACAAACGATCCCGCCGGAGCGATGGGGCCGATGCGCCCCCCCGCCCACCTGATCACAGCGACTAGCGAGCGCCGGTACGGTCGCTATTTCGTCATTGACGGCATTCGGAGGATCGCGATCGGGGGCCAGCCCGCCTGGATCTCGCTGCGTGTCGAAGGTTCGGGCTTCTCCCCGTTTCTGCCCGTGATCGGCGACGAAATCGTCGACCACGTCGCCATGCCGCTGATTCCGCTGGCTGTCCTGACGCTGCTCCTGAACCTGGGGCTCGTCAGACGGGTCCTGACGCCATTACGCACGGCAGTCGCCGAAGTCGAGGCGCTGGACCCGGCGGAGGCGGGCCGACGCCTGAGCGTTCCCGCCGCGTCCGAGGAAATCGCCATATTGGTCACCGCGATCAACAAGGCGCTCGGGCGAATGGACGAGGCGATGGCGACGCTGCGTGAGTTTACCGCCGACGCAGCTCACGAACTGCGCACCCCTTTGGCCATTCTGGCGCTTGAGACCGAACAGATTCCCGGAGACGATCCTATAGTGGCCCGGGCACGCGAGAAGCTGAGTGCTGATATTGCCGGCATGACGCGGCTCGTGTCCCAAATGCTCGATCTGGCACGCGCCCAATCTCTGATCGTGCCGTCTGACGCCGTCGTCGATCTGGCCGAAGTCGCACGGTCCGTGGTGACGGGACTTGTTCCGCTCGCCGAAGCCCGCGGCAAGCATATCCGCCTCGAAACTATAACGACAGCTGCGGTCCGCGGACATGCAGAAGCCCTGTCACGTGGGTTACGAAACCTGGCGGAAAATGCCCTGCGCCATACGCCGCCAGGCACTGAGGTCCTGGTCTCGGTCGGCCCAGGTCCAAAATGCGTTGTCCGTGATCATGGCCCCGGGATCGCTCCTGAAATTCGTGAACGCGTTTTTCAGCGGTTCCACAAGGGCGGCTCGGATGGAACCGGGCTTGGACTCAGCATCGCCATGGCCATAGCCAAGGCGCACGGTGGAAACATCGATATCGACAACGCTCCGGATGGCGGTGCGGCGATTACGCTCAGCTTACCCAAGATCGATATGTAGACGTCCTCCGCCCTCAATCGGTCTTCTACTAGGGCGGCGATGAAAGCCTGGCGGGGCAATGCGGACGTGCCGAGATAGGCGCGCCCTTCACATGCACCTGGACCATGACGTTATGTGCCTACGGCCCAGGTTCCCATGTTAGGCTGCCTGCATCCAGAGAGACCTCATAATAGCCATGAGGGTCCCAGGCGAGCGCTTTTTCGCCTTGCCTCAAGACGCCACCGTCTACGGTCACCCGCACCACACGGCCGGCAGGAAAATGTGGAGGCAGAGTCCAGGACCAGGTCGTGACGCCGTCGCTTTTCGTTTTGGCCGCGTTTTCGACAAGCCGTTCGCCGATCCAGTATGACCCAATATTGACAACGCTATCGATCCACATGTCGTTGCTTTTCGCGTGCTCCATGCTGCCGGTCACGGCGGCGACATTTTCGCCCGCGCCCCAGTTGCTCGAAGTCGGCAACACCGTATGCAACAGAAATATTAGCCACTTGCCTTGTGCTGCGGCGCGATCAAGATCGGCGTTAAAGACCGCAACATCGTCGCCGCCGGGTGGGTTGGGATCGCCGGCATGCGCAACGACTGGCAGGATATGGGGATTCGTGTTGTCGTCGGCACCGACAAGTCCGGGGAAAACGCCACGGGCCAGCAGGAAGCGCGGTTTCACAGCGTCGATATAGTCCGTGTCTCCGAACGGATACGCCATCGTCCAAACGTCCGATTGGCCCAAAGACTTGATATAAGCGTTGGTCTTATCGAGCTCCGCGTCTATAGAAAAACCGTCAGGGCACCCTTTGCGGTCTACGCCACCAAGCTGCGCCGCCCGGCAGTGATGCCAGGTGTGGTTGCCAAGTTCATTCCCCTCGGCCACAATCTCCTTAAATGTCGCCTCGTAGCCATTCTGACCCCGACCATTTGGAACGATATAAAACGTACTGCGGACGTGCTCGGCCTTTATCCGCGGCCAATTTTCGATCTGCGATGGCGAAGAATCGTCGAATGTATAGGACACGGCTGAGCGGAATCCGGCCCAGGGCAAAACTTTTAGATTGGCACGCGCGCCCGTTGGCCTGGGCATTCCCGTCGTAACCTTTGGTTGCGGCAGCGCGAAATTTACGCCAGCCATAGCGCGTTCGCTGCCCCCGAGAACCAGGGTCGCCATCAGCGCCGGTAGCGCTATTGTTAAGAAAAGGCGTTTCATCTTGGATTCCTTAGCCTATCGCTACACGCCGCTCGGGCGCGCCGGCCCAGGGCCGGCCGCCTCGTGCATAAAATTTAAATTTACATATGATGCGTCACGCACTTTCGCAATCGAAATTTAAAAGAACGGCCGCCGTGTCTGGCACGCCGTCGTTTAGCGCTATGTTCGCAGTCCCGACCATTTAAAGCCGGCGTACACGTCAAGTTGCTCACCCAACCGCGTCCAAGTCGGTGGGGCGCCGATACTGCGGGACCGCTAAATCCGGCATTCCAAATTTGCGATTGTAAAATCGGATTATGGCGTTATATGTAAAATAAAATTTTATATATGCCGCCTTCTTGCGGCATGGGCGTTTACCCGGCCCCTTGGGAGGAACCTGTATTGACAACAACCGCAGAGACGCGCGGCATCACGACTGCGAGTGAATCCAGGATGGTTCGCCAGCCTTCCGGAGTGACACGGCCCGAACTGACAGCGAGCACTGGCGCCCATCTGAAAGTACAGGCTGGTCTGGATTCCAATCGGTCATGTACGGCGCGATCAAGGTCCACCAGAAACGCGATCTCGAACCAAGAATGTACTCACGTCACCCGACGAGAGACGCCGTTCGACGGCTGAATTAGTATTTTTCGATAATCCTGCGGCATCAAATTCTAACTGCGTGCCGGCCCCTTCAGACCAGGTAACCTTCATGACCACGTGCAGCAAACGACACTTTGTTCTTTCGGCGCTCTCTGCAACCCTCCTCACTGGTTGCGGTGGAGGCGGGAGCGGAAGTAGTGGCGGCGGTAACAGCGGCGGCACCGGTGGCGGTGGCGTTGGTGGCGGTGGGGGTGGCGGCACACCTGAGGTGACGACTTGGAGGAACGCGAAAATTGGCGGCGGTGGTTACGTCACCGGCCTGATTTTCCACCCGAATTCTGCAAACCTGTTGTACGCGCGAACCGACATTGGCGGTGCGTACCGGTGGAACCAATCCACGAAGGCCTGGATAGCACTCACTGACAGCTTTGGTGCGCGAGAAAGCTTTTTTCAGGGCGCCGAGAGCATTGCCCTGGATCCGAACGACGACCAACTGGTCTACATGAGTACCGGCCTGTACAGTTCGGCTGACGCGACCGCCCGGCTTTATATTTCCAACGACCGCGGCGACCATTGGACATCCGTCAACCTGCCCTTCTCTGCGGGTGCGAACAACAGTGGGCGGGCCATCGGCGAACGAATGGTGGTCGACCCCAACAAGCCATCGATCTTGTTCTACGGCTCCCGAACGGCCGGGCTGTGGACTAGCACCGACTCCGGCCGCACCTGGGCCCAGGTGACGTCGCTGTCGAGTACAAAGATGAGTTCCGCCCAGATCAGCGCTGCGGGCGGCAGCGCGGTAGGTGTTGAACTGATCGTGTACGATACTGGCACCAAGGGCACCGGCACCGCGACACAAGTCCTTTACGCCGCAATTGCCCCCGACTACGCGGGCGTGGCAGGGCTTGGCGCGAACCTGTACAGGTCCGGCGACGGCGGCTCAACCTGGACGCCGGTATCCACGCCGGTTTCCGGCTACCATATCCCGCACATGGTGCGTGCAGCCGACGGCGTGTTTTACGTCGTGTTCTCTGTCGGGAAGGGGCCCGGCACCGCAGGCCCCGCCCGCCTCTACAAGTTCGACGGGACTAACTGGACGTTGATCAACAGCACAAACGCGTTCGGCTACGGAGGCGTGTCCATCTACGGTAGCGGCGCGACCACGCGAATCGCTTTGGGTGTCAGCAATTCCTGGGGCAACTACAGCGGCCAGCAGGTGGTGCAGTTGTCCGACGATGACGGCAATACGTGGCACGAGATCGAAGCTATGATGCCTCGTACGCCGGCCGATGTCAGTTACTCCGGCTGGGTGGACGACATCGAGATCGACCCATTCGATCGCGATCACATCCTTCATATTCATGGAGGTGGGATAGTTGAGACCCGCAACGCGTCCTCGGCCACGCCTAGCTGGGCTCCAATCGTTGACGGTATCGAAGAGAACGCCGTCGCGGATCTTGCAACGCCGCCGCCAGGCGCGACATACACCGTTATCAACAGCGCGGGCGACATAGGGACGTGGGTCCACACCGATCTTACCAAGACGCCAACGTTCGGCCCAAGCAACCAATGGAACAGCGCTTTTTCCGCCGACATGGCCTGGTCCGATCCTCAATACATCGCTACCATTGGTGCGGCGAACTGGAACAACAACGCCGGCACCGGCTTCTGGTCCGGTGATGGCGGCAGGACCTGGACGTCGTTTGCAGCCCTCCCGTCCGGGGCCACGACCAACCCGTCCTACGAAGCCAGCATTGTCGTCACGGAACGCAACAAAGCGGTGTGGGCTCCGTCCAATTCTGTACCGTCGTACACCATCAACAACGGCGCCAGTTGGGTGTCCACGAATCTGCCGACGCTGCCCAGCGTTGGCACCGGCATAGGTCGAGGATACCACCTGGCGGCTGATCGCAGGAACCCGAACAAGGTCTATGCGTACGACTCGGGAGGCCACTGGTGGGGCACGTCGGGCAAGGTCTATGTCTCCGGCGATGGCGGCCATACCTTCACGCTCAGTCCTGGCTCGGTGGCGGCGGGCTTGGCGCCCGGCTACTTCGCAAATACCTCTCTGGCGGTAAACCCCAATGTGGAAGGCGACCTTTGGCTGGCCGACGGCAACGCCATTTACCACTCCACCGATTCAGGGGCGACCTGGCAAAAGCTTAGCACCTTCGCGTCAATCTTTGGCAGCAACCAATGGGCCGATGTGCAAGGTGCCACCGCAGTGGCGCTTGGTAAGCCGAAGGCCGGCGCCATATATTCGGCGGCAATCTACGTCGTGGGCGTGATCAACGGCGTATGGGGCGTGCACCGATCAGACGATGGTGGCGTCACCTGGACGCGCTTTAACGACGACGCCCACCAATTTGGCGGCATCGGCGTGATCGCAGCTGACCAGAACGTCTATGGTCGTATCTTTGTTGCCGGCAACGGCCGCGGAGTGCTCTACAGCACATAAATGAACGAGACAGGCCAGGCCCAGGGCTCATTAAAGCCAGAAGCAGCAGGTTGCGGCGATAAGAATTGTGGAGGAGACGGTGTGTGTGCGCAGGTCCTATCTTGTATGCAAGTCGCCGAGCTAAGGGCGCGATGCCGGTCCTTACTGCCGGCTGAAGCCGCCAGTCGATGGAAACGCCGATGATCAGGATCGCCGCTATTTCGGCCATCGCTTTCGCTTATGCCGTGCCCCACGGCGCCGGTGCCGGCGACGCCAGCATTGCCTATTTCCGCTATGTTGGTCGCAGCCAGGAAAGAATTAGTCTGGCGCCCGGGCAATACCGCAACCCGATCGTATCGGGCTATGCGCCAGATCCCAGCATTGTTCGCGTGGGAGCGGACTATTATCTGGTCAATTCCAGCTTCACCAACTTCCCCGGATTGCCGATATACCACTCCCGCGATCTGGTGACCTGGCGTCACATCGGCAACGCCATCGACCGCGCCGGCCAGTTTGACTTCGCGGGCCAATATGTTTCGGGCGGCATCATGGCACCCGACATCTCCTATCACGATGGCACCTTCTACATCGTCAGCACAAATAACCGGAATTTCGTGATAACGGCAAAGGCGCCGCAAGGGCCATGGTCGGACCCCGTCTGGTTGGATTTTGCCGGCATTGACCCGTCATTGTTCTGGGATGATGACGGAAAGACCTATGTCGTAAACAACGGTCCTCCCGATGGTCCCGCCAAATTTCCCGGACACCGTGTCCTGTGGCTTCAAGCGTTCGACCCGGTCGCCAAAGCCGTGACCGGGCCGCGCATCCCCTTGGTTGGAGGGGGGGATAATCCGCCGCATCTGTTCTGGCCCGAAGGGCCGCACCTTTTCAAAAAGGCCGGATGGTACTACCTGATTGCTGCCGAAGGCGGCACGGGACCGGACGAGCATCATTCAGAAATCGTCTTCCGCGGCCGCAAAATCGACGGACCCTACGAGGCTTTCAGCGGCAATCCGATCCTCACTCAGGCCGATCTGCCGGCGACGCGGCCGCACCCGGTCGAAGCCGCCGGTCATGCAAAGTTTGTCACGACGCCGTCCGGAGATTGGTGGGCGGTCTTTCTGGCGGCGCGCGCCTACGCTCCGGGGGTCTACAATATCGGACGGGAAACCTACCTGTTGCCAGTCAAATGGTCAGACGACGGATGGCCAACCCTACTGGACCACGGAACGGCGGTGCCCTTCGCCGTGGACAAGCCTGCATCGACAGAAGCGACTGAACCTGGGGCGCCTCAAAACAGCGATTTCTCCTATATTGATACCTTCGATGAGACGCACCTGGGCTTGGGCTGGATGGGTGTCCGGGTGCCGGCCAAGACCTTTTTTCGTCTTGACCATGGCCGTCTGGTCATGGCGCCCGGACACCCTGTCGGAGACACCTCCGCAACGCCCGCCTTCATTGCTCGCAAGCAGGCTCACGCCATAGCGGAGGTATCGACCGCGCTGGCCGATTATGAGCCCGACCACGATGGCGATCGCGCAGGTCTTGTCGCGCTCCAGAGCGACGACGCCTATCTTTTTCTCGGCGTGATCAAGGTTCAGGGCGTGCGGCGGGTCGCCGTCATGCGCCGTGAAACGGCGGGCGATCCGCAGTCGGGGCGCATGGTGTCGTCGGCCGTCCTGCCGCGCTGCGCGCGAACAATCCGCCTCAGGCTGAAAATCGACGGCGGTGCGCTCAGCGCGTCGTACGCCTGGGGCGAACAGGGATGGAAGCCCCTTTCGCCTGGCGGAGACGCGACATTCCTCAGTACCAAAAAGGCCGGAGGCTTTGTTGGAACGATTATCGGATTGGAGAACGAGGCCAATCCGTCGAACCGCCCAGCCCCCTCCGCACTGCCGAAACCTTAGGCCGCCCTTGCGGCCCCTTGCGACAGCATGACAGCCCTTTCTGTTTTAAATTTTAGCCGGGCTGTCGTGACCGCTATATTTTGACCAACCCGGCGCTCTCCCAATCACACCGCTCTCGCCCAGAACAATCCTGTTTGCAGCTCGAACGATCCGTCCGCCGAAATTTTCAGCGCCTCGCGCACCTCGGCCGGCGCCTCGTCCTCCAGTGTGCGGATCATGCCGATGCGCTGCGGCGACGTTCGCATCCGTCCGACCCAGGAGCTGAATTCCAGCGGCAGACGATAAGCCGCTTCCTCGACCAACTGAAATCCCGATGCCCCTATCAGCGCCCTCCACTGCGAAGCCTTCAGGTTGCGGATATGTGAGCGATCGCGCAGCAATTCCATCGTCTGCAAATGCGTATTGACCAGGTCATCCTCGTCGCCGAGCACATCGATCATCAGCAGATAGCCGCCCGTCTTCACCACACGACGCATCTCGCGCATGGCGGCCTCAAGGCCCAGCCAATGATGGGCGCTGTATCGCGAGGCCACAACGCAGAAAGCACCCTCGTCGAAGGGCAGGTCACCGGCGCTTGCCCGCACGGCTTCAATGGTCTGCCCGCGATCATCTGCGCCCTGGCGGACCGCGTCCAGCATCCCCGGCGATGGATCGGCGGCGACCACGCGTGACAGATGTGGCGACACCGCAAAACTGAGATGCCCTGCGCCGCAGCCAACATCGAGTAACTTGCCGGTCTCACACGGAATGGCGGCAGCCACGATAGCGGCCGCACGCGCGAGATCCTCTCCCGCGGCATGGACAGTGCTTAGCAGGTAGGCCTGGGCCTGGGGATCAAATTGGTTCTGGATGGTCTGGCTATGGTTTGTCATGCGGGTCTCCATCTGCATTGCCCCATCCATAAACCTCCTTTATGGAGGTACAAGTTAACTCGTTATCCTATTATAAAATGCAATAGCCCGGCCATGACCAAACCCAATGAGTTAGGCGACTTTATCCGTAGCGTGCGGGAACGGTTGCGGCCGGAGGACTTCGACCTGCCGTCGGGGCCACGCCGCCGCACACCCGGACTGCGCCGCGAGGAGGCAGCCGTCCTGTGCGGTATCAGCCCGACCTGGTTTACCTGGATCGAACAGGGGCGAACGACGGGTATTTCCCATATGAGCCTTATGGCCATGGCACGCGGCTTACGCCTGTCGAGGAGTGAGCGCGCCTATCTGTTCACCCTGGCCGGGCATGTGGTGCCGGCCTCGGTCGATGGAGACATTCCGGACATACACGCGCTGGCGCCGCTCGTCGGCGTGATTCGTGCCCCGGCCTATGTGCTCGACCATCACTGGGAAATCGTAGCGTGGAACAGCGAGGCAGACGACCTGTTTGACGGATGGCCGGTGCCGAGTGGCCCGGAGGGTGGGCGTAACCTTCTGCGCTATGCCTTTACCTCGCCCCAGGCCCGAGCGCTGATAGATGACTGGCCCGAGCGCTCACGACGGCTGGTCGCAGAATTCCGGGCGGATACCGCATCCCTGCGCGACGACCTGCTACTGCAAAGTGTGATTGACGATCTCTGCGCCGAAAGCCTTGCCTTTGCCGCCGCCTGGCATTCGCAGGAGGTCCTGGCGCGTGAGGGCGGAACCCGACGCTTTTTGCATCCGCGCCATGGGCGGCTTGTTTTCGAGCAGTTCACCTTGCGGCTAGCCAATTTCCCCAATCTGAAACTAATTACCCTGGTGCCATAGTCGCCCAGGCGTCAACTAACGCCCATCGCGCGCGAAAATGCAGTGATCGCGACTGGGAGCTTCCAAACCATGATTAAATATTCGGTTTTGACGATTTTCGGGAAGAGCGCCGTGAAGTGAAGCGCTGCCATTCCAGCACGATCATACGGATAAAGAGGGGCAGCAGCAGGCAGTAGCCCCCGAACAGGCCTGCGGCCGTGATATAGGCGACAAGGCTCATCTGCCGGGCGGTGTAGAAGGCGACGTGCGTCAGAACCGCAAGCACCGTGAAGGCGGCGCAACAGGCCACCCAAAGCGCGCGCGTGCGTTCCGAATAATAGAGCAGGATCAACATGGTCAGAACATCGATGCACACCACGACCGGCCCCGGACCATGGCCGGCGTTGCTTTGCAGAAACGTGCTCAATATCCAACTGACAGCAATAATGGCGGCTCCGTATCTTTCAACGGAACCGCCGCGCCAAAAGGCGTAACCACAAACAATAATTGCAAGGACGTGCGAGAGGATCGCCCACGTATATATCATTCTCGTCCTTTATGCCGCGACGTCTTCGCCCGGCGCGCCTTCCCAAACAATGCCATCGCCTGGCGGCTTTTGATAGCCGCCACCTGTCGCAACGGCGCCGCAGCCAATCTGCTTTTTGACCGCATCAAGATGTCCATGAGCACGAACCATCGCGCCACGCGCCCTCGTCAGAGCGGTAATAGCTTCGGCGACCTCGCACAAGGCATCCTGACCGATAACGGCCGATAGTCGGGAATCCACACGCATACGACTGAGACTGCTGGCCAAGCCCGCCGTATCCGCCAGGGCTTGCTCAATGGCATTTTCAGACAGTATGAGTTGCTCGGCGCCATACAGCACCATATCAGATCGCTTCATGTCATCTCCCAAATCAGTTGCGCCAACCGGCGAAGTGCGTGATTTGCTGAATAACCTGTATTATGCCAGCGACGGCGGCGACTATGCCCCCCACAAATATGAGGCTAATGATCGCCAAGACCAGCACGAAACCTACCCATTGAGCAGGCGACAGGGTATTCAGCCATCGAGTAAGCCAACCCTTTCGTCCGTCAACCAGGCTATCGCTGACACCAGCGTGTAGATGGCTTTTTCCGTTCCCACCTGCATATTGATCGTGCGCACCGTATTGATCGTCTCCGATACGTGGTGCGACTTCTGCGGGTCGGCCAGCATTTTCAGAACCATGTCCAGTTCGTCGTAGCTGATGCTGAGGTAATTCTGTTGGTCGGGGTGATATAGCTTGCTCATGGGCCAACTCTGGCAGATCCACAGCCGGGTCCGATATCCCTATCGGTGGGGGTCGGTAATCGATAGGGAGGCCTGCGGCGGCTTCATATTCGATAAGCATCCGTGCGGCTTCGCGACTGGTTGCGACACCAAGCCGTTTCCGCGCCTCTTCGGTGTGGGTATCGACCGTATGTTTGCTGATATTGAGCGCGCGGGCGACTTCCTTCGCCTGCATATGCTGACCGACCAAGCGAAGGATTTCCTTCTGCCGTGGCGACAGGCTGTCCAGCGCTGATGCTTTGTCTGTCAACGACCCATTCCCCGAATGATCATTCTGATATCAGATCTAAAACGAAGTGTAATCCGGATTCGCGGATGGGTATAGTTTTGTTGTTAGCGCTCACACACTGTCACGTGTATCGCTTCGCGGCTCGACCGATGCCGACGCACACGATTCACCCGCCGCATATACCGCCTACCCCGCGTTTTCGGGCGTCAGAAGCGCCTCAGGCAATGCGACCTTGACCAGCTTCCATGAGAAAAAGTTGCGGCGTTCAAAAACAAAATCGATATGCTGGGCCGGCTTGGATTTTGGCGCGGCGGACGCGCGAAAGCGGTCCATGGTCACATAGCTGTAGCTGTGAACGGTATTGTCATCGGCCTGCGAGGACGTCGGCGCAGGGGTAAGCTCCGTCTTTGAGGCGTCAGGCTGGCCGGGAGCGGCCGCAGGCTTCGCGGTCGCCATGGCGGCGATGCCGCCGGGCGTAACCATGGCATCCACGGCCCGTTCAGCGAGAGCAGGCACCATCATTTGCCCAAGACCGGCGAACGGGTTGTCTTTTAGTTCAGGATCGTTCTGCATTTTGGCCGTCAGCATGGCCGTTAGCTGAGACTTCAGCCCATCGCGAACGGCGGGGAAATCCACCAAGGCTTCCAGCTTGTCCTTGTTGCCGGCCTTAGCCGCATCTGCCAGCGCTTTAGCCGCGAAATAGGGCGAAGCAAGATAGGCTCCGCCGATCGAAACCACCACTATGCCGGCCAGTGCCGCCGCGATCCATGTTCCCGTCTTGCGCATATCGTACCCCCGAAATAATCGCGGTAACGGTACACATGGCAATCACAACTGTAAATATTGTTTAGTCTTTTGTCACCAGGTCGGTGAGCGTCTTGTGTGCCTTATTGAACGGCTGGTCGCCACGGCGGCGGCGTGGGGTGTCGTTGAGCACTGACCGGCGCATCGACTGCACCGTCATCGGGATCATGACCAGGGCCACGCCAAAGGCATCCGCCAACCAGTCGGCCATATCGCCGTCGCGACCGGTCATGGTCTGGACAACCTCGACCAGACCACCGCCGACGAGACATAGCAGGGCCACATCCCACTTCCGCAGCTTGGGCAGCGCTAATATGGCCAGGCAGGTGATAACGAAGGTGGAGAGGACGTGGGCTTCCTTGTCCGTCAGACCGATACGGGCTTCCTGACCGCCGAACGGGCCGAAGGCCAGAATCCCCGCCGCCATGGTCAGCACCACAAGGCAGATACGGATCATCAGGGTCATTTTTTCAGCGCGGGTCATGGGCGGGAACATGCGGCATCTCCTGTATTTCTGTTGCGCAAGATTAACGCAGGAGTGCAAAAAGCTGGTAAAGTATTAGGGTTAACAATTTGTCTTTCGGTATTTTCTGCTTGCGACCCCCAGGTTAGGGGTTAGTCTCCGGAAAGACATCTCCGAGGGGTTCCATGATCAAGCGCATTTTGCTGGCGGGCTGTGCCGCCCTGTTTCTGTCCGGTTTTGCCCCTGTGACGCAGCGAGGCTCGAAAGAGGCCCCGTCGCCCCAGGAAGTGCTGGACGCAGCCCCCGCGGCGGCCTGGATGGACGTGAAAGCTGACGACATCGTGGTCATGACGCTCGCCGACGGCTCCGTGATTGATTATCAACTGGCGCCCGATTTCGCACCTGTCCACGTCGCCAATATCCGGCAATTGGTCCGGTCCGGCTATTTCGACGGCGCATCGATCCTGCGCGTACAGGACGCCTATGTCGTGCAGTGGGGGCGGCCCGACGAAGACAAAACCGAAGCCAAGGGCATCACCGCCACGCCGCCGGCAGAATATGACTTCGGCACCAAGCTGAAACTCACCCCCCTGCCCTATGCCGATGCCTATGCCAAACAAACCGGACACATCAAATCATGGCCCGTAGCGACCGATGGCAAGACGCGGTGGCTGGTGCATTGCTATGGCATGATCGGCGTGGCGCGCGATGTGGCGCCCGATACCGGCTCCGGCACCCAGCTCTATACAGTGATCGGCCATGCGCCGCGTCACCTCGATCGCAATCTGGCGGTCGTGGGCCGCGTGCTGAAAGGTATGGAGCTATTGACCGACCGGCCGCGCGGCACAGAAGAGCTCGGTTTCTACAAGGACGACACGCAGCGTATCAAAATAGTATCCACCCAAATGGCGTCCGACCTGCCCCAGGCCGAACGTCCAGCCTTCCAGGTGCTGGATAGCGATACCCCGACCTTCGCCGCCTGGGTGAAGGCGCGGGCCAACCGCTCAGGCGCGTTTTTCGTCCGTCCGGCCGGCGCGGTCGATATCTGCAATGCCCAAGTGCCGGTAAGGCTTCGACCCTGATCACTGTCACACGGTCTAGTTGCCACACACAACCCCTTATAGTTTTTTCTGAAAACTCATAAAGAGATTATACATATCGCCATGTTATCGTATCGGCTGAAAATCAGATAAGAGCAGTCTGACGGAGACTGCCGGTACGGGTGTAGTCTTTGTTTTTTGAGAATTTTTCGCTAAAAAATATATTGTTGTTGTTCCGGGTTCAGACCGACAACATAGATTTGTTGCGCGCCCAGTTCGCGGCCTATTCCAAGCAGATTCCCCTCCTCTATTTCATCTTGTGTACCAATACACTCGCGACCGCCTGGACGTTCGGCCCTCTGGCGCCACGTTGGCTGTGCATATATTTCCCGGCCGCCCTTTGCCTGTTCTGCGTCATAAGGTGGCTGTGGTGGTGGGGGACGCGGGGGGCGGCACTCAGCGACGCGAAAATCATCATGCAGACGCGGCTGACGACCCATTTAGCGGTGGCGCTTACCCTCGTCTTTACGATCTGGGGCCTTTTCCTTTATCCTTATGGCGACCCCTATGCCCGCGGCCAGGTCGTCTTCTATATGGCCCTGACCCTTATCGGCTGCGTCTTCTGTCTGATGCATCTGCGGCCCGCTGCACTGGGCGTCACCGTCACAGCGAATATCCCGTTCATCCTGTTCTTTTTCTTTGAAGGCCATTCCAGCCTAAAGGCGATATCGGTGAACCTGGCGCTGGTGTCGGTGGCCATGATCATCATATTGCTGACCTATTCGCGCGATTTCGCCCGACTGGTTGCCTCCCAGGGCAAAACACGCCGGCTGTCGGATGAAAACTTCCGCATCGCCAATCTCGATAGCCTTACCGGCCTGGCGAACCGTCGCTGGTTCTTCGCGGAACTGCACCGCCAGCAGGCCAGCGCGGCCGCCAGCGGTCGCAGCTTTGCGGTCGGCATCATCGATCTGGACGGTTTCAAGCCGGTCAACGACACCTATGGCCACGCCACGGGCGACCGTGTGCTGACCGAAGCCGCGCAGCGGATTCAGGGGGCGTGCGGCGCCGGCGTCATCCTGTCCCGGCTTGGCGGTGACGAATTCGGGTTCCTGGTCGAAAGCAATCCCGCCCCGGAAGACCTTCGGGCACTGGGTAGCGCCATAAACGATGTCATAAGCCTACCTTTCAGCATTGGCGGCTCTCATGCCCCGCTTGGTTGCTCGATCGGCGTCGCCTTCTACCCGCAATCGGCCGCAACGGCGGATGTATTGTTCGAACGCGCGGATTACGCCCTCTATTACGCCAAGCGCCACCAACGTGGTCAGATGGTCATCTTTTCCACAGAGCATGAAGAACAGATACGCAGTCATAGCGTCATTGAACGCGCCTTACTGTCAGCGGATCTCGACACCGAACTGTCCATGGTCTTCCAACCTATTATAAACCTGACAACCGGCCAGACCGTCGCCATGGAAGGCCTGGCGCGCTGGCAAAGTCCTGCATTGGGCGCGATTCCACCCGATCAGTTCATCGCGATCGCCGAGCGCGCCGGGCTTGTCCGCAGCGTGACGAAAGCCCTGTTGAAAAAAGCGCTCGCGGCGGCAATCACGTGGCCCGACTCCGTTCGCATTTCATTCAATCTGTCGGCCCACGATCTATCCGACGCTGAAAGCGTCGTTCAGATCATTGCCTTGGTCAACCGTTCCGGCATCAATCCGAAGCGCATCGATTTCGAAATAACGGAAACGGCGATGACGCACGATTTCCAGCAAGCCTACGCGGCGGTGCGCACCCTGAAGGCGATGGGCGCGGGCGTATCTCTGGACGATTTCGGCACGGGCTTCTCTTCGCTCAGTCATGTCCATCGCCTGCCGCTCGACAAGATCAAGGTCGACCGCAGTTTCATCACCGATCTGGTGCGTAATCCGATCAGCCTGAAAATCGTCAAGTCGCTGACCGCCCTGTGCACGGACATGGGCCTGGACTGCATCGTCGAAGGCGTCGAGACAGAAGCGCAACTGGCGATATTGCGCGATCTCGGCTGCACGCTGGCTCAAGGCTATTACTTCGCCCGGCCGATGCCAGCCGAAGCGGTTATGGACTATCTCGATGACGCAGAACGAAAACGGGCCTGATCATGCCCTTTACATTTTCTGGGCGTCGGGATGGTTTTCGACGCCGTAGAGTTCGCGCAGGGCCGTTTTCAATATCTTGCCGGTCGCCGTATGCGGAATTTCATCCACAACGATAAAGTCTTCCGGGATCCACCACCGCGCCACAAACGGTTCCACGACCTTGCGCAGCTCCGCCCCGGTGATCGTCTTGCCGGGATGCAAGGCCAGGATAAAACGGGGTCGCTCGCTCCATTTGGTATCGGCGCGGGCGATGACCGCGGCTTCGCGGACACTGGGGTGTTGGAGAGCCAGGTTTTCCAGCTCAATAGAGGATATCCACTCGCCACCCGTTTTGATGACGTCCTTTACCCGATCGACGATATTCATGAAACCGTCGGCATCGATCGTCGATATGTCACCCGTACGGAACCAGCCATCCTTCGTAAACTGATCCCGGTCGTCGAGATTGTAATAGGCCGACGCCACCCACGGGCCACGCACCTCCAGCTCGCCACGTGTCTTACCGTCCCACGGCAAGGCCTTCCCTTCCGCATCGGTGATGCGCATCTCGATTCCGAAGGGGGAACGTCCGGCTTTCAGTTGCAGGGCCATTCTGTCTTCGGCCGGCAAATCGTCGTGGCGCGTATCCAGAACGCTGACGGCGCCCAACGGCGATGTCTCCGTCATGCCCCAGCCCTGAACGGCCAGCGCCTGATGGGCGGCGAATCCGTCGATCAGCACCTGAGGCACGGCGGCCCCGCCGATCACGACACGCCGCATGGGGGCTACGGACTGATTTGTCTGGGCGCAGTGGTTGAGCAGGTTCATCCATATGGTTGGCACGCCGGCGGATACGGTAACGCCTTCACCGCGAATGACCTCCAGGAGACCCGGCCCGTCAAGGCGCGGTCCGGGCAGAACCAGGCGCGCCCCCACCAGCGGCGCCGCATAGGGCACACACCAGGCGTTGACGTGGAACATGGGCACCACCGGCATGACGGTTTCATCCGGTCCGAACCCGAACAGACCCGGCTGGTTGATCGCCATGGCATGCAGAACGGTGGACCGGTGGGAATAGAGCACGCCTTTTGGGTGCCCCGTCGTACCGGATGTATAGCACAGACCCGACGCGGTGCGTTCGTCGAACTGAGGCCATTCGAAAACAGGCGATTCCGCCACTAACAGGTCTTCGTAACATAGGGCACGGTGCAGGATATTGCCCGGCATCTGTTCGCGGCTGCCCATGACCACCACGCCCTTTACCGAAGGCAGGTTCATGATCATGGCCTCGACCAAGGGGGCAAAACACGGGTCGGTGAAGATGTACTGATCCTGGGCGTCGTTGATGATGTATTCGATCTGTTCCTTGAACAGGCGCGGATTGACCGTGTGACACACCATGCCCGCGCCCGGGACGGCGTAATACATTTCCAGATGCCGGTAATTGTTCCAGGCCAGGGTGGCCACGCGGTCGCCGGCTTTAAGTCCAAGCCGGTTCAAGGCATTGGCCAGCTTGCGCGTTCGGACCAGCGCCTCGGCATAGGTATAGCGATGCAGGCTGTGGTCTTCGTTTCGCGAAACGATTTCGGTGTTGGGATGATACTTGGCGGCATATTCAAGAATGGAGGGGATGAGCAAAGGCGCATCCATCATCAGACCCAGCATGGCGTTTCCCTTAATCTGTATGTATCCGACCTCATCTTGCGGGTCTTGCCTTCAGTTAATCAGGAATTGACGTGAAGGTAAACTTATTTTTGCGATCCGCCTTCGGCAGAATGGTTGCAAATTCAACGCAAACGCCTCTAAGTTTATGATTTTTCCCGAATTTTTCGTTATGGATCTGGCGGTAACTCGCTATTAACGGCATCGCGTCTAGCAAAAAAACCTGTACCGCGTATGACCCACTCAATTTGCAAACGGGGCGCAAGAGCCTCCAAAGGATCAGGCGATCATGTTTTTCAAGGCACCGGTCGGTACTGACGGCAAGAGTGTGTTGGCGGCGTTGGATGCCTCGCAGGCCATTATAGAATTTAAGCCGGACGGAAGCATCCTGACGGCGAACAGCAATTTCCTGACAACACTCGGATATAGGCTAAGCGATATTGTGGGCCGTAACCACAGCCTGTTCTGTGCCCGCATCTACACGGAAAGCGAAGACTACCGCCGGTTCTGGCGCGACCTGGCGTCCGGCCAGCCTCAGTCAGGCACCTTCAAACGCTTCAGCAAGACCGGTGAGGTCATCTGGCTTCAGGCGACCTACGCGCCTGTGCATGACCTGTCAGGGCGTGTCATCAAGATTATTAAGCTTGCCACGGACATCACCGCCGCCAAGTTGGCCGAGATCGATCATAAGGGCAAGGTCGAGGCGCTTAACCGCTCACAAGCCGTGATCGAATTTACCCCATCGGGCGATGTCATCACCGCCAACGACACGTTCCTCAAGACGATGGGCTACAGCCTGGCCGACGTTACCGGTCGACCACACAGCTTTTTCTGCGACGCCGATTTTTCCGACTCCGCCGAATATCGGCAGTTCTGGGAGCGCCTGCGCGCCGGGCATTTCCAGACCGGAGAATTCGTCCGCATCGGTCAGGGCGGCCGCAAGGTCTATATCCAGGCCAGCTATAATCCTATACTCGATGACACCGGCCACGTGATCAAGGTCGTCAAATTCGCCACCGATATGACCGTTGCGGTGGAAAAGCGCCTGCGCAATACCGACCTCAGCCAGAGCATTCATGGCGATCTGAGCGGACTTGTCGCCAATATGACGCAGGCGACGCAGATGACGGCCTCGGCCGCCACCGCCTCTTCCGAAACAGGAGCCATCATTAATTCCGTCGCAGCGGCGTCGGAGGAGTTGAACCACAGCGTACGCGATATATCGACCAGTATGGGCCATGCCCGCCAAAGCGTCGAAGGCGTCTTCAAACATGCGGAAACCGCCATTGTCTCCGCCGCCGGATTGAACAAGTCCGCCGCCGCCATGAACAATATCGTCACCTTGATCCAGAGCATTGCCGGCCAGATCAACCTGCTGGCGCTCAACGCCACCATCGAATCCGCACGGGCTGGCGATGCCGGCAAGGGCTTCGCCGTCGTAGCCAGCGAGGTCAAGACCCTGGCCAATCAGGCGGCGGCGTCCACCAAGACCATCGCCAGCGAAATCGCCACCATGCAGGCGGCCACGGGTGAAGTCGTTGACGCACTCGACCTCATCTCCGGTTCGATGGACAGCGTGCTTGGCAATGTGACCTCCGTCGCCAGCGCCATGGAACAGCAGAGCGTCGTCACCACCGAAATCAGCCACAACATGCAGTCGGCAGTGTCGGCGGTAGAGCAGATCAATGACAGCCTGGGGCAAATCACCCACACCTTCTCGAACGTCGCAGCCGCATCGGAAAAGGTGAGGTCGGATGTGGAAGTGCTGGTCGCCTGACGCGCTTTCGCCGAATGACACCCTTTAGCCGAAAATCGCTTTCAGGATTTGCGTCGTCCGCTTGGCCGGATCGCGGCGGATGGCGGTTTCCTCGGTGCCGACATAGTAGAACAAGCCCTGCAGGGCCAGGCCAACGGCATAGTCGCCGAGATAAGTCTTGGCATCCGTCTTGAGAAACCCTTGCATATTGTTGCGCTTGACGACCCGGTCGAGATAATCGACGGCCCCGGTCTGCTGCATCGCGTTCTGCATCGGCGGGGTGAACGCCGTCTTCAGCCCAGGCGTCGCCGTGCGTTGCAGGTACTGCGTCCCCGATGTGTCGCCACCGTTGATGATGCCAACGGCATCCTTGATCGTCATGCCCTTGATGGCGTCGATGAAGAGGCCCTTGGCCGCCGGTGCCGCGCTTTCGGCGGCGCGATTCATGCGCAGGTGCAGATCGTCGAGCAAGCCTGACTGCCCCAGTGGTTTCAGCAGCTTCTGAGTCTTGGCCAGGGTTTTGGGCAAGGGAATCTGGATGCGCGTATCGTCCCAATAGCCACCGGGACGGGAGACCCGTTCGACAGCCGCCTGCGTCCCCTTGGTCAGGATATCGCGAAGACCGGTCTGCGCGTCTTTTTCAGACAGGGCCCTGGCCCAGGCGTCACCGGCAAACCCCAGGACGCCAATAGCTCCCCATACGAATAGCCGTCTGTCCATGGTCGCTCCCCTTCTTACAACAGGCGAGCCTACAGCCAATAACCGCAAAATCCAGCGCTATTATGCGCCGGACATTGTCACTGTTTCAACCGGGTCACCGCTTCAACCGGGTCACCGTTTCAACTGGCCCAGATCGCGCACCGCACCGGTATCGGCCGAGGTAACCAGCGCCGCATAGGCCTTGAGCGCCGCTGAGACGTAGCGTTCGCGGTTCTTAGGCGTATAGGCGTCAGCGCCGCGATGTGCCTCGGCGGCGCGGCGTTCGGCGATTTCGCGGTCGGAAATGGCCAGATGGATAGAGCGGTTGGGGATATCGATCTCGATCGGGTCACCGTCCTCGACCAGGGCGATCAGACCGCCCGCCGCCGCTTCGGGCGAGGCATGGCCGATCGACAAGCCGGACGTGCCGCCGGAGAAACGCCCGTCGGTCAGAAGGGCGCAGGCCTTGCCCAGCCCCTTGGATTTCAGATAGGTGGTCGGATAGAGCATTTCCTGCATGCCCGGTCCGCCCTTGGGGCCTTCGTAGCGGATGACCACCACGTCGCCCGCTTCGATATGATTGTTCAATATGGCCGTCGTCGCCGCGTCCTGGGATTCGAAAACCCGTGCCTTGCCGGTAAACGTCCAGATCGATTCATCGACGCCGGCCGTTTTCACGATGCAGCCCTTTTCGGCGATATTGCCGTACAGCACGGCCAGGCCACCGTCCTTGGTGAAGGCGTGATCGACGCTGCGGATCGCGCCGGTCTGGCGGTTGCTGTCGAGTTCGCCCCAGCGCTTGCTTTGCGAGAAGGCCTGGGTCGTGCGCACGCCGCCCGGTGCCGCCTTGAAGAATTCGGCCACACTGGCGTCGTTGGACGACTTGATGTCCCAGTGCGCCAGGGCTGCCGCCAGGGACGAGCTATGGACCGTCGGCAACTCGCCGTGCAAAAGGCCGCCGCGATGCAGTTCGCCCAGAATGCCCATAATGCCGCCCGCGCGGTGAACGTCTTCGATATGGACGTGGGAGACGGCCGGCGCGACCTTGCAGATGCAGGGGG
The DNA here is from genome assembly GCF_000495815.1 of Asticcacaulis sp. AC466. GTDB lineage: Bacteria > Pseudomonadota > Alphaproteobacteria > Caulobacterales > Caulobacteraceae > Asticcacaulis. The sequence goes on along the minus strand of NZ_AWGE01000006.1, from coordinate 338,414 downwards.
TGGTGCGCGAAATCCGGTCGATGTCCTGCATGGTGAAATCGACGCCCGCTTCCTGAGCCGCCGCCAGTATATGCAGAACGGTATTGGTCGAACCACCCATGGCAACGTCGAGGCGCATAGCGTTTTCGAAGGCTTCGAAGGTGGCGACCGACCGCGGCAATACCGAGGCGTCGTCCTGGCCGTACCAGCGCTCGCACATGTCCACGATCGTGCGGCCCGCCTCGCAGAACAGGCGCTCGCGGTCGGTATGGGTGGCCAGAGTCGTGCCGTTGCCAGGCAGTGACAGGCCGAGCGCTTCGGTCAGGCAGTTCATCGAATTGGCCGTGAACATACCCGAGCAGGACCCGCAGGTCGGACAGGCATTTTCCTCGACCGCCTGGACCTGTTCGTCGGAAATGCGGTCGTCGCCGGCCTGCATCATGGCGTCGACCAGGTCGAGCGCATGTTCCCGCGCCACGCCGTCCTTGTCCGCCCATACGACCTTCCCGGCTTCCATCGGACCGCCGGACACGAAGATGGTCGGGATATTGATACGCATGGCGGCATTAAGCATGCCAGGCGTGATCTTGTCGCAGTTCGAGATACACACCATGGCGTCGGCGCAGTGGGCATTGACCATATATTCGACGCTGTCGGCGATCAGGTCTCGGCTGGGCAGGCTGTACAACATGCCGCCGTGGCCCATGGCGATGCCATCATCGACAGCGATAGTGTTGAACTCCTTGGCGACGCCGCCGGCGCGCTCAATCTCGCGCGCGACCAGTTGCCCCAGGTCCTTCAGGTGGACGTGGCCGGGCACGAACTGGGTGAAGGAATTGACCACGGCAATGATCGGCTTGGAAAAATCGCCGTCCTTCATACCGGTTGCCCGCCAAAGCGCCCGTGCGCCCGCCATGTTGCGGCCGAAGGTGGTGGTGCGGGAACGTAAAGCGGGCATGATAGTTACCTGTGTAAGCAAATCTAGGAGAAACAAGGCTTTGCGGGATTGCGCCTATATAGGCTTGTCTGCCGCAATGGCAATATTTTTGTCGCCCCGGCGTATGTGACGGGCATGAAGGCGGCTATTTTCCGTCGCGCCACAGCCAGCGAATGATATCGGGCAGCAGCGCGCCGCCATGTTCACCCGTATGGCCGCCGTCACCCCAGACATATTTGAGATCGTAGCGCGCCGGTCCCAAATTCCATTTGTCGGCATTGGCATTGGCCCATTCGATCGATTTGACCATCTGCTGATTGGCCAGGAACCAGTTGCCATGCTCGTTGTCGAGATCGTTGGCGCCGTCCTGCATGAAGATGCGCAGCGGGCGGATCTTCGACTTGCGGATCAGACCGGGATAGGCGTCGCCGCCGGGGATATAGGGCGTGGTGGCGGTCGCCGGGCGCATACCGATTGACGTGTAGGAGCCGATCAGGCTGATGACATTGCCAAACGCCTCCGGATGATGCCAGGCGACGGTGAACGACGCTATGGCGCCGCTGGAACCGCCGCCGATGATGCGGCGCTTCGGATCGCTGGTAAACCTGTAGGTCTTGGCGACTTCGGGCAGCAGTTCCTCGATCAGCATACGCCCGAACGTGTCGTCCAGCGCATCATACTCTTCGGCGCGATGATCCGGATTGCTCATGCCGAGCGTGTCGGGATAGTGCTCGCCCGTATTGCCGGGCGTCACAAATATGCCGAGCGTCGGGGCAATGTCACCCTTGGCGATCAGGTTGTCGAGCACGACAGGCACCTTTTCCGATCCGGCTATGGCGCGTTGGCCGTCCTGATAAACGATGAGGTTCGGCGGATTGGCGGCATTATATCCGACCGGCACATAGACCCAGTAGCGACGGACCGTGCCCGGAATCAGCTTGGAATGAAATTCGACAGGCCCCAGCAACTGACCGTGCGGCACGTTTTGAACCTGAGAATCAACCGTCGGCGGATATTCGCCGGGTTTGCGTCCGTCCGGATGCGGTTGCGCGGCGGCCGGAAGCGCGACGCAAAACAGTATGGCTGCGGTGACAATCGCCTTCATGATATCTTCCCTGTGTTTTTGGTACCGTTTTGGGCCCTAGTTTTGCATCATGATAGGCTTCAGCCGGCGGTTGGCAAGGTACAGCACCCGGCCGAGGCGATGGTTGCCGTTGAAACCGGGACAGAAGTTTTCGCATTTTACCATCACAGGGCCGTGATTTCCACCTTTTGTCGTCGCGATTTGAAATATTTAACCCATATATTTCTACTTTCAGGCAAAATATTTTGCTGCGTCGCCGTTATACATGGAATTGCCGGAAAATTTTTCCAAAATTTCGATTGCCATTTGAAAAAACATCTGTCTATATGTGGACACACGCACCCACACCGGGCGGCGGGGAGATCGTTATGACCCAGGCTTCGGCCATCGCCATTTCGCAAAACAAGACGCAAGAGCTTCGTGCTCTGGCGACGTCTTTTGCCATGGTTGTCATTATCGTAGACCTCGTATCGCTGCTTATTGGGGGCGTAGTACGCCCCCTAATGCCGGAGTGGTAGCGCAGGTTTAAACACCCGCACTTTCGAGGATAAAAATCCTCCCGCTCCCCAAACGAGCGGGATTTTTTCGCACATCTGACCTTTAGAAACCGAGACATCGCCATGACCATCCAGACCCTGAGAAAGCAAGATACCACCGCTCCGTTCGGCGCCGGTTCGCTTGTACGCTCACAGCAGGGCGGGTTTGCGATTATGCACGGTACGCTCGCCCCGGAAGGCTGCGTTATTCGCACCGGCGCTTTCGCCGAGGACATGTTCGATGGCACGGCCCGCGTCTTCGGCCACGCCGAAGCGGCGCAGGACGCCATCTTCTCCGGCGAGATCAAGGGGTCTGACATCATCGTCATGCGCGCCGCCTCGACGGAGGCGCTGTCGGCCATCAGCCGCGCCCTCGACATCATGGAACTGGAGGGCGTCTGCGTCCTGACCGACAGCCGCATCGGCAACGGTTCACACGGCCGCATCATCGGCAACTGCGCCCCATCGGCCGCCGCCGGCGGTCCGATCGCGCTCGTCCGCGACGGCGACACCATCCATATCGATATCGCCACCCGCCACATCGACCTGATGACCGAAACCGCGGCCCAGGGCGCCCAGAAATTCACCGCACATATGCCGAAGTCGTTTGCCCCCGGCGAACGCTACGCGCGCATGTTCGGCGCATAACCTCAACCTACTCAAAAGACTACGGAGCCTATTGTGAAGATCTATACGAATGACGACGTTTCCCCCGACAGCCTGAAGGGTGAGCGCATCGCCATCATCGGCTACGGCAGCCAGGGCCGCGCCCACGCCCAGAACCTCCGCGACTCCGGCGCGGATGTCATCGTCGGCGTGCGTCCCGGCGGCGCCGGCGAAGAAAAGGCCAAGCATGACGGCCTGCAAACCGCCGACCTGGCCGACGCCGTCAAGGACGCGACCATCATCGCCATCCTGACGCCGGACATGAGCCACGCCGAGATCTACAGCAACATCATCGAAAAGCACGCGCCGAAGGGTTCGGCCCTGCTGTTCGCCCACGGCTTCTCGGTTCTCTACGGTCGCGTCGTTCCGCGCGCCGACATGGACGTCATCCTGGTTGCCCCGAAGGGCCCGGGCGACCTCGTTCGTCGCGAATATCAGCGCGGCCGCGGCGTGCCGTCGCTGTTCGCCGTTGACAAGGACGTGTCCGGCCAGGCCGCCCGCAAGGCGCTGGGCTATGCCCGCGGCATCGGCGGCACCGTTGGTGGCGTCATCGAAACCTCCTTCAAGGAAGAAACCGAAACCGATCTGTTCGGTGAACAGGCCGTCCTGTGCGGCGGTACGACCGAGCTGGTCCTTATGGGCTTCGAAACCCTGGTTGAAGCCGGTTACCGTCCGGAAATCGCCTATTTCGAATGCCTGCACGAGCTCAAGCTGATCGTCGACCTGCTGTACGAAGGCGGCTTCGCCAAGATGCACTCCTTCGTTTCGGAAACCTGCAAGTATGGCGACCTGGTCTCGGGCCCGCGCATCATCAATGCCGAAACCCGCGAGCGCATGCGCGACGTACTCAAGGACATCCAGAGCGCCAACTTTGCGCGTGACTGGATCTTGGAAAACCAGGCCGGCCGCCCGCGTTACAACGCCCTGATGAATGCCGACCTCAATCACCCGATCGAAAAGGTCGGCAAGGATCTGCGCGGCCGCATGAGCTGGCTGCAAAACAAGGCAAACGTCGACGCGTAACTGTCGACTTCTCCGGCGGCGGGTCATAGGCAGACCCGCCGCACCCCTTCTATTTGAACGATCTGAGATTTTTTGATGAGCAACCAACCTACCGGAGCCCAACTGGTCATCTCCACGCTGAAAGCGCTGGGGGTTGAGACCCTATTCGGCTATCCAGGCGGGGCGATCATGCCCATCTATGACGCGCTGGCCGGTTCGGGCCTGAAGCATATCCTGGTGCGCCATGAGCAGGGCGCGGCGTTTGCCGCTGACGCCTATGCGCGCGCCACGGGCAGCGTCGGCGTCTGCATGGCAACGTCGGGCCCCGGCGCCACCAATCTGATTACCGGTATAGCCAATGCCTATATGGACAGCGTGCCCGTGGTCTGCATAACAGGCCAGGTCGCCACGCACCTGATGGGCACAGACGGCTTCCAGGAAGTCGATATCCTCGGCATCTGCCTGCCCATCGTCAAGCATTCGTGGCTGGTCCGCGATCCCGCCGATATTCCGGCGATATTGGCCGAGGCCTTCGCCATCGCCGCCGAAGGTCGCCCGGGTCCCGTCCTGGTCGATATCCCGAAGGATGTCGCCGCCGCCCATGTCGCCGTGTCATCTGCCGCTTCCTTCCCGGAATGGACCCCGCCTGCGCCCGACGCCGGCGCGATCAAGGCCGCTGAAAAGCTGATCGAACAGGCCAAGCACCCGCTGCTCTATATCGGCGGCGGTGTCGAAATCGGCGACGCTTCTAAGGAAGTGCGCGACCTGGTCGCCCGCACGGGTATTCCTGCCGTTTCGACCTTGAAGGGCATCGGCACCCTGCCGACCACCGCCGATCTCTATCTCGGCATGTTGGGCATGCACGGCACCCGCGCCGCCAATATCGCCGTTCAGGACGCCGACCTGCTGATCGCCCTGGGCGCCCGGTTCGACGACCGCGCCACGGGCAAGCTCAACGCCTTTGCGCCCAACGCCAAGATCATCCATGCCGACATCGATCCGGCCGAGATCAACAAGCTGCGCAAGGCCGATGTCGCCATCGTCGGCGACTTGAAAAAGACCATTGCCGGCCTGAACCCGAAAATGCCTGCGATCCAGAAGTGGGTCGAAAAGTGCAAGGCTGACAAGTGGGAACACCGCTTCAAATACAATGCGCCGGGCAAGGGCATCTACGCCCCCGGTCTGCTGAAATCCCTGTCGGAAAAGGCCGGTGACAAGTTCATTGCCGCCTGCGACGTGGGCCAGCACCAGATGTGGGTCGCCCAGCACTGCGAATTCGCGCACAATCGCGCCCATCTGACTTCGGGCGGGTCCGGCGCCATGGGCTATGGCCTGCCGGCCGGCGTCGGCGCCAAGCTGGCAAAGCCCGACCACCATGTCGTCACCATATCGGGCGACGGCTCCTTCATGATGAACATTCAGGAGATGGCGACCTTAAACCGCTATAACATCCCCCTGAAGATCGTCCTGCTCGACAATTCCTCGCTCGGCCTGGTGCGCCAGTGGCAGGAACTGTTCTATCAGGAAAATTACAGCGAAATCGACCTGTCGGACAATCCCGACTTCGTCGAGGTCGCCAAGGCCTTCGGCCTGAGCGCGTTCCGCATCACCCATCGCCATGAGGTCGAAGGTGCGCTGGACAAGCTTCTGGCCGCCGAAGGCCCGACCCTGTTGCATGTGTTGATTGACCCGAGAGAGAACGTCTGGCCGCTTGTGCCGCCGGGCGCTTCGAATGCTGAAATGATGGAGGAGCGTTGGGATGAGCCACTTGATTCATATTGAGCTGGATCGCCTGGAAGGCTCCCTGCTGCGAATTCTGGGCCTCGTCGAGAGACGGGGTTTCAACATCGACGGTGCTGAACTCTACGATCTCGGCGAGGACAAGCGCGGCCTGTCTCTGACAGTGCGGCCGCGCGACCTATCCCGCAGCCTGGATATCCTGGGCCTTCAGATCGATCGCCTGTACGGCATCAAGCGCCTGGCCAGTGACCCGAGGGGTCAGGCCGCGCCATCGCCTACAGAGCCCAAAGCAAAGATAAATGCATGAGCTATGTCAGTCCGCTTCAGGACCCGAATCGTATCCTCGTCTTCGACACCAGTCTGCGCGACGGTGAACAGGCGCCCGGCTTTTCCCTCGGCGTAAAGGAAAAGCTGATGATGGCCCACGCGCTCAAGGAACTGGGCGTAGACATCATCGAGGCGGGTTTCGCCGCTTCCTCTCCCGGCGACGAAGCCGCCCTGCACGCCGTGGCCTCGGAAGTCGAAGGCCCGACCTTCTGTTCATTGTCACGCGCGCTGGAATCCGATCTCGATGCCGCCGCCCGGGCGCTCGAACCCGCCAAGCGGTCGCGCGTTCATATCTTCCTGGCGACGTCGCCCATCCATCGCGCCGCCAAGCTGAAGAAGACCCGCGACGAGGTGCTGGAAATCGGCGTCCGCGCCGTGTCCTATGCCGCGAAGCTGTTCGACGAGGTCGAGTTTTCGCCGGAGGATGCCATCCGCACGGAGCCGGATTTCCTGACCGAAATCTGCCAGGCGGTTGCCGATGCCGGTGCGACGACGCTGAACATCCCCGATACGGTCGGCTATTCGACGCCGAACGAAATCTTCCGCATCTTCACGGCATTGAAGTCGCAGATCACCGGCCATCCGGACATGGTCTACTCGGCGCACTGCCATAACGACCTGGGTCTGGCCGTCGCCAACACCTTGTCGGCGATTGATGCCGGCGCGCGTCAGATCGAATGCACGATCAACGGTATCGGTGAACGGGCGGGCAATTGTTCGCTGGAAGAAGTCGTCATGGCGCTCAAGGTCCGCCCGGACCTGTACAGCGTCACGACCGGCATCGACACCACCAAGCTGACCGGCGTGTCGCGCATGTTGTCGCGCGCCACCGGCAGCGTCATGGTCCGCAACAAGGCCATCGTCGGCAAGAACGCTTTTGCGCACGAAAGCGGCATCCATCAGCACGGCATGCTGAACGATGCCCGCACCTACGAAATCATGCGCCCGGAAGATGTCGGCCTGGAAAAGTCGAACATGGTGCTGGGCAAACATTCCGGCCGCCACGCCATTGCCAAGCAGGCCGCGGCCATGGGCCATGTCCTCGACGACAAGGCGCTGACCGAGGTCTTCCAGGCCTTCAAGCGCCGCGCCGATGAAATCGGTGAGATCGACGAAAACGAACTGAAGTCGCTGCTCAACCGGACCAATGCGCATGGCGATACGGCGCGTATCTCCGGCGTCCGCACCCAGGTCATCCGTGACCGTACCGACATCGCGCTCGACCTGTTGCACGACGACCGGTCGTTGCAAACGGTGCGCGGCGAAGGCAGCAATGCCTTCGAGGCCGGCATGGATGCGCTGAGCAAGGCCTATGGCATCACGGCGCAGGTTGCCGACTGCGAAATCACCCAGGCCGGGTTCGATTTCGAAGGCGGCGCGTTTGCCGAAATCAGTCTCAATATCAAGGGAGAGGTTTATCGGGGCCGTGGTCGCGGCCCCGACCCGGTATGGGCCGGATTGCGCGCATTATGCGATGCGTTTGAAAAATCCGTCTTCTTGGCGCTCGCGAATGAGCGTAAAGACGTTGCCCCAGATACCACTCCTATAAAGATTGCTGCAAACACATGACAAAACTCGCTGACAAAATCTGGATGAACGGCCAAATGCTGGCCTGGGAGGACGCGAATGTCCACGTCCTGACCCACGCCCTGCACTACGGCACCTCTGTCTTCGAAGGCATCCGCGCCTATGATACGCCGAACGGTTCGGTCGGCTTCCGTCTGCGTGACCACCTGGTCCGCCTGGAAGATTCCGCCCGCATTTACGGCATCAAGATCCCCTATACCCTTGAGCAGATGGTCCAGGCGTGTAAGGATACCCTTACCGCCAATGGCCTGAAAAGCGCCTACTGGCGTCCGGTCGCCTTCCTGGGTGAAAACGGCCTGGGCGTTACGCCGAAGGGCGATAATATCAAGGTCGACCTGGCCATCGCCGCCTTTCCGTGGGGCGCCTATCTCGGCGAAGAAGGCCTGCTGAAGGGCGTGGACGTTTGCGTTTCGTCGTGGCAGCGCGCCGCGCCGAACACCATTCCCACTGCGGCCAAGATGGGCGGCAACTATCTGTCGTCCTACCTGATCGGCAAGGAAGCGCGCGGCCGTGGCTATGCCGAAGGCATCGGCCTGGGCACGGATGGCCGTCTGTCGGAAGGCGCCGGTGAAAACCTGTTCCTCATCATGAACGGCAAGATCCACACACCGCCGGTCGCCGCCTCCATCCTGGGCGGGATCACCCGCGACTCGATCATCAAGCTGGCCAAGGCCGACGGTTTTGAAGTCGTCGAACAGGCCCTGCCGCGCGAGATGATGTATCTGGCCGACGAAATCTTCATGTGCGGCACGGCGGCGGAAATCACCCCGATCCGCAGCGTCGATGACATCCCCACCCGCGCCGCAGGTCCCGGCAAGGTCACCAAGCGATTGATGACCCTGTTCCATGGCCTGTTCAACGGCACGACGGAAGACCGCTTCGGCTGGCTGGACCCGGTCCAGGCGACCGTTCCGGCCGAATAAGTTTGTAAAGTAAGAGACCCCACCACCGCAACGTGCCTTTAGCGCGTCGTGCGGTCCCCCTCCCCGGCAAGCCAGGGAGGTTCAAGAGAAGCGCAAAAAATCTTGTACCTCCCCAATCTATTGGGGAGGGGGACCGCGCCGCCCTTGCGGCGGGGTGGTGGGGGCTCTCGCTTGTCCTGATTACGCATTCTGTTTCCCGAAAAGTGGCGTCCACTTTTCGGCATGACGCTCTAAAACGAGAGACCCATGACCGCTAAATCGCTGTTTGAAAAAGTATGGGACGCGCACGTCGTCGAGCCGGAGGGCGCCACCAGCCCCGCCGTGCTGTATGTCGACCTGCACCTGGTCCACGAAGTCACGAGCCCGCAGGCCTTTTCCGAACTGGAAGCGCGCGGCCTGAAGGTCCGCCGCCCGGACCGCACCTTCGCGACGCTCGACCATTCCATTCCGACCTTGCGCCCGGATGCCCAGGGCAACCGGCCTTACGTCACGGAACAGGCGAAAAAGCAGGTCGAAACCCTGGAACGCAATGCCGCCAATAATGGCGTGCGCCTGTTCGGCTACGACGCGGAAAACCGGGGCGTCGTCCACGTTATCGGACCGGAAATGGGCCTGACCCAGCCTGGCTACACTGTTGTTTGCGGCGACAGCCATACCTCCACCCACGGCGCTTTCGGCTGCATCGCCTTCGGCATCGGCACCTCGGAAGTCGGCCACGTCCTGGCCACCCAATGCCTGGCCCAGCGCAAGCCCAAGACCATGCGCATCACCATCGACGGCAAGCTGCAACCGGGCGTGACGGGCAAGGATGTCGCCCTCACCGTCATCGCCACGCTCGGCTTCTCCGGCGGCACCGGCTATGCGCTGGAATATGCCGGCGACGTTATCCGCGACCTCGACATGGAAGGCCGCATGACGGTCTGCAACCTGTCCATCGAAGCCGGCGCACGCTGCGGCATGATCGCGCCCGACCAGAAGACGGTCGAATGGCTGCGTGGCCGGGAATATGTGCCGCAAGGCGAGGCTTACGAAACCGCCGCCCAGCAATGGCTGGCGCTCAAGTCGGACGACGGCGCCGTCTTCGATAAGGAAATCCGTATCGACGGCTCCGCCATCGAGCCCATGGCCACCTGGGGCACCTCGCCAGACCAGGGCGCGCCGATCGTCAAGGGCGTCCCGGTCGCCACCAACGAAGACCAGGAACGCGCCCTGAAATATATGGGCCTGCATGGCGGCGACAGCCGCGATGTCGCCAAGGTCGATGTCGTCTTCATCGGTTCGTGCACCAATGGCCGCATGGCCGACCTGCGCGCCGCCGCTGAAATCTTCAAGGGCCGCCATGTCGCCGAAGGCGTGCGCGCCCTCGTCGTGCCGGGCTCCGAATGGGTCCGTATCGAAGCCGAAAAGGAAGGCCTGGACAAGATCTTCACCGACGCGGGCGCCGAATGGCGTTTGCCGGGCTGTTCGATGTGCATCGCCATGAACGGCGATTTCGTCCTGCCGGGCCAGTTGGCCGTTTCGACATCCAACCGCAATTTCGAAGGTCGCCAGGGTCCGGGCTCGCGCACCGTCCTGGCCTCACCGGCCACGGCCGCGGCTTCCGCCATCGCCGGCCATGTCGCCGATCCCCGTCAATTCATGGCTCTGGAAAGCGCATAAGATGAGCAATCAAGAACCCGTCAATACCTTTTCGTCGCGCATCGTCGTTCTGCCCGAAGCGAATATCGATACCGATCAGATCATCCCGGCGCGCTTCCTGACGACCACCACCAAGGCCGGTCTGGGCAAGGTCGCCTTCAACGACTGGCGCTACAACGCCGATGGCTCGGACAAGGATTTCATCCTCAACCAGATCGATGCGCAGGAGCATCAGGTGCTGGTGGCCGGCAACAATCTCGGCTGCGGCTCGTCGCGCGAACATGCACCGTGGGCGTTGATGGATTACGGCTTCAAGGCGGTGATCTCGACGGAAATCGCCGACATCTTCAAGTCGAACTCGCTGAAAAACGGCCTGCTGCCCGTCGTCGTCGATAAGGCCACCTACGACAAGCTGCTGGCCAATCCGCAACAGCGCGTCACCATCAACCTGGAATCCTGCGAACTGTCGCTCGAAGACGGCACGGTCTTCCACTTCCAGGTCGAAGAATTCGCCCGTCAGTGCCTACTCGAAGGGGTTGACGCCATGGGCTGGCTGATCAAGCGCCTGCCGCAAATCGAACAATACGAACAATCGAACGGAAAGGCCGCCTGATGGGTACCTATAATATCGTTGTGCTGCCGGGTGACGGCATCGGTCCGGAAGTTGCCGCCGCCGGCGTATCGGCGCTGAAAGTCATCGGCGAGGTCTACGGCCACAGCTTCAATTTCGACGAAAAGCGCATCGGCGGCATTGCCATCGACACCGACAATAACCCTTACCCGGAAGAGACGGACAAGGCCTGCCTGGCGGCCGACGCCGTGCTGCTCGGCGCCGTTGGCGGTCCGAAGTGGGACCTGGGCAAGATGCGCCCGGAGCAGGGTCTTCTGGCGGTGCGCAAGTCGATGGGCCTGTTCGCCAATTTGCGCCCGATGGAGGTCAAGGCCTCGCAGGTGCATCGCTCGCCGCTGAAGGCCGAAGTGGTCCAGGGCGCCGACATGCTGATCGTCCGCGAATTGACCGGCGGTCTTTATTTCGGCAAGCAGACCCGCACCGAAACCTCGGCCACCGACGAATGCGTCTATACGGTCGCCGAAGTCGAACGCGTCGCCCGCGTCGCCTTCGAAGCCGCCCGCAAGCGCCGCAACAAGGTGACCAGCGTCGATAAGGCCAATGTCATCGAAACCTCGCGCCTGTGGCGTGAGACGGTTATCCGCCTGCACAAGGCCGAATATGCCGATGTCGAGCTGGAACACAATCTGGTGGATTCCATGGCCATGCACCTGGTCACCCGTCCGACCTCGTTCGACGTCGTGGTCACGGAAAACATGTTCGGCGACATCCTGTCCGATCTCGCGTCGGTCCTCCCGGGCTCCATCGGCCTGTTGGGCTCCGCCTCGCTGGGTGCAACCGGCCAGGGCCTCTACGAGCCCATCCACGGCTCGGCCCCGGATATCGCCGGGAAGGATTTGGCCAATCCGATCGGCACGCTGAAGTCGGTGGCCATGTTGCTGCGCTTTTCGCTCAATCTGCTGACGGAAGCTGACGCACTGGACGCGGCAATTGATGCGATCGTCGAAAAGGGTGTCCTGACCCGCGATCTGGGCGGCACCGCTTCGGGCTCTCAGGTCTCACAGGCCATCAATGACCAAATTCGCGCGGCCGCATCCGTCGCCGCGTAGATTTTTGTTTTGACGCACTTTTTGATCCGAAAAGTGCGTCACACTTTTCCGGAAAGTGCTCTAATCCCTCGCAAAGGGTGAACTGGGGATTGGAGGCAACTCCAGTCCCCTTATTTTTTTGGAGAAGATGTCGCGGCCAGGCCGTCCAAATCGGCGTCGTCCAGCCCGTCAATCTCTATCTGTTTCAGCCGTGACGTATCGCCGGACGCCAGAGTCAGACGCGACTTCGGTAGCTTTAGGGTCTTTGCCAGAAAGGCCAGCAGGGCGTCATTGGCCTTGCCTTCAATAGGCGCGGCCCGGACGCGTACCTTAAGATAGCGGCGGCCCTTGTCGTCCGCATCCCATCCGTCGATCCGCTCGGCGGCGGCCTTCGGCGTCAAGCGCACATATAGCCTAGCCAATGAGCTGCCGCAGGGTTTCAAAAGCGGGCGGCAACAGGAAATTGCGCATGCCCTGAATAACCAGGAAGGCGACGATAAAGCTGATATCAAGCCCGCCCATAGGGGGGATAACGGCCCGGAATGGCGCCAGGATCGGCGTCGTAATCCGGTCGAGGATATCCATGATCATGTAGACGCCACGGTTGCGGGTATTGATGATGTTGAAGGCCACCAGCCAACTCAGGATGGCGCTCAGGATCAGGGCCCATATGACGACGCTGAAAAGACCGTAAACGATAAATGCGATAAAGTTGGTCATGCCGCGCGCGCCCCTTGTAATTTCTTAATAGTCGACTGAACTTCTGTGAATATAGGCACTTCCATAGCGGGCGCAAGTTAATGGCTGCTTGACAGGCCGCGAAGTTCGCTTATTAAGACAACTCCTTCCGGAAGGCATGGGGCTATAGCTCAGTTGGTAGAGCGCCTCGTTCGCAATGAGGAGGCCAGCGGTTCGAATCCGCTTAGCTCCACCATTCCTTCCGCCATTTTGTACATTTCTAGCCGTCAGGTTCGCCTTATAGAAATAAGGTGCTAAGTGATTTGTAATGGCCGTATCGCCGTCGATAACGCTCTAAAATGCAATCACTTTACGAACCACTGCTTTGACCTTTTCCGTGTTCGCTTCGGTCATTATTGAAAAGACATATGCAATAATTCCCACCAGAATTGGCAGAGTGAACACAAGCAGCCAACTGAACCAATTAGCCGCCAGTCGGTGCTCCGGCACAATGAAGTTCAGTACAAAAACAATCAGGGGGAAATGCATGGCATAAAGTGAGTAGGAAGACGTGGCCCCGAATCGCGCGACCGGCAACAGAACCTTTGGCATTCTAAGCTTCGCCGTCAGGGCGCAATAGAGCAATGCAGCAAAGCTGATCCCGACCAAAGCATTAGCTATAATCTTTTGGTCGTTGATAAGATTGGCAACCCCTAGGCTGCTCAGGAATATTAGCAAGCTCAGACCGACATGTGCACCGGTGGCCTGAAATTTGAGCGGACGGTTTTCTGCGAAAAAGTAAACTACGCCTCCGAGCAGCCAGATACCAAAAAGATGAAAGCCGGGAATGAACGGCAAAAAAGCGAGCGCCGGCAAGATGAAGTAAAGTTTTTTAGATTTCAGCAAAAGCCAGAGCGCCGGAAAATAGATATAGTACCAGAATTCGCAGCCCAAGCTCCAAAGAGGGCCGTTAGAGCCGAAGGTGTTCACCAATAGACGTTGCAGGAAGGCAAGGTTGCCAAGGAACGTCACAGGTCCGAGGGACTGGCTGACCGAATTGGTAAGAGAAACCGCTCCTTGCGTGCCATTATACAGGGCCGACGGAAACCAGGTCGTTCCCAGAAAATCCAGTACGCCCCCGAGTACGAGCGCCGGCAACAAGACAACCCATAGCCTGGTCAATCGAGCCAGCAGATAGCTTCCCCACGAAAACGCCTCGCCGGACCTGATCACGCTGCGAATAATCCAAAAGCCGGAAATAACGAAGAAGACAATAACTGCGTTTTCCCCTTGGGTTGTCGCGAAGCTTAGAGCCCGATTTATAATTCCCGCTGACAAAGGACGGTCAATCACTATCTGCTGTATGTGCGATACTACGACGAAGACAGCGGCACATGCGCGAACGACGTCTATAAAATCGTACTTTGACTGGGTATGCTCCATGCATTCAGTTTGTTTGTTAGTATTTAAAAGGAACTTAAGACCGCACCATCTATGTGATTATAGGGTCGTAGCGCGTGTGAAGGCACCTGGCGGCGTGAACAGAGCAACAGCGCGACATTGAGATATCTGGCGCCTGTGATAAAGCGAGCAAACCGTGCCATTTGCCCACGAACGGGCGCGATACCTGTCGATAAAGGGGCCGCCATGCGCCGTATTGCTTTCGCTATTCTGCTTATTCTGTCGGTAGCCGGCCTGACCGCCCTGGGCGTTTGGCAATTGCAGCGCCTGGCGTGGAAAACCCACCTTATCGCGCAGGTGAACGAACGGACAACGGCGCCGGCAATACCCGCCCCCGGCCCCGGGCAATGGGCGGGGCTGTCGAAGTCTTCCGACGAGTACCGCCATGTGACGATAGAGGGGCACTATCTCAATGCGGCGGAAGCTCAGGTCTATGCGCTGACCGAACTCGGTGCCGGTTACTGGGTATTGACGCCGCTAAAGATGGCGGATGGCACAATTGTTTTTATCAATCGCGGCTATGTCCCCACGGACAAAAAGGCGCCCGCGACACGGCCGCTCGGCCAATCGGAGGCAGAGGTTCGGGTGACGGGCCTGCTGCGTATGTCGGAAACAAAGGGATGGCTGTTTTCGCAGGAAAATGACCCCGATCACGATGCCTGGTATCGCCGCGACGTGGCGACTATTGCCCGGGCACGGCATCTCGGCAGCGTCGCCCCCTATTTCATCGACGCCGACGCCACACACAATCCCGGCGGACTACCGAAGGGCGGCATGACCGTAGTTCAGTTCCCCAACAGCCATCTGGCTTATGCGCTGACCTGGTTCAGCCTCGCCTTGATGCTGGCGGGTGCAGGCATATGGTTATGGCGTCGCGGCCCTGGCCCGGCGGCATAACCCCCAAATAAAAAGGGCGCCACGCGGGCGCCCTTTCGTATGGTGATTTCGAAATTCTACACCTTGGCGGTCTGTCCGTGCGGAAGATCACTGTACCACCGCTCGAACGCCTCGTCCTTCTTGCCTAGGATAGCGATATGCAACCGCTTAAACGGTTTGCCCGCAACCGTCAGGAACAGCGAAAACATACCATAGCTTTCGCGCGGTGACAGGGCATCGACGATGGCGGAACGGGGGATGGACGCTTCAATCAGCAACCCTTGATACTCCAGGCGATCTTCATGCACTTCAAGCTGGCATCTCAGCACGGCCGGGGCGCCGAAAAGCGCCAGAGCAACAGGCACCATGCCCAGAACGATCCCGAAAAACTGCTGAATGACGCCATTATGCGCGCTGAACGCGTTGGCGATTTCCCAAATGCCTGCGGCAATTAGTCCCACCGCCGCAACAACAGTCAGAATTCTGACCGCAGGACCAAACCGGTAAATACGTGTAGCCGTCGAAATTGTCGCCATTACTTTTCTCCTTGGCCAGCAAATTAACGCATGCGTCAATTTGTCCAATGCTATCTTTAAAGTGAGTTTTTGCAACACCTTATTCAAGCTTTTGACGAAAATTTTATCACGCGGTCGCTGGCGTGACGGCGTTTTTTGACAAATTTGAAAAAATATTCTCTTTCGCTCGGCGATCAATTTTTACGCATTTGCGAAAAAATATCTTCCCCCTTGCGACATTTTGACACTTGATGTCAGTGCGTTTTTCCTGTTCAGCACCAAAGGATCAAAGATGCGGCCGGCCGTGCCGCGCCCGTACGCCCTTGTGTGTAATAGGTTTTATCTCGTGTCTGATTTTGACTTCGCGGCCGCTTTAAAGCGCCGTTTCCGTTTACCTGAACAATCAAGCCCGCACAGCAATATGCTGCGTCGCAGCATAAAAAGAGGCGTGGGCCTCCTGGCGCTTGGCGCCGGAGCCGCCATGTTGAGTGGGTGCCAAATGGCGATCCTGGACCCTAAAGGCCCCGTCGGTCTTGCCGAAAAGGACCTGATCATCCTGGCCGTCCTCCTCATGCTGATCCCGGTCATACCGGTTATCGTCATGACCCTGTGGTTCGCCTGGCGGTATCGCGCCTCGAACACCAAGGCTACCTATGATCCAGACTTCGAACACTCCAACCGCATCGAAGCGGTGGTTTGGGCCGTTCCGACCCTGATCATCATCGCCCTGGGCACGGTCACATGGATATCGACCCACGAACTGGACCCGCACGTCAAGGTGCAGGCGGCGGCGCACAAGCCGGACGCCAAGCCGATTGAGGTCGAGGTCGTCTCGCTCGATTGGAAGTGGCTGTTCATCTACCCGCAATACGGCATCGCCACGGTCAACGAAATGGCCATGCCGGTCGGCACGCCCGTCCATTTCAAGCTGACCTCGGCCTCGGTAATGAATTCCTTTTTCATCCCGCAACTGGGCAGCCAGATCTACACCATGACCGGGATGCAGACCCAACTCAGCCTGCGCGCCGACCATGAAGGCGTCTATGACGGCATTTCGGCCAATTACAGCGGCGAAGGCTTCGCCGGCATGAAGTTCCAGGCCCACGCCCTGTCAGACACGGATTTCGATGCCTGGATCGCAAAGGCACGCACCTCAGGCCAAGCACTTGATTCCGCAACCTACCTGTCACTGGCAAAGCCCGGCATGTTCAACCGGCCGACCTATTTCACCTCGGTTGCCCCACAACTCTTCCACAAGATCCTCAATGGCTGCGCCGATGGTTCGCTTTGCAAGGACGACTCCGTCAACCTTGCCCGAATGAAGACACTCGATCCCGACGCCAAATTCTGTGAGGCGCCGGAAGATGCCAAGCAACGCGCCGGCCAAACGCCGACCACGAAGCAAACCCAGTCGAACGTGGCGCTGAACGGCGCTGTCGCCCCCAAGATTTAGTAGAGTGCCAATGCTCACCGCTCCCGCTCATAATATACCCGCTATGTCACCCGACACTCCCTTGCTGAACCTGTTGTTCGGCAAGCTTCGCCTCGATTCCGTGCCCTGGCATGAACCGATCATCATGATCGCTGGCGCCGGTATGGTTGGCGCTGCCATCCTCGTCCTTGGCCTGACCACCTACTTCAAGAAGTGGACCTATGTCTGGACCGAGTGGCTGACCAGCGTCGACCATAAGAAGATCGGCGCGATGTACATCATCCTGGCCCTGATCATGCTTCTGCGCGGTTTTGCCGACGCCTTGATGATGCGCAGCCAGCAGGCCCTCGCATCAGCCGGCGGGGCTGGCTACCTGCCGCCCGAACACTTCGACCAGATCTTCTCCGCGCACGGCGTCATCATGATCTTCTTCATGGCCATGCCCTTCGTCATCGGCCTGATGAACATCGTCATGCCGTTGCAGATCGGCGCCCGTGACGTCGCCTTCCCGTACCTGAACTCGATGAGCTTCTGGCTGACCGCCGCCGGCGCCATCCTGATCAATGCCTCCCTGGTCATCGGTGAGTTTTCGCACGCCGGCTGGCTGGCCTATCCGCCGCTGTCGGAATTGGAATTCTCTCCCGGGGTCGGCACGGACTATTATATCTGGGCCTTGCAGATTTCCGGGCTGGGGACGCTGTTGTCAGGGGTCAACCTGATTACGACCATCTTCAAGATGCGCGCGCCGGGCATGACCATGATGCGCATGCCGATCTTCACCTGGACCACCCTGGTCGCCAACATGCTGATCGTGGCCGCCTTCCCGATCCTGACCGTTACCCTGGCTCTGCTGGGCGCCGACCGGTATCTGGGCATGCACTTCTTCACCAATGACGGTGGCGGCAATCCCATGATGTACGTCAACCTGATCTGGGCCTGGGGTCACCCCGAAGTCTATATTCTCATCCTGCCCGCCTTCGGTGTCTTCTCCGAAGTCGTCGCGACCTTCTCGCGCAAGCGCCTGTTTGGTTATGACGGCATGGTCTACGCGACCTTCGCCATCGGCATTTTGTCCTTCCTCGTCTGGCTGCACCACTTCTTCACCATGGGCGCCGGTGCCAATGTGAACGCCTTCTTCGGCATCACCACCATGATTATCTCCATCCCAACGGGGGTGAAGATCTTCAACTGGCTATTCACCCTGTACCGCGGCCGCGTGCGCCTCGAATTGCCGATGCTGTGGACGCTGGGCTTCATCATCACCTTCGTGATCGGCGGCATGACCGGCGTTCTGATGGCCGTGCCCGGCGCCGATTTCGTCCTGCACAACTCGGTCTTCCTGATTGCCCACTTCCACAACGTCATCATCGGCGGCGTCGTGTTCGGCTGCATCGCCGGCCTGAACTACTGGTTCCCCAAGACGTTCGGCTTCAAGCTGCACGTCGGTATCGGCAAGGTGTCGTTCTGGTGCTGGCTGATCGGCTTCTACATCGCCTTCCTGCCACTCTACGCGCTAGGCTTGATGGGCATGACCCGCCGTCTCGACTTCGTCAACAATCCGGTCTGGCACATCTATCTTATCGTCGCTCTCTGCGGCGCCCTTCTGATCTTTGTCGGCATCATCGCGCAGATCGTTCAGATTGTTTACTCGATCTGGAAGCGCGACGAACTGCGCGACCTGACGGGCGATCCGTGGGATGGCCGTACGCTGGAATGGGCAACCTCTTCCCCGCCGCCCTTCTACAACTTCGCCGTCCTGCCTAAGGTCGGCAACCATGACGCCTTCTGGGACGCCAAGCAGACCGGCACAGCCTACGTGCAGCCCAAAAGCTATGAACCCATCCACATGCCGCACAATACGCCCACGGGCTTCCTGATCGGCATCGTCAGCGCCGGCCTAGGCTTCGGTCTCGTCTGGCACATCTGGTGGATGGCGGGCGGCGCCCTGCTGGTCATGATCGGCCTTGGCATCGCCCACACCTTTAATGAAAACCGCGACTATTATGTGCCCGCCGAAGAGGTGAAGGCCATCGAAGACGCCCATTTCGCCAACCTGAAGAAGGCGGGAAACTAAGATGAGCAAACCCTCCAACCCTGTAGAGGCTCACAACAACCAGATCGATTCGGCTTACGACCATAACCCGAACGACACCCACCACGCCGGCGATCATCACGACGAAGGCCCCAAGGTCACCCTCGGGTTCTGGATCTACCTGATGAGCGACTGCATCCTGTTCGCGTCGATCTTCGCGACCTATGCCGTGCTGAAGGACAACATCGCCGGCGGTCCGAACGGCCGCGAATTGTTCGACCTCAGCTATGTCGCGATCGAAACGGCCCTGCTGCTTCTGTCCTCGCTGACCTTCGGCCTGTCCATGATCAGCATGGACGCCGGCAAACTTAAGGCCGTCATCGGCTGGCTGGCCGTAACAGGCCTGCTGGGCCTCGGCTTCATGGGCATGGAAATCCATGAGTTCATGAAACTGATCCACGAAGGCGCAGGGCCCAACCGATCGGCCTTCCTGTCGGCCTTCTTCACCCTGGTCGGGACCCACGGCATTCACGTCACGTCCGGCCTGATCTGGATGGGCGCCATGTTCGGCCACCTTATCCGCCGCGGCCTCACCCCCGCAAACCGTATCCGCATGATGGAACTCAGCCTGTTCTGGCACTTCCTGGACATCATCTGGATCGGCGTTTTCAGTATCGTTTATCTGATGGGAGCCGCCTGATGAGCACCCCCCACGTCGCAAAGCCTAAAAAGGCCAAGACCCCGCACACAAAGCCCGTCGACATCGATCAGTCGAAGTCGGAACTGGCGCACCACGAACACCATGACGACGGCGCCGGTCACGGTACCGTCAAATCCTACCTGATCGGCTTTATCCTGTCTGTCATCCTGACGGGCATCCCGTTCGCTCTGACCATGATGCATATCCTGCCGTCATCGTCTCTGGTGCCGGTGATCCTGGTTCTGGGCATCGTCCAGATTCTGGTCCACCTCTATTTCTTCCTGCACATGAACGCATCGTCCAGTCAGGTATGGAACAATGCCGCGTTTGTCTTCACCCTCATCATCGTTGGCATACTGGTTATTGGTTCGATCTGGGTGATGTTCCACCTCAATCACAACATGATGCCAGGCATGGCGCCGATGTAAGCTCTGGGGTGGGCTCAGGGTAGGCTCTGACACCAGACGTCCAAATAAAAAAGACCGCGACATCTGCCGATGTCGCGGTCTTTTTTATTTGTTTCATTTTAACAGGATTGCGCCGTTAATCCTGTGATTCAAAGGGCCTGTAGTCAGACGGCCTGTGGTTCAGCAGGCAGGGTGAACAGCACCCGCATCACATTACGCAGGTCGGCCAGGAGCGCCTTACGGTCTATAGCCGGATTGGATACAGCGCGGATCATCATGCCGTCAAAGATCATGCCTATAATCTCCCCGCGCGCGGCCATCTGTACCGCATCGCCACCGGGCATCAGTCGGCGGCATAGGCTGCGCCCCAACTCACGTTCCTGGGTGTCGGCATTTTCGACAATCGCGGCAACCCTGGGATTACGCGCAGCTTCAGCCAGTACTTCCAGGGCCAGGGCAGCGTTATCAACGGTATATTTGTGCTCTACGGCCATCTCCAGCGTATCCAGCAAGGTGTCAAGCAGGGCGTCATCGGGCAAGGTCTCCCATTCGGCGAACTTCGCCCGCATCTCGGCCAGGTCGTTGGCGACGATGGCCTCGATAATCGCCTCCTTGTTGGCGAAATAGCGATAGATGACGCCGACACTCATCTTCGCCTCTGCCGCAATATGGGACATACTAGCGCCGTGGAAACCGGAACGCCGGACACAGCGCAACGTCGCATCCAGAATATGTTGTTGCCGCGCTTCACGGCTCTGGCGAGGTTTTGATCCCGGCTTTTTCAGGGTAACTGGGTTATTCATTCGTTAAGCATTTCCTTGCCACACAAGGTTCTAAACGATTTTTAATGTGGCAGTACGGTTGACATACAACAAAAAGACGCCTAATGCCAGCTAAATGAGAATGATCGTTCATTCACATTTGTTTGAGCAGCCATGCTGACGCTTATTTGTTAGGATGCAGTGCAAAAAGTTCCGCGTACCTGCTGCACCGCAATTCAAAGCCCGCCAGACCCGGAGACCTCCGTAATGAAATCGTCCCCCTTACTCCTGACGCGCGGCGCCTTGCCCGTGGCCGTCCTCATGGCCGCCGCCATCGGCGTCACTGCCTGCGGCAAGAAGCCGGAAGGGCAGCCCATGGGCGGACCGACCGATGTCGGTATCGTGGTCGTCGCTTCGACACCCGTCAATTTGACAACTGTCTTATCCGGCCGGACCTCCGCCTATCTGGTCTCAGACGTACGCCCGCAGGTCGGCGGTATCATCAAGTCGCGCCTGTTCACCGAAGGCAGCTACGTCAAGCAAGGCCAATCCCTGTACCAGATCGACCCGGCGCCTTTCCAGGCCCAATATGCCAGTGCGCAGGCCGCGGTGGCCCAGGCCAAGGCCGGTCTGACCACGGCGCGCCTGAAAGCGGAGCGCTACGCCGAGCTAGTCAAGATCAATGCCGTGTCAAAGCAGGATAATGACGACGCGCAGGCCGCTCTGGCACAGGCCGAAGCGGCGGTCGCATCGGCCAACGCCGCCCAGCAGACGGCCAGCATTAATCTCAACTACACCAAGGTCATCGCGCCAATTTCCGGCCGTATCGGCAAGTCGTCCGTAACGCCCGGCGCGCTGGTGACCGCGTCCCAGCCCACCGAGCTGGCTCGCATCCAGAACATCGACCAGATCTATCTCGACATCAACCAGTCGGTGAACGAGCTTATGGCTTTGAAACAGGCGACCAGCTCCGGGAAGATAGGCGAAGCCGCGACAGCGGATGTCGAGCTGATCCTGGAAGACGGCAGCGTCTATCCGGTCAAGGGCAAGCTGCAATTCTCCGACGTGTCAGTGGATGAATCTACGGGCACGGTCACGCTTCGCGCCGTGTTCCCAAATCCGAACGGCACGCTGCTGCCCGGCATGTACGCCAAGGCCCGCATTGTCTCCGGCATGGTCAGTAACGGCATCCTCGTGCCTCAGCCCGCCGTGACCCGCGATCCGAAGGGCAATGCCCTGGTCATGACCGTAACCCCGCAGGGCAAGGTCGCGCCGCGTCCCATCAAGACCGCCCAGACCGTCGGCGATAAATGGCTTGTGACCGAGGGCCTTCAGCCCGGCGACCGCGTCATTGTCGAAGGATTGCAAAAGGTTCGCCCCGATGCCCCCGTCAAGGCCACCGTCATCGGCGCCGCTGAAAAATAATCACGGACTCCGGTCCCAATGCGCCCAACCGGGTGCGATCTGAAACCTGTTCCGCAAGGACACTGCCATGATCTCGCGTTTCTTCATTCATCGGCCCATTTTTGCATGGGTGGTGGCCATCGTCATCATGATGGCGGGGCTATTGTCCATCGCCAATCTGCCGATCGCCCAATATCCTCAGATCGCCCTGCCCCAGGTCTCGGTCAACGCCTTCTACCCCGGCGCTTCGGCCAAGACGGTCGAAGACTCGGTCACCCAGATCGTCGAACAGCAGATGAAGGGCATTGACGGCCTGCTCTACATGAACTCGACCTCGGATTCGAGCGGCGCGGCCAGTGTCACCCTGACCTTCAAGGCGGGAACGAATCCCGATATCGCCCAGGTTCAGGTGCAGAATAAGCTTCAGTCGGCCACCCCGCTCCTGCCTCAGGAAGTGCAGCAGCAGGGACTGACCGTGACCAAGGCGAGCAGCGGCTTCCTCATGGTCATCGGCCTGTATTCGGATGACAATACCGTCACCGACCAGGATCTTGGCGACTACATGTCTTCGACCCTGGTCGACCAGATCAGCCGCGTCGATGGCGTCGGCACAATTCAGGACTTCGGCGCGCAGTACGCCATGCGCATCTGGCTCGATCCGTCGAAACTGAACAGCTACAGCCTGACGCCGACCGATGTCATCGCCGCGATACGGGCCCAGAACACGCAAGTCTCTGCCGGCCAGCTCGGTGGCTTGCCGGCCGTCAAGGGCACCGCGCTCAACGCCACCATCACCGCCCAGTCGCGCCTGACCAATATCGATCAGTTCCGCAAGATCATTGTGAAGGATTCCGCCGGCGGCGCGACCGTTCACCTGCAGGATGTGGCTCGTATTGAACTGGGCGCCCAGCAATACGCCGGTTCAGCCAAGTTTAACGGCCGTCCGGCTACGGGTGTGGCCATCAGTCTGGCTACCGGCGCCAATGCGCTCGACACCGCCAAGGCGGTCAAGGCCAAAATGGAGCAGTTGCAGAAGAACTTCCCGAAGGGCTATCATTACGTGGTGCCGTTCGACACGACGCCCTTCATCCAGCTGTCGATCCATGAGGTCGTCAAGACGCTGATCGAAGCCGTCGTTCTGGTCTTCGTCGTCATGTTCCTCTTCCTGCAGAACTGGCGCGCCACCATCATCCCGACCATCGCCGTGCCGGTGGTCCTGCTTGGCACCTTCGCGGTGCTCGCCGCCTTTGGCTATTCTATCAACACCCTGACCCTCTTCGGTCTTGTGCTCGCTATCGGCCTGCTCGTTGACGACGCCATCGTCGTTGTCGAAAACGTCGAACGCGTGATGCACGAGGAAAAGCTGCCGCCGCTCGTCGCCACCATCAAATCGATGGACGAAATCACCGGCGCCCTGATCGGTATCGCGCTGGTTCTATCGGCCGTGTTCATTCCGATGGCCTTCTTCGGCGGCTCGCAAGGCGTGATCTATCGCCAGTTCTCCATCACCCTGGTTTCGGCCATGGCTCTGTCGGTCGTCGTGGCACTTGTCCTGACGCCAGCCCTGTGCGCCACCCTCCTTCGGCCATCGGATGCGGAACACACCCAAAAGAAGGGCTTCTTCGGTTGGTTTAACCGCAACTTCGACCGCGCCGCCAACGGCTATCGCAACGCCGTGCGCAAGATCTTGGGCCAGTCGGCGCGTTACATGGCCGTCTTTGCCGTGATCGTCGGCCTGATGGTGCTGCTGTTCACTCGCATCCCCACCTCCTTCCTGCCGGACGAAGACCAGGGCATCCTGTTCACCATCGTCCAGTTGCCACCGGGCGCCACTGAAGAACGCACACTCGGCGTCCTCGATCAGGTCCAGAAGCACTTCCAGAAGGACCCCGCCGTCGAATCGGCCTTCACCGTCTCGGGCTTCTCCTTCTCGGGCCCCGGTCAGAACGCAGGCATGGCCTTCGTCCGGCTCAAGGATTTCCATGATCGGAAAAAGGCCGACGAAAAAGCCTCTGCGGTCGCCGGACGGGCCATGGGCGCCTTCAGCCAGTTCCGCGACGCCATGGCTTTCGCCATCGTGCCACCGGCGGTGACCGAACTGGGCAATTCGTCCGGTTTCGACCTCCAGCTCAAGGACGTCGGCGGTCTCGGTCACGCAGCCTTGCTTAATGCCCGTAACCAGGTGCTCGGCATGGCCGCGCAAAACCCCAGCCTGATGGCTGTGCGTCCGAACGGCATGGAAGACACGCCTGAGCTCAAGATCGAGATCGATCAGACCGCAGCCGGCGCCATGGGCGTCAGCCTGGCCGACATCAACGCTACCCTGTCGACGGCCATGGGCGGTGCCTATGTCAACGACTTCATCGACCGCAACCGGGTCAAGAAGGTTTATATCCAGGCCGATGCGCCCTTCCGTATGAAGCCTGAAGACCTGAACCAGTGGTATGTCCGCAACGACAAGGGCCAGATGGTGCCGTTCACAGCCTTCGCCACCTCGCACTGGGAATTCGGCTCACCGCGTCTGGAACGCTACAACGGCTCTCCGTCCATGAACCTCCAAGGCATGGCCGCACCGGGCAAGTCCTCGGGTCAGGCCATGGCTGAAATGGAAAAGATCATCGCCTCCCTGCCGCCTGGCATCTCCTATGAATGGACCGGCCTGTCGCTCCAGGAAAAGCAGTCCGGCGCAGAAGCCCCGATGCTGTACGCCCTGTCGATCTTCGTCGTTTTCATTCTTCTGGCGGCGCTTTATGAAAGCTGGTCGATCCCCATCGCCATCGTCATGGTCATCCCCCTCGGTGTCCTCGGCGCGCTTGCCGCCACCATGCTGCGCGGACTGTCCAACGACATCTACCTCCAGGTTGCGCTTTTGACCATCATCGGCCTGAGTTCGAAGAACGCCATCCTGATCGTGGAATTTGCCAAGCATAACCACGAAAACGGCATGAACCTGATCGATGCTACCCTCGAAGCCGTCCGTGTCCGCCTGCGTCCGATCATCATGACGTCGCTTGCCTTCACCTTCGGCATCCTGCCGCTGTTCTTCGCCAATGGCGCGGGATCGGGTAGCCAGAACGCCATCGGCACCGGCCTTGTCGGCGGTATCTTGTCGGCGACCCTGCTGGCCATCTTCTTCATCCCGCTCTTCTTCGTCATCGTCGAAAAGATCTTCAAGGCCGACGAAAAGCATCTGAAGAAAATGGCGCTCGAGCGCGAAGCCATGGCCATGCTCGACAAGCCAGACACCGACAGCAAGGGACACTAAGATGACCGCATTCGTCAAAATCACCCTGCTCGGCGCCGCCAGCGCGATCGTTCTGAGCGCATGCACGATGTCGCCTCGTTATGAACGCGGTGCTCTGCCCGTGCCAAGCCAGTTCCCCACGGCGGTCACCGCCACCGGTGCATCGGCCGACACCCTCCCCTGGCGTCAGGTCTTTCTCGATCCGCGCCTGCAAGGCGTCATCGATCAGGCCCTGACCAACAACCGCGACCTGCGGGTTGCGATCCTGAACGTCGACAAGGCACGGTCGCAATACCGCATTCAGCGGGCTGGCCTGTTTCCGGCCGTCAACGCCACCGTGGCTGGCAGCCGCGGCAATACTGGAGCCGTTGACGCCACCGGCACACCGGTGGGAACGACCGAGGTCTATACGGCTTCCGTCGGCGCTTCATGGGAAGTCGACCTGTTCGGTCGCGTGCGGTCCCTAAACCAGGCCGCCCTGCAAAGCTATTTCGCCGTGGCCGAAAATCGCAAGGCGGCACAGATCAGCCTGATTTCCGCCGTTGCATCGGCCTGGCTCAACCTGGCCGCCGATCAGGAGCAGTTGCGCCTGTCGCAGCAAACCCTGCGCCTGCGCGAAGAAAGCCTGAACCTGACGCAAAAGCGCTTCGATGTCGGCGCGACAGATCAGATGATTCTTCGCCAGACCCAGGTGCTGACCGAACAGGCGCGCGCCGATGTGGCCAGCCTCACCGCCACCGTACAGCAGGACAGGAACGCCCTGCGCCTGCTCGTCGGTGCGGAGGTGACGCCCGACCTTCTGCCCGACACCTTCCCGGACAATGCCGTGCTGGCCAATCTGCCGGTAGGCGTGCCTTCGGACATTTTGCTCAAGCGGCCGGACGTGATGGCAGCGGAATACGGTCTCAAGTCGGCAAATGCCAATATCGGCGCGGCCCGTGCGGCGTTCTTCCCCAGCATTTCGCTTACTGCCAGTGCCGGCAAGGCATCCACCGACCTGGGCAAGCTGTTCGACGGGATCGATACCTGGACGTTCGCGCCGGCCATTTCCGTGCCGATTTTCGCCGGTGGCGCCAATGCCGCCAATCTGTCGGCCAGCAAGACCAGCCGCGACATCGCCGTGGCCCAATATGAAGGCGCGATACAGTCTGCCTTCCGCGATGTGGCCGATCAACTGGCCACCCGCGCCACCATCGACGATCGCCTGACGGCCCAGACACGGGTCGTCGAAGCGGCGACGGACAGCAACACCCTGGCCCAGGCGCGTTTCGATCGCGGCGTCGATTCCCGGCTGACCCTGACCGATTCCGAACGCACCCTCTACGGCGCGCAGCAGCAATTGATCAGCATCCGCCTGGTTCGCACCTTGAACCTGATCAATCTCTATGCGGCGCTCGGCGGCGGCCTAAACTAGCCCCCCCTAGGCCAAAGAGTCGAGACGTTAACAAACGTCTTGACTCTTTCACCATACGAGAACAAAAAGTGAACAACGTGCCGAAGAACTCGGTGAGGATATTGTTCCATGTCAAAGCCTGTTGCCAGCGACCTTGCACACCTGCGCCAGCATATCGCCAAGCTGGACGGCAGCCTGCATGCTTCCGGTGCCCTGCCGTTCGGCATTGACGCCATAGATCGTCACCTGCCGGGTGGCGGCCTGGCTCTGGGCGCCGTTCATGAAATCGCTGGGAGGGATGGCGGCGTTGTCGATGCGGCGGCCGCCGCCCTGTTTGCCGCGGGCATAGCCGCGCGAACACGCGGTCAGGTCCTGTGGTGCGTGACCCAACCCGACCTGTTCGCCCCGGGCCTGGCCCAGGTCGGGCTGACACCGGACCGGGTGATCTATGTCGAGGCCCGCGATGAAAAATCGGTTCTGGCCTGTTGCGAGGAAGGTTTACGCCACGGCGGCGTCACAGCCGTTGTGGGCGAAGTGGCGAAACTGTCGATGATGGTGTCTCGGCGGCTGCAACTGGCGGCGGAAGCGTTCGGCACCCTGGGCCTCATTGTGCGCCGCTGGAAGCAGGAAAAAGGCACGGCCGATTATGGCCAGCCGACGGCGGCGACCACCCGTTGGCGTATTTCGGCCACCCCGTCCGCGCCCTTGCCGGTCGCCGGCATTGGACGGGCGCGCTGGCATCTGGAACTGCTGCGATGCAAGGGCGGCCATAGCGCCGAATTCGATGTGGAGGCGTGCGATGGCAAGACTTGTCTCGCTCTGGCTGCCCCGCTGGTCCACCGACCGGCTCAGGCGCCAGATGCACAGTTGCGCACCGCCTCCTGAGGCGCCGCTTATCCTGAAAGGAACCGACGGCCGACGTCGTGTGGTCGTCGCCGTGGATCGCGCGGCACGGCAGGCGGGCCTGTATCCCGGCATGGCGCTCACCAAGGCTCAGGCCCTGGTGGCGGGTCTGGCCATCCACGATGCCGACCCTCAGGCCGATCGCGACGGGCTGGAGCGGCTGGCGCAATGGGCGCTGCGCACCTTTTCCCCCCTTGTGGCTGTCGATCCGCCGGACGGTCTGGTGATGGATGTGACCGGAGCAGCGCATCTGAAAGGCGGAGAAACAGCCTTGCTGGACGGGCTGATCCAGGCCCTGGCCGCACAGGGCATCGAAGCACGCGCCGCCCTGGCCGGCACCTGGGGAGCCGCGCACGCCCTGGCCCGCTTCAGCCCCGGTTCGTCGGTCATCACGACACCCGGCGAAGAGGACAGACGCCTGCCTGACCTGCCCATCGCGGCCCTGCGCCTGCCGGCTGACACCGTGCATAGCCTGAACCTCCTCGGTTTTCAGAGCATCGGAGAATTGGCGGCCCAACCGCGCGCCCCCCTGGTCCATCGCTTCGGGCCGGATATTGCGCGACGACTGGACCAGCTTTTCGGCCGCCTGAACGAACCCATAGATCCCGTACATCTGCCCGACATCACGGAGGTCACGCGCGTGTTCGCCGAGCCCATAGGCGCGCCTGAAACCCTGGCGCGCTATACAGGCAAGCTTACGGCGCAGATATGCGACCGGCTGGACAGTAAAAACCTCGGGGCAACGCAACTCGACCTGATGTTTCATCGTGTCGATAACCGCATTGAGGCGGTGCGCATCGGGATGGCCCGGCCGGTACGCGATGCCGGCCGGCTGACGCGATTGCTGTGCGACCAACTGGAAACCGTCGATCCCGGTTTCGGCATCGAGCGCATGCGCCTGGTCGTCACGGGCGCCGAGCCACTGGCGCTCGCGCAGAGCAGCACCCTCGATACTCCAGGCGATACTGCCGGTGCGGGCCTGTCCAGCCTGATCGATACGTTGAGCAACCGCATAGGCGCCGAACGCATTTATCGCCTGTATCCTGCGGAAAGCGACGTACCCGAACGGTGCGCGCATCGGCGGTCTCCCCTGGAGGCTGAGGACGCTCGAACGGACATCTGGCCCCGACACTGGCCGCGCCCTGTTCGCCTCTTCGCCCGGCCGGAGCCGATAACCACCCTGGGTCTTCTGCCCGACTATCCGCCACGGGCTTTCACCTGGCGCGGCGCGCGGCATCAGGTCATCGCCGCCGATGGCCCCGAACGCATCTTCGGGGAATGGTGGAAACGCGATCCGGAAATCCATGCTGTGCGCGACTATTTCCGTGTCGAGATCGAAACCGGAGCGCGCTACTGGCTGTTCCGGTCCGGAGACGGCGAAGACCACAGGACCGGCACGCGCGGCTGGTTCCTGCACGGCGTTTTCGCATGACCGCGTTCCCGGCGCATCCCTATGTCGAACTCCAGGTGACGACGCACTTTTCCTTTTTGCGCGGCGCCAGCAGTTGCATCGAACTGTTCAAAGAGGCGCAGGCTCTGGGCCTGGACGCATTGGGTGTGGTGGACCGCAACTCGGTGGCCGGTATCGTTCAGGCCTGGCAGGCGGCAAAGGAAACGGGCGTGCGTCTGATCGCCGGTTGCCGGCTCGATCTGCGCGACGGCAGCGCGCTTCTGGTCTACCCGACGGACAAGCCCGCCTGGTCGCAGCTATGCCGCCTGTTATCGCTCGGCAAGCGGCGGGCCGGCAAGGGAAAATGCGATCTGGACTGGGACGATGTCGAAGCCTTCGGCGACGGGCTGATCGCCGTACTTGTGGCCGATGCGGCGGATGCGGTGTGCGCGCGAAGCCTGCGCCGCCTGGCCGCCATCTTCGGCGACCGCGGCTATATGGCCCTGACCCTGCGGCGGCGGCCCAATGAGGCCTTGCGCCTCCACGACCTGACCCAGTTGGCCATGGAGGCCGGCGTGGCAACCGTGGCGACCAATGACGTTCTGTTCCACATACCCGACCGGCGCCTGCTCCAGGATGTCGTGACCTGCATCCGCCATAACTGCACCATCGACACTCTGGGCTTCCGCCGCGAACGTCATGCCGACCGCTACCTGAAACCACCTGAGGAGATGGCGCGGCTATTCAGTTCCTATCCGGACGCCATCGCCCGCAGCCGTGAAATCCTGAACCGCTGCACATTCGATCTGGGGGAATTGCAGTATCAATATCCCGACGAAAAATCCCATGCCCATCTGACACCGCAGGAGACATTGGAAAAATTCGTCTGGATGGGCGCCATCGCGCGTTACCGGCACCCGCAACAGCATCCGTTCGGCATGCCCTTCAAGGTGATCAAGCAATTGCGCCATGAGCTCGGCCTCATCGCCGAGATGGGATACGCCAACTACTTCCTCACCGTCCATGCCATTGTGAATTACGCCCGGTCTCAGGGCATATTGTGCCAGGGACGCGGATCGGCGGCCAACAGCTCGGTCTGCTATGTCCTGGGGATCACTGAACTGGACCCCACCAAATACGACCTGTTGTTCGAACGATTCATTTCAAAAAACCGCAACGAACCACCCGATATCGACGTCGATTTCGAACATGCCCGGCGTGAGATCGTGATGCAGTGGGTATTCGATACCTATGGCCGCGACCATGCGGCCCTGGTTTCAGTCGTCACCCGCTATCGCGCACGCGGCGCCCTGCGCGATGTCGGCAAGGCGCTGGGTCTGCCTGAAGACCTGATCAAAACCCTGTCGCGGGAATATAATCATTGGGTCGGCAAGATCGACGAAAAGAACATGAAAGGCCTGAACCTGAACACGGTCGACCGGCGCGTCCGGCTAACCCATGAACTGGCCAGGCTGCTCGAAGGCGTGCCGCGCCACCTGTCCCAGCACCCCGGCGGCTTCGTGCTGACGCGCGACCGGCTGGACGAACTGGTGCCGATCGAACCCGCCGCCATGGTCGACCGGCAAGTCATCGAATGGGACAAGGACGATATTGACGCGTTGAAGTTCATGAAGGTCGATTGCCTGGCGCTCGGTATGCTAACCTGCATGCAGATGTGTTTCGATCTGCTTCGCCGCCACAAGGGCATAGACATGTCCATGCCCGCCATTCCCGCGAATGACACACCGACCTACGACATGATCTGCAAGGCGGATACGATCGGCGTCTTCCAGATCGAAAGCCGGGCGCAGATGTCGATGCTGCCCCGCCTGCGGCCGCGTGTATTCTACGACCTGGCCATCGAGGTCGCCATTGTGCGCCCCGGCCCGATCCAGGGCGACATGGTCCACCCTTATCTGCGTCGTAAGCATGGGTTGGAACCGGTTGACTACCCCAATGACGAAGTGAAGCACATTCTGGGCCGGACCTATGGCGTACCGCTGTTCCAGGAACACGCCATGAAGGTCGCGGTCATCTGCGCCGGCTTCACTGCCGACGAAGCCGACCACGTGCGGCGCAGCCTGGCAACCTTCAAGAACACCGGCGGCGTGAAAAACTTTCGTGACAAGATGCTGAAAGGCATGTTGGAACGCAACTATACGCAGGCATTCGCCGAACGCCTGATCAAGCAGTTGGAAGGCTTCGGGTCCTACGGCTTTCCGGAAAGCCACGCCATCTCCTTCGCCATGATCGCCTACGCCTCCTCATGGATGAAGCGCCATCACCCGGATGTCTTTCTGTGCGCCCTGCTCAATGCCCAGCCGATGGGATTTTATTCGCCCGCGCAGCTGGTCCGGGATGCCCGCGACCACGGCGTAGAGGTGCGGCCGGTCTGCGTCAACCGTTCACGCTGGGACTGCACGCTTGAACCCACCGGCGAGCCTGGTGCGTTCGCGGTTCGGTTGGGCCTGCGCCTCGTCAAGGGCCTGTCCAATGTCGATGCGGCGCAATTGATCATGGCGCGCGCCCATACCCCGTTTGGCGATGTGGACGCCGTATGGCGGCGCAGCGGCTTGCCCGTCTCAAGCCTGGTGCCGCTGGCCGAAGCTGACGCCTTCCTGCCCGCACTGGGCAAACCGCGCCGCGAGGCCTTATGGGCGCTGAAGGGCTTGCGCGACACGCCCCTGCCCCTGTTCGATGGCGCACCGTCCACGGAGCCGGCCGTCAGTCTGAAGCCCATGACCGCCGGCAGCGAGGTCGTGGAGGATTATGGCCATGTCGGCCTGTCACTGCGCCGCCATCCGGTCGCTTTCCTGCGCGGAGATCTGGACGAACGCGGCGTGCTCACCTGCCGGGCAGGTACGGCGCTTGAGAACGGTTCAACCGCTATTGTGGCCGGAATGGTGCTGGTCCGGCAACGCCCCGGCACGGCCAAGAACGTCACCTTCATGACCATCGAGGATGAAAGCGGGGTCGCCAATATCGTTATCTGGAGCAGACTATACGAAGCCCAGCGCAGTCTTATTCTGACCGCACGGATGGTGGCAGTAAGCGGTCAGATCCAGAAGGAAGGCGATGTGGTTCATCTGGTTGCCACCCGCCTGACCGACCTGTCGGAAGAGCTCGACAGCGTCAGCGACCGCGACGACGGCTTTTTATCACCGCCCTTGCGTGGTGATGATTTCCGTTACGGCGAACCCGGACCCGACCCGCGTACTCTGAAACGGACGGGCAGCCGCGCGGCACAATCGCCTGTCATTCTGGTCCGGTCTCGCGATTTCAAATGACTACAACCGATCAGGCGACTTCCGGTTCATGCGCATCGACCCTGTCGACCGTCCAGTTGGAGCTTGTTCCCGGCAGGCGCGTCACGGGGCCGTCTCCGCCGCGCCACGGCCGGCATACCAGGCGCTTTCCATTCATGATGAGATAGAGGCCCGTCACGTCAAAGCGATCCACCAGGGCCTCCGTCGATTTGCCGGAGGGCAGATCGATATCGAGTATGTCCCGACACCTGAGCACGCCGGTATGTATGCTCAAGGTCATGGCAGGAAAGACATTGTCGCTGATCGTTACAGCACGATGCCGTTGCATGGCGTGACTCCCTAAAATATCGTTAATTTCGCGACTTGACCATATTCGGTCATCAGGAATCAATGTGGCTTTGGGGCTCAGGTGGTCTCATCGGCAATCCGCTTACGCCCCACATCGCCGAGCTGGTATTACATCGGTTTGTCCCCGATCAGACCTTGGTTCAGAAGTGTCGCGTAACCGCCAGCCACAGAGTTCGAGGCCGCAGCGGCGTTATCTGATTTCCGGCGGCAAACGGATTACCGTAGGCAAAACTGTTGCTTTGCGCGCCCGTGGCGTTTGTAACGCGCGCCGACACGGTATATCGGCCGATATCGGCAGACGACGTCAGGTCCAGATTGGTGTAACCGCGCATCCAAGTGGTCTGGGCGATGGGATAGTTGAGCGGAGACCGCCCTCGATATGCCAGGATGGCGCTGTGACGCAGGACCAGTCCCTTCAGGCTTTGGCTCCATTGCGCGTTCAGGCTGCCGCTGGCGCGCGACATATAGGGCATACCCCCGCCAACGCGCCTGGGGAACAACGGATTGACCCGATTGAGCCTTGGGTCGTTATATTGGCCAATCAATTGCAAGGTTAGAACGGGCGAAGCGCGCCATTCTGCATCCAACTCCATGCCCATATTTGATCCATCGCCAATATTCAGCGTGATGGGAAGGCCCGTGGGACGTAACTGGTCACTCTGAATATCCACCCAGTCTGCCTTGAACACTGACAGATTGACGCGCCAGCGATTGTCGACGGTGTGATATTTGACCCCCGCTTCCCGATTGCTCAACTTGTCGCCGCGATAGGCGGGCGAGACAGCCGTCGCGATCAGTGTGGTGGTGTTGAAGCCGCCTGTGCGAAAACCATTCGATGATAAGGCGTAGACAAGCAGCCGATCTGACGCCTGGTAGCTGACCATCAGTTCATGCGACACGGGGACGGCCGACATGCCGTCTTCTATATGCCCTTGCGGCCGGTAATTGATGAGACGGACATTGCTGATGCGGCTGTCGGTTTCATGATCCGACCGCTGAATGCGCAAACCCGCAGACAGACTCCAGCGCGGCGTCACGTCATAGGTTAGACGACCGAACAGAGCCACGTCGCTGATCCGGTCCTTTCGCACTTCGTTGTACAGGGTGCGCTTGGTGTAAAAATCCATTAGATGCGGTGTGAAGACTTCGTCGCTGCGCGCGGCGAACACGCCCGCCAACCAGCGAAAACGCTGGTCCGAGCGCGACACCAGACTGGCATCGAGAGACGACATACGAAAAAACTGATCTTCTTCGAAATAAAGGATGCCGGAATTCGGTATGGAGACATACCGTCCTACCGGCTGCGCATCGTAGCCGCTGCGGACCTTATGCCTGAGCTGGTTAAAGGTCACCTTCAACGTCCCAATATCCATATCCCTGGTCAGGCCCAGGGACAGATTATTGAACCGGTTGTTGTGCGGCTCCGTCAGCGAGACCGGCCGTCGATAAGGGCCGCGCTGCCCCATAACGTACTGGCTGTTGGACGAGGTGAGGTTCTGCAAGACTGCGGTCGCGTCAAGCCGCGTATCCGGCGCCATCTGCCAGGTCAGCATAACCCGGCCACCACTGCGTTCTGTGGTATTGGTCGCCTGCCTTGACGGGTCAGCCATGGCCTGCGGCCCACTCGAAGCGCCCGGCTGAGGAATGCCGTCACCCTTTATGAACCCGCCAGTCTTTTCTTCATACAAGGCAACCCGCATCGCGACTTGGTCCTCAATCAACGGCAGATTGACAACGGTGGTGGTGCGCCATGACTCCTTGCCATGCTGGGTAAATCCGACAGCGGCGCCTGCCTCGCCTTCGAACAGGTTCAAACGCGGCTTCTGCGTCACCAGTCGAACGACGCCGGATAAGGCGCCCTGTCCATACAGATTGCCCTGCGGACCTTTCAGCACTTCGATACGCGCCATGTCGACCAGCAATAGGTCTGGATCGGGTGCATTATAGGTGATCGGCGCATCGTCGAGATACAAACCCGTCGTCGATTGCGTGCGCCCGGTCAGCACACTGTCGGACAGGCCGCGCAACAGAATCTTGTCGCGGCCGGGCCCCAGATTGGTGATGGCCATACCTGGGACGTGTGCGGCAATTAGAGACAGGTCCGTATCGTTGCCGGACAACAATGGCGGCGCCACCACATTGATAGCCGCCGGCGTGCGGGCGGCGGTTTGCTGGCGGCGAACGATCACGACGGCGATCTCTTCAGCCGCCGCCCCCTTCGGCGGGGCCGGCCGCGGCGGCGAAACCGATCGGGTCACTGGCTTTGCCCTGGCGACCAGCCGATAGGTCACCGTATCTATAGGTTCTACGTCGCAGGCACTGTCCTTAAGCAGACGTTTCAAGGCCTGATAAGAGTTAAGTCTGCCTGTCAGGGCCCGAGGCCTGGCAAAGCAGGCAACGGGATCGACGCCACCAATGGACAATCCCCGGATGGCAGCCAATTCAACTAAGGCCGCCGGCAAGGGCTTGGCCGCTATATTTATATTTGAAACGCGCTCAGCCGCCCCTGCCGCTGTCGCCAGAAGCAGAGCCGGCATCACTACGACGGCTGAGATAAATGGCTTCATTGGAAACGCGAACTTCGAGCGGTAGGAACTCCCCCAGGCGCCCGGCAACCGCAGTCTGCGAATCGAGGGTCACGATCATATTCAGCCTCAACTGTCCGGCAGCAGGATCAACGATTATCGGCTTGTCGTAATACCGGTTCAGATCCTTGACGACCGCGGACAGCGGCTGATTTCTGTAGATAGCATGGGCTGATTGCCACGCAAAGGCCTGTTGCAGATCGGCCTTGTCGAAGCGATTTTGGCCACTCGCCTCATCATGCGTGCCCCTGTCGCCAGCCTTCAGGTTGCGGGCCTGACCTTGTGACATCAGTTCAACCTCACCTTCACGCACGTCAACGCGGGTCACTCCATCCAAACGCGATACGTTGAATTGCGTGCCGATATCGGTCAGCCGTGCATCGCCGCTCTTGACGACGAAGGGATGGGCGTCGTCATGAACGACGCCCAAAGCGATTTCACCCTTTTCCAGGGTCAGGGTGCGCGTTTCGCCGATATGGGCAACGACGCGCGTATCGGTGTTGAGCATGAGATGGGTACCGTCCGTTAGCACCACTTCCTTGCGCTGCCCCTTGGCGGTTTCATAAGTCGTTGCTGGCGCCTGGGTGACGACGAAGATCGCGGCCAGCACAGCCGCCATCAGGGTTGCACCTCCGCCCAACCAAGCCAGGTAAGCCTTTCGAGCGACCGGCCGACGCCGGATTGCCGGCGCAATTGGCATGATGGGATCGGCGGGCGTGACGGGGTCGTCCGGTGTGTCCAGGTCTGCCCACAGCAGGAGCGCCTCGCGATACGCATCGGCATGACGAGGCGACGCCGCAACCCAGTCGGACAAAGCGATGATTTCGGCTTCGCCTATGGCACCGCCCATGGCCTTTACGACCCAATCGGCGGCCTGCGCCTCAATGTCCGTGTCCAAATCCGACATATAAACCTTGCCTCTTTGTATAGAAGACACTCCAGGTACGTATACCCCGTAACCAAAATACCCAATGTAATAAGAACCGCTTACTGAAAATTTCGACTTCGGTTCAACGCGAGAAGGTGTTTCAGCGCCCGGCTCAAATGCTTTTCGACCGAACTGATGGACACGTCCATTCGCTTGGCCACCTCAGGCTGCGTCAGCCCATCAAACTTGTGCAGGCGAAAAATCGCCTGCGTTTTTTCCGGCAGAGTCGACAAAGCCGCCATGACGGCACGCAACTCCTGACGCGCCGCCACGACCGTTTCGGCGCTGGGCGTCGCATCGGCATCCGGCAGGTGTTCGGCCTGCGGATGCAGATCGCGCCAGGCCGTGTCGCGGACACGATGGCTGTTTTCGCCGCGCAGCCGGTTGAGGTACAGATTATTGGCCATGCGGAACAGGAAGGCCAGAGGCTCGCGAATTTCGGTCTGAATGTCCTGCGTGCTGAGTTTAAGATAAATATCCTGCAGCACGTCCTCCGCTGCAGACTCATCGCCGCACAAGCGAACCAGAAAACGCAGGAGCACTTCGCGCTTGGCGAAATAAGTCTCTGACAGGATGCGGTTTTCAGGCAAGTCAACACTCTCTGAGAGGATGGGCACATATAGCGCCGTCTTGACATTGGGAGCAAGGGCAGCCCCCGCCAGCCCCCTGAAATTCATCGCATTGACTTTTTGTTTACCTCCACCGTGAGGGACCGCCCGAACAGCCGTGTCTTCTTATCGGAGGCGCCGTGCACCGGGGATGCGGCGCCTCCACCGATTAGGGTTGGGGACTTGGTATGCGTCTGCTGAACATTATGATGACTCCTGTAAAAGGGGGTGACGGCCTGATGGCCATGCACTACCACGAGGCATTGAGTGCAGAAGGATTCGACGTCCTGAGCATCGGCGAACCCACGGGTATGCTGACCGAGGCCACGTCCAGCCACGGGTTCAAGCCCATTCATATGCAGTCACTTTACGATCCGTTGGCCGCGCTGAAGCTGGCCGGGCTGAACCGCGAATTTCGTCCGGACTTCGTTATTGCCCACGGCAACCGTGCCGGGCGCCTGTGCATGTTGCCCTTCACGGGGACACAAAAGAAGCTGGTTCAGGTTCTGCATACGCCCAGCTACAAGCCCCACCTCAAGCAGGCCAACGCCGCCCTGTGCATCAGCGAACATGTCCGTGAGGGCGCGCGCAAGGCGTTTCCGGATCTGAAAGTGGTCGACATGGCCAACTTCTCTCACCTGCGCACATTGCCTGTAAAAAATACCACAGCTGCCTGCCCAACGATAGGCGCCATGGGACGCCTCCACGCCATCAAGGGCTTCGATGTCCTCATCCGCGCCGCCGCGCAATTGCGCGCCGCCGGTCAGAGATTCCGCCTAAAGATCGCCGGTGACGGTCCTGAGCGCCAGAATTTGGAAGCCTTGGCCGCGGACCTGCGCTTGGGCGACTGTGTCGAGTTTTGCGGCTGGGCCGCCGACCCGATCCAATTCTTGTCAGACGTTGACCTGTTCGTGGTGCCGTCGCGTTATGAGTCTTTCGGCCTGGTGGTGATCGAAGCTATGGCCGCTGGCGTCCCCGTCGTTGCCTCAGACACCGAAGGGCCCCGTCAGGTGCTCAAGGCCGGCCAATTCGGCGCGCTGTTCAAGAACGAGGATGCCAGTGCCCTGGCCGCCGCTGTCGGCTCCATCTTTTCGGACTGGTCGTCCTGGCGCAACCAGGCTCGCGCCGCCCAAACCTATGCGATGGATGCGTTCGGCTTCGATTCCGGTCGCCGCCGCCTGCGTACAGCCATCGAATCCCTCGCCTGATCGCGCCGGCGCCCCGTTGACACGTGCTCCCTACGCGTCCAGACCTTCGCCTGCAACACACACGCGGAGGCGCCAGTGAAAACAGATCTGTGGCATGTCGGATTCCTGAACCGGCCCGTAACCGATCTGATGGTTCCGGGCGCCTTGGCGAAATCCGCCATCACATGGCTGCCCCTGCCCGCCAGCTTTCAGTTCATCGCCGACCCCTTCGGCATCAAAACAGACGACGGGCTCACCATATTCGTTGAATATTTCGACTACCGCATCAAACGTGGCGAAATTCACTATTACAGCTATGACGCCGCGGGGGCACTGATGACGAGGGGCGAAGCCCTGGTCACCCCGTTCCACCTGTCATACCCCTATCTCATTCAGGACGACGGCGCGCTCTACATGCTGCCGGAAGCGCACAAGAGCGGCGTACTGACGATTTACAGATGCGACCATTTCCCCGATCGCTGGACGCCGATAGCGACCCTGCTCGACCTGCCAGCCATAGATGCGACGGTCGTACAGCATGATGGGCGCTGGTGGATGTTCTACGCCCTGCCCGGCCCCGATGGCCGCGCCATGCGGGAATTACACATAGCTTACGCCGATGCGCTGATGGGACCGTGGCGACAACATGCCGGCAATCCCGTCCGCACAGGATACGAGTCCTCGCGGCCGGGCGGCAATGCCTTCGTCCATGACGGCAAGCTCCACCTGCCCATGCAGGACTGCGTTGCGCACTACGGCGCGGCCATGAACATCCTGCGGATCGACACCTTGACACCGGAGCACTTCGCCGCGGAGCCGGTGGAACGCCTGACGGCCGAAGGTTTGATGCCGGGATATACCGACGGAATCCATACCCTGGCCGGTTTTGGCGACACAACGCTCATCGATGTCAAGCGCATTGAGACCTCGGCCAAAGCGCATTGGATAAAGCTGCAACACAAGCTCAATCGTGCCTTAGGTAAACGCTGAAATGAAAACGGGTAGTACATCTACCGATGCACTACCCGTTTTCGATTGCATGTGACGCGACCGGTATGGCGTATCGAAGAGGTTGCGAACACGCTCGCCTGCTTCGACTGCCGGGTACGATTCTTCCCTAAATTTAGCGTGGTGCGATTATAATTTCGACCTGCGCATGTCTTCCATGCCACCGCCAATTTCCTGATAGCGGTATCATTGAATGTGATATCGGTAACATCAGTTCATGAGTCGGTCAACGGGCAACAGTAAATAGCCATTTTGCGTCTCGTCTGGCTAAACGCCTTAAAATCCAAGCTATTTACCGAGTAATCGAGACAGCAACTATTCCAGACGTCACTATATCACGCATTCGTGTACGCCTGCATTTATCATACTATTGCGCGTTTGAAATATAACTGGCGGAGGATGTTACCTCTCCTTGCGATCCCGTCACGGATGCCACGCCGTCCTAGGTATAAACCATTATAAATCTGGGTAGGGCGCCCGGGTCGATCGCCTTGTCGCAAATACAGAATGTCCGAAGCCCGGTTATGGCGATAGAACATATTGCCCCGTGAAACGCTCCCTCTTGTCAAGGATCGTCAAAATCACCTATACCCATAATAGGAACGGGCGTATTGCTTGCTGCCGTTCCCGACGTACGCATCCTTAAACATCTGGCGACATGAAACATAATCCGGCTGAACTCGACGAACCGTCCCTCGACAGCGAAACCCCATTTGGTGAGCCTCAGTCTGGTGACGCTCAGATTGCGTCGAAAGGCATGGCCGGCGCGTTGACCCTTATGAAGGGCCTGGATGTGCTGACGCGCGTATCCAAGGGAGACAATACGCTCGGCAAGATGGCCAAGTCGCTCGGCATCAACAAGACGACGGTTCACCGCCTGGCGACCACACTGGTCGAAGCCAACTATCTCAACTTTTCGCAGCGCGACGGGTACAGCCTGGGCACCAAGCTGCTCGAGCTCGGTTACGCCGCTTCGCAACAGATCACCCTGACCCGGGTCAGCCATGCTCATCTGATGCAGTTGTCTGCCGACACCGGCGACACGGTCAATCTTGGCGTCATCGACCGCAATCAGGTCCATTATATCGACAAAATCCCCGGCACGCGCCGCATCGAAGTCCGGTGCGTCATCGGCGAACGTCAGCCGCTGCGCCATACCGGTCTGGGCAAGGCCTTGCTTCTGAACGAAAGCGAAGACACTCTGCGCGAAATCTATCAGCGCGAGGCCGCCGAATATCCGCGCTACAAGTATGACGTCAAGCAGTGGCTCGACATCATGAAGCACTACCGCGAAGAAGATTATGCCCTCGATCTCGACGAAAACGAGGATCATATTCGCTGTGTCGCCGCGCCCATCCGCGACATGAATGGCCGCATCGTGGCGGCCGTCAGCGTGTCGTCCGCCGCGCAGTACATGGACGACCAGCGCATCCAGACGGTCAAGGCCTATGTCCAGGAAACCTGCCTGCATATCAGCCAGGAACTCGGCTACCGCCGCTCATAAGCCCGCCTGGCGCGAATCGCTCTGCCAAACGGGCTGTGTCTGGAATTTTAGTCGTAGATTTTAGTTTCCACCGCGACGAAAATACCGCGATGCGTTTGCCGTTCCGCATTCCGGTGCGAAATCGTTCCACATAACGGAACCCGCACGCAAAACGTTGCGAAAGTGGCACATAAGTGTCGCTTAGGACGGATTTCACCCCCATTTTCGTTCCGATATATGTACAGACATGCCGATAAATGTTACGCATGACCTCAAGACAGCCCGAAACCCTTTTTCGGCGGTCCATAATTATAAGAACCAAGGAAACAGGAAATGCTTGAACACTTAGCCAAGATGTCTCGTCTGTAAACGCCGCGCGTAAGGCCGGGCATCAAGGCCCGCCATTTTCACATCATATGCAATTCAATAACTGCGGGCTGTCCAAGCCCTGTGGCGGAGCGAGGTCGTACGCCTCGCGCCACGAATGACTGACCTGGGGAGGTAAATTCAATGAAGACCTATCTGTTAGCGACAACCATGCTGATCGGCTTATCAGCGCCGATCATAGCGCAGGCTCAGGAAACCCCCGCGCCGGCACCGGCACCGGCCGAAGAGCCAACGACCGTCGTCGTCACCGGCTTTCGTTCTTCGCTGCAAAAATCGATCAACCTGAAGAAGGAAGCCATTGTCGTCCGCGACTCGATCGTCGCCGAAGACATCGGCAAATTCCCGGAAGCCAACGTCGCCGAAGCCCTGCAACGCATTCCCGGCGTCTATATGAGCCGTGACGGCGCCTCGAACGAAGGCCAGCGCATTTCGATCCGCGGCCTGGGTTCGGAATATAATGTGACGACACTGAATGGCGCACCGGTTCACGTCACCTCATCCTCCAATGTCGGCAACTCCTCGCGCGACTTCAACTATGACGTCTTTGCATCGGAACTGTTCGGGCGCGTCGATTTCTATAAGACGCCTCTGGCTGAACTCGAAGAAGGCGGCATAGGCGGCGTTGTCGATTTGCAGACCCCGCGCCCGTTCGATAACAAAAGCCAGGTCATCCGCTACGCCGCGTCGGCCTCGTACAATACGGCGTCGAAGCAGGTCGACCCCAATCTGTCGGTGCTCTATTCGAACACCTGGGGCGACTGGGGCTTTTTGATCGGCGCCGCCCATTCGACCAGCGTCAATATGAAGTCGGGCTTCGAAGCCACCGGCGGCTATAACAGTTCCTACCTGGCCAACCACGCCAACAGCCTGGGCAGCGGCCCATTCAGCTTCGCACTCGACTTCGACGATCCGCGCGCCGCTGCTTCGCTGGCGAACCGCACAGCAATAGAGAACGCCTATCTGCCCCGCTTCTACCGGTATTACGGCGCCCAAAATACCCGCGACCGCGACGGCCTCGTCTCTTCGGTGCAGTACAAACACGACAATCTGAATGTCAGCCTGGACATGCTGTACTCGCACCTGACCGACTCGCGCGACGAATTTACTTTCGGCTTGCCGATCCGCAATTCGCGCACCACAAACACAGCCGCCCAACCCGGCGCCTCCGGCCACAACGGATTCGTCCCCATCGCCGTCACCATCGATCCAAACGGCAACCTGCTCGAAGGCACGTTCGGCAATACCTCGTATCTGGGCGAAAGCTACTACTACAACGATGAAACCAAGTTCGGCTACATCGCGCTGAACGGTAAATACAGCCTCAGCGACACCTTAAGCCTCACCGGCCAGGTCAGTTCGAGCGAGAGCGTGGCCTATTATGACAATAAGCGGATCGTTTCGAACATTTATGGCGTTACCACCACCATCGACTGGGGCAGCGATCACGTCTATCCGGGCCTGACGGCGCAGGGCATCGACTTCACCGATCCATCACGTTACCAGGACTTCTCAACCGCGCTCGACTGGAACCGTGAAATCGACCGTGAACGCACCGCCAAGCTGGTCGCCGATTGGGACTATGGCCTAGGCGGCTGGACCGGCCATCTGAAGGCGGGCCTGTCCTATGTCAGCACCACCAAGGAAAAGACCAAGCGCAACGGCACCTCGCTTGCCTCGGCCAAGCTGACCGCCGTCGGCGTCGCCGGCCTGCGTGCCGCGATGTTGCACAGCGTGCCGCTCGATAATCTGGTGATCGGCGACAACTATCCCAATGCCTGGGCGACCTTCTCACGCGACTATGTCAACAGCACCCTCGACCCCATTGGCGACGCCCTGGCCTCCCCAATCGACCTATCGACCAGCTTCACCGCCGAAGAAAACATCGCGACCGCCTTCATTCAGTCCGACTTCACCGGCCAGGTTTTCGACCGTGAACTGCGCATCAATGCCGGGGTCCGTTATTCGGACACCAAGTCGGCGATCGACAACTACAAAAAAACGGGCACCGGCGGCACCTATCAGCCCAATCAGGAAAAGAGCGGTTACGACAATATCCTGCCGTCCGTCAGCTTCGCCTACAATTTGCGTGACGATTTGATCTGGCGAGGGTCATGGGGCAAGACGATCACCCGCGCCTCGCTGTCGCTGATCGCCGCCCAGACCGTCATCCCGAACATCTACAACCAGTATGCGACCTCGGGTAATCCGGACCTGAAACCCCAGATCTCGACCAACTGGGATACGGGACTGGAATGGTATTTTGGCCGCGGCTCCTTGGTCAGTGCAGGCTTCTTCAAGAAAAACCTGGTTGACACCACCGTATCGCAGACCACCCACGTGCCGTTCTCCAGCCTGGGCCTGCCCGATACGTCGCTGGCCAATATCTTCTACGACGCAAACGGCCACGTCGATCCGAACCTCGATATTACGCTGGCGACCTATTACAATGCGGGCAAGATCGAATTGGACGGCTACGAACTGGCCTACCAGCAACAATTCAGCTTCCTGCCCGCCCCTTGGG
This sequence comes from Asticcacaulis sp. AC466, assembly GCF_000495815.1. Taxonomy (GTDB): domain Bacteria; phylum Pseudomonadota; class Alphaproteobacteria; order Caulobacterales; family Caulobacteraceae; genus Asticcacaulis. Next base: position 294,819 of record NZ_AWGE01000006.1, on the reverse strand, counting down.
ATGGCCTGGGCGCCCTGGCCAGCTATACCCACGTCAATTCTTCGGGTTACGACTTCAAGACGACGGACGGCCGCACGCTCAATGTCAACACCATCCCGAAATATTCGTACAGCCTGACCGGTTACTACGAAAAGGGTCCGCTGGGCATCCGCCTGACCTATAACTACAAGGACAAAAACATCATCGAAACGTCCGCCAACGGTTCGGACCTGCAACGCTGGCACGCCGGCGCCGGCTATCTCGACGGCAATGTCAGCTACAAGCTGAATTCCTATGTCGAACTGCGCATTGACGCCCTGAACCTGGCCAATACGCTCGGCTACGACTATTTCGACGATGTGTCCGGCCGTTACGGCAACGGCAAGAAGACGCGCATGGACTACGCCAAGTATGACGGACGAACGATCAAGTTCGGCATCCGTGGCCGGTTCTGACGCTAAACTGTGTACCGCGTACCAAGCGGTGGAGTCTTCCCTAAGCCTCCGCCGCGCCACCTCCCTGATTTAAATTGTCCTCACCTCCCAGGCATGCGTCATAGGCGCATGCCTCTTTTTTTTACCTAAATCGTATCTATAAATGGACACTTCTTTCTATATACGATACGAATTTGACAATAAGGGCCGTCAAGCCGCGCATACAGAGAGGGTGAATTGCGATGAAAAGACGTGAGTTCATGGGCGCCATGATGGGCGCGGCCACGATTCCTGCCGTGGCAGGCGCCGCCACGGCCGCAACGCACGGAACGGCGGCGGCCGCGGCAGACGACCGGGCCTATATGACCGGCCTCATGACCCAGATCGCGACCCCGGTGCTGAGCAACATGTCGCAAGGCCAGCTGCAAAAGAATTTCAAGCTGGAGCTGTCGCCAACCTGGGACGGCCGGTCTCAAGGGGTTGCGTATCTAGAATGTTTCGGCCGGCTGATGTCCGGCCTCGCGCCTTGGCTGAACCTGCCTGAAGACGCCACGCCCGAGGGCCGGTTGCGCAAGACCTTCACGGAACAGGCTCTTCAGTCCTATGTTCATTCCGTCGATCCCAAGAGCCCGGACTACCTGCTGTGGTCGAACGCAGGCCAGGCCCTGGTCGATTCCGCCTATTACACCAACGCCTTCCTGCGCGCGCCCAAGCTGTGGGACGGTCTGGACGCCACGACAAAGGCGCGCATTGTCACGGAAATCAAGGGCCTGCGCCGCGTCTCCCCGCCCTATACCAACTGGCTGTTGTTCGCCGCTATGAACGAAGCCTTCTTGCTGTCGATCGGCGAAGACTGGGATCCGGTGCGCCTCGACCTGGCCATCAAGAAGATGAACGAATGGTACGTTGGCGACGGCTGGGTGGCCGACGGCGTTCACTTCCACTACGACTATTACAATTCCTATGTCATTTACCCGATGATGGTCGAAATCCTCGAAGTGCTGGAACGACTCAATCCGTCCTTCAACAACCTGAAGCCCGCCGATCAGCACGCACTCTGGCTAAAGCGGATGCAGCGCTATGGCGAGCATCTGGAACGCATGATATCGCCGGAAGGCACCTACCCGCCAATCGGCCGCTCCATGACCTATCGTACCGCCGCCTTCCAGCCGCTCGGCCTGCTGGCATGGCGCAAGGCCCTGCCCGACAGCCTGCCGGAAGGCCAGGTGCGCGCCGCCCTGACCGCCGCTCAGAAACGTATTTTCGCCAATCCGAGCAATTTCAACGAGGCAGGATACCTGACCATCGGCTTCGCCGGGCACCAGCCGACGCTCGGTGACTGGTATTCCAACAATGGCAGCATGTATATCGTGTCGGAAAGCTTTCTGGCCCTCGGCCTGCCCGCGAACGACAGCTACTGGACAACCCCCGCCCTGCCTTGGACGGCGAAAAAGGCCTTCGCGAACGAGACCTTCAAAAAGGACTACTACGTCGATTATTGACGCGTTTTTTGAAAGCGCGTGACGGCAACAGTCAGCGTGTCGAGACGACAAGCGGCTGATTCAACTCGGCCACCATCGCGTCCAGCCAGGTCTTGAAGCCATCGAGATCGCGTATGCCCGGCACGGCCGCCTTGCCTTCCTGCGTCCAGCGCGCGCCAAAACGATAATTGGCCTCGGTCCTGGATTTGAACTGCACGAAGAGGGTCTGACCGTCATTGACCGCCGGACCGGTCACATCGGCGCGACGATAGAAGGCGGCGGTCCCGACAGGGTCGGGTCCATGTTCTTGTGGCCCCCACGCGGCGATGTAGGTCCATTGACCATCGGCATCCGAAGGCTCGATACGCTGATCCCCCGCGTGAAAGGTCAGGCCGGTGATCAATGGCGCGTCCACCTTATCGGCGCGCACCGTCACTTCGGTGATCACCCGCCCCGCCGTAATGGCGTAAGTGGCGTGGATACGGCCCACGCCGCCGCCAATCGCATCGGCATCCACGCCGGCTATGGCGGTGACGGGTCCGTTGGCCAGTACCTTGCCGGTAATGGTCGAAGGGCCGATCTGCGTCGCCTTGCCATTGCGCAGCAGGCCGATGCCGCCGACCCCGAGCGAGGGGCCGACCTTGAAGATATCGCCGCCCCACGCCACCGGATACTGGTAGTCATCGAAACCATGACCGACGTCGGGGAAGATCATCCCCGTGCCGTACTTGCCGAAGATATCGGTGACATTGCGCTCATCGAGATAGAGACGGTAGGCCACCTTGTCCGATTCCCAGCCTATGCCTTCGAAGGCGATCAGGCCGTCGTGAATGAAATGGTCCTTGGGTGAGGTGAACCGGTCGCGCAGATGAAATGTGCCGCCCTTTATCGCCCCGCCGGTGGCGGGCGTGCCTTCCAGCTTGCCGCCGTCCTGGATATTGAGGGTGACAAGGACGCGCGGCGGCGCCGGTGGCGCGGCCTTCGGCACCAGGGTCGCTTTGACCTGCTCCTTGGGCTTCAGCGACAGGGTGAAGCGCACCTTGCCATCGATCCATTGCGCCGGCAGCACAGTCTGGCCGACCTTTACGGACCAGTCCTTGTGCGGCTTACGCCCCTTGACGGGAACGGCGACCTCGACCGCTTCGTCGCTGCGCGCGACATCAAGCGGGTTGGTCACGGTGACGTCCAGGGTGGTTTTCTGGGCATTGGCAGAGACGGCCGTCAGGGCAAAGGCGGTGATCAGCAACAGGCGCTTCATGACGGTCCCTACTTTTTGCGGCGGTCGAGCTGGAGATCGGCCACGGCCGTGCCGGCCATCAGGAAGGCGCCGACGCCGTAATATTGCGTGTCGTCATAGCTGACATTGTCGGGCTGATCGCCGATGGACTGAACATAGCCCAACTTGCCGTCCGGATGGACCGACCTGACCAGGGCAGCCCAGCCCTTGCGGACGGCTGGTTCATATGACTTGGCGTCGAGCAGCCCGGCCTTGATGCCCCAGGCCAGACCGTAGACATAAAAGGCCGTGCCGCTCGATTCCGGCACCGATGTCGCCGGATCGGCCAGCAGGGACGGCGACCAGTAGCCATCGGCCTTCTGGATCGAAATCAGCTTGGCGGCCATTTCCTTAAAGACGGTTTCCATGTGGGCGCGGTCGGCGCCCTGCGGCATCAACGGAATGATATGGGCCAGGCCCGCAAACACCCAGCCGTCGCCGCGCGACCAGAAGACCCTCTCACCATGGGGCCCTCGTCGCTCGAAGAAGCGCGAGTCGCGATAATAGAGGTGCTCCGTTTTGTCGTAGAGGTAATCGGTCGTCGCCCAAAATTCCTTGACGGCGTAGTCGCGATACTTGGCCTCACCGGTCTGGTTGGCCAGTTCGAGCCATGTCGCCGGGGCCATGAACAGGGCATCGGCCCAACACCAACGCTGGCCGCAATCGACACCGCGCGGATCGGTATATTCGCGGTGTTCCAGCCCGACTGTGGGCTGGAATTCCAGAATGGTGTCGTAGCTTTTGCGCAAGGGCGCGATGGCGTCAGGACCCGCGCCGTGCCGTGCCGCCCACAGATAGACCTGGCCTATGGCATGATCATCGGCGTGATAGAGTCGCTTACCCAATTCCCAGTGATTGGCTTCGCCCCGTTGCAACACGACCTGTTTGTAAAGAGGATTGTCGCTGTGATCGGCCAGGGCCGTCAGGCCGATGAACAAAGCCCCCTGGACCCAGTTTTTCGGGTCGGGCGTATCACCCGACGCATGGGCGGGCACAAGTCCGGCGGCGAGCGAGGCAATTTGGTAGTCCGCCACCTTTTCAGTCAGGCGCATCACGTCAGCGGATGTGTACGATACGGACGGCACAGCGGCGGCGGGCGGCGCCGCGTGAACCGGCAGTATCGGCGCGGCCAGACCGAGACCTAAGGTCAGCGCCAGAAGAAAGGGCTTATATCGCATGGGTATTTCCTCAGTCTTATTTTGTGTACCTAAGCTCAAACGCCGCCAGCGGACGGCGGCAACCGGGCTCAGGCCAGTTGGCAGATATCCAGTTCATTAAAGTCGCCATAGTCAAGGTTTTCCCCGCCCATGGCCCATATAAACGCATAGCTTGATGTGCCAGCCCCCATGTGGATCGACCAGGGCGGACAGATCACCGCCTCTTCATTGCCGACCACGATGGAGCGCGCCTTGTCCGGCTCGCCCATGAAATGGAACACGCGCGCGTCGTCCTTTAGGTTAAAGTAAAAATAGGCTTCCGACCGCCGGTCGTGCAAATGGGGTGGCATGGTATTCCACACGCTGCCCGGCCTGAGAATGGTCAGACCGAACAGCAGTTGTGCCGACGCGCAGGCATCCGGCGTCACCATCTGATAAATGGTCCGGGCGTTTGAGCTTGCTAACGCGCCGCGCTCGATCGGCACAGCGGTCTGCATCGAGAACATCTGGGTCGTGAAGCCGCAGTGGGCGGGCGTCGAGGCCAGGTAAAATCGCGCGCCGGCCGCCTCCAGACTTTCGAATACGACCTCTCGCGCCCCTTGCGTGATGTACAGGCCGTCAAGCGGCTGAAGTACGTAAGCGACGCCATCGACCGTGACGCGACCGGCGCCCGCGCCGACATTGACCAGGCCCATTTCCCGGCGATGCAGGAAGGGCTTGCCACGGTTCGATTCCGGCTCCTCATATACCGGCAGACGCACCGGCGTCGTTACCGGCATCGCCCCGCCGATGACCATGCGTTCCTGGTGCAGATAGTTCAGCACCACCCGATCGGGTGAAAAAAGCCCGTCGATCAGATAGTTGTCACACAGGTCGGCATTGCTGGCGCCCGCCATGATCGCCGGGGACGTCGCATAATAGGTCTTGCGGTACATTCTATTTCAATCCGATGGCCGGATATCTGACGACCGCAGCGCGCGCGCAGGCGTCGGCAACCTCATGCGGCACATCGGCCACCGCCAAGGCGCCAATCAATTTGCCGCCTGCGTGCAAGGGGACCGATCCGGCGTGGTCGTTGTAGATGTCCTTATGCGCATCGATCTGCGCCTTGAAAGCGGCATCACTCTTTTCGCGCAGTTCCATCTCGGCGCCCGGTTGATCAAAGACGAAGGCGGTAAAGGCCTTTAACGGTGCGGCGACCGGCGGCTTCATGGCGCCATCGGCGCGCAGGGTGGTCTTGACCACGCCCTTGTCATCCACCACGCTGGCACTGGCCGGATAGCCTCGCGCCTGACAATCGGCGATGGCGGCCTGGGCCAATTCCATTGCCTGGGTCAGGGCCATGCCGCTGTCGGTCGACGGCGGGCTTGCCGTTTGCGCGCACGCACCGGATGCCACGACCGCAGCCGCAAGCATGGCGACACTCCCATATTGCGAGGCCAGTGTGCTTAACCGCACCATTCGCGCCCTCCCTCACCCGTTGACATTGGCATGATCGTGAGCCTTGATCGACGCCTGTTAGGAACATTTCGTAACATATAACGACACGGCACGTCCACATAAAGATACGATTTTGGATGCGATAATGCGAATATGTAAAAATATGTTCCAATTTTCATGGAAGAAATCCCTTCGTTCCGATATTCGGAACGATTAGGGGTGCATGTCAGGTTCAAGGGGAGCAGGCCGTCACACGGGAAGCCGCCGCGGAAACAAACGCTTACGCCATTTTATTTACGTGCACGTCAAGATTGATGACTTATTTTATAATCGGCGTATTATCGGTTTCGGTTCCGTCATCAGGAGCGTAGTTCGATGCCCGAATTATCATTGCCAACTGCCACGCGTCCGCTGTCACGCCCGCCGTTTCCTCCCAATGCCCTTGAGCCCGAAAGCCAATATCCGGGCGTATGGGACTGGACGCCGCGCGATGCGCCGGCCATGGGTACTGTAAACCTGCCGCTTCAGGCCAAGCGCCCCCTTGGCGGATCGGAAGGCGTTCCGGACACGCAACCGGATACAGACGACCTGCTCAATATCGCCCTTACCGTCATTGCGGGCATCGGCATCACCGTGGCGATAACCAGTCTGGTTCGATCCATCCTGCCGCGCCGCTGACCCTGAGGTCTTATCGACGCGCGCGCCAGCCGAACTCGCTGGAAATCGCTTGAACCGTATCCAGAACCTGGCGCTTCAGGATTTCCATGCGGGTATCGTCCAGATACTGCGCCGCCGACGAAACGCTGATCGATCCAATGATCCGGCCGGCCGCGTCGCGAATAGGCGCCGCCACACAGCGGATGCGATCTTCATTTTCTTCGAGATCCAGCGCATATCCGGCGGCAGAATAGGCCTTCATGCGCTCAAGCCATTCCGTCTCCGGAACGCGATAGGCCGGAAACTGCCTGGCTTCGCGGGCGTAGACCTCTTTCCACGCCTCCTCGGTGTCATCGAGCAGCAGTGCCTTGCCGATGCCAGTGGACCGCAGGGGCTGGCGCTCACCGATGCGCGACGAAATCTCGATGCGGCGCGAGCCGGAAATCTTGTCGAGATACAGCGCCTGATCCTTTTCCAGAATGCCGAGATGCACCGTGTCGCCACTGTCGTGCGACAGCTGCAGCAGGTAGTCGTGCGCCACGCGGGGCAGGCTCATATTGCGCGACGCCAGGTGCCCCAGTTCGAGCAGTCGCGGCCCCAGGCTATAGCCGACGCGGGGCGTGAAATTGAGAAAGCGCTGCTCGACCAGGGTCGTGGCCAGGCGGTGGGTCGTCGAGCGCGTAAGTCCGATCGCCTCGGACAGGTCGGGCAAGGTCTTGGCCCCGGCGGCGATGGCCATCATGACATCAAGACCCCGCACCAGGGTCTGAGCGCCACCCAGAGTTTTGGCGACGGCGTCGTCAGACTCCTCGGACACATTCTCAATTGACGCCATTTGTTTCATTCTGTAGAACTCAAATCTAGATAATGGGACAATAACACGCTTTATTGTCTGCGAACAGGGCTCGGGATAAGCTTTATCCCAAATGGTGAGATTATGTCTAGATATCCAAAAATTAAACAGGTCCGCGCCTCGGTTATCAAGGGTGGTGAAGGCGGCGGCGGGGCCGACTATCACGATCAGGGTGAAGGCCACTGGATTGATAACCATATCGCGACCTCCATGGGTCGCTATCCGGAATACCGCCAGAGCCGCAAATCCTTTGGCATCAATGTACTGGGGACGCTGGTCGTCGAAATCGAATGTGAAGACGGCACGACCGGTTTCGCGGTGACCACCGGCGGCGAACCGGCGGCCTATATGGTCGAAAAGCACTTTGCGCGGTTCCTCGAAGGCCGTTCGCCTTTCGATTACGAAACCATCTGGGACCAGATGTACTTCGCCTCGCAATATTATGGCCGCAAGGGCATTGTGGTGAACGCCATTTCCGGCGTCGACCTGGCCCTGTGGGACCTGATGGGCCGCCTGCGCGGCGAGCCCGTCTATCACATGCTGGGCGGCGCGGTGCGCAATGAATTGCAGTTCTACGCCACCGGCGCGCGTCCGGACCTGGCCAAACAGATGGGCTTTATTGGCGGCAAGCTGCCCCTGCTGCACGGTCCGATCGAAGGCGACGAGGGCCTGAGAAAGAATGTCGAGTTGCTCGCCGACATGCGCAGTAAATGCGGCGATGATTTCTGGCTGATGTATGACTGCTGGATGGCCCTCGATGTGAATTACGCCACCAAGCTGGCCCATGCCTGTCATGAATACGGCTTAAAATGGATCGAAGAAGCCATTTCTCCGGACGATTACTGGGGCTATCAGCAACTCAAAATGAATGTTCCCGCCGGCATGCTGGTTACCACCGGTGAACACGAAGCCACACGCTGGGGCTTCCGGATGCTGATGGAGATGGACTGCTGCGACCTGATCCAGCCGGATGTCGGCTGGTGCGGCGGCATCACCGAATTGCTCAAGATTTCCGCCATGGCCGATGCCAAGGGCATCATGGTCGTCCCGCACGGATCGTCCGTATATAGCTATCATTTCGTCATCACACGCCACAATTCGCCGTTTGCCGAATTCCTGATGATGGCGCCCAAGGCCGACCACGTCGCGCCAATGTTCCATCCGCAATTGCTCGGGGAACCGGTGCCGGAAAACGGCCGCCTCAATGTCAACACGCTGGATAAGCCGGGTTTCGGTGTCGAACTGAACCCGGACGTCAAGCTTTATCGCCCCTATACCCATTAAGACCTTCCCAGGGCTCAAAATCTACCAAAGGACTTCCCATGAAATTCTGCCGCTATGGCCCCAAGGGCCAGGAAAAACCCGGTGTCGTCGATGCCGATGGCAAGATCCGCGATCTGTCCGGCGTCGTCTCCGACTTGACGCCGGATACGGTGCGCCTGTCGCAACTGGCCAAACTGACGGCGCTCGACATCGCCACGCTGCCGGTGGTGGACGGAACGCCGCGCTATGGTGTACCGGTGAACGGTATCGGCAAGATCATCGCCGTCGGCCTCAACTATGCCGACCATGCCGCCGAATCGAACCTGCCCGTGCCGCCGGAGCCAATCTTTTTCACCAAGGCAGTCACCTCGCTGAGCGGCCCCCATGACGACGTCATGAAGCCGCGCGACGCCACCAAGATGGATTGGGAAGTGGAACTGGGCCTCGTCATCGGCAAGACCTGTCGCTATGTCGAAGAATCCGAAGCCCTCAGCCACGTCGCCGGCTATGTGCTGGTCAACGACGTGTCGGAGCGCGCCTTCCAGAAGGAACGCGGCTCTCAGTGGGTCAAGGGCAAGGGCTGCGATACCTTCTGCCCGACCGGCCCGTGGCTGGTGACGCCGGACGAAGTCGGCGACGTGCATAATCTCGACATGTTCCTCGACGTCAACGGCCAGCGCATGCAGACCGGCAATACGAAGACCCTGATTTTCAATGTCGCGCACTGCATCAGCTATATTTCGCGCTTCATCACCCTGCAACCGGGCGACCTGGTGATCACCGGCACCCCACCGGGCGTTGGCGAAGGCAAGAAGCCCAACCCGATCTACCTCAATGCCGGCGATGTCATGACGCTCGGGATCGCCACGCTCGGCGAACAGCGGCAGACCGTCGTTCCGTTCAGCCTAGACGGCCTGGAGATTATCGCGTGATCTATACCGACCGCTTTAAGGGCCGCACGGCCATCGTCACCGGCGCAGCGTCGGGCCTGGGCAAGGCCGCGGCAAAGCGCATTGTCGCCGAAGGCGGCGCCGTTGTGCTGTGGGACCTGAATGCCGACGCGCTCGAAGCCGCCAAGGCGGAGATCGGGGCAGCCGGTGTCGTGGCGCTCGACGTCTCCGATCAGGCTGCCGTCGCGGCCGCCGCCAAACAATCCGCCGAAATCCTCGGCAAGATCGATATCCTGATCAATTCGGCCGGCATCACCGGCGCCACCGTGCCCGTGTGGGAATTTCCGGTCGATAGCTGGCTGAAGGTCATGGATATCAATCTCAACGGCCTGTTCTATTGCTGCCGCGAGGTCATCCCCTACATGCTGGACGGCGGCTACGGCCGCATCGTCAATGTTGCCTCTGTGGCCGGCAAGGAAGGCAATCCGAACGCCTCGGCCTATTCGGCCTCAAAGGCGGGCGTGATCGGCCTGACGAAAAGCCTGGGCAAGGAACTGGCCACCAAAGGTGTCATCGTCAACGCCCTGACGCCGGCCACGTTCGAAAGTCCGATCCTGGCGCAATTGCCCCAAAGCCAGGTCGATTACATGCGCTCCAAGATCCCTATGGGCCGATTGGGCGTGGTCGACGAATCGGCCGCCACAGTCTGCTTTATGGCGTCGGAAGAATGCTCCTTCACCACCGCTTCGGTGTTCGATACGTCGGGCGGGCGAACCACCTACTAATTCGATCCGCCGGATCGGCACGCCCATTTGCACGGTTTATGGATCGCTTTCCCTGATGATCCAAACTGAAGGCCCGGCAGGTATCCTGCCGGGCCTGTTTTTTGATCACCGACAACTTGGTGTCAGCCAGCGAGGCCAGCCAGATAGTTGCCGTAGCCGATAATGACGGTCGAGCCGACCAGGGCCAGTATGCCCAGCCAGACCAGCCCCTGCGTGCGGGCCGACGTACCCTTCCATTCCTTGAGCGCGAAGCCCCACAGGGTCGAGAACAGGATGATCGACGCCATATGCAGGGTCCAGCTGGAGAAGCCGAAGCGGCCCATCTGGCTTTCGCCCATGGTGTAAAAGAAGAACTGGAAATACCATAGGGTGCCGCCTAGGGCGGCCAGCAGATAGTTGGTCAAAAGCGGAATTTTTTCCGCCGGTGCGCCGGGCCGGGCCTTGCCGATCCATTCACCCGCCGAGCGGTTCTTGATGATCAGATAGCCGCTCCACACCAGATTGGTGGCAAACCCGCCGATCAGCACGATGCAGATGACCGGCAAACCGGCCCACAGAACGCCCGTCCCGGCGGCCAGACTGGCCTCCTTGATCGGGGTGCCGCGTTCCAGACCGAAGGCGAAGAAGGACGACATGACACCACAGAAGACGGCGACCATGAGGCCCTTGCTGAGGTTGAATTCGCTCAGGCCTTCCTTTTCGCCGGGCAGCTCCTTTTCCTTGGCGTGACCGGCCAGGGCCACCACGACAATGGCCACCAGCACCACGGCAATGCCGATGAAGGTGTACAGACTACCGGGCTTGGCGGCAACATCGCCCAGGGTGCCGTTGACGAGCGGTGGCCCCAGCGTACCGATAACCGTCGTCAGGCCCAGCGCTACGGCCATGCCCAACGAAAGCCCCAGATAGCGCATGGTCAGGCCGAAGGTCAGCCCGCCCATACCCCACAGCGCGCCGCAGCCGACGCACGCCCAGATGACGGATGGCGCGGTCGAGCCGAGGACGGCGAACAGGTGTTGTGTACCGATCATTGCGCCGATCCATGGCGCTATGATCCATGAAAAGACGCCACCGGTTAGCCAGAAGATTTCCCACGACCATAGCCGGATGCGTTTGTAAGGCACGTAGAAGCTGGCCGAGGAGAGCCCTCCCAGCCAGTGAAAAAAGACGCCCAATAACGGGTTCATTGGTGTTTCCTAAATCCTGTATAGACGTTCGGCATTCGCTGCGAACATGGCGTCCCGTTGGCTTTGGCTGAACTTTTCCGTCAGCTCGTCGTAGAATTTTAGGCTTTTCGCGTAGCTGTTGAACAGCTTGTCGGTAGGAAAATCGCTGGCGAGCATAACACGGTCCGTCCCGAACATGTCTATCGCCTCGCGCACCAGCGGCCCCATGGTTTCCGGCGTCCACTGCCGGTCGACAAAGCCCATGCCGGAGATCTTGACCGCGACGTGCGGCAATTGTGCCAGCGTCTTCATGCCTGTGCGCCACTCAGTCTTATCGGCGTCAACCGGCATGCCCATGTGATTGATCATCACGGGAATATCGGGATGACGCGCCGCCAGCGCGGCGGCCTGCCGCATCTGGCCAGGGTAGATTTGCAAATCGAACGACAGACCGTACCTGGCCAAGAGGGCGTAGCCGCGCGCAAACCCATCGTCTTCGAGCAGGTTGCGCGGCGTGTAGGTCCGCTGCGGATCGGCGTGCCAGTTAATGATATGACGGATGCCGCGCACATTGGGGCTTAGCGTATGGTCGGCCAGTAGCGCTTCGACGTCGGGGTCGTTGAGTGGGGCGAAGGCTATGATCGCTTGCGGGTAACCGCCGGCATCGGCGAGGGATTGCAGCCACCGCGTCTCTGCCACGGCGTCATCGGCATGGGCGCCGGCATCGATATGCACGACCTTTTCGACCTGAAAACCCGCCGCATCGGCCAGGTAGTCCGCCGGCAGATATGTGTGCGCAATCGCCTCAACGCTGCCATTGGGCCCGTCATCGGAAAAAGGCGGCGTCAGCCACGGATAGCGCAGCCGGTCCAGTTGCCACAGATGGATATGGGCATCGACGAAGCGCATGGCGCGCCTCTATTGCAGGTTCACGAACATGCCGCCATCGACCAGCAGAGCGGCGCCGGTGACATAGCCGGCCAGTTCGGAGGCCAGGAAAATGGCGGGTCCGGCCAGATCGTCCGGCTGGCCCAGGCGGCCGAGCGGAATACGCTTTTCCATGTAATCGCGCTTTTCGGTGTCGGCCAGGTCGTCCTTATTGATATCGGTCAGGATAGTGCCCGGCAGTAGCGCATTACAGCGGATCTTGTGTTTGCCCAGCGCAATGGCGGTCGATTGCATAAGCGACAGAACCCCGGCCTTGGTTGGGGTGTAATGGGTCTGGAATTCACCGCCGACCAAGGCCGAGATGGAGCTGACCGCCGTGATCGAGCCGCCCTCCCCTTGCGTCACCATCTGGTTGGCCGCGGCCTGGCACATGTAATAAGCGCCATGCAGGTTGACGCGCATGGTGCGTTCCATCACGTCGGCGGGCATGTCGAGAAAGGCATGAAAGGGACAGATGCCGGCATTGTTGACAAAGGCATCCAGCCGGCCGAACCGCTTCACGGCTTCGGCGACAAAGGCCGGCGCGGATGCGGCATCGGACACATCGCCTTTCAGGGCAAAGGCCTGGCCACCGGCGGCTTCGATTTCCGCCACGCAGGACTGGGCAGCCGTTTCGTCACCGGCATAGTTGATGCCAACCCGGGCGCCGTGCCGCGCCGCGCCAACGGCAATTGCCCGGCCGATTCCCTTTGAGCCGCCCGTTACCAGCAGCACCTTGTCCTTGAGCAGCATGCGCGTTTCCTCTTCTGTTTCGCGCAATATTGCTCATGTTTTTTACCTTATCAATCCATCAGTCCCAAATATTCAAACTTTTTACCCATATGTGGTGGAATGGGCCGGATTTATGAAGGATTTTGCGCCAATGTCATCGCGACATTGTACAAGAAATCGGAATTTTCATGCATGCGCTTGTCGGCCAGGCGCAAGGCTTCGGCAATACGCTCGGCCGGCGCAGGATGACGTTCGTCCTTAAGCCACCGCTCTATGGAGCTTTCCGACACGCCGGTCGCTTCGGAAATCTGGCGCGCCAGAGAGGCGCGCGGATCGGTCCGCCACGCCAGGTCGGCGATGCGGGCAAATTCCAGCGGCGTCAGAAGCGCCTTACGCTTGAGGCGGGCGGGCTCGGGGGTGTCGTTATCGGTATCGGACATGTATCGGGATCTCAAAAATATTGCTTCACGGTTTCGCCGTGGACCACCATGGGTGGTTCGATGAAGAAAGGACCGGCCAGAGCCCGCCATTGCTTGAAGTTTTCGCTGGAGCGAAACAGCTCGGTATGATGTTCAACCGTTTCCCATAGGACGCGCAGGTTGTAGACCCCCGGCGTCTCGATCACCGCTTCCAAAGACATGGAATGACACCCCTTCGCGCTTTCGAAAAAAGGCGCGGCCTTGGCGACGGCGGCTTCGAAGGCATCAGCCTGGGCCGGGTCGATGCGGATGGTGGCGATTTCGGTGATCATGCGGAACTCCTTTGGCCGCTTCTATGTCACGAACACGCACCCTACTCAAGCTTTGCTGCCAAAGCTTATCATAGCCTTACGCCCGGCAAGCCTCTTCGTCACAATGACTTTATCCCGTCGCAGATACACTGAAGGCAGGTACCACAATCTGACATGGCGTTGGCACCCTGGCCGCCGCCTTACACAGGAGGATGGATTATGCGTACGATTACGACCTTCATTTCCGGCTTTTTGAATGGATTTTTCCATATGACGCCGACACGAACCTGCCTGCGCGGCGATCGCAAGATCAGAAACAACCTGGATGAACATCAGATCGATTCGATGGTCGATGACAGCTTCCCGGCCAGCGATCCGCCCAGCACCTATTAGGATATTACGTTAAACGGGTCCGCGAAGGCCCGTTTTTTTTATCCGCACACAGCAAAAAACCAGAGAGATCGAATACAGTGACATGCGTCAATGGTTTCAATCATCTCTGGCTTTGTTTGTCTTTGATGTCTCATCGACACGTTATAATCTCAGGTTTACCCTAAGGAAAAAATCTGAAAATCGCACGGAAAGATAAGATTGCCGTTAAGGTGCGTAAGCGCCCTTATGAGAAATGGCGATCTGCGCATCGCCCAGGGCCACCTTCAGACGGCGGTTGAATTCGCGCCCGACCTTTATGCGTTCATGCGGCGTTGTCATGATACGTATGCGCACGGTCGCACCGAAATCGGCCAACCTATCAACGCCTAGCACCTCCACGGGCTCCAAGATCAACGAGCCGAAGACGGCGTCGGCCTTGAGATCGGCGCCGACCGCCTTGATGACGGCAATAGCCTGATCGATATCGCTGTTCAGTGCGATCGGCAGGTCGAGCACATAGCGGGCAAATGTCTTGGTGGTGTTGTGAATGATCTGTGCTTCGCCATAGGGAAAGACATGCAATGTGCCGTCACCGCCGCGCAGCGAAATATAGCGCAGGGTCATGTTCTCGACCTCGCCCGTGCTGCCGGCTATGGTGACCGTGTCACCAACAGCCACCACGTCCTCGATCAGAAGGAAAAAGCCGGTAAAGAAGTCCTTCACCAGGGTCTGGGCCCCAAAGCCGATGGCAATGCCGACTACCCCCGCCCCCGCCAGAAGCGGCGCGATTTCGACGCCCAACTGGCTCAGGAAGGTCATGACACCGACCACGAGTATCGCTGCCTGGAGCGTGCGCCGGATGATGGGACCGAGCGTATCTATCTGTGCGACGCGGCGGAGGTCGAGACTTTTGCGCGCCTTTAATCGCGTCAGGAAATACCCGATGAAAACGCCCGCGGTTTCGAACGCCACAGCCGTAATGACAAGGACAATCAGGAGTGTGACCAGCGTATGGGTCAGGCGCGTCGCCAGGCTGGCCGACATCAAGGCAAAGACATCTACCCCCCATATGCCGCCGATCATGACGATTGCCGCCAGAACGAAGACAAAAACGATGATTGACCGCGTCAGCCGCAAGGCCTTCTGGATGGAGGCCCGACCGGCTTCGCCGTCATGCCCTGGCGCCCGGGACAGCAGAGAAAACAATCCCGCACGCGATCCCCAGACAAGCAGCCAGCACACGCCCGCGACGGCGACACTCATGCCGATATTAAGCGCCAGGGCTTGGGGCGTCAAAGTGTTCAAGTGCCGCCACAGACCATCGAAACCGCTGATAAGGCGCTCGCTAAGGGTGAGTTCAGACGCTATACGTGTCGGCGCGGCGGCGGAAGTAGCGACGGCGCTGGCAGAAAGCAGCGTAACAATCATGAGGCCTCGGTCTGCTTTTTTCACCGGATTGGTGATCTCGTCGGTCACCAAGACCGCCCTAAGAGTTGCCGGAACATGGCCCCGCATCCTGTAAGATAAAAATAGGCGTGCCCGCTCCTACCGTAAGAATGGGATAAGGATGATATCGCTACGGCGCCATATTGTGTTTTTATCAAAGCCAGGATGAAGTAGGCGCATGACCGATATTCTCATCATTGGCGCAGGGATGGCCGGTTTGGCTGCCGCGCTGGAACTGCAGCGCCACAGCCTCGATTTTCTTATCCTGGAAGCCGCATCGGAACCCGGCGGACGCGCCGCGACAGTGACAACGCCTACTGGCACACCGGTCGATCTGGGGGCGCATTGGCTGCATGGTGATGGCACGCCCCTCAAGGCACTGATCGAAGAGTACGGTATCGGCTACCGCGAAGACCGTTCGGATAACCTGACCTTGTACGAAGGGGGGCGGGCGCGCCAGGCGGACGGCGACTGGTTGGAGGGCTTGCTCGATGTCGATAAGGCCCATGGCATAAAATCCGGCACCGTGCCTGACTGTCCTCTGCCTGAGCTGGCCAAGGATGCCCGAGGGCGCAAGGTGCTGACCGAGTTTGGGCTGATGTGGAATGGCGTCGATCCACCGGTTTATCCATCGGCGCACGAATTCCTGACCGATGAAAATACCGTAGGCGGCCTGCAACCCGACGGGGGCATAGGCATGGTGATAGCCAGTATGGCTGAGGCCGTTGGCGACCGCATTCTATATGACACCCATATCGCCGAGATTTTGACGCAAGAGGACATAGTGGAAGTCCGCAGCGCGGAGAACGATATCTGGACTGCACGCTATGTCTTGTTTACCGGCTCCCTCGGGGTACTCAAATCCGGTGATGTTGCGTTCGACCCGCCGTTCAGCGAGGCTCTGACCGATCACCTGGCCGGTTTAGTTATGGGGGATATGAACAAGATCGTGGTCGAGGTCGAGCCCGGGTTTTTCGAGGCACGCGGCATCGCACCGGATACGGCACTGGAACTGCTCGATGCCTCACCGCCGCACTTTTGCCATATCCGCAGCGCCGGCCAGCCCTTGATCAGCCTCTACATTTCCGGCCGCCAGGCCGAAGCGGTCGAAGGCTTCACCGGCGCGGAAGCGCTGGGGTATTTACGTACCATTTTAGCGCCGGTCGAGGCACTGACGGGCTTCGAAGCCCATACGACCGGCGACGTGATACTGTCTCACTGGTCAGGCAACCCGCTGACGCGCGGCGCCTATTCAGCCTGCCTGCCTGGACACAGACGAAGCACCCCGTGGCTGGAAGGCCGGGTCTGTTTTTGCGGCGATACCTTCGATACACGCTTTCCGGCGTCGCTGGCTGGGGCATTCAGGTCTGGGCGAAAGGCGGCTCGCCAAATCGCTACCTTTTTGGGATGACGGTGCCCGCCGGTTTATAGCAGCCTTATATGGCAGACCGCCTTTGCGACCACATTTTGATGGCGACAGTTGTAGGGTTTCCTATTGGCCTGAGACGCTGAACCTTGAAAGGTCTGGATTATGGAAACCTATTTCGAAACACCGACCACCGACAAGCCATCGCCGGATTACGCGACAATTTTCGCGCCGCCGAAGGATACCTTGCAAATGAAGGCTGACCGCTTGCTCACCAATTACCGGAACCTGCCGAAAACCAGTCTGGCTCTGGCTGGCCTGGCCGGAATAGGCGTACTGGCCATACTCGGCGGCCTGTGGGCGGGTAAAAGTGCGCTATTTCACGCCATGCCCACAAGGACGAAACCGAATTCTGACAGGTCGTTCTAACCTTAGCGCTTGGCCACATCGGCCTCAGGTCCGCAACTGTTAATGATATGTTGCGGCCCGATCATATTGCCCAGGATTTTCAGGCCTGCGTCGTGGAAGTCTCCCCCTTTGTCGCTGGCGCACAGGTCTTGCAGAACCCAAGGCCTGATATTCAGCTCGAACAGGTCTATAGCCGTTTTCAGCACACTAGAGTCTGTGGCCATCCCGGCAATGAACACCTCGCGCATGCCCCACGTCTTCAGCCGCACCAGAAGGGCCTCCGTTACCCCGCTATAGATGGGACGGCTTATGATGACGGCGTCGTCACGCGGCTGCAAGGCCAGGTCGGTTTGGGCACTGTGCTGCTTCATCCGGTCAAAGCCGATGAACTTACGAAAGGGTGACGGATCGGGATTATAGAATTTTGTGAAAATGACGTAGTCGAATTCATACTGGAGATTTTCCAGCGGCCGTACCACATGTTCTGATTGCGGGGTGACAAACCCGTTTTGCACATCGATGACAAGCAGCACTTGCGGCTGTTCCGACATTAATTCTCTCCTGAAATCGCAGGACTGTTGCAATTAAAAACGATCATGTAGTCATGTGGCAATTCGCATCAACGGTACAGTCAAATTTCGCGCATAACGCTAATTGTGGCTATGTAGCCACACGTCTGAGCTAGGCACAGATGCCCAGACGCTTTTCATTGACCAGGTTGAGCAGTTCAGCGGCCGCGCGGGCGTCGGCAAGCGCACGGTGATGAGTTTTGAGATCGATGTTGAACTCGCGGCACAGATTGGCCAGGCCATAGGATGTCAGCCCGGGATAGTGGCGGCGCATGGAAGCGCAGGTGCACAGCTTCGGGTGGCGAAATCGTCTTTCGAGACGGCGGAACTCGCTGGCGATAAAGCCGTGATCGAAGGCGACATTATGTGCCACGAAGATGGCCCCCTCCATGAAATCAGCGAAATCGTCAGCGATATCGGCAAATGTCGGCGCATCGCGCACCATGTCGTTGGAAATGCCAGTGAGTTGCGTGATAAAATGCGGGATACGCTTTTCCGGATTGATCAGCGATGACCATTCGCCAATCACCTCTCCGCGCTGAATTTTGACGGCGCCGATTTCCGTGACGCGATCATTGGGGGGCCGCCCTCCGGTCGTTTCGACGTCGACCACGACATAAACCTGATCAGGATCGGTCCTATAATTGACACGGCAAATGTCGGCTTCGAAGCCGGCGGTTCGCAGCAGATTCAGGCGGGCCAATTGATGGCGGCGCACCTGATCGCCCTCACCCTTTATTTCGACGAAACGCACCTGCCCGTCCCGCATCAGCATCAGGTCGGGGAACCCATCGCGCAGAGCGTAATAGTTTTCCGCCATCTTGCCGAGCAGAATAGCCGTCGCCTCAGGTGGCGCCACGGCAAGGAACTGCGTCATGAGGGCGTCCAGGCCGTTGAACCAATAGAACAGGCCATTGTTTTCCCCGGCATGACCGGCGATGGTTGCGCGCACCAAATCCATGCCATCGCCCGCCCGTACCTGACTGAGTTTCGCAGTGATTTCAGTCGCAAAACGAGTATGAAAATTCCGGTCCTTCAGGGTCTGCGGCCGATAGTCGAATTCCGACGCGAAACTGGCTTCGCTTTCGAACAGTTCATCCCAGAAGACCAAGCCGAAAAGCACGGGCCACAGGCCGTTTTCAGTATGATGACAGGCCCAGCCTTGCTGACGATAGGCCTGCATGGCGCCATATTCTGCATCGCCACGAAACAGTTCATCGACTTCCAGCACCTCGGCCGAGCGCAGCAGGTGGGTAAAGACGCCAATGCGTTGCTGGCCGAACTTGCGGGCATAAAAGTCGCTGGCGAAGATATATTCCTCGTCGTGCGCCGGGTTTTGCAGCATGGCCTCCAGCCGCGCCTTGACCTCTTCGGCCGCGCCGAGATTATACAGCAGCCGCACGCTGCGCTCATGACTTTCGAAAGCGCCGGAGCGGGCGTAAAAGGCCAGCGCCGCCTGCGTATCCCGGCGCTTTTCGCAGGCCAGGCCGAGTTGATGCAGAAGGGCGTCGCGCAGGTCAATCGTGCTTTGCGTCGCGGGCTGCGGCCATGTATCGACGCTGTCGGCGAGGGCCGCCATAACCGTTCCGTTTTTCAGGTCGCGCAAATGCCGCGTGTAGAAATAACCGGCGCGCGCTTCGGTCAGGCTGTCGAACCGCGCCTGATAACTGTCCCGGTTTTTCACCGACACTACCCCCAGGTCGCGTAGTGCGAAGCTGGTCATGTTGTCGCTCAGGCGACCGAAATAGAGGTAGAGCAGGAAGCCCAGCGTGTCCTTATGCCGGGGCACGATATGGTCCGACCGCAGGAAGCCAGCGGAGAAATCCGCCCAGGCCAGGTGCCGATATACGAAGTCGACCAGTTTCGGTTTCGACCAGCCGGATTTGACATCCAGCCCATTATCTTTGGCCAGAGCCAGCAGATCCGGCTTTGCCCGGTCATCGAGGCAGGCGCGATAGTCGCACTCTTCGATATCACGGACAAAGCCGCGTTCCCGCAACTGATTCAGCCCACCCCACAGATCGCCGATTTCCTGATAGGCCAGATCGCGCGGCGAAAACACCGCCTTCTTGCGATTGCTCATCCGGATATAGAGACATTGCGCCCATTCGTCCAATTCACCGAAGGCGGAAATGAAGGCCTGTTCTTCCTCACCCAGCATGGCGCCGTACATAGACGTGATGAAGCCGACCATTTCCACGAAATGGTCGCGATAATAGAGCGGCGGCAGGGTAATAAACTCACGGGACATGGCATTGTTCTATATATGTTCGCATGATCGAAAACAACTCTGATGCGATTCACAGCTGCGCGATCTGACCATTGTAATCGAATACAATCCGTGCTTTTCTGCCTTTGCACGGCGCAGACCGTAGTTTTCAGGCAGGAATATACCATGACCGCATTCACCGCTTCGCGCCGCCATATGTTGTTCGGCGCCGCCGCCCTCCTCGCCCTCTCAGGCTGCAAACCCGCGCCATCGGCTGCGCCGGCCAGCGACAGCGCCGCCGCCAAGACAGCCATCGACGCCTGGCCCGTTGGCATGCAGTTATGGACGGTTAATGCCGAACTGGCCAAGGACGTCCCCGGCACGCTTAAGGCCGTCAAGGACGCCGGCTACGACGTGGTTGAAACTGCCGGCACCCAGGGCAAGACCGCTGCAGACTTCAAGACGCTGATCGAGGCCGCGGGCCTGAAGGCGCGCTCGGCGCACACCAATATGCCCAAGCTGATCGAAAATGCCGACAAGGAGATCAATGATGCCCTGGCCCTGGGTGTCGAATGGCTGATCTGCTCATCGCCTCAGACGCCCGCCCCCCTGCCCGCCGGGTCGGACTGGATCGTCGGTATGACCAAGGCCATGACGGCCGATGCCTGGAAAATGAACGCCGAGCACATGGCTAAGATCGCGCCTCTGGTCAAAAAGGCGGGACTGAAGTTCGGCTATCATAACCATCCCATGGAATTCAAGGATCTGGGCGGTGGCCAGACCGGCTACGACATCCTCATGTCAGCGGGCGACGCGTCCTTGATCCGCGCCGAACTGGATCTGGGCTGGGTCGCCGTTGCCGGTCTCGATCCCGTGGCGACGATGAAGAAGTACGCCGACCGGCTCGATCTGCTGCACATCAAGGACATGGTCAAGGACGACAAGCAACCTTCCGGCTTCCGCTCGACGGAAATCGGCCATGGCATGATCGACTGGAAGCCGGTTTTCGCCGCCGCGCAGACACTGGGCGTCAAGAACTACTTCGTCGAACAGGAACCGCCCTTCCTCAAGCCCGCCATCGAGTCGCTGAAAGAAAGCCGCGCCTTTATCGCCAGACTTTAGAGAGCCAGGCTTTAGAGAGCCGGGCTTTAGGGAGCCCGACTTTAGAGAGACAGGGCCTCGACGATCCGGGCAAAGGACGGTCGGTTGGCCGGCACTTCGTCAAGACAGGCATCACGCAGGTCGGCCAGTCGACTGGCCCGCGGGTCCGCCGATACACAACGCGCCACCAGTTCTTCCAGCAGGCTGCCAAAGGCCCTGACCTCCAGCCGTTCGAATGCAGCGGCCAGCGGGTCGCCAAGGTCGTAAAAGGAGGCCGCGCCAAAGTCACCCAGCAGGGCCGCTTCCTGGCAGCCATGCAAAATATTGTGCGCATAAAGATCGCCGTGCATCAGCCCCAGAGCATGGAGATGACAGGCGGCAGCGGCGATGCCGCGCGCAATGGCGAATGCGGCCTCGGTATCGAACAGCGCATCGGGCGAATAGATGTCGCGCGTGCACGAGTCCAAGCTGGGCGGTCCCGCCAAGGTCGCGAAACGCCTATCGATCATCTCCATGACCAAACCCTGGCGCCGCTCCGGATGATCCGCCACCCGACCGATAACCGGGATCAGGTTGGGGTGTGCGCCAGCGGCCAGACAGGCCGCCAGTTCGCAATCGGGCAAGCCGTCACTGGTCACCGCGCCCTTGAACAGCTTGACCGCCACCTCCCGTGCGGTATCGGCGGTGCGATAGAGCGCGCGATAGATGTGCCCGGAGGCGCCTTCGCCGAGGCATTCGCCCATGTCGAGATCGCGCCAGGCAATCGGGTGTGCCGCACCTGTCGGCCGGTCGTCTGCCGCCTGGCCGAACGGATTACCGGCGAAGGCCAGCCAGGACAGGCGCGGCAGCTCGGTCAACCAGGTTGGCAATTGTGTCAGCCGGTTCGCTGCGATGCGCAGCAATTCCAATCGCGTGCATCGCGCCAGCCCATCAGGCAGGGCCGACAGCCGATTGCCCGCCAGCATCAGCTTCTGCAGATCTTGGCAGTTCCCGATGTCGTCCGGCAAGGCGTCGATTTCGTTGTCGGTAAGTATCAGCCAACGCAGCTTCGGCGGCAGGGCGCCCGGCGGAACCCGCCTGATACGGTTGGCCTTGAAGCCGATCATGCTGAGGTTTGCGCATTGCCCCAATACCGCCGGAAATTCGGTGAAGCGGTTGTTCGAGCAAAAAAGAACCCGCAAGCGGTGCAGACGGTGCAGATCATCCGGCAGGGCTGACAGGGCGTTTCCGCTCAGGTCGAGACTTTCCAGCGTATCGGCCAGGGCGAAAATCGCCTCGGGAAAGGCGGTCAGGCCGCAGGCCAGTTTGACATGGCGGGCGCCGGCCAACCGGCCCGCCTGAAGGTCTTCGAGTGTCTGCATGATGTCCTTACCGGCGATAGCTGAGACGCAGCCAGACCACGCGGCCGGTGTCGTAATTGATTGTCCCGTCATTGCTGCGCTGGATCGGCATGGCGGCGTCGAAGGCGTTATCGACGCGCAGGCCGACCTGAACGCGTGGGGTCAACGGATAGTCGGCGGACAGGTTAACCTTGCTATAGGCGTCGAGCGGCAAGGCGTTGAGGTCGTCTTCGAAGCTGCGTCCTTCGAACAATATGTCGGCGCGCCAATCGAGCTTCATCCAGCGACCCGCCACACCGACGGACGCGCCATAATCGGGCGCCTGGGCCGGGTGCAATCCGCCCTCCGTGCGGGCGTGGGTGACCGTCACTGCGGCCGTCACGCGCACAGCCTCGGTCAGGTCGTACTGGCCTTGCGCCTCAAGTCCATAGGCGCGAATGTCGCCGGCATTTTGACGCTGACGATAGGCGCCGCCTGCCGGTACGAAGCCGGCCAAGGGAAATGTGCCCGGCCCAATGCCCAGGGTGACATTGGCGATCGGGTCTGTCACGACGTTATAGAATAGATCGGCGTCGAATCGCACACGGCGGCCCGACGCGCGCCAGCCGATTTCCGCTCCGGTCAGGGTTTCAGGTTTCAAGTCCGCATTGGCTTCCGTGATATCGTTGCCGACACGGAAGGGGCGATACAGCTCGTTCAGGCTCGGTGGCCGGAAGCCGGTATAGACGGCAAGACGCCACGCCTTGTAGGCGGCGCCGAACCGACCGGACGCCAGGGTTTGTGATTTACCCGGCAGGTCGAGGTCTAGAACCGCACTGCCGGTGCCGAGGTCCTGTTCGAAGCGATGAGCGTCAAAGGTCTTCCACTGATCGAGACGCACCGCGCCGGTCAGGGTCAACGGCCCCATAAACCGCGTCCCTTCGGCATAGGCGCCGATCAGGGAATTGTGTCCGCCCGAGACGCGGTAACGCGTCGCCACCGCCGATACGTAGCGGTAATATTCGCGCGATTCGCCGTCTCCCGTCCGGGCATCGATACCGATTTCCCATTCGACAGACGGCGTGCGATGACGAATGGCGGCGTTGACGCCATCACCGGACGCCGGCGTCTTGACCTGATCATTGGCCAGCAGTGTGCCGGTCCGTCCCGCCAGCACTGATACCGAACGGTTGGCCAGGTCGGAGTCCTTATGCCAGATTTGCAGGCGATAGCCATTGGCATCCACTGTCGGCTGGCGCGTCCACGACATGCCGACCTGATCGCCTTTCGATCGTGCGGTGGCCCCTTTCAGGCCGGTGTTGCGCACACTATCATAACCGCCGGCCAGTAGGGCCAGTTCGCCTCCGGCCAACGCCCATTGCCCGTTGAGCAGGATCGCCTTGTCGCGGCCATAGGTTTTGACGTCGGCAGCCCCGCGCTGGGTTCCGTGCACGGGCACGTCACCATGTAGGGTCTGGTCGCTCAGGTGCACAGCGATATTACCCACAGCAAAGCCGGTGGCGACGGACGTGCTGTCGCTATCGCTGACCGACACCTCCGCATAGGGTCTGAGGGCCTGAGGCGGGACAAGCGACACGTCGATCACGCCGGTCAACGCCCCCGCCCCATAGGCGCCCCCGCCCGCGCCCCGTACAATATGGGCACCGGCTAAGGCGTTCGTCGGCATGCCGGCCCAGATGACCCAGCCGCCGAACGGGTCATTTTGCGGAATGCCGTCGAGCGTCACCAAGCTGCGCCCGGCCCCGGACGGCGCGATGGCGCGCAATGACATGCCCTGAACCGTGGGGTTGGCGGTGAGGCTCGAAGACCGGCGAAACAGGGAGGCCTGCGACGCCTGCTTCAGGGCCTGATCCAGGGATGCGCTTTTACCGATCTGATCCGGTGTAATATCTATCCGGCTGAAGACGGCATCACCGGCATAGGCGGGAAAGCGCTGCCCGACGACAATCACTTCGGTCGGGACTTCGGTGGGGGTGGAGGCGTTCGGGGCGGTCTCAGGCTGCGCATGGGCAGACATCGCGCAAAACCCAAGTACGGTCACATATCCGAAACGCCACATATCTGTCTCCGCCGGCCAGGCCTCCTCTTGGCCGGAATAAAATAAGAAATCCAGCTAAACTTAAAGGTCACGCTCACGGCAAACTATAGGCGATGATCTCTCCGCCGGGCCTGACCTTCGGATTCTTCCCGCCACCGGCGCTGATGGCGACATACTGTTTTTTGCCGACCATGTAGGTGGCGGGCGTGGCTATGCCTGCCGCCGGCAGGGTGGTTTCCCACAGAAGCTTGCCCGTCCGTTTGTCAAAGGCCCGAAACCGGTTATCGAAGATCGTGGCGGCGATGAAGACCAGCCCGCCCTTCGTCACCACCGCCCCGCCATAGTTTTCGCTGCCCGTCGTCTTGTCCACCAGTTCCGGATATTCGCCCAGGGACCGCTTCCAGACATATTCGCCGGTATTGACATTGAGCGCCGACAAGGTGCCCCAGGGCGGCGCGATGGCCGGATAGCCGTCGGGATCGAGGAAGCGGGCATAGCCGTCGAAGACATAGGGATCACCATCGGTCGATGGAAAGGCGGGGGCTTCCTTTTTGGCCGTCTGGGCCCCATCGCCTTTGAGGTAGGCAACTATGGCGGCGCGGTCGGCAGCATCTAATTGCGCGAAAGCCGGCATACGCCCACCGCCCATCTGGATTTGACGCGCGATCTGCGCATCGCTGAGCCGTGTCCCCACACCGATCAGGGACGGAAATTCCGGTGGCGACCCTTTGCGTTCCACGCCGTGACAGGCGGCACAGGCGTTCTGATACAGGGCCTCACCCGAGCGGCCGGCCGGCATCGGCGGCTGCTTCTTGACCTTCAGTATCCACGCCATTTCGTTGGCGTTGATGTAGAGGAGCCCGGTTGTCGGATCATAGGCCGCGCCGCCATATTCAGCACCGCCGTCCATGCCGGGCAGGAGTATGGTGCCGCCCAGAGACGGCGGATCGAAGGGCCCGCGCGAACGCACCGAGGCAAACGTCTTGGCGACCGCCGCATGGGCTTGCGGCGTGCGCTGCGTCAGGAGGTCAGCCGTCAGGTGCTGGCGCGCGAACGGTTCCGGCTTGAGCGGCAGCACCTGGGTTGGCGAGGTGACTTCGCCCGGTACGTCCGATGCCGGTGGATGAAGGTCCTGCAACGGATAGAGCGGCTTTCCCGTCAGGCGATCCAGGATAAAGACTACACCCGCCTTCGTCACCTGAGCCAGGGCCGGTTTGCCGTTTACAGTGATCAGGGTTGGCGGCGTCGGCGGATCGCGGTCCCAGACATCGTGCTTGACCAACTGAAAATGCCAGCGTCGCTTACCGGTAGCGGCATCAAGCGCGACCAGCGACGTGCCGAACAGGTTATCGCCCGTCCGGTCACCGCCGTAAAAATCCTTGTTGCCCATGCCGGCGGACGCAACCGGGACGAAGACCAAGCCGTTTTCGGGATCGAGGGTCAGGCCGGACCAGGCATTGGCCCCCATGGCGGTTTTCCACGCGTCCTTGGGCCAGGTCTCGTATCCCGGCTCGCCCGGATAGGGGATGGTATGGAATATCCACTTCATCGCCCCCGTGCGTACATCATAGGCCCGTATATGCCCCGGCGTATTGCCGGTGGACCCCATGATGATCAGGTCCTTGTAGACCGCACCCGGCGTGACATTGCCGACGGAAATACTGGCCGGATCGCGGTCAAGACCCGCCTTGAGATCGACCTCGCCATTGTGGCCGAAGCTATCGATCAGCCTGCCGGTCGCAGCGTCGACGGCCATCAGCTTACTACGAAAAGTGAACAGGATACGTTCGGCGCGACCGTCCGACCAATAGGATACGCCGCGCAGGCGTTGCTTGGTGTTGACCTCTTCGCCGAAGGCCGGATCGAACACCCATTGCTGTTTGCCGCTGGCGGCATCCAGACAGAACAGACGTCCTTTCGGAGAGACAAAGTACAGGCGGCCGCGGACGACAAGCGGATTGCCCTCCATGTCCGATCCACTGGCGCCGTCGCCGAAGGCATCGCCAGAATCGAAGCGCCAGGCGACCTTCAGCGTCTTGACATTGTCGGTGTTGATCTGGTCCAGGGTCGAATAGTGCGTGCCGTTGGGATTGCCATGATAATAGGGCCAGTCGGCGCCGGAGGTCGATGAGGTCGCATCTATGCCGCGGGGTCCCGAACACGCGCAAAGCGCCAATGCCAGAACGACGGCGATAAACCCAGGCTTCATGTTCAGCTCCCCATTTTTGAGCCAGGTAAACACGAACTGTTATCGATTACAATGCACTGGCGCCGGGGGCCGACCTCGACGGAAATTTGCGTTTCGACGCAGCGCGATCAAAAGGCTGGAAACACCGCGCCCAAGCGCTATCCGTTGAGACGGCCTGCAATGAAGATTATTATCAAACCCCGAGAAAAAAAATTGAACCTACTGAATTTATTATATTAATTTAAGGTGCTCGCTACGCCGTTAACTAATCTTAATGAGCAATCCTTAAAGGCTCGCTGGTACGCTTCGATCTGGAAGGCGAGCCAGGCAGTCATGCAGGGACGTCGTCCATGGACAAGTTCCGACCGAGTATCTGGCAAGACGCGTAACGGTCGCCAGCCAATCGACGTTGCGCAAAACGCCCGACCCTGGTCATCAACAACAGTAACGCATCCACCGGCATGCCGGTGCCGGAAAGAGTGTGCCCAATGACCGTTCTTGGCAGCCATTTCATCGATTTCGACACAGCGCGCATCCTTGTCGCCGATGACGATCCCATCTTGGGCCAATTCGCCGCCCTCCACCTGGCCACGCCAACGCTTGCGGTCGAGGTAGCCGCGGACGGCGTTGCCGCGCTGGAACGGCTCCAGCAAGGCGGTATCGACCTCGCCCTGATTAATCTGGACCTGCCGCGCATGGATGGATTCGAACTGATCGAGCGCATCCGCTGCGACGAACCCCTGAAGCACCTGCCCATCGTGGTCGTCACCGGCCACGAAGACATGACAGCCGTCGACAAGGCATTTGCGATCGGCGCCACCTCATTCGTCGTCAAACCGCTGAACTGGCGGCTGCTGTCGCACCAGTTGGCCTATGTCCTCCGGAATGCGCAGGCCGAAAGCCATATGCGTAGCCAGTTGCAGGATCTGCAACGCGTCAGCGACCGGAAAGACCGTGTTCTGCACCTGTCGCGACAAAATCTGACCGGGCCGCTGGCCGACATCCTCGATTCGGCGCTCAACATAGACCATCTCAGCGCGGCGCCCGAAATCGCGGCATCGCTGCGCCGTATAGCCGAGGCGTCGGTGGCACTGACGCGGGTGCATGCCGATATGGGCGACGCCGAACGGTTGACGCCTGCCCCATAATTGATGCCTTACTTTCGGCCGGATAAACTCAACGGCTTTTGGCCCAAAGGACCCGGCAGTGCTCAACCCCAAATCCGCTCTTGCGGACCTCATCAACGCAAGCATGCGTCCCGGCACGGTGGAATGGATTGGCCTGCGGTCCATTCGGCGCGGTGACATGACCGTCGTTGACCATGTCGATCTGGATACCCAGGCCGGCTTGATCGGCGATCATTACAATAACCCGCGCAAGGG
Source organism: Asticcacaulis sp. AC466 (assembly GCF_000495815.1). Taxonomy (GTDB): domain Bacteria; phylum Pseudomonadota; class Alphaproteobacteria; order Caulobacterales; family Caulobacteraceae; genus Asticcacaulis. The sequence goes on along the minus strand of NZ_AWGE01000006.1, from coordinate 266,630 downwards.
GACTCGCCACGTCACGCTTATCCAGCGCGAAGACCTCTTCGCCATAGCCAGTTATCTCGATCAGACGGTAACGCCCGCGCAACTTCGCCGTAATATCATGGTCAGCGGCATCAATCTGCTGGCGTTGAAGGACAAGTCGTTCCAGCTTGGTGACGCGATCCTGGAAATGACCGGCGAATGTCATCCGTGCTCGCGCATGGAGGAGACGTTCGGCACCGGCGGCTACAATGCCGTGCGTCATCATGGCGGCATTACCGCCCGGGTTGTGGCCAATGGCCGGGTGCGAATCGGCGACCGACTCACGGTGGCTTGACGATCGTCCGTTCCCGTCGCAATCATCTGTCTTGCACAGGGGTGGCGTCATGACCGCAGGCGACAAGACGGGTTCCACAACAGGCTCAAAGACTAGCCCCAGAACCGGTCTGTGGGGCATCGCCCTGTATGGCACTGCCATGAATTTCAGCATCCGATGGCTGGCCACAGGTGCGGCCACGGGACCCGTGGCCATCACTTTATGGATTGTCGCCGCGCTTCTGTTCCTTGTGCCGCTGGTCTGCGCCACGCTGGAGCTGTCGGCGCGCTTTCCGGAGGAAGGCGCGGTCTATGCCTGGGTGCGCGAAACCCAGGGGCCCTTCGCCGGCTTCATGACCGGCTGGCTCTACTGGGCCTGCAACCTGCCCTATTTCGCCAGCCTGCTGTTCTTCATCGTCAACCTGCTGGGCAAGGCCTTTCTCGGCATTCCGGCAACGGCGGGACTGGGCGCCGTGCTCAGTCAGCCCATGGGCGCCTTCTGGGCCGCCACGGCGATCTTACTGGTCGTTGCGGCCCTGCACGCACGCGGCTTCGGCGTCGGCAAGTGGCTGCCGATTGCCAGCGCCGCCGTGTCGGTCGCCATTCTGTTCTTTCTGATCTGGGCCGGCTTTTATCTGAGCGACGTGACCGGATCGGCGACCGATTTCGCCCGCGCCAACTACACGCCGCCATTTGATGCCAATGGCGCCATCCTGTGGGCCAGCATCGTGTTCGCCTTTGGCGGGGTCGAAGGCGTCGCCCTGATGCGTAACGACGTCAAGGGCGGCGTACGGACCATCGTCCCGGCCCTGATCCTGCTTGGCCTGTTCCAGACCATTGGCTATGCGGGCGGCACCGCCGCCATGCTGGCCATCGTTCCGCAAGAGGTGGCGTCGCGTCTGGGCGGCCTGCCCGATGCGCTTGCCGCCGCCCTGACCAAGCTGCACGTCTCAGCTTGGCTGCCTTACCTTCTGGCGGCAGCCGCCCTGACCTTTCTGGGCGGGATGAGCGCCTGGTTCGGCGCGGCGGCACGGCTCCCCTTCGCCATCGGCGTCGACCACATGTTGCCCAAGGTGCTGGGCCGCACCGATCCCAAGACCGGCGCCCCGGTTGTCGCTATCGCCATTCAGGCTGTCCTGGTCATCCTCATCATGGGCCTGAGCGCCTTTGGCGCCACCCTGGCCGGGGCTTACGATTTTGTCGTCAGCATGGGCGTGCTGACGTTCGTCATTCCTTATCTGTGGATGTTCGCTGCCTATTGGATCGCCCAGAAGCGACCTGACACGGGGCTGGACTGGCGCACGCCCGGTGGCGTCACGGGGGCGAAGATACTGGCAGCGCTCGGCTTCATCGTCGCCTTCACCGCCATACTCGGCAGCCTGGTCCCCAGTTCCGCGACGACAGACGCCATGGGCGACTTTCTCAAACTGGCCGGCGCATCGACCGTATTGATCGCCATAGGCGCGGGCATCTACGGCACCCACTGGTTTCGCAGCAGGAGGACACAGTGATGGACAGCACGGACACGACCGCCAAGCCCGTATCGCCGGTCACCGCACCGGCCAGATGGTACACCGATCCGTCGCTTTGGCCGGTCGAACGCCGCGACATCTTCGCCCGCAACTGGCAATTCCTGACGCACGACAGCGCCGTGCCCCATCCGCGCGACTGGCGGGCCGACATATTGGCCGGCTATCCGGTGGTTATTGTGCGGGGAGATGACGGGCAGTTGCGCGCCTTTCACAATGTCTGCCGTCACCGCGCCGGACCGCTGACCCGCGAAGCGTCGGGGACTTGCGACGGCTATCTGACGTGTCAATATCACGGTTGGCGCTACACGCTTGACGGCCGCCTGCGCGCCGCCCGCGATTTCGGCGCGACCGCCGATTTCGACCCGCGCGAATACGGCCTGTATCCGATCCGGCTTCAGACCTGGCGCGGCCTGGTCTTTGCCGGCATCGGCGATGACCTGCCCGATTTGAGCGCGCAAATGGCCCCGCTGGATGCCCGGCTGACAAACGCCGACTGGTCGAATCTGAAGGTTGGACTGCGCCGCGCGCACGTGCTCGACTGCAACTGGAAAACCTATGTCGAAAACTATCTCGAAGGCTATCATGTGCCGTCCATGCACCCGTCGCTCGATGCCGAAATCGTTTCCGAACAATACAGGGTCACGGTCGATGGCCGTGTGGTGCTGCACGACGCGCCGCCCAAATCACCGGATGCCGTCTATGACGGGCTATGGGGCTGGGTTTGGCCCAATATCGGCATCAACGTCTATAATCGCGGCCTGATGATCGAGCGCATGTCACCGGTCGGTCCGCATCAGACGCAGCTCGATTATCTATACCTGACGCCCGACGGCGAAGCGGTGCCGGAGGCGACCATCGCCATGTCGGATCAGGTGACGGCCGAAGACAAGTGGATCGTCGAGACGGTGCAGGAGAACCTGAATGCCGGCGTCTACGACACCGGCCGTCTCTCGCCGAAGCATGAGACGGCCGTGACGGCGTTTCAGCGCTGGGTCGGCGCGGTTATCGCCTGACCCTATTCGTGCCTCAACGCCTTTCCGGGTTCCGTGCTGGCGGCACCGAAGGCCACGCCGGCCACCGTCACCAGGGCAATGGCCAGGGCCACACCTGAGGCCACCGGGAAGACCCACAACGGCATGGCAATCGCATCATCGAATTGCGACAACCAACGCTCAAGGGCAAGCCAGCCCAGCGGCCAGGCGATGAGGCTGGCGATAGCGACCGGATACAGGAACTGCCTCAGCAGCAGTCCAACCACCCGCCCGGCGGATGCGCCCAACACCTTGCGCACGCCGATCTCACGGACGCGCCGCCCTGTGTTGAATGCAGCCATGCCATACAGGCCGATACATCCGATAAGAGCGGCAATTCCGGCGCCGATGGTGAACAGGTGCGTCCGGTCGCGCTCAGGCTTATAGTATTTGTCGAGATTGTCGGCCGCGCTCGTCACGTCGAAGGGGACGCCCGGGGCTATTTGCCGCCACAGATGCTGCAGCTTTGCGCGCATGGCCGGTGCAGACAATCCTTGATAACGGACCATCCCAACGACGGCCTCGGACGCATGCGCATCGAACAAATAGAGCTTGGCCGGTATGGGTTCATTGGGATTGTAGAAGCGCATGTCTTCGACGACGCCGATGATACGTACGGTGTGGTCGTTAAAGCGTGCCGTTTGATTAAGCGCCGCCTGCGGTGACGGGAAGCCCATGTCCTTGACGGTGCGACGGCTTATGACGACACTGTAAACGCGGTCTTTGTCGGTCGTTTTGTCACCCCACATCTGGTCCTCGCCGCGTTGCACGTCGAAAACACGTCCGACCAACATTTTCGCCCCGAGAAGCTCGAAATAATCAGGCCCGACAATAGAGTAGTTCACGGTCGGCGACTCGGTGGCGCTGTCAACCTGGCCGGGCCGGACAATATTCGAATTGTTGACCGAGCTCGTGTCGCCGGGGATGGCATTGGCGATCGTGACATAACTGACGCCCGGCAGGGCACTTGCTCCTGCGACGAAGGCATCCCGTTGTGACTGAGTTACGGCATTGTCGCGGATCGAATTAACAATCATCAGATTGCTGCGCTGAAAGCCAATATCGGCATTCTGGATATGGCGAATTTGCAGCATGAAGCCCATGATCAGGACAAAGGCTACGGCCACGGCTGTGAACTGCACCATGGCCAGCCCCGTGCGCAGAATACCTGCGGTGCGGCCGCCGCCGGGTGTGCGGCTGGAGGCCAGAACCTGGGCGGGCTTGAATGCGGACAAGGCGAACGCCGGATAAAGCGCGGCAATGAGCCCCGACACCATCACGATCGCCAAGATAGATAAGAGCCAGATGGCGTCAGCATGGTAGTCGAGCTTGAGCGACAGGCCACCGGCACTATTGAGCAAGGGCAGGCTCAGCTCAACGAAAGACAAGGCAACCACGAATGCGAGAAGCAGGGTCAGCACGGCTTCGAAAATAAATTGCAGGCGCAGAACAACGGGCGCTGCCCCCAGCGTCTTGCGCACAGCCACCTCCCGCGCACGCAGGCCTGCGCGTGCCGTGGCCAGGTTGACATAGTTGATCAAGGCGAGCGCCAGGGCAACGATACCGACAACACCCAATGAAATGACGGCGGCTTTCAGCTTAGGCGAAACCAGATGCGCATCGGCCAAAGGAATGAGTTTTAGCTCCAGCAGTTTGTGCGGCACGACATCGGGGCCAAAGGACTGCCCGACCTGGCGATCGGTGAAGGCGGGAAATTGCACCGCAAGTGCATTGGCCTCAGTTCGGCTTTTGAATTTTATATAGGTTGCTAACTGCACCGATCCCCAGTGATGCCAGTTGGAATGAAGCGCTGTGCGTTGCGGTGTAATCAGGCGCAATATATCGAGTTTCATCTCCGTATTTTTTGGCAGGTCGGCAATGATGGCGCTGACGGTATAGGCCTTTAAGCCCTCCGGGTCGTTTAGGGTCATGGTGCGTCCAACGGCATTTGTCACGCCGAAGTATTTACGTGCCAGACTGGCGCTCAACACCACATGAGACGGATCGCTCAACGCATTAGCCGGGTCACCGTAAAGGACGGGCACGGCAAAAAAGGTAAGAAAATTGGCGTCCACCAGGCTGATTTGTTCGTTGAAGACATCGGCCCCTTTGTGGACGATGACGCTGTCGGGCCAGTAACGCGTACCGTCGGTTTGCGGATAGGCCGTCTTGATCTCCTCCAACAGGCCGCCCATTGAGCCGATGCCTGTATCGTCCGTCATACCGGGAAAATGGAAACTTATGCCTATCGTGTAGATTTGCGGCAATTTGGGGCTCCAGCTTTCGTAGCTGGTTTCAAACCGATAGAAGAGACTGAGCGCGATAAAGACGGCGATGCCGAGGCTGAGGCCTAAGAGGTTGAGCAGGGCATAGAGCGGATGGCGGACAAACGACCGGTAAAAGGCGGTAAAGGTGCTTTTCAACATCACAGCACCTGCGCCACGGAGGCGACGAGTTGTCCGTCGAGAATATCGACCTGGCGCGAGGCCTGGTCGGCATGGGATTGCGAGTGGGTGACCATGATGATCGTCGCGCCGCCCTGGTTGAGCGTCTGCAATATCTGCATCACCTGCGCGCCGTTTTCGGTATCGAGATTGCCGGTGGGTTCGTCGGCGAGAATCAGGTCGGGCGAGCCCACGATGGCACGGGCTATGGCGGCGCGTTGCTGTTGGCCACCGGACAATTGATGCGGGAAGTGGCGGGCACGGTGGGCGATGCCGACCTTGTCCATGGCGGCTTCGATGACAGCCCGTCGCCCCCCCTTCACGCCGCCGCGGTAGAGGAGGCCCAGTTCGATATTTTCATAGATGGTCAGATCGTCAACCAGGTTGAAGCTTTGGAAAATGAAGCCCAGATGCCGGGCGCGGTGCCGGGCCAGTTTGACTTCGTTCATCCGCGCCAGGTCCTGCTGTGCGCCCGTGGAATCGGTAAACAGGTAGGCGCCCGATGTCGGCCGGTCGATTGTACCCAGGATATTGAGCAGAGTAGACTTGCCGCAGCCGGAAGGGCCCATGATGGCGACGAATTCGCCGCGCTTGATATGCAGCGAGATATTGTGCAGGGCCGTCGTTTCGACTTCGTCCGAGCGGTACAGACGCGTGATATTCTGAAGTTCGATAAGGCTGGTCATTCTGTGTCGCTCTTTCGGATACGGAGATGTTGCGCTTTGAGATAGGCCTGGGTGCCGCCGGTGACGACGTGCTCACCGATCTTCAGGCCAGAGATGATTTCGGCATATTCTGGATTTCTTCGGCCGACGATTATGGGACGCCGCGTCGCCGCGTCGCCGTGAGCGTTAAGCACGAAGATGGACGTGCCGTTGCTATCGGTGAGCCAGCCGCCGGTCGGTACCAGAAGAGCGTCTTGCGTGGCCCCCAGCGACAGGCGGATATCTACGGTTTCGCCCCGTTTCAGGTCGGTCGGCATGACGTCGAATTCCAGTTCGACGGTGATGCGTCCGTTATTGACCTGCGGAAAGATTTTAGAGACGTGCACAGCCACATCCTTGCCATGCACATTGGCTATGGCCTTAAGGCCGACCGACAGACGGGCCAGATAATATTCATCGACCTCGGCCTTTAGCTTGTAGGTGCCCTCGGAATCGACCTCGGCCACCGGGTCGCCCTGCTTGACGGCCTGTCCGGGCTTGAGCGTAAAGCCGGTCAGGCGCCCCTGCGCCGGAGCGGTCAGACTCAGGGCTTTCAGGCCGGCGCGCACTTCGTCGCGACTGCGGCGCAGGTCATTGGCCGATGCCAGGATCTGCTGGCGCTGAGAGGTATAGAATTGCGTCTGCTGCGCCTGCTGGGCCTTGAGCGCGGCCAAACGTTGCTTTTGATAGGCGACCTCATCGACATAGGTCTGAACCGCCGCATCGTTGTATACGCCGTGCTCACGCAACAGGCTGCGCTTCGTCAGTTCTTCCTGGGCCTTATGCAGGGCGTAGGCGACATCGGCGATGCTTTGTTCGCTGGCGTTCTGCGCATTTTGCAAGGTCATGAGCTGACTGTTGGTGTCGCTCAGGCGGGCGGAAATATCGGCCTCGCGCGAAGACACAGCCAGGGTCAGATCGGGATTGCCCAGCACGGCCAGGGCCTGGCCCGGCATGACCATATCGCCATCGGTCGCACTAACGGCGATGACGCGGCCGTTGGTTTCGGCCGTGATGTAGGTGATTTCGAGCGGCTCGACCGCCGCACGCAGGGCGACATAGTCCTGGAATGCGGCACGGCTGACGACGCCGGTATCGAGCGAAGCGGCACTGACCGTAACCGTATTGGGCGGCGGCAGAAAGACAAAGACGCCCAGGGCCACCAGGCCCGCTGCCGCAACGGCACCGGCGATCTGAACGGGACGGCGACGCCACCAGGGTTTGGCCAGGCGGCGGTCATTTGAAGCGGAATTGAGAGGTTTATCGGGCATGTTATAAGGCTAACACAGGATAGGCAATAGACATAAACACCTAATTCTATTTGACTTTTATCCCTTTCAAGGCATTATCCGCACCTACCGTTCCAATGAAAGTGTCCGTTTTCGAACATGTCTGAAACCGCTCAAGATGTTGTACAAAAAGGGCCTTTGACCGCTCTGTTCCTCGATGACGATGCCGATATTCTCGACGCCGCCGAGCTGGTTTTGACGCGCCATGGCATGCGTCTGCTCAAGGCGCAAAGCCCGGAGGCCGCGCGTGAAAAACTGGCGGCCAATGCCGTCGATGTGCTGTTGCTCGATCTCAATTACCGGCGCGGCGACACGTCGGGCGACGCCGGCCTCAGCTTTCTGGATGAGCAGATGAAACGCGATGCCGGCCTGCCCGTAGTGGTAGTTACCGGACATTCGGGCATGAATATCGCCATTCAAGCCATGCGCATGGGCGCCCAGGACTTCGTCGTGAAGCCATGGAACAATGACCGTTTCATCGCCTCCATCAAGGCGGCCATGGAAGCGCCACGCATCCTGCCCCAGGCGCCCCAGGACCTCAACCTGGAGCGGTCGGAAAAAGAGCTGGTCAAGGCGGCGCTCAACCGGCACCAGTTCAATATTTCGGCGGCGGCCAAAGACCTGGGCGTGACGCGCGCCGCATTGTACCGGCGGATGGAAAAACATGGTCTTTAGACGCATCATGCTGCCGCTGGCGGCGCAAATGGGTGTCTTCATCCTGGGTGCCTTCGGATGGCTGGCGCTCACGCAGGGCCTGTACGCCAGCGCCCTGGTATGCGGGCTGGGCGCTGTGACTTTGGCCTCTCTGGGCCTGACCCAGTCTGCCTTCGTGCTGGGACGCGATCTGCTGAAGCGTAACCAGCCGGGCACCAATTTCACAGCGGAACTCAGCCGTCGCCGTCTCCAGGTCCTGCTCGATCAGACGCCCTCCCCGATCCTGCTTCAACCCGATAACGGCCAGCTGATTGCCGTCAATCGCGCCGCTCGCAACCTGTTCGATGTGTCATACGGCCTGCCCGTCGCCGCGCGTAAGGCTTTGCTGGGAGATGTCGCCGATCCGGCCGGTCAGCGGCTGATGGGGCTGGCGACGATAGGCTCCCAAATCAAGTGGAAGGGCCAAACCTTTGCTGTACACCTGGCCGAGATGGAGGAAGAGGCTCGCCTGTCGCATCTGGCGGTGCTGACCGATATTTCCGCCGATGTGCGCGCCGCGGAGGCCAGCGCTTTGCGTGACCTTTTGAAGGTGCTCAACCACGAACTGATGAACGCCCTGACGCCTGTGGCGTCGATGAGCCGAAGCGCGCTCGATCTGCTGGGTGATGAGACGGCCGAATCGCACGCGGCGGCACGTAAAGCACTGGAACGCGTGGTCGCGCGCACCGAGGGCCTGACCGATTTCATCAATGCCTACCGCGCCCTGACCCGTCTGCCGCCGCCCGTAATTCGGCCTTGCACGCTCGGCCTGTGGCTTGACGTACTGATGGAAAGCTTCGAGGCGCAATGGGGAGAAAAGGGCGTGCGGTTTAACGCGGAACACGTCGACGGCCTGGCCGAAAGCGACATATCGCTGCTGATGGATGAGGACCAGATGTGGCTCGGCGTATCGAACCTGCTCAATAACGGCGCGCAGGCGGCGCTGGAAAAGCCTGACCCACGCGTGCGCCTACGCCTGAAACGCGACGCAGACGGCATGATCTTCGAAGTCGAGGATTCAGGCAAAGGCATTGGAGCCGACAGCGCCGAACAAATTTTCTTGCCCTTCTATTCGACCAAGGCTACGGGGACGGGTGTTGGCCTGAGCCTGGCCAAGCAGATCGTGCAGGGCCATGGCAGCACGCTGGAGCTCGTGACGCCTCAGGAAACGCGTCCTCTTCCGCCAGATTATAGGCCGCTGGGCGGCGCCTGCTTCCGGTTTCGGGTCAAGGCCGCCTGACTCAGGACTATCCGACGGAGCCGGTCTTCTGTTTGGCGATGTCACCCAAAAGCGCCTCCAGCGCCTCCAGATAAAGCGGCTTCACCATGTGGTGGTCAAACCCGGCTTCCGCCGTCATCTTGCGATGTTCGCTTTCCCCCCAACCGGTTTGCGCAATGAATACGACATCCTTCAAATCCGGGCGTGATTTCAGCTCCCGGCATAGCTCGTAGCCGTTCATGCCCGGCAGCCCGATGTCGATCATGAATACGTCCGGCTTATACTCCGCATATGTGTCAATCGCCTGTTTGGCGTTGGCGGCCAGCTTGTAATCATAGCCGATCATTTCGACCAGCCAGCCGGTGGTCTGTGCCAGAGCTTCATTGTCTTCGACAATCATAATGCGCATGGTCTCAGTCCCGCCATTTCCGTCGTCAGCCATGGGTTTGTCCTTCGGTAGCGGTCTGATTGATATCTGCCAACAACTGGGTAAGCAGGTCAAGGCTGACCGGTTTGGTGATATGATGGTCGAAACCCGCCGCAAACGCCTTCTGGCGATCGCTTTCCTGGCCCCATCCCGTCTGGGCTATCAACACTAATTGTTCCATCCCTGGCATTTTGCGCAACTGGCGGCAGACCTCGTAGCCGTCCATTCCCGGCATACCGATATCCAGCAACACAACATCGGGCTTCATCTCGCGAGCCATCTCCAGAGCCCTGGCGCCATCGTTCGCCACCTCGGCCTTGTGTCCGATTAAATCAAGCATCCACAGGCTGGTCTGGGCGGAATCGACATTGTCATCCACGATCAGTACCTTCATCGGAGTTGCGGGGCGGCCATTCTTCTGCAAGGGCTTGCCTTGGACTTCTCCACTGGCCCCGACCAGAGGCAGGCTGACCGTAAAGGTAGACCCCTTGCCCGGTCCTTCGCTCTCGGCCTTGCTGGTGCCGCCGTGCATATCGACAAGCTTGCTCACCAGGGCCAAGCCGATGCCCAGCCCCCCTTGCGAGCGGTCGAGATGGCTGTCGGCCTGGGCGAACAGGTCGAAAACGCGCGGCAGCATGTCGGCTTCAATGCCCAGGCCATTATCGGAAACGATGATGTCGGCATGGCTCGCATGTGGCGTCACAGTCAGGCCGATGCGGCCGCCATGCGCCGTATATTTGGCGGCATTGTTGAGCAGGTTCGACACCACCTGGGCCAGGCGCGTCAGGTCGCCTTCGACCCATAAGGGCTCCGTCGGGATATCGAGCGTCAGTTTGTGACCATTGGCGTCGATGAGTGGCTTAGACGTTTCCACGGCGGCTTTGACGGCATCCTGGAGGCTGATGCGTTCCTTGCGCAGGTCGATGCGGCCCCGCGAGACGCGTGAGACATCGAGCAGGTCGTCGATCAGGCGCACGAGGTGGGTCAGTTGCCGGTCCATCATGCTGCGAACGTCTTCGGCGCGCGGTCCGTCCGGCGACATTTTCAATATCTGCAAACCATTGCGGATCGGCGCCAGGGGATTGCGCAGTTCGTGCGCCAATGTGGCCAGAAATTCGTCCTTGCGAACATCGGCCTCCTTGAGCGCCTGGGCATTGTCACGGCTGTCCTTAAGCAGGCGCAGATTTTCCTCGGCAAAGGCCTTCAAATTGTCACGCTGCACGGCAATCTGGCGACGTTGCAGGTACAGCTCCGAAAAGACAGCGACCTTGGAACGCAGAATATCGGCTTCCAGCGGCTTTTCCAAAAAGTCGACGGCGCCGGCTTCATAGCCACGAAATTTCCGCGACCGGTCCGTCACGCCGGCCGTCAGGAAAATGATGGGAATGCGCCGCGTCCGTTCCGACCCGCGCATCATCTCCGCCAATTCGAAGCCGTCCATTTCCGGCATCTGCACATCGAGCAGTGCCAGCGCAACTTCGCGCTTGAGCAGGATTTCCAGAGCCTCCATCCCGGACTTGGCCTTGATGAACTCGAGCCCATCCCGGCGAAGCACGGCTTCAAGCGCAATCAGGTTTTCGGACAAATCGTCGACAATCAGAATCGGAACAGGTTTGATCAGGGCCGGATTCATGTCGTCACCGCTTTCTGCAGCGTGTCTGCGATCTGTTCCAGAGTCATCGCTTCCGCGCTCGGACTGAGCGCCAGCGCCGCCTCAGGCATGGCGCTGGCGTAGGCCTCGTCGGGTCTTTGCACCAACCCGCGACCACCCGCTTCCAATATGGCCTTCAAACCCAGTGCGCCATCCGGATTGGCACCCGTCAGGACAACACCGATGAGGCCCTCGCCGTAGACGTCGGCCGCGCTTTCGAACAAAACGTCGACCGAGGGACGCGAAAACAGCACAGGCTCTTCCGATGACAGGGACAGGCGGCGGTCGGGCTCGATAAGCAGATGATAGTCGGGCGGCGCGAAGTAGGCATGGCCAGGCAAGATGTCTTCCTTGTCTTCGGCTTCCCGCACGGTAAGCGCGCATTTGGCATCGAACAGCTCAGCAACCACGCTGTCGCGGTCGGGAGGCAGATGAATGACGATCATGATCGGCAACGGATAATTTGCCGGTAATGCCGGCAGGATGGCGGACAGCGCCTTAAGCCCGCCGGCGGATACACCGATTGCCACCGCTTCGGGTGTCACGACGGCCTTTTTCTGCGCGCCGCCGGGATGCACGATCGGATTGTCTTTCATGGATTTTGTTGGCGCGGCCATGCTCATGTCACGTCCCGCTTCTGGTATATACGCTCATCATGCGCGAAGTCGCTGAACGCGTCGGCGCTCGCCGAAAACCGCAAGGTTTCCTTCGAACCGAGGCCCAAAAATCCTTTTCGTGCCAGCGATCCCTGGAACAAGGTTATGGCCCTGTCCTGCAGCTCTCTATCGAAATAGATCAGCACATTGCGACATGACACCATATGCGTCTCGGCGAAGACGGCATCTGTGGCTAGGCTGTGATCGGAAAAGACGACGTTCTTTCGCAAGCCCTTGTCGAACGACGCCGCGCCATAGGCGGCGGTATAGTAGTCTGACAATGACCCTTTGCCTCCCGACAGGCGATGGTTTTCCGTGAACAACTTTATACGATCCAGGCTATATACCCCCGCCTCTGCCTTCTTCAGCGCCTCATGATTGATATCGGTGGCGTAGAACATGGTGCGATCAAAAAGGCCTTCTTCACGGAACAATATAGCGAAGGAATAGAGTTCCTCGCCTGTGCTGCATCCGGCGATCCACACCTTGAGCGACGGATAGGTTCTGAGGTGCGGCACGACCTTTTCACGAACAGCCTTGAAATAGAGCGGATCGCGGAACAGTTCCGATACCTGAACCGTCAGATAGGGTAGGATGGCAGCCATCATGGTGGGATCGTGCAGCACCAGATCCTGTAATCCGGATACGGTCTGGCACTGGAAATGATCGCGCGCCTGCAAGAGGCGGCGCTTGACGGAAGCCATCGCATAACCGCGAAAATCGTAATGATACTTACGGAAGATCGCTTCCAGCAGCAGCCGGATTTCGATGTCCTCTGTCTTTGGCATCACCTCGGCATCCATACACGTACCAGAGAAATGAGTTTTTCAACGTCGAGAGGCTTGGCCATATAGTCGTTGGCGCCGGCGTCCAGACACCGTTCCTGGTCATCCTTCATGGCTTTCGCCGTCAGCATGATGACCGGCAGCTTGGCCCAGTCGGCCCGCTTGCGGATTTCACGTGTCGCCGTCAAACCATCCATTTCCGGCATCATGACGTCCATGAGGACCAGATCAATGGCGGTGTCGGCGTCCTTGCGGTCATTGGTCTTTTCCAGCATGTCGAGTGCTTCGCGGCCATTGCGCGCGATCGAGATGATGGCGCCCAGTGGCTCGAAGATGTTGGTGACGGCATAGACGTTACGCACGTCGTCCTCGACGATCAGAATGCGGCGGCCTTCCAGCATGGCGTCGCGGCTCTTGGCCTTCTTGAGCAGGGTCTGCTGTTCCGGTGACAGTTCGGAAACGACCTGGTGCAGGAACAGGGTCACTTCATCCAGAAGGCGTTCGGGCGACTTGGCGCCTTTGATGATGATCGATGACGAGTAGCGGCGCAGGCGTTGCTCGTCTTCATAGCTCAGATCGCGGCCGGTATAGACGATGACTGGCGGGAAGGCGTAGGCGTCTTCGTGCGACAGGGTTTCGAGCAGAGAATAGCCCGTAGCGTCGGGCAGGCTCAGGTCAAGCACCATGCAGTCGAAAGTGTGTTCCTTCAACTGTTCCAGACATTCCGCAGCCGTGCCGACGGCGACGGTTTCGGTGTCGTTCGACTTCAACAAACGCGATACACTGTCGCGCTGCACCTCGTCGTCCTCGACGATCAGTACACGGCGCATCTGCTGACTGAGGCGGCCTTCGAGCGATTTGAAGGCATCGACCAGTTCGTCACGCTTGACCGGCTTGAGCATGTAGCCGACCGCACCGAGCGACAGGGCGGTATGCTGGTAATCACTGCCCGACACGACGTGAACCGGAATGTGACGCGTGCGGTTGTCGCGTTTCAGGCGATCAAGAACCGACAGGCCCGAATGGTCGGGTAGGCCGATATCGAGCACCACGGCATGGGGCGTGTATTGCTGAACCATTTCCAGCGCCTCCTCTGCCGAGGTCGCCACCAGGCACTGGAACGATTGGTCGCGGGCCAAATCGTACAGGATGCCGGCGAAGGACACGTCGTCTTCAACCACCAGAATAATCCGACGCTTGGGATCGAGCCGGTCACGGTCATCCTGAACACGTCCGGGGCGCAGGACACCTTTGGTCGCCTTGCCCGCTGTTTTGGCCGCCGTCGCCGGCGGCGGGAGAAGCGCGATATCGTCTTCGGAGTCGGCGGGTGCGACAAAAGGCGTAATCATGCCGGAGGTGACATTGGCCGCATCGTAGACAAGCGGCAAGGTCAGGGCGAAGCTCGATCCCTTGCCGGGGGTGCTCTTGAGGCCGATGGCGCCGCCAAGCAGGCGGGCCAGTTCGCGTGAAATCGACAGGCCCAGGCCGGTACCGCCGTATTTGCGGCTGATCGTCCCATCGGCCTGACGGAAGGCTTCGAAAATGGCCGCCTGCTGATCTTCCGAAATACCTATGCCAGTGTCGTTCACCGCCATGACGATGCGGCCGTCGCCGCTCAGGCTAATGGCCAGTTCGACCGACCCTGTCTCCGTAAATTTGAAGGCGTTTGACAGCAGGTTCTTCAGCACCTGTTCGACGCGCTGGCGATCGGTATCGATGGTGTCGGGCAGATTCTTGGCCAGCCTGACCTTGAAGGTTACAGCCTTTTGTTCCGCTACAGGATCGAACAGGCGCTGCATGTCCTTGACGAGACGGGTCAGCGACAGCGCCTCTGGGCGGATGTCCATCTGCCCCGCTTCGATTTTCGACAGGTCGAGAATATCGTTGATCAGGGCCAGCAGATCATTGCCCGAAGACTGAATGGTGCGGGCGAATTTGACCTGTTCCTCGGTCAGGTTGCCGTCCGGATTGTCACCCAGGAGTTTGGCTAGAATAAGCGACGAATTGAGCGGGGTACGCAGTTCGTGCGACATGTTGGCCAGGAAGTCCGACTTATACCGGCTGGCCTGCTCCAGTTCGCGCGCCTTGAGCTCTATTTCGCCACGCGAGCGCGACAGGTCGCTTTTCTGACTTTCGAGAGCGGCGGCCTGTTCTTCCAGTTGCGAATTGGTCTGTTCCAGTTCCGCCTGCTGCTGCTCCAGACGGAATTGCGATTCCTTGAGCGCACGGCTCTGTTCTTCCAATTCCTCGTTATTGACGCGCAATTCCTCGCCCTGGCTTTGCAACTCTTCCGATTGACGCTGCGTTTCTTCCAGAAGGTTTTGCAGGTGAGCCCGGTAGTTCGCCGACTGAACAGCGACGCTGATCGTTTCGGAGACCCGTTCAAGCAGTTCCAGCGTACGGTCGTCGATAGGCTGGATGTAGCCCAGCTCAACGACGCCATCTACCATGCGCTCCGATTTCGCCGGCGCAATGATCAGATGACGCGGCTGCCATTTACCGAGAGCCGCGCCGATGGCCAGATGTGTTTCCGGCAGATCCCGCAATATGACCGGCTTAGCCGTAGAGACAGTCTGGCCCAGAAGGCCATCCTTTACCGAAAATGTCGCCGGAACATCGTTTTGTTCCGGCACGCCTGCCGTCGCCATCCGCATATACCGCCCGTCGGTCAAGGCGAAAAAAGCGCCGACATGAGCGCCGGTGTAATCTGACAGGAAGGTAAGAACGCTGCTGCCCAACTGATCGAGCCTTTGTTCACCCATCATGGCGGCCGAAAGCCCCACCTGCCCCACCTGTAGCCACTCTTCCCGGCGACGTGCCGCCGACGCGCGGCTGATCATCCACGTGATCATAGCCGAAAGCAGGATACCGATTATGGCGGCGATGGTCACGCTTGCCCGGGCGACGCTGTAGGCATCGTTCATTTCCGCGATACGCTGCTCGCGACGCTGGGTCGTCACGGCCTGCATACCCATGACCTGCGAGCGGATCTGGTCCATATAGATCTTGCCCGAACTCTCCTTCACCACGGCCACCGCCGCGTCTAGGCCAGAGGTACGCCTCAGTTCGACGGTGCGTGCCAACTCGGCCATTTTTCCATTGACCAGCTCCCGCATGCGATTCAATCGGACGACCTGCTCAGGGTCATCCTGTACCAAGGTACTTATCTTGGTGAATTCCTCGTCAATGTGCGTCGCTGCATTATTATACGGATCAAGGTAGGCCTCATCACCCGTAAGCACATAGCCACGCTGGCCGGTTTCGGCGTCCTTAACCGTCGAAAGCAGTTCGTTCAGGCTGATCAGAATAATGTGGGTCTGCGTCACCAGAACGGTGTCGCGGCGGATTGTCTGAATATTGACGTAGGAAATGATGCCGCTGACGATGAAAAACACGCCGACAAGGGACAGTCCGAGCGAGGTCGTCAGATCCGAGCGCTTCTGCTTGTCTGTCTGCTTGCCAAAAATTCGTAACATCAAATTTCCATGCCCCCTTGCGGCCAGGAACATAAGGTTCCGGCCGTTCGTCTGAAAAAAACCCTATGGAGCGGCACATAAGCATCCAATAAGGAGCCCGGCACCGCTTATAAAAATTCCATAAAGATTTAATGGTTTACGCGCCACTGATATAAACTTGGCGGTGATATGGGGTTGTGGCCCTTAAGCGCGCCGCCACTGCAAACATATATGCCGCAATCGATAGACAGCAACCGCTTAACCGCCCGTCAACGACATGGTGCGTGCGGGGGCGTATACGCGTGCAGGCCGCTCCAGCCCGGCGCCGGCAATAAAAAAGTCATGCGCCTGGGGCTTGGTGGCCAGGGCGCCATCTAACGCGGTATCGAGGGCTGCCGTTGTCGGGTCGTCGCGCAGGGCAGCGCGCAGATCGACGTGATCGTCCTGACCCAGGCACATATAGAGCTGACCCGTGCAGGTGACGCGGACACGATTGCAGGTATCGCAAAAATTATGGGACAGCGGCGTAATCAACCCAAGCCGCCCCCCGGTTTCAGCAATGCGGTAATATCGCGCGGGTCCGCCCGTCGTGTCATTGACACCGTCGATGTGCCAGAAGCTGCGCAGATCGGCGAGGACGTCCGTGACAGACACGAACTGATCTTCGCGGCCGGCGATTTCGTCGCCCAACGGCATGGTTTCGATCAGCGACACGTCCATGCCGCGGGCATGGGCGAATTGCACGATGGCAGGAATATCTCGGCGATTATCTTCGGCCAGGACGACGACATTAAGCTTGATATGGATGCCGGCGGCCTGGGCCGTTGCAATACCGTCCAGAACCTGGGACAGATCGCCGCCGCGCGTGATACGGCGGTAGGTCTCCGGGTCCAGGCTGTCGAGCGATACGTTGATGCGACCGATACCGGCCCCGACAAGCGCCGGCACAGCCCCCGCCAACAGAGTGCCGTTCGTCGTCAGAGTCAGCTCCCTGAGGCGGCCGTTATGGACCTGCTCGCCCAGTCGCAGCAGGAAATCGAGCACGCCTTTGCGGACCAAAGGCTCGCCGCCCGTTATACGCAACCGCTCAACGCCCCGGTCGATGAGGCACAGGCTTAGACGTTCCATCTCTTCGAAACTGAGCAATGACGTGCGCGGTAAAAAGGTCTGGCGCTCGCTCATGCAATAGGTACAGCGTAGGTCGCAGCGATCCGTCACCGACAGACGCACATAGTTTATGCGGCGTCCGAAACCGTCGATCAGGGGAGCGCGCAATGACATGGTTACAATCTAAGTCCAACCTGTGGAAATAACAAGGCGGGCCATCGTCGCGAAAACGCGGATCAGACCGGCCGCGGATTGGCCACTTCCAGCCAATCTTCCGGTCCATTGACCGGCCAGTGCCCGATGGCTTCTTCCCAGTGCTTGCGGCACAGGGAGATATAGTCCGACTTCTCCGCCGACACCTGATCGCCGTCGGAAACCACCAAACCGTCGGCGCCCTTGCGCACCACCATCGTCGCCTTGGACCCGCAAAAACAGATAGTTCGGATTTCGCGCAAAGTATCGGCGATGGACAAAAGCTCGGCCGATCCGGCGAACAGCTCGCCCCGGAAATCGGTGCGTAGTCCGTAGCACATGACCGGGATACCGAGACGGTCGGCGACCCGCGCCAATTGCCAGACATGTTTTCGCGTCAGGCATTGGGCTTCGTCAACGAAGACGCAATCGATCCGGTCGGCTTCCAGGTGATCGCGGATGCTCTGAAACAGATCGTCACCGTCGCTATAGAGTTCTGCCGGTTCGCAGATACCGAGACGCGAGCTGATGGCGCCTTGCGGCCCGTCGGCATAGGCCGCGCAGGTGTACATCAACACGGTCATGCCGCGTTCGCGATAGTTATGGGCTGCCTGCAAAAGCAAGGTCGATTTGCCCGCGTTCATGGTCGAATAGGAGAAATAAAGCTTGGCCATTCCCTGGTTTTAGCGAAGGCGCCGCGATTCCGCGAGTCGGATGTCAGGGTTACCAACACCCATGTTCGCGCTAAAGCGACAGGCTCAGTTGTTCAGCCTGCGGATGATCCTTCTCGCCCAGGGATGACATCGATACGCCGAGCAACCGGATCCCCTTGGCAACGGGGAAAACACCTTCCAGAAGCGCGCGGGTGAAGGCGGTCAGTTCGGCCCGGCTGGCCACGGGCGCGAGACCTGACCGGCTGCGCGTAATGCTGCGGAAGTCGCTGAACTTGACCTTGAGTGTGACGGTGCGCCCCTTGATCTGATTGGCCTCGACATAGCGCCAGACCTTTTCGATCAAAGGTTCCAGGAAGCTCCAGGCCGTGTCGAAATCGGTCGTGTCGGTAAAGAACGTGTTTTCGGCACCAATCGATTTGCGTTCCCGGTTGGGCTTGACCTGGCGATGGTCGATTCCGCGCGAAATGCCGTAATAATAGCGGCCTGAGATGCCGAAATGCTGTTCCAGGAAATCGAGTGTCTGGTTGCGTATGTCCTGGCCGGTGAACAGACCCAGCCGGTTCATCTTGGCGGCCGTCGCCGGACCGATGCCGTGAAATTTTTTGACCGGCAGGGCGGCCGCGAAGACAGGCCCCATGGCCGGCTTGATGACGAACAGGCCATTGGGCTTGTTCTGGTCGGAGGCCAGCTTGGCCAGGAACTTGTTATAGGACACGCCCGCCGATGCCGTCAGTTGCGTTGCCTCCCAGATGCGCGCGCGAATCTCCTCGGCGATTTCCGTGGCCGACGACATGCCTTTCAGATTTTCGGTGACGTCGATATAGGCTTCGTCGAGCGACAGGGGCTCGACCAGGGGCGTGTAGTCCTCGAAAATATCGCGGATCTGGCGCGACACCGACTTATAGACGTCGAAACGGTGCTTGACGAAAATGAGGTCGGGGCATTTGCGGCGCGCTGTTACCGATGGCATCGCGGAATAAACACCAAACTTGCGCGCCTCGTACGAGGCCGCGGCCACGACCCCGCGCTCGGAGCCGCCGCCCACGGCCACGGGCTTGCCACGCAGGTCGGGATTGTCACGCTGTTCAACCGACGCGAAAAAGGCATCCATATCGATATGGATGATCTTTCGTGTCGGCGCGGGCTGTTCGTCGTCCATAACCGTTTGACTCATGCCACATCAAGAACATAAAGTGAACGTGAAAATTTACTGCCACAAATGCGTTGCCATGCCATAGCATAGTTTGGCACGCGTTTAGGCGATACGTGTCAGCAGGAGGAACACATGACCATCTATGTCGGTATCGGCGGCTGGACCTATGAGGAGTGGCGCGGCCCCTTCTATCCGGAAGGCTTGGCGCAAAAGCGCGAGTTGGAATACGCCTCCTCGAAACTGACCTCGATCGAGATCAACGGCACCTATTACGGCGCGCAAAAGCCAGCGTCCTTCCAGAAATGGCGCGCCGAAACCCCGGACAATTTCGTTTTCGCGGTCAAGGGCACGCGTTACGCTACCAACCGTAAGAACCTGGCTGAATCGAAGGACAGCGTCGATCGTTTCCTGAGCAGTGGCATCAGCGAACTCAAGGAAAAGCTGGGCCCGATCAACTGGCAGTTCATGGCGACGAAAAAATTCGATCCGGCGGATTTCGAAACCTTCTTCAAGCTGCTGCCGCCTGAGGTCGATGGCGTTCGCCTGCGCCACGCGGTCGAGGTGCGCCACCCCAGCTTCGGCTGCAAGGAATTTATCGACCTGGCCCGGCATTATGGCGTGGCCATTATCACCGGGGCCGATTCTGAATTTCCGGTCATTGCCGATCTGACGGCGGATTTCGCCTATGTCCGCATCATGGGCACCACCGACCAGCACGACAAGGGCTATAGCGAGCAGGCGCTCGATGAATGGGCCTATCGCGCCCGTACCCTGTCCGAAGGCCAGGTGCCGAACGATCTGGACACCTTCGGCGCGAAACAGCCGCCCCGCCCGCACGACGTCTATCTGTACGTCATCAGCGGCTACAAGACGCGCAACCCCGCCGCCGCCATGGCGCTGATCGAAAGAGTGTAGGTATGAAAAAGACGGTATGGGGCGTGCTCAGCACAGCCAGGATCGGCGTCAACAAGGTCATTCCGGCCCTGATGCAAAGCGACGAGATCCGCGTGAAGGGGATTGCGTCACGCGACGCGACCGCCGCGCGCGCGACAGCGGACAAGCTGGGGCTGGATGCTGCTTACGGCTCTTACCAGGACCTGATCGCCGATCCCGAAATCGAGGTCATCTACAATCCCTTGCCCAATCACCTGCATGTGCCGCTGACACTCGAAGCGGCCCGGGCGGGCAAGCATGTGCTGTGCGAAAAACCGATGGCGCTCAACGCTGCGGAAATCGAACAACTGACCGAGGTGGCGCAGTCAGTACACATCATGGAAGCGTTTATGGTGCGCCACTCCCTGCAATGGCTGGAGGCCCGCCGCCTGATCCGCGAAGGCGGTATCGGCACGCCGCGCATCATCCAGTCGCAATTCAGCTACAACAACACCGACCCGGCCAATATCCGCAACAAGGTGGAATGGGGCGGCGGCGGCCTGATGGATATCGGCTGCTATCCCATTGTTGCCGGGCGCTTCTTTTTCGAGGCCGACCCGGTGCGCGTCATGGCGCTGATCAGCCGCGACAAGACATTCGGGACAGATATCCTGACCTCCGGCCTGCTCGATTTCGGCGAAGGACGGCAACTGACCTTCGCCGTCTCTACCGCGCTGGCGCCGGCGCAAAGCGTCACGGTCTATGGCGACAAGGCGCGTCTCAGCCTGTCTATCCCCTTCAACCAGCCGCCCGATGCGCCGCAGGTCATCACCATAGACGACGGCCAGACCTTTATCGGCGGCACTGCGGTCACCCATACCCTGCAACCCTCCAATCAATACCAACTGATGGGGGAGGCCTTCAGCCGCGCCGTCCGTGGCGAGGCGCCGTTGCCCTACGGCATTCAGGATGCCGCCCTCAATATGCGGATCATCGACGCTCTGTTCCGCTCGGAAACGTCCGGGCACTGGGAGGCCGTGACCGCCTAAAATCGAACCCCATCGTTTTTTTACGACGGATATTTCACACTCATTGCGTGGAATGGCCATGGACATGGTCTGCGGGGGCGCAATCCAGATGGAATAGCGGCGTAAGGCATGTGGTATAAAAACAGGCGGTTCCTCACCTTCGCAGGTCTTGCGGCCGGTCTTCTCCTCGTCATCGTTCTGTGGCTCACCATCTTCAATAAACCCAAACGTCCGGAACTGATCACCCAGGCCGCCGCCATGGGAACCGTCGAAAAAACCGTCCTGGCGTCCGGTACGCTGGAACCGTTCGAACAGGTCAATGTCGGCGCGCAAGTATCGGGCCAGGTCACGAAGCTGGCCGTTGCGCTGGGCGACAATGTCCAGGCCGGCGCTCTGATCGCCGAAATCGACTCGCAAAAGCAGAGGAACGACCTGGACACCAGCGCCGCTGCGCTCAATAGCCAGAAAGCTCAGCGGGCATCGGCCCAGGCCACGTTGGCCCAGGCGCAAAACAATTTCACCCGTCAGCAAACCCTGTATCAGGCCGATGCCGGCTCCAAGGCGGACTATGAGGCGGCTGTGCAGCAGCTGAAAAGCGCGCAGGCCGCGCTCGACACTGCCAATGCCCAGATCGACCAGGCGTCGATCTCGGTCCGCACGGCCAATGTCAATCTCGGCTATACCCGGATTTCGGCACCGATGAATGGGACGGTGATCGCCATCGTCACCAAGCAGGGCCAGACGGTCAATGCCAACCAGTCGGCGCCGACCATCGTCGTATTGGGCCAGCTCGACAAGATGACGGTCAAGGCGGAGATTTCCGAAGCCGACGTCATCAACATCAAGCCCGGCATGCGCGTCTATTTCACGACCCTGGGCGATCCCGACAAACGCTATTACGCCACTCTGCGCAGCATCGAACCGGCCCCGACCGATTTTTCCGGCGACACCTCGACAACCAATGCCACCAGTTCGTCCGCCATCTATTATTACGGCCTGTTCGACGTCGACAATCCCGATGGGGTCTTGCGCCCTTCCATGACGGCACAGGTCTATATCGTGCAGCAAAGCGCCCAGAATGTTTTGACCATTCCCGCGGCCGCCCTTGGCCGAAAGGACAAGGACGGCTCCTATACGGTCCGTGTCGTCGCCAAAGACTCGAAAAAACCGGAGGTTCGCCACGTCAAGATCGGCATCAATGACGGCACCAATGTCCAGGTCTTGAGCGGTATCGCCGCCGGTGAGCAGGTCGTGATCGCCCAGGCGCAATCCGGCGCCAGCTCATCGGCGAACCGCAGCGGCGGCAATAATCGCGGTGCTGCGGGCGGTCTGGGCGGCGGTACGCGTCCGCCACGTGGCCTGTAAATGGGAGATTTGTCATGACGGCGCCTCCCGCCCTGGAAGTGTCCAAGCTCAGGCGCGAATTTCCCGCCGGCGAAGGCACCATAACCGTTCTGCACGATATTGACCTGACCGTCATGCCCGGCGAAATGCTGGCCATTGTCGGCCAGTCGGGGTCGGGCAAATCGACGCTGATGAATATTCTCGGCTGTCTCGACCGGCCAACGGCAGGAACATACAAGGTCGGTGGCCGGCCGACCTCGGAACTCGGTCCGGATGAACTGGCCGAACTGCGCCGTGAGCATTTCGGGTTCATTTTCCAGCGCTATCATCTGCTTGGCGACCTGACGGCGCTTGGCAATGTCGAAGTGCCCGCCATCTATTCGGGAACGCCGCCGGAGAACCGCAAGACACGCGCAGCCGATCTCCTGGGCCGACTAGGCCTGGCCGATCGTACCGGCCACCGCCCGGGACAATTATCGGGCGGACAGCAGCAACGCGTCTCCATCGCCCGCGCCCTGATGAACGGCGGCGAAATCGTCCTGGCCGATGAGCCCACCGGCGCGCTCGATACCGCGTCGGGCGAAGAGGTGATGCGCATTCTGAAAGGCCTGCACAAGGAAGGCCACACCGTCATTATCGTCACTCACGACATGGAGGTGGCTGAACACTGCGAACGCGTCATCGAAATCCGTGACGGCCGCATCATTAACGACCGAAAGGGCGAAGGCCGCGGCGTCGCTGAGGACCAGGGCCTGCCGCCGGTCGCCGCGACGAGCCAGGGCGGGTTTCAGGCCGCGATCGACAGCTTCAACGAAGCCTTCCGCATGGCGGTCCTGGCCATGAACGCGCACCGCATGCGTACCTTCCTGACCATGCTCGGCATTATCATCGGCATCGCATCGGTCGTCTGCGTCGTCGCTCTGGGTGAGGGCTCGCGCCAGCAGGTCCTGGCGCAGATCGCCTCGATCGGCACAAATACCTTGCAAATCAATCCCGGTCAGGGCTTTGGCGATACGCGCTCCGGACGGGTGCGGACACTGGTGGTCTCAGACGCCAATGCGCTGGCCAAACAGCCCTATGCCGACAGCGTGACCCCGCTGGTGCAATCGAACGCCGTCATGCGATCCGGATCCATCGCCGCCAACGCGACCATAATGGGCGTAGGCGAACAATATGACCGGGTGCGCGGCCTGACTATGGCACAGGGGCGCTGGCTGACGGCGGAAGATATTTCGGGACTTAGCCAGGATGTCGTCATAGACGATAACACCTACAACACCCTATATCCAAACGGCGGGAAACCGCTCGGCCAGGTCATTCTGCTGGGGTCCGTTCCGGCGCGCATCGTCGGCGTGACCAACAAAAGCACCGGCATAGGCGGCGGCAGCCCGGACGCGCTCAATATCTACATGGCCTATACGGCCGTCAATTCACGCATTGTCGGAAGCAATGTGTTGCGCAGCATCACCGTCCGCATCAAGGACGACACGGAATCAAGCGTGGCCCAGTCAGGCGTCACCACGCTTCTCACCCAGCGCCACGGCACCCAGGATTTCACCATTCTGAACACGGATGAAATTCGCCAGACGATCACGGCCACGACCACGACCCTGACTGTTCTGATTTCCGCCATCGCCATTATTTCACTTATCGTGGGCGGCATAGGGGTGATGAATATCATGCTTGTCTCCGTCACCGAACGAACCAGCGAGATCGGCGTCCGCATGGCCGTCGGCGCGCGGACGCGCGATATCATGCAGCAATTCCTCATCGAAGCGGTTCTGGTCTGTCTGATTGGCGGCGTGCTGGGGATTGTCACCGCCCTGCTTTTCGGTGTGATCTTCAAGCTGTTCAGCAGCGATTTCACCCTGGTCTATTCACCGATATCGATCATCGCGGCCTTCCTGTGCTCGACCCTGATCGGCGTCGTCTTCGGGTTCCTGCCGGCGCGTAATGCCGCCAAGCTTGATCCCGTCACCGCGCTTGCGAGGGACTAATGCATCATTTCGCGAAAATCAGAACATTTTCTGCCCTCGGCCTGACCGCCCTGCTGACAGCATGCGCATCGACGCCTTATCATACGCCATCGGTGCCGACGCCGGGCCGGTTTGCCCATGCCGAGGATGCGACCGGACAGGGAGCGAATACCGCTTCCGATCTGACGGACTGGTGGACGGCCTTCAACGATCCGGCGTTGAACAGTCTCGTTTCGAACGTGCTCGCCAAGAACAACGACCTGGCAGCTGCTGCCCTGCGCGTACAACAGGCCCAACTCCAGGCCGGGCTGACGCGGCTCGATCAGCTCCCGTCAGCGAACGGCAATGTGGGAGTGAGTACAGGGGACGCAACGCGCTGGTCGGCCAGTCTGGGCGTCTCCTACGAGGCCGATCTGTGGGGCCGCCTGGCCGCTGCCACGCGCGCCGCGAATTGGGAAGTGCAGGCGACGGCCGAAGATCGCGAAGCCGCCCGCCTCGCCCTTATCGGGACCACTGCGGAACTGTACTGGCGCATCGCTTACACGCATCAGCAGATCACGGTCGGCGAACAAAACCTGGCCTATGCGCGCAAGGTGCTGGACCTCGTCACCATCCAGCATAAGGCCGGCGCCGTGTCGGGCGTCGAGGTGTCGGAAAGCGAGCAAAGCGTCAATTCGCAAATTGCCAGTCTGGCCGACCTGCAACAGCAGCTTGTCGAATACAGGTCGGCCCTCACCGTACTGCTGGGCGGCGATCCGTGGCCGCAGACCAGCGAACCGCAAGGCCTGCCCGATACCCCATTGCCCGATGTCCGCGCCGGCCTGCCCGCCGAACTGCTGGGTCGCCGGCCCGATCTGCGCGCTGCCGAATGGCGTCTGCGTGAAACCCTGGCCGATGTCGATATT
Source organism: Asticcacaulis sp. AC466 (assembly GCF_000495815.1). Classification (GTDB taxonomy): domain Bacteria; phylum Pseudomonadota; class Alphaproteobacteria; order Caulobacterales; family Caulobacteraceae; genus Asticcacaulis. The sequence continues at coordinate 241,201 of NZ_AWGE01000006.1, read as the reverse complement.
GCCCGAACGTCACTCTATCCTGGTCTCAACCTGACGGCATCGGGCGGCGCATCGTCCAGCGAACTGGGCGCCTTGTTCCGCAATCCGACCGGGTCGCTGGCCGCAGCGCTCAGCCTGCCATTTCTCGATTTCCCCCGCCTGAACCGCAACGTCAAGATCAGCGAAAAGACATACGACATCGCTGTCCTGACCTTCAAGACAACCCTTTTGCAGGCCTTCGCCGACACCGACAATGCCCTGTCGGCGCGCACGCAACTGGCGCGTCAGGCTGAGGCCCAGGCCGCCAGCCTGGCCGCCGCGCGTAAGGCCGAATCCCTTTATGCCGTGCGCTATCGCACCGGCTCGGTCGCTCTTCGCATCTGGCTGGATGCGCAGCAATCCCTGCGCCAGGAACAGCTCAGCTATGACAACAACCGCCTGTCGCAGTTGATCAACCAGTCGACCCTCTATCAGGCGCTGGGCGGCGGTGTGCCGCCACAATAGCGCCAAAAAAAATCAAGCCGATATCGCCGGACTGCGTTATCATGACGACATGTCCGGGGAAGAAATAAGCATTCAACTCAATCCGCAGGCGCGCGTGCGCCTGACCCATATTGGCGCCGAACAGAATCCGCTGATCGTCATAGACGATGTCCTGCTCAATCCGGACGATCTGATCGAAGCGGCGGCGCGAACCCCATTCGCCGCCCCGGAAGCAACCTACTATCCCGGCGTGAACGCCGCCATCCCCACCGCCTATCTTCAGGCGCTGGTGCCCATCCTGCGTCCAACTCTGATGCGCGCGTTCGGCATTGGGAAGGGCCAGATGAGCGCCCGCGCCTTTTTCGCCCTGTCGACGCGAAGGGCGGACGAACTGGTGCCGCTGCAAAAAATTCCGCATTATGATCAACCCGACCCCCGCGGCCTGGCTATGGTACATTACCTGGCACGCGATCAGGCCGGCGGCACCGGCTTCTTTCGCCACGACACGACCGGCTACGAATCCATCCCGCCCGAACGCCGCGAGGGCTACATGACCATTGTCGCGCAGGAACTCGAGGCGGCCACGCAGTTGAACGGATATACGGGCGCGGACACGCCCAACTATACCCTTTTGGAAGCTGTCGAGCCCAGATTCAATCGTCTCATCCTATACCGCAGCAATCTGCTGCATTGCGCGCTGTTCGACGGTGCGCGCCTCAGCGATGATCCGCGGACCGGGCGCCTCACCGCCAACAGCTTCTTTTTCTGTGACTGATGTCATAGCGACGGCCAGCCGCAATCCCTTCACGCGCTTGTGACTCCGCACTTATTGCAGTGCGGGGTGTTCCGTACTGAATCTTTACAGGGGAACCGGCAGTGTCGCGTGAAGCGCAGGCAATATGAGGCCCTGCACCCCATTCCTAACATCACGTCCCCTAAAAAGGTTTTGTCAGAGCGTATCTGTAACTTTTCGGCTGGGACTCTGAATTTCTAGCGGAGAGCGACATGTTACAAGCCAACAGCTTCGAAATCGCCAGTGACCTGGAAGCGGAGATGGAAGGCTTACCCGCTACGGCGGCCGCAACGCTCAGCCGATCCGTTCCTGATCGTATTGGTCCTGACCGTATTGGCACCCCCGGCGTGACTCTGTCGAAAACCGCCATCATCGGTAACTTCCCGCCCCGTCAATGCGGCTTGGCCACGTTCACACGCGATATGTATGCCTGCCTGTCACGCGCACTGCCCCAGGCCAGCTGGAGCGTCATCGCCATGAACGACCCCGGCGCGGCCTATGACTATCCGTCGGAAGTGACGCATCAGGTGCCTCAGAACGATATCGCCGCCTATCGCGCCCTGGCCGACGAACTCAACGAGAACGGCACCCAGGTGCTTTTCGTGCAGCATGAATTCGGCATCTATGGCGGTCCTTCGGGCGCTTACCTGATCGAATGCCTGGAACGCCTGAACATGCCGATCGTAACCACCCTGCACACAGTTCTGGAAAACCCGAACGATGAGCAGCGCCACGTCATGAGGGCCCTGATCCGCCTGTCTTCGACCCTGGTGACCATGGCCCAGAAGGGCAGGGACATTCTCAAGCGCGTATACGGCGTCAAGGATGAGCAGATCCAGGTCGTGTTGCATGGCGCGCCGTCGCGCCCCCTGCGCGCCACTTCAGAATTCAAGCCCATGCTGCATCTGACCGGCAAGAAGACCCTGATGACCTTCGGGCTTCTGTCGCCGAACAAGGGCATCGAAACGGTGATCAAGGCCTTACCGGAAATCCGCAAGACGTGCCCGGAAGTCGTCTATCTCATCATTGGCGCCACCCATCCGCACCTGGTGCGTGACGAAGGTGAAAAGTACCGCGAAAGCCTGATCGCCATGGCGGCGGAGTTGGGCGTCGAAGAGAATGTGCGCTTCATCAACCGGTTCATGAACGACAATGACCTGATCGATGTGCTTCAGGCGACAGATGTCTATGTCACCCCCTATCTGACGGAAACCCAGATCACGTCGGGCACGCTAAGCTATGCGCTGGCGCTGGGACGGCCAACCGTTTCGACGCCCTACTGGCACGCCACCGAAGCCTTGGCTGACGGCGTCGGTATCATTTGTCCGTTCAGCGATGTCGCCGCCTTTACCACAGCCATCTCCAGCCTGCTGGACAACGATAACCTGCGTACGGAGATGTCCATGAGAGCCTACAAGGCGGCCCAACCGTCGCGTTGGAGCGAAGTCGCCCGCGCCTATGTCGTCCAGGCCGAAGCCGATGTCGCCAATTACGACCTGCCGCCGGAAAAATTGATTGTTTCTCTGCCTGAAGCGCCGTCCTGGAATGCCGTTTCTCGCATGACCGACGATTGCGGCATCTTCCAGCATGGGAAATATTGCCTGCCCGATCGTCAGCATGGCTACTGCGCCGACGATAATGCCCGCGCGTTATCCCTGGTGGCACGGCAATCGAACATAGCCCCCCTGACAGCCGAGCAGATGAAGCTTGGCTACATCTACGCATCCTTCATGAACCATGCCTGGAATAATGACAGCCGGTTCCGCAATTTCATGTCCTACAACCGCGAATGGCTGGATGACGGCGGTTCCGACGATTGCTGCGCGCGCTCCTATGAGTGCCTGGTGGATGTAGCCCGCTCAAACCTGCCTGCCGACCTGCGACAATGGGCCAGCGATCTGGCCGCTCAGATTCTGCCCAAGACGCCGACGTGGAATTCGCTGCGTTCGCGCGCTGTCATGATTAAGAACCTGATCCGCACCTTCGGCGTTGTCGGCGATGGCCAGGAAATTCAGGCCATGGTGCGATACCTCACCCGTGATGTCCACGACCGTTACAGAGTGCAATCACGCGCCGGGCACGACTGGTTCGAACCGTCCCTGTCCTACGACAATGCGCGTGTCTGCGAAGGCCTGATCGTCGGTGGCGCCTTCCTGGGCGAAGCCGAAATGGTGAAGGATGGCCTCGCCTCCCTGACCTGGCTGATGAAAAAACAAACCCGAAACGGCGTCTTCGCGCCCATTCCCAATTCGAAGTTTTCCGACGATGGTCCGGATCACCCGCTGTATGACCAGCAACCCCTGGAAGTCCTCGCGACCATCGATGCCTGCCTGACGGCCCTGCGGATCAGCGGCGATACGAAATGGCGTGACGAAGCCATGCGCGCCTTTGCCTGGTTCCATGGTGAGAACACCTCAGGTCTCAGTCTGCTCGACGGCAACGGCGGTTGCTATGATGGGCTGAACCCGAATGGCGTCAACCTGAATCAGGGGGCGGAATCGATCCTGTCCTATCCCATGAGCTGGGCGGCCCTCAAAGCCGACCTGTAAAACACCTGGCCTGAAAAATACGGGCCCTCACGCACGCGAACCGCCAAGGCGGTTCGCGACTTTGCCTTGCCTAAACCGGACCGGAAGGGCCGGCATCTGAGGGATACACTATGACTGAAATGCTTATTAGCCCAATTACTCTGCACGCCAACCCCGAACGAGTGGTCATCCTGCCGTTCACCATTTCCATCAGTCCGCGTGACAGCGCCATGGGCGCCGGCTCCCGAGTCAGTCGCATCTGCGACGCCATTGCCGCCATGTCGCTCGAACAGGTGCGTAACGAACTGGAGGTGGTCAATCGCGACTTCACCTCACGTCACTGGCAGGCACGCGGCATTTTTCTCGAACGCTTCCGCCAGATCAAGGCCATGAACGGCGGGCTGGACGCATTAGATGAGGATCACATGGCGCTCATCGGCGCCTATTTCTGCCACGAATACAGCTACTCGGCGGCGGCGGTTATGAATCCTTCCGTCGTTTATCACCCCGACCAGAGCGGTGCCGGCGAAGGCGTGAACTTCATCATGTCAACACGCACCGTCGGTGAAGGCCATATCTCGACCGTGTCATTTCGCGAAGGCACCTTTCATCCCGACGGCACGGTCGAACTCAAACCGGAAGCCGATTTTGCCGTAGCCGCCAAGCCGCTGGGTAATGCACCGCTAGATGGTGTAGTGACCGTCCACGGCCACCAGGCGTGTCCGATCTCGGAAACCGTTCTTTTTCCGGTCACCCGGTCGCAAAGCAACGGCCTGGAAGACCTGCGCATGCTGAAATTCACCGACGAAAGCGGCAGCGCCAGCTATATGGGCACCTACACCGCCTATAACGGCAAGGAAACCGCGTGCGAATGTCTGGAAACGTCGGATTTCCGCTCATTCAAACTTACGCCCTTCCGGGGCGCCGCCTCTGGCCACAAGGGGCTCGGCATCTTTCCGCGCAAGATAAATGGACGGTGGGCCGCCGTGGGACGTCTTGATCACGAAAGCATCTTCTACCTGGAGAGCGACGACAAATACACATGGAATTACGGCGACCGTATTCTAGGCCCGGAAGCGCCATGGGAATTGATCCAGATGGGCAATTGCGGTTCTCCCATCGAACTGGAAGAAGGGTGGCTGGTCCTGACTCACGGGGTCGGCCCTGTGCGTCGCTACTCCCTGGGCGCAGCCCTCCTGGACAAGGACGATCCGCGCATTGTCCTGGCCCGATCGACGGAACCGCTTCTGTCACCGTCCGAAGACAACCGCGAAGGCTATGTCCCCAATGTTATCTATACCTGCGGCGCCATGCGCATCGGTGACTGGATCTTCATGCCCTATGGCGTTGCGGACTCCTCAATTCATTTCGCGTCTATCAAGATCAAGGACCTTCTGGCCCACCTGGGCTACCCTGCGGCATCGGTGAGCCAGGAAAACGCCGCAGAATAAGCAGCGTCGTCAGGTCATAAAAAGAAAGCCTCCCGATCATCCGATGGGGAGGCTTTTTTCATATGTCGAGAAAATCACGAGCCGGGATTGATATGGTCTTTTTCGGTCCCTGGGACGTGCGTCTTCGGCATCTTGCCATTTTCGATACGGCCTTCATTGCGCAGCTGACGCCCTTTATCGGCCATTTTGTCATTGTTCAGCGCTTCGCCCAGTTCCTCTTCGGCAGCGCCGGCGGTTTCCTTGATGCTGGCTTTAACAGTCATGGTGAAGTCTCCTGTAATCTGTCGCCGGGATTATCCCCCGCGATGCCTTACACGCTAGCCATTCCCACATAAAAAGGATGCACCGGACCGTCGCACAGGGATAAGAATAGGGTAAGTCATCACAGCCGCAGGTGGCTGCCGCTCATTTTTATACAATCTTTATTTTCACCCAGCAGGCTGCACATCGCTTCCTTAAAGCCGTGCCGATAATCTCAAATCATCACGTTCACGGCCGCTTCTCTCAAGCCCTTCTCCGCCCCCCCAGCCCCTGGGTTTCAGACAAGCCTGCTGTGAACGTGACCCCTTTTCTTCCCTCCCCGAAAAACCCGTAAATGCCGGTTTCCGGCAGTCTCTGTGCAGGAGTAATCGACCCATGCTGTCTTCCGCAACCAAAGCCGCCGCAAATGTCACCAAGGGCCTGGCCGAAAACGACCTGCGCAATAGCGCCCGCGATGCCGCCGATCGGGCGCGCGACGCGATCGACGACGTGAAGGATCGCGGCGAAGATGTTCTCAACAATGTCAGCGGTTACGCTAACGAAGCCGGACAAAAGGTGCGCGGCCTGTTCGATCGCACCGCCGACACCACTTCGCAATATACGCGCAAAATCGAAAGCGAAATCAAGACGAACCCTGTCCGTTCGTCGGCTATCGCGCTCGGCGCCGGCTTTATTCTCGGCGCCCTGCTTACCCGTCGATAAGCTAACAGACATGACGCCGGACAGCCCTTTGGGCTGCCCGGCGTTTTTGTGTCGCACGTACCGGAGCCCCCACTCACAGGAGACCATCGCATCATGTTCTGGGTTTCGCGAATTTTCGAGCTTTTGTCGGCGACGAAAAAGCTCAATACGGCGAAAGCCCATGTGATGAGCGCAGCTTCCGGTCTGACACTTGTGCTGTTGCTCGGAATATTCGGGACATTCCTCTCCGCATTGGTGATTGGCGGCCTGTTGTGGCTCATCTACGCGCAGTTAATTGCCGCCAACCTGGACGTTCTGCCATCCTGTGCGGTGATCGCTGCCCTTACCCTTGTCATACTGGGTGTTGCAGCGACTGTAGCTATGCGTATCTTTAATCGCATCCGCAGCGACGTCGAGCAGATATTTCACAGCCAGGCGCCCATGGCCGCGCCGGTCATCGACAAGGCAACAAACATGGTCGGCGCATTTGTGCAGGGTTTGCGAACCTCGCGCGGGGTATCCCCCAGAGACAAGACAAAGGGAGTCCAGCGCTAATTGGCCTATTTTCGCGCAATTGGGACTTATGCCATATTTATAAAAACAAGGCGCCGGCTTATTGCTCCATTACACGCCCTTAAGCTAGATTTAAGGCGGATATGTCACTCATTGCGCTTGAGAGACGCCTTCCTGCGTTAAGGTTTTCATTAAATAGCTCTTGATTAATGCAAATATTGAGCGGGTCGACCACATATATCTCATTGGCGCCATAGAGGCCGGCGAATAGATATGCGACTACCCTGGGGCTTGAATGTTAAGCATCTATATCTGGCATTCTTCAGTGTTATTTCGATAGCGCTCTGCTCTTTCAGCCTGATTATTTATGATCAGTACACAAAATCCCAAAACCTGAACGATCACATTCGTTATGAGTATGAGAATATTCGCCAGACCAAGGTTATCCTGATGGACATGGTGAATATGGAAACGAGCGTGCGCGGGTATGTGCTTTCCGGCGACGCGGCTTTTCTTGAACTGTACGAGGTGGCCGCCGCCCGTCTGCCAGACGAAATCAACACCCTGCGCCAATCGACCTATTACGAAGACACTGCATTTGCTGAGACCAGCAACCTGCTCGACCGCTTCGACGGAATGGAGCGCCTGCTGCAATCGCAAATTAACTATATGCGTGGCCATGGCCGCGGTCAGATCAGCATGAATGCACTAAGCATTCAAAAGCGTCAGATGGACGAATTGCGCCATCTTGTCGCAACCATCACCGCGCGCCGCCTGACGAACATGGAGGAACGGCGCAAACTGGTAGAGCCGCGACGCCGAAACTTCGCCTATATCCTGATCATCGGAAGCATTTTGGGTGTCGGCATATTCTTGGCCGGCACGATTCTGATCATAAAGCTGGAAACCGAGAACGAAGCCATCGAAGCGCAGAATGAACGGGCAGAAACCCGGTTCCGGGCGGTTATGAACGGGATCAATGACGGAGTGTATGAGATCAACTTCGTCAACGAAACCATCTATATGTCGAAGGAATACCTGGCGATGCTGGGCTTTGAAGAGGGGGAACTGGATGAAGATATCCGCACCCTTATCAGTCGCATTCACCCCGACGACCTGGAATCCTACATGCAGGTCCGTCATGACTACATCATTAGAAAAACCCCGACCTATAACAACGTGTTCCGGCTCAAGCACAAAGATGGCACCTGGCGCTGGGTTATGTCGCGCGGCATCGGCACCTGGGATAAGTTCGGCCAGATCCGCAGCATGATCGGCACCAATACCGATATCACCGAACAAAAAAGCCGTGAAGAAGAACTGCGCCAATTGAATGCCGACATGGAAGCCTTCACCTACATCACGTCGCACGACATGCGCTCTCCCCTTGTCAATCTCAAAGGCTTCTCTCACGAACTTACGCTGGCTGTGAAGGATATAGACGATCTGCTTGCACCGAAGCGCAAGGGGATCGGCGAGGAAAGCTGGGCGAAGTTGGAACACATTCTCAAACGCGACATACCCGAGGCCTTGGGCTTTATCGGCAATGCGGTTGATCGGATGGACACTCTGACAACCGCCATTCTCGATTTGTCCCGCATCGGTAAGTTCACCTACCGCGATGAAGTCGTCGACGCCCAGGCCGTGTTCGACAAATGTCTGGGCGCACAAAGTTACGAGATTTCCAACAAGGGGGTAGAGGTTAAGGTCAACCCCTTGCCCAAGATGGTGACCGATCCCGTTGCCTTGGAGCAGGTCTTTTCCAACCTGCTTGACAATGCCGTCAAATACTTGCGGCCAGGCGTCGCCGGCCATATCGAGATGAGCTGCCTGGAGACGTCGCGCGACTACACTTTCTCGATCCGCGACAATGGACGCGGCATAGATGCGGAAGATGCCGAGCGCGTTTTCAACATCTTCCGCCGTGCGCGTAATACCGGTGACGTGCGTGGGCTAGGCCTGGGCATGGCTTTCGTCAAGGCCACTCTGCGCAAGATGAATGGCGGCATATGGTTCGAATCCAAGCTTGATGTCGGTACGACATTCTATGTCAGCCTGCCACGCCGCCAGCCCGTCGCCAATGACGCAGTGGAAAAACTGTCCGGCAAACGGGAGGATGCGGCATGATCAGCGCCTTTTCCGAGCCGTTCACAGTCGTGCTGGTCGAAGATGACGAAGGTCATGCCAGCCTCATAAGCCGCAATTTACAACGGGCCGGCGTATTAAATCCGATCGTGCGTCTGCGCGACGGCAGCGAAGCCATTGCCTACTTCTTTGGTAAGTCCGCACGTACCGAACCGCTCGACAAAACCATTGTTGTTCTCGACCTCAACCTGCCTGACATCGACGGCTTTGAGGTTCTCCACCGCCTCAAGACCGATGACAGCACACGCCACATCCCTGTCGTCGTCCTGACCACAACCGACAACCCGAAAGACATCGACCGGTGTTATGCCCTGGGCTGTAATGCCTTCATGATCAAGCCCGTCGGGTATGATGATTTTTCCGACGCTATCCGCAAGCTTGGCCTGATGCTGACCACAGTTCGCGTTCCGCATACCCGAGCCTGATCCCCATGCCCCACACCATAACGCACGATTCCAAAACACCCCCGACCATGCATCAGATTCTGTACGTCGAAGACGACGCAGCCCTGGCGCGCTTGCTGCAAAAGCGCATGGAAAGACTGGGGCTAAAGGTTGAAACCGCAGGCAGCGCCGAAGACGCGCTCGACCTGCTGCACAGGCATGATTTCGACCTGCTGCTGATCGACTATAACCTGCCGGGTATGAACGGCCTGCAGATGCTCGACCGCCTGACCGACCTGACCGTCGTGCCCCCCGCTGTCATCCTGACTGCCGGCGGCGATGAACGCATCGCCCTGGAAGCCTTGGAAAAGGGCGCCGCCGACTACTGCGTCAAGGATGTCAACCAAACCTATCTCGATCTTCTGCCGGCCATCATGGTCGCCGCCTTCACCAAGGAGCGGCTGTTGCGTGAAAACGCCCAGCAAAGCATCGAGCTGACCGCTGCCAAGGAGCGCGCCGAAGCGGCCAACCAGGCTAAGAGTCGCTTTCTGGCAACCATGAGCCATGAAATCCGCACGCCAATGAACGTCGTCACCGGACTGGCCACCGTATTGGCGAACACGCGCCTGGACGATCACCAGAAAAAGATCGTCGATACCTTGCGCACAAATGCCGACCTGCTGCTCAAACTCATCAATGACCTGCTCGATATCAGCCGCATCGAAGATGATCATATCGAACTCGAAGCCATACCTTTCGAGATTTCGGCTATTTTGGAAGATATTCGCGTCATGTTCGGCCAGGATATAGAACGTAAAGGCCTGAGCTTCCGCATCGAGGACACCACCAACGGCATGTGGCTAATCGGAGACCGGTCGCGTCTGCAACAGGTCCTGATGAACCTGGTCAGCAATGCGCTCAAATTTACCGATACCGGCGAAATTCTTATCCAGGCCAGCGCCAGACCGCTGAGCAGCGATATGTGCGGCCTGATCGTCCGGGTGCACGATTCCGGCATAGGCATACCGGTCGACAAGCTGCCTGCCATCTTCGAGAAATTCACTCAGGCCGACGAGAGCATCACCCGACGGTTCGGCGGTTCAGGCTTGGGGCTGTCCATCGCCCGCTCCCTGGCCCAGCTTATGGGCGGTGATATTCATGTCGAAAGCCAACCGGGCGAAGGGTCCAGTTTCACCCTGACGCTCGACCTGCCGCGCGGCACAAATCCGAACCATCCGACGGCGCCCGCGGCCGATTATCGACCGGAGCTGCCAACCGACGGTCGTAAACCCCAGGTGTTGATTGTTGAAGATTATGAGCCCAACATCATGGTCTTGACCCTCATGCTCGAAGAGCTGGGTTACGACGTCATGTCCGCCCCATCGGGGGCAGAAGCCTTGACCCTGCTTGAGACGGAGGGGCCCTTTCACGCCATCCTCATGGACGTCCAGATGCACGGCATGGATGGCCTGGAAACCACCCGTCAAATCCGCAATGATGAGACCCAAGGCGGCCCGCGTCACACCATTATAGGCGTAACCGCCCATGCCCTGGCCGGGGATCGCGAACGCTGCCTGACTGCGGGGATGGACGATTACATTTCCAAGCCCGTCCTGCCCGACATACTGGCGCAAAAGCTACGCGCCGTGGGCACGCGCCATCCGGCCTGATACGGGCGTTTATCCCCCCCTTATCTCCCTGCCCGGCTTAGGCACTGTGCCTTTGCAGTCTTTTTCGTACGGTAATCCATATCCGCCGTCGCGGATGGTGAAATTACTTTGCAGGAGGAAAAGGCCATGCTCGATTCAGACGTCCGTACCAGTCCGACAAGCCAGGGAACAACCCAGGGACCGGCAGGCGCAGCCGCGCACGGCTCAATGCAGGCCGCCAGTCGAGTCGCGGGCGTATCTGCGCTTTATGACGAAGACCATATCGCCTCCGTTCAACAGGTATCGCACGATCTAAAGCGCCTATTGGCAGGTTGCGACGCTGCGCGGCTGAAGACAGATGTCAAGCTTCAGGTCGCCAAACTGAATGACTGGACCAACACCTACCTTAAGGGACTGGACGCCGCTCAGAAGATCAGCGAGGCCGGTTACGACACCTTGATCGAAGCTCAAAAGGAATTGGCACTGTCTCTGGACGATTTCTTAAGGTTTGAAGGCGAAGGCGGTAATCCACCCTCCTCGGATCAGGAACGCAGAATTGAGGATATTTCCAAGGCTTTGCGACGCATCAGCGGTTTGATTCCTGCCGTCGAAAACACCTTCGCTTCTGAAGGCCCGAACGATCCAGAGGATCCGGAAATCGAGCCCTATGAACCCGCGACCGATCCGGACAACGCGCCCGAATACAATCCGCCTGCACCGGACGGAAATCCGGAATTACCGTCTGAAATTCCTCCGGTCACCAATCCTCAATTCAAGACAGCCTAGACCTTACGAGTTTAGCCACCCTCATCACACGGACGTCTGCCATGAACGCCACCAGTCTCCCCTTTTCCGCGCCGAAACCCTCTACCGTCCGCCAGTTCAACGTGGATGGCGAAAGTTTTGAAGAAGATCTCCCACCGGAACTTTTCGATCCGGAAGAGGATCTGGATGAATTGGCGACCTATGCGCACATTGCCGACACGTGGAACGACTAGAGCGAGGCAGATTTGACTGTGATCAGACCGGCCTCGTTTACGAGATTTTATCCGAAAAGTGCGTCACACGTTTCGGAAAGCGCTCTCTAAAAAAGAGCCTGCACAGGAAAATGACCTATGGCCAATGATATCTACCGCGGACCGGGACTTGGGCGATTTCTGTTAATGATCGTCCTTGTCCTGATCGTATCCGTCGCTGGCGTGTGGTTCTATAATAAAAGTCATTCGGTGACGGTTGGAGATCATGTCGGTAAGGTGATTGACGAACTGCCGGTTGGTGCCAGCAAGGCGGCTGATGAGTTGAAGGACAGTCCGGCGCTTGCCAAGGCTGGCGACGCCATAAAAGAGAGCGGCCATGCGGCGTCCTCGGCGCTGTCCAAAACCGGTGCAGCTACCGAACGTGTCGTTTCGGACGCCAAGGAAGACGTTAAGGCGGCTGCGGACAAACAAAAAGAAAACAACGCCGACAAAAAGTAGAAATTTGCCTGCCGATTGCTTAGCGTTGAGAATTTTCTGTATGTCAAAGCCACAGTTTCCCCCTGCTGATCGGCTTTGACTTCAAAAAAGGAGCAAGGTTCGAAAACCTTGCTCCTTTTTCTATCGTATATGGCTTGAGCACGTTGCTTGCGCAGCACAATATTGGTAATACACGTTATGAAACCCGAAGAGATGACTTCCCCAACTCACGACGAGATCCGTGAGTACCTGCATCGCCAGATGCTATCCTCGGTATCTCACGACCTCAAGACGCCATTGGCAACGATTATCGGCTCACTCGAAGTCATGACGATGCTTTATGACAAGTTGAGTGAGGAAAAGCGCAAGTCGCTCATCAGCTCGGCCTTGACCGAGGCGTTTCGGCTCGATCACTTCATCACCAATATTCTCGATATGGCCAAGTTTGAGGCTGACGCGGTGAAGCCGCGCTTCGAAACCGCCAGACTCAGTCAGATGATCAATGACAGCTTGGCGAGGTTAGGTCCGCTAAAGACACGCGGCGAAATAAAGATCGCTCCGTCTGTCACCAACGACGATCTGGTTACCGATCCGATGCTGGGCGCCCGCGCCATAGGCCTGGTCCTGCACAATGCCTTCAAGTTCGGAGGCCGTAAGGCGGCGGTGCCGGTGATTGAGGTCGAATACGGCATCGTAGGCAGCGAAGGATTTGTGCGCATTCGCGACCATGGCGACGGCATTCCTCCTGCGAAGCAGGCGGCGGTTTTCGACAAATATACCCGTCTGCAAAAGTCCGACCAGCAGAACGCCAGCACAGGCCTGGGGCTCACCATTTGCCAATACATCATGCGGCTGCTCGACGGCCGCATTGAATTGTCGAACCACCCCGAAGGTGGCGCCATCTTCACCCTGTGGTACGCGAACAAGAAGGCGACCTGACTACAGGCAAGACTCAAGCAAGAAAAAGCCGGTCCCCAAAGGACCGGCTTTTTTATCATACGCAAACCCTGCGAATTGCCCGCCCCGTTTAAAGGGCGGCCCGTTATAGGGGAGGATTGGCACTGCGGCCCGTGATCATCCGGTAGACCAGGCTGGCGATGAACAGCACGACGAAAATCACAGCGATAAACTTGGCGATTTCTGCAAAAGTACCGGCGAGCCCTGTAAAGCCGAAGAAGGCCGCTATAACGGCTAGAATAAAGAAGGTTACGATCCAGTTGAGCATAGTATTCTCCTATTGAACAGCCCCGCCCGTAATCGGAGGAAACTTCTATTCCACGCTATGCCTTCCTTCATAAATTACAAAGATGGCAAAAACCGCCGGCTCGTAAGGAAGCGGTAAGCCTTAATTTCAAATACAAATAACGCAAAAACACAAAAGGGTCCGGCGAAAATGTTCCACCGGACCCCTTTGTCTGAATGCTCGGAGAATATGGGCTAGTTGACCATATCCATGCGGTAGCCAATGCCAGATTCCGACACGATCGATTTCCCGAGGCCTGGACGCGTCTCAAGCTTGTCACGGACCTGCCCGATATAGACACGCAGGTATTGCGTGTCTTCGAGGTGGGCAGGGCCCCACACTTCTTTGAGGATCTGCTTGTGCGTCAGCATGCGGCCGCGATTGACCAGGAAGTAACGTAACAGGTCGTATTCTTTGGGCGTGAAGCCGATACGCTCATCATCGATGAACACTTCATGGCGTACCAAATCCATGCGGATGGGACCGTGGACGATTTCCGGGTCACCGACTTCCTTGACCGCGGATTTACGCAGATTGGCATTGATGCGCGCCAAGAGGACTTCGGCCGAAAACGGCTTGGTGACATAGTCATCCGCGCCGATGTTCAGGGCCGGGGCCGCTTCCATGTCCTCAGCACGGGCGGTCAGCACGACGATGGGCACGTTGGACCATTCGCGGATCTTGGTAATGACTTCCTTGCCGTCGATATCTGGAAGACCGAGGTCGAGCAGGATCAGATCCGGCCTGACCGAAGCGCTCATGCGCAGGGCCTGCTTGCCGCTATCGCATTCGCACACCTTGAAATCCGCGGCATCGAGGAAGATGCTCAGCATCTTGCGGATCTCTTCCTCGTCATCAACGATCAGAATGGTGTTTTTCTTTTCAAGCATGGGGGTATTCCGTGATCCTCTTATTAGACGCCGCCGGACCCCTGGAACTCAGGGGATCACAAACTTTTGTACCTACAGCACTACGGTCAGAAAAATAAAAATTAAATGCGTGAGTATCGCCCGTCAGACGCCGGCGGCGGCATCGATATCCCGCGCCAGGGCGATATCGCTGGCGGTTAAGCCATTGGAATCATGGGTGGTTAGCCGGATGGACACCCGATTGTAAACATTGGACCATTCGGGATGGTGGTCCAACCGATCAGCCGCTTCCGCGACCTCGGTCATGAAGGCGAACGCCGTCTTAAAGTCCTTGAATTCCAGATGTCTTGTTATGGCGAGGCCGCCGGGCTCAAGCCCCCATTGCGGCAGATTATCGGTGAGGGCGTCAATTTCAGCAGAAGATAAGGTCGGGCGCATATCCGTCACTCTGCGCCCCATCGGCGGGTTTGACAAGGCCTGCCGACCGGTGTCTTGTCACAGGCAAAATTCAGGAGAGGAGATGTCATGAGGTTAGCGCAGATTTTCGTCGTCGTCGCCACGGCCGCGCTTGTGGCCGTGCCTGCCGGCGCCACGCCGGCCCGCCCGGCCGATGCGCCTGCGTACAGCAGCATTGTGCCGGGTACGGTCCTGGTCAATGCCGACCGACGCGCGGGCGAAAGCCTGTCTGGCCCCTGGCACTATTCGGTGGACCCGTACAAGGACGGGATGGCCGATTTCCACGGCAAGCCTTTGGATGTCACGCGTGGCCGCGGTTCTGACGTCAATGTCGAAGCGGCGATGAAGGCTGATCCCGACGTCTTTTTCGAATACGATCTGGCGCGTGCTCCGGTCGGTCCGGTACCGTCCGCCTGGATCGCCTACGCACCGGAACTGCGCTACTATAACGGGTTGATGTGGTATCAAAAGAGCTTCGACACCGCCCTGATCAAATCCGGACAACGGGTCTTCCTGCGTTTCGCTGCCGCCGATTACAAGACCATGGTCTACCTCAATGGGCACCGCGTCGGCGAGCATGAAGGCGGCTTTACCCCCTTCAGCTTCGACGTCACCCATCTGCTGCGCGAGAAGAACAACAACCTTGTCGTCGCCGTGGACTCGACCCGCACACCCGACTCCGTACCGACCCAGGTCACTGACTGGGAAACCTACGGCGGGCTGATACGCGATGTCACCCTGGTCGCCACGCCGGAAACCTATGTCGATGACGACTTCATCCGCCTCACCACGGACGGCCTGATCAAGGCCGACGTCGCACTGGACGGCCCTACCAAGGCGGGACAGGCCGTCGAAGTCAGCGTGCCTGCGCTCAAACTCAGCCTGAAAGGCACGACAGATGCCGATGGTCACGTCTCACTCAGCGTGCGCGCGCCCAAGGACCTGAAACGCTGGTCGCCGGACACGCCGACCCTCTATGACGTTTCGGTCAAGGCGGGCTCTGACGTTTTAACCGACCGGATCGGGTTCCGGACGATCGAGGTCAGAGGCACGCAGATCATCCTCAACGGCCAGCCCATCTTCCTGCGCGGCATCTGCCTGCATGAAGAAGAATTCGGTCCCAATCCGTCGCGACGCATCACGCCGGAAGCCTCGCGCGCCCTGCTCAGCGAGATCAAGACAGGGCTTCACGGCAATTATGTTCGGCTCTCCCATTATCCGCATTCGGAAATCACCACGCGCCTGGCCGATGAAATGGGCCTTCTGGTTTGGAGCGAGGTGCCGGTCTATTGGGCGGTCAAGTTCGACAATCCGGACACGCTCAAGGTGGCGCAGAGGATGATGGCGGAAAACATTCTCCGCGACCGGAACCGCGCCTCGGTCATCATCTGGAGCGTGGCCAATGAGACACCGATATCAGATGCCCGCAACAGCTTCCTGACCGCCCTGGCGCGCGAAGCCAAGGCCCTCGACGGCACACGTCTCGTGTCGGCGGCGCTGCTCACCGGTAAGAAAACCGTGGACGGCCATATCGATATCACCATCGACGATCCACTAATCCCGGAACTCGATGTCATGGCGGTCAACACCTATAACGGCTGGTACGGCAACGACAAGATTGCCGACGTACCGGCGACCGTCTGGCATTCCAGCTTCAACAAGCCGTTGATCCTGTCGGAATTCGGCGCCGCAAGTCTCTACGGCGTCCGCGACCCGGCGCGTGAAGGACGCTTCACCGAGGACTATCAGGCGAAATACTACAAAAATACCCTGGCCATGGCCGACCGGATTCCCTTCCTGGCCGGCCTGTCGCCATGGATTCTGAAGGATTTCCGCTCGCCCCGCCGCCAGAACATCTGGCAGCAAGGCTGGAATCGCAAGGGCGTAGTCTCGGAGAATGGTGAACGCAAAATGGCCTTCTTCGTTCTCAGCGACTATTACGCGAAGATGGCGGCGAAGCAGTAGGGCCGGTCATGGCCAAGCGTCATGAGTCGAAGGTCATGACGCTTGGTATCAGCGTATCAGCCCTTCAAATTCTTGATGCTGGTCGCGATGCTGGCCCAGGGATCAGCCGGGTTGTCGTGTTCGACATAGACGTTTTCCACGCCGCCCTTAACGGCGGCGTCCAACACGGCAGCGAAGTCGATCGTGCCCTCGCCCACCGGCGCCATCGAACCATCGGCCAGTTTGTCCTTCAGGTGCAGTTGGCGAATGCGAGTGCCGTGTTCCTGCAGGATATGGACCGGATCATGGCCGGCAAAGCTGGCCCAATAGCAATCCAGTTCGAAGGTCACCAGCGAGGGGTCGGTGTTTTCCAGCAGAACGTGATACGGCATATCGCCGGACGCTGTCTTCTTAAACTCGAAATCGTGATTGTGATAGCAGAAGGTCAGGCCGCGCGACTTGGCCAGTTGCCCCCAGGTGTTCATCTTGTCGGCCCAGGCTTTCCAGCCATCGCGGTCTTCGGTCGGCAACCAGGCCAGGACCGCATAGCGGGCACCGACAGCGACTTGATCGTCAAGCGCCGCCTCCGCACGCGTTTGCCAGTCAGTAAGGCCAACGTGACCCGAGGGCGCAGTCAAACCGACGTCAGTGAGCCTGGCCTTGAAATCACGGGCGGAGACACCGCCAAACGTGATCGTTTCGACCTGATCGTAGCCCAGAGCCTTTACGCGTTTCAGCGTACCGACCGGGTCCTTGGCGAAGGCATCGCGCACCGTATACAACTGGACGCCGATTTTCTTGAAAGGTGATTTAACCGGCTTGGCCTGGGCGGATGCACCGGCCAGACCGAGCGCGGACAGGGCCGCAAGAAGATGACGACGATTGAGTTCCATGATGTTTTCTCCCGTTTGGGACATCAATCATGGGTTTTACCCGGGTGTCAATTCCTGGTCAGCAGTCGCCGGTGAGCAACGCCCGGTGATATTCGCCGGTGCCGCGCGTGAACACACGGTCATCGGGCGTCACCGTGGCCAGGCCGAAATCGGGCAAGGCTTTCAGCTTTTCATAGATGGGCGCAAAATCTGTATTGGCCATGTCGAACAGGGTATCGAGCGACGGCATGACGAAATAGGTCTCCTGAAATTCGTCGATGCGGTAGGCCGTGCGCATAACGCGTTCCAGATCGAAGCCGATACGGTTTGGCGACGCACTTTCCAGCGCAAAGCGCGTTTCCGTGAATGATGAGAGGATGCCGCCGCCAAAAATGCGCAGGGCGCCGGCTTCCTCGATCAGGCCGAATTCCACCGTGTACCAGTAGAGCCGCGCCAGATAATCGAGCACGCCCAGCCGTTCGGCACGCAGGCCGCCTTCCCCATAGGCTTGCATGAAGTCGGCCATGACCGGATTGACCATCATCGGCACATGGCCGAATATATCGTGGAAGACGTCAGGTTCCTGCAGGTAGTCTAGCTGATGTGCCTTGCGGATAAACTGTCCCGCCGGAAAACGGCGGTTGGCCATGTGATTGAAAAACACTTCATTGGGCACCATGCCCGGCACGGCGACAACACGCCATCCGGTGCGTTTTTCCAACGCATCGGACAGGGCTTCAAAATCAGGAATGCGGTCGGCCGTGATCGGCAGTTCAGCCAGCCCATCGAGATAAGCCTGACTGGCCCGGCCGGGTATGAGTGTCATCTGACGCTCGTACAGGGTCTTCCAAGTGGCATGTTCTTCCGGGGTGTAGGCGCCCCAGTTCTGGTCGATGGTCCAGTCGGCGCGTTCGGGCACATAACCACCGACAATGCCATGAAAGTCGGATTGGGCGTTTTCGCCCGCTTGCGTCTCCAGCATGTCACGCCTCCTCTGATTTTTCGGAAGTGTAACGCGGATTTGGTTTCACATGAAATGAATTTTTTCGTGAGCCAAATGCGAAGCGCTCCCCTTTTGGCAAGGGGAGCGCGGAAAGACGGCCTTACGGATAATCGGTCACCCTTCCATATCGGAAATCAGCTTTCGCATGGCGTCGAGATAGGCGATGTAGGCTGTCCGGCCGGCCGGAGTCAGGCTTATGGTTGTCAGCGGCTTCTTGCCGACAAAGCTCTTGTCTATGCCGATGTAACCGGCCTCTTCCAGCTTGCGCAACTGAACCGACAAATTGCCGTCCGTTGCCTGGAGCTTGGTTTTCAGCAAGGTAAAATCCGCCGAACCGGCCGTGGACAGGTAGGCCATAATCCCTAACCGCAAACGTCCGTGAATGACATCGTCAATGGCGTCGATGGAAAAATCGTCACCCATGACCTTAGGCCTTTTCTGCGCGCATCAACGCAATGCCAGGCACCATGGCGAACAGAAACAGACAGGCGGCATAGGCAAGCATCTGAAGCGCATTACCGGCCAGGAAGGAAATGGCCGGCGCTCCCAGGAAGCATCCCAGGCTGACCAGTTTCAGCCAGCCTTGGCAGGACATCAGAGCGCTGACCCACCATCCCATGCCGTAAAGCAGGAGGATGACCGGTGCGATCAGGTAAGATAGCGGCTCAAAGTTTTGGTATATATTGGCTAAAATCACCAAGCAGGCGATGAAGGAAAATATGCCGATGCCTACCGCCGACCAGGCCGACGCCGTGGCGCGGTTGCTGGCCGATCCTTTAACGCGGATCCGGGAGAGGCCAAGCACCGTGGCGCAGATCCCGAAGAGAATGCTGGCACCGATCCAGATCACCGCCGACATGGCGCCCGACTTGGGTATCCAGTTCATGATCATAGCATAGTGGGCAATGGCGGCCACACCGTAGATCAGGCCGGCGCAGAACAGGGTAGCGCCATTTTTCAACGGACCTTTACTCCCGTCTTCGGCCAGAGATTTTATGTAGTCGATATCGGACTGGAGATTGGACATCAGTTACTTCCTCTTGAACGGTATATTATTCAGCGGCGTCAGGCGTTTGCTGACACAAAAGCAGGGCCAGCCCGCGAATGACGGCGAAGGCGATAGGCTGTCGACAAGGACAATGTGGCAAACCTGAAAGCTCCCATTCCGGCACGAAGATACCAATGCCAAAAGAACTTTATTTTGTAAAGTACTTTTTCAACAAAAAAGATGAACCTTTTGTAATCTTGCCAAGGCGTGGAAACGGTCTAGTTTCGCCCGTTATCTCTTGCTCAATAAAAAAGGGTGGGCCTCCGATGCAAAACTCCTTGAAATCCCTATGTGTGACTACGGCGCTTGTCGCCCTTAGCCCACTCTATCCCCTCGTCTCCTACGCACAGACCATGACCACAGTCGCCAAGCCTCTTTCGTCCAACCCCAATACGGCCGCGAAGGGCAGTGCCGATCCGCGCGCCTTCCTCGATGAGATCGACGGCGCGGAGGCGATGAAGTGGGTTCTGGCGCACAATCAAACGACGCTCGACCGGCTGTCGAAAGACCCGCGTTTCGCTCAGAGCCAGGCCGAAGCGCTCGACATTCTTCAGGCGACCGACCGGATCGCCTATCCCAGCTTCGCCCACAAGGGCATGGTCCAGAACTTCTGGCAGGACGCAGACCACGTTCATGGTATCTGGCGTCAGACCACCTGGGACTCTTACAAGACGGCCACCCCGGCATGGGACACCATTCTTGACATCGACGCCTTGTCCAAGGCGGAAGGCAAGAACTGGGTCTATGAAGGCGCCGACTGTCTGGCGCCCGACTATACGCGTTGCCTGATCTCCCTGTCCGACGGTGGCAAGGATGCCAACGTCATCCGCGAATTCGACATCACCACCAAGTCCTTCATCGCCGGCGGTTTCGACCTGCCCGAGGGCAAGCAAAGCGTCACCTGGCGCGATGCCGATACGGTCTATGTGACGCGCGAATGGACACCCGGCGATGTCACCGCGTCGAGCTATGCCTACATCACCAAGGCGCTCAAGCGCGGTCAGAGCCTCGACCAGGCGACCGAAATCTTCCGCGGCACCAAGGCCGATGTCAGCGCCGGCCGTTACGTCCTGCGCAATATCGACGGCAGCTATGTAATGGATATGTCCTACCGCGGCATAGATTTCTTCCATACGGAGCAGATGTTCTATGTCGACGGCAAGGCGGTTGCCCTGCCCCTCCCCACGTCGTCGAGCTTTGCCGGCTACATGCAAGGCCAGGCCATCTACACGTTGAAAGAAGATTGGACCTCCGCCGGCGGCAAGGCCTTCAAAACCGGCGCCGTCCTGGTCTTCGACCTGAAAAAAGCCTTGGCCAAACCGGCGGCGCTGGAGCCCACCCTGCTCTTCCAGCCGGACGCGCATCAATCGGTGGAGGGGTTGAGCCAGACCCGAAACCGCCTTGTGCTCAACCTGCTGAACAATGTCACCAGCGAGGTCTGGAGCTATCAATACAGCGACGGCAAATGGTCATCGAAAAAGCTCGACCTGCCATCCAATTCGGCCATCGCCGTGACCTCGACCGATGATCAGAGCGACCGCGTTCTGGTCAGCGTCTCTTCCTTCCTGATCCCTGCGACCCTGGTGATGGTCGATGCAGCGTCCGGTAGGTCGGAGACGCTCAAATCGTCACCGGCGCGCTTCAATGCCGAGGGCTTGCAGGTCCAGCAATTCTGGGCCAAATCCAAGGATGGCACGCAGGTTCCCTACTTCCTGGTGGCGCGCAAGGATATCCCACTCGACGGCACGACTCCGGTCATACTCAACGCCTACGGCGGTTTCGAAGTGTCCATGACGCCGTCCTATTCGGGCACGATCGGCAAGCTGTGGCTGGAAAAGGGTGGCGCCTATGTGCTGGCCAATATCCGTGGCGGCGGTGAATTCGGCCCGGCGTGGCACGAAGCCGGGCTGAAAACCAAGCGCCAGAATATCTACAACGATTTCCAGGCCGTGGCCGAAGACCTGATTGCCCGCAAGATTACCACCCCGCGTCATCTCGGCATCATGGGCGGCTCGAACGGCGGCCTGCTCATGGGCGTGCAACTGACCCAGCGTCCGGACCTGTGGAACGCCGTCGATGTCCAGGTGCCATTGCTCGACATGGTCAACTATACGCACATGTCGGCGGGCGCGTCGTGGCAAGGCGAGTACGGCGATCCGAACGATCCGGTCGAAGGCGCTTTCCTGCGCTCGATTTCGCCCTATCACAACGTCAAGGCTGGCGTTGCCTATCCGGAACCTTTGTTCGAAACCTCGACCAAGGACGATCGCGTCGGACCGGTGCATGCCCGAAAGATGGCGGCACTGTTCGAAGAGATGGGCCTGCCCTTCTACTATTATGAAAATACCGAAGGCGGCCATGCGGCGGCGTCAAACCTGCCGGAACGGGCGCGGCGCTATGCCATCGACTACACCTATTTCATGCAAAAGCTGATGGACAAGTAGACGAACACGATAGGTGCCGTTTTCGGCACCTGACGGCTCCAAAGCTCCGGGCAGGCGTCCGGAGCTTTTTTGCGCCTACGCCCGCTGGCGCATTATGTCTCTTTTCATGACATTGAACAGACCAGCTTCGAAATCCATCAGGATGTCGGCGAATTCTATGTCCTGAAGCGGTTTGACGCCCTTCTTGTTGAGACGCGCCATACGGAACCGCCAGAACGAGGCGATATGGTTGAGCGTACCAATTTTTTGCCCAAGCTCGACAAAGAGTTCCGAACCGAAGAGCAGGAATTGACGGAAGGGCTCCGGATCGCCACGCGTTGCCAGTGCGGTATAGACATCGTCGTAATGGGTCAGGGTTTCCTTCGCATCGTTGATCATGCCGATGATGGCGCGCGCTATGCGCGGACGCGCCTTACGCAGATAGGTGCGCAGGTGATCGTCGTAGGTTCCGGAAATACGGTGACTGCCGATGCCGGCCAGGACTTCGCGCAGGCCGTCCTGCAATTCGACATGGCACCACTTGTAATAGAGGAAGCCACGCCAGCACATGATCCCTTCCTGAAACTCCTCATCCGACATATGCAGGGTTTCCTGCAATGGCGCGAGGGTCTGGTTCAGTTTGTCCGACAGAATCTTATTGCCGAGCTTGGTCGCCCCGCCTCCCTTGGTCCCGCCAAAGGCAATATTGACCAGGTTTTCGATTTCGCGCGCCGTGAAGGCCGTCATAGCCTTCAGGTCCGCCGCGGAAATCTGGAAATAGACTCCGGACGGGTTGAAACCGGCCTTGTCGAGATGTTCACGCAGCAGGAAGGGATCGAGCGAGGGCAGTTCATCAATGCAGCGCAGAATGCGGGCGTCACGATTCTTGCCCAGATCCTCGATGCCCAGATAGCTTCGCATCAGGGTTTCAAACTGGGTCTGGCGATAAAAGAAGGACCGGCCGCCCAGCTTCAGATCGTAAGGATCATAGGGCAGTATAATCTTGGTTACCGTACGGCGGCCATTGGGAAACAGGTCACGCTCGTCCAGGCGCAAGGTGTGCTTGAGGATGACCGCCCGGTTCAAAGCCGAATGCTCGAACATCGGCTTGGCGATATAGTCCTCGTTCTCATTATAGGCGGTGTACAGCTTGGCAAGGTTGAGCACTCGGCACGACGACCAAGTGCGGTTCAGATTCGCCAGGTTGCGGATTTCCCGTGTCGTCGAGAAGTCGCTGTCGCTCGCAGCGCGCAACAAGCCGGCAGACAGGATGGGAGCGTCCCCCATCACCGGTCCCTGTCGTCTTCATCGTAACGTGTGACGAGGGACAAGGAGTCCTCGAAATCCGCCAGGATATCACCGTACTCGATCGGCGTCAGACGTTGGGTCATCATTGACTGGCTCATACGATAAGACCAGAAGGAACCGATATGCGACAGAATGCCAATGCTTTCTCCCAGTTCGAAGAACAGGCCGGGGCCGTCGATCAGGAACCGGCGGAACGGAGCGGGATTTTCGCCTTCGACCAGGGCGTGATAGGCGTGATCGTAGACACTGAGTGTGCGGCCGACGCTGGCGATGGCATTGACGATGCGGCGCGCGAGACGCGGGCGCGTTTCCTTGAGATAGTCGCTGATGCCGTCATCGCACGGTCCGACCGGTTGGTAGGTCGCGAGGCCTTCCAGCACCCGGCGCATCTCATCTTGCAGCTCAAGATGCCGCCACTTGAAATACAGAAAGCCGCGCCAGGAGAAGATACCATCGGAAAACTCTTCGTCTGACATGCGCAAGGTCGATTTGAGCGGCCACAATTCCTTGTCAAGCTCGTTAGCCAGTATCTTGCCCGCCAGCTTGATTGCCGCGCCGCCGGACAGGGCGTTTGAAAAGGCCGTCCGCACCAGGCGTTCGATTTCTTCGTTGGCGAAACCGATCATGCGCTGCAGGTCGAACGGTGAAATCTTCAGGTATACGGCGCCCGGCCTGAAACCATGGCGCGACAGGTGCTCGCGCACGAGGAACGGATCCAGCGACGGTAGCTGGTCGAGCAGTCGCAGGACCTGGACATCCCCATTGGCGTTGACATCATCCGTATTGAAATAGTTGCGGCAAAATACGTCGAAACCGACCTGGTTGATCAGAATGGAGCGTCCGCCCAATTTCAGATCCTGCGGATCGAACGGCAGAATAATCTTGGTCGCCGTGCGACGATGCCGCGTAAACATATCGCGTTCGTTGGCGCGCAGGGTGTGCTTTATTATAATGCACTTGTTCATCTGCGAGTCGCGAAAGAACGGCCTAAGCTGGTATTCCTTCTCACGCGCCGATGCCAGATAGACCTGAGACAGGTTGAGCACCCGACTGGTGGAGGCGGTTTCACCCAGATTTGCCAGGTTGCGCACATCGCGGTTGTTGCTGTTATTGGTAGCAGCGCCCTTGGCGTCAATGGTGGCGAACGCGTTCATTAGGCGACCTTGCGATTGGCTTTGCGCTTGTCGACCAGCGCGGTCAGATGCTTGACGATATTCAAGGCTTCATCGGGATCGGCATAGGGTATTTCGTTCAGGCGGGTCAGGGCGTCGAGGTGCACATCCAGAACGTCGGCTTCGGCCTTTTCACCGAACAATCGCACATAGTCATTTAAAGACTGTGTCGCCTGTTCGATCAATCGCATCCGGAAGTCATGAGCGACCGTCTGGGTATGCATAAGCCGCATGACTACCTGGTTGACGTGATCGCGGTCTAGCTGGGTGCCAGACTGGCCTTCCGCGCGGATCAAACCGCGTAAGGCGTTGATTTCCTGCCCTAGGGACCGCTGCCCCAAGATCGACAATTCCTGGGTATCTTCGGAGCGCCGAAGCAGACCGGGAAAAAGGCCTGCGCGGCGGCGGCGGTCGGGCCCGACGAAATTTTCCGAGACGACGAAACGGCGCTTCTTGACCAGAGCGGACGACAGGGCGCGCAGCAGCGAACTCGTTGAAAACGGCTTTATAACAAACTCATTGACCCCGGCATTTCGCGCTAGTGTGACGTCATGCGCACGCTGGCGCGCCGTCAACATGACGATGGGTAATTGCGGATTGGGAAAACGGGGATCGGGCCGCAGGGCCGCCTGGCGCAGCGCAGTGACCAGCTCGATGCCGGACATGCCCGGTAACCCCCAGTCCAGCAACATGACATCGGGGTTCTGGGCCTGAAGATGATCGATGGCTTCTTCTGCGTTGCGAGCGAAGGACAGGTTGTTGAAACCGGCCGCGCGCAGCAGTTCCATAACCAGCCGGCGCGAAGCGTCGTTGTCCTCGACAATCAACACAGAGGTCATCGCACTGTTGATGCGGCGCAATAGCCTCTGGGTCTGGGAATGTGGGGTCGTCATGCGGCTTCCGGGTTGCAATGCCCTGAGCTTAGCCGAAACCCCTTAATCTGAAGTTGACTTAAACCATTGATTTTATGGTTACTTTTTTATTACCACAATATACCGCCTTTTAACCCTGTACAGATAGAATAGCGCATCATGATCCGCAGACGCTTTCTTGCCGCCGCACTTGGCTTCACCGCACTTGGCTTCACCGCCGCCAGCTTCATGGCCTTGCCAGCCATCGCCAGCGAACCCAAAAAAAAGGGCGGTGGCGCGGGCTATACCCAGTTCCGTACGGTTACCGCCTTCACGGACGTCGGGCGGCGCAAACATGGGACATTGAGCGTCGACATGGGCCTCTACACAGATAATCCCAAACTAACGGAACAGATCGTGTTGATGATGCCGCGCCTTCAGGACGCCTATCTGACGCGTCTTCAGAGCTATGCGGGTGGCCTGACGTCTCAGTCTCTGGTCGACCCGGACTTCATTTCAAGCCAATTCCAGACCGTCACTGACCAGATTTTGGGGCAGAAGGGGGCAAAGGTCCTCCTCGGTTCGATTCTGCTCAACTAAGCGCCGCTGCAAAATATTTTCCGCATTGCACCCAAGTGTAAATATCGCCATAGTTTGGTGGCTTTTGATCTTTAGGATCTGTTTGCGCGACCAGAATCCATACGCTAATTGAGGCCTATGATGAGCACTCCCTCGGCTTTCGAAAACGGCCTGCGGCTAATGGCAGACCAGCAGCAGCGCGCCGCGCGCAGCCTGATCAATCTGATCGAAATGATCAGCACGACATCCCGCCGCTACGCAGAAGATACGACCGCCTTCACCCAGGAAGCCTTGAACCTGATGAACGAAGCGGCCCATCTTACCAAAGACGGCAACCGCGACGCGGCTGCCGTGGCCGATCTGCAAAAAAAATGGGCCGAGACATGCCTGAAATATGGCCAGGACCAAACCAAAGCGACCATGCATTTCGTCGAACAGTGCGGAAGACAGGCGCTGACTGTCGCTGCCCACGCCGACACGCCGACCTCTACTGAAACTCCCAAAGAATAAGGACTACCCTCATGGCTACCCTTTCCGGCAAGACCGCCCTCGTTACAGGCTCCACCAGCGGCATCGGACTGGCCATAGCTAGGGGATTGGCGGCGCAAGGGGCGAAGATCATGCTTAACGGCATGGGCGACCCGGCAGCCATCGAAGCCGAACGCAGTGGTCTGGCCAAGGAATTCGGTGTCGAGGTCCTGTTCAATGGCGCTGACCTGACCAAGCCGGACCAAATCGCAGCCCTGATTTCGGAAATCGATAGCAAGCTGGGCGGCGTGGACATATTGGTCAACAATGCCGGGATTCAGCACGTCTCCCCGATCGAGGACTTTCCGCCGGAAAAATGGGATGCCATCATCAGCCTGAATCTGACGGCGAGTTTTCACACGACGCGCCTGACCTTCGCCGCCATGAAGGCGAAAAAATGGGGTCGTATCGTGAATATTGCCTCGGCGCACGCGCTCGTCGCCTCGCCGTTCAAGGCGGCTTATGTCGCTGCTAAACACGGCCTGCTCGGCTTTACGCGCACCATCGCCCTGGAGGGTGCGGAGCATGGCATTACCTGCAACGCCATCTGCCCGGGCTATGTAAAAACACCGTTGGTTGAAAAGCAGATTCCGGACACCGCCAAGGCGCGCGGCATGACCGAAGCCGAGGTCATCAAAACGGTAATCCTGGCCGCACAGCCGACCGGCGAATTCGTGACAGTGGAAGACATTACCGCGCTTGCCGTATTCCTGTGCTCAGATGCCGGCAAGTCGATAAACGGTGCTCCGCTCAGCATCGATGGCGGCTGGACGGCGCAATAGGCGTCCGACGCGGACCGCGATTATTTCGCACTTACTAAATTTTTATGAAATTGCGACCCTAGCCACAGCGCTTCCATACACCCTCTCCTCCATATTCGCTTCACGTCTTGGTGAGAAGGAATCACAATTATGCGCAATATTGCTAAAATCATGACCATCGCTGCCGCTGCCAGCCTGTGCCTGTCGGCTGCCGCCTGTTCGAAGAAGGAAGAAACCTCCACGACGACGGAAACGTCGACTGCAGTGACTTCCCCGGCCGCTGACGCCATGGCGCCGACATCGGAAATGGCTCCGGCTTCGGAAGCTGCCATGTCCACGACCACGACGACGACGACCTCGTCTTCGATGTAAGTCATTCGCCGGAAACGTTCGTTTCCGGCTGAGTTACGCAGATTTGCAGACTCTTTATAATAGAGACCGCTCAACACAAAGCGTCCCTACTTTGTGCGCCATAGTCCCTCTTACCCACCGGTGAGGGGGATTTTTGCTGTGTGCAACGCAAAAGCCCTTCCGGAATTATATCTCGGATGGGCTTCGACCATACTCCGTGTCCGGATTATTCGACTTCGGCAGCAACCTTGGCCAGGGTTTCGCGCGCGGCATCGGCGGCACGCTGGCGCTCCCACATTGAATGATACAGGCCATTGAGGCGCATCAAATCGGCATGTTTGCCGCGTTCGGCAATGACACCGTCCTTGAGCACCAGGATTTCGTCCGCACCGACCACAGTAGACAGGCGGTGGGCGATAACCAGGGTCGTGCGATTTTTCGACACGTCGTCGAGAGACGCCTGGATTTCACGTTCGGTATGCGTATCGAGCGCCGAGGTCGCTTCGTCGAGGATCAGAATCGGCGGCGCCTTGAGCAGGGTACGAGCGATGGCCACGCGCTGCTTTTCGCCGCCAGATAGCTTCAGCCCCCGCTCGCCAACCTCGGTGTCGTAGCCTTTCGGCAAGGTGGCAATGAAGCCAGCGACCTGGGCCTGTTCGGCGGCATGTTCAATTTCCGCGCGCGAGGCGCCATATTTGCCGTAACCGATATTATAGGCGATGGTGTCGTTGAACAGGACCGTATCCTGCGGCACCATACCGATGGCCTTGCGCAACGACGCCTGGGACACCTGACGAATATCCTGGCCATCGATTTCAATGCTGCCGCCCTTCACGTCATAGAAACGGAACAGCAGGCGCGACAGGGTCGATTTGCCGGCGCCTGACGGGCCGACGACGGCCACCGTCTTGCCGGCCGGGATATCGAACGACACCCCTTTCAGGATCGCGCGGTCGGGATCATAGGAAAAGATTACGTCCTTGAAGCTGACATGCCCATCGCTGATCACCAGGTCGGTTGCGTCCGTCGCATCGGTGACTTCCTGCGGTTCGTCGAGCAGCTTGAACATGGCTTCCATGTCGATCAGGCCGGTCGAGATTTCACGGTAAAGGGTGCCGATGAAATTCAGCGGAATCGACAACTGCATCATATAGGCGTTGACCATGACCAGATGGCCGAGCGTCTTCGTGCCGTTCATCACTTCCAGAACCGACATGACCATGACCACCAGCATGCCGATGCCGAAAATCACCGTCTGGCCGATATTGAGCCAGGCCAGGGAAGTATAGGTCTTGATCGCCGCCTTTTCATACATGGCGGTGGCGCGATCATAGCGCTGCGACTCGTGATCTTCGTTGCCGAAATATTTGACCGTTTCGAAATTGAGCAGCGAATCGACCGCTTTCGACATCGAATCCGAATCGGCTTCGTTCATGTCCTTGCGGATGCTGATGCGCCAGTTGGACGCGATGATCGAGAACCAGACATAAACGACCACCGTCACGGCAACGACGCCGACATAAATCAGATCGAACTGCAAAGCGATGATAGCCGCCGTCAGGACGAATTCGACAATGGTCGGAATGCCGACCATCATGGTCAGGCGGATGATGGTTTCAATCCCGGCCTTGCCGCGTTCGATGACGCGCGAAAGCCCGCCGGTGCGGCGTTGGAGATGGAAGCGCAGCGAGAGGTTATGCAGGTGCACAAACGACCGGTTGGCCAGGCCGCGGACGGCGTGCTGACCGACGGCCGCGAACATGGCATCACGGATATTATTGAAAATATTGAATAGAATACGGACCAGGCCATAGGCCGCCACCATAACCAGCGGCATGCCGATAATCATGGTCCACCAGTCCGGGTGAGCCAGTTGCGGCGCGTGGACGGTCAGGGCATTGGTCGCCCATTTGAACGTCAGCGGCGTAAAGGCAGTCAGAATCTTGCCGACCAGCATGGCCAGCAGCGCCCAGACGACCTGGATCTTCAGGTCGGCACGGTCGGACGGCCACAGGTAAGGTTTCAGGAACGCGATGGTCTCCGATGCCTTGCCTTTCGACTTGGGCATGGGGGTATTCTGCAGATTGGGAGAACTCATCAGGCGGTCGCTTTCGACTGGCTCAAGTACAGGAGGGAGGTTTTATCGGCCCTATATAGGCCGCGCCTTACCGTTCGCCAATCGAAACCATTATTTATTTTTGTGCGGGTTCGCAGCCATCTATGCCACAGACTTCTCCTTCGCTGATCGCGGCGGTCTTTTCGGCTTCGGCGGCGGCGGCCTGAAGGGTCTGAAGAAACGCCTGGACCGGCTGCGCCCCCGACACGGCAAACTTGCCGTCAACCACGACAAAGGGCACACCGCGCACGCCGTAGGCCTGGGCTTGGCGCTGATCCAGGGCGATAGACATGTCGATGTCGGACGAGGTGAAAGCGGCGTCGATGTCCGCGGCCTCAAGTCCGATCTCTGCACCGATCTGATGCAGGACGGCGCGATCGAAGATATTGCGGCCATCGGTAAAGTAGGCGCGGTACAGGGCCGCGACGGCTTCGGCCTGCTTGGCGCGCGTGGCCGCCAGAGCGATTAGGCGATGCGCGTCCGTGGTATCGCCGGCAATCGTGCCCGCCAGGTGAAATTCCAGGCCGGCACGCACCGCATGGGCTTCAACACTGGCCAGATTGGCCTT
Source organism: Asticcacaulis sp. AC466 (assembly GCF_000495815.1). Lineage (GTDB taxonomy): Bacteria > Pseudomonadota > Alphaproteobacteria > Caulobacterales > Caulobacteraceae > Asticcacaulis. The sequence goes on along the minus strand of NZ_AWGE01000006.1, from coordinate 210,789 downwards.
TACCTGATCGGGCGTGAGACCGTATTTGCGGCCCAGCATCTGCTCGACCGGCATCGGCGCTTCGCCGGGGCTCAGGCGGAAGGCGCGATGGCTGATCTCAGCCTCACCCCCCCATTGCGCCAAAGCCGTTTCCAGCTCCGCCTTGCCGATATAGCAAAAGGGGCAGATGACATCGGACCAGATTTCAATTTTCACAGCGGGACCTCCGAATTGCGGCCTACTGTATGTAGTACGGTTACGGTTTTGCGCAAGCCCTTCCTAGCTGGCAAGCCCTTCCAAACCCAAGCCGGCTTATCACGCGACAGTGACGTCGCGTTTGCGCCCTTCCGCATTGCACCGATATTCCCAAGGGGCCGGTTTTTTCGTCTTGCGTCGAACCTCCAATTGAATCTGCACCATTAAACACGAGCGAATTTATCGGCCCCTTTCGGGTCGGCATTTCCGTCTGCGTCGCGTGACCACACGCAGTTTATTTCGACCTAAGCCTTGCAAAAAGTTATGATATAACATATTTGCATAACCGGCCTTCCGCCGCCGACGGAACATTTGACCATGCTGCACCTGAAGAAGAAATGGCTTGATATCGCCTCAATGGGGCTGTCGGCCCTGTGCGTGGTGCACTGTCTGGCCTTGCCTCTGCTGGTTGCCTTCCTGCCGATGTTGACGCCGTTTACAGGCAGTTGGGTACATGCCGCCCTCGTCCTGACCGCCGCCCCTGTGAGCATATGGGCCATCCGCGCGTCGCATGTCTGGCGCAAGTGGCAGATTTCCGCGCCCATCGTCGTCGGGCTTATTCTCCTCGCGGCGGCGGCCTTCATACCGCCCCTGGCGGATATCGAAGTCGCGATCAGCGTGATCGGCGCGCTGTGCATCGCCTTTGGTCACGCCTATAACTATCTGTACCACAGCCGACCCTCTCATGTGCACAGTCGTGAGTGCGGCCATGCCGACGGTCTGGCGGGCGAGTAATTCGACGCGCAGGGCTCTGCGGCAAAATCACAGCTTGACGGACAAGCCTGAGGCTTTAAGGAAGCGGTCGTTAGATTTGTTACGAAAAGCGCCCACCATGATCCGTCACATCGTTATGTTTTCCTGCAAAAACTCCGCGGATCGCGACACCATCTATCGCGGCCTGTCCGTCCTGACCCAGATTGAACATGCCGCCGTGCTGGAAGTGTCGTACAACGAAAAAATCGACCAGTTGGCCAACGATATCGACGTCATCGTCTACGGTGAATTCGCCAATATCGACGATTTCCGCGCCTATAAGGCCCACCCGCTCTACGAAGAATCGATCCGTCAGGTCCGCCACCTGCGTGACGTGCGTGTCGCTGCCGACTACACCGTGTCAAACGCCACGCGCGAACTCGTCAAGGGCTGAGCCATCGGCTAGCCCACTCGAACCTTTGCATTATAAAAATCTCTTCTAGCGAAGATAGCTGCTATAGTTCGGCCTCTTCTGAGGAGGTTTTCGATGTTCGGCCGCTACATTTCCTTAGCCATAGCGTTGGCATTTGCGGCACCTCTGTGCCTTGCCCGGCCCGCTTTGGCCGAAAATCCGATCATTCAAACCTCATTCACCGCCGATCCGGCGCCGTTAGTGTACGACGGTGTCGTGTATTTATATACCAGCCACGACGAAGACGACGCCAACGGCTTCAAAATGCGGGATTGGCGGCTCTACACCTCTACCGACATGGTGAATTGGACTGACAAGGGCGTTGTCGCGTCATTGAAAACCTTTCCTTGGGCCGTACAGGAAAACGATGCCTGGGCGCCGCAGGTTGTCGCGCGCGACGGCAAGTTTTACCTGTACGTCCCCATCAGCGTCGCCGGTTGGCCGAAGAATGTGATCGCTGTGGCGGTGGCCGATAAGCCTGAAGGCCCCTTCCGGGATGCGCTCGGCAAGCCGCTAATAGACAAGGCGGAGGGCTTTATTGATCCGACGGTCTGGATCGATGATGATGGCCAAGCCTATCTGTACTGGGGAAATCCAAATCTGTGGTACGTCAAGCTGAACAAAGACATGATTTCCTACAGCGGAAACATCGAAAACGTTTCGTCCAAGCCTGCCAACTATCAGGAAGGGCCCTGGTTCTACAAACGCCAATCAAAATACTATCTGGCATATGCCTCGACCTGCTGTCCGGAGGGCATCGGCTATGCCATGGCTGACAAGCCTACGGGCCCGTGGACGTATAAGGGCGACATCATGGATCATAATCCGGGATCAACCGGTAATCACCCAGGTATCATCGACTTCAAGGGCCATTCCTATCTGTTCGGCTTCAACTATCGCCTCAATTTCGCGGAGACGCCCATTCATCATGAGCGCCGGTCAGTGACCGTTACGGAATTCAATTATAACCCCGACGGTACGATCAACACCCAGCCCTGGTGGGATACCATCGGTGTCAAGCAACTCCACAGTCTGTCGCCCTATCAGCGGGTGGAGGCAGAGACAATGGCCTGGACATCGAGAGTGAAGCGGGATCGGGACCGGCCGATCGACTGGGCGCCAGGCATCAAAACAGCCCGCAGCGACACGGTTGGCATTTATCTCACCCGCATTACAGATCTGACCTATGTCAAGATCAATGGCGTTGAGTTCGGTGCGGGTGGCGCATCAACCTTTAGCGCCAATGTCGCGAGCGACGGCAAGGGCGGCGTCATTGAGCTACACCTGGATTCGGTTGATGGCCCGCAGATCGGTCGTCTGACTGTTACGCCCACTGGCGACTGGAACCATTGGAAGGTGCAAACGACACAGGTGTCGAGCGCCATTGGAACACATGACCTTATCCTGGTGTTTAGAGGCGAGGGAGATGGCCCGCTTTTCAATCTGGACTATTGGTCTTTTGAAAAATCCTGACCTCCTCCGCTAAAGCCGTACAGATATGACCAGGGTGCGGCAATGGCTTACGGACCGGTGCCTGGCAAAGAAGTAGGGTTTACGCGCTGTCCGCTTGCTGGCAATAAAGCCGCATTGGGGAGACACCATGGTTGAATTCTACGATCTGAACGCCGGCCGTCCGGCGCTGGCACCGCAAAAGCCTTTCCTCGGCGACGACAAAAACCTGACACGCGCCATCTTCATCGTTGGCGCCCTTCTGGTGGCCTGGAAATTCTATATCGCCCTGATCAGCCATGTGATCTGGGAAGAGGGCCATTTTGTCCTGTCCGGTGAATATCTCGACCTGGGCTATCCTGACATTCCTGCCGGCTTTCCCTGGCTGGCGCGTCTGGTCACTACCCTCTTCGGCTGGCACCTCATGCCTTTGCGCATCGTGTCGCTGTTGATCGCGACGGCCATTCCGTTCGCGGTCTATTTCATGGCGAAACCTCTGGTCAGCCATCGCAACGCCCTATGGGCAGCGATGATCGCCCTGCTCCTGCCGCCTCTGTCGCTCAATGGCACGGTCTTCTATCCGGAAGGCGCTCTGCAATTGCTGATGGCGCTCATGCTGGGTTGCCTGATCCGCAGCATCCAGCGCGATGAGATGAAGTGGTGGATACTGACCGGCGTCTGCGCCGCGCTGGGCCTTCTGGTCCATTTCCGTTTCATGGGTCCCGGCCTTGGCGTCATCGCCTATATGCTGATCAGCCGCGAAGGCCGCAAGCTATGGACGCGACCTGGCGTCTGGGTGACCGCCGGCATCGCCTTCCTTGGCCTTGTGCCGTCCCTGATCTACAATGCCGTGAATGAATGGCCAGCGATCCAGTTCCACGTCCTGAACCGGCCAAAACTGCAACCCAATTTCGGCCGGATACTGGGCTATGTTGAAACCCAGTTCGCCCTGGCCACGCCCGTCTTCTTCATCGCTATGGTGGTTGCGGCCAAAAACCTGCTTACACGCGACCGCGACAAGCCGGAAAGCCTTCTGGCGTATCAGGCCGTCGTCATTTTTCTGTTCTACGGCCTGCAGACAATCGTGAACAAGAAGATCATGCCCCACTGGCCATTCATGGCCTTCGTTCCCCTGCTACCTTACGTCCCGGAACTATTGGAAAACTTCGTCGCCAAGGCAGTGACCGGCGGCGGTCGCTGGATGCGGCAGGCCCTGATTGCCACCGGCCCGCTCCTGGCCCTGACCATCGGCGTCGCCGGCACCGCCTATCAGTGGGCCTTTGTCCATTCGGCGGAACTGCCCTATCGCGTGCGTGAGCATAACATCCTGAAAAATGAAAACTGGTCGTTGCTGGAACCCGATCTGGCCGCAGCCGACGCACGCGCCAAGGCCCGGTTCGGTCCTGATATTGTTTGGGCGGCCAACAGCCACATGAGCGCGGTCCACATTGAGTTTCCCGCCGTTCCGGGTGTGCGGGGCCGGCGCCTGTTCACACTCGACGATCCAAACGATGAACTGACCCGCTTTGTCGTGGCACGCCATCACTGGGGCCTGGACCTGCCGACCCTGATTCAGACGCACAAGGGCAAGGGGGTGATGATGGCCATGCTGGAACCGTCCTATCTGTACCACGAGCCGGATCAGGTGGCGATGTACACCGCATTGTGCCGTAATTTCGAAGCCGTCGAACCCTTCCGCGTCGTTAGCCTGCCGCCGTACAAGATGGCGGTCGATTTCTATACGGCCAGGGTGCGTCAGACCCCGCTGACCGATATCTCGAAGGCGCCCTGCCCCTTCTTCCCTCAGGTCTATATCGCCCACCCGGAACGCGGCGAGTTTCTGGACACAGACAACAGCAGCAACTTTTTCGGTGTCGCCGCCGATCCGAAAGGGGTGACGGCAGTCGATATACTGATTGACGGCAGGGTAGTGACGCGCGCCCGCTATGGCCTGGACCCCAAGGAATTCCGTGTGCCCGACATGCTGAAATACGATCCGAACTGGCCCCGGCTGCAATACGATTTCCAGTTTCCGAAGGGATCGCTGGTGTCGGGCGAACATAAACTTTCGGTTCGCGCCACCCGCAGCGACGGGACCACTCTCGACAGTGAACCACGAACCCTGTACGTGCGCTGATCTACGGCCAGCAGGCATAAAAAAGACCCGTCAGATGGCGGGTCTTTTTCGTTAGTGATTTTAGAGCGTGTTCCGATCTGACTGCATCAGATCGGCGCTCTAATTTTTTGTTTCTACGCGCTTTTTGATCCGAAAAGTGCGTCACACTTTTCGGAAAGCGCTCTAAATATCTCGATCAGCCGAAACGGCCGCCGATATATTCGCCCGTCTTATCCACCTTCGGCTTGACGAACAACTCTTCGGTCGGCCCGAATTCGATCATCTTGCCCAGGAACATGAAGCCCGTATAGTCCGACAGACGCGCCGCCTGCTGCAGGTTGTGCGTGACAATGACAATGGTGTAGTCGGTCTTCAGCTCTTCCAGCGTGTCTTCAAGCTTGGCGGTCGAAATCGGGTCGAGCGCTGAGGCCGGTTCGTCGAGCAACAGGATTTCCGGATTGACCGCAATGCCGCGCGCGACGCAGAGACGCTGCTGCTGGCCGCCCGACAGGCCGAGGCCGGACTTGGTCAGCTTGTCCTTGACTTCTTCCCACAAGGCCGCTCGACGCAGCGACGTCTCGACAATTTCGTCGAGTTCGGACTTCGACTTCGAGCTATGTAGCCGCACGCCGAAGGCGACGTTATCATAGATGGACATCGGGAACGGCGTCGGCTTCTGGAAAACCATGCCGATGCGGGCACGCAAGGCGACGAGATCAACATTCGGGCCAATGATATTCTCGCCTTCGAAATCGATGACCCCCTCGGCGCGCTGGCCAGGATAGAGATCATATATGCGGTTGATAATACGCAGCAGCGTTGACTTGCCGCAGCCCGAGGGACCAATAAGGGCCGTGATAGCGTTCTTTTTCACCGGCAGATTGACGTCATATAGCGCCTGGTTCTGGCCGTAGAAGAAGTTGAGCTTCTTGACCTCAAGCACCAGGCTGTCGGCCGGTGGGGGAGTAATCACGCTCTGGAAATCGGGGGACGTTGTGTCGGTCATAACGGTTCTCAGTTACGGTCAAGAATGAAATCAGTGAGAGTTTTTATCGCGGGCAAGCCAGCGGCCGAGGATATTAACAGCCAGAACAGCCACCGCGACCAGTAGCGCGCCAGCCCAGGCGAGTTTGTTTAGATCGGCATAGGGAGTAAGCGCGAAATTGAACATCGTGACCGGCAGACTGGCCATAGGCTGGCTCAGATCGCCATTGTAGAACTGGTTACCGAGCGCCGTGAAGAGCAGAGGTGCGGTCTCCCCGGAAATACGGGCGAAGCCCAGCAGTCCTCCGGTCAGAAGGCCTGATCCCGCCGCCTTCCAGATGATGGTGCGGATAGTGGTGAATTGCGACGCGCCCAGCGCCATACCGGCTTCGCGAAGGGCGTTCGGTTGCAGATTGAGGATATCCTCAGTTGTCCGAGTCACGATCGGTGTGGCTAAGATGGCTAGCGAAATGGCACCCGCCCAACCGGAGAAGTGGCCCAGAGACAAAGGATTGCTCTTGAAAACCAGTAGTTCGTAGACGAATAACCCGATCAGGATGGACGGCGCGGACAGCAGTACGTCATTGAGGAAGCGGACAACATGGCCATAGGCCGTGTCGCCACCGATTTCCGCCAACCACGTGCCGGCCAGAATGCCAATCACTACCGCAATGATCATACCGACCCCGCACATCAGGATTGAGCCGACGATGGCGTTGCGAAGGCCGCCTTCGGATCCAGCTGCGGGTGTATCCATGGTGAATATCTTAAGGTTCATACCGCCGATGCCCTGACTGAAGAGCGACCAGAGGATCAGAGCAAGGGCGCCAAGCGCGATGGCGGTGCCGATTATGCAGAGGCCAATGAAGATGTAGTTAGCAATTTTACGGCGAAGCGCGCGGTCCATTTCTATCTCTCCTAGTAGCGTTGCGAGGACAAGAGCCAGCGCGCAATCGCCAGCACCGTGAAGGTGATCAGGAACAGGATAAGTCCAAGCGCGACCAGGGCAGAAGTGTGCAGATCGGTAGTTGCTTCGGCAAATTCATTGGCGATGGTCGAGGCGATAGTCGATGACGAGTCGAATAGCGACTTCGGGAAACGGTGCGAATTGCCGATAATGAAGGTAACTGCCATGGTTTCACCCAGCGCGCGGCCCAAGCCCAGCATGATCACGCCGATCATGCCTTTCTTTACGTAAGGAATAATGACTGAGGTCGTGACCTCGAACGGCGTGGCGCCAATTCCGAACGCAGCTTCACGCACCTGCGGCGGGATGGAACGGAAGAGTTCGCGGAAAACGGAGGCCATATATGGCAGCACCATGACCGCCAGAATAATCGATGCCGTAAACAGGTTGGCACCATTTGGAACACCGGCCACCAGCTTCGCCACCCATGAGGTCGGGTCTTGCGAGGCGGCTATCATAAGGGGCGTCTGAATATCCTTGGCAAACCAGGGGGCAAAAACGAACAGGCCCCACATGCCGTATACTATAGATGGAATGCCAGCCAGAAGTTCCACAGCGGTTGACAATGGCTGGGCGAGATAGCGTGGGCAAAATTGTGTAAGGAAAACCGCGACGCCGATGGCAATCGGCAGGGCGAACAGCAGGGCCAGAAATGAGGTCACGATCGTACCCACGATCGGAGCCGTGGCGCTGTAGACATCCGTCACCGGATTCCAGGGCGTATCGATACAAAAATGCGCGCCACTACCAGCCGGGCAGTCCTTGAATTTCAGGAAAAAATCCAGACCGAAGGTCGAGAGCGCCGGCCAACCACCATACACCAAGGAGGCAATCAGCCCGCCCAGAACCACCAGCAAAAGGGTGGCGGCGCTGAACGATACCCAACGAAAGATCGGGTCGGTCGGATCAAAACGAATTGACTTGGTTTCAGCAGGCATAATCGGGTCCTGGTTTCATCTTCGGGGCGCAGCGATAGGTGTTGCAAGAGCTGGATAAAAAAGAAGGCGAGGTATAACCGTATGGGGGTTAACCTCGCCTTCCTGTCAGGCAATCCTGATCTTACTTGTTCGGCGAGGTGTAAACCGCAGCCCCGTTCGCCGTGACGTTATCAATCCATTGCTTGCGGATCATGGACTTCACAGCGGCGGGAAGCGGCACATAGTACAGTTCATTAGCGCTAAAGTCGCCAGTCTTGTAAGCATAATCAAAGAACTTCAGCACTTCGGCGGCTTTGACAGCGTTGGCCTGTTCCTTGTACATCAGGATGAAGGTGGCACCAGTGATCGGCCAGGCGTTGGCACCTGGCTGGTTCAGGATCAGCACATAGTTGCCGGGAGCGTGCGCCCAGTCAGCACCGGCGGTCGCCGCCTTGAAGTTCGCGGCGGTTGGCATCGGCCAGGTGGCTTCCTTGGAAGCGACCAGAGCATAGCTGATGCCGGTCTTCATGACGTAGGCATATTCGACATAGCCGATCGAGCCTGCCGTCTGGCGAACCAGGGCGGCAACGCCGTCGTTGCCCTTGCCGCCAACACCGGCGGGCCATTCAACGGCGTCATTGGCGCCGACCTTTTGCTTCCACTCAGCCGAAGCTATGCCTAGATAGGAGGTGAACAGGAAGGTGGTGCCGGAGCCGTCCGAACGGTGAACGACGGTAATCGGCATGGCCGGCAGAGCCAGACCGGCATTCCACTTGGTGATGGCCGGATCATTCCACATGGTGATCTTGCCGAGGAAAATGTCAGCCAGAACAGTGCCCGGCAGCTTCAACTTGCCAGTCGCCACGCCCGGGATATTGATGGCCGGAACCACGCCGCCAACGACGGTCGGAAACTGGTAGAGGCCTGCAGCCGACAGTTCATCAGGGGTCAGCGGCTTGTCGGAGGCACCAAAATCAACGGTCTTCGCCTTAATTTGCTTGATGCCGCCGCCGGAACCGATGGCTTGATAATTCAGTGCGATGCCGGTGGTGCGCTTGTAGCCTTCGGCCCACTTGGCGTAGAGCGGGGCCGGGAAGGTAGCACCGGCACCCGAAATCGTGTCGGCAGCCATGGCGGCCGGAGCGACCGCTGCGGTCATCAGCACGGCGGCGATGGCGCCTTTCAGAAACTTGAACATCCGTATCTCCTTGAGAGGAAGTGTTGGGCAGGCTATTACTCAATGCTCTATCTGTTTTTTATGACAGATTTGTAACGGCCTGCAGAATTTAAAAAGACAAGAGTCGCCAAGACAGGCCGAGATTACTCAGCGGCCTGCCCTGTAGAGATTTTTAGTAACGAACCTCAGTCCAGATGCCGACTTCGTTATTGGTGGTTTTGTGGCCGATCGAGGTCACTTCGTCATGCTTTACCACCGCCGAGAACGAAACGCCCTTGAACGCGGCGAACGAAACGCCGGCGTTGTAGTACTGGTCCTTCTTGGTTGGCGACAGAGTCTTCGAAGGCTTCACCTCTTCAGCGCGACCAAAGATCGTGTAGATCGGGGTCACACGGTAGGAACCAAATACCGACACGCCATCCGCCTTGTCTTCATGGAGCGGGTCCTTGACAAGAGCGGCCGAGTAGTCGTTAGCCGAGAAATATTCGACGCCAAAGCGGCTGCGGTCGCCGACATAGGCGGCCAGAGCGTTGAAGCGCGTGGCGGTGTTCGGCGTGGCGACGCCCGGAACGTCCTGACCGAGCTTACCGGTGTAACCACCGATGGCGAAGTTCAGTTGATCAAACTTGGCGCTCAGGCGGCCTTCGAAATCCATGCTCTTGGAGCGCGTCGGATTCTTGTAACCGTTACCGTTGATGGCAGCAACAGCATACGAGAAGTTCTGGCCCAGGTCACCGGCAGCATGCAGACCCCAGTCCGAAGACGTGGCGAACTTGGTGCGATCGGCAACGGTGTTTTCAACGTAACGGTAGCCGTAGATACCTTCGGCATAGGGCACCCAAGGCAGGTCAGTGGCACCGACGCGCACGACGAGAGCATCGCTGAACTTGGCCTGCACGTAGGCTTTCTTGAGGTAAACTTCAGTCGAGCTGATGGCCGAGCTGTATTGGAAGTCGGTCGTCACATTGGCCGAGAACATGTCGTTGAACGTGTGATCAATGCCGATATAGAGGCGCTTAATGTCAAAGCCTGTGCCGGACGGAGCCGTTTGAACGCCATCAACCTTTTGATCGATATTCGTGAAGTCGGCGTACATACGACCCGAGATCTTCGTGTCATCGGCCGAGGCGCCCGACACGGCAGCGACCATCGTGAGCGCCGCAACGGCGACACCGATGGCGAAAGACGATTTTTTCATGTGATGAACCTTGTGCGTTTTTTGAAATGGCAAATTTGGGGCCGCTTTGTGGCCACGCACGGGGCAATAGGCTCCACGTGTGACAGTCGCATGTAGGTTGTATGACAGCGGCGTGACACCGCCCTTTATGCAGCGTTTGCAATTTCAATACGCACATGGTGCGTTATAAAAGGCACAGATTCGCCACACAGGCGCGGTGATTTCAAATCGCGCCGCTTTCAAGACGGAGGCCCTCATGCTGGCCATTATCGGAGGCACCGGCCTTTATTCGCTCGATTCGCTGGAGACGATCCGCGACCACGATGTTAGGACGCCGTTCGGCGCACCGTCTTCGCCGATTCTCGAAGCGCGCTATGGCGATCATACCGTCTTCTTCCTGGCGCGACATGGGCGCAACCATCAGTACCTGCCGCACGAGGTCAATTACCGCGCCAATATCTACGCGCTTAAAACCCTCGGCGTCCGCCAGATTCTGGGCGTATCCGCTGTCGGCTCACTGCGCGAAGGTATGGCACCGGGTCATTTCGCTGTCGCCTCGCAATATCTCGATCTCGTAAAAAATCATCGGGAAAAGACCTTCCTGGGCGGCGGGCTTAGCGCTCATATCTCCACCGCCGAACCGGTCTGCCCCCGTCTGGCGGCTTGGATAGAGGCGGCGATTACCGCCAGCGGCCACAGGGTCCATAGCAATGTGACCTATGCCTGTGTCGATGGTCCCCGCCTGGGCACCCGCGCCGAAAGCCACATGCTGCGAACGATCGGAGCCGATCTGGTCGGTATGACGAATGTGCCGGAAGTGTTTCTGGCCTGCGAAGCCCAGATCGCCTACGCCACCCTGGCCATCATCACCGATTATGACTGCTGGCGCGACGATCCCGACGACCATGTCAGCATTGCCGCCATCATGAAGCGCTTCGGCGACAGCCTGGGCATCGCCCGACATATTTTGCGCACCCTGCTCGATGGCCCCCTGCCGCCGACCGATGAGGCCCGCCGTCAGACCCTAAAACATGCGTTGATGGTCAAGCCGGAAAGCCTGACGCCAGAAAAACGGGCGCTGCTGGCGGTTTTGCAGGCATGATGTAACCCAAAGCCATTTTCAGGCGTATAACAGGTAAACCCTCATGGAGGTTGCTCATGTTACGCCGTCATTTTCTTACCCTGGTTGGCGCGGGCGCGCTGACCGCGGCTTGCGCCAAGAGCCAGGCCGAAACCGTCGCGCCGCTTAAGCTCAGCGACGCCGAATGGAAAAAGCGTTTGCCACCCGCCGCCTATAATGTGCTGCGTCACGAAGCGACCGAGCGCGCCGGCACCAGTCCCTTGCTTAACGAACACCGCAAGGGCACGTTCGCCTGCCTGGGCTGCGACCTGCCTTTATTTACCTCAGACACCAAATATGACTCAGGCACCGGCTGGCCGAGCTTTTTCCGGGCGATCCCGGATCACCTGCAAACCAAGACCGACTTCGCCCTAGGATATCCGCGCACGGAATATCACTGCGCACGCTGCGGCGGCCATCAGGGACACCTGTTCGACGACGGCCCGCGGCCGACCGGTAAGCGGTATTGCAACAATGGCGTCGCCCTTAAATTCATTCCAGCCTAGGACCATCACATGTTGAAGCGCACTTTTTTGGGTCGTGTCGTTCTGGCCGGCGTGATGGCCCTGAGCTTGGCCGGCAATGCCATCGCGGCAGATAGTCAAGTCGCCGTATTTGCCGGTGGTTGTTTCTGGAGCACGCAGAAAGCCTTCGACCATGTCAAGGGGGTGACCAATACGCGGGCCGGCTTCATGGGCGGCAGCGTCAAATCTCCCAGCTATGAAGATGTGGTGCGCGGCGGTACCGGCCATGTCGAAGCCGTCGAGGTGACCTACGATCCCGATAAGGTCAGCTACCAGCAACTGCTCGATACCTTTTGGCATTCGACGGACCCCACCAATCCGCGTGGCGTCATCTGTGACCTCGGTGACAATTACCGCACGGCGGTCTTCACCTTTTCCGATGCGCAATATAATGCCGCCGTGGCATCCAAGCAGGCTGTCGGCAAGCAGTTGAACAAGCCGATCTACACGCTCGTCGTCAAATCGACACAGACCGGATTGCCCTTCTATCCGGCCGAGGCCTACCATCAGCATTATTGGCAAACCCATAGCGATCATTACGACCGCTATGTGATCGGGTGCGGCCGCCCGGGCGCACTCAAGAAATTGTGGGGCGACCAGGCGCCGAAATACTAAGAAAACGAACGCCTCTCCAGCCGGGAGGCGTTCGCACCAGCTATGCCGACTTTAGGACCACCTTGCCGCCAGCCAAACCATCCGCGCTGGCGGTGATGGTGATTGCGCCCGCACCGGTGACCTGAACAATGGCGCAACACAGGCCGTTGAAGGCCTTGCGTTCGGACGCCTTGTCGGCTTCGTGACTGTTCGGATTGCCATTGCCGACGCCAATCACCGCCCCCGGGCCGGATACGGTGAAGCGGACAAGGCTGTCAGCCTTCGGCACCGGACGGCCCTTGGCGTCGAACACTTCCGCCTTGATCACCGTGCAATCCATACCGTCATTGCTCAAAGCCGCGCGGTCTGTCGTCAACACAACCTTCGCCGGCGCACCGGCTGTTTCGCGCACCGCCTTGAGAATGACCTTGCCCGCCTTGTAGGCATAGGCTTCGATCTTTCCAGGCTGGTAAGGCACCGTCCATTCGACATGGCGGTTCTTCACGACCGCCTTTCGACCTGCCGACTTGCCATTGACGAACAGCTCGACGGCGTCGGCATTGCTATGCGCCCAGACGGAGATGTCCTGGCCCTCCTTGCCTTCCCAGTTCCAGTGCGGGAACAGGTGAAGAAGCGGCTCCGGCCGCCACCAGGCGCGATAGTACCAGTAGTTATCCTTCGGGAATCCGCAGGTATCGAGTGCGCCGAACTGCGACGAAATGCTGGGCCATTCCGAATAGGGCGTGGGCTCGCCACGGTAGTCGAAGCCGGTCCAGATGAAACCGCCGGCTATATAGGGCTTTTCATCGAAATGCGGCCACCAGCCTTCGGCGGTCGTCGCCCACCACGGCGCCGTCGTGTCATAAGCCGGAACGATATGGGCGGCGTCGTCCTTAATATATTCCCCGCGCGTCGAAACGGTCGACGCCGTTTCGGTGCCGATAATGGGCATGTCGGGGAATTTCGCATGGAATCCGTCGATTACGCTGTCGCGATAATTGAACCCCATGACGTCGATAACTTCGGTAATGCCCTGGCCGTAGCCATTGTCCATGGCGGCGGTGACCAGACGCGTCGGGTCCAGATCGTTGCACAGACGCTTCATGGTGTGGGCGATTTTGGCGCCGCGCTTCGTCCCCTGCTGCGGCTCTTCATTGCCGATGGACCACAGGATAACCGACGGGTGGTTGCGGTCGCGCAGGATCAGGGTTTCCAGTTGGGCCAGCCCTTCCTCGCTCGACGCCATCATGCGCGTTTCGTCGATGACCAGAATGCCCATGCGGTCGCAGGCATCGAGCAGTTCCGGCGTCGGCGGATTATGCGAGGCGCGGTAGGCGTTGCAGCCCATGTCCTTGAGCTGTTGCAGGCGCCAGACCTGAAGCGCATCTGGGATGGCCGCGCCAACCCCAGCATGGTCCTGATGGTTACAGGTGCCCTTCAGCTTGACGGATGTGCCGTTGAGGAAAAAGCCCTCTTTTGCGTCGAACCTGATGTCGCGGAAGCCGAAGGTCGTGGCGATGCGGTCAACAGCGGTTTGATCTACACGCAGGGTCGTCGTCACCGCGTACAGGTTGGGTTGTTCGAGCGACCACAGCTTGGGCGCGCTCACCTGAATGGTCTCGGACACCGTTGCCTGACCCCACGGCGCCAATGTCAGGGATGCCGGGGCCGTATCGGTAGATACAACATCGCCCGTCAGACTGCGGATGCCTGACAAAATATCGATGGTGCGGGCCTGGTCGCTATCGTTTTTGACCGTCGTTGCGACTTCGACCGTGCCGTCCGTCTTCGCCCGGACGCGTACGCCGTATTGCGGCACATGCACCGGATCGGTCTTAACCAGCCAGACGTGGCGATAGATGCCGGCACCTTCGTAGAACCAGCCTTCACCGAGCGAGGCATCGACACGAACCAGCACCGTATTGGGCGTGTCGTCGGTATTGAGCACGTCGTTCAGTTCGACGCGAAACGGCGAATAGCCGCTGTCGTTGACCTTCAGGATGTATCCATTAACGATGACCATGGCATTGCGGAAAACGCCATCGAATTCCAGGGAAATGCGCTTGCCTGCATCGCTTGCATCAAGTGTGAAGGTTTTGCGATACCAGCCGACGCTGGTGTCCGGGTAGTCGCGGCCCAGCGGCTTGAAACCATGATTGGCAGCCGGATCCCAGACCGAGCCGTGGTCGTCGGGCTTAAAGGTTGCAGCCTTCGGATTCGGCACGAACGGCAGTTCGACGGCCCAGTCGTGCGGCAATGTTACGCTGCGCCACTTCGAATCGTCATAATCCGACTTGGCTATCGGCGTCGCGTCCGGCCCCTGCTTGGCGTAGGTGCGCAGATCGGCGCCGAAGCCGAAGTCTTTTTCGACGTCGTTGAGATGACCGAAAGCGAATTTCCAGCCCGTGTCGAACCGCAGGCGACGCCGCGAGTCTGTTTCGACGGTTTGCGCCAGGGTGGGCAGGCCGGCGCTTACGGCGGCAAAGGTTGCGGCCGCGCTGACCAGTAAGTGGCGTCGGTGCATTTCGAGCATGATGGCATTCCCTGTTTTTTATTATCATACAATTAAAGCGCTAAATCGCGCTGGTCAAGGGAGTGTAATCACACCCCCCGTTTTCGGCACCTTGACTTGAAGCGCCTCGGCCGTGTCCAGCCCGGCTTCTGCCTCGGCATGACCGACTACGATGTCGCTGTCCGGCCGTAACCAGGCGCTATAGACAAAACGGCCGCCCTCCCTGAGCATGGCTACAGGGACACCGCCGGTAAAATCACCACTGAGATATTGCGCCGCCTGGCCCTTATCGGCCACGGCAAAGCGTGTTTCCACCGGCCAGACATAGGACGCTTTCGGCCAGTCCATAGCGGGCAAGGCCTTGCCCTTATAGTCGAAAAAGGCAGCATTTTCCCAATCGGAGCCTTGTGCCCAACGTGTCCGGCATTTGGTCGACACCCATGCCGGCTCCCAATAGACAACGCCCTGTCCGCCCGCGTCGAGCGTTAGCTGCATGATATCGTGCATGTACAGCGCCTGGCCCGCTGGGCTTACCGGATAGGCCTTCAGTGCGGAATCCGAACCCAACAGATTATGGGCGCTGTCGGCGGCGTCATCGGTAAAGGCGTAGCCGGTTTCGACAACAACCACCGCCTTGCCGAAGCGGTAATGGACGCGACGAATTGTTTCCGAGAGTCCGGAAAAGTCTTCCTTCGACCATTTGCTGTAATAGCTCAAACCGATGATATCATAACCGGTGACGCCCGCCTTCGTGGCCTGTTCGAACCATGGTTCTACGTTTTCCGGCTGGGCGACATGCAACATTATTTCCGGTTTTATTGTACTGTCGGCCGACGCATCGCGCACGCCCTTGATGCCGGCATTGAATAGTTTGGCATTGCGCGCCCAATTGATCGCGACGTGTTCTTCCGGTTGGGTGCGCAGGATTTCGCCATTGGTCTCATTGCCAACCTGAACCATTTCCGGCATCAGGTTTTTGGCCTTGAGCGTGTTCAGGGTATCACGCGTATATTGGTAGAGCGCCTTGGCCTGATCATCGTCACTCAAGCCCGCCCAGGCGGCGGGCACCAGTTGCTTTCCACCGTCGGCCCAATCGTCCGAATAGTGGAAATCGAGCAGGACCTTTTGCCCCTGCGCCTTGGCTGCCGCGATGGTCTTTTCGACATCGGCCAGATTGGAATAGGGCGTCCATTTGGCGTCAACCCAGATACGAACGCGCACCAGGTTATGGCCTGACCGCGCGAAGATCGCGTAAGGGTCGGTTTGAGTGCCGTAACTGTACCGCGCGCCGCAGTCCTTCATCTCATTGACATAGGACAGGTCCGCGCCGAACCAGTAGTCGCGGGCGTGAACGGGGAAGCCGATGGCAAGCACCAGGGCGGGGAGGAGCGAAATCAGGTTTTTCGGTTTCATACCTACCAAGATGTCCGGCGATGAATTTTCCGCCGGAGTTTAGCGCCATTCTGGTGCTTAGGCGAATGTCTACCGCCAGGTTTGGGTGACGCCCTTGCGCTTGCCGTTCAGATTGTGACGCGGCGTGTCGATCTCGGGCTTTGGTTTGCCGAAATGATAGCCCTGACCGAAGCCTATGCCCAGTTCCTGGCAGAGCCTGGCCATCGACTCGTCCTCTATCATCTCGGCGACGACATCGGAGTTCAATTCCTTGCACAGGTGGCTGATGGAACGGATAAGGGCGCGCTGACGCGGGTTTTCCTGCGCCTCGCGCAGGAACGGTCCATCGATCTTGACGAAATCGAAGTCGAACTTACGCAGATACGAATAGGTGGCCGCTCCGGACCCGAAATCATCCAAGCAGATATGGAACCCGCCGCGGCGCAACCAACGCAGAAAGTTTCCGGCAGCGTCCATGTCATCGATCGTGTTGGATTCAGTCAGTTCGAACATTAGTCGCTCACTGATGTCCTTGTATGGGCGAACCAGATGACGCAGGTTTTCGCGGAAGGTATCGTTTTGAATAGATAGACCGGACAGGTTGATGGCGATCTTTACATCCGGCCGTCGGATCAAGGTATCAATCGCCTTGCGCGCAACGGCCAAGTCAAAATCCTGCACCAGGCCCAGCTGTTCCGACAGACGAATGGTGTCGAACGGTTTATGGCCGTCGGCAAAGCGCAGGAGCGCTTCGTAGTGGTGCGTGGTGCGGTCGTCCAGATTGACCACCGGCTGATAGAACAGGGTGTATCTGTCACTGTCGATCAGCGCACGGATATCGTCGAAATGCTGAACGGTCTCGGCCATCGCGGCCTTGAGCCCCTGGGCCAGCGAATGGATCGGACTGCGTTCAGGCTTGCAGAAGTCCTGAAGTGTATATTGCAGGGCGCGGGCGATGCTGTCCTGATCGAGATTGCCGATCGACAGCTCCAGATTCATCATGCTGGGACGCAGGCTGTCTTCGGGCAGGCCAACGGCCCGCGCCGCCGCCTGAATATCTTTGGAAATGGCGTCGGAAGACGCGGCCTCGCCCTTTGCGGACGGCATGTAGCTGAATGCCTCATCTGAAAGCTGCGCCGCGGCGGCGCCACTCATCGATTGTGAACGCAAGACGGAGCTGATTTCGTCCATCAGCATGTCGGCCTGTTCCGCCGGCAAGTCCCGCATCGCACGAGACAGGCCGGTTACGCGGACCAGTTTCAGATCATTAGGAGCGGTGTAGCCCAGGATACCGATCTTCTTGCTAACGAATTTCAGATAGGAATCGAGATTGAGCAGGCCACCTTCGCCGTCGATCATGACGCCGTCGGATAGAACGGTAATGCTGATGAAGGTATGACTGTCACCGCTACCCAGGAAGCACGCCCCCATATTGACCTGAAGCGCTGGCCCTTGCGGCTGACTGAGTTGCAGGCTGCACGGTTCGATGCGGCCGATCGACTGGGCCTTGGTCAGGAGACGGCGGGCAAAGGCCCGATCGCCGGCGATGAAGATGTCGCACACGTCGCGGCCGATCACGTCTTCGGCCGGCCCGCTGAGCAGGGCCTGGGTCGCGCCGACAGTACTGACAATACGAAAATGGGTGTCGACCTCGATCAACAGATCCGCTGCCGCCAGAGAAAACGCGATGTATCGGTCGCGCTGCCTCTTGAGATCCTCAACCATGCGTGTACCCGCTGTGACTCCGCCTCATCGGACGGTTTGTTGGGTTACACCGTAGACAGCAAGTCTTAAGATAGGGCTTATCGCCGAATGGCGTTATTTCAACGCCGTGCCGATATCATAGATCCAGCTTCATGTCGGCCAGAAGCGCCCGCAGATATTCGCGATTTATCCGATCCGCGTCGACGGGAGGATGCGCCCGGGGCAATATGGCCTCTGGCGATGGCCGGATCGGCGCGTAGGCCGGGCGGCGGGCGGCGGGCGGCGGCGCGGATGCGAAGCTTTCACGCGCCAAGGTGCTCGGCTTCGGCGGGGCCTTAGGGTCGCGCGTAGACTGTAGATCATGCGCGGATATCGCGGCGGATGGCGAGGACGCGGTCCAGGCAACCGGAATTTCGAACCAGGCGGTTGTGCCGCTTCCCGACCGAGACGTCACACCGATCCGGCCACCGAGCATATCGACGATCGTCTTGGCGATGGACAGGCCTAACCCGCGTGCGCGGCCGCCGAACAGACTCGCCCGCTGCTCATCGCTCATGCCGATGCCGGTGTCGTGTATGCTGACATGGAGATGGGTTTCAGGCAAATAGGTTTCAGGCAAATAGGTTTCAGGCGTCAGGTCATCTGGATTTTGTGCCGGCACCTGACGTGCCGTGACGGTAATCATACCGCCTTGTGTAAACTTGCAGGCGTTGGAGATCAGGTTTTTCAGAACCTGCTGGACGCGCATGACATCGATACGCGCGGTCGTAATGGCGAAGTCGCTGAAATGCACGCCAAGCCGCGTGTGATTGCGCGCCGCCTGTTCCGTAAACGCATTCACCACCTCGCGGATCAGGTCGATCACATCGATCACCTCGCCATCCGCAGCGCTGCGTTCGCTCGCGGCCGGCACGATGGGCACAATGGTCACCCCCTGCCGCCCAAGCGTCTGCTGCAAGGTCTCCGCCGATTGCAGCAGGTCGTGTGTATAGGTCGCGATGTCCGGATTAAGCTGCGCCTTGGTGTCGAGCAGGCGGGCGTAGCCAACGATATCGTTGAGCGGCCGGCGCAATTCGTCCGTAACATGCGCCAGAAATTCGTCCTTTGCTGCGTTCACGTCACGTTGAGGCGCTCCCGCCACACTCAGGTCGCGAACGACGGCGCATAACCGCACCGGCATACCCGCCGCATCGGATTCGACACCCCCGCGCATACGGATGCGTCGGGCAATCTGATCCTCGCGATGCAGAACGTTCAGTTGAACGTCAAAATCCCGGCCATCATTCACCGAGGCCTGCAAGCGCTCGATGAGCATAGACCGGTCTTCCGGCTCAAAAATATCAAGCAGGGCCGCAACCGTCGGCGTATAGGTTTCCGGCGTCAAACCCAGGATGGCGTAAAAACCACTGGACCAGGTCACCTCCCGCGTATTCAGGTCAATTTTCCAGTAACCCAGCCCGGTCATATCGGAATCGAGGCGTGCCTGGCGCGCCTGCAACTCGGCAATCAGGTCTGTCTGCTGGCGGGCGCGTCCAGCCAGGAATAGCAGTTTCGCCGCGTGGCCGGCGAATGCCTCAAGCAAGGCCAGTTCACGCACATCGAAATCGTGGCGCGGCGAGGATCCGGCGACACCGATAACACCCAGCATGCGACCTTCATGCACCAGCGGCATGTCGGCATAAAAGCGGATGTGCGGTGCACGCAGGACTGCGGCTTCCAGAAAGTACCGGCTGTCGTGGGTGGCATCGGCTACGATCAGCGGCCCGTCCAGCGCACGTTCGATAAAGGCAAAACGATCCAGGTGTCCGCTGTCCATGCCAAAGGCGGCAACAGGTCCGTCCACAAGTCTGAGAAACGCTATCGGCAGGTCAAAGATCGCCGCCGTCAACGCACAGACGGAATCGCACAGGGCCTTAAGCGCGCCACCATCCCTCGTCACCGCGGCCAGGTTATCGGTCGGAAACGCAGACGAGTCGGACGAGCGGACCATGGATTAACCTCTAAAAACGAATCGACGTTAACCACAAATATTTACACATTAGTAAACAATTCGAATTGCTGCTGACGTACGCTGACATGCGCACCCCTCATAAACGGGCGAACCTACCGGAGCGGCATAATGAGCAGACAGGA
Source organism: Asticcacaulis sp. AC466 (assembly GCF_000495815.1). GTDB lineage: Bacteria > Pseudomonadota > Alphaproteobacteria > Caulobacterales > Caulobacteraceae > Asticcacaulis. The sequence goes on along the minus strand of NZ_AWGE01000006.1, from coordinate 190,624 downwards.
CATGGCCGCCGCCCTGCGCACATTCTGCCCCTTCGAGCGCCGGACAATATGTCGTGCGGTTCGTCGGTCAGTCAGCGGGACGGCCGTAATAGGTCATGAAAACGTCGATAGCCAGGTCAATCTGACGATGCAGTTGCGCCTCGGTCGGTTCCGGCAACAGGTTCATGATGCGCTTGAAATGGCAGTCCCCGAACAGCAGGCTTTTGAGCACCATGGTCGCTTCGGCAATATTCGGCGCATCGATCTGTCCTTTGTCGTGCGCCGCCTGAAGCAGGCCGATCAAATTATCGCGCCCCTGACTCTGGATCACATTATGAAACATCTCGGACAGATGCGGATTGCGGTAGCTTTCCTCGACGACCAGTTGAATGGTGCGAATAACACCATCGGACATGACGGCACTCATCAATTGACGCGCCATCACCGTAAGGCTGGCGCGCAGATCCTCAGAGCCGATATGACGCTGGAACAGGGCTGCCATTTCACCGCATTGTTCGCGTACAATCGCCTCGAACAGCTCTTCCTTACTGTTGAAGTAGGCGTAAAGCGTCGCTTTCGATCCGCCGAGGCGGTTCGAAATCATCGACATGCTGGCACCAGCATAGCCGACTTCATAAAATACGCTGCGCGCCACCTGGATTATACGGTCGCGGCGCTGATCCTTGAAGGACGGCTGGTCTTTTGTATGCGCCGGCTCTTTCAAAGAGTCCTTCAATTCTGGCGCGTCGGGGAAATTATTGATTGGCAATTCCATAAAAATTTGTACCATACTGTACAGTTCGCACTTGACTCGTGTTGGAGTGTAGCGCAAAGAAAGAAGACTGTACAGTACGGTTCACCTTTTTGTGTTTCAGGACCTCCCCCCTATGCACTCCCCTGCTTCCCATAAAGCCCCCCTTCCCTTGCGGAAAGCGGTCAGCCTGAGCGCACTTGTTGCCGCTGCGGCCGTACTCACGGCCTGTGCGTCTGTTCCCGCCTCGCATACCATTACGCCACACAGCGATCTCGCCGCGACCCAGAGTCTGCCATCCGAAAGCGGTCAGTGGCCGGCACGGGAGTGGTGGAAGGGCTTCAACGATGCTCAGTTGAGCGCCCTGATCGATGAAGCCTTCGCCGGTTCCCCGGACCTGCTGGCGGCTCAAGCCCGCCTCGACAAGGCTTTGGCGACCCAGGCCCAGGTCAAATCGGCGCTCGATCCCGACCTGACGCTCAATGGGTCTGTTGCCGCGACTGAGCAGAGCCTGAACATGGGCTTCCCACAGCAATTCAAGAGCGTCCTGCCCCAAGGCGTCCTGCCACTGGGGCGTATCACTCTGGACGCCAACTACAATATCGACCTGTGGGGAAAGAGCCGCGCGGCGCTGAAAGGCGCCATCGGTCAGGCGAAAGCCTCCGAGGTCGAACGCGAAGTGGTGCGTCAGAACCTGGCCGTAGCCGTCGCCAACGCCTATGTCGAACTGAACCGCCTTTATGAAACGCGCGACGAACTGGCCGAATTGAAGCGTGGCGCCGCTGCCAAGCTTGATCTGTATCAGGCGCGCGCCGACCACAATCTCGAACCTAAGGATACCGTCCTGTCGGCACGCGACGACCAGCAGCAACTTGACCGGCGCCTGGCCACTATCGATGGCGCTATCCAGTTGCAAGATAACCTGATCGCCGCGCTGGTCGGGGCTGGGCCGGATCGTGGCCTATCTATTTCACGGCCGCAACTGGCGCCTAGCGAAATCACCACCCTGCCCGGCAATGTACCTGCGGACCTGATCGGTCGCCGCCCGGATGTGGTCGCCGCCCGCCTTCGTGTCGAAGCCGCCGGCCAGGGCATCAAATACGCCAAGGCCGACTACTATCCGAACCTCAATCTGTCTCTGTCCTGGGGTCGCGAAGCGCTTGGGCTGCAATATTTCGGCCAATCGGCTTCGAATTTTGGATCGTTCGGTCCAGCCATCAGCCTGCCGCTTTTTCACCAGAAGCGCCTTAACGCGAGCTACCGGTCCTATGAGGCGGATTACAACTCGGCCGTCGCCACCTATGACCAGACCCTGACAACCGCTTTGCATGAAGTCGCAGACGCCGCCGGCCGCACGAAAGCCACGACGGCAGAACTGGCGGCCGCGCAAGGCCGTCACGACACGGCCTTACAAGGTTACGAACTGTCCAAAGCCCGTTTCGGCAAGGGACTGGCCACGAAAATAGACGTGATCAGCGCTCATGCCCGCGTGGTATCGGCCGAAAACGAGATTACCGATCTAAAGGCCCAAGCCTATCGTGATCGCATTACCTTTATCGCCGCGCTTGGCGGCGGCTACCAATCCCAAAACTGAGTTTAGCCCATGTCCGATCAATCCTCCCCCGATGCGGCCCCGCAAGACAATGCCCCCCCCGTTCCCGGTGCCAATGGCCCAAGCGGCGGTGGTAAACCTCCGGCATCATCGCGAGCGCGCGGTCCGCTCTTTCTCATTTTCGGCGGCGTCGTGCTGTTGGCCGGTCTGGCCGTTGGCGCCTACATGCTGATCGAAGGCGGCAAATCGGTCGAAACCGACAATGCCTATGTCGATGCCAGTTCCGCCGCCGTCACGGCGCAGATTTCCGCACCGGTCAAATCGTCGAACATTATAGAAACCCAGGCTGTCAAGGCCGGCGACATACTGGTCGTGCTCGATGACACCGACGCCCGGCTGGCGCTCGCGTCCGCCAAGGCCCAACTTGACCAGGTCGAGCGCCAGGTCGGCACCTATTACGAAAACGATACGACGCTGGCAGCTCAGGCCGATGCCTCGACGGCCCAGGTCGCCAATGCTCAGGCGGCCTACGACAATGCCGTCAAGGCCTATAATGATCGCAAGAGCCTGGTCGCCATCGGCGCGGTGTCGGGCGAAGACCTGCAAAATGCCAAGACGACGGTCGACCAGACCCAGGCCGCGCTGAACAGCGCCCGCGCCCAGGCGCTGGCGGCTCAGGGTCAACGCGCCGCCAATGGCGCCCTGATTTCCGGTGTCGACCGTGGCGACAATCCGCAGGTCGTCGCTGCCCGCGTCAAGGTCGAACAAGCGCAGAACGACCTCGACCGCACGGTTATCCGCGCGCCGATTTCCGGGGTCATCGCCAAAAATACCGTCGAAATCGGCCAACGCGTCCAGATCAACCAGGTTCTGATGAACATTGTGCCGATTGACAATGCGTATGTGAACGCCAACTTCAAGGAAGTGCAGCTTAAGAAGGTGCGCATCGGTCAGCCAGTTCTGCTGACCGCCGACACCTATGGCGGCGGCATCAAGTTCCACGGCAAGGTAGCCGGACTGAGCGGCGGCACGGGCTCAGCCTTCGCCATCATCCCGGCACAGAACGCCACCGGCAACTGGATCAAGGTGGTCCAACGCCTGCCCGTTCGCATCGCGCTCGATCCCACCGAGCTAAAGCAACATCCGCTGCGCGTCGGCATGAGCATGAAGGCGACGATCAGCGTCAACGACTAGACCTGACCGGCTAATAATATGTTTCGACTATCCCTCCCGCCCCTTGGCACCCTCTCCTGATAGCGGGGGCCAGGTAACGGGGAATGAGCTCGCGTGTCCGAATTCTGGCAAAACCTGCCCGGCGCGCAGCCCTGCGACCATTGTACATTAACGTCATCGGAAAGTTGCGACCATGTCCGCTTCCACCGCCGTCCCAGACCCGACCTACAAGGAACCCGTACCGTTGACAGGGCTGACGCTCTGGCTGTGCGGCATCCTTCTGGCCATGGCCAATTTCGTGGCCATTCTCGATGTGTCAATCGCCAACGTCTCAGTGCCCAATATCGCCGGTGCGCTGGGTGTATCGACCTCGCAAGGCACATGGGTCATCACCTCCTACGCCGTGGCGGAGGCCATTTCCGTACCGCTGACCGGATGGCTGGCGATGCGGTTCGGCACTGTCCGCACCTTTTCGGTCGCTCTCGTCGGGTTCGGCCTTGCGTCCTTCCTCTGTGGTATTTCGCCATCGCTGGAAATCCTGGTCGTCGCCCGTATACTTCAAGGGTTCTGCGGCGGGCCTTTGATGCCGCTGTCTCAGACTCTTCTCCTCACCATCTTCCCGAAAAAACTGCAACCGGCGGCCATGGGAATCTGGGCCATCACCACCCTTGTTGCGCCGGTGGCCGGCCCGGTGCTGGGCGGCACCCTGTGCGATAATTTCGGCTGGGGGTCGATCTTCCTGGTCAATGTACCCGTCGCCATTGGCGCCGGCTTCCTGGTGTGGCGGGTGCTACTTAGTCAGGAAACGCGCACCGTCAAAGCACGCGTCGACGTGGTTGGTCTTGCGCTTCTGGTCCTTTGGGTCGGCGCCTTGCAGATCATGCTCGACCTGGGCAAGGAGCATGAATGGTTTTCGTCACCCTTTATCGTCGCCCTGGCTGTTGTCGCTGTGCTGGGATTCATCGCCTTTCTGATCTGGGAGCTGACAGACTCTAATCCTATTGTGGACCTGCGCGTCTTCCGGCACAGGGGCTTTTCCATCGCCATGGTTTGCATGGCCTTGATGATAGGCTCCTTTTTCGCCATCAATGTCATCGGTCCGCTATGGCTACAGAATAACCTGGGCTGGACGGCGTCGTGGGCGGGCAACGCCACAGGCATGGTCGGCATTCTGGCGATCTTCGCCGCCCCCATAGCCGCGCAGCTGGCCGTCAAGATCGACCCGCGCCGCCTTATATTCTTCGGCGTCGGTTGGCTGGCCCTGATCACCTTCATCCGCGGCCTGTCCAATATGGATATGAGTTTCGGCCAGATTGCCTTCCTCATCTTCCTTACGGGCGCCGGCATGCCCTTCTTCTTCATGCCCTTGCTGCAAATATCGATGGGGTCGGTGAAGGTGGAAGAAACCGCCAATGCCGCCGGCCTGCAGAACTTTATCCGCACCATGGCTGGCGCCGTTGCGACGTCTCTGGTCGCCACGATCTGGGAAAACAACGCCACGTCCAACCGCGCCGCGATCGTCAGCGGGCTGGACGCCAATCAGTCGGTGCAAACCCTGGTCCAGCACGGCGTGAACCCAGGTGCGGCGCTTGGCATTCTCGACCGACTTGTCAGCGGCCAGGCCCTGATGCTGTCCACCAATGAAGTCTTCATGGGGGCTGCGGTGTTGTTCCTGTGTTGCGCCCTTCTGGTCTGGACAATCCCGCGCCCCAAAGGGCCGGTCGACATGTCCAACGTCCATTGATCGGATATTAGGAATTTCGGGACCCTCTCCCCGGCGGGTCCTGAAATGGCGGAGCGGTTTGTGTCCCCTCACAACCGCTCCGTTTTTTTGTTTCAGGACCGTCTGAAAGCGCCCATTTTCAGGAAGTGCAGCACCTGTGCCTGTACGTCGGGAGACGCCGGCATGAAGCTGTGCGTCACGGGCAGGACCAGATGGTCAGCCATACCGTCCCATCGCGTCCGCGCCACGGACACACGACCGTCGTTCGGTTCGCGGATGAACATCAGTCCGGATGGATATGGCCAGCCGACGGTTCCCGCGATGATGCCGAGCGAATAGTCTGGGTAGATATTGTCGAGGAGGCGGGAGTTGGTGACGAGGTCCTGTCCGGCCGGTCCATACATCCACCTGTACACAGGCAATCGGCACAAGGCGTCGGCGACTTCACTTCCGCCCAGTGGCGGCCCCAACATCACAACGCGGCCAATCTCGGCTGCCAAACGATCCCGCTGTTTACCGAGCAGATAAGCCACCACGAGGCCGCCCATAGAATGGGTGACAAAGTGCAATCTGTTCGTCGGCCCAGTCAGGCCTTTCGCTTCGAGCGCATCGGCGACAAAGCTGGCAAGACCCGCAATATCCCTCTCGCGCCAGGGATAGGCGAGATTGCACGTCGGGAAGCCAGAGCGTGCTAGCCGTTTCTCGAGCGAGGCCAGGCTACGCGGGGAGCGCCCCGTGCCGTGCAGGAGAATAACCGTTTCAACAAGGGGTTCCATCCCGACAGACAAGACACAGATGCAATCAAATTCAACTGGCAAATTGTGATCACAATATGTACTCTTCGCTAAATTTCGCGGAGCCTTACCATGACCCATAACGCCGATCTCGCCACCCGCCGGGCCGCCGCCGTGCCGCGCGGCGTAGGCCACGCCACCACGCTTTACGCCGCCCGCGCTGAAAACGCCGAGTTGTGGGACGCCGACGGCAATCGCTTCATCGATTTCGCCGGCGGGATTGCGGTGCTCAATACCGGCCATCGCCATCCCAAGGTCCAGGCCGCCGCGCTGAAACAGATGGACGCCTTCACCCATACGGCGTTCCAGGTCGTGCCGTACGAATCCTATATTGCCCTGTGCGAACGGCTTAACATATTGGCCCCCATCGACGGGCCGGCCAAGTCCGTCCTGTTCACCACCGGCGCCGAAGCGGTGGAAAACGCCGTAAAGATCGCGCGTTGCGCCACGCGACGCGACGGCGTCATCGCCTTTACCGGCGGCTTTCACGGACGTACGGCACTAACATCGGCGCTGACAGGCAAGGTGGTCCCGTACAAGAAAGACCTGGGCCCGCAGCAACCCGGCGTCTACCATCTGCCCTTTCCCGTCGAAGCCTCTGGTATAGACACCGCCGATACGCTGAAAATGCTCGACTACCTGTTCAAGGCGGACATTGCACCCGATGCCGTGGCAGCCATCATCATCGAGCCGGTACAGGGCGAAGGCGGCTTCCTCATCACGCCACCCGAGCTCATGCGCGCCTTGCGGAAAATCTGCGACGACAATGGCATCCTGCTGATCGCTGACGAAGTTCAAACCGGCTTTGGCCGGACCGGCAAGCTGTTCGCCATGGAAAATTACGACGTCAAGCCGGACCTTATGACCATGGCCAAATCGCTGGCCGGGGGTTATCCGCTGTCCGGTGTCGTGGGTCGCGCCGAGGTGATGGATGCGCCTGTAACCGGCGGACTCGGTGGCACCTATGGCGGCAATCCGGTGGCGTGCGCCGCCGCGCTGGCCGTATTAGATGTTATCGAGGAGGAAGCTCTGCTCGACGCCGCCAACCGTCAGGGGGCGCGGCTGAAGGCCCGCATCGAAAGCATCAGCCAGCGCAACGACAGCGTGCCAATATCGGCCCTGCGCGGATTTGGTGCCATGATCGCCTTCGATATCGTGACCGAGCCGGGCGGCCACACGCCGGATGCTACGGCAACCAAGGCGGTATGCCTCAAGGCGCAGGAACACGGCCTGATCCTGCTATCCTGCGGGGTCTATGGAAACACGATCCGGCTACTGGCGCCACTGACCGCCTCGGATGACATCTTAGATGAAGGGCTGGACAAGCTGGAAGCCGCGCTCAGGCGGTAAAGCGCTTTCCGAAAAGTGTAGCTTAGGCGGCTTTTGGCGCCGCGCAGAATTTGGCGATATAGTCATCATGGGACATCATGCCCTTGACGCGCTGATCGACCTGGCTGCGCAGGCGCCCGAGGCGTTGTCTCAGGTCGTCGTCGGAAATCACATCGGCGACTGGATGGTAATCTCCCGGCATCAGCCCCTGGCCCGCCAGAACCGAGAACCAGCTCACCTCCTTGAACAGCTCCCATTGCTGAGCGGCGGCTTGCCCGGTGGCCCGGAAGGTCTCCAGACGCGCCGTCAGGCTGTCGGGAACGCTCATATGCTTGCACCGTCGCCAGAAAGGCGTGTCCTCACGCTCCGTGACCTTGTAGTGGGCGATCAGGAAGTCCTTGACGTTGACATAATCGGCGATCGTTTCCCGGTTATACTGATCGACGACGCTTTGGGCTATGCCGGTACGGGGGAAGAGCGCCAGCAGCTTGGCGATGCCCGCCTGCACGAGGTGAATGGAGGTCGATTCCAGCGGTTCAAGGAAACCCGACGCCAGGCCGAAAGCGACGACGTTCTTGTGCCACATCTTGCGGCGATGGCCCGTGGTGAAGCGTAACACCTTCGGGTCCTTCAGCGGGGCGCCGTCCAGCCGCGTCAGAAGCTTTTCGCAGGCTTCATCTTCGCTGATAAACTCCGAACAGAAAACATAGCCATTACCCGTCCGGTGCTGGAGCGGAATACGCCATTGCCATCCCGCCTCTCGCGAGGTTGACCGTGTATAGGGCGTGATCGGCCCGTCGGGCTTGGCCGATGGCACGGCGGCCGCGCGGTCGCAGGGCAACCACTCGCTCCAGTCCTCATAGCCGCATTTTAGCGTCTGTTCGATCAGCAGACCACGGAAGCCTGAGCAATCGATGAAGAAATCGCCGGCAATCGACTGACCATTCTCCAGATGCAGCGCAGTGAGGTTGCCCGACTCCGGCGCCTGACCGACGCGGACAATCCGGCCTTCCCGCCGTGTGACGCCACGCGCCTCGGCATAGCGGCGAAGGAAAGCGGCATAAAGGCTGGCATCGAATTGGTAGGCGTAGTTGATTTGCGGCAGACCGGAGGCCTCGCCCTTCGGGATGCGGGTAAATTTGTTTTCCCGCATGGCCATGGTTTCGGCATTAAAGCGGCCCCAGTCGCCATTTCCCCCCATATTGGCCAGACGATGCCAAAAGTGAATGAAAGGGATGCCGTCCATATCGACGCCATAGAGGCCGAAGGGGTGAATATAGCTCTCCCCCGGACGCTTCCAGTCGACAAAGTGGATGCCGAGCTTGAACGTGCCATTGGTTTCGCGCACGAACGTATTTTCGTCTATTCCCAGCAGATCGTTATAGGTGCGGATTTGCGGAATGGTCGCTTCGCCGACCCCAACCGTGCCTATGTCTTCTGATTCGACCAAGACGATGTCGTAATTGACGGTGCCGAGTATCTTGGCGAAGGCCGCCGCCGTCATCCATCCAGCCGTACCGCCCCCGACGATGACGAGCCTGCGTATCCGGTGATCCATTCAGGCAAAATCCTTGGAGGCGTGCATTTCCAGGAAGGCGTCATGCGAATTCATATCCTGCACCTGCGCCTTGATATAGCCCAGCATACGCTGGAACTGCGGCACCGCCTGTTCGGTCGGGACCAGATCGATTGCCGGGTCGTAGCCGCGAGGGATCAGGCCGTGGCCGGTGAACAGGGCCAGCCAATCATCGGTTTCGAAGGTTTCTTCCTCATATATGGCAACCGTGCCGCGCGCCTTGAACAGATCAATCTTGTAAGCCAGCGTTTCCGGGACCGCCATGTCACGCAGCGCATCCCACATGGGTTGGTTGTCGATGCGATTGAGCTTGTAATGGGCGATCTGGTAGTCACGGATACGGTCGAAGGCACTGCCCATTTGGGTGTTGTATTCATAAGCCTCCGTCTCGACATGACGATCAAGCGGGAACAGGTTGATCAGATGCGCCAGGCCGAGTTGGACGGTATGCAGGCTGGCATTGTCGATCGGATCGAGGACGCACGCGGCTTCGCCAATCGCGATGCAGTTCTTTACCCATGACGAAACCCGCCGGCCGACAGCGAGGGGCGATACAACAGCATCCGGTGCCAACCGCAGGTTTGAAATCAGTGCCGCCGCTTCAAGGGCTTCCTGATCGCTCGAGGTCGCGTCATTGAAAACATGCTGCACCCCGGTCTGGTCCTGCACAGGCGCCAGATGCAAGACGCTGTTCGACAAGGCGCGCACCTGGCCGTAGGGCGGGAGGCTGCGTAGGCGTTCGCCCGCGACGGTCAAGACGCGATTGCCCGGGAACCACGCCTGCCAGCTGTCGAACGGCACGCCCAGAGCATCCCCCAGCAAGGTGCTTTCGACGTCAGACGCGTCGATGAAGAGATCACCGGCGACTTCGCTTCCATCCGGCAGCACCACGGCACGGATTGCGCCGGTGTCGTCCAGACGCGCCGTGACAAAACGGGCGGCGTGAACCGTCACCCCGCGACGCAAGGCATGGGTTTTCAGCAATTGCACATAGGGCTTGGCCTTGAGGTGGTAGGCGTAGTCGGTACGACCAAACACGCTGTAGGCTTCTGTGGGCAAGAAAAAGCGTCCCTGCTTTGCCGCCGCGGCGGTCAGGGAAAAGTCCTCAAGCGCGACATTCATGCCCGCTTGCCGCGCCTTGATCCAGAATGGCATGAAGGGTTGGCCAGCAATGGGCGCGCCGTGACCCCCATAGCCATGGAAGAAGGGCGGCGCCGATCGCGCGAAATTGACGAAACTCTGCCCCAGGCTGAAGGTCGCCGCAGTTGCCTTCATCAGGGCGTATTCATCGAAGCCGAGCAGGCGATGAAAGGCCTCCAGCGGCGGTAGGCTGCTGAGCACGTCGTGAGACCGCAGCAGGCTCGGCAACTCAACGACTTCCACCGTCAGGCCGCTGCGGCTAAAAGCGCGCGACAAGGCATTGGCCGCCAGCCAGGCCGCCGCATCGCGGCCGCAAATGACAACCTTATCGATCTTTTGCGCACTCATTTCGACACCTCAGCCATGACTTTCGCAGGCGGGACAAAGCAGTAGTCGCGGACAAAATCCGCATGATCCGGCATGGCGTCGACATTGGCACGGATGCGTACCCGCATATCGGCCAGTTTCTCGATCACCGTGGCATCGTCCATCGTATCGGCCATCCGATCATAGCCGTGCGGGACAACGCCCTGGCCGATGAAGACCGCAAGCCATGACGGCGGTGAAAACAGGCCGTCGCGATATTTTTTCACATAGCCGCGCCGTTTGAACTGTTCGATCTTGTGCGTCAGGCTGTCGGGCACGTTCATATGACGGACATAGTCCCACAGGGCTGAGTCCGTGCGCGTGTTGGCGTGATAGTGCAGGATCAGGAAGTCACGCACCCGTTCATATTCGATATCGATCAGGCGGTTAAATTCATCGGCCAGTTTGTCGTCGATCGGTTCACCCGGCTTGCTGGACGGAAACAGGGCGATCAAGGTCTGGACCGCGATCTGGACCAGATAGATGCTCGTCGATTCGAGCGGTTCGAGGAAGCCAGACGACAGGCCGATGGTCAGGCAGTTCTTGTACCAGGATTTCTTGCGGCGTCCGGCCTTGAAGCGAAGAGGCTTGGGGTCCATCAGGGCCGCGCCGTCGAGATTGGCCAGCAAGGCCTTTTGGGCGTCGTCATCGCTAATGAAGGCGCTGCTGTAGACATAGCCATTGCCGGTCCGGTGCTGAAGCGGAATGCGCCATTGCCAGCCGGCGGATAGGGCGGTCGAACGCGTGTACGAAGGGAAGTCGTCGGTGCGTTCGCTCGGAACCGCCAAGGCGCGGTCACATGGCAACCAGCGCGACCAGTCTTCCCAACCGGCGTGCAGGTGATCTTCGATCAACAGACCGCGGAAACCGGAGCAGTCGATAAACAGGTCGCCTTCGATCACCTCACCCGACGCCAGGGTCAGGCTGGCAATATCACCGCTGTCCGGTTTCAGAGCAACGGTTTCAACCTTGCCTTCGGTCCGTTTGAGGCCCCGTGCTTCGGCGAAGTCGCGCAGGAATGCGGCGTAAAGGCCGGCGTCGAAATGATAGGCGTAGGAAAATGTCGATTTGATCGATTCCTTGTCTTCCGATGGGAAATCGAATTTCTGGCCGCGCGCGGCCTGGATGGCGTAGGAATAGTCCTCGATCGACGCTGCTTCGCCCAAGGCCTGGGCGCGCGTCCAGTAGTGCTGGAACTCCACGCCGGCCAGGGTCTGACCAAATGTCCCGAAAGGATGGATGTAGCTGTTGCCCACCTGCCCCCAGTCGCGGAACTCGATCCCCAGCTTGAAGGTCGCCTTGGTCTTGCGCATGAACTCGGCTTCGTTGATGCCGAGGAAATCGTTGAATTCCTTTATATGAGGCAGGGTCGCCTCGCCGACACCGACCGTGCCGATATCCGCCGATTCGATCAATCGCAGGTCAAGGATGCTGCTGGGCGTCCCCGGCTTCAGGATGGCGGACAGGGCGGCTGCACACATCCAACCAGACGTCCCGCCGCCCAGGATGACGACCTTGAGGGGTGATGCCATTATATACGCCTCCAGTGGCGCGGTTTGCCGCGCGACTTATTATGCAATGCAGGTTGCCCGCCGCCCGCAAAAAAAGCAAGCGCGCCGCAGTTTCCCGCGACGCGCTTCCCCCTTTGCCCCGTGTAGGGTCTCTTAGTACTTCAGGCGGACGCCGACCTGAACGCGACGGTCATTCTTGAACCAGGCGTTCGGCATCAGGGTGCCACGGTTGTCGACCTGCTGCATCAGGACCGTATCGGAGTCGAGCAGGTTGGAGCCCTGGATCGACAGTTCGATATTGTCGTTGACGCGATAACGGGCCGACGCATCGAGGTAACCTATGCCCTTTTGCCAGATCGGGAAACCGACGCAGCAGTCAGCGGCGGTGACCAGGAACTTCGAGCGCCAGTTATAGGCGGCGCGCAAGGCCCACGGACCCTTTTCGTACATGCCGATGAGGTTGTACGAGTCGTCCGACAGCCCTTCCAGGCGATCCACCGTGATGTTGTCGTAGGCCGCGATAACGCCGCCGCCTGCCGAACCCAGACCACCGCCGCCGCCGGCGGAGGTCGAACCCAGGCCTGTATTTTTAACACCAGTATTCTTGATATGGGTGTAGTTCGCCTGAATACCGAAGCCGTCAAACGGCGCGGGCAGGAAGTCGAAGTAACGCTGATAGGCCACTTCGAAGCCCTTCAGGCTGGCGCCCTGACCGTTGACCGGTCCGGTAACCTGAACGTCACGTGTTACGCCTGCATGGGTAAGCGTAACGACCTGACGCGTGCCGTTCTGGACGTAATCGTAGAACTTCTTGTAGAACAGGTCGAACGAGAACGAACCGACCGCGGCGAAGTAGTTTTCGAACGTCAGGTCGTATTGATCGGCCGTGGTCGGCTTCAGGTATGGGTTACCGGAAGACGCTGTATAGCGATACCCCTTGTAGCTACAGGGTGTACCCACGTCACAGCTTGTGGCCGGACCACCCGTACCCGTACCCAGAACCACATTAGGGTTACCGATATACATTTCTGACGAGGTCAAGGCCGACCCCTGGACGTAGAAGTAGTTGCGCAGATAGCCCATGTCCGGACGCGACATGGCGCGTGAATAGGCGAAGCGCGCCAGCCAGGTATCATTCAACTGAACCTTCATGTTGAACGAAGGCAGGAAGTTGATGTGCGTTGTATTGACGACCGCCGGGAATTGCGCATCCCCGGTGATGGCCCCATCGCGGAAAGCAACGTCGTCCACGGAGTGATTGGTGATACAGGGCAGGAACACCGCATACTGGCCTGCGGCCTGTGCCTGAGACTGCTCCAGGGCAGTCAAAGATCCATCGCAGTTGTTCTGGTTATATTCGAAGGCGTCTGGATATTTAACGCCACCACCCTTTGAGGTGATGTTGGTCTGAACCCAGCGCACCCCGGCATTACCGGTAACGGCCTTGCCGAAGATCGTCTTGTCATTGCCGCCGAACTTAACCTGCAGATAGCCGGCGTAGCTTTCTTCCTCGATATCCATCTGTTCAGCCGCCGTATAGCAGCTGTTGGCAACTTCGTCGGTTCGATCGCAGATTGGAATCCACGAACCGATGCCTGTGCTGGCTTGGCTCATGGCCTTCGACAACGCCGCACGACTTTCCAGCGTATCATAGTTGAAGAAGACGAACTGATGTTGATTGATCAGGTCGCTGCGATGCATGAACTCGGTGCCGAAATCTTCAACATGATAGAGCGGACCGCCGGTACGCAGGGGCGTATCGATGTTGAAGGTCGAGGCATTCGGACTGTACGTGTTAGAGATATTCTTCCAGTTGTAGGCCGACCAGTTCACGTTCTGCTGACGGTCGGCGTAACGGACGCCCACCTTCAGGGTGTCGATCCAGCCTTCGTCAAACGACATCTGCAGATCGAAACGGCTGGCGAGTTCCTTGCCGTGGGAGTCTTCGGTGTGGTCCATGACCGAGTTGTAGTAGTAGCTATTTGGGTTGGCCAAACCACCTGCCGACAGGTTGATATTGGTCCCCGGCGACAGGGTGGTGACCGGATACTTGCCGGTCGCGTCCAAACCGACATTGGCGAACGAGTTCATATCGATTTCGATGTCATAATTGGTGACATCGGCGTCGACATATTGAACGTCGAAGTTGGCACGCAGACGGTCACTGATGATCCAGCGCAAATTGAACGAGGTATCGGTGGTTGTTTCCTTGTTGTGGTTAAAGCGCGTAGCTGTTCCCACAGTAGCGCCGCGGCGATTGGGCTCGCATCCGTTCCAGCCGTAACAGGCATTTACCATTTGCTGCCCGGACGAATTTTGCGCGATCACGGCCGAGCCAGCATTATCGGCACCCCACCAGCCGATATCCGATGTCAGGACGCCCGTCTGGAACAGCCCCTGATCATTGAAGGTAAAGCTCTGCCCCGGCAGCGGCTTTGCCGCCGTATCGTTCGAGAACTGATAGCCGAGCGGTTGCGCCCAAACGTCGAAATAGTTCGAAGTGACGGCGTGCTCATGCCACTTGTTTTCATAACTGGACGTATTGAACTGCAAGGTCGCCAGAAGGCTCTTGTTCGGGCTTTCCCACTGACCGGCAGCGGAGATGCCGTGACGCGTGCGATCGAAATTCGTATCGCGCAACGTCGTTGAGACGGGAATATAGGCGAAGTTGTGCGTCGTGTCGGCATCGTTGTGGCCAAACTGGTTGCCGTTACACGTATCGTGCTCGCCCAGATTCTGGTCATTACAGAAGATACCCATACGACCGTACTGGATGCCCTGCGAGGTCGTGGCGATGTCCGAATAGGCGGCGTTCACCATCAGGCCGAACTCACCCATATCGGTCGACCAGCGATCAGAATAGATACCGGAGAAGGACGGCGTCCACTTCTTGGCCAGATCGCCGTAGGAGGCATCGGCCGACAGCGCCAGAAGGCGGCCCTTGGAATCGAAAGGCAGGCGGGTCTTGAGGTTGATCGACCCGGCGATACCGCCTTCGATCAGATCAGCCGTCTGGTTCTTGTAGGTATCGACACCGGCCATCAGCTCGGGCGATACGTCGCCCCACGACAGGCCGCGCGATGAGTTGGCCGAGAACACGTCACGGCCGTTGAATTCGGAACGGACCTGTTGCAGACCACGAACCAGAACGCCGGAGGGTTCGGCCGAGAAGTGCGCCGTATCGGTAGCGGCGGCGAAGCGGGTCACCGTGATACCGGCGACGCGTTGCAGCGCCTCGGCGACCGACTTATCCGGGAACGAACCGATATCGGTGGACGTGATCGAATCGACGACGGTATCGGCATCCTTCTTGATCTGCTGGGCGGTTTTCAGCGAGCGGCGGACGCCGACGACGACGACCTGTTGCGCGCCGGAATCGTCTGTCGCCTTAGCATCCTGCGCAAACGCAGGAACCGCCAGGCTGGCAGCCATGGCGGTCAAGGCGACGGCGGACGCGCCGCTCAACAGGGTCAGCCCGCGAGCCTTGCCTTTGGTATCTCTCATAATACTTCTTCTCCCTAGTTGTCCTGAACGGCAGACCCGAGATGCTGCCGGTGAGACCGTTATACAAAACAGCAACCGTGACGAGCTAAGCGGGTTTGTCTTGATCAGGATGGTCCGGACTGGCAATTCGCACGCTTGGTCAGCTGACGACAATTAATTTGACGCATATGTCAAAATTAATTGAGCCGACAGTACTGCCGCATGTCTCTCAATTTCCGGGGTAACCTGTGACGCTTCTCGACCTGATTAATTATTTCGTCTTTATTTGTTACAGAAACGTCGTAAGAATATCCAGCCTCAAGATAGGTTTTCGCCACAATCTGGCCCAAAGATGGCACGAATGCCACACTTCCCACCGGTCATGAACCGGTTCACGCTCCTCATTGCGCCCGGATTATTGGCTGCACTTCTAGATTTAAAATATAAATCAACGTGCGGCTTCGGCATAAAAATCGTTATAAATCAATTCAATATATCGGCTTTTAACACCCCAATGAGCGTAAATGATAGTGAGAGATCTGACAAAGCCAATCCAGCAGGCTAAACCAAGGCGATACTATGTGTGACGAAATCGCCATATGCGTGTCCGCACCATACCGTAGAGATTTTTGAGGCCACACCCTCACAGGCTTCACTGATTGGTCCAGCATTGGTGCAGTCACTCACGGCGGACGACACGGCACACCTTGCCAAGACAATCGCCCTGATCTACCACCAAGCCGTGGCCTAATTCGCGCCGCAAGGGTCAACCCAAATCTATACCCAGAGTTCCCGATGCCGGACATCATCGAATCCCCATCCCGCGTCGATACGATCGATGGTATTACGCCGGATATGTTCGCGCAGGCAATCTTGTCGGCGAACCGGCCCGTCCTGATGCGGGGACTGGTCGCGGACTGGCCCTCAGTAAGGTGCGGCCTGGCCGGGGCTGAACCCATGGCGCAATATTTGAAAGCGCTCGACACCGGCCATCCAACAACCGTGCTTGAAGCCCATAGTGGGGTAAAGGGCCGCTTCTCCTACAGCCCCGACATGAGCGAATTCAATTTCAACAAGCGGTTCAAAACGGTTTCAGCCGGCATAGACCAGATTCTGGCGGCGATGGATCACCCCAATCCGCCCTACACCTACATCCAGTCCACGGTGATCAAGGACTATTTGCCGGGTTTCCTGGCCGAAAATATAAATCCGCTTCTCCCGCCCGCCATTGCCCCGCGCATCTGGATCAGCAACGCCACCCGCGCACAAACCCATAACGACAACGATCATAATCTGGCCTGCGTCGTTGCCGGGCGACGGCGCTTCATCCTGTTCCCGCCGGAGCAGCTAAAAAACCTGTATATCGGCCCGATGGATCATACCCCGTCCGGACGCGCCATTTCCCTGGCGAGCCTGGAGGAACCGGACTTCGAGAGCTTCCCGCGCCTGAAAGATGCGTTAGCCGCGGCCACGGTCGCTGAACTTGAGCCGGGTGACGCCCTCTATGTGCCGAAATACTGGTGGCACCACGTTCAGTCACTCAGCCCCTTCAACGTCTTGATCAACTACTGGTGGGGCAATAGCGCCTCCACGGTCGAAAACCCCATGTCGGCTTTTCTGGCGGCGCTCCTGTCGCTCAAGGACATTTCGCCGGCGGACAAGGTCTATTGGAAGGCCATGTTCGACAACTATATCTTCCAGGTCGACGGCGACCCGATGGCTCATGTACCGCCCGCGCGCCAAGGCGGCCTTGGGCGGCACGATGCCAAGATGCGCAAAGAGATTTTCGACAGCCTGCGCAAGCTGATTGAGGGACGCGGCTAGTTTTTGGCGCAAAAGCGCGCTAACAAACCGTCATGAAACTGTCATACGTTTTTTTGATCGCCGCCCTGGCGTGTTTGCCTGCCGCTGCCAAGGCCGCGCAAAAGCCACAACCGGCCTATACCTCCGTCACCGACCTGGCCAATCCGGTTGATGCCGCCCTGGCCGCCCATGCGCAAGGCCGCCGCGTCCTGGTCGTTTTCGACATAGACAATACGCTCCTCACCATGCCCCAAGACCTGGGCAGCGACACCTGGTTCAACTGGCAACAGACACGCGATAAAAGCGAGGCTGGTTTTCAGGCCCTGTTGCTCAACAACACCGCCCTGTTGCAACTCAGCACCCTATCCCCCACGCAGCCGGACGCGGCCCAGCAGGTCAGGCGCCTTCAGACCGCCGGAATAGCCGTCTATGCCTTGAGCGCGCGCGGGTCCGATTTGCGCGGCGCCACCGAAGCCGCCCTGAAAGCCAATGGCATCGACCTGTCGTCGGCGCCGGAATGCGGCCCGCCTCTGTGCGTGCGCCGGGGCAATCTGGGGGATGCCGAAATTCGCCGGGCGGCGAAGCGGGCGCGCATTTCGGTACAAACAAAACCCTATCGTCCGGTGACGGTTTCTGACGGCGTCATGATGCTGTCCGGCCAGGACAAGGGCGTCATGCTGGGCATTTTGCTCAAAAGCCTGAAAGGGCATCGTTACACCGATGTCTATTTTGTCGATGACACCTTCCAGAATGTTCGCAATGTTCAGGCGGCAGCCCCTGAGATGAAGGCCGACATACATCTGTACAGCTATGAACGACTATGGCCGGCCACCGCAGCCTTCATGGCCGATCCGGCGCGCCAAACCAAAACAGACAGCGATTTCAAAGCCGTGCGTGACTCGCTTTGCAACGCGATCCGCGCCACTCTGTGCGTCACGCCATTCCACATGGAACCGGTAGAGTAAGGCCTAGTTTGCCTTACGCGCCGCCGCCAAAGCGGCTGCACCGCGCGTCAGGCTGTCGCGCGCCTTGGCAAAGCATAGGCGCAGCACCGGCAGGTCGCGTCCGGTTTCGCAAAAAGCCTGCAACGGGATCGTGGCCAGACCCTGTTCGCGAACCAGGCGATAGGCAAAATCGAGCCCCGAACCCGTCACACCGGAAGCGGCCAGATCGATATTCAGGAAATAGGTGCCCTCGGTTGGCAGGCGTGCAAACCCCGCCTCTGCCAATAATCCCGCCAGGTAATCGCGTTGCGATTTCAATTCCGCACGCGCTGCCTCGAACCGGTCTCGTGGCAAGCCCAGGCCATAGGCAACGGCGTGTTGCAAGGCAGGGGGCGTCGCAAAGGTGATAAACTGGTGCGCCCGCGCCACCTGATCGATAAGCGCCTTTTCGGCGACAACGAAGCCGACCTTCCAGCCGGTGAGCGAGAATATCTTGCCCGCCGAGCCGATCTTGATCGCGCGTTGCGCCAGCGTCGGAATGTGCAGCACGCTGACATGTGCGCGGTCAAAGACAACCTCCTCCCACACCTCGTCGCTCATCACCCACGCGTCAAAACGCTGGCAATAGTCACCCAGCAGGGTCAATTGTTCGCGGCTGAAGCAATGGGTCGTTGGATTGTTGGGGGTGGTGATGAGGACCAGCTTCGTTCTATCACTGAAGACATTCCGGAGGTCGTCGTCGCTGAATTCCCAATGCGGCGGTCTGAGCTGCACAATGCGTGGTACGCCGCCGGCGCGACGGATGAGAGGGACGTATGCGTCGTACATCGGCTCAAAGACCACCACTTCATCGCCGGGCGTGACCATCGAAATAATAGCGGCGCAGATGGCCTCGGTGGCGCCCGATGTAATCAGGACCTGAGTATCCGGATCAACCGTCACGCCCTGCACCCGATGGTAAAAGTCGGCCACCGCGTTGCGCAGGATCGGCAATCCGCGCATGGGCGCATACTGGTTCGACTGCGTCATCAAGGCCCGCCCGGCGGCTTCGCGCACGTCCGCAAAGCCGTCCACCTCCGGAAAGCCCTGCCCGAGGTTGATCGCACCGCGCGCCCGCGCTTCCAGCGACATGATCTCGAAAATACTGACGGGCAGGTCGGAGAAGACAGGATTCACGCGGCTACCGAATTTTTGTAGATTGCCGAGCGATCAAAAAATCGCCCGACAGATAAGCAAACTTAACCTGTCTCTACAGTGTCGAAGAGACCTTCCAGAGATCGATTCCGCCTTCCGTGGCGTAGGTGTCGATGTCGGCCAGTTCCTGATCGGTGAAGGCAAGATTGTTCAGCGAGTTCAGCGTGTCTGCCATCTGCTCTACCGTACGGGCCCCGACCAGCGCCGAGGTGACGCGAGGATCACGCAGAACCCACGCAATAGCCATCTGAGCCAAGGTCTGGCCGCGCTTTTTCGCGATATCGTTGAGCGCCCGAATGCGGCGAATATTGTCGTCCGTGATCAGTTTTTGATTGAAGGACCCCGCCTTGGCGGCGCGGGCGTCAGCCGGCACGCCATTGACGTATTTGTTGCTGAGCATGCCCTGGGCCAGGGGTGAAAAAGCGATGCAGCCTGTGCCCAGGTCTTCGAGCGTATCGAGCAGTTCCTCCTCGATCCAGCGATTAAGCATGGAATAGGAGGGCTGATGAATCAGCAGAGGCACATTTTCCGATTTCAGTATGGCGGCAGCCTTGCGCGTCAGTTCCGGTGAGTAGGAAGAAATGCCAACATAGAGCGCCTTGCCTTGGCGATGCAGGGTGACCAAGGCCCCCATGGTTTCCTCCAATGGCGTTTCCGGATCGACACGGTGCGAATAGAAGATATCGACATAGTCCAGCCCCATGCGCTTCAGGCTCTGGTCGCACGACGCAATCAGGTATTTGCGCGAACCGCCGACATCGCCATAGGGCCCGGGCCACATATCCCAGCCAGCCTTGGTCGATATAACCAGTTCGTCGCGATGCGCCTTGAAATCGGAGGCCATGACGCGCCCGAACGTCTCTTCCGCCGAACCATAGGGCGGGCCGTAATTGTTGGCCAGGTCGAAGTGCGTAACGCCCTTGTCGAAGGCGTACTGCAAAATGGCACGTCCGGTCTCATAGACATCGACACCGCCGAAATTCTGCCACAGGCCCAGCGAAATCGCCGGCAGTTTGAGCCCCGAACGCCCGCAGCGGCGGTAGGGCATGGTGTCGTAACGGGTGGGTGAGGCGACGTAGGGAACAGGAAAGGCCATGATTTTTATGCGTCCAGAGAGTTGAGAATTGCCGTGATGCCGATATGGGCGATTTCGAGATCTTCGACGCCGGACAGGCCGCTGACCGCGACGGCGCCAATACACTGACCGTTATATATGACGGGCGCGCCGCCATCCCAGCCAACATAGCGGGCATCGCCATGGTAATGCACGTCCGAGCCGTCAATTTGCGCGGCGCGCCCCAGGTCGCCGGACGGACCACGCACGCGGGCAGCCGTATACACCTTGTTCTGAGCGATGACGATCGGTGGCAAGGCGCAACCGTCCGTGCGCCATAGGGCCAGCAATTCGCCATGGCTGTCACCGACCGCGACGACGCCCGCCTTGCCGCGCGTCTTGAGCGCGTGGACGCAGGCATCTATAGCCAGGCGCGCTTCCGCTTCGCCCAAATTCAATGTGGTTTGCACCCGCGTCTCCTCAACTTTTTTATGGGTGAATCTGAATAGAGACGCGATATCACCGGTGTCAATAGGGACTTGACGACAACGCTGTCATCGTGATCCTCTGTAAAAAAATATAATCAGTGGAGAAGAAGCGCCCATGTCCCTCAGCCCCCTCTCGAAGGGCGCCGCCTCCGTGGCTGCGCTGCTTGTTGCCGTTGCCTTTGCGGTGGATGCCGCGCCCAAAAGCCCCTCCCCCACAGGCCCATCGCCAGCCGTCGTCCATCCGGGACTGTGGCCAGTCGCGAAGTCACCGATCGGTCTCGATCCGGGCATGGAAAAGCGCATCACCGCCATGTTGGCGCAGATGACGGTCGAAGAAAAGGTCGGCCAGGTCATACAGCCGGAATGGAAGACCATCAAACCGGAAGAGGTGGCAAAATACCACATTGGCTCAATAGAGAACGGCGGGGGCGCGGTGCCGAACGGCAACCCCCATGCAACGATGAAGGACTGGGTCGATCTGATCGAACCCTATTACCAGGCATCCGTACGGCCGGGCCAGAAGGTCACTATCCCGCTCATATGGGCATCGGACGCCGTGCATGGTCACAATAATGTCTACGGTGCGACCTTGTTTCCGCACAATATTGGCTTAGGCGCCGCGCATGATCCGGACCTGATCCGGCGCATCGGCGAAGTGACCGCCGCCGAGGTCCGGTCCACCGGCATGGACTGGTCCTTCGCGCCCACCATCGCCGTGGCGCGTGACGACCGTTGGGGCCGCACCTATGAAAGCTACTCCGAAGACCCTAAAATCGTTGCGCAATATGCCGCCGCCATGGTGGCGGGCATAGAGGGACAGGGCGCGACCTTCCTTGACGACAGCCATGTCATTTCGACCGCCAAGCATTTCCTGGGCGACGGATCGACCGACGGCGGACGCGATCAGGGAAATTCGACGGTTTCCGAAACCGACCTGGCCCGCCTGCATGGCGCCCCCTATGTCGAGGCCATCAATGCCGGCACACAGTCCGTCATGGCGTCCTACAACGCCTGGCACGGCACGAAGATGCACGCGAACCGGGCCTTGCTGACCGATGTGCTGAAAGGCCGGATGGGTTTCGATGGATTCGTCATGGGCGACTGGCTGGCCCATGGCCAGATTCCCGGCTGCACCAATTCCGACTGCGCCGCCGCCTTCAATGCCGGTCTGGACATTTTCAATCAGCCTCAGGACTGGAAGCTGCTGCACGCCAACCTGGTGCGCGACGTAAAAAATGGCACCATTTCTATGCAGCGCCTCGATGATGCCGTCCGCCGTATCCTTCGCGTCAAGATGCGCATGAAGGTTTTCGAGCAGCCTTCTCCCGCCAACCGCCCCGCGACCTACCGCCCGGTCGGTACGCCGGAACATCGCGCCGTTGCCCGCGAAGCCGTCGCCAAATCGCTCGTCTTGCTCAAAAATTCCGGCGTCCTGCCTTTGAAACCGATGGCCAGGGTGCTGATCGCTGGCGATGGCGCCAACAATATCGCCATGCAGTCGGGCGGCTGGACGCTCAGTTGGCAAGGCGCCGACAACAAAAATGCCGATTTTCCGGGCGCCACCTCCATCTATGAAGGACTCAAAGCCGAGATCGAAGCCTCCGGTGGCCAGGTCCTGTATAGCCCGGACGGCAGCGCACCCCAGACCCCGGACGTCGCTATCGTGGTATTCGGTGAAACGCCCTATGCCGAATTCATGGGCGATCAGTCAGATGTCGCCCTGCACCACGATAATGTCGAATCGCTTGCCCTGATCCGCAAGCTGAAGGCGCAGGGCATTCCTGTTGTCGCCGTAATGATGTCCGGCCGGCCTTTGTATGTGAATCCTCAGATCAACGCCGCCGATGCCTTTGTCGCTGCCTGGCTGCCCGGATCGGAAGGCGCCGGAATCGCTGATGTACTGACCGGCAAGCGCGATTTTCAGGGGCGTTTAAGTTTTTCGTGGCCAAAACGGCCAGACCAGACACCGCTGAATGTCGGTGACGCCAATTATGATCCGCAATTCGCCTATGGTTACGGGCTTAGCTACGCCGCGCCGGCGGTCACGCCCCACCTTGTCGAGGTGGCCGACACCGTCCGCTACGGCGAGAAAAACGTGTATTACACCAAGGGCACCGCTTGGAATGGTTATAAGATTAGCCTATCCGACGATGCCCAGCATCGCATGGAGTATGTCGGCACACAGGCAACCCTGTACGGCTCCGCGGCTCTGACGGTATCGCCGCAGGATGACGGTGCCTTGCACGCCATGTGGAACGGCAAGGCCAGGGCCGCGCTGGAAGTCGGCGCCGAAAAGCCCTCCGACATTGCCCGCGAAGCCAATGGCGCAATGATGATTTCACTGTCTGTCCGTGTCAATTCAGCGCCGACCGGCGAGGTGCGTCTGGGCGTCGGCACGGCGTCCGTCCCGGTCACAGCCTGGCTAAAAACGTCATCCCCTGCGGCCTATGCGACACTGGCCGTGCCCCTGTCCTGCTTCAAGGCGCAGGACCTGTCCGCAACGCCGAGCGTAGCCCGTATGGAAACGTCCAGCAGCCTGGATATATCAGTGGCGGATATTCGCCTGATCGAAACCAGGCCGGGGGCGGCCTGTCCTGCGGAATAGGGTCTTACCCCTTTTTCAGTTCCGACAGCGAACACCCCTTGCAACTGCCGCAGCCGGAGCCGCAGCCGCTATCGGTGATTTCGGCCGGTTTTAGGGTCTGCCCTATGGCTTGAACGACAGGGGGTAATTCGGCGCGGGTCAATGCGTCCGCGCCTTTCACCTGAAGCTCGCGGCTAAGCTTGGGCATGAGGCGGCGCAGCATCTGCACGACGCAGAAGGCGACAATGAGGACAATAATGACGGCCTGGACGTTGGCATACATGCGGTCAGACTCCCGGTACGAAATAGTGCGTGATCTGGTAGGTCAGGAACGCCGCAATATAGGCCAGGGCGAACAGATACCCAGCCGTCACGCCAACCATTTTCCAGGAATTGGTTTCGCGGCGGATCACGGCCAGGGTGGACAGACATTGCGGCGCGAAAACGTACCAGGCCATCAGGGACAAGGCCGTGGCGAGCGGCCACTGCGCCGAAATAAGGTGCCCCAGTTGATCGGCCACGGCGGCATCATCACCGGAGACCGAATAGACGGTGCCCAGCGCCGAAACGGCCACTTCGCGCGCAGCGAGACCGGGAATGAGGGCAACACAGATTTGCCAGTTGAAGCCGATGGGCGCGAAGACCGCTTCCATCCAATGGCCGATCATGCCGGCGACGGAGTAATCGATATCTGGGCCTTGCGCGCCCGCGGGCTTGCCGGGGAAGGTGGTCAGCACCCACAACAGGGTATTGACGGTAAAGATGATGCCGGTGATGCGGCGCATGAAGATCATGGCGCGTTCACCCAAACCGATGAGCAGGTTCTTGGCGTGCGGCAATCTATAGGACGGCAGTTCCATGATCAGCGGATGTTCGCTCTTGTCGCGCCGGAAGATCGACATGACGAGCGAGACCGTCAGCCCCCCCGTGATGCCGATGATATACATGCCGAACAGGATCAGGCCTTGCAGACTGACAAAACCCCACAGTTTTTGTTCTGGAACGAAGGCGGCGATGAGCAGCGTATAGACCGGAATGCGCGCCGAGCAGGTCATCAGGGGCGCGATAAGGATGGTGGTTATGCGGTCGCGGACATCGTGTATCGATCGCGTGGCCATAATGCCGGGAATGGCGCAGGCATGGCTGGACAACAAGGGAATGAACGACCGCCCCGTCAGGCCGGCCTTCGACATCAGGTTATCGAGCAGAAAGGCGGCGCGCGGCAGATAGCCGGACTCTTCGAGGATCAGAATAAAGAAAAACAGAATCAGAATCTGCGGCAGGAAGACGATCACCGCCCCCAGACCACCGATCAGGGCATCGGCAATGAAGCTTTTCAACAGGCCGTCCGGCAGGGTTTCCGTCACCACCCCGCCGAGCCAGCGCATACTGCCTTCAATGAAGTCCATGGCCGGCGTCGCCCAGGTGAAAACCGACTGGAACACCAAGAACATGATGACCACGAGTATGGGAATGCCGAGAACCGGGTTGAGCAGGATGCCATCCAGGCGGTCGTCGATCAGGGACGTCCGTGTCGGCATGACGACGGCAGCCTTAAGAATGCGGCGGACATCGCCGTGCAGGTCGCCGCTTTCACGAATTTCAGGCACGTGTGGCGCCACATTGGCGTCGAGATGCGCCACCAGCGCTGCCGTACCGTCCGCCTTGACCGCGACGGTTTCGATCACCTTAACACCCAGTTCCTGTTCCAGGCGGGCCGTATCGATCTGAATGCCGCGCTTGCGGGCCGCGTCCATCATGTTCAGCGCCAGAATCATCGGCCGCCCCAGGCGCTTGACCTCCAGCACGAAACGCAGATGCAGGCGCAGATTGGTGGCATCGGCGACGCAAACGATCAGGTCAGGCATGGTCTCGCCCGGCCGGCGCCCCAGGCAGATGTCCCGCGTAATAATCTCGTCCGGGCCCATGGCATCTAGACTATAGGTGCCGGGCAGGTCGAGCACCTGCACCTTGCGGCCGGAGGGCGCGGTGAAGTGGCCTTCCTTGCGCTCGACGGTCACACCGGCATAGTTGGCGACCTTTTGCTTGGCGCCCGTCAGTTGGTTGAAAAGCGCCGTCTTCCCGCAATTCGGGTTGCCGACGAGAGCAATTGTAAGCGTGTCCATCCTATGCCGCCCGCTCAACCGTCACCCGGGCCGCTTCCGAACGGCGCAGAGCGAAGCGCGTAAAGCCGATCTGTATCAGCAGGGGATCGGCGCCAATTGGCCCGCGCCCGACAACCTTGACCTCTTCACCCGTTACGAAACCCAATTCGCGCAAGCGATTACTGATCAGGTCGCCGTCATGTGCATCGACGACACCGGTCACCAAGGCAGGTGAAAAAGCGGGCAACTCAGTCAGTTTCATAAATAGTCACTCTAAAGGTTGCGAATGATTATCATTTATGAACCCTGCGGGTCAAGGGACATCGAGTCGCGGCGCTGCGACAATTCGCAGCGCACAGGCTTAAGACCGAAGATTCAGGCGGGAAGACGGCTTTTCATTGTCAAGAATGCAAGTTATTCGCAAAATTTCACTTGCAATTGATAATAGCTCGCAATAACACGCTTGGCGACGCCGACTCCCCCTCCGGCAAAATCTGAGAGAAAATACATCATGTCCGCCTCCATTCGCAGCCGTAAACACCCCGTCAATCCCTATGCCATCGCCCTGGCTGCCATCGCTCTTCCCAGCATCGCCCTCCCCGCCCTGGCCGACGCCGCCGCTGACGCAGGCGCCGATTTAAATGATCGCGGCACCGAGGTGACCGTGAAGGGCGAACGCCACGGGCCGTACAAGGCAGACCACACCTCCTCTCCGAAAAAGACTCAGGCGCTGATCGACACACCGCAAACGGTCGCCGTCATCAGCAAGGAAGTGTTGCAGGACCAAAACGCGACCACCCTGATCGACGCTTTGCGCAACACACCGGGCATTACCATGCAGCTGGGTGAAAACGGCAATACCAGCGCCGGCGACACCTTCCAGCTACGCGGGTTTTCGGCTCAGTCATCGGTATTTCTGGACGGGGTCCGCGACCTTGGCGCTGTGTCGCGCGATGTGTTCAATGTCGAGCAGGTCGAGGTCGCGAAGGGGCCGGCCGGCGCGGACATCGGTCGCGGCGCATCGTCCGGCTATATCAATCTGGTGTCCAAGCTGCCAACGCTTAAAGGCGGGCACTCGGCGACCGCCAGCGTATATAGCCAGGGCGGCGCCCGCGCCACGGCCGACGTCAATTTCCGCACCGGTGAAACCAGCGCCTTCCGTCTGAATATCATGGCCCAGGATATCGATGTTGCCGGTCGCGACCACGTCAACAATACCGGTTACGGTATCGCGCCGTCCTTCGCTATCGGCCTGGGCACGGACACGCGGTTTTACGTCTTCGCGCAGGCCCTTCATCAGGACAATCTGCCCGACGGCGGCATCTCAGCCATCGGCTATGACGGCTATTTTAACAGCGTTCCCGCCCTCAGTGCCGGAAAGCGGGTGAACCGCGAAAACTTCTACGGCAGCGCCGATGACTACGAAAAGGTCGATGCCGCCATGCTGACCGGAAAGGTCGAGCACAATTTCGCCGGCGGCGCGGTTCTGACCAACACCAGTCGATATGGTCAAAACAGCATGAACCGGGTTCTGACCGGTATCAGCGCGGGGTCTTCGGGCATCGACGCGATCAACCCGGCGGACCCGTCAACCTGGACCATGACGCGCAACCGTCAGCGCGTCGATCAGGACAACAAGATACTCATCAACACCACCAATGTCAGCCTGACGACGCATACCGGCACATGGGAACACGATTTGGCCATCGGAGCGGAAGTCTCGTATGAAAGCCAGTTCAACCGCACCTACAGCACCTCGGCCATGGGCGTAACCGACATCGTGCCGCCAAGCAATCTGTACACGCCGAACTCAGACACCGCCCTGCCGATGCCGCGCGCAACCGGGGCCTATACGGATGGCAATACGGTGACCGTGGCGGCCTACGCCTTCGACACCATCAAGCTAGACGAAAAATGGCTGCTAAACGCAGGCCTGCGCCTGGACAATTACGCCACAGAAACCGATGTCGCCAAAGCGGGTACGGCCCCCGCCTATACGCCGACGGTCGACCACCTCAAGGCGTCAGGCACCCTGGCCAGCTGGAACCTCGGTGTCGTCTACAAGCCGCGTCACAATGGCAGCCTGTACATTGCCTATGGCAATTCTCTGACCCCGCCCGGCGGGAACAATTTCGTTCTCAGCGCTTCGGCGTCGAGCACATCGAACTCGGCCTTCGATCCGGTTGAGGTCGGTAATCTCGAAGTCGGGACGAAGTGGGACCTGATGTCGAAAAAGGTATCGCTCACCGCGGCCTGGTACCAGACGATCGCCAAGAACGAGCTGACCCTGGCCGACCCGCTGAACCCGACTTCTTTCCTTCAGGTCGGTGAACGCAAGGTTGACGGCATCGAACTGGGTCTGGTCGGTCAAATCACCCCAGGCTGGCAGATCTCAGCCGGGGTGCAGACCCTGCACACCGAAATCACCGGCGGAACGACCGGCAACAACTCCGAAGGCGCGGCCGCCCGTTGGTCGCCGAAGCTGACCGGCACGGTCTGGACAACCTACAAGGTGACACCGAAATTCACGATCGGCGGTGGCGCGTCCTATACCGGCGACCAACTGCGCGTCGTCGACCCCAGCGTCAATCTCGCCCAATCGCCTGGCCTGGCAAAAATCCCCGAATACTGGGTCGCCAATGCCATGGCCTCCTATGACATTACATCGCGTGTGGCGCTTCAGCTCAACATCTACAACCTGTTCGATGAAGACTATATCGCCACCCTCAACAATGGCGGTTCACGCCTGACGCCAGGCGCGCCGCTCAGCGGCACCCTGACCCTGAACGTCAGGTTCTGACCGTAGCCGACGGGCTGTCAAGCGCTCCGGTTTACGCCGGAGCGCTTTGTCTATAAGGAGTATGGACCATGATGCTGCACATTCCCGACGTTCTGACGTCCGCCGAACTGACCCATATTCGCGGTGTGCTGGCCCAGGCCGGCTGGACCGACGGCCGCCACACGACGGGCGCGCAGGCGGCCGGGCAAAAATGGAACTACCAGTTGCCCGTCCTGGCGCCGGAAGCGCAACCCCTGGCCAATCTGGTTCGCGGCGCCTTGTTGCGTCACCCACTGTTTCAATCGGCGGCGCTGCCGAAAACGGTCCTGACGCCACGCTTCAACGCCTATGAAGACGGCGGTTACTTCGGCAATCACGTCGATGGAGCCATCCAGCCCGATCCCGTCACGCAAGCCATGGTGCGCACCGATGTGTCGACCACCGTCTTTCTGAGTGATCCGGATGATTATGACGGCGGCGAACTCGTCGTCGAAGACACGTACGGCGCCCACGAAGTCAAGTTGAAGGCTGGCGATGCGATCCTGTATCCGGGAACCAGCATCCATCGCGTTGAGCCGGTGACGCGCGGGATGCGGCTGGCGTCCTTTATCTGGACACAGTCAATGGTGCGTGACAGCCATCGCCGCCAGATGCTGTTCGACCTGGATATGACCATTTTGAAGCTGCGGGCGCAATTGGGCGACACGCCGGAAGTGGTCGCACTTACGGCCCACTATCACAATCTGATCCGCCAGTGGGCGGAGCTCTAGCTAGAGCATTCGTCGGCTCAGTTGAGCCGCCTCATGGCTCTTTTTTTGTAACGCCTCATATTTTCCGAAAAGTGGTGTCCACTTTTCGGCATAAGGCTCTAGGGAAACAGGAAGCTTGTCGTCGCGTCGACGATGGCCTTCAGGTCGTCGCGGCTGGCACCGGCCCGAGCCCGAACGGCCAGACTGGAGGTGAGGGAGGTGATCATTTGTGACATCACCTTCGGATTCTGATTGGAACCGATATGACCCATTTCCTGCGCCTTGACGAAGAACCGTTCAAAGCGGGCATCGAACTCTTCGATCGTGCCCTGCAATACGCTCATGATCGATTCATGCCGCGGCGCTTCGTTCAGAGCCGTGCACATGAAGGCGCAACCCAGGCACTCACCGGCTTCCGACTCACCGTCTACATCGCCGGTATATGACCGGATCATGACGTCGAAATAGCGGTTTATGATGCCGCGCAGATTGTCGTTCGAACCGTTGCATTGCAGCACCTGATCCAGCTGCCCGGAAATACCTTGGCGATAGCGCTCCATGGCCTTGAGATACAGCGCTTCCTTGTCGCCGAACGTCGCTGACAGGCTAGGCCGGCTGACGCCCGTCGCAGCGGCAATATCGTCTAGCGACGTATTGGCGAACCCCCGCATCCAAAACATCTCCAGCACGGTTTCCAGCACGGCGTCGGGATCGAAGGCGCGGGGTCGTCCGCGTTTGCGCGGAGCTTCGCAGGCACAGGCTTGCGGATCGACCGCCTCGCCGCCGCACGCCACATCGGGCAATTCAAACGCTTTGAAATCGTCCACGATACAAACTCCAAACCCAAAAGCGGCAACTGCCATTTATTGGCGATCCCGCAGAGTAATCCTCTTCTGCCGCGGAGGCCAGCCTGAAAAAGCGGGCGATTCTGCGGCATTTACGGCGCCTTGGCAGAGCCTTAGATCCTGCCTTAGCATATTTATTTGCGATGTCGCATAAAAATATGTTTACAAAATGACAGGCCCGGACTATTTAACTGCGACGCCGCATAAAATAAGCCTGCACCCGAGAAGCGCAAGCCCTTTTGCCGCCAACCGCCAGTATGCGTTCTCCCTCCTGCTCCTTTCTCCCCAAAGGAAATCCGTTATGTTCGACCCTGTCATCTCCACCCTCAAGCTTAATCGCTATCGCAAAATACTTGTCGCCGGTGCTGTATCCCTGACCGTCCTGGCCGCTGCCGGCATCGGAACGGCCCTGACCACCCAGGCCGCCAGCCAGGTTCAGGCGCCCGCCGCCACACCCGTCACCGTTTCGGTCGTTGCCTTGCAAAACGCCGCCCAATGGACCGATTTTTCCGGCCATCTCGAAGCCGTCGATCGCGTGGAAATCCGCCCGCGCGTTGCCGGTGCCGTTAAGGCCATCCACTTCCGCGAAGGTGCTCTGGTCAAGGCCGGCGACTTGCTGGTCACCATAGATCCGGCAACCTACCAAGCCGAAGCGGCCCGCGCACAGGCTGAGGTCTCCGCCGCCTCTGCCCGGTTGACCCTGGCCACATCCGAAGCCGCCCGCGCCCAGCGTTTGTGGAACGATCACGCCATTGCGCAATCCGAACTGGAAAGCCGCACCAATGACCTGAAGGCGGCCGAAGCCAATCTGGCTGCGGCGCGCGCCAATCTGCAAACCGCCAACCTGAACCTCAGCTACACCCAGGTTCGCGCCCCGGTCTCCGGCCGCGTCGGCCGTATCGAGGTAACCGTCGGGAACCTGATCGGGGCCGGCCCGCAGTCACAAGTTCTGACGACCCTGGTTTCGGTCAGCCCGATCTATGCCAGCTTCGACGCCGACGAAGCGGTCATCAACCGCACCCTTGCCGACCTGGGCACAACCTCTCTGGAAACCATCCCAGTCACGGTTGACACAGATGCGAGCAGCGAGCCCATCTCCGGCCACCTGCAACTGATCGACAACCAGTTCGACGGCACCAGCGGGACCCTTCGCGCCCGCGCCGTCTTCCAGAATGCCGAAGGCAAGCTGATCCCCGGTCAGTTCGTCCGCGTCCATATGGGTGCGGCCCAGCAAAAGCCGGTCCTGCTCGTCTCGGAGCTGGCTATCGGCACCGATCAGAATAAGCGCTTCGTCTATGTCGTCGGCGCCGATCACAAGGTGGCCTATCGCGAAGTGACGATCGGCGGGACGGCCAATGGCCTGCGCATCGTCACCTCCGGTCTGAAGGACGGCGAACGCATCATCGTCAGCGGTCTCCAGCATGTCGGTCCCGGTTCCGTCGTCGCTGAAACCGTCGTGGCGATGGGCAAGACCGCCGCCCCGAAAGCCTGATAACACCCTGACCTCAGCTCTATAAGCGCCCACCGTGACCGAAGCCGGTCACGGTTCCGCCCGCTCCCTGCCTGCCCTGAAACGGGTAGACGGCGCATCGCCTTGCGACGCGGCGGCGGGC
This sequence comes from Asticcacaulis sp. AC466, assembly GCF_000495815.1. Taxonomy (GTDB): domain Bacteria; phylum Pseudomonadota; class Alphaproteobacteria; order Caulobacterales; family Caulobacteraceae; genus Asticcacaulis. Next base: position 159,089 of record NZ_AWGE01000006.1, on the reverse strand, counting down.
GACGCTTACCTCAAATCCGCCAGCTCAAGAGGCAAACATGAACCTCTCCAAATTCTTTATCGACAGGCCGATCTTCGCCGGGGTGCTCTCCCTGCTGATCCTTGTCGCCGGGCTGCTCAGCCTGCGCGTCCTGCCTGTCTCCGAATATCCCGAAGTGGTGCCGCCCCAGGTCGTGGTGCGCGCCGCCTATCCCGGCGCATCCCCCGCCGTCATTGCCGAAACCGTCGCCGCACCGATCGAAGAAGCGGTCAACGGCGTCGAGAACATGCTCTACATGTCGTCGCAGGCAACAGCCGACGGCCAGATGACCCTGACCGTCACCTTCAAGCTCGGCACCAATGCCGATCTGGCGCAACAAATGGTACAGAACCGCGTATCGCAGGCCGAAGCTCGTCTTCCGGCCGACGTCCGCGCACTCGGCATCACAACGCAGAAGAGCCAATCCTCCCTGCCGCTGGTGGTGCATATCACGTCGCCCAATGGCCGCTACGACGCGACCTATCTGCGCAACTACGCCCTGCTCCATGTCAAGGATCGCCTGCAAGCCATCAAGGGCGTCGGCCCGATCCAGATGTTCGGTGGCGGCGATTATGCCATGCGCGTCTGGCTCGATCCGCAAAAGGTCGCTGAGCGCGGCCTGTCGGCCTCCCAGGTCGCCGACGCCATCCGCTCCGAAAACGTCCAGGCCGCCGCCGGCGTCATCGGCGCCTCGCCCGGCCTGCCCGACCTTACCCTGCAACTGTCGGTCAATGCCCAGGGCCGCCTGAGCACCGAAGAAGACTTCCGCAACATCATCGTCAAAACCGGCGCCGACGGGGCCGTTACCCGCCTCGGCGACATCGCCCGCATTGAAATGGGTGCGTCGGACTATGCCCTGCGCTCACTGCTCGACAACAAGAACGCGGTCGGCATTCCCATCTTCGAAACCGCCGGCGCCAATTCACTTCAGTTGTCCAAAGAGGTCCACGAGACCATGGAACAGTTGAAAAAAGCCATGCCGGAAGGCGTCTCCTACGAGATCGCCTACGACACCTCAGAATATGTCCACGAATCGATCGACTCGGTCATCCACACCCTGCTCGAAGCCATCATACTGGTCGTTATCGTCGTCATCCTGTTCCTGCAAACCTGGCGCGCCTCGATCATCCCGCTGCTGGCCGTGCCTGTTTCGGTTATCGGCACCTTCGCGGTGATGCACCTCTTCGGCTTCACCATCAACGCCTTGACCCTGTTCGGACTGGTGCTGGCCATCGGTATCGTGGTCGATGACGCCATCGTCGTCGTCGAAAACGTCGAACGCAATATCGAAGCCGGCAAGTCTCCTCGCCAGGCCACCTATCAGGCCATGCGCGAAGTCTCCGGCCCGATCATCGCCATTGCGCTCGTCCTTGTGGCGGTCTTTGTGCCTTTGGCCTTCATTACCGGCCTGTCGGGTCAGTTCTACCGCCAGTTTTCGCTGACCATCGCCATCTCGACCGTGATTTCGGCGATCAACTCGCTCACTTTGTCGCCCGCCCTGGCGGCCTTGCTGCTCAAGGGGCACAATGCCCCCAAGGACGGCCTGACCCGCTTCATGGACAAATGGCTGGGCGGGTTCTTTGCCCGCTTCAACCGCACCTTCAAGCGTGGATCGGAAGCCTATGGCAAGAGCGTCGGCAAAACGGCTACCCGCAAGGGCCTGATGCTCGGCCTCTATGCCGGTCTGGCCGCCCTGGCCTATGTCATGTTCCAGGTCGTCCCCGGCGGCTTCATCCCGCAGCAGGACAAGGCCTATCTGGTCGGCATGGTCAAGCTGCCGGACGGCGCGACGCTCGATCGCACAGAAGCCGTCGCCCGCAAGGTCTCGGAAATCGCCGCCCAGACGCCGGGCGTCGCCCACGCCCTGGCCTTCCCCGGCCTGTCGATCAACGGCTTTACTATCGCCTCCAACGAAGCCGTCGTCTTCATGCCGCTGAAGCCGTTCAAGGAACGCCATGGCGCGGCCCTGTCCGCTGGTGCCATCGCCGGTGCGCTTAACGGCAAACTGGCCGGTATCCAGGAAGGTTATGCCGTCATGTTCCCGCCGCCGCCACTGCTCGGTCTCGGCACCACGGGCGGCTTCAAGCTGCAACTGGAAGACCGCGCCGGCCTCGGCTACGCCAAGCTCGACGAAGCCACCAAGGCCTTCATCGCCAAGGCGTCGCAGACCAAGGAACTGGCCGGGGTGTTCAGCGGCTACAATATCAACACGCCGCAGCTCTACGCCGATATCGACCGCACCCGCGCCCGCCAGTTGGGCGTTAGCGTCAGCGATATCTTCGCCACCATGCAGATCTATCTCGGTTCGCAATATGTCAACGACTTCAACCGCTTCGGCCGCACCTACAGCGTCCGGGTCCAGGCCGATGCCCCGTATCGCGCCCACCCGGAAGACATAGGCAAGCTTAAGGTCCGCTCGGCATCCGGCGAAATGATTCCGCTCGCTGCCGTCCTCAAGGTCGATCCGACCTCCGGCCCGGTCATGGCCAGCCGCTACAACGGCTACCTGTCCGCCGACATCTCAGGCGGTCCGGCACCCGGCTATTCGTCCGGCCAGGCTCAGGACGCGATCAAGCGCATCGCCGCCGAAACCCTGCCGTCCGGTATCGACTACGAATGGACAGAACTGACCTACCAGCAGATCCTGGCCGGCGATTCATCATCGCTCGTCTTCCCGCTGGTCATCCTACTGGTCTTCCTCGTCCTCGCCGCCCAGTATGAAAGCGTCGTCCTGCCGATCTCGATCATCCTGATCGTGCCGATGGGCCTGCTGTCCGCCATGGTCGGGGTTTTCCTGACCCATAGCGACAACAACATCTTCACCCAGATCGGCCTGTTCGTCCTGGTGGGGCTGTCGGCGAAGAACGCCATCCTGATCGTCGAATTCGCCCGTGAACTCGAACTGACGGGGCTCAATCCGCTGGAAGCCGCCATTCGCGCCTCCCGCCTGCGGCTGCGCCCGATCCTGATGACGTCCATCGCCTTCATTATGGGTGTCCTGCCGCTTGTCACCTCGCAAGGGGCAGGGGCCGAAATGCGCCGCGCCATGGGGATCGCCGTATTCAGCGGCATGATCGGGGCCACCCTGATCGGCTTGTTCATGACGCCTTTCTTCTATGTCCTGCTGCGCGCCCTGTCGGGCAACCGGCCGCTCAAGTCGCACACCTCGACGCTCGAAGGCGAAGAGGATGTGTACGATGAGCTCGCGCCGCAACCGACCTCTACGCCCGCCAAACTCAAGCCGGAGGCTTTCTGATGAAACGCCTGATTTCCCTCACCCTCGCCGCCGCCCTGCTGAGCGGCTGCGCCACCGCCCCGCTCCAGCAGGCAGCCGTGGAGACCCCCGCCGCCTTTGCCGGCCAGACCACAGCCGGCGTCCGTGCGCCGACACCGGTCGGCACCTGGTGGCTGGTCTTCAACGACGATGCCTTGAACGGCCTCATGGCCCGCGCCATGGAGAAGAACAACGACATCAAACTGGCCTATGCTCGCCTCGATCAGGCCCAGGCCTTGCTGGGGGCGTCCCGTGCCGACCTGTGGCCCCAGCTTGGCACCGGCTATTCCGTCAACCATGGGGCCAATCCGGTCCTGAACAATGGCTCGACCAAGCCCGGTACGACCCACACCCTGGGGGCTGACCTCAGCTATGAAGTCGACCTGTTCGGGCGTTTGCGTGCCGCCGCCGGTGCGGCCAGTTTCGATGCACAATCGAATGAGGCCATGCTGCGCGATACCCAACTGCTGGTCCAGGCCCGTGTCGCCGAAAGCTATTTCGCCCTGCGCGCCCTCGATGAAGACCGCGCTATCGTGAGCGACACCCTCACTGCCTACCGCGGCAGTCTGTCGGTCACGCAACGCCGCTTCCAGGAAGGCGATGTCGCCGAGCTGGATGTCGCCCGTCTCCAGACCGAGGTTGCATCGACTGAAGCGGCGTCCGCCGCGCTCGACCAACAACGCGCTCAGGTCGCCCATGCCCTGGCCGTCCTGCTCGGCGAGCCGGCCAGCACGTTCAATTTCGGTGTCGCACAATGGGCCTCCCAGCCTTGGGCCAGCGCCGTGCCGGTTATTCCCGCCGGCATACCCGCCGACATCCTGCATCGCCGCCCCGATGTCGCATCCGCCGAAGCGTCGCTTTACGCCGCGCAACGCCGCGTCGGTATCGCGAAGGCGGCCTGGTTCCCAACGCTGAGCCTGACCGCCAATGGCGGCTACGCGTCGGGCGACCTAGACACCCTGTTCAAGGACGCGGCGCGAACCTGGTCCTTGACCGGAATTCTGTCGCAGGCGATTTTCGACGGCGGCCGCCGCCGCGCCGGTGTCGATTACGCGAAAGGCGGTCTCGAAGCCGCCTTCGCTCAATACCGGCAAGCCGGCCTGGTCGCCTTCGCCGATGTCGAGGACCAGTTGTCCGACCTGACCTATCTCAAGCAGCAGCAGGCATCGCAGGATCAGGCGGTCGCCGCCGCCACCCGCGCGCTGAACATGTCGCAGTCACGCTACACCAACGGCTCGTCGTCACAGCTTGAGGTGCTCGATGCCCAGCGGCAACTGCTCACCATAAGGCGTCAGGCCCTGCGTGTGCGGGCGGCGCAATACCAGTCCACCGTCGGCCTGATCAGAGCCCTCGGCGGGGGGTGGTCGGCCTGATCTGGCGGCCAGGCTGACCCCTTACAGGCGCGCGGCAAAGCTGCGCGCCTGTTTTCAGTTCAGATGTCCTTTATTCAGATATCCTGGGAAATGGCCTTGAAGCGCCCAGCCATGGCCTTGCGGCGGTCATGGCTGGCTTGCTTTGCGCTTTCGACCGCCAACACTTCCGTGGCGTTGAGCAGGTGTTCGATAACGCGGTCCATATGTTCGTGCATGGCCTGACGCGCGGCGGACGACGACCGACTGCGCAAGGCTTCGAGAATTCCCGTATGCTCGTTGATACGCTGCTTCATGCCCATGTCGGCAGCCCGGGCCAGGACCATCTTGGCGAAAGGCGATTGGTAGCGCCAGTCCCACAGATTTTCGACCGTCGTGATCAGCGCACCGTTACCGGTGATATTGGCGATCATGACATGGAACTCCCGGTCGGCCTTTTCCGCCTTGACCGGATCCTTGTCGTCCATGGCCTTGACCAGTTTTTCGAGCTCGGCGATGTCCGTATCGTGAACCAGTGCCGCCGCCATGGCCGCGACCTCGCCTTCGAACAGACGCCGCGCCTCTATCAATTCAAATGCGCCAATTTCCGAGTCGGTAATGGGCGGCGCCTTGGCAGCGTGGCCGGTGCCGGTGACCAAAATGCCGTGACCGTGCTTGGCTTCGATCAGGCCCAGGATTTCCAGCGCGATCAAAGCTTCGCGCAGGGTGGGTCGGCTGACACCGAATTGCAGGGCCAGATCGCGCTCCGTCGGCAGGCGGTCGCCGGGCCTGTACCGCCCCGACTCGATTTCGGCGGCGATAGAATCGGCTATCTGACGATAGAGCTTCTTGGTATCTGACATTATGCGGTCAAGGGATAAGGCTAAACCATTGGTATGACCTTTAACCACGCCCGACACAATAAAGAAAGGACCAACGACGCAAAGCCTGCACCTTAAAGACGCTGAGAATGCCCAAATCTGGCCACTTACCTGCCGATAAATCGCGTCGGGACAGACGGATATTTAATTGCTAGTCTGTTCGGCGCCTGCGTCATTCACTCGCTTTGTCCGCGCCGGGAAAAAGTCACCGCCGAAAAGGTTCGTTATGCATCATTGGTCATACCGCTGGATTACCGTCGCCCGTATCGCCATCGCCTGTATTACCCTCGTCGCCGCGACATCCCCACTCCAGGCCAAGCCGGCACGGGCGGAGGACGGTTACGATCTGTGGTTGCGCTACCGGCCGGTAGACGCGTCCTTTGCCGCGCAGTACAGACCGCATGCGACCGCCATCATCGGCGGCAATACCCCCATCCTGACCCGCGCAAAGGCCGAATTGCAACGCGGGCTGGACGGCCTGCTTGACCAGAAAACGCCCATTGTCGACTTGCCGGTAGATGGCGCCGTCATGCTGGTCACGGAGGACAAAAGCGTACCGGAAGAGGGCTACCGTATCCAAGCCCGCACCCTCGACAGCCATGAGGTGACAATCATTTCGGCGCGGACCGACCAAGGTGCGCTTTATGGCGCCTTCCGCTTTCTGCGCCAGATCCAGACGCGCCAAAGCCTTGATCACATCAACATCGATGATGCGCCGAAAATCAAGCTGCGCATCATCGACCATTGGGACAATCTCAACGGCACGGTCGAACGCGGCTATTCCGGCAGCTCGATTTTCGATTGGTGGCGGCTGCCCGATCTGGTCGATCCGCGCCTGACCGACTATGCCCGCGCCGAAGCCTCGATCGGCATCAATGGTGTGGTGCTCAACAATGTCAACGCCAAAGCCGACAGCCTGACCGAACCCTATCTGCGCAAGACCGAAGCTGTGGCGCAGGTCCTGCGCCCGTACGGCGTCAAGGTTTACCTGTCGGCGCGTTTTTCCGCCCCCATCGAACTGGGGGGGCTGAAAACCGCCGATCCGCTCGATCCCGCCGTTCAGGCCTGGTGGGCCGCCAAGGCAGATGAGATCTACAGGATTATCCCCGATTTCGGCGGTTTCCTCGTAAAGGCCAACTCCGAAGGCCAGCCCGGCCCTGGCGATTACGGCCGCAACCATGCCCAGGGCGCCAACATGCTGGCGGCGGCGCTCAAACCGCACGGCGGCATCGTTATGTGGCGCGCCTTTGTCTATTCCGAGCATGATGCCGATGACCGCGCCAAACAGGCCTATAACGAATTTGCCCCGGTCGAAGGCCAGTTCGCCGACAATGTCCTGCTGCAAATCAAGAACGGGCCCATCGACTTTCAGCCGCGCGAGCCTTTCCACCCCTTGTTCGGCGCCATGCCCAAAACCAACGAGATGCTGGAAGTGCAGATCACCAAGGAATATCTCGGCCAGGGCACGCACCTGGTCTATCAGGGGCCGCTCTATGAAGAGACGCTGAAGGCCGACACCTTCGCCAAGGGCAAGGGCTCAACCGTCGCCAGAATTATCGACGGTTCGCTCGATGGCCACGCCCTGACCGGCATTGCGGGCGTGTCTAATGTCGGCGACGACCGCAACTGGACGGCGCACGATTTCAGCCAGGCCGACTGGTACGCCTTCGGACGGCTGGCCTGGGACCCGGAGGCCTCAAGCCGCGACATTGCCGACGATTGGGTAAAAATGACCTTCTCCGCCGATCCGGCCTTCGTGAAGCCCGTTGTCGAGATGATGATGAACTCGCGCGAAACGGCGGCGAACTACATGACGCCGCTCGGGCTGGCGCATCAGATGGCGACAGGGCATCACTATGGACCCGGACCGTGGGTCTGCGATCTGGCGCGGCCGGAATGGAACCCATGCTACTACGCCAAAGCGGACGCTCAGGGCATCGGTTTCGACCGTACGGCCACTGGCTCCAACGCGCTTGCGCAATATACGCCCAAGGCGGCCAGGCTGTGGGCTGACCCGAAGACCATGGACGAACGTTACCTGCTGTGGTTCCACCATCTGCCCTGGACGTATAGGGTCCAGTCGGGCCGCAGCCTGTGGGACGAACTGGTTATCGACTATGACGCCGGCGCGCGGTCTGCCACCGATATGCGCCGGACCTGGTCGGCCTTGAGCGCCTATGTCGATCCGCAACGCTTCGCCGCCATATCGGCCAATCTGACCATTCAGGAACGCGAAGCAAAATGGTGGCGTGACGCCTCCATTGCCTATTTCCAGTCGAAGTCCGGCCTGCCCCTGCCCGCCGGCATTGCCGCGCCAGCGCACGATTTGGACTATTATAAGGGCCTCAACTTCCCCTATGCTCCAGGTCACAACTGATTGAACCCGGTCAGGTATGCAGCCCACTCTGCTTTTTATGTTTTGGAGCCCCGCATGATCCGCCATATCGTTCCGTTCCGCCTGACACATGCCCATGGCTCGGCCGCAGAGGCCGACTTCCTCGTCGCCAATCGTCGCCTGGCGGACATTCCGGGTGTCGAAAATTTTGAACTGCTACGTCAGGTCAGCCCGAAGTCGAACTTCGACTTCTGCGTCTCCATGGCCTTTGCGGATCAGGCCGCTTACGAGGCCTATAACACCCATCCGGCCCACGTCGATTTCGTGCAAACGCGCTGGCTCGTAGACGTGGCGGATTTTATGGAGATAGACCTCACGGAATAGAGCTCAACGGGATTTGTGCGACTATTTTTTTGCCCCGACGGCATAAGGTGAGGCCATCTGGCCCGACGGCGACGCGTCTTCGCTGGCCGGCGTCGCGTGTTCCAAAGGAACTTCAAACCAGAACGTACTGCCCGAAGTGACATCTGACACCACCCCTATCTGACCTTGCATCAGCTTGACCAGCTCCGCGCAGATGGCGAGGCCTAAGCCGCTCCCGCCATGCTTACGATTTATGCCGGCATCCAATTGCTGAAAACGCTGGAACAACTTTCCGGTCTGTTCGGTGTTGAGTCCGGGCCCCGGATCGGAAACCTCAACCCGCATGCGCCCCCCATTTTGTCCTGAAACCGCGCGCATAGAGACGCAGATATCGCCACCCGAAGTGAACTTACAGGCGTTGCTAATCAGGTTGCTCAGTATCTGACCCAGGCGCGTATCGTCGATTACCTGCCATTCCGGCAGCGCTTCGTCATAGGCCACAGTCAGGCTAAGATTGTGCACCTGGGCTTGCCGCTGAAACTGATCAACCGTGTCATGGGCCAGCTCTCTCACATTGACAGCCTTGGGGCTCAGCGTCAGCTGGCCAGCTTCCAGACGCGAGACGTCGAGGATGTCGTTGACGATTCCGAGAAGCGTCTGCCCTGCCCTTTCAATACGCTTTACAAACGACTGGGTTTCCGTCGACAAGCCGTCCTGATCACTCAAAAGATTGGAATATCCCAATATGGTCGTTATCGGCGTTCGTATTTCATGACTCATCGTCGCCAGGAACTGCGCCTTGATTTCAAGTGCCGCCTCAGCTTGCCTGCGCGCGGCAATCAGTTGGGCATTACTATCGGCCAGCGCCAGTTCCTTGAGCTTCATATTGGTGATATCTGTAACCATCACGTAGAAGCCGCAGACGCGACCGCTCTCTTCGAAGTCAGGCAGGTATTGCGCCAGCATGTAGCCTACGGCGCCATCGGGCTTTGTAATCGCCCGCTCGAAGGTTTGCTTTTTACCGCTCAGCGCGCCGCGAATATAGGGCTGGTTCAAAGCGAAAATTTCTGTGCCAAGCAAGGTTTTCAGATGAATGCCCATGAGTTCATCCGGCCTTTTGTTGAACCATTCAAAATAGGCATTGTTGGCAAAGCGGCATTTGAGGTCCACATCCCAGTATCCCAACATGCCGGGCATGTTTTCCGCCAGAAGCCGATGACGAGCCTCGCCTTGGCGCGATTGTTCGATGGCCTTGCGATAATCGGTCGTATCCTGGAAGACGCCGTTGAGCGTTTCCACTTCGCCGTCGTCACCACGCAGCACCACGGCCTTCGCCACCACATTGCGCAGTGAACCGTCGGCGCGACGTATACGCGCCTCTAGGGTATAGCCCTGGCCCGTATCTAAGGCGCGCTTAACCATCATGGCGAGCTTTGATGCGTCTTCTGGTTCGTAGAGCGCCAGCACCTGCGCGTAATCAGGCGGTTCGTCGGCAATCGTAAGGCCGTGAATGCGGAAGACCTGATCCGACCAAGTTATACGGCCTGTTTTTGCATTGAACGACCATTGACCTATGCCGGCTATATCTTCGACCAGTTCGAGCGTTCTCTGCCCCTCTTCCTTCGCCTTTATTATAGCGCTGTTGATCAACGCCGCCTTGCGCATCGCCAGGACTGAGGAAACGGCGGCGGCCATCTGTTCGAGTTTACTCGCTTCGACGGGGCCGAAATCTGGCCTCGGTATGCGATCGATCACGCAAAGGGTTCCGATCAGCACCTTATCGTAACGCACCGGCGCGCCGGCATAAAACCGAATATGAGGCGCACCGACAACCAGCGCATTGGTCGAAAAGCGTGGATCGTCTAACGCATCGGTTACGATCATGACCTTATCTTCACGAATGACATGATCGCAAAAGGAGACTTCGCGCGCCGTATGATCCACATCCAGGCCGATGTGGGATTTGAACCACTGCCTCTCTTCATCGACGAGCGAGATGAGTACGATAGGCACGCCGAAGATCAGCTTCGCGAGTTCTGTCAGTTGATCGAAGGCGGGTTCTGGCGGCGTGTCGAGAATGTCCAGCGCTGCCAAGGCGTTAAGCCTTTGGGCTTCACTTTTGAGGTTTCGCAGCCTTGGCATTATTTCTCTCGACTATTCTGCTGGACGCTTACGGTCGCCTGCTGAGCCTCGCAGGCAAACAAGCTCACGCTTTCCCAAACCATGAAACATCAGGCAACCAGTTGCTCGACGCTCTGCTTGACCTGTTCGGAGGCATTGGCGACGCTGGAGAAGGTTGAATTTATCTGCCCAAGACTATCTTCAATCTTTTGCACCGAAGACACGGCCATCTGCATATTATTGGAGATTTCGCCGGTAACCGCGTGTTGTTCTTCGATGGCGCTCGCCACACTCGCGACATTTTCCAACACGGAATTGAGCGAAGACGAGATCAACCCCATCGCGCCCACAACCTCAGTCGTTACGGACTGCATCTTGGCGATTTCCGTACCGATAGTTTTGGTAGATGCCGCCGCCTGATTGGCAAGCGATTTGACCTCCGAGGCGACGACGGCGAAACCCTTACCCGCCTCCCCCGCTCTCGCAGACTCGATTGTGGCATTCAACGCGAGAAGATTGATTTGTGACGCAATATTTTGAATGAGGGCAACGATATCGTTCATGGCTGTTGCAGACACATCCAATGTCGCTACGGAATCATTCGCCTTCTGGGCACTGTTGAATACACTCTCGACACCGGCCTGAGCATTGGTCATGCTCTCGCCAATCTCGCGGACGCTAAGACTCAACTCTTCCGATGCCGCAGCGACAGAATGAATAATCGACGTGGTGTCGCTCGAAGCCTGAGCTGCGCCAGACGTCATTTGGGTCGCGTCGACCATCTGATGGATAACACTGCCAAGTTCGGCGTTGATCTCCTGGCCGAGCGCGTCATTGCGCAGGCGTCGCACGACGGAAGCGGTAATATCAGTTGCAAACTTCACGACCTTGACCACAGCGCCGGTATCGTCAAAAATCGGATTGTAGGTCGCCTGGATATAGACCTCGCGCCCCGCCTTGCCGATACGTTTATATTCGGCGGCCTGAACTTCGCCCCGGCCCAGTCGGTCCCAAAATACCTTGTAATCGGACGAGTTGGCATAACTCTGTTCGCAGAATATTCGGTGATGCTTGCCGACAATCTCGTCGGCAACATAGCCCATTGTATCCAGAAAATTCTTGTTGGCCTGGATAATATCGCCCGACGGCGTAAACTCAATCACGGCCTGAGCACGATCGATCGCGGTAATCTTGCCGGCGTAATCGATCGCAACCAGTTTGGCGGCGGTAATATCTGCGGCGATTTTTATCACCTTTATAACCTTGCCGGCGTTATCTACGACCGGATTATAGGACGCCTGGAGCCAAACGACCCGTCCGCCAGCACCGAAGCGCTTGAATTCTCCGGCGCGAAACTGGCCGGCGCGCAGGCCGGCCCAAAATGTCTTGTAGTCATCCGATGCCACATAGGCCGGATCGCAAAACAGGCTGTGGTGGCGCCCTTTGATCTCTGACAGGGTGTAGCCCACCGCCTCCAGGAAATTCGCATTCGCCGACAGAATGCTGCCATCAGGCGAAAATTCGATGAGCGCTTGGGACGCGTTGAGACTAGCGATAACCGCCTTGTCATCATTCTTACCAGATCCGAAAAGCATAGATTCTCCAACACATTATACATACTTATATAAGCAGTATAAGGCCTGCGATCTTAATGCTGATAAAATAAATTCTTACACCAATGTTACAATTCGTAAATCATAATTTATGAGCATATCTGCCGATATGATCTCTATACAATAGAATTGCTTTCGTTTTGTTTAAAAAATTAACTATGTTACATCACCGATGACAGAACGTGATTACATGTTAAAGTCGCAGGACGGATATACCAATCTCTTCACACCGCAACCTCGTTCCGTTTTTTGTCGCGGCCTTTCAGCCCCAGATGCGTGAAACCAAATCCCGCGGCGTATTTCAGGCCATAGCCTGCAAAGCGGTCGAAGCCGACATGAGCAATCCAGATCAGGCCTGCGCTCAGCACCTCAGCATGTCCGATATATTGCCCAACCACGAGACACCCAATCGGCCCCATCAAACTGTGCCCGGCATTGTAGATCGCAGCACCCGTCTTTTTGCCCAGCAGATAGCCAAACATGCTGAGGTCCGGCACAAGGAAAAATATGGCAAACCACATCCAGCCCGCACCGAATTTTGAATAGGTCAGACATGCGGCCGCAAATATGACCAGGCCTTCTGTCCGAAGGATGAGTTTGGGCATTCCTGTTACAGACCCTGACATCGCAATCTCCTTGATAGGCCACGACGCTAACCCATTTGACGATGAATTGAGTTTGACTAATTCTGAACATAACCCATCCGCTTTTGCATGGAATGTGATTGCGCTATGTGCGCGATCATGTGAGCGAGGCAATGGATTGTCGTCGGTGCCGTCCGCAGCTCGACAGCAGCGTATGGACGAGGAAGGTTTCGCCGGAGATGCCTAGTGTTCACCCTCCGAATTGCTAACCAGCAATCGGAGGATTGAGGCGCGAGAACCCCTCCTGGCGACGATAGGGAAAATGGGGGTAAGGTGCGGAGACGGCGCTGGCTTCGTCCAGCTTTGCGATTTGCTCGGGTGCAAGCGTCCAACCGACCGCGCCGAGGTTCTGGCGAAGCTGGTCTTCGTTACGCGCGCCAATGATGACGGAGGAGACGGTGGGCCGCGTCGTCAGCCAGTTGAGCGCCACTTGCGGCACAGTCTTCCCGGTGTCCTCCGCCACGGCGTCCAGCGCATCGACAACCCGGAACAGGTGTTCGTCGTCGACGGGAGGGCCATAGCTCGCGGTTTCGTGCAGGCGACTGCCTTCGGGCAACGGCGCACCGCGCTTGATCTTTCCCGTCAGGCGGCCCCAGCCGAGCGGCGACCAGACCAGCGCGCCCAGGCCCTGATCGGCCCCCAGCGGCATCAGATCCCATTCATAGTCGCGGCCAATCAGAGAGTAATAGGTCTGGTTGGCGACGTAACGCGGCCAGCCATAGCGGTCGGCGACTGCCAAGGCCTTCATGATCTGCCAACCGGAAAAGTTGGACACGCCAACATAGCGAACCTTCCCGGCTCGCACGAGTGTATCGAGCGTGGACAGAACCTCTTCCATCGGCGTGTTCACGTCGAAGGCGTGCAATTGCAGGAGATCGATATAGTCGGTGCGAAGGCGCTTCAGCGCATCCTCGACGGCGCGGATGAGGCGGAACCGCGACGAACCGGCGTCATTGGGACCATCTCCCATCGGCAGGCTAGTCTTGGTCGAAATTAGCACGCTGTCGCGCCGCCCCTTGAGGGCCGTCCCGAGCACCTCTTCAGAGGCTCCATTGGAATAAACATCTGCGGTGTCGAACAGGTTGACGCCGGTGTCGAGGCAAATGTCGATCAGGCGCCGCGCCTCCTCAACATCTGTAGTGCCCCAAGCTCCGAACAGTGGCCCCATTCCGCCGAATGTGCCCGCGCCGAAACTCAGCACTGGAACCTTGAGGCCCGACCGGCCGAGAAAACGATATTCCATGATAAGATCCTTTCTATGGTGGATGAGGCATCGGCCGTCAGGGCGTAGAGAGCCAAGGGCATGATCTGTCTCGCAAGTTTCAAGTTCGATACGACACATAGATCTCCATCATAAGATGATATAGTAGGCGTAATAGAACATCATTTATGAATTGAAAGACCGATGGCACGCTCCGAGATAAACCGGACCCGCGAAATGGAAGTGTTCGTCTGTGTCGTGGAACGCGGAGGGTTCTCGGCGGCCGCGCGCGCTTGCCGCATGACGCCTTCCGCCGTCAGCAAGCTCGCTATCCGGCTCGAAGCGCGCCTTGGCGCTCGGCTCATCAATCGCTCGACACGCGCATTCCAGCTCACGCCAGAAGGATGCGCGTTCTACGAACGCGCGACGCGCATTCTGGCGGATATTACGGATGCAGAACGCGGCGCGGGCGCTGGAGAACAGCCCGTGGGACGCATCCGCCTAAACACCAGTGCGTCATACGCCACTCACATCCTGGCGCCGATCTTGCCGGAGTTTCTGGACCGCTATCCGGGCGTCACGCTCGATCTCGTGCAAACCGATATGGTGGTAGATCTGGTGGCGGAAAGGACCGACGTGGCGGTACGCGCCGGTCCGCTCAAGAGTTCCAGTCTCGTCGCTCGTAAGCTGGGCGACACGCCGATGATCGTCGCCGCTGCTCCGTCATACCTTGCCCGATTCGGCGAGCCTAAGACGCTTGAAGACCTGGAACGGCACAACCGTATCAGCTTCGGCTATGCCCGAACCGTAGATGGTTGGTTGATGAAGAAGGGAACCGAGACCGTCACCGTCCCCGCTGTGGGGAGGGTTCAGGCAAGTGACGGTGAGGGGCTACGCCGATTGGCGCTAAACGGCGCGGGGCTGGCACGTCTCGCGGCATTTACGGTGCGCGAGGATATCGAAATGGGGCGTTTGGTGCCGGTGCTGGAACATCTGAACCCCGGTGATCGCGAAGCCTTCCACGCAATCCATATAGGACAAGGCGGACCGCTCCCGTCGCGCGTCCGGGTGCTGCTCGATTACCTAGCCGAACGCGGAAGGATTTTATGAGTCGGACGCTCGCGTTCCCCTAATGCGTCAGTGTAGAGCAATCGGCGGAAATCAGTTCGCTGAAAATGTCATTTCTAGGAAATATGGCGCGCGGCACCGAGCGAAGATGAGAACTACGTCTACGCTATGGCCCTCCATTAAGACGGTTCGAATCTCAGGAGTATTCGGCTGCCCCGTGTCAATCGAGGCTTGGACTATGACGGCGCGCTTCCTCGATCAGCCAGTTCGCGAACATCTGGATAGGCCCTTCGCTCAATCGGATAGGCTCCGGAAGGACGAGGCAGAAGGTCTTGGAGATCGACTCACTGTCAGGCCAAGGAGCAACCAGGCGGCCTTCTGCCAATTCGGTCTCTATATAGAGGCGCGGCACGAGCGCGGCGCCGAGACCGGCCAGCGCGGCTTCGATTTGCATGGAGTGAAGATCATAACGGGCGCCAACTGCGGGATTCGTGAGCGCGATCCCGGTTTCCTGTGCATAGCGTTGCCAGGCGTCCGGGTTCTGACGTCGATGAAGGCGCGGCAGTTCATCCAGGGAAACGGCTCCTTCACCTCCATAAAGAAGCGCCGGATGGCAAACAGGTACCAACTTCTCACGCAATAGGCGGTGGGTTCTCATTCCCGTCCAAGCGGGATGATCGAAATGGATCGCAGCATCGAAACCGCTTCCGGCAAGCACAAAAGGCTCCATACGTTCGGCAAGGTGCACGGTGATGTTAGGGTGCATTTCACGAAACCGCGCCAGCCGGGGAATAAGCCAGCGCGTGGCAAAGGTCGGGATGGTGGCGATGTCGAGGCTCGCGCCTCCGCTGGGCTGCCCCATCAGATATTGGCTGTCTCGTTCCAGCCGGTCCAGTGTTTCGCGAACCTGAAGCGCATAACGTTCGCCATTCGGCAAAAGCCGAACACGATTGCCGACCCGCAGAAACAGCGTGACGCCGAGAAACGTTTCAAGGCGGCCAATCTGGCGGCTGATCGCCCCTTCGGTCAGAGCAAGTTCGTCGGCCGCGCGCGCGAAGCTGCAATGACGAGCGGCCGCCTCGAACGCCATGAGTGCGGAATTACTGGGAATCTTGCGGCGCATAGCGGTTCCTGACAGGTAGCTCGGCATCGCATTCGCCTCTACCTTGATATTAGCTCACTGAAGCATGATCCATTGTCCATATATGGACGGTGGTCGCCAGTCTATCATGAGAAAATATCAACGATAGACAAGGCCGGAAGATCCACTCTTTCGGTCGAAGGTGGTGCGATGATCTATACAGTAGAATGCAGCTTTGCCGATCCGGCCAGTGAAGCGGAATGGAACGACTTTTACAGTTTGGACAAACTGCCAGCCCTGATTTCGGTGAGCGGCTTTCACACTTCGCAGCGTTTCAAGGCTTTGAGCCGCGGTTGCCCCGTTTATCTTGCTCTCCATTCGATTGATGGCCTCAATATCCTTACAGGTGAGGAATATAGTCAAAAGGGCGGCGGCAATTTTGCACGCTGGCAACAGCACATCACCGACTGGCACCGGAACCTCTATGGCGGCATTGAGCGAGCGCAGGCCATTGGTGAGGGCGAATATCTAGCGTCGAGCGTCACAGGCCCCGAATTTCTGATCCGGCTGGGCCTCACCCCATATGCGATGCAGGCGGTCGCTATGGAGACGTTCCCGGAACATCGCTGGCTTGCCAAGGTGGAGCGCGGCAATCTGCCTGACATCGAGCATCTACCGGAAGGCATCCATATCTATGCACCGATGACGGCGCAGTTGACGAATGATGGTAACGCCGCTGTCAGGAAGGCGCGGTAACACCCATGCCGAATGTCACGATCTATATTCCCGCAGACAGAATGCCGCCGGACGAAGCACTCACAGACCTCACGGAGCAATGCACAGACGTTTGCACCGGCATACTCCGGGCCGCATTGGCGAATGTGCATATTGTCTATGTCGCTGTCCGGCATGGCCGGGGCCACCCCGCTTTTGCAGAAATTCAATATCGCCTTGAACCATTTCGGACACCGCCAGTCATGGCGCAGTTCATGAAGGAACTGGACGACGCCATAAGGCGCAATACCGGTCTCACCGTGCGCATTCGTTGCTTTGGCTATGAGGCGTCAAGCGTTCATGCGCGAAATTGAGGGGACGCCAGGAGAAAACCAATGTCTAGTTTCGCATTACCCAACCAACAGATCGGTGATTTAACCATCACCGCCGTCAGCGATGGCTATCTCAACGCCAGTTTCGATTTTCTGGCGAATATCGACCCGGCCAATGCCTCCCGTATGCAGGAAAATGCGGGGATAACGGACCCTACCTCGATCCATATCAACTGCTACCTTGTCCGTGCGGGCGGTCGCATCGTCTTGATCGATGCAGGAGCAGGCGGTTTCAAGCAATGGGGCGGTCAATTAAAAGCCAATCTGCTGCTCGCGGGCATCCAGCCATCCGAAATCGATACGATTCTGTTGACGCACGCCCATCCCGATCATGTCGGAGGGCTAATGGACGCCTCGGGAGAAGCAGTCTTCCCGAACGCCGAACTGATTGCCCACCATCGGGAAGTCGCGTTTTGGCGAGATGACGGCAATCTGAACCGCGCACCCGAGCGCGCCCGTGGCAACTTCCTCGTGGCGCGTCAGGCGTTCGATGGCTATCGCGATAGACTGCGCACTTTTGAGGGTGGCGAGGTGCTGCCCGGCGTCACGGCGATGCCGCTGCCGGGACATACAGCTGGACACACCGGCTATCGGCTCGATTCGGGTAACAAGAGCCTGCTGGTCTGGGGCGACATCGTTCATTTCCCGCATATTCAGGTTCCGCGCCCGGAGGTGTCGATTGCGTTCGATCAAGATGCATCGCTCTCCGCCGCGACACGATCGAGGCTTCTCGACTGCGTGGCCGCCGAGCAACTGCTAATCGCGGGCATGCACCTCGGCGAACCCGGATTCGCGCGGATCGAGCGAACAGCAAACAGGACCTATGCAGTCTCTTACGAAAAATGAAAGTGGGTCAGCCGCCTCACCTCCGCGTCTTGGCTTCTCGGCGCGTGGGAAGGCGGCCACCAGAATTTTCAGCACGAAAATTATCCCAGTTCAAATCGCAGGTTGGAATATCGAGCTATCGGCGATAACAAGTTCGCCAAAGGGGAATTTGAGAAATTTGGCGCACCACGCCCGGTGATGATAACAATTATGTCTACGTCATAGCCCTCTAAGCCCGCCTAAATGCGCCCACCTCGACGATCAGGCAAAATTCCATCAAGCAAGGTCCATTGCAATGCATACATCATCTGAAGGCTACAAGACCGGTGCTGCGGCCTATGTCGGCGGGCGGCCTGGCTATCCGCCCGAGGCACTGGACTGGTTGCGCGACATCGTGGGTGTCGGGCCCGGCCGAAAAGTCCTGGAACTGGGTGCCGGTACCGGAAAGTTCATGCCCTTGCTCAGGCAATGCGGGGCAACGCTCATGGCCGTTGAGCCTATCGATGCCATGCGCGCGCAACTGACGGCCGACTTTCCGGAGGTCGAGGCGCTGGCCGGATCGGCGGAAGCTATCCCCTTGCCAGACGCATCCGTTGATGCCGTCGTCTGCGCGCAGGCCTTTCACTGGTTCGCAAACGTCGCCGCCCTGCGGGAGATCAGGCGGGTTCTCGTGCCGGGCGGCGTGCTGGGGCTCATTTGGAATGGGCGGGACGAGACCGTGCCATGGGTCGCTGAACTGTCCGCCATCACGGACGAGTGGGAGGGAAATACGCCCCGCTATGTGACGGGAGAATGGCGCCGTGTCTTTCCCGCACCTGGATTTGAGTTCATCGATGAGCGCCATGCCCGCAACGCACATGTTGGTACGGCAGACCAGGTCATTGTCAAACGGACATTATCCGTCAGCTTCATCGCGGCCTTGCCTCAGCAGAAACAGGCGGAAGTCGAAAAGCAGGTAAGGGCGCTGATCGCGCACACCCCTGAACTCTCCAAGGGCGGTGACATTTCCTTCCCTTATGAGACGAGCATGTTTGCCTATCGCAAGCTGTAGCCAGGTCCGCCGTCGGGCACTGGACTTGCCCTTTCGGACGATCTATAATTAATTGTCTCGATATTATATGGATCATCCACGTGGACCCGCTCAGCGATGTGATCGCCCTGCTTCGGCCGAACACGGCCATCTCGAAGCCCATTTCTGGCCGGGGCACCTGGGCCGTACACTATGCCGCGAATGAAGCCCCCGGCTTTACGATCATTCTTAAGGGCGAATGCTGGATTGCATTTGAAGGCGAGGCGCTCTTGAAGCTGGAAACGGGAGCATTTCTTCTGCTGCCCTCGACCCCCGCCTTTACCTTGAGCAGCCATCCCGGCCTGGTCGGGAGGCCGACAGACCCGATGAATGTGCCCGTGCGCCATGGCGAGCAGGAGGATGAAGCGGACTTCATGGCACTTGGCGGCACGTTTCGTATCGAGGCGGCGAATGCGCCGCTGCTGCTCGCCCTATTGCCGCGCATGATCCATGTTCCGCCGTCCGAAGGGCGATCGGCGCGGCTCGGCCGGCTGATCGACCTCATTGCAGATGAGTGCCGTGGCGACGAGCCGGGCAAGGATATGATCCTTCAGCGCATGCTCGAAGTTCTTCTCATCGAAGCGCTTCGCTCGCAGGGAACTACCATGGGCGAAGACCGCGCTGGTCTGCTGCATGGTATGCGCGATCCGGCGCTTGCACGGGTGCTTGCGGCGATGCATGCCGATGTGCGCGCAGACTGGACAGTCGCAGGCCTTGCCCGAATCGCCGGCCAATCGCGTTCCGCCTTTGCTGCGCGATTTGGCGCGGTGCTCGGCTGCGGTCCGATCGAATATCTCGTCCGCTGGCGGATGGCGCTGGCCAAAGATGCCTTGCTGCGCGGGGCAAAGACGCTCGACCGGATTGCCGACGACATCGGCTACGACTCGGCCAGCGCCTTCAGCACGGCGTTCCGCAAGCGGCTTGGATGTCCGCCGGGGCAGTTCGCCAGGATGAATGGCAGCGCCGGGCACGCCTGAAATCGAGGCGCGGAGGCGCTTCATTATAATCTGGACGATTGAGCAATATAATTGGATTTCTAATTATAGATCGTCTAGTCGATCCGGACTATCAAGGAACCATCTGAAACGAATGGAGGTTCCCATGCAAACGATCCTGATCACCGGCACATCCTCTGGCTACGGCCTGGAGACGGCGCGCCACTTCCTCGGCAAGGGGTGGAATGTCATAGCAACGATGCGCCGCCCCGACGCCAGCCTTTTCCCGGCCTCGCCCCGGCTGCGCATTCTGCCGCTTGATGTCACAAGCGACGAGAGCATCGCCGCCGCCGTCGCCGCCGCCGGCCCCATAGATGTGCTGGTCAACAATGCCGGCATCGGTGTTGTCGGCGCATTCGAGGCGACGCCGATGGCGCATGTCCGCAAGGTCTTCGCCACCAACACGTTCGGCGTCATGGCCATGTGCCAGGCCGTCATTCCGCAGATGCGCGAACGCCGCTCCGGCGTGATAGTCAACGTGACCTCAAGCGTGACACTGACCGCCATGCCACTGGCCGCCGCCTACACCGCCAGCAAGCAGGCGATCGAGGGCTTCACAGGCTCGCTCGCCCATGAACTTGGCTATTTCAATGTCCGCGCCAAACTGGTCGAGCCCGGCTATGCCCCGACGACGCGCTTTGCGCAGAATACGGACGTGCGGATCGAAGACCTGATCCCGCCTGCCTATGCCGGCTTCGCGGGGCCGATCTTCGCGGAGTTTGCGCATCCCGCCATGACAACAAAGGAAACGGATGTCGCCGCGGCCATTTGGGATGCAGCCCACGACACAACAGGTCGCCTTCAGTTTCCGGGCGGTGCCGACGCGGTCGCACTCTATGAGGCCCGTCACCGATAAGCGCAAAGCGTCCTGATCATCAAAGGACGATCACAGCCAGCATCGGCCTCCCCGCCGGTGCTGGCTGTTCGTCGGCCATCTTTACCATCCAGAGAATACGAACTTTTCTCCGCCGAATGCCGCCGTTTTTAAATGTGGAGCGTGGAAGTTTGGCACTGCATATCCAGTCCCACACATAACAGGTGGCAATCGCGTATAATAGCGTGGAACCGGCGGATTATGGCGCACCCAAGAGGATTCGAACCTCTGACCTTTGCCTTCGGAGGGCAACGCTCTATCCAGCTGAGCTATGGGTGCCTGTGGCCTGAGAAGCCTACCTAAGCGAAAGCGGCGTTGTACTCAACTGCTAAAATGCGTTCAGGTAATTTTGCGGCGCGTGCTGTCGCGGATAACCAGTTCGGGCGTGACGATCAGGCCTTCGTGCGGCTTCATTTCGCCTTCGTCGAGCGCGGCCACCAGCAGCTCCAGCCCTCGCCGTCCGATATCGAAGATGCCGACTCGTAAGGTCGTCAGGGGCGGTGAGGTAAAGCGCGCGATGGGAATGTCGTCGAAGCCGACGACGGCTATATCCTCCGGCACGTTCAGCCCGGCTTCGCGCAGGGCCAGAAGACACCCCACCGCCATCATGTCATTGGCCACGAATATGCCGTCCGGCCGGTTGCCCGACGCCAGGAACGCCTTGGCGCCGCGATAGCCCGATGCCTCGGTGAAGTCGCCTTCGAACAGTTGCGGCGTGCGGCCCTCGGTCGCCGAAAGGAAGCCACGCTTGCGTTCCTCGGCTTCGAAATTGTGCTTCGGCCCGGAAATATGCGCAATCCGCTGACATCCCTGGTCGAGTAGGTGCAGCGCCGCTGTGACGCCGCCACCGAAATTATCGACGCTGATCGAGCCCTGGCCCACCTTGCCAATCCGGCTGGAAATGGTCACGAGCGGCAGGTTGAGCGGGATGATGGCGGCCAAGTCGTGCGATTCGACAAACGGCGACATGACCAGCAGCCCATCGACGCGTCCACCCATGGCCCGCACCGCGCGCACCGCTTCGTCCGGATTGCCATGCGAGCCCGACACCAGCACATGCAAATCACGCGCCCGCGCCGCCACATCGACGCCGCGCATGATTTCGGCAAAAAACTCGCCGTAGATGTCGGGCAGAAGAACGCCGACCGTATTTGTGCGCGACATGACCAGGGAACGGGCGCCACCGTGCGGCACATAACGCAGACGCTTGGCGGCTTCGAGGACACGCGCCTTCACATCGTCGGTGACATTGTCCAGCCCGTTTATGGCGCGGGAGGCCGAAGCGATCGAAACGTTCGCTTCGCGCGCAATGTCCTTCAGCGTAACTCCCGACATAGTGTCTCCCAGAATAGCGCCAACCTATGCGCTTCGGGCACAGGTGTAAATGCAGACTTTATATCGCTCAGAGGCCACGCACTTGGTATTATTCGTATTAAGGTCAAAACGGAAAAGCGGTCACGCCCTTGATCCATTCGTCGATCTGCAACGCCTTGACCGCCGGCGGCGCAGCGCGTTCGCGACAGTTCGGCCGCTCGCACAGACGGCACATCGGCCCGGTCTGGACCGCATTGGGCTGAGCCAGGTCAAGCCCGCGGGCATAGATCAGCTTGTCGGCATATTTCAATTCGCAACCCAGGCCGATGGCCGCCTGGGAATAGGCCCCATCGGCATAGGGGCTGAGGTTGCGATCAAGCGTGCGCGATACAGTGAAATAGCGCAGGCCATCCGGCGTTTCTATAACCTGGGTGATTACGCGGCCTGGTGTTTGAAAGGCCTGATGGATATTCCAGCGCGGGCAGGCGCCACCATATCTCGAAAACGGGAAATGTCCGGCGGCGAAACGCTTGGACACATTGCCGGCGCTGTCGATCCGCATCAGAAAGAACGGCACACCGCGCGCACCCGGCCGTGACAGGGTGGTCAGGCGTTGAGATGCCTGTTCCCACGACACCTCGAACGGCGCCCGCAACAACTCGATATCATAGGCGTTTTGCTCGGCCATTTCCAGAAAAGCGGAATAAGGCATCAAGGTCGCGGCGGCGAGGGCATTGAGTAGGGCGATCTTGTACAGACGCTGTGTCGCCAGGTCCGGCGCCCGCGCCTTCTCCGCCAAGGCGTTGACTTCAGAGCCATATTCGCTAAGCGCCAATTGATAGAGGATGGCGAAACGGCGCGATGAGGCGCCAAGCGTCTCGGAAATCATCAGGCGGCGACGGTGCGGATCGAAGCGGCGCTGGTACATCATCATCACCTGGGCCGGCATCAACCGGATATCGATGCGATAGACCTCGGCCAACCGCTTTTGCGCCGCCTCGGCCAAGCCATGCGGATCGCCGCCCAGCACCGCAAACAGGCGTTCGCCCAGTTCGTCCAGTTCGGGAAAGAAGTTGTGATGAGTCTGAATCTGGTCGCGCACCCAGTCGGAGGGCGACTGATCGGCGTCTTCCGGCGCAATGGCCACGGCGTCGCGTTTCCGACGTTCGACATAGGCGCGGTACAGCCGCGTCACCGCTTCGGCCGCCATGGGCGATACGGCGACCAGTTCGGATATTTCCCGGCGCGGCAAATGAAGGTCCTTGAACAGGGGATCGGCGAAGATCTCGAGCAGGTCCGCCTCCCCCGCCGGTTCGCTGTCGTCGGTAAAGGTGCGCAGGTCCAGATCGTAGGTAGAGGCCAGCTTAAGCAGGACCTGAGCCGTCACGGGCCGCTGATTGCGTTCGAGATGGTTGAGATAGGAGGCCGACACGCCCAGATCGGCGGCCATCTGGGTCTGGGTCAAGGACAGATCATAACGCAGCCGCTTTAGCCGCCCGCCGAGAAACAGTTTGCGATCCAGGTCTGCCATGGCACCTCACAGATAGGCATATTGTCACAAATTTACAAAATTTGCAATGTCACAATTTTCCAAATGTCGCCAATTGCGCCCTCCTAGCTCTATATTTTCCTTCAAAACAAGCGCTTTATGCCTCCACGCACACCGACGGCAAGACCGTCCGAAAGGAGACATATTATGACAAATAGACCAGACCCCACACCTTTTACCACCCCGTGGGACGTGGCCACCGCCTACGCCGCCTCCTTCGGGCTGTTCGCGCCTGGCCTTCTCATGGCCGCCCGCCGCGTTCCGCCGCCACCCCAGCCTTCGCGCCAATCGTCTCAAGGATAACCGACATGACAACCTTTCAAGACCTTGTTCCCACCGCCGCGCCCGACCGGTTCGACGGCATCGAGCGCCCTTACACCCCGGCCGACGTTTTGAGGCTGCGCGGGTCATTTCCTATCCAGCACACCCTGGCCGAACGCGGCGCGAACCGTCTGTGGGACCTTTTGCACACCGAGCCATTCATCAACTCGCTGGGCGCCATGACCGGCAACCAGGCCATGCAGATGGTGCGCGCCGGGCTTAAGGCGATTTATCTGTCCGGCTGGCAGGTCGCGGCGGATTCCAACACTGCGTCGTCCATGTATCCGGACCAATCGCTGTATCCAGCCAATGCCGCGCCGGAACTGTGCCGCCGCATCAACCGCACCCTGCAACGCGCCGATCAGATCGAGCACAGTGAAGGCGGCGCCAAACGCGAATGGTTCGCCCCCATTGTTGCCGACGCCGAAGCCGGTTTCGGCGGCCCGCTCAACAGCTTCGAGATCATGAAGGCTTTCATTGAGGCGGGCGCCGCCGGCGTCCATTTCGAAGACCAACTGGCCTCGGAAAAGAAGTGCGGGCATCTCGGCGGCAAGGTGTTGATCCCGACCCAGGCCCACGAACGCAACCTGATTTCGGCGCGCCTGGCGGCCGATGTCATGGGCGTGCCGACCCTTACGGTCGCCCGCACTGACGCGGAGTCCGCGCAACTCATCACGTCGGATGTCGATGAACGCGATCACCCCTTCATCGAACGCGACAACCGCACCGTCGAAGGCTTCTTCCGTCTGAAACCCGGCACCGGCCTTGATCACTGCATCGCCCGCGGCCTGTCCTATGCGCGCTATGCCGACCTGTTGTGGTGGGAAACCTCGCACCCCGACCTGGATGACGCCCGCCGCTTCGCCGAAGCCGTCCACAAGCAGTATCCGGGCAAGCTTCTGGCCTATAACTGTTCGCCGTCGTTCAATTGGGAAGCCAAGCTCGACAAGGCGACCATCGCCAAGTTCCAGCGCGAATTGGGCGCCATGGGGTACAAGTATCAGTTCGTCACCTTGGCCGGTTTCCACGCCCTCAACAATTCGATGTTCGAATTGGCCGACGGCTACCGCGATCACGGCATGGCGGCCTATTCCGAGCTTCAGCAGCGGGAGTTCGCCAACGAAGCACGGGGCTACACCGCCACCCGGCACCAACGCGAGGTCGGCACCGGCTATTTCGACAAGATTGCCGAGACGATCACCAATGGCCAGTCTTCCACCACCGCCATGAAAGCCTCAACTGAGACCGCACAGTTCGCCGCCGAATAAGGAGTAATGACAATGGATCCCCTGAACCGAGCCGATGCCATCATCGACTTTTGCCTGTCGCCGCTGGCGCTCGATCCCAATGCCCAAACCACCCTGGAGGTGCGCCGCCGCCTGGAGCATGTCATCAAGACCTACCAGACGAAAATCACACAGCCCGTCGCGGTGGATTTTTCCAAGATGCCGTCACTGGTCATCAATGAGGCGGCGCACGGCTACGAATAGCCGCCAGGCATGCCTTCGCAAGTCTTGCCTTTTGGCCACGCCCTTTCCGCTCCCAGGTGGAAAGGGCGTGGTCACGTCTCGTCTGAGCCAAAAGCCGATGCCCGCCGGGTATCGGCGGTGAAGACATAGACCAGCAGTGAAACGGCGATACAGGCGGTCACGTACCAAAAGAAGTGCGATTCATGACCGGCGTTTTTCAGCCAAAGGGCGACATATTCCGCCGATCCGCCAAACACCGACACCGCCACGGCATAGGGCAAGGCGACACCAAGCGCCCGGACATGCGACGGAAACAACTCCGCCTTCACCACCGCATTAATGGATGTATAGCCGCTAACGATGACCAGGGCCGCCATGACCAGTCCGAAGGCGGTCCAGAAGTCCTGCGCCGTCGCTAAGGCGCTCATGATCGGCACGGTGAACAGGACGCCCAGCATGCCGAAACCGATCAGCAGAGGACGGCGGCCGATACGGTCCGACAATGCGCCGAACGCCGGCTGCAACAGCATGTAGAGGCACAGGGTCAGGGCCGACAGGGTGGTGGCGTCGTTCTTGCTCCAGCCGGTCGTGTTGACCAAAAACTTCTGCATGTAGGTGGTGTAGGTATAGAAGGCGACCGTTCCGCCAAGCGTCAGGCCCACGACCTGAAGCGCCTGCCACGGATGGTCTTTCAGAAGCGCCCAGGTGCGATTGCGCGCAAAGGCGCGGCCCTCTTCGAACGAACGGGTTTCGGCGATATGGGTGCGGATGAACAGGGCCGTGACGGCCAGAATAGCCCCGATGACAAAGGGAATGCGCCAGCCCCAGGCGTCGAGCTGTTCAGGCGTCAGCAGCCACTTTTGCAAGGCGATCAACACACCGAGCGCGATCAGCTGGCCCATGATCAGGGTGACATACTGAAAACTCGACCAGAACCCGCGGTGGGTCGCCCCGGCCATTTCCGACAGGTATGTGGCGCTGGCGCCGTATTCCCCGCCGACGCTTAAGCCTTGCAATAGGCGGGCAAACAACAGAAGCGCAGGTGCGGCAATGCCGATAGCGGCATAGCCCGGGGTGACGGCAATGATCAGGGAGCCTGCGCACATCAACAAAATCGAGGCGGTCAGCGCGGTTTTACGCCCGTACCGGTCGGCATACCAACCCAGCAGCCATCCACCGATCGGTCGCATGAAAAACCCCACGGCGAAAATGGCCGCCGTATTGAGCAATTGGGCCGTCGGGCTGGAATTGGGAAAGAAGGCCTTTGAAAAATAGAGGGTAAAGGCCGAATAGGCGTACCAATCGTACCATTCGACCAAATTGCCGATGGAGCCGCCCAGGATAGAACCGAGTTTGCCGCCCTGTTTCATTTGCATCCCTGTTGTATCGACCGAAGGTTTCACACTTCAATTGACGACACAAGGCGGTTTGATTTAAGGATCGGAGCGGTTTCCGCCCCAATTGCCCCTAAGGTACAGCAGCGTCATGAGCGACACCCTCCCAGCCCCCGAAGTCATCTATGTCGACACGCACAAAGTCGCCTGCAACGGCGGCGGTGGCGCCTTGGGCCACCCCCTGACCTATTATGAGCTGGGTGAGGACGGCACAGCGGAATGCGGCTATTGCGACCGCAAGTTCGTGCACAAGGATCACGCCCACGACTATCACGATCCGGCGCCGCGCCCCGAAGGCGAGCACTAGGCGCATGTCAAACATGTTCGCAGGCTTTCCAGGCTGATGCGTTATCTGCACACCATGGTCCGCGTGAAGGACATCGACGCGTCCCTGCGCTTCTACTGCGACGGTCTGGGGCTTTATGAACAGCGCCGTATCGACAACGACGCCGGCCGGTTCACGCTGGTGTTCCTGGCGGCGCCGGAAGACCGGGACATGGCAACACCGACCGAAGCCCTACGCGGCCAGGCGCATGTCGAACTGACCTATAACTGGCCCGACGAAACCGGTGCGGTCGAAGACTATAAGGGCGGCCGTAATTTCGGTCACCTGGCCTATGAGGTTGATGACATCTACGCGCTTTGCCAGCATCTGAGCGATATGGGCGTGGTCATAAATCGCCCGCCACGTGACGGGGCGATGGCCTTTGTGCGCTCGCCGGACGGTATTTCGGTCGAGCTGCTGCAAAAAGGCCGGCCAAAGCCTCCGGCGGAGCCGTGGGTGTCCATGCCCAATAGTGGAAGCTGGTAGTCAGACCGCCTTGAAAACCGGCGTCTGCGTGACGTCCAGCGTCTTCGCGGCAGACAGTTCCACCAGATGGCTTAAGGCGCTGTCCACGTCGAATTCACGCGTCTGAACCATAGCCAAGGTCTTGGCGATATAGGCATCGAGACCGGCGCCGTCGTCATTGCTCAGTTGCGGATGGCAGAATTTTTTCAGATCGGCCACGGCATCGCCCGGCGTGATGTCGCCGCGCAAAAACATTTCGAGAATCCGGCTGATATTGATGCGCGCCGCCGTATGACCGGCATCTTTGACCATGGACATTTGCCACTCCATTTCCATAAAATTTGCATGGTTATTATACACAGACGGAACCGCCTGACACTGCGACATAGTGCCCACGTCACCGATACTGACGATGGCTGTCGCTTTTGTTTGGCATGATCGTCAGATCGCCGTATGAAGGCTGACCGCAGACAAGAGACCCGACCCAAGATGGATGACACGTCGACCACCCCGGCTGAAAAACAGAAGCGCCTCGTCCTGATTGACGGGTCGGGCTATATTTTTCGCGCCTATCACGGCCTCCCCCCTCTGACGCGCAAATCGGACGGCCTGCCCATCGGAGCGGTCGCCGGTTTCTGCAACATGCTGTACAAGTTGATCAAGGAAAACCGCGGCGACGATGCGCCGTCGCATCTGGCTGTCATTTTTGACGCGTCTTCGCACACCTTCCGCAATGAAATTTACGATCAGTATAAGGCGCACCGCCCCCCGGCCCCGGAAGACCTGATCCCCCAGTTTCCCCTGATCCGCGACGCCACCCGCGCCTTCGGCCTGCCCGCCGTCGAACAGTTGGGCTTCGAAGCCGACGACCTGATCTGTACATATACGCATCTGGCCAAGAAGGCCGGTTTCAAGGTCACGATCATTTCGTCGGATAAGGACCTGATGCAGCTGATCGACGACGATGTGATGATGCTCGATCCGGTCAAGAGCACGCTGGTCGGGCGGGAGGAAGTCATTGCGAAATTCGGCGTGCCGCCGGAGCTAGTCGTCGATGCGCAGGCGCTGATCGGTGATTCCGCCGACAATGTGCCGGGCGCACCCGGTATCGGGGTCAAGACCGCCGCGCAATTGCTGCTCGAATACGGCAATCTCGACAACCTGCTGGCACGCGCGTCCGAGATCAAGCAGGAGAAACGCCGCCAGACCCTGATCGATTTCCGCGACCAGATCCTGATGTCGCGCGAACTGGTGACACTGCGCTGCGATTCCCCCACGCCGGTCGACATCGACACATTCGCCTTGAAACAACCGGAGCCCGATGTCCTGACGGCCTTTTTGAGCGTGATGGAATTTGCCTCTTTGGCAAGACGGGTCGGCGGCACCCTGTCCAATCTCGATTCGTCAACGGCGCTCGACAAGGTGCCGACCGCACCGATCCTGCGCCCGCTTTACGGCGCACCGGTCAAGGGGCCCGCTGAGACCGCCATTCAGCCGGTCGAGCGCGACAAATATGTCTGCGTGCAGACCCTGAGCGAACTGGAACGCTGGATCGCTTGCGCCTACGACGCCCAGGTCATCGCCGTCGACACGGAAACCGACGACCTGTCGGCATCGCATGCCAACCTGTGCGGCATCTCACTGGCCGTCGGACCGAACCAGGCCTGTTATATTCCGCTCGGCCACACCTCGACCGAAGGCTTCGATTTCGGCGATGGTGGCGGGCTGGAACAGATTGATCTGAGGCAGGCCATCGCCGCGTTGAAGCCTTTGTTCGAAAATCCGACGATTCTGAAGGTCGGCCAGAACATCAAATACGACCTGTCGGTCCTGCACCGCTACGGCATAGATGTCGCGCCGTATGACGATACCATGTTGATCTCCTATGTCCTGGAAGGCGGTCTGCACGGCCACGGCATGGATGAGCTGTCCGAACAGCATCTGGGCCACACCCCCATTACGTTCAAGCAGGTGGCCGGCAGCGGCAAAACGGCCAAGTCGTTCAAATATGTCGAGCTCAAGGCCGCCACCGAATATGCCGCCGAAGACGCCGATGTCACCTTGCGCCTGTGGCAGATACTCAAGCCGCGCCTGCAACGCGAAGGCCTGCTTACGGTCTATGAAACCCTGGAACGCCAGATGCCCGCCGTCCTGTCCGAAATGGAACTGGCCGGAATCCGCATCGATCCGGCGGTCTTGCAATCCTTGTCGCACGATTTTGGTACCCGTATGGCCGAGATCGAAGCCGAGGCGCAAAACCTGGTCGGCCGACCGTTCAACATGAACAGCCCCCAACAATTGGGCGCCATCTTTTATGATGAGATGAACCTGCCCGGCGGCAAGCGCACGGCGTCGGGACAATGGGCGACGGATGCAAAGACCTTGGAGGAGATCGCCGAGGGCAAGGGGGGGACCGAAGCCGGCCAACCCCTAGCGCGGCTGCTGCTCGATTACCGTCAGATGGCCAAGCTAAAAGGCACCTATACCGATGCGTTGGTGACCTACGCCGACGCACAGACCCAGCGCATACATACCAGTTTCCATCTGGCGGCGACGCCGACGGGCCGGCTGTCGTCCAACGAACCGAATTTACAGAACATCCCGATCCGCACCAAGGAGGGGCGTAAAATTCGGCAGGCCTTCATCGCCAAACCAGGACATAAGTTGATCAGCGCCGACTATTCGCAGATCGAACTGCGCATCCTGGCCCATATCGGCGACATTCCGCAATTGAAACAGGCCTTCGCGCGCGGCGATGATATCCACGCCATGACCGCGTCGGAAATGTTCAATACGCCGATGGCCGAGATGACTTCGGAAATCCGCCGCCGTGCCAAGGCGATCAATTTCGGTATCATCTACGGCATTTCGGGCTTCGGCCTGGCCAACCAGCTCGGTATCGATCAGGGAGAGGCCGGGCGCTACATCAAGACCTATTTCGAACGCTTTCCCGGCATCAAGGACTATATGGACGCCACCAAGGCGTTTGTGCGGGAACACGGCTTCGTCACCACCCTGATGGGGCGCAAGATTCACATCCCCGAAATCAACGGCAAGGCCGGGGCGCTCAAGGCCTTCGCCGAACGCGCCGCCATCAACGCGCCGATCCAGGGCACGGCCGCGGACGTTATCCGCCGTGCCATGATGCGCATGCCCAAGGCGCTTAGCGACGCAGGCTTCTCCACCCGCATGTTGCTTCAGGTCCACGACGAACTGATTTTTGAAGCGCCGGAGGCCGAGGTTGAAACCGTCATGCCGCTGATCAAGCGGATTATGTCCGACGCCACCCTGCCCGCACTTGAAATGAGCGTCCCGCTTGTGGTTGAAGCTCATGCCGCTCTTAACTGGGACGAAGCGCACTAATGCCACACGTTGAAATTTCAGAGGCAAAATCCGCCTGAAAACGTCTAGCGTTGGTAAAAATTAATTCATTATTCACCCTAAAACGACATTTTCCGTAAAGTGTCGAAACGGGCTGCGTATTAGGGCCACCCATCCACCGCAGTTTGCGCAGGCTGCCGGATGCGACTTGTCCCGTGTCCGGCCCTTGGGAACGGCTTAAATGCTGAAAAACATGACGATCCGTGCACGTGTCATTGCGGCATTTGCCGTGGTCTTGTGCGCCACTGCCGCGCTCGGCATCTTCTCGATCCTGCGCCTCAGCGCCGTAAACGCCGCTGCCAACGACGTGGGCACCAACTGGCTGCCGTCCGCCAATGTGCTGGGGGACCTGTCCCAGGACTTCGAACGGCTTCGCGCGCGCCAAGGCCAGTACTTGCTGGCTCCGGCCGAAAAGAAACCGGCACTGGCCGACATGATCAGGGATTCGGAGAAAGCTGTTTCAAACTCGCTGGCTGCCTATAAGCCGCTGATCACCAAGGGTAAGGAGGAATCCTTAGCCGACTCGATCAATACCTCTGTCGGCGTCTATATCGCCACTAGCGACGCATTGCTCGACAAAGCCAATGCCGGCGACATGACCGGTGCCGTAAACCTCTATTTCGGCAATATGCAAGACAGCGCCAACCTTGCCCGCACCGCTATCCGCGCCGACCGTGCCTACCAACTCACCGAAGGCCATAACGCCGCGCAGGCCGGATTGGCGCTCGGCAAATCGGCTGTGACACTGATTATGTTTGCCCTTGTGTTTACCGCTCTGATCTGCGGTGCCATAGGCTTCGTGATGATCCGCACGATCTCGACGCCGATCAAGCGCATGTCGAGCATTATGCAGAAACTGGCCGACGGTGATACGACGGTGGCTATTCCCAATACCGGTGAACGCAATGAAATCGGCGATATGGCGATGACCGTCGAAATCTTCCGCGACAACCTGATCCGCACGCATCAACTAGAAGAAGACAGCCGTCAGGCACGCGAAGAGGCGGAAGTTCAGCGCAAACGCACCATGTATGAACTGGCCGATCAGTTCGAAAATGCCGTCGGCGGTATCGTCGAGATGGTATCGTCGGCGGCCACAGAGATGCAAGCCACGGCATCTCAATTGACGTCTTCTGCCCAGGAATCCGCCGCCCAGGCCATTTCCGTCTCCGCCGCCGCCGAAGAGGCCGGCACCAATGTCACCTCCGTCGCCGGTTCAGCCGAAGAGCTCGGCGCGTCCGTGTCCGAGATCGGTCGCCAGGTCGAACATTCGTCGGCTAAGGCCCGCGCTGCCGTGACCGAAGCGGACGCCACCGCCGCCATCGTCTTCGAACTGTCCCAGGCCGCAGGCCGCATCACCGGCATTGTCGACATGATCACCGGCATTGCCGCCCAGACCAACCTGCTGGCGCTAAACGCCACGATCGAGTCGGCGCGCGCGGGAGAGGCCGGCAAGGGCTTCGCGGTCGTCGCCGCCGAAGTTAAGCAATTGGCCCAGCAGACGAGCAAGGCCACCGCCGAAATCAGCCAGCATATCGGCAGCATTCAGACCACGACCCAGCGTGCGGTTGAAGCGATTGGCAACATTACCGGCACGATCCGCGACATCAACATCGCCTCTTCCACCATCGCCGCCGCTGTGGAACAACAGGGCGCGGCGACCAGTGAAATCGTCCACGCCGTCAATCAGGCGTCATCTGGCACGCAGGAAGTCACCTACAATATCACCGGGGTGGCGCGCATGGCCGAGGAAACCGGCGCGGGCGCCTCTCAGGTCCTCAGCGCATCGGCAGAACTGGCCCATCAGGCGTCAAACCTGCGCAGCCAGATCAATAGCTTCCTGGCGCACGTGCGGGCGGCATAGCCCTACCCACAACTGGGGCAAAACACGATAGGCAAAGGCGCGGCGATTGAACATCGCCACGCTTTTTGCTTATGGTGACAATATGATCGTAAAGAATCTCAACCATATCAATATTCAGACGCGCGACATGGCGCGGACCATCGCCTTTTACGGTGAGCTGCTGGGACTTGAGGCGCGCACCGCGCCGCGTCGCAAGCCAGAAGAACGACAATGGTTATATGACAGCGAGAGCCGCGCGGTCATTCACCTCAACCTGTTCGGCACCGACAACACCTATGCGCGCGAAGTCATTCCCGGCGGTCCGACCGGCGCCATCCATCATGTCGCCTTCGAATGCGATGGGCTGGAGGACATGGTGCAAAAGCTGGAGGCTCGTGGCCTGCGGTACGAACGCGCAGAACTACCGGAAATCAATCTGACGCAACTGTTCGTGGTCGATCCCAACAATGTGCTGCTTGAGCTGAATTTCAGGCACCTGGCCTGACATCTGCGGCCTGTTCCGAATCCGGCGTTACGTCCGCTAGGCTGCCAGGCCGGCCGCCTGCATCATCGGTCGCAAGGTCGCGAGTATCTGCGGCTGCGATGACAGGCCGGAGCGGATTTGCGGGTCGCGCAGCATGCGCATCACTTCGGCCTTCGCCTGGTCGCTCAATGGCCCCAATGGCGCCGACCGGCCTGACGCGAAACTGAGCAGCATGGATAATTTCTGCATCGGTGAGGCATTGCCCCGCACCACATGCGCCAGCAGCTTGATCTCGCCGGCAATCCGATCACCGATCTGCCCCAGCTTCAGGCTGATCTCCTGACCGTCCTGATCGATAAGTGCCGCAGCGCGGACGCGGTCCTGCATCTGAGCCAGAGCCAGCAGGCGTTGCGCCGGCGACCGGGTATTGCCCTGGCCGCTTTCACGCATATAGCGCTCGAACTTGGCCGCGCCGACAGTCTGGGTCAACCAGCGTGCCGCCTGGCGCTTATTAGCAGCGCCGACCATGTTTTCGCATAGCCAGATCAGCTTGTCGGCCTCATCCGCAGGCGATGTCGCGGTTTGCAGCAGGCTGTCAACGAAATCGGCGGACACCAGCTTCTTGGAGCGCTCCGCAAATGCGTCCTTGATATCTTCGCGCTGGGCTTCGTCGCGGCCCGCGGCCGTCATGCACAGGGCCAGGACACGCAATGTCTCGATCTCGCCATCCGGATTGCCCGGCTTCAGGCGGCGCGGCCCCTTCAGTTCCTGCATAAGGCGACGCGATATGTTGGTCGCCAAATGGGGCAGATGACCGTCACGAATCAAATCGTGATAGCCGCCCAGCACACCGTCCAGCGGCGGCATCAGCCGCGCCACGCGCGGGTCGATGTCGGCGATGCAGGCAACTTCGCGGCCCGCCGCCATTCGCGTCATGACGGCCATGGAATCCCCCAGGTCCGTTTCCTGGCCCAGCACGTCATTCAAAGTGGCGCGCGACGCGAAAATCTCTACAATCGGGCCTTCGATCACCAGCAGGGCCCAGCCGCAGGTCTCTTCATCGGCGAAGGCTTGTGCAAAGCGTAAGAGCAATTCAAGCTTCGCGGCGGGACGCTGATGCGGCTTAAGCGCTGCCGCGATGGCGCCACCCAAGACATAGGCGCGTTCCGGATGAGCCTGTAACCGGCCCGCCAAGGGCACGGCCGTTTCTGGCGAGGCGGCCGGAAACAGATTCTTTCGGCCATCCTGAATCAGGCGCGTGCAGGCCTTGTCGAACAAAGCTGTCCAGCGCCGCATCAGATTGTGCAGGTCCTGGCCGGTTTCATGACTTTCCGGCACGGACAGCTTTTGCACGACATGCAGCAGGTCGCTGCCAGATGCTTCCAGTTTTTCGGCCAGGTCCGGGCGATGCAACAGTTCAAACGGCGTTACCTGTTGCTTATTCAGCCAGTCTTCCAGCAGCCGCGAGATTTTTTCGCGGGCCAGCGGGGTATAAAGATCCTGAGGGCTGGTGCAGATTGTGTCGGTGTCGGGCGCCAGCTTCAGCTTCTTAGGCGGCGCCGTAATGCCCTTTTCAAAGACGGTCAGGCTGCGGAACTCTCCGCTATCTTGGTCGTATATCTCCTTGGAGACGCGAACCGCCGAACGGCCGCCTTTCAGCATGTCCTCCGCTGCTTCCATAACCAGGTTGCGCGTTTCGGACGCCATTTCGAGCACCCACGAGGCCTGCGGGGTGCGGCGCGAAAACAACTCGTAATGCACCGGATGGTGGCTCATGCGTGTTTGTCACCTGCTTGATATTCTTCAAAATCTTACACATATGATATTAAATTATCCTTATGGCCGCGAATTCGCCGCGTTGACGCCTTTAAAAGAACGCGCCTAAGGTTGTATGCATCGAACGCGCCTGTCCAAAATCCGAATGGAATTTTTGTAATTCGATTTGGCATGGGTAGTGAAACAGGCAGGCTTCACCTGCGGACTGGAGAAAATATGGCCAGAATTACCTTGGTCGACGACGACGAAAACATTGTCACCAGCGTCTCCTTGGCGCTGGAAAGCGGCGGACACACGATACAGGCCTATTACGACGGTGCTGCCGGCCTGGCAGCGCTTGAAAAGGATCCGCCCGATCTCGCCATCCTCGACGTCAAGATGCCCCGCATGGACGGCATGGAAGTGTTGCGTCGCCTGCGCGCCACCTCCAACCTCCCCGTCATCATCCTGACATCCAAGGACGACGAAATCGACGAAGTTCTCGGTTTCAACCTCGGCGCCGACGACTATATGCACAAGCCGTTCTCGCAACGCTTGCTGCTGGAACGCGTCAAGGCCGTGCTACGCCGCGCCGGCATTGTCGAGCAGGGCGAGGCGCCAGAAGTTACAGAAGCACTGAACGCCAAGTCTCTCAAGCGCGGTAAACTGGTCATGGACGCCGCCCGCCACGAATGCACGTGGGACGGCAAGCCGGTTCGCCTGACCGTCACAGAATTCCTTCTGCTGCATGCCCTCGCCCAGCGTCCCGGCTTTGTGAAGAGCCGCGACAACCTGATGGATGCCGCCTATGATGACCAGGTATATGTCGATGACCGCACCATCGACAGCCACGTCAAGCGCATGCGCAAGAAATTCCGCCAGGTGGACCCGACCTTCGATTCGATCGAAACCCTCTACGGTGTCGGTTACCGCTACCGGGAAATCTAGGCCGAGACGTTTGGACCAAGACGTCTCGATTTGGCGGCAAACCCGGTCCGAACGTCGCATGACCCTTCGCCAGGAAGCTCAGGCTTCCCTGATATTCTGGAAAGTGGCTGATGGCCAGACCCTGGTTTAAACGGTTCCCCTTCGGTCAATCCCGTCTTGGACGGCTGATTTTCGGGCTGAACCTGCTTGGGCTGGTCATTCTGGTCATTGGTGCACTGGTCCTCAGCGACCTGCGCCGCAGTTTGATCGTCACCCAGATCAAATCCCTGACCTCCCAGGCCGAACTGATGGCCGAGGTCATCGCCGAAGTCTCGACCGAAGGCGAGCCCCAGCCGCACCTTGAACCGGAAAACGCCGTCTTTGTCCTCAGCCGGTTTATACCGGCCGGCCAGCGCGCCCGCCTGTTCGACGACAAGGGCAAGCAACTGCTCGACTCATATCCGCTTTCCGACACAATTGACGTTCATGCCCTGGCGCCCGCCCGCCTGCCTGGTGAGCCCCCTCCCAAGGATAAGACGTCCAAACGCGAGGCCCTCCGCCAGGCGGCCGAGCAGCAACTACGCACCGAAGTGATGATGGCGCTTTCGGGATCGGAATCGGCCACGGTTCGCGCCAATGAACGCGGCGTCAAGATTGTCTCCGTTTCTATTCCGTTGAAACGCGTCAAGGAAGTGCTGGGCGTCCTCACCATAGAAGGCGGCGATGTTGACAAGATCGTCCAGGCTCAGCGTCTGGCCATGCTGCCCTTCATCCTGATCGCGTTCGGTGTCACCATGTTGTCGTCTCTGTTGCTGACATGGCTGGTGTCACGACCGATCCAGCGCCTGAGCGCCGCTGCCGACAGCGTCCGCATGGCCCAGACGCGCGCCATATCCCTGCCCGATCTGGAGGCTCGCCGCGACGAAATCGGCGTCCTGGCGCGGTCCCTGGAAAGCATGACCGACACCTTGTGGCGGCGCATGGAAGAGATTGACCGGTTTGCGGCGGATGTATCGCATGAGATCAAGAATCCCCTAACCTCAATCCGGTCCGCGCTCGAAACCTTACCCATGGTCAAGAACGAAGCCGCCAAGGAAAAATTGCTGGCTGTCATCAACCAGGATGTCCGCCGCGCAGATCGTCTGATTACGGACATTTCCAACGCTTCGCGTCTGGATGCCGAACTGTCGCGCGATACCCCGCGCACGGTCGAGATCGGCGCCCTGCTGGAAGACGTCATCTCGCTCTATCAGCAAAGCCATATCGCCGGCGAGGTGAGCGTCGATTTCAAGCGTACCCTGACACCGGCCGCATCCAAGGTCAGCGGGCGCGAAGGGCCGCTTGGTCAGGTCTTCCGCAACCTGATCGACAATGCCCGCTCCTTTTCGCCGCCAGGCGGCGAGGTGCGCGTGCGGCTGGAACATAGCGGCCTCGATCCCGCCCTGCCGCTCAGCATCGTTCTGGAAGACGACGGGCCCGGCATTCCGGAAGACAATCTGGAAACCATCTTCCAGCGCTTTTACACCTCGCGTCCCAAGGGCACGAGCTTCGGCAGGAATTCCGGCCTGGGCTTGTCAATCTCACGCCAGATCATCGCCGCGCATGGCGGCCGCATATGGGCCGAAAATCGCAAGGATGCGGCAGGTAACGTGATTGGGGCGCGCTTTTGCATTCTGTTGCCGTCGGTGTATTAACTGACGCAATGAGCAAACTTGTCATCCACGCCACCACCGTCAGCCTGCTTGTCGGGTCCGAGTGGCGCGGTGTGCTTATCCTTGGCCCGTCCGGCAGCGGGAAAAGCGACCTGGCATTGCGTGCCATAGATGCCGGCTGTGCCCTGGTCAGCGACGATTACAGCTACCTGTGGGCCTCTGGTGGCGCATTGTATGCGACGGCGCCTCAAACCATCGCCGGGCGCATGGAAGTGCGCGGGCTGGGCATTATGACCGCCAGGACCCGGCCGGTAACACGCATCGGTCTGGCTGTCCTGGTCCAATCTGACCCGATTGAGCGTTTACCCGCACACGATGTCACTACCATATTGGGACACAATATCCCGACCATACGCCTCAACCCGCGCGAGGCCTCCAGCCTCAATAAACTCCTGCTGCGCTTGAAAGTCCCTTAAAAAGACTTACATATTCGAGGTCATCGCGGCCATCTATTACCTGCCGTATCGGCCCTGTCATATTTGACACACCCCCTCTATGGCGGCGCAAAATTTGCAGGTTGGCGGTAAATCTCATTTTGCAGTGCGATGAAATCGGGATTATGATGCTGGGCTACTCGCTCTCCGGCGAATAACCGGCGCGTTTAGCACAAAAGGTGCAAGGATTATGCTTATATGATCGGACTGGTCATCGTTACTCACGGCAAGTTGGCTGACGAGTTCGTATCCGCGATGGAACATGTGGTGGGGCCGCAAAATCAGGTCGCCGCTATTTGCATCGGCCCTGACGATGACGTGGCTCAACGCCGTAAGGATATCCTCGACGCCACTTTCAAGAACGATTCGGGCGATGGCGTCATTCTGCTTACCGACATGTTCGGCGGCACGCCGTCCAATCTGGCCATTTCGGTCATGGAGCAAACCAAAGCAGAAGTGATTGCCGGTTTGAACCTGCCCATGCTCATAAAGCTGGCGTCCCTGCGCAAGAACGAGGACCTCGGCGCCTGCGTCTGCCACGCCCAGGAGGCCGGCCGCAAATACGTCACGGTCGCGTCCTACGTCCTGTCGGGCGACAATTGATCCACTTACCCGCAGCGCCCGCCCTACCGCTTCGCTGATTGAGGGCTTTGAATATGCCCTACCGCTTCGCTGATTGAGGGCTTTGTGATGCCCCACCGCTTCGCTGCTTGAGGGCTAACTAAATACTGGACTAAAACCGCGAACGCTTTCATTCTCATCGCGCCCCGGCAGGGAGGCGGTGAATGAGCGAGACTGAACAAAGCGTGCGTGCCGACGTCGAGATTTGCAATAACAAGGGCCTGCATGCGCGGGCCTCGGCCAAGTTCGTGAAGTTGGCCTCTTCATTTGACGCACAGATATATGTCATCAAAGACGATAATCGCGTCGATGCGCAGTCGATCATGGGCCTGCTCATGCTCGGCGCAGGAAAGGGTACGATGATCGGTATCGAAGCCGAAGGCGCCCAGGCAGAGGACGCCGTCAACGCCTTGGTCGAATTGGTCGCCAACCGTTTTGACGAAGACGCATGAAGCCGCTGATCGCTTTATGCGTTGCGCTACTGGCCGGGCCTCTTATTCTGGCTCCGATTGCCCATGCCGAAGGCTCGCTCGAAGAGGATGTCGTACGCAAGCCCGTCAAGAAGCGGGTCAAGCCTAAGGCCAAGCCCGCTGCGGCGCCGGTGACACCGTCGACACCCATTCCTTACAAAGCCTACAGCACAGGTGCCGGTTCGACACCTGCCCTCAGCCCGGAGATGGCCGCCGCGCTCACCCCTTCGTCCCCGGAAAAATCACAGTTCCCCGCGACGTCTGCGCTGCCGTCCACCCTTCCCTCCGCGCCTGCGATCAGTCAGCCTGTAACAAGTCAACCTTTGACTGCGCCGCCTGCCGCCATGCCCGCTCCGGAGGTCGTGCGCCCCCCCGCCTTTTCCACCGGTCAGGTCAGCCTGAAGTGCGAAACCCAGGTCACACGTGGATCGCGTTTCATTTCCCAGGGCACCTTCTATATCGACCTGTTTCCGTCCCCGGTCTTTCCGGACGAAAATGCCGATTTCAAGTTCCTCTTTGTTGATCCGGCGCACCAGTCATTGATACGCCAATCGGTATGTCTTGATGTTGGCTGTTCGGCGACGGTTAGCGGCACGGCCTATTACCTGGTCAACCGCGTCACTCGCAGGGGTAGCGCGCTGCGTATCACGCTTGATCGCTCAAATGGCGCCTTCTACGCCGAAGATATCGAGAACAGCCGCCTGGGAGGCGATAGCCATCTCGGAGAAAAAGGCTACTGTGTGCCGCAAAAGCTGCCCAGTGTGCTATTCTGATCGCAAAGGCCTTATGCCTTTCTTATGAAACCCGGACGCTCAAGCGTCGAAAACTTAGCCCGCGGGCCGCTAAGATATCTCCCAGATTAACATATTGAATTCAGGAGATAATTATGAACAACGATCGTATGCAAGGCAGTTGGGAACAGGTTAAGGGTCACGTTCAGAAGGCATGGGGAAAACTCACCAATGACGATCTCGACGTCATCGAAGGCGACCGTAAGCTGTTGGCTGGAAAGATCCAGGAACGCTACGGCATCGCCAAGGATGAAGCGGATCGGCAGGTTGACGAGTGGAACAAGCGTCACGACGCCTGATTGCGAGAATTTATGAATTGTCGCTGCTTTCCCGCCGGATGGCAGCGATGATAAGGGCGGAAGGGCGTTTCCTCAGATGCGTCTTTCCGCTCTGTTTTTTTGCCGCAATGATTAGAGTATTTGCCGGTCAATCTGGCTTCGCCGGCATTTCCAATTCGGACCAGCTGACGTCACAGAAGGCACTTCCGATAGGCGACACGCCATTGCGTGCGGGGGGCACCGTTGGAACCCGATTACGTATTCAAAAGGCCAATGACAGACCGCCAAAGCGCGACCGAAATATCGGCCAAGATCGCCCAGATTCAGGAAGCGACCGACAAGGCCGCCGCCGCGATGCAACGCATCACAGGCACCATCCAAAACATAAACCGCACCTCCACGGTCATTGCCTCGGCTGTGGAACAACAGTCGGTCGCCATACAAGAGATCGTGCAGGCCGTTAACCAAGCCTCGATTGGCACAACCGAAGTGACATCGAACATTACGGGTGTGGCTGATGCCGCCGAGCAGACAGGACAAGCCGCAACTCAGGTGCAAAGCTCATCTTCTGAGCTTGCCACCCAGGCGAAGCGCCTCCATCACGAAATGGACAGGTTCCTCGCACGGTAAAGGTTGCATGACGAGGTGAAGAAGCCCCGGCTAGGCCGGACACCACATAGTGACCGGAGTCTGGCCTAGTCTCGTCATATGCAGACTGAAAGAGTGTTCTGGCGAAACGGCGGCATCAAGATAAAAACGCTGCCGCCAACCAATCCGAGGCTGAAACTAACCCGGGAGGCACCCGTAAATCCGCACGCATTCGCTTAGCCTGAGACCACAAGCGTTACTTCTGTCCGGCATATTTCAGCCCCATAGCCCTGAATATCAGAGCCGCCGGGCAAAATTTCGTAAAGGCGAACTGGAACAGGTTCGCCCCTACGAAGACAGTCAACCAGATGAAGTAAGGGCTGACATAGTGCGTAAGGACAACACTCAGCAGGACCATAAATCCGGCAAAAGCAAAGACGGCACGTTCTACGGTCATGGCTATTTCTCCTCTTTCAGCTTGTGCGCGCCCATCATATCGAGCGCCATTTTCTCGAAAAACATCTCGCTCTTGCCGGCCTTGACCTTGCCGATGAAGTAGCTTTCAAAGGCGGCCTTCGCCATGTGAACCCACTTGCCCGACGCCGACCAGTTGATGTTACGCGGCGGTATTTGCGGCTGGGCAAAGAAGGCGACGCCGCCATCACCGAAGTCGGCAAGACAAATCGCGTTCCAGGTCGCCTCGTGAACAGGCGGCTTACCAGCCAGGATGTCCTTGATGTTGTGGGCAATCGCCGTGCACATCGATTCAATCATGAAGCCGGTCTTGGGCACGCCAACGGGCACAGCCGTCTTGCCCATGGGCGGGATCGCCACGCAGACACCTAAACCAAATATGTTCGGGAAAGTCGGGTTCCGCTGGTGCTTGTCGATCAGGATAAAGCCGCGCGGATTGGTAAGCCCCGGTATCCCCTGGACGGCCTCGACGCCGCGGAAGGCCGGGAGCATCATGGAGAAACCGAAAGGCAATTCGTGATCCGTCTTGTGGGCACCCTCTTCGGTCAATTCCTCAACAAACATCTTACCTGCCTCAACCTTGGAAACCTTGGCATTGGTGATCCATTTGATATGTCGGTTGCGCATCTCGGATTCGAGCAGTCCCTTGGTGTCCCCTACCCCGTCGAGCCCCAGGTGTCCGACATAAGGCTCGGACGTGACGAATGTCATCGGTACGCGGTCGCGAACCTTGCGTTTGCGCAGTTCGGTATCGACAATCATGGCGAATTCGTATGCAGGCCCGAAGCAGGACGCACCTTGAACCGCGCCGATTACGACCGGGCGTGGATTGGCGGCGAGGTCATCGAAGGCCTGTGACGCCGCAACAGCATGGTCGACGTGGCAGACCGATGAGGTGAAGCCAGCCGGTCCCAGGCCCTCGATCTCGTCGAAGGCGAGCTCTGGGCCGGTGGCAATCACCAGGTAATCATAGACCAATTCCATATTGTCGTTCAGGATGAGCTGGTTCTTAGCCGGCTCAATCGTCTTAGCGCCCATCGTATGGAAGACGATGCCTTTCTTATTGAAGACAGGCGTAAGCTTGACCTCAATGGCCTCGCGCGTGCGCCAACTGACCGCGACCCAAGGGTTCGACGGCACGAAGTGATAGATGTCGCCCTTATTCACGACAACGACCTCGGCTTTATCGCCCACGGCTTCCTTGATCTCGAAAGCAGCGATCGTGCCGCCGAGGCCTGCGCCTAGGACAACGATACGGGGTTTTAGTTTATTACTAGGGTTCTGGGCCATTTAGGCTTCCTCCGTGTTTATGCCCGTCCTCCCTTAAGCGTCGGAAGAATGAGTCTTGACCTTGTATTTGCGTTACCTTATATTCGCTTTATCGAATTTGCAAATAATCTTTTTCTCCCCGAAAGGTCCACACCATGTTCAGCATGTTCACCGTCAAAAACCTCACCCCGGCGGAGGTGAAGACCGGCCTCGACGAAGGCAAGATCGTGCTCGTCGATGTACGCGAAGTGGAAGAACACAATGCCGAGCGCATAAAGGGTGCGGTCAATGTGCCTCTATCGAAGCTTGAAACGGCAAAACTGCCGGGCTCAGAAGGCAAGACCCTTGTCATGCAGTGCCAAGGCGGTGTCAGATCAGCCAAGGCCGTGGGCGTCTGCCGCAAGCGCGGCCTGAAGGTCGATCATCACCTTGCAGGCGGTATCGGCGCCTGGAAGGCCCAAGGCCTGCCAACAATCCGATAGATCAAGACGACAAGAAACCGTCAAAACGTTCAGGAAACCCGCATGGTACGGTCCAAAGCCTCCCTTCTCGTTCTCGTCTTCGCCCTGTCGAGCGCGGGCCTTTCTGCCTGTGGCCACAAGGAGGAGGTTGCTAAGCTCGCCACCTTCAAGGGGGAAACTTTTCAGATCGAATCCCGCACAATAAATGATGTGAAGCCGGTGGCAGCGACCCTGACCACGCGTCAGATGGGCGAAGCCACGGCCCGCGTCTCAGGCATCCTCACCTCCCTTAAGGTCCACGAAGGCGATATGGTCGCACAAGGTCAGGTTATCGGCTTTGTCCAGGATCAAAGGCTCAACCTGCAAACGAGCGCCTATGATCAGGCCGCCGCTGCCGCCGAAGCGCAGGCCAATCTCGCGCGTGCGGCGCTTGGCCGCACCCAAACCCTTTTCGACAAGGGCATATATGCCCAGGCCAGGTTGGACCAGGACAAAGCCGCCGCCGCCGCCGCCGATGCCAATGTCCGGGCAGCACGCGCCCAGGCCTCGGCCAGCGGCGAAGGCGCCAGACAAGGGGCTATCATCGCTCCTGCGTCAGGTCGTGTGATTCATGCGACTGTGCCGGTGGGATCGGTTGTGATGGCCGGCCAGTCCGTGGCGACGAT
Source organism: Asticcacaulis sp. AC466 (assembly GCF_000495815.1). Taxonomy (GTDB): domain Bacteria; phylum Pseudomonadota; class Alphaproteobacteria; order Caulobacterales; family Caulobacteraceae; genus Asticcacaulis. The sequence continues at coordinate 115,282 of NZ_AWGE01000006.1, read as the reverse complement.
CACTGCCGGAAACCGTGTCGTTCGGATAGAACTGCCTGAGGGCCAGGCAAGCGCGCTTAGTGTCGGCCAAGCCCTGTCTCTTGATGCCAACGGGGTCAGGGCGACCGGCACCATCACCGAAATCTATCCGTCCGTCACGGCTGGACAGGTGGTCGCCGACGTTACCGCCGACGGACTTGGGTCCGTTGTCATAGGTCAGAAGGTCGTCGCCTATGTGGGTGTTGGCCAGCGCAAGGCCATTGTCGTGCCCCGGCGCTTCGTCGTGACCCGCTATGGGCTGGACTATGTACAGGTCCTGCAAAAGAACGGAAACATTCTGGAAACAACCGTGCAGACGGCGCCAACGGGCGATCCGGATCAGGTCGAAATTCTTGGCGGTCTCTCGGCTGGCGACTCTGTTGCGGTATACGGAGCCTCGCAATGAGCCGTTCTGACATTCCCCCCGAAAACAAAAGCCTCGGTTTATCCGGTCGCCTGACCAAGGCGACATTGACGTCGCCCTTGACGCCACTGTTTCTCATCGTTGCCATTCTCGTCGGCCTTTTGGCCGTCATATCGATTCCGCGGGAAGAAGAACCACAAATCAGCGTGCCGATGATCGACATCTCCGTCGCTGCCCCTGGCATGAAAGCGGTAGATGCCGAGCAGCTGATCGCCAAGCCACTTGAAACCATCGTGAAGAGTGTGAACGACGTAGATCACGTTTACAGCTTCATCGACGATGACCATGTTTTGGTGACGGCTCGCTTCAAGGTCGGCACGGATCCCGACAATGCGGCCATCCGCATCCACGAGAAACTCAGTGCCAATATGGACCGGCTGCCCGTGGGTATCGCCGCGCCGCTTGTCCAGACACGCGGCATCAATGACGTGCCCGCCATGATCATCACCTTGTCGCCGAAGCCGGGCTCAGGCGATGCGCTGAACGATACGGCCCTTTATAATATGGCGACCAAGCTCAGGACCGAGCTTTCCAAGGTTGATAATGTGGGGCTGACCTTTATCGTTGGCGGCCGGCCCGAAGAAATCCGCATCGAGCCAAATGCCGCGAACATGGCTGCTCGGGGCGTTGCACTCGACACACTGATCAACACCATCAAAGGCGCCAACACGCGTTTCCCCGGCGGCATGATACGCCAGCAGGGTCAGGCCGTCAGCGTCGGCGCAGGCCAAACCATCCAAACTGCGACGGATGTCGGGCTTATCACCGTACCGTCTGTGACCGGGCAGAATGTCCTTGTACGTGACGTGGCCACCGTTATTCAGGCGCCGCGCGAGGAGCAGTCTCACGTGTTCCGCTACACCCATATCAAGGAAGGTGTCTGGCGGCAGACACCCGCCGTCTCGCTGGCCATCGCCAAGCGCAAGGGCGCTAACGCTGTTGTTCTGTCCCATGCCGTCTTGGAACGGGTCGATAGCCTGAAGGGGTCTCTGATTCCCAGCAATGTCCAGGTATCTGTCACCCGCGATTACGGAGAGAGCGCCAACGAAAAGGCCAACGAACTGTTGTTTCACCTCGGCTTGGCAACGGTCTCCATCGTCATCCTGATTGGCTTCGCCATTGGCTGGCGCGAGGCAGGCGTTACGGCGGTCGTCATACCGACGACTATCCTGCTGACCATGTTCGCCTCAAACCTGATGGGTTACACGATCAACCGCGTCAGCCTTTTCGCCCTGATATTTTCTATCGGCATCCTGGTGGACGACGCCATCGTCATGATCGAGAACATCTCCCGCCACTGGGGCATGCCCGATGTCGGAACAAAAGACGGCAGGAACCACTTTACCGCAACTGTGGACGCTGTGGCCGAAGTCGGCAACCCGACCGTCATCGCCACCTTGACCGTTGTTGCCGCCCTGCTCCCCATGCTGTTCGTGTCGGGTCTGATGGGGCCTTACATGGCGCCGATCCCGGTCAATGCCTCTGCTGCGATGATCTTCTCTTTCTTCGTCGCGGTCATTCTGGCGCCGTGGCTGATGATTCGCTTTGCCCGCAAGACATTGAAGACTGGTGAGCAGGGTGCACATAGTCATGATCGCGAAGGCGTCATTGGCGTTATCTATCGCCGGGTTGCCGCCAGTATCATCAAGGACAAGAAAAGCGCCGGGCGTTTCCTGGCCGGTGTCGGCGTCGCGACCTTGGTGTCATGCGCCATGTTCGCGACCAAGACAGTGACGGTGAAACTCCTGCCCTTTGACAACAAGTCCGAGCTTCAGGTCATTGCCGACCTGCCGAAGGGGACATCGCTTGAAGCCACGCAGCGCATTCTCAATCAAGCCGCCCAGATTACCACTCAGATGAAGGAAGTCGAAGCCATCGACGCCTACGCGGGGACCGCCACGCCGTTCAACTTCAACGGTCTGGTCCGCCATTACTATTTTCGCACCAATCCTGAACAGGGCGATCTCAATGTGCTGCTGGCGCCCAAGGACAAGCGCTCGCGCGCCAGCCACGCCATAGCCATCGACCTGCGCAATCGCCTGAAAGCCATCCCCCTGCCTGCCAATGGCGTCCTGAAAGTTGTCGAAGCTCCACCGGGGCCGCCGGTCATGGCGACACTCCTGGCTGAGGTTTATGGCCCGGACGCTGCCACGCGCCGCACAGTGGCCGAAAAGGTGAAGGCGATCTATAAATCGATCCCCTACATAGTTGACGTCGATGACAGCTACGGCGTACCGGCGCCCAAGCTCTCAATTGTCGCCAACCGTCAGCGACTCGAGGCGCTGAACGTCTCCGACGGCCAGGTCTATGCGTCGGTCAACGCGTTGATGAATGGTCAGGTACTTGGCTATTCCGACCGTGGCGACGGCCGCGACCCCCTGGAAATAGCCCTGCGGATACCTCAGACGGAACGGACCTTCGGACAGGCTCTGCAGGCGATGCCGGTTGCCACCTCAACGGGGGTATCTGGCCCCCGCCTCGTGTCGCTGGGCGAAGTCACGACGGCCACCCAGACAACCGCATCAACGCACATCTTCCGCCGTGACGGTCGGGATGTCGATATGATCATGGGGGAAATGGCCGGTCAGTATGAGGCGCCGATCTATGGTCTTCTGGCCGTAGATAAGGCGATCAAGAGCGCCGACTGGGGCAAATTGCCAACACCGGCTATCCGTCTGAATGGGCAACCGACCGACGAAAGCAAGGCCACCGTCCTGTGGGACGGCGAATGGGAGATCACCTGGGTAACCTTTCGCGACATGGGCGCCGCTTTCGGTGTCGCCCTCCTTGGCATCTATGTCCTGGTCGTCGGCCAGTTCAAAAGTTTCAAGCTGCCCTTGGTCATCCTGACGCCTGTGCCTTTGACACTGATAGGCATAGTAATCGGTCATATATTATTCCGGGCACCTTTTACCGCCACCTCGATGATAGGCTTCATCGCGCTTGCCGGCATTATCGTCCGAAATTCTATCCTGCTGGTCGATTTTATCCGTCATGCCGACAAGTATGATGCCGAAGGCAACAAACGGCCGCTCCAGGATATCCTGCTTGACGCAGGAGCGACACGCTTCAAACCCATCCTGCTTACCGCACTGGCCGCCATGATCGGCGCAAGTGTGATTCTGACGGACCCGATTTTTCAGGGTCTGGCGATATCCTTATTGTTCGGCCTTCTCTCGTCAACACTTTTGACCGTTCTTGTTATTCCAGCTATCTACGTCGTCATGCGTGGCGGCCAAGGCAGTAAAGGTAAAGTATCATGATGCAGGACACCTCCCCGATGGTGCTGGCGGCAAACGCTCAAAAGGCCAGCCGTTTGCTGAAACTAATGGCTAGTGAACAGCGCCTGATGATACTTTGCAAACTCAGCAGCGGTGAACAGAGCGCAGGCGAACTGACAGAGCTCGTGGGCTTAAGCCAGGGCGCAGCATCTCAACATCTTCAAAAAATGAAGGCGGAAGGTCTGGTCGACACCCGCCGTGACGCCCAGACCATCTATTACCGTCTGGCCGATGATGCCGCGCGTCAGGTCATAGATCTACTCTGCAATATTTACGGCAAGTGAGGATACCCATGTCCAAAGACTACATCCAAATCACTCGAGACATTTCAGCCAATCTGAAAGGCCTTCGCAAGGACATACCCGAGGCGATGCAGGGGTTCTCAGCGCTGGCCCAAGGCGCCTTGAAAGATGGCGCCTTATCCAAAAAAACCAAGGAACTGATCGCGCTCGCTATCGGCGTCAGCACACGTTGCGACGGCTGCATCGGCTTCCATGCCGAAGCCTTGGTGAAGCTTGGCGCCACAACACAGGAGGTCGAAGAGGCGTTGGGCATGGCTATTTATCTGGGTGGCGGACCTTCGCTTATGTACGCGGCCGACGCTATGGCTGCCTTTGAGCAATTTTCTGCGAAATCCACGGCACAATAACCGGCGGAATGTCACTATGCGAAAAGGACCAGAAACATGCGCAGCCTTGGACGGTGGTGCGTCAAAAAACCGGCTTCGCCTGCCTCTGGTCCGTTGGCCTGCCAGGTGTTTCGCAGTGAAACTTTGGCAGTCCTCAGACCTTAGCGGCCAGAGTATAAGGATGCGGCGCGAACCCCAGAGCTGACGGGTAAGTAACCCATAAGCCAGCCATGATTATCCGACGACCGCTTATCGTCATCCACGATCTCCGGTGTCCAAAAATAAAAAGCCTCCGTTTCCGGAGGCTTCTGTTTAGACATTCACACCATTTTTTGTGGCTTCGGAGCGCTTTTTCAGCAGCTGATCGAAGGCGCCCCAGACGCCCTCGTCGCCCGTCCATTGCCCCTTGGTGGCGGCCTTGGAATATTCCGTGGCGCGCGCTTCAAAGAAGTTGGCATGTTCCACGCCGGACAACAGGACCTGCAACCAGGGCAGCGGGTTTTCCTTAACGCCGCCAAACACTTCCGGCAGCTCCAGCTGGCGCAGGCGCCAGTCGGCGATATAGCGGATATAGGCCTTGATGTCCTCGGGCGTCATGCCCTGGACCGGGCCCTGCTCGAAGGCCAGGTCGATGAACTTGTCTTCCATCTTCACCACGGTCTTGCAGCAGTCGATAATATCGTCCGCCACCGACTTGGTGACCGCACCGGTTTCCTTGTTAAAGGCATGGTACAGCTTGATGATGCCTTCGCAGTGCAGGCTTTCGTCACGGACCGACCACGATACGATCTGGCCCATGCCCTTCATCTTGTTGAAGCGCGGGAAATTCATCAGCATGGCGAACGAGGCGAACAGTTGCAGGCCTTCGGTAAAGCCGCCAAACATGGCCAGGGTGCGACACACATCGGCTTCAGTATCCATGCCGAACGTGCCCATATAGTCGTGCTTGTCGCGCATGGCCTGATAGTCCATGAAGGCGCCAAATTCCGACTCGGGCATACCGATCGTTTCCAGCAGCAGCGCATAGGCCGCAATATGGATGGTTTCCATATTGGTGAAGGCCGACAGCATCATCTTGATTTCGGTCGGCTTGAAGACATGGCTGTAGCGTTCGAGATAATTGTCCTGAACCTCGATGTCCGATTGGGTAAAGAAGCGGAAAATCTGGGTCAGCAGGTTGCGTTCGGAATCGCTGAGCTTGGTCGCCCAATCCTTGCAATCCTCACCCAGCGGCACCTCTTCCGGTATCCAATGGACCTGTTGCTGTTTGCGCCAGAATTCAAAGGCCCAAGGGTAGCGGAATGGCTTGTACGAGTGGCTCGGCATCAGCAGGCCAGCGGAAGACTTGGACAAAATTAGTGAACTGCTCATAAAAAATCCCGAATCGATACTAAAGGCCAGTGACAGACCTATATCACCACATTTCGTGGTTAAGGATAGGTTAACGTCTATATATGGTGTGTCTTTTTGGGGATAATTTCTTTTCCGCCTCAAGCCGACGCAACCTCGCACCGTACTGCCTCACGCATAACATATGGCGATGCAGCGTCTAACCGAAAAGGTTAACGGGAACAATTTGTGATGGGGATGACGCCGCAGAAGGCGCTAGCTGCCGCTCGATTTCAACGAATCCCACGACCGTACGGGCGTGGTGGCTGAGGCAGGCGCGGTAGCCGCCGGGTGGGTGGATATAGCCTGCTGCAACCAGGCCAGGTTGGCGTCGGCCTGCGCGGGGGGCATGTCCTGACGCAGGAGTCGTTCGGCCTCAGCCATCTTGCCTTGCAGCCCGAGGACGAGGGCCAGGTTTTGGCGGACCTGTATTGTTGCCCCGGTTTGCGCAGCGGCCGTGCGCAACAGCGGCTCGGCACCGGCGAAATCGCCACGTGTGACCTTGGCCATGGCCATGTTGGTCAGAACGACGGGATTGTCGGGGGAAATCTGCAAGGCCTTGGCCCAGGCGTTCTGCGCGTCGTCCGGACGCTTGGTCTGGTCGAAGGCGACCCCAAGCAGCGACCAGGCCTGCCAGTTCTTGGGCTTGAGATCCAGCGCGTGCTGCAATGAATCGATGGCGAAAAAGGCGTTATTGTCGGCAATATGCGCGCGGGCCGCCGCAAGCAACAGATCCTGGTTGTCAGGAGCGAACAGCAGGACGCGATGCGCCGTGTCGGCGGCTTCTTCGTAACGGCCAAGCGCCCTCAAGGCATTGGACAGGTAAAGCCCGATTTGCGGATTTGTCGGATTGTGAGAAAATTGCGTGTTGAAGAAGGTCGCCTGGGCCAGCGGATCGGCGCGCAAGGCGGCTTCGATTTCGGCCTTGGTGGCCGGGGTGAAGGCCTCGGCCTGAGAGGTCGTCTGGGCCAGTGTGGTGGTCGGCACGGCCGGAGCAGTAGCCGCGTCAGGCGTCTTATCCTTCTTGCCGAACAGGCCCGCGGAGGCGGGCTGTGCAGCGAGGGCAGCCAGAACGATCAGGCTGACGGCGGTGAGACGAATGGACATGACGGCAACCCCGACTGCGCGCGGACTTGATTTGCGCGACGATTAAGATTTCAGTGACCGGTATGAAGATAGAGTTAAGCTCTTAATAAATGTTAACGCTGCGCCACCGGAATTAACCAAAAATGTCCAAGCCGATCAAAACCCCGAAGACCACCGCCGAGCATACCCTTTTTGCTGTTTTCGAAGAGGATGCGGCCGGCGCGGTGGCGGGCCTGACACCGGTTCAGGCCGCCTTCCTCAGCTTGAAGGGCTTTACCGGCAAGGCCGGCGCACTGGTCATCGTACCCGACGAAACCGGGGTCAAGGCCTGGCTGGGACTGGGATCGCGCGCGGCCTACACGCCGATGACGTTTCGCGGCTTGCCTGCCCAGTTGCCTAAAGGAACCTGGACGCTCATATATGACAAGAGCCTGGACAGCCATGCGATCCACGTCGCCTGGGGCCTCGGCGCCTATAGCTTCACGCGCTACAAGTCGGCCGCTTCCGCAGGCGAGGTTCAGCTGGCCGACACACACCTCAGCGACGCCGAGCGCGCGGCCATCGCGATCGAGGTGCGCGCACATTCTCTGGCCCGCGACCTGGTCAATACGCCCGCCAACGACATGGGCCCCTCTGATATTGAAGCCGCGGCGCGCCGGATCGCCCAGACGCACAATGCCGACATATCCGTCATCTACGGCGATGACCTGCTGAGGGAAAACTACCCGGCGGTCCATGCCGTTGGACGCGCCGCCGGTTCCGATCACCAGCCCTGTTTCATCGAAATTTCATGGATGCCCGCCGGTGGAGACGACACCCTGCCTGCGGTCGTCCTGATCGGCAAGGGCGTGGCCTTCGACACCGGCGGCCTCAACATTAAGGGCGGCGCCGGCATGGGGCTGATGAAGAAGGATATGGGCGGGGCGGCCCACGCCTTGGCCCTGGCGGAATGGGTGATGGCGACCCAATTGCCAATGCGGCTGCATGTCCTGATCCCGGCCGTCGAAAACGCAATTTCCGGCAATGCCTTCCGTCCGGGAGACATCATTGCATCCCGCGCCGGTTTGTCGATTGAAATCGGTAATACCGATGCCGAAGGTCGATTGATCCTGGCTGATGCCCTGGCCCGCGCCGGCGAACTGGCGCCCGCCCTGACCCTCGATTTCGCCACCCTGACCGGGGCGGCGCGCGTGGCGCTGGGGCCCGAAGTTATTCCCTTCTATACCGATGACGAGGATGTCGCGCGCCGTCTGGAGGTTGCCGCCATCGCGCAATACGATCCCTTGTGGCGGATGCCCCTGTGGAAGGGCTACGATCCGGCGCTCGATTCCGACATAGCCGATGTGCGCAACGACCCCGCCGGGTGGGCCCAGGGCGGATCGGTGACCGCCGCCCTGTTTTTGCAACGCTTCGCGCCCAAGACAGGGGCATGGGTGCATTTCGACATCTACGCCTGGAACCCGCGCGGCCGTGCGGGTTGGCCCGTCGGCGCCGAAGCCCAGACGCTTCGCGCAGTCTATCAGTTGCTGAAATCCTACTGAGACCCGTTAAGACCTGCTTCAGCTTTCATAAATCTCCTGTTGACCGTGGCCGTTAAGGCGATCTTTGCAACCGGCTGCTAATGTGCACATATAAAGGCGCATGGCGGGAAACCGGATGATGTGCCAGATGGTGACCTGTAGAAGGCAGATAAGCTAGATGACGCATCGCGATGACCCTTTCGACAAACGCGTCACGCCGTTCAAGGACGGTGTGACGGATCAGGCGCATGAAGGCCTGATCCGCGCCAAAACCTATGTCGCGGGTGAAGTCCTGAGCTGTTACGACGCGACCGCCCCGATCCTGGCGCAGCCGGAGCATGGCGCAGAACAGCTGGATCAACTTCTGCTGGGTGAGCGCTTCAAGGTCATCGAGCGTAAGCACGACTTCTTCTGGGGCCAGGCCCTGCGTGACGGCTATGTCGGCTATGTGCCGGTGGCCGCCTTCCGCCGTGACTGGTACCTGCCCACCCATTTCGTATCGACGCTGCGGACCTATGTCTTCGCCGGCCCGAACCTGAAATCATCGACGATAGCGGCAATCAGCCTAAACGCGCTGGTGTCGGTGACCCGTTATGAAAACGGTTTTGCCTATATCAACGAAATGGGCTGGGTGTTCGCCAATCACCTGTCGACCTTCGAAACCTTTGCCTCGGATTTCGTCAGCGTCGCCGAAAGCTATATCAATGCCCCCTATCAATGGGGCGGGCGTGAAAGTATCGGTCTCGACTGTTCGGGTCTGCTGCAGCAGGCCCTCTATGCCGCCGGCTACGGATGCCCGCGCGATTCCGACATGCAGGCCAAGCTGGGCCTGTCGCTCGACATCGGCGCCGACCTGAAAGGTTTGGTGCGCGGAGATCTGGTGTTCTGGAAGGGCCACGTCGCCATCATGGTCGACGACGTCAACATCATTCACGCCAATGCGCACCACATGAAGGTGGCGATTGAGCCGCTGGTAGATGCCATTCACCGTATCGACGCGTGCGGCACCGGAATGCCGACCGCCTTCCGTCGCCTATAACGACCCTGCCCTGAAGACGCAGAAAAAAGCCCCCGCCGGTGTCATCCGGCGGGGGCTTTTGCATCTGAATTGCCAGCCGATCAGGCCCCTGAAACTCAGGGCTTTGGCGCGGCGGCCGAAGACGAGGCGGCGGAGCCACCCGACAGAGGCGTATCCGCCTTGGCACCCGAAGCCGGCTTGGCCGGGGTTTCGGTCGTCGGCGCGCCCGCCGCAGGCGCTGCGCCTGAAGCTGGTGCCGCACCTGCGGCAGGAGCCGCACCCGGTGCGCGTGACGGGTCGGGAGCCGGAACGGCGTAACCAGTCGATCCCTGGCTATGCAGGTAAGCGATAAGGTTGATGCGTTCTTCCGGCTTCTTGACGCCGGCGAAGGTCATCTTGGTACCCTTGACCACCTTCTGCGGCGCGCCAAGGAAGTGGAACAACGCGTCCCAGGTCCAGTTCGGCGCATCGGTGGCGTGGGCCTTCATGGCGTCGGAATAGGCGAAACCGCCGTGCGACGCCGTCGGACGGCCGACAACACCCCAAAGGTTCGGGCCGGTAGCGTTCGGGCCGCCATTGGCATTGTTATGGCAGGAGGTACACTTGGTCTGGAATGTCTTTTCACCGGCGGCGAGGTCTGCCTTAGGAATGACCGTGCCCCAGTCCGGCAGGACTTCCACAGCGGCGGCGCCACCGCCGGCAGCGGCTTCCGCCACTTCGATGGCATAGCCAGGCTTTTCCGGGGCTTCGCGCTTATAGATCGCTTCAGCGCCCAGCTTGACGCCCATGATAACGAGGCCGGTCGCCAGAACCGCACCGAGAATTTTATTTACTTGAAGGTCGCCGCTCATATTGCCAAGTCACCCTGTGATTCTTTTGTTCACGAAGCTTAAGGCCGCAGACACGACTGTCAATATCGGCGCAAGCAACGCGCATTCATCTACTTGCCTTTGGCTCTCTGACACGCTACCGCCATTTGCGCAAGCGACGAAATGCCACCGACGCCCCAAAAGTGGCACAATAGTGGCATTTCGTCGCACCCTTTGCCGCCCAATCGCCTCGACGTCTCATCCGTGCGAAGCCTGACGGCTTCGTGCTGTGGGGCCTGATAGCCGGGCGCGCGACCAACCCGCCAAAGCTCTTCGGGCTTTGGCATTTTCGACGGAGAAGGTTACCTAAATGAACGTGCAGACCCATCGCAAGATCGCCTATCAAGGCGAGCCCGGGGCATTCAGCCATCAGGCCATCAAGCGTTGGTTTGGCGACTTTACCCCGACCCCGTTCCCGACCTTCGAAGCCGCCTTCGCGGCTGTGCGCGAAGGTACGTGTGAACTGGGTATGATCCCGATCGAAAATTCCGTGGCCGGGCGGGTCACCGACGTTCACCACCTGTTGCCGAATTCCGGCCTGAAGATCATCGGCGAGCGCTTCCTGCCGATCGAAATGATGCTTATGGCTGTGCCGGAAGCCAAGTTGGAAGACATCAAGGTTGCCGCGTCGCACACCATGGCGCTGTTGCAATGCCGAAACGCCCTGCGCGAACTGAACATCACCGCCGAAGTCTTCCACGATACGGCGGGCGCCGCCCGTGCCCTGTCGCAGACGCGCGAACTGGACCGCGCCGTCATTGCCCCGGAACCAGCGGCCGAGTTGTACGGCCTCAAAATTCTCCGCCGCAACATGGAAGACGCCCGCCACAATACCACGCGCTTTCTCATCCTGACGACGGAAGACCGCGTGGTCGCCCCCGCGCCCGATGTCGAGTGCATGACCAGTTTCATATTCCGGGTGAAGAATATACCGGCGTCGCTGTACAAGGCGCTCGGCGGCTTCGCCACCAATGGCGTCAACATGACCAAGCTGGAATCCTATATCGAAAACGGCGTCTTCGCCTCGACAGTCTTCTATTGCGATGTCGAAGGACGGCCGAACGACAAGGGCCTGAAACAGGCCCTGGAAGAACTCAACTTCTTCGCTGTCGATGTCGAAATCCTCGGCACCTATCCCCTAGACCCGTTCCGCAACAGCGAGGGCCAAAGATGATTGAAGACCGCGTCACCGCGCTAGAGGAAACCGTGGCTCATCAGGTCAAGACGATTGACGAGTTGTCGGATCAGTTGGCCGAACAATGGAAGATCATCGACCAGATGCGCCGCATGCTGGGGCGGTTAGGCGAACGCATTGAAACCGTCGAATCGGGCGCCGGCGACGCCCCGCCGGTGACGCGGCCGCCGCACTACTGAGGCAGCGACTTTCCGCTGACCTTTGCATAGACCTCATCCAGAGTCGCCGGCACGATCGGGCCGGTGATCTTGTCGGTGATTGTGCCGTCCGGGGCGATGATATAGGTTTCCGGCACACCGGAATTGCCAAAAGCCAGCGCCATCCGGCCGTCCGGATCGGCCAGGGTCCGGGAAAACGGATTGTCATGCTGGGCCAGAAATTTCAGCGTGTTCTGCGGCTCGTCCTTCCAGGCGATGCCGATGATCGTAACCCCCCTGGCCTTCAGCGCCATCAGCTGCGGGTTTTCGCTGATGCAGGGCGCGCACCACGACGCAAAGAAATTGACCAGCACCGGCTTGCCCGACGCCGTGACCAGGCCCTTCAGCTCGGTTTGCGTCCCGTCTTGCAAATCCACAAGCGAAAGGTCTGGCACGGATTTGCCGACCATGGCGCGCAATTCGGATTGCGGCTTCTTGTGGAAATTGTAGTAGCCGAGAACCGCCAGAAGGCCGACGAACAGAACCAGGGGCGCAAAGGCCAGAATGCGCTTCATGTCTTCGCCTCATCCGCCGCGGCCTGAAGCGCCTCCAGCACCTTTCGGCGACGCATATGGGTGCGAAGCGACGCCAGTATGAGGCCGCCCAAACCGATTGCGGTCGCGCCATAGCAGCCCCAGACGAAAACGACATATTTGCCCATATCGAGGTCCATGACGATCTCCCTAGTTGAAGCTCAGACGCGCGCGCAGGGCGCGATACTTGCGGGCGAGAATTTCAGAATCGAGCCGCACCAGGAACAGCCAGGCGGTCAGCAGATGATAAGCCGCCACCATGACAAACAAAGGCCAAAGCATGGGCGCACCGATGGTCGGTCCGCCCTTGACGAAAATCGAGTCGCCCTGATGCAGGCTGTTCCACCACTGCACCGAAAAATGCACGATGGGCAGATTGACCAGACCGACCATGGCCAGGATGGCGGTCGAACGCGCGGCGCGGCCCTCATCCTCGATCGAGGCATGAAGGGCGATATAGCCGATATAAAACAACAGCAACACCAGCTCGGACGTCATGCGGCCGTCCCATTGCCATGGCGTGCCCCACATCGGCATGCCCCACAAAGCCCCCGTCACCAGGGCCAGCGCCGTGAAAACCGCCCCAATGGGTGCAATCGCCTTAGCGGCCGCATCGGCCAGGGAATGACGGAAGATCAGGCCGAAGAAGCTGGCCAGCCCCATGGCGGCATAGACGGCAAGGCCCATCCAGGCGGCCGGAACGTGCACGTACATGATGCGCACCGTATCGCCCTGCTGGTAATCCTCGGGCGAGGCAAAACACAGATAGAGACCCCAGACGAACAGCAGGCCTGCCATGCCGGCCAGCCATGGGCGCAAGGGCCGGGTAAGGCGCGTGAAGCGTTCCGGATTGGCGAGGAAATTGATCATGCTTCGCACATAGGGGGTTTGGTGTTTTTGGGCAAGAGGATGCGCCGTCGCACGTTAACCAGTTCCTTCCGGTTTTCGAGTAGGATGGAGACACGCTGGGAGGCGCAGCATGTTGTTTAACCTGTTTATTCTGGGCGTAATCGCCCTTCTGACCTTCACCATCTACTATGTCGATATGCGCAAGGAGTGCCGGTGCATTGCCGCAATCGCGACAATGGGCATGGTCGCAGCGACGGTCGCCATTTGGTACTTCGTCAAAGAAGAGGGGCAAATGCAGATGTGGGTCAAGGGCGCAGTGCTGGCAATGGTGGCTTTCAGCATCCCCGCCCGCTACTGGTTCGGCGCCAGCCGCCGCAGCGTCTATCGCGAACACCACATCAAGACGACGCGCTTTCTGCCCTGGTAAGGGTCAACTCAAGGCACCGCGCAACGCAGCGCCCATGGCAATTGGCCCCAAAGCCAGGGCAAACAGGGCATAGGCGCCGAGAAAGGCCAGGGCCTGGGCCGGTGAAGCCCCCGTCTGCGTCGCCTGCATCAACCCCGCCCCGAAAATCACCGGCGGCACATAGAAGGGCAGGACCAGCAAGGCCATCAGGACGCCGCCCTTACGCGACCCCAGCGCCAGCGAGGCGCCGATACCTCCGATCAGCGCGAAGCTCAGCGATCCGAGACAGGCGGAGACAAGCCCCATTAGCGCCAAGGACGCCGGCGCCCCCAGGATGATCATCACCACCGGCGTCATCAGCGACAGGATTACGCCGGTGCCCAGCCACTGGCTCAGAACCTTCAGCAGGGCGATCAGTTCAAGCGGCAGGGGGCCGAGGCGCAGGGTGTCGAAGACAGCGTCTTCGTAGTCGCGCTCGAACAAACGTTCGAGGGACAGCAGGCTCGATAGCGCCAGACACAGCCAGGTCAGGCCGGCGGCGATACGCGACAAAACAGCCTGATCGGGACCAAGGCTTAAGGGGATCATCGCCATCAGGGTCAGGTAAAAACCAACTGCCAGCAGCGGTCCGCCGCCACGGGTGAGCGACAGACCCAGGTCACGCCTGATAAGGGCAAGGGCGGCGCGACGGAAATCAGACACAGGCCGCCTCACGATCCCGCATCGTCGGGCGCTCCAGGCGCAAGGCCTGGGTATCGAACGGCAGCGCGTCGTGCACGGCCGCGATGATCATGCCGCCGTCGGCCAGATGCGCCTGCATCAGGCTGCCGAGCAAGGCGCGGTGATCGACATCGAGCGGCGCCATCGGCTCATCCAGCAGCCATAGGGGACGCCTGGCCATCAACAACCGGGCACAGGACAGGCGGCGTTTCTGGCCAGCCGACAGATGGCGCGTTTCCAGATCGAGCAGGGTATCGAGCCTGAGCGCGCCGATACCTGCCAGGTCGCCGCCGAGAAAATCCGCCTGAAACCGCAATTCCTGCAACACGGTACGCGACGGGCTCAAGGCGTCGTGGTGCCCGAGGAAATGGACCATGCGGCTCTGCCAGATTTCCGATTCAAGCTGCACATCATTCTCATACGCACGTATCGTTCCGGCATGGGGCGTCAGAAAGCCGGCCAGGGTGCGCAAAAGCGTTGTTTTTCCGACGCCATTTTCACCGGTCAGACTGATCGCCCGGCCCGGCAATAAGTCAAAATTCAAATTATGAATCAAAAGGTTATATCCCTTCTTCAGGGACAGCTCCCTCACCTTCAGACTCACGCCCATAAAAATAACCCTTTTCGCCTTACGGCTTACATAGACGAAAACAAATAAGAAGTTTAGAAGGCAGATGCTCCGCCTTCAAGGTATTGCAGCGCAATGTCGAGACCCTGTGCGTCCCTCATTCACGCGCGTTCTTGTATTTACGGTCGCCATCGGGGCGGCCGGGCGGTTAACCTGAGAAGGACACTGCGTATATGTCTTCCGTTGATACGTTCAAGTCAAAAGCCGAACTGAAGGTCGGCGATAAAACCTACACCTATTACGATCTCAAGGCGGCCGAGGCCAACGGCCTGGAGGGCGTCTCCAAGCTTCCCGCCTCCCTCAAGGTTCTGCTTGAGAACCTGCTGCGCAACGAAGATGGCGATACGGTCAAGGCCGACGACATCCGCGCCATGGCGGCATGGGCCAAGAACAAGGGCAGCGTCGAACACGAAATTTCCTTCCGTCCCGCCCGCGTCCTGATGCAGGATTTCACCGGCGTTCCGGCCGTTGTCGATCTGGCCGCCATGCGCGACGCCATGGTCAAGCTCGGCGCCGATCCGGCGAAGATCAACCCGCTGAACCCCGTCGATCTGGTTATCGACCACTCAGTCATGGTCGACTATTTCGGCCAGCCGACCTCGTTCACCCAGAACGTCGATCGCGAATATGAGCGCAATATCGAACGCTACAACTTCCTGCGCTGGGGCTCTTCCGCCTTCAATAACTTCCGCGTCGTGCCTCCCGGCACCGGCATCTGCCACCAGGTGAACCTGGAATACCTGGCCCAGACCGTATGGACCAACGTCGCCGACGGCGGCGAAGTGGCCTATCCGGATACGGTCGTCGGCACCGACTCGCACACCACCATGGTCAACGGCTTGTCGGTCCTCGGCTGGGGCGTCGGCGGCATCGAAGCCGAAGCCGCCATGCTGGGCCAGCCCATCCCCATGCTGATCCCGGAAGTCATCGGCTTCAAGCTGACAGGCAAGCTGCCGGAAGGCGCCACCGCCACTGACCTCGTGCTCACCGTCACCCAGATGCTGCGCAAGAAGGGCGTTGTCGGCAAGTTCGTCGAATATTACGGCGACGGCCTCGTCAACCTGACCCTGGAAGATCAGGCGACCATCGCCAACATGGCTCCCGAATACGGCGCCACCTGCGGCTTCTTCCCGATCTCGCAGCCGACCATCAACTACCTGGCCGAAACCGGCCGCACGCCGGAACGCGTCGCCCTGGTCGAAGCCTATGCCAAGGCCCAGGGCCTGTGGCTCGAGCCCGAGCATGAGCCGGTATTCACCGACACGCTCGAACTCGACCTCGCTTCGGTCCTGCCGTCTCTGGCCGGCCCCAAGCGTCCGCAGGACCGCGTCCTGTTGTCGGATGCCGCCTCCGCCTTCGCCTCCGCCCTGCAAGGCGAGTTCGGCAAGGCCGGTGATGAAGCCAAGCGCGTACCGGTCGAAGGCTCCGACTTCGATGTCGGTCATGGCGACGTGGTCATTGCGGCCATCACGTCGTGCACCAACACCTCCAATCCATCGGTTCTGATCGCCGCCGGTCTGGTCGCCCGCAAAGCGCGCGCCCTTGGCCTGAAGGTCAAGCCGTGGGTCAAGACCTCGCTGGCGCCCGGTTCGCAGGTCGTCACCGACTACCTCAACTCCGCCGGCCTGACCGAAGACCTGGATGCCCTGGGCTTTAACCTGGTCGGCTATGGCTGCACCACCTGTATCGGCAATTCGGGCCCGCTGCCGGAAGCCATCTCGGCCGCCGTCAATGCCGGCGATCTGGTCGCCGCATCGGTCCTTTCCGGCAACCGCAACTTCGAAGGCCGCGTCAACCCGGACGTCCGCGCCAACTACCTGGCCTCGCCGCCGTTGGTTGTTGCCTACGCCCTGGCCGGCTCGCTTAAGATCAACCTGTCGGAAGACGCGATCGGCACCGGTTCCAACGGTGAGCCGGTTTACCTCAAGGACATCTGGCCGACCACGCAGGAAGTCGTCGAGCTGCAACGCAAGCACGTCACCAATGCCATGTTCGCCAACCGTTATTCGGACGTCTTCAAAGGCGACACGCATTGGCAAGCCATTCCGGTCGCCGGCGGTCAGACCTATGGCTGGGACGCGTCATCGACCTACGTCGCCAACCCGCCCTACTTCGACGGCATGACCATGACGCCCGACCGCGTCACCGATATCGTAGAAGCCCGCGTCCTGGGCGTCTTCGGTGACTCGATCACCACCGACCACATCTCGCCCGCCGGTTCGTTCAAGGCCGCCTCGCCCGCCGGCAAGTACCTGATCGACCGTGGCGTGCCCGTTTCGGAATTCAACGGTTACGGCGCGCGCCGCGGCAACCACGAAGTCATGATGCGCGGCACCTTCGCCAATATCCGCATCCGCAACAAGATGACCCCGGAAATCGAAGGCGGCGTCACCAAGCACTTCCCGTCGGGCGACATCATGTCGATCTACGACGCGGCCATGCGCTACCAAACCGAAGGCCGCAACCTGGTCGTCTTTGCGGGTAAGGAATACGGCACCGGTTCGTCGCGTGACTGGGCCGCCAAGGGCACAAAGCTGCTCGGCGTCCGCGCCGTCATCGCCGAAAGCTTCGAACGTATTCACCGTTCGAACCTGGTCGGCATGGGCGTGCTGCCGCTGCAATTCAAGGTCGATGGCTGGGCCAAGCTCGGCCTGACCGGCGAGGAAATCGTCACCATTCGCGGCCTGGAAAACCTCCAGCCCCGTCAGGAACTGATCGTCGAGCTGTTCCGCGCTTCGGACGGCAAGGTCGCCCGCTTCCCGGTCCGTTGCCGCATCGATACACCGACGGAACTGGAATATTACAAAAACGGCGGCGTCATGCCGTACGTCCTGCGTAACCTGGCGCGCGGCGCCGTCACGACTGACGCGGCGGAATAAGCTCCACGTCGTCTGTATAAAAGAAGCCTTCCGGTCAAATGGCCGGAAGGCTTTTTCTTTGGCGACAGGATGCGGACGATTTGCGTCCGTACGTCGCCGTAGTAAGAGAGGATCATGAAACATCGCGCCACACTGATCGCCGTAGCGGGACTGGTCGCCGCCTTCTTTGCCATCGTGCTCAACCTGGCGCCGGCGTCGGATGCGTCTGCCGGCAATGTCCTGGCTATCGAAAGCCTGTTGGCGGCCCTGGTCGCGCTGGGCATCGGTATCGTCACCTTGCGCAACGGCGGCGCGTGGCGTTTCCTGGCCATCGCCATGATCGGCCCGTCGGTGTTCGTGCTCGCCGACGCGGGAATGCGGGTCTTACTGCATCTGAAAGCCGGCTGACGATGGATTGGGGGCTAAATCTGATCACCGGGTCGATTATCGCCGCCCTTTTCGTTTGGCTGATTGCGGTTCTGGCCCATCGCGCATACCGCGACCACTATTTCACACGCACGTCCTCAACGTGGCGCAAACCCGGCTTCTGGGAAAATTTCAGCCTGCGCCATGCCGTCTCCGCTGACATATTCCAGTCGGATGACGATGTAGCCATGACCCTATACGCCCGGGTCGTGCTGGCGGGCTATCGGGTGGCGATTGTCGCCTTCTATTGCCTGTTGTTCGCCGACCTGTTGTTCTTTCTTATTCACCTGTCCGCCTGAGGCCACACATGACCAAGCCCGCTCAACCGATCAAATTCTATTCCATGCAACTGTCGGGCAATGCGCACCGCGTCCTGCTGACGCTGAAGGCGCTCGACCTGCCTTACGAGCTGATTGAGGTCAACCTGCGCGAAAAGGAACAGAAAAGCGACGCCTTCCTGGCGATGAACCCCTTCGGTCAGGTGCCGGTGATCGACGATAGCGGCAAGGTTATCTGGGATTCCGTCGGCATCCTGACCTATCTCGGCCTGACCTACGATGACGGCACGCTTCTGCCCCGCGATCCGGCCCTGTTCGGCCAGGTCATGGTCTGGCTGGCCAAGACCTCCGGTCCGATCTCCTACGGGCTTGCCCTGGCGCGGCGCATCAACCTGTTCAATGCCCCGTTCGACATATCGGCGGCGCAGGGCATGGGTAACGATTTTCTGGCCGTGGTGAACCTGCATCTGGCGGAACAGAACTGGCTGGTGGGCGAATCTGTGACCCTGGCCGATCTGGGCTGTTACGCCTATATTGCTCACGCACCGGAAGGCGGCATCGACCTGACACCCTATCCGCAGATTTCGGCCTGGCTGGGACGGATCGAAGCCCTACCCTATTTCGAAGCCATGCCTCGCCACGATATCGGATTGTGGGCGACGGCATAAAAAAGACGCCGTCACCAGGGGTGACAGCGCCAGCGAATCTCGGGGGAAGAAATCTCAAGGATAGAAAATATCTGCCGGCCAAGGCGTACTCGAATTCCCGGGGGCTGGGGGGGCTGTTCAGGGGGGAACCCAAAGCACGTCGCCCTTGGCCGACAGATAGATAATCGCTGCGGAACCCGGCGCCGAAAGGGCCAAATTGAGGTCATTCCGCGACCATTTCATAACGATCCTATAAAGATCGGATACAATCGGCGGGTCGATTTCGCGCGACAAATTTACTTGCGCGATTCAGGCGCTTGGGGCGTAATCCCCTCTGGAATTCATCCAAGAGTCTTGTGCTTATGAGTATTCAGGATTTCAGCGGCGCTTTCAATGGCGCCGCCAGCCCCAAGGGCCCCGTCTTCTTCGAACGCAAGGAACTGGAATTGATCCTGCGGCTGTATGGTCAGCATGTGGCCTCCGGAGACTGGCGCGACTACGCCATCGATCAATTGGCCGATGCGGTTGCTTTCAACATTTTCCGCCGCTCCAGCGAAGCCCCCCTATACCGCATCGAGAAACGCCCGGCCCTGGCCCGCAAGCAGGGCGCCTTTGCCGTTTATAACCAGAGCGGCCTGATCCTGAAACGGGGTCGCGAGCTGGGTCCCGTGCTGGCCGTGCTCGACAAACGCAAATTCGACGTGCTGTAGATCATCCCATACGCAGATACAAAAACCCCCGGAAGTCGCCTTCCGGGGGTTTCGCATTTGGGTCTTTTTCGCTTAGCGACGGCCGCCGAACAGTTGCAGCAGGCTGAGGAACAGGTTGATAAAGCTGACATAGAGGCTGATGGCGCCGATATAGGTCAGGGCCGCGCGATGATTGGCGGAGGCCTGGCCGACCGCATAATACATCTGCTTCAGGCTCTGGGTCTGATAGGCGATCAGAGCCGAGAACAGCAGGACACCGATCGCCGACATGGCCATCATCATGATGCCGCTCTTAAAGAAGAAGGCATTGGCAAGGCCCGCGATGATCATGCCCAGAACGGCCACGGAGAAGAAGCCGCCCCAACCGGTCATGTTGACCTTGGTGGTATAGCCAATCAGGCTGACCACGCCGAAGGTGGCGGCGGTGATGAAGAAGATATTGGCGATCGAAATGCCTGTATAGACCAGGAAGATCGACGATAGCGACACGCCCATTACGGCGACGAACACCCAATAGAAGGCGCCGGAAACGGCTGCATTCAGACGGTTCATAAACATGCCGGACATGAAGCTGAGGCCCAGCGGAGCGAAGGCAAATATCCAGCCGAGCGGGGTGTAGCCCGCGCGAATGTCACCGCGGAAATCATAAAGCAAATGCGTGATGGCTGGCGTATTGGCGACGGCCCACGCCATTGCCCCTGTCAGCACAAGACCGAGAGCCATCTTTTGATAGATGCCCATCAGGAAATTGCGCAGGCCCATATCCTTCGCTTGTTCTTCGACGGACGGCAAGGCTACGTAGTTTGTGTCCATATCGCTCATAGGTGAAACCCCTGTTTCAATATTTGGTCAGCCGTAGCGCTTGCCACGGCGGGCGTAGAGGTAATATGGGGATCCTATCTTTTTCTGACAAGAGCTTTCTCCGTCACAGCGTTATAAAGGGTCTGTGATCGTAAAAGGAATGCCACCATGTACCGTTCTGTCCTGTTTATCCCCTGTGCCAATGCGCGGGCCATGGCCAAGGCCGCGACGCTGGCCTGCGACGCGCTGATTTTCGACCTCGAAGACGCTGTGGGCGATGCCGAACGGGACAACGCCCTGGCCACACTGGCGGAGACATTGCGCGGCGCGTTCGTGGCCAAGACCCTCCTGGTCCGCATTCATCCGCAATACCTCAACGCCATTCACAAGGCGCTGACCGGATTGCCGATCGGCGGTCTTGTCGTCCCAAAGGTCAATGAGGTCGACGATATCCAAGGCGTCGCCCATGTCTGGCCCGGCGTACCACTGTGGGCAATGATTGAAACGGCGCGAGGCGTCGTCAATCTGGGCGACATCGCCGCCTTACCACTCAGAGGCCTGATCGCCGGACCGAATGACCTGCGCAAGGATTTGCGCACGCGGCCTATGGACGGCCGGGCGGACATCGCTCTTGCTCTGTCGCAGATCGTCCTGCATGGCCGGGCGCACGACCGGGTCGTACTGGACGGGGTTTACAATGCCTTCCGGGACGAGGCCGGATTTATGGCCGAATGCGAACACGGCCGCAGCCTGGGGTTTGATGGCAAGACCTTAATCCATCCGTCGCAGGTTGCAGGCGCTGAGGCGGCCTTTAGCCCGTCGGCTGCGGAACGGGCATGGGCGCACGCCGTCGTGGCGGCTTTTGACGGCAGCAAGGCGGGTGTTGTATCGGTCGACGGGGAAATGGTCGAACGTCTGCATCTGGAGCAGGCGCGGCGGATATTGGCGATATAAGGTTTATCCGGCGCGGTTGACGTAATCTTCCGACCGCATTTCTTCCAGACGCGAGACCGTGCGTTCAAATTCGAATGCGCCATCGCCCGCGGGATAAAGCTGAGCCGGTTCGGCGTCGGCCAGAATGACCGTCCTCACCCCGGCTTCATACAGGGCGTCGATCAGGGTGACGAAGCGACGGGCCTCATTGCGATTGGCCGGCGACAGCACCGGAACATGTTCGACAAACACCGTGGTGAAGCGGTCGGCTACGGCCAGGTAATCGGCGGGACCATTGGCCGCACCGCACAGCTCGGCGAAGGTGGCGCGCAACATGGGACCGGCGGCGCGGGCGAAGCGTATCTTGCGTTCATTGACGGTCAGAACACACTCCATCTCCGTCATCAGGTGCTTCATGTCGCTCCATAGCACGTTAAAACCGGCCACGGCCTCCGGATCGCTGGACGGGCAGAACCAGGTCTTGGCGCCGCGCAGACGATCCATGCGGAAATCCCTGGGGCCCGCCACTTCGACAACCTGGGTGCGCGCCTTGATCATGGCAATGAACGGCAGGATATGTTCGCGGTTCAGGCCATCCTTGTAAAGATCGTCCGGCGGCCGGTTGGAGGTCGCGACCAGGATCACCTTGCGCGCAAACAGCGCTTCGAACAGACGCGACAGGATGGTGGCGTCGGCGATATCGGTGACCTGAAGCTCATCAAAGCACAAAAGCTGGGTCTGATCGGCGATCAGCTTGGCGACCGGCGCGATCGGGTCGTCGCCCCATTTGCGTGCGAAGCCCGGCGAGCCGAAATTGATCCGGCGCGTCCTGGCATCGCTTTCGCGCCACAGGCGGATATTATGGTGGACCTCCGCCATGAAGGCGTGGAAGTGGACGCGTCGACGTGTTATCTTTTTGATATTATTGTAGAAAAGGTCCATCATCATGGACTTGCCGCGTCCCGGCGGTCCCCACAGGTACAGCCCGCACACACGGGGCTGAATGCCGAGCAGCCGGCGCCATGTCGCCCGGCTCTGACGGATTCTGCGTTCGAGGACGACCAACGCTTCAATGGCCGATTTTTGCGCCGCATCAGGCTTGATCTCGCCCGATTTCAACAGGCGCTTGTACTCGGATCTGATATTCGGCATCGAAAATTCAGCCACCACCACTTATCTGTGACGGCACCATAGACGATCCGGTTTAAAATCGCGTCAAAAAAATGCTGCGGATGCGTTAAGAACCAATCAGGCGCAGCGATATCTGTTTGGCGACCTGGATGCCATGCGCCGTGGCGGTCGTGACGCAAGGGTGCCAGAAGTCAGTGACTTCGCCGCAGGCGTAGACGCCGGGCAGGGAGGTTCGCCCCTCACGATCGACGGCCACATAGCCGTTTTCCAATTTCGAGGACAGGCCTGCCGGGATTACCGCCTCGAAACCGAACATGACGCCGAACGCATCGAACGGCCTGTCATTGACCGTCATCGCCGCCTGATCCGCCTCATAAGGTCCGACGACAACGGGCACATCCGACACAAGGGCGCGCAACCCCGCCTGCGCCCGCGGCGGCGTGCGCGAAAAAACCGTTACCTGTCCGCCGCGATCACGCACGAAGCGTGCCTGGTCGAAGGCATTGTCACCGCCGCCCAATATAGCCACCCGGCGGCCTGATACATCCAGAGCCTCCATCGGTTCGCCCGGTCCGATGGCCACGACCTGGGCCGCTTTGAAACCGGCCGCGCGCGGACGTGAGCCCGTGGCAATCACTATGAACCGTGCATCGAAAACGCCCTCTGCCGTCGCCACGCGCAGGCCGTCTACGGACAGCGCAGGGCTATTCATACGCATATCGATATCCAATGCCCGGGCATGAGCTTCCAGACTGGCGGCGACTGCCTGGCCGGTCTTGCCCTGAACGCCCGGAATCCACAAGTTTTCATAGGGACTGCGTGTCTGCAGGCCGCCCAACCGCCCGGAGGCTTCCAGCAACAGACAATCGACGCCCAGTTTTTTAAGCCATATGGCGCAGGCAACGCCCGCCGGCCCGCCGCCAATAATCACCACGTCCCTGTTCATGACCCTACTTCACACATTTCCGTGACTACCCTTTAGGCAAACCGCTCCAGGCATGGCTCATGCACATACCCATGTGCGGCCCGGCCATTTTCCCAATCCGGGACCGTATAAAAAAACAATGCGCGTTCAGATTTCACTAAGACACGGATTGTATAACATTGTTACAGGCGCGAATCAGTCAGCGTAACCGCGCCCTCAGGAGGAGTATGGCTATGAGACTTTTGTGCGTCGAAGACAATTCCACTCTGCGCAAGATGATCGATCTCATGCTGGCGACGACGGGCATAGATGTCGATTTCGCCGTGGACGGCCGCGAAGCCGTAGAAGCTTATCAGGTCAACGAATATGATGCGGTCCTGATGGACATGGAAATGCCGGTCATGTCGGGCCTTCAAGCCGCGCGTGAAATACGTCAAGTCGAAGATGGCCATCACCTCGCCTATACGCCCATCCTTTTCCTGGGGTGCGCCGAGGCCTGCGGCCTGGCGGACCAGAGCTTCGAAGCGGGCGGCGACGGCCTCCTGCCCAAGCCGTTCACCTCAGAAGCCCTGATCGGCGCGCTTGATGGCGTACTGCGCTCGGCCAATCGGTCAGGCCTGCAAAACGTCGCAGCGCTGCGCTGATTTCACGGCAGCCAATCTCCAAAGCGCGGACATTCGCGGCGAATTGTTCAATTCGCCCTTGTAATTGCGGGTAAAAAGCGTCATTTGCCCGTGGCGGATTTCGACGCCGCAGATTATCAAGGAGCAGCATTATGGGTTATCGGGTCGCCGTTGTCGGCGCCACCGGCGCCGTGGGTCGTGAAATGATGACGATCCTCGAAGAAGTGAACTTCCCCGTCTCGGACATTTACGCCGTCGCTTCGCGTAAATCGGTGGGTATTGAGGTTTCCTTCGGAACAAAAACCCTCAAATGCGTTGACCTCGAAACATTCGATTTTTCCAAGGTCGATATCGTCCTTATGAGCGCCGGCGGCGACGTCTCGAAGGCCTGGTCGGAAAAGATCGGCAAGGCCGGTCCGATCGTCATCGATAACTCCTCGGCCTGGCGCATGGACCCGGACGTGCCGCTGATCGTTCCCGAAGTGAATCCGGATGCGATCTGGGACTGCAAGAAAAAGAACATCATTGCCAACCCCAACTGTTCGACCATACAGATGCTGGTCGTGCTGAAGCCGCTGCATGACGCCGCCCAGATCAAGCGGGTGGTCGTATCGACCTATCAGTCGGTCGCCGGCGCCGGCAAGGCGGGCATGGACGAGCTGTGGGACCAGACCAAGGCCATTTACGGCATGGGCGACAAGACCCCGAAGAAATTCACCAAGCAGATTGCTTTCAACGTCATTCCGCACATCGACGTCTTCATGGACGACGGCTACACCAAGGAAGAGTGGAAGATGATCGTCGAGACGCACAAGATACTCGATCCGACGATCGATGTCGTGCCGACCGCGGTGCGTGTCCCGGTCTTCGTCGGCCATTCCGAATCGATCAATATCGAATTCCACAATCCGCTCGATGAACGCGAAGCCCGCGAGATCCTGCGCGAAGCGCCGGGCATCCAGGTTATCGACAAGCGTGAAGCCGGTGGCTACGTCACCCCTATCGAAGTCGTGGGGGAATTCGACACCTTCGTTTCGCGCATTCGCAACGACACCACCGTGCCCTACGGCATTTCGCTGTGGTGCGCGGCGGACAACCTGCGCAAGGGCGCGGCGCTCAACGCCGTACAGATTGCGCAATTGCTCGACGAACGCGGTGTGATCACTTCCGTAGACGCTTAAGAAACTTCGCACTGTAAGTTTTTATAAGCCGGCGGAACGAACAGGTTCCGCCGGTTTTTTCTTTCTGGATATTCGATATGTCGTCCCAGACGTCCAACCCCGTCACTTCGCCCATCAGCCTGGCCGTCATGTGCTACCTGATCTGGGGGTTCGTGCCGCTGTTCTACATTCCGATCCACCATTTCGGCGGCGGCGCGATCGAAATCATCGCCCACCGCTCGCTATGGGCGCTGATCTGGGCCGGCGGCCTGGTCTTTATGACCCGGCAATGGCCCGAGGTCTTCGCGGCGTTCAAATCCGCGCACTTGCGCACGATGCTCGCCGTTACCTCGCTGCTCATCGCCGGTAATTGGGGCGTCTATGTCTGGGCGGTGACCAATGGCCACACGATAGAAACCTCGCTCGGCTACTACCTTAACCCCTTGCTCAACATGGCCGCAGGCGCGGTGCTGTTCAAGGAACGGTTGGACAATTGGGGCAAGGGCGCGATTGCGCTGGCCGCTGTTGGCGTCGTTATTCAGGCGCTGGCCATCGGCCATGTACCGTGGATCGCGCTGTTCCTGGCCGCCACCTTCGGATCCTATGGCATATTGCGTAAGCAACTCGTCATACCGGCCCTGGCGGGTCTGTTTGTTGAGTGCGCCTATCTCTTCCTGCCCGCCCTGATCTATCTCATCTGGTTCGAAGGCACCGGGCAGGGCCATTTCTTTGTGCCGTCCCAGGCCTTCTGGTTCGTCCTGACCGGCCCCGTCACCGTCCTGCCGCTGGTCCTGTTCGCCTATGTCGCCCGCCGCCTGCCGTTATCGACAATGGGCTTTATCCAGTTTATCGGGCCGACCAGCACGCTCGTCATCGGTCTGTTCCAGGGCGAAACCTTCACCCTGTTGCGCGGCATATCCTTCGCGTTTATCTGGCTGGGCGCCCTCGTCTTCGCCTTCGGCGCCTGGCGGCGGCTGAAGGCGATCAAGCCGCTGGAGGCGTAGTCGAGCTTACAGGCAGGCGTAGAGAGCGTCGATCAGCCCGACCGGGCGAGGGTCACCGATCAGGTAAGCCGATTGCTTGTTCATGACGTAGCCAATGCTGAGCTTGCGCTCGGGGTCTGCCAGCGTGCATGACCCGCCCCAGCCGCTGTGGCCCACGGCGCGTTCGTTCTGGCCGTAGATACGGATTCCGGTGTTGCGCAGGAATCCCGCCGCCCAGGACAGCTTGAACGGCAAGACCCGGTCCTGCCCATAGACGCGTTCGCGCGTCGCCTGGCCCAGGGTATTGACCGACAGAAGCTTCTCGCCCTTCAGTTGCCCGCCGTTGGCGATGATCTGCATGAAATCCGCGAGCGCCAATGCAGTGGCGTGGGCATTGGCGGATGGAATTTCCATGCGCCGCCAATCGGCCGAGCCCTTGCCTGCCGGCGCGGAGCCCTTGTCGAGGAATGCCGCCTGTTTGATGGGATCGAGCGTCCCCAGGTCAGGCGCGCTGGTCGGCTTTTGCATGACCGAGATGCGCGACGCATAGGCGTCCGGCGTGCCGATCATAAGATCGAGGCCGAAACGTTCGGCTATGTCTTCGCGCAAGGCCGTCCCCATGGTCCGGCCATCGACGCGGCGATGCAACTCATTCAGCAGGTAGCCACCGGCGATAGGGTGATAACCGGACCCCTCGCCCGGCGTCCACAGGGGTGTCTGGTCGCACAGCGCTTTCAGCGTGGCCTCGACGTCGAACCAGATGCTGGGGTCCTGGGGCGGAGAGAAACCGGGCAAGCCGCCCTGATGGGAAATCAGTTGCCCGACCGTGATGTTCGACTTGCCGTTCTGGCCGAATTCCGGCCAGTAATGCGCCACGGCGGTCTCGTAATCGAGCTTGCCCGTGTCCACCAAGCGCGCAATCAGCGTCGCCATGACCGCCTTGCCGGTTGAAAAGATCGGCGTCAGGGTCTGATCGCTGAACGGCACCGCACCTTCGCGGTCGGCATTGCCGCCCCATATATCCAAAACCGTCTGCCCGGCGATCACCGCGGTGAACCGCGCGCCGCGTTCGAGCCCGTTGGCGAAATTGGCGGCGAAGGCATCCTTGACGGCGGCGAACTGGGGCGGGCAGATGCCCGAAATCTCTGTCATGAACAACCTCACTGATCTCTGCTCGTGTGTATCGTCCTGACGGCGTTGTGACAAGACACAGCCCGCCAGTCTTGCTAAGGCTTCGCAAAACAGGAGGACCCCATGATTGCCCGCCGTACCCTGATCGCCGCCTTTGCCGCCGTAAGCCTATGCACAAGCCTGCCCGCCGTCGCCGACGACGCGGCCCTGACAACCGCCATAAACGGCGCCTGGCGCAGCGATGTCAACAAGGCGCGCGACGCCTACCGCCATCCGGCCCAGGCGCTGGCCTTCTGGGGGCTCAAGCCCGGCATGACCATTGTCGAGGTCGACCCCGGCGCCAAGGGATGGTGGACTGAAATCCTGGCGCCCTATGCCAAGGCGACCGGTGGGCACTATATCGCGGCTTTGCGGAACCCGAAGGATGAGACCTTCTGGAAGGAAGTGGCGGATACCGCCATCTACGGCACCGTATCGGCCAAGACGCTGACACCGCAAGGCAGCGATCTGCCGGCCAATTCAGCCGATTTCCTACTGGTGGCACGCGCCTTCCACAACTGGGCGCGTCAGGGCGAAACCACCGATACCTACCTGAAAATCTTCTACACCACCCTGAAACCGGGCGGCATATTGGCGGTCGAGCAGCATCGCGCGCCGGAGGGTGCGGACCCGAAGGCGGGAACCGGCTACGTGCCGGAATCCTATGTCATTCAGGCGGCGGAAAAGGCGGGCTTTGTGTTCGACGGCCGATCGGAAATCAACGCCAATCCAAAGGATACGCGCGATCATCCCTTCGGTGTCTGGACCCTGCCGCCGGTCCGCCAGAGCAAGGATAACACTCGCACCTTGACGGACGCCGAGCGCCAGACATACGACGCCATCGGTGAATCGGACCGCATGACGCTGAAATTCCACAAGCCCTAGTCGAGAGCCTCGCGCAGCCATGCGGCATAGCTGTCGCTGGCCCAGACCACCGGCGTCGCGATGATTTCCGGCACGTCATAGCTGTGGTGCTGCTTGACGAGGGCTTCCAGCATCGGCAGACGGTCGGTCAGGGTCTTGGCTGTCAGCATGATTTCATCCGCGCGGTCGATCTCGCCTTTCCAGCGATAGACCGAGCGGATTTCGTGACTTTGCACGCACGCAGCCAGACGGGCGGTGACCAGTAATCCGGTCAGGCTTTGCGCCTCCGCTTCGTTGGCGCAGGCGATGGACACAATCACGATATCGTTCATGGCGACCACCATACATGGATTGACGCGTTCGCAAACAGAACATATCATGAACAATTATGAAAAAGAGTTTGAAAGCGCGTCTGGCCATTCTGTCCGATGCGGCCAAGTACGACGCGTCATGCGCCTCGTCCGGGACCACCCGACGCGATTCGTCGGGGTCGGGTGGCCAGGAATCGGGAGGATTGGGATCTACCGAAGGGTCGGGCATCTGCCACGCCTATGCGCCGGACGGCCGCTGCATTTCGCTGCTCAAGATTCTGATGACCAATTTCTGCATCTATGATTGCGCCTACTGCATCAACCGCTCATCGAGCAATGTCGAGCGCGCGCGCTTTTCGCCGGAGGAGGTCATCTGGCTGACACTCGAATTTTACCGCCGCAACTATATCGAGGGCCTGTTTCTGTCGTCCGGCATTATCCGCAATTCGGATTACACCATGGAGCAGATGGTGCGCATCGCGCGCGATTTGCGCGTAACGCATAATTTCCGCGGCTATATTCACCTCAAGACGATTCCCGACGCCTCGGCGAAGCTGATCGAGGAAGCCGGACTTTTCGCCGACCGCCTGTCGATCAACATCGAACTGCCGACGGATGCCGGGGTCGAAAAATTCGCCCCGCAAAAGCACCCGCGCAATATTCGCCGCTCAATGGGCGAGTTGAAAACGAAAATAGATGAAGCCGGCGAACCGACGCTGCGGACCCGCCGCCGCAAGACCTTTGCGCCGGCCGGGCAGTCGACCCAGATGATTATCGGCGCCGATGAGGCGTCAGACGCCACCATATTGGGGACCAGCGCCGGTCTTTATGACGCGTATCGACTGCGCCGCGTCTATTATTCGGCCTTTTCCCCCATTCCCGACGCCAGCAAGGCCTTGCCGCTGATTAAGCCGCCGCTGGTGCGCGAACATCGCCTGTATCAGGCTGATTGGCTCTACCGCTTCTATGGTTTCGGCATCGAAGAAATCACCGCCGGACGCCCCGACGGTATGCTCGACCTCACCATCGATCCGAAACTGGCCTGGGCGCTGGAAAATCGTGGACGGTTTCCGGTCGATATCAATACCGCCGACAAGGAGATGCTCCTGCGCGTGCCCGGCTTCGGTACAAAGACGGTCAAGGCCATCCTGTCGGCACGACAGTTCAAACGGTTGGCCATGGGTGATCTGATGCGTCTGAAGGTGTCGGTGAAAAAAGTCCAGGCCTTCGTTACCGCCAGTGGCTGGTCGCCGCTTAAGCTGATCGACCGCAGCGATTTGCGCAGTCTGTTCGTGCCGGAACCCCAGCAATTGGTTTTGCTGTGAGGATTGTTCTGCGGGCGCGTGGCGATTTCGAGGAATGGCGAACCGCGGCGCGGGCTCTACTGAGCCAGGGCACGGTGCCGCGCGACATCGAATGGGTTAGCGAGGATGCGGCCGGCAGCGATCTGTTTTCGGCGCCCGCATCGCCGCCCATCGGTGGGGCCGCACCGGTATCAGTGCCCAAGGCGTTCCTGCCTTTGGCCGAAAGTCTGATCTGTCATAGCGATCCGTCGCGCTTCGACCTGGCTTACCGTCTGCTGTGGCGATTGCAGACCGAACATGCCTTGCTACACATCCGATCCGATCCAGATGTGGCCCGCGCACACGCGTTCGACCGGTCCGTCCATCGCGATAGCCACAAGATGCACGCCTTCGTCCGGTTCAAGGAAGTCCCCGCCAGCGGCCAACGCCGCGCCTTTGTATCGTGGTTCGAACCCGACCATTTCATCGTCGCCCGCAATGCCGGCTTTTTTCGCCGCCGCTTTGCCGACATGGACTGGCTGATCGCGACGCCCAAAGGCGCGATATCTTGGGACGGCACAGACGTGCGGTTTTGTGATGCACCTGCTGACAAGCCCGACATCCAGGATGACGCCGACGACCTGTGGCGCACCTATTTTGCCAATATTTTCAATCCGGCCCGCCTCAAGGTAAAGATGATGCAGACGGAAATGCCGAAGAAGTACTGGAAAAACCTGCCGGAGGCCGACCTGATCCCGGACCTGATCGCCGGAGCCGAACACAGGGGCCGCGACATGGCCGCCCGCCAGGCCAGCGACACCGTGCCTAAATTTCATGAACGGCTGCACGGGCGCAAACCGTAATCGCATCTTTATATCCGCCGGGCGTAGCCTATATAGGTAATATCATAAGGAGCCACGTCATGGGCCTGTTCACCACGATCCGCGATTTCATTTTTCACAAGCAATTGCAATCGCCGGGCACCCCGACCATGGCCGCGCCGGTGCCACCGGTCCACACCTCCGCCATCGCTCCGGCCACCACCATGGCGACGCCGGCTATACTGGAAACAGAGCTGGTTGATGTCGCGCCCATTCTGGACACGGCGGCGGAGCAGGCTGGCGAGGCGCTCAACTGGCGCCACTCCATTGTTGACCTGATGAAGCTGGTCGGGCTCGATTCCAGCCTGGAACACCGCCGTCAGTTGGCCGATGAACTCGGTTATATCGGCGACAAGGGCGATACGGCCCATATGAACATCTGGCTGCATAAGGCGGTTATGCGCAAACTGGAAGAAGGCGGCGGGCGCGTGCCGGACGATCTGAAGGGCTGATCAGCCAGCGTGGGCAAAGCCGAACCACCAGACCAGACCGCCGACACCCACCAGAATGCGCCACAGGGCGAACAACCCATAGCCACGCTTTTGCACGAAGCCAATAAAAGGCTTGATGACCAGCAGGGCCGACAGGAAGGCGACGACGAAGCCGATGGCGATAAGGCCGTATTGATCGGCGGTCAGCAGCTTGTGGCTGTCGGCGAATTCGACGGCAAAGGCGCCAAGCATGGTCGGGATAGCCAGAAAGAATGAAAATTCAGCCCCGGCCTTCTTATCCACCTTGCACACCATGGCGCCGATCAGGGTTGAGCCCGAACGCGACATGCCGGGGATGATGGCCATGCACTGGAACAGCCCGATCAGCAGCGACGTCTTGACATCCAGTGCCGATGAATCGTGATAGACGGGCTTCGGTGCAAATTTATCGACCGCCCACAAGGCAATGCCGCCAACGATCAGGGCACTGCAGATCAATGGCACGTTCTCGAAAAAATCGCTCAGAAGGCCGGATTTTTTCACCACTACGCCGATAACAACCGCCGGAAAAAAGGCAACCAGTACGCTGATGGCAAAGCGGCGGGAGTCTGCGCTGGTTGGAATGGAAATCACCGCCTTGAAGAGACGCTGGAAATAGAGCACGACGACCGCCAAGATGGCGCCCAGCTGAATCATGACGGCGAAATTGCCGCCCGGATCGCTAAAGGCCATCAGCTTTTCGGCGATCAGCAGATGCGCGGTCGAGGAAACGGGAAGGAACTCCGTCAGTCCTTCGATCAGACCGAGAAGCGCAGCCAACAGATAATGCATGAAAAAACCCTCTAAGATGCAACAGTCTTAGAGGGAAATTTCAGCAAAGGAAATCGTCATTCGCGCAATTTTCGAAGGTAATTTTTGCGTGTGCGAACGCTTTGGGTTGATTTCCGCGCGCACCTATTGCCAACAGATGATCACCCCGCCGAATGGGGGTGGATACCGATGTAACGCAGGCGCGCCTTAGGCGATCCGCCGGTCTGCATCTGCTCGATGGCATGGGCCAGCCATCCGGCGCTTCGGCCCAGGCCGTACAATGTCATCGGCGCTTCGCGTGGCAGGTCGAGATGGCGACCGATCAAGGCAAGCGCCAATGACATGCCGACACTTTGTCCGGTCAAGTCTTCACCAACCTTGAGGATTGTCTTCAGGTCCTCGCCCATATGCGGCGCGGCATCAATCAGGGCGCGAGCGCGCAAAGACTCCGACGGCGACGGGTCCTTTTCAAATCCCGGTAGTTCAAGGCCCTTGTCGAGCAGCGATTTGGCAAGGGTCACCGGATTGCCGGTGCGGCGCGCCTGGGTGACATAGGATTCGGCGCGCGAAATACGTCCGCCAAGGCGCGGTCCAGTCAAGGTGGCAAATCCCGCCATCGCGGCGATAGCCAGAGGGCCCATGGTCGCGGCGGAGACACGTACCGCCAGCGTGGCCTCGTCTAGACTGGTGTCCGCCGACAGGACGAGCGCACGACGCAACAGGTCTACATCCTTGCTGTCATAGACCTTCCATGCCCGCGCCAGGCGCTGGTGGAAGAACAGACGCGGTCCGCCATTGGTGACCGAATCGAACATTTCGTTGACCAGGCTGGCTGCTTCCAGGGCGAGATCGCGCCGAGGATCGACATCCGACAAGGCGTCTTCTTCCAGGCGACGACTGAGCATGGACAGCACGCGGGTGCGCGGTCCGCCGGGAAAGTTGACATCGGGACGCGGTTTTAGCGGCCCAAACGGGTTATTGCTTTCTGACCGCCACAACAAAGCGGCCACGGCTTCATAATTCTCCGTCGCCGCCAAATCGACGAGGTCTCGACCGCGAATATAGTGATGACCGTCGATCGTGATGGCGATCTCGGTATCGATAGCGGCTTCACCGCGGGTGATTGTGCCGCCCGACAGGGTCTGCATCGGCAACGGTGTCGTCGATGTGCGGGCGATACGTCCCGGCGCCCGCCGCGACAAACGTTCAACGTCGTCCAGCGCATACAGGCTCATACGCGGGTGGCTCGGATCGCTTTTGGCCGCGATTCGCTGGCGGCTGACATAGGCATAGAGGGTTTGCGGCTTGACCTCGAGACGCGCCAAGGCTTCGCTGCGGCTGATCCAAACGCGTGACATGCTCGTGTCCCTGTGCAATTAACGAAACGAAAGCCGACAGAATTATCAAGATTGATTATTTCCGACGCTACATGGTTCGCCGCCGAGCTCCAACCCACTTTTACATTTTGTTAACACCTTTTTACTGACCTGCGTCATGAGCCACACACTTGCACGCCACAGGCGAAGTGCTAAGACAGATAGATGAGCCCATCCGCACCGCCGCCGCCCGCCTCTACGCCCTCTTCGGGCAATCTGGTATTGCTGGCGTCGAGTCTATCGGTCGTCGTCGCCTGTGTCATGGTGGTGATGAAGGGGATCACCCTCTATTTTTCCGGGTCGCAATCCATCCTGGCGTCGCTGGCCGATTCGGGCCTCGACCTTCTGGCCTCTCTGATCACCTTCGCCGCCGTGCGTTACGCCAAGGCACCGCCGGACAAGGAGCACCCCTTCGGTCACGGCAAGGCGGAAGCCTTCAGCGCCCTGGTCCAGGCCGGACTGGTCTTTGCCTCGGCAGCGCTGATCATGCAGTCATGCGTCGAGCATCTGAAAAATCCACAGCCGGTTACGCAATCCAGCCTGGCCATCGGGGTGCTGATCGTTTCCATCATTCTGACCATCGGCCTGGTATTGTTTCAGAACTTGGCCCTGAAAAGCAGCCAATCGGTCGCTATATCCGCCGACCGCATGCACTATGTCACCGATCTGGTCAGCAATTCGATCGCCCTGATCGGCGTGGTCGCGGCGGCCATGGGCTTTGTGCAGATGGATGCCATCGCCGGCTTCGCCATGGCCGCCTGGTTCGTCTGGGGCGCCCTCAAGGTCCTGCGTGAAGCCGCCGATCACCTGATGGACCGCGGGCTTGAAGACGGAGACGTTGCCCGCATCACCGACCTGATAAAGCAAGACCCGCAAGTGCTGGGTGTCCATCAATTGCGCACGCGCCTGATGGGGCCCTATATTCTGATCCAGGCCCACGTAGAAATGTCGCCGACCCTGTCGCTTGATGCCGCGCACAAGATCATCATCGGTGCCGAAAAGCGCCTGCTGGATGTCTTTCCCAACGCCGATATTCTGATCCATGCCGACCCCCAGGGGCTGGCAGAACCGCATGGCGGCGTTTTCGGTGAAGAACCCCCAACAGGTTTTGACTTAAACGCGCCGAATAAGGCATAAGTCACCGCAATGACAGCCTATACCCGCCAGCTCTACCATTTCGCCTTCGACCCGCATTCCCGGACGATTCGCCTGGCCTTGGGCGAAAAAAAGCTCAGCTTCGAAGAGATCCCGGTCCGCTACTGGGAACCGGACGACACCATCCTCAGGTTAAACCCGTCGGGACTCCTGCCCATTCTCGTCGAGATGCCCGAGCAGGAGTCCGGCGGCCAGACCCATCGCATCTGCGAGGACCGCGCCATCATGGAGCACCTCGAAGAGGCCTACCCGGACATCCGTTTGTGGCCGGCCAATGTCAACGAACGCGCCGAAGCCCGCCGCCTGGTCGGCTGGTTCGAGCGCAAGTTCGACTATGAGGTCAATGCGCTACTGCTTCACGAAAAAATGGAAAAGCGCCTGATGGGCGGCGGCGTCCCCGACATTCCCGCCATGCGGGCCGGGCGCGAAGCGCTCAAGGATCACCTGCGGTATTTCGAAAGCCTGCTCGGCGCACGCAACTGGCTGGCGGGGCACGCGCTCAGCTATGCCGACTTTGCCGCCGCCGGCCAATTATCGATCCTCGACTATTTCGATGAGATCAACTGGGCCCGCTACCCGCACCTCAAGACCTGGTACATGGTGATGAAATCACGCCCGTGCTTCCGGCCACTCCTGGCCGACAAGCTGCCGGGCGTGGCGGCATCGACCCATTACAAAGAACTCGATTTCTAGGCGCTTTTCGTCCAGAACCGTACGGCACATTTGGGGAAAGCGCCCATGGGCCAGCATCAGCCCATTACCGACCTTGCCACCGCTATCCGCACCGAGGCCAAAGCGCTCGGGTTCAGCGCCGCGCGTTTTGCCGCGCTGCCGGAGGCATGGGCGGCGTCCGACCGGCTGAAAACCTTTATTGAAGCTGGGTTTCACGGTGACATGAGCTGGATGGAAGAGACGCTGGAACGCCGCCAACATCCGCGCAATATGTGGGCGGGCGCACGGTCCGCCCTGGTGCTCGGCTATAATTACGGCCCCGACAGCGATCCGCTGGCCCTGCTCGACCAGACCGAAATGGCCAATATCAGCGTCTATGCCCGCGGCGACGACTATCACGACCTGATAAAGAAGAAGCTCAAGCAACTGGCGACGTGGATCGTGTCTCAGACGGGCTGCGAACTGAAGGTCTTCGTCGATACGGCGCCTCTGATGGAGAAGCCGCTGGCGGCCTTGGCCGGCCTTGGCTGGCAAGGTAAGCACACCAATCTGGTGTCGCGTGAGTTCGGTTCATGGCTGTTTCTCGGCGTTATCCTGTTGGACCGCGTGCTGGAAGACGACACGCCCGAACGCGATCATTGTGGATCGTGCACCGCCTGCCTCGATGCGTGTCCCACCAATGCCTTTACGGGACCGTACCAGTTGGACGCGCGCAGATGCCTGTCCTACCTGACCATCGAGACGCGCGGGCACTGGCCTGAACCGTTCCGCCGCGCCATGGGCAACCGTATCTATGGCTGCGACGACTGCCTGGCCGCCTGCCCATGGAACAAGTTCGCCGAGGCCACGCACGAGGCCAAATTGCAGGCTCGCGACGGGTTCGACGGGTTGAAACTGACCGACCTGGCCCGGCTGGACGACGCCAAATTTCGCGCCCTGTTTTCCAAGTCGCCAATCAAGCGCATTGGACGCGCCTCATTTCTGCGCAATGTGAACTACGCACTGGGCAACCATTTCCGCCACACCGGGGACCAGGAGGCGGCAACAGCTTTGCGGGCGGGCCTGAGCGATGACAGCGCGGTTGTGCGCGGAGCGGCGGTATGGGGATTGAAGCAGGGCTTGAGCGCGGACGCCTTCATGGTGCTTCAGGCCCAATATGCCCACGATGAGGCGGATGACAGCGTGCGTAACG
Organism: Asticcacaulis sp. AC466; assembly: GCF_000495815.1. Taxonomy (GTDB): domain Bacteria; phylum Pseudomonadota; class Alphaproteobacteria; order Caulobacterales; family Caulobacteraceae; genus Asticcacaulis. The sequence goes on along the minus strand of NZ_AWGE01000006.1, from coordinate 78,901 downwards.
AATGGAACGGCCTGTATGACTGACGGTTTTGGCGCCCCCACCCGCAGGCAGGGAGATTGGGACTTAATGTTCAGCCTCATTACGCTCAGTTATCGTTCTGCCGAAAACATCGATCGCTGCCTGGCCGCCCTGACGGCGCAGGATGCGCAAATCATCCATGCCGATAATTCGCCTGGCGATCTCGACATGGCCGCCCTTGCCGCGAAATATCCGTCGGTGCGCCAGATTGCCAACCCGATCAATCTCGGTTTTGCCGTCGGTATGAACCGCGCGGCCGCCGAAAGCACCGGCGAATGGATCGGGTTGATCAATCCCGACGCCTTCCTCGATGCCGGCTGGCTCGACGCCATGCGCGACGCCATTGCCGCTTATCCCGATGTTCGGCTGTTCACCTCGCTGCAACTGAATGATGACCGCCCCGACCGACTGGACGGCGCCGGAGATGCCTTGACCTTTTTCGGCTTTCCCTATCGCGCCGGCATTGGCCATACCCGTCCGGACGGACTAGAGATCGCCGAGGTTTTTGCCCCCTGCGGTGCGGCCATGCTGATCCATCGCGACCTGTGGGCGCAACTGGGCGGCTTCGACGAAGACTTCTTCTGCTATTGCGAGGATGCCGACCTGGGGTTCCGTGCCCGAATGGCCGGTGAGCGTTGCCTGCTTGTCCCCAACGCCATCGTTCGTCACGTCGGTTCGGCCAGTCTGGGCGTGCGGTCGGATTTCGCGCTCTATCACGGTTACCGCAACCGAATATGGCTATATCTCAAATCCATGCCGACGGGGCTTCTGATCGCCACCCTGCCCATACATATTGGTATGACCCTGGTGGGGGCGGTAAAAGACACGCTCAAAGGCAAGGGAGCATTGGTGTGTAGTGCCGTTGTGGACGCGTGGCAAGGCCTAAGACCAATTCTTGAACATAGAAAATTTATTCAAAAAACACGACAGCTAGGCTCTTTACGGCTGGCTAAAAGCTTGACATGGAACCCATTGAAAATCGTCACCCGCGATCTGGACCACAGGAGACTGAAATGACCCTCGATGCCCTGAAAACACAGGCCTATGCCGACGCCTCACTCAAGATCGTTGATCAATTCGCAGCAGACCCCGACCGTCTGGCGCGCATGAGCCTGGATGTTGCCGGCATTCATGTCGACCTGTCCAAGCAAAGCTGGTCGCGGGCCGGCTTCAACACCGCCATCGCCGCCATCGAAAACAGCGGTCTGGCCGCGGCGCGTGAGAAAATGTGGACCGGTCAGACGATCAATGTCTCCGAAGGCCGCGCCGTACTGCATGTCGCTCTACGCGATACCGACAGTGAAAATCAGCGCCTGCGCGGCGACGAAATCGCCACCGACGTCAAGACGGCGCGCGACGCCATGAAGGCCTATGCCGATGGCATTCGTGCCGGGCGCATTACCGGCGCAACAGGCAAGCCGTTCAAGACCATCATTCATGTCGGCATCGGCGGCTCCGACCTCGGTCCGCGTCTGGTCTTCCAGGGCCTGACGCCGCTTCAGCCGCAGATCGATATCCGCTTCGTCGCCAATGTCGATGGCTCTGAACTGGCCCTTGCACTGGCCGGCCTCGATCCGGCGGAAACCCTGGTCATCGCCGTCTCCAAGACCTTCACCACCCAGGAAACCCTGGCCAACTTCCTGGCCGCCCGCGACTGGCTGATCCAGGGCCTGGGTGAAGAGGCCGCCAAGGCCCATCTGGCGGCGGTATCTGCCGCACCCGACAAGACCGGCGCCTACGGCATTCCGGCCGATCGTGTCTTCGGGTTCAAGGACTGGGTTGGCGGCCGTTACTCCTTGTGGTCGGCGGTATCGCTGTCAGTCGTCATTGCGCTCGGCTACGACGTTTATCAGCGCCTGCTCGACGGCGCGCACGCCATGGACCAGCACTTCCTGACCGCGCCTATGGAAAAGAACGCGCCGGTCCTTCTGGCCGCAGCCCAGATCTATAACCGCATCGGGCTCGGCCGCACCAGCCGCGCGGTCATTCCCTATGTGCACCGGCTGCGCCGCCTCGCCGCCTTCCTGCAACAGCTAGAAATGGAATCGAACGGCAAGCGCACCTCGCCGACCGGAGATGTGCTCACGACGGCGACTTGTCCGGTGGTCTTCGGCGACGAAGGCACCAATGCGCAACATGCCTTCTTCCAGATGCTGCACCAGTCCGAGGATATCGTCCCGCTGGAGTTCATCGCCGCCGCTAAAAACAGCGAAGCCAGCCTGGACATGCAGCAAAAGCTGCTGTCGAACGTGATCGCCCAGGGCGAAGCCTTCATGGTCGGCAAGTCGATGGAGACCTCGGTCGAGGAATGCCGCAAGCTCGGTTTCGATGAGGCCAGAACGGCCCAGATCGCGCCGCAGAAGGTATGCCCGGGCAACAAGCCATCGACCCTGGTCCTGCTTGAGGAACTGACGCCGGAAACACTGGGCGCGCTTCTGGCCCTGTACGAGCACAAGACCTTTGTCGAAGGCATCGTCATGGGCCTGAACAGCTTCGACCAATGGGGCGTCGAACTGGGCAAGACGCTGGGGGTCAATGTGCTGAAAGACATCCAGGGCGCCGCCATCGCGCCGCACGATCCGTCCACCACCGCCCTGATCCAACGCATCAAGGGGTAAGACCTGAGGCTTAAGGGGATGGCGCGCGCATGGAACTGATACGTCGCGCCATCTCTTTAAGGGGCTATACCGAGCAATTGTATCCGGAAGACCAGAGCTGAATTTGGCGGGATGTCGCCCATGTCGCGTTCGCCATAACCGGACGAAGAGGGCGTATATAGGGTCACTTCGTCACCGACATGCAGCAAGGGAATAACCTCCTGCCACGCCGGCACCAGTTGCGCGAGAGGGAAGGTCGCCGGCTGATTGCGGGCATAGGACGAATCGAACACCTTGCCGTTAATCAGCTTGCCTTCATATTGGATGGTCACCTGGTCGCTTGGCTTCGGTTGCGGGCCGGGTTGCGGCGCGCGCGACACGATCTTGTACATCACGCCCGACGGCAGCTTGACGATGCCCGGCTGCTTGGCGATGTCGGCCAGATAGGCTTCGCCGTCCTTCAGGTTCTGGGCGGCGGCGGCATCGGCCGACGCCTGCATGGCCTCAAGTTGGGCCGAGGTCGAGCGGTCATTGCAGCCGGTCAAGGCCAGTGAAGCGGTCACCAGCGCCAGCGCCGCACATGTCAGGATACGCATTACTGGTTGATGCCCAGCAGTTGCACACGGAAGATCAGGGTCGAATTGGGCGGGATTTCTCCCAGATCGCGCTCGCCATAGGCCGAGGTCGGCGGCGTATAGAGGACGATCTCGTCCCCGACATGCATCAATGGAATGACCTGCTGCCAGGCGGAAATCAGACGGTTGAGCGGAAAGTTGGCCGGTTCGTTGCGAGCATAGGAGGAATCGAAAATCGACCCATCGAGCAACTTGCCTTCGTAATTGATGGTCACCTTGTCAGCGACGGTCGGCTGAGCGCCCGGTGTCGGCGATTTCGATACCGTCTTGTACATCACGCCCGACGGCAGGACGACGACGCCCGGCACCTTGGCCGTGTCGGCCAGGAAGGCCTGACCTTTTTGCAGATTTTGTTCCGAAACGGTTTGGGCGTTTGTCTTGTCCATGGCTTGTCCACACGCAGCTAAGAGGAAGGCGATTGCAAAGAGAGGGAGTTTTTTGGTCCACGTGCCAGACGTTTTAGTCCATCCGTAAGGCATATCCGGTGCTCCTGAGGGCTTCTGAAATTTCAAAGGCATGGCGCGGGCCTTGCGTCTCGACCATGATGTCGAATTCCGCTCCCTTGGCCGGCACATCCAGAACCAGGCGATTGTGCGCCACATCCACGATGTTGCCGCCCTTGTCGGCGATGACGTCGGCCATGCGCGACAGCATGCCGGGACGATCGTCACCCAAAATACGATAGGTGACAAGCCGCTTTTCGCGAACCAGTTCCCGTTGCAGCACCGAGGCCAAGAGGCGCAGGTCGATATTGCCGCCGCACAGAATCAGGCCGACATTGAGGCCTTCGAACCGCTCGGGGAAACGCATGACGGCGGCCAGGCCGGCGGCGCCCGCCCCTTCGGTCACCGTCTTTTCGATATTGGCCAGGGCCGCGATGCCGCGCTCGAAATCCGATTCGTCGATGACCAATATGTCGTCGACAAGCGGATTGGCCAGGGCGAAGGTCAGGTCGCCCACCGCCTTGACTGCTATGCCTTCGGCGATGGTCGATCCGCCCATGGGCAGGGGCATGTCGCGGCGGCGGGCCGTAAAGGACGGGAACATGGCCGCTTCGACGCCGATGACCTTGATCCATGGCTTGATGGCCTTGGCAGCAATTGCCGCACCGGCGATCAGGCCGCCGCCGCCGATCGGCACCAGAAGCACATCGAGTTCAGGCACATCCTGCAACATTTCGATAACCAGGGTGCCCTGGCCGGTCAGGACCTGTTCGTCATTGAACGGATGGACGTAGACGCCCCCTTTGTCGCTGCACAGTTTTTGCGCGATGGCGGAGGCTTCGTCATAATTGGCGCCGTCGATGACCACTTCGGCGCCGTAACCAAGCGTCTTTTCCACCTTCACGAACGGCGTACCGACCGGCATGACGATAGTAGCGGGAATGCCGAGGCGTTTGGCGTGATAGGCCAGCCCCTGCGCGTGATTACCGGCGGAGGCGGCAAAGACGCCGCGCTGTTTTTCGGCGTCGCTCAGTTGCAGCAGCTTGTTAAGCGCGCCTCGCTCCTTGAACGCCGAGGTATATTGCTGGTTTTCCGACTTAAGCCACAGCTTGGTGCGGTAAGCCGCGCTCAGGCGCTGGCTGAAGGTGCAGGGCGTGCGAACGACATGGCCCTTGATACGTTCGGCAGCCGCTTCGATGTCTTGGAAGGTTACGGTCATGATGGCCTCCCATATCAGAGGCGCGGGAGGCGCGCTTTTAAAAAATGGCGCGGGGAATAAAAAAGGCCTAACGCACCGCCGCCACCCATTGTTTCTATAGAAACGAAATAGGCGAATTTACACAGGCCATAAGCGCGAATTACGAAAAATGACGGCAAATTTTCATAGCTACGTCGTCATTATTTTGATTTAGCTACCCAAAAGACGTATCCTGATGCCAAACCCTGCCGGAGATGATGAAATGTCCATCGAAATGTCAGACTTCCTGTCACCGGCCGTTCACGGCTTTGTCCGCATCGCCTGCGTCACGCCAAAGGTACATATTGCTGATCCGCAAGCCAATCTGACCGAACATCTGGTTCTGGCCCGTCGCGCCGACGCGTCCGGGGCCGATCTGGTCGTCTTTCCGGAACTGTCGCTGTCGGCCTACGCCATAGACGACCTGTTTACCCAGGATATCCTGCTGCAATCGGTAAAGGGCGCACTCAGCGAACTGATCGCCACGTCCGGCGACATCCGTCCGGTGCTGGTGGTCGGCCTGCCGATGCGCATTCAGGGCGCCGTCTATAATTGCGCCGCCGTCATCCATCGCGGGCGGGCACTCGGCATCGTACCGAAAACCTTTTTGCCCAACTACCGTGAATATTACGAAAAACGCTGGTTCGCCTCTGCGGCAGACTTGCCGCCGACGCACATCGAACTGGCCGGACAGCCGGTCTATGTTGGCACGGACCAGATCTTCCGCGCGCTTGATTTCGAAGCCTTCACCTTCGGGGTCGAAGTGTGCGAAGACCTGTGGGTGCCGCAGACCCCATCGACGCCGCTGGCCCTGCACGGTGCCAATATCATCGTCAACCTGTCGGCATCCCCGGTCGTGGTCGGCAAATCGCGGGCGCGCAAACGCCTGTGTGCCGCTGCATCTGAGCGTCTGTTCTGTGCCTATGCCTATTCCGCCGCCGGACCGGGCGAATCGACCACCGACCTGGCCTGGGACGGCCAGTCGCTGATTTATGAACTCGGCGACCTGATCGCCGAAGGACCGCGCTTTACGTCCGATAGCGTCACCTTGGCCGATGTCGATGTCGATCGCATCGCCGCCGAACGGCTGCGTACCGTCACGTTCAATGACGCCCGCCGGACGGTGCCGTTCGACGTATCCGTCACCCTGTTCGATCACGAAACGCACGACCTGACCGATTTTCACAGGCAGGTCCCGCGCTTTCCCTATGTGCCGACGGATCGGGAACGTCTGGACGAAGACTGTTACGAAGCCTTCAACATCCAGGTCCATGGCCTCATGCAACGGCTGGAAACCAGCGGCACCCGCAACGTCGTAATCGGCATTTCCGGCGGCCTGGATTCGACCCATGCCGTCATTGTGGCTTGCAAGGCCTTCGACCGCCTCGGCATCCCGCGCGAAAACATTCACGGTTACACCATGCCAGGCTTTGGCACATCGACAGGCTCGAAGAACGATGCGCTGAGGCTAATGAAGGCGTTGGGCATCTCCTCGGAAGTGCTGGATATTCGTCCAGCGGCCAAACGCATGCTGCTCGATATCGGCCATCCCTATTCGCGCGGCGAAAAAGTATATGACGTCAATTTCGAGAACGTTCAGGCGGGCCTGCGCACCGACTTCCTGTTCCGCCTGGCCGGTGAAAAGCGAGGCTTCGTGGTCGGTACCGGCGACCTGTCGGAGCTGGCGCTGGGCTGGTGCACCTATGGCGTCGGCGACCATATGAGCCACTACAATGTCAATTGCGGCGCACCCAAGACCCTGATCCAGCACCTGATCCGCTGGGCGGCACACCGTGAATTCGACCCCAGGACAGGCCGCATCCTGCAATCGGTTCTGGAGCGCGAAATCTCACCGGAGCTTATTCCTATTGATGCCGGCGCCATTCAGAGAACCGAAGACAAGGTCGGTCCCTACGAATTGCAGGACTTCAATCTCTATTACATCACCCGCTACGGGCTTAAGCCGTCCAAGGTTGCTTTTCTCAGTTACCATGCCTGGCGCGATGCCGCCGGCGGCGAATGGCCGCAGGATTTCCCTGTGCACAAGCGGCGCAGCTATGCGCTTGCGGACATCAAGGCATGGCTGTCGGTTTTCCTGACCCGCTTCTTCTCTATGTCTCAGTTTAAGCGGTCTGCCGTGCCCAATGGGCCAAAGCTGATTTCGGGCGGTGCGCTTTCCCCGCGCGGTGACTGGCGCATGCCGTCGGACGCCAATGCCCGCATCTGGCTGGACGAATTGAACCGGAACGTACCGGACTAATACCCGTTCGAGGATGAAATCCGAAGGCGCAGCCCGGCGCTCTAATTGACCCGCGACGCCGTGCCTTCAAAGGGGCAGGACAGGCCATGATAGGCGGTGCAAATGCCCGTTTCACTGACCGTGACCTTGCCGCCATCGCGGACAATACGGATGGTGCAGACCGTCTTGTCGTCCGGTTTCAGGACCACGCGAAGCTCCGTCGCCGACACGTCGCGAGCCGGTTCCCCGCCGGCCAATCCGACATCGCCATCGCAGTCTGTCTCGGCTTCGACCAGCACGACCTTGTGCGTGCCGGAGCCGCCGCTGATACGAACCATCAGCTCGCCTTCATAATTGCCCGGCCAGGGATCGACCACCGGCGGCGGCGGCGTGGCGGAAACGGACGTCTCTTCCGCCTCAGGCGCCGGCTTCGAGCAGGCGGCCAGAAGCGGCAGCCCCAACACCACACAACCAAGCCACAGGACGCGTTTCATGCGGTCGATCACTCTCGGATTCAATGAGGCAGCCAGAACCCTGACCACTTAAGACTTTAGCGAGTCGGCCAGAAGTCTGGCCACTTAGGACTTTAGAGACTCGGCCAGAAGTCTGGCCTCTGGTGCGCGGCTCGAGCCCGCCCGCCACACGACCACAATATCGCGGAAGGCGTGGTCCGACGCAAGGGGCCGCACGCTGACATCGGCCGCCTTGACCAGACCGGATTCGACCGCCATGGCCGGGACCAATGACACGCCCAGACCCGAACCGACCATCTGGACCAGGGTATTCAGCGAGGTCGCCGCGAAGCCGCCACCGTGGTTGGCCGTATAGGTGCTCAGGTTTTCCGACGTGCCGGTCGGAGAGGTCCAGGAACAGGCGGCCAGGGCGTGATCGCGCAGGCAATGCCCGTCTTCGAGCAGAATCAGCTCCTCGCCCTTTAAATCCTCCGGCGAAATCCGGTCATTGATGGCAAGCCGATGATTGCTCGGCGTGGCCGCCAGGATTTCGTCCTTGAGAATAAAGGCGCTGTCGAGTCCCGACAGGTCATACGGCAGTGCGATCACGGCCGCATCGAGCGCGCCCGACTTTAGCGACGCGATCAGGCGCGAGGTTTGGTCTTCGCGCAGGAAGAGGCGCAAATCGGGAAAGTCGCGACGCAGCTTGAGCAGGGTCTTGGGCAGGAGAAATGGGGCGATGGTGGGAATGACGCCAAGCCGGAACCGCCCGGTCAACGGCCGGTTGGCGCCGCGCGCGGCTTCTACCAGGTCTTCCGTACGCGCCAGGATATCCTCGGACCGCTTCAGGGTCTCCTCGCCGACGGCGGTCAGAATGACCTGGCCGCGTGACCGATCGACCAGCCGCGTCCCCAGGTTTTTTTCCAGTTCGGCGATACCCGACGACAGGGCCGGCTGCGACACGAAGGCCGCCTCGGCCGCGCCGTTGAAGCTTTTATGTTCAGCCAGAAGTTTTAGATATTGCAATTGTCGCAGGGTCGGAAGCATGGAACACTTTCACGGAATACACTGGCGTTTTATAAATCAAATTTATCAAAATGTCAAAATGAATAGATTTTATTGAGAGATGCCCATGTCCATCGACGCCCTTCGCCAAATGATCCCCGCCTACGGACGCGACCTGGCGTTGAACCTGGATAATCTGCTGGCCGAAACCTTGCTCAGCGATCAGCAAAAATGGGGCACCTTCCTGGCCTGCGCCCATGCGGTGGGTGTCGCGCCTGTGCTCGCCCATCTGGAAGCCGCCGCCGCGCAGGTCATTTCGCCCGAGGCCATAACCGCTGCCAAGGCCGCCTCCGCCATCATGGGCATGAACAATGTCTACTTCCGCGCCCTGCACCTGATGCATAACAAGGAATATGAGACGATGCGCTCAGGGCTGCGCATGAACATCCTGACTAACCCCGGCGTCGATAAGGTCGATTTTGAGCTATGGTCATTGGCCGTATCGGCCGTCAACGGCTGCGGCCTGTGCATGGACAGTCACGAAAAAGTCTTGCGCAGCCATGGGGTCGGCGCGATTCAGTGTCAGGCGGCGCTGCGGATCGGCGCCGTTGTCAACGCCATATCCGCCGTCGTGCGCGCCGAGGCGGCGACGCTTTAAGCGTTATAAATAAAATCTATTCAAAAATAAAATAAAACAAATTTGCTCTATGGTGTTTTTTTTGCGATTGTCCGCTCGTTCCGCTTAACCCGGTTCAACTCAATTCAAGGAAAGCCCCCAATGGCCCTCATCAACACCACCATCAAGCCGTTCAAAGCCACCGGTTACAAGCAAGGCAAGTTTGTCGACGTCAGCGACGCCGACCTGAAGGGCAAGTGGTCGATCTTCTTCTTCTATCCAGCCGACTTCACCTTTGTGTGCCCGACCGAACTGGAAGACCTGGCCGACAACTACGACACCTTCCAGAAGATGGGCGTCGAGATCTACAGCGTTTCGACCGACACGCACTTCTCGCACAAGGCCTGGGCCGACACGTCGCCGGCCATCGGCAAGATCAAGTACACCATGCTGGGCGACCCGTCGGGCCAGATCACCAACAACTTCGAAGTCATGCGTGAAGGCATCGGCCTGGCTGATCGCGGCACCTTCCTGGTCGATCCGGACGGCGTGATCCAGTTCACCGAAGTCACTGCAGAAGGCATCGGCCGCAACGCCGCCGAACTGCTGCGCAAGGTCAAGGCCGCGCAATACGTCGCGTCTCACCCCGGCGAAGTCTGCCCGGCCAAGTGGGAAGAAGGCGAAAAGACCCTGGCGCCTTCGCTCGACCTCGTCGGCAAGATCTAAACCTCAAGGCTTCGCCACCGTGCGTCGCCAACAGGCTGCGCGCGGTGGCGACCTGCTGCCCGCGCGCCTGGCCCCCATTTCATTTCGGAGTAAAATCATGTTGGACGACGGCCTGAAGGCACAGTTGAAGGGTTATCTGGAAAACCTTCGCACCCCCATCGAACTGATCGCCTCGATCGATGACAGCGCCAAGTCGCGCGAACTGGTCGAGTTGCTGAACGATATCGTCGCCGCGTCGGACAAGGTCTCGCTTAAGACCAACGGCGCCGATGCCCGCAAGCCGTCCTTTGCCATCGTCCGTCCGGGCAGCGACATCAGCGTCATATTCGCCGGCCTGCCCATGGGACACGAATTCACCTCACTGGTGCTTGCCCTGCTTCAGGTTGGCGGCCATCCGCCCCGTGTCGAGGTGGACGTCATCGACCAAGTGAAGGCGCTGGAAATCGACGGCGAGCTGCGCTTTGAAACCTATTTCTCCCTGACCTGCCAGAACTGTCCCGACGTGGTGCAGGCCCTGAACCTGATGAGCGTGCTCAATCCGAAGATCAAGCATGTCGCCATTGACGGCGCCCTGTTCCAGGCCGAAGTCGAAGCGCGCCAGATCATGGCCGTGCCAACCGTCCTGTTGAACGGCGAAGCCTTCTCGCAAGGCCGCATGGGACTGGAAGAAATTCTGGCCAAGATCGATACCGGCGCGCATCAACGCGAAGCCGCGAAGATCAATGCCAAGTCGGAATTCGACGTGCTGGTTGTCGGCGGTGGCCCGGCGGGCGCTTCGGCCGCCATCTATGCGGCACGAAAGGGCATTCGCACCGGCGTCGTGGCCGAGCGGTTCGGCGGCCAGGTGCTCGATACAATGGCGATCGAGAATTTCATCTCCGTCTCCCACACCGAGGGTCCGAAACTGGCCGCGTCGCTGGAACAGCACGTCAAGGAATATGATGTCGATATCATGAACCTACAACGCGCCACGGCCCTGATCCCGGCCGCCCTGCCCGGCGGTCTGACCGAAATCAAGCTGGCGTCCGGCGCCTCGGTCAAGGCCCGCACGGTCATCCTGTCGACCGGCGCGCGCTGGCGCCAGATGGGCGTGCCCGGCGAAGAAGAATACCGCAATAAGGGCGTGGCCTATTGCCCGCACTGCGACGGTCCGTTGTTCAAGGGCAAGCGCGTTTCGGTGATCGGCGGCGGCAATTCCGGCGTCGAGGCGGCCATCGATCTGGCCGGCATCGTAGCCCAGGTCACCTTGCTGGAATTCGCCCCGGAACTGCGCGCCGATGCCGTCCTGCAACGCAAGCTGTTCAGCCTGCCGAACGTCACGGTCATCCTCAACGCAGCGACGACCGAAGTACATGGCGACGGCGCCAAGGTTACAGCCCTCAGCTACAAGGACCGTATCCACGACATTGAGCATCGCATCGAACTGGAAGGCATCTTCGTGCAGATCGGCCTTCTGCCCAATACCGAATGGCTGAAGGGCACGATCGCCCTGTCGCCGCGCGGTGAGATCGAGATCAATGCGCGCGGGGAAACCTCGGTGCCGGGCGTCTTCGCCGCCGGTGACGCCACCACCGTGCCGTACAAGCAGATCGTCATCGCCATGGGTGAAGGGTCAAAGGCAGCCCTGTCGGCCTTCGATCATCTGATCCGGGTCACGGCCCCAGCCGATATAGCGGCCTGAACCGGAAAAGGGCATTATGGAAGGCCGGAGGCTATGCTTCCGGCCTTTTTTCGCGGCCTTTTTTTCGGCCTGTTCAATCCTGGGGCGCCGATACGTTGTAGCCCATGCCGCGAAGCCGATCCAGAATGCCGCCCTTGCGCAGCAAAAGCCCCAGCGGTAAAACGGCGACCGTCTTGCCGGGCTTGGCCAGGGCCGCCGACACGGCGGTGACCGAATCCCCGACACCGCGATCCATTATGCCCGCCGACTGCGAAGACCCCGACAGGCACTTGATCAAGGCCGATCCCTGATAATTGGTGCGCACCGTCGCGATATCACCGACCGCCCAGGCGCGGGCCGCCAACGGCGCACGGTCGATATCGAAGTCGATATCATCCAGTGTATAGACCAGACAGGCTTCGCTGCTGTCTTCGTTCATCGCGTTGACCGCCTTGAACATGGGACCAATATCATAGCGGCCGGCCGCCTTAACCGGCACGCCGGCGGAGCGGGCCAGCTGCCGAATCGTGGCAACGGGTTCGTCGTCGCTCAAGCCATATTTTTGCAAGATTTCGCGGCGCAGACGCGCCCCTGCCCATATCGGCTTGTCGCGCGCAAAGTCCTTGATGGACACGCCCGCGCGCCTTGCCGTCCGTTCATAGCGGTCATAAAGCGCCGGCGGCAGACTGTCCTTCAGCGTGCCGCGATCCGGCAGCCCCTTCTTCGACATCATCATCCACATATCGCCCAGGCCAATACTGCTGGCCGGCGGGGTGATCAGGCGATTGGCGCCGCGCAGGGCGTTTTCGATCCGCTGCGTGCTCCATTTCTGCTTTTTCGGAAATACCGGCAGGATGCCGAGTATGATGACCTGGCTATCGCCGTCGCTGATGCGCCATAAGGCCGGACCGACGGCCGCCTTGCCGCGCACCACAACTTCCGTTTCCGACCAGGTTTCCTGCGCCGCTGACACTGTGGCAATCGAGGCCGTGATGATCGAGGCTATGAGAAGGACCAGGGCAAACAACAGGCGCTTGAACATCAAAAGTCTCCGGATACGCGGCGTCAGACTACAACGCTTTTGTGACCGTTTTACCGTTTACTCGACCTACCGTTACTCGACAGGCGAGCTGACTTCCACACCTTGCGCACGCAGGCGATCCAGTACCCCGTCCTTGCGCAGCAGGTCGCTGAAAGGGACCACAGCCAGGCTCTTGCCCGGCTTGGCCAGTGCCTCACCGATACTGCTCACCATACCACCGATGAACAGCGCATCATATTGCTCACGCCAGCCCGGCGTCGTCAGGTTGCATGTCAGCATCGCTGAGTCGCGATAACTGGCCAGCGCCGTTTTGACATCCCCCTCCGACCACGCGCGCGTCATGCCAGGCAGGCTTTTCAAATTGTCTATGCCGTCGAGGAAGATGGTCAGGCAGGCTTCATTACCCTTGGCGTCAAGCAGCAGCCACTGATCAGACAACAGGTCGGCATTAACCGTATAGGCTATCTTTGTGCGCGCCCCGGCGGCATCGGCCAGGGCCATGACCTGACGCGTCATGTCGTAGCGGCGAATGCCCCTGGCTTTAAGCACATCCTCGAACAATTCCATGCCCGCACGCATGGGGCGGTCAAGTATGTAATCGGCGGCTCGAAGTCCGGGTTCGTGCGCGACCGCGGCCTTGAAACGGGCATAGGTCTTCGGCGCCACCACGTCTTCCAGATGCGTGCCGTAAGGCAGTTCCGAACCCGCCAGCCAGCGCTTGTCGGCCTGGCTGCTGCCGCGCGAAAAGCCCGGCACGATGACGAAGTTGACGCCCTTCAGGATGCGCTTCAATCGCGTCTGATCCCATTGCAGATCCTGGGGCGTTTCAACCGGAACGCCCATTACCCACACGGTGGCGTCGCCGCGCTTGAGTTTCCACATGGCCGGGCCGGACACCTTGGCGCGCACCACCACCTCGGTCACATCCGACCATTCCTGCCCCGATGCGCCCTCGCTGGCTTGAGAAGGAACGGATTGAACGGCGGGCGACGGCGCAGCGCGTTTCGTTGCCGCCTCGGCTCCGGATGCTCCCACTAGGCAAAGGAGCGAAAAGAGTGCCGCACGCGCCTTCATAACTAGCCCGGAAACTCTTGGAGGGTTTCGAAGCTGAGCGGTCCGCCCCAGAAGGCCTCGGCCAGGGCGGACTGGGATTTAAGCGCGCCCGTGGTCAGGAAGGCACGGCGTCCGCTATCGCCGATATTATATTCGGGATGGCGGCCGATATAGTCGGCCAAAGCCTTGGCGACCGGCTCCGGCTGGTGGATGAGCGGCGTTCCAGCCGGCAGATGTTCGCGAAACAGGTCAGCGACGATCTCGTAATGGGTGCAGCCCAGTATGGCGCGGTCGGGGTAGCGCCCTATCCGGATTTTCAGGCTGTCGACATGGCCCTTGATCTTGGCCGACAATTGCGCGCGCTCGGCCCCCTGCTCGATCATGTCAGCCAGCCCGGAACAGGCTTCGGTAAAGACCGCGAGATCCTGGCGGCGCTTGTCGATTTCGATTTCGTAGACGCGCGACCGGGCGGTAGCAACCGTGGAAAAGACGCCGATGACGTCCAGCTTTTCAATCTTGGGACCGCGACGCTCCGCCTCATGTTCCCAGGGTAGGCCCGTGGCGGCTTCGATGGTCGGGACAATGATGCCCAGCACATTGACCGGGCGCTTATACGTCTTGCGAAACTGGGCCAGCCAGCTTGATTGCAGGCGGCGCAGCGCCACGGCCGAAGCGGTATTGCAGGCCAGGACCACCAGCGACGCACCGGCGTCGAACAGGGTTTCGCAGCCCAGTCGCGTCAGTTCGACGATTTCCTCTCCCGAACGGTCACCGTATGGCGTATGCTTTTGGTCGGCCAGATAGACAAAATCGGCCCGGGGCAACCTGTCGACGAGCGCGCGATGAATGCTCAACCCGCCGATCCCCGAGTCAAAAACGCCTATGGCCATGAAATGGTATCCTATATTACTAAAACTTAATTTGGCCGCATCTCATCGGCCTTATAACTTCACTCGATACGCCTTTTGCGGCCAGCCGTAAACAGGCTTAAAGATAACAAAATAGTCAAAGTAAACAAACGCGTACCCGAAGGGACACCCGCATGTCGAATATGAACCGCCGCACCGCACTGGGCCTGATGGCCGGGGCCAGTACTGTTGCGTTTGCCGCGCCCGTTTTTGCACAGGGCGGCGGCGCGATCGCGTCTGCCTATCTGACCCAGCCGTGGAGCGGTCCCTATGGCGGCGTGCCGCCCTTCGACAAGGTAAAGATCGCCGATTTCGAACCGGCAACCCTGGCCGCCATGGACGACATGCGCGCCGAGATCCGCGCCATCACCATGAAGCGTTCGGCGCCGACCTTCCAGAGCATTATCGAGGCCTTCGAACTCTCAGGCCAGGCCTATGACCGCGTCGGATCGGTTTACAGCGTCTGGGATTCCAACCTGTCGACCGATGACTTCCAGGCCGTGTCTGCCAAACTGTCACCTGTCAAGGCCGCATTCGGCGATGAGATCAAGCAGAACCCCGACCTGTTTCAACGCATCGAAGCCGTCTACAACCAGCGTGACACACTGAAGCTCAACCCGCAGCAGGACCGCCTTCTGTGGAAAAAGTACAAAAGTTTCGTCCGCGCCGGCGCCAAACTGACCCCCGAGCAGAAAAAGGAAGTGGCCGACATCAACCAGCAACTGGCCACCCTGTTCGACGCCTTCTCCAAAAACCTGAAGCACGACGAAGCGCAAGCGACCTTCATCACCAAGGACGATCTGGCGGGTCTGCCCGAAAACTTCATCGCCGCCCTGGCCGCCAAGGCGAAGGATCTGGGCAAGGACGGGCTATACGCCGTACAGAATACCCGTTCAGCCATGGAGCCCTTCACCACCTATTCGACACGCCGTGACCTGCGTGAAAAAATCTGGCGCGCCTATGTCATGCGCGGCGACAATAACGATCAGTGGGACAACAAGGCGATCGGGGCGAAAATACTCAAGCTGCGCGCCCGCCGCGCCAAGCTCTATGGCTACCCGACCCATGCGCACTGGCGCCTGGAAATCGCCATGGCCAAGACGCCGGAAAACGCCATGAACCTGATGGAAGCCGTCTGGGGCCCCGCCGTCAATCGTGTCCACGAAGAAGTGGCCGACATGCAAAAGATCGCCGATTCCGAAGGGGCCAATATTACGATCGCGCCATGGGATTACCGCTTCTATGCCGAGAAGGTGAAGAAGGCGAAATACGATCTCGATGAGTCGGAAATTAAGCCGTACCTGCAACTCGACAAGATTCAAGACGCCATGTTCTGGTGCGCCAACAAGATGTACGGGTTTGAGTTCATCAAAATCACCGACGTCCCTGTCTTCCATCCCGATGTCACCACCTATAAGGTCATGCGGGCCGGCAAGCAGGTCGGCGTCTGGTATTACGACCCCTATGCCCGCGAAGGCAAATCATCGGGCGCGTGGGAAACCGAATACCAGTCGCAGTCCGGGATGCTCAAACACATCTGCATCTGCTCCAACAACTGCAACTTCATCAAGGCGCAGCCAGGCCAGCCCATCCTGATTTCGTGGGACGATGCCGAAACCATGTTCCATGAATTCGGCCACGCCATACACGCCCTGTCGTCAAACGCCTGGTATCCGTCGCAGGCCGGCACCAATACCGCGACCGATTTTGTCGAGTTCCCGTCGCAGCTCAACGAACACTGGCTGCCCCTGCCAGTCGTGCTCAACCAGTTCGCCATCCACTACGAAACCGGCAAGCCGATGCCGAAAGAGTTACAGGAAAAGCTGGTCCGGTCGTCGAAGTTCAACCAGGGCTTTGCCACGGTCGAATACCTGGCCTGCGCCCTGATCGATATGAAGTATCACCTGGCCGGTGAAGCCGACATCGATATCGACGCCTTCGAAAAGACCGAACTGACCAAGCTGAACATGCCGAAGGAAATCGTCATGCGTCACCGCCCGACCCAGTTCGCGCACATCTTCTCATCGGACGACTATTCGGCCGGCTATTACAGCTATCTGTGGTCGGATGCCCTGGTCGCCGACGCCTATGAAAAGTTCATGAAGGAAGGCGGCCCGTTCGAGGGACCGACGGCGAAGAATTATTTCGACCATATCCTCAGCGTCGGTGACACCATTCCGCAGGACGTCGCCTATCGCAACTTCCTCGGCCGCGACGTCAATCGCGACGCCCTGATGCGTCAGCGCGGTTTCGCCTAAGCGTCAGCGCCACTCCGATTCAGGCGTTCGAAGGTCAGCCTCCCGCTGGCCTTCGAACGCCCGGATAAAGCCTCAAGCATGACCGCGATCACGTGGGCGCTCTTCCTCTGCGCAATACGAGGGCATTATTTTCACAAAATCCTACATTTATGCCGGTTTTGCGACTATATAGCGCCATTGTCACGCCTAAGTGACGATACACTTAATCAAGTGACCGCACGCTGACCATGACCCGCCCCTTTCTAAAGATGAATGGCCTTGGCAATGATTTCATTGTCATCGATGCCCGCGATCAGGCTTTCGCACCCGCGCCGGAGCAGATCCGCGCCTGGGGCGACCGCGCGTCCGGCATCGGCTTTGATCAGTTGATCGCCATAGAAGGCAGCGCCGAAGGCGACGCCTTCATGCGCGTGTGGAACACGGACGGCGGTACGGTGGAGACCTGCGGCAATGCTTTGCGATGCGTCGCCTGGTACCTCAACCGCGATGCCAGCGATCGGACGCTGAAGATAGACACCCTTGGCGGTCAGGCCCGCGCCCGCGTGCTTCGCGCCGATGCCCGGACCGGGACGGCCAGCGTCGATATGGGCAAACCGGGCCTGGACTGGCGGCAAATCCCGTTGGCCGAAGAAATGAATACCGCCAAGCTGGAATTGCAGGTCGGCCCGATCGATGCGCCGCTGTACCACACGCCGGTGGCGGTCAGCATGGGCAATCCGCACGTCGTCTTTTTCGTCGATGACATAGCGACGGTCGATGTCACCGCGACCGGATCGCTGATCGAAAACCACCCCCTGTTCCCGGAAGGCGTCAATGTCGAATTCGCCCAGGTGATCGACCGCCAGACCGTTCGCATGCGCGTATGGGAACGCGGCGCGGGGATTACCAAGGCGTGCGGCACCGGTGCCTGCGCCACACTGGTCGCCGCCGTCCGGCGTGGCCTGACCGATCGCGCCGCCACCATCATCATGGACGGCGGCCCACTGCATATTGCCTGGGCCGAAAACGACCATGTCATCATGACCGGGCCGATCGAGGTCGAGTTCGAGGGGCAATTGTGAGCAAGGTCGATGTCGTTACCTTTGGCTGCCGCCTGAATTCCTACGAAAGCGAGGTCATCCGCAAGACCGCCGCCGAGGACGGGCTGGACAACGCCATCATTTTCAACACCTGCGCCGTAACGGGCGAAGCCGTGCGCCAGGCGCGCCAGGCCATCCGTCGCGCCCGTAAGGAAAATCCCGACGCGCGCCTGATCGTTACCGGTTGCGCCGCCCAGACCGATCCCGACACCTTCGCGAATATGGCCGAGGTCGATTTCGTCATCGGCAATGCCGACAAGCAAAAGGCCGGTGCTTACCGGCTGACGCCCGATTCGGCGCGCGTCGTCGTCAACGACGTATTCAGCGTCAAGACCACGGCCGGCCACCTGATCGACGGACTGAAGGACCGCGCCCGCGCTTTTGTCGAGGTTCAGAATGGCTGCGACCACCGTTGTACCTTCTGCATCATCCCCTATGGCCGCGGCAATTCGCGCTCGGCAGCGGCAGGCGATGTGATTTCGCAGACCCAAACCCTGGTGGCCCAGGGCTATAACGAAATTGTCTTGACCGGTGTTGACCTGACCTCCTGGGGGGGCGATTTGCCCGGCAATCCGCAACTGGGCCATCTGGTGACGCGCATCCTGAAGCACGTGCCCGACCTCAAGCGCCTGCGTCTATCTTCCATCGACGCCGCCGAAATCGACGATACGCTGCTGCGCACCTTCGCCGAGGAAGAACGGTTGGCCCCTTACCTGCATCTGTCGCTGCAACATGGCGATGACATGATCCTTAAGCGGATGAAGCGCCGTCACCTGCGCGCCGATGCCATCGCTTTGGTCGAAAAGGTGCGCCGCGCCCGCCCGGATATCAGCTTCGGCGCCGACATGATTGCTGGCTTTCCGACCGAGACCGAAGAGATGTTCGCCAATGCCGTGTCACTGGTCGATGCCTGTGACCTGTCATTCGTTCACGTCTTTCCCTACAGCCCGCGTCCGCAGACCCCGGCGGCAAAGATGCCGCAACTGCCGCGCCCGCTAATCAAGGAGCGCGCCGCCCGGTTGCGCGCCAAGGCCGAAGAGGCCCTGACACGTCATCTGGCGCGCCAGCACGGCCGCGTTTTGTCGTGCGTCGTCGAAAAGCCCGGCTTTGCCCGCGCCGCCGACTTCACCGAAGTCGTCTTTGACGGCGAAGCGACGGTCGGCGGCCTCAGCGACATCCGTATCCACGGCCACGATGGCAAACATGTCATTGGCACGCTGGCCCAAACTCAGCTACAGCAGGCGGTATGAGCGAAGATAAGAAAAAAGGCTGGTTTCAGCGCCTGACCGCGGGCCTGTCCCGCACCTCGCAAACCCTGACCGAATCCGTCACCCAGGTATTCCAGCAAAAGGAAGCGCTGGACGATGCCGCGCTTGAGGAATTGGAAGACCTGCTGGTCGAAAGCGACCTGGGGCCGCAGATTGCCGCCACTATTGCCGGCAAGATGGCGCAGCAGCGCTTTTCTTCGGCCAAGGACCCGAATGCCGTCCGCTCCGCCCTGGCCGACGCCCTGGCCGACGAACTGTCCGGACACGAAGGCATTTTCGATCCTCTCGCCGGCCCACGTCCCTATGTCGTACTGTTTGTCGGGGTCAATGGGTCGGGAAAGACCACTACGCTCGGCAAGATCGCGGCCAAGCTGACCAAGAGCGGCGCCAAGGTGCTTATCGTCGCCGGCGACACGTTCCGCGCGGCGGCCGTCGAGCAGCTCAAGGTCTGGGCCCAGCGCGCCAATGCCGATTTCATGGGCCGCAAGACCGGGGCAGATGCCGCCGGACTGGCCTACGACTCCTTCGTCAAGGCGAAGGAAGAAGGCTATGACGTGGTATTGATCGACACCGCCGGCCGTTTGCAGAACAAGCAGCAACTGATGGACGAACTGTTGAAGGTCGTCCGCGTCATCAAGAAGGTCGATCCTGAGGCCCCGCACGAGACCCTTCTGGTGCTCGACGCCACGGTCGGGCGCAACGCGCTCAGCCAGGAACAGATTTTCGGCCGCCAAGCCTTCGTGTCCGGCCTGGTCATGACCAAGCTGGACGGCACGGCACGCGGCGGCATTCTGATCCCTATCGCCAAGGCCTCGGACGCCCCCATCAAGCTGATCGGTGTCGGCGAAGACATCGAGGACCTGCACGATTTCAAGGCGCGTGACTTCGCGCGCTCCATGGTCGGCCTCGAGCCGTTGGGAGATACGCAATGACGTCCCGAACCGAACCCCCAGAAGGTCATGAGCCCATTGATCTGGGTACGGAAATCAAGGCTGGCGATCAGATTGTCGATCGCGCCATGGGAAAGCTGGCAGAGAAACTGGGCGAAACCAATCCGGAGCTCGCACTAAAAGCCGAAGCGCCGAAGCAAAACTACCTCAAAATGGCCGTGGACTACGGGCCTATCTTGGCATTCGGTCTGACCTTTTTCGCCTGCTCGACACTGAAGCTCACGGATAAGTCTGAAGCTTTGGTATGGGCATCGGGCGTGCTCGGCGCTGCATCCGTGGTTGCCTTGATCGCCGGCTTCATCATGGAAAAGCGGGTGGCGTGGATACCGCTGATGTCCTGCCTGATCACCATCCCGTTCAGTGTGCTGACGGTCGTCTTCAAGGATCCGACCTTCGTCAAGATCAAGATGACCATTGTCGACGTCATCATCGGCTCGATCCTGCTCGGGGCGCTGGTGCTGAAAAAGGAGCCGTTGAAGGCCCTGCTCGGCGACAGCCTAAAGCTCAAGGCGGCCGCCTGGCCGAAGCTGACCGTCTATTATGCCTTATTCTACTATGCCATGGCCGCAGCCAACGAAGTCATCTGGCGCACGCAAGACAACAACTTCTGGGTGACGTGGAAACTGGTGTCCATGATCGGCGGGCCTATCGCCTTTTCGATTGTTCTGCTCCCATTCCTGATGAAGAACCTCGAAACTCCGCCAGAGGAAAAAGCGGATTGATTATTTACTCCGTGTTCTGATTGAAATGTCGTGAATACGTCATATAGTCATGTCACTATATGGCGCGGCAAAAAGAAAGCGGCTGGACATCATGAAAAAATCAAAGCACGGCGACAAGGTCATGTCGAAAAATGGGCTCGATACCTCGCCGTCGCATTTGTTGCACCGGGTGCTACAAATTGCGCTTGATATCTACAGCGAGGAAGCGGGCGAAGGGGCGTTGTCGCAACGGCAATATGCCGTCCTGAAAGCCCTGGAGGGTTCGGAAGGCCTGTCCCAGACCGATCTAGTCCGGGTGACGGGCATCGATCGCTCAACCCTGGCCGACCTGGTGTCGCGCATGCTGGCCAAGGAGTTGGTGGCACGCGAACGGTCCGTGACCGACGCCCGCGCCAATCTGGTCCAGATCGCACCAGGCGGTAAGGCGGCTCTCGCCGAAATGGAACCGCGCGTTGCCGCCGCCGATGAAAAAATTCTCAGCCTCTTGTCCGCCCCCAAGCGTGACAGCTTCGTCAAGCTGCTGCGCAAGCTGACCGCCGCCCGGGAAGAGGCCCTGTCGGGTGAAATCAAGCCGCGCAAAGACACCGTCAGCGATGTCGAAAAGCCTGTAAAGGAAAAGAAGGGCGGCAAGAAAAAAGACAAGGTGTCGGGCAAGAAGATGAAGAAGCTGCCCTTCCCGCCCCTGTCTGAAGGCGTCTCGGAAGATGCCACCACCGAGGAACTGGTCCATGCGCCGGTCGTAAAGGCCGTTTCGGTCTAAACCACTATGTTCAGATAGGAGCCGGGACGACGCAACGGCTGATCGGCCGACTGTGTTGGAGGTGTGGTCGCTGGAGACGCGCTGGTCTTTACACTGGTTTGCACTGGGGCCGTCGCCTTGGCGACATCGGCGGCGGTATAGGTGGCCGGCGTCACCTTGGGAGCAGTGACCTGCTGGAAAAACGCCTTTTGCGCGGCAAGCGCACTAGCGAAGCCACCTTCCGGTTGGACCGGTTTGGGTGCGGCCGCCTGCGGATTAAGCATTTGGGCGAGTGAGGGGCGAATCGGCGTGGTCATGCCCAAGGCTTAGCTATTTCAGGTATTTAAATGGTTAACACGACTTAAGGCGGTGTTAATTTCTCTTACGGTGCCTTAAGGCGCGTCCGGCGTGCGAGTAACCATATTTTTCAGGTTTAACCTGTATACCGCCTGATGCCCTCGATCTCGCCTCAGATAGAAGCCCGTCCGCGCCTCCTGGGCGTTCTGCGTCAAACTGCGGAACAACACCCCCGTCTGACCACCGGGCTTGTGCTGTTGCTGTGGACCCTCGCTGTTCGCCTCCCCTTCATACATGTGATCGGCGATGACGAAGCCTTCTTCAGTGTGGTTGCCAGCCGATGGCTGCGCGGGGAGCTGCCCTATGTGGCCAGTTACGACATCAAGGCGCCAGGCATGTTCGCCCTCTTTGCCGCTGTCCAGTTTGTCGTCGGTTCGGGACTGGCGCAAGTCAAGGCGATAGAGATCCTGTTCATTGCCTGGGGCGCCTATAGCCTGCACCGGATGCTGACAGATCGCGGATCGCAGGCCATGGCCTTTTGGGCGGCGGGTCTCTACCCGGTCTATTCCCTGTTCCAGGAAGGCACTACCTTCCCGACACAGCATATCCAGATGGCGCTTACCGTCGCAGCTTTCCGGCTTATGCTTGACGCCGGGCGGGCCGATGAACGGTGCGCACTGGGCATGCTGGCGCGCAGCGGCCTGATGATCGGCTGCGCCGTCATGGTCAAACAGACCGCTGCCTTCGAAGGCCTGGCCCTGTTCGGATGGCTGGCCTGGCAGTGCTGGCAGCGCAAGATCGTGTGGCCTCTGGCCGTGTTCTGTGGTGTCGCGACCCTCCCCACGCTCGGCTTCGGACTGTATTTTGCGGCCGCCGGCCATTTCACCGAGGCGTTTAACGGTGTGGTGATGTCCGCCTTGCAGCGGTCGCAGCTCGACATGTGGAGCCAGACGGCATCGCCCCTGATAAAAGTCTTTCGGCGGCCTTTAAACTTTCTGGTCATGATCAAGCCGCTTCTGGTGATCACGGCGGGCGCCCTTCTGGCCGTGCTGCGACTGGGGCGCGTACGCGCCGTCGCTCCGCCCCTGATCACCCTCACCCTTTTATGGTATATCATGGCAGCCATCGGCGTATTGATGGTCAAATCGCCCGATCTGTATTGCGGGTTCCCGTTGATGACGCCAACACTGATCCTGTTTGTCGGCGTCCTGTGCCACGGCATCGACTTCAAGCGCCGGCAACGCAACCTCTACATGGCGCTCTACATGACGGCCGCCGTCGCGCAGCCAATGATCATGGAACGGGAAGACCTGTTTCCCGGCGGATACCTGGCGATCCCGGATTACAGGGCCAGTGTTCTTGCGGCGGAAAGCCTTCGCAAGCAGGGCATAAAGCCCGGCGACAACCTTCTGGTCCTGAGCCGCGGGCACTACGTCTACCTGTTTACCCAGACCCTGCCAAAGGCAAAATACTTCAACGCCATGCACCTCCTGTGCAATTTCCCCACACCCGATGCTGATCCCCTGGGCGCCGCCTTTGACAGCCGTCCGCAATACATCCTGCTATCGGATATGGCCTATGTGATGGGCTGTCTCAACCGCGATCGTATACCGCAGATATACAAGCGGCTGGATGCAGACTACGTCCACGTCTCTACGGTTCGGGGGGATTGGGACGGCTTTAACGTCTACACGCGCAAGCCGGGACACTGATCGGCGGTCTTCGGCGCGGGCCCAAAAGGGATAGGGCAAAATGCAAAACGATGAGAGACCCTGATGGGGTGCATGGTCTGCGACCATTGCCGACACCCAAAACGCAAAACGACGAGAGACCCTGATGGGGTGCTATGGTCTGCGACCATTGCCGGCACCCAAAACGCAAAACGGAGACCATTGGGGGGCAATGGTCTCCGTCGCATGCCACCGGTTTCGAGGGGGGGGGATGATCCCGGTGACGAACTTGTTGCTTTACTGCTGGATGAGAGCACTCATTCAGCGGTCTGCGTTAGAACTGTATCTAATACTTTGCGCAAAAAATGCTAGTGCGACGCACAAAATATCTACGCAAAATAAGGGATATTTTCTCGGTCTCACGTATTTTTGAACACATTATTGCGCAAAGCCATAGATGCCGAGGTTACGCGAACAGCTTGGCCCAACGCGGCTTTTCACGACCTTGCCAGGCGCCGCGATGGTAGGCGTCGGATCCAATGAGCGGAACGACAGTGGTGGCTTCGGCAAAAACCATCTGTTCGTAGGTAGTCGAAACCTTGCCCCACGACGCCGCTTCCTTCAGCGTCGAGGACGAGCAGGCGCCGTCGCGCACGTCAGCCACGGTGATCTGAACCGCATATTTGTGCATGTCGGCTTCGACGCCGAGGATTTCCGCGCAGACAACCGTGTCCTGGGCAAAGTTCTTCGGAACACCACCGCCGACCATGAACAGACCGGTCGTGCCGGCAGCGATCTTGATATCCGTCAGCTCACGGAAATCGGCAACCGCGTCGATGGTCAGGTAAGGCTGCTTGGCGGCTATGCGTTCTTTCTGGTGCTTGACCAGACCGAAACCGGCCGAAGAATCGACAAACGCCGGACAGAAGATCGGCACGCCCTCTTCGTAGGCTGTCTGGATCAGTGAACCCGGCTTCTTGGCGTTACCGGCGGCCAGCCATTTGCCCATTTCCCAAATGAATTCGCGCGACGAATAGGGGCGCGGTTCCAACTGGTTGCAGATTTCGAGAATTGTGTGATCGCAGTTCTGCAACTCTTCTTCATCGATATAGGTATCGTAGATACGGTCGATATAGTTGTCGCGCAGCACATTGTCGTCAACCTGGCCGGCGGCCTGATAGTGCTTGAAACCCAGGGCTTCGAAGAAATCCATGTCGACGATCGACGCGCCCGTGGCGACCACGGCGTCGATCATGCCGAATTTCACCATGTCGCGATAGACATGCATACAGCCGCCGGCAGAGGTCGAACCGGCCAGAATCAGCCATGTCGAGCAACCCTTGTCGGCGAGAGCCATGTTGAAGATGTCGGCAGCGCGCGCCGTGTCGCGCGACGAGAAGGACATCTTGCGCATCGAATCGATGATCGGACGCGCATCATAGGATGTGATGTCGACGTGTTCGACCGTCTCGGCGAGGAGCGTGGCCTTAATGTTGGAAAGAGGTGCAGTATCTGCAGTCATGTTTGCGTTCCTTTGAGAAGCGCCCCGGCAGCGGGGTGGGTAAAGGTGGACGCCCGTCATTTGCCCTCAATCCCCCAGACGGTGCGATGGGGAGGGTTATCAGAGCGGCGCGTATAGACTATCGCCCCGACTTTGGCAAATGACTTCAATCGAACACCGTTCGACTTTGTAAAGATTTGATTGGGTCGCGGCATTCGGCCCAAATCTACCGCATTTTCGCAAAACATTTATGATAACAGCGGCATGAGCTGAAATCGAACCGCCAATATCGAGATACAGTCTATTGCGCCATTTGGATTAAATTTCGCTCTTTATGGAT
Organism: Asticcacaulis sp. AC466; assembly: GCF_000495815.1. Taxonomy (GTDB): domain Bacteria; phylum Pseudomonadota; class Alphaproteobacteria; order Caulobacterales; family Caulobacteraceae; genus Asticcacaulis. The sequence goes on along the minus strand of NZ_AWGE01000006.1, from coordinate 53,446 downwards.
ATTTTTTTAAAGTACCTACAATTCTAAATCGTTCTAAGTTTTGTATTTTTCACTTTGTGGATTATTTTTAGGTCCACGTTGTTTTTTTCGCTTAGCGGCTTTTGCCTTTCATTACTGGACAAGTGTTACCTTTGCACATGAAAGCTTTTCCTTTACTACCCGATTCCGAGCAGTCGATCACTCAAAAACGGTTTACGGGGAAGAATGTCATGGAAGGAAATCCGTTGGATTCCGTTGAAACATGGCAATGCGTCGGCGACAGCTTTGAAAAATTCCAGGATGCCATCTGCACATTCTTTCACTGGAACTGCGCTCAGGAAAGTGACGGCCCGGACTTCCAATGGCAGATGAACCTTGGCGTTCTGAAATCCCAGGAAGACCGCAACGACCCGCAAATCCATATGGCGCGCCTGATTTCGACCTCAGGCTTCGTGCAGATTCAAACCACCGCCAGTCACGATGTCATTATTATCATGCCGGTTAAGGGATATCTCAATCTGCGTCGCGGAAATGCGGTGCAGAAGGTCACCGCCGGTCAGGCAATGATCTACCAGCCGATGGGCGAGACACATGTGTCGCACGTCGCCGACGGCCAAACCTGCGAAGCCTATATCATCAAGGTGTCGTTCAACTGGGTGCAGCGCTTCCTGTTTGATATTCTGCAACTACCTGTCGAACGCGATCTGCGCCTCGGCCCGGTCATCGATCTGGGCACGCCCAAGGCGCGTGTCCTGTCGCGTTTGATTTCCACCCTATGTTCCGATGCCTTCACCTTCCAGAGCCGTGACTTGTCGCCCAGCCTGCAACATCGCCTGGTCGAGACCTTCAGTCACCTGCTGCTGGAAAGCATCCCGCACCGCTATTCGGACCGCATGCAGACGACCAAGGCCGGCCCCATGCCGAATTATCTGCGGCTGGCGCGCGATTACATGCAACGCGAAGCGCGTAACAACCCGAGCATGGCCGATGTGGCAAAGGCGGCGAATATCAGCGTCCGGACACTGGAAACCAGTTTCCGCGCTCACCTTGACGTCACGCCGCACGCCTATTTGCGGACCATGCGCCTGAAGATGACGCGTCAGGCACTGATGGAAGGCCGCGACGGCCGCTCCATCGCCGACGTCGCGGCGGCGCATGGCTTTCCCCACGCCGGGAGATTTGCTCAGTATTACACAGAGCTGTTCGGGGAATCGCCGTCGGAGACCCGCCGCAAGGGCCCGTCGGCGCTTTAGTTTTTCGGAAACTGCGTGGGCGTCCATTCAATGGGGCCTAATGTCTGGGCGCATACCGCCTTAAAGCGTAACATAGCGATGTAAAAATCAAGGCCGGTACGCGTACCGGCCTTGAAAAATCCTATGCCTTGGCCTTGACCCGCTTCTTACCACGCTTGCCGCCCTTAGGACGATTGAGGCGGACGACCTTGTTGTCGTCGACATCGAACAGCGAACGCGGGTTGCTCAGGCTACGCGGCCCCAAGCCGAACAGGGACGCCATAGGCGCGTCGTCTAGGAAAACCGTCTCCGTCTCACCATAGCCATTGAAACGCGTACCCATGGTGACGCCATAGGCGCCCAGCATGCCGATTTCGACATAATCACCTTCATCGACATCTGCCGGCAGCCAGAAGGGGCCGGGCATGGAATCGATGGAATCGCAGGTCGGTCCGTAGAAACGGAACGGCTTCAGGGTCTCGCTCTCAGCCTCATCCTGACGATGCAGGCGCACCGGGAAAGGCCATTTGGCGTGGGTGGCATCGAACAGATTGCCGTAGGAACCGTCATTGAGATACAGGGCATCGCCCTTGCGCAACTCGACCTTGGTCAGGACCGAGGTCGATTCCGCCACCAGCGCACGGCCAGGCTCGGCCCAAAGCTGCGTTTCATCATGCACCTTCATTTCGTTGAAGGCACGGTTGATGGTGTCCATATATTCCGACAGAGCCGGCGGGATCATGCCGGGATATACCGACGGGAAGCCGCCACCGACATCGACGACATCGGCGAAGACGCCGGCGCGGACCAATGACCGCGAGGCGGATGCCATGGCCGCCGCATAGGCGGTCGGACGCATGCATTGCGACCCAACATGGAAAGAGATACCCATCATGTCCTGGGTCGCCTGACGCGCGGCCAGCAAGAGGCTGGGCGCTTCGTGAGTCTGGGCGCCGAACTTGTTGGTCAGGGGCAGGTTCGAGCCCTCGCCCGACGTCGCCAGGCGCACAATCAGGTTCAGATCCTTGGCGTGATTGGTCGCATCCAGGATTTTGACCAGTTCTTCGTGCGTATCCAGCGAGAAGGTCCGAACACCAAAATCGAAATAGGCACGGGCGATCGATACCCGGCTCTTGACCGGATGCATGAAGGCCAGGCGCGCCGCCGGCAGCGTGGTACGCACCAACTCGACTTCCTGGATCGAGGCCACATCGAAAGACCGGACACCGGCCGCCCACAGGGTTTCAAGCACCCACGGAGACGGATTGGCCTTCACGGCATAAAAGACATCGCCTTTGAAATTAGCCTGAAACCATTGCGCGGCAACTGTTACGGGCGCGCGTCGCACGAGTGCGACGGGACGTTCCGGAGGCTGCTTGCGGACCAGGTCCAGGGCTGACTGGTAGTTTTCCACCACAGTGCACCCTAAATTAAGTTAACCCAGACCGGCGTTAGCAGCGATGCCTGAGCCTCATTCCGCGAAAGGTACATCACCTTTTTGCGGAAAATGAGGCAGGACCTGTATGAACTCGGGGTCCGCCGGAAGAATGCCCTATATAGAGGAATAGGAAATTATGTAAAGAATAGCCGGTAAAAAAATTTCGCCCGGCGACCGCCAAGGGCAGGCCGTTAAAACAGTTGCCACTGGCGGCAAACTTCCCATATGTTTCTTGTGGGCGCGGAACTAAAGACAGCAATGGGAACTCTGCGGCATGCTGCCGATGGCTTTATCTCGCAAGGCATTTTTATACGGTTTGCTGGCGACTGGCGCGGGGGCGCTTGCCGCCTGTGAGCGCACGGCCGATCTCGGTACCCGTAAAGACATCACCTTTTCCATATTGTCGCCTGATAGTGCGGCGCTGGCAGAGGCGTCGTGGATGCCGCTGCTCAATGACCTGGCGGATCAGACCGGTTTAAAGGTCAAACCCGTTTTCGCTGAAGATTACGCCTCCCAGGTCGAAGCCTTGCGCACCCACAAGGCTCACATTGGGTGGTTCGCAGACCTGAAAGGCATCGAGGCCATCACACGCGGCCACGGTGAGGTCTTTGCGAGGGCAGACGCCGTCACCGCGTTGCAGGGACTGATCGTCGTACCGGCGACGTCAAAGGTGACGCCGGAAGATCTCCTGAAATGCGACCGCAAGCTGACATTTGCCCTGGGTGAACGTGACGCGCCCGCGTCCGGCCTCGCGCCGCAATACTATCTGTTCCAGCCGCAAAATCTGGCAATGGCGCAATGCTTCAAGACTATGACCACAGGGACGCCTGAAGGCAATATTTCCGCCGTGCTGAGCGGAAAGCTGGATGCCGCCGCGACCGACACCACTGCCCTGTTCGCCCTCCAGCAAACCGACGACGCGGCGTTTCGAAAGCTTAAGGTCATCTGGGCTTCCAATCCCCTTCCGGACGACGCCTTGATCTATAGTCAGGATCTTGACCCCGTCACCAAGGAGAAGCTTCGATCCTTCTTCCTGAGCTACGGCCGCGCCGCCGGTGTCGATGGCGACCGCCAGCGTGGTATTCTGGGCGCGCTGCGGATCAAGAGCTTCACCCCAGAAGACAATACCCATTTCATTCCGATCAAGCTGATGCAGGCGTCGGTGGGCATGGCCGAGGCCGAGCGCGGCGGCAATACGGACACGATCGAAAAAGCGCGCCTGGCGCTCAGAAAGGCCAGGGCCGAGCAACGTATGCTCGATGCGCACACTGCGCCGCAACTGCCCGCCGACCGTCAATCCAACCCCGGTTGACAGGCGAACGAGGGGTCTGATCAGGCCGCTTCTGGCTTGCGCCGGATCTTGCGCGGCAACTGACGCAGCCGCGTCCACAATTTTGTTTTGGCCGGCTCAGGATAGGGCTCCAGGTTGCGGATGAACTCGGCGGCGCATTCCGGCCAGGAAAACTTTTCGGCGTAGGCGCGGACATCGCCGCGGTCGATCTTCAGGGCCTCCCGGATGGCAATGGAGAGATCGTCATTGATCGCCCCCGCGCCGGAACCCGGAATGATGTCTATGGGTCCGTGCGCCGGGAAGGCCGCCACCGGCGTCCCCGCCGCCATGGCTTCGGTAATCACCAGGCCGAAGGTATCCGTCAGAGACGGGAAGACGAAGACGTCAGAATCCGCATAGGAACGCGCCAATTCCTCACCAAAGCGCGGCCCGGTGAAAACCACATCCGGGTATTTCAGCTTCAGCTCCTCCAATTGTGGCCCCTTGCCCACCACCACCTTCGTGCCGGGCAGGTCTAACGACAGGAAGGCTTCGATGTTCTTTTCGACTGCCACCCGGCCGACATAGGTCATGATCGGACGCGGCAGGTCGCCAAAGATCGGCTCCAGGCCCGGCCTGAAGGTCACCGTATCGACACCGCGCGTCCACGGCGAAATATTCTTGAAACCGCGCGCCTCCAGATCCTTCTGCAGGGTCGGCGTCGCCACCATCACCCGGCCGGACGGCTTGTGGAACCAGCGCATGAAGGCGTAGCCCCAGGACAATGGGATCGGCAGCCGCGCCGATACATATTCAGGGAACTTGGTGTGGTAGCTGGTCGTGAAAGGCAGCTTGAATTCCTGGCAGACACGCCTGGCCGCCATGCCGACAAAGCCTTCGGTCGCGATATGGATAGCATCCGGTTCATAGTCGAGAATGATGCCACGCACCTCCTCGTAACAGCCGAGCGCGAGCTTGACCTCCGGATAGTCCGGCCAGGACACGGTCTTAAACTGGTTGTAGTCAATGATATGGAACTCGTGACCGAGTTTTTCGCACTCCTCGATAGTGCGGCGGAGCGTCGTCACCACGCCGTTCACCTGAGGTTCCCACGCGTCGGTTGCCAGCAAGATACGCAAATTCGTCTGTCCTCAGGGGCGGATGTCTCAGCTCCCTATTGCCCGGTTTGTCCGGAATTGGCAAGCAACAGCCGTCATCGCTGTTTGCCGACCTGAATTTTCTTGTGCTATGCACAAATTACACAGAGGGAGACAAAATCACAGGCCGGCGCGCGGTTTGCAGCTTGCTTAAAGTCCAAAATCCCTTATTTTTAAATGTGAGGACGGATTCCGATACCTCCATTGTCAAACGACAATATACGGGATTCCAGAAAGACCCCAGAAAGACCCATGAGCGAGCCACCAAAACTTGCGCACCTGCGGGATAAAGAAACGCCATCCCGTGACGGCGGGGCGAAAGACACGCCCAAATCGCGCCGTACCCGCGTGCAAATTCTGGAAACAGCCATGCGCCTGTTCGCCGAGTTGGGCTATGACCGCTCCGGCAATGCTGCGATCGCCGAGGCCTGCGGCCTGACACGCGGCGCCATGCTGTACCACTTTCCGACCCGCGAAGACCTGGTTGAGGCCGCCGCCTGGCATATCCATGCCGCCCGCGAAGTCGCCTTTGAGGCGGAAGCCAAGAAGCTGAAGCCCGGCCAGGACGCCCTTGATGGCGCGATCGATGCCTATTGGCGCCTGCTGAGTTCCGTACCGTTTGCCGCATTTCTGGCGCTGGAGCGGGCCGGCCGACAGGACAGCGAAGTTGCCAAGGCAATCCGTCCCGCTCAGGAGGCCTTCGACAAAGCCGCCATGGGTCGTGCTACACCCGGCTTTATCATGGCCGGGGCCGACGCCCGCTTCCAGGCCAGCCGCGATCTGGCACGGTTCGCCCTTGACGGCATGCATCGCGCGGCTCTGACCTATGAATCGGACGCCCGGGTCGAAAACGTGCTGACCGTCATCAAGCGCGCCATCCACATGCTCAACCGCAAGGGCGACGTCACCGACCTGTGGGGCGAGTAAGGCTTCACTGCGGAGCCCCCGTGACGCTCGAAAGACACTTTACGTCATCAACCCTGGCAGCGAAATCTTCGTGGTGGACGAAGGGGACGTGGGCGCGTAAGGGAGCCGAAACTGTCCTTAGCGAGTAGTCCCATGCGTCACGTTCTGCGTTCGAAGATCCATAACGCTTATGTCACCGAAGCCAATCTGGCCTATATTGGATCGATCACCATAGACGAATCCTTGATGGAGGCCGTCGGCCTCTGGGAAGGCGAACGCGTCCTTGTGGTGTCGAATACATCCGGCCATCGCCTCGAAACCTACGTCATCAAGGGCGAACGCAATTCCGGCGTCATCGCCATGAACGGTGCAGCCGCCCATCTGATCAGTGAGTCGGAACAGATCATCATCATGGGTTTCGAGCTGACCGACGCGCCGATTATCCCCAGCGTCGTGCTGGTCGACCGGCACAATAAACTTGACCGCTACCTGTCCGAAGGTCCGGCGCAAACTGTGTGACGATTCGTTCACAGCTTTCGTGAATCGGGCGAAAATTCGTGTCGCATTCGCAAGCCTTTGAGCGGTATGGAGAAAGCGGAAATTTAACCCCTTATTAACGAAAAAGTTCGCCAAAACATCGACTTGATCCTTGACGAAAACTCTGGCCTATGGCCCCATATATCGACGGCGGGGGCGCCCAACACACTAGATATAGTTGTTTGCGTCCCCCATATGGGTAGCTCCGAGCACGGAGCGGTTTGAGACTAAGGGTAGAGTGAAGATGTCAGCGAACGAAGCAGCCAAGCGTGAATCAACAGCAGCCCCCTCGACCAAGGCGAATATGGCTGTGCGTCCCAAGGCGCGCCCGGAGTTCAAGCTGGTCAAGCATGTCGTCACCGACCCGTCGCGCGATTCGCTGCTGACCGATTTCGGCAAGACGACGCTAGACGACCGCTATCTGATGCCCGGCGAATCCTATCAGGACATGTTTGCGCGTGTCGCCACCACCTATGCCGACGACTCCGAGCACGCCCAGCGCATCTACGATTACATCTCTCGCCTCTGGTTCATGCCAGCGACGCCAGTCCTGTCGAATGGCGGCGCGGCGCGCGGCCTGCCGATTTCGTGCTTCCTCAACGCCGTGCCCGACAACCTCGAAGGCATCGTCTCGACCTGGAATGAAAATGTCGCCCTCGCCTCCAACGGCGGCGGCATCGGCACTTACTGGGGCGGCGTCCGCTCCATTGGTGAAAAGGTCAAGGGCGCCGGCCAGACCTCCGGCATCATTCCGTTCATCCGCGTCATGGACTCGCTGACCCTGGCCATTTCGCAAGGTAGCTTGCGTCGCGGTTCGGCCGCCGTCTATATCGACGTCTTCCACCCGGAAATCGAAGAATTCCTCGAAATCCGTAAGCCGTCAGGCGACTTCAACCGCAAATCGCTCAACCTGCACCACGGCATCGGCATCACCGACGAGTTCATGGAAGCAGTTCGCGACGGTACACCATTCGGCCTGCGTTCGCCCAAGAACAATGAAGTCCTGCGTTTCATCGACGCCCGTTCGCTGTGGCAGAAAATCCTCGAGATTCGCCTGCAAACCGGCGAACCCTACCTGATCTTCTCCGACACGGTGAACCGTGCCATGCCCGCGCACCAGCGCGAACTGGGCCTGAAGGTCCGCCAGTCGAACCTGTGCTCGGAAATCATGCTGCATACCGGTGTCGATCACAAGGGCCGCGACCGCACAGCGGTATGCTGCCTGTCGTCAGTCAATGCCGAAACCTTCCTGGAGTGGCGCGATCAGCCGGGCTTTATCGAAGACATCATGCGTTTCCTCGACAACGTTCTGGAGGAATTCATCCAGTGCGCCCCGTCGTCCATGGACCCCGCCATCTACTCGGCCATGCGCGAACGGTCGGTCGGCCTCGGCCTGATGGGCTTCCATTCCTTCCTGCAAGCCCAGGGCGTGGCCTTCGAATCAGCCATGGCCAAGTCATGGAACATGCGCCTGTTCAAGCATCTGCGCCGCGAAGCCGACAAGGCGTCGGTCAAGCTGGCCGAAGAACGCGGCGCCTGCCCCGATGCTGAGGAACGCGGCGTCATGGAACGCTTCTCGCACAAGCTGGCCATTGCCCCGACCGCCTCGATTTCGATCATCTGCGGCGGCACCTCAGCCGGTATCGAGCCGATCCCGGCCAACATCTACACGCACAAGACACTTTCGGGGTCCTTCGCCGTCAAGAATCCTTATCTAGTCGCCCTGCTCGAAGAAAAAGGGTTGAACAGCTCGGAAATCTGGGACTCGATCGTACAGCATGAAGGGTCCGTCCAGCATCTGGACGCCCTGTCGCCGGATGAAAAAGACCTGTTCAAGACCGCCTTCGAAATCGATCAGCGCTGGGTGGTTGAACTGGCTGCCGACCGTACGCCGGAAATTTGCCAGTCGCAGTCGTTGAACATCTTCCTGCCGGGCGATGTCGACAAGTGGGATCTGCACATGCTGCACTGGACTGCGTGGGAACAGGGCGTCAAGTCGCTATACTATCTCCGTTCTAAGTCGGTTCAGCGCGCAGCACACGCCGGCGCCGAAGCCCGCGAGGTCGTCGAAAAGATGGATACGCCGCGTACCGACTACGAAGAGTGCCTGGCCTGTCAGTAGGTTTCACTGAATATGACAATACACAACGCGGGGCCAAGGCTCCGCGTTTTCTATATGTACACCATGGGCACTCGCGTGCCTCATCTCTAACGACGTGTCATTTCAAACCGCCATATCCACAAGAGTTTGAGGACGCCTGTAGCGTCTGGCGTACACGTCCCGAAACGGGCAGTGCCTGTTATCCGAAAACAAAAGGCTTCGGACATTCACCCGAAGCCTTTTGTTTTTTTGAACACATAAGTTTATTAAGTTTATTATTTCGTGCTGACGCCATTGATCACAGGCGCATCCGGCTTAGCCTTTTGCATATCCGTGACGCGCAGAACGACCGGTCCAAGAATGACCAGGAACAACACCGGCAGGAAGAAAACAATCATCGGAACGGTTAGCTGCGCCGGCAATGCAGCGGCCTTCTTTTCGGCGGCCGACAGACGCATATCACGGTTTTCCTTGGCCATGACACGCAGGGCCGTACCGAGGGGGGTGCCGTATTTTTCCGCCTGCACCATAGCCGTACACACCGACTTAATACCCGGATGGCCGGTGCGTCTGGCCAACCCATCATAGGCCTGACGACGCTCTGGGAGATAGGAAAGCTCCGCCACCAACAGGGACAGTTCTTCGGCCAGTTCGATCGAAGACGGCCCCATTTCGGCAGCCACTTTTTGCAGAGCCGTTTCAATCGACATACCCGCTTCGACCGAAATCAGCAACAGATCAAGCGAGTCCGGAAAGGCCTGCATGATCGACAGACGACGCTTCGTCGCGCGGTTTTTGATATAGATGTTCGGCGCATAATAGCCGATGACGAAAGCTCCAACTATGATCAACATCTTGATCTGAAACGAATAGTGCCCGACATCCACCACGAACATCTCAAAGGCGGCAATGGCGCCCAAGACGAAGGGCATGGCAAAGCGAAAGAAATAGAAGGTGGAGACAGGCTTGGGCCCGCGGTAGCCCGCCATGGCCAGGTTTTCGACCACCTTGGGGTCTTCCAGAAGGGTCTTCAGGTTAAGACGATCAACGACGTTGTGCGCCAGGCCTTCATCCCTTTGCCGCAAGCCGCCCGCACCGTCCTTGCCCACATTCTGACGTGACAGTCGGCGCAGTTCCTCACGACGGTTGGCCACCGACTTCATACGTTTGTCGAGCTGATCGCCCGACGTCATGCTGCGACCCAAGGTGACAAAGGTCAGAAAGGCCAGGATGGCCACGACGCCGGCGATCAGATTGCCGGGGTTCATGATGAATGCAGCGAAGTCTTTCATATGCCCCCCTAAAATTTAAAGTTGATCATCTTGCGCATCATCATGATGCCCATGAACATCCAAACCGCGCCGCCCAACAACATCAGCTGCCCGCGGACATCGGTGAACATCGGCGCGATATATTCCGGCCGCGTCAACGCGATCATAGTGCCGACGCCAGGTGGCAGAACCCCAATAATCGAGGCCGAGGCAATCGCTTCGGATGACAGCGCCTTGATCTTTTCCCCCATCATCTTCCGCGCGCGCAGCACGTTCGACAGGTTACCGAGCGCTTCCGACAGGTTGCCGCCGGTCTTGGCCTGGATGGAAATGACAATGGCGAAGAAGCGCAATTCCGGCGCCGGGATACGCTCGCTCATTTTTTCCAGCGCACCGTCGAGCGACATACCGACGCCTACGTTTTCGACCAGTCTTTGGAATTCCGGCCCGAGCGGCGCGTGACATTCCTTGGCAACCAGTTTCAGACCATCATTGACCGGCAAGCCCGATTTGATACCGCGAACAATAATATCCATGGCATTGGGAAATTCCTCGGTGAATTTCTTGACGCGTTTGCCGGCCATCATGCCGAGCACCCAACGGGGTAAGCCGTAGCAAGCGATGAACGATGCGCCCAGTCCAACCAACAGACGGCCCCAGACCGGCATCTGGCCAAGAAAAATAAAAGGGGGGAAAAAGGCGACGACGCCCAGAATGGCACTGAATATCCAGAACTTGGCGACGTCCGGCTCAAGCCCCGCGTGCAACATGCGGGCACGCAGTGTAAGTCGCGCCTTGCGCTCACGCTTTTCCGCCTCTTTGAGCTGTTCGCTGATCTGTTTGCGGCGCTCTTCCGGCGTCTTTGCCTGAGCCTTTTGACGGTGCTTGGCGCGCGTGCTGGTTCCAAGGCCAATAGTCTGGGTGCGCTTGGTCAGGGCTGCCGAAGATCCGCTTCCGCCACCGGTTATGGCGTAGCCCAGGCTGGCCAGGATCACGAAGCTCAGAAAAGCGATCAAAAGGGTTAAAAGCATGGTTTTACTCGGACGCGTCTAGGGCTTCGGCCAGCTCGCGCTCGAGGCCATAATATTTGGCGCGGTCCCAGAACCGCGGGCGGCCAATGCCGGTTGAACGATGGCGACCGATAATCTTGCCCTGCTTGTCTTCACCCTCGATTTCATAGAGGAACAGGTCCTGGGTGACGATAACATCACCTTCCAGGCCTAGGACTTCGGTCACGTGGGTAATGCGGCGCGAACCGTCGCGCAGACGGGCGGCCTGGATGATCAGGTCGATCGACCCAACGATCATTTCACGGATCGTCCGCGACGGCAGGCCGTAACCACCCATTGTAATCATCGACTCGAGACGTGAAACGGCTTCACGCGGGGAGTTGGCGTGCAGCGTCCCCATCGAACCGTCGTGGCCGGTATTCATGGCCTGGAGGAGGTCGAAAGCCTCCGGGCCACGGACTTCGCCGACGATGATGCGTTCGGGACGCATACGCAGACAGTTCTTGACGAGGTCGCGCATGGTGATAGTCCCCTGCCCCTCCAGGTTGGGCGGCCGGGTTTCCAGACGCACCACGTGCGGCTGTTGCAGTTGCAGTTCGGCGGCGTCCTCGCAGGTCACGACCCGTTCGGTCGGATCGATGAAGGCCGTCATGGTATTCAGCAAGGTTGTCTTTCCGGAACCGGTACCGCCGGAGATCAGAACGTTGCAGCGCGAGGCACCGATGACACCGAGGACGCGCGCCCCTTCCGGGCTGATGGAGCCGAACTCCACCAGGTTGCGCATTGTCAGTTTGTCTTTTTTGAACTTACGAATGGTGAGCGTTGGACCGTCGAGCGCCAGCGGCGGCGCGATGACGTTGACACGCGAGCCGTCCGGCAAGCGGGCGTCGCAAATCGGCGAACTTTCATCGACGCGTCGACCTACCTGGCTGACGATACGCTGGCAGATGTTCATCAGTTGTTGATTGTCGCGGAAACGCACATTCGTCAGTTGAACCTTGCCGCCGACTTCGATGAAGACACGGGTCGCGCCATTGACCATGATATCGGCGATGTCGTCGCGCGCCAGCAAAGGCTCGAGCGGCCCGTAGCCCAGGACGTCGTTTATGATATCCTGGACAAGGTTGTCCTGTTCCGCCACCGACATCGAAACGTTTTTGATCGCCACCAGTTCGGCGACGATGTCACGAATTTCTTCCGACGCCGCCTTGTGATCGAGCGATGCCAGTTGCGACAGGTCGATCGTGTTCAGAAGCGCATTGAAGATCGCGGTTTTGGTGGCGTGATAGTAATCGGACTGCTCGCGCACGATCTCTGTCACGGCCTGCGCCTGGTGCATCTGCTCGAGGCCCATAGCCAGCTTCGTGTTTGCCGCGCCGTTGGCTGCCTTGTCACCGGATGAACCGCCAACACGTTTTTCCTGGCTCAATTCAGGCAGTGCCACCTTGGGCGCTGTGTTTTGCGACGGCGTCTTGGCGTCGAGTTTCTGGGGACGGGTGGCGATGTCCGAATTGGCGGAGGCGGGTGGCGGCGCAGCATTACTCACGCCCTGGCTAAGCGCCTGCGGCTTTACCTCCGAAGGCGACGCCGGTGCCGACGCTGGCCGCGCCGCCATCGATGCCTTTTTGTCATCTGTCGGACGTTTTCCAAACACGTTGCGTGTGCCTTACTTCTTGAAGAGGTTGGCGAGGAAGGATACCGACTTTTTCGTCTTGAGTTCCGGATTTCGGCCGGTGACTTTCGAAGTCAGTTGCATGAGGCTGTCAGCCACTTTGGAGGCCGGACCGCATTCGGCGATCATCTGGCCATTATTCGAGGCCTGACCAAACAGCTTGGCATCGAAGGGAATGAGTACCGCGGGCTCGACGCCAAGCGCGGCGGTAAAGTCTTTCACCGGAATTTCCGGGCGCCCCGGCATGTCCATCTGGTTAAGCACCAGACGCGGCGGCGTGTCGTTCGGCCGGTACTGCTTGAGCAGGTCGATGATGTTTTTGGCATTGCGCAATGAGGCCAGATCCGGCGTGGCAACGATGATAACCTCATCGGCGGAAATCAGGTTCGATTTCAGCCACGGCGTCCAGATGTGCGGCAAATCCATGACGATATATGGCGCGGCTGCGCGGATCTTGCGGGTGACTTCTTCGTAGGTTTCCTGATCCGCCGTATAGTCCTGATCAAGCGTTGCCGGCGCAGAAAACAGCGACAAACGCTCCGTGCACTTGGTCAGCATGCGGTCCAGCAGCACGTTGTCCAGACGTTCCGGTTCATTGAGCGCATCGGCCATGCCGTGCAGTGGGTCTTGATTGAAATCCAAACCCGCCGTGCCGAACGGCAGGTCATAGTCGACAATAACCGTGTTCGACTGCATCTGTTCTGACAGATTATAGGCGAAATTGTGGGCGATGGATGACGAGCCGGCACCGCCGCGCGCGCCAACAAAGGCTATGGTGCGACCGACAAACGGCGTTTCCGGATCGTCAAACAGCCCGGCCGTCGTCTTGATCAGTTGCAGCGGCTGAACCGGCAACACCATATATTCGCTGACGCCCTGACGGATCAATTCCCGATAAAGAGAAATGTCGTTATGGGCGCCGATGACCACCACCTTGGTGTTAGCGTCGCACACTTCGGCCAATTGCCCAAGCTGATCCAGAAGGTCGCGCCCCCGCGCCGCGCTTTCGACAAAAATCAAGGACGGCGTCGGTTCATGGCGGTAAGTGTCGATAGCTTCCGAAATGCCACCCCGGCGGACGATACACTGCGCACGGGCCATTCGACGATCGAGGGAGGCCGTATCACATGCGGCAAGCGAGACTTCGCTTTCGGGGAAAAAATGAATCGTAATGCGAGGAATTGAGACCGCACCAATATCTTCATCTTCTGCGATGCTATGCAAGCCCAGTGGTGAGGACGCTGCCGCCGGCGTGGCAAACGCTTGGCGTTGCGTCGCCATTTCCGGCTCGAAGGCTTCAGCCGTGTCAAAATCATCGTCGGCAAAGGGATCACTCACCGGCTCGTCAACGCGTTGAGCGGCCGCCTGGCTGCCATAGTCATCCTCAGCATCCAAACGCGCCTTGTAGTCGATGAACTCGTCATCAAGGTCGTCGAGGCTGTCGAACGGATCGGTATGTTTGGCGGGGTTTACCATGGTCTGCCTTGCTCTGCCAAATGTTGCTGGCCGGGGGTCGATTCGGGTGTGTTAGTTAATGGCTTGCGAAATCTTGGCTTCGGCGGCGGAATCGGCCTGCGCCGATGTCACGTCACCCTTCTGATACTTGCCGATAATCGTCGTTTTCCGAGTTGCATCGGTGGGCGTAGCCGTGCGCGGACTATCCAGGTCACGCGGGTCTGCAATCTGGGCCGCCAGATTAGCATTCACCGCACAGCCAAAATTGTCATAGGGCCCATTATTGAAGGTCTGACTGAGGTTTTCCCATGACTGATTACAGGCGTAAGTCCGGGCCCGGTAAAATACCATATTGACGGTAATGATATCGGTCGGTTGTTCACGGGCGCTCAGGATCGTCAAATTCGGTTCTGCCACATCCCGGCCGCGCAGATAGGAAACGACACCGCGACCGGCTGAGATCGCGCCCGGTTCGCCGCTGGTGACGATTTCAACATTTACCGGTTCGCCATCTATCCAGTTGGCCTTATCGGCTATCTGATCCAGCGCGGTCCGCTGATTCTGCGACAGGCCATTGGGATTGATACGCAGGTTGATCGTCTTGCGAAGGGTTTGCGCCTGAAGTGGATACTGATCAATCGGCGTTATAGGCTTAGGCGTGTTCAGATTGGCATGGCTGCCCGTCGTCGTCGTGCAGGCGACCAAGCCAAAGCCCGAAGCAGCCAATAACGCGGCAACCTTTAGGGTGGGTTTGAAAAGAAATGCAGTCATGACAGCTCCTATTCAATCACGTAGCCGACGGGCGCCTGATAACCAGCGGTCTCTCCGCCAGCGTCGCCCGCGATTTCGCCGCCCTTTTTCTTGATGATTTCGTTGAGGTTACCCATGAAGACCGTGTTCAGATCGTTCGCCGGGCGCAGATTGTCCGCTGGCGTCTGCATGTTTGCGGGATGCGTCGGATCGACGATATACGGCGTGACCAGAACAACCATTTCCGTCTGGTCGTCTAGGAAATCGCGCGAACGGAACAGCGCGCCAAGCACCGGTACGGAGGTCAGGCCGGGCAAACTATCGATCGACTGCTTGAACTTGGATTGAAGCAGGCCAGCGATCATCAGGGATGAACCCGATTGCATTTCCACGCTGGTTTCGGCACGGCGGACCGTCAGACCCGGAATGGTCAATGTGCTGCCCACCACCAAGGACCCAACATTGGTCAGTTCAGATATTTCGGTGGAAATTTTCAAAGAAATTCGACCGCCGGACAAGACGACCGGCGTAAAGCCGAGGCCGACACCGAACGGTTTGAATTCAATGGAAACACGGCCCTGCGAATCGGTCCCACCCGGCACGGGGAATTCACCACCGGCCAAAAACTTCGCCGATTCACCGGAGACAGCAGTCAGGTTGGGCTCCGCCAGAGTACGGGCTAACCCTACGCGTTCAAAGGCCTGAAGGCAGGATTTGTTTGACATGCCATAAGAGGCCGTACCCGTGTTGGTCGTCGTGCTGGAATTACCCGCGCCGGGAGTTCCGACTACATTCGTATTGGTCCCGTTAAAGGTGGCTGTACCCGCCTGATTATAGCAGGCGCCCTTGCCGCCCTGGAACGCACCATTGGTGCTGTAGCCTGACGAATTGCCGAAACTGTAGGACTGTGTGCCGTAGCTGTAGGTGATGTCGGTCGACAGGCCAAGTTGCTTGATAACGGACCGATTGACCTCAACAATTCTAACCTTCAGCGTAACCTGATCCTTGCCCGCAATACTCATCATGTTGAGTACGTTTTCCGGCTTTTCAGCATAACTTTCCGCCAGGCGCGAAATTTGCGCCGCCTGAGCGTCGTTCTGGGCAATGCCGGACAATACGACATAGCCGTTCATCGTCTGAACCTCGACGTGCGCATCGGGGAACAGCCGGCTGATGGTATCGCTGAGGCCGTCAGTCGGCGTATCGACGCGTATGGCCAAATTCAGGATTTGACGGCCCATCCCGTCGAAGAAGATGGCGTCCGAACTGCCTGTCGCAACGCCCAGCACAAAGATTCGGCGCGACGTACGCAAAACGGCATCTGCTACGGCCGGATTGGAGACGAAGACATCGGATGCGTCGACGGGAAGGTCAATGACCGCCGAGCGCCCCTTGGGCAGGTTAAGCACCTGAACCTTCACCGGCGCCCCGGTTTGCACCTGAATACCGGATACGGCACCCGAATGGCCTACCGACGCATTTGCGTAGGCTTTCGGTTCCGCCAAGGCTGCTCCGGCGCCGAACACTGCGGCAACACTCAAAACCGCGCCCGCGCTTAAAACAGCTGTTTTACGGATTTTAGAGATCATCGTGACACCAACACCTCTGAAGTCGACCCGGGGCGAATTACGCGAACAGACTGATCACTGGCGCCAACGGGTTCCTGCATAACGGCGCCGGAGGGGCCAGCGGCATCGGCATAGGATCGCAACATCAGCGACAACGTGCCCGATGCCTTGGCCAGGGTCAGAATCTGGCCATCGGAGGGCGTTACTTCCAACGTGGCGGTGGCGCCTATGACGCTTTGCTTACCCTCTTCGGCGGAAACCTGCTGATCGATCGCCAGAACGCGGATATTGCGCAAGACGGGTTGGACGCTATCGATTGTGCCGCTGCCGCCATTCTGACGCGGCGTTTGGTGGGTCGCCAATATGTCGACCCGGTCGCCGGGCAGGATAAAGCCGCCCGCTGTGTTATCGACGCTGACCGGGACTGCCAGGGCACGCATACCCGGATTGAGCATGACCGCCATGAAACCGCCTTCGTCGGCACGCACGATCTTGGCAGGAATAATAGGTTCATTGGCCAGCAAGGCCTCACGCACAACACCACCGACATAAGCTTCCTTGCTCGGTGACGGCGCAACCTTGTCCGCCACGGCCTGAAGCACGCCGTTGCCCGGCTTCTTGACCGCGACCGGTCCTTTCGCTGCGGCATCCTCAGCGCCAGAGGCAGGTGTTGCGGACGAAGCCCCTGCGTCCGGACGTCCTCCGTCAACGATATAGGCAGGGTTTAGGGTATTAACCGGCCAATCCTGCCACGCCATATCACCATCGACCAAACGCGTCCCCGCCGGAATGTCGCGAGTCGCCACCAAAACGCGTGCGGTCGGTACCGCAGGCGCCTGGACCGTCGCGGCGGCTTCGTGCGTAACCTTTCCGCCAATCATGCCGCGGACAAGGAATGCCAGAATAAGCGCAGCGACGGCGGCTATACCGAATACGACGTATCGTGACGTCTTCATCTACCCAATTCCCCTGAAATATCTGGTCTCCGCACCTGCGAATGTCTATATGGACCAAATCAGTTTGATGTCTTGCCTTAGGGAAGCTTCGCTTAAGGTTAGTTAACGTTCGCCTAAAGAATGCTTGCCAAGGGGTAAATTCGTAATTTTTGCCGGGATTTAGATGGTTTCTGCACAAGCCGCGTTTTCACGCCAAAGCTTTTCGGGCCAGCCGGGCAGGCCGAATCACGACCAAAACTTGAGCGCGTGGAGAAACTGACTTTCACCGACAGCGAATAGACCGCCCGCGCAGATGCCGATGCCATAAGGAATATCCCCGTTAGCCTCAAGGTGACGCCCCGCCCATTCCGGCAGGCTTGGTTTCAGACCCCAAAAGAACTTACGCGCTAGGAGAATAACAATCGAAAGCGCCCCACCGAAGAGAGCCGTATAGATCAACAGGGCCGCGACGGCGCTATACCAGGTCTGAAGACCCGGCCCGATCCAAAGTGCTGCCGCAGCGATCAGTTTGGCATCGCCACCGCCCATGACACGAAAGGCGAACAGAGCCATTCCCAATACCAAGCCGGCCAAGCCAATGACAAAATGAAACCCCCAATCCTGCAGACTGAGCGGCTGGCCGAAGATCTGATTCAACAGGGCGACCGGAACAAAGGCGATCGCCAGCCCAAGCGTCAAGCGGTTGGGTATGGTCATGGTCGTGATGTCGGAATAGGCCGCCCAAACCAGACAGATCGGATAGATGACGGCGAGCAGGGTCGTGATCGGCACGGACAGCAAACCTTAATATGATAAACAGGCTAAGGGTTCTAACAGAGCAGCGGTTAAGGATGTCCTATTTGGAACTCCGGTTAACAAAACAAAAAAGCCCAGGGAAATCCCAAGGCTTGCTGCATCTACAATATATTCATGTGCTGAGTGCGGTTCGTCAGTACATCCGGCGTCAGGGGCGATTTGTTACTTCCGTAATCGCTGCGCCAATCCGATTGAACATGGCCGTGGCGCTGTCACCAAAGGCGTAGAACGCGGTAATGCAGCCCAGAAACATAAATGCGGCGAGCAGACCGTATTCGATCGCAGTCCCCCCCCTTTCGTCTTTCAGGAATCCCATCACCATATCTTCGCCAATTCCAACCTGGCCAGCAACGACTTGGCCATTCAAGAAAAACAGGCCGCAGATAAGCTGATCATCTGCGGCCCGCGTGGTTTTAAGTCTTCAAAATATCAGACATTAAACCTGTCTGCTATTAAGCAGCGGCATTAGCCGTCTTCAGCTTGTCAGCGACCTTCGAGAAGGTGCCGCTCAGTTGGGTGCTGACAGTGCCCAGAACCGTGATCAGGGCAACGGCGATCAGAGCGGCGATCAGGCCGTATTCGATAGCCGTGGCGCCGGATTCGTCTTGAGCGAATTGGTTGAGGAACTTGGTCATGTGGTTTTCTCCAGGTTAAGTTTGATAATAAGCAGTTGAACCGTTTGTCGTATCGGGCCACCGATAACCGGCTCAATTGCTCCCGAACACGAGATCAATTTACACACCCATGCTTAAAGCCAAGTAAACACTCAAAAAAATTTCAAATTATTCTATGGCTAAAATGTAATTACCATTAATTATCATTAACCTTAACTTTAATTAATCAATATCAATATTGTATTTACAAGATATTTTACGCGTTAATATTGCGTTTAGTAAATTTAAAGATTTCTTGCTTACCTTCTTTCATAACGAGCCCCTCACCTCATGGGCGCTAATTATGGTGCGCGGATGCATTATGATCGTAGCGAAGCACCTGACTGCAAGACCGGATACGAGCCTAGGATGACGAAACACATGATTGGAACACGACTCTGTATCCTGGCGGCCTCTATGGCTTGCGTAGTTACCCTTGCCGGCTCAGCTGAAGCCGGCCAACGCCTTACGGTCGCCAAAAACCACACGATGCGCGTCGCACTCAACGGTTCGGCGGGGGCGGTGATTGTCGCCAACCCGGACATTGCCGATGTCCAGGTGATAGACTCGCGGACTATATATATTGTCGGCAAGGGCTTCGGAAACAGCGCCATTACCGTCACTGGACGCGATGGCCGCACACTGTTCGACGGCGAAATTTTCGTCACCACCTCCCAAAAAGGCGCTATTAACGTCTACAGAGGTCTGAAGTCTTCCCTGACCGTGTGCTCCACTGTTTGCATATCGGAAGACGCAACTTCGGAAAACACGAGCGCTTCTGCTCCTTCGGTGCCGGTAACCACGCCGACGGTTACCACTGCCCCCGTCGCCATGCAATCGGTCAGCCACTGATATCGTTCCATAGGGTCTTCCCGAAGGAATTGCGCCCCTTAACGGACTATTGACGCAGACATCGTAGTATCCGGCCTAGCTGAACAGAAGGCGCGGGGCGACAATGCTTGCCAAATTCAAAAATATGAAGCGGGCGGTTAAGGACACGCGCGGTGCGGCGGCCCTGGAATTCGCGCTGGTGGCCGGCCCATTGATCGTAATGATATGTGGCTGCATTGAGCTGGCCGTGATTATTTTGCTGTCCGTCACGCTTGACAACGCGACTGACATAGCGGCACGCGACATACGTACTGGCCTGACTACCATGTCCAACACCCCGAACGCGACGGCTTTCAAGGCGAAGATCTGCAGCAATATGGGATGGCTGTCCACCAGTTGTACCGACAGCCTGCGCGTCGATGTCTCTACGTTCAAAACCTTTAATGATGTAAAGGCGCCAACAGCGATTCAAAACGGCCAGTTCATTCCGGCGTCGAGTTTCTCGTACACGATCGGCGCCGGTTCCGAAATCCAGATGGTCAATGCCTATTACGAGTGGCCAATGTTCACACCGTTCCTGTCGGCGGGCCTTACCACACTCAGCAATAACGACGTCGTCATCCGATCCAGCTCCGTATTTAGAAATGAGCCCTTCTGATGATATCTTTACGTCGTCTCAACCACATCACCACGCTGAAAGCCTTTGGCCGCAAGTTCGCCCGTGATAATGGCGGCGTGTCAGCGATTGAATTCGCGCTTGTGGCACCAATTCTGGTTGCCGCCTATCTTGGCCTCGCCGAACTGACGCTGGGCATGATGGCGTCGCGTCGCGCATCCCACCTGGCGGCTACCATTGGCGATCTGGCAGCGCAGTCTGAAACCCTGACCACGGATAATATCAGCGATTTGTGGCAAATCGGTAAAAGCATGTTACCGGACGCGGCGTCAGGTACCAGCCTGAAGATGCGTCTGACATCCGTCACTATGGATGCGACCAACCATGCGATTGTAAATTGGAGCGTTTCTTCCCAAGAGTCGGCTTACCCGCATAACAAAAAAGGTGCGCAAATTACGGCCATCACGACCACGCAGATCGCGGCGGGAGAAAGCCTTGTCATGACGGAAATCCAGTACGACTATACATCACCACTGGGCGGTTTTTTTGTCCCCACCGGCACGCAGTTCAAGGACGTTTTCTACCACCACCCGCGTAGCGGCACGGCGGTGCAGTGTCCATCGTGCCCAACGCCATAAACCCGCGCCTAGAGCATTCGTCGGCCCAATTGAGCCGCCTCATGGCTCACATTTTTTGCAACGCCTCACGTTTTTCCGAAAAGTGGGGTCCACTTTTCGGCATGAGGCTCTAGCCTTCAAGCACACCTTTAATCAAGGACAACTTGGTCTCGGTCTCGATACGCTCTGCGCGCGGCACGCTGTCGGCGACAATGCCGCCGCCGGCGCAGGCACGAATATTCCATCTACCTGCCTGGTCGCGTTCCATCGCCAGGGTGCGGATAAGGACATTTGAATCCATCGCGCCGCCCGCGTCGATAAAGAACAGCGAGCCGCAATAAGGCCCCCGCGCCGCTTCCATCTCGTGAATGACCTTCATCGCCTGGACCTTTGGCGCTCCGCTGATCGATCCCGGCGGGAAGGTCGCGCTGATCACGTCCGCCGCCGTCTTATCGGTTTGCAGCCGCCCCGTCACGGTCGACACCAGATGATGCACATTCGGGTAGCTTTCGAGTACATGTAATGCCGGCACAATAACGCTTCCCACGTCTGCGACGCGCGATAGATCATGCCGCATCAGGTCAACAATCATCAGATTTTCCGCGCGATCTTTTTCACTGGCGCTCAGTTCGACGGCCAGATCCTTATCCTCCCCCGCCGTGCGGCCGCGCGGACGCGTCCCTTTGATCGGCCGGGTTTCCAAACGACCGTCGGCATCCAGGCGAATGAAGCGTTCCGGACTATTAGAAACCACGAACCGTTCGTCCAATCCCAGAAAGCCACCGAACGGCGCCGGTCCCGCCGCATGCAATGCAGCCATCACCGCACCAGGCCTTACCCCTCGGCGCAAGCGGCCAGTCCACCCCCGTGCCAGATTTGCCTGGAAGAGGTCTCCAGCATGAATTTGCTGAATCAAGGCCGCCACCTTGTCCTCATGTACGCCATCGGGCGTTTCAAGACACAAGGGTTCGTCGAGAAAACCGCCGGACACCACCGCCGAAGCAGGTGTGCCTTCATAAAGGTCGATAAGCCGGTCGCACGCCGCTACTGCTTCGGCGGATGTGGCCCCACGACCTATGGCCGCAAGCGTCTGGCGGTGATGATCGAAAACCAGCACCGCTGGATAACACAGCACGGTCAGTTCGGGCCACGCCTTACGGCCCGCGATACGGAAGGGCCGGCGCTTCATCGCTTCCAGCCGCAACCCCAGTTCGAACGTGGCCATGCCCACCAGTCCCCCAGTGAACGGTGGAGTGGGGGTGTCACCGATTTTCGGCATTTCGTTATCCGGCGTGATCGCAGCCGTGACTTCGGCCAAAAACGCGGTCGTTTCGCGCGGATCGTCATAGGTCAGTTCGGCGTGTGCCACCGGATCCGCCATCAGATAGCTGTAGCGGCCCAACGGTCCGCCATCGGAAAGGAAGCCTGCCGCAAGAGTATGGGCCAGCCAGCCGTCGAGGCGCGAGCCGGGCGGCTCGTACGACAAGGCCTTCACGGCGCTACAGGACAGGTCGATCGCCGAAAACGGCAACATTCACAGCAACTTGATTCGATAGTGAAAGCCAAAGGGCTCAAAATGATATCAGGATTTAGCCACCAGCGACAAGCCTGCACCGCCCGCGATCGCGGCGACGCCCGCCCGCTGCGGATGAACCCTATGGATGGAGGTCCATTGATCTGACTGGAGCGGATTGCGTCACAGCAACCCGCTCCTTTTGTTTTTATATAACGCTTACCGGAACGGCGGCTCATCGAAGGAGCGCAGCTTGCGCGAATGCAGGCGTGCCCCAAAGTCGCGCAGGATACTGACCGTCTCGATCCCGATCTGGATATGCTCGGCTATGGCGCGTTCGTAGAAATGGTTGGCCTGGCCCGGCAGCTTCAGTTCACCATGCAACGGCTTGTCCGAAATGCACAACAACGTGCCGTAGGGGACACGGAAGCGATAGCCCTGCGCCGCCAGGGTAGCCGACTCCATATCAATGGCAATGGCGCGCGACTGCGAAAACCGACGGGCCGACAGGCTATATTTCAGTTCCCAGTTACGATCATCGGTCGTGACCAGCGTGCCAGTGCGCAACCGCTTTTTCAGGTCGTCGCCGTCCTGGCCGGTGATGCGTACAGATGCCTGATGGAAGGCCTGCTGGACTTCGGCGATCGGGGGAATAGGGATTTCGATCGGCAAAACGTCATCCATGACGTGATCGTCCCGCAGATAGGCGTGCGCCAGAACATAGTCACCGATGCTTTGCGACGCGCGCAAACCGCCGCAGTGTCCGATCATCAGCCAGGCATGCGGACGCATGACGGCCAAATGGTCGGTGATGTTCTTGGCGTTGGACGGACCGACACCGATATTGACGAGGGTGATGCCGCGGCCATCCGGCGCCATCAGGTGATAGGCCGGCATCTGGTGCTTGGCGCGCCACGGCGAATTGACAATCAGCTCCAGCGGATTGACCGTGTCCTTGGTGACGACGAAATTGCCGCAGCACGACAGGGCCGTATAGGGGCTGTCCGGCTTTTGCAGCTGCTCCAGGGCGTAGGCGACGAACACATCGACGTAGCGATTATAATTCGTCATCAGGATATAGCCCTGAGTGTGATCCGCCGGCGTACCCGTATAGTGGCGCAGGCGCGCCAGCGAGAAATCGGTGCGCAGGCCATCGAACAGGGCCAGGGGGCGATGGCCGTGACTATCGATGAAGTCCATTCCATCGGCCACTTCGTTGCCGATAAGGGCCAGTTCCGTGGCGGGGAAATGCCGCGACAGGTCCATGGCCGAGACACTATTGAGATCGAGCCCGGCGCCATCGAGGACGTAGGGGTATGGGATTTCCTGGTCGGATATCGACACCGAACAGTCGGCGCCGTAATCGCGGATCAGGAAGTTCAGTTGTTCTTCGATATAGTCGCCGAAGATATCAAGACGCGTTATCGAACTGGAATAGCTTCCCGGCCGGGAAAACCGCGCGAAGGCGCGATTAACCTGCGGGTGGCGATGATCGAGGACAACGCCCTCTTCTTCATCGTCATATACGCCTTTCCACACAACGGTCAGCTTCGGGTAGCAGTAACGCCCCTCCTTGCGCAGATGACGCGACGGCTTTTCCTTGCGTTCGAGATAGGCATGCAGGTCGGCCTGAAGATTGGCGACGGCCTTAGCGTAAATCTCTTTCAGCTGGCGGACGATTTCAGCGGCGGATTGGACCTTGGCGCCCCGGTGGGCGTCCTTCTTCTTTTCTTTTTTCATTCCGCGCAAATAGCATACAGAACCCGTCTTCGCCAGATCATGCCGGTAATTTTGAAGTGGGCTACGATTGCATCGGGCGCAGGCCCAGTTCGCGCAACAGGTGAGCATCCGTGCCGGGCTGCGGATTGGGCGTCGTTAGCAGGGTGTCGCCGATAAAGATCGAATTGGCGCCGGACAGGAAACACAAGGCCTGCAACTCTTCGCTCATCTCGGCGCGGCCCGCCGACAGTCGCACCATTGATTTCGGGCAGACGATCCGTGCTACGGCGATGGTGCGCACGAATTCCAGACCTGAAATCCCGCCTTCTGAGCCGACCTTATCGCCTAGCGGCGTGCCCGATATGGCGACCAGATTGTTGATCGGGATCGAATCTGGATGATGCGGCAAGGTGGCCAGTTGATGCAGGAAGGAAACCCGGTCCGCACGCGCTTCCCCCATGCCCATTATGCCGCCGCAACAGGTCTTCATGCCGGCATCGCTCACGGCCTGAAGCGTATCGAGCCGTTCGGCGTAGGTCCGGGTCGTCACCACGCTTTCATAATATTCACGCGATGTATCGAGGTTGTGATTGTAGTAGTCGAGGCCTGCCGCTTTCAGCGCCCTGGCCTGGTCGGGCGTAATCATGCCGAGTGTGGCGCAGGTTTCCAAACCCATCGCCTTGACGCCGCCGATCATGGCGGCGAGCGCCGGCACATCTCGGTCTTTCAGATCGCGCCAGGCGGCACCCATGCAAAACCGTTGCGCGCCGCCGGCCTTTGCCTTTTCCGCCTCCGCCATTACAGCATCGACCGCCATCAGCCGGGACGCCTTCAGGCCGGTATCGAAGTGTGCCGACTGCGAACAGTATCCGCAATTTTCGGCGCATCCCCCTGTCTTGACCGACAGAAGCTGAGACAATTGCACTTCGGACGGGTCGAACTGTTGACGGTGAACGCTCGCTGCCTGGAAAACCAGTTCCATAAACGGCAGGTCGAACAGGGTGGCAATTTCGTCACGTGTCCAGTCGTGGCGCAGGGAAAAGGCGGGAGCGTTCATCATCAATTCCTTAGGTTCACGCCATGATCTAATCCATCGGCGCCACTTAGGCACCCCCTTTTTGCCCTTATCGTCTGCTATCCAGACTCCATGGAAATGAACCGCCGCCACCTGTTAACCGGTATTGCCGCCTTGGGCCTGGCCTCTAGCGCCAATGCGGCGTCTGCGGGTTTTGGTCTGCGCCTCAGCAATGAGGGGCTGATCATGCCTGTGATCGTGAAGGGCCGGCCGCTTACGGGCATACTCGATTGCGGCGCCAGCGCTTCGCTGATGGATAGCAGCGTGGCCGCCAGCCTGGGCCTGACCATTGATCGCGAACGCAAGGGCAACGCCATCTACAAATCGATCCGCACGGCACAAAGCGCGCCGGTTCTGATCGCGGCGGGCGATACCGCCTATACCGCGCCGCTGATGATCATGCCGTTGAAACAGGCCGGATTGACCAGCGATATGATTGTCGGTCGCGACATCCTGGATGGACACAGGCTGGATTTGGATGGGCCCGCCTTACGCGCCACCTTTCAAACGCGACAACCGCCATTGGGCAATATGACAGCCTTGGCGCTCAACCGCAGCGCAAATGGCACCCTGGCCATTGATATGGAAATCGACGGCGTTCCAGTCCGCGCCAGCGTCGATACCGGCAGTAATACGCCTTTGATCCTGAAAGCCGATTGGGCCCAGCGCAACGGCCTTCTGACAGGCCGCAAAATATCGCAGTGGCTGGGCGGAGATGTCACCGGCCTGCATCAGGTCACGATGTCGAGCGTCGGTCGCGCCACATTCGGCGGGCTGACCTTCCACGATATACCGGTCGAAATCTCCGACAACCGGCTCACCTATGACGTCAATCTGGGCCTCGACTTTTTCCTGCGGCTAAGGTCCTTTTGGGATATCGATGCCGGTCGTCTATGGATATCGACCACGCCTGACCATTTGGCGCGGCCCTTCGATCGCGAACGCTCCGGCCTGGCCTATCTGCCGCAGGGCGACGGCCTGAACGTCATTTTTGTCGCGCCGCAGAGTCCTGCCGAAGCGGGCGGTTGGCGCAAAGGCGACCTGATCACGGCCATAGACGGCACGCCGATTGCGCAAATGGCTGCCATTGACGACTGGAAACGCGATCCGAGCCGGCAAACCGTACGCCTGACCGTCGCCAGCGGCGAAACGCGAACCTTGACTCTTCAAGACTATTACTAATCATATAAAGACATCTTTATATCTTTATTGCCAACTTCCGCGCGGGCGGCTATAAGCCGTTTCATATCTCTTGAAACGGAAAATCGACCATGGCTGATTATATTGTAAAAGACCTGTCTCTCGCTGCCTGGGGCCGCAAGGAAATCGACATCGCCGAAGGCGAAATGCCCGGCCTGATGGCCACGCGCGAGGAATTCGGCCCAACCCAGACCCTGAAGGGCGCGCGTATCGCCGGTTCGCTGCACATGACGATCCAGACGGCTGTCCTGATCGAAACTCTACAAGCCCTCGGCGCCGAAGTCCGCTGGGCATCTTGCAACATCTTCTCGACCCAGGATCACGCCGCCGCCGCCATCGCCGCCACCGGCACGCCGGTTTTCGCCATCAAGGGCGAAACCCTGGAAGAATACTGGGACTACGCGCACAAGATCTTCGAATGGCATGACGGTGGATACCCGAACCTGATCCTCGATGACGGTGGCGATGCTACCCTGCTCTGCGTCCTCGGCCCGAAGGCCGAACAGGACGCAACCTTGCTCGACAATCCGCAGAACGAAGAAGAAGAAGCGCTTTATAAGGTCATGAAGCGCTACCTGAAAGAAAAGCCGGGCTTCTATTCCGCCATCCGCGACGCCATCAAGGGTGTGTCGGAAGAAACCACCACCGGCGTTCACCGCCTGTACGCCATGGCGCAAAAGGGCGACCTGCCCTTCCCCGCCATCAACGTCAATGACAGCGTCACCAAGTCCAAGTTCGACAACCTCTATGGCTGCCGCGAATCCCTGGTCGACGCCATCCGCCGCGCCACCGACGTCATGCTGGCCGGCAAGGTCGCCGTGGTCCTGGGCTATGGTGATGTCGGCAAAGGCTCGGCGGCTTCGCTGCGTAACGGCGGCGCCCGCGTCATCGTTACCGAAATCGACCCGATCTGCGCCTTGCAGGCCGCCATGGAAGGCTATGAAGTCCGTACCGTCGAGGAAGTAGCCGCCGTCGGCGACATCTTCGTCACCTGTACCGGCAACAAGGACGTCCTGCGCCTCGAACACATGCGCGAGATGAAGCACAATGCCATCGTCTGCAATATCGGCCACTTCGATTCGGAAATTCAGGTCGCGTCGCTGCGCAACTACAAATGGGACGAGATCAAGCCGCAGGTCCACCACGTCGAATTCCCGGACGGCAAGAAGATCATCGTCCTGTCCGAAGGCCGTCTGGTCAATCTGGGCAACGCCACCGGCCACCCGTCCTTCGTCATGTCGGCCTCGTTCACCAACCAGACCCTGGCCCAGATCGAACTATGGACCAACGCTGCCAAGTATAACAAGTCGGTATACACCCTGCCCAAGCATCTGGACGAGAAGGTCGCCCTGCTGCACCTGGCCAAGCTGGGCGCCAAGCTGACCGTGCTGAACAAGGAACAGGCCGACTACATCGGCGTGCCGGTCGAAGGCCCGTTCAAGCCGGATCACTATCGCTACTAAGACTGGCGCGACTAAGACAGAAAGCCCGCCCTAACCGGCGGGCTTTTTTATGGCCTTTTAAGCTGCCTTTTGAACGCGGATCAGGCCCAGGAAGGCATCGACCTCTTCCGACATGGCCTTGACATGCTCCGATAGGCTGCCGGCGCCCTTAAGCACCTCGGCCGATGTTTCAGTCGTGACCTGTGACGCCCGCGACACCTGGCTCAGATCGGCATTGATCGTATCCGCGCCATTGGCCACCTGGGCAACATTGTTGGCGATATCGGCCGTCGCCGCGGATTGCTGAGTCACGCCCGCAGCGATTGAAGTCGCTACCGCGTCGATGCGTTCAATCGTCTGGCTGATCGATTTGATGCAGCCGACCGTTTCTTCGGTCACAACCTGCATGCTTGATATGTGGTCACGAATTTCGCTTATGGCGCGCGAGGTTTGGGCCGATAGGTTCTTCACTTCTCCCGCCACCACAGCGAAACCCGCACCGGCTTCGCCCGCCCGGGCGGCTTCGATGGTGGCATTCAGCGCCAGCAGGTTTGTCTGAGAGGCGATGTCCTGAATAAGCGCCACGACGTCGCCAATTTTCGACGCCGCTTGGGTCAGGTTGTCGACCGTCTGGCCCGTCCGGCGGGCCTCGGCCGTTGCCGCCTGAGTCATCATCGTCGTCTCTTCGACCTGACGGCTAATTTCATTAATCGAAGCTGACAGCTCTTCGGTGGCTGACGCAACCGTTTGCAGGTTGGAAGAGGATTGAGACGTCGCGCTGGCCATCGAGGTCGAGCGCTGATCGGCATCGCGTGCGGCCTGATCCAGACTGAGGGCTGCTGTATTCAAGTCCGTCGAGGTTTGACCGACACGCGCCGCCACGGACTTGATCTGACGCTCGAACGCTTCCGCGCTTTTCAGCACCTGCACAGCACGGGCATTGTCGCTTTCCATCCTGGCGCGCGCAGCAGACTGCTCTGCCTCCAGCCGCGCCACCGCGGCAATGTTATCTTTGAACGCCGACACAGCGTGCGCGATGTCTCCTACCTCATCCCGGCGATTTTCGTAAGGCACCTGAGAGACGGCCTCGCCGCTGACCAGTTTGTGGAGCAGACCGGCCAGACGTTTGAGAGGAAGGGAGATATGGCGGACCGTCACGAAATTAACGGCACTACCGAGCAAAAGCGCCAGAACACCGATGAGGCTCCCTATCATCAAAACCTGACCTGACAATTTATCGAACGCGGCATCGGCCTCATTGGCCTTGCCGACTGTCAGCTTTGACAATGCCATCAGCGGCTCGACCATCTTGACACACGCGTCATCGATCTGGCCATCCAAGGCGCGAGACTGAGGCGTCAGTACGTCGCTGGCTTTCAGTACAGGCATCATCTCGGATTCGAACATGTTGATATAGCTGCGGTAGCCCGCCATCGCCTGTTCCAGCAGGACGGTCTCATCGGCCTCTTTCAACTGATTGCGCAAATCAGCGAACAAGGCCTCCGTCTGGCTCTTTTCCTTGGCCCAGTCCGTCTGCGTCTGGTCCAGTTCATGGTTGATTTCCGCATCAGCTATGATCTGGTACAGGGCCGCCCCCTGACCCGACAGGGCTTGCGCCGCCGACGAGGTTTGCATCAGTACAATGCCACGATTTTGGAGGTGGCGCAGATGGGATAGCGACGCCCAAGCCCCCGCAACAAATGCCCCCATTGCCAAAACGAACACCAAAGATGCGGCCGCAAGCTTGTGACCAATGGAAAATTTCATGACAGCACCCATAATCAAAAAACGCGATTATGTGAAAATTACGCAGGTGTGGTTAAGAAATAATATCTACCGTCGGTGGAGAAAGGTATCGCTTATATTCCTGGCCACATCAGAAAGCATCCAGATACCGGACTGCTGTGCGCGGTCTTGGCGTCCAGCCAGCCCTTCGCCAGACAACGCAGGTGTCACCCCGAGGTAACAGCTAAGGTATCGGGCAGACTACGGACGTAACGTAAACCGACTGCCTTCGCCGGCAGTTGTGGCCTCAGCCTTGGGCGGCAACGGCGAACTGGCCGTTCTTACGGAAGCGCCAGAGATAGGTCGGCACGATCGATTCCACCGCGGTCGGAGCGATGCCCAGATCCTTAAAGCCCTTGGCGCCCTGGCTCACCACATTGTCGACCGCCAGCAGCAAAACCTGATCCGTTGTCAGAAGCGGCGCCGGAATCACCGGCAGCATTCCACGTGCCCATGCCTGAGCATCACCGACCAAACCGATCAGGCGAGCCACAAAGACCGGCATCCATATCTGCGGACGGGGGCTCATGACCTCCGTACCGACATATTGAACGAGGCTCTTGAACGTAAAGACCTCCGGGCCGCCCAACTCAAATGTTTGACCATAGGCATCCGTATTGCCAAGTACGCGCGCCACCGCCGCCGCGACATCGCCAACATAGGCCGGTTGGAACTTGGTTTCCCCACCATCGATCGCTGGCATGACGGGGAACATCTTGATCTGCGCCGCCAGCGATGTGAAGAATCCGTCCTGCGGACCGAACAGGATCGACGGACGCAGGATAACCGCCGTCGGGACGGCCTTGCGGACGGCGACTTCCGCCTTGCCCTTGCTGGCCGAATAGGCCGACGCGGCCTCAGGATTGGCGCCCAGCGCCGACATCAGCACAAAATCGGCAATGCCGCGCTGCTTGCAGATATCGGCCATCCAGGTCGAAGCCTGACGGTGGACCAGATCGAAATTCTGACCGCCCCCCTGATACATGGTGCCGACCAGATTGACGCAGGCTGTGGCGTTTTCCAGCGCACTGGCGATGTCACCTTCGCGACGCACGTCACAACGCACCACCTGGATTTGCCCGACATCGCCCAGCGGCTTCAGGTCATAGGCAATCGCTGGCTTGCGGACCGCCACGCGCACTCGCCAGCCTTGTTTGGCCAGGGCGCGTACCACCTGCTTGCCCAAAAACCCCGAACCGCCGAACACCGTGACCATCTTTGCCATGATCTTATCCCTTGAATACGCTTGGCCCACGTCTGACTGACGTCAACGTGCGAACCTCTCGATAACGCAAGGTTTTTACCGAAGCAACGCCTTTAAGTCAGCCCCCGAAAAAGATTTGTGAAAATCGTCATCAAAGGCGTTGACCGGCGAAAACTTTCCCCCTATAGGTCGCCGCCTCGCCGAGCAATCGGCAGAGACTACCACCTAAGACTAAGTGCCCAGGTGGCGGAATTGGTAGACGCGCTGGCTTCAGGTGCCAGTGGCTTAACGGCCGTGAAGGTTCGAGTCCTTTCCTGGGCACCATTAGGTTGTTCGCTTTCGTCCGCGAAAGCTGGAAAAACCCTTAAAAATGTGCTAGTTATAAGACGCTGAGTTCAACTCCTTCCGGCGGAGTTCGCCCGTATCCGCCGCTGTTTGGGGGTATATTGGGGGTCACTCTACGCGGTTCGGTCCTAAAAATGGGACAGACGTTATGGCACTTTTACTCTAAAGTTGTACACATATGCGCAAAACGGCGGCGCCGCCGCCTTTCAAATAGCAACACATCTCATCATTGAAATTTTAGTGTCGTCCGGCGGCTAATGGTCACTCCTAAACGCTACCCGAACTCGGGTGCAATTGTTCCCGGGGCCTCTATTGCTGACTGATTACGTGTCCCCGCCGCTGCTGTGCGGCGTCATTCTTATCGGCGCGCTGACGCTTTTCATCACCGACAAGGTGCGTCACGACCTTGTCGCGCTTTCAGCCCTATTCGCCTGTCTCGTTACAGGTCTGGTAAAATTCGACGATGCGCTGAAGGGGTTTGGCGATCCGGCCGTCATTACAGTGGCAGCCGTGCTGGTGGTAGGGCGGGCCCTGGAACTGACCGGCGTTGCCAGTTGGATCGCGCGCTCGGTCATCCCCGAAAAGGCGGGCTTTACGGCACGGTTGAGTATGCTTTTGCTGGGGGCATGCTTTCTGTCCGCCTTTATGAACCATATCGCCGCCCTGGTGATCATGATGCCACTGGCGACCGAACTGGCGCGCCAAAGCAAAAAGCCGGCGGGCATGGTGCTGATGCCGCTCAGTTTTGCCACCATGATTGGCGGCATGACGACCCTGATCGCCACGCCGCCGAACATGATCCTGTCGTCGTTTCGCGAAAAGGCGCTCGGCGCGCCGTTCGGGTTCTTCACCATGACGCCGGTGGGGCTGGCCGTCTGTGCGGTGGGACTGACCTATCTGGTCCTGCTGGGCTGGCGCCTGCTACCGCACCGCAAGGGTAATGAGATGACGGCGGATTCACCCTGGCGAGTGCTAGAACTGCCGCTCGATGCGCGCAAAATCCTAATCCGAGAGGACACTGCCCGGCAGTTGCGCCAGACCCGGACACGCATACTGAGCCTGCTGCGCCGCAACAAGGCGGTCAAGTGGCCCAAAAACAATCGCGTGCAGTCCGGCGACCGGTTGCTGCTGATTTCGCGGTCATTGCCGGCGCAAATCCGTGAATCGATCAATTTCGCGCGTGGCCGCGAGACCGCGGAACAGGGACATGTAACGGCCCGTCTGATGGTGCCGCACAATTCGAGCCTGATCGGCGAAACCCACGACGCAGTAAAGTCACGCAGCGGCGGCGGGTTGGAAGTTACCGCTGTGGGGCCGCGTGCCGCCACTTTGCGGTGCTCGCTATCGATGGTGCCGATCCAGAGTGGCGACCAGTTGTTTATCAGCGGCCCGGCGGCGGATATCGCGCGTTTCGCCGCCAATGAGCGTCTGATCGAACTGGACCGGCGGGATTCGATTCCGGTCAATCTACGCACGGCCATCCAAACCGTGGCGATATTCGCGGCGGCAATTCTGGTGGTGATTTTTACCGACGTGCCGCCGAGCCTCAGTTTCCTGGGCGCGGCGGCGTTGATCGCCGCCCTGCGTCTGATCCCCAAGGAAGAGGTCTATAGCTCGATCGACTGGAGCATACTGGTACTGCTGGCAGCGATGATCCCGGTTGGCGGCAGTTTTGAGACCTCTGGGGCTGCGGATATCATAGCCAAAAGCGTCGGCGGTGTGATGACGGGTTTCCCGTTGCCCATGGCTATCGGTGCCATGTGCGCGCTTACCCTGTGCCTGACGATACTGCTTAATAATGTGGCCACGGCGGTAATCATGGGACCTCTGGCGATCCAACTCGCGACCTTGCTGCATGTTCAACCCGACGCCATGCTGCTGGCGGTGCTGGTCGGGACATCCTGCGATTTTCTGACACCGATCGGTCACCAGAACAATCTGCTGATCATGCGGCCGGGCGGTTATCGGTTTGGCGATTACTCACGCGTCGGGGCCATCATGTCGGCATTGGTGATCATCACAACGGCGATTGTTCTGAGTTTCCAGTATGGCTAAATGCCTGTGCGCGATATATCGAGCATGCGTTGTTTGCGGCGACAGAAAAGCCAAATTGAAACTATCAGGCCAATCCCCGCCAAAGCGGCCATCAGGTAATAGCCGCCAGCGCCAAGATGATCAAAATACATGCCGGAAAGCAAAGTACATATACCGGTCATGACGCCACTGGCGTAGGCCGAATTTATGGACTGTGCGAGACCTTCGTAGCCGGCGGGCACGATCTGGAATATAAGTTCCAGACCTGCCAAATATACAGCCACGAAGCTAAGGCTATGCAGAAGCTGCAATGGCCAGAGGAGCCAGAGCTCCGACACGTTTGCCAATAAGGTCCAGCGCACAACGCCCGCGACGGCGCCAAGTATCAACAGACGCCAAGGACCGAGCCGTCGTCGAAGCGGGCCGCCTAACCCCAGGAAAAGGAGTTCGCCCAAAACCGCCACTGCCCACAGGAGGCCGCAGACAGTTGAGCTGTGGCCAGCTTTTTCCCAGATGATGGTCGAAAAGGCATAGTAAAAGCTGTGCGCGGCCTGAAGGCAGCCGACGGCCGCCATCACCAGGATGAAGTCCCTGTTACGAACCAGTGTCGCCAGTCGAACCCGCGGAACGAATTGGTCGCTTGGCGTAAGTGTAGGGTCAAGCCGGAAATGAGACGGAAGGATAAATCTGGCGCCTACGGCCACAGTTGATGCCGATATCACCGTCCATACAAGGACAGCGTTTATACCTGCGGTCTGCAACAGATAGCCGAGACAAATATTGGCAAATATAAATGAGGCTGAACCGGCGGCTCTGGCGGTGCTAAAGGCAAATCGCTCGGATCGCGACAGTTGCAAGGTCATGGCGTCCAGTAACGGCGTGATACTGGATATGCCTGTATAGCCCAGCCCATATAGTGCCATATAGAGCATAAAGCGGGTCTGGTTTGTCCCCGCCCCCAATCCCATCAGACCATAGGACAGGACCGAAAGCAGTCCCAAGTACATAATCGGGGTTCTGTATTTTTTAAATCTGTCCGCCCAAACTCCGGAGAGAGGGCCTGTGATGGCCCGGCCAATCAGAGGTATAGCGAGTATCCAGCCGATTTGCCCCGCCGACATTCCTTTGTATCCCAACCACAACGGAATAAAAGGCAGGCTGGCGCCCGTGCCGGCACAAAGCAGAGCATAGAACACCGCTTGGCGCATTAATGTCCCTTGCTGCGCCGGCGCCGACTTGGCCACGTTCGCTTCAAGCGAGGAGACAGTTTCTGCCGGCTGCACTCGGCTCTTCGCCACGATGAAACCTTCTAAGGGATTATATGGGAGGCAAGATCAAGGCTGGTAGCGTTATCACGGCCAACCGTGACCTGCATAAAAATCGCATTATATAATGTAGGTCAATGCCAATTCACAAGAGATTCGCGCGACACCCTACTGTAATTTGTCAATTTTCGCATAAATCATATGATTTATTATATATGTTTGCGATTTGGGAGCGGGTTACCAGAAGATCGCATAAAGGGCGGTCAATATGAGAAGTATCCCCAAGGCAGCAGCGTTGAATGCCTTCGACGTCTTAAAATCGATTTTGCCGAGGTCGATGGCGGTGTCGGACGGGGGCTCAACCGTGAGCAGTGACACGCCAACACACGTTACCAGCGATATCCAGAAGACCCATCCCACGCGGTTGAGGAACGGCATATCCGGTAGGTGGCTGACCACCCAATGCGAAACCATATCCGGCGAGGGATGCTGGTGAAGATGAGACGCCAGGTAAAATAGACAGGACGCCGCGAAGCCTACGGCAACGGCGGAGAATGCCCCTGCGGTTGTGCAATGTCGCCACCCCATGCCAAGCACGAAGATAACAACAATCGCGGGGGCAAAAAAGCCCGTCAGGCTTTGCCCGAATTGAAAGACCTGGTCGAAGCTGCCAAGCAGCGGTTTTGCGACTAAAATAGCGGTCAGAAGCGCAACAGCCGAAGCGAAGCGACCTATAACGACAAGCTTCCCGTCAGGAATGGCCGGATTAAGGGGTTTTACGATATCCATTGTGAAGATGGTGGCTATGGAGTTTATCTTGGATGCCGATGACGCAACAATCGCCGCTACGAGCGCCGCAAAGACCAGGCCCAGGCATCCGGTCGGCAATAGCGTCATCATGGTTGGGTAGGCTTGGTCGGACCGGCTGATCTCCGGAGCCAGAATAAGGGCAGCCATGCCTGGTACGACCACGATCAACGGCATGAGCAGTTTAAGGTAGCCGGCGAATGCGATACCCTTTTGCGCCTCAGACAACGATTTCGCCGCCAAGGCGCGCTGGATGATGTACTGATTGAATCCCCAATACGAGATATTCATGATCCACATGCCGCCGACCAATACGGCGATCCCGGGCAGGTCTTTGTAGTACGGGCTTGAGTTCGGCAGGATCATTTTGAAGTGTTCGGGGAACTGGCGCATCAATTCGCCAGCGCCCCTTATTACACCTGCTGGGGACGGATGTCCGCCGATACGGGACAATGTCACCGCGACAATGATGAGGCCGCCAAGCGTGAGCAGCGACACCTGCACGATATCCGTCAGCGCGACGGCCTTGAGGCCGCCGGATAGCTGGTACGCCAGGGAAAAGCAGCCGAGCAGAATGACAGCGAGCATAGGATCCATACCGGTCACTGTGGTGACAGCGGTTCCGCCCAGCCAAAGTATGGCTGTGAGATTTATCAGGATGTATTGGGCCAGCCAGAATACGGCCATGAGGTATCTGACGCTTGGCCCGAATCGCTGAGCCAAAAATCCGGGCATTGTCCGAATGCCGCTACTGAAAAAGACAGGCAGGGCGAATTTACCGACGAGCAGAAGCGTCGCCGCCGACATCCATTCATACGACGCGACCGCAAGGCCGATACGAAATCCGGACCCTGAC
This sequence comes from Asticcacaulis sp. AC466, assembly GCF_000495815.1. Classification (GTDB taxonomy): domain Bacteria; phylum Pseudomonadota; class Alphaproteobacteria; order Caulobacterales; family Caulobacteraceae; genus Asticcacaulis. The sequence goes on along the minus strand of NZ_AWGE01000006.1, from coordinate 17,387 downwards.
ATGCCGATGATTTGTTCGGCAGATATATTTGCCGCAATCAGTGAAGCGCCGATCGCCCACCACGGGAGCTGGTTGCCGGCGAAAAAGTACCCTTCTGTGCTTGTTTGCAATTCCGGCCGACGTCGCGTGACATATTGGGCAAGAATAAAAATACCAATAGCGTAAGCGATAGTGATCGCGATATCGACAGCCGATAAGCTATTCGCTGTCATTGCGGGCCGGCCCTGCCTTACGTGTGTCAGTGGAAGTGATTTCTTTAGCCGTAGCTGAAAATTCAGCGACGGGTAAGGTGGGAGAACGCAGATTTGTTCAATACGCAGAACGCAAAAGGTTTCAACCGATTGCTTTTTATAGTCACATTTTTTGCCCGAATGACCGCCGGTCATATCGGCGCGTAGCACGTTCCCGCACCCGGGAATATAGTCCGGGCGAGAGGCATTTAGCCCGCAAATTACGCATCTGTCTGGTTTTTAACAAGAATGTAATTTTCACCCCTTGGTCTGTATGCCGGGCTTGCATCTCCAATGAAGATAATCACAAAGGTGGGCACCATAGACAAAAAATAGAATCGACTTGCCAAATATTAAATGCGATTTATTGTCGCTGATGTTTGACACGCCATCCCTCCCTGATGGAGTGGCTGCTGAGCCTGCCGGATCTTGGCATTTTCAGCGGCTCTGACACCGAAGAGGCAACTCTTTGACCCACCCCCTGACTCGACTGAAGGCTTCTTCATCGTCGCCCCGCGTATGTGCTGCACCTCCTCCATCCGATTTTGCGTGTCGGAATTTCAGTAGGCAGCCATGCGCGGGGAACTTGTCCTGGATACGTCAATAAGAAGGGGCTAAGCACGAAGGGGCCTCTGCGGGGAAATAATGCCGAAGTATAAATCTTATGGATCGCGTGTTAAATTGCGTAAAAGGCTCGCCATTTTGGCAATTGGCGCCATCTGTTCGGGAGCTTCGACGACCTCGAATTCGTTTGCTATGTCGGATAAGGCGGCTTGCCTTGCCGCACGAGCGGATCAACAGGTCAAGGTAACGGTGTCTCCCAAATGGGCGGAGCCCGGAAAGCCTTTTGAAGGCTGGGGAACCGCACTAGCCTGGTTCGCTAATGTGACAGGGAGATTGCCTTCGGCCCAGCGGGATAGGCTGGCTGACCTGTTATACGGTGAGAACGGCCTAAGATTTAATATCGCCAGATATAATATTGGCGGCGGCAACGCGCCTGAACAGAAGGCTTACCTGCGCAGCGGGGCTAATATTTCAGGATTCTGGAAGCGGCCGGCGGGCGCATCGGGCAATGACTGGTGGAATCCTGATGATCCGTCGCAATGGGATTGGTTGGCGGATCCGGGGCAGCGCTGGTGGCTGGATGCCATCCGTGAGCGTGTGCCCAGAGAAGATCAGATTTTTGAAGCGTTCTCAAACTCTCCACCCTATTTCATGACGGTCAGCGGTCGAGTTTCAGGAAACGTCGACGGCCTGACCGACAATCTGCTGCCGGGAAATGAAGGCATTTTTGCCGATTATCTGGTAAGGGTTGCAGCGGAACTTGAGCAGCGGCACCAAATTCATTTCCGCACCCTGTCACCCGTAAATGAGCCCAATACACCCTATTGGTACGCCAGCAATACGCAGGAGGGGGCGCATTGGTCTCCCGCGCGCCAGGCAAAAATCATAACTGCGGTTGCCAAGGCTCTGCGCGACCGGGGCCTGACAACAACCCTTTCCGCCATGGATGAAACGAACGCCCAGACCTTTGTCGAGGACTGGGCGGGCCTCGATCAGGCCGCTATCGACACCATAGACCAGATCAACGTGCACAGTTACGACACCACCGGAAAGACAGCCGTACGTGATATCGCCCAGGCTACCGGTAAGCGCCTGTGGATGTCCGAAGTCGATCTGTCACCACCGAACGTGCCTCAGGCCTTTGATGATATGCGTCCCGCGATCGCCCTGGGGGAGCAAATCGTCAGCGACATTAATCGCCTGCGACCAGTCGGGTGGGTGTTGTGGCAGGCGATTGAGAACGAGGCCAAGCCGCCTTCGTCAGGCTCCGACTGGGGGCTAATAAAGATGAACTACGATAACACAACTGCACCGCAGGTACATATCACGACAAAATACTGGTCCATGGCCAATTTTTCGCGGTTTATAAGGCCTGGCGACAGGTTCATTCCCGTGGATGACACCGACACGGTCGTAGCCCTTCGGCCGGACAATCGGACCGTGGTTATGGTGCATGTCAATCCGGGACTTTATTCGCGACACCTGTTCCTGAATTTGCCGTCACTCGACGCCGGCTGGACTTACAGGGTATCCACCACCGTCACAGACGCCACCCACCAAGCGGAAAATCTATGTAACGCTTGTACATTTGATAGCGGTGGGCTTGTCGCGCCGCCCAAATCGGTCACAACCTTCGTGCTTCGCCCTGTCGGTGTGGAGCTGCGATAGTGCGGACGGGGACGTGCCGAGATCTTGACATCTTGTGTCTATCACCAACCTAAATCATAAAGCCTATCGAAACAGACTCGGGTGGACGAATGCAGGAACATGAGGATGCTGGCGAAGGCGAGGTTTTCGCTGAAGGAACCTATGAGGAAGCCGTGTCAACCGGGCGCCTCCACGGCACGCTTGCGCATCGCCTGGCCGTAGACATCCTGCGCGGGGTCTATAAGCCAGGCGATATTTTACCCTATCAGCTGGACTCCAGTGAAGCGCTCAATATTTCCAGGACACCTTACAGGGAAGCGCTGAAGGTTTTATCGGCAAAGGGGTTCGTTGAGAGTCGCCCCAAGCGCGGCACGCGTGTTTGCGATCGCACGCAATGGAACCTGCTGGACCCCGAGGTTATGGGGTGGATGTTCGAGACGACGCCCACGGACGAGTTCATTGATGGTCTTTTTGAGTTGAGACTGATCAATGAGCCCGCAGCGGCGGAGCTGGCAGCCGAGCGCCGAACGGCGGAGGAACTCGATCGCATGCGCCACGCAATGGAGGTGATGCGGGTCGAGACCCTGGCGACCGAGACGGGCCGCCTTGCGGATATCGACTTCCACAAAACCTTGCTGGTCGCGACTAAAAATGAGGTGCTGATCTCCCTGAACAGCTCCATTGCCGCCGCGATCGCCTGGTCCACGCGGCTGAAATCATCAGACCCAAAAGACGCCCGAAATAGCTGGCAGGATCACTATCGTGTGTTTGAGGCGATTGAAGCCGGCAATGGTCGGGCCGCGCGCTGGTCGATGGAATCTCTTGTCCGATTTGCCCTGGAAGATACGCGCCGCTCACAAAAGCGGCGTCAAAATCTGCCAAACGAAGGGTAGCTCGTCAATAGGACCTGCCAGGGATTGCTCCCCCTTGGCAACATTTCCGCCCATTTAATCACATTTATAATTGCCAAATTTATATTGCCTGACTATTAATCATTTGTCGCTGTCTGCAATTTCAGCAGGCAGGTGCACACAAAAGGATAAATTTGCGATCACTGGGGACGCTTTGAACTGCCCGCCATGGCGAAGCAACTGAGGTCACCTTAATAAATCGCACTTAAAATAACGCTCTATACGCAGCAGCGCTGTCCTTCCCGCAAGGCTCGGGGCGGCCTAGGTGCAGCAGGGCAATAAGACATATTGAGCAGGAAGAAGCGCCAAATGGATTCACATCATCTGAGCAGACGCGGTTTTGTCGCGTCCGTGGCCGCCATGGGCGCAAGTCTCGCCATTTTTGAGGGTGCCTCGGCTTCTGCGACCAGCCCGCGCTTCACCGTCACCGGCGACCAGTTCATGCTGGACGGCAGACCGTTTCAGATACTGGCTGGTGAAATGCACTATCCCCGTATTCCTCGTGAATATTGGCGGGACCGGCTGCGCAAACTTAAGGCCCTGGGGCTTAACACCCTGACCACATATGTGTTCTGGAACGTACACGAAACAGCGCCGGAGGTTTACGACTTTTCCGGCAATCTCGATATCGCTGCCTACATCCGGATGGCCCACGAGGAGGGTCTTTGGGTCAATTTACGTCCGGGGCCTTATGTATGCGCCGAGTGGGACGGGGGCGGGTTGCCAGCGTGGCTGTTTCCCGAGGAAACCGGTATTGCGCGGACAAGCGATCCAAAATTCATTGAGCCAATGAAGCGGTGGTTTAAGCGGCTGGGTCAGGAATTGACCCCGCTTCTGATCGACAATGGCGGCCCGATCATTCTGACCCAGGTCGAAAACGAATACGGCGCCTTTGGTGCGGACCATGCTTATATGGCTGAGGTCATGCAGGCTGAGCGTGACGCCGGCTTCTCGGGCTTGCTTTACACCGCCGATCCCTCGCAGTTTGTCGCCAATGGCTCGCTTCCGGGCGTGGTAGCCGGCATCAATTTCGGCACAAACTACAAGGCGGAGGAGGAATTTGCCGCTCGCGCGAAAGTGCGTCCAGATGGTCCGTTCTTCAATTCGGAACTGTGGGGCGGCTGGTTCGACGCCTTTGGCGATCTCCATGCCACGATGGAAATTCCGCCGTTGATTGCCAGCCTGAAGTGGATGCTCGACCACAAGATGTCCATCAGCTTCTACATGCTGCACGGCGGAACCTCCTTCGCCTGGTACGCAGGCGCCAACTGGGACAGCAAGGGCTACGCGGCGGATATTTCCAGTTATGATTACGACGCCATCCTGGATGAAGCGGGGCGTCCAACGCCCAAGTACGAGGCAGTGTCCACTCTGCTAAAGAACTACCTGCCCGCCTCGGCATTCGCGCCGCTTCCCGAACCGGAAGTTCCGGCAATTATACCGCGCTTCCGTTTAAGGCAGGCGGCACCACTTGACCAGTTGCTGCTAAAGCCAACCCTTGAGAAAGCGCCTAAGTCACTGGACGCCGCGGGACAGATGCATGGCCTTATGCTGTATCGCTATCAGGCAAAGGCCGCGGCCAAGGGAGAGCTCAAATTCGGCGATGTTCGCGACTACGCCCTCGTTCGGATAAACGGGAAGACCGTAGCCACCCTCGACCGACGCCTGAAAGAAACCTCTGTTTTGGTGGACTTGCCGAAAGGCGCTGTGCTCGACGTCTTGGTCGATACCCATGGTCATTGTAACTACGGCAAGAATATTGGTCGCGACCAAAAGGGCCTTATCGGTGGCGTAACCCTAAATGGTATCCCTCTGGAAGGGTGGGCGCAGTATGGCCTGCCGATGGATAACCTGACGGGCCTGACCTTCAGCGCGCAGGCCCCGGACGGCCCCGCATTTTATCGCGGGACGTTCTCGGTCGAAAAGCCGGGATTCACATTCCTTGATATGCGGGGCTGGGGGAAGGGGTACGTCTTCGTCAACGGGCACAATCTTGGCCGCCACTGGTCGGTTGGACCGCAACGCGCAATGTTTGTACCGGGGCCGTGGCTCAAGGCAGGCGAAAACGAAGTGGTTGTCCTGGACCTGCACGAGAGCGCGGAACGCACATTGGCGGGCGGAGCCAACGAAATCTGGGATTTGCCTGGGCTGGTAAAAGGTTAGATGGCGCGATGCTCGCGAATGAAAGCCCATCTCGCGGGCTCGTCTCGTGAAGACGACTCGCGCCTCCATGGCGAAATGCGCCGACTATCAGGCTTAAGACGCGCGACAGTCAGAAGCTGTCTAATCGGGTACGGCAGGGCCAATGGTCTGCGTAATTTTGCATCTGACTAATCAGTTTTAAAGCCGCCAGATACTCTGAATGATATGATTTAAATTTTGCCCTGTGGACTCCAGCTTGGGCGAACGGCACAGCCATTTCGATTAGAACTCTTAGCGCAACCCCTTAAAATATCACTATCTATCTGATTTTTCTAATATATATAAACTTTTCTGGCTGATTTTCGCATCCTTAGAGGCGGTCACCTTTACCAGCATTAACCCTCCCTGTAACAATTTCGACACATCTCAACAATTTAGTCAGATTTGAAAAATCAAAGGTGGAAATTAAGTCATATTGTCTTACAAATAAAGTCAAAGAGCCGTCCGTTATCAGCGGCCTTCATAAAAAATCCAGGAGGAACATATGAAATCGAAAATTAGACTACTTGCGTCTGCATCTATTGTGCTGCTGGCCGCGCAGGGCACTGCCTTTGCGCAGTCAGCGTCAGATGCCGCGACGCAGGCAGACGCTACACCGCAGGCAAGCACCGCCAAGGCCCAGCCCACAGCCGAGTCTACGGAGGCGAAGACTGATTCGACCCTCGTTGTTGTTAAAGGCTACCGCGCCAGCCTCCGGTCCGCGCAGGCCATCAAGCGCCGCTCCGACTCAATCGTCGATGCCGTTGTCGCCGAAGACATCGGCAAGCTCCCGGACGTCAACGCAGCCGAATCGCTGGCGCGCCTGCCGGGTATCCAGATTGTTCACGGCAGCGATGAAGGCAGCGGCGTCCTGGTGCGGGGCCTGCCCGATGTCGCGACGACAGTCAACGGCCGCGACATCTCGACTGCCGAGCTGCGTCGTGTCCAACTCCAGGATTTCCCCTCCGGCGCGTTGGCGGGCATTGAAGTGTACAAGTCGGGAACTGCGGACCTGCTGGAGCCCGGCCTTGCCGGTCTCATCAATGTGCGTACGCGCCGCCCGTTCGATTTCAAAGGGTTTGAAATCGACGGTGCGATCCGCGAAACCTATAATGATCAGAATAAAAAGTTCAACACCAATGGCAACGTACTGATCACCAACCGCTGGAATACCGGCGCCGGCGAAGTCGGCGCCCTGTTAAATCTGTCCTATACAGAACAGGATTTCCGCAATGCGGTGCGTTGGGCGACCGGATATATCGCAACCAATACTGTGGCCGGGCAGACCGCCAGATATCCTGATGCCGTCGGCGTATACATGGATACGGGCCATCGCTGGCGGCCATCCGCTAATGCCACGCTGCAATGGAAACCGAATGCGCAGGTCGAACTCTATGCGGACTTGCTCTGGCAGGCCTATCGCGCTGAACATTCCAATGACTGGGCACAGGCGCCCCTGTGGAGCGGCACGAAGACGAATGTGGTGTTTGAAGACGGCACCAACAAGATCCAGAGCATGACCAATACCGGTGGCGAACCGATTTCGTTCTATCGCTCGACCGGCTACGACCGCACCGACACGCAGCAGATCGCGGTGGGCGGCAGCTTCACCAGCGGCAAGCTGAAGCTATCGACCGATCTGGCTTATACGAACAGCGTCTATTCGAACTCGTCGTGGAGCCTCGATTCGGCGCTCAACACCTCTTATCCAATCAACATCAATTACACTGCCGGCGGCGGGGCGGCATGGACTGCGGTCGGCCTGGATGTGTCAGACCCAAGCCACTACATCTGGCGCGGTTACTACGAAAGCATTTACAAGGTCGGCGGCAACGGCATCCAGTGGCGTGGCGACGCGGTCTACGATACCGACTGGGGTATCTTTAAGCAGATCAAGGCTGGGCTGCGATACTCCGACCGTAACGCCTTCCTCGAAAGCAACGACCGTTACGGCTGGACTCTCCCGCTCGCGATTCCGTTCACGTCGATCGGCGTCGGCGACCTGTCTCTCACTCAGGATACTTTCCGCGGCAATGAGCAAGGCTTCCGCAGCTATCTTCAGCCGTCGCGTGAAGGGATTGTCGGCAATCGTCAGGTTCTCCTGGCCGAAACCCGCGCCGCCATGGCGCAGCTCAACGATGTCGGTGGCATAGCAAACTGGGCGCCCGATCTTATGGGGTATAATCCTTACCGAGGCTTCAATGCTAAGGAAGCGACCCGCACCGCCTATCTCCAGGGGCGTTACGAATCGCACTTCTTCAACTCGGATGTCGACGGCAATATCGGCGTGCGTGTCGTCAATACGGTCGGCAAATATAGCGGCTTTTCGAGCGTGACATGGGACGGAGTCCAACAGGGCATTCCGAAGAGTATTACCCAGAACTATATCGACGTACTTCCGAACGTGAGCATGCGCCTGCGGCCGACCAACGACATGCAGATTCGCCTGGGTATCACCAAGACACGTACGCGCCCAGACTTCAGCCAGCTCAATCCTGCTCTCAGTATTTCGCAGTATACCGGTACACCAAGTCCGACCGCCGCGGACGCCTATGGCTCGGCGGGCAACCCGGATCTGAAGCCATTGACGTCGTCCAACTACGATATAACCTGGGAATATTATCCGTCGCCAAACACTTCGGCGAGCGTGGCCGTATTCTACCACAAAGTAAACGGCTTCATTAATAACTACACGACCCGGACGAATGATCCGGTTTATGGGGTGCTGGAAGTCTCCCGGCCTGAAAATGCCGGCGACGGCAAGATCAAGGGTATCGAAATCGCCGGACAGACCTTCCTCGACTTCCTGCCCGACGCCTGGAGTGGTTTCGGCGTTCAGGCGAACCTGACCTATATCGATGCCTATAACCAGTTGCCCGCCACAATCGACAGCACCGGCGCAATGGTCAAAATTCCGGGTGTATCGAACTGGAGCTATAATCTGGCGCTGTTTTACGAGAAGGGCAAGATTTCGACACGCCTCTCATATAATGGCCGTTCGCGCTGGATAAACGGATACGACAATCGTAACGCCGGCGTCGAAGGGGAAGGCACGGAAGCGGTGAATCGCCTGGACTACTCGTTCAGCTACTCACCGAACGACTTCTACACGATCAACCTCGATGTCTCGAATATTCTGGCCCAGCCGTTCCACAACTTCCACACCTATGAGCCGGGCAGAGCGTTCGTGCGCGATATCCGCGACGAAGGCCGCTATCTCGGCCTGTCCTTGCGGTTCAAATATAACTGATCGCAGGTCAGGGACTGGCTGACATGTGAGAGGGGCGTGTCCATTCGGGCGCGCCCTTCTTCTCTTTAGGTGGCCGGTCTTTAGGTAGTCAGTCTTACGTGGCAGTGTTTGCGCCATGGTCGCCAAGCGCGTAGACGTCACAGGGCGCACACGCGCTCACATCCAAACGGCCTCAGCCCCCGCAGGAGCCTCGGACGATGAGTTCGGTCTGCAGCCTTTCGGATGGCGAATTATGCCCCGCGAGCTGGCGCATGGCCTTCGTCACAAGCAGGTGGCCCGCCTTCAGGACGTCCTGACGAATAGTTGTGAGCGCCGGGCTCGAAAAACTGGCAACATCTATGTCATCATACCCGACGACGGAAACATCGTCAGGCACGACGATGCCATGCATGGATAAGGCGCGCATCGCACCAATGGCCAGCATATCCGAAGCAGACACAATACCATCAAATTTCACCCCGCGATCCAAAAGATCGTTCACGGCTTCAAAACCTGAGTCATAGACCAGCTTCGTGTGTTGTATGAGGGACGCATCCATTTCAACGCCATGGTTTGCCAGTGCGGATTTGTAACCGGCCAGACGCTGCTCAATTTCAGCCACATCACACGCTCCGAGGAAAGCGATCCGCCGCCGGCCCAATCTCAACAAATGGCTCGTGGCCCTTTGCCCGCCGAAGAAATTATCTGTTCCGACCGAGCAATAATTCTGATCCTCAAGCTGCGCTCCCCAGACAGCAAGCGCTCTTCCCTGCTTGTTGAACTTGTTCAAGGCCTCGTGATACTGGCTCTGGCCAAGAAAAATAAAACCGCCCGTCGGATGAGCGCTCATCAACTCGGCCAGGCCATCGGCGTCCCTTGGCACGCGATGAGAGATTGAAAAATCGATATGACGCTCACGCATGGCACTTCCAATGCCGCCCAGCAGGCGTAACTGAAATGGCTCAGCCATCTGCGTGCTGATGGCGGGCACCGCCATCACCACGATAATCTGACTATGGTCGATTCCCTGGCGGCGCTTGATGTCGTAATTGCTCTCCTTTGCCAGCCTGAGAACGAGTTCGCGCGTCTCCTCACTGATCGCGGGATGGCGGGCCAATGCGCGGGATACAGTGGAAACGGACACGCCCGCCTGAAGGGCAATCTGTTGTAGCGTCACGGGTGGCGCGGCTTCTTTTTGCATGCAGTCTATTTACCTTGCGCGGCGGCTCTCCGCAAATTACATACAGGTTATGCAAACTTTGCATCACAAATCAAGCGCCGTGAATGACGTGACTCTTGCGCGGCCGGGAATGCCAAAAATCAATAACCGTTAAAAAACAAAATATTAATTAAAATTTTCAATTCCCATTGATTGATTTCATTCGCACTACTGCAAGAATAATATTGTCTCAAAATTACAACAGGGCGCAAAGTTGCAGCGCTATTTGCGCAAATGTGCATTGCCTTCGCGATGATTGGTGATAGCCTTGCCCTCAATGCGCATGCCAGACACGCACAAACTCCACGGTTAGCGCTGTGGGGCGCCGCTGTGTGGCATGACCTGGCAGACTTAAACGCGCAGGCACCTTAATTCGCGCTCCCGCCAAGGACGCGAAACTTAAAAAGATTACACAAGCAGGAGGAAGTGGAACACGATGAGAAAGACCAGCAAAAGGACGACGTCCAGTCTGACCAGATTAGGTAGTTCGTTGGCGGTGCTCGCGATTGCAGCCGCGTTAAGTGCGCCGACCGCAGGTTGGGCACAAACGGCTGGATCCACTTTGCGCGGAACGGCGCCGGCTGGCGTGACGGTTGTGGCCACAGACGTTAATTCGGGCGCCGTGCGCCAAGCCAAGGCCAGCGCCGATGGCACCTATGTCATTGCCGGCCTGCCCTCGGGCAATTATCACGTGACGGCTGGCGATAAGGAAGCGGCCGACGTCTCGGTGGCCGTAGCCTCTGTTGCGGTTTATGACTTTGGTGCGGATAAGGCAGGAAGCACCGGCACCACGACGGTGGTAGTCACCGGCCGCAGGCCGTCCGTTGAAATTCGTTCGTCGCAAGTCAATCAGTTCGTATCCCTGCACGATATCCAGGCCTTGCCGCAGGCAACGCGTAACTTCATGGAATTTGCCGATACCGTTCCGGGCGTGCAATTTAACGTGGACGGCGGCAGCACCCACAATACCTCACTGCGTGGCGGCGCCCAGTTGGCTTCTGCGGTCAACGTCTATATCGATGGCGTCTCGCAGAAGGACTTCGTCCAGGGCGGTTCCGGCTTTGCCGGCAGCGCGGGTGTTAACGGTTCGGGCGATCCGGGCAACCCCTTCCCTCAGCTCGCCATCGGCGAATACAAGGTTGTTACCTCCAACTACAGCGCCGAATATGGCGATGCTGCCAGCGCCATCATCATTGCGCAGACCAAATCAGGTGGCAACAAGTTCCACGGCGAGATTTTCGGCACCTATACCGACGAGAATTTGCGTGCCAAGTACCCGTCTGAAAAGGCGTCTGGCACCGAGAAGGGCAAGGCGCCCAGCAAGGAATATGGTCTCGCCTTCAGCGGCCCTATCATCAAGGACCGTATGCACTTCTTCGTCACGTGGGAACACAAGGATTTGTCGAACCAGAGTGACGTCTATCCCGGCGCAGGTGTATCGCTGTCGCAAGCCCAGGCCTTGCTGCCCGCAAACGTCGCGAGCCAATATGGCCCCTTGACCAATCCGTTCACGGAAGATCTCTATTTCGGGAAAATCGACTTTGAGCCCAGTCCGAACGACAGAATTGAGGCAAGCCTCAACTATCGTCTCGAAGACATGTTTACCGGCGGCACCGGCCAGAACGCGAAATCGACCGAGGCGCCTTACACCAATAATGTCAAGCGTTCGGACATCCGGTGGCAGCATAGCACCGACGCCTGGGTAAATGAACTGCGCCTGTCTTATCAGGACACCAATGCGTCGACGTCGACGACAACAGGCTCCCCGCAGTTTGCCTATACATATTATCCAAACGCGTCGAGCGTGAGCAACCCTACGGCTGGCTCTGTCGGATTGATCAATGTCGGTGGTCCGGGCTCAGGTGTTGGTGCGGTGAGCTCGCAGAAGGGCTTTACCCTCCAGGACGACCTCACCTTTGCCAATTTAGAGGCATACGGCAATCACACCCTCAAAATAGGCGTCAGCTACGGCAGCATCGATCTGTTCACGCAGGACGGCAGCTCTGACAAGTCCAATGCGACCTATTACTATGCTGTCACGGCGAGCGGCGTTTCCGCAACGCCCTATCTGGTTCAATATCCAAACATTGTGCCGGGTTATACCAACACAAGCGTGAGCACCACCGACAAGCAATTCAGCGCCTATATTCAAGACGACTGGCAGGTGAATGATCGCTTGGAAATCAATCTCGGCCTGCGCTGGGATCACGAAGAGGTGCCGGCCTACCTGAACTATGTCACGCCGTCCGACGTTGTGGCAGGGATTAACAGCCTGTATCCCGGCACGACTCTGACCTATAAACAAGTTCTGGCTTTGCAGATTTCAAACAAACCCGGAGCTCCCGGCATCAACCTGGACAACTATATCAGCACGGGGTCCAACCGGAAGGCGCCGAATAATTTCGCGCCGCGACTGGGCTTCTCTTATGATCTGACTGGTGACGGCAGACGTGTGCTCTTCGGCGGTTACGCCCGCTCTTATAACCGCAATCTCTTCAGAACCCTGGCCCTGGAAACCACCAAGGTCGCCCTGAACAATAACCCGCAGATCTACTTCCCGTCTCCCATAAACCAGGATGCGTTTGGCGCCTGCTTTACGGCGGCAGATGTCAATCCGGCCCATCACTGCTATGCCTGGGACGCGTCCTATCTGACGCCGGCAGGGCTTTCAACACTTCAGACCGATGCCTCCTCGCACGAAGTGGATTTGCTGAATAACGACATCAGGACGCCGTATTCAGACCAGTACAGCCTTGGGATTCGCAACACGCTCGGGGAATGGAACACGCAGGCCACCCTGTCCTATATCACCAGCTACGACTCGATTATCGGACGTTTGGGTAATCGCTACGCGGACGGGTCTTACTTCCAGAACGGCAGTCAATGGGGCGCCCAAGGCGTCCCGGGTGTTGGCGGGCTTATTCTGTGGGATAACGGCGGTAAGGATGAAAACCTCCAGCTCGGTCTGGCGGCGCAAAAGCCTTACACCAAGGAATCGGGTTGGAGCATGACCGTCTCCTACACCTACTCTGACGCCAAGCAGAACAATGTCGCCGGCATCAACCCGTATTCGGTGGGTAACAACCAATATCTGTTCGACTACCCGAATATCAGCGACTATCCGCTTCTGCAGTCCACGGCAGTGCCAAAACACCGCCTGGTCATGACCTACTCCCGCGATCTGCCTTGGGACATGTCGATGGCGGCCAAGCTGTCAGTGGCAACGCCTACATCGGCTATGCAGATTTACGGCTGCCAGACACCTAATGTCTCCGTCTGTAACAGCTATGGCGGCAGCGTTCAGACGATCGTTAGCGAACGACCGAAGGATACCATCGGCTACAAGGAGATCGACCTGCAGATCTCAAAGAACTTCAAGCTGCCCAGCGGCGTTGACGGTTATGTGCGGGCGGATGTCCTGAACCTGTTCAACTGGGTCAACTACGATCCGAACTCGGTCTACTTCCCGAACTTCGGCGAGAAGCCTGTTTACACCAAAAACGGCCCCATCGTAGGATCGCCCTTTACGGTCAGACTCTCGACCGGCGCTAAGTTCTAATGCGGAATGGGTTCCGGCATTTGCACCGCGCGAATGCCGGAACCTAACCACTGCCAGACTTGCTCTAGTCAGTTGAGCTATATTCCGCTGAACTCCAGCCAATTTGCATTTACGTGCCATGCTGGCGCAGCACGATTTTTCCCACTATTATCCGTCGAATAGTTTTTAAACTCGGCCTGAGCGCTGAGCCTTTATTTCCTCTTCCTTCGCTGGACATCCAATGACTTTGCAACAGGCCAAACGCCCCATAAAAACCGTCGCGGTTATCGGTGGTGGAACGGCAGGGTGGATGAGCGCTGCGGCTATCTCCAAATCATTCGGCACGGACATCCTGGTTCAATTGGTTGAATCTGAAGAGATTGGCCTGATCGGGGTGGGTGAGGCGACCGTACCACACATTTCAGCCTTCAACCGCTTGTTGGGGATTAATGAAGCGGAGTTTGTCAGAGAAACCAAGGGGACCTTCAAACTGGGTATCCAGTTCAACGACTGGGGCAAGATTGGCGATTCCTATATACACGGATTCGGCACAATCGGCCGTGACCTGGGCTTAATGCCTTTCCACCAATACTGGTTGAAGGCCCGTTTCGCCCGCAAGGCAAAGGAAATTAGCCAATACTCACTCAATACCGTGGCCGCGCCTATGGGCAAGTTCATGGCGCCGCCGCGCGACGCCCCCGCGAACTCTCCACTGGCTGAGATCGCCTACGCCTACCATTTCGACGCGACCCTTTACGCCCGCTTTTTACGCACACGCGCAGAGGCGCAAGGCGTCGTGCGTACAGAAGGTAAGGTCGTTGCTGTCAATCAGAATAAGGAGAGCGGCTTTGTTGAAAGCGTAACGCTTGAAAACGGGGCGACGATTACGGCCGACCTGTTTATCGATTGTACCGGCTTCCGCGCTTTGTTGATTGAAGACACGCTGCATGCCGGTTTTGAGGACTGGACGCATTGGCTGCCTTGTGACCGGGCCCTGGCCGTGCCGTGTGAGAAGGTTGGGCCGCCAACCCCTTACACGCGGTCCACAGCGCGTTCGGCGGGGTGGCAATGGCGTATCCCGCTACAGCATCGCACCGGGAATGGATATGTCTATAGCAGCCAGTTCACCAGCGATTCCGAAGCCGCGGATCTGTTGCTCAACTCGCTGGATGGCCGGGCGCTTTCCGATCCGAAAGCCATACGTTTTACGACCGGCAAGCGGCGAAAACTCTGGGATAAGAATGTCGTCGCGATTGGCCTGGCCGGAGGGTTTATCGAACCGCTGGAATCAACCGCCATTTTCCTTATCCAATCGGGCATATCGCGCTTGGTGAGCTTGTTCCCTCAATCGGATTTTGAACCGGTGCTGCAAGACGTCTATAATGCGCAAATGCAGTTTGAGTACGAGCGGATCAGAGACTTTATCATCCTGCATTATTACGCCACCGAGCGCAGTGATTCCGAATTCTGGAACTATGTGCGAACCATGCGTGTCCCGGATTCGGTGAAATCCTATATCGATTTGTTTGCCGCCAATGGTCAGTTCTTCCGCGAAGGCACTGAATTGTTTGGCTTAACCAGCTGGGTACAGGTGATGTTGGGCCAGGGAATCATGCCGCGCAGCTACCACCCGGCTGTAGATTGGGTCAAAAACGAAGACATGCAGGCTCTCGTCGATCACGTGGAAAAGGTAGTGGCATCAAACGTGGCGCTGATGCCGAGGCACGAAGACTTCATCGCGCGATATTGTGCAGCCAGTCCAATTTAGGGCCATCGCTGAGCGCCTAGACCGATCTCTCAGGAATAGATCACCGTGCAGTATCGCGGCGCGCCTGAGCAAAATCAAAGCCGCGCACAAACGGCCACAATATAGACTGGCCTACGCCCCAAATGCCGTCGCCATCATTTTCGACCCCGCGCAAAGACCACACCTTATACCATGTGTGGACGGCGGAAAACACGAAGCCAACAAACTTGCACATGAAAAACAATATTACGGAGTGACGAGTTCTCTAAACGACGTGCAGACAAGGCTTTGCGAATGGTATGGAGCCATTGCTTTAATCTTGCACTACGCTTGCATCACGCTCCAAAACCGCATCATACCCCTTTTTGGGCACGTCTGCTTTCGACGTTAAGTTCGTCCCACCATGGAATTATCTCGCCTGGATCAAAGGGGTAAGGCTTTTCTTCCACATCGTCTCTAAGCTCTTTTTTGATGTCAGGCAAAAGCCAACCTGTAAATTTCTCAGTTCTCGCAATGGCAAGTGTGCCAAGAAACAAGTCCTCGTCGGCCTGGAGAAGAACTCTCTCAAAATACTGAATTGACGCGAATATTATCGGCTTTTGATCTTGCAATTCGATGCCCGGCTCGTTCTTTGCCTTCACTTTAGCCCGGTCTAACACGTGAACTTGAAGGTTGCGAGACATGGAGAGCCAACTGTCCACGGTCAGAAGCAGAGCATGTGTGGCATCATCAATTTGATGGCGCGTCAGGCCTCTGCGACAATGAGAGAAAAATCTCCAAAGCTGGAACACGCCTTTCGCCAGCTCGTCATATTTATCGCTTGCGGCCACCGCAGGATCGCCCGCATATTGGGCAGAAAATGTCAGCTTCGTTGCTTTACATTCTATGACGGCTGCGACACGTCCTCTATCTAATACTATTGCGTCGGGGGAATCGACAGGCGTCCCTAAACCCGGTCGGTTGTAACGATATTCTCCCTCGACATTAAAGCGGGGCATTACTGTAGCAATAAACCTGCGGACATAGTTTTCGAACTGGCGCGCCACCTCATCTCGAATAGCTCCACCCCCTGGCTGCAAATCGTAATACATTCCTCCCGAAACGCGAAGCATTATGAGAGGCGGCAATGGTGCTCTGAGATTTGTACCATGTCGTCCATACGCGATAATTGGCTTTCGCCTGAGAAGGCTCGGGCGATACGCGATTGGCTGCATTTCAGCGTCTAGGTTTTTAAGCAAGGCCTGAAACGCATCGCCAGTTTCGGCGTGCGAGATTGTCATAAGCGATGCGGCGCGCTCAGCAGTGGCTTTATTAAGTCCAATAGCACTAAAATCTAACGGTTTTGTCGCCAATGGGCGTTGGCTGAATAGTGCCAGCAATGCAAAGCCCGCCTTCGTGAACTGCTCTACCGATAGGCCATAATAATCATCAAAAAAAGCAGCACAGTTGCCGATCCCGTAAAGATAAAAATAGCGATAAAAATCAGCTCTATTTACAAATCCTCTCTGCCAACTGAATTGCCTATGAGCAATTCTATGCAGCTCCATAAGTACGCTGGTTTCGTCCAAATACGTTGCGGACTCGACGTCTTCCAATTTGCGAAGGCGATTACACAATTCGCCAATCAAGCCGAATTGATCATGTGAATCAAGCCGCCGACGCAGGTCACGACCAGCCTCGAAATGTAGATTCATCAGTGTTTCAATTTCCCATGGTTGAATTGCCCAACGACTATCGATCGCGTTTGTCATAGCTTCAACTGGGTACGAGATAATCTCTGCCGCCCGCCGTACCGGTTCCGACTGTTGTAACCCCCAGACTGCCCAAACAAGCTGACAGAAAGATTCAGGGTCTGCGGCCGACAGTACTTCTCCTATGTTTGCCTTGAGCTTGGGAAACTTCTTTCTTGCAAGCTCGGCCTTTAGACGGCTCATACATTATCTCGCTATAATTGTAAAAATAACGAAGATGTTAGTGTGGATTCTATAGTGAAAGGAAGTCGGGCATCTTTTCAACGCGAGCAAGCGCTGTTAAAAATGCCCCAGATTGGCTTGTCATGAAGACACTTTCACCGATACATGCCGACTTCACTATCCGCCGTTATCCGAATTTTTCCATGTG
>NZ_AWGE01000005.1 GCF_000495815.1 Asticcacaulis sp. AC466 | reverse complement strand
GTTTGAGCTAATTTTCCAATCAAGGCGACAGGAAAATTAGCTCAAGAGGCGAGTGCCTATTACCAGATTTTGGCGTGCACCCCGACCCGAATGGTACGACCGAACGCGTCATACAACTGCGGGAAGGTATTAAACCACGCGCCGCTGCCAGCATCGGCATAGCCGACCTTCGGAGGCGTTTTATCCATTAGATTCTGCACGTTGAAACGCAGTTCAACGTCTTTTGTAATCGGATAATTAAGCGCCAGATCGAAGTAGCTGGAGGCCGGCAGCTTCGGTATCAGAGGATAGCTATCCGTATTGTTCCACGACGGCGCGCTTGCCAGGGGGGCATTGGGCGCAAGCTTCGAGTTTGTGGTGGATGAGGCATAACGCCAGGCAAGCGTAAGCCTGCCCTTCCAGGGCATTCCCCAGCTGGCGGAGGCGTAGTGACGATATTTTGGCCATGGCGCATCGCAGTAGAAACCGAAATAGCCCAGGCAGGAATATACCGGCGCACCAGGAGCGAAGGCTTGATCATACCCGGTGAGGAAAGAACCGTTATAGGCGAGACCCAAGGATCCTAAGGCATGATCGCCGACCTTGAGCGCGGGGATATAGTAGTTCATGCTCAGGTCGTATCCCTTATTCCGCACGAATCCGGAATTTTGATACATTGCATTGATCTCGGTCACGGCTCCTGTTGTCGGATCCCGCTTGATGAGCCCGCAATAGAAATCTACGTGCTGATTGTAGCATTGATCCGCGACAATACCTGTCCGCACCCAGTTGAACGCGCCTTTGACGTTAATGTCATAATAGTCGAGCGTCAGGTTGAAATTGGGCAGGAATTTCGGCTGAAATGCCAGTCCAATCGTGGTGCTGTCTGAGGTTTCCGGCTGAAGGTTGGGGTTTCCGCCCGGACGGTACAGTACGGGGCAATATCCGTTGTTATCGCAGGCCTTGTAGTTCGACAACGCGTCATACTGCGCCTGCGTCATGCCAGAGCTCGAACATTGAGTGTAGCTGTATCTCTCCAGATTTGAGCCTGGTCCCGGAGGTGCACAATAGTCCCGGAATGTACCGGAATATGGGCTGGCCTGTTGCAGACGCTCAAGAACCCCTTGCCTGATGGCGCGATTGACGCTGGCGTGGAAGCCGAGACCGGGTACAATTATGTAGTTTACCTCCATCTTCCAGGTTTTCAGAGGGTCCTTGATGGACTTATATTTTGACAGTCGATAGCCACCGCTAATCGATAGCTGCTTGACGTAAGGAACATCCTGAATCAGCGGCACATCCAATTCGCCACCCAGTTCGTTCACACTGTCACTATTGTCGTAGCGCGACCACCAGGAATAAGCGCCGCTACCTTCTTCTGCGGCGCGGTTCCACCGGTGTTCAGCGACGACGGCGTAACCAACGGCGTCCGTGGCCCAAGGTGATTTTATACCGTAGGTTTCCAATGTGCCGTTGATAGCGCCCGTCGCTACAAATTGTTCGGTGATGACGCGGCTTCCGCCCGTTAGCGTAACGTATTTCCAAACATCGGGATTTGGACCTTTGGAACTAAAGACGTCGAACGGCACGCAGTTCGGATCGCTGCCGTCAACGACGGAGCGACAGGTCGGCACGCCATTTACATTTACGACGTCCAGAGCCTTCTTGTATAAATCCTTGGTTGCCCACCAATCAAAGATATCGGTGCCGAGATATTTTTCAGTCCGACGCGACCGTTGAACGCTCAGGTCGAAATTAAGTGCGCTGCTCATACGACCGGACAAATGGGCGGCCGCTCGAACATCGTAGGTCTTAATATTGTACTGGTTTGTGTAATCGGGCCTAAAGATCGCTGCATATAGGGTTCCGGTTTTTCCTGCCACGCCGGCGTCCGGTCCGCACAAAATTTGGGCTTGCTGAGCGCCGAGAAGTGGATTGTCGCAGGCCACATCGGCGCCATCAATATAGAAGTTGACGGCTTGCGCGTTTTGGCCACGCTGCTCGTAGCCAGTGGTCAAGAGGCTGGTGTCGAAGGTAATCTTATCGGTCAGGTTATAGGTGAAGAAGCCGCCTGCATTTAGCGTCTTCGTCTCTCGTTGCAGATAGTCGTTTTGCGGCGTCCGAACGATGTCGTTGACGTCATATGGACGCCACGTCCGCGATCCATCCTTGGCATTTGTATAGCCACCATCACCTGCACCGAACCAGTGGTACGGATTGTACTCACTGAACCCGCAAGACCAGGTATCGTTGGTCTGCATGTCAGGCACAGGTTGCACGTTCATGTACAAAGGACAGGCTGTACGATCAAACATGCTGAATTTCATAGGCTCGGAACGGCGGAAGCCAGCGAACAGACTTATGTTGCCCTTACCCCCGGCAATATTGTGGCCGCCGGCAATGGTCGTATAGGTTTGGGTTCCGCCCCACGCAACCTTCTTTGGCTGCGGATAGCCCCCGTCGGCTAATAGCTTTTCATAAAACGGATCGTCATTTGTACTCTCCTGAGTACTCATTTCCGAATCGATGACCAGCCCGTTAAATCGCTTTTTGACAATGAAGTTGATCACCCCGGCAATAGCGTCAGACCCATACACCGCCGAAGCGCCGCCTGTCAGAATGTCCACCCGTTCCACCAGCGTACCGGGGATGATATAGACATCATTGCTCATTCGCTCGCCGTTCAGGAGGGTGAGGGTGCGGCCAGCCCCCAGACGGCGAAGGTTTATACGTGCTGGCCCAAGGCGCGGGTCATTGCTGCCTTTTTCCCCCAACATGGGCGCAACCTGCGGCAGCGCACTCAAGGTGTCGTCAAGCCGTCCGGCCCCACGCGTTGACAGGAGGTCGCTATTGACGACCGTTACGCCGGGACGGCTACGGCGGATACGAGAGCCAGTGACCACGACTTCAGCGATATCTGAGCCCTGCTCCGCAGACGCATCCTCTTTTTTGTCCACCTTTTTCTTGGCTTTTCCCGCCTTGACCTTTTCGGCTGGCGCAGGCTGCCCCTCGGTGGCGTCCTGCGACGCGCCCGGTGAAAGCGGTTCGCTCGCAAAGGCTCCACCCGCGACACAAACACCCAGACACACAGCTATGGCCGTACTGTACTTCAATAATCTTGACATCGATATTGCCCCTTACCTCTCCACACGATTCAACTGGTGGTGCAACCGATGAAATAATATATATCGTATACTGTAAACTAGCGGTCATAGATTCGCCGCATCTGTGTCAATTCAGTCACAATAAATACCGGTGGACGGAAGGGCGTACTAATGTCGTTAATGCGGATCGACGGGGAATGTGAGTCCCCATTCCAAATTTGATTTGGATTAGATAATTCTCTTCATATTGTTGTTTTTAAATAATTTTTATTCCCGTCAACGCACACGCTTTTCGGGAAGCGTTGTTGAAAACGCTTGTGGCGCGGCTGAAACCGATTTGCTCGCGTGCCAAAAATTATTCGACGTCGATCAGCAAATTCTGGGTAATTGCTCACCGACCAGCATGTCAACGATGCGTGTTCCACCAAACGTCGTTCTCATCTCAACACGCGGCGTCTTGCCGGAATGCGCCTGGCCAATGATGACGCTATCGACGCCTTCCGGCACGCTGCGCATGGCCCCAAGGGCGGCTTCGGCTTCCGATGGCGGGACGAACAGGACCAGACGTCCTTCATTGGCAAGGTATAGGGGATCGAAACCCAGTATTTCGCAAAAACCGCGAATGTCTGCCTTTAGAGGCAAGGCCTGTTCGTCGAGCCTTATGATTAGATTGGATGCCGCGGCTATTTCATTGAGGGCGGAAGCTAAGCCCCCTCTCGTCGCGTCCCGGGCGCAGCGCAGGTTGGGCGCTGCCCTCATGGCCGCTTGCATCAGGGCATTAAGCGGTGCGCAGTCACTGATGATGTCGCTTTCCAACTGCATGTCACCGCGCGCCTGCAAGATGGTGGCGCCATGGTGACCCAAAAATCCGTTGACGATGGCGACGTCACCCGGCTGTACCTTGCTGGCCGCAAGCTCAACACCCGGGGCAATGACACCGACCCCAGCTGTCGTAATGAACACCTTGTCGGCAGCGCCACGCGGGACGACCTTTGTGTCGCCGGTGA
Source organism: Asticcacaulis sp. AC466 (assembly GCF_000495815.1). GTDB lineage: Bacteria > Pseudomonadota > Alphaproteobacteria > Caulobacterales > Caulobacteraceae > Asticcacaulis. The sequence continues at coordinate 398,368 of NZ_AWGE01000005.1, read as the reverse complement.
CAATGGCCACGCCCGCCCTATCGGCCGCATCGCGCATGGATTGAGCGATCGCGCGCAGATGTTCGATGTCCATGCCTTCTTCAATAATGAAGGCGGCGGACAACCATTTGGGAACCGCCCCGCCAACCGCGAGGTCGTTGACGGTGCCCCATACCGCCAGTTTACCGATATCGCCACCCGGGAACTCCAACGGATCGACAACAAAGCCATCCGTAGTGAACGCCAGGCGCCCACCTGCCCGGATCAGGTCGCCGGGGTCCAGCCGCGCCTGATCTTCCATATCGCCGGTTTCAGGATTGCGAAAACGGCTGACAAAGACGTCCTCGATCAGGTCTCGCATGGCCTTGCCACCGCCGCCGTGAGCCATGGTTACGGTCTTAGAGGTGATTTTGTGGATATAGGGCTTGTTCATGCGGCCGGTCGTTCGCCTCCGTACTGGAAATAGGCGGCGCACGCGCCTTCCGATGACACCATCAGCGCCCCCAGCGGATGTTCGGGCCGGCATTCAACGCCGTATTTAGGACAGGCCAGCGGTTTGATCTGCCCCTTGATGACGTCACCGCATCGACAGCCCTCCGGTTCTCGGCCCGAGGCCTCACCCAGGGCATATCCGACACAGAACCGGACTTCGGCGTCGAAGTCGCGAAAGGCATCGCGAATTTTGACGCCTGAGTTTTCGATCTCGCCCAGGCCGCGCCAGTCAAAACTGGCCCGCACCTCAAATACGGTGTCGATGGCTTTCAAGGCGGCAGGATTTCCGTTTTCGGGGACGATGCGTGCATACTGGTTTTCGATTTGTGCCCGCCCGTCGACAATCTGCTGCAAGACCATGGCAACCGCCTGTAGCAGATCTAGTGGCTCGAACCCGGCAACGACGAGCGGCTTGCCAAAGACATCGGCAACGAAATTGTAGGGAGCGTTGCCTATCACCATTGAGACATGCCCCGGTCCGACGAAGCCATCGATACGCATGTCAGGATCGGACAAAAGGGCGCGGATCGGGGGCGGGACGAGGACATGATTGCAGAAAAGTGTGAAGTTACGCACGCCTTCGCCATGGGCGCGCAGAAGCGTCACGGCCGTCGCCGGCATTGTGGTCTCGAAGCCGAGGCCAAAGAAGACCACTTCACGATCGGGATGGCGGCGCGCCAGGGCCAGAGCATCCAAGGGCGAATAGACCATGCGGATATCGCAGCCCTCAGCGCGGGCCTGCATCAGGGATTTACGCGTTCCCGGCACCCGCATGGCATCGCCGAAAGTGCAAAAGATCACACCCTCGCGCTCGGCGATATCGACACAGTCGTCGACCCGGCTCATGGGGAGAACGCAGACCGGGCACCCCGGGCCATGAATGAATTCAAGACCTTCGGGCACCATCCGATCCAGACCATAGCGGAAGATGGCATGGGTGTGCCCCCCGCAGATTTCCATGATGTACAGCGGCTTTTCGCGGGTCCCCCCCGCTTCCGTCACAAGTCGCGAAATCCGGTCAAGTAGCGCACCCGCCAGCTCGGGGTCACGAAATTCGTCGAGATATTTCATTGGCTTGCCTCAAGGGACACCTGGCTATCGCGCATCGCGGCCAGTTCGGCCTCGGCGTCCCCCAGGGCAGCCAGGAGCTCCAGCGTCGTCCGCGCCTCGTCTTCATCGATGATACTCATGGCAAACCCGACATGAACCAGCACCCATGCCCCCACCAGGTCGTCAAGATTGTCGCCCGCAACACAGGTTAGGTCCGCTTCGCGGCGCACGCCGGAGATATCGACCATGCCCATGCAATGGTCAGGATCGGAGATAGCCACTATTTGGGCCGGAATACCTAGGCACATTGTCAGACCTCCCGGCCAAGTTGGCGCGTGGGCAGGGCGACCACGCGATCGTCAACTGCGGAAATACGGCCGTCAGAGATGCCATAACGGTCAAGCTTTGCCCGCAGTCCGACGCGCGACAGCCCCAGTTCTTCAGCGGCCCGCGATTTGTTCCAGCGATGGCGGATGAGGGTTTCGCGCAAAATGCGCGCCTCCATGCGCTCGACCCGGTCCTTAAGATCACCGCCACCGCCCAACATGGCTTCGGCGACTTCATCCGGAACCGCTTCGGGGCCTTCGGCGTGAAGGATATGGGTGTCGATAAGTTCCGCCCCCAACGTGGCCGTTCCACTCAGCATCAACATGCGCGCGATCTGATTTTCTAGCTCGCGGATATTGCCGGGCCAGGCATAGCGACGGAGCACGGCCAGTGCTTCACGCGTGAAACCCGCCACCGGTTTACCGTAGCGCAGCGTCGCCCGCTGGAGCAGTTCGGTCGCAATGGCGGCGATATCTTCCCGGCGATCGCGCAACGGCGGCAAGAGTATGGGGCTGACGGCCAGGCGATAATAGAGGTCTTCACGAAACAGGCCCGCCGCGACATCGGCCTTTAGATCTCGCCGCGTCGCCGCAAGGATACGCACATTGACAGTGCGCGGGATGTTCGAGCCGAAGGGCCGGATTTCGCCCTCTTTCAGGAAGCGCATCAGCTTCATCTGAAATGTCGGACTGATATCGGCGATGTCGTGTAAAAGCACCGTCCCGCCGTGTGCCTGTTCAAACAAACCGACCCGGCTTTCCGTTGCGCCGACAAAGGCGCCTTTGCGGTGTCCGAACAATTCGCTTTCGAGCGCCTCATCGCTGAGGCCCGTACAGGTTGCGGCAAAAAACGGAGCGGCCTGGCGCGGACTGCCATAGTGAATGCCGCGGGCGATCAGAGACTTTCCCGTCCCGGTTTCGCCCTGGATAAGAACTGGAATATCGAAGCCTGCCACCTTTTCGGCCAGCGCACACGCCGCGTTCATGGAGGAATGCGCCCCGCGGATCACCGTCTGGAAGCTGAAGGCGTCCTCGGCCTGAGCCTGCCGGGCCTTGAGGCGATCTTCCACCGCCGGCGCCACCATGCGCAGTTCGAGCATCAGACGCTCGTTGTCGTGCTGCAACCGGTTAAGTGCCAACCCGTTTCGCGCCGCCAGTATCAGTTCGTCCGGGTGCCAGGGCTTGGCGATGAACTGATAGATGCCTGACTCATTCACCGATCTGACAATGTCCTCGACATCCGTATAACCCGTGATCAGGATGCGCACGACATCGGGCCAGCGTTCGCGCACCTGGGTCAGAAAATCGACTCCGGACATGCCAGGCATGCGTTGGTCGGAGATGACAACGCCGATCCATTCATTCTCGAGCAATTCGAGCGCCTGCGCGGCACTGGTCGCCGTCAGTACCCGAAATTCGTCCTCGAGATTGAGCTCTATGGCTTCTACGGAGCGGATTTCATCATCCACGACCAGAACGGCGGGCACAATATCCATGATGGGGCTTCCTAAACGTGGCTGCGCGCTGCGCGCAGGTCGGCAAGCCGGGCTTCGGCATCGGAAATCAGGCGTTCGAGCCCAACAACCTGCTGAGCGCGAATCCAATCTATCCATGCGTCCATCCCCTCACCCGTGCGGGCGGACAGACGTATGACGGCGATGTCAGGATTGACACGCCGGGCATTGGCCTCACAGGCCTCAATATCAAAATCCAGGTGAGGCAAAAGGTCGGTCTTGTTCAGGATCATGAGTTTTGCCGCGGCGAACATATCCGGATATTTCAACGGCTTGTCCTCACCCTCCGTGACCGACAAGATCGCCACCTTGGCGGCCTCGCCCAGATCAAAGGCGGCCGGACAGACGAGATTGCCGACGTTTTCGATGAAGAGAACGGATTGCTCGTCCGGCGCTAGGTGATCTATGGCGTGTCCGACCATATGGGCATCGAGATGGCATCCTTTACCCGTGTTGATCTGAAGCGCACGCACGCCCGTCGCTCTGATACGATCGGCATCATTGGTGGTTTGCTGATCGCCTTCGATAACGGCGACGGGAATCCTGCCCTCCAGCTTTCGGATCGTTTCGACCAGCAGCGTGGTCTTGCCTGAACCTGGGCTGGACACCAGATTGAGCGCCAGTATGGACGCGGCCTCGAGCCTGTGCCGGTTTTCCTGCGCGTAGCCATCATTCTTGGCGAGGATATTGGTTTCGATCTCAATCATCCGGGCCTGCGACAGGCCCGGTGCATGGGCATGGGCGGGACCCGAGCCGTAGTCCAGGTCGCCTGACGCGCCGTGTTGGTGATCGTGGTCGTGATGGGCATGATCGTGACCCTCATCATGTCCGTGGTCGTGATCGTGGTGATGCCCATGATCATGTTGATGTCCATGGTGGAGACCATGACCGTGCGCCTTATGGCCGTCTTCCATCTTAGCGCCCTCACCAGAACACCCGCATACTGTACACATCAGATCACCTCCATATCTTTGATACGCAACTCGTCTCCACCGGTTACCCGGATACGGCCGCTGCCGCATACTGGACAATCGCTAACACGACTGTCGGTATCGAACCCGGTGTCGCAACCGAAACACCACGCCTTGCCGGGCAAGCTGAGTATGTCCAGTTCCGCGCCTTCGGCACAGGTCCCACGTGTCACGACGTCGAAACCAAACCTCAAGGCCTCTATCTCGACGCCACCGAAGCAGCCGATTTCCAGGCGCAGCCGCAAAACCTTGGTGAAGTCATCGCTGCGGGCATGGGCTTCGATGGTCTGAACGAGGCTTTCACAGATCGACATCTCATGCACCAGCGCCTCCCTTTGTCGTGCCGGCAGGCGTCGACGAAATCCTGATCGCGACACAGGGGTTTGCGCAAGCCAAGGCCAGGTCGAAAACAGATTTTCGCACGCTCACCGGAGACCGCCAAGCTGAAACCAAAAGGCCTTTCAGTGAACCGTCCCGTATCATACGCTCAGTTGGCGTATCGATGCTATAGGCTGTGATACGTCCATTTGAGATCACCGCACGGTGTACAAGACGGCCGCGTGCCGCCAGTGCCCATCCTTCACCCGTCGCATCGCTACCGTAACATCCGCCGCACTGGTCAAGCCGCAATTGGTCGCACAACATCAGGGCCGCGGCAAGACGATGCTCCATACGCTCCAAAAGGCTCTGATTGTCCCAATAACCCCAGTTTTCATTCCAGTTTGCGACAACGGATATCGCCCGATTTCCAAATACCTGGAGAGCCTGCGCCAATTGCGGTAACTGGTCGGACCTAAGTAACGACAACCCTCGCAGTGAGTCCGCGTCAGGCACTCCGCGCAGGGCGACTGACCAGTCACGCAAGATAACCAGGGCTTGTTCACGCAGGTCGTCGCGCAGGAGATGTCTTGGCCAGTCCATCTCAATCGGCGCTTCCATGGCCATGGCCGCAGCCAGCCGATGGGCAGACGGACACAGGTTGAAAAGAAGCGGCAGTAACGCCATGGCCTGTACGGTCGTCTTGCCTATGACGGTCACAGCCGGGTTTGCCCCGGCTGGTGCACGCAAGGACAATGGATCCCCCGGGTTGTCATCGTCGATATCTATACGCAACTCGGCCGACATCAGCTCAATCTTTCGCCGCGTCGACCGCCGATGGAGAATCCAAACCGGACGGCGTCGCGGACATAGCGCTTCGGTCGGACATTCCCCCCGTAAACAAAGCCCGTCGCGACGGTGTGACGGTCCATTTTGCGTTTGCGGCCCGGCTCGCATCCTCAATCGCCGCGCCTTCTAAGACAGGTTCTGCAACAGACGTAGGCTCGACGGGATCTGGAGTGGTCATAGCACTCAACTCCAGTTCGCGATGCGCCCGGATATCATCGACATCATAGACCTCGTCGCGGTGCGCGGCATCGAACAAAGAGATCAGGATAGCGCGGGCGACGTCCGTCGCATGAAGCTGATTGGGAAACTCGGTCATGGGTGAAAACAGCGAGCACGCCAGGTAAGGTCCGGTTGTGCTTCGATCGTTGAAAACGAACTCATAGTCACCCGACGGAAAGGACAGAATGCGCTTGTCCCCGATGTGCATTGTCCGCCAATCCTCGTCGGGGGCCGGCATGACGATGAGGTTCATGCACCAGGGAGCAACGAGAACCCCAAGCACGCGTTGGCCAAACGGTCGAAAGCCTACGGCTTCGACGCTGAGCGAAGCGTTGGACATCGGCGTGTCGCGCATCTTGTTGAGGTAGACTTCACGGAACGCCGCTGCCAGGGCTTGGCCTCTGGCCGTCGCCTGACGCGCGACGGTATCCGCCCCCGCCGATACAGCTGTATTTGAAGGGGCGTCTTCTTCCGACAAAACGACCATGAACTGGTCGCGCGCCCCATCGCACTGCGGGCAACACCAATCGCTGGGCAATCGTGAGAACGGCGTGCCCGGCTCGATCTGACGGACGTCATCACCTAAGACCGGGTCGTAGGTATACCAGCAAATCTTGCATTCGAGCACCGCGTCATCCGTCAGACGACTGTCGTCCCCGGCAAAAGAGCCTTCGAAACGATGGGCCAGACTCATGTCAAAGCCTCCGAAACGTTCTTCAGACGAGATGCCGTGTCACGGATATCCTCCACCGCAGCACAGGCGACGTCGGGAATATCGGTAATTTCGATCGTGTCCAGAATGAGTATGTCCTGAGAATTATAGTAACGGACACGCCAGACGTGCGGATGGGCGCAGCGGTCAATGCGGCAATTGCCATAGCCGCGGGACAGAATGGTCACGCCCCCGCGTCCCAGAACCAGATCGAGATAGTCGAGATCCTGAGGCGTATGTGGCAAAAGCGTAAGGTTGATGACGTGACTGTCGCCTTGCGGGTTTTCCACATGGTCGAGAATTTCGGTTATAATCGCCGGCGCATTGACGACGCCTGCTCCGGGTTGCGGCAAATCCGACAGACGCACCTGGGGCGCCATAAGGACGGCATCGGGGATCGCCCCGATCTCGATATGTTCCCGGCCCTCACGCATGATGCGCCAAACGCCGGTGAATACCGATTCCTGGATTTCCACACGCTTGGGGTGATCAATGACGATAGAGACCTCGCCCTCGCCCAAGACCTCGCGCAGAACAGCCTGATTGGCGGCATCGAGATGGTCATAGGTCGCCGCCTGGGCGCCACCGCTCGCCGTCCAGGCCAGTGCCTTGTCAGCCAGTTGGGACAAGAACGCAACAGCGCCATGCGCAACGGCGGGGTCTTCGAGGTAGGGAATATGCGGGCTGAAGGTCTGCATACCTGACGGCATGGCGAGGTAGTTTAATTCCTCCCCGTCTTCCGCGCCCGGCTGAGTGCCAGGACCAAAACCTTGAGGGGGAAACATGAAATTGGCCATTGGGATCTCAATGCGTCAAGGAAGGGGATGGGAGATCGAGCATGCGGTGCATTTCGACAAGATATTCATTCCAGTCGCGTACCTTTGGCAGGGCGACGCGCATGCGTCCCGCTTCGACAAAGATCAGGGCTGGCGTCGCCCAGACGTCGAAGCGGTGCCGAACCTCCTTTTCCAGATCGCGGTCAACCACTCCCGTCCGAAAGGCGCCCGGGAAGGTTTTTATGAGCTCTGGAACAATGACGGCCATGTCGTCGGACTCAAGGTTGGTCGCAGGATCACCCGTCACCACCAAGGCGCCGACACCCGGTGCTAAGATAAACGCGTCCAGGCTCGCGGCATCAAGGCGTGCGCAGCCATGGCGCGTAATCAACTGTTCGATAAGCGGGCTGGACATGGGCTGGTCTCCAAAACTCTATACTGTGGTGCGACCCGAGAGGCGGGCGGCTTCCATATGTGGGGGCAGGCTGGGTGCGCTATTGGTCAGGTCGGGGAAAAAGCGATCGAGGTTTGCGCCCTCGGTCGCGGCTTCGAGGGCCGCAAGCGCATCGCAGATTTCCGCCGCCTTCTCATCGCTCAGAACCTGTCGAGACGCGCCGAGGAACACGAGCACCCACTGATTGACCTGGACGTCGGGGGTCAGACTGATATCCACCTGGGTTTTAACGCCGCGGTCTTCGCAACCGGCCAGGTCAAGGCCGTTGGTGACGTAAACCTTCATCGGACGGCCAATGCACATTAGTCGCCCGCCTGAATATCAATGAAGCGAGGGTCGCCTATGCGACAGGCTTCGGCCGCCGAAGGCCGCTCGGTTTCATAAAGGGCGCGGTCTAAGGCGTCGGGTCCAAGCGCTTCGACCGGGGCTTGGCGGCGCCGGACTGTCGCCCCTAGCGCCTCAAGTTCTGCCAGGGCACTCGCGATCGCGGGCTCAATGGCCGCGTCAACGATTGGGCGTAACGAGCCGCCGTAATCGTCAATCTCAGCCGGTTGAACGCCGATCAGCACGCGTCGCCTGGGCTTCCAGCCGAGAAATTCGGCAGTCGCCAGGACTTCCTGAAACCCGGTCTGGTGCAACGACATTTTCTTGGCGCCCATGAAGGCCGGAACCTCTTCGTCACATATGATCTTAAGCGTGCCAGGCGGCAGGCCGTAATCGATCGCATCGAACAGGATCAGAGCGTCACAAGCCTCGACATGCGGCAAAAGATACAGGCCCTGGGTGCCACCATCCATAACTGACACAGTCTCCGGGCAATCATAGAGCGCGTTGAACGTCTCCACGGCCCTGACACCAAAGCCCTCATCGGCCCAAAGCACGTTGCCAATGCCCATTACCAAGATGCTTACTGTATTGTGGGCGGTCATTCGGGATCATCATCCTTGAAGGTGCGCTCGCCAGAAATCATTGTCGAAACAAGGCTCTGGCGTGACATGATGTCTTCGCGGATAGCCACGTAAACATGGATGATGATGAAGGCGATGATGAACCACATACCCAGATGATGCAGGGTATGGACGTCCTGACTTTGACCGGCGAGCGGGATGACCCAGCCGAAGACCCGGCTCGCCCAGCTTCCGGCTTGCTCGCCCTCGCCGTAAAGGGCAAAGCCCGTAAAAATCATCCAGATCGAACCGAGTACGATAAAGACGAACATGGCGATTTGGGCCAGCGGATTATGCCCGACATATTTCTTCGGCCGCTTTTCGAGAAACAGATACCAGCGCAGCTCGAACAGGACCTCTTTCCACCACGCCGCGCTCTTTACGGGCACAATGAACATTTGGCGGGCATGGCTGTTGCCGACAAAGGCCCAATAAATCCGAAACAGGAAGCCAATGGCAAAAACGTAGGCGGCCGTGAAATGGGCGAAGCGGATATAGCCCATCAGAAAGCTTGAGGAGGGATCGCCGGGCTGGGACGGCAAGGGGGAGCCGATCAGAAAACCGGTGATGGCCAGGACAACAATAGCCGCGGCATTTGTCCAGTGCCATAGGCGCAGGGGCGCTTCGTAGACATAGACCGAAGTCACATGTGACGACTGGACGCCATGCGTCGGACCAAACCCCGACGGCGGATCACTTTTGCGGTTGTCAGACATCCCCTTGCGCTCCTAGCTGGCGAGTAAAACAAGACCGGCGACAGCCACCACGCCGCCGACGAGCGGCGCGGCGTGGCGTAGCCGTCCAGCCCAAACGCCCATCAGACCCCCGGCCAGATGGAGCAGGCTTGTCGTCACCGCAAAACCGATGACAAACGGCAAGGCGCTGCCCCCGGCTTCGCGGGCATGGGCATAACCGTGGAAAAGGCCTGCTGCCGCGCAGACGGCCCCAGCGGCAATGACCGGCAATCTGTCCCGGAAGACCAGGCCTGCGCCAATGGTGCATAGGCTAAGCGCAATGGCGGCCTCAAAACCCGGCAGATTGATGCCGGAGAACCCAAGCAGCGCGCCCACCAGCATACCCATCACGAAACCCGCAGGTAGCCAAAGGCCTTTGCGTTGGCTGTATTGAGCGGCCCAGAAACCAACCGCGACCATGGCGAGCAAATGATCGGCGCCGGTTAAGGGGTGGATCAGGCCATCCAGGGCGGCGGCCACCGGCCCCTCCCCGTTCAAATGCCCAGGGTGCGCCAGGGCGGGCGTTGCGGCTAAGGCCGACAGCGCGGCAACCCAATATATAGGCTTCTTCATGTGCTATATGCCTTTCAGCGAACGGTTACAGTGACCAAATCCGCCCCGTCTTCGCTCATCACGTGCGTAGAACAGGCCAGACAAGGGTCAAAGGAATGCAGGGTGCGCAGGATTTCGACAGGTTCTTCCGGCCGCGCCATGGGGGTTCCGAGAAGCGAGGCTTCGAACGCGCCAATATTCCCTTTGGGGTCGCGCGGTGAACCGTTCCAGGTGGTCGGCACGACGCACTGGTAGTTTTCGATCTTGCCGTCCTTGATGCGGATCCAGTGGCCAAGCGCGCCGCGCGGGGCCGCCACTGTGCCATATCCCTTGGCTTCCTTCGGCCAGGTCTTTGGGTCCCACTTTTCGATATTGGCGGTCGAGGAATCGCCATTCTTGATGCTGGCGATGAGGCCAGCGTAGTCGTCGAGTCCCATCTCTGCGGCGTATTGGCACTCCAGCGCCCGCGCCAGGGTACGACCGATGGTGGACGGCAGGGCTTGCTTGGGTGTCAGGCTGGTGCCCGCCAGTTGGTTGAAGGCGGCCAGCGAGGTATCGACCTGATTTTTCACAAAATCGACGCCCTTGGCATAGGCGATAATGTAGCGCGCCAAAGGCCCGACTTCGACGGCGTGGCCGCGCCAACGGGGCGATTTTATCCAGGAATATTTCGCCTCTTCATCAAGCGCCTGAATATTGGTTTTCGTCCCGACGGACTTGGGCCCAAGTTCATAATGGGGCTCAGTGACGCCGTCCCACGGATGAAGGCCCTTGGCCTCGTCCGGGTACTTGTACCATGAATGCTGTACGAATTCCTGGACCTGTTCCGGGTCGGCAGGATCGATCGGGAAGACCTCGTTCCAATTGCCGTTGAGGATCACGCCGCCCGGCAGCTTGTCCGTTGACTTGTCGCCCTTGACCGTGGCGTAGTCACCGTAATCCATGACGTTCTTGGCAGACAGTCCGCCGCCATAGAGCCAGCCCTTGTAGAAGGAGGCGATGGCGATCACGTCGGGAATATAGACATTGACCGTAAAGGCCAGGGCTTCCTGGAGCCGCGCCTGCACGAAATTGAGGCGCTCCATATTCAAAGGCGCCCCGGCCGCCATGTCACCGTCAATATTGATAGCGCAGGGCACGCCGCCGACCATGTAGTTCGGATGCGGGTTCTTACCGCCAAAGATCGTATGGACCTTCACGATATTCTTCTGGAAGTCGAGCGCTTCCAGATAGTGCGTGACCGCCATCAGATCCGCTTCAGGCGAGAGCTGATAGGCTGGGTTGCTCCAATATCCGTTTTTGAAAATCCCCAGTTGGCCCGACTCGACAAACTGCTTCAAACGGGTCTGAACATCGCGGAAATAGCCTGGCGACGAATTGGGATGGCTGGGCGAGACCATCTGTTGCAAGGCCGATGTTGCCTTGGGGTCTGCCTTGAGGGCGTTGACCGGATTGACCCAGTCGAGCGCATGCAAATGATAAAAGTGGACGATGTGATCGTGAATTTGCAGCACCTTGGCCATGATCTCGCGGATCAGGTAGGCGTTATGCGGAATATCGATGCCGAGCGCATTTTCAACGGCGCGCACCGAGGCCAAGGCGTGGCAGCCCGTGCAGACCCCACAGATGCGTTCCACGAAGGCCCAGGCGTCGCGTGGATCACGGCCCTTTAGGATGACCTCTAGACCGCGCCACATGGTCCCGGTCGAGACGGCGTTGCGAATAATATTGTTGCTGTCAACATTGACTTCGCAACGCATGTGACCTTCGATGCGCGTGACCGGATCGACGACGATGCGGCGGCCGCCATTATCAAGCTGGAACCCATCGGGCGTTTGATGCAGTGACATTTAGTGCGTATCCATTTTTTGGACAGACTTGCTGGCCGATTTCGTTTGAGCGCGTTTGAGCGCCGAGATGGCGGCGTGAACGGCAACCGTGGCGCCAATCGCGCCGGCAACGGTGCCTCCGATCTTGTCGGCATTGGCTTCAACGCCGAAGGCATGGATGTCGGTCAGACGGGCGTACCATGATCCCTTGTCCCAGAAGCCTTCTTCGGAACAACCGATACAGCCGTGACCGGCCTTGATGGGGAAGCTGGTGCCCTCGTTCCACTGCACGGTCGAGCAGGCATTGTAGGTCGTAGGCCCTTTGCACCCCATCTTATAGAGGCAATAGCCGCGCCGGGCGCCCTCGTCGTCGAAATGCTCAACGAACTGACCGGCGTCAAAGTGCGGACGGCGATAGCATTTATCGTGGATGCGCTGAGAATAGAACATTTTCGGCCTTCCGGTGCGGTCGAGCTCCGGCAGACGGTCGAACGTCAGCATGTAGGTAATGACCCCGGTCATAACCTCGGCAATGGGCGGGCAGCCGGGCACCTTGATGATCGGCTTGTCAGTAATGACCTTGTGCACCGGAACGGCTCGGGTCGGATTGGGCCGCGCCGCCTGGACGCAGCCATGACTGGCGCAGGACCCCCAGGAGATGATGGCCTTTGCGTTTTGCGCCGCGTGTTTCAACTGCTCGACGAAGGGCTTGCCGCCAATAATACAGAACATCCCGTCTTCGTTGAGCGGCGGATTACCCTCGACCGCCAGGATATATTGCCCCTTGTACTTTTCGATGGTGTCTTCCAGCGCGGCCTCCGCCTGATGTCCGGCTGCGGCCATCAAGGTGTCGTCATAGTCGAGCGAAATCATCGAAAGGACGACGTCCTTTACGAGCGGGTGGGCCGACCGAATGAAGGATTCGGAACAGCACGTGCATTCAAGCCCATGCAACCAGATCACCGGCGTACGCGGCTTGGTCTCCATCGCGTGCGCAATGCGGGCGGTGTAGAGCGGGCCAAGCCCCAGGGCGGTGGCCGTCAAAGAACAGAATTTCAAGAAGGACCGGCGGGAAATTCCCTGCCGGCGCATTACGTCATAAAAGGTTTCCAGTTGAGCCATGGATATTCCCCTGCCACTATTCGAGATAGTTAGCACGGTGACTTGCCAGCTCTCAATCGCTAATTATTTTACACAACAAGTATTTTAAAATGATAAAAAACAATAACTTAAAATTTCGCTATCGCAGCAATTCGAATACAATTCTTCCGATTGACTGGCCATAAATGGAAGATTATCTTCCACTAATAACGCGAATTATTCGCAATAATGGCCGCCGCCACGGCTACTTGGCCAAAAGCGAGTCCGCCGTCATTGCTGGGCACCTGGCGATGAGTCAAAACGGTCAGGCCCCGGCCCTGCAAAGCTTCGATAAGCAGTGACAACAGGAGGCGGTTTTGCATGACGCCTCCCGACAGGGCGATGGTGCCAACTCCATGTTTTTGCGCCAGAACTGAGGCAAGTGTCGCTGACGACTGGGCAAGGCCCGCATGAAAACGCCAGGATATCTCGCCCGCAGTTGCGCCCTGTACCACATCGGCCTGCAGGACCCGCCACATAGGCGCCGGGTCGAGACAGAGATGCCCTTTATGTTCACGGATAGTGAGCGGATAGGCCGACGACCATTCCCCCGCAATAGCCAGGCTTTCCAGTTGCATGGCCGCCTGCCCCTCGAAGCTGACCGCGTCGAAGCTCAGGTGTAAAGCCGCGGCAACGGCATCGAACAGGCGCCCTGTGGAGCTTGTCATCGGGCTGTTCAGCCCGGACCGGATTTGGGCGCACACAGGTGCGACCGGCTTGTCGCGAAGGGCGTCTTCCAGTCCCAACCGGTTGAGTCGCTCGAGCCCCTCCTCTTCGCCAAACGCCGCGACCATCTGCGCCAGGAGGTTGCGCCACGGCGCCCGCGCCGCCGCCTCTCCTCCCGGTAATGCGACAGGCTTCAAGCAGGCCAGACGTTCGACGGTGAGATAGTCGCATAGCAACCATTCGCCACCCCAAACGGTGCCATCGTCGCCATATCCCGCGCCGTCGAAGGCAAGCCCCAGCACTTTCTGGCCGCCCGACGGCCAGCCGTTTTCAGCCATGCAGGACGCGATATGGGCGTGATGATGCTGAACGCGAATAAGCGGCAGACCCGCGGTCGCTGCCAATGCCTCGGCCTTTTCTGTAGACCTGTATTGAGGATGCAGATCGCAGGCTATGGCCTGCGGCAAATGGCCGAACAACTCGGTATAGTCGTCTATGGCTTTTTCGAATTCGTCATAGGTCAGCGCGTCTTCGAGATCGCCCAGATGGTGGGACAAGATCGCCTCGCCGCCGCCATCGCCATCGCCAAACGTGAGACAGATGGCCGCCTTCAGTTCGCCCCCCAGGGCCAGGATTGGCCCCGCCTTGCGCAATCCGTGGGGCATGTCGAGGGGAGCCGGTGCAAACCCGCGGGCCCTGCGGTGAACGCGCAGTTCACCGGCATCTATCGAGGCAACCGAATCGTCCAGGCGCCGGGCGATCTCGCGATTGTGCATCAGGAAGCTGTCCGCAAATAGGGACAATTTTTCCAAGGCTTCGTCGTCGCCGATGGCCTGTGGCTCGCCACTGACATTGCCACTGGTCATAACCAGCGGCCTGCCAACGCCTTGGCAGATCAGGGCATGGAGCGGTGTGTAGGCAAGCATCCAGCCCACACGCTCAAGCGACGGCGCAACCGACGAAGCAAGACCTCTTTTGCCATCCATGAGCACAATTGGTGCAGCCTGATCCGACAGCAACAAGGCTTCAAACTGGGTCGGACTGGAATAAGCACGCAGCATGGCGAGATCGGCCGCCATCACGGCAAAGGGCTTATGAGGCCTTCGCTTACGCGTCCGCAAGGTTGCGACAGCCTGCTCATTGGTCGCATCGCAGGCGAGATGAAATCCCCCCAGCCCCTTTATAGCAACGATCTTGCCTGCCTTAAGCGCACTTACCGCCTCTTCAAGCGGGCGATCAAGGTGCGGGCCACAGTCCGGGCAAGCGATAGGCTGAGCGTGAAACCGCCGATCGGCAGGATTGCTATATTCACCAGAACACGCCGCGCACATGGTGAAAGACCGCATACGGGTCGCGGCACGGTCATAGGGTATGGAATCAATGATTGAGAACCGCGGGCCACAGTGCGTGCAATTGGTGAACGGGTAGGCAAAACGTCGCGCGGCCGGATCGTCAATCTCTGCGGCACAGGCGCTGCACAGGGCCGCATCCGGTGTAATTCCGGTGCGCCGCGTCCCGCCCTGCGTCTCCACGATCGTAAACCCCGTAGGCGAAAAGGGCGCGATCGGCGCGCGTTCAATAGAGGCGATACGCGAAAGCCGGGGCGCCTCGGCGCTCAGGGCGGCAACGAAACCCTCAAGATCATTACCCGTCGCCCTGATGATGACGCCCTCGCCATCGTTGCTGACCTCGCCCCTTATCCCAAACCGCGCAGCCAACTGCCAGACGAATGGCCTAAAGCCAACGCCTTGCACCGTTCCCCTGACTCGGATTCGTTCAGCGCGCGTCAATGGACTGTGCACACCATACACGGGTCGAAGGATCGCACGATATGCTGCACGCTCAGTGGCGTTTGCTCCCCATCGGTAACACGTGCCCCGACCAGGGCCGCCTCCAGGGCTCCGGGAACGCCCTGGCCGTCTCTAGGCGAAAAATTCCATGTCGTGGGCGCAACGATCTGATAGCCGGCAATGCGGCCATCGCGGATGGTCAGCCAATGGCCCAACGATCCACGCGCGGCTTCACATAG
The DNA here is from genome assembly GCF_000495815.1 of Asticcacaulis sp. AC466. GTDB lineage: Bacteria > Pseudomonadota > Alphaproteobacteria > Caulobacterales > Caulobacteraceae > Asticcacaulis. The sequence continues at coordinate 382,811 of NZ_AWGE01000005.1, read as the reverse complement.
GCCTGTAACTTGCGCAAAATCAGGTATTTGTGCCGGAGAGATAAAGTCCGACGCGACCTCGATATCCTTTATCCACCCCTCGCAAGCCACGACGCTCAAAGCGAGTTCGAGCGCGCGACCCACGACACGCGCTCGTACATTGGCGCACCCGTCGTGCAGAAGCGCCGGCGCCAGCGGGTGACCGTCAATGAGCTGACGGGCGAAGGCCCCCACCTCGACCGTCCGTCCATCATAGCGTGGCGCCTTGCACCAGCTATAAGCTTCATCGCGCATGGCTTCGTCAGGTATCGTGGATCCGTCAAAGGGATGGCTGGTTTCACCCAGCATCCAGCTATGCGACAAATCCTCCACGATACGTCGGGTATCGAGTATGCCCGGCATGCCGTCGAAGTTTAGTCCGGCCTTGAACAGATGTGTCCCCGCGACTTCGTACGCGCCGTAGGACATGAACCTAGGGGCGCCCGGGCCAAGACGGCCCAAGTCCAGATCTTCGGAAATCCGCAAGAAGAGCCCGATGTGGCCTCTGCTCCATGCCTCCAGAGCCTCTCGCGAATTCAAGGCAATAAAGGACTCCAGGCTTGCCCCGACCAGATTCGCCTCCAGCCAGTGACGGAACGCACGCATGATGGCCAGGCATCGTACGCGATCGCGCGCATCGGGCGCCTTGGTGACGCCGCCAGGCTGAATCGATAGGGTATGGGGCCATTTGCCGGCCAACAGCCCCATGATGGTGAGAAGCTGCGCCCTTGCATCGACAGCCTGCCGGACAGCAACCCCGGTTTTTGCTTGAAACAGGCGGCTGATCTCGCCGTGCCAAGCCCAGCCAGAATAGGCCTGGCGGGCGAAGTCGGCCATGAAGAACAGATAGAAATGGGTCAGGTGATCCGCCATATTCTCAACGGCGTGCAGCAGCGATGTCACGCGCTCACCGTTGATCGGGGGCGAAATCCCGGCCGCCGCTCCAAGCGCCCGCGCCGCCGCAACGGATTGGGACACCGAGCAGATTCCGCAAATACGCGGAACGATGGTCAAGGCGTCGCGCGGGTCCTTGCCTTCGAGTATGCGCTCAAAGCCTCGGAAAAGGGGCGAATTGACGTAGGCCGCCCGGACGGCATCCCCTTCGATGTCGAGCCGAATTTCCAGGTCGCCTTCAACGCGGTTGAAAGGTCCGGCAAGGATGCGCCGCGGGGCAGTCGATTCAGTCATTTGAGAGGGGAATCTTTGACGGAGGGCGCCTCGATCAGGCGATGCGACGTCGCGTTGACGCGCAAACGCCGGGGCGTAGCCGCTTTGGACAAGGACGCCAGGGCGATGAACCACGCCTTTGGCATATCGGTTGGCAGTCCGATCGGGATGTTTCCGATTTTCGGGGTTTGGGTGAAAACCCGGTTTGGCTCCTCGAATTCTGGCGCCGTGCAATTTATGCAGGGGTAGCCGCCGCGCGTGCACGAACCTTCGCCATTCCAGGCGCGAGTATTGCAGTCGCCGTGCGCCTGGGTGCCGACGCACCCCAGGTTTTCCATCATGCACCCAAGCTCGGACAGGTGCATCGCACTGGCCTTGAATTCATAATACTCGTTGCGCGAACAGCCGTGGTGAACCAGGTGGTCTGCGTAAAAGCGCGGCCGTCTTAAGGGGTCAAGGTCTTCGGCGCGCAAACTCTCATCCGCCAGCATCATGAAGGTCTCCAGCACCCAATTGGGATGGGTGGGGCAGCCTGCGACATTGATGACAGGTAGTCCCGCCCCGGCGCGAAAAGCATCGCCAAGCGCGCCCCCAGGTTGGTAGCCTTCATATTGCAGACCGCAGGCATCGGTAATGTTGGCGCCGGCGGACGTAATACCGCCGAAAGCCGCACATGTGCCCACCGCCACAACATGCTCTGCCAAGGGCGCCAGATCACGTAACCAGTCGATCATCGGTCGCCCCGTCCCCGCCAGCATGTGGAAACGTCCCGTGTTATTCGGGCCACGCATAACCGAACCTTCGAAACACAAAATATCCAGCTTGCGGCGGCCGGCGCAGATATCTTCCAGCAAACCGATAACCTCGTCGCTGCTTTCCTCGCTGAGCGAGGGATGCCAAAGCATTTCAAGGCCAAAGTCATCCAGTACGCTGAACAGGTTCGGTGTCTGCGCGCACAAAAGCGACATCGTGCACCCGCCGCAGCCCCCCGATTGTAGCCACAGAACCGTTTTCTTACGCATCGGTTCCCGCTCCTTCGATCGGCAGGCAAACTTCGAAGAGCGCGCCGCCGCCCTCGGCATTGCTTGCGCTCAATCGCCCCTCATGATCCGCGACGATCCGGTAGCTGATCGACATGCCCAGCCCCGTCCCCTTACCGACCGGCTTAGTGGTGAAAAACGGTTCAAATAGTTTGTCGCGAACATCATCGCTGAGGCCCGGACCATTATCGGAAATGCGCAATACGGCGTTTGCGCCTTCGCTTCCCAACTGGATTGAGATGCGTGGGTTTTGTACGGTTTCGGTTGCATCCACCGCATTTTGGATAACGTTCATTACGACCTGCTGAATATGGCCTGACCGGCCCGTCACCATAAGGGCATTAGGCATGGCCCAGTCGATGACCAGATCCGGTCTTTGCGTACGCGTCACCCACCCCACGGCGGTCTGAACCGTGGCGACGAGGTCGAAAGGCTCGGGTGGCGCGCGGCCCGTGCCTGAAAATCGCCGTAACTGTTCCACGATATCGCGAACGCGCTCTGCGCCTTCCAAAGCGCCAGACGCCGCGTCGCGGAGGCGCGCGACCGTTTTACCAAGTTTTAGGCTGTGACGGAGTGTTACGAGCTCTTCGCGAGTCGCCCCTTGTTCGACGACATTGAAATAGGTTTCCAATCGATCGACATATCGTTCCAGGGCATGGGCATTGCCATAGACGAAACTGATCGGGTTATTCAGTTCGTGTGCCACGCCAGAGACCAGGCGACCCAGCGACGCCATTTTTTCGGAATTGACCAATTGCGCCTGCGCGTCTTTCAATTGATCGTGCGCCAAATTCAATGCAGAATAGGCTGTGCGAAGCTCGCCGACATGCCGGCCAATAAGGACAACCCCTAGCAATCGCCCCCGTGCGTCGCGTCGGGGCGACGCCGAAACCTCAAATGGCGCCTCGCCATCTGTGGTGTGCAGAACGATTTCCTCGGATACGGCGGGCGCTGCCTGAGACGCACGGCCGAGCATGGCCTTGAGCGCCTCATGACTGAAGCTTGCGACAAGATCGAAGACCGTACCGGTTCCTGTGGAGCCGTCTGGAAGACCCGCCAGACGCGCCGCCGTCTTGTTCAACTGAATGACGAGGCCATTTCGATCACAGACGATCAGAATGTCAGTCATGGATTCAAGAACGGAATCCATGAACTGGCGCATCGCTTCCAGATCGGCGTTCTTCTTTTCGAGCTCGACCTGGTAGTCGATCAGGCCCGAATAGGTCTGGTCCATCTGACGGATCACATCAAGCCAAGCGGCTTCCGACACAGGGATCGTGTCTGAACTGGCATCGGCGTGATGAGCGTTTCGGGTCATTGACGACAACCTAACGCAATCGACGCCAGGTCGCCAGTACTGCTTCAAAACTCAGGTCGCTGTAGCCAATACCGACATGCCGGGACGCCCCTCCAAGATGAGGTGTCCCGGCAGCCAGACCAATTAGGTCGCAGGTGAAAACGCTTTTGCGAACAAGCGCGACAGCCGGTCGGCAAAGGCGCGTGGGTTGGCGGGCTTGTCACCCTCCAGAATGCGCGCTTCGTCCAACAAGAGCCAGGCTGCGTCTTCACGGGCGCTGTCGCTGGTGTTCTGAGCTATGCTCTTCACACGTTCATTATGGGGATTGATCTCAAGAATGGGCTTCGAGACGGTTTGCAAACGCCCGGCACCTTGAAGGATTTTTTCAAGCTGGCGGTCTGGGCCGTGCTCTGGCGCGACCAGGCAAACCGCACTTTCTGTCAGGCGCGTAGAGAGACGAACATCGGCAACGTCGGCTTTTAGGGCTTCGCGCGCATAGTCGATGAAGGCGGCCACATCGCCGGAGGCTTCCGGCTTTTCTGGAGCGTCCGGATCGTCCGCAGCTACAGCGTCCAGGTCAGTAAGCCCCTGGGTGACCGACTTGAACGTCTTACCGTCGAACGACTGATTGGCGGGTGCCCAGAAGCTGTCCACCACATCGGTAAGCAGCAGGACTTCTATGTCCTTGGCGCGGAAACCTTCCAGTTGCGGCGATGCCTTGAGTTGCTCAAGATTGGTGCCAGCGATGTAGTAGATGGCCTCCTGGCCTGGCTTCATGTCCTTCACATAGTCCGCCAGGCTGCGGCGACCGTCCGTCGCAACCGTCGTCTTGAACCGCGACAATTTCAGCAATTGCTCCTTGCGTTCAAAATCGTCGTAGATGCCTTCCTTCAGGATGGCGCCAAACAGATCCCAGACCTTGTCAAAGGTCTCCGTCTCACTTTCGGCGAGGCCTTCCAAGGCCGTCAGCACCCGTCCGGTCACGCCCTTGCGTATAGTCGCCAGAACGGGGCTGTCCTGAATCATCTCTCTGGAAATGTTGAGCGGCAGGTCCGACGTATCGACAACGCCGCGAACGAAGCGCAGATACCGCGGCAATAGCTCGGCGTCGTCGGTGATAAAGACGCGTTTGACATACAGTTTCATGCGCCCGCTGCGGTCGGCATCGAACAGGTCGAAGGGTTGCGTGCCGGGTACGAAGGCCAATGTCGTGTATTCGTAACGCCCTTCCGCACGGAAGTGGACGTTCATCAAAGGCTCATCATATTGCCCGGAAACGCCGCGGTAGAAATCGGTGTATTCAGCGGCGGAAATCTCCGCCTTGGGTTTGGTCCAAAGCGCTGCGCCGTCAGTCACCTCGGACGATTCCGCGCCCTCCTTCTCGATGAGATGGATCGGGACGGGCACATGGCCGGACTGCTCACGGATGATCTTTTCTACCGTCCATTTTCCGGTGTAGGTTTTAGCCTCTTCCATCAGGTGCAGAACGACCCGAGTGCCACGTACAGGCGCCCGATCGATCTCAACCGGACTCAGGTCATAGCTTCCCTTGCCGTCAGACGACCACATCCAGGCCTCATCCTGCCCGGCACGGCGCGACACCACGTCTACGCGCTCAGCCACCATGAAAGAGGAATAGAAGCCAACCCCGAACTGTCCGATCAGTTCGGCCTTATCACCCGCCTTCGCGGCTTCGATTCGCTCCATAAACTGGCGCGTGCCGGAGCGTGCGATCGTGCCCAGTGCATCGATCATCTCCTCCCGGCTCATGCCGATGCCGTTGTCCTCGACAACGAGGGTTCGCTTGTCTTCGTTCAATGAGACCAGTATGCGCGGCGGCGCACCATCGGCGTTAAGCGCTGCATTGGACACGGCTTCGTAGCGCAGCTTTTCGCAGGCATCCGCCGCATTGGAGATCAGTTCCCGCAGGAACACGTCCTTATCCGAATAGACGGAATGGACCATCATATGCAGAAGGCGGCTAACATCGGCTTCAAAGACATGTTGTTCCGGTTTTGGCGCGTCCACTGTCGTTGTCATAGCTTTCCTCATTAGTCTGAAAAATCGAGCCTCACATATTTTCTGTATGACAGAATTTCAAGATACTTGGCGCGTGATTGTCACCATTACAGATTTAGGCCGTCGTGACTGCGCGAAAGCGTGGGCGCTACGAACCGGATCGAAGTCAGCTTTAGTACTACAGCCACATCTCGAATGGCCCCAGCCGCTCCGGCGTAAGCGGTTGCCCCAGATATAGCCGCATCAGCTTGTCGCTCAGGCGGTCGGCGGGACCGGCGCCGAACCGGGGACCGCCGAACCGAGCGATGTTGTCACTCAGGTGCCGCAAGGCGTCGGCATCCTGATCGATGACTCGAAACAGGAACAACCGGATAAGGGCCTCCTTGAGCCAAGCCGGTCCTTTGGATTTCGGCGTGGAAAACCGTGCGAACGGTCGGATCATGCTGTCGTTTTCCGGGACGAACCATATGGTGACGCAAAGGGTCAAACCCTTTGGCCCTTCCCAGCGTCCCTGAAACGCTACGGGCGGGAAGTAGCGGCCGCGACTGCGGGTACGCGGGCCTTCCAAAGCGCGCGACATCCAGCCGTGGTCCGTGTCCTGCACGTAGGTGGCTTCGAACCCGTCCTCAGACACCTCGATGCTCTGCTCGACACGCTGACGGCGATGTTTGACGCGAATATAGCCGTCATGGATAAAATTGGTGTGGAAGGGATCAAGGACATTGTCCAGCGCATCGAAGACGCGGGCCGCTTCAGGCTTCATCGCCCACCAGAAATGATCATATTCAGGGCCTTCCGGCATGGGCGGGACAACAAACGGCGTATTGCCCGCCAGGCAGACAAAAACGACACCGAAAGCTTCACGCACGCCGACTGTTTCGGCTTTCAACCGTGAAGACGCCCCGGCGCACCCCGGTATATCCGCACACGCGCCATCGCCGCGAAATGCCCAGCCGTGATAAGGGCAAACCAGGCGCCCCTGCTCTACGCGGCCTTGCGACAGCGGATAGTTGCGGTGCGGACAGCGGTCGCGAAACGCGCTGAGCCCTTCGGCGCCCCGCCATAAAACGATCGGGATGCCGGCGACCTCACGCTTTAGCGGTGTCTTGCCGACCTGCCCGTCCAGCGCCACGGGCAGCCAGGTCGTGTCGATATGGGCCGGCAGCTTCATGACGCACTCCGCAGCAGTTCCGGCGCCATAAGGCGGAGCACCCGCCCGATGACCGAATAGCCAAACCGTCGCCAGGCGGGCAGATGCCCTTCGATAATCATGACATATTCCATATACGGCTTGGCCCCCCTGTGCCGTTTGAAATGCGGCGCGCCGGCCGACAGATTGAGGCGCATCCCCCGCGTTTGTGCTGCCTGTGCCGCCCGCGTCATGGCGGACCGGTAAAGGCCGTCAGACTGCGGCCGCGACTGATTGTAACCCACCATCGGTACGGACAGGGTGTCGCCGCGACTGTGCAGGGCGCAGAAGGCTTCCACCCGCCCCTTGTCTTCCAAGGTGAGGATTTCCAAGTCGCCCGCCTCCATAAGACGGCGCAGATAACCATAGTCATAGTCGGGGTTAAGTCCCGAATAGGTGCCGAGATACAGGTTGCGGTACAGTTCGAGGCACCGCGCCAGCTTGTCGGGGGGTATGGCGCCGTCATAGGCGCAGCTGTCCAGGTTTGATGTCTCAAGTCGGGCGACATCGCGACGGGCATCGCGGCGCGTCGCCCAATCGGCATCGATATCGTCGATGATCCACACCACGCGAAATGGCCAGCAACGCCTATCAATATAGGCAGCATGATCATGCGCATTCAGCGAGCGCAAAACGATCGCCTTCCCAGGATAGTGCCGCATCAGGCTTTCGCGGCACGCCACCAGATGCGCCAGCATGTCATGGGTGTACAAGGAGGTGCTCAGTAGGCGATGCTCGACAAATACCGCCTCGTCGATGCGCAGCCAGCGGCCAAAGGTTTCAAAGATACGGCTTAAAACCTTGGCCGCCAGACTCTCCGGCACGTCCATCTCGCGGTCGATTTCTTCCCGCGCCATGGGCCCGATGGCTGTCGCCAGCGATGTCACCCAGCAGACATTGGGCCGCCCCGGAATGGCGATCCTGATGGTGCGTCCGCCGATATCCAGGTCCTCGAAAGACACCTTGGCATTGTGAAGGCTCATGTCAGCCACCGATTGCATTCGATATCGGTGGTAAGGTAGGCGGCCAGACCCTGACCCGCGCGCGCCGCGCCGATACTGTGGCGCACACTATCTAGGGCAGCCGCACATCTGACACCCGCCAACACGTCACGGGCACACCGGTTGTCGGTCGCCCATTGCGCCATGCGCCCGTGGGTCAGGGCCGCGGGCCAGCCAAACACAGCCATAGCCAGACCGATGCAGGCGGGCTCCGCTCCGGTCATTACGAGCGGGCGGTCATCCCTACCGCCGACAAAGGCGGCCGCCAGGCCTGCCGGATCGTGCGTCAATAGATGCAGGCCGCTGGTGGCGCGGGGGTTGCATTCTATCAGCCACATCTCACCGTCGGCATCCTGACGCAGGTCGCAGGCCAGTTGGCCAGTCAGATTGAGCGCACGCGCCAGGCGGGCGGCCATCTCGACCAGACGCGGCTCATGGACCGGATCAAAATGATAGCTCGCCCCGCCGCGCGTGCGCCACGACGAACGATAGGCGCTAAAGGCGCGTAGCGTCCCTTGGCGCGCTATGGCGTAGAAGCAGACATCTTCTCCCGCGACGAAGGCCTGACGTACCCATGGGTTTTGCGGATCATCGCTGGCTGGCCCTGCCTCTGGACGGATCAGAACCCGCGTGCCGAAGCGCGAAAACTCTGGCTTGAACACGCAGTCTCGCGCCCAGTCCCGCGTCCGTTCGGTGTGCGGCACTTTCAGGCCGAGATCGGCCGCTAGTCGGGAAAATGTGAGTTTTGAATGAAGCCGCATCAGGGTTGGGCAGTCTGGCCCAAACAAAGGTACATCCAGTTTTGCCCAGTGGAAGATGTCTTCGCACAAGGGGATGATTAGGTCCGGCGCGAGACGGTCAACAAGTGACAGGGCATCTGATCGGAAGCCGGACGGGTCGCGGACGGGCGAGCGATAATGGGCGCTGTCGCCAAACGCGGCACTGCGTAAAACATCGGCGCCGAAAACCGTATGGCCCTGATGGCGCAACACCTTTGCCAAATCGACGGCTACTGGGGCACGAATACCGGTTAGCAGGATGCGGCTCATGCCTGCCACCTGACATGCCGACGTTTGGGAAAGTCCATGTCCGCTCTGTATTCGACATGTTCTACCGGCTGGCCAAAGACGAACAAGGCCTCAGCCAATCTGGGGGCATGTTCGTTGCGGCACGCCAGCCGGATGCCGTTCGGGTGCCCGGTGGCAACCCAGGGATGGTCTGCCGGTATCAGCGGCGCTAGGTGGTCTTCTACCTCACGCGGAAAAACCTGGCGGTCGGACCAGCACCAGATGTCCTGTACCCGTCCTTCAACCGGGCGGACGGCGGCCCGAATCGATCCGCACAGACAGGTCGTCGGCTCCAGAATGTCGTCCAGGCGCAACCGCACGACCGCCTGTGTCCGACGCAAAAGGTCGGTGACGATCGGGCGAAAGCGTCCACCCGGCAAGGGCTCACGCTCGACGATCAGGGTATCTTCGTTGAGGTGCAGTGTTCCCTGCCGACACGGTGCTCCCAGAAATCCCTCCGTCGCTTGATAGATGGGATCGGGCCGCACACCCAACCGGTCGGTGATAAAGGCACGTTCAATATCATTCAGCGTCTCGGCGCCATAATAGAGGTGTTTCAAGTCAGGCAATTTATGCGCCGCAGCCAGGGCCAGCAGAACCTGAGACGGCGCGATAAGCAGGTCCGGGTTGAATTCGGCGACGGCGGCGGCGCTGTCCGGTCCGAGGGGAAAAAAGCGCATGTCCAGGCGCCGGCCGGACCGATACAGTTCATCCGACGCCCGCAAGCACAAGGCCACTTTTCGAACGCGCAGAAGCGCGCTTGGCTTGAGAAGTTTCGCCATGATCTGGCCCGTATAGAGGGTCCGTTCCGCAGTTGAGGTGATGAACACGCCCCGCGCGCCGCCGGACGTGCCTGTAGAGTGGCCAACACTAAACCCCATCGGCACAGATAACAGGTCATTCAGTTGTTGATGAGATAAGTTCAATATATTGTAATATTGAAAGTTTTCTCGATATGTCTCAACGCTTACAACGGGCAAGGCCCGAAAATCGTTGTGTCGATAATCACGCAAAGCAGCATAGCGACCGAAATCTGCCCGAAGTCTATGCCACAGCCGGTTTTGATGACGCGCCAGCCCCGCGCGGCTACGGTTACGCCCATGCCACAGGGCGGACATATAGGTCAGACTATTACTCATGCCCCACCCATTTCGCCGCCGTCACAGGGCAATGCGACGGAATGATCTCGACGTCCGCGTTTTTGGCCACAGCGTTGAGGGCCGTCAGGGTCTGACGGTAGGCGCGCGTCTCGCCCAGCAAGGCCGTCGTCAGGGCTGGCGGCGGCACATTGTCGGTGATCGCGGCCAGCGACCATGCCGCATCGCCAATGAAGAAGGCGTTTGGACCGCCTGCCGGCCGGACAAGAAGCCCCCAGTGCCCCGGACAATGGCCGGGTAATTCCACGGCGATGAGGCTGCCGTCACCGAGAAGATCCGCACCCTCGGTGAAGGGACGGAGATCCAGAGGGGTGACCGGCAAGGTCTCCAGATAGGTCGCGCGGGCGTCGATGTTGTCGGGCGTCAGGGCGCTGAGCAGGCCCTGCCTGACGCGGCTGAAACGGCTTCCCTGGCGCGTACGGTCAAGGCCTGCGCAGGCGCAGAATATACGAGCGGCGCCAAAATCTCTCAGACCCGCGACGTGGTCGCCGTGGAAATGCGAGACGAAAACGCCGCGGATATCGCCGGCAGACAGGTTAAAACGCGCCAATTGCGCCTCAAGGCTGTCGGCATCCGCGTATTGAACAGGCGTAGCGAGACGATAGAGCCACTCCGGAAACGGGTCGGTGGCGGCGAAGAACCGCCGATGATACCCTGTATCGAACAGGATCGGGCCAAAATCGGCGTGCAGGATCAAGCCGACCAGGGCGGGAAAATCAACCGGACACATGTGCCCGCCCCGACGCGCCATCATTTCCGGATGGCGACACGATCCAACCTGCAAAAGGTGCCAGCGCGTCACCGTCATGAATGACGCCCCAGCTCACAGGCCGCTTTAATGGCATCATATTGAGGTGTATAATCAATAAGTTCGCACGCTAGGCTCATGTCAAACGTTTGCGAAAATGCGAGCGCTGACAGGCTATAGAGCGTCAGGGCGGGCTCTGGCCGTCCAGGCAGTAGCCCGCAGACGGCTTCATTTACAGACGCAATAAGACGCAATACGGCATAGGGCGTGGGCAGGAACCGGACCTCACGGCCCATGGCGTCGGCAAGCTCACGGATCAGATCATGGACGCTGACGGCCTTGCCGCCAGAGATATTTATGACCGCCCCGCCAATGTCCGGTGCACATGCATCGGCGGCGATGAGGGCGCGCACGACATCGCGGACATCGGTCAGTTCGATCAGGGCGCGGCCACCATGGACGAGCGGAAAGCGGCCTCTTTTTATCAACCGCAAAAAGCGCGGCAACAGCACGTCGTCGTCGGGACCGATAATGGCGCGCGGCCGAAGCGCCACGCAGGCCATGCCGGCATCCGACGCTGCCCGCACGAGACCTTCTGCCTCGCCCTTTGTCCGCGCATAGGCATTGAGAGGGCGCTCGGCTATGGGGTCGCTTTCCCGGAGCTCAAGCTGGTCGCGCTCGCGGGCATAGACCGATGGCGACGAGACGAAGATAAAACGGCGGCATCCCGCGCGCCGCGCCGCCACCAAAAGGTTCCGCGTGACATCAACATTGATTGCCTGAAAATCAGCGTCACGCCCCCATGGACTGGACAATGCGGCCGCATGAAAAACACCGTCTACGCCGTCCACCAAAGGACCGAGTGAGCCTTTCGTCAGGTCTGCCTGGATATAGTCCGCGCCCATGTCTTTCAGCGCCTGGCCATCTCGCCGTCCGGTCGCGCGCACCGCGTAGCCGGCCATGATCAGCCCCGCGACCAGCGCTTTGCCCAACCCACCGGTCGCGCCTGTAACCAACACCTTCACAGGCGCAGCACCATGGCGCCCAGGCTTACGCCCGCCGACGTACCCACCAGAAGCGCGTGCGACCCCGGCGTCAATCGTCCGTCACTATGGGCGACATAGAGCGCATTGGGCAGCGAGGCGGCGATCTGGTTGCCGCAGCTTGAGAAGATATCGACGACGCGTTCCGGCCGGGTTTTGACCAGATGACGCATATATTCCAGCCCTGGCGCACTGGCCTGATGGCAGATGAACGTGTCGATATCCTCCATCGTCACGCCTGCATCATTGACGGTGTCGGCCATGAGTTGCGGCAGATGGCGACCGGCCGCCTTGAAGATACCGAAAGCATCCATATGAAACCTGGCGGCCTGACTTAAAGAGTCAAAACCGTCAGCGATACGCACCCCGGTCCCACCCGCCCGCAGATGGGCCAGGTCCTTGCCCTGGCTTAAGGTCTTGAAGCGCGCGGCCAGGACGGCGGGACCGTCATCGCAGGCCTCAACGCAGACGGCGGCGGCGCCATCTCCGAAAATGGCCGACATTTCCGGATGGTCGTAGTCAAGACCTGCCGACGCGATGTCACTGGAAAAGACCAGGGCCCGGCGGTATCGCCCCGCCTTCATGGCCAGGCTGACCTGGTCGAGCGCCGCGACGAATGACAGGCAGGTCATGTTGACGTCAAGGCAAGGGATGCCGCTTTTGGCCAGGCCGAGCGCGTTGTGCACCAGGACGGAGGTGCCGGGTATGGGTTGCTCCATAACACCGCAGGCGCCGACCAGCACATCGAATGCCTCCTCCTCCCAACCGGCGTCGGCCAGGGCTTCGCGGCAGGCATGGGCAGCCATGACGGAGCTGGTTTCCGCGCGACTGGCGATTGGCCGGGAGGTAATGCCAAAGCGCGCCTCGGTCCAGCCAGGGGGCTGGCCATACAGGCTATCCAGACTTTGAGAGGGCTGTTGAGACGCAGGCAAATAACGGCCGAAACCGCGCAGGGCGAAACCGATAGGGTATGTCATAACCATTTCCAAAGACACGTAAGTCCGCCGGGTTCGCCCTCCGGCGGCGTCTTTGTAAGCATATTGCCTGCAAAAAGATAATTCAACCCAGATTAGGCTCATCGACAATCGACGCGCTACTGGACCGCCAATTCATATTCCTACCACAAATCCATCATGTCACTGTTGCACGCCGTATCTACCCCCCTGCTGACTTGCTCAGTGAGCGCCTGCGCCGCTTTCGCAAGATGTGTTCATACGTCAGATGCCGGCTCCGTGTTGGATGGCCGCGCCGCTGCCAGGAGGGGTTTATCATGTCCTATTACCGTCGTTCCGCCCTATTCATGTCCTGCGCCCTCGTCTCCCTGACGGCGATGGCTGCCGGCGTCGTCCATGCCCAGGCCGTCAACCCGGACGTCAATACACAGCCGACGCCTGCCGACACGGACACCATGGTCATCGTCACCGGCACCCGCGACAAGACACGCACCAAGTTCACCACCCTGACGCCGGTCGATGTCCTGAGCGCCAAAGACCTGCATGATGGTGCGTCCAGCCAGCTGACCGACAATCTGGCGCAAGTCATTCCGTCGTTTAACGTGCAGAAGCTCCCGACCTCGGACGGGCTTCAATTCATCCGTCCGGCTCACCTGCGCGGCCTGTCCTCAGACCAGACGCTCGTGCTGATTAATGGCAAGCGCTTCCACCGCACCGCCTTTCTTGGCCAACGTGGCGCGCAAGGGCCGGATCTGGCGCAGATCCCGAATTTTGCCATAGGACGGGTGGAAGTCCTGCGTGACGGCGCCTCAGCGCAGTATGGCTCCGATGCCATCGCCGGTGTGATCAACATCAAACTCGATGACCGTCCCGGCATTTCCGCCTATACCCAAGGGTCGCAATATTTCGCCGGTGACGGCGCCAATCTTCAGGCCGGGGTGCGCGCCGGCTTCGCCATCGGGGATGGCGGTCATATCGTCGCAACGGCCGAATGGTCCGACGCAGCGGCCACGTCCCGCACCCACCAACGCGCCGACGCCGCCGCGTTCCAGGCCGCCAACCCCAGCCTCACCATCCCCAATCCCGTTCAGCGCTGGGGCAAGCCGGAGCTGACGACCTACCACTACGCTGTCGATGCGATGTTGCCCATTGTTGGTGTCGGAGAGCTGTATGGCTTCGCAACGGCCTCCACCGGCAATGGAGTCAACGATATCAACTGGCGTATTCCCAGCGCGACAAGCAATGCCGCCGTTTACAAGACCGTTCCCTCCATCTTCCCAGGCTGGGACCTGAGGTCAATCTATCCCAACGGTTTCACACCGCATGAAGCGGTCGATTACACGGATTATCAAACCGTCGGTGGTCTGCGTGGTCATTGGGGCGAAGCGTTCGACTGGGACCTGAGCGCCAGCTACGGCCAGAACGAAACCAAGTTCTACCTGTACAATTCGATCAATGCCTCCATGGGGCCGAACAGCCCGACCGATTTTTACCTCGGCACTCAGACGCAGCAAGAATTCAATCTGAACGCCGACGGCGTCTATCACCTGGACGTGGCAAGCCTGCCTGAGCCGATCAATATTGCCTTTGGCGCCGAAAGCCGCAAGGAAACCTATTCTGTCGCTGCCGGCGACGCGGCCTCCTATGCCGTTGGGCCGGGCGCCAATGCGGGCCTGGCCTCGGGCTCGAACGGCTTTCCGGGTTTCAGCGACCAGCAGGCCGGCAAATGGAATCAGACCAGTTACGCCGCCTATATCGACACCGAAGCCAGACTGACCGAAAAATGGACCCTGGGCGGCGCCCTGCGCTACGAACACTATTCGGAATTCGGCGAGACGACGACCGGCAAGCTGGCAAGCCGTTACGAATTCACGCCGGACGTCGCGATACGCGCCTCCTATTCGACCGGCTTCCGCGCGCCAACCCCGGGTCAGGTCAATTCGCTTAGCACCTCGCAAGGACTGGACACAGTGACCTTGCAACTGTTCACATCCGGGCGTCTGTCGCCGCTCAATCCGCTGGCGGCCGCCTTGGGTGCAAAGCCGCTGCAACCGGAAACCTCTAAAAGCTATAGTGCCGGCTTTGTCTGGAAGACCGGTTTTGGCCTGTCGGGCTCGATCGATGCCTATCAGGTCGATGTCAGCAAACGCTTCTCCAGTTCACCATCCATTACCCTGACCGCCGCCCAGAAAGCCAGCCTGGTGGCCCAGGGCATTCCGGGCGCCGCCAACTATACCTCTGTATTCTGGTTCACGAACGATTTCGACACCCGCACCAAGGGCGTCGATATCGTGACCAGCTATAACCGTCCGCTGTTCTCGGGCCGTCTGGACCTGAAGCTTGCCTATAATCACAATGAAACCAAGGTGACGTCGGGCTCCTTGAATGCTAACCCGACTCAAAAGCTCCTGTACGAAGAAAACCTGCCCAAAGACAATGTCACCCTGGCCGCGACCTTTACCCAGGGCGCTTTCGATTACCAGGTTCGTGGTCGCTATTACGGCAGTTGGACGGACTCCACCGGCAATTCCACTGGCGATATCTACCAGACCTTCGGCGCATTGACTCTGTTCGACGCGTCGGTGACCTATAATTTTACCCCGAAACTGTCGGTACGCGTCGGCGGCGAAAACATATTCAATACCTATCCAGACAAGGCCGTCTTCCAGGCCAGTCGCGGCATCGAATATTCGCGTAACGCGCCTTACGATACCGATGGCGGACAATATTACGTGCGCCTGAACGCGCGCTTTTAACCCTTAACACCGGAGCGCCGATCCATGCAACGCCGTAACTTCCTGGGGGCCGCCCTGTTCGGCGCCATAGGCGCCCCCCTGCCGGGTGGATCGGCCGCCGCCACGCCGATCAACAGTGCCGCCCCAACCGACGAGGCCGCGTGGCGGACCATATCCGCCGCATATCCGCCACGTCCAAACACAGGGATCATCAACCTTGAATTCGGTGCCTTCGGGCAGATGCCGTTGTCGGTATCCGAGGCATTCCAAACCTACAGCACCCGTGTGAATACCGAAGGCGCGTATTTTACCCGGCGCGAATTCGCTCCCTATTATCAGGGTTTGCGTCAACGCATCGCCGCGCATCTCAATGCCGACGCCGATGAAATCGCCTTGACGCGCAACGCGACCGAAGCCCTGCAAAGTCTCATCGGCGGCTATAACCGCCTTAAAGCGGGCGATGCGGTATTGATCAGCGATCATGACTACGACAGCATGCAGACCGCCATGCGCTGGTTGAAGGATCGGCGCGGCGTCGATATCGTCACTATCGACCTGCCGCAACCGGCCACCTATCAGGGCCTCATCGACGCCTATGACCAGGCTCTGTCCCGCCACCAAAAGGTGCGTTTGATGCTGCTGACTCATATCAGCCATCGTAACGGTCTGCGCCTGCCGGTCAGGGACATCATCGCCATGGCACGACACAAAGGCGTGGACACGATCGTCGACAGCGCCCACGCTTGGGGCCAGGGCGGCATCGACGTTAAGGCAGATGGCTTCGATTTCGCCGGATTCAACCTGCATAAATGGATCGGCGCCCCCTTGGGCGTTGGAGCCGTCTACATCAAAAGGGATCGTTTAGCGGACATCAGTCCGTTCATGGGCGAAGAGATAAACGCAAAGGATCCAATATCGGCGCGCGTTCATACGGGGACGCCGAACTACGCCGCTCAAATGGCGGCCATCGACGCCCTGGATTTTCACAAAGCCATCGGATCAGACGCCTGCGGCGCGCGGCTGTCCTATTTGCGCGATCTATGGGCGAGACCCGCTCGCGATCTCAAGGCCATCGAGATTCTGACACCGGACGATGCGCGGCTGCACGCCGGTATTACGTCCTTTAGACTAACGACCGATCCGTCTGTTGCCGCGCACGCGGCGCTGGCGCAACACCTCCTGGATAAAAGCGGTCTGTTCACAGTGGTGCGCACGGGACTGTCCGGCGGGGCCTGCGTTCGGGTAACCCCGGGCTTTACCTCGACGCCCGATGATATGGCCGCGCTTCTGGCGGCATTGAAAAAAACATGACCTGACGCCCAGACCAATAATAAAAGCCAGGGCAACTATAAAAAGACGGGCGGACAGAAAAGTTTGGGAAAGTATCTGTCCGCCCAAAGTTTATCGTTGGAAGGGCCGTTTAGTACTTGTAACGCAGGCCGAGGTAGTACTGACGGCCTGACGTGCCATAGTCGTACAGCAGGTTCTGGGCGGTGTTACCCTGAGCCGTGTTGTAGGAGATGTAGCGGTTATCCGGTTCGTTGCTCAGATTAATGCCTTCCAGAATGAAGGTCAGGTTGTTGTTGACCTTGTAGGTGATCTGGGCATCGACATTCATCGTTTCGTGCTTGCCCCAGAAATCGGCCGACGAACCGGGGGCGAGTTGCGACAGATAGCCATCGCGATAGGACACCGCAACGCGACCGGATAAGGCCTTGCCTTCATAATACAGGGTGGCGTTCCACGCGTCTGGCGACAAGCCAAGCAGATCGGCCTGCGTCGTCGTCGTGGCCGTCGCCGACGTGTAATACTGGATCTTCGACTCGACGTGGGTATAGTTGAAGATACCGCCCGTCCGGCTCAGGAAGCCCGGCAGGAAGGTAAACGGCTTTTGAATGTTGAACTCATAGCCCTTTAGGTTCCCGCCCGCCGTATTGACCGGCGTAGTGACGAGATAGGAAACGTCGCTGGTTTCGCCCAGATCCGCCGGCGTGTAGCCCAACTCGCTCAGTTTGAAGGACTGGGCGCGGGTCTGGATATAGCTGTGCAGCTTTTTATTGAAGAGGCCCAGGGTTACGAGCGTATCCTTGTCCGGATACCATTCGACGGAGAAGTCCATTGTGTCGGCACGGGTCGGTTCCAGATAGGGGTTACCCGTGGTGATCGTCTTGGCCGTGGTATTGATCGATCCGCCGCCCGGCGTCAGGCTGAGAAGAGTCGGGCGCGCCATGGTCTTGGCAGCCGCGAAACGCAGGTAGAGGTTTTCCAGCGGCTCGATCATGACATTCATTGCCGGCAGGGAATCCTTGTAACGGCGCTTGACCGTGGTCAGTATTGATCTGGTACTGCCGCCGACATAGCCTGTCGCGGTCAGGTTCGTTTCGACCTCCCGCGTGCCGATATTGCCGCGGTAAGGCATAGAACCGAGGTCGCCCTTGAAATCCAGCTGAACAAAGGCCGCCTTATCGATCTCCTGGGCGATCCGGTTGCCGCTCCGCGACGAGGAGTTGGTGTTATTGACAGTGAAAGTACCGTAGGAATTGGTACAGCGGCAGTCGTAATTGAACGTGTCGCGAATGACATTCAGGTTCGGGATCAGATAGGTATTGCCGCCGACCGTGACCGATTGCGAGAAGCCGGCGATGTTGCCATTGATCGTGCTGGCCAGAAGCGACGAACCCGCCGTCGTCGCATTTTCGTCGCGGGTCAGGGGTGCCGTGGTGTAACGGCCATATTCGGTCGAATTAAAATCATAGCTCTTGGAGGCGTAACCGCCCTTGAAAGTCAGGTGGTCATTGATCTCGTATTTCAAATCGATCTTCGCCGTCGAGAAGGCATTCGTCACGCTTTGCGGCCGAATGCGTATCAACGACTGATCGCCATTTGCCGTGCTGGTCGAATAGGTCCAGTAGCACGCCTGGTCTGTCGTACAGCCGGACTTCGACTTACCGTAATCGAACACAGGATGCGTCATATCGGTATAGTCGTAGCTATAACCGGCCACATTGTAGGATTCAAACGTGAAGGTCGTCTGTTCGGGATTGTCCTGGCGCGACTTGGAAGAGCCGATCAGCACCTTGGTACTCAGACGATCACTCCAGGTCTGATCCCATGTCAGGTTGAGTTGCGTGAATGTCGTAGTCAGTTCGTCATAGCGATGTTCGGCGCGAATATCGACGTCGTTGAAGCTGCCCTTGACGAGGGTACCTTCGCTGTCGATGCTGTAATTGTATACGTCCGTCTTCGGCAGCCCCTGGTTAGAGCGGCTGAAGGAAATGGCCTCGATTTCCCATTCATCCCGGTTTGCACCAAATTCCGCGAACATGCCATCAAGCGTGACCAGGGTATTTTCATTCGGGCGCATCTGGAACGAGCCCGTAACCCCCAGGCGCTTCTGCGCGGTTTCGAAGTGGTTATAACGGGGAATACGCGGATGTTCGGCACGAACGAGCTTTTGTGCTTCTCCGGTCAGGGTCGGGTTCTGCGCATTCACTTCTGTAGTATTACAGACCCCGCCTGACCCGGTGCATTGAGGAATGTTAATGAAGGTGTTGCCGCCATCGATGCTGTATTTCTCGAAACGGCCCACGTTCGATACGGCATAAGCATTTTCCCACCGCGTCGTGTTGGTTGAGTCTTCAATAACCGTGCGCGTGCCGTAAGCGACCGACAAAAGGGCCCCCAGACGACCGCCTGCCCAGCGGTTTGAAATCATGAAAGTGCCGCGCGGCTCTGTCTTACGGGCCGCATCATTGTAACCGGCCTGCAAAGAGCCGGCCATTGTAAATCCTTTGTAATCGAACGGACGGGCGGTTTGCAGGTCCACCGTCGCCCCCAGCGATCCTTCTTCGATTTCGGCCGACAGCGACTTGCGCACCGTCAGCGAGTTGAAGAGGTCAGCAGCAAAGACATTGAAATCAAAGCCCCGCCCGCGGTTGGTGCCGCCGGATGAATCCTTAGACCCGGTTGTCGCCAGCGCTTCCAGGCCATTGAGGCGGGTACGTGAGAACTCGGAATTCAGGCCGCGGACGGTAATTTGCTTACCTTCGCCACCGTCACGATCAATCGATACGCCCGGAATGCGCTGGAGGCTTTCGGCGAGGTTCAAATCGGGAAATTGGCCAATATCTTCCGACTTGATGACGTCAACCATGTCGGTCGACCGCCTTTTCTCGTTGATGGCGGTTTGGAGCGAACCGCGAAACCCTGTGACAACCACAACGGTTTCCTGGTCTTCGACTGCGGGGCCCGGCGCGGCAGTTTCCTGCGCGAATACAGATGTCCCTGCCAGCAAAGCCGTCATTGCGCCAAGAGAAATACTTTGGCACAGGATTTTAGACATAGCTATACCGTGCGGTTTATTGATTTTCATTTTTTCGTCCCTGATTTATGGCTGTGGATCAGCCTTGGTTCTGGTTTTTGGCAGGTTATCTTGATTTTGACACCGGTGTCATATCGAATTAGGTGTACAAACCTGATCGCCTTCCCCGCATGTTAGCGGTCTCTTTGCAAAATTCGCAATGAAAAAATGTCAAAAAGACGTTTTTTTATATCAAATTTGATACAATGTGGCTTGTCTGCCACTATAGTCTATCTTGAGACTTAATGCGCCAATCTATACTGTAAGAGAGCTTGACGCTTTATTTTAAAAGGGATGACAGCGCTATCAACGGACTTGCCAGGCCGGATTAAAGCCAGACGCCAAAAATCGCAGCGAAAGCCCATCCACGGGCGCAGTTTTACGCGAAAAATCAAGTGCAGATCTAAGCTGATACGTGTTATAATCGACAGCAAGCATAATTTATCATTAACAGTCACGCGAGGCCCGATGCTCAACCGCCGTTTCCTGATGACCATTGGCGCGGCTGCTGCCGCCTTGCCCTCCGTAACCGTGGCGCAATCGTCGAGCTCGACCATTACCGTGCATGACCTCTGGCGGCCGGCCAATCCTCCGGGCGGCGAGGCCGTAACGGCGAAGGAAGAAACCGTTTTACGCAGCGCCGATCCCAACGACACGGCATTTTTGCATGTCCGAAAACCTTGGCTTGCCATCCGTCGCCCGGCCAAACCGAATGGCTCGGCCATGCTGATCGTGCCCGGCGGCGGGTATGTACGTGTCGCGGTCAGCAAGGCGGGCGGGGACATCGATGCCTGGCTGGCCGAGCAAGGGGTAACGACCTTTACCCTATGCTATCGCCTGCCGGCAGATGGCTGGGGCGCCGGCCCCGAGGTTGCACTTCAAGACGCCCAACGCGCCATGCGGTTGATTCGTTCACGCAGCGGCGAACTGGGGCTCGATCCCAACCGAGTCGGCGTTATCGGCTTTTCCGCCGGTGGCCACGTCGCCGGCTTGCTGGCGACACGCGCGGCAAAACAGACCTACGCACCCGTCGACGCCGTGGACAACTTCGACGCGAGGCCTACGGTTGCCGCCATGATGTATCCGGTCGTCACCATGACCGAACCATATGCGCACAAAGGGTCACTGAAACAGGCCCTGGGAGAGGCACCGACACAGGCCGCGCGTGACGCGGCCTCGATTGAATTGCATGTTGCTGCTGACACACCGCCCACCTTTGTCGGCGGCACAACCGACGATCCCGTGGTCCCTATGCAGAACGCTATCTTGATGTATCAAGCTCTGAAAGCCCACAAGATCGCCTCTGAACTGCACCTGTGGGAGGGAGCGACCCACGGCTTCCCGGTGCGCAAGGATGGCTTTGTCCTGCCCTGGGTGCCGACCGTCTTCGATTTTCTACAGCGCCATGGCCTAAAAGGCTGACCGCCTCGGCGCAGCGCCCAAGGCGCGTACGGCGCTGGAGTGTCGCAATCGATCAACTTTGAGCGCTTGTGCTAAAAATATCGCTACCGGATCATTTGTGCGTTCGGCGAGACGGATATTGCCTGTCCTGACGTTCGCTCCTGTAGGTTCCTTTTCTCCGAGACATAGCTTTATGCCGTTCCGCCGATCCGCGCTCCTCATGACCGCCGCCCTTCTGTGGATCGGCACGGCTCATGCCCAACAGGCCACCCCGACATCTGGCGCATCGACGCCCGCTGCACCGGTAACACCCGCCGCCGGCAAGGCTCCGGCCAAGACGGCGACAAACCCCGACACCGCAAGCGCCAGCGACGACACGACCGTTGTCACCATCACCGCTGACAAGCCGATCATTCAGCACAAGATAGACCGCGACGTCTATGATGTGAAACAGGATCCTCAGGCAACAACGGGGTCGGCTGCCGACGTCCTGAACAATGTGCCGGCGGTTACCGTGGATAATGATGGCACGGTGTCTTTACGCGGCAATTCCGGCGTGCAGGTCTATGTGAACGGCAAAAAATCGGCGCAGATGCAGGGCGATAACCGCGCCTTTTCGCTGCAAAGCCTGGCGGCGGACGATATCGATTCGATCGAGGTCATCCCCAATCCCGGCGCCGCATATGGTTCGGACAGTGCCGGCGGCATTATCAATATTGTCATGAAGCGTGGCCGCGCCCTTCGCCCGCAAACCTCCGTGAACGCAAGTGTCGGCGACCAGGGGCGGGCCAGTGTCGGCTTCCGCACTGGCAAGACGATCGGCAAGCTCAAGCTTAATGGTAGCCTCAACCTCAACCATGGCGGCGGAGGCAATGGCCGTGGTGGTGGCGGTCAAGCGTCCGGCGGCCAGGCGCCCAAGGTGAAAAGCCTGAGTGACCGCTATCGCCTCGATCCGGCAACCGGCGATGTCACGCGCGAGGACCTGACCAATACCGTCAGCAAGTCCTCAAATAACAACATCTCCGCCAATATGACGGCGGAATACGACTTTACCGATCGCGACGACCTGACGGCCGATCTCAGCTATAGCCGTCGCGACAGTCGCAGCGTCGGCGCCAGCGAGACCTTGTCCTATGACCGCGACCATACCCTTATCAGCGACATTGCCCGGCTGAGCAATTCTGTCGCGCCGAATGAAAATCTCGATTTTCGCCTGACCTACGACCATCGCGGCCAGGTTGGCTCGACCGAGGATTTCAAGATGCAGCTGTGGCACAGCAGCAGCCTCAATGATGGTGTTACCGTGACCCGAAGCGTCCGCAATCAGCCCGCAGCGGACGACATCTATACGACCTATGCGTCAAAGACTAAAAAAGTCGTCGACGGCTTCAGCGGCGACTGGTCTCATCCGCTTGGCAATTATGACGAGACACAACGGCAGATCCAGCTCGGCTGGGACATAGAACATACGGTCAGCGACTCATACAATTACCGGTCGCTGTCTTTGGCAGAACCGGTTTCGTCACCGGCGTCCCCCTCGCCGTCCGGCGTGCGCCAATTCGACGACGATGAGGTCTTGAGCGCCGCCTATGCCACCTATCAGCAGCAGTTTGGCAAGCTAGGCTTTCAAGCGGGGCTGCGGGTCGAAGACCTTCATCAGAAGCTTTTGTCTGCCAACCCCCTGTTGCCGGCAACGGCAGTAACCGCGACTCGCGATATGATGAACTACAGTCCCAGTGTGTTCTTCACCTACAAGGCAACGGACAAGGACAACCTGAAACTGGCCTATAGTCGCAAAATCCAACGACCGACAGGCTCGCAGCTCGATCCGCTGGTGGTCATCAGCGCAGATGGACTGACCGCACGGTCGGGCAATTCAAACCTGAAGCCATCACAGACTGATAAGTACGACCTGGCTTATACGCACGACGGCAAGACGACAAACCTAAATCTCCAGGCCTTCTATAACGCCACGACGGGCAGTATCGAAACCGTCTCCAGCTTCCTGCCCGGCCAGCCAGACGTGCTATTGACGAGCTATCAGAACAGCGGTTCAAGCCACAATCAGGGCCTCACGGCCTCGCTGTCGTCGCGCCTTTTCGATCGAAAGCTGAACATCAATCTGAACGGCACCTACACCTATACAGATACCCGATACACCGATGTCTTCACCCACCAACCGGTCGAATCCAAGGGGCCGTTTTCAAATCTCAGCCTCAATACAAATTATCGCCCGGATCGTGTAAATACCTACAGCTTCCGTGTTCTTTACCGCGGCGAAACAAATACCGTCGAACGCCGCGTCACGCCCCAAACGACCCTTGGCCTGTCGTGGCAGCACCAGATTGTCCCCAGCAAGCTGATCTTGACGTTCAATGCGTCCAATATCATCGTAGGCCCGGCCAGCAAGACCTACAGTTTCAACAGCGTACAGCGTAGCTACACCGAACGTTACGACCAAGCCGCAACCTTTATGGTCAATCTGCGCTATACGTTCGGCAAGGTCATTAACCGCCAGCGCGGAGACGGGCCGCGCGGACCGCGGCCGCAAGGCGATGATGGCGATCGTGGCGGCGGACGCTGGCGTCAATAGCTGGCGTACTGGCCTATCCGATCTTGTACACCAAACCAACATAGACCCGCCGCGCGACAAAGTGGTTGTAGCCCCGCTGGGTGAAGGTTGAGGTGTCCGTAGTGTAGCTTTGCTTCGATCCGTCGAGGACGTCGCTGGCGCTAAAGGTAAAAGTCAGGCGCGGCGTCAGACGTCTTTTCCAGGTCGCATTGATCGTGTTGGTGGCAGACTCCGTGCCCTGGGGCGTAAGGCTTGGTCCCGTAATATGGGCGTCGAAGGCAAATTGGTTTGCCCCTGAGCTATAGTCCATGGCCAGGTTGGCGTAATAGGAGAGCCCGGATTGGTGTACCGGCACCGTCAGGTCAATCGTGTCTAGTTCGAGGTAATAGATGCTGGCATCGGTGCTTATATGAAGGCCCTTGGGCAGGCGCCAATCGACGGACCCGGTAAGACCCGTCGACAGTCCTTTGCCGGCATTTTGCTTGCTGTTGAGGAGGATATTGTCGTTGGTAAAGGTGCGAACATCGACCACCGTATCTGTGCTTCTGCGGTAAAAAACACCTAAGCTACGGCTCAAATCTTCACGGCTGGCATCATAGGTCAGTTCCAATGACTTGACCGGTTGCGGCTTCAGATTGGGATTGCCGACAAAAAGGTTTTGCGCATCCCAATAGGTCGTATATGGACTGAGATCGCGAGGATCTGGCCTTTGCAAGCTTTGCCGATAGCTGAGCGACAGGCTTTTGTCGCCATCGAGGCTGTATTTCAGATGCAGGCTGGGATTGAGGCTTTGGTATGAGGCAACCCGAATGGCTACGCGCGCCTCGCCTTCCAGACGAGTCGTCACGGCTTCGAGGCGCGCACCGATCAGGGCCTCCCATCGGCTCGCCCAGGTCACCTGGGCAGTGACATAGGCCGATTTCTGGATATCGATTACCTGGTAGCGGTGTGTGGCGTCGAAATCCACAGTTTCCGCGTCGGTTAGGGGATCGACGCTGGCAAAATAATTGCCGATCCGGTTGGCGTCCCTGCGATATTCTATCCCCATGCTCACCTGCCCAATGCCCGTGACCGGACGGGCATAGTCGAACGTGGCCTGATCGAGATTATGACCCGCCTTGTTCAATATGCGTTCGTAACCGGGCGGCGTCTGAGGGTAGACAAATAGGTTCCGAAACGACTTGTCGACCAGATTGACCGTGCCGCTGTGCTGTATCGCCGCCTTTACGATCGTATCGTCATCCTGATGGTTGTACCCTAGGGTGAGGCTGCTGTCGGATTGCTGGTTAGGTCCCTTTGATATGCGGTGATAAGCGTCAGTCAGCGCGCCACCCTCGTAATCCTGGTGGAATTCATCGAAATACGGTCTTGATCGGCGAAAATTATAGGTTCCGGACGCGCTCAAACTGTCCGTTTCGCTCAGGTCATAGTCCAGTCCAACACTGGCGTTTTGCACCCATCTGCGCACAAACACCTTGGAGGATTGCTGATTTTCTCCCGCTTTGCCGGTTAGGGGATCGCGCCAGTTCACGTCGGATTGGCGGTATTTGAGGTTTCCATCCCGTCGCACCCCCAGGCTGCCATGGAGGGAAAGCTTGTTTTTTGTATAGTCGCCCGACAGGTTCACGTTCCACAGGCCTTGATCGGTTGCACTGGTGCGAACGGAGCCGTGGGCACCCGCCTTGCGGTTCTTTTTAAGGACGATATTGATAATCGAACCGCCATTGGCAGCATAGGCGGCGGACGGATTTGTAATCACTTCGACGCTGGCAATGTCCGAGCCCGATAGGGTTTGCAAGGCTACGGCGCGGGTCTCGCCTGACATGACAGCTGAGGGTTTGCCGTTGATGAACACCGTGACATTGGGATTGCCCTTGACCGCTATATTCCCCTCAGCAGACACCGAAACCGTCGGCGTGGATTGCAGAACATCCTGCGCTGTCCCGTTTTCAGCCTTTGGATTATCGGCAGTGCTGTAGACGGTCTTGTCGATTTTCCGTTTGACCGCTTTTTTGCGTCCGGTCACGACCACCTGGGTGTGCGCGTCATCGACGGTCGCCTGGGCAGGTGGTGGACTGGTTTCCTGGGCGGACACCCGGCCCGCCGAAAGGACCGTGACCGCGGTGGTCATCAGAAGCATTTTTAAAAGCACAGCATATCCTCCGCTGTTCGCCACACGACAACGATATTAACTTTTTATTAGGAATTGAAATCTGCCGGCCGATGGTCACGATTGGCAAGGACAGATTGTTCGTTTGAAATAGCAGGCCTTTTTACCGCGCACAAACCATGATAATTGGGTGGAGGTATTAGAAAAATTTGGATCTTACATGCCTAGGCCTCATCTGCCTTTGACCGCACTGCGTGCATTTGAAGCGTCCGCGCGGCACCTGAGCTTCACGCGTGCCGCCATCGAACTGCATGTGACCCAGGCGGCTGTCAGTCATCAGGTCAAGCTGCTGGAAGAGCAACTGAACCTGACCCTGTTCAAACGCTTGCCGAGAGGTCTGCGAGTTACGGCGGAAGGCGAAGCCTTGCTGCCGGTCCTGACGGAGTCCTTCGACCGCATGGCCGATCTACTTGACCGGTTTACCGAAGGTTATGTGCGTGAAATTCTCACCCTGGGCGCAGTCGGCACCTTTGCCGTCGGATGGCTTTTGCCAAGGCTGACCGGTTTACGCGAACGGCACCCGCACATTGACCTACGCCTGTCCACCAACAACAATCGCGTCGATATCGCCTCGGAAGGGCTGGACTACGCTATCCGGTTCGGAAATGGTGCGTGGCACGACACGCACGCCATACGCTTGTTCGAAGCGCCTCTGTCGGTTTTATGCCTCCCCCAGATCGCCGCCGGGCTGCGCAGCCCAAAGGATTTGTTTTCTCAGACCCTTCTACGCTCATACCGCCTGGATGAATGGTCGGGCTGGTTCGAAGCTGCCGGGCTAGGCAGCGGCCCCCCACTGACACGTGCCCTTATGTTCGACTCGTCCCTGGCCATGATGGAGGCGGCGATTCAAGGCGTGGGCGTCGCCCTGGCGCCGCCCCTCATGTTTGAGCGCCTATTGTCATCGGGCCAAATCGTCCAGCCCTTCGATATCTATGTCTCGCGCGGCAGCTACTGGCTGACCCGCCTTCAGTCGAAGTCTGAAACCTCGGCGATGGTACAGTTCCGCGACTGGCTGATGGAGAGCCTGCCGGCGGCCGATGGCCGCTGAGGCGGGCCACGATGTCGTCGGGTTTTGTTATGCCGCTTGCCTCATGATTTCCGTCCTCGGGCGGGCTTGACGGCGGAGGTTGCGAACTGATGCAATAATTTTGTGCAGAATTGAGAAAAACGCGCAAAAACAACACAGGCTTCGCGTATTTCGTCGAAAAATCGACAGCACATCCCGTCCTGCCTATCATAGCCTGATCTTACCGCTCCCCCGGAACTTTGATCATGCTTGCCAATGCCAAATCATGCGCCCTCGCCTTGGGGATGGGCGGCGTTCTTACCATCGACCTGGCCGCCATTGCGGCCAATTACCGACGCATTCAGGCGCAGGCGCCAACCGCAAAAGTCGCCGCCGTGGTTAAGGCCGATGCCTATGGTCTGGGCGTCGAGCCGGTAAGCCATATCCTTTACGATGTGGGCTGCCGGCTGTTTTTTGTCGCTCACGCCAGCGAAGCCCTGGCGCTGCGACCACACCTTCCGCCCGCCGCCGATATTTTCGTTCTGAACGGCCTGCTGCCGGGGGCCGAAGCGGCTTGCGCCGATGCCGATATTATTCCGGTCCTGAACGCGCCAGACCAGATCGAGCGGTGGGCGGCCGAAGGCGTCGCCCGTGGCCGAAAATTGCCCGCCGTACTGCAATTCGACACCGGCATGTCGCGCCTGGGCTTATCGCCTGCTGAAGCCGGCGGCCTGGACCCTGACGACCTCAAGGCGCGCTTCGACGTGCGCTTCCTCATGAGCCACCTCGCCTGTGCCGATGAGCCTGCCAATCCGGCCAATGATCGGCAACGGGACATCATGCACGACATTGCCGTCCGCTTCGGAAATATCCCGGTCAGCTTCGCCAATTCCGGCGGGGCCTTTATGGGTCCGGCATACCAGACCTCCATCATTCGACCAGGCATAGCGCTTTACGGCGGCGCACCCCACGTCGGATTGGCCAATCCCATGGCACCTGTCGTCCGCCTCGACGTCGCGGTTATACAGACGCGCTCCGTGCCTGCGGGGACGCAAATCGGCTACGGCGGCACCTTCACAGCTACGCAGGAGATGCGTCTGGCGACCATTGCGGCGGGCTATGCCGACGGCCTGCCGCGCGGATTGAGCAACCGTGGCGCGGCTTGGCTGGATGGCGTCCGTCTGCCGATCGTCGGCCGCGTCTCTATGGACAGCATCATCATCGACATCAGCGCCCTGCCCGCCGACGCGCTGGCGCCGGGCGATCTGGTCGAACTTATTGGGCCGCACCAATCCATCGACGCTATCGCCGCCGATGCCGGAACCATATCCTATGAAATCCTGACGGCACTCGGCCGCCGGTATTATCGCGACTATCTGAGGGCCTCATGAATATCGTCATTCTCGGCGCCGGCGTCATCGGCGTCACCTCCGCCTGGTATCTTGCCAAGGCCGGTCATGACGTCACCGTCATTGATCGTCAGTCGGGCGCGGCGCTGGAAACCAGCTTTGCCAACGCCGGAGAGATATCCCCGGGCTATTCGTCGCCCTGGGCCGCGCCGGGTATTCCCCAAAAGGCGCTCAAGTGGCTGTTCATGGAACATGCGCCTCTTATCGTTCGGCCAACCCTCGATCCCGCCACGATAGGCTGGATGCTGGCCATGTTACGCAATTGCACCCG
The DNA here is from genome assembly GCF_000495815.1 of Asticcacaulis sp. AC466. Classification (GTDB taxonomy): domain Bacteria; phylum Pseudomonadota; class Alphaproteobacteria; order Caulobacterales; family Caulobacteraceae; genus Asticcacaulis. Next base: position 354,188 of record NZ_AWGE01000005.1, on the reverse strand, counting down.
TGAGCGCTATGCCCTGAATAAGGGCCGCATGGTCCGCATCGCGGAATATTCGCGCGACTGCCTGATGGACCTGCGCGCAGAGACCGGTATCCAGTACGACCAGCGCATGCAGGGCACGCTGGAAGTCTTCCGCACGCAAAAGCAGATCGACAATATTGGTAAAGATGTCGAGGTTCTAAGAGCCGGGGGCGTACCCTTCGAACTGCTTGATTCCGCCGCTTGCAAGGCCGTCGAGCCGGGTATTGATGCCTCGAAGATCGTCGGTGGCCTGCGGTTGCCCAATGATGAAACAGGGGACTGCCACAAATTCACGACGGAACTGGCCCACCTCGCTGAAGCCCTGGGCGTCAAGTTTTTGTACAATGTCGACATTCGGTCTCTGCGCCATGATGGCGACAGGATAGCGGCGGTTGAAACCGCAACCGGCGACATAAAGGCTGATCTCTTCGTCGGCGCGCTTGGCAGCTATACGCCGAAACTGGTCCGCCCCCTGGGCCTGGATCTACCGGTCTATCCGGTCAAGGGCTATTCGATCACCCTCCCCATTATCAATGAAGCGCGCGCACCGGTATCCACCGTGATGGACGAGACGTACAAGGTCGCCACCACACGTCTGGGCGACCGCATCCGCGTCGGCGGCATGGCGGAAATCGCCCGATTCAACCTCGACCTGCCCGCCGCCCGTCGTGCCACCTTGACCCACTCCGTCGAAGACCTGTTCGGCGGGGCCGGCGATCAGACCGAGGCCAAGTTCTGGTGCGGCCTGCGTCCCATGACACCCGACGGCACGCCAGTGATCGGACGGACGCGATATCGCAACTTTTATCTCAATACCGGCCACGGAACACTGGGCTGGACCATGTCGTGTGGTTCGGCGCGCGTCCTGTCGGATTTGATTTCCGGCATTCGTCCCGCCATAGCCACAGACGATCTGGCGATCAGCCGATACAGATCCGCATAACCTTCAGGAGATCTAAATGACCATTACCCGCATCGATCCCGGCGCCCGCATGAGCCAGGCCGTCATCCACAACGGCACCGTCTATCTGGCCGGTCAGGTCGGAGAACCCGCCACCTCCGTCGCCGAACAGACGGCCTTTGCCCTGAAAGAGGTCGATGACCTGCTCGCCCAGGCTGGCACAAACAAAAGCCGTATATTAAGCGCCACCATATGGCTGGCCGATATGGGCGATTTCGGCACGATGAACGGCGTCTGGGAGGCCTGGATCGACCCGGCCAATCCACCGGCCCGCGCTACAGGTGAGGTCAAGCTGGCCTCACCCGACTATTTGGTGGAAGTCATCGTGGTCGCCGCACTGCCCTGAGCCCTAAGCCGTCCTTTAAGCGTTCAAAGGCGCGGACACGCTTGAGCGATAAAGGGTTTCACCGCGATAATTGCGGAAGGCGAAGGTCAAGGCGTCCTCAGATACGGTGACCGTGGTGAAACCCGACTGCGCCGCGCAGAATTTCGTGCCTTCGACGGCCTTGACCGGACGGACTTCCGAACCCGCTCCGGAACAGATGATGTCGATACCAGAGCGACGGATGTGTTGCAGGTCATGGTCATGGCCATTGATGTAAACCGGCACCTTGTGCGCCTGCAAAATGGGCAAAACCCTTTCGATCATTTCCGGCGTGTCACCGTGTCCGCTGCCGCCGGAATAGAGGGTGTGATGCCCAAAGACGATCTTCCAGCGGGCAGTGGAGGCTCCCAGTTCGCGATCCAGCCACGCCAGTTGCGCGGCGCTGTCCTGACTCTTGACGTTCTCCCCGATCTTGCCCGGCTTGTTGGCGTAGGCATGAACCAAGGGTGACGTATCGATCACGAAGACATCGGCGGCGCCAAAACCGTGGTCCTGGCCGGAGACCTTGTAATAGCGCGACGGCATCTTCCAGCGTGGACTGGTACGGGCGTAATCCAGTTGCGCCTGCGGCACGCCGCGATAATCGTGATTGCCAAGGGCAACATACCACGGAGTTTGCAGATTGGGGCCGGTATAGATGTCTTCGAATGAGGTTTTCCATAGCGGGTCATCAACCGACTGCACCCCGTTGTCGTAGAAATTATCTCCGACGGATACCGTGAAACGGCTGTTTGTTTCACTTGCCGCCCTGTCCATTTGACGCGCGACATCGGCCTGGTGCTCTGTCCCGTTACGCCCCCAGTCGCCAACGACCAGGAAAGACAGGTCGTTGTCTTTCGCCAGGGCCCGACCTGACAGGGTCAAGCCAGCGGCTGCGGTCAAGCCAGCCAGTACATCGCGGCGGTCGGTTTTCATGTCTGTCATTGGAAAGCTCCTTGATAGGTAAGGCATGGCAGAGGAATATGACGGTTTAATATCAGGCGCTTCAGTTTCCCTTCAGGTCGCCCCTTTATCCCAAGGCTCGGAAGTGAGAAAGCGCATGCGCCACTCAACGCCATGCGCTATGACTCAACTAAGATGTCGCGAGAGTCGCGCCGGGATTTAACCGGAAGTCTGGAATGAAAAATCTGAGTCTGACCTGGCCCTTCTGGGCTCTTCTGTCAGCGGCTTTCGCTGCCCTGACCGCCATCTTTGCCAAGATTGGTGTTGAGGCGGTCAATCCGAACCTGGCGACCTTCATTCGCACCATCATAATCGTCGTGGCGGCGGGTATCGTCGTCCTGGCCACCAATAGCTGGCAAGCGCCATCGGCGATATCAGGCCGCAGCTGGCTGTTTCTTGTCTTGTCGGGGCTCGCGACCGGCGCGTCGTGGTTCTGCTATTTTCGGGCGCTTAAGCTCGGACAGGCATCGCGCGTCGCCCCTATCGACAAACTCAGCGTCGTCTTTGTCGCCATCTTCGCCGTCCTGTTCCTGGGTGAAAAGCTCAGTGTGCCGAACTGGCTGGGCGTCGCCATGATCGCCGGTGGCGCTATTCTGGTCGCGTGGCGGACGGCCTGATGCGTGTTCTGCTCGTCGAAGATGATGCAATGCTGGGCAAGGCCCTGTCTACGGGTCTCGTTCAGGCCGGTTATACGCCTGACTGGCTCACAGATGGCGAAAGCGCCGACGACGCGATCAAGGCCAATAGCTATGCGGCGGTCATCCTCGATATAAACCTGCCGGGCATGTCGGGGCTTGAGCTTCTCAAGGCCTTGCGCCGGACCTCCGACCTGCCTGTGATCATAATGACCGCCCGCGACGGGCTGGACGCCCGCATCGAAGGCCTGGACCTCGGCGCCGATGACTATATCGTCAAGCCCTTCGCCCTGTCCGAGCTGCTGGCGCGGCTGCGCGCAGTACACCGGCGCAGTCAGGGGCGCTCCCAGTCTATTATCGTTCTGGGCGACATCGAAATAGACACGGGCGCACGAACGGTGCGCAAGGCGGGCGAATGGTTAAAACTGACCGCGCGTGAATTCCAGATTCTCGAGCTATTGACGGCGCGGACAGGGCGCATTCTGAGTAAAAGCGATATAGAGGCGCAAATTTATAGCTGGGACGGCGACTACGAAAGCAACACCATAGAGGCCGCCATCTACACCTTGCGCAAGAAGATCGGACGCGACCTGATCACCACTATCCGTGGCGTTGGCTACGTGGTCAATCCGTGATGCCGAACACGCGACGCCCCTCCCTCACCCTCCAATTGCTGGTCGGCATCGCCGCACCGTTCCTGATGGTCATCGGACTGATCGGGATCATCGCCTATCTCAGCGCCCAGGACGAAATTTCGGAAGTTTACGACTCGCAACTGATCAGCGCCGCCCAGCAATTGGCAATCATTGCCCGAAATGACGGTTCCGCCGGCGATATGCGCATCCGGCGCTATGATCCCCATCTGGCGACCGGCGACCAGGCAGCGTTGGACGACTATGCGCGTTGGCGTACCTACCGCGTCTGGCGCAAGGGGCAATTGCTGCTGGCCTCGGAAGGCGGTCCTTCGGGACTGACGCCTCATCTGCCGACAGGTTTCAGCCAGTTGAAAACCGCGGCCGGTGGCTGGCGCATCTTTACATTCCGGGCGCCGGAAAGCGATCTTACCGTTGCGGTGACGGAAAGCCTTGCGGCGCGACGCGAAGTCAGCATCCGGGTCGTGTGGGGCCTTTGTCTGCCTTTGCTGCTGGTATTGCCGATCATTCTCCTGATGGTCTGGCTGGGCATTCGCTTCGGACTTAAGGACCTGACGCGCTTTGCTGCTGATGTGCGCCGCCGATCGCCCGACGATTTGTCGCGAGTCGACCACGATACGCTTCCGGCTGAAATCGCGCCCGTCGCCGAATCCGTCAACCAGGTGCTGGACAAGCTGGAACGCTCCCTTGCCCAGGAACGCCTGTTTACCGACAACGCCGCGCATGAATTGCGTACACCGCTGGCTGCCTTGGTCGTGCAGATGGACGTCCTGCGCAACGCCACCAACGACGCTGAACGTGAGCCTATGCTCGATGACCTGAGCCAAGGGGTGAACCGGGCGGCACGCCTTCTTGATCAACTGTTGATTTTAGCCCGGGTGCGGCACACGCCAGTCCAGCCTGTGCCCGTCAATCTCTACCAGGCCGCCGGTGATGTCATCAGGGACCATTACGCCAAAGCCAAGGCCAAAACGATCGAACTGTCATTGAACGGCGACGAAGAGGCAAGCCCGCTATCGAACCGGCCGCTGCTGGCCATCCTGATCGGCAATCTGGTCGACAATGCCATAAAGTACGCGCCCAACGGCAGCAGTATCGAGCTGACCGTGGCCGCCACGCCGGAAGGCGCATCACTCGTCGTATGCGACCAGGGACCGGGCATACCCGAAAACGAACGCACCCAGGTTTTCACCCGCTTCTATCGGCTGAAGGGGCGCACCGAAAGCGGCAGCGGACTGGGACTGGCCATCGTCAAGACGCTGGGGGACTTGCTAGGGGCGAATATAGTCCTGTTTACACCTGCCGGTGGCGTAGGACTCGGTGTAAAGGTCGAGTTTACAATATGAACGGTGCCACCCAAAGGCATTTCAGTTTCGCTTCAGCTTAGCCCGGTAAAGCTTTTTGGCGTTTGAAAGGCCCCTGCATGTTCCCGACTGTTCGTTTCCAGCCGCTTGCTCTGGGTCTTTATCTGGCTATTTCAGGCTCGATCCTGGCGGGATGCGCTTCGTATCAGCCGGCCCCGCTGAACATAAAAACGCTTGGTCAACCGCGCACGGGCCTCAGCGATTTCCCCACCGATGCCGACAGACCTACCCTTTTGCGCTTTGCCTTAAGCCATGATCCGACCCTAGCCGCCGAGCGCGCGGCTTTACATGCGGCGGAACAGGCTCAAAAATCGGCACACAACCTGCCCGCCCTGTCGCTGACCCTCACAGCGGAATATTCCAGGGACGCAGACCCGCAAAAGCCCTGGCTCTATGGCGGTGCCCTCGGCATTCCACTGGACATAGGCGCCCGTCGCCAGACGCGCCTGACCACCGCCGACCTGGCGGTCGTCAAGGCGCGCTATGCCCTTGCCGAGGCGGCGTGGCGCGTCCGGCAGCAGTTCCAAACAGCGGTCGTCAATGTGGACATGGCGGGCCGTGAGGCCGGAATTGCACACTCTTTGCTCGATCAGCGCGCTGCCTATCTGGCCGTGCTTCAGGCACGCGTCAATGCAGGCGAAGACGCTCGCGGCCTGGCCGCCCAGGCGGCCCTGGATGTTTCGGGCGCGCGACAGGCCCTGGCGCAGGCGCAGGCCCGCCACAGTCAGGCGATCGCCGCATTGGCTCACCTTCTCGATACGGACCCGGCAACCGCCGCAAGCTTGCCGGCGATTGCGCCGTCACCGCTGGCTGAGGTCAACGCGTCCGAGGTGACGACGCGGATCGATGCCGCCTTATATGCCCGCGCCGACGTCCTGACCGCCGTCATCGACTACGACCTTGCCGAAAACGATCTGCGTCAGGCGATCGCCGCCCAATATCCCGACATTAACATCCAACCCGGCTATACCTGGGAACGCGGACAGGTCAAATTGCCTCTGGCGCTCAGCCTGACCTTGCCACCCCTAGACGGAAATCGAGCCGCCATAAACGCCGCGCAATCGACTCGGCTGGCGGCGGGAAAAACGTTGGAAGCCGTCGTCCGCAGCACGCGATCAACCGCACGTCAGGCCGCCACGGCCTTTGGCGCAAGCCTCGCCACGGCGCGTACGGTCGCCGACAGCGACCTGCCCGCCGCGCGCGAGATGGCGGCCAGGACTGAACGGATGCGCACAGCCGGGGAATCCGATACGACCGAGGTAAGGCTGGCGCAAATCAACGCTACCCAAGCGCAGTTGAACGCCTTGCAGGCCGAGCGTAGCGCCCGCATGGATCGCCTGGCACTCGAAGACGCCCTGCATCAATCCCTAGACGCCACCGATACCCTTATATTGGCCGATATCCTGGCCGAGACCGCGACGACCGAGGTACACAAGTGAAATTGCTGACCACCGCTGCCCTTACCCTGATGCTCGCCGCCGGCGCCGTCCAGGCGCAAGACACGCCCCTACAATTGGACGGCAAGACCCAGACGCGGCTACAGATCCGTGTCGCCCCCATTCAGCCCGCCCATAGTTCCGATGCGACCAGCGCCTTTGCGTCCGTTGCCGACCCAACCCCGCTTCTGACCCTACTGAGCGATCTGGCAACCACGCAATCGGCCTATACCGCGTCTCAGGCGGAGGCGAGCCGCAGTCAGGCCCTGGCCCGCGACGCCAGCGTGTCAGCGAAGGCGGCCGAAGCCGCCCAGGCCCAGGCACGCGCCGACCAGGCAAAGGTGACCTTGCTCAGACAACGTGTCGGACTGGAATGGGGCACCTATTTCGCGGGCCTGTCGGACACGGCCCTGCGGCAATTAGGTAGCGACCTGTCGAGCGGCAAGGCGGCGCTGGTGCGGATCGACACGCCCTCCGGGCAAGGATTGAAAGGGGCCCGGTCGGCGACGCTTGATCTCGGCGCCATCGGGTCGGTAGAAGCCCGCGTGCTCGGCATTGCCCGGACCGCCGACGCGCGCTTGCAATCGCCGGGCGTGATGACATTGGTCAGCGGCGCGGATGCCGCCTACCTGAGCACGGGCCTGACCATGAAGGCGTCGTTATACGGCGGCGGGGGCACGACTGGCCTTTTGATCCCGAACACAGCGCTGTTGCGCAGCGGCGGCAAGGTCTATGCCTATGTTAAAACAGGTCCGAAAACCTTTGTTCGGCGTATCGTCACCCCGGCACGCGTCACGCCCGAAGGCCTGATCGTCAGCGCGGGCTTCAGCGCCAACGAATCCCTGGTCGTGCAAGGCGCCTCCGCCCTGCTGACCGCTGCCACCTCCCGTCCTGCAGACGAGTAGACCCATGCTGAGTTCGCTTGTCCGGTTGAGCCTCGCCCATGCCCGCCTCGTCGCCCTGGCCGCTTGTTTGCTGCTGGTGGCCGGTGGCTTCACCCTCACCCGTGCCAATTACGACGTCTTTCCCGACTTTGTGCCTGCCCAGGCCGAGGTGCAGACGGAAGCCCCGGGCTTGGCCGCCGATCAGGTCGAACAGCTTGTCACCCGTCCGGTCGAGCAGGCGATCAACGGCGCGGCAGGCGTGCAGAGCGTCCGATCGCAGTCCATCCAGGGACTTAGTCTGGTCAACGTCACCTTCAAGGCGGGCGCAGATCCGTATCGCGCCCGCCAAATCGTCGCCGAGGCATTGAACGAAGCCGCCGCGAGCCTTCCCGCCGGGGCCAATGCGCCAAAGGTGGCGCCTCTGACCTCGTCCACCATGGACCTGCTCAAGGTCGGTTTCGTTAGTGAAAAGCTGGACCCGCAGGCGTTGCGTGATTTCGTGCAGTGGCAATTGCGGCCACGCCTGATGGCCGTGCCGGGCGTTGCCCGCGCCACAGTCTATGGCGGCAGCGTCCGGCGCATCGAGGTGCGCGTCAATCCGGAAGCTTTGTCTGCGCGCGGCCTCAGCCTGGACGATGTGTTCAAGGCTACGCAAACATCGACCGCGCTGAGTGGTGGAGGTTTCATCGACACGTCCGAGCAACGCATACTGGTCGAGCCCAAGGCACAGGCCGCTACCATCGCCGACATCGCGGCAACGCCACTGGCCGCCGCTTCGGGGGCCGCAAACGGTCCGGCTGCCATCGTCCACATAGGTGACGTGGCAGAGGTCGTCGAAGCGCCGGCCCCGGACTTCGGTGACGCTGTCATCGTGGGGCAACCGGGCGTACTGATTTCCCTGTCCAGCCAGTACGGCGCCAATACCCTTAAAGTCACCCGCGACGTCGAGGCCGCCCTGGCCGAAATGGCGCCAGCCCTGAAATCGCAGGGCATCACCATGTCCGCCAACCTCCATCGCCCGGCCAACTTCATCGAGACCGCCCTGTCGGGTATCCTGGACGACCTGCTGATCGGTGCAGTGCTGATTGCGGTCATCCTGTTTGTCTTCATGCGTAACCTGAAGACCGTTCTGATTTCCTTCGTCAGCATCCCCCTGTCGCTTCTGGCGACCGTGATGGTGATGGACCGCATGGGGCTCAGCATCAATACCATGACCCTGGGCGGATTGGCGGTGGCGCTGGGCGTCGTGGTCGATGACGCGGTTATCGATGTCGAAAACATTGTCCATCGCCTGCGGGAACGGCCGGAAGGCGCCAGCGTCAGTGACACCATCCTGCGGGCGTCACTGGAAGTGCGCTCACCGGTTATCTATGCGACCCTCGTCGTCGCCCTGATCCTGGTGCCGGTGTTGATGATGCACGGCTTGCAGGGCGCCTTTTTCGCGCCGCTTGCCCTGGCTTTCATCCTGTCGACCCTGATTTCTCTGGCCGTCGCCATTATCGTGACGCCCGCGCTCAGCCTGCTTTTCCTGCAAAAGACCAAGCTTCCGAAAGAACCGCGCGCACTGGTCCGGCTAAAGGCCTGGCATGCGAGTGTTCTGTATCGTCTTTGTGACCGACCGCGCGTCCTGTTCGCGGCCGCCGGCCTGGTCAGCGCCGCCGCGATTGCCGGCATGTTCTTCTTTTCCGGCGAACTGTTGCCCGCCTTCAAGGAAGGTCATTTCGTGCTGGGCGTATCTGCGCATCCCGGCACCTCATTGTCGGTCATGCGACGCTACGGCGAGTCCATTTCGCAGGATCTATTGGCCATCGACGGCATCGCGTCGGTCGAACAGCAGATCGGCCGTTCAGAAGGCGGCGAAGATACCTGGGGGCCGGAAAAAAGCGAGTTCCACGTCGAATTGAAGCCGCACCTGTCCGGTCGGAAGCAGGATGAGATCGAAGCCAAGATACATACCGTGCTTGACGGCTATCCCGGTCTGGAAACCGAAGTCCTCACCTTTCTGGGTGACCGTATCGGTGAATCCCTGACGGGTGAAACCGCAGCCCTGGCCGTCAATCTATATGGCGGCGACGCCGACACGCTGGCCGCGACCGCCACACAGGTATCCAGCGAATTGTCCAAACTCAAGGCAGCCGGCGACGTCAAGGTCCAGACCCCGCCGTCAACACCCAGCGTGCATATCGATATCGACCGCGCTGCGGCGGCGCAACGCGGTCTGACGCCGGTGGATATCCTGGGGGCGGTGCAAAGCGCCTACGAAGGCGCAACCGCCGCTCAGATTTACCGCAATGACCGGGTGCTCGATGTCGCCGTCACCCTGCCCAACGAATTGCGCCAGAGCCCGGAAGGCGTCGCCCAGTTGCTGGTGCGCGGGCCTGATGGATCGGTCGCCCACCTGGGTGATATTGCCCAGGTCACGCTGGGGGAAAGCCGGACTATCATCTCACACAACGGCGGCCGGCTGGTTGAGACGGTCACGGCCAATCCGGCCCCGGCGGACGTCGCCGCCGTTACCCAGGCTGCTCAGCGCGCGATAGAGGCGCATGTCAAACTACCGCCAGGCGTCTATGTCGAATATGTCAGCGTCGCGGACGACGCAAATGCCGCCCGCAACGAATTGCTGTTGAACACCGCCGTGGCGATCGTAGGGATCATCGCCCTTCTCACCCTGGCGTTCGGCAGCACCCGCGCGGTCGCCCTTATCGTCGCTTCGGCGCCATTCGCCCTGGTCGGCGGCGTGGCCGCCGTCGCCTTGACCGGTGCCAGTCTGTCGCTGGGTTCTCTGGTCGGATTCGTGACCCTCATCGGTGTAGCCGCCCGCAATGCCATCCTGCTTCTGGCCCATGTCCAGCAACTGATTGAGGAGGGTCATGACTGGTCGTTGCAAACGGTCGTGCGTGCGACCCAGGAACGGGTCACGCCCATCTTGATGACCGCACTGGTTACGGCCTTGGGTCTGCTGCCCTTGGCGTTCGGCACCGGTCAGGCAGGCCGGGAAATCCAAGGGCCTATGGCCATTGTGATCCTGGGCGGCCTGATTACCTCGACCCTTATGAGCCTTCTGGTGCTGCCGGCCATGATCTGGAAATTTCGTCAACCACGCAGCGCCACATCCACGCCGAACACATAGCTGCGGGTTCACACCGGCATTGCGGCAAATTACAGCGTCGTGCCGAAGATATGACCGACTCCAGCCGTAACCGCCATCGCTATACCTCCCCAGAAGACAACGCGCACCACGGCCTTTGTCACCTTGGACCCACCGGTTGTCGCCCCTAGAGCGCCAAGTAGACCCAAGAACACAAGCGCAGATGCCGTCACCGTCCATACGGCAAGCGGACGAGGACTTAAAAGCAAGGCGCCCAGCGGCAATATAGCGCCTGAGGCGAACGTCGCAGCCGATGTCAGCGCGGCCTGGACCGGGCGGGCCTGCATATGTTCGGAAATGCCAAGTTCATCGCGCGCGTGGGCCTCCAGCGCATTACTGGCCATTAACTGGGTCGCAACGACTTCGGCCAGTTCCCGCGTCAATCCGCGCCCGACATAGATCTGGGTCAGCTCCTCCAGCTCGGCAGCCGGGAAATCCACCAGTTCCTGACGCTCTCGCTCCAGGTCCGCCCGTTCGGTATCAGCCTGGGAACTGACGGAGACATATTCTCCCGCTGCCATGGACAAGGCGCCGGCCACCAATGCCGCCAGGCCGGTCAGAACGACGGTCCCCTTATCCGACTGCGTTGCCGCAACACCGACAATCAGGCTAGCGACGGAAATAATGCCGTCGTTTGCGCCCAGCACGGCGGCGCGAAGCCAGCCGACCCTGGAAATGAAATGCCGTTCGTGAACGGCATGCTTCGCGGCCATGATCACCTCCAAAATGTGGAGGTCAACTTAGAATGTCTATGACGGCCTGGCAAGCCTCTCTGGCCCTGCGATCGCAAAAAATGTCAATTTGATCAATAAGTTGAGAATGCCTCTGCGTTCAGTTCTCACAAGTGAGTGCCGCGCTTCACATCTCACCTCAGGACGAATATTCGGAGCTATCCAGCAGGGCCAGACGTTTGTCGCTCAATCCGCTCAATGCGTTTGCGATCATGATCACGCACAGGACTGCCGACAGGGCGGTGGCAACGCCAAAGCCATACCACGGGCTGTGAAAAGCATCGCTGACTGCCCCCATGACAAAGGGGGCCACCGCCGCGCTAAGGCAGGTGAAGAACAGGATCACACCGCTGACGGCGCCGTGCTGCTGCTTCGGAAAGCAGCTTATCCCCTTCGAGTTCAAGGTGGGATAGATGACCGACATGAACAGGCCCGATACCGGCAGGCTGACAATGGCCACCGACGCGCCGCCTATCATCGCGGCGCAGAAACAGACGAAGATGGCGGCGGAACAGATGACCAGGACGCTGGTCCATCTGAGTTTGGCGAGCATGGCCGCGCCTAAGAAACGCCCGGCTGCCCGCAGGATGAAGAAGATCGACAAGGCATAGGTCGCCAAAAACAGCCACGATCCGCTATAGGCTTTCAGCAGGGTCGGCATCCAGACATAGATGGCCGCCTCCACGCCGACATAGAGCATGGCGCCGGCGCTGAACGCCAAGGCGAAGGGATCGGACAGCACCTTGAGGGTTACTGCCAGGCTCGGCAGCGCATCCGCATGACGGACGCTGTGCGGATATTTTACAACCTGGGCCACGACGATGAGGAGCAAACACAGGACGCCCGCGATCACGTATAGCCATTTCCATGACAGGCCGGCATGCAGCAGTTGCGTGACAAGGGCGGGTCCGATAATGGCGCCCACGCCGAAAAAACCTTCGACCATATTCATGGTCCGCGTATGACTGGCCGTCGATGAGGATATATCGCCGATCAGGGCCAGGGCGCCGGTTTTGAAAATCCCGATCGCCGCCCCGGAAACAAAGAGGAGCACGAGGAAAAAGCCGAACCGGTCGCCGACCGCGAACAAGAAGGCGTTCAGGGCAAACAAAACCAGGCCCAGCATGATGGTGCCCTTGCGCCCCAGCCGGTCGGCCAGGAAGCCCAAGCCCAGTCCGGCCAAGGCTATGCCGCCCATGGTCGCATACTGAAAGGCGCCGCCCTCGGCCATGGTCAGGTTGAAAGCCTTGATCACTTCGGGGATGATGACGCCGACGCTGTCGGTGGTCATGGCGAACATCATGAACATCAGATAGGTCAATATTCGGATGGCGCGCAATGATGCCTGTTCCGGCCGGGTGTGAGAGGTGGACATGGTAATCGCCTTTGTCTCTTTAAGTATGAAGCCGGATCATGACGGCGCTCTGGGCCGGGACTGTCACCCTGTACTGGCCGGTAAACGCACCCATTTCCTTATGCAGCCACAGATCGCGGACCTGCAAGCTGGCCTGTGATGGATAGCCGATATCGGTCCAGGCGGCGGTGATCGTCTGCGCCGTCTTGCTACGGTTCAAGAGCACGAACGCCCGACCGCCGTCGGCCAGCGGCCTGGCCCAGACCTCCTGGTCGCCGTTCTGGTAGACGCGGCGTCCCTGGACACCCAACACGTCCTGATCGACGGCGATGACATCACGGTTAGTCAGGATATCAAGCGTCGCTGCGTCCATATGCGCCAAATCGTTGCCGGCGATCAGCGGGGCAGCCAGAATGGCCCACAGGCTGAAATGTGCGCGGTACTGTGCGGGTGTCATGCCACCATTGCCAACTTCCAGCATGTCGGGATCGTTCCAGCCGCCGGGTCCGGCATGGCTGTACAAATTGGCCTGGCGGTCGAGAATGTCCAGCACGCCAAACCAATCGCCATGGTTGCCTTGCCCTTCCCAGTTGTCCCAGATATCGCCTGTGGTGCGCCACATATTGCCGCCAACCGCACGCCCCCATTCCCAGGGGTCATGCTTGCCCCACTCACATATACTGAACAGGATCGGCCGACCGGATTTGGCCAGGGCATCCCCCATCAGCATATAGGACGACCGCGCATCCTGCGTCGCCGTGTTGCACCAGTCGTATTTGAGATAATCGACACCCCATCCGGCATAGGTGCGCGCGTCCTGATATTCGTACCCCCGGCTGCCGGGGCGGCCCTGGCAGGTCGCAATTCCGGTATCCGAATAGAGGCCAAACTTCAAACCTTTCGAATGAATATAATCTCCCAGAGCTTTGATTCCGGACGGGAATTTAGCGACATCCGCAACAATATTGCCGTTGGCGTCACGCCCGGTTTGCCAACAATCATCGATGACCACATAGGTGTATCCCGCTGCCTTCATGCCCGACGCCACAAGAGCGTCGGCAACAGCGCGAATCTTGCCTTCGTCGATGTCGCACCCGAACTTGTTCCAGGAATTCCACCCCATAGGCGGCGTGCGGGCCAGGCCGTTATCGGGGACATGGAGCTGGACGCCGTCTTCGGCGCAGGCGGGACCTATGGCCCCCGCGAAAAGGCACGCCACGAACAGCGCCTTCATCAAGAGTTTCAACATGAGAGAGGGTCCTGTTCAGCCTTGCAATAGCGATCAATATAGGCGCCGTGAGTTGGCAGGCCGGCGGCAGCCGCGGCCATGGCCTCGCGCAACTTATCGAGCCAGGGCGCTGCATCCAGCGTCCGATAGGCCATGAGCGGGTCGGTCTTCTGGGGGGTGTTCAATTGCCCGATCTGCACGGCCAGCCATGACGCCGGTCCGAAGAGTTCGAAATCGCGCTGAATCAATCGGCCGTGTTGGCGGAAATGCTCAATTTTTTCCGCCAGCGTGTCGGGGATGCCCATGGCGGCGCAATAACGCCACAGCGCGCTGTCGGTCCTTTGCGTCAAGCGATAGTGGAGAATGATGAAATCGCGGATACGCTCGATCTCGTTAGTCGCCACGCGGTTATACTCATCCCTCGTCATAGGATCGAAACCCAGGTCCGGAAAAAAGGCCAGCAATTTGGCGATGCCTGCCTGTATGAGGTGCAGGCTGGTTGATTCCAGAGGCTCTATGAAACCGCTCGATAAGCCGATAGCGATGACATTGCGATTCCAGAACAACCGACGGCGACCGGTAACAAACCGCAGATAGCGAGGCGCCGCCAAGGTGGGCGCATCCAGATTGGCCATGAGCTCGTCCGCCGCCGCCTCATCGCTGATGTGATCGGCGGCATAGACATAGCCATTGCCGGTCCGGTGCTGGAGCGGGATGCGCCATTGCCAGCCGGCGTCGCGGGCAGTGGCGCGAGTATAGGGGATGGGCTCGGGCGTGGCGGCGCACGGTACGGCCACGGCGCGGTTGCAGGGTAGCCAATCCGTCCACTCGCAATAACCGGTTTTCAGTGCACCTTCGATGAGCAGGCCGCGAAATCCCGAGCAATCGATAAACAACTCGCCCTCAATACAGCGGCCATCTTCCATCTGAACGGAGGTAACATGACCGGACATGGCGTCCATGGCGACGTCCGAGACCTTGCCTTCCATACGTTGAACGCCGCGAGCTTCGGCATATTCGCGCAAGAAGCGCGCATATAGCCCGGCATCGAAATGATAGGCATAATCATAGGTCGACAAGACATTGCGCTGATCGGTGGAGGGCGGCGCGAACCGTCCCCGTGAGGCGGCGGCCCAGGCCATGCAATAGTCATCCAGGCTGGATGCCCTGCCCGCTTCGAACGCCCGTTGCCAAAAGTGGTGGGCGTTGACCGTATCGAACGGCCGGCCATAGGTGCCGAAGGGGTGAAAATAGCTATGGCCGCGGCGGCCCCAATCGACAAACTGTATGCCCAGCTTGAAGGTGCCCTGGGTCCGCTTGAGAAACGCATTCTCGTCCAGCCCCAGGGTCTGATTGAACATCTTGATAGCTGGAATGGTCGCTTCGCCCACACCGACCGTGCCTATCTCTTCGGATTCGATCAGCGTGATGTGGCAGCCGGTCTGTAACGCGTTGCTGAGCGCCGCCGCCGTCATCCAGCCAGCAGAACCACCGCCGACAATAACGATCTTGCGAATGCTGCGGTCTGTCGCGGTCATGGGCGGGCGCCTGGAGAAAAGGAGATACCTGAAAAAGAGGAAAGAACGGACACTGCCTTAGCGGACAGTGTCCGTTCAACCGGAACCCGGCGGGTGAGTGCCGGGATCAGGGTTTGTTAGAACGTGTAGCGTAGCGACGCCGTAACCGTACGCCCCAGCACGGCCGAGTTCGAGAAGATTCCCGACGTTGTGCTGGTTTGCAGGAGATTGCCGCTCCCGCGATAGCCAAGCGTATCGAACAGGTTGTTGGCGTTTAGAGCCAGTTCCAATCCATCGGTTGGGCGGAACTTCACTACGCCGTTGACGAAGGTCTGGCCATCGACATGCTGACCGCTGGAGGCATAGCTTTTGCCCTGACCGTTGACGCTGACACCAACCGATATCTTGCCGACCGAGTAGGACGGGGACAGCAGGAAGGTATAGTCCGGCAAGGCTCCCGGCGCGAGACCGGTGGATTTGACCTTGGCGTCGATGATCGTTCCGTCGCCGTACAGGCTGAAGTGACCATAGTGCATGTTTCCGGACAATTCGAAACCATGGGCGGAATAGTGCTCGCTGATGACCGGGTCCAGACCCAGGGTGATACGGGTAAAGTCGTAATTGTTGTCAGTCAGGTCGGCCGTGAAGTAGGTGGCTTCAAAATCGTAGGCCACATCATGGAACCGCGCCTGACGCTTTACGCCGATTTCCTTTTGTTCGACGAAATTGACCGCAGTGGTCTCGCCCTGTGCGTTTAGACTTCCGTCCGCGTTGAAGTTACCTCCCAAAATCCGCCGATCGGCGTTGAAGCGGCCGCCGCGACTGGCGCGGGCAAACAGGTTGGTGTTCGGCGTCAGCTTATAGAGGGCGCCGATCGACCAGGACGTATATTTCTTGGTGTAGTCCAAAACCTCGGGCGTTCCGCCGGCGATCAGGGATGGCAGGACAGCGCTGCCCAATGCATCGGTCACCGTCGTGTTCGGGCCGGTAACCCCGCCTAAGGCGCTGCCGCTTGCCTTGATCGAATCCTGACGGATGCTGGCGTCAATGTCGAAGGGCCCGGTGACCAAGTCAAGCGACAGATACGGCGCGTCGTCGACATAGGTCAGATCGTAGGCCCGTGAACAGCAGCTGCCCCAGTTATCGTTAAATCCGGCCTGGCCTGCAGCGGTCAATTGTGTACCGGTGCCGTTCGGTCCGGTAAACAGATCGAGTTGGGCCGGATTGTCGCCGCTCAGTTCGGCATAGGACCGGTTGACATGCCAGTCCTCGGCGATGGTTTGGCGCATATAGAACCAGCCAGCCTTGGCCGTCAGGGTACCAAAGCTCAATTCGTGCTTTCCGGTCAGGGTAAGGTCGTTCACGAATGACCCCATATCGCTCATATTGGTATCGATATTGGGATTGTTGTTCAGGTAGGTGCCGGTATAGGCCTTGCCCTGATTGGGACCGTTGGCGTACAGGATGGACCCGACGGTGCGGCCATTCACGGTGGAGCCGATGACACTGGCGGTGGTGGCCACGTTCAGAAACTGCGTGCGGAACGTGCCACTTTGTTCGGTCCAGCGCAGAGCGTCGTGAACGGACAGATTTTCGCTGAAATCGTATTGATATTCACCGCCGATAGCGGTCGACTTGACGTGAATACCTTCCATCGGCACGGTTTCGAGCTGGCCTGAATTGTTCAGGACCTGGAAGGTTTGGTTATAGATCGATTGATTGCCGTCCGTGCGGGCGTCGAAATTGGGCATGGGCTTGAAGCCGGTGATCGTATTGCCCGAAAGCGTCGCAATCGAGGGCATGGTGGTGTAGGTCGGCTCCTTGTCGTCCAGGCGCTTGAACGTCAGGCGGATATAGCCCTTTCCACCGTCCAACTCCTTGGTGATGTTGCCCTTGATCTGATATCCCTGCTCGGCGTTGTAGCCAATATGGGTCGGGCCGCTGCCGTTCTTGACGAATCCGCCGACATGGAAGCGCAGGCTATCGCTGATGTGGCCGCCGTAAGCAAAATCGATCTTGGTTTCATCGAAGCCCAGGCCGCGCGACAGGGCCACCATGCCGCCGTCACGCGTCCCAGTGTCGCTGATATAGTTGATAATGGCGCCGGGTGCCTGAGAGGCGAAGGTAGACGCGCCACCGCCGCGAACCGCTTCGACGCGCTGAACCGTCGCATCATAACGCGTCCAGTAGTCGTTATTGCCAAAATTCATGTCGCCAAACAAAACGGTGGGCAGGCCATCTTCCTGCAATTGTACGAATTCCGACCCGCCGGTGACCACCGGCAAACCACGCACGCCGATATTTGAATTGCCGCCGGGTCCAGCCGTATCCTGAGCCTGGATGCCCGGGATCAGGCGAAAGACTTCGGCTTCCGATCTGGGCGTAAAGTCTTGAATCTGTTGGGCGGAAATTGCCGAGATGGACATCGAGGTCTGCATCTTGGTCTTATTGTTGCGCCCACCCGTAACGATCACGGTGGTGGCGGTATCGTCGACGGGAGCGACCGCCTTGGCAGGCGCCGCAACATCCTGGGCCAGCGCGTGACCACAGGCCAGAGCCGCGCCCAGCACGGCCAGAGAGACGCCCTTAACCAGACGCGCATGGGTATTTTTCGAACTGTTCATCCTGGTGCTTCCTATATGCAGAAACGGATCGCCTTCTATAGGGACATTTTCCGGTGCTGCGTGATGAGCCTGTTGAGAACGGCGATACGCCTTTATGCAATCGTTTGCAATAAAAATGCGGCAACACACACGCATTCACCCCGCAAAGTGGCTAAAATGTCGCGAATAATCCCTCATACGGCGCATTTAAGGGTAAGTACATCGCCAAAATCACATAAATCTTGCAAACGTTTGTACAGGTTGATATAGACGTAACGGGCGGTGAATTTTACGTCGCCGCCCCATAAACAGCCTGTCTTCGCCGTCTCTTCCGCCTCCTTGACGCGTGAGAGACGGTCTTTTTCCGGCCCATTCCACACCAGGAGATTTTGATGGTTGCCGACGTGGCCCACCTTTCTTCGGCACATATCGCCTCCGAAACGCCGCGAGAACACGACCTGCTGAGTCTTGCCAGAACCTGCCTTCGCAATTTGTACGGCGAGCGCGCCGATTTCGCTGCGATCGTCACCGAAATAGAATCCCGGGTCCGCATGGCACAGGCCGAACGCCCGAACGATCTGAAGGCGCTCGATTCGGCGCGACTCAATACGCCAAAATGGTTCGCGCGACCGGGCCGCCCCGGCTATTCCTGCTACATCGACCGTTTTTCAGACACGCTTACCGGCTGCATCGACACAATTCCCTACCTAAATAGCTTGGGCGTAGGTCTTTTTCACCCCTTGCCGCTGCTGAAACCGCGTGAAGGCGACAGCGACGGAGGGTTCGCGGTCGCCGACTACCATGAAGTCGATCCGCGACTGGGGACCTTCGACGATCTGGTCGCCCTGGCTGACAGCTTGCGCGCCAATGACATCTCGCTTGTTCTGGATGTCGTATGCAACCACACCGCCCGCGAACACGCCTGGGCCAAGGCCTGGCTAGCCGGCGACCCAGCCTATGCCGATTTTTACATCAAGGTGGAAACAGACGCGGAGATGCAAGAATGGAATCGGCATTTGTCGGATGTGTTTCCCGATACTGCGCCGGGCAGCTTTAGCTGGGATGACGATGCAAAAGGATTTGTGTGGACAACCTTCTACCCCTTCCAATGGGATCTGAACTACGCCAACCCTAAGGTCTTTTTGGCCATGCTGGACGTGCTGTTGGATCTGGCCAATTCGGGCGTGGAAGGCTTTCGTCTCGATTCAGCGGCCTATCTGTGGAAAATCAAGGGCACCATATGCCGCAACCTACCGCAGGCGCATGACATATTGAAGGCCTTCCGCAGCTATCTGTCTGTCGCCGCGCCCGGCGTTTTCCTGCTGGCCGAAGCCATCGAAGGGCTGGACGAAGTGCTCGGCTATTTCGGGACGGACGAATCGCAAAGCGAATGCGATCTGGCATATGACAATACGCCTATGACCGCGCTTTGGGGCGCCCTGGCGGAAGGAAAAGCCGACGCTATGAGCGAAGCCCTGCGCCTGACCCAACAAAAACCACCTCATGGCACCTGGCTCAACTATGTCAGATGCCATGACGATATCATATGGCAGGCCCTGAAGGGGTGGGTCGATCAGGACCGGCTTTGGCGGTGGTCCAATCTCTATGCGGGAGAAGGCGACAGCTTTGCGGATGGGCTGGCCTTTCAGGCGCCCGCCGGGCAGGCGCCGTCGACATGTGGCATGGCCGCCAGCCTCTGTGGCGTCGGTACAGACGATTTCGGCCTGGATCGGTTGAAGCTGGTCTACGGTATAACCTATGCGCTGGATGGTGTCCCCATGATCTACATGGGCGACGAACTGGCGATGCGAAACGATACGCTTTTCCGCGACGATCCGCAAAAGGCACAGGAACTGCGCTGGCTGCATCGCCCCCAAATGGAATGGACATTGGCGGAAGCGCGCCACAGGTCCGATACGGACGCGGGCGAGATGTTTACTTATCTCTTGAAGCTCAACCATATCGTCGCCAACATAGCGAACTGGTCGTCTAGCGCACCGGCGAAAAGCCGCAGCGTTGGGGATGACCGAATTCTATGCATCGATCGCGCCCTCCCTGAGGGCACATTTTGCTGCCTTGCCAATATGAGCGATATGCCCCTATTTTTGCCTGCCAGCCTGCACGGTCACGACCTGATTACTCAAGCCGCCGTTCAGACATTGCCCCCTTACGGTCTGGTGTGGATGATGAGACCATGAAGACATTTATCGGCATAGAGATGGGCGGCACCAAGGTCGTACTGGCGCACGGCTCCGGCCCTGAGGACCTGAGCGCCCCGGTACGCGTGCCGACGGGACATCCGGATGAAACGCTCTCTGCTGTTATCGACGGCGTGCACGCACTGATCGCTCAGCACGGCCCCGTCGCCGGCATAGGCATAGCCAGCTTCGGCCCCATCCGTGTCAATAAGGCAGATTCGCGCTACGGCTCTTTCGGCCTGACACCGAAAGCCGGTTACAGTCACTACAACCTCCTGGCCCCGATTGCTGCCGCCTTTCCCGATTTACCTATTTCCTTCGATACCGATGTGAATGGCGCTGCCCTTGGCGAAGGCGTCTTTGGTGGCGCGCAGGGGCTGGACAGCTTTGCCTATGTGACGGTTGGCACGGGCATTGGCCTGGGCCTGGTCATGAATGGCCGCCCTGCACACGGCCTGCTCCATCCCGAAGCAGGCCATATCCTGGTCCGGCGCGATCCTATACGAGACCCCTTTACCGGCTGCTGTCCGTTTCATGCCGACTGCCTCGAAGGTCTGGCCTCCGGACCGGCGGTTGAACAGCGTACCGGCAAACGCGGTGAACATTTGGCGGATACTGACCCGGTCTGGGGGCTTGTTGGCGACTACCTGGCCCAGATGTTCCATTCCGTCACCTTGGTGGCTTCCCCTCAGCGCCTCATAATTGGCGGAAGCATTGGGCTCAAGCCCGCCGTTCTCGCCCAAGCACGCACGTCGCTTCATGCCAGCCTCGCCGGCTATATCGAAGCGTTAACCACAGTCGAAGCAATTGATAGCTACGTCATTCCGGCCGCCTTGGGCGATCGTGCGGGCGTTCTCGGCGCCATCGCGCTGGCGGCAGCGCCTAAAGCGCGCCGCTGGAGCCGCGAACAACCAGGCTCGCGGGAATCTGCGCCGACGACGTCATTTCGCCGCCCATGCGCTTGAATAACAGGTCGACCATAAGGCTGGCGGCCAAGGGCAGGTCCTGACGAATCGTCGTCAGCGGCGGGTTCAGCGAACGCGCCATGGCCACGTCATCGAACCCGACAACCGCTATATCGGCGGGAACGGACAGACCGGCTTCAGCGATGGCGGTCATCGCACCATGGGCAATGACGTCGGAGGCCGCGAACAGGGCATCGAACCTGACGCGGCCACGCAGCAGTTTACGCGTGGCTTCATAGGCTGAGTCATAGGTAAAGCGGGCCTCGATGAGGTCGGTCGCGCCGCGCAGAGGCGAGGCGTCCATCGCATCGAGATAGCCGCGATAACGGCTATCGACCTCCGGGACGCGAGGCGGCCCCATGAACCGGATAGTCTTACGCCCCAGACCGATCAAATGCTCGGTCGCCATGCGCCCGGCCGACACATTGTCGACGCCTACGGAACAGTAAAGCTGGTCTGGTAGTCGCTCCCCCCACACCACCATCTCATGATACCGTTGGGCTACATCATTGATTGCGGCGTGCTGATCGCTTTGCCCCAGCATCAGCATACCATCGAACCTATGGGACTGTATGAGAGCTTTCAACCACCCCTCCCCCGGAGCTTTTACCCGGGTCAGGTGGATATCATAATCGCGCTTTATGACTTCTTCGGATAGGAAGCCGATGATTTCCAGCAAAAACGGGTCGGTGAGTTGCTGGCCCGTTTCGTGGCCCATCGGCAGGACCAGACCAATCGTCTGCGTCCGCTGAAGGCGGAGATTACTGGCGGCACGATTGACAACATAGCCGTGCGATTCGGCTATGGCTTCGATCTTCTTGCGCAGGGCGTCAGGGACCCTTGGGCTGCCGGCAAGCGCCCGCGATACCGTCGAAACGGATACGTCTGCCAGCCTGGCAATATCAGCCATTTTCAGTCGGGACATACTACGCAAAGCTTTGAGTTCGCACGGTTTGACCGTACGCGTAGTCACGCGGCCGTGGCAAGTGGTTTTGACACAGGCATCACCCGGCCGCGCCATGACGCAGCAAGTCTGCCGCCGACGCCATGCTTGATACCCTTAATGACATTGGCTCATGAGACTGACACCGTGCCCCCGTCAGCGTCGTAAATCGCCATTTTGACAACACCTTAATGTGACAGCAGGCACCCGGCTAATATATTGATATTTAAATATATTATTAAGCATGCGCGCGCAGAATTTTTCCGTGGGCTGTGCCCAAACGCATCCCGCCGGGACCAGACGAACGGCCCCGATTCAGCGTCGCTATTCCTTATCAGAAAGCCAAGGTCATGACTTCTATCAGCGCCATAAGCGCCTATTCGCCGCCCTCATCGGTACAAAGCGTACCCAAGGTATCAGACCCGGATCACGATGGTGACAATCATGCCGGTGGTTCCGGCGCAGCCCAGGCTTCGCAAGGCGGTCGTGGACCGGCCACACTCGTGACACTGTCGGCCGCCGCCCAAGCGTCTATGAAGTCTTAGCTGCTTCACCCCGGCGAAAGGTCCGGCCTGCCTTACCCGGCCGGAACCTTTCGTCATGAGTCGCCTTTAACGGCATTTGGCGCAAGGGTTTTGACCAAGGCCTCAGCATTTAGCACCTGTGGCAAAATGACGGGCGCGCGGCCCGGCGCATAGTAGACATAGAGCGGCACCCCCGAACGTCCGAATGTATGTAGGTAAGCCGTGATACCGGAATCCTGGCGCGTCCAGTCCCCTACCATATAGACAGTCCTCGACGCTTTAAGCGCCGTTGCGACCTTCCCATCGGACAGAGCCGTACGTTCGTTGACCTTGCAGGTGACACACCAAGCCGCCGTCAGATCAACGAGAACCGGCCGGCCTTGCGCCCGTAAGGCCGTCAGGCGCGAGGCCGAAAAAGACTCATACGGAATGGTAGCGAGCGTTGCCGACACCGTTCCGGCAGCCGGCGCTTGCAGCGCGCCGAAGATTCCCGCCAGGACGCCCAAGCCCATCCCCGCCCCCTTGATCCAGGGAGACGACCGAGAAAATATCAGGCTTGCGCCGACGCTGGTCAGCGCCAAGACCAGCAACCAGACACCGGTCAGGCTGACCTGCTGGGCGAACACCCAGACCATCCACGCCGCTGCGGCATACATGGGTACGGCCAGGGCGTGACGCAGACGGCTCATCCAGGGTCCAGGCTTGGGCAGATATTTCGTCACGGCCGGGATACGGGTCAACAGGTGCGCCATGATAACGAACGGCGCGGCGAATCCCAGGCCGAGCGCGGTAAAAATGGCAAGCGACACGCCTCCTCCCTGCGCCAGGGCCACGCCAACAGCCGTCGCCATGAAAGGAGCGGTGCAAGGGGCCGCAACGACGACCGCCAATACACCTGTCAAAAACGCGTTGGCGGATGGCGATAAGCGCGTCATGCGGCCGGCCGTATTGCCGGCAACGGATTGCAGGCCTTGTCCAATTTCAAACAGGCCTGACATATTCAGCGCGACCAGGAGCAGGATGAGGCTTAAGGTCGCCGTGACCGCCGGGGATTGCATCTGGAACCCCCAGCCCAGCGAATGCCCCAGCTCTCGGGCGATTTCCAGCATGGCAGCCAGCGATAGAAAGCTCAGCATGACGCCCACGCCATACAGAAGCGCCTCGGTTCGCGCGGCGGAGGTTTCGTGACCGGTCCGCGTCAGCGCCAGAAGCTTCATCGACAGGATGGGGAAAACGCATGGCATAAGGTTCAAGACGAGACCACCTAGGAACGCCAGCCCTATGGCCAGGGCGAGCGCGGCCCATGACAGACCTGCCGACCTCGGAGGCGCGGGCGCTGCCGAAGCCTGGATGCGAAAACTTTGCCCATCGCCGAGCACCAACACGCCACTCACGACGGGAGCGGCAACGGCGGGTCCGGACGCGGCCACCGTCACCCTAAATCCTGTGGGCAAGGCGGTAATCGACTGTGTCGCAGCGGGCGCAATCACATCGCTGGATTCGTTGAAGAAATAGGCGCCGCGAATTTGACGGTCGGACGGGTGCAGAGATGAGGTGCCTTCGGGCGCCGTAAAATCAAAAACGGTACGTCCACTCTGCTGTGCCGCCGACACATTAAGCGCCAGAGTCTTCGGCAATTGCGCCATCGCCACCGCCAGCCGGTCATCCTTCGCTACCGTCCGCATAACCGGTACGATGATAGACACATCCCGGCTGACGGGCTCGCATACGTCGCGGCAGACCAGCGTTTCTATATGCGCCTTGATCGTCAAGCGCGTCCCCGGAGCAAGGGTACTGGCCGCGTGCAATCGGGTAATGAGCGTCGACGGTTCATCGTAGCCGTAGGTCACCATGCCGCTGAACTCGAGCCAGCGCGGTGTCGGCCACTGAATCGGTTCGACCGTCACGCCTGCCGGCAATTGCCAGGATATTTCCGCAGGCGCGCCTGTTTCGCCGGGATTGCGCCAATAGGTATGCCAGCCCGGCGCAGGCCTCTGGACCACACCCAGACCCAGTTCACCGCCCGGCGCGATACCGTCATGTGCTGTCACCAGCGTGATCGCAACAGCGTCACCGTCTGCCGCTGCATGTGCCGCCATCGGAAGCATAAGACTTAGTGCGAGGGTGTAAATCACCCCTTTCAGAACAGAACCCATGCTTTTACACCTTCAGATTTCAGGAAAGACCACGCATCCCGCCCATGCAGCATGGCAAGCGTGGACAAAATGCCTGCTTCCACGCAGGTCGGTGCGGCAACAGTCACCGACCGAGGCGCGTCACGAACTGGCCATCCTGTCCGTGGGTCGAGGATATGCCCGTAACGCACCCCATCCTTGAAAAGGTAACGGCGGGCATCGCCGCTGGTCGTGATGGCGCCATCGGACAATTCGATAACCCCTTCCGTGCCGCTGTCGTCTTCGACGGACTCGATGGCCACGCGCCACCGCCCCCCTTTGGCGCGAGGACCGCTGACACGCAGGTCGCCACCGAAATTGACGAGGACAGGTGTATCGCTGATCGCCTGCAACCGCTGAACCGCCAGATCGACGGCATATTCCTTGGCCAGCCCCCCCAGGTCGATTTCCATGTCGAGCGGCAGTGAAATTTCAGGCGGATGCCATCCAACCTTAGACCAGCCCACACGATCACGTAAGCCGTCCACCTCTTCCGGCGAGGGAATATTGGCGGAGCCGTCGAAACGCCAGACCCGACGCAAAACGCCGGAGGTAATGTCAAACTGTCCCGCGCTGAGGGTATAGCATTGGTCGGCGTAAGCGATCAGACCGACCGTTTCGGCGTCCAAGGCGACAGCTTTGCCACCGCTTTGATTGATATGGGATACGCAACTGTCTTTGAGATAGCGACTATATTTATGTTCTATGCGCAGAGCCTCAGCCTCGGCAATCTCGCCGAGGCTGAGCGCAAGACTCGCATCGTGGGTTTCCATGCGGATTTCGCACGGAGACCCCATGGCGCCGAACTGGTAGACGAAACCATTTTCCGCTGCGGCGAGCAGGCCCTGAGGCTGTAAGGTAGCGGTGTAAGACACGCGTCCGCCTATTGGAAGGCGAAAGTGTAGCCGACGATGACGCTGGTGGCCTTTATCCCCGAAAACAGGTTTTCGGTTTTCAGGTCGCCGATGGCCGTCGCCGGATGTGCCGCGCCCGTTTGATTGTAGGAGTCGGCACGCACATAGAGTTCGCCGTTTGTCGTTACTTTCAGCCCTACCTTAAGTCCCACGGTTGTTGCCGTGAACTTGCCAAGGCGGCTGTCCGAAGACGCGTAATCCGGCAGTGTCTGACCGTCGATGAGATAGTCATGGAAGAAATTCGCCTTGGACTGGCTGTAGTACCGCAGGTGTGGCTCGACATACAAAGCGCTGGTAATGGCGACCCGCTCGGCGATTTCTGCCGTTACAGAGTTTATCCCCCAACTGTCATGATACAACCGGCCTGAAATATCCGTGACCGTAGGCCCCAAAGCTATTTTGTTGCCCATATATAGGCTCTGGCGAATACGGGACTTGGGGCGACTTTCATATAGGTATCTTACCGGCGCGCCGGTGGTGCCATCGACGACCGAGATAAGGCGATACGGATCGGTTTGATACCCGTTGGCGCTACCCACGCTGTAATTCACCTGGGCCAGCCAGTTGCGGTTCATAACCTGGGTCACCCCCAGTACGGCATTGACGACCGTTTTCGACTGGTTGGGGCCTTTTTCGAGCGCGCTCATCTCCGTCAGAGGCTGGGGCGTACCGAAATAGGGGTTGGATGTGTCATATTCCAGGTTGACTGCCGCTGATACGGTCGTGTTCTTGTCGAACAGGTCACGCGCCAGGCCGAACGATCCCGACAACGATTTGAAATCCCGCTCGGTCGATAGTCCGCCGCCGAAGGACAGTCGTGTAACAGCGTCTATCGGCGTGGTATATCCAAGATCGACTGCATATCGTGTGTCCCTGAACCCATAGTCCAGCGGCAAGGCGTGCGGATCGGCCGTGTACTGGCTGGCGACAATATCGGTGCCGGGCAGGGTCACCGTCTGGCTATGTCCGGATGCGCTGGTCGTGGTCGTCTGAACGCCCTTACTTTTGCTGGGCGAGATGAAGGTCTGGGTGGCTTTCCAGGGGGCTGCACCGTTAGGCGTAGCACCCGTGAGCGAGTCGGCGGTGAGCTTGACGCTCAGGATTTCGCCGTCAGAGCCATTAAATGTAATGGAAGTGACGGGCTCGGTGGCCTTAACCCGGCCGCCGGCTTCCTGATAAAACAAGATGGCGGTATCGACTCGTGTCAGGCCCAAATCGCTGCTGGTGTCGCTGGTCGGTGTTCGTGCATCAGGCGATGGGCCATAGGCGCTGTGACTGGCTGCTGGCGACACGTCCTGGGCATGAAGGCCGGTGGCGGCGAACAGCGAAGCGGTAAGCAGGCCAAGTGTGCGCGTAAGCGCGGCGGGCGTGGGGCTGATCAATTGCATCCGCAACCTCCCCCTTCAAACCCGCGGCCGCCGGTCGAGCCTTCCTTGCTGAAATAGATGTGATCATCCGCGGCAGTGATATGGGGATGCGTGTTCAGGGCCATGCCCCGGGTGGCGAGCAGGTCACGGTCCCACGGCTTGACACCAAGGGATGAGCAGCCTGTCAGCCCATTCAGACACAACAAGGCGAATACGGCACCGGCGGCGACGGCGCGGCGCGTCGAATGATATCTATTTTTCACGAAGCAGGCTTTCAATTTGAGCGCGGTATTCGGCCGTCTGGGCCGGGAAGAAGCCGTTGTGCACGTAGCGCACCCGACCATCGCGCCCAATAAGCAGCGAGGTGGGCATGTCCTTTATGCGATAGGTGCTGGCGAGCGACCCCTTGGGGTCGTAAACTACGTTCAGATCACTGTTGAGCGACTTGAGAAAGGCATCTGCCTTTTGACGAGAGTGGTCGAGATTGACGGTAATAATGACCAGATCGTCACCGGCATGCGCAGCCTTCAGATTTTCCATGTACGGAAACGAGTTCTTGCACGGGCCGCACCAGGAGGCCCAGAAATCAAGATAGACGACCTTGCCCTTATAGGCGCTGAGATCGATCTGTCCGTCGGCGGCGTGCGACGGGTTGAAACCCAGCATCAGGCTGCCGGCAAACGCCAGGCAGGCCGCCGCAAGGCCGCGTATCTGTTTCACCGTCGGACGTGTTCGCGTCTTCGGCGCCAATGAAATATCCATCCGGGGCATCGTCCATCCTGTGCTGGCCACTTGCCGGATAGACACCGTCCATGGAACGGACTCGTAATGGAATGCGACGATTGTGGGCGGTAGTTAAGCCATGCCTCTATCCGTAGTTTTGAAGCGCCACGTCGTAAAACGTCTTCGCCGACTCGAACGGCGCGGGACGCCCGAACAGATAGCCTTGAAGGCTGTCACATTTTTCCGTCTTCAAAATCTGATATTGATCGTCGGTTTCAACCCCTTCGGCGACGGAACATATACCCAGACTGGTGCAGATACCCGACACAGCCCTTATGATCGCCAGGCTGTCATCAGAATGCCCCAGATCGCGGACGAAGGATTGATCGATCTTGATCTTATCAAACGGGAAGGTGCGAATGTAGTTCAGGCTGGAATAGCCGGTACCAAAATCGTCGAGGGAAATCTTAACCCCTAGCGCCTTCAGCGCGCGTAGGATTTGCAAGGCTTCCTGGGGATCGGCAATCATGATGCCTTCGGTAATTTCCAGTTCGAGGCGATGCGGCGCCAAGCCGGTCTCCCTCAGGATTGATTTTACGGTGTCGATAATGCCGCGGGACCGGAACTGCACCGGCGACAGGTTTACTGCGATGGAGAGATGTTCCGGCATCGTCGCGGCGTCGGCGCAGGCGCGGCGCAGGACCCACGCGCCCAATTCATCGATTAGGCCCGTTTCCTCGCTCAGGCTGATGAATTCCAGCGGAGACACCAGACCCCGTCGGGGTGACTGCCAGCGAACCAGGGCTTCAAAGCCGCTGATAATCCCTTTTTTTACGCACAACTGCGGCTGATACCAGACAACGAATTCATTGCGCTTGAGCGCATTACGCAATTCGAGCTCCAATTGACGGCGCCGGTCCAGGGTTTCGTGCATATGATCTTTGAAGACGCAAGCGCAGCCCCGCCCCTCCGTCTTGGCCTGGCTTAGCGCCAGGTCGGCATTACGCAGGTAATCGTCCGACGAAAGCCTGGCGTCGTCGCTAAATTCGATGCCGATGCTAACGCCGATCACAACCTGGTGCCCATTAATGTGATAAGGCGCACTTAAGCGGCTGATGATGCGATCGGCGAGCCTGTGGACGTCGCCTGAGCGCTTGACATTGGTCACCAGCAAGCTGAACTCATCACCGCCCAGTCGAGAGACCAGATCATCAACGCGCAGGAGCGAGCGCAGACGTCCGGCGACCTGGATCAACAGGGCGTCACCGACCGGGTGGCCAAGCGTATCATTCACCGCCTTGAATCGGTCCAGATCCATGCATAGCAGAGCAAATCGCCTATTGCGGTTCCGCGCATATCTATCAACGGCGGCGTCCAGCCGGTCATGAAACAAGGTTCGGTTCGGCAAGTCGGTCAAGGCGTCGTAGTGGGCCATATGCGCGATGCGGGCCGAGGCTGAATGGCTTTCGGTGATATCGGCCGTTAAATCAATAAATCCACCGTCATCCACGGGGCTACGCGAAATACGAACCACCTGACCCGACGGCCAGGTCTGCTCAATCGTGTCCGAAAGGGTGACTGATATAGCCATATGCGCCGTTATCGCCAGTTGCCATTGCAGCCGCGTAGCGGCGTCGATTGCGCCCGCGTCACCGCTTAGCACGCTGCGCGCCAAAATGTCCCCCAGCCGGCGGCCTTCTGGTTCGAAATCGGCCGGTAGCGCATAGAGTTGCCTGAACATCTTGTTGCACACCACCAGGCAGCCATCCCGGTCAAACAGGCTCAAGGCCTGAGGCATGGCATCGAGGGCGGCTTCAAACCGGATCTTGTGGACATCCGACTTGAGCAGAGCCGCGCGCAAGCTATCTGTCTGAAGTTCGATTTCTTCGGCCATCAGGCGGTTGGCTCGGCTTGTCCGAACGCGCTGGCGATCCGTTTCGGCGTAGGCATCATTTATGGACTGAAGAAACTGTTCCAGGTTTAGACTGCCAGACTCGCTGGCATCAGCGAGTTGTTGGCCAAGGAGACTGTGCAGAGGCTTGTCCATTACGCCACCTCCGCCAGCAAGGTCAGGGTCATGGTTTGATTGTGCAGTCCGCTCACAATGGAATTGGGATAGGGCGCGATTTCGCCGTAAGAATAGAAGCCGATCTGGCTGTCTTGCTTGCCGAGCAAACGGGCTACGGCCCGCACCTCGTCACCGGTCCGTTGTCCCATAAGCAGCCGTCGCCCGACGCAGGAGATCAACACGCTTAACGACGGATGAATGCTATCGTCGCCGCTTTGCAGGTCACAAAGCGCCTGGGCGGCGGCGTCTTCAGCACCGGCCACCAGATGGCTAAGCTCACCCTGCATGAGCCGCGCGTTCCACCCTTGCGGAATATCGCCGGCGAAGGTCAGGCTTCTGGCCTCGCGGTCAACAGCCAGTGTCGTACGTACCAGCTTTTCATCCGGACGCGCCGGATCGCTGATTTCCAGTGGGTAGAACAGGCCCGACGCCGGCAGGTCTGCGGCTTCGTCGCCAAGGTAGGTTTCATAGAGATCCAGGGCGGGCTTGCCGTCTAGTTCGTATAAAACGGTGCCTTCGGATCGGGTTATTTGCCGCCTCGGCCCAAACACGTCCCAGCCACCAGCGGTACCGTAGCCAAGACGAAGCGCGCCGCCGTAAAATCCCAGGGCCGTCACCGCCCCCCCGCTGGGGACGCCGTCATCCAGCACCAGGGTTTGAGCAAACCGTGCGCCGTCCCCGGCCAAACCACCGCTGATACGCACCCGTGGCCCGACGACTTCGGTTAGACCGTGAACGACCGCGCTGCCATTGATATTCAAACCGTTACTCAGGAGAAAGATAGCGCGCAGGTCGCCATCAGCCAGTATTTTGCCGAGCTCTCGTCCTGCGGCCTTACAGTCTTCGGCGTCGTCAAGGCGCACGCTGGTCGAACGCAGACGCGTATGATCGAATCCCACGGCCATAGCGACCATCCCATCGTCACACAACTGGTTACCGACAATGGTTGTGCCCGTGCTGCATCCCATGATGTGGGCGTTCGGATATGCCATTTTGAGAGTCCGAGACGCTGCTTGAGCACTCAAATTGTCTGTCTGGCCGAATATCAGCACCAGGTCAGGTGACCGGCTTAACTGCCTATCTACAAGAAGGTGGCTGGCGTCGGTCGTCAGGTCCAGTTTTTGGGTCCACATATCGCACCTTACTTTCTCGACGTAAGAAGCGGCCCGATGATGCACAGGTACACATGTTACGCGACAATACCGAATATTCATCGATTGAGACAATCGATTGGATAACACTATTACGCGAATAATTTAAAGGCGCATGAATCGACATGCTTAACCGGTCGGCACGTTATGCGTCCGACTGCCGCAGGCAGGTTAGTCTGTAAGGCCTTGGGTTAAACCGGTTTGGCAGCGATGACGGCGCCATGGTAGGTGGCCGCTATAAAATCGCGGACCTTCTGCGACGTGAGCGCATCAGCCAGGGCCCTAACGCGGACGTCGTCCTTATTGTCGGGCCGGGCAACCAGATAGTTGAGATAGGGACTATCGGCCCCTTCGATAATCAAAGCGTCCTTCTGCGGATCGAGCTTCGCATCCAGCGCGTAATTGGTATTGATCAGCGCCAGGTCAACCTCGCCCAAGACACGTGGCAAGGAGGGCGACTCCAGTTCCTTGAACACGAAGCCTTTCGGATTGCCGACGATATCCTTCGGCGTGGCCGCGATATTGGCGGGGTCCTTCAGGGTGATCAGGCCGTTTTTGTGCAAAAGGATCAGCGCGCGACCGGTGTTGGTCGGATCATTGGGCAAGGCGATCACGGCGCCGGGTTTCAGATCGGCGATCGATTTCACCTTGCGCGAATAGGCGCCGAACGGCTCGACATGCACACCGACGACGGGCACGAGATGTGTGCCATGTTCGGCGTTGAAGGCGTTAAGGTAGGGCAAGGTCTGGAAGTAATTGGCGTCGATCAGCTTCTGGTCGACCTGTAGGTTGGGCTGAACATAGTCGTTGAACACCTTTATCTGTAGATCGATGCCCTTGGCCGCGAGGTCCGGCACGACCGCCTTCAGGATTTCGGCGTGCGGCACGGCGGTCGCCGCTACCGTCAGCACATTGGCCTTCGCGGCCGGTTTGGCGCAGGCGGTGACGGCCAGCGCCGACAGGACGAACAAACGACGAGAGATCATGACCGTATTCCTATCTTTTGTGAAAACGCGAAACCAGCGCGTCGCCAAGCATTTGCAGGCCCTGCACCAGCAAGACAATGAGCGCAACCGTGACCACCATGACATCGGTCTGGAAGCGTTGATAGCCGTAGCGCACGGCCAGGTCGCCTAGTCCGCCGGCGCCGACAACGCCGGCCATGGCGGTATATGAGACCAGTGCGATGGCGGTCATGGTCACCGCAGCGATCAGGCCCGGCATGGCTTCCGGCAGGAGGGTGTGGAGGATAATCTGGCGTTTGCTAGCGCCCAAGGCCTGCGTCGCTTCGACTACGCCGTGCTCGACCTCGCGCAGGGCGGTTTCAACGAGGCGCGCGAAAAACGGCGCGGCCCCCAGGACCAGCGGCGGGATCGCGCCCTTGACACCCAGTGAGGTGCCGACCAGGGCCAGGGTCACAGGAATGAGGAGGATGAAGAGGATAACGAACGGGATCGAGCGCATCACATTGACGATCAGGCTAAGCAGCCCGTAGCTGACCTTGTTCGGCGCCAGACCGGTGGGCGACGTCACGGACAACCAGATACCCACCGGCAGCCCGAGTATGACACTAAATATCAGCGCACCGACCAGCATAGCCACGGTTTGCCAACTGGCGAGGGCGACTTCCGTGCCGTCTATATGACTGAAAAACTGACTCAATTCGGTCATGACAGCGCCTCCACGCGAACGCCACTGGCAGTAAGCCGCTCAATCACCCGCTCGCGGTCCGGTCCCGAAATATCGACGATCAGGTGGCCGTAGGGCCCGGTCTTGAGTTCGGACACCTGCCCCGCCAGGATGCTGAAGCGGACATTGACGCCCTGCGTGGCCGCGCTAAGGGCATCGCCGGTCACCACCTCGCCGAAATAGGTTAGACGCAGACGCGTCTCTGTGGCACCGGCCACGACCGGCGCATGTGGCAATAGATGGCGCCCCAGGGCCTTGGCGGCCTCGCTTTGCGGATCGAACAGGACCTGTGCTACCGATCCGACCTCGGCGATCCGGCCGGCGTCCAAAACCGCGACACGATCACAGATTTGCCGCACCACATCCATTTCGTGCGTAACAACAACGATCGTCAGGCCCAGATCGCGATTCAATTCCGCCAGTAAGGTCAACACACCCTGCGTCGATTCGGGATCGAGTGCGCTGGTGGCTTCGTCGCACAGCAGGATATCGGGCGCATTGGCCAATGCGCGGGCGATGGCGACGCGCTGTTTCTGGCCGCCCGACAACTGGGCCGGATATTTATCGGCATGTTCGCTGAGCCCGACCCGCGCCAGCAGGTCGTCGACCCGGCGCTGATCGTCGGCGGTGATGGTCTTTTTGGCCAGTTGCAGGGCGAACAAGACGTTCTGCCGCGCGGTCTTCGAAGACAGCAGACCAAACGACTGAAAGATCATTCCGAGCTTGTGACGCAATACCGACAGTTGCGCCTGGGTCAGCTTGCCAATATCTGCGCCATCGATTTCGACGGTGCCGCGTGTCGGCGTCTCCAGACGGTTGATTAGCCGGATAAGGGTCGATTTGCCAGAGCCTGACGGGCCGATAACGCCGAAAATTTCACCGCGCGCAATGCCGAGGCTGACACCTGCCAAGGCATCCTGGCTACGGCCCTTCAAGGCAAACCGCTTGGCCACATCGCTTAATTGTATCAGGGACACGATCTGATCCTAAGAAGACAAGGGCGGTTTGTAGCGGATGCAGGCGCGCAAGGTAAAGACTGTTCTATAAATCTACACTCTTTTTGTCTTCATTAGTGAAAATGGATTAGCCTCCGTTGGGACTTTTTTCACACACGACAAGCCGCCTAGCCGGGACGAGATGTCTACCGGAGCAGATCCGCCGGTTGCGCCTTATTAAGCACGCCCAGGGAGAAAAAGCCGGACACGGCCGCGATCAGCAGCAGCCCCACGCCGACCGGAAGCGTGACATAGGACGGAAAGGACATGGGGACATTAATCCATCCGGCCAAACACCAGACCAATCCCGTAAACACACCCGCCAGCCCCAACC
This sequence comes from Asticcacaulis sp. AC466, assembly GCF_000495815.1. Classification (GTDB taxonomy): domain Bacteria; phylum Pseudomonadota; class Alphaproteobacteria; order Caulobacterales; family Caulobacteraceae; genus Asticcacaulis. The sequence goes on along the minus strand of NZ_AWGE01000005.1, from coordinate 320,281 downwards.
CCAGAATGCCGACCCACAGGCTCAACTCCATCACGATAAGACGTAGACTCGACATCGGTACGCCCAGCGCGCGCAGGCCGGCAAATTCCTTGATACTCGCCGTAATAGCGCCCTGGAGAATTTGCCAGGTAATCACCACGCCTATGAAGGTCGAAACAACGACGCTGAAGCCCAGAATTATGGAAATGCCCCCTTCCTTGAGCAGGGCAATCTGACTGCGCTCCGATAGTGTTTCACGTGTCCACGCGCGGTATTGTCCGCCCCCCATGGCATTGATTTCCGCCGCCACCTGTCGGGCAAGTTGCGGATCCCTGATCTTGACCATAATGGCGCCGACACGATTACCTTCACGGAAGACCTGGAGCAGTTCAGCCGTGCGCCGTGACATGTATATCGTGCAGTTGAACAGGGCTGGATAGCCTTCGATAATTTCGCTGACCTGAACACGCCGTCCGTTAATCTTCGCTGCGTCCCCTTTCTTGACGCCCAGGCGGGCAAGGGCGGATTTGTCTACCAGAACAGAATAGGGCGCCTTCAACGCGTCGACCGCCTCGGCGCTGAAGTCCGTCGGCAAGGTTACGGATCCTTCGACGAGGTCCACTATCGCAATCAGGACGCCTTCGCTTTTCGAGTGTTGCCCCGCCTTGGGGAAGTTGGCCCAGGACGCCCAGCCCGTATCAAAGGATTGCGCTTCGAGCACCTGGGGGTGGTTATACACCATCGGTATGAGCCGGCGGGGCTGACTGAACCCATTATTATAAAGGCTTTCAGATTGCGGCGACAGGATCATGACCTCAGCCGGCGAATGGTCCACTGTCGCGGTATTGGATTTTCCCATGCCGACAAACATGCCGACCATCGACAAGACAAGCAGACCGGAAACAGCCAGGGCAACAATGGCGGTGACGTAGCGCCGCCATTCATAGAGCAAGGTTAGCAAAGCAAGTGACATATACGGCTTATGACCTTCGAAGGAGAGACAGCAGGTACGTCGACAGCGGTTGACCCTTGCGGCGCCGACCGACAGCATGCTTAAAAAGACGGATAAACACAGGCGCCGCGGTCTCGTTAATTGCGATGACGCAGACGGTTGCAGACAAGGGACGAACGGTTATGAAGATGGCATCGAGACTGTCCGGCGGGTGGCTGGCGGATACTCACGGGCTGCGTCTGACACCATTATTGATCATGGTTGGCGCTGTGACATCGGTTGTCGTCGCGACCAGTATCACCTCGGAATGGATCGACGGCCTGTTGAGAACTGGGGATGTATCACTGTGGCCGGCCGTGAACGGGATCAGCAGCGCCGCCGCTATTGTTGTCCTCTGCCCTCTGATCTTCCGGTTCTATCGGCGCAGCGCACGGAGCGCCTTGCCATGGAACCGGCTGGTAGCCCTGCACGTTTTGGCAGCCTGCGTTTTCTGCCTGCTGCACGTCGGGATCATGGTAGCGCTTCGCAAATTGATCTACTCGGCCGGCGGAACGGCTTACGATTTTTCGACCGGCAACCTGCCGCTGCAACTCATCTACGAGGCGCGTAAGGATGTCCTGACCTATGCCGTGATTGTCGGTATGGTCTGGATTTCCGATCGCTTGATCGCCGCCAACCGAAAGGACACGCCATCAGACCCGACCGGACATATCAGCATCAAGATTGACAACCGTGTGCACTACGTCGCGCAAAACCAGATTCTATGGATTTCCGCCGCTGGCAATTATATCGAACTGTTCGTCAGCGGCCGCGAAACGCCCTGGCTCGTTCGCGACAGTCTCGGTGCCTTTCAGTCGCGATTGCCCGCCGGCACTTTTACACGCATCCACAGGTCCCATACGATCAACCGCCTGTTTCTGAGTGATGTCGCCCTGGCACCATCGGGTGACTTCACCGTGACGCTCAAGACCGGTCACCAGATTCGGGGCAGCCGCCGGTTCAGAAAAAACCTGAACGTCTAGACTTGCTGACCGGCGGTCATTTAAGGCCTGCCCTGCGTCAAACCTTTTGAACACCGGATCAATGCAGGGCGACGACGTTGTTCAGTTGCGTGATCTCCTTGCCTTCGGCCAGCCGCACCCGAACGCTTAGGCCCGACAGGGATGGACGCCCCCCCAACTTGAGTTCGACCTTAGCGGTGTGAGGCTTGAGGTCCGCACACCCCGGCAGGGGCGGCGTCTTCGCCTGCGCCAGCACGCGCCCTTCCGCATCGATTACTTCGACCCAGCCGGCCGGCGCCGCCTGAATGCCGAGACTATGAACCGTAACACTGATGCGTCCGCGCTTCACGTCTATATCGTCCACGCCTATGCCGAGATCGGGCCGGCCTTCCACCGCGTCCGTGGGTGTCATGAGCTTGAACTCATATACCGTGGTCTGGCCAGGCCGGAACGACACATCCACGCCCACGGTTTTTTCGAACGCGATCGTCGCCGTGTCCGTTATGCCGGTCAAGTTGTCGCTGGCATCGCCTGAGCCTGACGTCACCTGCCACTGGCCGGCGGCGACATTCCATCCCGTCAAAGTGGCCCGGACCGGGCGGTCACTGGTATTGTAGGCGATGACCTTGAAATGATCGCGCGCTGCATTGGGCATCAGAATGGCCACCTTCACCGCGTCCTCCGGGTCCGCGAAGGCCCAGCTTACCGTATTGCCAGGGTATATGTTGCCGCGCACCGTAGCGACGCCGCCCAGCCGCGAGCGTTGCAGATACTGGCTGTCTGCCTCGACGCGGTCTGTCCACCAATGCCCCTCGGTCTGCGTATACAGGGTGGTCCCCTGCTTTTTCAGTTCAGCAGCGTACAGGTCTTCCAGGTAAGTCTTGTCACCTGTCATTTCCCAGGCAACGAATTTTTCCAGGTTGCCGCCGCCGGCCTTTGCCTTGCGCACCGCGGCCGCGCCCCAGCTATCCTGCATGTGGAGCACATTGACCAGGTCTTCGTTCAGGCTGGCGATCGGTCGTATGTTGTCAGCCTCAGCCACGATCCGCGCGCCGCCAACAGTGAAGGAATCGGATTTATTGGCTTTTTCGACGGATGACATGATCGGTGCGAGATACGCCTTGTCGCCGCTCCAGCGATAGGCGGTCCAGAATATCTGCATCGGCGCAGACCCCGCCGGCAAGTCACCGCGCGTAGCATCCGTCCGCCAATTGATTTCATCCGGAAACGTCATGATGCCCTTGGCGTCCGGTTTGCCATGGGCCAATATGCCGTCGGCTAAGCCAGTCACAACGGTCTTGCTGGTTGGATCACCGTTGAATTCGCCCATCAATATGCCGGGATGAAGCACCAGATACGAATAGTATTTGCCCCACTCCCACGGCCCTTCGCGGTAACTATCCGTTCCGCTGTACCAATTGGTGTTGAAGTGGCGATGCCCGGCGCCGTTGACTGAAATGATACGGTCATAGGCAGCAACCGTGGTCATCAGGCGTTCGACTACCTTGGGGTTGCCATAGTTCAGGTACATGGCGCCGCTATTGGTGTTGATGCCTTCTTCGTAGACGTGCAATTCGTCCGTCATGATGGTCGACAGTCCGTTTGTCATCATACCGTTACGGTATATAGCCTCGGCCACGCGCATCTGGGAGACGCGGATTTTCTCCCTATCAACGCCCATGAGCGCAAGGCCAGGCCATTGTCCGACCAGGTCGGAATCGTCGGACAATCCGCCACCGAAATCGCCGTAATCTGACTGGCGGTTATCGATCCACCAGTTGACGAAATGGCGCACGCCCTTCAAGTCTTCCAGTTGCCGGAAGGCCCACAAAGGTACACCCGCCGGTGGCGTCGGTTGGGTGAAGGGCAAGGTGCCCTGGCTGCCGAAGGTGATATCGGCCCAATATTCCCGCGCCAACAGATTATCTGGGTCAACGCGCAATAGGTCAGTCGCGTCGGCAACCACCCGTTCATAAAGCCGTTCACGCTTGCTGGCCGTATGTTCCTCGACGAGGAAGCCCCAGTTGTCCTTCACCTGGTTGAAGCGATCGGCAATGTGTTCGGTCAACGCCGCCTTCCGGTCCTTGAACACAAGCCGTATCTTCGTACCGTTCAGCGCGGCGGCGTCGAAGTCCTGATCGAAGCCAGCAAAGGTCAGGTACAGGCTTTTATTGGGCAGGATGCGGTCGCGCAGGTCGAGCCACAGGGTACGCGCCTCGTTTGGCTTAACCGAGACGGTGATATCCAACATATTGCGGTCCGGCCAGATCGGGTCCTTGACTTGGATATTGAGCGGATAGAGACCATCCGGCCCCGGCTTGACGTTCAGCGCCGGCAAATCGATGGCGATACCGTCCAAGCCGTCATGCATGTTCTCCCAACCATATCCCCACGACCGATACAGCATCAGGTTGGCAGGAGACGCGCCGTATTCATAAGGAATGAGAACATGCACCAGTGGAAGCCGGTGGCCTTCGGCCGCTGGCGCGGGCCTTGAAGGGGCCGCATCCGGCAGAGCGACCACCGTCGTTCGCGCGTCCGGCGCGTAACGGCCCGCTATAAAGGCGTTCAGCTCCGTCAAATTGGGAGAATCAGCCAAAGCATTGCTTCGCACGGTATAGGTTTGGGTGACCGTACCCTTTGGCACCGCACCCGGTGTGACATTATAGGCGGCGATCTCCTGAATCGGCGTTTCCTGGGCGATGTTGGTAAAGCGCAGGACGCCACCCGTCATCGGCTCGGCGAACTGGTTGAAAGTCCTCTCTTGATCCTTCGCCCGCGTTGCAATCTGGCGGGGCTTACCGTCCGCGTCGGTAGCATAGGTCAGGCTGCCATAGGCGGCCCCCTGAATCTCAAGGTGGTTCCAGGGCTCGTTCGGCAGGGTGAGCGTCAGCGTCTTGCCTCCCTCGACATAGGTGTTCCAGTCCGGCAATGTAAAATAATCATTGCGGCCCGGCAGACGCGACCGGTTGTAAACGCCGGGCCATGTCGTTTCGCTGATGCCGTCGGTCGCCTTATACATAAAGGCCTTTATGTCCTTCGTGTCGGCAAATTCGACCTTGCGGATGGTTGTCACCGGCGCGCTCAGGGCAACCGGCGTATCACCTGGCCTATTCCAGCCGTACCGCAGGTTCCATTCCGCCCGGGCCGCCGCGTCGCTCAGATTGGTCGCGGGCTGGGCCGGAACCTCAGGCGCCTCATTGCGCGCCAGCGCTGCGATTTGCTGGTCGTCTAGCCCGTGATCGTAGATGCGCAGTTCATCATAGTCGCTGCCGCGCATGAAGTTATAGCGGCTCATGACCTGGTGCGGCGACACCGCGCGCGCCGCCATGCCAAATTGGTCGAGGCCGCTGTCGAGTACGGCCACCTGAGATTTGGCCGCCACGGCCTTGCCGTTGACATACAGTTTTACGCCGGTGTTTTCATCCCATGTGAAGGCCAGATGCGTCCAGGCATCTGGCGCGGGCAACTGGTCGAGCTTGAACGACACACGAATACGCGCCAGATTGTTGTCGGTCACGAACGCATCATAGCCATGACCGTTCCAGTCGATACGCAACCAGACCATGTCCCAACTGGTATGGTCGGCATAACCGACGCGATAGAGGACAAAGGGCGCGCGGCCCACGGGGGTGCGTGAGCGCCAGAAAAAGGACACCGTACCTCGCTGGGCGTAGATATTCCCCGGCGCCTTCCAACTGAGGACATTGTCATCATTGGTTTGGAGCGCGCCGCCGGACAGGCCGGTCGGCACGATCGCCACCTTGTCGGCAAAGTTCGGCACGCCGTCGCCACGGGCAAAATCGGCGATCAGGCTTTTGTCGGCAGACAGATGGAATAACAGGCCACTGGTGTCTGCTCCCGTTCCCGCGGCATCCCCCTGCCCCGCCCAAGCCAAACCGAAAAGGCAAAGTACAATCCGTCCTGTCCGGTGCTGAAACGCCCGCGCGCGCTGTTTCGATGTCATAGCGTTCCCATCCCTTGCCTGCCGGTGGCCCGGCTTTTTTTCAAGTCTGAGCTGATGGGTAATCCCTATTATATAAGGATGTCAACCGGTGTCATTTTTGTCTTTACTCTCACCTTTGCGTGACCTCATAACGCGAACAATAACATCTGATCGAAATAAATCAGAAACGACGGCGTCAATTGCGCATCGCTCCCGGTGAAATAGCCGATGGGAACCGCGCCAGCGTCGTAAAAAATTCACGTGGCGGGGTCTGGGCCGGACTGCGTTTATCCATTAGCGCCATAAAAATTGTGTTCAGAGTTGAAGTCTGCCCGAATGCCGGAACCGGAAAACGTTATTCACCTGCCTGGCCGTCTCGCCGAGGGGCGCGCCAATGCTGCGACCACGCGGGCTCTGGCGGCGGTGATCGAGGCCTATGACAGACGGCTCTGGCGATATCTGGCCCGCCGGCTGGCGCAGGACGATATCGCCGATGCCCGACAAGACGTCTATGGCCGCCTGACCCGCATCCTCAGCGCCGATCCAACCGCGCAGCTTTCGGCCGCCTACATCTTCAAGACTGCCGATTCCATTGTCCGCGACCACTTCCGCCGGCGCCGTGTGCGCCATCACGATTCGCATATTGAACTGGAAGACCATGTCGCCGCCGAAGCCCCTTCGGCTTTTGACACCTTGCACTGGCGGCAAAACCTGAACCGAGTCCGGCAGGCGCTCGACAAACTTCCTCAGGTGCAACGCCGAGTCCTTCTATTGCATCGCCTCGACGGCATGAGCCTGCCGGAGGTCGCCCAGGAACTGGGCGTGCCCCTGCGCACTGTCGAACGTCACCTTAGCCGCGCCCTCGTCGCGTGCCGCATTACCCTGGAGGAGGCCGGATGGCCGAAAAGAACATGAGGGACAAGGACACGCAAAAGCGTCTGAACGCCGCCGCGCTACGCCTTATCTCGTCTAAAGATATGACAGCTTCGGCCAACGAAGACGAAGCGGCGATCGCCGAGACGTGGGAAGCGCTCGAGATGCTGCGCGCCGACGCGGACATCATGGCTGAGTTGCGCACCCCTTATCGCGCGCCCTTCTGGCAGCGCACCGAGGGCATAAAAACCCTGGGTGCGGGCGTGGCCGCCTGCGCGACGATCGCTGCGGTCGCATTGGCCCTCGTCTTGTCACCCCAAACCTATGTCACTCGCGTGGGCGAACAGCGCCTGGTGTCCCTGGCTGATGGTAGCCAGGTCACACTGAACACGGACAGCCGGATGTCGGTCCGCATAGATGGCGGGCAGCGGCGCGTAACGCTGGAACGCGGCGAGGCCTATTTCGACGTCGCCAAGCTGGGCGGTGCCCCTTTCGTCGTCGTCAGCGGCGCGAGTGAAGTCCGCGTCACCGGCACGCATTTCAACGTCAGGCGCGAGGCAAGTTCCGTAAGGGTCGATGTCGAAGAAGGCCGCGTCCTGGCCGGTGCTCATGCCGCAACCAACCCGGCCGGTGCCGCCATACTCACCGCTAACCAGGCTGTGACACTCGATGAGCGCGGCCTGGTGCGCCAACGCAGCGTGGCCGATATCGACCGGGTCAGCAACTGGCGGCGCGGACGTGTCTATTTCAATGAAACCCCCTTGCGTGACGCGGTCGCCGACATGAACCGCTATACCCGCACGCGCCTGGTCATCGCCACGCCCGGCATTGCCGACATGCCGGTCAGCGGCATCTACCGCGTTGGCGCGTCAGACAGCTTTGCCAAGGCGCTCGGTCTTGCCTACCCCGTACAGGTCCAAACCCACGACGATGTCATAGAAATTTCGCAAAAAGGTCACGCCGCCTTCAAGTTTTGACAGCCTGTACCCTGTGTAGCGTGAAGAGTTTGTGACAACTGGCGGCCCCGTCATCAGACCGCGTTACTGAGGGCTTAGAGTGTTGTTACGAACACGGCACGGGCGGACTTAAGTGGCGCAAAGTGGGTTCAGGCGGAACAGACTAAAAGGTGGACCGGGGACGATATCCCTGGTCCTGTATCTGCTGTTTGCCGCTGCGACCTTGCCGGTACAGACGGTCCATGCCGAAGCGATCCAGCCGTTCAACGTGCCTGCCCGTCCATTGGCGGCCGCCCTCGCGCAGCTTGCCGATCAGGCCGGCATCCAGATCATCTTTGTCGGCGCCGAGGTCAGAGGGCGTAACAGCCACCCGGTTTCAGGCGCAATGGCCATTAACGTGGCCCTCCAGCGCGCCGCGGGCAAGGATTATGAAGTCGTTCAGTCCGGCGATACCTACGTGATCCGACGCCGGGCCAAGACCGTTTCACAGCAATCACCCGCTCAACCCGCCCCTAGCCAAACCGACGAGGCGCCCCAAGAGGTCATCGTCACAGCCCGCATGAGTCCGCTGTCGCGTACACCACTTGAGTCCAGCTATGCCGTCACACGCCTCACGGCCAACACGATCCAGATGTCAGGCGCCTTGAGCGCCGCCGATCTGCTGAAGGCCGTGCCCGGCTTGTGGGTGGAATCCTCGGGTGGCGAGGCCTCTAACAATATCCGCGCCCGCGGCATTCCCCGTGATGGCTTTTCATCTCTTGCCGTCCAGGAGGACGGTCTGCCGGTCCAGCATGACCCGGGGCTTGGCTATCTCAATGCCGACCAGTCGTTTCGGATCGACGACACCCTCCGGGCGGTCGAGGTCGTGCGCGGCGGCCCGGCCTCTGTCTTCGCCTCAAATGCTTTGGGCGGCCTGATCAATCTCATTCCGCGCGAGGCGCCGATGCAGCCGGAAATGCGTCTGCGCCTGCAAGCCGGTGACGGCAATTACCACCGCGTCGATCTGTGGACCGGCGGGCCTGTGGGGGAATGGCGCGTCGCCACAGGCGGCTTTTATCGGGCCGACGACGGCCTGCGGCCGACGGGCTATACCGCCGACAAAGGCGGACAATGGCGGATGACGGCTCAACGGCAATGGGAGCACCTGAAACTCTCCCTGGATTACAAACATCTCGACGACCGCGTTGCCTTCTACCTGCCCGTGCCGCTGCAAGTGACGGCCGATGGTCAGATCAAACCCGTGCCCGGCTTTAATGCGCTCTACGGCACGCTGGCCGGTCCGGATACCGCTGCGGCGAAAATGCTTGATGCAAAAGGGCAGCCCTACCCGTTCGATCTTAGTCGCGGCACCGAGGTCAGGCTGGATCAATATACGGTCAAGCTACGTTATGAACTGAGCGATGCCCTGACCTTTAATGAAAGCCTGCGCTGGCGCCGCTCATCGACCTGGCGCAACGGCCTCTTCCCTGGCTATCCCAATACGGCCAGCGAAAAACTGAAGACCTACCTACAGGCGGCGCAGGCCATCTACCCGCAGGCCACACAGCTCGGCCTGAGCTATGCCGACGGTAGGCGTTTCGCCGGAAGCGGACTGGCCATTGACGCTACCCTGTCCTCGGTGCGTATCCCGCTCAGCGAACTGATCAGTGAAACAAAGCTGGAGGGTCAAGCCGGCGGGCATCATTTCACAGCCGGTCTTTATGTGGCCCAAGTCAACATGTCGATGAAGCGCCTGACCGCCACCACTTTACTGGAAGCGCGCAATCAAGCGCGGCGCCTCGACATCGTGGCCTATGACGCCGCCGGAAATGCCTTGGGCGCCATCACCCAGGATGGCTTTACCCGCTACGGCGCCCAGTTTGACACCTATTCCGGCACTGAGCGATCGATCGCGGTATATGGCACCGACGAATGGACCTTCGGCACATGGCGCGCCGACATCGGCATCCGGCTGGAACAACTGAGACTAGCCGCCAATGTCGAACAAAGCCAGGCCTTTCAGGGACCGGATACCCTGCATATCGGTGACGATGCGGTTCTTGGCGGCACCGGGCAATTCAGTCTTATGGCCCGTGAGTTCGACGGCCATACACTATCGCTTGGCCTGACCCGACCCATAGATGACCAAACCCAGATCTATGGCCGCGTCACACGCACCCAGTACCTGCCCAACCTGACCGACCTGACCTCACCGCCCGCCGGTGATATCCACAGCGAGCCCGTGACCTTGTCCGAGTTCGGCTTCAAGCATGCGACCCCGAGTAGCTATCTGCAAATTGTCGCCTTCTCGACCGCCTTTTCCGCTTATCGTGTCACCGATAATGTCTTTGATGCCAAGACCAACGCTTATTCGCAACGCGCCGCCTATGGCGATACTCTGACTGTTGGCCTTGAGGTCGAGGCGCTTTGGCGCGCGCACCGAGACCGCACGGGACCGGATCTGGCCCTCAGCGCGACCTGGCAAAAGCCGCGCTTCGAAAACCTGCGCTATACCGAACTGGTCAATGGCGCGGCGATAATCCGCGACTTTAGCGGCAACCGCCTGCTGCGTGTCCCAGAGATTATGGTGCGCCTGACGCCCGGTTATGGCTTTGCCAAGGGACGTGGCCGCATCGAGATCCCGATTGAATATTATGGTGATCGTTTCGCCGATGCGGCTAACACCGCACGCCTGCCCGCCTATGCCACACTCGGCGTTGCCTTGCGCTATGATCTCGCGCCGCGCCTGACCTTCATCCTTACCGGCGACAATCTCGGTCAGACCCTCGGCCTGACAGAAGGCAATCCACGCGCCGGCCAGATCGTCAGCGGTGACGCCAATGCGACCTATTTCGCCGCCCGGCCGATATTCGGCCGCAGCTTTCGCGCGACCCTGTCCTTTAGACTTTAATTGGAGAGCCATATGTCCCTGAAAATCCTCGGCCTCACCGCCCTCGTCGCCGTGTGCGCCTTAACATCCGCGAAGGCGGCCCTTGCGACCCCCGATGTCGTTTTAAAAGGCCGCCTGAATGGTACTGCGCATCAGACCTATATCGACCTACCGTTCACGGTCCCCGACGGCGTCACCCGCCTTAGCGTCAAGTTCCGATACACCGGCCGTGAACAGAAAAGCACTATCGATCTGGGCCTCAATGACCCCAACGGTTTCCGCGGCTGGAGCGGCGGCAACAAGTCAGAATTCACCCTGTCGGCCACTGACGCCACCCCCTCCTATCTACCCGGCCCGATTATCGCCGGCACCTGGAACCTGGTCATGGGCGTACCCAACATGCGGCCAGATGCCACCTCAGACTACCAGGCCGAGATTACCTTTGGCCATGTCGATGACAAGGCGACAGTTTCGGCTTTCACCGACAAGCCGCTGAACGACAAGGCCGGATGGTATCGCGGTGACTTCCATTCACACAGCGCCCATTCCGACGGCAATTGTCTGTCACTCGGCGGCCAGACCGTGCCCTGCCCTGTGTTTTTGACGCTTGAGGCCGCCAAGGCGCGCGGCCTCGACTTCATTGCGCTCAGCGATCACAATTCGATATCGCAATATGATGCCGAGCGTGAACTACAGCCGTATTTCGATACCTTGCTGCTGATACCGGCGCGTGAAATCACCACCTTCCACGGCCACGCCAATATCTTTGGCACGACCGAATTCGTCCCCTTCCGCCTTGGCACGAAGGACCTGCCCGACGTCAAGACCCTGGCGGGGATCGTCCACGCCAAGGGCGCGCTGATTTCAATCAACCACCCGATGGCGCCGACCGGTGAAGCCTGTATGGGGTGTGGTTGGGACGCCCCAACGGACTATGCCGATATCGACGCCGTGGAAGTGGTCAATGGCGGTTCGGTTTTCGCCCAGCATGGCGTTGAAGGCCCGACAGATGGCATTCCCTTCTGGCAGGCCCGTCTGAATGAAGGCCATCACCTCACAGCCATCGGCGGCAGCGACAATCATGATGCGCCGGATACGCCCGAACACCGCAGTCCAGTCGGCCTGCCAACCACCGTCATCTACGCCGAAAATCTCTCCCAGACCGCCCTGCTCATCGGTCTGAAAAAAGGACGCGCCTTCGTCGATATGGGGGTGGGCGTCGACCGTATTTTGGACCTCAAAGCGAGTGTTGAAGGCCGAGCCGAAAAAAAAGTGGCGGTGATGGGCGAAACCTTGGCGGTCCATGCCAACAGCAACGTTTTAGTAGAGGTCGAAGTTAAAGGCGAAGCCGGAAGTCGCGCCGAGTTAATTTTGAATGGTCAAACCCAGCCGCAGGTTCTGCCTGTGGATTCCGGCCGCGCCAGCATCAGTTTTCACGTCACCCTAAAGGGCCAGTGCGCCCAATGGGTGCGCGTAAATATTCGCGACAAGGATGGGAAAATTAAAATGATATCCAATCCAATCTATTTCAATATTTTTGAAAGATAAGTCAACAATCACAATACTGAAATATAATTGATATATGCTGCCTGCGCAGCCTTTGCGTTAAGCAATGGCGAAGCTTTTACTTAGCACGCAAGGGGATAATCATGTCTTTTCCGTTCAAATTTACTCTACTCACCTCGGCCGCAATGGTCGCGCTGACCTATGGCGGCGCGACCTTCGCCCAGGACGCCCATACACAAGTCGCAGCCGCGGCCACCGACCCTGCCGTTGAAGTCATTGTTACCGGCCGCGCCGGCACCGGCAAACGCACCAAGGCGGAAACCAGCTATTCCGTTACCAATATCAACGAAGAAGCCCTGCGCCTGCAAGCGCCGACCAGTGTCACCGAAGCACTGAAATCGGTCCCCGGCTTCTGGGTTGAGGCTTCCGGCGGTGAGGCTTCAGGTAATGTCCGCGCCCGCGGCGTTCCAGTCGACGGCTACGGGTCCATCACCCTGCTGGAAGACGGCATCGCCGTTGCCCACGACCCGGCCCTGGGCTACCTCAATGTCGATCAGGTTTTCCGCGTCGATGAAACCATAGATCGGATCGAAGTGGTGCGCGGCGGTCCTTCGGCCGTCTTCTACTCGAACGCTCCAGCCGGTGCCGTCAACTTCATCCCGCGCAAGGTCGGTGCCGAAGCCTCGGGCCTCGTCAAGGCCACGGTCGGCCAGGACGGCCTCTTCCGTACCGACTTCTGGTATGGCGCCCCTATTGGCGACTGGAAGGCTTCGATCGGCGACTTTTATCGTAACGAAACCGGCGTCCGCGATCCGGGCTTCACCGGCAACAAGGGCGGCCAGCTCCGCGCCACGCTCAGCCGGGATTTTGACCGCGGCAGCATCTCCTTCGACGTGAAGCGCCTGGACGACACCGTCGTCTTCTATACCGGCATTCCGATGCGTACCTATGCAAACGGTGATATCAAGGCCGTTCCCGGCTTCGACGGCAATTACGGCACCCTGACCGGTCCCGAAACCTCGATGGCCGACATGAAGATGGGCGACGGCTCCACCTACCATTATGACAATACGGTCGGCACCCAGGTAAAGCGCACGCAACTCACCGGCCATTTTGATTTCGAAGTCGCCGACGGCTGGAAGCTGAAATCGACGATGCGCTACAATGACACAGCCACACAACGCAACGGCTTGTACCCCAACACCCTGCTCAGCGCGGCCAAATTCCTGGACCAGAACAAGGCTTTGATCGCCACGGTGCCGGGGGCTGCGGCTCTGCAACTGCGCTACAACTCAACGCCAACCCAAACCTATGACACGCTGATGCAGAACGGCAACGGCCTTGTCACCGTCGCTGGCCTGCGCGGCATTACCATGCCGGTCAAGGAGATCATGAGCGACAACCAGATCTCGCACCGCTTCGATCTCGGCTCACAAACCCATGACGTGACCTTCGGCGCCTATTTTGCCCACATCGATGAAAGCTTCAGCCGTTATTCGTCAAGCTATATCACCGACGTGCAAGACAATGCCCGTCTGCTCAACCTGGTGGCGGTCGATGGCAGCGGCAACCTGATCAAGACGCTTACCGAAAACGGTGTCTGGCGCTATGGCTATGAATGGGAAAACGCGTCCGGCGAACAAACCACCTATGCCGCCTATCTGGCGGACGAGTGGCAGATCACGCCGGACCTGCGCATCGACGGCGGCCTGCGCTGGGAGACCATGACGGCGCGCGGCCGTGTCGAACAAAAGAAGACGGTCAATCTCGGCACCCTGACCACCTCGCAGATCCTGATGGGCAATGGCACCTTCGCCACCTATGACCAGACCTTCAGCCACACCACCTGGACCCTGGGGGCCAACTACCAGTTCGACACGCGCTCTGGCCTTTTCGCCCGCTATACATCGGCGGCGCGTATGCCAAGCCTCGGCAACTACATCACCAGTGCCACGGCCAAGCCGATCATCCAGACCATGGACCTCGGCGAAGCCGGCTACAAGTTCCGCAGCAGCGCATTCGATCTCTACGCCACCCTGTTCTGGACGCAGTACCACAACGTCGCCTTCAGCAATTACAAGTTTGACGTGATCACCGGCGTCTCGACCTCGGAGGCGGCCTTTGCCAATACCGAGACCCTCGGCCTGGAACTGGAAGCCGCCTGGCGCCCCCTCGCGTGGTTCGACGTGACCGCCACGGCGACCCTCGAAGACCCGCAGTACAAGGGCCTGACCTATACGGACAGTTCCAATCACCTGCAGGACTATGACGGCAACCAGCTCATCCGCGTCCCGAAAACATCCTTACGCGTCGTGCCTGGCTTCAACCTGCTGAACGATCATCTGCGCCTGCAGGCCGCTGTTGAGTATGAGGGCGAGCGCTTTGTCGATACCGCCAACTCGGTCAAGCTGCCTGACTACACCGCCATCAACCTGTCGGCACGTTACAAGGTGACGGACGACCTGTCGCTATATGCCTATATCGATAACGCCACCAACTCACTGGGCCTGACCGAAGGCAACCCGCGTGCCGGTGAACTGGCTTCGGCCGATGCCGGCGCCAATACCTTCATCGCGCGTCCGCTCCTCGGCCGCAACTATCGCCTCGCCCTGATGTACAAGTTCTAACCTGATGGGAAACAGCTTCGCAGGCCGTAAGACCTGCGAAGCTGTTTTTTCCGCACAATCTTTGCCAAATGTGCCGAGTTGTTCAATGCGCAAGAAGGCTAACGGTATAGCCGGCATTGCAATCACATGGCCTGGGCTATGGCTGTTTCGGACACCCAAAGCGGGGCAAAACTATGATGGCTGGCCTCGGCTTGAGGACGGGCAAAATAATAGCCCTGAAACTTATCTACGCCAAGCTCATACAGGATCTGCGCCTGCTCAATGGTCTCAACGCCCTCGGCAATGACCTCAAAACCAAACCTTCGCGCGATCATGACAGCGCTTTCAACGATCACACGTCCATCGGCATCGATGTCGTTTATAAAATGCCGATCGACCTTGATCGCCGTTACCGGAAATTTGTGCAGGCGCGACAGCGACGAATACCCCGTGCCAAAATCATCGATGTGGACTTCAACGCCAAGCTCACGGAGGTTTTTGACACAACGAAGGACTTGCTCGAGATGTTCGTCATCGAACAAGGATTCCGTAACCTCAATTTCAAGGCGCGCTGGACTAAGGCCGGTCTGATTTAGAATTTGAACGACCTTCAAATCAAATTGGCTATGAACGAGTTGTTTGATCGACGCATTAACGGCGACCTTGATCTGCGCTCCATCCTTCCCCCAGCCTGTCGCGTCTTTACACGCCTGGTACAAAGCCCATTCGCCCAGCGCCACAATCTTATCGGTGTCCTCAGCGAGTTTTATGAATTCTTCGGGACTTATGGCGCCAAGAGAGGGATGGTTCCACCGGGCCAGGGCTTCATGCGCAACCACTCGGCCGGTGACGGCACTAACGATCGGCTGATAGACTAAAGTCAACTCATCCGTCCCAATCGCCTGAGCAAGAGATCGGCTAAGGTCATATCGGCGACGCTGAACTTCCGCATAGGTCTCGCTGTAGGCGAGCGCACGCCCCCGTTCGGTCCGCTTTACCTCGGTTACGGCAAGATCCGCCGCATGAATAACGTCTGTAAAAGACTTGTCGTCGTCGGGATAAAACGCAAGACCGATGCTCACCCCCAAACGGATGGTTTCACCGTTGAGCACAAACGGATGATTCACGGCGCCAATAATCCTATCGCACAGATATTGTACAATATTCGGCTCAGCCGCAGTCAAGGGCATGGCTACAACAAACTCATCTCCGCCCCAGCGAGCCAGAATTGCCCCAGGCGGCAATTGTTTGTTGATCTGCCCCGATACATTGACGAGAACGCGATCGCCAATATCATGCCCAAGGGCATCATTGATCTGCTTGAAGCGGTCAAGATCCAGAAACATCACCGCCACGGCGAGGTTGCTATGATCTTTCAGCAGGGCCTTGGCCCACTCCATCAGCCCGCGCCGGTTCGGCAGATTGGTCAGCAAGTCATTGTGCGCAATCTCTTTTAGGGCACGGGTCCGATCAAGAATCTTCGACTCCAATGTCCCGTTGAGATCTTTAAGGTCTGCGATGAGGCTTATATTGTCATGCTCAAGATCCAGGCTTTGACGCAAGACATTATGGTTGTTGGCATGGCTCACCAGCATAACGACCAGGAAAATAAGACCCAGCGCCGCGATTATGACGTCGACCGAGCTAAATATTGCCAAGGCCAACGAGGCTGGCAACAACAAGATAGTAATATAGAGACGTCCCTGAGACTTCAACGCCGCGGTAACGCCCGTAGCTCCCCCCGCCAGAGCGGAGATAATGATAACGAGGGTGTATCTGGCAACGCTACCCGAATGCGACGCCTCGCTATCGATGACACTGCACGCTAAAACCGCCCACAGGATGGCCGATGCACACAGTCCAACGCCGTAATTTTGCTGCCAATACGCCAGTCGAGAAGGCCCGATAGCCGCCCTTGACTTGGTACTTGATCTGTATCGCGCCCAGTCGAATAGCCGGATAGCGCTCAAAACGCACATAAGGCAGAGCCAAGTCCAGGCCCATACATGCCCCCCACTCGCAACCGTCCAGGCGGCGCCAAAAGCAGCCGCGACATTGACGAATACCATTGGCGGTAGATTTTTGTAGGCGATATCAATCAATTTTGACTGAAATAGAGCATTGCCCTTAAAAGTGTAATTCATACTTTTTCTCGCCTCCATTGGCGGCGAGAACCTTTCCGGCTCCGATGTGAATTATGCTGTCCATTTGCCGTCTGTCCAACCGTCACACAACTGCTCAAGGTTAGCGCGCTGAAGGGGTTTGCGAGTGTAATCGTCAAGGTGCGGCAGAAGAACCAATTAGAAGAGCGCCATTATATTTTAGGGCGCTTAATTCGGGATTTATCAACTGCTACGTTGCGGTAACAATTCGAGATGTACACGTTAATCCGTTGATTAACATCATTAAATTTATCTCAGATTTGTGCATTCAACATGAAGTGTTTTGCGCAATACGTTCGCTTGGGGCCAAAACTAAATGGGGCGCATTTGCGCCCGAAGCGGAAGATACATTAGCGCTTTCCGAAAAGTGTGCTGCACTTTTCGGATAAAAAAGCGCGTAAAAGCAAGGAAGTAGAGCGCCGATCTGCTTCAATCAGATCGGAGTACGCTAAAACACTGAATGCCACGCATTTCGTTGTTTGATTGACGATTATCACAGCCGAAACTCGCTACCATTTCCACGCGACTCCGTTGTCGAGATGGGCAGTTGCTTGCGCCCCCCCCCTGGCCTTCGAATTAACGCCCGGCCAGTTGGGTGAGGTCCGTGCGGCTCTACCATTGATTGCACCTTTGCCACCGACACGGACCTATGCTGCCGACGCAACTTACGGCGGCGACGGGTTACGCCGCTTCCTGATCGAACGCGGAATCACCAGAAACTTCGCTGCAGCCGTCGCTATCGCTATCTCTATAATCTAGTGGGCTGATTGAGTCTCGAACCTAAGGTGACGGACATGGTGTCTCGGTGTCCGTCGCCCTGGGGACAGTCAGGCCTTAGAACTCAGAGCCCATGCGAATGCCAAGCATACGTGGCGCGTCGTAGCTGGCGCGCAGGTGGCCCTGGTCGAGGAACTGGAAGTTTTTGGTGGCGACATTGCCCAGGTTTTGGCCGTAGAGCTCAACGAAGAATTTTTGGGTTGGCGGCGTAACACGCAGGTTGACGTCCACCTTGCTATAGGCGGCCTGCGATTGCGCCAGGTGCGCACCATCATAGTTGCGCACGTCGAGCCACATCTTGCTTTGCCAGTGGACCAAAACGTAAGGCTGGATCAGATAGCCATTGTTCAGCCGGATATCGTGGCTGTAATTGACCGAGAACGAGAATTCCGGCGCGAACGGCAAACGGTTGCCCTTGATGCTGATCGGCTGATCCGACGGGCCGCATTGCGCCTGGTTGAATATCTGGCGCTCGCCGCAGGCATATTCATCGATCAGTGTACCCTTGACCACCGTCGCATCCAGCCATGAGACATAACCATTCAGGTGACCATTTTTCCATGGCTTGGATTCGAACTCGACTTCCACGCCGTCGATGCGCGCCTTAGGCAGGTTGTCGGTGGTCCAGGCGGTGACCGGGCGTCCAAAGAGCGGGCTGGACGGATCGGTGTTGGTGCCGATCACCTTGTCGCCGGTGTTCTGCATATCATGATAGTCTTCGAAGAAGAGCGCCGTGGACAGTTGCAGCCGGTTATCGAACAGCTTGCCCTTATAGCCAACTTCGTAATTGGTCACATGCTCGGGACGATAGGTCAGAAGCTGGATGCAGCCATTGTTGCAGAAGTCCGCCGTCTCATACATCCCACCCATCTTATAGCCGCTGGCGATCGCGCCATAGAACATATGGTTGGCCGATGGATTATATTGCAGGCCCAGGCGATAGGTGCCGACGTTCCATTTCATGTCGGAATCGGTAACGTCGAACAGTGGCAGCGCCGTCCCGGGAACCGCCCCTGTTCCCATGGTTGGGGTCAGGTTGTTGGATTGGTGAGCGCGCGGGAAACCCGGCGTATATTGGCCATTGTACCAGGACGGATCGCCGCTGAAGAAGCCATATTCCAGGCCGCCGTGGTCCCCCTTGTGGTCCCACGAATAGCGCCCGCCGACGGTCGCCGTCAGAGTGTCGGTGATCTTGTAGTCAAACTGCCCGAATAAGGCCTTCGATTCGGTCGTCCGGTTGCGCTGGTCGTAATAGACTCCCCAGGGCAGGCCGTCCGGCGTCCCGCTGGCGGCGTCATAGGTTTTGTTCTCGTAAGAGTTCTGCTGGTAGTTGATCTGCTTGTGCTCGTAGAGATAGAAGGCCCCCAGCACATAGTTGAGACGGTGATCACCGTTCGACTTCAACTGGATTTCGTGCGTCATCGAGCGGTAGTTGCTGCTGGCGGTGAGGCTGTCGGTATCTTCGACGGGGTAGTATTGAGTCGCCTGCTGCTCCGGCGTGATGGCTTCGCCGATCGACGACCAGGCGGCCGGGGCATAGGCGCCGCCGTCATTGTCGGTCAGCTGATGCCGGCGCTCGTCCTCGAAGCCGCCGCGGTATTCCAGAACCATGTTGTCGTTGACGTTATAGGTCGCCTTGAACTGGTAATCATCCAGCGTCATGCGGACATAACCCGGGACGTTGATCAGCAGATAGCGCAGTTGATGGTCACAAGCCGCTGCCGTGCCGACCGCCGACTTGCAATCGACATAGTCGTGATCGCCAGCCCCGTTGTCGGCAAAACGCGACAAAGTCAGCGACAGCTCCAGCCGGTCATTGACCTGCCAGCGTGTCATGATCCGGGCCGCCCATTCGTTTTGGTTGTTATAATAGTTCTTGGGAGAGACGGCGTGGTTATAGCCCTGATAAACGTCGGGAATGCCGTCCTTGACGATACCGTTGGCCGGTGACGCCAAGTCGGTGAAGTCTTCGACCTGCTGGCCATAGCCGTCGCGCTTGGCCGCCATGTAGTTGACGCGGATGGCGAAATTGTCCGCCAGGCCGAAATTGTAGGTTAGGTGCAGGTCGCGGCCGTTATACGAGCTCAACGAGGCATCCGCTTTACCAAAGTAGCGGCCGAAGACCGGCTTGGCCGGAATGACGTTGATGACTCCGCCGGGCGAATTCATGCCGAACAGCGTGCCCTGCGGCCCACGCAGCACTTCGACCCGTTCGACGTCATACATCAACGCCAGGGCACCTTGCGGGCGAGGTGAATAGAAGCCGTCCTGGTGCATCGAAACGGCGGCTTCGGCAACTTCCGTGGTATCGGTCGATGATACGCCGCGCATGGTGATGGCCGTGCTTGAATCGCCGTTCGACCCCATCTGCAGGTTCGGTACAGACGTCGCCAATCCCTTGATGTCGACAACCCCTTGCTTGGTCAGGGCATCCTGTGTCAGGGCCGACACCGCCAGCGGCGTCTTCAATAGCTTGGTGCTACGCTTAGACGCGGTGATGATCACTTCGGGAATGGCATCTCCCGAGCCGTCAGAAGGAGCGACCGCGGCCGGTGGCGTCGCCTGCGCCCAGGCTATGGCAGGCGCAGATCCAGCAAAGACGCCACCCAGGCCCAAGGCCGTCGTAAGCATCAAAAGGGAACGCTTTTGGCGTGAAATCGCACGTCTCATGAATTGCTCCTACCAGCCCGACTTGGCTTCCGGACAGAAGAGTTGCGACAGGAAACGGCCCTGGTCAATATATACTTCTAGTGGATGTAATTAATCGGAAATGAGTGTGACAATTTGGCGTCAGTTTGTCGCGCCATTGTAAAAAGGTCGGTTCAGTTCAACCCGACGCGACGGGCTTTTTTCTGTTGCACGACGTCGTCGCCATCCGGCCGGCCTTGGACAAGCACATCCATGCGAGGGGTAAGCTTTTCATATATCGGCAGCACTGCCGCGCCGAGAAGCGCACTGTCGCCGGCCTGGCGGGACAACACCACGCGATCGCGATCGTGAACACTCAGGCCGCTTCGGACGGAGTGCAGCCACGGCACCGCGACATCGATCAACATCTCCCAGAGCGCGGGAGGCGCCGATCCGCCCAGCACAATCACTTCGGGATCGAACATGTTCTCGATGGCGCAGATCGCCTGGCGCAGATAAGGCGCGGCATCGCGACACCATTGTATAGTGGCCTCATCGCAATCCTGTAGTCTTCGCGTAACCTGATCAGCGGTGATGATCTCGTCGCAGCCAAGGGCCTCCGACAAGGCGTGAAGCGACAGATAAGTTTCCAGGCACCCCTGGTTGCCACACGAACACAACCGGCCGCCCCGTTCGACGGGAATATGGCCGATTTCGGTGGCGTTTCCGTTGGCGCCCTGGTAGGCCGCGCGGTTCAGCATCAAGGCGCCGCCGAGGCCCGCGCCCATATACAGATAAAAGAAGCGGTTTGCGTCGCGCGCCGCGCCGAACAACGATTCCCCCACCGCCCCCGCCACGCTGTCAACATTGTAGAAGACCGGAAGCCCGACGGCCTCTTCCAGCGCGGTAAAAATCTCCAGCCCACGCCACTTTTCAAAGACAGTTGGCCCTTTGAAGCTTAGGTCCGGGGCATCGAACGGCCCCGGCATGGCGACTCCTACTCCCCAAATGCGGTCGGCGCTTCCGGCCGCGTCACGCAAGGCGTTGACCTGCTTGATCATCGCTACCAGCGCCGTGGTCGGATCGCGCAGATCAATCTCCAGGTCGCGGCGGGCACGCATTTCGCCAACCAGATTGACCCGCGCCGCCGACATCTGGTTCAGTGACAGACTGATACCTATCGCGTCGCCGCCATCTGGATTGAGCTGGAACGCCATCGGCGGCTGACCCCTGCCCTTCTCGCCCGTCAAGCGCTTGGAAACGATCAGGTTCAGGTCTTCGAGGTCTTGGGTAATATTGACAATCGTCTGAGGGCTAAGGCCAACGATGTCCATGATATCCTTGCGCGATGCCTCGCCCTGGCGGCGGATAACGTCCAGCACAATGCGCCGGTTGAACGGCGCGGAGGATTGTTGTGTAGTGCCTCGGCTCACCATCGGCCTTGTCTGCTCCAGATCAATCTAAAGGGGCTGAACGGATAGTACTGTTCCCATAACCGGTACATATACGCAACTCATCATAAGACGCAATTAAACACATCCAGTAGATTTATTAATTGACATTCGCTGTACGCTCGCGCAGTTTCGACACGGGGCGGTTAGGGCGGACCGCGACCACGGGGCAACGCACCCCGCTCCTGGCCCGGGTCTATCACTATGAATATCCTTTCCCCGTCGGCTGCGGCTGATCGCTCCGTACCGGCCGTCACCGTCATCGGCGACATCAATATAGATCTCGTCATGGGGCCGCTCGCCAAGTGGCCGGCTGTGGGCACGGAAACCATACTGCCACGCAGCGAAATGCGCCCTGGTGGCTCCGCCGGTAACGTGGCATTGGCGCTGAAGGCGCTCGGCGCCAGGGTTGACCTGTTTACCTCGGTCGGTAACGATTCTCTGGGGCTGTGGCTACGGGACCAGTTCGACGACTGTACCGCGACCATCGATCTATGCGAAGCGGCGACGTCGGTCACGGTTGCCGTGCTCGATCCCTCCAGCGAGCGTACATTTCTAACAACCATCGGTCATTTGGACCAGCAGGAATGGGAGCCGCTAGCCCGGGCTATTGCGCCGGCTTCCGGCCCCGGCGCCATCGCGCTGCTCACCGGCGTTTTCCTGCTGCCGCGGCTGCGTCGCCGGTATATGGAAATCCTGCGCACCTTACGGAGCACGGGTTACGCCGTCGCGCTGGACACCGGCTGGCCACCAGAAGGCTGGACGCCGGCCGTCGTGGCAGAGGTAAAGGGTTGGCTGGGCTTGGTTGACCATCTTTTGCTGAACGAGGTCGAAATCACGAGCCTGGCTGGCACAAACAATCTAGATGACGCCATGCGGTTGTTGGTGCCGTGCCTCCCGTCGTCGGCAACGCTGGTGGCAAAGCTGGGCGCGCGAGGCGCGGTCGGTATGGAAGCGGACGGATCCGGCCACTATGCACCGGCGGGGCGCCCCGACATTTTCGATACGGTCGGCGCCGGCGATTCCTTCAACGCCGGCTATCTGTCCGCGCGTAATCGCGGCCTGGGCTTGACGGACGCGCTCAAGGCCGGGTGCGACACGGCGACCGAAATCATCGCCCGGTTCCCACGCAACCTGTCGGCGGCAAGCCTGAAGCAAGGCATTTCAAATGGGGAAACAGCATGGCCAACCGGGGTCTGACGGTCGTCTACATCTTGTGCGTATGGTTCGTCATTTCCTTCGTGACGAACATCATCGGCCCACTGATGCCGGTCCTGATCGGCGATTTTCACCTGAACCTCGCCCTGGCGGGCTTCCTCCCCTTTTCCTTCTTTCTCGCCTACGGTCTTGTCTCGATACCGGCCGGTGCCCTGATCGAGACACGCGGCCCATCCTTTTCCCTGCTGACCGCGTTGTCGGTGAACCTGACCGGCGCTCTGCTCTTCGCACTTCACCCCACATACCTGGCTGGCGTGGCGGCGTTATTCATCATCGGTGCGGGGATGGCCATGCTGCAAGTCATCATCAATCCGTTGATGCGGATGGCCGGTGGTGAAACGCATTTTGCCTTCTACTCCGTACTGGGACAACTGGTGTTCGGCCTGGCCTCCTATCTCAGCCCCGCGGTTTTCTCTGTGATCATGACGCGCAATTCATCCTTGCCGGGCGTGCTCACGGCGCTCACCACGATGTTTCATGCGCCACACTGGGCCTTGCTATACTGGCTGTTCGCGCTGTTGTTCTTGCTGACGATCGGCCTGACCTTCGCCATCAACCTCAAATCCTTCAGCCTCAACGCCGACGAACGTGCTGAACCCATTGGCGTCTATCTGAGCCTGATGCGCAACCGCACGGCCCTGCTCTACTTCTTTGGCATTGCC
Source organism: Asticcacaulis sp. AC466 (assembly GCF_000495815.1). GTDB lineage: Bacteria > Pseudomonadota > Alphaproteobacteria > Caulobacterales > Caulobacteraceae > Asticcacaulis. Next base: position 296,695 of record NZ_AWGE01000005.1, on the reverse strand, counting down.
TGTTACGTCGCCATGGAGCAGTCGATCGCCAACTGGATGTCTGCGTTCCTTCAGACCTATCATGGGATCGATCCGACGACCGTCGGCGCGCAAGAGGTCGGCGACTTCTGGGGATTGATGTCCGTAGGCTGCCTCATCGGCCTTGGGCTACTCAAGCTGCTTGATTCGAAGGTAGTGCTATGTGGCGCCGTTATTTGTGCCGCCCTATCGCTGGCAGCCGCCCTGTTCGGGGCCACACAATTCAGCCTGGTCGCGTTTCCGCTGTGCGGCCTATTCCTGTCGGTGATGTTCTCAATCGTCTTTTCGCTGGGCCTGAATTCGCTTCCCAATAACCACGGCGCCTTGTCCGGCATTCTCTGTTCGGGCATCGTCGGAGGCGCGTTCGGCCCCCTGCTCGTCGGCGCTGTTGGCGAACATCTGGGCCTGAGGCTCGCCTATTTGCTGGTCTTCGCGTTCATGGCCTTTTTGTTCGTTATCGGCATTTGCGCCAAACCCCTCGTCAAGAATCAGACCGTCTTTCAGACGTCGCAACACACCTGAGGAAAAGCAGCCTTGACAATCAAAGCCGCTACGCCACCGCTACGCCTTATCTCTCTCGACGTCTTGAGAGGCCTTGCCGTTATCGGCATGATCCTGGCCAATGCCACCGACGGCGTAAAGGAAGGCTTCCATGCCCAGGTCTTCCCCCAGCTTCTGCACGAGCGCTGGGAAGGCCTGCATCTCGCCGATACGGTCTTTCCGGCCTTTCTGATGATGGTCGGCGTTTCGGTGCCGTTGGCGCTAGGCAAGATCAAAGACTCAGGGGCTGTCGATGCAGGCGCGCTGTCCAAGGTCATCTGGCGGGCCCTCAGGCTGATCGCCCTGGGCTTCATCCTGGTCAATATCGACTATTTCGCCCATTTTGCCACGAACACCTGGCGCCTATTCGGTGTGCTGCAACGGACTGGTCTGGTCTACGGCGTCTGCGGCCTTCTCTTCCTGACCTGCGGGCCGAAGACACGCCTGGCGATTGCGGCGGGCCTGCTGGTCCTCTACTGGCCCTTGACCTTGTTGCCACAACTCGATGCCGGCCCGAGCGATATCTGGGTGCGCGGGCATAATTTCGTAGGCTCCATCGACCGGGTGTGGCTGGGTGCCGGCCATCACAACTATGTCAAGGGGCCGGAAGGCTATGACCCAGAAGGGCTACTCGGTACCTTGCCCGCGATTGCCCAGGGGCTCATCGGCATGGCTATCGGCGAATTCATCAGCCGCAACCGCGGGCCGTCTGCCGCCGGCAAGCTCGCTATCGCCGGACTGGCCATGCTATTGGCCGGTATCGGCTGGGGCTTCATCTTTCCGGTCATCAAGGATATTTGGTCGAGCAGTTTCGTGCTGGTGACCTGCGGTCTGACGACCCTGGTGCTGGCGGGCCTGCACTTCGTCCTCGACCGCGGCAAAGCACCCCATTGGGCCGCACTTTTCCCGATGGCGTTCGGTATAAACGCCATCGTCGCCTATGTGCTGGACGAATTATGGTACCAGCTTCCGACCTGGTCTCTGTTCGGCCTGCCCTATTTTGGTCTGCGCGCCTGGGTTTATGAACCGGTCGCCGCCCTGATGCCGGTGATCCTGTTCATTCTGCTTATATGGCTGTGCGTCGAATATCTTCGCAGGCAGAACTGGGTTGTAAAAATATAGCCGTGCTTTGGTCGCCTCTCTTCGGGCGCGTCGTGCCATAGGATTAAGTTGACACTTATAGGCCCATTGACCTCGTCGCTGCCAATCGCTGCTTGTGGAACGGTGAACCTGGAAAAGACACGCCGAAATAGCGGTGAAAATAAAATTCGCCGGAGTCCACGGAAATGCTTGGCTTAATCGTTTATGCTGTGACTAGCGCCTAGTTTTAATCAGGATAAGCCTATTTCACAGAGCCGAAGCGAGATCGTTGCATGGGTGGGGAGTCATATTGTCCCCCACGAGGCACGGCTGCGCCTGTGGCTCCAGGGAATGAGGATACCGGACGACGAGGTCAGCGACATTATACAAGACGCGTATGTAAAGATTGCGCGTTTGCGAAGCGTCGCCCACATCTATGATGGGAAGTCCTATTTTTTCCAGACGGCCAAGTCGGTGCTCATTCAGAAAATCAGACGGTCACGCATCGTGCCCATTGGGCAACTCACCGAAATTGACGCCGCAAGCCTGAGCGATAACGATCCCAACCCCGAACAACGCTTAAGCGCACGCCAGGAATTGGACAATGTAAAGGCGCTTATCGCCGGATTGCCTGACAAGTGTCGCGTTATTTTCGAAATGCGGCGCATCCAAGGACTGCCTCAAAAGGAGATAGCCAGGCAACTCGGGGTCAGCGAAAACGTGGTGGAGATGCAAGCCGTGCGTGGCTTGAAACTCATCATGAAGGGGCTCGAAACCAACGGCAAAGGCGACGGGGGCGCCAGGAGAGCCAAAGCAGCGACCCGATTTGAGGTGAAAAAAAATGGGAAATGAGCGACTCGATAATTCTGCGGAATATTGGGCCATTCGGCTTGAAGGCGAGCCCCTCAGCCCAGCCGAACAGGAGGCGCTTGACACATGGCTAGAAGAAGATGAGCGGCGCGAAGGCGCCTTGCTGCGCGCCCAGGCAATATTATCCTATCTTGATCGCGGGCGGGCCTTATCCCCGTCGGAGGACATAGCTACCAATAAAAGTACCAGGCGCGGCTTCGTAAGTTATGTGGCAGGTGCCGCAGTGGCCGCTGCCGCAGCTGGCCTGATCGTGTTGCTTCCGCGAACGAAAGAGATCGTCACTCAGATAGGCGAAGTTAGACAGGTCCCCCTGACGGACGGCTCCGTCGCTACCGTAAACACGGCGTCCAAGGTTGAGGTCGACTTCGAAAAAGCCGCACGCATTGTAAAACTGGCCGACGGCGAGGCCTGGTTTCGCGTCGCTCACGATAAGACGCGCCCCTTCATCGTCAAGGCAGGAGATGTGCGGGTACGGGCCGTTGGAACCGCGTTTTCGGTACGCCGGCGCAACAGCAGCGCCGATGTCCTCGTAACCGAGGGTGTCGTCGAAACCTGGGTCGTTGGCAAGGAAGCCCAGTCCGTCCGGATTGAGGCCGGCTCCAAGGCCTTTGTTTCCGGTGATGCGGGTAACATCGCTCCCACCCGGGCTTCGCAAGAAATCGACCGTTCACTGGCCTGGCGCACAGGCGAACTGGCACTCGACGGCGAAACGCTTGATTTCGCAGTTGAGGAGATCAATCGCTACAATACAAAGAAATTGGTCATAGATACACCCGACCTCGGACGAGAGCCACTGGTTGGATACTTCCGGACCAATGAGCCGGCGAACTTTAGCCACGCCGTGTCTTTGCTCCTCGGCGCAAAGGTGATCGATGACGGTAACGTCATACGCATAATAAGACCAATTAAGGACCTGCACGAGTCCAATTTATAAAATTTTTATACCAATAATGACGGAACGGTGAAACCAAGCCGTCTACAGTCCTAGAGCCGCAAGGGCTCACATAAAGGAGATAGTTAAATGGGGGCGTGGGGTATGCTGGGTTCAAAGCCATGGCTGTTCGGGTCGACAGCTGCAATCGTTTGCATGATAGGGAATTCACCTGTCTATGCTCAGACAAAAATGTTTGATGTCGCGGCACAACCGGCCGCTCAGAGCATTCCGCTCTTTGGAAAGCAAGCGGGCGTGCAGATCCTGGCTAGCGCCAAGACCTTGGCGGGCAAACGTACCAATGAGGTGAAAGGCGATTATACCGTCACAACCGGCCTGGCAAAATTGCTAAATAACACCGGCCTCGAGGCGGTTGTTGATGCCGCTTCAGGGATCACGACTATTCGTGACACGGCTGCAAGCGCTTCTGCGGAATACAGCACAAGTTCTGATGCCATCACGACGCCCCTACTCATTGAGGAGGCGGCACAAACCGAAACCGGCGCCGACGGCCAAGCCCCCACGACTGAAGTTGTCGTACGGGGCATTAAGCGTAGTCTGCAAAAATCAGCGACCGCCAAGAAGAATGCCGACCAGATCGTCGAGGTGGTTTCGGCCGAGGATGTCGGCAAGCTGCCGGGAACAAGCATAGCCGAATCGCTTGCCCGTCTGCCCGGTGTGGCGGCTCAACGTGTTGATGGCCGAGCTGAATATCTTTCGATCCGTGGCATGGACCCACAGTTCGGCGTCACCCTTCTCAATGGCATGGAAATGGTCAGTACGGGTGATGACCGATCGTTTGAATACGATCAATTTCCCGCAGAATTAGTAAGTTCAGCGACCCTGTACAAAACGCCGGATGCGTCTTTGGGCACAATGGGTTTGTCGGGGACCATCGACATCCGTACTCTAAACCCTCTGGACTTCCACGGGCGAAAAATCGCGCTTAACGGCAGCGTGGAAATGAATTCCTTCGGCAAGCTGGTGCCTGGCACCCAGGGCAATGGCGGACGTTACAGCCTGTCCTACATCGATCAGTTTGACGGCGGAAAGCTGGGAATTGCCATAGGCTATGCACACCTGGACAGTCCAACCCAGCGCAAATATTTCAATCCGTGGGACTACGGTATTGGAAAGGATCTTGGGGTTGAAGGCGCAGGGGACGCTTACACCTTCGACGGGTTTGAAACCGGCGTTCAAACAACACAAAGCGTGCGAGACGGTCTTTTGAGTGTCGTGCAGTACAAGCCCAATGAGGTGTACTCGACAAAGGTAGATATCTTCCATTCGCAATTTGACGAACGCATGAACGGCGTCGAGCTGGACGGCGTGACGGCCAACTGGGCGAGCGGTACTATCGCCTCGACCACGGTGAACGGCAACACCAATAGCGTTTCCAATGCCAGTCCGATCATCACGACGCGCCAGGATGTTCGTCGAGATACGATCAATGCCATCAACTGGACCAATACCCTCTCCCTGGGACAATGGACGGTGCGCGGTGATCTCGGTCTGTCACACGCCCGCCGCAACGAGTGGGTGGGCGAAGGCTATATGATGTCTGAAACGCCTATAGATATGGACTATAGCGTACCGACCAGCCTGACAGGCTTCAGCCACGTAACAACCAATACTGATTTTGCCGATACCTCCCGTGTAATGCTTGCTACGGCTTGGGGAGCAGGCTCCGGTGCGGCCTACGCCTCTCAGGCCTATGTCACGGACAGGATGACCACGGCGCGCCTGTCGGCGAAGCGCTTCATCAATCTCGGTATCTTCAACGGGCTGGAAGCTGGTGTGTTGTATAGTGAACGCGGCAAGGATCTGGAATACAGCGGCGTAATCTATGATCTGTCAGACGGTTCGCAGTGTCTAAACGGTCTGCTATGTCAGCCGATCCAGTCGTCCACCGCCTTCTACACGGTGGATATGGGATTTGTAGGCTTGTCCAACCTTATAGGCTTCGCGGTGCGTGGCGCGCTGGACAGTGGGGCCTATATCGCCAATCCGAATACGGGTAAGGACCCGGCATGGAACTGGGGCGTGACTGAAAAGGTCACGACCGCTTTCGCCAAGCTAAACATCAGCTCCGAACGTGTGCTGCCGATCCACGGAAATCTTGGCTTGCAGTTCATAAATACCGACCAGTCTGCAACCGGTCTTTATATCGACTCCAACGGGGATGCCAGTCCCGTCAGCGGTGGCACCCACTATTCAGACGTGCTGCCCAGCCTCAATCTGACGGGTGATCTAGGCAACACGACATATCTGCGGTTCGGCGCGGCCAAGGCCCTGTCGCGCGCCAATATGACTGACATGCGCGCTGGTATCACCGCGGCGGTTAGTTCAAGCGACCACAAATGGTATGGAAGTGGTGGCAATCCCGCGCTGAAGCCTTGGCAGTCCTACGACTACGACCTGTCACTTGAAAAGTACTTCGGAAAGACGTCTTACGTAGCGCTGGCGGCTTTCTACAAGGACATTACCCGAGGGATTGTCTCAAAGAGCATTGCGTATGATTTCTCCAGCTATACCAATACATCTGGCGTAATTCCGGTCAGTAATACAGGTACCTTGACCACACTGGTCGATACGACGGGCGGTAGGGTCCAGGGCTGGGAATTGAGCTGGACTCTCGATGGAAGCCTGCTTACGCCGAAGCTTGACGGTTTCGGGATCACCGGCTCCTTTGCCAATACACATGTCAAGGCCAATACCGATCCGGATGGTGCGGTCGTTGGCACTCTGATGGAAGGGCTTTCCAAGATTGTGTGGAACGGCAGTGTCTATTATGAAAAGAATGGCTATCAGGTACGCATCGCTGAGCGCTACAGATCCGGTTATTCGGCTAGTCGCCATGATGCCTTCAGATATGTCACCGAGACCATCCGTCCAGAGACCATTATCGACGCTCAACTCGGCTATACATTTCAGAGCGGCCAATTAAAAAATCTAACCATCCTGTTACAAGGGTCCAACCTTACCAACGAACCCTATGTGACGACACAAACGGTCAACGGCCAGACCGCGCTTAACCAGTATCACGAGTTCGGCCGTCAGTTGCTGTTGGGCTTCTCCTATTCGTTCTGAATGAGAAGATCGCGGCCGCGAACGCCTAAGCGTTTGCGGCCCATTTTTTACGCACTCATATTCGAAGGATTGGCTACCGGTGACAAAAATGGGCATCAGGGGGGTTTTCGCTGTCATGGCGATGTCAGCGTTGGCTATGACGGCTGCGTCCCAAACTCAGTCTCAGCCAGCGCTTCAGTCTGTGGCCAATGTTCGGCTCGAATGGAAGCCGCGCGATATCGAAAACGGACATACGCATGTGGATTTGCGCCTGGTTAACACTGGCCAGACGCCGCTAGAAATGCGTGGCTGGTCTCTTTATCTGACGTCGATCTCTGGGACAGAACCTTCCCGACTTGAAGACAGCGCCGCCATTACTGAAGTGATCGGACCATTGTTTCGCCTGCGCCCGCAAAGCGGCTTGCCTCTGTTGGCGCCCGGAGCCAGCACCACCTTCAAACTGGATTATGGCGAGGCCATGATATTGACCGACAAGGCCCCCACCGGCCCCTACATCGTCTATGACGATGCGCCGAGCAAAGCGGTGCCGGTTGCTGACTATCAGGTATATAGTCTCAATGAAACCCTTACTCCGCAAGACATCTACGCTCAAAACGAGGCCATCACCGTCGTAGGCAGCGCCGACTTTCCGCCGGTTTTCCCTTCACCCCTTAGCTATACCTATGCCTCAGGCGCGCTGAGCCTGAGGCACGGCGTACATGTCGAAGCCACTTCCAACCTGGCTCCGGAAGCCGCATTCGCGCGTCATATGTTCGGCACACACGTCTCCCCCCATGGCGTGCCGGTCCGATTAAGCGTCGGCGCAGTAAGAGGACAGACGTCAGCTGAAGCCTACCATTTGGATATAACGCCGAAGGGCGTGCGTATCACTGGCGCGTCGGCGGCAGGGGTTTACTACGGCTTGCAATCGCTACGCGACATTTTGAGCTTGGGCGGCGATACGCTCAAAGCCGTCCAAATCACTGACGCGCCCCGTTTTGGCTATCGTGGTCTAATGATGGACGTGGCTCGCAATTTTCAGACCCGTGAGAAGGTGTTTGAGGTCATTGACCTGATGGCGCGCTACAAGCTCAACACCTTGCATTTGCACCTGACCGATGACGAGGGTTGGCGGCTAGAGATTCCGCAACTGCCGGAGTTGACCTCGGTTGGCGCCCGGCGCGGCGTATGTGAGCCCGGCACCTGCCTACCGCCTGCCTATGGCTCCGGTCCTGATGTAAACAACCCGCACGGTTCGGGCTATTTCACTGTCAGTGACTATATCGAAATATTGAAATATGCTCACGCGCGCCATATCGAGGTCATTCCTGAAATCGAGATGCCTGGGCACGCCCGCGCCGCCATCATGGCCATGGCTGAGCGATCACGCCGCCTGCGTGCCTTAGGCGACCCGCATGCCGACGATTACAGGCTTGACGATCCCGGCGATGCCTCGGTCTATCATTCCGCTCAAGGCTTTTCCGACAACGTAATCAATCCCGCACTGCCCTCGACCTATCGCTTCGTAGACGCGGTGATTGCCGAACTGGTGGCCCTGCATAGGCAGGCTGGCGTACCTTTACAGACACTCCATATCGGTGGCGATGAATTGGCCGATGGCGCATGGGAAGGCTCTCCCCTGGCAAAAGCAGCGATGGCATCTCTGCCACATGCGGACACGGGAGCGCTTTGGGATCACTATTACAGCCAAGTTATCGCAAAGCTCGCCAGCTATGGCGTTAAGGCAGCTGGTTGGGAAGAACTGGGGGAGCGAAAGGCGCGCGGCGCTAATGGTGGGACCCAAATGGCCATTAATCCTCGGTTTAAGGGACAGGTCGGCAATCTGTTCGTCTGGAACAATCTGGGCGGTTCGGAGGATCTAGCCTACCGCCTCGCCAATGCCGGTTACGACATCGTCCTATCGCCGGCCACCAACCTTTATTTCGACATGGCCTATGCGCGTGATTCTCATGAATACGGCCACAACTGGGCGGCCTACACTGATTTGGATGCCGTTTTTGGTTTCAACCCCCTGCACATGGTGGGTACACAATCGGAAGGCATGACCCAACTCGACACGGCCGGAAAGACGCATCTGTCAGGTCTTGAGGCCACCCTTTTCTCCGAAACCGTGCGCGATCCACAGCGTATCGATTACATGCTTATGCCCAGGCTGTTGGCGTTGGCTGAGCGCGCCTGGGCACCAGAACCCGCTTGGGCCCGCACGACAGATCCGGCGAGCGCTGACATCTTAAAAGCAGCTGACTGGTCTTCGTTCGCCAATCGCGTCGGCAAGCAGATCCTGCCAAGCCTGGACGCCGACATGCCCGACCTGGCCTACCGCCTGCCGCCCCCCGGGCTACACCGCGACGGTGACCGGATTCTCGTCAATAGCCAGTTGCCCGGTCTGACGCTGCGCTACACGACAGACGGGCACCTGCCCGATGCGACAAGCCCGCAAGTGACGGGCCCGATCATCGAAAAAGGCCTGATTACGGTGGCGGCCTTCTCCCGCACCGGTCGCAGCGGTAGAGCCTCCAGCCTCACCAACCCCTAGGATGGTATTCATGTTAAAATCGCATCGCTTCGTTCTGGCGCTCGTCCTTGGCCTTATTGCCGCGCCGACGGCTTGGGCCGGAAATGACGACACCGATTGGGCCAACCTGCACGCTTTTCGTCAAAGGGACGCCGATTTGGTCGCCCACGGTCCTGTCCCTCACAGAGTGGTTTTCATGGGGGATTCGATTACCGAATTCTGGGACCAGGACCACCAAAACCAGTTTGCCGAGCCGACGCATATCAATCGTGGCATCAGTGGACAGACAACGCAACAAATGCTGCTCCGCTTCCGTCAGGACGTGATCGCCCTGCAACCTGAAACCGTGATCATACTGGCCGGAACCAATGACATCGCCGGCAATACCGGCACCACGACCAATGCCATGATCGAGGACAATATTGCCTCCATGGCCGAATTGGCGCGGCCCCACGGAATCCGGGTGATACTGGCATCTGTCCTCCCCGCAGACCACTACTGGTGGGCGCCGGACATCAAGCCGGTGGCACGCATTGCCGATCTAAACCAATGGCTGAAAGCCTTCGCCGTGAAACAGGGGGCGGGCTATATCAACTTTTTCACGCCCATGGCCGACCAAGCGGGCGGCTTAAGGCCCGAATATGGCGCCGACGGTGTCCATCCCAATGCTGCCGGCTATGCCGTCATGAACCGGCTGGTCAAAGAAGCCCTGTCAACGCCCTCCTCCGTATCCGAGAGATAGGGTCCCATGGCGCTGCCGAGCAACCGCTTCCTGGCCGTCGATGTATTGCGGGGCTTGACCCTGGCACTCATGATCGTGGTCAATATGTCGATAAGTGACAGCCTGTCCTTTTCCCAACTGCTGCATTCGACCTGGAACGGGTTTACCTTGACGGATGCCGTATTCCCGACCTTCCTTTTCGTTGTCGGCAACGCGCTCGGCTTTACCCTGGAGCGATATGAAACCCAGGGGCGCGGCGTACTCCTTCGTAAGGTTGCCGTACGCACAGGGATCATTTTTCTCTGCGGTGTCGTGGTTTCGAACTTTCCCTTCTTTTCTCTACATGGGGGCGTGGTTCACTGGGAAAGCGTGTCTCAACTCCGGATCATGGGTGTTTTGCAACGTATAGCGCTCACCTACGCCCTCGCCACTCTGATCGTTCATTTCGCGGGCGCCCGCGGGGCGGTCATCTATATCCTCGCAGCCTTGATCGGCAACGTCTGGGTGAACGCAGCCTTCGGTGACAACACCCTGACCGGTAACGCCGCTTTGAAGTTGGACACCTTTCTCCTTGGCGCCTCCCATCTTTACCATGGGGAAGGCGTTCCTTACGATCCCGAAGGACTGCTAGGCACCTTCCCGTCAGTGATCAACGTGCTGGCCGGCTATCTGGTGGTACGCTATGTGCGGGAGCACTCCCAAGGCCGCATGGCACTCCCCCTTCTCTTCGGCGCAGGCCTGTTGCTTCTCGGGCTTTCGCTCGCGCTTAACGGATGGATCCCGATCAACAAGAAGCTATGGACCAGCACCTATGTTCTGTGCACGACGGGTCTCGATCTTATCGTCTTCGCCGCCCTGATCCAGCTTGTCGATGTCTGGAAGGTCGGCTGGCTATCCTCCTATTTTGAAATCTTTGGCAAGAACGCACTGGCTATCTACATCCTTGCCGAATTGTCAATGTCGATTGCCTGGACCCTACAGGTCGGGCCTCACCCCTTGTTCATGTGGATATTTGAGGCCGGGTTTCGTTGGGTCGGCGGCAAATGGGCATCCCTACTGTTCGCCCTAGCCTTTGCGCAGGTCTGCTGGTTGCTGGCGTTTGTCATGGACAGGAAGCGAATCTATGTCCGAATTTGACACGTCAGTTACTCAGGCTTCGATCACTCGCCGAGGTATGCTGGCGATTACGGGCGCGTCGGCGTCGCTGATGGCAGCGCCGGCAGCGGCCGAAGAACGCGCCCGTATTCAATTTGCCCATGGCGTGGCCTCCGGCGATCCTCTCACCGACCGCGTCATCATCTGGACGCGGATTTCCGGAACAAGCGCTGTCGTCGAGGGTGTCTGGGAGGTGGCGGAGGACGACAGTTTTAAAAAATGCGTGCGCCAAGGCGCATTTATTACCGAAAGTGCCCGCGACCATACTGTGAAGATAGACGTGCCCGGCCTTAGACCGGGCAAGCAATATTTTTACCGGTTCCGCGCGGAATCAGCTGTGTCGCCGACGGGCCGGACAAAAACCTTGCCGTCCGAGACCGATCGGCTCGTCCTTGTTGCGGCGTCCTGTGCCATGTATCCCAACGGCTACTTCAACGCGTACCGCGCCATAGCCGATTTGACTGACTTGGATGTTGTCGTTTTTCTTGGCGACTACATCTACGAATATGGCGCCGATCCAGATGCCTTTGGTATGGACAACGGCCTCAGGCTCGGGCGCATACCCGATCCTCCTCACGAAATCATCTCACTAGATGACTACAGGCGCCGTCACGCCCAGTGTCGGGCGGAAAGCGAACTTCAGGCGGCCCATGCGCGAGCGGCCTGGATATGTGTATTTGACGATCATGAAATCGCTAACAACCCCTGGACTGATGGGGCTGAGAACCACAACCCCGACCAGGGCGAAGGGGATTGGATGACACGCAAAACATGCGCGATCCAGGCGTGGCGCGAATGGATGCCGATACGTGACCCCGCACCTGGTCAGCTTCGCGAAGCCATATATCGTAGCTTTCGCTTCGGTCATCTGGCGGAACTGACCATGCTCGAAACCCGGCTACTGGCGCGCTCTCGACAACTCGACTACGCAAGCGATATACCGAAGAAAGACGATGACCGCGATATAGACGCCTTCTGCTCTCGGCTAAATGATCCCCGCCGTGAACTCTTAGGCGCTGAGCAGCGCGGCTGGCTCGATGCCTGCTTGGCCTCGTCTGTGCAGGCCGGTGTGCACTGGCAACTTCTTGGCAGTCAGGTGATCATGGCGCGGATCAATAGTCCCAACTACTATACCGTTTTGGGTGATGATCGCGTAAACGCGACCCTGGCGGCTTTACCTGCCAATGATAGGGCGGGGCTCACCTCACAACTCGATCTGTTCACAAATTCCAGGCGCCTGCCCTACAATCTTGACGCCTGGGATGGATATCCGGCCGAGCGCGAGCGACTCTATGAAATTGCCCACAGGGCGAAGGCCAGGTTGATCGTCGTGTCAGGCGACAGTCACTGTGCCTGGGCCAATAATCTGTCTGACCAAAATGGCCAACCTGTCGGGGTTGAAATCGGCGTCACCGCCATTACCTCCCCCACCCATTGGCCTGATCCCTGGTTCCCGGACTTTGAATTGACGGACGCGTTGGTCGCCCAAAGCGATGAGGTTGTCGCGGCCGATGACCGTCACAATGGCTTCGCACGCCTGACGATAACTCGGAACGAGGTGCGCGCCGAATGGATGGCTGTCAGCACGATTGACTCGCGAGACTTTTCGCTGTCTGTCCGGCGAACGTTCCGCGTCACGGACCTCCCCTATCCCAAACTCACTAAGCACAATGCCGTCTGAACGACGCTCCTGTCCTTGGATTTTTTGCTTATGGATGCACAATCGGAGAGTTCAGGTTTAGACCCTTGGGCGTGGTAACGCGCCTCACCAAAATCCACCCCCGCCTGGACAACCGCCTGAAAGCTCACGGCCGGCCAGGAAAGCTCGGTGAAAACGCGGGCGCTAAACATTCCGGCCGCCGGACGGTTGATCCGGTTTTGCTTTCACGATCCGTTTCGCCACCGGAATTGTCCAGGTTTTGGGTTCGAGAAAGCCGAGGATATGGGCGGGTCCGATGACGAACACGCCCTTTTCGCGCTGCGCATCTAGGATGGTGTCCCGCAACGCCTTCATCCGCGTCCAGTGCTGCTTCGGCCGGAAATGATGTTCGGCGTGATAGCCGTTATTCATGAAGATGAAGTTGTAGACGGGTGCGTAGGTCGATACGCCCCACGCAATCGGTTCATCTGGATTGCCACCCAAATGTTCGTAGTAGCCGGACAGGTTAGACAGGCACTGGCCCAGATAGCTGGCAAAAATACCAAGGAGGGCAAACGGCCAAGCTATAATCAAGAAGAGCATCCAGACAACGACGGTTGACCAAAACTCGCGCATGGCCTGGTCGGCGTCGCGTGACCGTCGGCTGCGTATCTTTTTCGCCAGCGTGAAGGGATCGTCGTCGCGGAAATATTGCAGAAAGACATAGGATAACAAAGGCTCAGCTTTGCGGTCCGCCCCGAACTGATAAATGGACAGAGGATCCACGGTGTGACCCGTCTCATCAGGATAGTCGCCATTGCCGGCATGATGCCACAGATGGACGTAGTGGTACATGGTTTGCGGTGTGACAAGGCTCCAGGAGATCAGGTAGGACACAACACGGTTTGCGGTTTTTGATACGAAAAACGGGTTATGAATAAAGTTGTGCGCGACAGAGTTCAGGTTCCAACCGACACTAAAGGCGTAGACGCATAGGCCCAACACTCGTTCAAGCCAGGTCATGTGCCACCAGCAGAGCGCAAAGGCGACGATCAGCAAGAACTGAACGACGACGAGTGCGCAAGGCACGGCATCCCAGGCGCTGGTCGCGAAAATACGGCGTGTGTTTGATTTTTTGGTCATGATGGCCAATCCTCGCGCGGCGCGCCGAAATGGCGCGTCATTCCCAAGCTGAAGATGAAAATGTTACGTGACTTGAGGATGGGGCTGCGCCATTCTTCCCCATAAATTCGGTCTGCACTAACCTGCGCGAAAACAGTCATTCTATCATCCAGTTTATGACCGAGGGTCAGTTCAGTGCCCGCACTGAAATAATTGTTCTTGAGAACCCGGGGCAGGTTGAACTCATGGGAGTGACGCCCCCTCAAGCCAAAAAACTGGTCGGAGAAGTTGGAATCCGCCCACGAACCCCGCAGCTCTATACCCAATGCCGTCTTTGGGCTTAAACGGACCCCGGCGTCATAGGCGACATCGCCCGACCATCCCTGATAGCTGTTGATGGCGCGCCTTAACCGCATTTCGATGTCACCGACGCCACTACTGTAGACGGCAAAGCCACCCAACTCGAATGCATCCGGCATCCGGTGTGCCCCGCGCGGCAGCTTGTCGGAGAAAGACTGCCGGTATTCCAGAACAGGCCCCAAGCTCCATTTCTTTTGCTTTATGGCCGTCCATTTGATGCCGTCATCCAGGCTCACCTGCAGACGCTCGCCGACCTTAAGCTCAATGACGGGATAGATCTCATCCGTTGTCTTGCCGTCACCGATATGTTGCGGGCGTTTGCGCAGGATCACACCCAAGTCTCCACTGATTCCGGAGGAGACAAGGGTATCGATATTCGCCCAGTTCAGCGTCGGCATGGCCATGCTGGCACCTACGGCGTCGGGCGGCTCTGCGGTGACGAGCGTGATCATGCCGTCTCCTTTTCCGTAGCAAGCAAGGCAATGCCACACAGGATAAGCACCGATCCACCGATGGCGAAGGGGTTGACCGCCTCATGAAAGACGAAGACGCTGATGGCCATGATCAGGCAATAGCTTATGGCGGTCAGCGGAAAGGCTTTGCCCAGGTCAATGCGGCTGAGGATCGACAACCAGAGTATCAGATTGACGATTTCAACGGCGACCATGCCCCAGAAAACCGGCGCGGTGATGACCTGGTCCAATACCGCCCATATTTCGGTGCCGGGCGGTGTCAATTGATCGCCAAGCGATTTGGCGAGATATTGATAGAGAACCAGACACGGCGGCTGGACCACCAGCAAAGCGCCGAGGCTCAATCGGCTGCGCGGTATGGCCGGTTGGGTCATGCGGCTTCGACGACCGGATCAGCCGCAAACAGAGGCGACAGAACCTTAAGTCCGGCCGAAATCGCTGGGTTCCGGTGTCTGAACGCCATATCCGTACGCAATAGCTGTGCCCCCAAGCGGAGTTTATTGGCATAGGCCGCCTGCCCAACCTGAAACAGGCTCAAGCCCTGGTCCAGGCAATAGGCGATATTGTCGAACCAGGAGGTGAAATACAGGTTGTTCGCCCGCCCTTCCGCTCCCATGACAAAGAACTTGTCGATCAATGTCGCGTCGTCGCGCAACAGCAGATTAGCCGCCAGTAGCCTGTCATCCTTGATATAAAGCGCGCAGAAGGCAGCGCCCGGTTTGCGCGCCAGAACGCCCTTGAAATAGTCGAGCGTCAATTCCTCGAGCACCATTTCCGCTCGCGCCCGGGTGTCGTGATAGAGCGCCATAATAGCGTCTTCATACCCATCAATCCGACTGACACGCTCAAGCCGCACTCCCGTGCGGGCCTTCAACTTGCGGCGCATGTCCTTGCGCGTGGCGTGAGACAGACGCGCCAGGTATGCGTCGATCGTTGCAAAATCGATGGGCAACTGGGCCACCGGCAGTCCGGAAACCAACCCGCAACCATGCGCCTCCATCAGCGGCTGCCATAACGCACGATCGTGCTCGGCCAAGTCCTTTACGGCGAGGAGTGCTCCTCCTCTCGCCTTTGCGGTGCAAAAAAAGGTATCGAGCATAAGATTGGCTACCTCGTTCGCCCGACTCCGGTCGCGAATACCGAGCATCGCCACCTCGGTACACGGCGAACCCAGCGCGGCCAGGGAGACCCGCAGAAACCCAGGCGCCCGCTTTTTCCAGCCGGTAATCATCTTACGCAGCCGGGCGTTGTCCAATGTCGTTTCCAGGTCGTAGGGCGTGGTAAAGGCTGGCGCTGCGCCGACCATGTGCTCGCCGTCAAAAATGGTGACATAGAAAAAGCCAAAGCCCGGCAATCCGCTGGCTTCTATAGCCAGATGGTAGGCGTGATCTTCGACAGGCCGTGTAAAGCAAGCGTTCCACTCGGATGCGTCAATCGAGCCTATGCTGTCGAAGATACGGGCTTCAAGCATGACGCGCGGCCTCTTCGCTATAGCCTATCGCCTCAAGGGTCGCCGCCACGACCTTGCTTCTTTCCTGATCGACATGCACCATGTGGTAACTGTCTTCGAGAACGACCAGCCGAACGTCTCCGCCGGCCCGCTTCATCAGCCGTTCGGCGTTGCCGACCGAGCAGATGTCATCTTCAAGCGCGTGGACAAGCGTCAGCGGCGTCCGGTTTGCGGGCGCGGCCTTCAGCACCGCCTGTCCCAGAAGGTAGGTATCGGCGAGGCATTTATATGGCATGCCATCAAGCGCCCCTTCGATCAGCGACTCCTGTGACCCTGCAACCAAAGCCCGCAAGCGCTCATCCTTCAAACCGAAGGGATGGGCTTCTAGCACGACATGGCTTCGCAGGCCCGGCAGATACATGAGCGGGAAGGCAAACGGCAAGAGGTTGTAATGGCGCTTCATCGCCCAACCGTCAAAAGCGAAAAGCGGCGCGTAGACGGTACAACTGGCAAGGGTCCGGCGCTGGGCCAACATGAAACCGAGAAGGCCGCCGACGCAGATGCCTGCTACATGCACGCGCTGATAGTGCGATGCGCGATCGTCATATAGCGCTGTCAGGCTTGCCAGCCAGTTTCGCCAGCCGGTGGCCAGCAGTTCTGGATACCCCTGGCCGTGCCCGGCCAGCAAAGGCGTCGCAACATCATACCCTCTGTCCCTAAGTTTTTTGGCGACAAAGCGCATTTCATCGGGCGCGCCTGTCAAGCCATGGACCAGAATGACCAGCTCGCGGCCAGGCGGAACCGCACGAGCAGCCTCAATAGATACCGCATTCATGCCTGCCTCCCCGCGATCAGCGCCACGCCCATGGCAATCAAGGCCGACGCCCACAGTTTGCGCGCCGACAACCCCTCACGCAGAAGAAGGCGGCAGGCAAGCGGAATGGTCAGGTAGGTCAGACACATGACCGGATAGGCCTGGCTAAGGGGGAGTGTGCGCAAAGCCAGAACCCAGGCGATGCTTTCGACCGCCCAGAGCGCGATGCCGAGCCAAGCCATAGGCTGACGCAAAGCACCTACAACGCCGCCACCGCCGGCGGCCGCGCGATTGCTTGCCACCTTGTAGCACAGTTCAAGGCAGGTTTCGGCCATTACACATACCAGAAGAAGAACCCAAGCCGTCACGAAATCTGGCTCCCCAGATGCGGTGCCAGGCAAGCGTGAAGAGCGCGATTGGCCATGGCATTGATCCACATTGCCTCGGTGTCCAGATCACCTTGACGGGGTTGATCCAGGCAGGATTCAATCCACTTGAGTGTCGTGGCCCACGGTCCTGGACCATAGACCATGTCACTGGCGTCACCGACGATGTCGGCGCCACGCAACCGGCGGCCATCGATCAGGTGGTTCAGCCAGCCGATAAGCCGCGACAAACGCAATTCGCCCTGGTCCCAATTGGTCGCCGCATCGAGCGGAGACAAAACATCCTTGTCTATGGTGACATACAGGTCGTCGGTCCCGATCAGCTGATCGAGTTGCTCAAGGAAGAGTGCGTCGCCCAACGTCTCAATTGTGGGAATGCGACGGCCAGCGACGATGCACTCTTCCTTGGCTTGCGTACGCAAGGGGAACGGAATCAGAAGCCCCTCGCGCACAACACTGAGATCGGCCCCCTTTCGGGCGCTGTCCTGCATGTCCGGACTGCACATGCCGATCGATATGATTTGGCGCACGCCGCTAAACCGCGCGACCCGCGCGGCCCAGCTGCCACAATGCATGCCAGGCGAAAACTTGACCCAGTCGGGATGATTGTCGACATGAAGGACCGTCATCGGACGCTCCGGCGCCTGATCCACTGCCCGACGGATCAACAGGGCGGCGACGTGGTGAAAATCTCCCGAACCCGCATAGACCAGGATTGGCCCCAACCCCTTCGTCGCCTCACGCGTGCGCAAATCCAACGCATCAAGAGATGGCGGGCGTGACCATAGCCGCAGCGCCGGTCCGAGATCGCGCGCAGGCACGCGTGTGGCCTCACCCACTATCTCTTCAAGCATGTGCGCCTGGGCGTCCAACGCCGCATCCAGGTCCAGGATCACGGTGGCCATGGTGTCTATCGATTGACGCAGCGACGCAGGAGGGCGTCGATCAGCTTGATAGCCAAGTCTATTTCGGACTCGGTGATCTCCAAGGATGGCGCGAGCGTGATGACATTCTTGTAGTAGCCGCCGACATCGAGAATAAGGCCGTAGGTTTGCCCGTCGATCTCGATACCGCCCTTCAGGCCCTCCGCCTCCATGTCGTCAAGCAACTCTTTGTTCGGGGTAAACCCGTCCTCCTGACAAATCTCGCAGCGAAGCGCCAGACCCAGACCATCGACATCGCCAATTTGTGGCCAGCGCTTCTGCAGGTCTTTGAGCGCTTCCAGGAAATAGGCCCCCTTACGGGCAACCTTGGCACCGTAATCTTCTTCTGACACCATGCGCAGGGTTTCCAGCGCGACTGACGTGCCCATTGGATTGGCATTGAACGTGGAGTGGGTCGATCCCGGCGGGAAAATTCCCGGATTGATGAGCGCCTCCTTGGCCCACAGGCCCGACAACGGGTTTAGGCCGTTAGTTATCGCCTTACCGAACACCAAGATATCGGGGGTAACGCCGAAATGTTCGATGGCCCACAGTTTGCCGGTGCGGTAGACACCCATCTGAATTTCATCGACGACCATGAGGACGCCGTGCTGGTCCAGTACGTCTTTCAGTTCGGTGAAGAAATTCATGGGCGGAACGACATAGCCGCCGGTCCCCTGGATGGGCTCGATATAAAAGGCGGCATATTCGCACTGGCCGGTCTTGACGTCTAGGACACCGTTATATTCGGTTTCAAATAGGCGTTTGAATTTCTTGACGCATTCATGACCGTATTCTTCCTTGCTCACGCCCTTGGGGCCGCGGAAATGATACGGGAATTCGATAAACTGGGCACGGTCGCCGAAATGGCCGAAACGCCGACGATAGCGATAGGATGAGGTGATCGCAGAGGCGCCCAGGGTACGGCCATGGTATCCGCCTTCAAAGGCGAACATCAAACTCTTGCCATTGCTGGCATTGCGCACCAGTTTGAGCGAATCTTCTACGGCCTGGGCACCGCCAACATTGAAATGCACGCGCCCCTTTTCACCGAACTTCGCTTCCATATCGCGGGCGATCAGCGCGGCTAATTCGATTTTTTCGCGGTGCAGGTACTGGGAGGCGACTTGAGGCAAGGTATCGAGCTGACGATGCGCCGCGGCGTTCAGGCGGGGGTTACGGTAGCCGAAATTGACCGCTGAGTACCACATTTGCAGGTCAAGATAGGCCTGACCGGCTGCGTCGTACATGTAGGAGCCTTCGCATCCCGTAAAGATGCGGGGCTTGTCCATATAGTGAACTGTATCGCCGTGCGAACAATATTGCGCTTCCAGCGCCAAAAGATCGGCTTCGGACAAGGTATGAGGATCGTACATAAATAACTCCCTGAATTCAGGCTATTTGCCGCTGCGCATGGAGGCTGGCCAGGGCAAGGCGTATGTCGTCGAACGTGTCGAACGGCGTAAAAAATTGTTTGCGTTCCCGCGCGTAGCCGGCCAGTCGATCGCGAGCGAACAGGATGTCGGCGCGCCCACTCACGCAGAAGTCAGACCGGCCATCACCGATAAAGACCATGGGGCCGTCGCCAGCCGCTTCCCCCACTACGGCGCACTTGCAGACCCCTGACCCTGCGGCACACCCTGCCCGGGCGAAGGGTTGCTCCAGGCGATAGGCCGCACCTTCCAGCGCGAGGCGGTTCGATATAACCGGCAAATGGGCCAGACCATTGCGAGTAAGGATACGGCGGATGAAACGATCAACGCCGTCGCTGACAATGGTCAGCGTGATCGCTTCGCTGTCACACCAGTTGGCGAATTCAACAAAGCCCGGGCGCAGTTCGCAGGCATCAAGCACGGCATCCAATGCCGCTTCGTCTGTGTCTATGAGGGCAATCTGGCGGCGCATGCACTCGGCGGCCGTGATTTCATCTCTCGACCATTGGGCTTCAATGTCCATCCATTGCGGCGCCGCACGCTGGGTCAGTACCTGATCGGTGGTATCCTGACAGGTTATGGTGCCGTCAAAATCGCAGTAAACGCGCATTCCCATTCATCCTCGTTAGGCCGAAGCGGACGGCTTATGCTGTAGATGAGAAGGCTGACGCGAAACTGATCGAAGGGATCAAAAATTTCAGTTTGGAAATCTTAGGGGTAAGGTTAGTACCGCCACTAGGCCAACAAGACCGTCCTCACGATCGCGCAGGTTGATCCGCCCGCCCAATCGCTGGGCCGCGTCGCGCGCGATGGCCAGCCCCAGACCCGAGCCGTTCGATTTGTTCGTAGGCGCGCGCCAGAAACGGTTAAAAGCTTGCGCCCTGTCCGCAGGCGACATCCCCGGTCCGCGATCGCGCACCTCCACAGTGCCCGCCTGGGTCACGGGATCAACAGCCAGATGGATGACGACCTCCGAACCCGCATCGGTGTAAAATAAGGCGTTTTCGATCAAATTTGACAGCGTCAGACGCAAGGCAGTCTCAGCGGCCTTCACAGTGAAGTTTTCCCCTTCGAGCGCCACGTCTATGCGCCTTTGAGCGATCACGGGGGCGACCTCTGCCAGCAACTGTCCGATCAGACCATGTAGACTGATATCGACATCCCTGTCTTCGACGGCACCCAATCGGGCAAGGACCAGCAACTGATCGGCCAGTTTGGCGATACGCGTAGTCGCGGCATTTAGTGCAGTAAGTCGCGTTTTCAGCTCAGCCGGATCGTCGATGCGCGCACACAACTGCGCTTCGAGGCTCAGCGCCGCCAGCGGCGTGCGCAATTGGTGCGCCGCCATCTCCGTGAAGGTGCGTTCGTGCTGCAAGCTGTCTTCGATTCGGCGGAAGAGGCTATTGATGACGCTGGTCAATTGGTCCAGTTCCGCCGGCCAATCCTCCGAGCGCACCGAGGTGAATGGCGGCCGGCCCCGCTGTTCGGCCAGTCGCGCGCTAAAACCGTCGAGGTCGCGCAGGCCACTTCTGAGGCTGACCCAGATCAGGACAAGGAGGACGATGGCAATGCCGACGAAAGGCGCGGCCAGTTCCAGCGCGATATTGCGCACCAGTTCGCCACGGACCGCCAGCCGCTCTCCGACCTGGACCGTGACATCGCCGCCGATGGCCGCCAGCGTATATATCCGCCACGCCTGACCGTCCCGTTTAACGACATGGAATGTCGATGCGTCTTCCGCTTTTGGCACGGCCAGGCTTGGGCCGGTATCGGACTTCAAGCGCAACTCTCCACGATACCATATCCGGAACATCCGCCAGTCGGCATAGGCATCGAACGCCTGCCGGTCCTCGCTCGACAACACGGGCATGTCATCAACCTCCATTACCGGATTGCCGCCTTCCTTGCGGATATCGGTCAGTTCCTCCCCCATAAGATTGACGAGTAAATTTGCGCCCAGCACCAACTGTTGGTCGAATATCTGGTCGACTTCGGCGCGAACGGCTGTCCTGGCTATACCCAGGATCGCGAGGACGGCGACGAACATGACAAGGGTCATGCGTGCGAACAGGCCGCGAGACAGGGATTTCGGCGTCAGAAGCAGACGCAGAATATTGGAAAAACGCCGGTTCAACGCACCACCATGTAGCCCAGACCGCGGGCGCTGACGATTGATTCCACGCCCAATTTTTTCCTCAAGCCATAGATGGCCGCTTCGACCGTATTGCTCTCAACGCCGGTGTCGTCATCATAGATGCTGCCTTCGATATCCGACTTCGACACCCACCTGCCAGAGCGGGTCACAAGCACCGACAAAACCTTGAATTCGCGCGCCGTGAGGTGAACAGGTTTGCCTTCGCATCGAACAACACGGCCAGCCATATCCAATTCGTAGATCCCGAATCGCAAGGCTCCGTTTACCTCGCCCGTGCTTCGCCGTATCACAGCTTTCACGCGGGCCAGCAATTCATCAAGGTCATAAGGCTTGACTATATAGTCGTCGGCGCCGCCATTGAGCGCCAGTAGCCGGGTCTCGCGCTGGCTTTTAGCCGTGATGACCAGAATAGGCAGGCCATTGCCGCGCTTGCGGACGGTGCGCAAGAAGTTAAGTCCGTCGCCATCCGGCAAACCTAGATCCAGCAAAGCGATGGAAAAATTCGTGTAGTCAAGGACCTGCAAGGCCTCTTCGAGCGTTACCGCCCACACGACACTATATCCCAGGCGCTCCAACGCTGCCTTTAGCCCGGCGCCAAGTCCCAGATCATCTTCGACAAGCAGAAGCTGCATGCAATCATCTTACCCGATTCGAGACAGAATCAGGCTCGCATTGCTCCCGCCGAATCCGAAGGCGTTGCACAGGCTGTGGCGGATATCGACGCCGTCGCGCGCCACGTTCGGCACATAGTCAAGATCCAGTTCAGGATCGGGTGTGCCGAAATTGACCGTCGGCGCCACGAACCCGGTCCGCACCGCCAGTAGGCTCGCCAGCAGGCTGACACCGCCGGCGGCACCCAGGAGATGACCGTGAAAACTCTTGGTCGCCGAAATGGGCAAGGCGGGGGCGTGACTGCCGAATATCGCCTTTATGGCCCGCGTCTCCGAGACATCCCCGGCCAGGGTTGCCGTACCGTGCGCACTGACGTGACCTACCTCCTGCGGCGTCAACTCGGCCCCGGCCAGAGCCTGGCCGATGGTCTGCGCCTGCAGATCCGCGTTGGGGGCGGTCATGTGACTGGCATCGGAACGGGCACCGTAGCCTGCCAACTCCGCCAGCGGTTCAGCCCCGCGCGCCAAAGCTGCCGCTTCGCTTTCCAAGACAAAGAACACGCTTCCTTCGCCCAGCAACAGGCCACCGCGCTCAAAGCAGAACGGCCGCACCCGCGCATCGGCCCCGGACGCCAACAACCGCATCGCGGCCCAGACGCGAAGCATCGTCAAGGTCAAGGGCGCCTCCACCCCTCCGGCAATAACCCGCTCGCAACGGCCCGACCTAATCAAGGTCATGGCTTCGCCAACGGCGTGGCTGGCGGAGGAACAGGCCATGGCATAGGTCAGGGTCGGCCCCTGACACCCGTAGGCTATGGATATCTGGGCGCAAGGCGCATTGGTCATCGACTTGACCAGAGTCTGGCTCTTGACCTCGTTCTTGATATGCAGGTCAAGCACGCTGTCTTCGATCGACGATAGCCCGCCGCCCCCGCACCCGACATAGACACCTGCCGTCTGCAAGGCCGCCCCCGGTTGCAGACCGGCCATGGCGATGGCGTCGCCCGCCGCGGCGAGCGCAAAGACGGAACAGGGATCTCGCTGCTTGTCGCGCAACGCGTCCAAGGACGGATCATCGATCCGACCACCGGCCCAGGCGGATAGGGAAGCTTCCAGAGGAACTGTCGCCGCCTGACCGCTCCGGTAAAGCGAAACCAAGTCCGGCAGAGTGCTCGCGCCCGGAACTCTCAGACCATATCCCGTGATAACCACGCGCGGCGAGCGCATCTCAACCGGCCTTCTTTGGCGACGTCTCGATGAGCGCCAGCAATTGCGGAAGGGATCTCACCTCGCGCAACTGGCGATCGTCAATCGTGATGCCCAGCCTGTCTTCGAGCGTCATCACAATCTCGATCATTTCAAGGGAATCAATGTTGAGTTCTTCCAAGGACTGAGCCTGGCGAACAGTCGCCTCCGGCATGTTCATTTCCTTGGCGACCACCTCGTAGAGGACGTCTTCTGGAGATTGTATGGGCGTCATGAGTATGCTTCCGATCTGGACACGGGGCATTATCGCCGCATCCGCAGTCTTAAAAAAAGCTATCGCATTCCCACGAGAATGGTGTGACGCAAACACGCGAATGAGGCAAGGTGAATTGCCCAATTTTGTACAAATTTATGGTGTCTGAAGGCAAATGGGTCGTGATTGGAGGCGGGTATGTTAAGCTTGGTAGTGCTTATGGCGGAGATCGGTAGCGCATCGCCCGTCGGCAAGTGGATGAATGCGGACAAGGACGCCATCATTCAGATACATCCCTGCCCCGACCGTCCGGCGAACCTGTGCGGTCGAATTACGACGATTCTCGATCCGTCCGAGGCCCGGGCCCGGGATGATCACAATCCAAACCCCTCTCTGCGCGCACGCGCGGTGCTTGGCCTTGAAATTCTCAATGGCTTTGTGCCGACAGCTACGGGATGGTCTAATGGCAGCATCTACGATCCTGAGGAAGGTCGGTTGTATAGCGGCCTGAACCTGCGGATGGATGGCCACAATCGCCTTGTCATCTCCAAGCCGGCGAACCTTCTGCTGTTCAATGGCGAGCTGGGTCGGCAGACCTGGACGCGGGCTGATCCATAAAAACGTAAAATCTATTGAATTTTAAAAATAAAACCAGACCTTCTTCAAGTTAAGGATACACTAGGTTCGTGTCTCACTCTGGTAATGGCTCGGCGGAACACCCAGCCAGCGTTTGAACATGGTGGCAAAGGCCGCCGGGCTGTCATAGCCAAGGTCAAGGGCTACCCCCGTCACCGTCTCGCCACCGGCAAGCCGGGGCAAGGCCGTCAGGACGCAGGCCTGCTGCCGCCAGGCCACGAAGCTCATACCTGTCTGACGTCTGAACAGGCGCGTAAAGGTCCGGCGCTCCAGATTCAGGTCACGGCACCAGTCCTCAATCGTCACGCGCGCATCTGGTCTTGCCAAAAAGGCATGACACTTGGCAGCGAGCCCCGGCGATTTGGGAAACGGCACGGCCAGCAGGATAGTTGGAGCCAGATTCACCTCAGCCATCAGGAGGGCCATGACCAGTCCATCCCGACCGTCGATGTCATATTCGGGTGGGCTTTCCGCCGCCTCTACCAGCAGACTGCGCAAAAGGGCGGAGACCACGATCACTTCGCATTGAGCCGCGCGCGCAAGGCAATAGGCGGGCTCAATCAAAACGCTGCGGGTTTTGACGGCGCCGACCATGCGAACCGAATGCGACACCTCGGCGGGGATCCAGACCGCCCGTTCCGGCGGCACGACCCACGCCCCGTGCTCTGTATCGACCGTGATCACACCTTCGGCGGCATATAGAAGTTGCGCGCGCCGATGACTGTGACGCGCCAGTTCAAATTGCGGCGGATAATCATTGCCGATGGCTACCGCCGGTCGAGGCGTCGCTTCCACGTCGTCCGGATTGACATTGCGCATGATTGTCCCACTCGCAAAACTGAATACCCCATACGCGAATGCAGGACAGGCAGCAATGGCGTATCAGGCAAATCGAAAGGATATTGCCATGACCAGTATCGCAGCCACGCCGAAACCAAAGTCCCAGTCTCCCGACCCCGCCAGGACGATTTTCAGCGTCATCCTGGCTATCAGCTTTTGCCACATGCTCAATGACATGATGCAGTCGCTTCTGCCCGCCATTTATCCCGATCTGAAAACGAAATTCGGTCTGACCTTCGGAGAGGTGGGCGTTATCACCCTGGCATATCAGATCACCGCCTCCCTGCTTCAGCCCCTGATCGGGCTCTATGCCGACAAACGGCCAACACCCCTGGCCCTGCCAGGCGGCACCCTGTTCACCCTGGCGGGCCTGGTGGTCCTGTCCGTCGCCCACGCCTATCCCCTTCTTCTGTTGGGCGCCTGCCTGCTCGGCGTAGGATCGTCGGTGTTTCACCCGGAATCGTCGCGCGTCGCACGTATGGCGGCCGGGCCGCGCCCCGGCTTGGCGCAATCTCTGTTTCAAGTGGGCGGCAACGCCGGTTCAGCGCTCGGCCCTCTGATTGCGGCGCTGGTCGTCATGCGCTGGGGCCAGGGCAGTCTGGCGGCACTCGCCCTGCTGGCCCTGGTATCGTGCGCCATTTTGTGGAACGTCAGCGTGTGGTATAAGCACCATGGCCTAAATCGCCTGATCACGGGCGCCCGGAAAATTTCCAAAGTTCAGTTACCACCGCAAAAAGCGCTCACCGGGATCGTCATCCTGCTTGTGCTGATCTTTTCCAAGTACGTCTATCTGGCCAGCATCACCAACTACTTCACCTTCTACCTGATCGAGCATTTCGGTGTTTCGGTCCAACAGGCCCAGTTGCGCCTGTTCGTTTTCCTGGCCGCTGTCGCGGTTGGCACCATCGCCGGCGGACCACTTGGCGACCGGTTCGGGCGCAAGTACGTGATCTGGTTCTCCATTCTCGGTACGCTGCCGTTCACGCTTCTCCTGCCCCACGTCGATCTGTTCTGGACTGGCCCGCTAACGGTCATCATCGGCCTGACTCTGGCCTCTGCCTTCCCAGCGATCGTGGTATTCGCCCAGGAGCTGGTCCCCGGCAAGATCGGTATGATCTCGGGTCTGTTCTTCGGGTTTTCCTTTGGCATGGGCGGTCTCGGCGCTGCGGCGCTCGGATTTCTGGCCGACCGTACCAGTCTGGAAACCGTTTACGGGTTGTGCGCATTCCTGCCTGCCATCGCCATTGTCGCCGCGTTTCTGCCCAGAACCGTCGACTGACGATATCTTGATGCTGACTAGGCGCGCGCCTTCACGCCCGTATCGGGAAAGTCGGTAAATACGCCGTCCACGCCCATGGCGAAGAGTTGACGGTACTCCGCCACGGCATCGCCGTGATAGAAAGGATCCAGGCGATCATTGCGCATCGTCCAGGTGTGGACCTGAAGACCCAATGCGTGCGCGTCTTCGACCAGTTTATGGTTGAGACGCGGCTTGCCGTCGGAAAAGCTTATCAAATATCGTTTCCATGGCGCGACGATATCAGCATAAGCGGCAATGTCGGCCAGGCCACGCGGCGTTAGCTGGTCCAGGTTATTGCCTGCCCGGCCGGCCATTACCCAGTCATACGGTTTGTCGGACGGCGGCGTCAGCACCATATCGCCTTTGGCGTCGGTATCGGAACCATCGACCAATTGCATCAATCGCACCTGGGTCTTGGTTCGGAGATATTTCAGGTTGGCGGTTTCGAACGACTGGATGATAACCGGCGATGACTTGGCCTCCATGCCGGCCTGTCTCAGCATATCCAGAAGCTTATCCTCTACCGGCAGGCCCAGCTCGCGATGAAAGGTCGAATGCTTGACCTCCGGATAGATGCCGATCACGCGGCCGGTCTGGCGCGTTTTCGCCTGGGCCAGGTCGATCACCTCCTGAAGGGTGACGATGCCATATTGACCGTTGTGGCTCTGATCGCGATCGGCAAACGCCTGTTTGGCGCGCAAGGTTTTGATTTCCGCCAAGGTGAAATCGCAGGTGAAGAAATCGGTCGTCTCGATGCCATCCAGCGTTCGGGTGCGTTTGCGGTCGGCGAATTCGGACCGTTCCGCGACGTCGGTCGTTACGGACAGAAGGGGTTCGTGGCGCACAATCAGATGACCGTCCGAGGTCGCGACCACGTCCGGCTCGATAAAGTCGGCCCCCATCTTTATGGCCAGTTCATAGCCGGGGATCGTATGTTCAGGCAGATAGCCGGCCGCACCCCGATGGCCTACGATCAGGGGCTTTCGTGGCGTAGCGGCGTAGGCAAGTGTGGCGGAAGCCATGGTGGCTGCTGCGGCTCCAATAAGGCGGCGGCGTGTCAGGTGCATGGTAACGGCCTCAGGAAAAAAAGAAAGGCCAGCCGCGTGTGCGGCTGGCCGAAGGTGAGCTTGAGAACTTAAAACGCCTTCTTGACGCTGACGAAGACCTGGCGGGGTGCGCCGGGCAGGATGGTCTGGCTGGTGCCTGAAGCGTCGGAATTTACGAAGCCGTTCGACCCGATGGTCGAGATATAACGTTCGTCAGTCAGGTTGGTGACATTCAGTTGCAGGGTTGTACCGATCGTCTCGAAACGATAGCCAACCGTCAGATCCGTCAAGGTGTTCGAAGGCACTTCACCGCCGACGTTTTCATAGGTGTAGTAGCGCTTGTCGGTGTAGTTGACACCCAAGGTGCCAAACAGCTTGCCGTTGTCGTAGCCGAGTTCGGTCTTCAGCAGGTTTTTCGGCGTATTGACGACCGTCTTGCCCTTGGTATGGGCACGGATCGTATTGTCGGCGGCCACAACGTCGTTTTCATAGGTCGAGTCGTTGTAGCTATAGGCGGCGTACAGGCGCCATTGCGGCGTAAACCGGTAGGTGCCTGCCAGTTCCAGACCGTTGGTTTTCACGCCACCCACGTTAGACAGAACGGGCGCATTGCCCTGGATGCCCGCCCCCTGGGTGACGGCCAGGATGCGGTTATCGAACTTGACGCTATAAATCGCCGCTACGCCCTGGAATTGCGGAAAGCGGAAGCGCAAACCCCCTTCCAGTGTCTTGGAGCTTTCAGGCTTCAGGTTGTTCTTTACATAGTCGACATTCGATTGCGACAAGGAGCTGAACGGCCCGGAGGTCGCCGCCGAGACGTAGGCATTCATATTTTCGGCGTAGGAGCCGAAGAGTTCGTAATGCGAATTCAGCTTGTAGACGGCACCAATCTGCGGCAGGAAGCCGTCATCCGACTTCAGCTTGGCGTTGAGTGCACCAGCGGCGCTGACCAGATAGGCGTTCGCGGCGGGCACGTAACCGTACTTGGCCAACGGATCATGCGTGTTCCTGACCGAGTTTTCGACAGAAAGCGACTTGAACCCGAAATTGACCTTAAGGGCATCCGTTACCTGCCAAGTATCCTCAATATAAGCCTGGCGTGTCTTGGTCGTGAAGGCATAAGACCATTGCGTGAAGAACGGGTCGCTTTGGAAGCCCAGGGAGTCGCGATGCGGCGCGTTGAGGGATTCGCCATAATAGCGGCGTGCCTGCTGGAAGTCGTTGTCTTCTATCCAGAAACCCGCGGCAATTTGATGGGCGCCCAGATCGAGTGTCACGCCCGCCGTGGCGCCGGTCCGATCAATATCATATTCGGTGGTCCGGACCGACACATTGGCATTGTCGGTGCTGGTTGCGCTGTAGGACGGCGACCCAAGACCGGCCAGGATGAGACTGCCCGGCGACGGTGTGTAGGGCGTGACCCACAGGCCCTGCCCCTTGTTGGTATGGTGGTAAACCTGTCCGCTAAACTTGATCTTGTCCGAAACGGGGGTATCGAACTTGATCCCCGAAATGGTGTCGTCACGCACGCCGCCGCCATAATAGTAAGCGTCATCCACCGACGTGATCTTGCCGGGGAAGGCCTTACCCGTCCAATAATCCATCGATACATCGTTGGCCAGCTTCCAATCTGGCTGGAAGTTGTCCCAGTTGTAACCCAGGCGATCGATCATTTCGAACGACATGTCCTGATAGTCCTGCTCGCGGCGCTGCGAATGATTGACGAAGGCCGACAACTCGCCTTCACCGATCGGCAGGACCGCCTTGGCGTCGACCTGCTGAGCGCGTTGTTCGCCAGCGCCCTTCCACTTGTCGGTCTTCTGATCGACCGCCGACACATAAGCACGCAGACCGCCCAGGGCGGTAATGGCGCCAGTTTCAAACCGGCCATACACCCGATGCATCGAATCGGAGCCCACGGTTGCGGCCAGTTCGCCGCCCATGGCTTCAGACGGATTGCGCGAGGTGAATTTCAAGGTGCCGCCCATGTTCGACGAAGTCGCCGAATCGAGTGAACCGGCGCCCTGGGCCATATCGACGCGGGCGATGTCTTCATTGATGATGGCGCGGGAAATGTGCAACCCGTTATAGTTGCCATAGCTCATGTCGCCGAGCGTAATGCCATCAAGCGTGAACCCCATCTGGTTTTGATTGAAACCGCGGACCGAAATGCGGGCTGACCATTCATACGCACCGAACGGGTCGGAGGATTGGAACGAGACGCCCGGCAACTTATCGAGCACTTTCAAAGGGCTGGTGCCGGGCGCGACCTTGGTAATGTCGTCGGCCTTGACGGCCTGCGTCTGGCGGCTTTGGCCCTGACCGTAAACCACCACTTCGGTGACCGTATCGGCCGACGGCGTGGCCGCAGACGCGGTGGTGACGTCTTGCGCGTGGACCAGGCCTGCGCTCAGCAGCGAAACAGCCGCAACGGACGTAAACAGCGTGATTTTCATAATCTATCCCCTTGCGCACCTCGGCCCAGGGAGTGGCCGGCGGCCGGTGCGCGACATGACATGCGGCCGGAATGACCTCATGGGTAAGCGCACCTAGCGGGCTTGGGTGACAGTTTGAAAACCGTTTTTCGTCGGTTGCGTGTCGGCTCGGAAAAGCTTTTAAGACAATAGGCAAGCAACTGTTTATTATAGTTTTTTTATCGACCATCTAGTGTGCTTTGGGAGCAACGCTGAGGCGGGAAGCATATGATATTCATGTTTGCTGGGCGAACCTGTCAATCAGCCATTGGGCTGCCGGTCCCGGCGGCGTGTCCGTACGCCAGATGGCATGCATGTCGTAGAGGTTGACATGCCAGTCCGGCAGATCAAGCGCGACCAAACGGCCACCTTCAAGATCGCCGCGCACCATGAATTCCGGCATAGAGCCCCACCCTACCCCCGCCAGCAATAGGGCGTGTTTAGAACCCAGATCCGCTAAACGCCACGTTTTGAGGCCTATCACACCAAAGTCCTGGCCCGCCGTAATCGGAGATCTATCAGTGAGGACGAGCTGAATATGATTACGGGCATCCCCCGGCGATTTCCGGCCGGTTCGCCCCAAGGGATGAAACGGCGCGGCTACGGGTATCAATCGCACAGTCCCAATATGGCGCCGATCAATGCCTTCGATCCCGGTATTCAACGGTCCGCTGATTCCTATGACCGCGCTTTTTGCCACAACCAACTGGGCGATGGCGCCCAGTGCCTCGACGTGCAGGCGTAAGGGTATAGTCGGAAATGAGGCCTGAAAGGCCTGAAGGGCATCGACCAGACGAGCGGTTGGCAGCATGACATCCACCGCGATAGAGACTTCGGCTTCCAGCCCCTCGCGCAAGCTCTTGACCCGGGCACGCAGGATATCGACACCGTGGGTCACGGTCCGCGCTTCAGACAACACGGCCTTGCCCGCCGCAGTCAATTCGGGCTTTCGCGTACCGATCCGCTCAAACAATGAGACACCGAGTTGTCCCTCAAGATTGTCTATGGCGTAGGTAATGGCGGACGTGGCCCTGTTCAGCCGCCGCGCCGCCGCTGCAAAGCTGCCCGTCTCGACAACGCAAAGCAGGACCTGGAGTTGGTCGAAGGTCGGGATACCTGGGTTTGACATTTCAAATTATCCGAAAAGTTTTTTCAATATTATACGGATTTTCTGAACAATATACTTCGATTAATGTTGCCACATCGTTCAGGAGTTTCCGATGACAACAGTGATCGCTGAAAAAACCGCTCTGACCCGCCGCACCATCACCAGTCGACACGCGGCGTTCCGCACACTGGAAGGCGACGGGTTCGAGGTGCGCCGCGCCATTCCGTCAAAGGCCTACGAGGCCGTCGGCCCGTTCATATTTCTCGACCATTTCGGCCCCATCGAATTTCTGCCCGGAGACGCAAAGGGCGCGTCCGCACATCCGCACGCCGGCATAGAAACCCTGACGCTTCTTCTAGAAGGCCGTAGTGTACATAAAGACAGCCTGGGCAATACCAGCGTCATGCAGCCCGGCGAAGTTCAGTGGATGCGCGCCGGGCGCGGCATCATCCATGATGAAGGTCCCGATGAAGATATTCAACGCACGGGCGGCCGCAATCACGGCATTCAACTGTGGCTCAACATGCCCAAGGGCCATAAGCATGACGAGCCGCTATATCGTCATTTCATAGCCGCAGACATTCCCGTGGTTTATGGCGATAAGGCATCGGCCCGGATCGTTGCCGGTACCGTCAACGCCGTGACAGGGCCATTGAATAGCACTGGCGCTCCGGTCGTCGTTCATGTCTCGGTGAAGGCCGGCGGTTCAATCACGCTTGACATCCCCCCCCGTGAGCTAGCCGCCTACACCATGACCGGCGTAGCTTTTATCGATGACCAAGGTATCGTGCCGGGTGAACTGGTCCGCTTGGCCCCCGGAGACACGCTAACCCTGACGAGCGATCAGGACAGTGAAATCCTGCTGGTCGGTGGCGACCCCCTCGACGCCCCCATCGTCCGCCATGGCCCCTTCGTCATGAACACCATCGATGAACTGGAACAGACAGTCCGCGACTACTATGCGGGCCGGATGGGCCGGATCTGACAGACTTCCCTTTTTCCTCCCCAACCACAAGCGCAACAAAGGATTATGCAAATGGCTAAGGTTCTCGTACTCTACTATTCGTCCTACGGTCACATCGAAACCATGGCGAAAGCCGTCGCCGAAGGTGCGCGCGAAGCCGGCGCTCAGGTTGACATCAAGCGCGTGCCCGAGACCGCGCCGCTTGAGGTTGCCAAGGCGGCCCACTTCAAGCTAGATCAAGAGGCGCCGGTCGCCACCATCGCCGACCTGGAAAACTATGACGCCGTGGTCATCGGTGTCGGTACCCGCTTCGGCCGCCTGGCGTCACAAATGGCAGCCTTCCTCGACCAGGCCGGCGGCCTGTGGGCGCGTGGCGCGCTCCACGGCAAGGTTGGCGGCGCCTTCACCTCGACGGCAACCCAACATGGCGGTCAGGAAACGACGCTGTTTTCCATCATCACCTCTTTGCTGCACTTCGGCATGACGGTTGTCGGTCTCGATTACGGACATGCCGGCCAAATGACGCTGGACGAAGTTACCGGCGGTTCGCCTTATGGCGCCACCACCATCACGGGCGGCGACGGATCGCGTCAGCCGAGCGAGAACGAGCTGATGGGCGCCCGCTACCAGGGCCGCAAGATCGCGGAAACGGCGATCAAGCTGCACGGCTAAAGACCTGACGGGCCACCTGCAAAGGCGGCCCATTTTCTTATTTTCTGGGAGACTGACATGGCCCGCGCAACCGCTCATATCGGCACCGATACATACGCCACCACCCTTCACGTCGCCGGTCGCACCCTCATGTCCGACGAGCCAGTCGCCAATGGCGGCCAGAACGCCGGTTTGGCACCGTACGATTTTTTGTTGTCGGCGCTGGCCTCCTGCACAGCCATCACCCTGCGCATGTATGCCAACCACAAGGGCTGGCCCGTCACATCCATTGACGTGGCCCTGCATTTTTATCGCGATGGCGAAAAAGAAGTTATCGACCGGGTGGTGACCATTGAGGGTGACCTCAGCGCGGATCAGCACGAACGCCTGCTTCAGGTCACAGAACGCACGCCGGTCACAAAAACACTGAAGCAAGGACTTACGATAACAACGACGTTAGAGTCCGCCACTAGGTAAAACACCGCATTGCGACGGGCGCCTTATCGCGATGCAACAATTGTTAATCAATTTTAGCCACCATTTGAAACTATATTTTCAGCACGCGGCATCAGACCGCGATGGGGCTATAGATTCTCATGAGCACACAGGTCTTATTCGTCGATTTCAGTAGCGACAACAGCGTTAGAATAACCATGGCTAGGCCGGGCAATCGTCCACCGCCCGCCAACCTCTATCATTGCGCCTCCTTAGGCGAACTCGATACCGCGCTTCAGGATTTCCTGGGGCGCGCAGAAGCCCCGGACCTGATGGCCGCCGCCTTATCGGTGTGCGGGTGGGAACGTGACGGCGCCTTTGAAATGCCCAATCACAGTTATCGCATCGAACGCTCCTGGCTCAAGGATCGGCTCAATATCAGCCGCCTGCACCTGGTCAATGACTGCGTGGCGACGGCGCTGGCAATTGAACGCCTGGAAGGTCCGGAGCGTCATGTTATCTGTGACGGCAAGGACGATCCGACCCAGATGAAAGCCATGATCGCCATCGGTCGTGGCTTGGGGACCACCTGCATATTCACCGACGAAATGGGCAATCCGGTCGCCATGCCCTGCGCGGGCGGCCACAGCGACTTACCCGCAACCACGGAACGGGAATTCGCCATCGTCAGCCGCATGGCCCAAACATTCGGCCATGTGTCGCGCGTGCGCGCTGTCTCGACCGCAGGCCTGGTCGAAGTGTACAATCTCCTGAACACCATTGACGGTCAGTCGCATCGAGCTTCGGAGGCGACGGATATCGTCGAACGGGCGCGCAATGCCGACGCC
The DNA here is from genome assembly GCF_000495815.1 of Asticcacaulis sp. AC466. Lineage (GTDB taxonomy): Bacteria > Pseudomonadota > Alphaproteobacteria > Caulobacterales > Caulobacteraceae > Asticcacaulis. Next base: position 262,648 of record NZ_AWGE01000005.1, on the reverse strand, counting down.
CTGGCGCAGGAAGCCATCGCCTTGGTGACAGGCTGGCTGGCCGCCACGGCGTCCGATACGGCCTTGTGTACCGGTGCGCGCGGCGGCGTATTCCTGGCCGGGTCCTTTTTCGACCTGTTGGGCGATATGTTCGATCCGGCCTATTTTGCCAGACGATTCTGCGCCAAAGGTCGCCTGACGAGTTATCTCGAAGACATCCCCGTCTATCTGGTACAGACCCAGGAGCCGGAGATGGTCGGCCTGAGCACCTTGTTCGCCTAGGCCGCGCTCTTGATCAGATGTCCGTCTCGGCCAGAGACAACAGGCCGGCATTGCCACCGGCCGAGGTCGTGTCGATACTGACCGTGCGTTCGGTTACGAAGCGCATCAGGAAGTGCGGACCGCCGGCTTTTGGCCCTGTCCCCGACAGCCCCTCGCCACCGAACGGCTGAGACCCCACCACGGCACCGATCATCGAGCGATTGACGTAAAGGTTGCCGACGCGGGCCGATGCCGCCACGATATCGGCTGTCGCCTTTATGCGGCTGTGCAGGCCCATGGTCAGGCCGTAGCCCTTGGCATTGATGCGCGCCACGACGTCTGGCAGTTCACCCGCCTTCCACGTCGCGACATGCAAAAGCGGCCCAAACCATTCCTGCCCCAGATCATCGAGGCTGCGTAACCGGATCAAGGTAGGCGCGACGAAGGTACCGGCACTGTCGGGCACATTCAGGGTGTGAATCCAATCCGCTCGAACCGACTGGCGGTAAGCTTCCAGCCGGTCGCGCGCCGCGGCATCGATTACGGGACCTACATCTGTACGGACATTCGATGGATCCCCCATGACCAGCGCGTCCACGGCGCCTGCCAACATGGTCAGCACGGTTTCGGCGATGTCTTCCTGAAGCAGCAACAGGCGAAGCGCCGAACACCGTTGTCCGGCACTGCGGAAGGCTGAGGTCACGACGTCGGCGACGACCTGCTCGGGCAAGGCTGAAGAATCCACGATCATCGCGTTCAGACCGCCGGTTTCGGCGATCAGGGGCACGATAGGGCGATTGTCATCCTTGAGCAGGTTGCGCGCAATCGTCCGCGCGGTCGGCATGGACCCGGTAAAGGCCACCCCATTGACCTGAAGGTTTGAAACGAGCGCGTCGCCCACCTCTACGCCCCCCGGGAGGAAGTGCAGGATGTCGGACGGAATGCCGGCTTGATGCGCCAGTTCGACAGCCCGGAACGCGATCAGCGGGGTCTGCGGTGCTGGCTTGGCCACCACGGCGTTGCCCGCGACCAAGGCCGCCGTCACTTGGCCCAGGAAGATGGCCAGCGGGAAGTTCCACGGCGAGATGCAGGCAAAGACGCCACGGCCCACCAGGCGCAGTTCATTGCTTTCACCTGTCGGGCCTGGCAGAAATTCGGACCGGAGGGTAGCGCGCGCCTGCACGGCATAGTACCGGCAAAAATCGACGGCTTCGCGGACTTCAGCCACGGCATCGCCGACCGTCTTGCCCGCTTCGAGCACGGCCAGCCGCATCAGTTCCAGCCGGTGAGTTTCAAGCAAATCCCCCAGCCTGTCGAGGCAGTCGGCGCGCTCAGACACAGGACGGGCGTTCCAGGCCGGGGCTGCCGCCGCAGCCGAGGCGATGGCCCGGCGTACGTCATAAGGCACGGCTTCAATCACAGAGCCCACAACCACATCCGGATCGGCCGGACTGCGCACCGCAACCGCGTCACCGGTCACGCGCTGCCCGGTGACAATGGCCGCCGCCTGGACCGGCAGGCCGTCAATCGAGCGCATCGCGTTCATAACGACGGACAAGGTTTCGGCGTCATTCAGGTCGAGACCCGACGAATTGCACCGACCGGGAAAGAGGTCAGCAGGCGCCGAAATAGCCGGGTGGGAACGGCCCCCGACGTTACGAATATGGGTGGCGGGATCGGCCAAGAGCGTATCCTCCGAAAGGCTGGTGTCGGCAAGTTGATGTACGAATGAGCTATTGGCGCCGTTTTCCAACAGACGCCGCACAAGATAGGCCAGAAGTTCGCGGTGACCGCCGACCGGCGCATAGGTCCGGCAATGGAACCCCTCCTGACGGACCAGACGTTCATGCAGACCTTCGCCCATGCCATGAAGGCGTTGGAATTCGAAATCGCGACGTGGGCCCACCCAATCAATCAAGGTGGCGACGGTCAAAGCGTTGTGACCGGCAAAGGCGGGGAAGATGTGCGAGGCGTCAAGCATATCGCGCGCACAGGCGAGGTAGGAAACGTCGGTCGCGGCCTTGCGGGTAAACACAGGATAGCCGCTCAGGCCTTCGACCTGGGCGCGCTTGATTTCGCTGTCCCAGTAGGCCCCCTTGACTAGCCGGACCATGAGGCGATTGCCGGTGGCCGCCCCTAAAGCTTGAGCCCATGAGATCACGGGCCGCGCCCGTTTGCCATAGGCCTGGACCGCCATGCCGAACCCATCCCATCCGGCCAGTTCCGGATCGCGGGCAACGCCTTCGATGATATCGAGGGACATGATCAGCCGCTCGGTTTCTTCGGCATCGATGGTCAGGCCAACGCCGAGACCTGCCGCCTGGCGGGCCAGTTGGCGGACGATTTCGGTGAGTTCGGGCACGCAAGTCCTGGCATGGGCGACTTCATAGCGCGGGTGGAGCGCCGACAGCTTGACCGAAATATTGTGGCCTTTTCCGCCATCGCCCTTGCCCACGGCGGCGACCGCATTGGCGTAGGACTGGTAGTAGCGGTCGGCGTCGGCGAAGGTGCGGGCCGATTCCCCCAGCATATCGAAGCTGGCGTTGAAGCCTTCGTTTTCCGGGCGAGCGGCGCGGCCCAGCGCCTCTTCTATTGTCCGCCCCATGACGAAGACGGAGCCCATCATGCGCATCGCGGTGGCCACCCCGGCACGAACAAAAGGCTCCCCTGCCCGCGCCAGCAGGCGTTTCAGGACGCCGCCGTCCGTATCGGCCACAAGAGCCCGGGTGAGCACCAGGCCAAAGGTCGCAGCATTGACCAGCGTCGATGACGATTGCCCCGCATGTGCGCGCCAGTCGGCGTCACCCAACTTGTCGCGGATCAGCTGATCGGCGGTGCCGGTGTCCGGCACACGCAGATAGGCTTCGGCGAGGGACAAAAGCGCTATCCCCTCCTGGGTATTGAGGCGGTATTCATGCAGAAAGCGGTTGATCCAGCCGGTGTCCTGCGCCGCGCGCAAATCATTCAGGATCAGGCGCGCCTGGGTCAGGACGCGGTCGCGTCCGTCGGCGTCGAGGGTCGCCGCCGGCAACAGGCCGTCCAGGACCTCGGCCTCATCGGCCCGAAACAGCGCCGCCATCTGCGAGCGGGCGAAGGTGAGCGTGCCTTCCATCTTCATTGACAGTCTCTCCCATAGTTATTTATCCTGTATATGCGCAGATTAACCGAATGTGCTTGGTATTTGCGACGTATTATCCGAATAATATTCGCCAAAAGGCGAAAATTTTTGAGGAATATTTTCATGTTGGACGACACGGACCGGCGCCTGTTGCGCCTGCTTCAGGCCGATGGGCGCATTACCAATCAAGCCTTGGCGGAAGCCTGCCACATCTCCGCTGCTGCCTGCTTCGACCGGGTAAAACGCCTGAGACACAAAGGCTATATACTCGGGACCATGGCGGTTCTGGACCCGGTCAAGCTGGACAGGGCCCTGCTGATTTTCGTCGAGGTACTGCTTGACCGGACGACCGGCGACCTGTTTGAAGAGTTTGCCCGCGCGGTGAACCGGCATCCGGAAATCATGGAGTGCCATATGGTTGCCGGCGGCTTCGACTATCTGATCAAGGCCCGCGTCAAGGACATGGCGGCCTATCGCAACTTCCTAGGCGATACCCTCGTCAGCCTGCCCGGCGTGCGCGAGACGCGGACCTATGCCGTCTTGGAAGAAGTCAAGAATACCTTGTCATTGCCGGTATAGACTATTGCGGCACGGTTGGGCGACGCTTGGCCCGAAAACGGGAGTGTTCGGCCTAATTTCCGGCTGTGCCCGGCAAACTGTAGCGCTAGAACGGGGCATGGACCCGAAACCCGCGAAATATACCCCGAAATCCGAAGACGACGTCATCGACCTCGTCACCCGCTTTCCATTCGCCTGGATCGTTTCCAGCGACGGCGCATTCAACGCCACCCCCTTGCCGATACGGCCGCACCTCGCCGACGGCCGCCTGGTCGCTCTCATCGGGCATTTTGGCCGCAACAACCCGCAAGTCGAACGGCTACGCGCCCATCCCCGCGCCCACCTGCTGTTCACGGGCCCGCACGGTTATATATCGCCCTCTTGGCTAAGCGACCGCACGCAGGCACCGACCTGGAACTATGCCAGCGCGACCTTCGCCTGCGACATTCACCTGATCGAGGATGCCTCCGGCATCGAAACCCTGCTGCGTGATCTCATCGACACTCAGGAAGCCGGGCGCGAGCAGGCCTGGTCGCTGGACGATATGGGCGAGCGCGCAGCGCGCCTGGCGCGCGGCGTTATCGGTTTCCGGGCGGATATTGTCGATAGCCAGGCGTCGTTCAAGCTCGGGCAGGACGAAGTCGACCGCGAATATCGCGAAATCCTGACAGCCCTGGATCGTGACGGCGAAACCGACCTTGCCGACGCCATGCGGCGGCAAAATCCACATCGGTAAGACTCAAGCCGCCGTAATTTTTGCCAAATGGCTGAAATACTGGCTGGGCGGTGTGCCAAAAGCGCGCTGGAACATGGTGCCGAAGGCGCTGGGGCTATTATAGCCCACTTCGTACGCAACCGCGGTCACTGATTTACCTGACGCCAGCATGGATACGGCTTCGGCCAGTCGCACCTGCTGACGCCACTCCGAAAAACTGATGCCGGTTTCCCGCCGGAAGGCGCGCGTAAAGGTGCGACGCCCCATACAGGCCACGTCTGCCCAATGGTCCAGATCATCTTCGCTGGCCGGATCGGCCATAATGGCACGGCAGATCCGCACCAGACGCGGGTCCATGGGCATGGGAATGTTGAGCGCCGATGCGGGATGCTCAACCGCCTCGGCGATCTCATCCAAAATCAACGCCATGATGCGCGCTTCGCGGCCATTGAGGCTGTATTCTATGGGCAGGTTGCCCGCTTCGATAATCAGCTCGCGCAGCAGCGGCGATATTTTCAGACTTTGGCACTGTTTGGGCAAGCGTGCGTCGGCGTCCGGTTCGACATAGAGCGTCCGCAACGAGACATGGCCCCGGCAATGGGCTTCATGGCGCACACCCGCCGGCATCCACACGCCACGTTGCGGCGGAATGGTGAAGCTGACCTCGTCGGTTATGACCGACATCACGCCCGCCGTGGCATACAGCAACTGTGCCCGCTCGTGACTGTGCGGCGGATCAACGTAGTCCGGGGCATACTCGTCGATCAGCACCCCGATGGGGCGGTTGACCCGTTGATAGTCCTCACCATGCGTGCTGCGTATCACCATGTGGCCCGTTATAGAGGATTTAGGCTCCATTCGCTGTAGCGCGCCAGTCACAGCGTCGATAAAAATGATCGAGAAGGTGGTCCGAGAAGACTGGGCCGGGGAAGACGGGGGACCGGGAAGATGGAGCAACGTTCCATCGGATCCTTGTAGCGGTGCAGCATTACAGTCCCTGCGGATCGTTTCGTGACCTTTCGCCCCGTCCGGCCTTCGCTGAATATCACCAGGAGCCACCCGATGCGCGCCAGACTGTTTGCCAGAAAATCGATCGAATCCCTTCAGGCGGAAGAGCATCCATTGCACAAGACCCTAGGCGGGTTTCAGCTGATGCTTCTGGGCATCGGCTGCATCGTCGGCGCCGGCGTCTATGTCATGACGGGCACGGCGGCAGCGCATTTCGCGGGACCCGCCGTCATGCTGTCCTTTTTACTGGCTGCTGCGGCCTGCGGCTTGACGGGACTGTGCTATGCGGAGTTGGCCTCGACCATTCCCGTATCCGGATCGTCCTACACCTATGCCTATGCTACCTTGGGCCAGGTCGCGGCCTGGGCGCTGAGCTGGCTTCTCATGCTCGAATATGGCTTGGCCGGCTCTGCCCTGGCCGTCGGCTTTTCCAGCTATCTGGTAAGTCTGCTCAATGACTTTGGCGTGCACGTGCCGATGTGGCTATCGACACCGTCTGTGCTATCCAGCGTGGTGGCCGGACGCACCCGCTTTTTCTTGAGCGGCGGCGTCAACGCCATCGCGGTCGTAGCCCTTCTCGTCAGCGCGGTCATTCTGTCGTTGGGGGTGTCGAAATCAACGCTTGCCACGGCGGTGCTGGTCTTCATCAAGGTCTCCGTTCTCGTCGCCTTTGTCGTGGTAGGCTGCGGCGCGGTAAATCCCGCCAACTGGCACCCATTCATTCCGGCCAATGAAGGCGGCTTCGCCTTCGGTTGGCCCGGTATTCTTCGCGGCGCCTCGATCCTGTTTTTCGCCTATCTCGGCTTTGAAACCGTCTCCACCGCCGCCAGCGAAACCCGCAACCCGCAAAAAAACATGCCCATAGGTATATTGGGGGCTCTTGTGGTCTGCACGGGCCTGTATATCAGCGTAGCCGCAGTCCTGACCGGTATCGTGCCCTACAAAGCTTTGGGCGTGGCCGATCCCATCGCCGTGGCCGTCGACCGTATAGGCCAGCCCGCCTTTGCGTTGATTATCAAGATCGGCGCCCTGACCGGCCTCGCCTCGGTTCTGCTCGTCAACGGTTATGGCCACTCGCGCATATGCTATGCCATGGGCCGCGACGGCCTTATTCCCCCGATGTTCGCCAAGGTGCACCCGGGCCTCAAGACCCCCATCTGGGGCACAGTGACCGTAAGTGTGATTTCCGCCATCATCGCCGCGTTCCTGCCCATATCGGTTCTGGGCGACATGGTGAGCTTCGGCACCGCCCTCGCCTTTTCGATTGTCGCCTTCAGTCTGATCTGGCTGCGCAATCATCGGCCCGACCTGCCGCGTCCGTTCCGCGTGCCGTTCGGTGGCTTCTGGGTTGGCAAGACCTGGATTGGCTACGTACCCTTGCTGGCCATCATACTTTGTCTCGGCATGGTCGTGCCCGTAGGCATGGACATCATAGCCCAGGCATCGCGCGGTGACGTTCTGCCTGCCATCTTCATTGGCTTGTATCTATTGGCCGGCGTTCTGATCTACGCCGTCTATGGCTATCACCATGCGCACCAGACAGATGCCTGAAAATGCGCGTTCCGTCTATGGCAAGGATTTCTCAATGAGCTTAGCGAAACCGATCCTGCTTGTTGGCGCCGGAGCGCTGGGATCATCGATTCTGAAGGGGTTCCGCATCGCCGGTCATGTGGCGCCATCCGATATGATGATCCTTGACCTCAAGCCGGGTGACGAAGCGCAGGCCTATGCGGCCGATGGTGCGCGGCTCAATCCGCAGCCGGACGTATGGATCGAGGCGAAAACCATCATCCTGGCGGTCAAGCCGCAAGGGTGGCATGCGGTGGCCCAGATCCTCAACGGAAATATCGCCGATGACGCGGCCCTGATTTCGGTCATGGCCGGGGTGACGACGGCGCAACTGGGCCAGGCCTTTGCCGGTCATCCGATCGCACGGGTCATGCCGACGACCGGCGTAGCAACAGGCAAGGGCGTAGCCAGCCTGTATGGTGCCTCCGATGCGGCCCTGGAAGCGGCGCGCGGTGTTTTCGCCCCCATGGCCCAGACGGTGGAATTCAGCGACGAAGGCCAGATCAATTCGGCAACCGCAGTGTCCGGATCGGGCCCGGCCTATGTCTACGCCTTTGTGCGGGCGCTGGAAAAGGCGGGCAAGGCGGCGGGGCTGTCGACCAGCCACGCCCGCGACCTGGCGCGCGGCACCCTGATTTCGGCGGCGCGACTGCTTGATGAAACCGGCGAGGAACCGGATGCCCTGATCAAAAAGGTCGCCTCACCCGGCGGCACGACCGAGGCGGCGCTCAATGTCCTGTGCAAACCCGGCGAAGGGCTGGATGAACTCATCGTCGCCTCCGTCGAAGCGGCGAGATCGCGGTCAGAAAGTCTGGGTTAGCCCCTTGATGCCAGATGTCCCTGGACAAGCGCTAGTTGACCCGAAAAAGACAGACGCCCTTGCATTATCGTCGCACAGTGGATGACATGCAGATCAAGATCATTCACCGCTATATAAGCCTTATATTCGCAGCCCTGTGGGCCTTTCAGGCCCTCACCGGATGCCTGATCGTGTTTCGCTGGGAGCTGGATGACGCCGGTGTCCCGGGTAAACACGTGACATTCGACCGCCACGCATTGGGCGTGCGCTTGGACGCACTGGTCTCAGAACCGGACCCTCAGGTATCATCCGTCTGGGCGGCGACAGGCCGGGCCGACCGCTTCGACATCTTTTATTCACGGGCGAAACAGGACCGGACGTTACGCGTTGATGGCCATGGCAACACCTTGCGTGACCGGGACAACGCCACCTTGTCGGACGGCAATATCTACGATCGGCTGAGCGGTCTGCATATGGCGCTTATGCTGGGCGATGCCGGCCGCGCTTTTCTGGGTCTCAGCGGACTACTGCTCTTAAGTAATCTGGCGCTTGGCCTGAAACTGGCCTGGCCGCGCGCCGGCCAGTGGCTGAAGGCGCTTCGCGCGCCGAAGGGCAAAACCGCCATGCCATTCCTGTATGGCTGGCACCGTACCCTAGGCCTGTCGCTATGTGTGCCGGCTATCTTTACGGTGACGGCGGGCGTTCTTCTGGCCTTCGATGATAGTCTTACTGACCTGTTGAAAGCGGACCTACCGCAACCGCAAACACCAAAGACAGCGTCAGAACATAGGCTCGTGCAGGCAATTGCGCCGTCCCAAGCCTTGAACACCGCCCTCGATACCTATCCGGGTGCAACACTTTCTGGATTTTCCACGCCCAAGGATGACGCGCCCTGGTACCGCGTGCGTTTACGGGCCGCCGGGGAAATGCCGCGCATTTGGGGCATGACAACCGTATATATAAGCGCTCGGAACGGCCACGTCCTCACTGCCTATGACGCCCGTCAGGCCCACAAACCGGCCAGAAAGATGCTGGACACCCTATACCCCTTGCATACGGGCCAAATCGGCGGTGTCGCGGGCCGGATTGTGCAATTGCTCATTGGGTTATGGCTTATCGCCATGATCGGTTTGGGTGTCAGCCTGTGGTGGACGCGCAAACGCCTTATGAAAAAACCGATTGCGCGATAGTTACCCACACCGGGAACAAAATGCTGCGCCGCACAAAAACATTTTACGTCCCGACCCGATTTGACACGGCTAACGGGGTAAACTGCAGCACTTTGGCCACATGCGCATAGCCATCCACTTTACGCGGCCTGATCGCAATACAAACTGTCCTCCGCAAAACATCGGGCGGAAAAAAAAGAGAGTTACAGTTTCATTACGTTAACGCGACAGTTTCTTTTCATGGGCAATTCAATAAGGAGCGGAATTGAAATGCTGACCCAACGGACTTCACTGAAGACAACTCTCACCCGGGCCATGCTGCTGGCCAGCGCGGCCTCATGTCTGGCGGGCATTGCCGTCGCCCAGGAGGACAGCGGCGTCCAGACGACCCGCGAAACCGTCGGCGGTTCCACGCTCGTCATCGTCAAATCCAAGCGCTTTGTGCCACAAGGCGCCATCTCGGCCAGCAAGACGGCTATACCCCTGATTCAGACGCCGCAATCGGTCTCGGTCATTACTCGCGACCAGATCGATCTGCTCGGCTTCACGGACCTGCAGCAGGCGGTCAGGTACACGTCCGGTGCGTTCGGTGAAAACTACGGCCCCGACCTGCGCTTTGACTTTGTCACCGTACGCGGCTTTACGCCCAAACAATATATAGACGGCTTGGCGGCGCCAATTACGACAACCATTTCCAGCGTCGGCGTCGATCTTTACGCCTTCGAGTCCGCCGATATTCTTAAAGGGCCGTCTTCGGTCCTCTACGGCAACACACCGCCGGGCGGCCTCTATAATGAAACCAGCCGACGCGCTTCCAGCAACTTTGGCGGAGAAATTCAGGCCAAGCTTGGGTCGTACGACTACAAATCGCTGGCGGGTACGGTGACGGGGGCGCTCAGCGATTCCGTTTCGGGTCGCCTGACGGCCCTCTATCTGGATCGCGGTGCCGAACGCAATGGCGTCTCGGCCAAGCGGTCGCTTTTAGCGCCGACCGCGACCTGGAAAATCAGCAGCGACACCCACCTGACCGGGCTGGCCTACTACCAATATGACGAGGTGCTGGGCGACACCAACGGCTTCCTTCCGGTCAAGGGCACGCTGGAAAGCAACCCGAACGGCGAAGTGCCGGAAAACGCCAATCTGGGCGAACCCGGATATAACAGCTACAAGCGCCGCCAGTTCGGCGTCGGCTACGACTATTCTCACAAGATCGCGGACGGATTAACCTTCTCGTCCAACGCCAAGATCAGCGATTACTACGAACACAGCCTGGTCATCTACGGCGGCTGGCTTGACGGGGATAACCGCACGGTTCACCGCTATAACTTCCCCTACGAGGAAAAAGTGGAAAGCCTGGCCATCGATAACCGGCTGGAATGGAACGCCAATATCGGCGCGGTCACGCACAAGGTTCTGGCCGGCGTCGACTATCGCAATGTCAAGAATTTCGCCCAGTACGGCTTCGCCTCGGCCAGCGATATCGACCTGTTCGCGCCGGTCTACAGCACCAACCCTTCGGCCATCGTAACCCCAGCCTGGGTGCCCTACGCCAATCAACGCCTGAAGCAGACCGGACTTTACGTCCAGGACCATATCGGTTTCGGCAAGCTGTTCCTCACAGCCGCCGGGCGCTACGATACCGATGAGATCGAACAACTGTCGAGCGGCAGCAAAACCAAGGATGATGCCTTTACCTATCGTCTCGGCGCCAACTATGTGATGGATTCAGGCTTTGCGCCTTACGTGTCCTATTCGACATCGTTCGAGCCCGTAGTGGGCACCGACACGGCGACCGGAAATGCCTTCAAGCCCTCTGAAGGCAAGCAATGGGAAGGCGGCGTGAAATACGACGGCCGCACCCTGGACAATGGCGTAAAGATCTTCGCCACGGCGGCGGTCTACGATATCAAACAGACCAATATCGTCTCCACGGTCTATTCACCGGCTTTTGCCAGCACCCAGGTCGGCGAAGCCGAGGTTAAGGGTTTCGAAGCCGAGTTCGTGGCCCGTATCAACGAACAGCTGTCGATCAACGGGTCCTATACCTACACCGACAGCAAGGTCCTCAAGAGCAACAGCCCGGCTGAAGTGGGCGGTCCTTTGCCGACCACCCCAAAGGACAAGGCATCGATCTTCGCCGACTACACGCTGAAATCCGGCAGTCTTGGCGGTCTGGGCTTCGGCCTGGGGGTCCGTTATACGTCTAAGAGCGCCGGCTCTTTTGGCGGCGGCTATTATGGCCAGCAATCCCTGCTGGTGGATACGGCCGTTCACTACGACACACCGGACTGGCGCCTGGCGCTGAATGGCAGCAATATAACCGACGTCAAATATGTGGCCCGCTGCTCCGGCGCGGTTGGCTGCACCTACGGCGCGGGCCAGAGCTGGACAGCTACGCTGACGCGTAAATTCTAACCCCATCGCCGGCGCCTCCTCCCCGAGGCGCCGGCACTTTCAAGTGCAGGACCGGCGAATGAAGAGCCTTCAAATCGTGATGTGCGGCCTCCTACTCGCAGCCTGTATGGTGCTGCCCGTGTCGACGGGCGCCCAGCCGCAAGCAGCCGGCCGCCACGGCCCACCGGGCCGCAAACCTGCCCCCTCGGCAAACACGGCCCCCATCATCCCGGACGATGGGCCGCCACCTACCGTTTCCTTCATGACGGACCGCGACCCCAGCACATATAAACCTTTGCCGCGGCAGGACTTTCTAATTGTTCACGCCACGGTTCTGGACGGCGCCGGGCATCGCTTCGACGATGCGGACGTCCTGGTACGAGACGGCAAGATTGTCGCGGTTGGATCCGGGCTTGACGGCGGCAGTGCTCGCGTCATCGACGCCCGCAACCGTTGGGTCACGCCTGGCATTGTCGATCCGCACAGTCACAACGGCACCTATTCGATGCCTTTGACGTCGATCGACAACGAATCGTCGGACGTCTCTGAGATGAGCAGCCCGATCGCCGCCGATACCTGGATCGAACACGCCATAAACAGCCAGGATGCGAGCTTCCTCTATGCCCTCAAAGGTGGCGTGACCACGCTTCAGGTCCTGCCCGGTTCGACACCCCAGATCGGCGGACGGGCGGTAACGTTACATACCATTCCCGCCCCGACCGTCGCCGCGATGAAATTTCCCGGCGCGCCTCAGGGGCTAAAAATGTCCTGCGGTGAGAACGCCAAAGGCTATTTTGGCGGCAAGGGCCAAAAGCCAACCAGCCGCCAGGGTGAAATGTCCAATCTGCGCGACATATTCTACCAGGCCGACGCCTACCGTCAGCGCTGGCGGCACTATCAGCGCGATCCGAAGGGCCCGCCGCCTGCGCGCGACCTAAAACTGGAGACCCTGGCGGCGGTTCTGGACGGTGACCTTCTCGTCAACATCCACTGCTACCGCGCCGATGACATGGCCGAGATGCAGGCGCTGGCATCCGAGTTCAAATTCAAGATTACCGCCTTTCACCATGCCGTCGAAGGGTACAAGGACCCGGACCTGTTTCGCAAAACGGGAACCTGCGCTGTTGTCTGGCCCGACTGGTGGGGCTTCAAGATGGAAGCCAATGACGGCATCCGCGAAAACGCCGCTATCCTGGATGCCGCCGGGGTCTGCGTTACCCTACACTCGGACTCGCCGGTTATCGGCCAGCACCTCAATATCGAAGCGGCCAAGGCGGCCGGGGCAGGTCGCCACATGGGGCTGGCAGAGCCGCCCGAGCATGTGATTACCTGGATCACCAGCAATCCGGCCCGGGTATTGGGCCTGCAGGACCGCATCGGCACCCTGGCGCCGGGTTACGATGCCGACATCGTCATCTGGTCAGGCAATCCGTTCAGCGTCTACGCCCAGGCCGATCTGGTCACCATCGACGGGGCCGTCGCCTATGATCGCGCCGACCCCGCCCACCAGCCCGTAAGCGACTTCCAGTTAGGCCGCAAGGCCGGAGGGACCGGCCAATGATACGCGCGTTCATATTCTGCCTGTGCCTTCTACCCGTCACCGCGTCGGCACAGGACTTCGCCATCCAACATGCCGACGCCTGGCCAATGACCGGCGTGGGCAAGGTCGCCGACGCCACCATCGTGGTAAAGGATGGACGGATCGTTTCGCTCACGGCCGGCGGTCCTGTGCCGGCGGGGCTCGCCGTTATCGACGCGCAGGGCCGAACCGTCACACCCGGCCTGATGAACGCCGCCACCCAGCTAGGGCTGGTCGAAACGGGTGCCGCATCGGAAACCAACGACCAATCGGTAAGCAATACCTCCCTTGGCGCTTCGTTCGACATTCAGTACGCCCTCAACCGCAATAGCGTCCTGTTGCCGGTGGCGCGCGCCGACGGCCTGACGCGGGCGGTCAGCTATCCGAGCTCGGCCGGTACGGCCCCCTTCATGGGCCAGGCCGCGGTGATCCACCTGAAGGAAAACGATGACATCCTGGAACGCGCCGGAGCGGCGCTCTATGTCCAGATCGGCAGCGCCTCATTGGCGGCGGCGGGCGGTTCGCGCAGCGCCCAATGGCAATTGCTGCGCAACGCGCTGACCGACGCGAGGCTCTATCGTCCCGGCAAGCCGGATCAGCCCCTGAACCGGGGCGATGCCGAAGCCTTGCAAAAGGTGTTAAACGGGCAGCGGCTAGTCATTCTCACCCAGAGGGAATCCGATATTCGTCAGGCGATCGCCCTGGCCAAGGACTTCCATCTGCGCATCGCCATAATGGGCGGGGACGAGGCTTGGCGCTGCGCGCCGGAACTGGCCGCCGCGCGTATTCCCGTGATTCTGGACCCCATGGACAACCTGCCCGTCAGCTTCGATCAAATCGGGGCGCGCCTCGACAATGCCGCGATCCTGGCCCGCGCCGGTGTGGAAATCGCGATCTATGCCTCAGGCAATACCATCTATCTCAGCTATGATGCGGGCGAGTCTATGCGGCAAGCGGCAGGCATGGCGGTCGGCAACGGCCTGCCCTACGAAGCTGCCCTGCGGGCGATTACAGCCGGTCCTGCGCGTATATTTGGCATAGATGACCACTACGGCACGCTAAGCGCCACCCAGGACGCCGACATCGTGATCTGGGATGGCGACCCGCTGGAACCGGCGACCTATCCCTGGAAGGTCTTCGTCCAAGGCCGCGAAGCCTCGCTGGAAACACGCCAGACCCTGTTGCGTGACCGGTATGCCAAACCATCGCCACTACCGAAGGTCTACACCAAATGAAGACCTTGCCGCTTTTAGCCCTCATGACGCTGTGCCTGGCCCCAGTCGCCCGTGCCCACGACGACGATCTGCCCTTACCGATGGGCAATGCGGTGGGCTGGATCGCCGACGGCAAGGGTGCGGTCGACACGGTTCGCCCCCGGCAGGCGCCGGGACAGACGCTGCCGATGAAAGCGGCCCGCCAAATTGCCTTCACGACCGACGAAGGCACATGGATGTCGCTGTCGGTCGCCCCAGATGGCCGCCATCTGGTCTTCGACATTCTGGGCGATATCTACCAACTCGACACCTCGGGCGGGACGGCCAAGCCCCTGCGCACCGGTCTGCCGTTCGAGTCGCAGCCGGTCTATTCGCCAGACGGCCAGATGATCGCCTTTATCAGCGATGCGTCGGGCGCGGACAATCTGTGGGTGATGAAGGCCGACGGCACCGCGGCCCGTCAGGTGAGCCTGGGCGAGGACGACACTGTCCTGCTGTCGCCGGAGTGGTCCCACGACGGGCAAAGCCTATATCTGGAGCGCTACCGGCCTAGCTACAATGCCTATGAACTGTGGCAATATGGGCTGGATGGCAAGGAAACGCTGATCATTCCGGTCAAGGCAAGCGCCGATCAAAGCCGTGACGCCTGGCTCAGTACGCTGGGGGCGGTGCCATCGCCGGACGGCAAATATCTCTATCTGGCGCGTCATGTCGGCAGCACCGATCCAGATCAGCGCGATGAATGGACCATTGTCAGGCGCGAGGTTGCGACGGGGGCGGAAACGACGCTGGTCGCCGAGCCCGCGGGATCCGGTCATGCGCGCAATCCGGGCGCCTCCTTCCGTCCCGTGATTTCACCGGACGGCCGATACCTCGCCTACGCAACACGGTATGATAATCAGACGGGCCTGCGCCTACGCGACCTGAGCACCGGTGTGGACCGATGGCTGGCGTTTGCGGTCACCCATGACCAAATCCAGGCCAATAGCTGGCTTGACCTTCTGCCGCGCTACGCGTTTGCGCCGGACAGCCAGTCGATCTTTATCACCGTCGGCGGCAAGATCGAGCGGATCGCGCTCGATGGCAAGGTCACACCCATTCCCTTCAGTGCCCACGTACAACTAGCCCTGGGCGCCCTGAGCCGGCAGGTTATTACCGAAGACACCGGCCCTGTTCGTGCCCATATTCTCCAGGCACCGATGGTATCGCCCGACGGGTCGCGCCTCGCGTTTTCAGCACTCGGCAAGATCTACGTCATGCCGATGTCCGGCGGCAAGCCATGCGCCCTGGCCGATGGCTGGCAGCCGTCTTGGTCGCCGGACGGTAAGACGCTGACCTTCGTAACCTGGTCGGCGCGCGCGAGCGGTGACGTCTGGACCATTCCCGCCGCCGGAGGCGCCGCAACGAAGATAAGCCCGACGACGGACTACTATACCTATCCGGTGTTCACGCCGGACGGCGCGCACATCCTTGCCCAGAGGTCGCCGCAGCGCGACCGGCTGCATCTTTATATGGAATATGGCACCCTCAGGGCGTCCACCTTGGTCAGTTTCGCCGCGACGGGCGGCGACGGTCACGATATCGCCAGCTTGGCCATGGGTCAGCGACCGACGTTTACGTCCGAAGATGGCGTCGCCTATCTGCAAACCGGCGGGGGCGTGTCCCGCATCGACCTGGCCAATGGCGCGCAAACCGATATTTTGTCGGTCACCGGTCCCGGCTGGTATTTTCAAGACGGCCCCGTCCCCGTCGATGTCGTGCGCCTCAGCCCCGATGGCAAATGGGTTGCGGCCCTTGTCGGGCAGCAGTTGCATATCGCCGCCGTGCCAACGGATGGTCGCAAGCACATAGACCTGTCCGACCCGGGAGTAAAACATCGCCGCATCACCGACGTCGGCGCAGACTTCGTCGAATGGTCGGCCGACGGCCAGTCCGTCTTTTACGCCCTGGGCAGCACCGTATATCACCGCCGCCTGAAGGATATCGCCTTCACTGAGGCCCCCGACTGGTCCGCCGATCCAGGCCATCCGGCGGCTGTGACCGCGGTCGTAACGGTTCCACGGGATGAACCCTCAAGTAAGATACTGCTGCGTGGTGGGCTGGCCCTACCCATGGATGCGCCCGCGATCCCCAATTCGGACATTCTCATTGCCGGCAATCGGATCGCCCGGATCGGACCGAGCGGCAGCTTCGACGTGCCCGCCGGAACGACCATCCGTGACGTGACCGGCAAGACGATCATGCCGGGCTTCATCGACACCCACGACCATATCGGTACGGTGCGGCGCGAGGTTCTGGATCTAGAAGACTGGGCATTGCGCGAACGCCTGGCCTATGGCGTCACGACCAGTTTCGATCCTTCGACCCTCACCATAGATGAAATCGCATATAAGGACATGCTCGATGCCGGCCTGATGACCGGACCGCGCCTGCCATCGACCGGGACGGCTATCTTTTCCTTCAACCGCTTTGCCTCCCTGGCAGAGACACGCAAGGTGCTAAGCCGCTATCGCGACGCCTATGGCCTGCACAACATCAAATCCTATCGTGCCGGCGACCGTAAGGTCCGCCAATGGATAAACATGGCGGCGATCGATCTGGGCCTCCAGCCGACCACCGAAGGAGCCCTGTCGTTCAAGCTGGATATGACCCAGGTCATGGACGGCTATTCCGGACACGAACATGCCCTGGTCACCCTGCCCGTCTACAACGATGTCATTCAGCTGATGGCGAGAAGTGGGACAAGCTATACCTCGACGCTTCAGATAACCAATGGCGGTGCGACCGGGCAAAACTACTTCATCGCGCGGGACAACCCGGCCGCTGACGGCAAGTATCGCCACTTCACGCCGCATTTCGCCCTGGCACAGATGACCACGCGGCTGGATCAATGGTTGCCCCTATCCGAATACGCCTTCCCCATCGTTGCCAGTGGTTCGGCGGCGATCCAGCGCGCGGGTGGGCTTATCGGGATTGGCGCCCATGGCAATACGCCCGGCCTCGGCTTCCACTGGGAACTGGAGGCCCATGTCATGGGCGGCATGACACCCGAAGAAGCGCTTCACGCCGGCACCTTGGGATCTGCGGAAACCATCGGGCGGCGCGGAGAGTTGGGTAGCCTGACGCCCGGCAAGTTCGCCGATCTGCTTATCCTCAACGCCGATCCGCGCACCGACATCACTCATGCGCTGGACATCAATCAGGTGATGAAGAACGGCCATCTATACGATGCGGCTGACCTTAGTCAGACCTGGCCGAACGCCGAAAAGGCCGCCACACCCTGGTTCAACGACGATATTCCACCCACGGGAGACACAAAATGAAAGCCATCCTGATCGCCGCAGGCCTGCTTATGTCCGCCACCTCGGTTATGGCGGCACCAAAGTCCGTCACCGCGCCCGCCCCGGTAAGCTCACCCGCACCAGTGCCCCGTACCCAGGTGGAAATTTACCGCATCGCGCCTGGGCAACATCAGGCGTTTCTGGAATTCATCGCCAAATGCGACAAAGCAAACGAGATGGCCGGTTTGCCCCCACGCCAGCTCTATGTCCACAGCGACGGTGCGGATTGGGATTTCATGCTGATACAACCGGCCAATGTGCCGGAAGACAAGACGGCCGCGCTCGACAAGGCCTGGGACGAACTCGGGCTGCCTTCGGGATCCAACTTCTTCTTTGAAATCCGAAAATACATTACCGAACATACCGACACGGTGACGAAAGGACCGACGACGGCGGCGGCCTATCTGGCGACGGCGGCGAAGTAGACGGATGTTTTGGCCCGTTCAAGACACTATTCGATCCGCGTGTCGTAGTCCGGCACCGGGCCTTGCCGCTAAAACCCCAACCTAAATGCGTTACAGGATAGCCATCGGTGCTTAACCCCACTTCGACACAAGCCGGCGCGGACCTCGATCCAGGTGTGCGCGACTTTATCCGCATCACCGGCGAAGCCTATGTCACGCACGGCAACGGGCTTGAGCGCACCACGGTCAACGCGCGCCACATCGCCGAAAAGGTGCGGGCCCCCTGGATCGCCGGCGGCCCGGTCATGCATGCCATAACCGAACACACAGTACCGACGCCGCATGGCGGGGTCCGTATCCGGGTATATGATCCCGACGGTACCGCCGTCAAACCCGCCCTGATCTATATCCATGGCGGCGGTTGGGTCATGTTCAGTCTGGATACCCACGACCGTATCATGCGGGAATATGCAAGCCGCGCCGGCGTCTGCGTCGTAGGCGTCGACTATGCCCTGTCTCCGGAAGCCCGCTTTCCGGTTGCCCTTGAACAAATCATCGCGGTCGTTCAGCACCTGCGAACCCACGCCGGCGAAATGAACATCGATGCCGAACGGCTTGTGATCGGGGGCGATTCCGCCGGGGCGAATCTATCGCTCAGCACGGCGATCGCCTTGCGCGATGCCGGCGAAGGGAGCGTATTGAGCGGCCTGATCCTCAATTACGGCGCCTTCGGAATCGATCTTTCGGTAGACAATGTCCGCGACTTTGGCGGTCCTGACTATATGCTGACGGCGGACGAAATGGCCTATTTCTGGTCGCAATATCTCGCCCGGCCCGAAGACCAGTCCGACCCCAGGGCGGTGCCCCTGCTGGCTGATCTGCGCGATCTGCCGCCTGTGTTCCTGTGTGTGCCCCAATGCGATGTCCTGACCGGACAAAGTATGGCTCTGGACGCGCGCCTGCAAGCCGCTGGCGTCGAGACACGCGCTATCGTCTACGCCGGGGCTTCGCACAGCTTCCTCGAAGCTGTGTCAATCTCCCGGATTGCTGAGACCGCGTTCAACGATGCGGCAAGCTGGATACGCAGCCGGCTGTCGGCGGGATAGCCTCCTGCCCTCTTGCTTTCGACCCGCCCTGCCCCATCTTCCATCCAAAGACCGCGGCAGATGGGAGATGCACGAAATGGCCGTATTCATCGATGACATGTATCGGCACGCCATCGGCCATTTTCGCGGCATGCAGATGTCTCATCTTATCGCCGATACGGAGGTCGAACTCCATGCCCTGGCGCAGGTTATAGGCATGAAACGGGAATGGCATCAGGGCGATCACTACGACATTCCCCTTCACAAACGCACGCTAGCGATAGAGGCCGGCGCCATTGCGATCACCTACCGTCAATGCGGCATGATGCGGCGACGCCATCGCATCGAAGGGCGTTGCGGCCTCCCCGAGGAGGCGCTCGACTGGTACCGCGCCTGGCGCAGCCAAAGCCGTCGCGCCCCACAACCCTAAAAATCGCGGCTGACGGTTAACCACGCGGTGCGGGGCCGCAGCGGGGTGACCTGGTTGCCAGCCGCTATCTTGAAGGGATTCCCGTACGCAAAACTGTTGCCGCGCGCCGCCGTCAGGTTGGTGATGCGCAACCCGTACGTCATTGCCCCCACGTGATAGGCCGCGTCTAGATCCATCAAGCCATAGCCACCCATCCTGACGGTTTGCAAAGACCCGAAATTCAAATGCGACTCTCCCCGGTAAGCAAAAGTCGTCATGATATCAAGCGGGTGGGCATAAACTTGTGCTTGCCAGTTCGCGGATATACTATAGATCTGCCGAGGAATATACGGCATGCCACGATCATCATCGATGCTATATAACGGGTTTGCGTGTTTGAGTTCCGGCGCGGCGAACAAGGCGGCCGCATGAAAGTCGAGGGCGTCAAGCGGGCGCCAGTCCGCTTCGAACTCCAGGCCATGGACAAGGCCGTCGCCGATATTGACCGTCACCGGCAGACCTGTGGCCTGCAACTGATCGCTTTGAAGCTTATTCCACCTTATGGCATACCCGTCGACGGTCAGCCTGAGCCTGTGGTCCAGCAAGGTCAGTTTGGCGCCCAGTTCATAGCTATCCAGGCGATCGCCGTCGTAACGCGCGACAGGCGCCGGCCCTTCGAAAAGCGCCGTCGTGTTGAAACCACCGCTGCGGTATCCGTTCGAGGCCTGGAGATAAAACAGCACTCTCGAGTCTGGCACGTAGGTCAAAACCAGCTTGTGCGCTACGTGCATGTCATGTTTTCGGCCACGAAACGACGAAAGGCTGTCTTGCGGATTACCTGTTTCACGGCTGTCACTGACAACCGTATGTTCGCTCTGGGCCAGTCGCAGACCGGCGGTTAATATCCATTTTGCCGACAGGTCAAAAGAGAGCTCGCCAAATGCCGCCAGGTTGGTGATGTGATCCTTACGGTCTTCCTGAAAGATTGCGGCCCTCGTCTTGTAATCAATGAGGCGAGGGTTGAAATTTTCGGTCCCGTCGGAGGCAAAAACACCTGCCAGCCAGCGCAGAGGCCGCTCGGTCGGCGAGGTCACAAGGCCTTCCATCGTGGTCAATTCAACATTCTGAATCTCGTCGTAGACAAGCTGTCCGGAATTGGGTGCCGCAACCACGGCGCTCAACGGATCGGCGTCGTACCGGCTCGATATATCGTGATGCAGATGATTGAGCGTTAGCTTCACAGCGCCTACAGCGGTTTCCCCGGTGAGACGCACAGCCGTTTCGCTGAAATCATTGTCGTGGGGCTCGGCTATGCCCGGCGCCCGAATGTAGTCCTTTTGCCCGCCGTATATATACTGGCTGTCCTTGGTTTCGATGTCCTGTCGCGCCAAATTGCCCGTCAGGCTCCAGTTATCATTAATTTTCCAGGAGATGGCGACACGCGCACCGTCGCGAACCGTACCGTTGCCCTTGTATTCCGGGTCATTCGTATAGTGGAGGTAGCCGCCGCTCTGGTCGCGGTAGGCGACAAGACGCAAGCCCACCTTGTCCGTAATGATGGGCAGGTTGACCACGGCGGATATACGCGAGGACGACTCTCCGCCTTCGGTAAGAGCAAGTCCGGCGCTCAGATTACCGTTCGCACGCGACAGGTCAGGCAGGTTGGTGATCAGGTGGACGACGCCGGAAATTGACCCTTCGCCATAAAGCGCTCCCTGCGGCCCTTTGAGCACCTCCACACGCGCCATATCTAGAAGCAGCAGATCAGGATCGGGGGCGTTGTAGGTGATCGGTGCATCGTCCAGGTAGAGACCGACCGTTGACTGCGTACGGCCGGTAAATACACCATCCGATACACCGCGCAGCAAAATCTTGTCCCGTCCCGGCCCCAGATTGGTCATCATCATGCCAGGCACGCCTGCCGCCACATCCGTCAGGCTTCCATCGCTAGCCCCCAGCCTGCCTGCCGAAATCACGCTGACGGATGTGGGTGCCCGGCCAAGCAATTGCGGGCGCCGGTTCGCCGTGACGACGACCTCCATGGGCGCCGAGACATCAACGACGGACGAAGAGAAGGCGCGCGGCGCGATACGGCGGATCTGAAGCCGATAACTGGCCGTATCGACCCGTACGGCTTCGCACGCGCTATTCTTGAGAAGCGCCTTCAATCCGGCGTCAACCGTATAGACGCCATGAAGCGCTCGCGCCTGAACGCCGCAGGACTTGGGATTTACTCCGCCAACCGATATATTGGTGGCCACCGCGAACTGAATAAGCGCGTTGCCCATCGGCTGGGCGGGTATATCGACCGCATAGCGGCTTTCCGCCGCTATGGCCGCGCCCGCAGCAAGACTAAGGACGGCGATGCAGATAGACAGCGGTAGACGTCGTGGTGGCTTGCACGGGAAGAAATTCTTCCAGCCGTTTAACAACCGAAGCCTCCGAATCAACAACAATGACCGCCGTCACCCTTAGTTGCCCTGTCGCGGCGTCCGTCACAAGGGGTGTCCTCATATAACGGTTGAGATCCTTTATGACAAACGCCAAGGTCTGGTCCTGATAAATGACGCGGCCTTGCTGCCAGGCAAACGCCACCGAAGGATCCGCCTTGAAAACCCTGACCTGCGGACTACCTTCTACCTGCACGGCTTCGTCGCCCGATTTGAGGACCGCCCTTACGTCAGCGGGCCGGCCGGTGGGGGCCACCGCCACCTCGCCTTCCCGCACATTGATCCGGATGACGCCGTCCAGGCGGGCGACATTGAATTCGGTTCCGACATCGCTGACTGTCTGCTCACCCATCTGGATAGAAAACGGCCTTGACGCGTTGTGAACGACTGTCACCGCCAATTCACCCTTGTCGAGCTGAATCTGGCGGGCGTTTCGGGTCAGGCGGACAGACAGGTGCGTATCGGTATTCAAGTGCAGCCGGGTCCCGTCTTCGAGGACAACCTCTTTCGTTTCAGCCTTGCGTGTTTCGTAGATTACCGGTTTGGCGGCCTGAACCATGATCATCGACGAAACAACCGCCGCCGCCAGGCCCGCAGCGATCCCCGCAGTAACACCCCAGGTCAATAGAGCGCCGGCAGGGCGCCGCGATTTGCGCGCATAAAACGGGATGACGACCGGTTCGACCTGCGGATCTTCCGTCGCCGGCTCAGGCGGGGTGCTCCCGGCCATGGGCGGGTCACAAGGCGCAGCTTCTTGACCGAACTGTTCGAACCACGCCCGTTCCGCCTCGTCGAATGCCGAAAGATGCTGTTCTGATTGGTTTAACCAGTCCGTCAGCCCCTCAATGTCCGCATCGGTAACATCAGGCGCGTGGACGCGCACAAGCCAGTCTCTGGCTTGTTGCGCGATCATCGCTATATCCTGATTTCCAGTCGGCATCTCGTGCATTTGTCCTTTGATAGGGTGACACCACACGGGCGTCAGAGTCGCAAATCTTGTTTTCTTTGTGTCTGGGTGTCTGACCTCACGGGCCGCCTGCCCCTTTGAGGCGATCTGACAGATGCCGCAGCGCGGTGTATTGATGCTTTTCAACCGAACTTTTCGAGATATGAAGATGCGCGGCCACCTGGGCCTGGGTCATGCCCTCGAACTTGCCAAGACGGAAGATTTCCTGCGTCTTTTCAGGAAGCTCTTGTAGGGCCGCCGTGATGAGCGCCAACTGCTCACGCGCCATGACTTCGTTTTCGGCAGAGGGGATGTCGGCAATCATTTCGCCGGCCAGGTCCATGTGGTTGGCGGACAGCCACTGACCGTCACGACTGCGTTGGCGCCCCTGCCCCCGTATCCGATTTAGCCAGATATGGCTGCCGGTCGTAAACAGGAAGGCGGTCGGATTTTCGACGCTATAATGGGGGCCCAAAGCCGCAATCTTGAGATAGATTTCCTGCACGACATCTTCCGCCGTCGCGGCGTCACGCGCACGCGCCGTAAAATAGCGCACGAGCATCGCGCGCTTTTCCAGATAGGCTTGCAGCAAGGCGTCTGGCACGGTCGGGGGACTAGCTAGGATAGGTGTGATTGGGGCGATATCCGTGCCGCCAAAAAAAGTTCAAATTGAGGCATGACCTATCCACTGGAAAGACTATGAATAAAGGGCTTGCGAGTTTATATCGCTGGCGGTGTCATTATGTTGAGCGTCGTATACGCGCCACGGACTGTTTAGCCAGACAAGTGATATGCCGCCCCATTCAATGCGCGTTTTGAACATAATGCTGGCCAAGGCCAGGGGCGGCGTCGAATCGATGGCGGCCTACTATCACGAGGCCCTCTCGGCTGAAGGCATCGAGGTCTTAAGTCTCGGCCATCCGCGCGGCGTCCTGGCGCGCGAGGTGCCCGCCAAAGGCTTTTCACCCCTGGCGGCACGAACCGATTTCGATCCCTTCGCCGCCGTCCGACTGAAGATGCATTGCCGCCGTTTTTGTCCAGACCTTATTCTCGCCCACGGCAACAGGGCCGCACGACTGTGCACATCGCCTTACATGGGCCTGCGCGACAAAACAGTTCAAGTGATGCACAATGCCTTTTCAAAACCACATCTGAAGCAGGTGCGCGCCGCCCTGTGCGTTAGCGAAAGCGTGTTGTCGCATGTCCGGAGCGCCTATCCGGAAACGTTGGCGCTCGAGGTCGGCAATTTTGCGCCGCTTGAGGTCTACCCCGTCAAGACATCACGCAGCACTGTTCCGGTTATAGGCGCCCTGGGTCGCCTGCATGACCAGAAAGGATTCGATATTCTGCTGGAGGCCGCCAGCCAATTGCGTGACGCAGGTGTAGCGTTTCACCTGCGTATCGCGGGGGATGGCCCGGAAGCGGTTTCCCTCGCCAATCAGGCGCGCCAGCTCAACCTGCATTCCCAGGTGATCTTCTGTGGCTGGCAGGCGCCGGCCGCCCATTTCCTGAAGGAACTCGACCTGTTCGTCGTGCCGTCTCGCTACGAACCGTTCGGATTGGTGGTCATAGAGGCCATGGCGGCAGGCGTACCTGTTTTGGCGGCCGATTTAGAGGGACCGCAGCAGATTCTGGCCAAAGGCCGATTCGGCCGCCTGTTCGAGCCACAAAACGCCAAAGCCTTAGCCGACGCCCTGCGACAGGCCCTCGCCGAACCCCACGCTATGCGGCGAACGGCGGACGCAGCGCAGACGCAGGCCGTGGACACCTATGGTTTCGACACCGGTCGCGCCCGCCTGGTACAAGCCCTGCAGACCGTCATCAAGACAACTGGCTAGCGCCCCCGACCCGCCACATCTTGATAAGACGGCTAAATCGCGACTCCGCGGCGAGGTGAGAACTGACGATACCATCCCAGCCACCCGTGAAATGGCGTCGCGCCAGATAGTAGCGTAGGAAGACAAACATATATTCGAAAGGCAACCGCACAGCTATGACCCAACGCCGCTTGTGAAGCGTACGCGATTGCAGGTCCGTGTAGGCGGCCAGTTTTTGCCGGATATGTTCATAGGACCGCGCTGAAAAATGCAGGACCTGGCCGGTGAGTTGCCCTACCGGATAGGGACCGGTATCTACCGTGTCATGGACGGGACTATTGGCGAACCTAACGCGACGCCGGTCATACAGGCGAACATAGTTGTTAAAATCCGCCCACAGCCGCGGCCGCTCCTTGCCTGGGTAGATGGTCATTATCTTGACGCGATAGGCCGGAAGCGCGGGATCCGACTGCATCAGCGCCCTGATTTCATCGCGTAGGCTTGGAGTGATTACTTCATCGGCATCGAGATTCAAAATCCAGTCATAACGCGCCTGATCCTCGCTAAAGCGTTTTTGCGGGCCGTATCCGGACCACGGATTGAAAAAAACGCGCCCCCCCCAGGCCTCCGCCTTTTGCACCGTGTCGTCCGTCGAGCCACTGTCCACCACCACCACGTCGTCAGACAGTCCTGCGACGGCATTCAGGCAGGCGACAATACGGTCCGCTTCATTCTTGCAAATAATGCAAATACTTAAACTTGTGTGGTTCGTCATGGGCATCTCAGTCGCATATGGCGAATTGCCAGTATTTAGTCATGACACCTCCAACGCATCATGATCGCATAGCTACCGGAACTTTTTTTCACAAAAGCGCACTTTTTTGGTTGGAGAGGTACGACTTCGCCCCACGCGTGGGGTCTCACATTTGGGATTTTGCGGAAAGCGGGAAGATCTATGTGCGGCATAGCAGGCATCATGATGCGGGACAACCAAGCCGTCGACCCGACGGTGCTTGCAAAACTAGCCCACGCCCTAAACCATCGCGGGCCCGACGAAACGGGTATCGAGATCAGGCGGTCCGTCGGCCTTGTCAATACCCGCCTGGCCATAGTGGACATTGAAGGCGGGCAGCAGCCCTTTCGCGCTCTGGACGGCAGCCTTCTGGTTGGCAATGGCGAGATCTATAATGACCTCGACCTGCGTAACACCCTGACGCACATCGATTTTCAATCCGGTTCCGATTGCGAAACCCCACTACATATGTATGGCCGACACGGCCTCAGGTTCACGCACCATTTGCGCGGCATGTATGGGCTGGCAATCTACGATGCGTCAGGCGAGTGCCTGGTTCTGAGCCGCGATCCCTATGGCATCAAACAGCTCTATTATGTCATCACGCCGGCCTATTTCGCTTTTGCCTCCGAGGCACAGGCCCTTATCGCCGCAGGACTGGCAGACAACACCGTAACGCCACGCGTGCGCGCTGAAATGCTTCAGTTGCAGTTCACGACCGGCGCAGACACCATTTTCAGCGACATTAAACGCGTACTGCCCGGGCAAACCCTGGTCGTCAAAAACGCTGAGATTGCCGAAAGCGCGCGTCAACGACCCCATGATACGGTGCGCCCCCGCGCCCCTGTCGCGAACTACGAAGCCGCTTCGCGTGAACTGGCCAGGCGTTTGCGCGATAGTGTCGAAGCCCATTTGCGCTCGGACGCGCCGACCGGCCTGTTCCTGTCTGGCGGCATCGATTCGTCTGCTCTGCTAACCCTCATGTCCGAGCGTTCGACACAGCCGGTTGTCGCGCTCACCGCGGCCTTTCCGGGCGCCGCCAAGGATGAAAGCGGCAAGGCAAAAGCCGTCGCACGCGCTGCGAACGCCGATCACCAGCTTGTAAATATCACGGCGCCAGACTTTTTCCGCTGCGCCCCGAAGCTGGCCGCCGCCCTGGACGATCCGTCGGCCGACAGCTCGGCCCTGCCGTTATTCATGCTGGCCGAAGCCGCCAAAGCCCGCGGCCTCAAGGTCGTGCTGAGCGGCGAAGGCGCCGATGAGCTGTTCGGTGGCTACAAGCGATATCGGCGCGCCGCCTGGTTCTTCGGTCTCTGGCGTCAGAAGACCCGCACGCGAGGCGTCTTCTCTTCTCTGCTTCCCGCCTCAGCCTTGCAGGCATGGCGAGAAGGACTGGCACGGACGGAGCAACTGGAGTCCCTCCCCCGGATTTCCGCCATGCAGACGCTCCAGGCGATAGATTGCGCCGAATGGCTGCCGAATAATCTCTTGCTAAAGTTGGATCGCTGCCTGATGGCCCATGGCGTTGAAGGACGCACGCCCTTCCTGGACCCCGTCCTGTCGCCGTTCGCCTACGACCTGCCGGAGGCCTTCAAGGTCCGCAATGGGCTCGGCAAATGGCTTTTGCGCGACTGGGTATCGCGTAACACGCCCGGCGTCGACGCCTGGTCGAAAAAGCAGGGGTTCGTGCCACCCGTCGGGCAATGGATCGAACCTTACAAGCACCGCATAAAACCGCTTCTGCTGGCGCATCCGGCCATGCGCGAACTCTCGCTCCAGCCAACGATCGAACGTGTCTATGAGGATCCTGCGCGGCACCCGCAGGCCGCCTGGAGCCTCTTGTTCTATGCGCTTTGGCATACGCGCCATGTCTTGGGGCTTGATGCCGAAGGCCGGGTCGATGACGTACTAGACCTCGGACGCCGGGCCGCCTGATCTCCGGCTATACCTCACCCAACAGGCTGCGGCGCAAGGCGGGTTGAGTGGTCTTCGGGCTTAAGCAGATGGCGAAGAAGCTGGCGCTGAAAGCCGGTTCGGCGATCTGGCCGATGAACCGGTTCCGGTGGTAAAATGCCGTAGCCCCGCTCGCCGTGCGGACCAAGGTACTGGTATCGCCCGTTTTTATGTCAGGCAAGATCGCCATCAACTGGTGTTGCCAGGCGGCGAGCCGCGCCTTGTCGTGAACCCCCAGGGCGCGTATTTCGCTAATTATGCGCCGCGATGTCCCCTGGCTGTCAAGATGGCGCAGGTGTTCAACATGCAAGGCAAACGGCCGCTCATCGGACCATGTGCCGCCTGGCCCGTAAAGAGTGAGGTCCAGAACCGGTACCATAAGCACGGACAAACGGCCGGCTCCCACCTTGCCAATATTGGGCACCAGCCGCGGCAAATCTTGCGGCTCAGCCTTGGCGAGACGGGGAATCAGGGTGATGGCAAGGCTGGAAAGCAGAATATGTCGGCGCAGCATGATCAGTCTCCCCGGATCGCGAGCTGGTAAAAAGTGCTGTCCCGCTTGGCTGTCTGCGGGAGTCTCATCTAAGACACCGCACGCCGGTCATTGTCGCATGATCGGGAGCACCGGCTATGAGGAATTAACCATAGCCGGTGCCCCTTTTCAGTCTCGACGATGGATCACTTCATCTTGGCCGCTTTGAGGATAACCTGCATGATCGCGGGCAGAACCAGAAGGGTCAGACAGGTCGCTCCGACCAAGCCACCTATCACCACAATGGCGAGCGGCTTTTGGACCTCCGCCCCCGTGCCGTGCGCCAGGGCCATGGGAATGAAGCCGATGGCCGGGACCAGCCCGGTCATTATAACCGGGCGAATCCGCATCAAGGTGCCTTCGATAATCGCCTTGGATACGGCCATGCCGGCATCCAGACGCTCGCGGATGCTTGTCATCAGGATCAGACCGTTCAGAACGGCGACACCGGACAGGCAGATGAAGCCTACCGCCGCAGACACCGAAAAGGCGATGCCGGTCATCCACAGGGTGAAGACACCCCCTGCCACACCCAACGGAATGGCGGCGAAAACCGCCAGTGCCCGGCGAAAGCCACCGAGCGCTAGATAAAGCAGGCCAAAAATAGCGGCGAAACAGATGGGAACGACGATCGCCAAACGGTCGGACGCCGCCTTTAAATTTTGAAACTGACCGCCCCATTGAAGATGCGCGCCCGCCGGCAAGGGTACGGCGTCTATTTTCGGCAAGGCTTCGCGAACGAAGGAACCGACGTCGCGGCCCCGCACATTGGCTTGGATGACCACGCGGCGGCTGCCGTTTTCCCGGCTGATCTGGTTCAGCCCCTCACCGAACTGGAAAGAGGCGACCTGCGACAGGGGGACGGACCGGCGGGTGTGCCCACCCTCCTCGGGCAACATGACGGGCAAGGCGCCGAGGGCATCCAGGTCTTCGCGCGCGCCGGCTGCGGTACGGACCATGATCGGGAAACGCCGATCACCATCGAACACCAGACCCGCTTCCCGCCCGCCCATAGCGACGGCGACTGTATCGGCCACCTCTTCGACGGTCAGGCCGTAACGCGCGATGGCCAGGCGGTCGAACTGGATATCGAGCGTGGGGGAGCCATCGGTCTGTTCGGCCTTGACGTCGGCCGCCCCGGGGATGGCCTGCAAAACGCTGACCATTCGCGCCGCCGTCGCGCCGAGCTTATTGAGATCGTCGCCGTAAAGCTTGATCGCGACATCCCCGCGCACGCCGGCGATTAGTTCGTTGAACCTGAGTTCGATAGGCTGGCTGAGCTCGTAGGCCTGACCCAGTTCCTTGGCGGACGCGGCTTCTACACGTCCAACGACATCGGCTTTCTTCGTTACATCCTTCGGCCAGTCCGCCTTGTCCTTCAAGATGATAAAGCCATCCGAAATGCTGGGCGGCATTGGGTCGGTCGCCACCTCGGCGGTGCCGGTCTTAGAGTACATGAAGGCGACTTCCGGCAAGGCGGACACCGCCTTTTCGACCCCCTTCTGCATGATCAGGGACTGTTCAAGCGATACCGACGGAACCCGTGATGAGGCCATGGCCAGGTTTTTTTCGTCGAGTTGCGGGATGAACTCCTGCCCGAGCAGGCTGAATACCAATCCGGACACGGCGACAATACCCACACCAGCGGCAATGAACGGCCACGGCCGCGCCACCAGTCGGTGGAGCAGCGGTTCATAGGCGGTGCGAATTCGCGCTATGAGCCAGACCTCCTTTTCCACCACCTTCCCCCGGACCAGGAGCGCGACCATGGCGGGTACGAAGGTCAAGGACAGCACGAAGGCTGCCGCCAGCGCTAGCATAAGCGTCGTTGCCATGGGTGCGAATGTCTTGCCTTCGACGCCGCTGAAGGTGAACAAAGGCACGAAGACCAGGAAGATGATCGCCTGACCGAATACGGTTGGCTTGATCATTTCCCGTGCCGCCAGTCCGGTTTCAGCCAAACGTTCCGACAGGGTCAGAAGCCGCCCTTCGGCCTGTTGACGATGGCCCAGCCGCCGAAGACTGTTCTCGATGATGATGACGCTGCCATCGACAACAAGGCCGAAGTCGAGCGCACCCAGGCTCATCAGATTTCCCGGCACCTTCAGACCATTCATGCCGATCGCCATCATGAGGAAGGAAACGGGAATGACCAGGACGGCAATGATGGCCGCGCGGACATTACCCAAAAGCAGAAACAGCGTCGCGGCAACCAAAAGTGCGCCCTCGGCAAGGTTGCGTTCCACGGTCGCGACCGTGGCATTGACCAGTTGCGAACGATCCAGCAACGGGGTCACGACAATGCCAGGCGGCAGGGATTTACGTATCCCCTCCAGCCGCGCGCCGGCGGCCTTGGCGACCGTGCGGCTGTTTTCGCCTATGAGCATGAGGGCCGTGCCGATGACGACCTCATGGCCGTTCAGGCTGGCCGCACCGGTGCGCAGGTCGCCGCCGACACGGACCTGGGCCAGATCACGGACCGAAACGCCGATCCCGCCCCGTGTGGCGACCACGGTTTCGCCGATCTCTCCGATACCGCGTATGCGTGCATCCGCGCGTATCAGAAAGGCTTCGCCGCCCCGGTTGAGGTAGTTGGCGCCTGCCGACAGATTGGCTTTTTCCAGCGCCTGCGCCAGTTCGGCGTAGGAAACGCCATAAGCGGCCATGCGCGCGGGATCGGGCTCGACGACATACTGTTTCTGGTAGCCGCCGATGGAATCGACGCCAGCGACACCTTTGACCGGCAGCAGTTGCGGTTTGATCATCCAGTCCTGCACAGTGCGCAGATAAGCGGCTCGGGCGACGTCGGTATCCAACCGTTCACCGTCCGGCGTCAGGTAGCTGCCGTCAGATTGCCAGCCGGGCTGGCCCGATGTGACCGGCCGTTTTGGACCATAGTCAACCGCATACATATAGACTTCGCCCAGTCCTGTGGTAACGGGACCGATCTGCGGCCGCACGCCTTCCGGCAGGGCGTCGCGGGTCTGGGCGATGCGTTCATTGACCTGCTGGCGCGCGAAATAAAGGTCCGTCTTTTCGGAAAAGATCGCGGTGACTTGTGAAAAGCCATTGCGTGACAATGACCTCGTCGTCTCCAGCCCAGGTATTCCCGACAGGGCCGTTTCGAGCGGGAAGGTGACGCGCTTTTCCATTTCCAGCGGCGACAGGCCCGGATCAACGGTGTTGATTTGCACCTGATTGTTGGTGATGTCCGGCACGGCATCGATGGGCAGACGCGTCAATTGCCACAGCCCGACGGCCGAAATGAGCACAACCAGTGTGACGACGATCCAGCGCAGCCGGATCGATTGCGTAATAAGATGGGCGATCATCAATGCTCTCCGTGTTCGCTCTTGGCCATTTCGGCCTTGAGAAGGAAAGCATTGTGGACGGCCACGACCTCGCCGGCCTTGAGCCCCGAGACGATTTCAACCCGTCCGGCGCTGCGTTGTCCCAAGGTGACAGGTGCGGGCGTAAAGCCCGACGGCGTTTTGACAAACACGACCGCCTTGCCCGCCAAGGTCTGCACCGCCTGATCCGCCACGACGATGACGGTGGATGACGATGTGGCTTGCGGGAACAGTCTGACGCGGACGGACTGCCCGGGTTGCAAGCCATTACCCGCTAAGTCGAGTATCGCCGTCGCTGAGCGGGTTTCCCCGTCCAGAGCAGGCGTAATCGAGCGGACACGTCCCTCAATCGTGCGTCCGTCGCCAGCCAGTAGTGTGGCGCGATCTCCGGCCTTCACACGACCGCTATCGACGGCCGCGACCGCCACCTCGGCCTGGAGACGGTCCGAATTGGTCACGCGGAACACTTCGTTTTCCGGAGTGACGAAGGCCCCCAGACTCGCCGCCGAGGCGCTGATGCGACCCGCAATGGGACTGGTGACGATAACGCTGCGCCCGTCCCCACTGACCTGGGTATTGGTGGCGACCGTGCGCGATCGCCGGGCCTCGGCTTCCGCGGCAGCCGCTTCGGTTTCCGCCCGTTCGTAATCGACGCGGGGAGAAATGCCCTGGTCGAACAGACGGCGTTCGCGTTGAACGGTCTTTCGTGCCAGATCAGCCCGCGCCTCGGCCGACTGACGGTCGGCCAGAATCTGCGCCGCTTCCCGGCTCTCGACCAGTGCAACCGTCTCTCCGGCCTTAACCGGATCCCCCAGACGTTTGTACAGGCGCGTCACCGTACCGCCGGCACGTGCCGTGAGGACGGCCTCTCCTTGCGGACCAGCGGTTATGGTGCCTTGGGCCAGAATTTCACCGGCCAGGCCGCCGGGCTGAACGGTTTCCAGACCAATGCCTGCCTTTTGGGCATCGGCATCGCTCAGGGCTATCGTTTCGGGGGCGTGATCGTCGTCCGGCTGGACCACCGGTGACACGGCAGATTTGGGCGCCGTCCACTTGGCGACGCCATAACCCAGACCGCCAGCGGCCAGAACAGCGGCGGAGACATAAAGTATAGTGCGGTTCATAATTATTCTCCGTGATCAGCGAAAGGCACTGCACCGGTCAGGCGGGCGATGAGGGCTTCGGCCATCAGGCGGTCAATACGGGCGTCCAGACTCTGACGTCGGGCTTCGATCAGGTCGCGACGGGCGCTGACCAGTTCGGACAAGGGCAGTTTTCCACCTTCGTAGCCCAACCGGGTCAGTCTGTAGGTTTCCTCGGCGGTCCGTTCTGTGTCGCGCGCCGCCAGCAAACGGCTTGATGCCGCCCGCGCCTGATATACGGCGGCTATGGACTGCGCCTCAGCATCGCGGCGCGCGGCCGTCAAACGCGCCTGTGAGGCCGTTAAATCGGCCTCTGCCGCTGAAATGTTGCCGCGGCTTTTGTCGAATAACGGCAAGGACAGCGATACGCCACCAATAAAGGCCGTGCGATCATCGCCATTCAACCGGCGCACGCCCAGGGACAGCGCGACATCTGGCGCGGCACGGGTGCGTTCAACACGCACCTGCTTTGATAGTGTTTCCCGCTCCGCCTCGGCACTCAGATAGGCCGGGCTTTGCAGAGGATCCGGCGCTATGACCGCCTCCCCCAGATCGGCATGGGGGAGCAGGTCGGCAGGTATGGCGGTATAGGGTATTTCTTCGCCGACTATGGCGCTTAGAGTGGTCAAGGCGGTGATCCGGGCGGCGCGCGCCTCATCAAGCCCGGCGCGGGCGGCCTGTACGCCGCTTTGCGCCTGAAGGCGGCGCAGATCGGCTTCCTTGCCGGCGTCAACCAGCGCCCGGGCGACGCGTTCATCGTCCAGAGCCAGGCTCAACGCCTCCTCGGCCAGCCGCAGGCGTCGGTCCGCCGCTTCGGCATCGACATAGGCACGGGCGAGATCGAAGGTGAAGTCACCACGCGTTTGTGTCGCACGCACCGTGCTGGATTGCAGGGCGGCGTCGCCGGCCGCGATGCGCGCCTGACGCTTGCCGCCCAGTTCAAGCGGTTGTTCGACGCTAAGCGTTGTTTCCGCAGCGCCAAAACCGTTGAACGGTGCGCGGCCACCGAAATTTTCGCTTTCAAGGGACACGGTGGGATTGGACCAGGCACGCGATTGCGTCGCGAGGCCGCGCGCCTGATCGACACGGGCGCGGGCTTCGGCCAATCGCGGGGCCTGGGTTTGCGCCCGGGCCAGCACGCCGGCGAAGGGCGGTGCCAGGTTTTCGTCCTGGGTGGAGACGGGCTGTGCGAATGCGGGTACGGCGCCAAGACACAGCGCCGCTATGAGCGCCGATATAGCGGGCGCGGAAGATCGTATATGTAAATGGGGCATGAGCCGTCCAAAATGACATGAGGATAGACATGGCCAGGCAGACCATGTGCTCACGCATCACGGACGCCGGGCCGTTAAACGGTACGGATGTCTATGAACGGTTTTGGGGGCTGGTCGGGCGATGCGCCGGGGTCGTCGCGTCGCCGGGCGTCGATCAAGGCAAAGCGCGTGGCCGTCAACGTCAAGAGGGGCGTCGCGGCCGGTCCACCGTCCGGCGATGCCGTCGCGGAACTGTGGGTATGGCAGGCGCAATTGTGCAGGACGTGATAAATATCCAGAAGACCGCCGCCATCACGGCCATTATCGACCCGCGCCGTGTCATCATGACTATAGGCCGCGCCGTCCTGGCCTTGCAGTTCGTGGACGCAAAATCCGGCTGACTGGCTGCTCAATACACCGACGACAAGAAGCGTACAGAGCAATACACGCCCCCCCGCCGCCAGCCGTTCGAAAAGCATCGCCATCAGAGTCATAGGCATCTTATATCGGTTTCGTTCGACAAAAACAAACACCGACTTGCGCCGTATTCCAATCCCTCAACGCCCGCGTCAGGTTATGCCGTCTGAATAGACCGTGCCGGTCGACGTGAACGCCGCCGTCAGGGTCTGCATACGCAGGCGCGGATCGAACGAGATGTGGACCCAGCTCCCCTCATATATCAGTTGATCGTACTGGATATCGCTGGCGATGATTTTCTTGCAGATGTCGCGCGGCGTGCCGAAGGCCGATGACACGAAATCCACCGCATAGCCGAGGCAGTGCGCGCTGTTTGGCGACCCGCCGATCGCCTTGTTCAGCGCCGGCGACCGATAACCGCTATTGACCCGTATCGGCTTGCCCAGACATAGGCGCACACGATCCATCTGGGCGGCTGTCTGTTTGAGCGCGGCGACAATATTGGCTGGCGGCGTATTGTCGATGGTCCGGTTATCGGTATGGGTCAGTTCGTCCAGGGTGAAATACTGGCTGAAGCCATCCGCAGCGGTCGCTGCGGGCGCCGGCGGTAACGGCGGGAAGGTCGCCTTGGCGCGATCAAGCCACGCTTGACGGTCCGCTAGGCCGATGGTGCCACCATTGACCAGTCGCGTCACCCCTTCGATATCGTCGAGATCGGCCTTGGCGTTGATGTTGTTGACCTTCCAGAAGGCCGCAGCAGCCTGGGCGGCGTAAACCGGGTTTTCCAGCAATTCGGGCTGTTCTATCAGGGGCTGGCCAATCATGGCGGCATAGCGTTCGTAGTTGGCCCGCCCGGT
Organism: Asticcacaulis sp. AC466; assembly: GCF_000495815.1. Taxonomy (GTDB): domain Bacteria; phylum Pseudomonadota; class Alphaproteobacteria; order Caulobacterales; family Caulobacteraceae; genus Asticcacaulis. Next base: position 227,536 of record NZ_AWGE01000005.1, on the reverse strand, counting down.
AATCATCATAAAGCCCCGGCCAATATATTTATAACCGTCGCCCGGATTGACGTTCCCAAGGCTCGGCCGGTCGCCATAGACGAAATTGGCGATCGCTTCCTTACCCGCAGCCACCAGTTCCTTGGCCTTATCCAGCGTCTGGACACGGCTGCGGAAGACCGTCAGCAGGCCTTGGGCGCTGTAGTTCAGGTTTTCAACCAGCGCTTTAAACCCACCGCTTTCATGCCCCATCTGCGCCATAAAATGAACCAGCCGCAGGCGGGTCGTAATATCACCCAACGGCAGGGCGGCTTCAAGCGCGGGCGCATAGGCCATGGCACGGTCGTCCCGGATGGTGGGCGCCAAGGTCTTTAGTCGCTCTGGAGTAATGATTGCCACGACCGCCCCCCGTCCGTCGTCAGTTGTCGCGCGGACGCATGGTCGGGTCCAAACCGGCCAGAAAGGCCATGTCCGCATCATCATGAGGCGTGGCGCCCGCGGCCGAAGAGGCCACCAGACTGGGTTGATAGGTCAATTGTGGTGTCTTTTCCGTCACCTGAGGCGCGGTGAAGGCCGTAGCGATTGCACCCAACCCATCGAAGCCGCTGACACCGCCGCCACCGTCCTTGGGCTTGAGCGTGGAGCGCACAGTCATCAGCTTCGACAGAACGTCAAACCAGAAGGGCGCACCCAGCGTGACGGCGAATGCCGTCATCAACCAGCCCATGATCAGGGAGATGAGCGGCAAGATGTTGAACAGGGTATGATCGCCAAGCGATGGGTTACCCTGGTAGAGGCTGGTTGCGTGTTCCGAAATATTTTTCACGCTTTGACCAAGATATGCCATCCATTGGTCCGGGCGGGCGTGAGCCCAATCCGGCATAGGCGTTTCGACAGGTGTGACAGGTGGGCATTTTTTGGTATTTTTCTCACCACAAAACTGGAAGAGGTGATTCATCGTGTTCAGCGTGGTGTCGTTCCAACCGAGCGGCAGGTCCAACGCCGCCAGTGGATTGGTGCCGTTTGCCGGCATCAGGTTCGACGGATCGGCATTGACGTGCTGGCTGTAATATTCCTGCGACGACGCTTCGACAGCCTTGCGCAAGGACGGGCTGAGATAAAGGCTTTGAGCGATGACGACGGTATTGACGTTCAAGATGACGCAGATAATCAGGGACAACCAGAAAATGATGGTCTGGGTTTCGCGGCGATACCAGCCGGACACCCGGTCCATGGTGGCATTATACCAAGTTTCCATGAACAGCCGCGCCTTGTCGAGGTCGCCCCCGGAGTTGTTGATGGCAAAGGAAACCATCTTGGCCAGCCGGGTATTGGGCAGGTTTGTGGTCGCCGCAAGAATGGCACTGGTGTCAAGGCTGCCATTCTCCGACTGGCCACCGCGCTCGGCCAGCATGTCGAACACGACGAAGGCGAAATGGCCGCTGGGGATATAGGACGGTAAATTCCCTGCGCTCATAAAGCTCCGCTTGTCCGGCGTCTGATAGCGGCCGCGGTATAGGGTCATAGTTAGAGGGTGATCGTAAAATGTCTTCAGCATGTCGTAGCCGGAGGCCTTCGCCGATCCCTTGGTTGATGTACTGGCGGCTGCGGTCTTGACGGCGTGTTCCGGCGGATGATCACACAGAAGCTCGATCAAACCCTTTTCCAGGTTCGTGGCGCGGCTTTTACAAAAGCCTTCGATGGCTTCGCGCACAACCGTGGTGAGCAGGCTCATCAGTAGATAGACGAAGACAATCCCCGCCGCCACATCGACTGAGTCAGGTAACAGCGAGCCCAAGACCTACCCCCGTAGAAGCGAACCGCCGGTTTGGCGTTCGACGGCTTAGAGTTAACAAATATTAACCAAAGCGCAACGCCAAATCCATCCGGCACGTAGTAGGGATAACGTCGGTACGTATTTTTGCCACAGTGGCTTTTTTGCCTACCGAAGGCATTTTTCGCCCCTAGTAGCCGCTGGGTCGCCCGCCTGGTCCACCAGGGCCACCCTGCCCCGTCATTCGCGACTGCCCTTGTTGGGCACTGGACGCGCCACCGAAATTATATGTCAGGCCCAGATAGATGACCTGACCTTGCTGCCCGCGTGTCGACACCGAATGAACCAAGTCCGTGTCGGTTACCATTTTGACTTTGCTGGAACGGAACGGATCGTTCAGCACAAATACTGAGGCAAGCTTTGGTGTGAAATTATGCTTCCAAGAGAAATTACCCATCGAGAAAGGCGTTACATAGCCTTGCCCCGTCAGTTGCTTACCCGACGTGAAATAGGTGAACTGCATCCCATCCTTCGGCGTCGCCTTGTACATCAACATGACGCGGCCGCTAAGAGTGGTTGCCGACTGCGTGCCGCCAAGGGTCGAGGTGTCCAGCTCCTTATAGGCCAGATTACCATTGGCACTCAGGATCAGCTTTTTACTCAGCGGCCCCTGATAATTGAACTCCAGCCCCCCCGCCTTGCCGCTGCCGAAATTACGTTTGGTCGTCAGAATAACGGCCTGACCACCCGGCGTGCTGACAGGTAAGAAGGTGCTGTAGCTTGTAATGGTGTGGGCATCTTGTTGGTAATACCCACGCAGGACATAGCTGATGTACCCGGCTGTGACCTCATATCCCAGATCCATCTTGTCGGTCTCCTGCGGCTTCAGGTTCGGATTACCGGCAATGACGTTCTGGGCGTCCTGATATGTCACGAAGGGGTTGAGGTCGCTCGGCTGGGGACGCTGCAATCTATGTGAATAGCTGAAACGCAGTTTGGATTTTGCATCTATGGCGTAGGTTGCAAAGAAGCTGGGCGACAGCTTGGTGTAGTCAACCTGACCAACGGTGCCTGAACTGATCAAGTCCGTGCTGAGGTTGAGGTATTCGGCTCGCAAGCCTCCCAGAACGGTCCACTTTTCACCAATCTGGTGCTGAAGCGTCGCATAGGCCGCGCTGATGGTCTGGACGTAAGCAAAATCAGACGTCAGTTGCGGATTAACGGCGCCATTGACGATCGAGTTGTTTATGGTTTGGCTGTCGTCACGCGTGATCTGTAGGCCGGTCGATAACTGGTCGCTGCCCAATTGACGGTTATAATCGACGCTTAGGACTTGGTTATGCAGATCGGTGCTTTTATGCTGCATGTCAGTAAGCGTCAGCGCCGCAGGAAAGCTATAGGTCGTCGTATTTTCAGTCACGCCTGTGCCGGTAGAACGGCTGATGCGATAATCGACCTTCAGAGTCTCGCCGGCCGTATCGCCGGTATGGCTCCAGGTAAACGCGCCAGAGCTGTTTTCATTCGGCTGCTGAACATAGGTATGACGGCCATACAATGCCGTCGGGGCGTTGGCCGCATTGTAAGCTGCGTTGTTAGAGTCGCCGCGAATGTTGAACTGGCGGCTGGCATAAGCGAGACTCGCCGTCACGGTATCGGTAGCGGTCGCATTATAATCGACCGAAAAATTGCTGGATAGGTTGCGAACCGTGCCAATGCCGGTGCCGTCCGTATCTGTGGTGCTTGTGACGTTCCCATTGCTGTCGAGACGTTGCAGACGCGTGCCCACGCTGCCGCCCCGGATGTCGTTACGATAGCTTAAACCGCCATTCACCGTCAGCTTGTTCTTATGATAGGAGCCCGACAGGTTGGTGTTGTAGCGACCGTCCGTTCCAACCGACGTGGTAATCGACCCATAGCCCCCCGGTTTGCGGTTCTTGTTCATGACAAGATTTATGATACCACCGCTGCCTTCCGAGCTGTACTGAGCGCCCGGGTTGGTCATGACCTCCACTGACGAAATATCGCCGGACGACATGGCCTGAAGGGCGGCCGCGCGGTTGTCGGCGCTCATCATTGTCGACGGCTTGCCATCAACATAGATTTGCACGTTCGAATTGCCGCGCAAGGTGACATTGCCCTGGGGATCAACATTGACAGAAGGCACCTTGTTCAGCGCATCTGCGGCATTGCCTGTCGCGGCATCTATATTTTTCGTATTGTCGTAAGTTTGCCGGTCGATGCGATTGACCGGCTTTTGCCCGGTGACAGTGACCGTTGTTGTTTGGCCGTCCTTCGCGTCAGTTTGTTGTGCGGGGGGCTGACTGGTCTCCGCTTGAGCGGCTGGCGCCGTAGCCGTCTGCCCGTGAGCGGTGCCGGCGACGGCGCCCAACAGGACTAGGCTGGAGAGGCCGGTCATAAGCCGGTTGTTCGTAGTGCGCATGGTAATACCCCCGTCAAATTATTGCACCGCAATACATCTGATACAGATATGCCACCATACTTTATTGTGTAAAGTACTTTTAGGTTAAATTTATTTAATCCACTTCAATGGCATCCAACTTAGCCGGATGGGAAACTTCTTCGGCGATAAACCCAAGCATCTGCAATGGCCCACAGTTCGAACCCAATAGCTGGAGCATCAAGGCGCCTTACGGAAATATCGACAGTAGCGCCGATACAGGCGGCCTCCATGAGACCAATTCGCTGGGCAATAGCTTTTTTGACGGCGGCACCGACGTGCCCGCGACGTCGCTGAACGCACCTTGCGCGCGCCAAAGGTCGCGTTGATCACCATCTATTGCGGCTTCTATCTATTGGGCCAGTTACAGTTCCCGCGTGCCGGAAGTCCTGACGCTCGCCGAGAAATAAATACGTCACCCCACATTGACAGCGCTGTCCGATTTATTTAGTTATCTAACTAATTAAATGGACCCTGCCCCATGTTGTCGCCGCATACGCTCAATCAACGCTCCCTTACGGCCTTGTTGCCGCCGTTGACGCGCGCCTACCGCAAACAGATCGACCGGGCCTTTCTCAGCCTCGGCGTGTCGCATACGCTGGGCCTGCCGGTCATGCTGCTCGGACGACTAGGGGACGGCGTACGCCAGGGCGCGCTTGTCGAGGCGCTAGGCATTGAGCCGCCCTCCCTCGTGCCGCTGCTCGATCAGCTTGAACGCGCCGGCCTGGTTGAACGCCACGCCTGCGCCGAGGACAAGCGCGCGAAGACCCTGCACTTGACGCTCACAGGCCGCGACCTGGCGGCGCGTGCCGAAGCCGCCGCTGAGCGCGTGCGCTCAGCCCTTCTCGAAGGCATCAGTCCGCAAGACCTGGATATCGCCGTGCGCGTGCTCGGCCGGTTTCGGGACAGTATGGAAAGCGCGAGTTAGGCCCATGATGCGCCTGCGAGAATGGGTGTTTTCCGTCAACAGCTTCGTGGCGGCGATGCTGGCCCTCTATATCTCCCTGGTCATCGGTCTTGAACGGCCGTTCTGGGCCATGGCGACCGTCTACATCGTCAGTCAGCCTATTACCGGCACGGTTCGTTCCAAGGCGGCCTATCGTTTCGGCGGTACGCTTATCGGCGCGGCCGCTTCGGTCTGGCTGGTGCCGTCATTATCCAACGCACCTGTTCTATTATCGATCGCGCTGGCGCTCTGGGTTTGCGCCTGCCAATTCCTGTCCTTGCTCGACCGCACACCACGCAGCTATCTCTTCATGCTGGCCGGGTACACCGCCGCCTTAATCGGCTTCCCCAGCGTCGATCATCCGGACCAGATTTTTTCGGTGGCGCTGTTGCGAACACAGGAAATAGGCCTCGGCGTATTGTGCGCGTCCTTGGTCCATACCGTCTTCTTTCCGCGCAGTGTCGCCACCGTGCTGACGGCCAAGCTTGAGGCCATATCCGCCGACGCCCAGGCCTGGATCATCAACGCGCTGTCAGGTCAGGTTCTGCCCATTACCGCGCCACAACGGCGCACCATCGCCGCCGATATAACCGAATTGCACATGCTGGCCACCCATGTGCCCTACGACACGGACGCCCAGCGTCCGACGCGAGCGGCCCTGGCCGCTATGCAGGATCGCCTCATGCTGCTGGTGCCCCTGATTTCGGCGCTGGAGGACCGCATCCAAAGCCTGAAGCAGGTAGAGGGCCTGACACCGGCGCTGACTGCCCTGCTGGATGGCCTGCGCGCCTGGGTGGCCGCTGACAGACGCGAGGATCCAGCAGCATTGCGCGCCGTGATCGACCAGCTGAGCGAGCAAACACCGCCGCAAGGCTGGTCGAACCTGCTGACCCATAATTTGCTCGCCCGGCTGACCGAGCTGATCAACCTGTTGCGACTGTCTCGCGAACTGAGCGACGCGCTAAGCAAGCCCGCCGTTGCGCTTAGCCCGGAAGCCCAGGCGCTTGTGGGGCAGCGCATCGCCCGGCCGCTGCACGTTGATTACGGCATGGCTCTGTTGTCGACCTTGGCGACCTTCGCCGCCATTATCGGTTGCTGCCTGTTATGGATCAAGACCGGCTGGCCCGAAGGGGCCATTGCCCCGATGATCGCCGCCGTCATGTGCTGTTTTTTCGCCACCATGGACGACCCAACGACCGCCCAGCGCGGCTTCCTGACCTGGACGGTCGCCTCCCTGCCGCTGATCGCCCTCTATCAGTTCGCGCTGCTGCCCGCCGTGCATGGCTTTGTCATGCTGACTGTCGTGCTGGCACCGCCCTTGCTGATCATGGGCGCCTTGTTGCCCTCGCCCAAATGGTACATGCGCATGATGCCGATGGTCATGGGCTTCACCACGGGTCTGGCGCTGACCAATACCTTCTCCGCCGATTTCGCGGCCTTTCTTAACGCCAACTTCGCTCAGGTCACCGGCGTCGCCGCGGCGATATTTGCCACACGCCTGTTGCGCGTGGTCGGGCCGCGCACCGTGGCCCGGCGCGTTTTGCGGGCGGGTTGGCGTGAGCTGGCGGCCATCGCCGCCGCACGTTATCAGATAAGTGCCGGGGAATGGACCGGCTTGATGCTGGATCGTATTCAGCTTCTGGCGCCCCGTCTCTCCGGCGCCTCGGCCGACGACCGGCTGGCTGCAGCGGACGCGTTGCGTGATCTGCGGATTGGATTGAACCTGCTGGTCCTCAAAGATATGCATGGCTCGGAAGATAGCCCTATCAACGCGGTTCTGGCCGACGTTTCCCGTCATTTCGCCGCCCTTGAGCGTGACGAAGGCGTGAAACCGGACAGCGACCTGCGTCTGCGGATCGACCGCGCATTGACCGAGCCGCGCCCCCTGTCCGCCCTCGTTGCGCTGACCGGCCTGCGCCGCAATCTGTTTCCCAATGCCACACCGCCCGTGCCCGAGATGACCGCATGACCGAAGAACTGCATATCGCCGGTGTCTATATTCACCCTCTGCTTGCCGCAGCCATCATGGCCTTTATCGCGGCCCGTCTGCTGGAATGGGGCCTACAGGTGCTTGGCGTCTACCGCTGGGTCTGGCACCGCGGCCTGTTCGATATCGCCCTGACTGTCATTCTGTGGGGCGGCTTTGCCTATCTTTTGACCTTGACCTGATGTGTGTGTGCTATGCCAAACGTCGATAAATCCCTGCTGATCCGCCTGGTTCCGACCGTCATCGCGGTTGTCGCGGCCTGCTTCGCGGCGCGCGCCCTGTGGCATCATTTTGAAGATGAACCCTGGACACGCGACGGCCGTGTCCGCGCCGATATCGTGCGTATCGCGCCGGATGTCTCCGGTCTGGTAACCGCTATCGCCGTACGCGACAACCAGCCGGTCAAGACGGGCGACCTGCTGTTCACCATTGACCGTCCACGCTACCAGCTGGCTGTCGATCAGGCCCAGGCCGCCCTGACCGCCCAGATGCCGGCGATTGCGGAGGCCCGCCGCGAGGCCGCACGCAACCATGCACTGGGCGACCTAGTTGCCACGGAGGTCACTCAGGCGGGTGACGCCAAGGTCGCCCAGTTGACGGCCGTCCTGGCGCAATCGCGTGTCGGCCTTGAGACGGCGCAGCTCAACCTGGCCCGGACGGAGGTCCGCGCACCCATAGACGGCGTCGTCACCAATCTGACCCTGCGTGCCGGCAACTATGTTACGGCGGGACATCCCGAATTCGCGATTATCGACAGCCGATCCCTCTATGTCGTTGGTTACTTCGAAGAAACCAAGCTGAAACATATCGCGCTTGGCGATCCAGTGTGCGTCCGGCTGATGGGCGATCACGCCGTGATCCGGGGCCATGTCGACAGCATTGCGGGCGGGATCGATGAACGGGACGGCGGCGCGGGGCAAACCCTGCTGGCCAATGTCAATCCGACCTTTTCCTGGGTACGGCTGGCCCAGCGCATCCCGGTCCGCGTGCATATAGACACCTTGCCTCCCTCCGTCACCCTCGTTGCCGGTCGCACGGCCACGGTAGAGGTTCTGCGCAAGGGAGGCCACTGATGCGCCGCCTTGCCCTCAGCCTGTTGAGCCTGACGCTCGCCGGTTGTGCCAGTGCGCCGGTGTATAGGCGCGCGGATGACGCCGCCATCAACCGGCCGTCCGCCAGCGCCGCCTTCGTCAACGGCGAAAATCCGGCCTTCGCCGCCCATGCCGTTCCGGGGGAGTGGTGGAAGCTGTATGATGATGCCCGCCTGAACGGCCTTATCCAGGATGCGCTCAAGGCCAATACCGATCTGCGCGCCGCCGGGACGCATATCGAGCGTGCGCGTATCGGCCTCGATGTCGCCAAGGATGACGCTGGGGTGAAGACGGAACTGTCGGCCGGCCTTGAATACGGTCAACCCGCGGCGCAGGAATATCTGCTGCTGGGCGAACATTTGCCAAGCGATTTTCTCTATACGGCATCTGCCGGTGTGTCCTATCAGGTCGATCTGGCCGGACAGGTCAAATCGGCGATGGACGCCGCGCGGTCCCACGTCTTTGCTGCCCAGGCCGCCTATGACGCCGTGCGCATCAGCATCGTCGCCGACACGACGCGCGCCTGGCTGGACGCCTGCGCTACCGGCCACCAGATCGACATCGCCCATCAAGCCCTGGCCCTGCAACAGGATAGCAGTGCACTGGCCCGTCGTCTGGTGGCGGCCGGCCGGGGCGGCGCCAGCGATGTCACCCGATCCAGCGGCCAGGAGGCGCAGGTGCGTGCCGCCCTGCCCGTCCTAATGGCAGCGCATCAGGCGGCCCTCTACCGCTTGGCCGCCCTGACGGGCCGGACCCCGGCAGAGTTGCCAGCCGATATCGGTAATTGCAACACCCTGCCCCATCTTTCCCAACCCATACCCGTCGGCGATGGCGCCGCCTTGCTTCAGCGCCGCCCCGACGTCCGCGCCCGGGAAGCCGAGCTGAAAGCGGCGACCTCGCGCGCCGGTATCGCCAATGCGGCGCTTTATCCGCATGTCGCGTTGGGTGCCTCGGTCGGATCGGTCGGTCTGGCTAGCGATTTCCTGCGCTACGACACGATGAAATACGGCCTGGGCCCGTTGATCAGCTGGGAATTCCCCAATCGTAAACGGGCCAAGGCCGCCGTTGCCACGGCCGATACCCATATCGAGGAGGCATCCGCCCGCTTTGACGGCGCGGTGCTGGCGGCCCTACGCGAAACCGAAACCGCGCTCAATACCTATGCCCGCGACCTTGATCAGCGCGCCGAACTACAGGCAGCACATGACCACGCCGTGGAAAACCTGAATGAAACGCAACGCCTGCAAAACGCCGGGCGCGTTAGTGTCGTACCCGTCCTCGACGCGCGCCGGGCGGTAGTTCAGGCCGACCAGACCTTGGCCGGCGCCGACGCCCGGCTGGCCGCCGATCAGGTCCAGCTCTTTCTGGCGCTGGGCGGCGGCTGGCAACGCTAGAGACGCTCAGCTGTCCCCGTAAAGCAGGGCATAGAGATCGTTATGGCCACTTAAGAGGTCGGCGCAGGGAACCTGCTCGTGACCGACGCCGACGCCCAGCGATTGAGTCCACGCATCGACCAGATTGTCGCGCAGATCGGACGCGCCGCGCGCTAGCAGGCCGGTCAGATAGGCCGGACCGCGCGGGTCCGCGCCTTTGAACCCGCCCGCCTTTTCGAGCCGATACAGTGGCTGCAACTGCGCGAAATTACGCATCAGGCGTCGGGCGAGACAGATTGTTTGGGCGGCGTCGCACGGAGCGTAGGCCGACATCTGCGACTGAACGGCCTGTGCCGTAACATGATCGCGGGTATAGACGCCTTCGATCGGCCAATGGATAGGCGCGGTCGTGAAGCCTGCCGGGTTGGGGTAGTCGCCCCACCCATTGCTGTGAAGCGACAGATGCATGGGCTGAGCGGCATCCCCGACATAATGCGACAGGAGGCCGATATCGCGCAGCATCAGGTTTTCCCGGCGCAGACGCATGGCCGTCAGCCAGGCCCGTCGGGCCGCATCGGTTTCTCGGCTTTCCGCCAAGGAGATAACGCGCCAATAGGCCATGTCTTTGGCGATCTGCTGCCAGGCGTCAAGCGTACTATAGGGCAAGTAGCCCGCCTTGGCCGGAACAATGCCACGGGCGCGCAGGGCCCCTTCATAGTCCGACCGCGTCGCCGGTAAATTTTCAAGCGTAACGCCCGCCAGGGTCAGACCGTCATCCGTCAGCGTGATGAAATGGGCTGGATCGCGTTCGGCGTCATGGACGACGCCAGACCCGCGCCACAGATCTGGTTCACGCGAATATTCACCGACATCCAAAATAGCCGCCGGCGAGCGCAAAAAGGCCGGCAGGTTAGCCGGCAAGGCACGCATCGCCGCCTCACCGACTATCCGGTGACCGCTATCGCCCCAGGCGAAGACAGAGGCAGGCGTGCCGATCAATGCCAGAACCGCGAGTCCGGCAGCCGTCAGGGTTTTGCGCATAGACATCGGATCATCCTTTTTGAAAAAATGCCGCCGCAGGGTCTCCCCGCGGCGGCCAGTTGGGCACAGGCAACGCTATCGCCTGCTGCCGACGCTCTAGAACTCGTAGGTCGCCCCCACGGTGAAGGTGCGGCCGCTTTTGGTGTAAGATGTCGAACGCTGCGAATACCGATCGGTATACTGGTCGATCGGCTCGTTGGTGAGGTTCAGGCCTTCGACAACGATCTTCAGCGCCGGGGTGACGTTGTAATGGGCGGCAAAATCGACATTGTTGGTGGCCTGGAAGCCGGAACCGATATTGCCGTTACCGCCGATACCGTCGAGGTAGCCACTGCGGTACGCGCTGGAAATACGCGCCCCCCATGTCGCCGTTTCATAATAGATCGTGGCGTTCGACGACCATTTCGACAGGTTGGACAAGTCGAAGGTATAGGTCACACCGTCGACCTTCGCATCGGTCTCGCCCGTGGCATAGGTGACATTGCCGGTGAAGCCCAGCTTGTCGAATGGTGCAGGCAGGAAGTCGAAATCGCGCTGGATGGCCAGTTCCGCGCCCTGGATGGTCGCGCCCGCACCGTTTACCGGCCGCGAGAAGCTATAGATGGTGTTGGCATCCTGGCCCGGACCGACCAACGACAGCGGATAACCGGTAGAACCATAAGGCACCGACGCGGTTTCCGACGTGATGAAGGAATCCATCTTCTTGTGGAAGACGCCCAGCGAGACATAGCCCTTGCGGCCCATGTAATATTCCCACGAGGCTTCGATCGAATCCGCCAGGAAGGGGTGCAGGTTGGGATTGCCTGCGCTGACCGAGCCACCGAACGGGGTGAAGCTGACCGAACCGGCGGCCTTCAGGTCGCCCAGGGACGGACGGCTGATGTTGCGATTGGCCCCCAGACGCACGATCATGTCGGGCGTGAGGCTGAGCGCTATATTCAGCGCCGGCAAGATGCCGTCATAATGGCTTTTGATGACGGCGGGCACCAGACCATTATTGGTCGCCAGCGTGCCGGCCGATGTCAGGTCGGTCGAATAGTAACGGACACCGGCATTGGCGCGCAGCGCCATGCCTGACACGGTGGTGTCGAGATCATACTGAGCATAGGCAGACGTCGTCTTTTCGCTGAGCTGGAAGTTGGTGCCGGCCTGATCATTGGCACCGGTGAGATCGCGCAATTGACCGGTGACGGCGAAGGTGGCGTCCACATCGGCAACCACGTAAGGCGCCAGGGTTTTGTAATCGAATACCTTTGTGACCGCATTCGGCACAACCGGCTTGTTGTACCAATCGACGCGTTGGTAACGCTGCCAGCCTTCATTTCCGAAGTCTTTGTATTCAATGCCGAATTTCACAGTATGGGCAGGACTGAAATCATAGCGGCCGTCGATCTTGGCGGTCTTATACTCGCTCATGATGTAGTCTTCACGGGCGTCGGCGCGCATCAAACCCCAATTGGCGGCGTTGGTGATGTCGAAGTCATAGGTATTCTTGCCCGGATTGCCGCTGCGGAAATCGTAGGACACACCGCGATTGACCGATTGCAGGAAGACCTTGTCAAAGATCGGCTCGACGAACTCGGACTTGGAATAGCCCAGCAAGCCCTTGAAGCTCAGCGCATCCGTCACCTGATAACTGGCCGTATAGACCGCTTGGGTGAAGGCGGTTTCATCGTAAGAATGCTTGGCTTCCGACCGCGTATCGACGCCGGTCCATTTCGCGTAGACCAGGGTGTCACCCTGAATCACGGCTTCCTGTAGCTTCTGCGTACCCTTGACATCGCCGGTCAAGGCGTTGACGCCGGCATTGGTCATCGAATATTCGTTACGATCGTTGCTGAGCTTGCCATACAGGAGGTCAAGGCTCATTTCGACGCGGTCGTTGGGGCGATATTGCAAGGCGCCGGTGATGCCCAGGCGCTTACGGTGGTCGTACCAGGTTGAATAGGTAGCGGCTTGCGGTGCGGAAATGCGGTCCATGCCGGTGGCCGTGGACAGGCGCAGGGCATCCGCCGCAGAAACCCCTGGACCGATATTGGCGGCGTTGACGTTGATCTTGGTCCAGTTCCAGTTGCGATAGCCGTATTCGTTGACGTCGTTTTCAGAGCTGGCGACCGACAACAGCGCGCCGAGCTCCCCCGCCGAGGTAGACCAGCGGTTGGAAATCAGCCCGACGATACGCGGGGTGACGGTGTCGGTATTCGAATTGGATTGCGCCTTGGCGCTGACAACGGCCTTGAAGCCCTTGTAATCGAAGGGACGTGCGGTGCGCAGGCCGATGGTGCCACCGATGCCGCCCTCGTCCTGTTCTGCGGCATAGGACTTCTCAACAGTCACGCGATTGAACAGTTCAGAGGCGAATAGGCTATAGTCGAAGCTACGGGTCCGGCTGACGGAGCCGCGATTGTCAAAGCCGGAAGACGTATTGCCCAGCACTTCCATGCCGTTCAGTTGGGTGCGGGTAAAGTCAGGCCCGAGACCGCGCAAGGAAATCTGGCGGCCTTCGCCGGCATCGCGGGTAATGGCCACGCCAGCCACGCGTTGCAGCGACTCCGCCAGGTTCAGGTCGGGAAAGGCCGCGATATCGTCGGCAACGATGCTGTCTTGCGTACCAACGGCACGGCGCTTGATGTCTTGAGCGCGCCCCAGAGAGGATCGGAACCCGGTGACCACGACTTCCGTCGCCACGTCATCAACCGGGTCGGCTGCCGGTACGGACGCGGGCGCCACCTTGGCAGGCGCCGGGGCGACGTCACCGACCTTCAGGACGACGGTATGGCCGTCATCGGACGCCACGACCAGGCGGGTTCCCTTCAGGAGTTGTTTTAGTGCCTGCTGGCGTTCCAGACTGCCTTTCAAGGCCGGCGTGCGGATACCCGCCAGCGCGTCCGCCGGAGCCATGATCTGGATGCCGGCCTGCTGAGCAAATTGCGGAATGGACTTCACCGCCGATTGGGCGGGCAGATCGAAGGTCCGGTTTTGCGCGAAAGCGGGCGCAGCGAGGCCAAGGCCCGCGACGGCAACACCGCACATGAGTAGACGTCGTAACAGCTTGGTTGTCATCATAATATCCCCATATGATCTCTAAGCGAAAGTCTTTCGGCCGCGCTACGAATATCGCCGCCTGCATGTGTTAGAGAAGAATGGGATGCGTGCTCCCCCATATGTCAAAAAAATTTCATATAAACTGAATTTGCAGCGTCAATTTTTCAAAATTACTCATCTATACAGAATAAGTTCGTCACCATTTGTTTTTATATTAGCGCCGAGACTGACCGCGGCAGCGCGGGCAAAACCTTCGACATCCTTGACCGCAAACAGTCCAGAAATGCGTTCGCGTTCCAACGCCTTGTCTCGAATGACAATCCGCCGGGGTGAATACCGGGCGAATTCGGCAACCGCATCTGCCAGACGGTCGCCTGCGAATGACAATTGACCTTCCCGCCACAGCAGGGCCTGTTGAATGGCCTCCGACGGCAGGGTGCTGATATTGATTAGTACCTGGCCGCCATCGCCTTTGGCATCCGCCAGCCGGATGATCGCCTCCTGGTCGGGATCGACAAACACGCCGCTTTTCTCGCTGGCCCTGGATTCGGACGCGCCAAAACCGCCCCAGGCATCGGTCAAGGCCATGAGTGACTGCGCCAGCCGGGACGGCGGGCTTTCGAGCGCGACCCGCCCTGACGTGACGCGAACCTTCATTTCGGCGGGATCGACCAAACGAACGGTATAGGCCGTGCCGACGGTTCGCACCTGCGCCATTGGCCCCGTGACGACGAAAGGCCGATCCGGCGCCTTGGCGACTTCGAAATAGGCCTCACCCCGCATCAGGTGAATGCGCCGGGCTGTCTTGCTGTATTCGACCGTCAAGGCGGTGTCGGTATTGAGCGTGATGCGTGACCCGTCTTCAAGGGGGATGACCCGGACCTCACCAAGAACGGAGTCGTATAGTCGTACCGGCGCGGGTTTAGCGCGCGGCCACAAAAAGAACAGCCCCCCGATCACACTTGCGGCAATGGCGGCCATGGCACTTCGCCGGGTCAGTTCGCCTGCTTGTGGCAGACGCTGCGCCTGCAAGGCGTCGCCGACCTGCGGGCTGAGATAGATGGCGCGCGCACGGGCATAGGCGCCAAAACAGCGCGGATCGCTGGCCAGCCAGGCCTGGAATGCGTCCGTATCGTCCGGATTGGCGTCCAGCCGCGCCACCCACTCGGCCGCCTGGTCATCAATGGCGTTAGCGATGGGGTGTGGTGGCGTCACGCGCATCCGTTTCCTTGTCCTGGCTGGTGGTGCGGCTGATTGACACTGTCTTTCGGGCCAGGCTTTGCGGCGGTCCGCCGCGCCCAAACTGCGCGAGCAAGAGCTTGATGCCCCGCGAGATATGTTTTTCGACCGTGTGTTCGGACAGCTTCATCCGGCGGGCAATGTCCTGCTGCGACAAGCCCTCGACGCGACGCAGGATAAAGGCCTGGCGGGTCTGGCGCGGCAAGGCGTCTATGGCGGTGCGGATCATCGCCAATTCATCACGCGCCAGCACCGTATCTTCAGGTGACGGATCGTCATGCGCGGCTTCCAGCATGCCGACATCGGCGACGGCCGTTATGGGAACAACCCGCGACTGGCGTAATTGCTGAAGAACGACCGAATAGGCCACCTGGAAACTATAGGTCTTGGGGTTTCGTACGGCGTCCACACTGTCCTTTGCCGCAAGGATCGCATAGGTTTCCTGTACAATATCGTCGATGTCGACGCCCAGGGATTTACCCCTCAGCCACGACCGCAGGGCCGGCTCATGCGGCACCACATGGCGTGCCAGCCACAGGGCGCGTCCGTCGCTGAGCGGCTGCATGGGATTACACTTCGCAATGACTTCAAAATTGGGCATCTAAAGGTTAGATGCGACGTGCGCGTGACACCCCCACCTGTCATAAAAATTTGATATAACCCGATCCTGGACTGAGGCGTTGGGCGACGTGTGTCAGTTCGCATACCTTACTCTTGGCAGCTGCCTTAGGCGTCAGATTATCGAGATTGGACCATTTAAGCCGACTCACGTAAGTTCATGCGGATCGCGCCGCCCGGCGTGCTGAACCATAGGATATTTTCATGAACACTACCGATCTCGTTGAAAAGCTCGCCGCCGCGCACAGCCTCACCAAGGCAAACGCGAAAACCATCGTTGACGACGTTTTGAAGGCCATCACCGACGCCGCCGTCGCAGGCGAAGAAGTCAACTTCCCCGGCTTCGGCAAATTCAAGACAAAGGACGTGCCGGCGCGCGAAGCCCGTAACCCGGCGACCGGCGCCACCATTCAGGTCGCCGCCTCCAAGAAGGTGAGCTTCCAGGCTGCCAAGGCGTTGAAAGACAAGCTTAACGGCTAATCGACGCGACGGTTCGCGCATCCCATGAGGATGCTGCCTCCAGGCATTCAAAGCAGTCGGCGCCCGTTGCGCCGGCTGCTTTTTTGTACGCCGGCGCACACGTCGAAGGCCGGCTTTCCGGCGTAGGGGCCAGCACGCAGTAAGCCGCACCGGGCGACCAATAAAGCCGTATGTCCTGCGGCGCCGTTGGCGCATCGTTTTCCATACCCTTCGCCGCGCAAAAGCGGTAAGACCCCCTCCAATCGGTATATGAACGGGAAGATTTGGCATGGCGACACGTGTATATGGCTGGCTGCAAGGCGTCTTGCGTGCGTTGGTGCGCGACAAATTGCTTCTGGCCTTGCTGGTTGTCCTTGGCGTTTTGCGGTGCGTGCTCCCCTCAGGTTTGCCGCAGATTCCATCCCTCATCGACTGGCCAACAATGGCGGCCCTTTGCGGCCTGCTTATGCTCACCAAGGCATTGGATATGTCGGGCGCGCTGCATTGGCTTGCCGAAATCGTCGCCACGCGGATGCCTGATCAGCGACGGCTGGCTCTGGCCCTTGTCCTCATGGCAGCTCTTCTGTCGATGGTGCTGACGAATGACGTGGCCCTTTTCGTCGTTGTTCCTGTAACCCTGGCGTTGGCACGGTCGACCGGAATGCCCGCGACGCGCCTTATTGTGTTCGAAGCCCTTGCCGTCAATGCGGGCTCAGCGCTAACCCCGATCGGCAATCCGCAGAACCTCTACCTGTGGCAAATCTCCAAAGTCTCCTTTGCGGACTTCATGATACATATGCTGCCGCTCGTTCTAGTCCTGAGCATCGTTTTGCTGGGTCTGACGGCGTTGACGTACTCAGGCCAAGCGATCACAATCAAAACGTCACCGGACGCACCTTCGGCAGGCATTGACCGCCCATTGTGCGGTCTGGCGCTGGCCCTGTTTCTGCCCTTCCTGGTGGCCACCAATTTCGGCGAAGCCATGTGGGCTTTGGCGATAATGGCCGCTCTGTTCCTATGGTTTCGACGATCCGTCCTCATCCGGTTGGATTGGGGCCTGCTGGTAACCTTCCTGTTGATGTTCGTCGATCTCGGCCTGGTGTCAAAGCTTCCTGCGGTGGAGAGCATTTTGCAGGCCTGGCACCTGGAGGTCGCAACGCACCTGTATTGGGCCGGGATAGGCGCTTCGCAGGTTATCAGCAATGTGCCGGCAACGATTGCGCTTATGGGCTACGCCAAGGACTGGCGCGCGCTTGCCTACGGAGTCAATATCGGAGGCTTCGGTATATTAATCGGGTCGCTGGCGAACCTGATCGCGCTCAGGATGGCGAATGATCGTAAGGCATACGTGGTGTTTCACCTCTACAGCCTGCCCTTTTTAGCCGCGGGCGCGGGCGTCGGATATCTGATCCTGTTCGCATAAACGGAGGGCTTCGACGCAGCCGCCTAGAAAAAAATTGTTGGATGCATAAGATAGGTTACGCTTAAGGTGGCCGTGTCTATAAACGTCAAGCGGAGAGACGCAATGTCGACGGAAAAGGTCAAAGGGCCTGCATCCTATTTTCCTTCCATTGAGCAAAAATACGGCAAGCCGATCAGTGAATGGCTCGAGGTTCTGGCCGGCCTGAAAGATATGAAGCATGGCGAAATGGTCACCTTCCTGAAAGAGGCGCATGCCATGGGTCACGGCCACGCCAATGCGCTGGTGGCCTATCATCGCGCCAGCATGGGACAAGGTTGATAGAGATTTCAGACCTCGATTAAAGATCGCACGAAAGAGTGATTTGCTACCGCTTGAACGCCGCTCTGGCTTTAGCCGCCGACTCTCGAATTATGCACCCGTCGGCATGATCATTGATAAGCCCCGTCGCCTGCATGAAGGCGTAAACCGTCGTCGGGCCGACAAACGACCAGCCTCGCTTTTTCAAGTCTTTCGACAGGGCAATAGACACGGCCAATATGGACGCGGTTTGCGGTTCGGTCCGTTCGTGCGCCTTCGGTTCAAAGCGCCACACATAGGTGGAGAGCGATCCTTCCTGTCTCACCAAATCCTGCGCCCGCTTGGCATTGTTGATGACGGCAGAGATCTTGCCGCGATGACGAACAATGCCTTTGTCCATCAGCAACCGCTCGACATCCGTATCGGTAAACGTGGCGATCCGATCAAAATCGAACCCGTGAAATGCCGCGCGAAAGTTGTCCCGCTTGGCCAGGATTGTCCGCCAGCTCAGCCCCGACTGAAAGCCTTCGAGACAGAGCTTCTCAAATAGGCGACGATCATCATCGACCGGAAACCCCCATTCGGTGTCGTGATAGACGAGAAACTCTGGCGCCGCCGCGCACCAGCGGCAACGGGCGCGACCGTCAGGGCCAGGCAGTGTCGCATTCATGGCTCAGACCTTGAGAAAGGCGAAGCGCTCGTCTGTGCGCCCTGGGGTTATGCTAAGAACTTCAGCACTCACAACACCTTCGACTACGAACGGATCGGCCTGAACGCGCGCTTCGATCTCGGCGAGCTCAGCATTGTGGGCCAAAATTACACCGCCCGCATTCGGCTGTAGGCTGCCAACCAACAAGAACACCCCGTCGTCGAAGCCCTTTTTGATCCAGGCATTGTGCCCATCCATCCGTTGCGGAGCTTTGGTCTTGTCGGCAAACCGAAGAGTAATAACGAACATAGCTGCTCCTCAAACAGGCTGGTGATCGACGCTGGAGACGGCGGGGTGTTGGGAAAGCAACCATGCCTCCATTTCCGCCACTTCGCGGCGGATGAAATCTTCGTCACGAAAAGCGGTGGCAAGGGTCGCCACGCCTTGGCTGCGCATCAGTATGTGCAGAGCCAGCGCGTCGGCCTCAGCCGCCCGGCCAAGGGCGACGAATTGTCGTGCCAACCAATGGCGGAACAAGACGAACAGGCCGGCGGCATCGCCCTTGGCAGCGTGATCTAGCTTTGCCAATTCGTTACAGAGCGTGCCCACAGGGCAGCCATGCGCCATGATCTTCGACCGGTTTGCAATAAGGATATGGATAAAGCGGCGAATGCGTTCCGTCGGCGACTGCCCGTCCGCCTCCCAGGCATCCAGCATCGCCACCGTATCCCTCACACGCTGCGCGATGACCGCATCCAGAATTTCGTCCTTGGTTTTGAAATGGTAGTAGAAATTGCCGCGCGAGAGACCGACATCGCTTGCGATATCGGCAAAGGAGGTCGCCTCGAAGCCGCGTTCATAAAAAAGCCTGTTAGCCGCATTGACAATCTGCTGTCGCGTTGCGCTCGCACCCATCTCCACCCCCCAAGGTCATAGCAACGCCCCAAGTTTCTCTTCAAGATTTAGGACGATTGTCCTAGAAGGTCAAGAGCGATAGAGCCCCCGCCGCCTGCTTGGTACTCAAGCATTTCGGTAGGCGGGGATGCTCAGCATTACGACATGCTTCCGTCGGCGGCCGAGCGTCTGAAAAACCGGCTCACCGCCAAGAGGCCCTTTTAAAATATAAAACACCCGACAGATGCAAATCTGCCGGGTGTTACACTTTGTCTGGAGACGTCTAGTTTTTATAGCTCAAACGGATATATCCGAACTGACCTTGCAGATCGTAAGCCGCATCGTAACCACCACAGGCCAGACAGATAGGCGCCGTCTTGCCGAAGAGGTTGTTGACGCCGATGGCGAACTCGTACTTGCCACCCAGCTTTTCCGGCGTCCAGCCGAACTGTATATCGGTATAGGTGGTGGCCTTCATAGTGTTGTTGTAGTTTGGCTCGTCCAGTTCGCTGATATAGCGACCCGTCAGGGAGCCGAACATATTGCCCTTCTGCCAGGTCAAGGTCACGTTCGAGCGGTTCTCCGGATAGGCCTGGCCGTTGTTTTCGACGCCTTTGTAGTCCAGGACGGTCACGCCCGTCGCCGATGGAAGCGACGTTTGATACTTGTCGAGGAAGGTCGCCTGCCAGATCAGGCCGAAGCGGCCAAGCGCCGTTTGCGGCGCCCGGTAATTCAGCGTCAGGTCGACGCCGGCACTTTCCAGCGTACCGACATTTTGCAGTATACCGCGGATCTGGGTAATTGATCCGGTCGCACTGCGGGTAATAGCGGCACAACTCGTGGCATCGAGTGAGGTGACACAATTGTTAAGCAGGACGTCAGCGCTGATCGACGTGATAGAGTTGTCGACCTTAATGTCGTAGTAGTCGGCTTCCAGCGACAGGGCATCCGCAAACGGCAGGCTCTTGGCCCAGCTTGGGCTGTAGGCAAAGCCCACAACCGTGCTTTCCGAGGTTTCCGGCTTCAGAGCTTTGTTGCCGCCGGTGATGATCGGCAACTGACCGTTAAGCTGAACATAGCTGCCATCGGCGGGAACACCGAGCGTGATACAGTTGGCCTTGATGGTCGCCGAAACGCCCGAGGTGTTGAAGCCAGAGCACGGATCGGCGACACCGCCGTCAAAGCGCGAAGGGGCGCCATAGAGTTCGCCTATGCTGGGCGCGCGGAAACCTTCGGACCATGTGGCGCGCAGACGCAGGTCATTGACCGGCTTCCAGCTCAAGCCGGCCTTGGTGGTCGAATCCGAGCCACTGGTGCTGTAATCAAAATAGCGAATGGCGAAGGTTGCCTCCAGCAAACGCACACCGGGCAGGTCTTTGAGGAGCGGTACGTCGGCTTCGGCATAGATTTCCTTGACATTGTAGCTGCCGCGCGTCGGCAGGGCGGGAATGTCAGAGCCAAGGCCAGCCGCCACGACCGGGTCCGGATCGAACGAGCCCGCCAGACGACGGAACTCTACGCCAGCGGCGACACCCAATGGACCGGCCGGCAGTTCAAACAACGATCCCGTAATATTCGCCGAGAAATCGACCATGCTTTGCTGCGATGCATCGTTTTGCTGGAACAGGACGTAATTGAGCATATCCTTCGTCACGGCGCCTTCACCGCCGAAGATGTTGAACGGCACACATTCGCCCGTGCAATCCGCCAATGGACCCAGGGCCTTGGCGAGTTTGGCGGCATTAATATTGCCGGACATGGTTTGTGTGGCCTTGTTCGTCGCGTAGATCCCGCTGACGTCCCAGTACCAGGTCTTGCCAAAACTGTCGAAATTGCCATCGAAGCCGGCATTGAAGTAAGCAGTATTGACTTTCTGTTCGAAGTGACGCGGCCCCGCTTCGACAAGGCGCTTGCCTATGAACGCATAGTTCGCGCCAGCCCCGCCCACGCCGCCGGCGCTTAAGCTGAATCCAAACGGATTATAGGGATTAGTCTTATCAATCGAGATCGTGTCGAGCAGATTGCCATTGCCGGCGTCCGGACCGACGAATAACGGCAGGGGCGCCGCCTGGTTAGCCGATGAGCGCTCGTTATAGGTCGCTTTGAACTTGAAATTTGCCCGATCGCCCAAAGGCTGCACATAGCTGACAAAGGTGCCGACACGCTTGTTGGGCGTCAGAATGTAATTGTAGGGGCTGAAGTTGAAGCGGTCAGCGACGGTGAAAGCTTTGTAATCGCTATTGGGACCGGTCGGGTCGGTCAGATCGATGAAGGGCTTTCCGGTCAGTACGGGCGCCTTCAAGGTGATGTTCATGCTTTCGCCGGTCAGCGGATTGGTGACGATGACACGGGCGTTGGGCGTGCCGGAAGAACAGTTGGAATCGCATTGGGTCGCACCGGGCGTCGGGAACCTGTAGAGCGCGCGGTCGCCCTTGAAGATTGATCCCTGACGGGCATAGTTGCCGCCTATGATCAGGCTTCCGCCAGTTGAGTCAAAGGTGTGGCCGTAGCTGTAATTGTAAAGCTCGGTGACACCATCACCTTTGTCATAGGCGCCGGTCTGGCCGCTGAAGGCCCAACCCTCCTGCTTCGTCTTGGTAATGATATTCACGACGCCGGAAATGGCGTCAGACCCATAAACCGCCGAGGCTCCGTCACGCAGTATTTCGACGCGCTCGATCAGGCTTTCGGGGATAGCGTTAAGGTCGACGGCGGCTGGCACGCCACTGGCAGCCGTACCATTGATGAAGCGTTGGCCATCGACGAGAACAAGCGCGCGCCTCGAACCTAAATAGCGGATATCGACTTCGGCGGAGCCGGCGCCAACGCCGCCGCCATCGGGTGGATTGCCATTGTTGCCGGAAGAGTTAGAGCGCGAATTGATGCCGCCGGTCGTACCCGGGAGACGCTGGAGGATGTCGGTCAGGGAGGTCAGGCCCGTTCGTTTTATATCTGCCTGATCAAGGTGGGTGATGGGAGCTGCCTGGCGGACGGGGTCACGACGGATGCGCGAACCGGTGACAACGATTTCGACCGCATTATCGTCCGCAGCCGGCGCCGGATCGGCAGTTTGAGCATAGGTAGCAGCCGGCATAACACTCGCGATAACGAGTAGACTCGCTGCCAGTTTCAGACTCGAATTTCCGTATCGATACTTCATTCCGCACCTCCAAAAATGAACTCAGACGGAAAACGTATACGAAATACGGTTGCGGACAACGTCAACTTTCACAAATCCGACACATATGTTGCAATGCGACAATTGTGTCACAATTTTACCGTTTTTTTGCCTACTTTTGAGAATTTTAGAGAAAAAAATGGTGCGGCGCACAAATTAATCAGGCCGTTCTCTCTATGGATTTCTCGAGGGGGAGAATCCAGTTTGAGAGTTCATTTTTGCGTCGCAACACAAAAAGGGGCGCGCTTTTACACACCCCTTTTCCAGTACGCAAAATGTTGGCGCCGCAAATTGTCTAGTAGGTTCCGAGTGTTACACGGAGCAGCTTTTGCTCTTTGCGAAAGTTAATGCCGTAATCGGTTTCATCGCCATTGAGCCAGCGCGTCGGTTTCCATACGCCATTATCGTAAGCCCCCTCCTCCACGCGTGCCAACCGGCCATAAAGACCATCCTTCGCCACGCGCTTGAATTCGAAGCGTACATCGACACCGCTGATCAAATAGGTGGTGGCGTCAAGCTGGATGACAAGCGCGCGACCAAGTCCATCTTTGGAATTGGGCACGATGGCAGGCAACTCTCCCCAAGGCGGCGGACCATAGGACAGATCGACCCGCCAATCCCCGAAATCGAGTGCCTGGCGGCCGCGACCGGGTTCTTCCACCGATGCTTTCACGCGCTTGTCCAGCAAGGCCTGCCCGAGCAAATCCTGAATCGGCGCCAATAGTTTATAGTTGTCGCCGTGCGCTTTCGCTGCCGCCAGATGAGCCTCTGACGCGGGATCATTGTCGACGCCAAAGGTCGAGAACCCGACACCGCCGCGATCGAGCACATAATAGAGAAACGAAGCTGTATTGGCGTCGAAGCCGGTCTCCGATACCCACGATGGATTATCAGGACGCGCGTACTGATCGAGGACTTTACGATATTCGCCGGCATCGCTGGTATAGATATCGGTGCCGATAAAATCGACCGCCGGACTGACTGAACGCCAGATATCGAAAACATTAAACGTCGCACCGCCGCTGGGATAGTCGATACCAGGATACTTCTTGTCCTTGTAACGCAGCCAGGTGTTGACATAGAGCGGCAAGGGATAGACCGCCTTGCCGGCCGCCGCCACCTCATTGATATAGTGCGCCGTCGACCAGGCGCCGAAGGCTTCGTCGGCGTCCGGGCCAAAAACCTCACGCCAGGTGCCGGGTTTCAGGGAAAGTTTATCGAGGACAGCCTGTGGTACGGCACCGTTGAATTGGCTTTGCGCCTCCGCTCCGAAATCGCGTACCGAACCGATAGCGCCCGGTTCATTCTCGACCTGCACCACAATGACGGTGTGCTGGTCGCCATCCACCTTTTTGAGGTGGCGCATCAGGGCGGTAAAAGCGCGCTTGTCGGCCTCGACATTGGTGCGCACATTCGGAGACAAGACGCTGACCGGCTCGCCGCGCTCATTCAACATACGCGGATACGTCTTGCGATCGGACTGCATCCATTCCGGTACATAGTGCATCTCGCCGTTCTTCCAGGTGCCGAACCAGAGAAGAGTCAAGCGGACATGGGTGGCGCGCGCCTTGGCTATAAGCGCGTCGACATTGGTCGTGTCGTAAACGCCAGACCTGGGCTCAAACTGCTCCCAGTAGACGGGCGCCTGAACGACATTGGGCGACAAGGCCAGCGCCGCCGGCCACGCCTTGTCGAGCTGTGCCGGCCAGGCGCTGGAATTATGCAACTGGGCCGCCATCATAAAGAAGGGCTTGCCATCGACCATCAGGGCGAAACGATCGCCTTGCTTGACAAAGGTCGGCATATCTTCGGCAAACGCCGGAGAGACCAGGGCGAAAACGGCGGCAACGGCAAGCCACAGACGCCGCATCATTGTGCAGACGCCTTGGTCTCGACGCGCAAGGGCGTTCTGATCATATCGGCCTCAATAAGCGGGAACGGAATAACCCCCGACGCGTTCATTTTCGTAAAAAAGTCCGGGAGACTGAACGGTTTGCCCTGCTTTTCCATCTCGAAGCTATATTCGCTGATCAGGCGATCGAGTTCGAGTTTGCCGGTAACATAGCTGGTGCCATAACCGGGCTGACGCAGATATAACAACTGCTCGAAGCCAACCAGATCGCTATCCGGATCGGACCATTTACGCGGCGTCCAGCGGGCATGAAATTCGCCGGCCTCTCTCAAGGTCATATCGTTCGATTGGACATAGAGTGAGGCCAGCCCACGCGCGGCGCGATTGGCCAGCATGATCCAGACGATTTCACGGCCACGCGGCGTGTCATCGTAAAGTCCGGCATGAAGCAAAAGCTCTTCAACCGCCGTAGCCATACCTTCGGAACGGCTGTCGTACATGTCGTAGAGCGGCACATTGGCGCGAATCTGACTGGCATTCGGTTCATGTTTGCGGCGTGCCAGTTCGATCCAGTGATAGTCGTGCGAAAACAGGCCAGACGGATCGAGCGCCATGCCGTGCGAGAAGAAGTTGCGCTTTTCCGGCGGCGTGTATGCCCCGACCTGGTTCGCCATGGCCTCTCGATAATAGGGCCGGTCATCGACCAGACCGCCCTTGATCAGGAAGTCGGTCAAGGTCTGCATCTTGGCCTTAGCCATGGCCATATAGGAGTCCGGATCATTGACCGGATCAAGCTGCGGCAGGTTACGGTTACGATATTCTTCCAGCGCAAGCGAGGCGCGCGACCGCTCCAGTTCGCGCTTTAACAGGGTTTCCTGCTCGGCCCAGGTGTAGGGCACGAGGTGGACGTTTTTCATATACCAGTCGTAATTGTCCTTACCGACACCGGAAGGGCCCGTCTTCGATGGCGCTTCTGCATCGAGCCACTGCTGGAAAGCGTCGGTAGCGGCCTTTGCTTTCGCCACGGCGGTAATCAGGGCCTTGTCGGCCCCCTTAAGCGAGCCGTGTACCCGGCCTTCGAGCGTTCGCATATCCAGCGTACCCGCCTGCAGCGCCGCCAGGGTGGCGCTTTGCTCTCGGAAAGCCCGCGTGCCGTAAACCCACAGGTCGCGGGCATTGGAATCCTTCAGATTGATCTTCGCCTGCTCCAGGAGCGCCGGAATGGCGCCAATCTGACAGGTCAGGGTTTTCTGATCAGCTTTGGAAAGGGGATAAGTATAAGATTGCAGATCGATGATCGGAAAGATTGATGGCCCTTCATGTTCGGGCACATCGCTGTCCTCACCCCAAACGCTCGCGTAAAAGCTTGGATCACGCGCCCACGGCTTGAGGACGCGCAAATCGAAATCCATGCCATTCATTTCGGCGGCGACGAGCTTTGCGTCACCGATCTGCGCGGTCGTCCAGCCTGTAGTATCGATGGCGGTAAGCCTTCGCTGGAAGTCGGCTAAACCCTTGGCCTTTTCCGCCGTGGCGCTTGCGCTGTAATCCGGGGCGCACGCCTTGACCGCAGGCGGCTCAAATGTGCGCCACTTCGCGGACAGTTCCGTCAGTTGCCGGTAATCCGAGGCAGCGAAGGTTACCGTCGCAGCACCGCTCAGCAGCAGGCTGGATATGATCAACGGCAAGCGCCAGGTTCGTCCACAAAAAGCCATAGCCATCTCCGAACCAAATTATGCGAATAATTTATACGATATTTTGGAAGCCGGAATCTGTCAAGTCGGGAGCACAGCATCGCGAATAGAGTGAGCGATCGGCGTACACGCGACGCGGTCATTTGCGATCGGGCAGCGCGTCCAGATCAACGCTGCGAATGCGCAGGCTGTTGCCGATAACGGATACGGAGCTGAACGCCATCGCAGCAGAGGCCAATATCGGAGACAGAAGCAAACCAAACGCCGGATAGAGGACGCCTGCGGCGATCGGTACACCGATGAGGTTGTAGGCGAAGGCAAAGATGAGGTTCTGTTTGATATTGCGCATGACGGCGCGGCTTAAAACGCGCGCCCGAACAATGCCGCCAAGATCGCCCTTGACCAAGGTGATGCCGGCACTTTCCATGGCGATATCGGTCCCGTTTCCCATGGCGATGCCCACTGTAGCGGAGGCAAGTGCCGGGGCATCATTCACGCCGTCGCCGGCCATCGCCACCTTGCGCCCGGCCGTGATCAGGCGCTCGATGACGTCGGCCTTGCCCTCCGGCAAAACATCCGCCTCTACCTCATCAATGCCCAAATCTTTCGCGACCGCCTTCGCGGTGATCCCATTGTCTCCGGTCAGCATAACCAGGCGCAGGTGCTCGCCCTTCAACGCCGTCAGGGCGGCCAGGGTCGATGACTTAATAGGATCGGCCACGACGATGATACCGACGGGCTTGCCATTGACCGACGCATAGATGGCGGTCTGCCCGTTATCGCGATAGGGCTGGGCAAGTGCAGCCAGCCGGCCGTCCTCACTTATAAGCGCGGCATTGCCAAGGGCGATGTCAGCACCATCGACCTGTCCGGTCACCCCCTTGCCAGATGGGGCCGTGAAGCCGGAAACCGAAAAAAGTCTAGCCTCCTTCTCCTTGGCGCCCTTGACGATAGCGTCGGCGATCGGATGCTCGCTGACGGCTTCGAGGGATGCCGCCAAGGACAGCAGCCTGCCGGCATCGAAACCGTCGATAGTTTTGACGTCTATCAGCTTTGGCCGCCCCTCCGTCAGTGTGCCGGTCTTGTCGAAGACGAGCGTGTCAATACTCTCAAACGCTTCAAGGACAGCCGCATCGCGGACAAGAATGCCGGCCTTCGCGGCGCGACCGGTACCAGCCATAATGGACATGGGGGTAGCGAGCCCGAGCGCACAGGGACAGGCAATGATCAAGACCGCGATAGCGTTCAGAATGGCGTAGCCAAGTTTAGGTTCCGGCCCGAAAACCATCCAGACAAAAAACGTGGCTAAGGACACAGCGATGACAGCCGGCACAAAATAGCCGGATACGATATCGGCGATGCGCTGAATGGGGGCGCGCGAGCGTTGGGCCTGACCGACCCGGGCGACGATCTGCGCCAACAGGGTATCGCGGCCAACCCGCGTGGCCTTCATGACGAATCCGCCCGATTGGTTGAGCGTGGCGCCCGTAACCTTATCGCCGGGACCTTTGCTTGCGGGCATGGCCTCGCCGGTAAGCATGGATTCATCAACGTGACTTGTCCCTTCGGTGACCTCACCGTCCGTCGGGATTTTTTCGCCGGGGCGCACGCGCAGGAGATCGCCGACCACCACCTGGTCAAGGTCGACGGTTTCTTCGTCTTCGCCCGTCAGGCGGTGCGCCGTGGCAGGCGCCAGCTTGAGCAGGGCTCGTATTGCGTTGCCGGTTTGAGCACGCGCCTTTAATTCTAACACCTGACCGACAAGGACCAGTGTCGTGATAACCGCCGTAGCCTCGAAATAAACCTCCGGCCCCATACCCATGGGATGAGGAAAGGCACCCGGCACCAGAACCGCCACGACCGAGTAGACCCAGGCGACCAGCACACCCAAGGCGATAAGGGTAAACATGTTGAAATGCCGTGTTTTCAGCGACTCCCAGCCGCGAACCAGAAACGGCCAGCCGCAGCCGATGGCGACCGGCGTCGCCAGGATCATCTGGGTCCACACCGATATCCCGTCGGGTATGTATTTCGACAAGCCAAAGTGCGCGCCCATGGCGAGAACAGCAACCGGTAGGCTCAAGGCCGTCGCAACCCACAGGCGGCGCGACATATCTTTCAGCTCATGATTTTCCGGCGTCTCAAGCGTAATGAGCTCAGGCTCCAACGCCATGCCGCAGATGGGGCAGGAACCGGGACCGGCTTGACGGACCTGGGGGTGCATGGGGCATGTGTAAACGACGGTGTCACCTCCCCCGCGTACGGACGGTATGTTTGGCTTAATCGACTTATCGTCGCCATTCTGGCCGGAATGACAACAGGATGCGGCACGAACCGCCTCCATCTCGCGTCCGTTCGCCTCACGCTCTGCCGGCATGAGGGTCATATGGCAAATCGGGCATGAGCCCGAACCGTCCTGGCTTATCTGTGGGTGCATAGGACAGGTGTAAAGGCCGGTGACTTCGGTCGCATCGTCACTCTGAGACTTTAGCTCCACCTCCGAAGCACCATCGTGACAAGAGGAACTTTTGTGGGCGTCAGCCTCAGAGCCGGTCGAGCGTTCGTGCGACATTGTCGCCTCCTATTCGTACTTCTTGAGAAGCCCCATTATCTCGGCAAGCTGCTTGTCGCGACTAGAGTCATCGCCGCATTGGCAGGACCTGACGAGGCAGGATTTCATGTGGGTTTCCAGAACGCTCAGCTCTATCGTCTTGATGGCGCTGCGCACGGCGCGAAGCTGGGTAAGGATATCGACGCAGTACTGACCTTCCCTCACCATACGCTTGATGCCCTCAATCTGACCCGCTGCGCGATTTAGGCGCGGTATTTGTTCAAGGTGGGAAGGATGTTGCGACATGATGACACCTATGGATATAGACCGCGACCTATATACCCCCATGGGGTATGTGGCAAGTTACTAAACTAGGATTCCCTTGCGACGGTCCAGCGGCATGCGGTAACTTTGTAAATGACGCGCCATCACGGTGTGTCCGGTGACGGCGTATCGCTAATGTGCCATGCAGATGCGGAAATGGTTGTCATCCGCCGGTTGCGAGCGTTAGGGATAGATCAACGCAAGGAATCACCTCGCTTCGGCGCCGGTTTTGACTTTCCCGCACGCGGCGTCCGCCATGGCTGATGTGGCCGAGTCTTTCATCGCACTGATCCGTCATCCTCGGCACGCGTTCAGTCGTTTCAAATCTATGTCTATACACAAAAGGGGTTCTTCTCTTTGGAGACCATTTCCATAATCCTGATCCTGCTGTTCGCGGTTGTCGTCAGCGGACTCATCAATCGCGTACTGCCGTTCAACCTGCCCCTTCCGCTTGTTCAGATAGGGCTTGGCGCGTTGATGGCAACCGTTCTGACGGTGGGCGTGGAACTGGATCCGGAAATTTTCTTTCTGCTTTTTCTCCCGCCGCTTCTCTTTCTCGATGGATGGCGCATACCGAAGGAAGGTGTCTTCAGAGACATCAGCACCATTCTAGAACTGGCGCTCGGACTGGTGATCTTTACCGTTATCGGGATCGGCGTTTTCATCTTCTGGCTGATACCGGACATGCCGTTGCCCGTTGCGTTCGCCCTAGCTGCCGTGCTCGCACCAACCGACCCCATTGCCGTGTCAGCTATCGCCGCGCGCGTTCCCATCCCTAAGCGGCTGATGCATATACTGGAAGGTGAAGCGCTTTTGAACGACGCTTCAGGCCTTGTCTGCCTTCGCCTAGCGATCGCCGCCGCCTTGACGGGCACCTTCTCCTTCGTCGGCGCGGTGACGACGTTTGCCTGGCTGGCGATCGGCGGGCTCAGCATCGGTTTTGCCGTGTCGTGGTGCGCCGGGCGCGGCAAGCGTTGGATTTCGAAGCGATTTGGCAGCGATCCGGGCTCGTTCATCCTTATCAGCCTGCTCATTCCTTTTGCCGCCTACCTGCTGGCCGAGCATTTTCATTGTTCGGGCATCCTGGCGGCAGTTGCGGCCGGGTTCACTATGAGCTTTGTTGAAAACCCCGCCAGTTCGCCGGCAATCGGTCGCATTCGGCGCGACGTTGTCTGGGACATGGTGCAATTCGTCGCAAATGGCGTCATCTTCATTCTCCTTGGGGAGCAACTTCCCAAGATCCTCGCCGGCGCGATGGTTACGGCGCGCCAAATCGGACATCCTGAGCCTTGGTGGCTGCCGCTCGACGTCGTCATTATCACGACGGTGCTCATATCCGCGCGTTTCCTGTGGGTGTGGATATCCCTGCGTTTTACAATGTTTCGCGCCAGAAAACGGGGTGAAACACCACAGAGGCCGCATCTGCGCCTTGTCGCGGCCACGTCGCTGGCCGGCGTCAAGGGGGCGATCACTCTTGCGGGCATACTGACACTGCCACTGGCGCTGACGGACGGAACAGCCTTTCCCACCCGAGACCTGGCGATCTTCCTCGCAGCAGGCGTCATCGTCCTATCACTGATCATTGCCAGCATCGGCTTGCCTTTGGTGCTGAAAAACCTGTCCGTGCCGGCGGAGACCTCCGAATCCGAAGAGGATATCGCCCGGGTCGCAGCCGCCGAAGCCGCGATCAAGGCTATCGAAGAAGCCCAACATACATTGGCGGTCGGTCGAGCCGACGCGGACATCTATGCTCAGGCGGGCTTACGTGTAATGGCACGTTATCGTCACCGGATAGATGCGGTCATCGTTACCCTCGACAACCCTGAGAGTTCGCGTCATCTGCGTCAAGTCGAGCGCGAACTCCTGAAGGTCGGTTTGGTCGCGGAGCGCCGCGAAATCATGCGCCTGGGTAACGAAGGTCATGTCGGTTCTGAAGCCGTCAAAACGCTCATTCGCGAGGCGGATCTGTCGGAAGCCCGCATGATAAGTTGACTGGCAATATCAGTTGACCGGAGATCGGCCTCGGTCGTTACCCATCGATGACCTTGGCAACCAGCTCCCCGGTCAAAGGCTTGGCGATATCCATGTGGTCTTCGATAAAGGTATCGGCCAACACGTTCTGAATCTTGCCATTGCTCGGCGCGAATGTCTCGACGGTGATCGCCACGGCACCTGAATGTTGCGCGCCGTTGGCGCCCATGGCACCAAACGGGCTGGTGGCACCGCCGCCGAATATATTGTCCGGCGCCCCGACGGCGGCAGCCTGGACACCACTGACCATTGAGGCGTAAAAATAGGCGTAATAGTTCGCCTTGTCCTTATGCGTGTGGGTGATCACAAAGGGCCCGTCGACATTGTTCGGCGCCTTAACATAAACACCGCCCCTTTCCTTGGAAAGGCCGTGCTGTGAATAAGCCGCCTGCAAAAGGGTGACGCTCTTAAGCGGCAGTTTCGTATTACCCGTGTAGCTGTTGGCGAACGACGTCACTAGCCGTCCACCGAAGCTGTGACCTATCAGGTGGAGATCATATGTTTTGGGCCATGTCGCTGCGGCGAAGGTCGCAGCCAGTTGGGCGCCAACAATGCCCGCCCGCTTCTTCATCTCAAAATAGGTCGCCTGGTTCAATACCCAGGCCACCGCCATACGCGGCCCCTTCACAATGGCCTTGACCACATCGTCGACGCTGGCGGCCTGAGCGTCGTCGGGGACCGGGGGCGGCTCCTGCAACGCCAGAAAGGCCGCGTCGAAATCGCCGTCGACCAGATCAGTATCAGGCAGGCCTGCGACGACTTCCGCGTCGGCGCCGGGCGCCACCTTGTCCCTGAGGATCAGGAACAGGTCCTGGGCCGCGCCCTCCTCAATCGCCTTGTTGACCGCGTCGGCCAGCTTTTTGCTGCTGACACCTAAAAGGGTGGCCGTTTCCGTCCGTAGGTCGTTAAGCCGCTTTTGGGGGAGATCGCCCGCCTCTTCAGGCGCATCCGCGCTGAGGGCGTTTATCTGCGCCTGGTCGAGGTGGTCGACAAAATAGGGATCATAGGTTTTT
Organism: Asticcacaulis sp. AC466; assembly: GCF_000495815.1. Lineage (GTDB taxonomy): Bacteria > Pseudomonadota > Alphaproteobacteria > Caulobacterales > Caulobacteraceae > Asticcacaulis. The sequence goes on along the minus strand of NZ_AWGE01000005.1, from coordinate 195,620 downwards.
GATGGCCAGTTCAGGCAAACAAGCAAGGTATCCGTCTGGGTCTGTGGCCGATGAGCCAGGACCTGTTGCCACAGAGGGCCGTACTGATGGCTTGCGTCATCTATATTGGTCTTCCATCCGTGCGACAGGACCACGATCCGTGTGATGGCGTCAGTAAAGGCGGCGGTGACCATATCCAGACTATCTCCGTCCGTGAACAGGCCCTTTTCATCAACGCGCAGCCAGACATGGGGTGTGTTCAGTTCGTTGAGTGACGTCATCGCTGAGGTTTCCTTTTAAACCTGAAGGAAGGCACGCATGAGATCGATCATGCCCTTGCCCTGAAAGGCCGGTACGCGTTTCAGATCGGTGGCGGTGTCCATGAACAGGGACTTCACCGCATCCGGATTGTTACGATATTCGCTGCGCCACGACATCAAGGCCGCCGCAGCACCCGACACATGCGCCGTGGCCTGGCTGGTGCCCGACTGTTCACAAAACCAGGCCGTCCCATCGGTAGCGCCGGCCTGCTGTTTGGCGTCACAAGAAATGATCCGCTCACCTGGCGCGACGAGGTCGGGTTTCATGCGGCCGTCAAGCGTGGGCCCCTTGCTGGAAAAAAACGAAATGCCGTACTGATAGGGCTTTTCGCGATGGGTCGAGCCAACGGTTATAGCGCGGTCCGCATTGCCGGGATCGGCGATCGAGCAGATATAGGCCACCGTGCTGGATTTCGACCGGACCGCCACGGTTCCACCGCCGCTATTGCCCGCGGCCGCCACCACGCAGACACCCGCCTGGACCAGGCTATTGACTTCACGGCACAATGGACTTTGCCCTGCGCCATACCAGTCCAGGTCGAATATGTACCCCAGGCTCATATTGACGCCATGAATTCGGTTTTCCTGGCTATTGGTGTTCAGCTTGCGGATGTAGGCAATGGCGGCGATGAGGAAGGACGCGCGGCCCTTTCCCGCATCATTCAGCACCTTGAGGCTGAGCAGCTTTGTCTTTGGCGCAATACCTGTCACGGACTCAAATCTTTGCGTTTCCTGGATCACCGTAGGCATACGGCTATCGCCGCCGCCTACGGCGTCGTCCTTCGCAAGGGCGTCCTCATCGATAGCGCGACTGGAAACCCGGATATCGCCGACACCGTGATCTACCGCACCGAAAAGCGTTTCGCCGGCAATGATACCGGCGATGTGCGTGCCATGGCCGAATTTGTCCTCCAGCGCTCGCGCCGCCGAATCGTCGTCGGCGGCTGCCACATCGGGAAGGGTGAAGTCGCGATGGGTCATACCGGCGGTGAGACCCAGAGTGTCGTGCGTCACAAAATGCGGATGGCGCCCATATATGCCGGAATCGGCCACAGCCCAGACAATGCCCGCGCCGGTCGTTGAAAAGGTCAGCCGGGCCGCATCTGCCTTTATAGTGCAGGCGGATTGATAGACCTGGCTGTCAAGCGGATGGTCTGGCCAAATACGGTATAGCGGTGCGCGCTTGAGCGACGAAACCGTCCGTTTTTCGCCTCTTGGCCTGTAGGCCTCTCCCCCGCTGCTTTGCTGGTTGTCCAGAGCGATACGCTGTAAGGTGGCTTGGGTGAGGATGGCGAATGCGTACTTTTTCGTCGCCAGTGAATTGCGCAGGTACACCTCGTCTGCCGACGTGGTCTCGAAATAGAAGGGTTGAGCGACCCTATCCCCCGCCGTTTCTGGAGTCTCGATTCTGTAGCCGTATTCCTCGTAGCAGCGATTGAGCAGGTCCCACCCTATGGAGACGAAACGCTCGAAGAAACGTCGCCGCGCGGTGTTTACGCCATCCTCGTAATTTTCGTTGAATTCGATGATCACGGGATAGCGTTCCTGGGCCGCCGTCTCGCCGCCCGACCGACGCGCTTGAACACGAAACGCCCTGACCAGATCCTTGGAGAACAGCCCCCCAGCCAGAATGGTGTCCAGATTTGAAGTTCTGCCCTCCGTCATAGCCACCTCCATGAATGCAGAAGGGTTAACGCAAAAGCCGCAATCGTCAATCCTATGGTTGATTTTTTTCAATCAAAAGTAGGTTTTTCTTTATTGTCTCAATAAGGCCGCGACGAACGGTTATGCCACGGATACGAATGCGGCCTCATATTTTCGAAATAGAGATGGTCCTCGTCGGCGTCGGGATCGGGTCGGTAAAACGTTCATAGGGCTTCATCAGTCAGATCTCCCAAATAGCTTTCCACACGGCGCCGAGATTTCGTCGATCCTTTCCGACTGAGAGTCTGGGCAATATACGTTCGCCAATGCCTCCTTCAGACGCGACCAGGCTATCTTGAAAAGAAGGCGGAAAATCAAATTGAAAACGCTAGGACACCGCCGCTTGCAATATCAGAAAACGGCGGCGTAGTATCACCCAAGACTGAGGCCAAATCCTCCGCTATTTTGCGAAGCCAATCGTCCCAATTTCCTTGGCGACGGACACTCCGAAGCCGGCACTGGAATACTCATGACCCTAATGCCCAAGTTTTGCGCGGCCATCACCATATGCATCATGGCCCTGTCCGTTCCCGCCGATGCGCAGCCGGGACGCATGCCGCTCAATGTCACAGATAGCGATGTGGTGCCTACGGGCAATGAGTGGATTGCCCTGCCGGAAATCAAGGCTGACGACGGCGGGATTGGCAGCTTCAACGTGCTGTCGATGCGCTATCGCGGTCTCCTCCAGGTTTCAGATCCCACAAGCGGGTCCGTCGTGCGGCCCACCCTGGCGATTGACGGTAAAGCCATTCCCATCCAGCAACTGCACTGGTCGGTTATCGCCTACTGGATACCGGTTGCACGTATGACCGTCGACGGCGTCGAATTCGAACTGACCTATTGTGCGCCGAAAGATACCCGCGCCGCCTTCATTCATATGCGCGCCCGTAATGCCGGCGCGAAACCGGTCGACGTGCAACTCGGCGCCGATATCGGTTGGGGGGCTTTCGAAAGGGTAACCTATCAGCCGGTCGCTCTGACGGGGAGGCGCACGATGCAGCCCGCCCCCTGGGTAGACGACGCCGAGGTGTTTTCATATCTGACGGACGACACACAATTCAGTTGGGCAGCCCTGCACCCCCAGATGAAACCCGCTGCATCGACGCATCGGTCAGTATCGGTGCGGTCATCAGTAACGACAGTGGCTCCCGGACAGGCGTTCGAGCGGGATATCATATTGGCCCCAGGGCTGGAGGAGTTCAGCGCACCGCATAATGCTAAGGCCTTACGCGAACGTATAGACCGCGCGGGCGCGGAAGCGGTTATCGCTGAAACGGCGAACTGGTTGGAGTCCAAGGCGCGCCAGACGGGTCGCGCCGACCTCGATCTTCTGATGAACCGCAATGCTTTCTTCACGCGCTTCTATGCCTGGGGGCGGACGATTGATACCGAAACGCTTGTGGGCGTAACGTCCCGCAGCCCGCGCTACTACGTGTCGGCGGCTTACTGGGACCGGGATGCGATGCTGTGGAGCTTTCCGGCCCTGCTGCGATTTGACCCCGCCATGGCGCGACAAGCCCTGGAATACGCTTTGACGGTCCAGTTGAAGAACACCGGCACTCACAGCCGCTTTATCGATGGTACCGTCCTTGAAGATGGCTTCCAACTCGATGAGGCCGCAGCGCCATTGAATGCCTTGGCGGATTACGTCGCCACAACGGGCGATATGGCCTTTCTACGGGCACACCGAACCGAACTCAAAAACCTCGCGGCAGCGCTCTTGAGTCATCGGGATGAAAACGGCCTTTTCAACTCCTGGCAGGATTCTCAAGACGAGTATCGCAGGCAGGCCTACCTCACCTATGATAACGTACTGACCTGGAAAGTTTTGACACAACTTTCCGCCCTTTACGCGCGTCTTGGCGAGCGCAGTGAAGCCGCCCGTTGGCGCAAGTCGGCGGACGGGCTCCGGTTGGCCATTATGCAGCGATTGGTTGTGGAAAAGGAGGGTAGTCGTATGTTCGTGGCTGGCTCGGACGGCAAAACCGACACCCTCATGGAAGATATCCCGCCTGGCTCATTAGTCAAGATCGCGGCTTTAGGCTTCGTATCAACCTCCGATCCGACTTTCCAGGCGACGATGCGCTGGCTGCATTCGCCGGCATATAAGTTCAGTTTTTCGGACAAGACCTATGGCCTGCCAGGCTCATATCGCCTGCCCTTCACCACGTCTTGGGCGCTAGCGGACCACTTGCGTCTCCCGGCCGAAAATGCCAAGGCGCTGAAAATTTTGCTCAGCACGAGCTGGGATGGCGGCATCATTACAGAGGGTGTGGACCCCGAGACGGGACAGATGGATCGCGCCGGTCGAGCTTTCGCAACTGCGGCCGGATATGTCAGCGCGACGATTTGCGACCTTTACTGTTTGCCGACCAAATAGACTCTTGTCGGTAGATGGCGGACGCCTGTCGGCAACGTCCGATGAACAGTCTACCTGCTTCACGCTCACCCTGCCCGACCGGAAAATTCAGAGCGTCGCGCCCAAGGGCCGGTGACGGATGTGACGCCTGCCCAGGGACCTATGGCGCCGAAGCGTCCAGAGTATGGGCGTTGGCGAACCCCTCCATCACACGATTGGCCTCTACAGACAGATTTATCTTGTACATGGCAAATATTGTTACGGCCAACATCACCAAGGCGGCGACGGAAATTAGGCGCGTCTGGACGGTAAATGCGGTTTGCGGCTGGGTTTTGGAGAGGTCATTTTTCATTGCCGCCAATTTAGCGCACTAGATGTAAGAAAGCACCGCTTAACATCCGCCCGACCTCCGCATTGCAACTTTATACCTTCCTGCGCAAAACCAGACAGGTCAGCTGTTCGTTGCCCGACAGACCTGACCAGCCATTATTTTTCATATGGGCACGCTTCTAGGAGACAGACATGGTAGACGCCGCAGATATCAAAGAACACGCTGAAGTCATCGGCGCAGATGGTGTCCATGTGGGCACAGTCGATCGCGTGGAAGGCAACCGCATCAAGCTCAAGAAGCTCGACAGCGGCATGGGGTCGCATAAAACCCACCATCATTTTATCAGCCTGGGTCTGGTTGCCGATATTGAAGGCGATAAAGTGCGCCTGTCGGCCAATGCCGATGTCGCCGTAACGCTCGAAGAAGAAAGCAGCGGCACCAGCGTCTGAACGTCTGGCGTCTGAACATAAAGGGGCGACGGGGTCGCGATTCCCTGCGACTGGCGTTGATATGATGCTATATCAATGCTGGTCGGGCGCGCATCATGCCCCGCCACCTCCCCTCACAGATCGCCGGAGTCCGCCAATGCTGACCGTTTTACCGCCTTGCCTGTAGTCGACCAAGCGATTTCATATTCTGAACAATTGGCACATCTGGGGTGGACCGCATTTTTTGCGAACCAAGTCGCGGACGACGAAACGGCGCTGGCGGCGCATCGTATCATAGAGGTTCACCGTACCCGCCTTGTCTCTATGTCGGTGACCGGCACCCAGCCTCTCGTCTTGCCGCACGAGCTTAAAACCGCCGATTACGCCGTCGGGGACTGGGTTTTGGTGGAAGCGGCCTCGGATCGCCTAATCCGGCGCCTTGACCGCAACACGCTGTTACAACGGCGCATTGAAGGCCGCTCGGACCCGCAACTCGCCGCGGCAAATGTCGATACCTTGTTCATTGTCACCTCCTGCAATGCCGATTTCAATCCGGCCCGGCTGGAACGCTACCTGGCGATGGCCAATGAAGCGGGCACGACGCCCGTCATTATCCTGACCAAGGCCGATATAGCCGAGGCACCGGATGCTTTTGTCGATGAAGCGCAAACCTTGCAGCGGAACCTACCGGTTATAGCCCTCAACGCCCTGGCGCAGGACGCGCCCGCCATTCTGGCGCCGTGGTGCGTCGACGGAAAGACAATTGCGTTGACCGGATCCTCAGGTGTCGGCAAATCGACCCTGGTCAACGCCCTGGGCGGACCGTCCAGGCAGACGTCGCAGGAAACAGGCGATATTCGCGAAAACGACGCCAAGGGGCGTCACACCACTACCTCGCGTTCGATGCACCTGATTCAGGGCGGTGGCTGGATCATCGATAATCCCGGCATGCGCAATCTGCATGTCAGCGGGGTCTCGGACGGCATCGACACCCTGTTCGCGGAGATTGTCGAACTGGCGGGCGCATGCAAGTTCCGCGACTGCACCCACGCCCATGAACCCGGATGCGCGGTGCGCAGCGCGATCGCTACGGGCAGCGTTTCGGCTGCCCGAGTCGAACGGTGGCGCAAACTGTTCGATGAAAACCGCGAGAGCACGCCGCAACAGACCGGACCGCGCGGCAATCGAACCATCCAGAAAAAATTCCGCTAGCCCGTGCGGCCTTTCAGTCCGGCGGCAAGATAAGCCCTTGCCGCCGGATTATTTAGGCAATCACTCAGGCAGGTGCGCGCAACCTTTCGGCAGCCGCCACCATGTTCTCCAGCGCCGGCCGGACCTCATCCCATTTACGGGTTTTCAGACCGCAATCGGGGTTGATCCAAAGCTGGGCATCGTCCAGGCGCTGACGGGCCAGCGACATCAGCTCGACCATTTCCCCGACGTCGGGAACGCGCGGACTATGGATGTCGTAAACGCCCGGCCCGATCTCATTCGGATACTTGCTCGATTTGAAGACGTCGAGAAGTTCCATTTTCGAGCGCGAGGTCTCGATGGAAATGACATCGGCGTCCATGGCGGCAATGGCGTCCATAATGTCGTTGAATTCGGAGTAGCACATATGAGTGTGGATCTGGGTTTCGTCGGCGACACCCGACGAACATAACCGGAAACTATCAACCGCCCAGTCGAGATAGGTCTGCCAGTCCCGTTTGCGCAGAGGCAGGCCTTCGCGCAGGGCGGCCTCATCAATCTGAATCATCTGAGCGCCGGCCGCTTCCAGATCACTGACTTCGTCACGGATGGCGAGCGCGATTTGCTTGCAGGCCAGTGAGCGCGGTACATCGTCACGAACAAACGACCAGTTGAGAATGGTGACGGGGCCGGTCAGCATGCCCTTCATCGGCTTGGCGGTGAGCGACTGGGCATATTGCCACCAGGCGACGGTCATCGCGTTCGGACGCGAGACATCGCCGAACAGGACCGGTGGGCGGACGTAGCGCGAACCATAGGATTGCACCCAGCCGTGCTTGGTGAAGGCGAAGCCCGACAGTTGCTCACCGAAGTACTGCACCATATCGTTGCGTTCGAACTCGCCGTGGACCAGAACGTCGAGGCCGACCTCTTCCTGCCATTTGATGGCCTGCGCCGTTTCTGCCTGAAGGAAGGTTTCGTATTGCGCATCGGAGAGATTACCCTTGGCGTGGGCCGAACGGGCCTGGCGGACGTCCGAAGTCTGTGGGAACGAACCGATGGTGGTCGTCGGGAAGGCCGGCAGGTTGAAGCGTGCGCGTTGCAGGGCGGCGCGCGAGCTGAACGCGCTCTTGCGGCGGCTGTCGGCGGCGGTCACACCTTCGATGCGTTGGCCCACGGCGAAGCTGTGCACCTTGCCGGAATTCTTGCGCGTCGCGGCGGCGGAGCTTGCCTGGTCCAGGGCGGTCTTGACCGAGCCGCGGCCATCCCGCAAGGCGCCGGCGATAGCCGAGAGCTCACTCATTTTCTGGACCGAAAAGGCCAACCACGACTTGACGTCGCCATCGAGCGCGTCTTCCAGATCAAGGTCGATCGGGGTGTGCAGCAACGAGCAGGATGGAGCGATCTGGATGAGGTCCTTGCCGCGGGCGGCAATAGCGGGTTCCAACCGGTCGACAATGCGAGCGAGGTCAGCGCGCCAGATGTTACGCCCATCAATCACACCGAGTGACAGGACCAAACCTTTGGGGGCTTCAGCCAGAACGGCTTCGAGTTGTTCAGGCGCGCGGACCAGGTCGATGTGCAGGCCGGCGACCGGCAGCGAGGTCGCGACATCGAGGTTTTCTTCCAGACCGCCGAAATAGCTGGCAACAAGGATTTTAAGGCCCGGGACCTGCGCATTGAAGGCAGCATAGGCGGTTTTTAGCGCCTTGCGGGTTTCGGCGTTGCCATCGAGGACGAGGGCGGGCTCGTCGATCTGAACCCAATCGGCGCCCGCATCGCGCAGACGAACCAGAATGTCGACATAGACCGGGATCAGCCGATCGATCAGCGACAGCGGATTAACGCCGTCGTCGCGGCTCTTGCCGAGGCGCAGGAAAGTCACAGGTCCAACCAGAACCGGACGGGTGTGATAGCCAAGCGCCTGAGCTTCAAGGAATTCATCCACAGGCTTTGTCGAGGTCAGTTTAAACGCCTGATCCTTTGCAAATTCGGGCACCATATAATGGTAGTTGGTGTCGAACCATTTGGTCATCTCCTGAGCGGGAACGCCGTGGACATGGTGGGCATGACCATGTTCACACACATCGAGTTCGACGTAGGTCTGGGAACCACGGGCCATGGCAAAATAGGTATCGAGATCGGCCTGCTCGCCATAGACCGCGGGGATGGCGCCAACCATGAAACTGGCGTCAAGCACCTGATCATAAAGCGAGAAGTCGTTGGACGGGATGATATCGACGCCCCGCGCTTCCTGACGCGCCCAATTGACGGCGCGCAGGTGCCTGGCCGTCTGCAATAGGTCGGCCTGACTGGACTTACCCGACCAGTAGCTTTCAAGGGCAAATTTCAGCTCGCGTTTCAAGCCGATGCGCGGCGTGCCTAGGGTGGCTATGGGAATTTGAGCGTTTGACATGATTTCCTCTTGGATGTGAGCCGGAAAACCAGGTGCACGCCACCGTCCCCGCAGACAGTCGTCGGCAAGGCGGCAACGCATCACCGAGGCACCCCGCCCGAGATGGATATGAGGTCTATGGCAGGTCTCCTGGCTCACGGGTCACGACCCTTGTCCGCCTTCTCGGAGTTACCCCCAATGGCAAATGGACAAAAGCTCACCGTTTACAGTTGCGGGGGCAGCTCCGGCATTGCCTTAACGGCGCACCGGCTTCCCTCTTAGCCATACGCCCAAAAGCGCATGGAACCACGACAAGATGACCATAGGTCACCAGCATTCCACAGTCAATAATGATATAAAGATATCTTTATGTCTTTATATTTAACCTAAGCATACACTCACGCCGTGTCAGGGAGATCAGAACGAGTGGTCCTCACGCAGTGGGAAAATGCTGCATCGCCTCAAGCGGAAACGGCCGCCCCAACAGCCGGGCAGCATAGAGGACCGCACCGATACTGGGCGCATAGCGGGGGCTTACAAACCGGTAGCGAGGGTGGGCCGCCTCGAGATGACGTTGCAGGGGATCGAGTATAAGACTTCCACAGCGAAAAACACCGCCGGAATAGGACAGGTCGACCGGCGCATCGGGCGCATAGTTCAATTTGAGGCGAATGGCATCGACGATCATCGCCAGTTCAAAGCCCGCGGACTCGAAAATGCGCAAGGCCGCCCGGTCGCCCTGCCCGGCCGCCTCGGCGACCCATTTCGACAGAGCCGCTATACGATCGCGCGACGGCGCTTCGCGGCCGAAGACGTAGCCGCAAATATCCAGATCGGTTTTGAGCGCCATTTCCTGCATGAATATGTCGTAGAGCGGCCCCTTGGCCAGGCGTCCGTCTGCCATGCGGGAAAAGGCATTCAGGCCGGAAATGGCGATCCAGTAGGCGGAGCCTTCGTCGGAAAACACCTCACCCCACCCACCGCCGCGGGCCGACGCCCCTTGGTGCTCACCATAACCGATCGAGCCCGTCCCAGCCACGATATTGATGCCATCCTCGCCGCCCAGCGAGCCGGCCCAGCCGCAAATCATATCGTTCCCGCACGCATATCGCCTATGGCCAAGCACCGCCTCAGGCAGAACGTCGAGCATGGCTTCGGCGGCGGAGTCTTCGCCATAGGCCGGCAGCCCGAAAAAGGCATAGGCAATGTCGGCGGGGGTTGCGCCGACTTGATCAAGCACGGAGTGAACACCAAACGACAGACAGTCGCGCAACCCGTCAAAGCCAATCTGGATATGGTAGCTCGTACCCGACTGACAGGTCGCACACACCTGGCCTGCCTCATCGACCAGCACAAACTCGGTTTTGGTTCCGCCACCGTCGACGCCGAGCAGATAGCCCATCGCAGTCTTCTCCGTCCAAGCCTATCCCAGTTCGTGAATCCGTACACCCTGCACCACACGGTTGACCGTGCCCGACGTGTTAGGCTTATCCGGCGTCAGGTTGTGGTTCAAGGCTTCCTGGAAGGCGAAGATTTGCGGACCGACTATGTATGGGAACAAAAGGTCGGTATCGTCGGCTGTTTCCAGCCCGCGAATACGCACGGTATCCTTAGGCTCGACACCCACCCCGTCCTGGGCGGTGATGGCTATCACGCGCGCCGCGTCATTATCCCGGCGCAATTCATCGAGCAGGTCTGAGTCGTAACAGCGTGTGTAGGCGTTGTTGGAGAAAAAGACGACCACCAGGGTCTTGGCATTGACGATGGTCTTCGGCCCATGGCGAAATCCCAGCGGGGAGTCAAACAGGGTGACGCGGGCACCATTTGTGAGTTCGAGCAGCTTGAGCCCAGATTCGCGCGCCAGACCCTGGAAAATATGGCTACCGAGATAGACGATACGCTCATAGCCTTCGGAGGCCAGCGCCGTCATCATGGCCGAATAGTCTTCAAGCGCACTCTGCGTGGCGTCGGCTATGGCACCAATGCGGGCCTGCATGGCGGGGATGCCCGAAAACACGGCCAGGGCTGCATACATCATGCATGAAAAACTCGACGTCATGGCAAAGCTTCGGTCATGCGTCGCTTCGGGCAACAACAGTGTCAGACCCTTTGGCGCCTTGCCGTAAGCGGCCAAGGCACCATCGGCGTTGCAGGTGACCACCAGATGATGCAAGTCCGTGACGAAACGGTCAGCCAGTTCGACTGCCGCGACGCTTTCCGGGCTGTTGCCCGACCGACCGAAGGACACCAGAAGCGTCGGCGTGTCGCTCTCGAAATAGAGCTGCGGCGCGCATGACAGATCGGTTGTCGGAATGGATTCGACGCGCTGCTTCAACCGGGCCGACAGCGCGGGCGCCAAACATTCACCGATAAAGGCCGAAGTGCCCGCACCGGTCAGAATGATACGGACCTTGCGCGCCAGAAGGGGCTGAAGAAAGGCGTCAATTGCGTCCGTCATGCCCATCAACAGAGCTTGCGTCTCGCGCAGCATCCGCGGCTGTTGTTCGATTTCACGCGCGGTCCATAACCCGCCCAGCTTTTCCAGGGTGGTCTCGTCTAGGCCCAAACGGGCTACGGTCTCAGGCATCAATCAACTCCAGGGCGGGGGTACAGGCAGCGTGGTAGGCGTCGAGGGTCGCGCCAACATGGGCAATGACCAGATTTTCAGGTGTCAGCTCAAGCCCGCCGTCGCGTATGATAGCATAGGCGTCAGGCAGATATTGGCTGATCAAAGCCAGTGGCGGAACCTGTTCCGCCAGATTGTCGAACAAGGCGCGCTGGGCAAGCGTGATTTCGCCGTCCGGCCAATAGTAGCGTATGCGATCGGACAGGCTGTATTGCAGATCGAATTTCAAATCGGCGCCGGTGGCGTGGTAGTATTTGGCCCAGTTTCTGGGGTCGGCGGTCATGCGTTCGACCACGACATCGCGAAAATGCGACTGACGATCCGGCGCTATCCATTCTCGCTCGATGGCATCAAGCGCCCAAAGGGCCTCACGTAAGGCGAAGGTCACGCCCGGCCCCACCTTCAGAATAGCGAAGTGGTCTTCAACCAGTTCCTTAAGCGCTCTGGGTGTCTGGTAATCGGTCGAATGCGCCTCAAAAACAAGGGTCGCCTGCCCGTCCAGCGCGCGGCTGAGCCTGGCGGCCTTGGCGCGATCATAGTCAATGACCTTGTGATGGTCGAATTCCACACCCGGCTGGACGACAGTAGCGATGACGCGCGGCCAGGCCGTACTCAGACCCAGTTCGCTGAAGATGGCTTTGTGCGTGCCAATCGTCGCCAAAGCCGCGGCGGGCGTCGTGACTTCCAGTTCGGGCAAATCCTCGTGCGCCCCCCCGGGCACGGGCACCTCCGTGCCAATCACATAGACCGGCGCCTCCCCGCCCACCTCCCGATGGGTGTTTTCGGCGATGGCGATTAATTGGGCTGCGCGACGCGCAATCACCGCCTCGGGTAACGGCACCGGATCATCTGCGCAGGACATCGAGCAGTCGGCATGAATTTTGCGAAAACCGGCGGCAACATACTGGGCGACTAAAACCTCGGCCTTTGCCATGGCCGCGTCAGCCGCCAAATGTGTCCAGGGATTGGGTCCGAGATGATCGCCTCCCAGCACGATGCGATCGCGTGCCAGTCCGACCTTATCGGCAATGGCATAGACAAACGCAACGAAATCGGCCGGCGTCATGCCCGTGTAGCCGCCATCCTGATTGACCTGATTGCAGGTCGCCTCGATCAGCGTGATCTCAGATCCCACCTTGAGCGCATGCGCAAAGGTCGCTTCGACGACCAAGGGATGAGCCGAGCATACCGACGTGATGCCGACGGCCCCGCCCGCCTTATGGCGGGCAACCAGATCGAGCATGGCCTTCATGAGATTTCCTTCCATAGGGATGGTGTTCATCCAACCCTAGCGCTTCATCGCCAAGAACGCAATCAAAACAATGAAAACGAAACATATAAAACGGTACTTTTAACAATTCTCGTCGAAAGAAGTGCATTGCGAACATAAAACCGCTGCCGAAACGTTATAAAAAGAAATTCGATAGGCAATATGCGATCCGGCAAGGCGGCCGCAACGTTCAGAAATTCAGCCTGTGATATCCCCATTGCCTGTGAAATAGTCTCCCGTGATTCCACAGCCATAGACGTCGCCGCTGTTGGCCCCGCAGGTCGTGATTATATCCATTCTCCTTATTGGCACCTTTTCTGGGAGACGACGCCTTGTCTGTGAATGTGACGATTAAGGAGATCGCCAAACACGCCGGTGTGTCGGTGGGCTCGGTCTCTCATGTCATAAATGGCAGCGCCGGCGTCGGCCCGGATATTAAGGCGCGCGTCGAACGCGCCATTGCCGATCTTGGCTATACGCCAAACCCGGTGGCTCGCGGTTTACGGCAACAGCGGACGCGCATGATCGCAATGATCATTCCGGACATCACGAACCCCTATTTTCCGTCGGTTGTGCGCGGCGCGGAAGATCTCGCCTTCGAACACGGCCTCCAGATCGTGCTTTGCAACACAGATAATGACCCCGTCAAAGAAGCCGCTTACCTTCGCACCATGGTGTCGTATTCGCTGAGCGGGCTCCTGATTATCCCATCGGTCGGTGACGAACAGAACCACCCTTTGCATGACGGGCGGCCAAGCGGTATTCCGACCCTGTGCCTCGACCGCAAGCCTATGCACTGGGGCGGCGATGTCATCGTGTCCGACAATGCGGAAGGCGGACGGCTGGTCGCCAGGCATTTCCTACAATCGCGCCACACCCGAATTGCCATCATCAGAGGACCCGACCAATTCAGCAATGCCTTTGACCGGCAACAGGGCTTCTTGTCCGAACTGACATCCAGCGGCCTTCACACGCCTGACGACTATATAGAGCAAGGCGCCTTTGACATTGACGGCGGGCGAAGGGCGGCGCAACGCCTGCTGTCGTTATCCACGCCGCCAACCGCGATATTTGCCAGCAACGATCTTATGGCGCTGGACGTGCTTACCGCGCTAGAGGCACGCGGCCTGTCGTGTCCCAACGACGTTTCGGTCGTAGGCTTTGACAACCTGGATGTTGCCGCCATCACGCGGCCGGGACTCACGACCGTGGACCAGTCGGGTTATACGCTCGGAAGAGCGGGATTGAGCCGCCTGCTCGCCCGCATGGATGCCCCGGACCTGGCGCCGGAGACCCTGCAACTGCCTGTGCGCCTGGTGCATCGCGGATCGGTCTGTCCCCCACAGCCTTGACAGCTCAGTTGGAAAATGTAAGCAGTTACCCAATTTGAAACGTTTCAAAGAGGCAAACGGGGGTTAAGTTAAATCTATTGAGGTGCAATGCATTTATCGAAGCTGATCTTGAGCTGAGGCAATAAGGCCAACCATGACGAGGGCATAAGCGTCGCGGCAGACCCCAAAACGCGTAAATGCCGCAAGGCGCATCCAACTAAGAAAATCCGGTAGCCTTGCGTCTTAGGTGCGGTGCGGACCGGATAATGAACAAAAAATATCAGGGAATAGACATGAAATTTCGCGCACTTATCGGTTTGAGTCTGCTTGGCATCTGGAGCGCGCCTACGCACGCTCAGGATGTGGCCGCAAAAATCTGGCCGCAGCAGATATCCGGTCCGGCGTGTAATACGCCGCCTGCCTGGAATGAGGATCGCCGATACGCCTGCTCCGAAGCCGAGCGGGCGGCATGGCTCGCCGACATCCGCCACTGGCGGGACGAGCGCCGGGCGCGGACCGGCCTGTCTTCGGCGGAATACTTGCGACCGGAACTGGCCTGGACACAGTCGAGTTTCGTCCAGACCCAAACCATGGTCCACGACAGATTTTTTTACGACCCGGTGTCGCGCACATATACGGTTGGAAAATACCTCGCCGATCTGAAAACCCGTTACGGCGGCGTCGATAGCGTCCTTCTGTGGCATACCTATCCTAACCTGGGCGTGGACAGCCGCAACGCCTATGACCTGTTCAACGACCTGCCGGGCGGCCGGGAGGCGGTGAAGGCTATGATTGCCGATTTTCATAAGGCCGGCGTCAAGGTCCTGTTCCCCGTTATGGTCTGGGACCGCGGTACACGCGATCAGGGCGCACCTGATACCGAAGCCTTGACGCGCGACCTGGCGGCGGTCGGGGCGGACGGGATCAATGGCGACACCCTCGACGGATTGCCCTATGCCTATCGCAAGGCCTCCGACACGGTGGGCCACCCCTTGGCCCTGGAGCCCGAAATCGGTTTGGGCTCGGACGAGATGATCAATTACAACCACATGACCTGGGGATACTGGCGGTTCGACTTCGTGCCCTCGGTCAGCCGGTATAAATGGCTCGAACCCCGTCATATGGTTCACGTCAATGACCGCTGGGCCCACACCCATGGCGATCTCCTACAATCGGCTTTTTTCAACGGTACGGGCTATGAAAGCTGGGAAAACGTCTGGGGCATCTGGAACCAGCTGCCCGATCGCGACGCCGAGGCCCTGCGCCGGATTTCGCTCATAGAGCGGCAATATGCCCATCTTCTGGTCAGCCGCGACTGGGAGCCTCACGCGCCGATGGAGACGTTCGGCGTCTTTGCCAGCAAATGGCCGTCCGACACCGCTACCGAAACGCTTTGGACTATCGTCAACCGCAACGCCTATGCCGTCTCCGGCCGTCAGATGGTTGTGCCAACCAAACCGGGCATGCGCTATTACAATCTTTGGACAGGCGACGCGCTTACTGCGCGCACAGACGGCAAGCAGACCGTCTTGACCTTCGATATGGAACCCAAGGGCTACGCCGCCATCCTTGAAACCGCTCAGTCCGCTTCCGAGCTGGCGCCCTTTCTGTCGGTTATGAAAACCGCCAGCAGCCGCCCACTGGCCAGCTACTCCGACCAATGGGTCACCGCGACCCAGTCGCTGGTGGAGATACCCAAGACAGCTCCGGCAAAAGCCGCCCCCACCGGCATGGTCCTCATTCCGGCCGGTGATTACACCTTCAAGGTCGGCGGCATCATGATCGAGGGTGTCAATGACGAAGGTGTCGACGTCCAGTACCCGTGGGAAGCGTCCGCGCGGCGCTACCACACGCAAGACATGCGCATCGATGCCTTCTACATGGATCGCTATCCGGTCAGCAATGCCCAGTTCAAGCAGTTCATGGACGCCACGCACTATACGCCCGCCGATGCGCATAACTTCCTCAAGGACTGGGTAAACGGCACCTACCCTTCCGGATGGGCCAATAAGCCCGTGACCTGGGTCTCCATTGAAGACGCGCGCGCCTATGCGGCCTGGGCCGGCAAGCGGCTGCCTCACGAATGGGAATGGCAATATGCCGGCCAGGGTCAGGATGACAGAACCTATCCGTGGGGGAACGACTGGATCGCCGGGCATGTGCCTACGCCGGATACGGGTCGCGACATGGCCGCCGCCGCGGATGTGACCGCCCATCCCACGGGCGAAAGTCCGTTCGGTGTCCGCGACATGGTCGGCAATGTCTGGCAATGGACCGACGAATATCGCGACGCGCATACCCGCGCCGCCATCGTCAAGGGCGGCAGCCATTACAAGCCGCAAGGCTCGCGCTGGTATTTTCCTCAGGCTTACAAATTGACCGAACACGGCAAGTACCTGTTGATGGCGCCCAGCATCGACCGGTCAGGCGCCATTGGCTTCCGCTGCGTGAAAGACAAAATGTGAGGTTTCGAACCGTCGCCTCAGGCGGTTAGCGCCAGCAGCGCTGAGGCGATGACCGCCAATATCAGGCCGACGATTTTCAGTTCGCCGGGAATAACATTGGCGACAACAAGCGAGATCACGGCCGTAACCAGCGGACCGCCGGCATTGGTTAGCGGCGCGACGACAATGGCCTTGCCATATCGAAAGGCGAAAACGAGGCAGAGCGCGCCGATGGCGTTGAGAATCTGAATACCAGCGGCCAACCACGGACCCTCCAGGCCCAGATTGATTGGCTTGGAAAAGTCCGTCATGGTCAGCGCGACAGGCACCAGCATAAGCCCCGTCACCATCATGTAGAAGAAGATGCTTTCGCCTGTCATCGTATGGTTGGCAAGCTTCATGAAATAGGCCTGAATGCCCCAGCAGGCCATGATCACGAGCGCCAGCGGAAACCACACGCCGCCATTCATGAAGGAAAAGCCTTTTTCCGGTGAGAAGTCGAACAACGGCAAGGCAATCAAGGCCAGAACGACGCCTAACAGCCCCAGCCGCGTGGTCCGCTCCTTCAGGAAGATCGCTGACATCAGAATCGTCACCAATGGCGACAAGGAGATGATGGGGAAGATGAGATAGGCCGGGCCGGTGTTCACCGCGTAGAACAGCACCATCTGACCGCCCGCGCCCAGGAGGCCAATAATCAGGCCATACAGGATGGCGCGTGGACTATGATCTAGCGTCCATCCGGCCTTTGCCAACACATATATGGCTGGCAAGATCATGGTGACCGCCCAGACGCAATAGGTCAGGGTTTCCGGAAACCCCTTCTGGGCAGAGATGCCGGTAAAGGCGCCCCACACGCCCCACAGACCTACGACGCCCAAGGCATAGACAAGCCAACGTTTGCCCGCCACAGCGGTATGTACGGACGGTTCAGGCACGGATTCGTTCATAGCGCGGCCCTAAACAGGTATGGCTTCGATAAGAAGAAAACGGTCGAACCTGACCGCCAGACGGTTCTTAGCGGGGGTGACCTCGCCCAGCCCGATATCGTTATAGTAATCGACCAACCTATAGCGCCCCTTGGTCAGGCCACGCAGTTCCACCGGACCTTCCCATTTCGGCGCGTAGAAGGCGTAATAGAGTTTACCGTCCTTTTCGACGGCATGGGCTTCGGGTTTGTCGAAGCCGATATCGTAGAGTTCGCCGCGATATTGGCCCTGAGCGAGTTGCTTGGTGTTATAAATGGCTATCCACTTGCGCCATAAAGCCTCGCGTTCCGGCGTGAGTTGGTAGTTTTCTCCCTTTTCGTGACCGGGTCCCGGCCAGGCGAACTTTGTCGACACGATGCCGCCGATCCCTACGGTGGAGGCGAAATCATCCCCGCCGTCGGACAGCTCAACATGGTCGCCGGCATAGGCGGCGGCCCCGCCCATCAGCGCCTTCAATGATTTGCCCTTCAGCCGCACCTGCCACGAGCTTAGCGGATCAGAGGCCGGAACATGGTTGGTATAGGGCAGGTTATGGAAGGCGTACGACGTGCCACACGGACAGAATTCTACGACCGCGTCAGGATTGACTTCGCGGGCCGCGTCGTAAATCAGCTTCCAGAAGGTCTGGAGTTGCTCAACCGACTCCTCCGGATGCGCATGGTTGTGCGCCGGATTATAGCACGGGGCGACGCCATTCATGTGCTGGCCGTCAAGCTTGAGCCCTTCGAAGCCCCACTCGCCAATGATTTTACGAACAAGCTGGCGGTAATAGTCCTGGGTCGGCCGATAGGCGGGACATAGGTAAAAGGCGTTCCACCAGGTGACGTTCTGCACCGCGCCGTTTTGATCGAGCAAGAGCATATCGGTATGATCATGCAGGAGATCCGTGCCTGGATCGACCGCCAGCGGCGCCAGCCACAGACGCGGCTTCAGTCCCGCCTTCTTGATCGATTGCACGAAGGCCACCATGTCGGCATCCTTGCGCGGAAACTTCTTTGTATCGAGATACCAGTCGCCTTCCGAGGTCTGCCAGCCATCGTCGAGCACGGCCCAACTCAGGCCGACCGCCTTGGCCTTGGCCAGAGTGCCCTCGATTTCCTCAACCGTGAAATTGCGCTGATAGCCCCAGGCGCACCATACCGGCTCATAGGACGCAGCCGGCGGCTTTGGCGCGGCCAGCCCACGATCGGCCATGACCCGGCGATAGGTGTCGAGTGTCGCAAAATGATCGCGCCTGTGAACCGATATGAAGGTATCGAGCGTCGCCAGTTCGTCACCTTGCGCTAAGGTCACGGGGCAATCCCGGCAGATGGCAACGCCCGCCCCGGCCGGCGTTGCGACCAGCGGCAGGGAAATCAGTTTGGGTGTCAACTCTATGTGGCCCACTGCCAGCCCGGCGTCGGGCCGCCACACATCGACAATCGGCGTGCCGCCGCCATAATCGGACGCATTCATACCCATGAAATTCGGTTGGTCGAATCCGGCCTTTACCGGTTGGACCCAATCTCTTCGATCATCGTGGGAAGAGCCGGAAAAGGACCAGAAGGCAGCACCTTTCAGGGTATGGGCGTGACTGGTCCAGCGCGTGATCGCCACAGGGGTCGCTTGTGTGTTACGATAAGTCACGCGCGTGAGGGCAAAACCCGGAAAACGGTCGTACAGCCTGATCTTCACGACCTTTTCCAGACCCTCCGCCGACGTTCCCCGTATAACGAAGACGGTCCCATCCCCATGTTCGTCCCGGATTTTCCTTTGCGTTTTTTCCGAGAAGGAAAAACGATCAATAACCCGGCCGTCGGAGCGTGTAACGGTTTCGGACGGCGCGAACTCGGTTAATCCTAACCGATTGCCAGTCGGATCGATGCTTACGCGGCTATTGAGACCCAGGTCGAAATCTATCGAGAGTACATCGTCGCTGACGGTGGCGATGGATGCGGACTGGGCAAAGACGGGTAATGGCATCAAACCGGAGGCGATCATTGTGCCCGAGAACAGTTTAAGCAAACCCCGGCGATGCAGGGCCGTTGCCGGTTTCAAGGAGGTTGATGATTGGCTTGTCATGGTCCGGCCCTCCGCACTTGCCGCCGCTAGCGACATGTTCGTTTTAATCTTGCAGAAGTCAAATTAAAAAGGCAAACAAAAAGACGCAAAAACGAAACTTTAAATTTCGTTTTCGTTGCATTTTTGGAATGGCACTCTGTCAGAGACCGAATCCGCCATGAAACTGCTGATCGCTACCGCGCGCATTTCAACCGTTATTTTCACCGCGACTGACACTCTGCATAATCGAGGTCAGAGACAAAATGAGCACCGGTAATGGATCGGGATGCGTATCGGCGCCTAGCGGTTAAATCCATTGGAAACAGGTACGGCTCAATATAGGCTTGTCCACGGTTGGGAGGGCAAATGCCAAAGCGAGTAATTAAAGTGGCCGTCGGAGCAGCTGTAGCCGTTTCGTTGGCAATGGCTTTTTGGTTCGAGCCCGAAAACCTTACTGTGACACGGCTAGACGTGCAGACACCGGACTGGCCTTCAACCACGGCACCAATTCGGGTGGTCCTGCTTTCGGACTTCCATATCGGCGGACTTCATATGCCAATTGGGCGCGTTCGCAAAATTGCCGACCAGGTCAAACGGCTACATCCCGATTTAGTTCTGCTCGGTGGCGACTACATCGGAGCCGACGCCCTGCGGCGCGGCGACGAGAGGCTTCGTCGGAATCGATCCGACGATGCCCTCGAGCTAGACGGTATAAAAGCTCTGGGCGCGCTTGAAGCGCCCCTTGGCGTGGTGGCAGTAATGGGCAATCACGACTGTTATTGGGACTGTCAGGGCGTCAAAGATGCGCTTTCAAAGACGCACATCCGATTACTGCAAAATGACAGTTTGCAACTGAAACGAAAAGGTGGCGACATATGGATCGAGGGTATTGAAGACGGTCAGACCCAACACCCTGACTTTCCACGCGCTGCAGCCAAGGTGCCTGCCAACGTGGCGGCACTCACTTTGGTTCATAATCCTGGATTATTTGATTGGTCATCCAATACATCTGACCTGCAGCTGTCAGGACATACCCACGCGGGACAAGTGCGCTTACCATTAATTGGCGCGCCTGTCCGCATGTCTCGCCACACTGAAGACACCGCCAAAGGATGGACCATTATCAATCAGCGGATTTTGATAGTTACACGAGGGCTCGGAGAAAGCGGCTTACCGGTTCGACTGAACGCTCCGCCTCAGATCATGGTCCTGACCATTCATCCGGGTTCCGTGGCGGCAGTTGCAGGCCGCCCCGACGAATGGATCCATTGAGAAAGGCTCACCAAAGTTCTAGCTTTTTGAATGAGCATTTTGGCCCCCCAGCTTCGCCTGGCGCCTGCCGAAAACGGATATAAGCGATCTGCAGCGCTCGACCATACCGAAATTCGTAGCAAAAGTTAGATCAAATGCGTTTCCAGCAAGGTGATATCTAAGCTATTTCAGCAAGGTTAGTGGGCGGGTTTCCAGGAGCTATAGCTTTGACGCCGCCCACATCCTTATTGCGCCAGATCACCATCCTTGTTGATTTTTTTGCCTGGTAGCCACAATTCGGGTGTCCGCGGCTTCAGCTCGATACGCGTCTTTTTACCAGCGGCATCCTTTTGTAAGGCAAACGCATCGTAAAGCACACCGTTGGCCGTATAGGCCTTGTACTCCAACCTGTCGCCCTCGACTGTGAGGACCTGGAACAGCTGAGTTTGTGATGCCTTGCGGTCGGCCCAGGCCAGATCGGAAACCGCGTACATTTTCGGTCCCGCGACCGAAACGATATAAATGGTCGCATTGTCATCAGGACGGCTTTCCCCAATAGGTGTCGGGGCGGCGCCACGGGCATAGCCGTGGTCGTGACCTTGTAAAAGCAGATCGACCTTGTACTTGTCGATGAGAGGCTTGAGCGCTTCGCGCACATCCGGATTGTCGCGATCGGGCTCTGACGAGTAGAGCGGGAAGTGCAGACTGATCACTGTCCAACGGTTAGGATTATTGGCCAGAATATCGTCCAACCATTTCACCTGTGCAGCACGTTCTTCCGGATCGCCATGCAGAAGGAGGGCGTTGACGGAAATAATACGCACGCCTTGATAATCGACATAAAATGCCGTTTCCTTCAGCTTTTCACGACCGGCGGGGCCGTTTTCCGGTAGGGTATATTGCGCACGCCATTGCGGCGATAGGCGTGCACCCGTCTCGTCAATGGGGCGACCATATTCGTGATTGCCCGGCGTCATGATCGACGGTGTCTGCGCGTGTATGAAGCCGCCGGCAGAGAACCATTCTGCCCACTCGTGATCGGCATTGTGGCGATTGATCAAGTCGCCGGCATGCAGCATGAAGGCCGCCTTACCGTCCTCGCGCTGGGCTTCGCGCAGAACACGCGACCAGTGTGAAAGAATATCGTTCTGAGCATCGCCGAGGTAGATGAAGCTAAAACGCTCACCCGGCTTTCCGGCGGTTGAAAACTGGAACCATTCCGACCACAGGGCCCCATCGCCAACACGGTAGACATAGCGTGTCGAAGGCTCCAGTCCGGTCAGGACAGCGGAATTATAGGTCGCCTGAAACCCCGCTTTCTCTTCGACATCCAGGGTCAGCAACTCTGATTTTGCAGTGATTTCCGCAGCATGTCTGACGAAATTCGGCCCGGCTTCGGCAATGGCAAACTGCACCCGGCCCTGCGGCGCACCAATTCCGCTACGCCAGGTCACAGCCATCTCATGCTGAGTGTCATTGGTCAGGTTAAGAATGATGCGTTCAGGCTGAGCTGTCGCTGGCGCTAGAACCGAAGTGGCGACAGCAGACAGCTTGGCGGGGGCAGCGACTGGCGACACAGCCGGCGCAGCGCCTTCAGCCGACAGGGCTGCAAATAACAGGGCGGTGCCAGCGGCGGCACACATAAGAGACTTGTACAAAGGGGAACTCCAAAGAAGACGGCGGAGCCCCGACAAGGAGGCTCCGCCTGTTTTGCGCAGGTAGACACTTAGTAGATGTAGTTGAAGCTCAACGAGATCGTGCGGCCATTCTTAGTATATGCACGGCTGGACGCGGTTGTCGGACCATAGGACAACCAATAGGTATGGCTATCGAACATATTCTGGACGTTGAAGCTCACCGTAGCTTTCGGCGTCAGCTTCTTGCGCAGATTCAGGTCGACGAACGTGTAATCCTGCTCATACGGATTATTGCCGAAATCCTGAATGCTCGAGAGCATTTCCGACTGGTAGTTCGCGGCCAGATAGGCTTCCCAACCGTATTTTTCGTAGAACAATTCGAGGTTCAGAACCTTTTCCGGCGTTTCCATCAGTGGCAACTCGTAGCCTTCCGGATGCCAGCTCATGCCCGTCACAGCGCTGGAGGTCTGGAACGTGCCATTGAAGGACATGCCGAAACCATTATATGGCGACGGCAGCCAGTCGAAAATCTGCCGAGCGCTAATTTCCATGCCCTGGACATGGGCTTTCTTGCCGTTATTGGCCATGGTGATGAGTACGCCATTCGGGTCCTCGTTTTCACTGGCCGTGCCGTTGCGGATGTTCGACGACGACGAACGGAACAGGAAGTTCTTGATATTCTTGTCGTATAACGCGATCGAATAGGCGCCGGTCTTGCCGCGATACCATTCCAGCGACAGGTCCATGTTGACAGCCCGCATGGGCTTCAGGTTCGGGTTGCCTTTTTCGATAGCCAGCAGCAGCCAGTCGGCGGTGGGATTTTCTTTGCCGTCGCCGTCCGGGTCGGTGTTGTAGGTATATTCGTTGGCCGAACTCATACGCGCGATGTCCGGGCGGGCAAAGCTGGTCCAGACCGCGCCGCGCAGGTAGAGATCGGGACGGAACTTGTAAGTGGCATGTATCGACGGCAGGACGTTGGTGAATTCGCTCTTGCTGACGCTGTATTCGTTGCCGACCTTGCGATCCATCGTCCAGGCAGTGATGGTGTTTTCAGTTTTTTCGACACGGGCGCCGGCGATGAGATTCACCTTGCCGAAAACCGCCTCACCCATGGCATAGGCCGCGGTCACTTTTTCGCTGAACTTGAACGTATCTTCGTCCGAAATAATCGGGTCATCCGCATTCATAGCCGTACCGGTGAAAAACGTGCTTTTCCCGGCGTTCGCCAGATTCAGTTCGGCAAGCATCTTGTCGTCATCCAGAACGATGCCCAGGCGGTGGTCTCCTGTATATTGACCATCAAACAGGCTGGTCACCGGCGTGCCATAGAATTGCGAAAAATCGGCCAGAGTTCCGGAACGCGACAGGTTCAGGAAGCTGCCTTCAAACTTGCGCCGGTCCGATTTGTAAAACTTGGCACCCGCCTTAATGTTGCGCAGCCAGTCGTGATCGAACTCATAATTGGCGTTGAACTGAACCTGCTTCAGCTTTTCAGTCGAAGACGAAACTTCGGCTTCCATGCTGGCAAACTTGAAGTTCTTCGGGTCTTGTGCGCCTTCGAGCCCCGCCTGATTTAGCACCCACTGCGGGTAGCGGCTATCGCCGGATGAATCGACTCCGACACCTTTGTTGCCCAGCCAGTGGTACATGTCGGTGCGGAATTCCATCTTGTAATCGCCGTCCGACTCGTCCCGCGATTCCGAAACCGATACGTCGTAGTCGATGGTCAGCTTACCGAAATGACTTACGCCACCGCCATTGAGTGAGCTGAGAAGCCCTGTTGAATAGCTGCCTTCCCAGAACCGGCGCATACGGAAGCCCTGCGGGTCCCAGACGCCAGAACCACCGTCCAGAGAATAGAGCGACTTGGTCGACTTGTCCTTGTCAGTGATCACCCCATCCTTGTCGCGATCAACGATCTGGCTCGTAGTATAGCCATAGATATTGCCGCGCCTATCATTACCGATGATCATCTGGTCAGGTGTTTTCAAGGACTTGTCAGTCTTGTCGACCTGCGACAGCCGCGTAGAGAACTGGCCTGTATCATTGCGGAAGTTCAAGCGTGTGGAGAACTCTTTCTTATTGTACTCGTTATAGGTGCCGCGCAGGTGGAACTGATGGTCTTCACCATGCCAGTCAAGCGACGAATTCAGCCCCTTTCGCTCAACCTCGGCATGACCGGTCGCCAGTTGCATGCCGCGAAAGACGAAGTCGTTCAGATCCGCGTCCAGAGTTTCTGAATTGGAATACCAAGTCCGCGGCTGACTATCGCCGTCGCCACCATTTTCCTCGAACTGCGTCTGGCGCTTGGCATAGGAAGCCGTAACAAACACACCGAGGCGGTCACCGAACTTCTTGGCGAAGGAGAGAGCGGCTTTAGAAGAGGTTGGATTTTCGAACTTATCCATCACGCTGCCCTGAACAGACAGGCCAAGATGGGTTTTCTTGTAGTTGAAAGCAGTAGGCGTATCGATTTCGACCGTACCGCCCAGCGCGTCGCCATCCATGTTCGGCATGATCGTCTTGTGAACCGTGATGCCGGCAATCCCTTCCGGTGGCAGGAAACTCAGCCTCACGCCACGATAAAACTGTTCATCACGAGACCCGGCGCCCGACATCTTTACGCCGTTCATCGTGTAGTTGTTCAATTCGGTAGACAGGCCGCGAATGGTGATGCGGTCGCCTTCACCGGTGCGGGAATCACGGACCGCATTGACGCCTGGCACCTTGGCCAGGGCTTCAGCAACGTTTTCAACCGGCAGCTTGCCCATGTCGTCGGCGTTGACGCGATCTGATATGTTCTTCTGGCGGCGCTTGTCTTCGACCGAATCCGTCATAGCCTTGGCGTACCCGGTAACGATAACCTGAATGGGTTCACCTTCGGTGATCGTAGCTGCCTGTTGCGCTACGGGCGTCGAGTTGACGCGAACGATGACCGAACCATCGACGATATCGGCGCTAAGGCCAGTGCCGGCCAGCAGTTGTGTCAGCGCGGCGCGCGCTGTCATAGTGCCCGAAACGGCGGTCGAACGTTTACCACGCACCAGGTTCGGCGCGGCAATGATCTGCAGGTCGGTCGCCCGTGAGAAATCCTTCAGGGCGGCAGACACATCTTTTTGCGCCAGATGAAAAGGCATCGTCTGGGTTGCGGGCGCTTGCGCATTTGCAACGACGGGCGCCGTCATTCCGGCCGCCATCAGCGCCAGTACCGACAAGCCACGCGCAAGTTTTAATCTGGTATTCACGTTCAACACTCCGATAAACGCGGCCCCCTTGGCCTCGCCTATGGGAGATGCTGAAAAACATCTCTTCCCGACAAAAATTAATATGAATTATTTATGAAATACAACTATTTAGTCAGAACAAGGACGTTATTTCTAACACTTGAACGCAGTCCGTAACCCGTTTTGAGGCTTCGGATCACACGCTCTGGATCGGAAATCTTAAAGCGCCCGGAAATGGTTATATGGCTGAGGGCCGCACCTTCCAGGCGGATCGGCCGCGTCGCGTAACGATTTAGTTCATCGACCAGACGCGTCAGGCTTGTCTCTTCGGCATCGAACCATCCCGACCGCCAATCCGGCCCCTCACCGGCTTCAAAAGAGACTGGGGTCAGACCGCTCTCGCCGGTCATGACCTTTTGCCCGACGGTGAGGTCACGCTTCTTACCATCCGCCGCCACGCGGACACGGCCGCGATAGACAGAAACCTCGCTTTGGTCGCCCGACAACAGGTCGATATTGAAAGCCGTACCCAGGACACGCACCTCCGTCTTGTGTACCGTTACAACGAAAGGACGGTGCTCATCATGCGCCACGTCGAAATATGCTTCGCCACGCGTCAGATCGACATGGCGCGCACCTGACGTATAGCTGACGCGCATAGCTGAGGCACCACTCAAAGCAATGCGCGTGCCGTCGGGCAGAGGAATATCGAGCGTTTCTCCCGGTCCTGTCGTCAAGGTCGCGGTATGTTGTGGCACCGGCGACTGAGCGGGCAATCCACGCGACACAACAAGTCCCAGAACCAGACAGGCAGCCACTGCAGCGCCAAGGCCGTACCACGGCGCCAGGGTCTGGCCGGATTTGCGCGGGCCCTCCGCGGCGATTTCCCCGGCAATGTCATAGGTTGCCAGTATATCGGCATAGGCCATTGCATGTCGTTCATCTGCCGAAATCCACAGTTCGAACTGACGCTCGACATGCGCTTCGATGATAGGCCCCTGCATGCGGATGAGCCAACCGGCGGCTTGCTCTTCAGGTGTTTCCAGTCGTTGCTGGTCAATGGCTCGGATCATCGTCTTGCCTCCCCGACCTCTTCTTTAATTGTATCTGATACCTGTGCCTCGTCGCTCATGTGCCAACGTCGGCGGGCGGCATTTAAATCCAGCAGTGCCCGGGTTATATGCTTTTCGATGGCTTTGACGTTGAGCCCAAGCGCGCGGCCGATATCCTGGCAACTCTCGCCGTCCAGACGGCGCCGCATAAACACATTCCGGCGTAAAGGCGGCATGCTCGCCAGCGCAGCAAGCACCGCCTGTGTCTCGGCGCGATCTTCGGCCACACGATCGGGCAAGGGCTGCGCGCAGGCAAAATCATCCGCAGCGTCCAGCGCATCGGTTGGTTTGAGTTTGCGGAAATATTCGCGGATCTGGTTATCGGCTATGCGAAAAGACAAGGCGTAGAGACTGACAACAATATTGTCCTGCTGATACTCAATGATCCGCAAGACCGTATTTTGCGCAATATCATCCGCCAAATCAGGCTGACGCAAGCGATTCAGGACGTAACGCCGAACAACCGCAAGCAAGGTTGCCCAATCCTGATCCTGTCGCTCCGTCATTACGCTTACTCGTCTTCGGGAAAAGTCCACATCATCTCCCTGCCCATATCGGGCAAATATGACAGCGGCATGTAGATCGCCTTGATGAAGATGCATGAGGGGTCTAGAACCCGACAGTGGAGGCGCAATTTTTTAAGTAAGACTGGTTGAGAGTTCGGGGCCGAGCAACCAGACGACCGTCATCCGTAGCGCGCACGTACTTACTGCAACCCCGTCAATCAAACTTCTATGGCTTCGATAGATGCAGGTGTCTTGACAGCTAAGGCCAACTCAGGCTGATTTTACCTCTCAGTATAGGGGCACCGCATGAAAGAGCACGACACACCGGAAAAGAATTACGATCTCGAACGCCTACTATTCTTTTCCGACGGCGTATTCGCTATCGCCATTACGCTGCTTGTCATCGAGATGCGTCCACCCGAACACTGGGATGGAACATGGAATGGACTTTTGACCCCCATCCTCGCCAAGCTGATCTTTTATATTATCAGCTTCTTCTCGCTGGGCCTCTTCTGGATGGCGCACCGTTTCATCTTCCGTTACACGCAGAAATTCGACGAGGTTACAGCCTTTCTGAATTTGATCTTCCTGTGCCTCATCGGCCTGATGCCCTTCGTCAACGCCATGGCCAGCGAACATGGCATGCCGTCGGTCGTGTTGCAGATGTATCTGGGCGAAATGGCCGCAGTCTCGCTGACCGGCGGCTTGATATGGTTTTACATCGCCTTCGTCGGCAGACTGGCCGATCCGCGCCTAACCAACGGCTTCAAATGGTATGCGACCGCGCGGCTTACCCTGACTCCCCTGCTGATCGCCGGCGGTTCGCTATGGATCGGCTTACAATCTGGCATTTTACCGTCTATCGCCTTCCTGATTGTCGCCTTCTTCGTCACCAACCGACTGCACTTGCAACCGTTTAAACCCGAAAAAGCCAACCCGGCGGTATAAGGATTGCTTTGCTTTTGGCCAGAGTAACATCTAGGGGCGCCGTCGTCCCTTCAAGCCGTTGCAGAACATCCGGAATTACAGCCGACTGCTGTCCACCATGTCTTGCTGGAGGTCAGGATACGGACGAGGCGAATGCCCAAAGGGGGCTCGGCCTGGCGTTCGTGCTCAACGCTTAGATCGGCCTTTGCTGTTACGTGCTCCAAAGGCATACAGTTCGTTTTATGTTTCGGATATATTTTCTGTCAGACAGAAATCTATGGCATTACAACAATGTCAGACGCCACAAACTCGCGTAATGGAAGGATTGGCGTTCACGCTCCAATTTGGTGGGTTTAATGGTTGCTAGGTGAGGTTACAATGAAGAATGAAGACATAGGGCTGATAAGCCGTTGGAGCGCCGCGATGGGCTACGTATGCATCATTGCCGCTGTAACATTTATAGGTGGTTCGATCTGGCAGTGGCACGCCATGTCCCCGTCAGAACTGGCTTCATGGCTGAACGTACCGTCGATACGTCTCGATCATGGGCGAGACCTGGCGGTACTACTGCTGATGGGCCTGCCAGCGCTCATCAACGCATATGGTCTGATGCAAATCAGATCTTCATTTTTGTCTTTCGCGTCCGGCGAGATGTTTTCTTCGAAAGTCATCCTTGGCTTGCAGCGATTTGGAAGTGCGGGGATGAGTGCCGTTCTGCTATCGGCGATCTTGACGCCTTTGGTCGGCTTCTTTCTGACCTACGACAGTGCAGCGGGCGCCGACTTCCCAATTAGGATAGGAACAGGTAGCCTGACGATCCTTGTCATTTCCGGTTTTACCTGGACGTTCGCCCGCATACTTAGCGTCGTTGCCGCCATAGAACGCAGAAATAAGGAATTGGCCGAAGAAAATGCAGCGTTCGTTTAATGGGTAATCCTGATAACCGCCCTCTTAGAATCGTCGTGACACTTGACGTCATGATGGCGCGTCGCAAGGTTAAAGGGAAAGACTTGGCCGAATATGTCGGCATCACAGAAGCCAACCTCTCCCTGTTGAAGCAAGGACACGTCAAGGGCATACGTTTTGAGACACTCGCCAAGATTTGCGAATTTTTGAATTGTTCGCCGGGCGACATACTGATTTCTGAACAGGTTCCCCGGCCGTGATCAGTACGATGCCCGGCGGCACATCGGCCAATATTTGATCGTTAGCACCAACAAAACATGCGCACTCACACGACCATCACGAAGGTCGCTTGTCCCGTTCCTTGCTGCCTAATTATTTCTGTTTTACAATAATATATTTCTGCTATAAGGTCATATAATCGTCGCGCAGCCCAACATGTTGCCAACCGAACAGTCTTTGTCGTTCTCTCTTCTGCCGTATCTCTTCGAGGTATTAAGCCTCCATGTCAGCAACAAGTAAGACCATGAAATTCGTAAGCTGGATTGGCATTGCACTGATAGCGTGCGCGCCTGGCGCTCAGGCGGCGGCTCCGCCGGCCCCGGCCGTGGCGCCCGTCGGCCAGCCGGTTATCCAGGCCGGCGATATCGATCGGTTCTGGGTGGCTTATGACGCGGTGCGATCGCAGACGGACCGCCAGGCCAAACTCGCCCAGTTCCAACATCTATATCTCGATCCGGCCACGCCCGGCCTGCGCGCCTTGATGGCGGCGCGGGGCTATACGCCGGACCAATATATTGATGCCATTGAAAACTGGCCCAAATTCTGGGCCTCGATCCGGCCGTTGACGGGCCGTGCCCGCGAAGCCGCAGCGCCACTCGCCAAAGATCTTGCGACCTTTCGGGCGATCTATCCGGACATTAAGCCTGCGAGTATAACCTATGCGATCGGCGTCCTGCGCACCGGCGGTACGACCCAGGGCAATATGGTCCTGATAGGGGCCGAGATCGCGCTTGCCGACGAGACGGTCGACGTCTCCGAATTACCCGAACGGATGCGCACCCGCCTTGGCACGTTCTTCGCCACTCGCCCTTTTACAAATAACGGCCAAAACAACATTCACGAATATGTCCATACTCAGCAGGAAGAGTCGGGGGAAAGCCTTGCCGCACGCGTCGTCTATGAGGGCGTCGCGGAGTTTGTAGCCGAACAGGTGACAGGCCATCGCCCGCCGCTGCAACTCTACGTCTATGGGCCTGCTCACCGCGATGCGGTGCGCGACCAATTCCGCGCCGATATGGCGAAGACGGATTGGAATGACTGGCTTTACAACAACGATCACAACATTTTCGGGGTGCCGGATATGGGTTATTTCGTTGGTTATGAAATCGCCCGGAACTTCTATGAGCGCGCGCCTGACAAACGTGCCGCCATCCGCACGATGATCCAGTTGCACTATGGCGACGACGAAGCGGTGCGCGCCTATATCGCGCAATCCGGCTATCTAACCGACGATCATGTCCCGGCAGCTAAATGAACCGCCACCTGGCACGCCGGATTATCCGTCCCAACGCGCTTTCGGGCGGTTCTGAGGTTTTGCCATGATATCTAGATTCGCTCTTTTCGGTCTCATCGTTCTGCCTGCCGGGCTTGTGCTGGCAATTGTCGTATCGGTCATCGCCGTAGTTGGCATATCCTTTCTGGTGAACGCCCCTGCCGTCTTTCTGTTCGCCGGACTGGTTGCCTTTGCTCTTACCGTGTGGGGCAGTGCAGGCTTGGGCTTAAGGTGGCTAACCGGCAACCCCCGTCCCCTCGGCAGTCTCGCGTTCAGCGCTGTCGCATCGATGGGGCTTGTCGCGATAAGTATCCCTGTCCTTCAGCCATTCCCAGTCCAGCCCGAAAGACCAATCCCAGCCGACGTCGCCTACTGGGATATCGGCAATACCGAGCGTCTGGCCTATGTGCATGCGCCCAGTAGAGTTGTGGGCGCGCATCATCGCCCGGTGGTCGTCCTGCATGGAGGCCCCGGCACGCCCAATGAAGGCTTGCCTGATCTGACGAACGCCCTCAACGCACTCGGCTACGATGTATATTCATACGATCAGATCGGTGCAGGCCGCTCAACCCGTCTGGCCGATGTTACGCGATACACGGTTGCCCGCAACGTCGAAGACCTTGAAAAAGTGCGGCTGGCGATAGGTGCGGACCGCATGGTTTTGCTGGGTACATCGTGGGGTGCGACGCTTGCCGCCCATTATACCCTCGCCCATCCAGACCACGTTGCAAAGGTGGTGTTCGCCTCGCCTGGCCCCCTTTGGCCGCCCGCCCGCGCGGGTGACGGCGCGTCTCCGTTCGAGAGCCTCACAGGCGCCGCTGGCCAGCGTTATCGCGAATTGACTGAAGCCCCGCGGGTAGTGGCCCAAGCCCTTCTAGCGGCCGCCAATCCAAACGCCGCGCACAGGCTTGTCGGCGACGCTGAGGCCGATTCATGGATGCATGAAGTCGCCGTTGCCGGCGTTAGCGTGGGCGCGTGTCCGGGAACCAAGGTCGAATCGCACATTCATCACAACCTGCAAGGCTTCTATACCAACCTCATGACCAACCGCGATCTGAAGCGGGTGCCTGATCCCCGCCCGGGACTTCGGGCCATCAAGGTACCCGTGCTCGTGGTACGCGGCGCCTGCGACTTCATAGCCCCCGCTTACGCCAACGACTATGCGGAGACGTTTGGCACCGCAGTTCATACCATCTCCGGTGTTGGCCATGCCATCGATGTCGGAAAATCCACCGAATTCGATAGCTTGGTTCTCGGGCTCCTCCGCTAGGCTTATTAGGAGCCATCAACGTTGTTGCGCCTTACACCGTGTGTGGACGGCCCTTAGAGTTCAAGGGGTCAAGCACGTTTTGGCTATGGTTCGGGTGCGCTCATGTGTCCCGCATTTGACGCGGAGTGTTTCCGCTGGCCCAGATGGGTTCCGCAAGCGAGATCCAAACAACCTGGCGAGATGAGTGCTTTGCTTTTGCTGAGCGAGGCACAGATGGTTCACCCTGTTAATAGACCGGGGTGCCGTAATCATAGGGGCAACCAGCAGCGCCCTCCATCTCTGCGGCTGCCTCCACGCCCTACCTAGCCTAGCTTTTTTGCCAGCGTGCTGATCAGTCTCTTGTCATGATCAATTATCAATCCATGACGAAAGCGGTCTTCGCAGAGTCTTGCGTGCCGTTTCGCAGAAGACTCAAACCGTCCCTCATGGATCTGGCTCAAGGAGAGGAATGCCTTTTGCAGGCGCACGCCTACCTCAACCGCCGTCGCGCCGTCGCGGGCGATCGGCCTGAATATATCCGTGAAAAGGTCATCATCCTCTATCGGCGCCATGTAAACGTCTGGAAAAATGATCTCGTCGGCGGACTGTGCCTCAGCTTCCCCCCAAAGGGCAAGGAGCCGCACCGCCCGCCCAATGACATCGATCGCTGTGCCCACGTCGTTCATCGCAGGCGACAGGGCGCGCGAAGCAATTTCCGCGAGTACGGTCATGCCAAAGCGCGGGTCTTGGTCGAACGATCGCGTCTCTCCTATCGTGAAGCAGCGACACACGGCGTCGTCATCCGGCGCGCCTTCAGAAAGGGCCACCCAGGCAATCGGCATGGATGGATCAACGAAACAACCGGGTTGCGCCGTTATGAAGACCGAGGTTGATGCGGCTTTTGCCGTCTTGGCAATGGCCGCCAGATCGATATGCCTGACATACCCTATCTGGTTGGCATACAGAGGCTTTTGGTGGACATCTGCCGTCGAGGGCGTTACCTGATGGCAGCCTCTGTTCGTGTGCTTTTTATACGCGCGTATGGCCTCTGCCGTCACCTCCTCGACCTTTTGCGTGGTCTCGGTGACATGGCCCAAGTGCGAGAGATGATCTATCCACCGCAAAAGGGTCACAACGACAAGCGTGATGACCACCAAGGTGACGCCGAACAGGATCACGCGTCCCCGAATGCCATAAGCCCCGGTACTCAGGGCTACAATACTGACCAGACTGAACAGAAACGATCCGACAAATGTCGACAGGACGGTCTGGGTGGTCGTGTCCTCTGAAATAAGTCTCGACGCTCTGGGCGTCACATTATTGGCGGCAGCAGCATAGGCCGCCACCATGGTGCCCAGGGAAAAGGTTGTCACGGACAGCATACTGGCGGCCATGATGCCGAGAATATGGTCCACCGCGTCTGCCCCGATGCGCCCCGGTAGGTCGCGCGGAATGTAGGGACCGAAGATCACACCCGTCAGGGCCGTAACGACCGCAAGCAACGAGAACAGACTGGCCCTCACCCAAATGCGTCTCGTCACCTGGATGACCAGCCACACCCATCTCGATGTTATCATAACCGCTCCTGGGTTGGCGCTGTGCAGTGGGTGCACAGCGGAGGGGGGGCCAAGCCCAATAGACGGCCATGACGCGCGGTTTATGCACCTTTTTCGCGGCAGTCACCTAGGCCATGGCACGGCTTAAACCAGGGCACCGCGCAGGTATATCAGGTTTATGGAACAGGCTCCAGGTCCGGATATTTGGCCAGGAGAGCCCGTGTGACGCCGTTGGTCCAGCCGAACCCGTCCTGAAGGGGATACTCCCCGCCACCCCCCGGTCGGCGGGCCTCCACGTCATATTTTTCCAGCATTTTACCGGTCTCCCGATAGGTTTTGTCCACGGTCAATATAAATCGCCGCGCCAGTTCGTGTGCCTGCGCGCGATAGCCATAGCGTGCGAGGCCCTCAACCGTGATCCACTGTAGAGGTGGCCAGCCGTTAGGGCTGTCCCACTGCTGGCCTGTCGGGATTTGCGTTGTTCGGACGCCTCCCTGTGCTGTTAGTTGCAGGCGCGTCAGTCTGGCGACGGCGGCCGCTTGTTTTTCATCCGCCAGACCAACGAAGAGCGGGTAAACCATCGCCGTCGACGTCACGAGGGTCGGACGGCCGGTCACGGTGTCGTAGTCGGCATACCTGTCCTGGGTGGCCCGCCACAGATAACGGTTGATCGACTGCTTCCGGTCTCGCGCCAACCGGCCGTAGCGATCAGCGCAAACCAGATCCTGAAGCGCCTCGCATCGTGCAGCAATGATGGTCTCCTGCTTCCACAGCAGGCTGTTCAAATCGATCGGCACGATATCAATCGTGCGGATTGTCGAGAGGTCTGATGGCGATTTCAGCCATCGAGAACTAAAATCCCAACCGCTTTCGGCAGCGGCGCGTAGATTGCGATAAACGATTTCAGGCGGCCTTTTGCTCTTCGCTGCCGTGGCCACATCCTCAGCATAGGATTCCTCGCGTGGCGTGTCACGATCGTCCCAGTATCGGTTCAGCCGGCTGCCGTCAGGCATGACCACAACGCGTTGGCAGGGCTTGTATTTCACGGCGCAGGTCGTCCCAGCCATCCAGTAGTCGTGCTCCCGCCGCAAAGCCGCGACCTCACGCGACAATTCAGACGGCTTCGTGGACGGCTTCAGGTCGAGCATAAGGGCAAACACCGGAGGCTGAGACCGACTTAAATAATAGGTCCGCGTCCCATTGGGCACATGGCCATAGCGTTCGATCAGACTTTCAAAATCGACGAGCATGGATTTAGCGAGATCATCATAGCCATCTTCGTAGAGGCCCAGCATGGTGAAATAGCTGTCCCAATAGTACATTTCCCGAAATCGGCCACCGGGGACGACGTAAGAGGCCGGAAGAGACAGAGCCGAAGATCCCGTTGCACTCGTCGCCGCAGGCCGCTGTAATTGAGGCCAAAGCGTCATGATATGCGCCTTGAGGGAAAGCCGCGACGCTTCAGGCAGCGGCGGTGGCCCCGGCACCGGCACGTCAAAATTGGCATCCACGAAAGCGCGCAGGTCGTCTGGCCTCGCCGGCGCTGAGGCCTCGAAGTCCCTGAGGATTGCGGCCGCCGGACGTTTAGCGACCGCATCTACAAAAGTTTTGCTGTCGGGAAAAATCTGTTTCGACTGCACCTCAACGAAAAGACGACCGTACAGATCAGCCGGTGTAGCTGTTTGCGCAGCAACGGGGGGCGACGCCAGAAGAACCAGCGCGCTGATTAAGCCGTAATCTGTCATTGTTGCCTTCCCGTTCCCCGACTAGACCCGCCTGATGCGCACAGCTTCACGGTCTCCGGCGGCTGCTTTATAAGGTGCATTTATCAGACGTTTTCCCGTCGATGGCCGTCACAATGGTAACACCGTCCGACACGATCGTGCTTTTCCCTTCCACGGCTCGGTCCCCTCGCGAAAAGGTCCATTGCCCCTGGCCTTTTGCGGCATCGCAATCAACCGACCAACTCAGAACGTCACGCTCGCGGGTGAAGGTCTGATCGGGACACTGCGCGCCTGTAAGGACGGCAGGCGGATTAGCCCACCCTGAATCTGCCATGCAGCGCCAGTTGTCTGAAACCACAGGTTCGCTCTCACCAGCCGTTTTGCTGACTTTAATCTCCCACAGATGCGCATCCTCCTTAGCTGACGCACTATATGTGGAAACCGCCATGCTTACTGCCGCCACCATCGCCATACGCGATGCAAAAATACGAATATTCATTTGCCATCTCCTGAATCATTTTTTAACGCCCCCGCTTCTGTCGCACCACACTAGAGTAATAATAAGACAACTCGGCCCAAAATGCAAATTAACGAGAATTTGAATTACAGCAAAAAAGACTTTATGAACATCTCTCTATGTAGTATTTTCAAATACATATGTATAATATTCAATATATTAAACATTACAATTGGC
This sequence comes from Asticcacaulis sp. AC466, assembly GCF_000495815.1. Classification (GTDB taxonomy): domain Bacteria; phylum Pseudomonadota; class Alphaproteobacteria; order Caulobacterales; family Caulobacteraceae; genus Asticcacaulis. Next base: position 159,875 of record NZ_AWGE01000005.1, on the reverse strand, counting down.
ATTAAAACTTGCGTATACATATTGTTCAGCCAATCAAATAGGATCACAAACCAAACACATTTTTATGATGACTTAAATGTACAATCTCAATTGCTTTCTACCACACCTAAATGAATGGCAGAAGGCTGCTCAATGACCGCCCTTCGCCTTGGCAGCGATTGCGGGTAATGGGCGTCAATGAAGGCCGGGATATTTTTACGGACATAGCGGCGCAAATCGAAAACGGTCTGCGAGTCGAACGCACTTACGAAAATGCGAACCTGCATGCCCGAGTCGCTGTCGGTCACCTGAACCACCTGGGCTTCACCAGCCAGAGCCTTATTCCCATCAATAATCGCTCGCGCTCGTTACGGGCGGCCGCCCCTCGCAAGGTCGCTTTTGTTGAGCGATTTGTTATGAGGAAACCGTTTCAACCTTGGCGCTTACTTCAGGCGCAATGTCGAGTTTGATAGCGCGCAGGCAATTGACGAAATTGTCCCGCCATCGGTCCACATCATTCGTCTTCACATTATCAAATAGGGCTTCCCACCGAGCTTTGCGCTCCTTGAGGGGCATGGCCAAGCCTCGGCGGATCGCTTCCGATACGTCTTCGCGACTCAGGGGATTAACGATCAAGGCTTCCGTCATGGTTTCCGCCGCGCCGGCAAATTGCGACAGAATGAGGACGCCGGGATTTGATGGATCCTGCGCGGCGACATACTCCTTGGCGACCAGGTTCATCCCGTCCCGTAGCGGGGTTACGAGGCCAATATGCGCCGCGCGATAAATGCCCGCAAGTTCATCACGGCGGTAGGGCCGGTTCACATAGCGTAACGGCACCCAATCAACCGTGGCGTAGGCGCCATTGATCTGGCCAGATACCGCGTCGAGGCGCCCGCGCAGATGTTGGTAACTATCAACATCATCCCTGGAGCGTGTGGCAATCTGAAGCATGAAGACTTTTGCCAACTGGTCGGGATTATCGGCAAGGAAGGTTTCATAAGCCGCGAAACGCTCTTCGATTCCCTTGGAATAATCGAGGCGATCGACGCCCAGTATCATTTTTCGACCAGCCTCGCTCTTGACCATCAGCTTGCGGTAGGTCTCGGCGGTGTCGCTCTTCACGGCGCCGGAGAAATCGACGGCGTCAATACCGATAGGAAAGGCTTTGACCCGAACGGATTTCCCAAAGGCTTTCAGTACGCCGGTCCTTAACACCTCTGCCCGACTGTCTTCAGCCGCAGAATCGATAAACGCAGCACAGTCGTCTTCGGTTTGAAAGCCCAGCAAATCGTAACTGAACAGAGCCTCTACAAGCTCATTTTGGCGCGGCAGTGTTGCCAGCAAGCGTCGAGCCGGCCATGGAATATGCAGGAAGAAACCGATACGATTCTTGACGCCGCGCGCTCTCAACTCCCTGGCCAGGGGTATCAGATGATAGTCCTGCACCCAGATGATATCATCTGGGTCGATCAGGGGGACAAGCGTTTCGGCAAAACGCATGTTCACACGGGTATACCCCTCATCGAAACTGCGTTCGTAGGCCACCAGATCCGGCCGATAATGAAACAACGGCCATAGGGTCCTGTTGGCGTATCCGTTATAGTATTCGCTTTCGTCCTGGGCTTCCAAATCCATCAGGGCCACGGTGACGCCGTTGACTTTTTGCATGGACATCTGGCCGGTATACTGCTCGACGGTGTTGCCACTCCATCCGAACCAAAGGCCCTTGTCCTCGCGCAATGCCGCGGCCAGCGCCATCGCGAGGCCGCCGGCGGTGCCGACACCGGAATCGGCAGGCGGGTTGACGCGATTAGATACGACTATAAGACGGCTCAACTTCGGCCTCCAAACTGAAATAGTTATTTTGCAAGCCTTGCCGGAGCCATGCATGAACCGCAGAAACACTTTCAAGTTGAAACTGTGCATGGGTATCACGTACGGCCCCGACGCATACACCGAAACCGCCCAAGGCCTGAACCGCCTGAAAGCCATTTTCGTCTGTGAGATCATCACCGACAAAGATCGGCGTGGTGCCCAAAAATGGCGGTTCAACCATAAAGGCGCGTACTGCCCTGCCCTTGTCCATGCCCGGTGTCAGAAACTCCTCGACCATGGCGCCGCGTTGCCATTTCAGACCGGTACGTTGCGCCAGATCTTCGCAGAATACGCGCGCCACTGTCTCCACCGATGGGTTTTGGCGATAATGAAACGCGACACTGAGCGGCTTTTCCTCAATCACGACATCCGGAAACTTCAGGGCAAAATTCTTGATTTCCCGTATGGCGTCTGCCAGGCCCGAGTGCGGCGAGGCGGTGACCAGATCGAGCCGGGCGTCACGCCTTTGTAGTCCGTGGCTTCCGGCCATCGCGACAATCGTACCTTCAAGTATCCGATCTAAGTCAGCGATGGATCGTCCGCTGACGACCGCCATTCGCCCGTTCAGCCGCATGCCCATCTCGCGTAGCAGAGCATTGCGCTTTACATCGGGCCCCACAACATCGGGAGTGAGTTGAAACGGCGCAAGTGTACCATCCAAATCTATGAATAGGGAAATCTGATCGAGGTGAAAGTGGCGGGCTTTTTGAGTCATTGTCATGCCAATGCCTCCTCTTTCGAGTGCCGATCCGTTTTTGGCATGACGACGCGCATGTGAGGATAAGGAATGTCAATGCCGGCGGCATCGAAGGCTAATTTGATACGACGATTGAACTCTCTTCCGATGCGCCATTGCTGGATAGGCAGGGTTTTAATACGTGCCTTTAGGACCACTCCGCTGTCACCGAGGTTATCGACCCCGACGACTTCGAGGGGCTCGAGAATGGCGTCCCCGAACTCGGCTTCTCGTTGCAGCGCGGCACCGGTTTCACGCATGACGTCCATGGCGCGGTCGAGGTTGGATTCGTAAGAGACCTGCAAATCGAAAACGTAGTAAGAAAAGGTCTTTGTCAGATTGTGAATGATCTGGGCTTCACTATAGGGAAAGACGTGCAGGGTTCCGTCAAAGTCGCGCAAACGGATGGTCCTCAGCGTCATTTCTTCGACCTGACCGCCACTATCGCCGACTCTGACGATGTCACCGACCGCGACAATGTCCTCGATTATAAGGAAAAAACCGGTCAGGAAATCCTTGACCAGGGTCTGTGCGCCAAACCCTATGGCCACACCAGCGACACCCGCGCCCGCAATAAGCGGGCCGATCTGTACACCGAGTTGCCCGAACATCGTCAGAAACACGACTATGCCAATGGCAATTTGGACGCCGCTTCGCACGATAGGCCCAAGTGTGTCGAGTTGTTTGGCGCGGCGTGGCGCGGCTTGCGCTCTTAGTCTGCCCATGGCGTGGTTAATCAGCAGGGCGGAGATTTCAAGCGCGACGACGGCGCCAATCAGAAGCAGGGAAAGACCGGCGATCACTTGTACAGCCTGCTGACCTAACCCGCCCGCAAACCACGGCGTCAAATCCAAACCCCAAATGCCTGGCAGCAAGAACAGAAGGCCGGCGCCGAGAACGACCTTAAGCACCTGGTTACTGAAGCGCATCGCGCGGCTAGTTCTGACTTTTTTCTCTGCCGATGGCGGTCCGGGAACCCGATGGACCGCAAACCGTAAACCGGCGGTAATCAGACGCGTCCCCACCCAGAACAAGAGAGGCAAGGCGACCGTCAAACAGATATTCATTGCGAACGCCAACGGACTAAGGCCGGCGAGATAGATCCAGACCGAATGGCCAAATGTCAGCAGTTTTTCACTGGCTGTCATGGTTTCGTCTCCAATTTTAGTAGTTTGCCCCAAGTAAATCTGCGCAGCACACAGACAATAAAACTGATTGCACAGTTTATTATTTCGAGATTTCACGAGCAGCAAGAACAGCGCTCAAAGTAATGATTTGCAGTCACATAATCATTCCCAGAACACACGCTCTAAACGTTCGCAGGCGACCTGTCCACCCCCGAAGACACAATTCGGCCACACCTCTCGCTTCTGTGATATGTTGTGATCGCTCCACAGATCACTCTATGTGAAGACAGGTCGACTATTTGATTGCTCAATAGACCATGGGCGGTGGCTTAAATATATTGAACGGACCAGACTCACACCAATCCAGCTCTCGCGGTGCAAAACACGGGATTTCGCGCGAGATCACCGGTCGAGTTAGCCGTGGGACGGTGTGTCTGCCCGCGTCCATTTCAGAATAAGCTTACCGATGGTGCCCCCCTGGAAGATGACGGCGAACAGCACGACCACATAGGTGGCTGCCAGAATGACAGTCCTGTGGCCTGGAAGTGAAAGCGCCAGCGCAATCGAGATGCCGCCACGCAGCCCGCCCCAGACCAGGGTAGGCATGGCAATTTTTCCTAGGAATTGGAACGGGCGCAAGACAGTCAGGGGCACCGCAACCGAGATGCCGCGAGCCAATAGCACCAGCGGTATCGCCGCCAATCCCACGACCATCAAACGCCAGTCCGCGGCAATGGCGATAACTTCCAGGCCAATGAGCAAGAACAATACGGCGTTTAGTATTTCGTCGATGAGTGCCCAAAATTTGAGCAGATAGTCGCGCGTCGTGTCACTCATAGCGTCGGCGACTGCGGCATTGCCGATGATCAGACCGGCGACGGCCATGGCAACGGGTCCGCTGACGCCCAACCCGTTCGCCAGACTGTATCCGCCCATGACTACAGCCAAGCTGATCATAACTTCGACATTATATTCATCGATGCTGCGCATTGCGAAGTAGGCCACGCCGCCGGTCAGCAGACCTAGCGCGATCCCACCTCCGGCTTCTTTCAGGAACTCTACGCTGGCGTGCGGCAGGGAAAAATCACCCCCACCTGTCGCAGCCACCAGCAATATCCCAAACACAACGACGCCTACGCCATCGTTAAAGAGACTCTCCCCGGCAACCGTAGCCTGGAGTGTGGGCGGCACGCAGGCGTGCTTCATGACCGCCATTACGGCAACCGGGTCCGTGGGGCTGATCAGAGCTCCGAATACCAGACACCACAACAAGGGCACGGATAGTCCCAGGAGCGAGGTTATGGCAAAAAAGCCCGCGCCGACGATGGCTGTTGAAACGAGGACGCCAATCGTCGATAGGAGCAGTATGGGCCAAAAGCCCGCCTTCATATATGTCCAGTTAACATGGAGCGCGCCAGCAAACAGCAGGAATGAAATCATGCCGTTCATAAGGGTTTGGTGGAAATCGATATCATCCAGGAAGCCAAGCACTAAAGGTGTCAGATGACTTCCCGGCAATATTTTATCGACCGCAAGCACGCACAGAGACGCTACGGCCCCCATGAACGTCAAGCCCACAGACGCGGGCAGCTTGAAGAGACGGTGATTGACGTACCCCAGGCAAGCGGCCAACACTATGAGAATGGCTGCGGCATCGAATGGGCTCAAGGCATAGGGCATGATACGGTCTCCAGAGGCTTTTATTGCCGCAGTCACGCCCCCGGGTCCAGCTTTATCGGTCGTCTTTGATACGCCAGTCGCCGACCCAATGTCGTTCAATGGGTTACAAAGACCCGCAATATCTGTCCGGAGCTTCGCCCGACTGGGACTTTTAATTTGGGTCTGACCTGTTAGGGATCGATCCGAAGTGATAATTCGGAGAGGGCCACGGCCAAACCGACACCACCCCATCGCAAAATGCCGTCGCCTTACTCTGGCATAGTTTGCTCGGCCGGTTCAGCCTGCTAGATGACAAGGGCGACGACACTATCATCGATGAAAACCTCCACAATGGCATCGACTTACGCGGTGCCACGAATTGGCGTTCTGATATTCGCCACTGTCATCGCGTCAGTCGGGCTGAACGTGAATTCGACGGCGGTTATTGTCGGCGCCCCAGTCTATCAGCGTTTGAACCAATACATCTCCAGCGGTCGCGCTCATGGCGACGCTCCTTCAGACCTGTGGGGGATGGCCAAGCCATAGATGTGAAGGTGTAAAATTTCGACAGGCAGTTGACGGACTTACTAAATCCTTATGACCCGGGGCGTGAAGGAGGCCTCATCATTACACGCACTGTTTTAGAAGGACCTTTCGTATACCGGCGCTTACCCAGCAGGAACGTCAGCTCAGATACGTAAGGAAAACCCCATGGCCGAGACAACAAGTCCGCAAAAGGCTCCGATAACGCCTGATACCCCCTCAACCCGAGCCAAGCGACGTGAAACAACAAACAAGGTGACGGAGAAACCCAACCAAACTCCGGAATTGACGCCGGAATTGCAGGAATGCTGTGACAGGGCAACGGATTAGCGGGCGGGTAGGTCAGCCTGAGGTCAAGTCCGCCTGAGAAGGGCCCGGCTCAATCGCCTATCCTCAAGCGAGTAATAGAGCCATATCTGGCCGTCATCGACGATGACCGAGGCGGCAAAGGCGATGTCAGTATCGGTACGGTCGGCGACGGGCGGCGGTGTCAGCAGCGGCTGCACGCAGCGGTCAGCCACGCTCAGGCAGTCTCTTTGGAAAGCCACCCAGCCGATCCGCCACCGGGCATCCACCGTCGCGCCATTATAAAACATGACGGGACAGTCCGGATCATCCATCAGCATCGGACCGGTTGAAAGATGCCAGTTGTCCCAACCGTCTTCACGCGGCATGAACGGTGTCGGTTGTTCTGTCCAGGGTCCATCGATATTCGTGCCGATCGCCAGCCCGATACGCGAGGCGCCATCGGCGGCATATTCGTAGAACAGCCGCCAATGACCGTCCGCCGTTTGGCCAATCGTCGCTTCCTTGGTATTGCCCATAGATTTCGTCGAAGCCAGAGCCACACCTGTCTTTTGCAACCGGTCGAGCGAAGCCCCAACAGCGTAGAACATCTCACCATGGGTCATATCCGATGATACTCCGGTGAAATAGACGACGTAGGACCCGTCCTCACGTTGGACGACCGTCGGATCTTCCACGCCTCCGGCATCCTGCGCGTCCGGCCCGGCTACGATCGCGGGTCGGTCAAGCATCTTGAATGACACGCCGTCATCGCTCCAGCCGGCCCAGATTTCTCCCGTATCCGTTTTCTCCTGATCGTGGCTCGGCACGGCACGCACCATGATGCCGTAACGTTTTCCCGCCTTCCACACGAAGGGACTCATCAGGTCGCGGCTCGTAAACCGGGGCGGTCCGTCCAGCACAATGTCTTGAAGCTCTTCCACATTAAAATCGACGATCTGGCGGGTCGGCTCGACTCGTTCCTTTTCATCGCCCGTGACAGAATCCGGCGAGATTGATTTGCCTTCCGACAAGTTCATGCCCCAACCCCCAGCAAGAGTGACAGGCCGCCATCGATTGTAATTGTGGCCCCGGTAATGTAGCTGGCCTCGTCGGAGCTTAGCCATACCGCGAGGTCGGCGACCTCCTCCGGCTTACCTGCCCGCTGCATCGGAATATTCTTTTCGAGCGCTTTTCGGTAGTCGTCGTCATCGAGCGCTCTCTGATTCATTGGCGTCAGTATCATTCCAGGCTCGATGGCATTGACTCGAATGCCTTGCCCCGCCTCCTCCACCGCGAGTGTCTGTACGAGTTTCGTAAGTCCGCCTTTCGCGGCACAATAGGCCGCACCTCCGGCACGCACGACTTCGGCATGGATAGACGAGATATGGACAAGTGAGGCTGAATCCGTGGAATCTCTACGTCCCGAAAGGAACCGGCGCGACATTAGAAACGCCCCGGTCAAATCCGTTGCAATGCGGTCGTTCCATGTCTCGATACGCATGTCCCGGACATTGACATTCGCCATGTTGATGCCCGCGGAATTGACAAGAACGTTCACCGATCCAAATTGCGCCTCCGCCTCGCTGTAGGCCGCTTCCACCGACTCTGCTTCATCGACGGAGCATTGCAGGACCAGCGCCTTACCGCCCGCATTCTTCACGTCTGCCGCGGTCGTTTCCGCGCCGTCGACATCCGTGTGATAAAGAACAACGACCTTGTCACCCTTTCTGCCGAAAGCTCTCGCACATGCGGCGCCAATACCGGAGTCCGCACCGGAAATCATCACTACTCTGTCTGCCATCGCCTTCTCCTTTGCCGCACCTAAAGCCCTCCCGTGCTTTATTTTCGATAGGCTTCTGAGCTGGAAAAATAAGACAATGATGAAAGTGTGACGACGTATATTCGGCCGCACCCTTATAGGATTCGAATCGAACAAATTTGCCGAGCGGTCAGTGCGTCGCCAGCTTGCTCAGGCGAGATGCAAGGTGAAGCCAAGGCGATCGGCGGCATCGCGGATATAGTCCGGCGCATCTGAATCGGTAATCAACGCGTTTATCTCACTGATATCGATGATCCGGTGCAGACAGACCTTGCCGAACTTAGACGAGTCGGTGATCGCGATGACCTGACGCGCCGTCTCAACCATTTTGCGGTTCAACTGCGCTTCAGGCTCATGATGCGTCGTGATGCCGCGTTCGACATCGAACCCATCGACGCCAAGAAACAGCTTGTCGAGCAACAGTTCATCTAGCGCCGCCACCGTCTGGGCACCATAGAAGGCCATGTTCTTGCGGCGAAGCTCGCCTCCAAGCATAATGATCTTTATCTTTCGTTTTTGCGTCAACGCGGACAGCACGCCGAAGTCATTTGTAACGACGGTAATGTCTTCTTCATCCGGTAAAAAGCGTGCGATCTGCAGGGCCGTCGTGCCTGAATCCAACATGATGGAATCACCTGGTTCGACCATAGCCGCCGCCAATTGACCGATACGTTCTTTCTCTTCGGTGTGAATGACACGTTTGGTTTCAATGGGAGGCTCGGCATTTACCGTCACCACGTCGGACGAAATTGCGCCCCCATAGGCCCGGGTGGCGATACCGTGCTCTTCGAGATAATGCAGGTCCTTGCGGATAGTCTGCATCGAAACGCCGAACTGTTCGGACAACGCCACGACCTGCACGCTGCCGCGCGACTTGAGCATGGATGTAATCTCGCGGCGACGCTCGGAGGTGTCGCGCGTCAGTTTTACGGTGTCTTCCGCCATAGTCTTAGCCCTAGCCGCAGGCATCCCGCCCGCCTTAGGTTTCGCTTATCCCCCAAACGGGGCACAAATTCAACCTTGCAGCCTCAACGGCGGAAAGGGAAACCAGATGAGAAAGGGAATTGCGCCAAATTCGTCGTCTTTTGTTTCGCTTCAGACACAATGCAAAGCGAGTGCGGAAAACCGGAAACAGATATGCCTATCGAAACACAACCCAAGCGTTTCGTATCCGCGCACAGGCCCGTTTCACACAGCGGCGGCGGTCTTGACGTCCATGCCGGTGGCAACGACCGAGACACGGATCAGGTCGCCCATGTCGCGATCGAGCGCCGCGCCGAAGATGATATTCGCTTCAGGATCCACCCATTGCGAAATGGCATTCGCCGCTTCATCTATTTCGTGCAGGCTGAGATTGAGCCCGCCGGTCACATTGACCAGGATGGCCTTGGCACCGTGCAGGGAGGCTTCGTCCAGCAGGGGATTCTGAATAGCATTCTGCGCCGCCTGCAACGCCCTGCCCTCACCCGTCGCTTCGCCGGTTCCCATCATCGCCATGCCCATATTGGCCATCACGGCCCGCACATCGGCAAAGTCGAGATTGATCAATCCGGGCAGGACGATCAGGTCGGTGATGGATTGCACGCCGGCGCGCAGAACATCATCGGCCATGCCGAACGCCTGTGCGAAGGTTGTTTTCTCCGTGGCAACGCGAAACAGATTCTGGTTCGGAATAACGATCAGAGTGTCGACATAGCGCGCCAGTTCGCCGATGGCGGCATCCGCCAGACGCATCCGGTGCCGACCTTCGAATGTGAAAGGCTTTGTGACGACGCCCACGGTCAGAATACCGCGCTCACGCGCGATCCTGGCGATGACAGGCGCCGCACCACTGCCCGTGCCGCCCCCCATGCCCGCGGTGATAAAGACCATGTGCGCGCCGGTAAGGAATTCGGCGACTTCGGCTTCCGAAAGTTCGGCCGCTCTCTGGCCGACTTCGGGATTGGCGCCTGCACCAAGGCCCTGTGTGACCGTCGCACCCAACTGGATCCGGTTTTTCGTCCCAGACCGTTCCAGGTGCTGGGCGTCGGTATTCGCTACGACAAATTCAACCCCAACAAGCCCGCACTCGATCATATTGTTCACGGCATTGCCACCGGCGCCTCCGACACCGAAAACGACGATACGCGGAGACAGGTCGGAAAAAGGTACTGACGTGGCGTGAGTAGACATTCGGATTGGCCTTAGCAGGTTCGAAATATGGGCGACAAGATGTGACCGGGCGCAGAGCCCTGATAATTGGCGCTCATGGCATGATTCTGTCCACCGTGTCGGTTTGGCTGCAATTTGCTTTTTCAGAGTCCACGCCGCAAGCGCAGTAAATCCGGCGAAACTGAACGGCGCGGCCATAGACCGAGAGCGGGATATAGGAGCGCATCCGAAAAATGTGTCAAATTTACTACCTTTTTCTTTCGTTTTGCATATATAACGAAAGTTTATGTAGACATGAAAATGAAGATGTACATAAATCGCAAGATAAGGGAACCGACACCTCATTCATTCGCGATTTAAGGAGACAGACTCATGCCGACGACATCCCGATATCAAAAATGGCTCACCTCGGGCGTCGCGCTCGTGACGCTCAGTTTCGCCGCGTCGTTGGCCTATGCCCAAGAGACACCGCCGACACCGGATGTGAACGACCAACCCACGCAGGAAGTCGTCGTCGTGGGCGTACGCGGCAGTGTCGCACGTGCAGTCAAGCTGAAACGGGATGCCACAACTGTCCAGGACTCGATAAGCGCCCTCGAACTGGGCATGTTCCCTGATGACAATGTCGCCGATTCTTTGAGCCACATCACCGGCGTGTCGATATCCCGCACGGCCGGCGGCGAAGGGCAAAAGGTCAGTGTGCGCGGGCTTGGCCCCGAATACACCCTGTCTACCTTCAACGGGCGCATCCTTGCCACCGATGGCGCGGGCCGCGATTTTGCCTATGATGTTTTGCCGTCCGATGTCATCAGCGGTGCGGATGTGATCAAGGGGGCTGAGGCGTCGCTGACGGAAGGCGCCATTGGCGGACTGATCAATCTGCGCTCGGCCAGTCCGTTCGACAAACGGGGGCAGCATGGGATTGTACGCCTGGAGGGCGACAAAAATCTGATGTCCAAGCTGGACGGCAAGAAGTTTTCGGGCGTCTACAGCAATACATTTGCCGACGATAAGCTGGGCGTTCTTTTCGGTATTGTGCTGGAAAACCGCAATGATCGTACGGATGAGGCTGGAAACGATGGCGGCTGGACGCGCAATCCGGACCCGAATGACCCAAGCTGGCTCTATGGCAATGCGTGGGGCGGCAATATCGACCCGAATAACAATGGCGTACTTGACCCGGACGAATATGGCTTGATAGCCCCGGGCCAGTTCCGCGTGGGCTCTATCCTGGAAAAGAAAAAACGGTCTGCCTTTACGGCCAAGGTCGAATGGCGCCCGACCGATAACTTCCGCCTGGTTATCGATGGATTGACGACGAAGCTCGATTCTCCCCAAGTCGGTTACCAGCAGTCCTTTTATCCGCTCTATGCACCGGGACGCTGGTCCAACATGGTGATCCAAAACGGCATCGTCACCAGTTTCGACATGACTAATCCCGATCCGGAACTGCGCCTCAATCCGGAACTGCTCAATCAAACCACATATCGCGTCGTTGAGACGAAGCTCTATGGCGCCAATGCCGAGTGGCGCGTGTCGGATACGCTTACCCTGACCGGTGATATATATCGCTCGACGTCGTCCCGGCATTCTGGCGGGCAGGACAGCTATGTTGTGCTTCGCATGAACCAGCCCAACTCGGCCCACATCTCCCTCACCGGCGCGGCCGTGCCGAACGTGACCGTCAACTTCGACGATGGGCGCGAATTGGCCAGCGGCCTGGCGAACGGGCAGTTTACAGACGCCGATTTTAATACGCACTACTTCTCACTTTCCGGCGACAATATTGACGACGCCATCAACGGGGCAACGGTTTCGGGTAAGTGGGCGGTTGGCCGGTTTTGGGTCGATAACCTGCAGTTTGGCGTCAGTTACACCGACCGCAGCAAGTCACGCGATCTGATCAATAACTCACTGACGGGCGGCGCCGACTACTACTCGGGCGACCACGCTATCAATGTCGGCGATTTGGCGGGCAACGTTGTTTCGCACAGCTTTACGCTGCCTAACTTCATGAGCGGCGTGAACGCTGACTTCCCGCACACCTTCCTGGCCTTCGATGTCGCAAATTATCAGAAAGCTCTCGCGGCCTATGACGGACATCCCCGGGCGGGTGGAGACCCGGGCGAGGTCTACACATATGCCTCTGCCGCTCCCGTATGGAACCCGCTTCAGAGCTATCGCGTCACTGAAAAGACCTGGGCCGGCTATGTGCAAGCCAATCTCGCCGGCGAACGCTGGACCGGCAATGCCGGCCTGCGTGTGGTTCGGACGAACACCACCGCCCAGGCCTGGGATGCGAAGATTCTGAACATCATCGAAAATGGCGCGTTCAACTATACGGCCGTCTACGCCGCCCCCACACCGGTCAGTCAGGACAATGAATATACCTACGTCCTGCCGTCCGCGAACTTCAACTACCGCATTACGGAAGAACTGCGCCTGCGCCTGGGCGCGGCCAGGACCATGGCCCGACCTTCGGTAGAAACGCTGGCCCCCACAAGCACCACCGAGAGCGTGTCATGGGGTGATTTTACGCAAGTCTACGGCGGCAACGCTACGCTTAAGCCCTATTCTGCCGATCAGTTCGATGCGTCGCTTGAGTGGTATTTCGGCAAGAATTCGATATTCAACTTCGCGGTGTTCGATAAGCAGATCAAGGACCAGATCACAACCAGCTGGGAGCCGGGTCAGGACATCGGCGTGCCCGGTCATTTGTTCAATATCAGCCGCCCTATCAACGGGGATCATGCGAAGGTCAGAGGTATCGAAATCGGCCTGCAACATTTCCTCGAAAATGGCCTTGGCATGCGCGCGCAATATACGCGCAACTGGGCCAAAAGCTGGGTCGGAGATGAGGAGCGTCCGCTCGAAGGCATTGCGCCATCGGTCTACTCACTCGGCCTATTCTATGAGCACGGCCGCGTCTCGCTCAGTCTTACCGGCGACCATACCGATGGCTTCGTGACGGCGATCAACGTATTGGGCGAAGGCTACAACGAGCAAGCCGATCCGATCACCTGGGTAACGGCGCACGCGTCCTACAAGATCAATGACCGGACCGACATCACGCTTGAAGGCCAAAACCTGCTCAATGAAGCCAATACCTATAGCATAAACGGCAATCGCATGCTGCCTCAGGGGTACTATCGCTACGGCGCCTCGGTCAAACTGGGGGTCAGCTACAGATTTTAGCTTAGCGAATCCGCGCCCATACACCAATAAGGTTTGAGAAAATCGCCAAGCCAGAATAGGTCAAATCATGACTCTTGCGACAACGAATATGCGGCGTTCTCTACGCGGTTCAGCTCCTCTGACCGCCCTTTTGATCCTCTTGACGAGCGGTCCTTTTCACGCCCGGGCGGAAACGTCGGATCGCGACCGAACCGCCATCGCCCAGGTGACTTTCACAGCCACAGATGCCGAGTTGGCAAATCCGGAGCGCGGTTTCTACCGGGCTGCCTCTACCGATCTTGACGCACTGAGCGCCGTTGAGGTGGCAAACGCCTACACCGACGGCTATCGGCTGATCTATGCCAGGATTAATCTTGCCGCCTATCGTAACGCAGACCTTCCCCAGTCCTATCTCAAAAAAATTGAGACGGGATTTGCGACGGCCCGTCGCGGCGGCATCAAGCTGATTGTCCGCGCGACCTACAACTACCCAAACGGCGAAACCGAATATCATGACGCGCAGGACGCGCCCATCGCGCGCGTGAAGGACCATCTGGCCCAACTCAAGCCCGTTCTGCGCCGAAATGCAGACGTCATAGCCTTCGTACAAGCCGGTTTTATTGGCGCATGGGGCGAGTGGCATACCTCGTCTAACGATCTCACATCGCCGGAAAACCGTGACCAGATCAAGGCGGCATTGCTCGACGCGGTTCCTGACACACGGTTCATTCAGTTTCGTTATCCTCCCTATATCCGCGACTGGTCGCCACGCCTGCCCCCCTTGACCGCAGCCCTAAATGGCACGTTTCGGTTCGGCTTCCACAACGATTGCTTCCTGGCGAGCCAGACGGACGTCGGCACATATGACGAAGCGCCCGCCTCGCGCGCGGAGCAGCAGACATTCACCGACGAACTTGGCGATCTGGGCCCGTTTGGTGGCGAGACCTGTAACCCCGCGGATGACCCAAACGCCAAGCCGCGCACAACATGCAACGATATCTTAAGCGAGGGCGCACGATACAATCTCACCTATCTTAACGACGGTTACTATCGCCGGCTATTCCACGACAATTGGATCAAGGAAGGCTGCATGACCGATGTCCGCCGTCGTATGGGCTACCGGATCGCCTTGGTCAGTGCGACGCATCCGACAACCGCCTCACGGGGGGGAGCGTTTTCGATATCGATTGTCGTGCGAAATTCCGGCTGGGCGCGGATCTACAATCCCCGGGCCGTGGAGATTGTGCTAAGAGATCCGATATCCGGCGCTGTACACCGGATCACGTCACACAGCGTGGACCCACGCCAATGGCTGCCGAATGTCGATAGCGCCGCAACGCTGGATATCACGCTTCCAGACGACTTGCCGACGGGTGCACAAGAAATCTGGCTGGCGCTGCCCGACGCCGATACCAGTCTTGCGAAAGATGCGCGCTTTGCGATCCGTTTCGCCAATGCTGACGACGCGGTGAAGAAGCAACAGTGGAACTCCTCGCTGGGCGCCTTCAGCTTGGGAACAAAGGTTGAAATTCGGTGAGCAAATAGGAAGGAACCCTCAGCCAACCCTCCGGTCTTGGCTTTGATCAGCGAAACGACTGCACCTGGCGGACAAGGCCCTGGACGAATGTCTTGAAGGCATTTTCATGCCCCGTTTTAGTCAATCTTGCCATCATGCCCAGATCATCCGGCTGTAGATGGGCGCCCGGTTCACCGTGGGTGCCGAAAACAAAGTGATCGAACATTGTTTTCCAGACATCGCGTTGGCGCTCAGGCATGTCGCGCACCATCAACATCGCATGTAACAAAGCACCGTAAGGCGCCTGTAGGTGCGACGGGCTGTCGGTCCACCAGTAGTTCACCAGGACATTGAAAGTGGATAGACTCCGAACATGATGCCTCCAGCCATAGGGAATGAAGAGAGCATCGCCCGGCCCAAGCTCAGCCAGCTGCCCGGTGTCAAGTGCATCTCGCAAACGCGGGAACCTGACAAAGTCGGGGTTTTCAATGTCGGCCAGACTGACGGGCGAGCCGGCGAGCGTCTGTTCGAAAGGCCCCATATACAGGTTCGGCAACTGATTGGGAGGAAATAGGGTGAACCGCCTTTTCCCCGCCACGACCACGGCGATATTGTCCGACAGGTCATAATGGGTCTGAATACGAACGGCATTGCCGATCCAGATGCGCGGACTTACGGAATCGGGCAGCAGGGGCATCCGGTTCCCGGTCCTGAAGGCGGGCAGGCAGTCATCTACGGGCGTTGACTGAATGTAGATGGCAGGTGGCGTGGCCTCTGCCGCCAAGGCCAGCAACCGGTCGAGCACGTCGCCAAATGCGGCGCGCGACTTTTGGAAATTGCGCGTTTGCAGCGTATCTCCGTAAAAGAATTCGCCCTTGATAGTCGGTGGCGCCGTCAGGAATTCAATGGATCCGCCCCCCGCCCTGGCTTTAAGATAAGCGGCGATCTGGCAATCCGCCTCACGCGCCGCCTTTACAGATGGCCAGTCGGCACACAGCCCGCGCAACACCACCGGCTCATTAACCGGTGCAATGTCGCGCGTGAAAGCCGCAACGGTTACGTCGCAAACGCTTTTACAGGGCTGCATTGTCTATTTCAGCAGCCTGGCTGAGCCCCAGGTCACGACGACAGGCTGTTCGTTTACCGCTGTTGCACTGCTTGAAACCAGTTCGATGACGTGGCGGCCGGTGATGTCGGCGGTAATCTCGCGAGCCTTGTCACCGAATTTCATGGGCGGCGTCTGGGTGATGAGCTTGCCATCTGCATAGACGTAAAAGGTCACGGCCCGGCCTGGGTTCGGCGTTGAATCATCCACACCGACCTGTGTGCGCAATGTCCGGTAAGCGCCGTCGGTCTTGACCTGCAGCAGTGAGTTGCTCAGCACGCCAATGCCGCTGTGAAAGCCCTCCCCGGCGATTTGCAAGCCCTGGCCGTAAGGGGTCGCGTCGGCTTGGGCCCCGCCCCACCCCGCATATTGTGGATGGACGCTGCCGGATGTGGTGCCGGCCCAAGGATCGATCATGCGGTGAATGGTTGGGTCCGGGACAGGTGTTTTCACGCCGTCATCCGCCACATTGATCGCGCCTGGAATTTCGGACAGATAGACGCCATCGGCCAATTCACGTTCGCCGCTCACTGAAAAGACCTGGGTTTCGTGGGGCGCCAGAGTGATGCTCAATTGTCCCTTGAATTCGCTCTTCGTCTTCGACCAAAGATCCACAAGTTCGACCGACACATCATCGCGCAACTTCAATTGGCTGGCCAGAAGGGCGACCGTCAGCGGCGACGCTGTGCGGTTGAACACGGCCACGGTCTTTTTATGATCCGCCATGGTCTTCACCAACACCTGGACGTCATCAGAATCGTAGGCAATGATTGCCTGATTGCCGGCGGGGTCCTGGTCGACCTTGATGAGGTCGGCATTGCTCCAGATATTTAAAAGCGATGGCGGGGCCCGCCTGAGATCATAGCTGATCAATAGCGGGGCGCTCATCATGGCCCAAAGCGTAAAGTGCGTCCTGGCCTCGGTCAGATGATCCGCGTCAAAATCCCCCTGGCCGATGTAAAGAATATCAGGATCGTTCCAGTGGCCGGGACCTGCGTAGAGCGCGCGCTTGGCCACGGCGTCATAGTTGTGGAGCATGCTGCTCCAGTTGGGCGTAATGTCGCTGCTGGCGCGCCACATGCTGCCGACGTCCTTGCCCCAGGACCGGACATCGGCCATGCCCCAGTCACAGATGGAGAAGACATAGTCCTGGTCCGGGTTTGCCGCTTTCAAAGCCGCCGCGACCCGCGCATAGCGCTTTTTTACCGCCGCATCATCGGTCCTGTTGATAGCATCGCGGTAGATTTCCGGCGTCAACCCGACATAGCCATTGTCCTTGACCAGAGCCGATCCTGGCGCATAGTCCGCCAATCCACACGCATCGACCTTAATGTAGTCGAAGCCCCATTCACCAAAATAGAGGCCGATATCCTGCTCGACATGCCCGTCAAGCCCGACCTCGCGCTCAGCGGCAGACCCTTCCGGCAAATTCGGTGAATGCAGATCAAAGGCCTGGGAGCAGGCATTGCGCCCTATGTCCGTATAAATGCCGGCCTTCAGGCCCATGGCGTGCAGACGGTCCGTAAACGGACGAAAACTGGTATTGCCGTCAGGCGTCGTCGCAGAGGGGAAGATACTGGTCCTCACGATCATGCGGCCGTCGGACAGACGCCGCTTGCGCCACCAGCCGTCGTCGAGATTTACATAGACATATCCGAGCTTTGACAGTCCCTCATCCACCAGGGCCTTCGCCGCACCCATGACCTTGTCTTCGTCAACCTCGGTACGAAACGCATTCCAGCTATTCCATCCCATCGGCGGCGTTTTTGCTGCGCCCACGGGTGCGCCAAGCAACTGGCCGTGGCCCACCAGAGACGGAGAAGGTGTCGGTGCGCGATGCCTGGGCGGCTTGGCCTGGGCCAGGCCCGGCATCGCCGTGGCGAAGGCCATCACGGCAACCAGTGGTAAGAAACATGTCCTCATCTGTAATGCTTTCTTTGAGTGGCGAAGGTGCTCATTGCGTCCCCTTGATTTGCGCTATGTATTGAGCGTGGGGCGGCAGAGTGGGCAGTCGCTTCAGAACCATCGATCGCACCTGCGTCATACGACGTAAAAACGCGTCGCGCGGCAAGGCGTCGGCCAATGGATGATATGACTTTGGGAAAAGGCCCTGCCCTACCAGGACGGCAAACCAGCTGGTTTCCTTGAATAGGTCGAAGGGATATTCGAGAAGTATTCCTTCCTTTTCGAAGGCGTCCAGCCGTGCCGTCAAGCTGTCTGGCACGTCCATCGTGCGGCACTGATTCCAGAACGGGCTGTCGTCGCGTTTGGTCAACTTGTAATGGGCGATCAGGAAGTCGCGGATGCGCTCATATTCGCTATTCATGTCGTCATTGAACTTGGCGCGGATATTCGGATTGACATCGCCGGCCGGGAACAGCGCCATAAGGCGGGCAAGCGCACTCTGGACCAGGTAGATAGACGTCGATTCCAACGGCTCCAGAAATCCGGATGCGAGTCCTAAGGAGACGACATTCTTTTCCCACATGCGCGACCGGTGACCGGTGGTAAATTTAAGCAGGCGCGGTTCGGCGATGGGCGCCCCGTCCAGATGCGAAAGCAGAT
The DNA here is from genome assembly GCF_000495815.1 of Asticcacaulis sp. AC466. Lineage (GTDB taxonomy): Bacteria > Pseudomonadota > Alphaproteobacteria > Caulobacterales > Caulobacteraceae > Asticcacaulis. Next base: position 141,335 of record NZ_AWGE01000005.1, on the reverse strand, counting down.
GTTCCGCCGCCCTGTCTTCCTGCAGAAAGGCGTCGCAGAAGACGTAGCCATTGCCCGTACGGTGTTGTAACGGGATTCGCCATTGCCACCCCGCTTCCCGCGCGGTCGAACGGGTATAGGGCACAGGCGGCTCAACGGCTTCACAGGCTACAGCCACCGCACGGTTGCATGGCAGCCAATGGCTCCAGTCCACGTAGGGTACGCCGAGGGCCTTGCCAATGAGCAAACCCGAAAAGCCGGAGCAGTCGATAAACAGATCGCCCGTTATGACGCAATTGTCTTCGAGCACGAGATGACGCACGTGCCCGTATTCGGAATCCAGTTCAACTTGGCAAACCTTGCCTTCGATACGATGGACGCCGCGGGCTTCGCTATATTTTCGTAAGAACAACGCATAGAGCCGGGCATCGAAATGATAAGCCTTGTTGAGTTTCAGCTGTGGCGTGTCGTCGGCGGTTGCCCCGCATCGCCCCTGACTGGCCGCCAGGGTTTCCAGATTGAATTGCCCATACTCGCGCGCGCCCTCGTGCTTGGCCAGGCGCAACCAGTAATGAAAGAAATTGATGCCCTCCATATTGACCCCGTAATTACCGAACGGGTGAAAATAACGTTGGCCGAGCTGCGCCCAGTCGACAAATTCGATGCCGAGTTTGAACGTCGCCTCAGTTTCCTTAACCAGATCAATCTCATCGATACCGAGGATCATGTTGAACATATTGATCATTGGTATCGTGGCTTCGCCGACGCCGACGGTCCCGATTTCCGCCGACTCAACGAGAGTCACGGTCAGGTTTTGAGGTCCGAACACTTTCGACAAGCAGGCAGCGGCCATCCATCCGGCTGTCCCGCCACCGACGATAATGACCCGTCTTGATGTCTTGTCAGACTCGCTCATCGGCAGTGTCCCTGGAGCGTTGTGAAGAAAAGGGGCGCGCAGCACATTCGCTGCGCGCCTTGAGTTAGGTCATGCCGTGAAAAGGGAGGCGGCATAGACCAGGAGAAGGTTTCCCCCACCGACGCAGGTGGGAGCTAGTACTTGAGGCGTATGCTGACCTGGATGCGACGGTCGAACGCAAACGTCCCCGCCGGCAGGAACAGAGGCGCCTGGTTTGGGTTTGCGGCCGTTGGTCCCAGAACCTCCTGATAAATTTTCGGCCGGGTATCGAGAAGGTTGGTGCCCTGCAGATCAATTTCTGTATGGGTGTTGAGGGCATAGCGCAGTGACCCGTCCAGGAACCCTTCAGCTGCATTCCAAACCGGGAAACCGATGCAGCAGTCATTGACCGAATTGACATATTTCGACCGCCAGTTATAGGCGAGCCGGGCGCCGAACGGTCCCTTATCGTACATCAGGATCAGATTGTAGGAATCATCTGAAAGCTGCTCCAGGCGCCCGGGATTGATCATGCCTTCCTGGGCTGAACGCGTAATGGTGGAACCATCCGCCGTGTCGAGCGTCAGGTTGGCGTTCTTGACGCCTTCATTGTGCAGGTGCGTGTAGTTGGCCTGGATGCCTAGGCCGTCGAACGGCTTGGGCAGGAAGGTGAAGTAGCGCTGATAAGCCACTTCAAAGCCCTTTACACTCGCACCATCGCCGTTCACCGGACCATTGACAGCCACGTTGCGCGTGACGCCATTATTGGTCATGGGGACCACAAACGTACCGTTTTGAATGTAATCGTAGAACTTTTTGCTAAAGATATCGAAGCTGAACGACCCGACTTCAGCGAAGTAGCGTTCGACCGACAGATCGAACTGATCCGCCTGGATTGCCCGCAAGCGCGGATTACCCGTGCTTCCGGAGTAGCCATAAATATAGCTCACTGGCTGGCCGGCACTATTGAGAACAAGGCTGGGATTGCCGACGGCGATGGCCGACTGCGGCACGTAGCTACGCTGCAATGTCGTATAGTTCTTGAGCAGACCTATGTCTGGCATATACATGCCGCGCGAAGCGGCGAACCGTACAATCCAGCCATCCGGCAGCGAGAACCTCAGATTGAGGCTTGGAAGGGTATAGGTGTGCTTGGTCTTGACCGTCGAACTGGTATAACCACCGTTCGAGAAAGACTGATCCGCCAGGGAGTTTTGTGCCAGGCACCCCGGCGAGACTGCGTATTGATTGGGGCCAAGGGCCGCGATCTGTTCGGGGCTCAGCGGCAGGCAGGTCAATTCCTCGCCGGTGAACGGAACAGCGAAATTGACAGCCCCGACACTGGTCAGGTTCGTCTCAACCAGGCGAACACCTACATTCCCCGACAGGGTAATGTCTCCGAATACGACGGCGTCCGGACCGCCGAACTTGGCCATGACATAGGCTGAATCCTGCTTCAGCTTTACATTCAGGATTTCACCCGGCTGGAAACAGGTGCCGGAGATATTGGCGGCGCGCATGCAGATCGGATCCCAGTTGGACGATGGGGTCTTTCCGTTCGCCGATTGGGCCGTCATCCCGAAGGTCGATTCCATCAAGTTGATGTCCTTGAGGTAATCCGGCTTGATGGTCACAAACGTGTTCTGCCCGATCAGGCCTTTCAGCAGGCCGTCTGTGCCGAACGCGGTCGTCTGCCAGTACGTGCCGGGGTAGCCGGCGAAGTTCGCCGTCGCCGGGGCGTCAAGGTGGAAGGAATCGGCTGGATTGGCCCCCCAGTTGCTGGAGATTGATTGCCAATTATAGGCCGACCATTTGTTGAGCTGGTCACGTTCGGACATACGAACACCGGCTCTGATTTCGCTGAACCAGGGATTGTCGAAGGCATAGGCGGCATCGATCCGAACGGCATTCATGGAGGCCTTGCTGTCTTCAAGGTGATCCATGATCGATTCATTGAAATAGTTGCGATAGTCGGACAAGGGATTCGTGCCGACCACATTGTACCCGGACGGCAGTTCAAAGTTCAGCCTTGGCAAATCACCCGTCAGATCGACCGCCAGATTGGCGTAGGTGCCGTTACGATAGGTGATGTCGTAATGGGTATTGACCGACAGGACATGCTGGGCGTCGAAGGTCAGTTTTAGCCGGTCGGTGGGTGTCCAGATAAAATTAAGCGCGGTGTCTTCGACCGTCCGGGTTTCCGTGCTGTAGCGCGTGGCCAGATTGACAGACGGCGCCAATCGGCACGGCTGGTTGGCGTGCGTAACCCCTGAGTTTAGGCACGGTTGATAGACCGGTTTGTCGATACCATACTGGCTATAGGTGCCGTACTGGTCGGTCGATCCCGCCGCATAGGACACCGGGTCCGCACCCCAGTCAGCGATTGCGCCATACCCCCAGCCCCCTGCGGAAGCGGTTATAACGCCCTTCTGGAATAAGCCATCGGCGCCGAAAGTGAACGGCGTGCCGCCGCCCGCCTGATTGATGCCAAGGCCGGGTGCATCGGGTGGTGCGATCAGCGATCCGTCCGTCCAGACCGTCGACTCGTTCGTCGTAGCGGGATCAACCCAAGCCCAGTAGCTAAGCAACTGATTTTCATTCCAGGTGTTTTCATAAGTCGACTTGTTGTATTGAAGCGTCGCCTTGAAATGGTTGTCCGTGCTGGCCCATTGGCCCGCCAGCGAGACGCCTTTGCGCGTACGGTCATAGACCGTGTCGTTGTAACTGATCCCCGATGGGATAAAGTTCATGTTACTGGTATAGGTGCCAGCCGCAAACGGCATCATCCGCGGCAGTATCGCGCCCTGGCTGGTGGTTTCGATTTTTGAATAGGCGATATCTGCCAGGAAGCCGAAGTCCCCCAACTCCGTATGCCAGCGGTTGGAATATAGCGCAGACCCGTTCGGCGTCCATTTCTTGCTAAGATCACCATAGTCGGCCTCCAAAGTCGCCGAGATCAACTGGCCTTTCTGATCGAAGGGGAGCCGCGTTTTCAGATTGACCGTCCCCGCAACCCCACCTTCCAGCATATCCGCGGTGAGGTTCTTATACGTGTCGACTCCCGACAGCATTTCAGGTGAGATATCCTCCCAGCTCAGACCCGAGGCCGACCCCGCGCTGAAGATGTCGCGACCATTGAATTCCGATTTAACCTGCTGAAGACCGCGAATAATGACACCCGTCGGTTCGGCCGGAAAGTGCATCACGTCACCGCCCGCGACCGACCGCATGACGGTCACACCCGGCACCCGTTGCAGCGCCTCGGCAACCGATTTGTCTGGAAAGGCGCCAATATCTGTAGCGGTGATCGAGTCGACGACCGTGTCAGCTGACTTCTTGGTTTGTTGGGCCGTTTTGAGGGCTTGTCGTGAGCCGACAACGACGACGGTCGTGTCTAGCGTCTTATCGGCCTCGTCTGCCTTGGCATCTGCGGTAACTTTGGAATCCTGAGGACCGGCAAGCGCCTGCCCCGCCGTCCCTGAAAATCCGCAAAGCAGCGCGAACGCAAGTGCAGCTCGCGATATACCGCATTGTTTCTTAGAGATATTCATCCTTTTTCACCCCTTCTTCTTGTTGTTGCCATGGCTACATAGACTACATTAATAATGCTACATTCACTACAGATGTCAAACCCCTGTTAAATTTTGGTTATAATTATATTACAATTTGACCAGGTGTGTTGCAGATCGGCAACTTGGGGCGGGGCGGTATGCAGAACGCCGACTCGACGACCAACCGGCACGGACCAAGCTGCGATATGCCGCATTTAGGAATTGACATTACCCGAAAACTGTAGCGCATATTATGTAGCAACGCTACATATACGGAGACTTGCATGTCAGTGCGAAACGTCTGTGCCTCTGTCTTGGCAATCCTTTCGGCGGCCACCTTAATAAGAGCCGCCGCTGCTGAAGAACCTGTACAATCCCTTGGCAATGCCACCAGCGGCCTGACATGGGCGATCCGTGACAATCGCGTCTCAGATGTTCGGTTTATCGACAAGCTGACCGGGAGAACCTTAAGCGTCGCCTCCCCATTTTCGCTCTCGCTAAGCGACGGTTCGACGGTGACATTATCCGATCTTCAGTTGGACGGCCCTCTGCGGGCGGTAACCGTACCGGGCAATTCAAAAGCGTCGCGGCTGTCAGAGACGCGGCCTCAGCAACAGGTCCAGGGGACATTCACCACTCAGGGCGGCCGGTTGCGTATCGATTGGCGATTGGTGCAGCCTGAAAATGCCAAATATCTGCGTGAAGTCGTAACCATCACCGCCCTGACCCAGGACGAGCTGATTCCCAAGGTGAGTCTGCTGGAAACAATTGCGCCAGGTGCCGAGGTTTCGGGCAAGGTGGCGGGCTCCCCGATCGTTGCCGGCAATGACTATATCATGTTCGAAAACCCGCTGGCCAACAGTCGGGCCATAGTCGAAGAAGATAAGGTTTCCGTCTGGCTCGATAGCGCTCTGCCATTGCGTAAGGGCCAGAGCCTGACAATTTCCGCGGTGATGGGTGTAAGTGCGCCCGGCCAATTGCGCCGGGACTTTCTCGGCTATATCGAAGCCGAACGCGCCCATCCCTATCGCACCTTCCTGCATTATAATTCCTGGTACGATATCGGGTATGATTCTGCCTACACCGAGTCCGACGCGCTGGACCGTATCCATGCCTTCGGAAACGAACTGGCCGTCAAACGCGGCGTGAAACTGGACTCCTTCCTGTTTGATGATGGATGGGACGACCTGTCGGGCAGTTGGAACTTCAGCAAAGCCTTCCCGGGTGGCTTCATCCCCTTGCGCGATGCCGCCGCCAAGTATGGCGCAGCACCCGGTGTGTGGCTATCGCCGTGGGGCGGCTATAATACGGGCAAGGCGGCGCGTGTCGCTCAGGGCAAAACCACCGGCTACGAGATCGTCGAGGGCGGCTTTGCCCTTTCAGGACCGAAATACTACGACAATTTCCGCAAAGCGACCTTAGACCTGGTGACGCGGCAAGGTGTCAACCAGTTCAAATTGGACGGTACCGGCAATGCAGACAAGGTGTTTCCCGGCAGCCGGTTCAATAGTGATTTCGACGCCGCGATTCACCTGATCGATGATTTGCGTGCCGCGCAACCGGATCTTTTCATCAATGTCACGACCGGTACATACCCCTCGCCAGCCTGGTTGCGCTATGCCGATTCGATCTGGCGCGGCGGTCAGGATCACGCCTTTACCGGCGTTGGCACGCCACGTCAGCGCTGGATGACCTATCGCGATCGCGAAGAATACGAAAATATTGTAATCGGCGGTCCCCTGTTTCCATTGAACTCCGTCATGCTGCACGGCATTATTTACGCGCAGCACGCGTCGGGCCTGGATACGGACCCAAAACACGAATTTGGCGACGAGGTGCGTTCCTATTTCGGCAGCGGTACGGCCTTGCAGGAAATGTATATTACACCGTCTTTACTATCCGCGTCTGACTGGGATGTTCTTGCGGAAGGTGCGAAATGGTCCCGGGCGAATGCCGAGGTTCTAAAGGACACCCACTGGATTGGCGGCGACCCGGGTCGCCTAGAGGTCTATGGTTGGGCCGCCTGGGCACCGCACAAGGGCATCATCACCCTGCGCAATCCTTCTGACAAGAGCCAGGACTTTGCTCTCGACATCGGCCTTGCGCTGGAATTGCCTGCGGATGCGGCCAAGGTCTACACCGCTCACGCACCGTGGCAAGGCGCCAAGGCGCCGAATATAACCCTATCTGCAGGACAGCCCGTCACGCTTCATCTTAAGCCATTTGAGGTGAAAACGCTCGAACTGACGCCGGTTAATCACCCGTAGGCAGATAGTGTTGCTGAAGCGAGACGGCAGAAGAGACGCGCCGGAGCGTCTCACTTGCCGGCTTGCCGATCATGAGCGCTACACGGTCGGCGATGCAGTCGAGCATAAACAATTGTGCAAACCTGACCGGATTGGGTTGGTGGTACGGAATATCGGTCGCCAGTTCTATGGGGATGAGGATATCGACGACGCCAGCCAACGGACTGTTCAGCGGCGCCATGGCAATGCAGGTTGCACCATAGCTGCGGGCAATTCGGGCGCTTTCCGCAAGGGTTTCAGGTTGCCCTGTTGACGATATAATAAGAACGCAGTCCCCTTTTTTGAGGGTCGCGGCGGTCATCCGCTGCATATAGCTGTCCACGTGGGCGACCGCGCGAAGTCCCAATCGGAAAAAGCGATTTTGCGCTTCCATTGCCAGGACGGCCGAACTGCCGCCGACGCCAAAGGCGGCGATCATGGATGAGGCCATCACCACTTTCGCGGCAGCGTCGATTTGCTCAAAATGCTCGGTTTCACTTACCGATCTTAAGGCGATCGCGACACTGGTGCTGAGGCGGTCAAACCGCTCATCGCCGCCTTGCGATCCCGCGTCGCCGCCCGCTTCTGCCGCCGTCGCCTTGGAGAATTTTTGTTCCAGAACGAGAGATTGAGCGAGATACTTTTTAAACTCCTTGAAGCCCTCGCAGCCTATTGACCGGCAATAGCGTATGACCGACGGCTCACTGACCCCAATGCGGTTCGCAAAGCTTTTTATACTGACATCAACGACCGCCGCCGGATCGCGCAGGATCTCTTCGCCTATTTTCAGATTTACGCCATCTTCATGCGGGGCGCGATCACGAATGGTCGTGAGGATGTCATTCAATACGGTCATGCTGTTTGTTGTAGCAAAATTACATTCTTTTACAACAGACTGTTAGCCCCGCTTGGCCAGCCGTGCCGCAAACAAACCGAAGAGGAAAATGTATAGGTAGGCCGGGACCATCAGACAAAGAAAGACGAGCTGGAAACCGTACTGGTCCTTGAAATGGGCAAACAGTTGCGGAATCACGGCGCCGCCAATGATACCCATCACGAGAAAGGCCGCCCCGAACTCGGTCAGCTTGCCCAGACCGCGGATACCCAGCGGGAAAATAGCCGGCCACATCATGGCATTGGCAAAGCCAAGCGCCCAGACAAAGGCCACCGAGGTATAGCCCTTGGTGAGAAAAGCGCCGACACTAAACAGAATACCGAGCACGGCCGAGAAGGTGAGATATTTTTCCTGGCTGGTAAACCGCGGAATGGCCACCAGGCCGCAGAGGTATCCGATCAGCATCGTCACCATGGTGAAGCTGGTGAAGAACTTGGTCTGGTCAAGCGGCAGATTGAAGCCATTGCCATAGGTGCCGACGGCGTCACCGGCCATGACCTCGACGCCCACATAGAAAAAGATGGCCAGGAAGCCGAAAAACATCTGCGGAATGGCGGCGACAAAGCTCTTGCCCGATCCGGGGTTGGCGTCATCACTGATATTGGGCAAGGGCGATTTATAGACCAAGACAGCAATGACGGCCAGGAACGCGCCCATCAAAAGGTACGGCAGATGGATACGAGCGGCAAAAGCGTCGAGCAAGAGATCGCGCGCGGCTGTGGTCGGGGCAGCATCGACCTGGGCCTGCATATGACCGATACCATTGAGAATAAATGTGCCGATAAGTACCGGGGCGGCCGCTCCTGCCAGCTTGTTGAAGATGCCGAGCAGGGCGATGCGTTGCGCCCCGGATTCGATCGGCCCCAGGACGGAAATATAGGGGTTGGAAGCTGTTTGCAGCAGGGACAGGCCGGCACCAATAACAAACAGCGAAACGAGCGTCGGCGGGAATAGACGCATGGAAGCGAACTGGCCAAAGCCGGCGGCGCCGATGGCCATGGCCAATAGGCCTAGCGCCATGCCGGTCTTCATGCCGGTTTTCCGCAGGATAAAGGCCGAAGGCAGGGCGAGGAAGAAATAGGAGAGATAAAAAACAGACGGCACCAGGAAGGCTTCGACGTCACTTAACGAAAAGGCCAGTTTGGAGAAGGTGATCAGCGGCCCGTTGAGCCAGGTCACAAAGCCAAAGATGGCGAAAAGACCGCAAAACATGAAAACAGAGCCCCAGGGCGTGGTCTCAAGCGCCGTCCCTGCGGAAGATTGTCCAGACGATTGTCCCGGTGTCGGCATGCTCTGCTTCCCTGTATTTTGTTGTTATTCACCAGCGACGGCGGCAGCCTCGGCCGGAATTGTCCTGTGCGACAGGAAACCGCCGGCACGCGCCAGCCCCTCCCCGTGCGACCAACTGTGCACGCCGTTGACGAAGACCTCGTCGATACCGGCTGAAATCTGGATCGGTTTTTCAAAAGTCGCGCGATCAGCCACGGTATCCATGTCAAAGACAGTGATATCGGCGGCCATGCCTACGGCCAGACGGCCCCGGTCATGAAAACCGAAGCGGCGGGCGGGCAGCGCCGTCATCTTGGCGACGGCTTCGGCCAGCGAAAACAATTTTTGGTCGCGGGCATAGTGCCCAAGCACGCGCGGGAAGGTGCCCCACAGTCGCGGGTGCGGATTCTGGTCATTGGGAAGACCATCCGAGCCCACCATGCACAACGGGTGCGCCAGGATGCGGCGCATATCGTCTTCATGGATCTGGAAATAACAGGCATAGCCGGGGAGCAGGCGTTTCGCCGCTTCACGCTCATCTATGCCCCAATCGGCAGCAATGTCACTCAGGTAACGCCCCGCCTGATCCGGGTGGCTTTCGGACGAATTGATCAGAACCTTGATCTCCCCATCACACAGATCAGGATTAAGCACCGAAGAGCCTGCCGTATAAGGGTAGGTGTCCATGGCCACCGGCTGCCTTTTGGCCGCGGCGTCGATCAAGCCCAGGGTTTCGGCCGAACGTCCCCAATTGCGGACGCCTGCGCATTTGTGGTGCGATATGATCAACGGCGTCTGCGCCGGGCTTGAGGTCGTAAACGCCTCCTGCAACGCCTCGGCAATGCCGTCATATTCGCTGCGAATGTGGGTCGCGTAGACACCGCCATGGTCGCTGACTGTACGTGCCAGGGCGGTAAGCTCATCGAGATCGGCAGCCGCAGCCGGGGCGTAATAGACGCCGGAGCTCAGGCCCGTGGCCCCTGCTTGCAAGGCTTCGGCCAACAGGATTTGCATATGTCTGCGCTCATCTGGCCCGGCGGCCTTGCCCAGGTCGGCCAGGCAGATCTTGCGCAGGGTTGTATGGCCGACCAATGCCGCCACATTCACCGCCGGACGGGCCTCATCGATAGCCGCCGCGTAGTCGGCAAAGCTGGCATACGAGAAGGCTTTGTCATCCCCCAGCAGGTTGAAGGGTTCTTCAGGTGCGCCCGGAAAGCGCAAGGGAGCAATCGACAGACCGCAGTTGCCGACCACGACCGTTGTCACGCCCTGACTGATCTTGGCCGTCATTTCCGGCTGGCGGATGCAGGCATAATCGTCGTGAGAATGCACGTCGATAAATCCGGGCACCACCGCCTTACCGGCAAGATCAAAATGCTGGCGCGAGGGTAACTCGCCCAGTTGGCCTATGGCCGCGACGACACCGTCGCGGATTGCGATGTCCGCAACGTAAGGGGCATCACCGCCGCCGTCGAAGACGAGGCCATTCAGCAGGAGAATATCGGCGGGAACTGGAGACATGGAATAACGACTCTTTAGAAAAATGTCTTGAGGGCGCCGGTCACGGCGTAGGCGTCGTCAACTTCAAGGAGGACGGGCCAACGGTCGAACGTGGTGCAGGGGTGAGAGATACCGAGGCCGACATAGTCGCCAATGCACGCCGAGGCGCCGGTAGGCAGCCGGATATAGCCGTGTTGATCGTTCATACGGAAAAACGCCCAGCCTTCGACAGGCTGTGCAGACGCGCGCGGGCCAGGGGTTGCGTGATATTCGACCTTTGGCAATCCCGCGTCGTCGGACAGATCGCGACGCCCGGCATTGACGATGATTAGATCCGGTTCGGGATGGGAGACAATCTGTGCCCATACTTCGAGCGCAGGCTTCAGAGCTGGCGCCGGGCCCAGTACGCCGCGTTCGCCGACATGGGCAAGCAGTCGATTGTAAAAGCCGGTATCGTGGGTCAGGTAGCAGCCACTGCGCAACAGAGGCGTGAGACCATCGGTCTTCAAGCCGCGCGCGACCAGGTCGAAATAGGCCGATCCGCCCGCACTCAGAATGGGCTCACCAGTGAAGAGGCCTTCCCCCCGGCAGATGTTGAAGACACCCAACAGATCATCGAGGAAGGCATTGACCTTTTTGGCATCCTCCACCGCATCGCCGGTAACGATGAGGCCCTCATACCCCTCCACGCCGCGCAGGGCGAGCACAGGCGACGACGCCACCCGGCGCGCAACGGCCAGAGCAATGTCGCGCGTACGCGCACCCGTCCGGCCGCCGGGAATACCCAGTTCAACCAGCACCTCGAACGGCCTGGTGGCCCCGGCGGACGCTAAAATGGCTTCAAGCCGGTCGACACCGGCCAGACTATCGACCAGGCTTATTATCAAGCTATCTGGGGCAGCGTCCTGACGAGCCGCAAGCGCCCGGATCTCCGCCTCCCCCACCAGCTCATTGGCGATCAGCAGCCGTTTGACACCATACGTCAACGCAGTCATTGCCTGGGAAAAGGTCGCCACCGTCATCCCCCAGGCACCAGCGGCCAGTTGCCGATCAAACAATTGCGGACACATGCTTGTCTTGCCGTGCGGCGCCAGTTTGGCGCCCGCCTGATCGATATAGGCCTGAAAGGCATGGAGATTGGCCGCCAGTACACTGCTGCGCACGATCGCCGCCGGTAGCGGAATCGAACCATCAAGGAGGTTCCACCCCTGCGCCCCGACCTCTCCCAGCCTCAGTCCGTCCGCTGATGCCGGCAGCCCCTTTATCCCTGCGCTGAGACGTAAATCGAGGATTGGCTCAAGATCAATTGCCATCAGAACCGCTCCAAGGTGAGCTCGGCAGCCAATACGGGATTGCCAGCTGTTAGCCCCGCATCGACCGGCAGAACCACGCCCGTAATCATGCGGGCGAGGTCACTCGACAAGAAGGCAACAGCATTTGCGATGTCCTTCGGATCGGCGAAATCACGCAGCGGATACCATTTTTTGAGATCGTCGAAGACTTCCGGCTTTTTCGCCGCGCGATCCGCCCAGGCCTGGGTCTTGACCGTGCCCGGGGCCACGAGATTGGCGCGTATGCCCAGCGGGCCGTATTCCACCGCCAAGGCCTTGGTATAGCTTATCAAGCCGGCCTTGGCCGCGCTATAGGCAGGGTGACCTATGGCAAGCCCCGCATTGACCGTGCCGATATTGATAATCACGCCGGCCTTGCGCGCGAACATCGCCGCCTTCACGGCCTCGACGCAGTGATAGGCGGCGCTCAGATTGATGGCCAGATCGTGCGTCCAGTCTTCCGGCTTCAGCGTCGCCAGCGCCGTTGCTGCGGCGGCGCCGGCATTGTTGACCAGAATGTCCACCGGACCGCTGCGGGCTACCAAGCCGTCTATCGCCGCCTTCGTCGCCGCCAAATCGGTCAGATCGACCGCCGCCGTCTTAAGGCGCGCATCCATATGGGCCAGGGCGTCGCCGTCCCGGTCGAGCGCGAGCACAGTGGCGTTCCAGCCCAGGAAGGCTTCGCACAAACCCTGGCCAATCCCGCCGGCCGCGCCGGTGATCAGGACGACTTTTCCGCTGAAATCAAACATAATGGACCTTTTTTGTCAGTGCGCGTTTGAGCCAATCCAGGTTCATCTCACGCAACATGCCGAAGTTGTAGAAGGCAAAATCTGACAACCCCAGACCTTCCAGGCCGTGAAGCGTTTCAGTCAGATCGCTTTCCTGCATCATATCCGGATAGCCCGGCCGCAGGATGACGCTGGTGCGGGAGGGCGGCACGAGCCCCAGAACATAACGCCCGTCCGCCAACACAGCCTCAGGCGAAGACTGGTATAGCGGCAGCTCAAGACCATCGCTCACCGCATCGAGTGAAGCCAGGTCGTGACCTTCGAGATAGGCCGTGGCGTGCGGGCGCTGGCACGTGGCGATCACCTTGACGCGCACGGCCGGAGTAACCGCAGCACGAATGTCGGCCACCAAAGAGGTGACAACCTGACAACGGAAGCGATGATAGGCCGCCAGATCCGGATCGATTTCGTTCCAGTGGTCAAGCGACGGGGACTCTGCCCCCGCCAGCCAGCCGTCCACCGCCACGCATACACGATGGGCGAGGCCAGAGGCATCAATCCCGGCCCGCTCGGCACCAGCACGGCATGACTCGCAAAAGCACAGGCCGAGCATGGCGTCGAGCCAGGCATTGGGTTCGACCTGCGCGAACTCGTGATGAAAACCGTGACCATATGTCAGGAAACCGGGCGTTTCCAACAGCAGGCTTTTCAACCGATAATTTTCGGCCATGTCGCTGCACAGGCTCACCGCATAGGCGCGCACCTCGGCTTGCGACGGGCACAGACTATAGGGATAAGCATCGCCAAAGGCATTGCGCACCGTAAGCTCCGGATGGAGCGTGCCCAGCCGCGTGTTGTGGTTGAGGACAACCCAGGCATTTACGGCAATATCGTCGCACGCACACAGGTCTGCCAATATATCGCGCTCTGTCGTCAGGACAGAAACCTTCGGCTGGACCACTCCATAGGCCTTGCGCGGGCGAAAATAGATCGTTCCGTCTTCGGGAAAATAGACCCGAGCCTTGACATCCCTCGGCTGCAAAAACTTGCCAGCGTGATAGCTGGCCGCCAGCGTTATTTCATCGGCGCCGATCGCCCGGATACGGGAAACCGCACCATCGAGATCGTGAAAATTCCAAGGATAGGCATAGACAGCCGCCGCCATTTACTTGGCCTTGTAGGCGATAACGTCGATCTCGACCTTGGCATCGATCATGATCTGCGACCGGACACAAGAGCGTGCAGGCAACTGCTGGCCATCGAAATAGCTGGCATAGACGCGGTTGAAAGCCTGGAAATCGCGCGTGTCATCAAGCCACACATTGGCCTTCACGACGTCGGCCAAGGTGCAGCCTGCCTTTGCCAGAATAGCGACAATATTGTCCATGGTCTGCTTTGTCTGCGCGACAATGCCACCCTGTACGATCTCACCGCTGGCGTCAAAACCGACCTGACCGGAGACAAAGACAAAGCCACCCGCTTCTGTCGCCTGCGAAAAGGGAAGCATTTGCCCCCCGCTGCCGGATCTTGGATCGCCAATGCGGGTGATGGTCATAGTGTCTCCAATTCCAGGCGGCACCAAAGTACCTGCCCATTTATGCAAAAGTAGTTATACTACACAATATAAACTACAAACAAAATCGGTGTCAATAGTCCGACATTCCAATTGGCCAGTTTGGGTAGTCTGTCACCGGCCCGGACAGAATCGTCTGTGCGTTGGAAACGACAATCCTGGAGTCTATGAAAAAATGATGCGCCAGCAGCACTGGCGCATCACACGCAAGTATAAAAAGGCCGCCGCCCTCCGGGATCAAGCCCGAAGGGCTTTCGTTTGCATTACTGGAATTTATAACGCACGCCGAAATTAATACGCCGGCCATCCTGTTCCAGCAGAAGGAAATGCGTCGTATCCACTTCATACTCTTTAACAAGACTATCGGTCAGATTGACCCCATCGAGATAGAGTTGAATACGATCATTGATATTGTAGCGAAGGCTAGCGTCCACCTGGCCGTAGGCCGCGCGATTTCGTGGCAGGACGCCAGAGCCAAAACAGTTCACGAGAAACGCGGATCGCCAATTATAGGCGATACGAGTCTGAAGAGTTCCGTTGTCGTAGAAACCGGCCAAATTATAGGAATCGGGAGACAGGCCGTCATAGCCGCATTTGTCTGCCGCATCGGATCGAACCGCCGTCGCGTCAACGTGGGTATAGTTGGCCGACACGCCAAAACCCGAAGCCCAACCGGCGGTCTCATTAAGCGCGTACTGAGCGGAGACTTCATACCCGTTGATGGTTCCCTTGGCGCCATTGCGCGGACGCGTATCATAAACCTTCTCCGGAATGACAGGTTCCGTTTGCAGAACCGTTGTTGTCTCGATGAAGTCGGTCACGTCCTTATGGAACGCGGCTACCGCTAGATAGTTGATCTTCGACAGATACCATTCCCAAGACACATCGTAATTGTTCGAGTGCATGGACAACAGGTCGGGATTGCCGCCGGATGAGGTCGGGGCGCCATAGTAGCCGCCATAGGTATTGCTGATACCCAGATCCGTAAGCGTGGGCCGCGTCAGTGTGCGAGACGCACCAAACCGGAGAAGCATATCCTCGGTCAGACTGATCTTCAGGTTGGCGGATGGCAACAGGTCCGAATAGCTATTGGAACTCGTCAGGCGGGTGGGTGTGCCGTAGGTATATTGGTAATTTGAATCAGCCGGATAGTTGGTTATGGCTGTGAGCAAGGGCGTGCCGTACCCTATCGATTGCGATTTTACACTGACATAGCGCAGGCCGACATTGCCCGACCAGTTGTCACCCGACCAGTTGCTATCGACATAGGCCGATGTCACCTTTTCAGTGACGTCGATGGTGCCGGAGGGCTGGGGCACGGGGGTAAGCGGGCCGCCCGCGAACGACAGGGCTGTCGCCGGATCATTGGAGTGCGCCAGATTGGACGGATCCTGCAGCCAGGCTACGACCGCATTGGGATCGTAGGTGAAGTGGGCCGCCACGGGCACCTGGACACCGCTTATGAAGTTGTTGAACGACTGTACCTGCAGTAAGGCCGGATTGGCGGGGTAATGGTAGCCGCAGTAGGCGCATCCATAGGGCGAAGACGAATAGGCGTCGGTTTTTTCGCGGTCGGAGTAGTCGATGCCGACGGTCAACCCGTTGAAAAATCCTTTGTGATGGGTCCATTTGGCCTCAAGACGCCCATCCAGGATGTTATCATTGACACTGCTGCCACTGATACCCGACCAGTGCGAGCGCATCAGGCTGGGGTCGGTGACCGTATCAGGGATAGTCAGGATTGGCGTTTTGCCGCCCGCGTTCAGAGCGAAGGTCTGGCCGTTAACCGATTGCTCGCCGATGACGATATAGGGATTCACCCCGGTCCCCGTCGCCCGTGAAAAAGACAGATCCCCCTCGACCTTTAGCGTATCGGATACCGTCCACTTTGAATTGACACCAAAGACATAGGTGTTGGCCAGGCGATTATTGGTCGTGACAATGTTGTCGTTTTGAGACGCGCCCACTTGCGACGCCAGGGCCGGGTTATTGGCAACAAAGGTCGTTCCTGGACGTGTAAAGCTCTGGACGGTGCCGTCCGACGCGATCACAGGATTTATGAAGGCGGGGTTGAAGTAGGCGCTGTAAATCGAATCCGTCATCTTCTGATCAAGGCGCGAATACAGGCTGTCGATCGTGATCAGCCAGTCGTCGTTCGGCTTGAACTGGAGGGTAAGATTACCCACGACTCGCTTTCGCGAAGCGTCCTGCTGGTGAAAGCCCAGATTGCTCGGCATAAGGAAGGTTTGCGTCGTTGCGGCGCTGGCTGGCAGACCGACCGAAGATTCCGAACCGGTAATGACCGTAGCTGGACGGGACACCCAGACGTCTGTCTGAACGGAATTTTGCTTGGATTCCCGGTCGGTGTAGGACAAGGACGCGACGACGCCGAAATTGTGGCTCGGATTGGCGTAGGAGAAGATGCCGCTCATGTTCGGCGAATAGTCTTTAGTCAGCGAGTCATATGAGCCAAAGACATTCACGCTTGCATGAGTGCCGCGTGTATCCAGCGGCCTGGCGGTCTGGATGTTAATGGTTGCCCCGATGCCGCCTTCTGGTAACTCCGGCAACGACGTCTTATAGACGTCAGCGCGCGAGATAAGATCAGCAGACAAGACATCGAAGGAAAACTCGCGGCCCTGGTTGTCGGTCGGGATGGTGCGACCATTGACGAGGACATTATTAAATTCAGGCCCCAAACCGCGTACGGAGACGAATTGCCCTTCCCCGGCATTCCGCTGTATGGCTACGCCGGGTACGCGTTGCAGAGATTCAGAAATATTTGTGTCCGGGAATTTGCCGGCGTCTTCCGCGGTGACGGAATCGACGACCGCCTCAGCCGTGCGCTTAGCTTGAAGAGAATTACGTAAACTGGCGCGAATCCCGGTTACAATGACTTCTGTCGCCGGCTCGGCTGCATCTGTTGATGTCGCATCGGGTGCGGCCGTTTGGGCCATCGCGGCCATAGGTGTCAGCGCAGCCATTGCTGCCCCAGCTAGCAAAATCCTCTTCATCGCATTTATCTTCCTATGAGTGAGCTTACGTCATGTAGCGCAACTACATTAGTAGAGTTACGCAAACTACAAACTGTCAATGACCTCGGCGTCCAATTCGGTTACGATCTCAAGGAATTTCATAAATGTTGTAAAAATACACCGCAAAAACTACACAATTCAATCTCGAGGCGCGTCCAGGCGCGCGCCGATACAATTAGGGATTTAAACGGCTCTTATCGTCACCTTTCGATCCGCAATTTTATAAAAACTGTCGATGTCGCCGACCCGTTAGGCATTGTATGCCGGCAAAAACGGAACTCTATGCCGACCTCGACACAAAGGGTGGGACCGCGTAATTTTATTTACCGGCGTCGGATATTCCCAGGCCGTTCACTTCAAACCCTTTCAGGAAACATGACATGTCAGACCGGGTAGCTCTAGACGACGCCGATGTTCGCATTCTGAGCGCCTTGCAGGAGGATGGCACACTGTCGGTCGCAGCCGTGTCCGAGATCGTCAACCTGTCTCAGAATGCCTGCTGGCGCCGCATGAAGCGCCTGGAAGAAGACGGGGTCATAAGCCGCCGGGTGACGCTTCTGAACCCGGCGCGGCTCGGGATCGATCTGATTGTCTTCGTCAGCATCAAGACCAGCGAGCACAGCGAGGAATGGCTCAGCCACTTTGCCGAGGTCGTACACAATATGCCGGAAGTCGTCGAGTTTTATCGCATGACCGGTGAAGTGGATTATCTGCTCAAGCTTAAGGTGGAGAACATGGCGGCCTACGACCGGGCCTATAAGCGCCTCATCTCCCAGGTTCGGATTACTGACGTAAGCTCCGCATTCGCCATGGAAGAGATAAAGCATACGACCGCCCTGCCCCTTAAGGCGACGCCCTGATCGCAAAAATGTACCAAATGGAACAGAGATAAAAATGCACTATAGTCATTTATTTTTGCAATTTTGACTAATTTTTAGATTATTTGTCCCACATTTTTGGTAAAATTAGCTGAAAAATGGTGGAGATTTTTTTCAACAGTCCGTGTTAGGGTTCTCTCACACCCACCTAAAACCCGGTCCTGCGTATGTCGTCCTCACCTAACCTGTCACTTAGCACTCGTCTGATCACCAGTCATGGCGACAGCCGCAAGGCACGCCAGACAGCCGCGCCCATGATTCAACGGGGCTCGACCCTCCTGCTGTCTTCCGCCAGCGAGATTTATGACAAATCGCAACAGACCTACGGACGTGGCGGCCTGACGACGCATACCCTGTTGCGAGACATGTTGGCGAAGCTGGAAAATGCCGAGGACGTTACCCTTTATCCCTCCGGCCTGGCCGCTATCACGGGCGCTTTGCTGGCCCTGACCTGTGCCGGTGACGAGGTTCTGGCCGTTGACACGGTATATGGCCCGACGCGCCGGTTTCTCGATGGCATGTTGACGCGTCTGGGCGTTACGACACGGTATTACGCACCCACCGCCAGCATCAATGATCTCGCCGGGCTGGTCACGCCGAAGACCCGCCTGATATTCATGGAGTCGCCCGGTTCACTGACCTTTGAAATACAGGATGTCGCCGCCATTGCCGCGCTGGCACGTGAGGCGGGCGTGTTTACGGTCATAGACAACAGCTATGCCGCCGGTCTTCTGTTCAAACCCCTGGATCACGGCGTCGACGTCAGCGTGCAGGCCCTCACCAAATATGTCTGCGGTCATTCCGATACTTTCATGGGGTGCGCGGCCGCGACCGGCCTTGCGGCGGCCCGCCTCAAGACCGCTTATCGCGAAGTCGGATGGATGGTGTCACCGGATGACGCCTATACGGCGATCCGCGGTCTGCGCACCCTGCACACACGGATGACACATCATGCCGCCTCTGCCTTGGCCGTCGCCAAATGGCTTAAAGAGCAGCCACAGGTGCGTAGCGTTTTGTGCCCTGCCCTGCCGGACGATACGAACCATGCCCTTTGGGCACGCGATTTCAGCGGCATAAACGGGCTGATAGGCGTAGAACTCCAGCCCCGGTTCGCTCCGCAGGTCGAGGCCTTCCTCGATCGGCTGTCGGTGTTTGGGCTGGGCTACTCATGGGGCGGTTTCGAAAGCCTGGCCATCAATGCCAACCCGCAATTGGTCCAGCGTGTTTGCCGCTCAAAATCGGAGCCCGGACCGCTGATACGACTACATATTGGTCTGGAAAATGTTGACGACCTTATTGCCGATCTTGACCAGGCCCTGGGAAGCCTGAACTTGGGAAGCCTGGCTACAGACCGGGATGCTACCGCCGCCTAACGCCTAAACCCTCATGTCAATAAATCTAAATTGATATGGTAGGGATTTGCTATATGGTCAGTGTACCATTTGGAACACTGACGCTACTGAATAATAAAAATGTGTCTGCACGTAACACAAAAATGGCCATAGGGTGCGCTCCCACGCCCCTGTGTTCATTACATCTTCGGTTAAATCTAAGGGGATAACATGTCTTTACGCACCACCTTGCTGACCGCGTCAGCCCTCACCGCCCTTATCGCCGCACCGGTCATGGCCCAATCGGCGGCCACTTCCGACACCACGACCGAGGTCATTGTCACCGGTTCGCGCGGCAAGCCCCGCACGGTCACCTCCAGCCCGGCGCCCATCGACATTATCGGCGCAGATCAGATCGGCAAACTGGCCGGCAGCATGCCGCTGCGTGACGTGCTGACCCAACTGGTGCCGTCTTATCAAGCCATGGCGGTCGGTAGTTCGTCGCAGGACAGCATTGTCCGCCCGGCCGGTTTGCGTGGCATGTCCGGCGTGCACGTCCTCGTTCTGGTCAACGGGCAACGCCGCCACAACAGCTCGTTGATCAATCTGAATTCCGGCAATGTGTCCGCCGGCGCCAATCCGGTCGATATCGACCTGATCCCGGCCAGCGCCATCGACCACATTGAAATCCTGCGCGATGGCGCCGCCGCTCAGTACGGTTCGGACGCCATCGCCGGCGTCATCAACATTATCCTCAAGTCAAACAAGTCTGGCAGTTCCGGCAGCGTCGAAGCCGGCCAGCGCTTCGAAGGCGACGGCACCACGGTTTCCGTGCAGGCCTCGCAAGGGTTCGCCTTGCCGCACGATGGCTCGACAACCGTGTCCCTGGCACTCAAGTCGGCCGACAAGGTGGTGCGCAATTCAGACGCCACCGGCACATTCTATGACACGATCGGCGGCAAGCCCGACCCACGCGAAGCCTCTGCCAATCGCCGCACGTACCAGGGCGGTCTGCCCGAGGTGCACAGCCTGGATCTGGTCACCAACACCGTTCTTCCGCTGAACGAAAATGCGCAGCTCTACGCTGTCACCACGTTTACGACGCGCGACGGCCGCGCGGGCCAGGCCGGGCGCAAGCCGAACGCCAACAGCAATATCACCGCCATCTATCCCAACGGCTTCACGCCCTACTATACGATGAAGGAATACGACTTCCAGCTCTCGACCGGCGTCAAGGGCACATTCAAGGGCTGGGATAGCAATCTGGGGACCACGTTCGGCCGCGACCACGTCATCAACGGCGCCGACAGTTCGATCAATGCGTCCCTGGGCGCAGCCAGTCCCACCCGCTTTGAGACCTACAGCTCCCAGTTCGATCAGTGGACGACCAATCTCGACCTGACGCGGCATTTTGACGTGTTCGGCGGCAAGGCGCTCCAGGTGTCGACCGGCGCGGAATTCCGTCACGAGAACTACCAGACCCATGCGCTTGACAAGGCGGCCTATGTCAACGGCGGTTACTATTACACCAGCGGCACCAATGCCGGAAAGCCGGCCCTGACGGGCGCCCAGGGCGCCATCATCGTCCTGCCCAGCGACGAAGCCGACATTTCGCGCAACGTCACAGGCGCCTATGTCGATTTGGCGCTCGATGTAACGCCGAAATGGCTGGTCACCGCCGCCACCCGTTTCGAAACCTATGACGACAGCGCAGGCGATGTCGTCAGCGGCAAGATCTCGACCCGCTACAAGGTCACCGACTGGCTGACGGTCCGTGGCGCTGCCAGCACCGGGTTCCGCGCGCCGTCCCTGGCCCAGATGGGGTATGCGCAGACCGGCACCCAGTTCAACCTGATCGGCACGACCTACCAGTTAATCGAGTCCAAGATCGTCAAAACCGACTCCCCCGTCGGCGTTGCGCTCGGCGCTCAGCCACTCAAGCCTGAAAAATCGCGCAACTACAGCGGCGGCTTCGCGTTGACGCCCGGCCATGGCTTTACCCTGACCCTCGATGCCTATCAGATAGAGCTCGATGACCGCATACAGCTCACCGGCCTTCTGTCCAGCGCCGGCGTAAAGAACATATTGATCGCCAACGGCTTCTCCGGCAATCAATATGTCCGATACTTCGCTAACGCCATCGATACGACGACAAAGGGCGTCGATCTCGTCGCCACCTACACGCTCGCCACCGCGCGCTTTGGCACCCTTCGCACAACCCTTGGCTATAACCACAACGAAACCGAAATCCGCCATATCGCGGATACGCCGGCCGCCTTGGCCGGCCTGGGCCTGACCCTGTTCGATCGCCAGACCCAAGGCTATATCACCGAACTGCAACCCAAGGACAAGGTCATCCTCGGTGCGGATTGGACCGCCGGACCTTACGCCGTCAGTGTCAAGGAAACCCGGTATGGTGAGTTCAACCTGCTGGGGGCGACCAGCGCCACCGACCAGAAGTTCGGCGCCAAGTACATCACCGACCTGGAACTGTCCCGCAAGTTCGGCGACGGCTACCGCTTTGCTGTCGGCGCCTACAATCTGTTCGACGTCTATCCGGACAAGAACACGATCGCCAATACCATCGGCAGTTCACCCTATGCGGCCTACTCCCCCTTCGGCGGCTATGGCGGCTACTACTATGCCCGCCTGTCGTGGAAGAGGTAGCCTTCGGCTACGCGTGTAAAGCCTACCTGTAAAGCGTATAGGACAGTGATCAACCGGGGTCACTGTCCCCCTTCCTCCCAAGAGGCCTAGCCATGTCCCTGTCCGACTTCGTAAACCCGTCACGCCGCTTGGCATTAGGCATTGCAGCCACCAGCCTTTTGGTGCTGACGGCCCTGAGCACCACGGCCCAGGCGCAGGTCACGCTCCAGGACCGCAGGCCTGTTCTGAAAGGGATCGAAACGGTAGATGATCCGCGCCGGATTCCCAAAAAGCCCGCCGCCGAAAAGGGCCGGATCACCGTTTTGCGGGGCGGCCGGGTTTTTGACGCGGTCAGTGCGTCAGCACGTTCCGCGACCGTCGTGATCGAAGACACCCATATTCGCGCCATTCTGCCGGCCGGCGCGACGGATTGGCCGGCCGACGCCCGGATCATCGACGTGACCGGCGAAACGGTCATGCCCGGCCTGATCGACATGCATGTCCACCTGACCTATCCCGACTCTGACGCCAATATCGACCAACAGGGCAGCGCCGTCGATGGCGCCCTGCGCGGCAGCCGCAACCTGCGCTGGATGATCGAATCCGGCTTTACCGCCGTGCGCGATCTCAACGGCATCGGTGAGGCGCCCTATGTACTGGCGCAATGGAGTGCCAAGGACGCCATACCCGCCCCGCGCGTCTTCACCGCCGGCCATATCATCACCGGGACAGGCGGCCACGCCACTGAACGCCCCCTTACCCCGACGCACGGCCACGATTATGCGATTGAGGTTGACGGCGCCGATGCCTGGCGTGGGGCGGTCCGCCGGGTTTTCAAGGACGGCGCCAGCGTCATAAAGATCGCCAGCCATTTCGCACCCGACGAAGTTCAGGCCGCGGTCGATGAAGCCCATCGGCTGGGCCTGAAAGTCACCTGCGACTGCGAGGGCATCTATACCGAAATGGCAGTCAAGGCCGGCATCGACATGATCGAGCACCCCCTGCCACGAACAGACGCCACCATTGCCCTCATGGCCAAGAACCATACGGCCTCGGTGCCGACCCTTCAGGTCTATCAAAACGTCATCGACCGCAATGGCGGGTTCTATGGCTCGACGTCGCGCCGCTTCGCCATGACCAGCCAGGATGATTTCGACCTGTTCAAGAAGATGAAGGCGGCGGGCATTGTTATGGGCGTCGGCACGGATACCATCGGCGACGCCAACAAGATGATCCCGAACGTCTATCTCGCCGAATTGAAATGGTTCGTCAAAGGCGGCTACAGCCTGGCCGATACCCTGAAGGCCGCCACCATCGTCAATGCGCGCCTGCTAGACATGGACGACAAGATCGGCAGCCTGGAAGCGGGCAAGCTGGCGGATATCCTCGTCGTGCGTGGCAACCCGGACCAGTCGCTGGAGGATCTGCAAAAGGTCGACCTGGTATTTAAGGATGGCATCCTGTTTGTCGAAAACGGCCAGGTGGTGACGCCCAGACATGTCGTCCAACCCTTGCTTAAGCCGTCACCGCCCGAATCCACCAAGTAATCTTTTTCTCATGCCGACCGGAGTTGCGTTGTGACATCTGCTGTGCCGACCTCTGAAAGTCCGTCCATCGACAAGCCCCCCCCTTCTAAGGCGGCCGTGGCAAAGGCCCTCGGGTCGGCGATGATCGGCAACTGGTTCGAGCTGTTCGATTTCATCATCTACGGATACTTTGCCGCCCAGATTGGCCGGGCCATGTTTCCGGCGGCCGATGCCCTGACCTCGATCCTCTCCAGCTTCGCCACCTATGGCGTCGGCTTCGTCATGCGCCCGGTCGGCTCCATCGTTCTGGGTAGCCTGGGCGATCGCCTCGGCCGTAAGGTCTCGCTCATCATCACCATGTTCCTGATGGCCGTATCGACCGGCGTCACGGGACTGATCCCGTCCTACGCCCATATCGGCTATGCCGCCCCGATCATCCTGGTGATCTGCCGGCTCTTGCAAGGCTTCGCGGCGGGCGGTGAATGGGGTGGTGCGACCACCTTCATCGTCGAATATGCCCCACCCAACCGTCGCGGTCTGTTCGGCGCATTGCAACAGCTCAGCACCTCGCTGGCCGTCGTTTCGGCGGTATTGACGGCTCTCCTGCTCAATCTGATCCTGCCGGCGGCGTCGGTCGATGCATGGGGCTGGCGTATCCCCTTCCTGCTTGGCTTCCTCGTCGCGCCGGTAGGCTTTTATCTGCGCGCCCACGTCGAGGACACCCCGCACTACACGGCCGAAGGCGGCGATGCGCCAGTCCGGCCGCTGCGCGAAGCCCTGAGGCATCACGGCGCGGCGGTCGCCACCATCTTCGGCAGCGTGATCATCTGGACCGTGGCCGGCTACACGTTCGGCGCCTTTCTGGTCAGCTTCGCCATCCGCATCCTCAAGGTGGCGCCGAGCATCGCCTATACCGGCACACTTGTCGGCGCACTGGCCAACATCCTCGTCATTCCGCTGGCCGGTTTTCTGTCAGACAAGATCGGCCGCAAGCCCTTCCTGATGACGAGCGCGGGCGGCTTTCTGATCCTGGCCTATCCTCTCTTCGCCTATATGGACCATACCCGCACCGGCGCGTCGGTCATACTGACCACTGCGGTGGCGGGCGTTTTCAGCGGCCTGTTCAGCGGTGTCGGCCCGACCTTCCTGTGTGAGCAACTGCCCACCCGCGTACGCTACACGGCCCTGTCGATCGGCTATAACGGCGCAGTCATGCTCTTTGGCGGTTTCGCGCCCTTCATCGCCACCCTGCTTGTGCAACAGACAGGCTCCAATATCGCGCCGGCCCTCTACGTCATGGCGGCAGCCCTTACCTCCTTCATCGTCATCGCCTTCACGCCCGATCGTTTCCGGAACCCGTCCCTATGACCCCCATCCCCGCCGTAACCGCTGCGTTTGTCGCCCTGCTCATGGCCACTACGGCGCTTGGCGCCCCGGTGAGCCCCCCCGAGGCGGTTCTGGGTCACGTCATGGGCGAAAACCGCTACGTGCCCAATTATAGCGACACGATAAAATACTGGCAGGTCCTGGCGTCCCAGAGCGACCGAATCCGGCTGGTCGATATCGGCCCGACTACGGAAAAACGGCGCCAGATCATGGCCATTGTCTCTTCGCCGGAAAACCTGGCCCTGCTTGACCAGTACAAGGATATTTCCGTCCGTCTCGGCCGAGCCGAAGGCCTGAGCGACGATGCGGCCCGCGATCTGGCCGCCATGGGCAAATCGATCGTCTGGGTCGATGGTGGCATCCACGCCAGCGAGGTCGAGACCGATCATGCCCTCATTCAGGAGGTTTACGATATTGTATCGAGCGACGACGCCGAAGCGCGGAACATCCGCGACAACGTCATCGTCCTCTTTGCCGCCGACAATCCCGACGGCCAGGAATATGTCGCCGACTGGTACATGCGTTTCAAGAACCCGGCCGACCGCGAGACCAATTTCGACAGTCTGCCCAAGCTCTACCACCCCTATATCGGCCACGATAACAACCGCGACTTCTACATGGCGGAAATGGCCGAGACGCAGAACATCACGCGTGTCCTGTATCATGACTGGCGGCCACAGATCATCCTGAACCAGCATCAGGTCGGCCCAGCCGGCACGGTGGTCTTCATCCCGCCGTTCCGCGATCCGTTCAACTATAACTACCACCCATTGGCCATCACCAGCCTGGAGGAGGTCGGCGCAGCGCTCAACAGCCGCCTGCTCTCCGAAGGCAAGGTCGGCGCCGTCACGCGCTCGGACGCCCACTACGACACCTGGACCAACGGCAATCTGCGCACCTCAACCTATTTCCACAACGCCATCGGCCTGCTCGTCGAAATCATCGGCGGTGTAACGCCCGAACCCATCCAGCTGGTGCCCGAACGGCAGTTGCCGAAAAACGACCAGCCCGCCCCTGTCGCGCCGCAAATGTGGACCATGGCGCAATCGGTGGCCTATAGCGTGGCGATCAACCGCGCCACCTTGACCTATGCGGCTACCAATCGCGAAAAGGTGCTCTACAACATCTACCGCATGGGCAAGGACAGCATCGACGCCGGCAATCGCGACAGCTGGACCGTCACGCCCGACCGGATCGCCGCCATGCATGCCGCTTCACTGGCTGCCGGGCAGAAACCCGTCCCGACGCGGACCACCGGGTCGAGTTCCATCGACTCGCGTTTCTACAACGACGTCCTGCACGACCCGGCTTACCGCGACGCGCGCGCCTATATCATTAGCCCCGACCAGCACGATTTTCCGACAGCCGTGCGTTTCCTCAACGCCCTGATCAAGATGGGCGTCACGGTCGAACGCGCCCGCACCGCCTTCACGCAAGAGAGCAAGGCATACCCGGCCGGCAGTTATATCGTCAAGGCGGCGCAGGCCTATCGTCCGCATCTGCGCGACATGTTCGAACCCCAGGACTATGCCGAGAATTTCGAATATCCCGGTGGCCCGCCCATCCCCCCGGCCGATGCTTCCGGCTATACCCTCG
Organism: Asticcacaulis sp. AC466; assembly: GCF_000495815.1. Taxonomy (GTDB): domain Bacteria; phylum Pseudomonadota; class Alphaproteobacteria; order Caulobacterales; family Caulobacteraceae; genus Asticcacaulis. The sequence goes on along the minus strand of NZ_AWGE01000005.1, from coordinate 114,928 downwards.
CCTATCAGATGGGTGTCCATTACGACAGGGCGCTCGAGGCCGTAAGCGTGGCCACAGAAACGGTCGACGGCGTACTGAAGCCCTATCCGGGTCGGGTCGTGGGCACGGGCAAGGCCGGCTTCCTGATCAGCCACGCCACCAATAACAGCTTTATCCTGACCAACCGGCTTATGAAGGCGCGGCAGCAGGCCTTCTGGTTGAGCGCCCCCACGGCGGTGGGCGACGGCGAACCGGAATCGGGCGCCATCTGGGTGCCCAATACGCCCCAGGCCAGCGCCATCGTCCGGTCGGCCAGTGCCGAACTGGGCATTGACACCTATGCACTCGACACTATTCCAAAATCGCCCAAGACGGCGCTGAAAGCACCACGTATCGCCCTGGTCGATGTCTATGGCGGCGTCATGCCGTCGGGCTGGACTCGCTGGATCTTCGAGCAGTTCGAATTTCCCTATACGGTGGTTCATCCCCAGGCGCTTGATCGCGGCCATCTGAATGCGAAATACGATATCGTCCTGATGTCCGACAGTCTCCTGCCGAACCGTTTCACCAGCAAGGGCGGCGGCATGTTCCGCGGCCGTTTCGAGAACAAACAACCTGATCCGTCACGAATTCCCGCCGAATATCGCGACTGGCTGGGTACGATCACGACGGAAAAAACCATTCCCGCCCTCCAGGATTTTGTGAAAAAGGGCGGCGCGCTCGTAGCGATCGGCAGCACCTCGCAAGGCATTATCGATGCCTTCGGCCTGCCGGTACAGAACGGTACGACCCGGATCGTGGACGGTCAGGAACAGGTCTTGCCGCGCACCCAATTCTACGTGCCCGGTGCGCTTTTGACTGCCACGACCGACCCGACCACCCCGCTTGGCTATGGCCTGGAGCCCAAGGTCGATCTCTTCTTTGATTCCAGCCCGGTCTTTCGCTTGAAGCCCGAAGCGACGGACGCGCACACGCCGATCCGCTTCGAAGGCAAGGATATCGTCCATAGCGGCTGGGCGCTCGGCACCGACTATCTTCAGGGCACGGCTGCCGTGGTTGACCTGTCCTATGGCAACGGGCGCGTCTTCCTGTTTGGGCCGGAAGTGGCCCTGCGCGCCCAGACCCAGGGCGCTTTCAAACTGATGTTCAATGCGCTCTACGATGGCGCGCTTTCGCGTAAGAAGTAACAGATATGCTTAAAACCAGCGTCATTCAGATGAACAGCCGTAACGACAAGGCGGCCAATCTGCGGCAAATCCGCGATCTGGTCACCGCCGCCGTCGAGGCCGATCAGCCTGATTGGATATTGTTGCCCGAACACTGTGAATGGCTGGGCGGCGCTTCGGGTGCGGCCGCCGTGGCGGAACCTTCGAGTGGCGGCGAAACCTATCGTCTGCTACAGGATCTGGCCCGTACCCATAAGGTCTGGATCCACGGCGGCTCCTTCTACGAACAGTCCGATATTCCCGGCAAGGCCTACAACACCACGGTCGTTTTCGACCGCACCGGCAGCGAAGTGGCGCGCTATCGCAAGATCCACCTATTCGACGTCACCACCGCCGACGGCGTGCAATATCATGAATCCGCCACCGTACTGCGTGGCGACGATATCGTCACCTACGTTTGCGAAGGCGTGCGGGTCGGATGCGCCATCTGCTACGATCTAAGGTTCCCGGAACTGTTCCAGGCGCTGATGAAACGTGGCGCCGATCTGATTGCCCTGCCCGCCGCATTCACGCAGTTGACCGGCCAGGACCATTGGGAGCCGCTGATCCGCGCCCGCGCTATCGAGACCGAAACCTGGTTCCTAGCGGCGGCGCAATGGGGTGGCTATGACACGCCGGCAGGTCCGCGCCAATCGTTCGGCCAATCGATGATTGTCGATCCGTGGGGTCGTGTCGTCGCCCGCGCCGCCGAAGGCACCGGTTTTGTCAGCGCGCCGATCGACATGGCTCTGTCCGACCGCGTGCGCCAACAGATCCCGGTGGGGCAAAACAAGATATTGCATACGGCGGACACCCTATGACCAAACGCCGCCATGCCCTGCAAGACTTGACCTGGGTCGAGTTCGCCGAGCGCCTTAAAACCGACCGCCCGGTTATCCTTCTTCCCCTTGGCTCACAGGAAGAACAGGGGCCGCACGCCCCCATGGGCGACTATGTCGTCGCCGAGCACATCGCCCTGGCCGCTGCCGAACGGGCGGATGCCATCTGCGCGCCGGTCTTGCCCTTCGGCTACGCCGAATTCTTCCGCGGCATGGCGGGAGGCATTCAGTTGAGAGCCGACACGTTCAGCCGCGTGCTAGAAGACATGCTGACCGCCTTTCTGGATCATGATATCGTCCATATCGTCATCTGTAACGGCCACTCGACCAATGCGCCGCTGATCGCCGACGTGACGCACAAAATCCGCCGGCAATGGGGCGTTGTCGTGCCCAACCTCAACCTTTGGCGGCTGATGCCGGATGCCGTCTGGCAGGATATTCACGGCGCTAACGCCGCCAAGGCGCGTGGCCATGGCGCCGATCCGCTGACTTCGGTCGCCATGCACCTGACGCCCGACCTGATGCGTCCGGACCTGTTGGGCACCGCCGACCGTAAGACCGCATTCGGTCTTCCAATCACCGGCCAGTTCAGCAACCTGCTGTTTCAGGGCAGTCAGATCGATGTGCCGCTCGACGTCACGCAGGTGGCGCCGGATGGCGTCGGCGGCGGCGATGCCCGGCTCAGCACAGCCGCCGCCGGTGCCGCCATGACCGAGTGGCTGACCGCCTACGTGGCGGAGTTCCTGACGCATTTCAAAAGCTGCGATCCGAAGACGCCCAATGGATAGATATCAGATCCACCCGATGCCGACACAGGCGCCTGCCGATCTGGTGACGCGCCTGTCGCGTCTGCACACCTCGACCTTCGGTCACACGCACCTGTGGGGGTTTTGCCGGCGTGATATCCGTCCCCTGGCCGCTGCAAGTACCGCTGCCGGTACGGCAGTCACCCTGGCCCTGCCCGGCCCCGACTCCACTCTGCTGCATCAGGTGCTGGCACAGGTGCGACCCGGCGACGTGGTAATGATCGACCGTCTGCACGACGACCTTTACGCCTGCATTGGCGGAATCGTCGCTCTGGCCATGAAGCGGGCCGGTGCCGCCGCTGTCGTTGTCGACGGTCCCATCACGGACACAGCCGAGATCCTGGCCGTCGGGCTGCCGGTATGGAGCCGGGGCGTCAGTGCGATTACGACGCGCCGCCTGGACCTCGGTGGCCGCCTTAACACGGCCGTCAGCATTGGCGGTGCCGTTGTTACACCGGGCGACCTCGTCCTGTGCGACGATGACGGGGTTTTCGTGCTGCCCGCCGCCGACGCCAAAGCGGCCATAGATCAGGCCGAGGCGCGCGAAGCCTGGGAATCACGGATCGTCGCCGAAGTGGCCAGTGGCCACGATCTGGCCGACGCCCTTAAGGCCTGCCCGCCACGCTGACCTTTTTTTGTCTTCCATGTACAGGACACACCCATGGACAAGTCTTATCCCGACATTACCCGCAATCTCTCCGCCAACCTTAAGCACCTGCGTAAGGAAATACCCGAGGTCACGCAGGCCTTTTCAGGCCTTGCGGGTGCCGCCCTGCGTGACGGGGCGCTTGACAAGAAGACGAAGGAGCTGATTGCACTCGGTATCGGCATCAGCACGCGCTGCGACGGCTGCATCGGTTTCCACACCGAGGCCCTGATCAAGCTGGGCGTCACGCGCGATGAGTTTCGCGACGTGGTCGGCATGGCCATCTATATGGGCGGCGGGCCGTCCTTGATGTATGCGGCCGATGCCATGGCGGCATTCGAACAATATTCCGCCATCCCCGATTGATCGGGCGTACGCTTTTTTGTTGACCGCAGGCCCGGCGCAATGACAGCCTGATACCGCTTCGAATACAGGATTCCTGAAACGCGCCGATGAAAACGCCTGCCGTAACCCCCCGCAAAAAGTCCACAACGGCCAGCAATGCGCGGATCAATGATCCGGAACGCACAAAAGAAGACATTCTGGAGATTGCGACCCACGCCTTCGCCCGCGATGGCCTGAGCGGCAGCCGTATCAACGACATCGGCGGACTGACGGCAGCCAGCAAACGCATGATCTACTACTACTTCGAGAACAAGGAAGGCCTTTACCGGGCCGTTCTCGAGCGATGCTACGCCGATATCCGCTCGCGCGAAGAAGCCATCGGTGTCGAGGACTTGCCGCCGGAGGAGGCATTGGCCCAGTTGGTGCGCCTGAAGTTCACCTACCATATGGACCATCCGGAATTCGTTCGCCTGGTCATGGTCGAAAACATTCACCAGGGCGAGCACATGGGGTATCTGAAAGAAGCCAAGACCCGGGGTCTGTTTGCCCTTCAGCAGCTCACCCGCATTTTGCAACGCGGGGCGGACGCCGGCGTGTTTCGCAACGACGTGCGTCCCATCGACGTGCATACCTCGATCAGCGCTCTGTGTTTCTATAACGTGTCGAACCGGTGGACCGTCGCACACCTACTTGAGCACGACATGGGAGATATCCATCACGCCGCCAGCCGCCGAGAAGCGGTGGTCGACGAAATCCTGCGTTTGTGCCGCCTCTAACCGCCAGTAAGGTCGGATTGTGTGCCGGTTCCAATGGGCAACCTGTAGACACGGTGTAATTAGGCTTAGGTCGCGTCACCCGTTGCGAACCGTTAGCCGGCGGCTAAAGATGGGCGGTCAATATCGGAGGCCACATCTGAATTCAGAGCATCGCTTGCCCGGCGCATAGGGCCGGCATAGGCCTCGTACGCCCGTCTGCGCCGATCAGGCCCCGTATAGGTCGCGACATCTATCCATTGCCGCTTGCTTCTCATTACGGTTTTAAGGTGGTCGATCAGAACCTGCGCCGTGAAGGGCTTGGCAATGATCTCGTTTATGCCGGCGTCGCGCGCCTTGACGACATTGCTGCGAACCGTGTGGCCCGTAATCATTATGATGGGCAAGGTTTTATTGGGGCTGTCAGAGCCGCGACGCAGAAGTTTTGCCGTCTCGATACCGTCGAGTTGGTCCATCACCAGATCCAGGATCATGAGGTCAATGGACGCGACCTTAAGAACTTCAAAGGCCTCTATTCCGCTCGCCGCTTCCTTTATAGTCTTGAACCCGTTGCTGCGCAGGATCTCGCAGACGATTTTACGGATATTGTGACTGTCATCGACGATCAAAACCGCGAGTCTGGACAGGTCTGCGCTGTCTTGCAGCGTCATATCTGTGACTTTCATGGTAAGGCTCCAGATCACCGAAAAGCAGAGACGGACTTAAGACCGCAGCCTGTCGACCAGCTTAAAAGCGACGTAAGGCCTAAACTGAAAGACTTCGAATTCGACAGGTCTAAATGACAATGGGCACCGATGACGATCAACAAGGATCGTCATCGGCCGGAGACATTTACGCTTACCAACTGAGACACTACTGGAACGCTACTAAAACTCTGCAATCACGCTACTGAGATGCTACGCTTACTGTTTACACTACGCGTCGGACGGGCTGCCCATACCGCCCTCCTCTCCGTTTCCTGCAATCGCTGCATCGATACGCTCAGCAAGTTTCAGGAAATTCTCCGTGAATATCTTAAGCCCCTCCATCATCATCTGGACATCCTCGGGCTGCGTGACCTCCATGACACGACCCAGGTCGAGACATTCCTGACGCAACTCTTCAAACTTAAGTTGTGTCACTTTTACCAAGGTCAATCGCTCGTCTCGCAGGCGTTCCGCTGAGAGATGTGAGGCCAGGCGGGTGATGCCCGCCTTAGTCAGGGCAGACGGATGAACCGTAATCTGCCCCAACGTAATGGCCCGCTCCATCAGGCCGCCCTCACGTTCGCCAGGAACTTGTCCATCTCATGATGCAGACGCTCGGCCTGTTGCGCCAGTTCGCTGGATGAGCTGAGGACCTGGGCGGCCGCACTGCCGGTCTGTTCTGCCGCATCGGCGACACCGCCGATGTTAGAGCTCACTTCGGTCGTGCCCATGGCGGCCTGGTTGACGGCGTGCACGATCTCCTGGGTCGCCGAATTTTGCTGCTCAACAGCCGACGCGATAGCCGTCGAGGCGGTATTGATGTGGTTGATCGTGCCGCCGATGTTTTGCATGGCCTTGAAGGCACGGCTCGTCGATTCCTGAATTTGAGCGATTTTTTCGGAAATCTCGGTCGTCGCCTTGGCCGTTTGGCCGGCCAGCGCCTTGACTTCGGAGGCCACCACGGCGAAGCCCTTACCGGCATCTCCAGCTCTCGCCGATTCTATGGTGGCATTCAGAGCCAGAAGATTAGTCTGACTGGCCAGTCCCGAAATCATATCGACAAACCCACCGATGCTGGCTGCCGCTTCGTTGAGTTCTTCGACGATCCGCCCGGCTTCGGTGGCTTCCGTCATGGCGGTTGCCGAAATCTGAGCCGAGTTTTCCACCTGACGGCCGATTTCCGACACCGACGCACCCAGTTCTTCAGTGGCAGCCGCAACCGACGCCACATTTGAACCCGCCTCTTCCGCCGCCGAGGAGACCGCCAGCGACTGCGCCGAGGCTTCGTGAGCCGTGGCGCTCAGTTGTTGGGCGGCGGCTTGAAGCTCCGTGGCGGCACCTGACACGGTCGTGACAATCCCACCGACTGATTTTTCGAACTCATTGGCCAAATCCAGCATGCCCTGGCGACGTTCAGCCTCGGCCTTTTGTTTAAGCTCAGCCGCAGAGGCTTCCAGTTCGCGGGTCTTCAGCGCATTCTCCTTGAAGATGGCCAACCCCTTGGCGATGTCACCGCATTCATCGTGTCGTTCCGCACCCGTCACAACCGTCTCCAGCCGGCCATCGGCCAGACCGCGCAGTTGCTCAACTGAACGCGCAATCGGCTTGGCAATACCGAAGGTCGCCATCAGCCAGCCGACCAAGAGACCCGACAGTACACCGCCTACGGCTACGACGACCATTATCATGCTTATCTTCTGGCTATCGGCCACCGCTTTCTCAGCCGTTGCCGTGCCGCGTTTATCGATCGCTTGGCCGTAGGTCTTCACAGCCTCAGTCAGTTTGTTTGCCAATACGCGGTTTTGAGTTACGGCTTGGTAGAGACGCTGTTGTTCAGCGTCAAGGTGGGCTTTTGCCTTGACGTCATGGGCGACAGCATAAACGTTTTCCAAACCGTCTGAATAGTCTTTATAGGCCTGCTTCGCCGTCGCCAGCATGGCCTTTTCATCGTCATTGGCCACCTTGGAGGTTTGCTCAATGCGCTCAAGAAAGCGATTTCTGGCGTCGTCATTGACGGCCTTGGCTTCTCTGATGTTTTCTTCTGTTGGACTGGCGGCAATCCGGTATTCTGAACGGTTAGCCGTAATCACGTCCTGCGTCATGCGCGCGCCGATCGTCGCGGCGGTATCCACACGGTCAACTTCCGTCAGCGTTGCCGCCAGATGATTAAAATTGGTGACGCCGAAATAGGCTATAAATGCCGTGATCGCGCTGATGGCTCCCACAAGCATCAGCAACTTCATCTGAATCTTAATGTTGTTGAAGTTCATAAACACTCTCCAGAATTCGAACAGACCGAACCCGGCCGCCGTGCCGGTGCACGACCCCCAGGCCCCGCCCGATCATGGTGAATGAACTTGGTGAGATGAAATTTAATTATACGGGCTCATACTACCAGCAGACGCCCCGCAAATTGACACTTTTAGAGCCAATTTCGGCTCGAATTCGCGATTATCGCACAAAAGTGTGCCCAATGTTCCAATTTCTATAATGGCCCCCATTTAAGAGAAATTTAAATCTGTCGCCCAACTTGACAAGTTGAATGCGTCGAAATCACATCTGCAAACATCCTTCATTAGTTTATAGATGTATTTTGATGCATCATTTTCGATCTTTTCTATGTGAGAAGGCAAGCACACCTTCCGGATCCACGAAAAATCGAATTCCGTGCTGCGTAAATATTTGAATGACCGCTTCAACTGTCTTATATTTGAATTGACCGGACAGCGGTTCATCAGACGAGAACATGCGATGAATAGTTGTGCGCGAAATGCCCGTGTGGCGCGCCAGTTCGTCGTGTGTATAACCGACAACGCCGCACAGCGCTCTCAGGGTCGCTCCCGTGGCAAGCTTGACGGCGCGGTCCAGTTCCGCAGGTAGCAAGGCCGACAGGGCTCGGTCTTCAATTATGACGCCCCACCATTCCAGTGGGCGCCCCTCTTCACGGATGACCATACCCCTCTTGTGGTATTTTCGAGGCACGCCGTCCGCACCGAATATCCGCATGCTGACCGAAAAACCCTCCCCGGCCGACATGGCGCGAGCTATGGCCGACAGCGCTATCTCACGGTCACCTGGATGAATGGCGTCGGCCGTCAGAGGATCGAAGTTCGGCACCACCCCTTCGAGATTGCCTGCCGTAAAATGTTCAAATAAACGACCGCCAGCGTCTGCGCTCCAGATGCATTCAACGCCGAAATATGCCATCAGGGCGTCAACGCGACGGGCGTTGTGGGTTTTCGAACGCAGCAGCGTTTCTTCGGCACTTACATCCTGGGCGAGCGCCACAATCTTCTGAACGCACCCATCCCCGCCGAGCAAAGCCTGGTACTTCAGAGATATATAGCGTGCCTGCGCGATTGCCCCGCCCAGGCGATATGTTCTTGGCGGCGGCTCATGCCCCCGACGAATGACCGTCATGTCCTCAATAAACGAGGCTCGATCCGACGCGTGAATGGCACGCGACACCATATCAAGCGTTATCGGGGCCTCAACACTTAACCCTAAAAGGCGATTCAGTCCGTTTGAAAAAACAATCGGCTCTTCTGGACAGGCGATTGAAATTTCAATCCGCCCCAGCCTTGCCACCTGCTCCATGATCGAAATGACATGCAGTGAGGTCAGTTTGCGGCTATAGGGCATGTCACATCTCCGCGAGAGGTTCAAGGGCATAGCCTTCAAGGCGAAGAGGCCGCCAGCCACCCATGCCGAGAATAAAAAAGACAGCTTCAGTCAAGGTCGTCAGGACTCAACCATGCCAAGGCCTCGTCGATGGCGGAAAAGGTTCTCATGGTATTGGCGGGGTACAGTTCCGCCAGGATACCCCCGAGGGCTCGGGCATCGACGGCGGGGCTGATCACCGCTAACTTGCGGGCAGGTGACGTCTGGGTGAGCAGATGTGAACATCTACGCGCCAGAAACCGGTAGCCCCGGTAGTCGGCGGCTGTATCGAGCCTGCGCGTATCGACGAGCATATTGTATAGTCCCGACCCATTCAGTTTCTGTGACGCTTCGAGAAAATGACGGGCAAACGCCCAGCCGGGGACCTTTCCCATAAGGCGGAAACGCACGAGTCTATCGGCATCGCTAATATCTATTTTTACGCGATAAGGCGCAGGTGCTCTATCGCCGGCAGCTATCCGAGGAATGACCATAAGATTGCTAAACGCCCCCCGAGGCTTGGAAGTTAAACCTCACCACGCAAAGGCGTTAAGCACACGGAAGGCCGTGCGGAACCGCGTGCGCCCAAAATGCGCTTTGGTGAGAGATGTGGCCTGACCGCTCGGCGGTAGCGTCAGGTCGGCCAAGGACACAATCGTCACGCGAAAAAGACGTATGGCCTACCGCCTAATTCGATAATCGAATTAAAGCGGGCGCCGGTTAACGCTAGGTTAACGGCCGGTATTTTACAGTTGAAAGATATGTTGGGTGATTTACGAGATCGAATTTGGCCTCCCCTCCGATGGCACGGATGTGGGGACTGACGCATGTACCGATTATCTCAATCAACGACTCGGCAAAGATATGTGGGCCGCATTCGAAGCCGTTCTGGTGAGCGAAGCGATTGAAAATCGCTCGATGACGTTCAGGTTCATTTGCAGGGCTCCGGCCCTGCTGACGCTGAAGTGGGCCGATATTCGCGACGGCAAACGCCGCGTCATCGCAGAGAGGCCACTTACGGGGGCAGAACGGCGGCGCTACCGCGCTATTTTAGGTGGACGTTTCCCTTGGGAGTAGCCGTAGCCGCCGGCAAAACCGACTGGTCAAGCTTAATCTGCTTATGAATCTGGGCGACCAAAGGCACCGGATCTATATCCAGAAGGGTACATAGATTGAGGAATTCGATCAGTTCCAGGTTGCGTTGATAGGTTTCAACCTTGGCGACTATACTCTGATGGCGTCTCCATACCTTCGCCAGGTCGTACTGACTCCATGACTTGGCTATGCGCGCTTCAATCAATCGATCAACCGCAATCTTGTAGAACGGACTTGTGGGATGTCTTGGTGCGCTGCTCACTGGAATCGCCTAAAGAGAGAGGTTTTCCCTCTATAGGGTTTTTTTTGGATATACAATATCAATGTGTTAACCAAAAACGATGCCTCGATGACCTCCCAAAGGTCAAGTTATCCGTTCGCTTCGGGGCAAATCCATAAAATATCCTGTTACCGCAGACATATTATGTCGCCACGCGCCGCTTACCGCCCGCTAGGCCCGCACCTCCTTCGACTGCTTCGACAGATTTCGGCTGTCTCACCACGAACGCAGATTATCTATGGTGGTGCTGGGGCGGTGGCGCTGTCGGAGCCAGATTTGCAGACAATCGTTTTTATAATCGGCGGGAGGCAATTATTTTTCCTCGTCCGGGTAGGGCCCGACACCGCCATTGGCGATAAAGGCATCGATATGTGCCGCCAGAACAGGCAAGGGGACCGAGCCGAGTTCCAGGACAGCATCGTGAAAGGCGCGAATATTGAACCGGTCGCCCAGGGCCTGTTCTGCCTTTGCGCGGGCGTCCCGGATCGCCATTTCGCCGAGATAGTAGCTTAGGGCCTGGCCCGGCCAGGAAATATAGCGGTCGACCTCGGTTTCGATCTCATGCTCGGACAAGGCGGTATTTTCGCGCAGATAGGCCTGGGCCTGGGCGCGCGTCCACCCCTGGGCATGGATGCCAGTATCAACGACCAGTCGGGCCGCCCGCCAGGCCTGGTAGCTGAGATAACCGAACCGGTCATAGGGTGTTTCATACATACCCATCTCAACGCCCAGATATTCGGAATAAAGCGCCCATCCTTCGCCATAGGCCGAGATGTAGGTTTTCTGACGGAATTCCGGCAGGGTTTTGTTTTCGAGCGCCAACGGCATCTGGAAAGCATGACCCGGCGCCGATTCATGCAAGGTCAGGGCGGTCAGCTGGAACAGGGGCCGCGATTTCAGATCATAGGTATTGACGTAGTAGGTGCCCGGCCCGCCGCGCCCGGAGGTGTAAAAAGGGGCGATTTCCGGGGCAACGGGCACAATGCCGAACCGTTGGCGCGGTAGGCGGCCGAACCACTTGCCGGCGACACCGTCGAACCGTTTAGCCGTCCAGGCGGCGCGATCGAGCAGATCCTGAGGCGTCTTGGCATAGAATTGCGGATCGGTGCGTAAGAAGGCCAGAAACGCCGGCAGGTCGCCATCGAAATGCACGGCCTTCATCACGTCCAGCATCTGCGCACGGATAAGCGCCATCTGCTCAAGGCCGATCTGGTGTATTTGCGCGGGCGGCAGATCGAGCGTGGTGTATTCACGAATCTTGGACTGATAATAGGCCGCACCGTCCGGCAATTGGCTGGCGCCGAGCGCCGTTTGCGCGTGCGGGATATAGTCGGTGGTCAGAAAGGCGTAGAGGGTCTTATGCGCCGGCACGACCGACGCGGTGATGGCCTTGACCGCCTGGGCGCGCAGGTCGGCCTGAATGTCAGCCGGAATGGTCGCCGGCATGGTGAGGAACGGTTTGTAGAAGACGCCGTCTTGCGGTTTAGCCTCGATGACGGTCCGCACGGAGACCTCGCGGCCAGTCAAGGTGACTTGCGGAGGAGTGAAATGGCGCTTAAGCCCGGCCCGCATATTGACGATCTGCTGGTCGAAATACCGCGGCATGTCGTTCAACTGGCTCAGATAGTTCCTGTAATCCTGAACCGTATGAAAATTGGCCTCGGTGACATAGGCCAGATCGCTCCAGAAGCTGCTGTCGGAATTGACGGGTTTCTCATACTCGCGAAACCGCCCTTCGGCGACATATGCGTCGATCTGGCCCTTATAGATCTGGAAATTGATCCGGTTTTCGCGCGACAACGCGGTCTGGTCGATGGCGGCCAGCTTGCTCTCTATACCCTGCCAATAGGCCAGCCGTTCGCCTTGCGACTTGGCGCTGACATCCGGCAGATGGGGCGCAATCCCAGTATCGACATTGTCTTCGCCACTAGCGAGCAGGGATTGGCGCCAGGTCCATTCCGCCGTGTAGATAGCCTTGAACTGGTCGTCGGGCGTTTGCGCGGTGACCTGAGCCGCCACCGGTAACGCCAGCACAAGTGCCAGGGGCGTGGTCAGGAGGTACAGGGCAAGACGGGGTGCAGGGTTAAGCATGGCGGCCTCATTTCATATGAAACGGCACCATGGCACGGCACTAAAGCCCGATCAATCGGGTGGGAACAGACCGAAATGATCGAGAATGGCGCCGTGGTCCTCGAAGAAGTGGCCGCGCAAGCCCGACAGTTCGACGAGCGGTAACCATTTCGCGATTTCAGCATCATCCGCGCCCGCAATAACGGGTAGATCACCGTCCAAACGGAAGACGAACGCATGGGTGATCACGCGTCCACGGGAGGACCTTTTTGGGTCATCGAACACTTCACGCGCCACCAGTTCGAACGCAACCTCCGTCAGGTCCAGGCCTGTTTCTTCCTGAAGCTCGCGCATGGCCGATTCGATGAGGGTTTCGTCAACGTCGATGAAGCCGCCAGGCAAGGCCCATTGCCCCCTACCCGGCATCGCACCGCGTTTGACCAGCAATAGCCGGTCGGAGGCTATGATGATGACATCCACGGTGACGAGCGTAGCCGGATAGGGCGCAGCTTCCCAGCTCTCGCGATAGGCCTCGACATAGACCTGTTCCTCGTAGAGCGCGAGGTAGGCAGGCGTAGCATCAAAAGACATCAGTATGTCCGCCATGGCGTCGGGCACTTCGCCTTCGAAGGCTTCAGGGCCTTCATTGAAAAAAGCCCCGCGCATGTCTTCCGCATCGGCGGAGAAGTCGGGCGCCTCACTATAATCCCAATCTTCGATGTCGACACCACCGACCTTGAGGATCCGGCTTTGCGGCCCGGCAATCGCCTCGACCGCCGACCGCAAGGCGGCGGCGGCCAGGTCCGGGCGATAGCGATGATCACGAACCGAGGTAATCAAGACGCCGCTACCCGCCTCCCCCAGGCCGGCGCGCAGCAGGCTTTCACGCTCCTCTGCCGTCCATGGCATCTGCACCGACGGTGCAATATCCGCCCCTTCGATAACCAGTATGATTGCACCAGCTCGTGTCCCGACAGTTTCGATCAGGGTCAGCTCGCCCGGTGTCACCGGTGCGAACGGGCTGGCGATCACGGCAAAATCATACTTGGACATGGGGCCTCCTACCGGGGTGTCACACACCGCGCACGGTGTCGGCCAGATCCTGCCAGGCCTGTTGATTCCAGAAGATACGGGCCTGACCTGACGGCGAAGGCAAGACATAAATGCGGGTATCCCCGACTTTTTCCGGTTGAAAGCCGAGTGTGATGTCACCGGTCGCTCGCCCGAGGTACACACTGGCGCCCGTCTTGCTGGTAAAGGCCAGGATGGCCGGCCGATAGCGCAGAATTTTCTGGCGGAGAGCTTCGGCATCGAGCGCACCGGCGGGCAATTGGTTGTCATTGCCATAGTGCGCCTTGCACAGGTCGGTCAGGCCGATGCCGTAATCGAGTACCTGCGCATAGTCCTGAGGCCTGACTTGGCCCGGCGTCAGTCCGGTATTGTGCAGGGTTCGCCAGAAGAAGTTGCCGGGATTGGCGTAATAGGCGCAACGCTCTGCCGAAACGCGCCCCAGAGCCGTGCCACAGAAAACAAGCTTCAACCCTGGCGCCAGCAGGTCGGGCACGTGTTCGTCTGGCAAGGCGCCAAATTTATCGAGTTTGGACATGGTGTGCATGTGGGAGGTCAGATGGCCGATGCAAGGCGGCTTGCACCCCGCGCGAAATCCGATACCCTGAAAAAAAGACGGGGAACACGCCGACATGCCTTTGATCCAAAACCTGAGCTGGCTCGATCTGGGAGTGTTCGGTCTTTACGTCGGCGGCCTGATCCTGATGGGCCTGTTGGATCGTCGGCGCCAGATGAAGGCGCGCGAACACTTCCTTGGCGGCAATTCGGCATCCTGGCCGCGCATCGGTTTTGCGCTCTACGCCTCGACCATTTCGGCGACGTCCCTGGTCGGCCTGACCGGGGCCGCCTATTCGCACGGCATTTCGGTCTATAATTACGAATGGATGGCGGCGGTCGTGCTGACCATCTTCTGCGCCTTCGTGCTCCCGACCTATATCAAATCCCAGGTCTTCACCGTGCCGGAGTTCCTGGAGCTGCGTTACGGCAAGTTCGTGCGCACCTATGTTTCGGCCCTGTCTGTCGTTCTGGGTATTTTCCTCGATGCCGCAGGTGGATTGTTCGCCGGGGCCGTCCTGTTCCAAATCCTTTTCCCCGACTGGGTGCTGTGGCAGGTCTGCGCCCTGCTCGCCCTACTGGCCGGCGCCTTCCTCATCTCCGGGGGCTTGCGTGCGGTCATCATGGTCGAAAGTGTTCAGGGACTGGTCATGGTCGTTGCCGCGTCCGGTATCGCCTTCTTCACCTTTCAGGCCGCCGGGGGCTGGACACACGTTATGTCGCAACTGGACCCCGCGCATCTGAAGCTGGTCATGCCGGCCTCAGACAAGGACATGCCCTGGACGGGTCTTCTGACGGGCGTGCCCCTCATCGGCTTTTATTTCTGGTGCACAAACCAGATCATGGTCCAGCGCGTTCTGGCCGCTAAGTCTCTGGACCACGGTCGCTGGGGCTCTTTGATGGGCGGTGCGCTGAAACTGACCAACCTGTTCCTGGTCATCCTGCCGGGCGCCGCAGCGGTCTTGCTCTTTCCTCACCTCGCCCAGCCCGATCAGGTGTTTTCGCACATCGTTTTCGAAGTCATGCCGCACGGCCTCATCGGACTAATCCTGGCGGCGTGCCTGATTTCAATCCTGGCGAACCTGTCTGCCGTCTACAATTCGACCTCTACCCTGCTGACCATGGACTTCATCCGCAAACTGCGGCCCGGCATGACAGACGTGCAACTGGTGCGCACCGGCAAGATCGTCATTGTAGCGCTGATGGTCATTTCCGTTCTATGGACGCCTCAGATTATCCATTTCCAAGACACGCTCTGGAAATATCTCCAGGCGGTCCTGTGCTACTTCGTCCCCCCAATCGCCGCCGTCTTCCTGGCGGGCCTGTTCATTAAGCGCGTCAATACGACCGGCGCGGCCGCCGGCCTAATCGTAGGGACCACCGCCAGCCTCGTTCTCTTCGTTGACGCCTTTCAGTTTCACGTCTTTCCGTTGCATTTCCTGGTCGCCGCCGTGGTCATTTTCGTCATCGCCGGCGCCGCCCTGCTGATAGGTAGCCTGTTCCGCCCCGCTCCGGACCCCGCGACCGTCAGCCAACTGATGTTCGCCAAAGATGTCTGGAAAACCGAAACCGCCCATCTCAGGACAGTGAAATGGTATCAGAACTACCGCATCCTGTCTGTCGCCCTGCTTATCTTAACCGGCGCCATCGTTGTCTGGTTTGCCTAGGCCGGACCAGTCTGCTAGCCTCACACCATAAGCCGCAAAGGCGCCCGCGAAACGATTGGAAACGCTTTTTAAGGAGCCCGCCCCGTGCTGTCCCATGCCCGTATATCCTGTCTGGCCGTCACGGCTCTTATCCTGCCTCTGACCGCGAGCGCAGACCCATCCGCGGCGCCCGCGAAGGATTCCCTAGCCATAGATGAACCCGGCGGCGTGCCGGCCGGCTACACACTGAAATGGTCCGATGAGTTCGATACCCCGGGCCTGCCCAATCCCGCCCTGTGGCGATACGACACCAAGGCCAACAAGACCGGCTGGGCGAACCACGAACGGCAATATTACGCCAATGCCCGCCTGGAAAATTCACGCGTCGAGGATGGCGCCCTCATCATCGAGGCGCGTAAGGAAGACCTTAAGAACAGATCAGATTGGGGCGGCCAGCACTATACGTCTGCGCGCCTGCTATCGAAAAAGACCTACAAATACGGCTATGTCGAGGTGCGTGCCCAGTTACCGTGCGGTTTGGGTGTCTGGCCGGCAATCTGGCAACTGCCGGCAACCGATCGGTTGAAATGGCCCGACGACGGCGAAATCGACATCATGGAATATGTCGGCTGGGACAAGGATGTTATCTACCACACCATCCATACCGGACAGTACAACCACGTAAAGGGTACCCAAAAAGGGGTTCTGAAGGCTATGCCCGCCGTATGCGGTCAGTGGCATACCTACAGCCTTTTGTGGACACCCGATGAGATCAAGGAAGGCATCGACGGTCGGTACTATTTCCATTTCCGCAATGACGGCAAGGGCAACACCGGCACCTGGCCCTTCGACCGCGCGCACAACCTTATCCTGAACCTGGCGGTGGGCGGCGATTTCGGTGGCAAGACAGGCGTGGACGATTCAAGCCTGCCCTGGCAGTTCAAGATCGACTATGTGAGAGTTTATCAGAAATAACAAAATGGCCCTCCAAGTCTCGGGAACCGGGAGGGCCGTAATTGTCCTGCGAGAACTGATTGCAACAGGGAGACGTTACATTCACAGCCGTTCGTCGCCGGATGCGTGACGCTGTCTTCGTACGCGCAAGCCAACCGCATGTAAACACAAACTGACAAGGTTGTCAGATTGTCAATCCGCAACCATTGCAATATAACTTGTTGATATAAAATATATTTTTCTTAAAATTATCGCGGAAAAAATTTTTATCCGTCGATAAATCAGTCTCACACCCTGTCTCGAAATACTGACAACGGGCGCAAGGCCTGGGCCTTCACTCGCCCCGGATATTACACAAATACAAAAATATCAATAAAATCATATCCCTGCGTCCTGCCCTCCCGCCCAAGGCAGGCTTGCCGTGTTGCCACCCGCGTGTTAGCGTTCCCCAAAGCCTCCCGTCACGAGACCCGTCTGCATGCCCACACCGCCGCGCCCCTACAACTTTGCCATGCCGCACGCCGATAGATTCACGCCGGTAAAGCACTGATGCCGCCAAGCGATATACGTAAGCCGACCATTATAGACGTGGCCAGCCGCGCCGGCGTTTCGATCAAGACGGTCTCCCGCGTCATCAATAATGAACGCCACGTCTCCAACGAAATGCGTGCCAAGGTTCGCGCCGCCGTCGCCGAACTCGGCTTCGAGGTCAACGAATCGGCACGCGGGATGAGATCCCAAACACCTGACAAATCGTATGTTGTGGCCCAGCTCTACGGCGATCCCGGTGGCGCTTACACCAGCGACATCCAGATCGGCCTGCTCAGCCGCTGCCACTATTTCGGCTATCACCTGGTCGTCGAGGAGTTGGACTACCAAAGCCCGGACATCGAACGGCGTACCAAGGATCTGGTGCGCCGCCTGAAGCTTGACGGTGCGGTTCTGACCGCGCCCCTGACCGACAATGAGATAGTCCTGGGCGTACTCGACGAGGCAGGCGTCCCCTATGTCCGGATTGCCCCGGTAACCGAGGCCCGCCACCTGCCGTCGGTACGCATCGACGAAAAACGCGCGGCCTATCAGTTGACTCAGCACCTCATCGCATTCGGGCATAAGCGGATTGGCTTCATTCGGGGCCTGCCCGGGCATTCCGCCACGCTGTTGCGGTGGGAAGGATTCGCGCAGGCCATGAGCGAAGCGGGCCTGTCGATCGACGATAGCCTGATCGAAGAGGGCGGCTTCCGATATTTTTCGGCCATACCTTGCGCGCATAACCTGCTTGAACGAGCAGACCGACCGACCGCCATCTTTGCGTCGAATGACGAAATGGCCGCGGCGGTGATCAGCGTGGCCCATGAATTGGGCCTCACCCTGCCGGACGACTGCTCGGTTGTGGGCTTCGACGACATTCCGACCTCGGAAATGCTGTGGCCGTCACTCACCACTGTGCGCCAGCCAGTCACGCGTCTGGGGGCAGCGGCGGGCGATCTGCTGTTTACCCGCCTGTCGCCACTCACCAGCGGCCCTGACAGTGTCGAATGGCCAACCCCGGCGCCCCATGTCGTTCTGCAGCACGATGTTGTCCTGCGGGCCTCTACAGCACCATTGCGCAAGACAAAATAGGTCTTGGCAGAACCCATATACGGTCATAGGCTAAACCGACACGCTAAAACAGGATCGCCATGCCCTTCTCTTTCGGTTCGGCCTACAGCCGTTTCTTCCGGTTGATCAGCGACAATTTCGCCCTATTTCTCATCCTGGGGTTGATTTTGACCGTGCTACCGACGCTGGCGATCAATTACGGCCTGTATGCGGGCCTAGAGGTGCAACCCGGCAGTTGGTGGGAAAAATGGGACCGCGTGTCCGGATCGCCCCAGATCTGGTTGGTAGGAAGCGGTCTGGTCAGTCTCTTACTTTATATGATCAATCTGTCAGCCATCACCGAAATCGCTATCCTGCGCGCCGTGGGCAAATCCGTATCGCTGCCTACGGTGTTGGGGCACGCAGCTTTTAACGCCCTTCCGCTGGTCTTGATTCTGCTTATGACCGGTGTTGTCGCCGGATTCGCCTTTCTGCTGCTGGTCTTTCCCTGCTTCATGTTCCTGATGGCGGCATACGTCGCTATACCTGCCTATGTCAGCGAACAGGGACTGGGTCTGTGGGGAAGCGTCAAACGCTCGTTCGTCCTGACGCGCGGCCATCGCTGGACACTGTTCGGCCTGACTCTCGTCAACGGCATCGCCTCAAACCTGTTCGACAAGCTGCTTGAGGTGCTGGGCGCAAACCTTGGCAGCGCTTTGCCGATGCCCGGCGGCCTCACCGACACCTTGATCACGAGCCTTGGCGATAGCCTGTCGTCCCTGACCGGAATGATCTTTACGGCTGCCGTCTATGTTGGCCTGCGTATCAGCCGCGACAAGATGCGCCCCGACGATGCCGCGCAGGTCTTCGACTGACGACAGATTTGGAAGCGGCTTAAAGTCGGCAAGAGGAAGTCGAAGGCGCCGAAAAAAAATAGAACGGCGGCTACAGGCTCAAGACAGGAGCTTATTCGGCGAAGCCCTTTTTTGAAAAAAGGATTACAGGTCGACCCAGTCTTTTCAATGTTGTGGCATTCAATAGGGCACCTTGCCCATATATCGTGTCGTGCTCAGGGGCTGCTGGTGCAATTCCGCCAAATGCGCGGCGATGCGTTCGACCGCAATGCCCACAACATAGGGCGCCACCATTGGGCGGATGACCGGATCGATACCCGGCATGGCCAGATCACGCGAATCGTATACGATCGTTCGAGGCGTGTATCTCTGGCAAAATGCCAGTGCCCGTTCGATGATCGGCCGGCTTACGTCCTCTCCCAGCATGAGAACAACCGGAACGGTTTCATCTATGGCCTCGAAAGGTCCGTGGAATAGTTCAGCGGCTTCCACTGGAATACAGTGCATCCACTGACTTTCCTGAAGGATGCAGACCCCGACATAATAGGTCATTGTAAACACGGGACCTGCCCCCAGAAGGTACAAAAGCCTGTCATCCTTATAGGCTTCCGCCTCCTTGGCGGCGCGGGCGTCTTGCTGGGCGACCGTATCGGCAAGCACGGTCGGCAACGCTTTCAAGGACCTGAGCAGCGCAGGCAAGTGTGGCCAGGCGTCCTTGCCGGCCAAGATGCCCCCGATAAGCGCCTGCAAGATCATGAACACGCCATAGAAGGGTTCATGCGTCTCACCGAGCAGAAATTGCGTGTCGATATATTGCGCGATGGGGCGGTCGGCGGCCTGGGTAATCACCAGCTTGCGACACGGCCTGTCTTGCAAAAATTTGGCCGCCGCTACGGATTCCATCGTCTTTCCAGACTTCGAAGCCATAATGACAAGCGTGCGTTCGTCCAGGCGCGGCGGGTTCATCGCCATAAACTCCGCTGGGTAGTAGCAGCGGACCTCAATGTTCGCACTCAGGCTTTCGATCCAATAGCGCAGGCCTTGCATGATGCGGTTCGGGGCGCCCGGCGCCACAAAGTAAATGCGGTCGATCTCTGTAGCGACAGCCAAACCGTAGGCGGCAGCGCGGTCCAGTTCAGCAACGGCGCCGTTCAGCGATTGGGCGAACCGTGCGGCATCAAAGGGGATAGTCAACTCTAATTTCCTTTATCAGACGATTTCAAATGCGAGCGCGGCGCCTTGGAAGTCCCCTCTCAAGGGGATGCGAACACCGTGGTTCATCCAATAAGATCCGCTCGCCACCTTGGGCGTATCAGCCTCCGCCGTACCGACGATGCTGCGCACGGCATAGCGGCCCTGGGGATCCAGGCCTTGCAACTGGATCAGAGGCGTCGCGTCGAAGGTTGAACTGGAATGCAGGAACGAAAACAGGACGGCCTGGCGTTTCGTTTCGGCGACGGACAGGGTCGCTGAGCGTTCGGAGCCGCCCTGCGGAGAAATGAGACGATACAGATCGCCCCGCTGCACGGTTTGGCGAATGGACTTATATTCCGCGACCAGACGTTTCGCCGTTGCAAAGTCATCCGCCGTCCAGTGATTGAGATTGTCGCCAATACCCAGGCACCCCTGCATGGCCGACAGGAACCTGTACTCAAGGGAGGTCGAACGCTTGTTGACCCAGTTCGGCGACGCCGTCACCCACGCCATCATCACCCCCGGCATATAGGCGTGCGAGAAGCCGTCCTGGATTTTCAAGCGGTCAAACGGATCGGTGTTGTCCGTCGGCCAGATCTGGTCGGTCAAATGCATGATCCCCAGATCGACCCGACCGCCCCCACCGGCGCACGACTCGATTTCCAGCTTCGGATGACGGCTGCGCAGTTCAGCCAGTATCCAATAGAGGTTTTTGGTATAGTCGACGTAAAGCTTTTGCTGATCCTCGGGCGCGCGTTCCGGCCAGCCGGGCTCCGACCAGCTTCGATTATGATCCCATTTCAAAAATGCGATATCATTGTCTCGCAAAAGCAGATCAAGCGATTTCAGCACATAGTCCCGCACGTCGCTGCGCGCCAGGTTGAGAACCAGTTGATTGCGGCCTTCTGTACGCGGACGCCCTTTGAAATTGATCACCCAGTCCGGATGAGCGCGGTATAGCTGGCTGTCCGGATTGACCATTTCGGGTTCCACCCAAAGGCCGAACTCCATACCCAATGCGCGAACACGGCTGATCAGGGGCGACAAACCATTGGGAAATTTGTCCCGGTTGACGGTCCAGTCGCCGAGACCCGCATGATCATTATTTCGCTGGCCGAACCAGCCGTCATCCATGACGAAACGTTCGACCCCCAGGGTCGCGGCCTTCTCGGCCAAGGCGATTTGACCCGCCTCATTGACGGCAAATTCCGTTGCCTCCCAGGAATTATAAAGTACAGGGCGCAATTTGGGTTCGGGCGCGCCCGGCAGGATAACCGTCCGTTGAAAGCGGTGCATGCGGCGCGACGCCCCCCCCATGCCGCCATTGCTGAAGCCGGCGTAGAAGACAGGTGTTTCGAGGCGTTCGCCGGGTTTCAGGCGGTAGGCAAAATCGAACGGATTGTACCCCGCCGTAATTCGGGGATGCCCGACAATGTCCTTTTCGACCGTGATGCGCCATGAACCGCTCCAGGCCAGCGCACCAAACCATACGGGCCCGCTGTCTTCATCCGTCAGCCCCTGACGGGTGACGGCCAGCCAGGGGTTATTCTGTGAGCCGGTCATGCCCAACCGGCTTTCCAGCACAGTCGTGCCAGCTTCGAGCGGGCGCTTTTGCAAGCTCCATTCCGCCGCCCAGCGACCCGTGAGGTAATTGAGTTCGTAGTCTTCGCCGAACGGCAGGTTGAGCGTGGCGGCCGCCATCTGGTCAACCCGTATCCAATCCTTGGTCTTGTTTTCCACGACAGCGGATCGCGACAAAATACCCGTGGCCTTATCCATACCGTATCTAAGCTGGACATAGACCTCAGCCGTTATGTCCTTCATCCGCAGCGTGATCCCGTCGGACGTTATGCTATGATCCAGGTATTTCAGGACCAGATCGCGCACCCCGTTGGGGAACGCGACCTTAAGCGACGGCTCGACCACCAGACCGCCGCCGAAAGCGACGAACTCAAGAGGCGTGATGGAGTTGGCACGATCAAATCCCGAATAGTCCGAAGGCTTGGGCGCAGCGCCGATCTGGTCGTCCAGAGCCAGCGCCCCACCCCAGTGCAGGGATTGCACCTGACCGGCGCTATCGATTCCGAACGCATAGGTTACGCCATCGCCATCCAGGCGGAACACCCGGCTGACGGAGTCAAAGCCGGCGCTGGCCGTTGAACGCATAGGCAAGGTCGCAACCGCCAGCCCTCCCATGAGCCCGAGGCATGTGGCTCGCCTGCTTATAACCGAAACACCCATAGCATCCTCCCATTTATATTACATATACCTATTGCAGAGGTGAAATGACGGGTCAATAGCTGTCGGCGCGGAAAATGAAGGTCTTTCATTCACAATGGAAATCACAATAGATTGTGATCCGGTTTCGCAGCCTTGCCTTAAACGGCGCGCGCGGCAACAGCTATATATGTATTATATATTGACGTTACAGCGCATCGACCCTAAGGTGGATGGCGCAGGCCGCATCATACCACTGACGGCGGCCACTTATAAATAACTTCTGCAGGGATTACAGCGCATATGCACATAGTGTCCAAGGACGATCGCGCCGTTGGCGCAACATCGCCTTATAAGTTCAATCTGGGCTACGTCTGGATGATCTCTTCGATTGCAGCACTCGGCGGCCTCTTGTTTGGTTACGACTGGGTAGTTATCGGCGGCGCTAAGCCCTTTTATGAACCCTATTTCGGCCTGACGTCCGAGGCGCAAATTGGATGGGCCAACAGCTGCGCTCTGTTGGGCTGCCTGATCGGCTCCATCTGCTCTGGCATCTTTAGCGACGGCCTGGGCCGCAAGAAGCTTCTGATCGCTGCGGCCTCCCTGTTCGGCGTGTCATCCGTGGCGACAGGCTGGGCGCATTCATTTGATACTTTCATTCTCTGGCGCATTCTGGGGGGCGTCGCCATCGGCATCGCATCCAATGTGTCTCCCACCTACATCGCCGAGATCGCGCCTGCGCAGTGGCGCGGACGGCTGGTCACGCTCAATCAGCTCACCGTGGTCGTGGGCATACTGGCCGCCCAGGTCGTCAATCTGTTGATTGCCGGTCATATTGCCGATGGCGCGACAGCGGATACGATCCGCGACTCCTGGCAAGGACAATACGGCTGGCGCTGGATGTTCACGGCGGTTGCCGTCCCCTCCCTGACCTTTTTCTTTTGCGCCTTCCTGGTGCCGGAAAGCCCGCGCTGGCTGGTAAAAAAGGGCCAGACTGAGAAAGCCAAGGCTGTTCTGACGCGTATCGGCGGTGCGGCCTATGCCGAGGACGAAATACGCGATGTGGACAACATGCTTGCGCGTGAGCGATCGGAAAAAGGCGCCTGGCGAGACCTTTTCAAGCCACTGGTCTTCGGTCTGGTTTTGATGGGGATTGGCCTGGCGGTGTTACAGCAGTGGAGCGGCACCAATGTCATCTTCAACTATGCTGAAGAGATTTATCGCGGTGCCGGCTACGACCTCAGCGGCGTGATGTTCAACATCGTGATTACCGGCGCTATCAATCTGCTGTTCACCCTGGTCGCGACCTTTACGGTGGACCGGCTCGGACGCCGGGCGCTCATGCTATGGGGCACGGCAATCATTACCGTGATACACGGCCTGCTCGGTGTCGCCTTCTTCCTGGGGATAAAGGGGCCGCTCATCCTGGGGCTCACCCTTGCGGTGATCGCCGCCTATGCGACCTCTCTCGCCCCCATCACTTGGGTGCTGCTGTCGGAAATTTTCCCCAACCGCATCCGGGGTCTGGCGATGTCGATTGCCGTATCCGCGCTTTGGATTGCCTGCTTTGCGGTCACCTACACCTTCCCCATCCTGAACAAGCTGCTCGGTGCGGCGGGAACCTTCTGGTGTTACGGTGCCTTCTGTCTGCTGGGCGTGATCTTTATCGCCCTGTTCGTTCCGGAAACCAAGGGCAGGACCCTGGAAGAGATTGAAGCCAGTCTCACCGGAAAGCGGTAGCTCACAAAAGCGGACGCCCTCCAACACCAAATGTGGAGGGCGGTCCGCCGACGTGTTCAGTGCCCGTCAAGCCTAAGCGCGATGTTGAAATCTATATTGGCTGGTGCGGTGATAGATTTGGCCGGGTGCGAGCCAGGAGCTCGGAAATGCCGGCTGGTTTACCGCATCGATAAAGCCTTGTGGTTCGAGCGCGATCGCCCCGTGCGCAGCGACATCGCGCGGCAGTCCCGTATAGGCTTGCAGACAGGGCTGGTCGGTGTGAAGTGCCAGTTCGAGATCCGTTTTCGGCCCGTACAGGGTGGCGGCGGGCGCGCCGCCCCCTTTCAAAACCCAGCTCTGGTTCAGGCCGATATGTGTCAATTGCGGGTGCTGCTGCGCCAGCACAGCCGATAGGGCTGTCGGTTGACGAAGATCAAAGAGCGTGTCCCCGACCGGCAACCGCAAGCCGGTCGCCAGACACGCGTCATCGACCTCAAGAACCTCATCACCCCCGATACCCAGAAGGTGGTTCGAAATGTCGCCACCCTTGGCCTGGTCGAGATTAAAATAGAGATGATGGGTCAAATCGATGGGACATGGCGCATCGACCACGGCCCTGTAGTCGATCTGCAAGGTCATTGGCGATGGCAGAGATAAGGTCACCTCGACAGCCAGGTTGCCCGGATACCCCTCTTCCCCCGCCGGCGACACGTATCGCAATACCACGGGTGCCTCTTCTGAAGACCGGGCGTCTGCCTGCCAGATTCGGCGGCTAAGACCACACGCGCCACCATGCAGATGGTTCGGCCCTTCGTTGGGCGTGACCTGCCACACCCGGCCCTCTTGCCTGAAGGCAGCATTTCGCAGGCGGTTCACCGTCCGTCCGACGATGCAGGCCTGGTAGGTCTTGTCAGACTCGTAATCCGCCAGGTCTTCAAAGCCGATTAGGGTCTCGACGGCCCCCATGGGCGAAGGGGTTTTAAGGCTGCGTATCGTCGCACCATAGGTCATGACGTCCAGATGCAATCCGCCGGGCGCCGCCAAGGTCAGACTGTGGACTGCCTGACCATCGGCCAGACGCCCGAAAAGGACAGAGGGTGTCACAGCTTCGCCAATCGACCGCCGTCTACATTCAGGCTGGCCCCGGTGATAAAGGCCGCCTCGTCGCTCGCCAGAAAGGCGGCGGCATGAGCAATATCGTGAGGGTTGCCGACATCGCCCTCCTCCAACACTTCCGCGCCGGATTTGAGATTTGGACTCGCCCACAACATAGGCGTATCGATGGCCCCCGGTAGTATGGCATTGACGCGGAGGCCCAGCGATGCGCCTTCAATGGAACTGGATCGCGTCAAAGACGCAAGCGCCGCCTTCGCTGCCGCATAGGGCGCCACGAGCGGCGAGGTCTGGACGGCGTGGATGCTCGACACATTCACAATAGCCCCACCCGGCGACATCAGGCGGAACGCCTCGCGCGTGAAAAGGGCGGCACCCACCAGGTTTACACCCAATAGCTCATGCCAATCCGCCGCTGTCAGTTCCGCGATCGACTTATAGATCATCATGCCGGCGACATTGATCAGGACGTCAAGACGCCCGGTCTGGTCAACGGCCAGTTTGCATGCCGCCACCACATCGTCCTCCACCGCAACATCGCAGCGCGTGAAAACGACTTTGGGCGCCCCCAGGGTGCGCAATTCCTCAGCGATGGTCTCCGCGCCCTCACCCAGCCTGTCGACCAGAATTAGGCTGGCGCCTTCGGCCGATAAACGCTGCGCGCACGCCAGTCCGATGCCGCCAAGCGCACCCGTCACAATGGCCGTCTTATCTGCAAATCGCATAATCTTCACCATTCCCGCACATAGCCATCGGGGCCTCGCCAGGCAGGATTGCGCCAGGGCGGACAGTCTCGGCTAAGCTCACGGACCTTCTCTTCATCAACAACAACGCCAAGCCCTGGGCCCGAAATCGCTTCGACCATACCGTCCTTGATATCGAAAATCTCAGGATTTTTCAGATACGCCAAAAGGTCGTGGCCATCGGTATTGTAGTGAATACCAAGCGACATTTCCTGGATGGCGAAATTGGGCGTCGCCAGGCCAATTTGCATGCAGGCCGCCAACGCGATTGGCCCCAGCGGGCAGTGAGGGGCCAGAGCCACATCATAGGCCTCAGCCATGGCGGCCATGCGCCTGACCTCGGAAATACCTCCGGCATGGCTGACATCGGGTTGAAGAATATCGATGCTTGCCGCTTCCAAAAAGGGTTTGATATCCCAGCGCGAATAGAGCCGTTCGCCCATGGCGATGGGGATACGCGTCAGGGCCGACAATTGCCGAATCGCCTCCGGATGCTCGCTCAACAGCGGCTCTTCGATGAACAGGGGGCGCAGGGGCTCCAGGATCATCGCCAATTGCTTGGCCATGGGCTTATGGAGCCGTCCGTGGAAATCCAGACCCGCGTCCAGACCCAAGGACTGGACGTCAGCGAGTCGTTTCGCAACCCCGTCAAGAGAGCGCGGACTGTCGAGCCACGCGGCATCTTCGGTTGCATTCATCTTGACCGATTTAAATCCCTGCTCCATGCGCACGCGTGCCGCATCAAGGACGTCTGACGGACGGTCACCACCGACCCAGGCGTAGACCGCGACCCGGTCGCGCACCTGCCCACCAAGGAGCTGATGCACGGGCACGCCCAGCCGCTTTCCCTTTATATCCCAAAGGGCCTGATCCAGGCCCGACAGGGCCGACATCAACACCGGACCCCCGCGATAAAAGCCGAGACGGTAGGCCGTCTGCCACACATCCTCAATACGGTCGGCATCGAAGCCCAGAAAGCGGTCCTGCAAGGCCGCATAGGCCCCGACGACGGCCTCGGTATGCCCCTCCAGGCTGGCCTCTCCCCATCCGACGAGACCGTCATCCGTTTCAACCCGCACAAACATCCAGCGCGGGGGCACCGGAAAGGTTTCGATCCGGAAGATTTTTGTCCGGTGTGTGGCCTGTAATCGCTCCATGTCAGCCTCCGCCGCAACAGCACTTCGCTTATAGTTCAGCATAAAAAACTCGCATTTTATTCCACCCGTTGTTCACGGTCCGGCCCATCAACAAATATTATGCGGCGGGTCAAACGTCAATATATGTATTATAAATGAAGCCTTGCGTTCATAAGGCCACGGCAATTTTTAAAATCCGAAACGATATAGTAAAATTTAAAAAAGTAACTGAAAATAAATATGAAATCGCACTAATGACAAAAAATCACGGTTCAATTTCAAATATATAAATCATAAATATATTAATCCACAAGACACTTACAGCATTAAGAGCTCCTATAAATTATAGGATTTCACCTTCTGGAAACTATGAACCGCAAATTTATATAATTTCAGACGCTCGCTCGGTAAATAATTTAAAATATATACTATATTACATTGTCCGCTTTTTCCGCCCAATACGCCCCGCACCGACATTATTTATATTATTTATGGCCACAACTAGCCTACTTCGCCTATGGCGAATAGACTTTCTCCACATGCCCTTTAAGCTCATCCGCATAAAAATAGATCGGACGCAGGTTACCCGCCACATACCGCTCAACCTGATCGGAGAAATGAACAGAGTCGGGATGCCCGCTTTCACCGCCGATGCTGATCGCGTAGGCGCGGATATGGGGCCCAAATTCCACGACTGCGACAAAGCTATTCCCCGACGTGCCGTAGTAACGGCGGGTACCGGGATAAGCCTTGGCGCCGAAGGAGGCGAGCGCCCCCCACTGGTTAGAGGTAAACGGCACCGGATAGCTCGGCTTGGTATCATCAAAAGTTTGTTCGATCTCACCGTCATTGCGCTGGAAGCGGTTGATATCGCCCCAAGCGACACGCCACGTGCCAAAATCCGTTTCCAGCTTGGCAACAGCGTCCGATAGGGCGTCCAGCCGGTCTTCGGGTGAACTGCGCTGCTCCATGTAATCCCAAACGCTGATGCGGGACGTAGCCGCCGGCGCGGCTGCCCGGCGCCATAGCGCCTCGCCCCAAAAAACAGCCAGGGAGGTGGCCTGCGAGCCGCTACTCCACCGCCGTTCCCAATCGGAGAGCAACTTTATGGGCGCCGCCAGCCGGGCACGGCGCGGGTCGGTCGTCGCCAAAGCGTCAAAAGCGCTATCGAGACTGGGCAACAGCCTGTCAAAGGTTGGCAACCACGAATCGTAGGCCATATCCCGTAACCCCTCAAGTGGCACCTTATCCGCGTTTTGAAGCAATTTCACCACATGTAGACCTCGAGGATTTTCGCCCGCCTGGTCCATATATCGCGGATAGTCTTTGGCGCGCGGGCTGTCGCTACCGGCCGCCGTCCACGGCCAGTTATTCGTGTTGAACACGTAGCCACTTTTCGGGCTATAGACATGCGGCAGGGTCTCAATGGCATGAAGGCCTTTCCAGTGCGTCGCCGCGTCGCTCCCGTCAACGGGCCTCGTGTAATCAAAGCGATCGTCTCGGACGGGTACAAACTGAGGGTGTAGGTAGGCGATTTCGCCCTTCCGGTCAGCAAAGATGGTGTCGTTGGACGAGTTGGCTCGAAGTTTGGCGACGTCTAAAAAGCCGTCAAGATCGGTTGCCTTGGTACGCAAAAAGGACTGCTGGAGCGCTTCAAGGGGACGATTCATGAGCCCCACCGCTATCCACTTGCCGTCCATGGCCCCCATAATGGGACCATTCACGGTCTTATAGACGGTAAAGGCGCGATCCGCCTGCTTGCCGGACGCAAGACGGTATTTGATCGTAATCTGGCACCGCTCCATGGGACGCCAGCGCTTTCCATCCAGATACGCCCAGCGCCCACTCGGCAAAGCCTTGACGGTTTCGGCAAACTCATCAATCGCATCAACACCACTTGAGGTGTGCATCCATCCCGCCGATGCATTGAACCCCTGATAGATAAAAAACTGCCCCCAGGTCGCCGCGCCATAGACGTTCAGCCCCTCATCGCTGGTCACCTGCTGTTCCGCGCGGAAGAAGAAGCTTGTATGAGGGTTTATCAGCAAAAGCGCATGACCGTCGCGTGTCCGCGATGGGGCCAGCGCGATACCATTCGATCCGGTAGGCTCATGATAGGCAATGCCGCGCTCCATATCCGATAAGGCCAGTTGCGTTCCCTCGTAGAAGCTTTGCAGCCGGCTCAGCGGAATCTGTTCGATATCGCCGCCAATGCTGCCCTCGGAGAAACTGAGGGCCATCCAGGGCTCGAAATGCGTCAGGACTTTCGGGTGGACCTCCGGATGCTTAGCCAGATAGGTGTTTAGGCCATCGGCCCAGGCCTCCATAAGCGCGCGCAGCCAGGCGGGGCTGCGCTTATATTCAGCCTGTAGCGCCACCGGGTCTATGAACATGCGCTGACGTAGATCGGTCCAGATTCCGGCCTCTCCGTCCACTTCGGCGGTGCGCCCCAGCGCCTGAAGGTAATTTCGCTCGATGCGTCCGAAATCGTCCTCGGCCTGCGCGTACATCATGCCAAAGACAGCATCGGCATCGGTCTTGCCATGGATGTGCGCAATACCCCAGTCATCCCGGGTAATTGTCACATCGCGGGTGGCGGCCTGGCTAACCTCCGGCAGCCAGAGCCAGGTCAAGACCGAGCACAGCAGACCGACGACAAGGTCTTTCGGTTGAATACGCGCGCCCACAGCCCCTCCCCTATGCATTCACCAGCAGATGTCCGGATTTTAGCCAGAACGGCGGCAGGCATCCGGGCGTCGAGCCAAGGGGGAGAATAGCCGGGCTTAAGTCTATGCCGAGAGCCTGGGCCATGAAGGCCCGCCGGGCATCTATACGGCTCATAACCTCGGGATGGCGGGCGCCGATGTCGGCCCGAAGGCCAGCATCTGCCAGAACGACCGGATCTTCACAGTTCAAAGCCCACCCCAACGGCATTGGTGTCGGGATGATATCGACCTGAAAAACCATTCCAGACCTCAGACGGTAATCCCCCGTCGGTCGAATAGGGGTATTGATCCATTCCTCGTGACCACACAGGTGGCCCGGATTAAGCATGGAGGCCAAGCCCCCCTGCGCCAGGGTGTCGCTGACCTTTGAAAATACGTCGCGTCCGGCGACGCCGACATCCACCGCCGCATACCATGCGACCAATCCCTTGAAATAGGCTGAGGCTGTCTTCAGGAACGCATCGTCCCCCTCGCTGATCAAGCCGGCGCGGGCAGACAAGCCGCCCCAATAGCCGACGGCCGTGGTCACCCCATCCCCTCGCGATAGCCGACGCGCCGTGGGACTACGCAACCCAACCACCGGCCCGGACGCGTTGTTCGAAGCCAGCATGACATGGGCGCTGAGCGGCTCACCCGCATAGGCCATGCGTGCGGCGGCCTCTAATTCGCTATCGCCCTCCCTGACATTCGTCACTATTCGCCAAACCGCCGCCGTCGCCCGGGAGGCCGCCCACTCGAAGGCGGCGATCTGGTCGGCGTCTACGGTCGCCCGCAGCCCCCGTTCCGGATGCATCAGGACATCGGTTCGGTCAATAACAGCCGAGGCGTCCCCCGCTATGTGGCGCAAGGCATCGACATAGACGGACGGGAAGAAAAAGCCCGCATCTTCCCCGGCCTCAGTGGCAGGCGGCTTCCACCCGACAAGCCCTATACTGTGTCCGGGCCGGACACCGATGTCTTGCAACACGGCCGTCAGACTTGGCGCTTGGCTTCGGTCCTGGCCCGGCAGGCTCATCGCCTGGCAAAGCTTCACGTCAAAAGTCGAAAGGCGCGTAACGGCTTGCGCGAACGAAACACATTCGTTGCCGGTGATGATCACGCGACAATCATTTGGCCCCAAGATTAGAAGCGCTTCTTCAAACCGCGGTTCGAAATCGCACAGATAGGCAATATTGGAAAAGTGTTCGCGGTCCGCGTAGACCGCGACCCAGTCGCACGCCGCCCGAGCATAGGCATCCCGACACCGAGAATCGTACGTCTCTACCGGAACGGACGGTCTAGCGAGCGGCAGCCCGAAATCAGGAACAGACACGGGAGCAAGTTCAACGGTCATTTTTTACGCCTTGTAGAGACGGGTTTGGTGGAATTGGACGCATGGCACCACGCGGCTTAAGCGGGCCGCCATCGCGACACATATCGAACATAATTGGTCATAGGGCGGCAATCAAATACTAATACTTATATTACATATATATGTGCCGACGTCTCCACGCCTTGTCAATCACAAATGCGACACGGGCGTCAGAGAAGGACCGGATCGGGACGGATAAGATGAAGGCATGACGGTATAATCGGTGCCGGTCTGCGCGTGGCGCGCACCTGAACTGAAGGCACAGTTAAGCACCGCTCGATGCGGGCGTTATCGGCTTAGTGAAAGCGATTTAGCCTGGCCATGGCTCGTATCGGGCGCGCGGCTTTATGAGGCAATGTTACCTAGCGCTGAGGATTTTGATCGGCTTGGACCTTATTCATCAAGTCCAGGGCGCCTTGAATTAGATCCCGCATCCGGGTTTCGGCCTCGGCGCTGTCGCCGGCCAGGATGGCGTCGGCGACGCGTTTGTGGTCGACGACACTGGCAAGGCGCACGCCTTTAAAATCATTGGTTTTTCTGATGCTGAAACGCAAAGCGGTTTCGATCATTTCGCGCATCTGACGGTAGAAGCGATTGCCGCTGGCCTGGAGGACGGCGACATGGAAGTCGATATCCGACGTCAGGGCATCATCTTCGCCCCGCTCCGCCGCGAACATTCGGCCGATGGCGCTATTGATCGCCGCCCGTTGCTCGCCCGTTGCCACCTTGGCCGCCAGGGCCGCAGCACCGGGTTCGACGCTTAACCGAATCTGCGTAAACTCTATCAGCAGGCCCAAAGAAAAATTCCGTTCGAGAAGCCAGCGCAAAACTTCCGGGTCGAGAAGATTCCAGTGGTCTTCTGGTTCGACACGGGTGCCCTGACGCGGGCGCGCCGATAGGAGCCCTTTCGACGTCAGCATCTTGACCGCTTCGCGCGTTACCGTCCGTGCCGCGTTATATCGCTGCGAAAGTTCAACCTCTTTCGGGAAGACCTGGTCGCGGTATTTCCCGGTGACAATCTCCACACCCAGGTCTTGAACAATAGACTGTGTCAGATTTGTTGGGGTCAGCCTTGCTCGCATATGTCGTGCCTATAAATCCTGCAATCTCCAGCATACAGCCGGACCGTGACTCGTAACAGACCTAGCTTATGATAGAAATGCCAAACTCAGAAATTTCGCGAAATCAAGCGGCTTAGATGGCCTTCCCTCAAAAAAAGCGCGGCACCCTTTGGAGGGGCACCGCGCGTACAGTCGTCACTGGGAGGAGAAGTAGATGAACGACATTAGAAGGTCATGCGGACACCAACATTGTAGAAGGCGCCATCCAGGTTGTCGCCCAGAAGCTCCGCATCATAATATCCCTTCTGGATAAGGTGCTCTTTGGTCAGGTTCGTGCCTTCGACAAAGACGTCGACGCGGTCGTTGATCTGGTAGGAAGCGCGCATGTCAAATTGCTCGTACCCCTGGGTGAAGACCGGCCCGCCCGAGCCATCGCCGCTCAGGCTGGACAGGAAGCGATCCCGTTTGTTATAGGCCAGCCGCACCGAGATCGGGCCTTTCTCGTAGAAACCGATCAGGTTATACGAATTACCCAGGCCCGGCAGGGCAAAGGTACGCCCGGCGACTTGTGACGCGCTCGATACCTTGGCGTTGCTGTCAACCAAGGTCGCGTTCGCGGTCACACCAAAGCCGCTCCACCAACCTGGCAAGAAGTCGAACGTGTAGGTCCCCGCCAATTCCACACCTTCGGCGCGAGTATTGGCCAGGTTACGCGGCCGGCGTGTCAGGAAGCTGGCGGTCGTTGCCGTAAAGGCCGGGTCGGCGAGGTGGGTATTGCCATTAATGACGCTCGTCGTATCCAGGCGCTGGGCATTGGTGATGGTGAAGGCTTCCAACGCGACGCCGTAATCGATAAAGTCGGTGACATCCTTGCTGAAGAGTGCCACGGCCATATTGAAGTTTTTCTTCGGGTACCATTCAAGCGACAAATCCAGATTCTTGGACAGGTATGGCTTCAGCGCCGGATTGCCACCGCTGGCGAGCATGTTTCCCTGACGGGCATCGTCGATCGAGGTGTTCGGACGCATGTCGCTGGGGCTTGGGCGCGTGAGGGTTTCCGAAGCGCCGAAACGGGCCAGCAGATGCGACGTTATGTTGAGTTTGAAATTGAGGCTCGGCAGGAATTTGCTGTAATTGGCCTCAACCGTGCGCTCAACGGGCGTAGCACTGGCGTAGACAGGTGTCTGGTTGCCTAATGATATCCAATTGATATCGACAAGCTGCCGATCCGATCCCGCCGCGCGCACCTTCGTGCTGATATAGCGACCACCCACATTGAGGGACCAGGGCATATCCGCTGCCTCACCGGCAAAGTTGGCCTCGATATAGGCTGAAGAGGTATTCTCCTCGACCCAGTAGGAACTGGGCTGACGCTTAAGCGTGTAGCCACCGTTCGCCTGAAGCTGAGCCGCCACCGAGCCCGGCGCGCGACCGTAGTAGGTGTCCAGCTGCGCCAAGGCTTCCGGCGAACCCAGATAGTCCAGCAACTTCAAACCATCGAAGGAGAAGAATTTCAAAGGCGCATTGGCGCCAAGGCCACCGCCGAGGAAATCGCTGCCTAGGTCGAGAGGGGTGAGGAAACGTCCCGGCAAGACAACCGGATAGCCACAATAGGTACAATAGGCGTCACCGATGCCGTAGGACTCGTTGTCCTTGCGCGTATTGTTGAACGCCACGCCAAACAGGACGGAACTGAACACACCGCGGTCAACGACGTAGGTTGCATCAAGCCGCCCTTCGTCAACTGAGGTCGAGGTGTTGCTGCCGCCGCGCGTGGCGTAGTGCGCACGGGCATTGCTTGGGTCCGAGATGCTGGCGCCCAGAACCTCAAGTTGCGGCAGGCTGCCGTCCGCCGGCTGCTTCCAGCTAACATTGGTCGGGATGCCGACGACAACATAGTAGGAGCCGGACCCGCCCGTGTTGCTCGCCTTGGAGGTCGATAGATCACCAACAACAGTCAACTTGTCGTTGGGTCGCCAATCCAGGTTTACACCAAAGGCCGTTGTGTCGGATTTACGGGGGTAGGCCTGCATGACCATGTCCCACTGGCCGTTCTCGGTCTGCTCGACCACATCACGATTAGCGTCAATAGCGGCTGTGCGAACCTGGTCTTCAAGGAAGAAGAAGGCGCCCGTGGCAACCGTCCGCTTGATGTTGTAGCGGCTGAAAAGGGCATCTGCGGTGAAGGTGAGATCCTCACTGGGGCGGTACTGATAGGTGGCCGTAAAACCCGTCCGCTCTTGGCGCTGTTCACTCAGATTGAGGTTATAGTTGCGGGGAAAGCGAACATTGGTGAATAGGCGAACGTTCGGATCGAGGTTGGGACCATAACCGTTGGTTTGCCCCGCCTGGGTTCCGATCGAGTCATTGGGAACATATCCGCTGACATTGAACGAATCTTCGCGTGCGTCGCGCAACTGGTAGGAGGCGGACACCATCAAGCCCATCTTGCCGTCATCAAAGGTGGTGCTGTAGAGCGCAAAGGCGCTGGGCGTCGTCTTGCCGCTGAGGCTTTCGTTGTGCGCCTTAAGACTGACGACACCCTTCGTAACGCCGATATCGAGCGGGCGCGGCGTCTTCAGATTGATGGTTGAACCGATACCGCCTTCAGGGATAGACGCCCGCGAGGTCTTGTAAACATCGGCGCCGCTGATCAATTCGGCGGCTATATTGTCAAAGCCAAAGCCGCGACCACCGCCGTCGTTTGCAATGCTGCGACCGTTCAGGAGGACATTATTAAATTGCGGACCGAAACCGCGGACAGTTACACTCGAGCCCTCGCCCAGGCTGCGGTCGATGGACACGCCCGGGATACGCTGCAAGGATTCCGCTACGTTACCGTCCGGAAACTTGCCCAAATCTTCAGATGTAATAGAATCAAGACTGACCACGGCCTGGCGCTTGTTACGGGCGGCAGCGGAGAGACTTCCGCGAATACCTGTAACGACGACCTCTACCGGTTGATCGTCTCCGGCCGGCGCCTGCGACTGTGCCTGTGCCTGTGCCTGCGCCTGCGCCTGTGCCTGTGCCTGTGCCTGCGCCTGCGCCTGCGCCTGCGCCTGCGCCTGCGCCTGCGCGCTGGCAATGCCTGGAAAAACCACCGATGACAACGCACCGGCAACCGCCAGGATGCTCGTCCCCTTTAGAAATTTATTCCGCATATCTCTCCCTCTCTCTGATTTACAATTATTGGTTTGAAGTTGACAAAGCGGCGCCAGACCTCGAACACCCGCCGTACATATGTAATATATATATCATCTTTTGGTGTCAAGTTCGACACGATCGGAATTTAAGGGTTTCGAAGAGCTCGGTTGCCACAATATCGATTTTCATCTGAATACCCTGCTGCGACGCAGGCGACGCACATCGCGAACCGGTACTGGCGCGCATTGCGAGATTGCGCGTATCAGGCCTTGGATTCAGGTGGTAATCGCCCAGGGTTCAGGGGAGCTGTCGCCGGCGCCTGGCCTTCCAACACTTTGATATAGAGGTCAAATAAGATACTGCTGCGTGACGCGAAACCGCGTGCTTAACCGTCTGAGTCTGACAGAGACGGCTTGTAAAATTCACCTACAATCATAATTGCCATATATGGAATGAGCGTCTACAAATGTCCGACTAATACTGATGGCGGCGTTTGGCGCTAAATGCGCCTTGGCAGTTCTCAAAAAATTGACCAAATATGGCAGGGACGTGATGATCACCAGACGGAATTTTGCAGCCGTTGCAGCCGGCGTCGGCGGGGCACTGCTCTCCAGCGGACCTACAGAGGCCGCCGAGTCCTTTTCAGCCATCGCTGCCGGGCCGTTTCAGCCGACCTGGGAGTCACTGAAGGCCCGATATCAGGCGCCAGACTGGTTCAGGGACGCAAAATTCGGTCTATGGGCGCATTGGTCGGCGCAATGCGTGCCGGAGGCGGGGGATTGGTACGCCCGCAACATGTACATGCAAGGTGACCGGCAATATAAGCACCATCAAGCGACCTACGGTCATCCGGCCGATACAGGGTTCATGGAGATCGAGAACCTCTGGAAAGCTGAGAACTGGAACCCAGAGGACTTACTCGACCTCTATAAATCGGCTGGCGCCCGTTACTTCGTCGCGCTGGCCAACCACCACGACAATTTCGATACCTACGCCTCGAAGTTCCACGATTGGAATTCACTAAAGGTTGGTCCGAAAAAAGATATCATCGGCATCTGGGCAAAAGCCGCGCGAGCACGTGGTTTAAAGTTTGGCGTATCCAACCATTCCGCGCATGCCTGGCATTGGTTCCAGACCGCTTACGGCTATGACCCGGAAGGACCGCGCGCCGGCGAACGATACGACGCCTGGAAACTGACCAAGTACGACGGTCGCGGCACCTGGTGGGAGGGGCTCGACCCGCAGGAGTTATATGCCGGCGCAGTGATGCCCATGCCTGACGGCATAAAATCGACCGCCGAGGCGGTGGCCTGGCACGAAGCCCACGATCGCGTGTGGACCGAAGACCCGCCCCTGGCAAACCCAGCATTCGTCCGCCAATGGTATCTACGCTGCAAGGATCTCATCGATTCTTACAAACCCGACCTGCTTTACTTCGATAATTTTGACCTGCCGCTAGGACAGGCGGGGTTGGATATCGCGGCCCACTACTACAATGCATCCTTGGCCTGGCACGGCAAGTTAGACGTTGTCATCAATACAAAAAATCTGCCTGAAGACCGTCGCGCCGCGGTAATCGAAGACGTCGAGCGCGGGTTCCGGGCGGACATTGAGCCTCACCCATGGCAGACGGATACCTGTATCGGCGATTGGCACTACAACCGCGACAGATTTGAAAACAAGTCGTACATGAATGCGCAGGCGGTGATCCACCGACTGTGCGATGTCGTCGCCAAAAACGGAAACCTGCTTTTAAGCATCCCCGTTCGCGGCGACGGCACAATCGACGCGGAAGAACGGCGTATTGTCGAAGACATTGCCTCCTGGACTAGTCGCTTCGGGGAAGCCATCTTCGGGACTCGACCCTGGCGAATTGCCGGGGAAGGCCCCACTCAGGTCGCGTCAGGTCAGTTTGGTGAGGGAAACGCCAAACCCTTCACCGCCGACGATATTCGCTTCACCACGCGCAAAGACGCGCTTTACGCCATGACGCTCGGCAAACCCACAGATCCAGACCTCAGCATCATGACCCTTGCCAAGGCGAAAGTTGAGCGTGTTGAGGTTGTCGGCAGCAACGCCCCACTGAAATTCAGGCAAGACCAGCGCGGCCTGCATGTCACTGTGCCTGAAAACGCAAGCCATGCCTTCGGCATAGCCCTGAAAATTCGCGGGCGCGGGATAACCTAAGGGCCAGTCCTTATGCCCAAAATTTGTCCATCACCCTTGTACTATTTGGATAATTTGGCGGCCAATTTCAGACCGGACGAATAGTTCAGCGCGGAAGAAAACATACATATATTCAATATGTAATTGTTTTCTTCCGCGCTGAAGCGTTTGACGCTGGACATATCTACACGGCAGACGCGCTTCTACAGGCATCGTTTTTATATTGCCTGCCGCTTAATTGTCTTACAATATGCTCTGGAAAGCCGCACGCCGTCCTCGTGATCGCCGGGCAGCGCCTACCCTATTATGGAATATATAAATGGACAGCCGACGCTCGTTTTTGAAATCTTCAGCCACTCTTATCACCGCCGGCATCCTGACGCCCTTGGCACCGGCCCTTGCCGCCACGGCGCGGTTCGAAGCGGACGAGTCCCAGTTCCTGCTCGATGGCAAACCATTTCAGATCCTGGCGGGAGAAATGCACTACCCCCGGATTCCACGCGCGTGCTGGCGCGACCGGATGCGGAAGCTGAAGGCCATGGGGCTCAATACCCTGACGACCTATGTCTTCTGGAATGCGCACGAACCGACCCCTGGTCATTATAATTTTTCAGATAATCTCGACATCGCCGCCTATATCCGCATGGCGCAGGAAGAAGGCTTGTGGGTCAATCTGCGCCCTGGTCCCTATGTCTGCGCCGAATGGGATGGCGGCGGTTTCCCCGCGTGGCTGCTCCCGACGCCCGATATTCAGCCGCGCTCCACCGACCCCCGCTATTTCAAACCCGTCCAGACCTGGCTGAAGCGGCTTGGCCAGGAACTCACCCCTCTATTGATCGACAAGGGCGGTCCCATCATCCTGACGCAGGTCGAAAATGAGTATGGCGCCTTCGGCAAGGACCAAAACTATCTGGCCCAGCAGATGAAGGCACTCCGCGCGGCAGGCTTTACCGGTATGCTCTATACGGCCGATCCCGCGGAATATTTTGCCAATGGCTCAATCCCTGGCCTGGTGGGCGGCATCAATTTCGGCACCATGGCCAAGGCGGAAAAAGAATTCGCCGATCGCGCCAAGGTCCGGCCGACCGGCCCCTATTTCTGTTCGGAGCTGTGGGGCGGGTGGTTTGACTCCTTCGGCCGTATCCATGAAACCATGCCCACTCAGCCCCTGATCGACAGCCTGAAATGGATGCTGGAACATAAGTACTCTATCAGCTTCTACATGCTGCATGGGGGCACGTCATTTGGGTTTACGGCCGGCGCCAATTGGAACAAGGACGGATATCAGCCGCAGATTTCCAGTTATGATTATGACGCGCTTCTGGACGAGGCGGGCCGGCCGACACCCAAATATCTGGCGGTCCAGGCCCTGTTCAAAGCCTATCTGCCTGCCGACACGTTCGCGCCTATGCCGGAGCCCGAGAAGGCCATCAGCCTGCCCCGGTTCCGCCTGACGCAGAGCGCCGCTCTGGATCAGCTTTTGCCCGCCCCCGAAACGTCGGAGTCACCGAAGACGCTGGAGGCCCTCGGACAAAACAACGGCATGGTTCTATATCGCCATACGCCCAAAGCCGCCGCGGAAGGCAAGCTACGCTTTGGCGATGTGCGTGATTACGCCATCGTTGGGGTAAACGGCCGGGCGCTGGGAGCGCTTGACCGCCGCTACGGGGAAACCGGCCTGGAGGTTTCGGTCAAGGCGGGCGATCGGCTCGACATTCTTGTCGATACGATGGGCCATTGCAATTACGGCGCCAATATCGGCAAGGACCAAAAGGGGTTGATTGGCGACGCGAAGCTCGGTGACGCAACGCTCACGGGGTGGGACCATTTTTCTCTGCCGCTCGACAATATCTCGAAGCTGGCCTTTTCGACCGGCCCCAGCACCGGCCCCGCCTTTTATCGCGCTACCTTCAGCCTGGCAGAAACCGGCTACACCTTCCTTGACATGCGCGGTTGGGGTAAGGGCCACGTTTGGATAAACGGCCACAATCTGGGGCGCTATTGGTCGGTCGGGCCGCAGCAGGCTCTGTTCGTGCCCGCAAGCTGGCTCAAGATTGGCGAGAATGAAGTGATTGTTCTCGATCTGCACCCGGGCGCGGACCGCAGCCTGGCTGCCAGCCCCAAGCAGATCTGGGACTTGCCTGGATCAGGCCTTTAGGTGCCTGCCGGCCAGCCTATTGGCCTAGCCAATGCCCTGGTCGCACACCAAGTGTCAGGTCCAACCGGCCGCCCCTCATGATATCCGCCTGCGATATCCAGGGGGCGGATACGGGTCTGCCATTCAACAGCGCCGCCTGAATATAGATCGCTTCCGGTCCTGCATTGCGCGCGATAATCGTAAAGGTTTTGCCGTTTTCCAGATGAATAACCGTCTGCGGCTGGTGAGGACCGTGCAGATAGAACAGGTCGGTTCCCAGTTTCGGGAACAAACCGATGCGGTTGAAGACGTAGTGTGAGCTCATGGCGCCGTTATCCTCGTCTCCGGGATAGGCATCGGCTGTGAATGTCTTGAAAACCTGATCGGCCCAATAGGCGCTCAAATCCGGCCGCCCCACATTGCTAAAGAGCCAGGGCGTGGCGAACGAGGGTTCATTGGTAATATCGATCAAGCCGGACGACAGGGCATGGTCCAGGCGCTTGACGAACATCTCGCGACCGCCCATAGCGGCAACCATTCCCGAAATATCGTGCAGCATGTCGTA
This sequence comes from Asticcacaulis sp. AC466, assembly GCF_000495815.1. Lineage (GTDB taxonomy): Bacteria > Pseudomonadota > Alphaproteobacteria > Caulobacterales > Caulobacteraceae > Asticcacaulis. The sequence continues at coordinate 74,614 of NZ_AWGE01000005.1, read as the reverse complement.
AGAATAGATCCACGATGTGCCTTCGTAAAACCCGACATTATTATAGGTTTTGCCATCCCAGCCCAGCTTCGGGTCATTCGGCTGGAAGCTGCCATCCGGATATTTGGGTTGGATGAAGCCTTGAAATCCGTCACTTTCCGCCTTTGGGTTCCAGACCTGACGCCACGCTTTAGACCGCGATAGCAGCACATCCGCCTCGGTTTTATGTCCGGTGGCCGCGGCCAGCTTGGCGGCATAGTAATCATTCAAGGCAAATCCGATGGTGGATGAACCGGAGCGTGCGCGCTGGTTATCCGGTTCCGGACTTCTGTCGCCAACCGCGAAATATTGCTGGCTTTGATAGCGCGGGCTGCGACGTTGGAAGGCATTGAAATGCGTAACGCGGTAGGCCTCACGCCAATTGACGCCCGGCACACCGCGGATCAGGCCTTCGCCAATGATATTGTCGACCTCGTCACCGCCTTGGCCGACGTGATAGGGATGACCAGCGATAAAAGCCGTGTCGAACGCACCGTATTGATCAAATGCCCGCACGATAGAGGCGATATTGCCGGCATAGTCACGGGGCCGGATCAACGACATCAATGGAAACTCAGTGCGATATGTATCCCATAGCGTATAATAGTCATCCCAGTGTGGGATGCCGAGATTGGCGCTTGACTGGTCACGCGAGCGGTCACGCGGTTGGATGGCGGTATGATAAAGCGCGGTATAGAATCGCGTAAGGTCAGGGTCTGGCACGCCCGAAATTTCGATTTGGCCAAGCGTTTTATCCCATGCCTTTTGCGCATCCTCGCGCACCGTCTCAAAATCCCATCCCGGAATGTCCTCGTCCAACAAGGCCTGGGCCTTGGCGGCCGAGGTAAAGGAGACGGCAATCTTCATCAGGACGGGTGTCTCCCCCTGTGTGTCAAACGTCCACCATGCGCCCAGTCGCTGGTCTGCGGTCGATTGGGCTGTCGTCTGCCCAGCCACACTCTGACCGTTTTGGAAGATACCCCATGCCTTGGGTGGCTGGTTCACCTTGGCGCAGAACCAAATGTCGACCAGGGCCGGATTCCAATACCCTTTCGCCTTCACGTGGCCAATGATCTTGCCTTCGGACGGATAGAGGATGATGTCGGCTATATCAGAGGCGGTAAGCCCCTTAATCTTGCGGGTGATATCGAACACGAGTTGCGCCTGGTCGCTCTGCGGAAAGGAGAAACGATAGATGGCGGCATAGTGGGCTGGGGTTACCGCCACATGTGTCCGATAGCGCGTGAGCGTGACTTCGTACATATCGGCGGCCGCGCGCTCGTCCTGCTTATCGGATAGGTGATCGGCTTCATCGAACGCCGGCATACCGATCTGCGGCGAAACCAGAAATGTGCCATAAGTCGTCACCCCGCCCGCCCCTTGAGTATGCAACTGGGCAAAGCCACTGATCGGGGCTGTCGGATCGTAACCGGCATTGCTGCCGGTCAGGGTTTCGGGGCTCGGATGTATGGAGCCTGAGGGCAAGGCCGGACCGGGCACGGTGTCGCCCTGATTGTCGTTACCCACACCCACCATCGGATTCACGTATTTATAAAGCGGCTGCCCGGCCCCGGCAGACGGAGGCGCCAGCAGCAAAAGGCACACCAGGAGGCGACATCCCAAGATCTTCATTTCCATCTCCTGATATGGCCCCGTCTTGAGGTCATGGTAATCGCCCCAGGCGACGAAGGGTCTAAGGCGTAGGCGAGCCAGGGGATTTCGCCGGATAAACCTGGTTGATGGTCCCGTCCGGATTATAGGTCATAGGTTCTATGGCGATGGAACGCTTGAAATCCCCGCCACCGGGCAGCAGGTTGTCATGATAGAAGAGCCAGGACTTGCCCTCGCGCTCGATAATCGCCTGATGGTTGGTTGAGATCGGCAGGTAGTCGAGGATCACGCCACGGTAGGTATAAGGTCCCATCGGCGATCGTGACGTCGCATAGACGATCTGGCCGGGCCAACCTGTCGAAAAGCTGAAATAATAGAGCCCGTTGTGTTTATGCAGGAACGGCGCCTCACCATATTTTTTCTTGGCATCCTCGGCCGGGAAGCCCGTAATGACGAGGTCTTCGATTGGCCCCTCAGTGTGGACCATGTCCTTTTTCAGCCGAACGATTTTCGGCACGCGCGTCCCGAAAAGAAGGTAGGCCTGCCCGTCATCATCAATCAGCACGGCCGGATCAATGGGTTCGGCGCCGGCATTAGCATCCCTGGCCTTATCAATCAGTGCGTCGCCGCGGGCATCGACAAATGGCCCCTCGGGGTTCTGACTCACCGCGACGCCGATCTTGTCCCCACCGACGGGGGCGTAATAGTAGTATTTACCATTACGCTTGGCCGCCTCTGGCGCCCAGGCCTTGGCATCGGGACGCGCCCATTTGAACGCGGACACAGACAAAAAGGAGCCGTCATCTTTCCAGTGCGCCAGGTCCGTCGAGCTGAAAACACGCCAATCCGTGGAATCCCAGTATTTTCCGGAGTTGTCCTGGTCATTGGTGGCATACAGATAATACCGGCCATTGAAATAGTGTGGCGACGGATCGGCTGTGAAACGTTGCGATATCGGCGTACCTGCAGAGCCGGGGACGGAGACAGCGGCCCCGACAGCGACCATTGCAAAAGCGAAGAGCGTCTTCCCTATCCGTTGACTGACCAATCCCACATCATCCTCCACGACATTAATTGTATGATTTAATTTATATTCGAAATAGAAATTGGCAAACGAATTTTTATCAATGTGACGAGTCTACAGTGAATATTGGCCTGCCAATATCGTGTTTTTTGTCCGCCAAGGCGGCTGCTTTAACTGCAAAGTGCGCCGTCATCACCGTTTCTGCAACCCTTCATGCGTTTTTTCGCTATTCATTCGCAAAAAGCCATGTAGTCTAACCCACATTGGCAAACCAATTATCCGCCAGCCTCACGAGCGCGCCTGCCTGAGCACAAGGATCCGAAAATGGAAACGTCTATGAAAAATCCAGACCGGCGGGCGGTCATATCCGCTGCCACCGCATTGACCGCTCTGCCTCTTCCCGTCTTCGCGACACAAAGCAAAGCCGGCAGCCGCCCAGTCATTCAGACGCCAACCCAGCTGGCGCCGCGGGAGCGGATCCTCTTCGACTTCGACTGGCGCTTCGCCCTTGGGCACGCCGCCGACGTCAACAGGGATTTCGGTTTCGGTCGCGACCAGAAGACGTACGCCAAGCAGGGCAAAGATGATGTCGCCGAGCCCGCAAGCGCCGACTTTGATGCGCACCTCTGGCAAGCCGTGGACCTGCCGCACGACTGGGCCGTGGCTCTGCCCTTCGCACGCAACGACTATTTCATACCGCCGGAAAACCCGGAAGACGGCGACCCTGGCGCGGGTCATGGCTATAAGGCGATTGGCCGAAGGTTTCCCGAAAACAGTATCGGCTGGTACCGCAAGGTCTTCGACCTGACGGCAGCAGACGCCGATAAAACCCTGACGCTTGAATTTGACGGCGTCTTCCGGGACGCCCTGGTTATTCTCAACGGCTATATCCTGACCCGCCATGAGAGCGGCTACACGCCGTTCAATGTCGATATCACCAACTACATCAATACGAACGGGCCGAATATCCTGCTGGTCCGGGCCGACGCCAGCCTGGGCGAAGGCTGGTTCTACGAGGGCGCGGGCATCTATCGCCACGTCTGGCTCGTCAAGACACATAAGGTCCATATTCCCCAATGGGGAGTCTGCGTCCGGGGGGAAACATCCGGCGCCATCGCTTTGGAGACGGCGATCAAAAATGCCTCCGGAACCGCCCGCACCCTGGACATTGTCAGCCAGATATATGATGGCGCCGGACGCACTGTGGCCGAGGTCAGTTCGTCGCTGGAGGTGCCGGCATTCGGCGAAAGACAGGTCTCCCAATCCAGTAAGGTGCCCGATCCGAAGCTGTGGACTTTAGAGGATCCGCACCTGTACACAGCGCGCTGCGAGGTCCGGGAAAAGGGCGAATGTCTGGATGTCTATACCGCTCGCTTCGGCCTTCGCGATATTCGCTTCGACGCCAGGGAGGGCTTCTTCCTCAATGGTCAAGGCTTGAAAATTTGCGGCACGAATAACCATGAGGATCATGCCGGATTGGGTACGGGCCTGCCCGATGCTCTGCATTTCTGGCGTGTCAAACAACTGAAGGACATGGGCGCCAATGCGTGGCGTTGCGCACACAACATGCCTTCCGAAGCCATTTTGAACGCCTGCGATGAACTGGGTGTGCTGGTCATTGACGAAACCCGGCTTATGACGGCGACGCCGGAAGGCCTGAGCCAACTGGAAGCGCTCATTCGCCGCGACCGCAATCATCCCAGCGTCATACTCTGGTCGATCGGCAACGAGGAAACCGCTCAGCAGGGCACCGAACGCGGGCTAAAGATCGCCATGGACATGCGCCGGCTTATCAAATCACTCGACCCTACCAGGCCGATTACCGCCGCCATGAATCATTACCAGGGTCAAGGGATTACGCCGGCCCTGGATGTCATGGGCTTCAACTATCATGAATCGAGTATCGAACCCTTCCGGAAGCTCTATCCGGACATGCCTATCATCGGGACGGAAACCGCCAGTGCCGTATCCACGCGCGGAGAATATGTCCGCGATGAGGTGAAAGGCTATGTCAGGGCGTATGACCTGGACGCGCCGTCCTACGCCCTGACCGCCAGTGCGTGGTGGTCGCTCTACAACGCCAAACCTTACTTATCCGGCGGACTCGTATGGACCGGATTCGACTATCGCGGCGAGCCGACGCCTTTTAATCGCTGGCCGGAAATATCGTCGCATTTTGGTATCCTCGATACCTGCGGCTTCCCGAAAGATATCTACTACTACTATAAGGCCTGGTGGCAGTCCGCACCCGTGCTCCATCTTCTGCCTCATTGGACCTGGTCAGGCCGCGAGGGTCAGCCAATCGACGTCTGGGCTTACAGCAACCTCGACCGTGTCGAACTCTTCCTCAATAAACGCTCACTTGGCGTCCAGACCGTGCCTAAGGACGGGCACGTGCAATGGACGGTGCCTTATGCACCGGGCGAGCTGGTGGCTTACGGTTTCAAGGGCGACAAGGTGGTCATGAAGGCGTCACGCCGGACGGCGGGCCCGGCGACCCGACTGTCGATCACATCGGACAGGACAGAGTTGCGAGCCGATGGACAGGACGTCGTGTTGATACGTGCAGAGCTTTTCGACCAACAGGGTACGCCGCTGCCCACCGCTGACAACCTTATACAGTTCGGTGTGTCCGGCCCGGCACGGATCGCCGGTGTTGGCAATGGCAACCCGACCAGTCTGGAAGCCGACCAGGCATCGTCCCGCCACCTCTTCAACGGTCTTGCCCAAGCTGTTGTGCGTGCTCGACGTGCTGCCTCTCCAATGCCTGTCATCGTAACAGCTTATACGGACGGTCTGGCCACCGCCCGCCTGACCTTGACGTCGCACGCCGACTGACCGCGTTAATTATCATACTTTTTTGGAGAATGTCATGCAGGTTTCAAGGCGTTCGGTAATCGCGGCGGCAACCGCCAGCAGCGTCATCGCCCCCCATGCCCGCTCGAAAAGCCGGCGGTTTACGGGCGCCTGGCCGTCGCTGGCGGCCGGGTATCAGACGCCGGATTGGTTTCGCGACGCCAAGCTTGGCTTTTGGGCGCACTGGGGACCGCAATGCATTCCGGAATTCGGCGACTGGTATGCGCGAAACATGTACCAGCAGGGTGACAAAGCCTACGATCATCACGTCAGGACATACGGTCATCCGGCGCAGTTCGGTTTCATGGAATTCCTCAAAGACTGGAAGATCAACGCCTGGGACCCTGACCGACTGGTTGGTCTCTATAAAAAGGCCGGCGCCAAATATTTCGTCGCCATGGCCGGTCACCACGACAACTTCGATATGTTCGATTCAAAGTATCAGGCCTGGAACATCGCCAAGGTCGGCCCCAAGCGCGACACGATGGCGGGATGGGCAAAGGCCGCCCGGGACCACGGCCTGCGCTTTGGCATGTCCAACCATCTCTCTCATGCCTGGCACTGGTTGCAGACCGCCTATGGCTACGATCCCGAAGGGCCGGTTCGCGGATTACGTTATGACGCCTACCGTCTGAAAAAGGCTGACGGCAAGGGACTGTGGTGGGATGGGCTGGATCCGCAGGAACTCTATACCGGTCCTCAAGGCGATATGGTGCCGCCGGAAGGCATAGACACAATCAAGGCGATGAGCGCCTATCATGAGGCCCATTCCGGCCAGTGGCTTGAAACCGTCCCGCCCCACGACCCCTATTTTGTCAAAAAGTGGCTGGCGCGGACCCAGGACATGATCGACACCTACAAGCCGGACCTTGTGTATTTTGACGACTATGGCCTGCCACTGGAACAAGCGGGCCTGGACGCTGCGGCCTATTTCTATAATCGCAGCCTCGACTGGCACGGTAAGGTGGATGTCGTCATCAACGGCAAGAAGCTCGACGACCTGCAACGCCGCGCCATTGTCGAGGATGTCGAGCGCGGCTTTTCAGACCACTTACGCCCCTTGCCCTGGCAAACCGACACCTGCATCGGCAATTGGCACTATGATCGCCCTTTGTATGAACGGAACGGCTATAAGACCTCCAAAGAAGTGATACAGCGCCTGTGCGATGTCGTCGCCAAAAATGGCAATCTCCTGCTGAATATTCCGGTTCGCGCCGACGGCTCCATCGATGAAAAGGAGGAGAAGATCGTCGCGGGTGTCGGAGAGTGGTTGGCCGTCAACGGAGACGCGATCTTCGCCACCCGTCCGTGGGACATCTATGGCGAAGGCCCTTTTCTGCCGGTCGAAGGCATGATGAATGAAGGCGACGCCAAACCGTTTACCTACGAAGATATCCGCTATACCACCAAGGCTGGCGCGCTTTACGCCATCGCCCAGGAATGGCCCGACAGCGGCTTCCTCGTCCTGACCTGCATGGCGGCGGGCAGGCCGCAGCGCAAGGGCCGGATCGACCGGGTCGAACTTCTGGGTCATGGGCAGGCGCTCGACTTCGAGCTCGGCATAGGCGGCCTGACGATAAAGCTGCCGGGCGCCCGCCCCTCTTTCACACCGGCGTTGAAGATTATGGGAGAGGGCTTGACGGCGTAGAGCATTCGTCGGCTCAGTTGAGCCGCCTCATGGCTCTCATTTTTTGTAACGCCTCATGTTTTTCCGAAAAGTGGGGTCCACTTTTCCGCATGAGGCTCTAACCGCACCGCAAAAAAATGGGCGCTCACCTAGCGACGATGTGAGCGCCCAAGGTCTGTCTTCCAAAGTTCGGGGAGGAACTCAACGCTTAATTGGGAAGACCGACTGAGTAATTTGCCACGAGTTCAGGCCGCGCGTAGCGAACCCTCCGACACGTATCTGGATCCGTTTCGCCAAACCCCACGGACGGAAAACTCACGATCCAGCCAGACCATATCCGCCCGCAGTCCTGGCTTCAGACAGCCCGTCATATCCGACACGCCCATGAAGGCCGCCGGCGCCGACGCCGCCATGAAGACGGCATCCTCAAGCCCAATGTGAAGATCGCGCATCGCATTGCGAACGGCCGAGATCATGTCCAGGGCCGAGCCAGCCAAGGTTCCATTATTGTCCACGCACTTGCCGTCCACGGCGGTAATGAGCTTGTCGCCAAGGAGAAACCGATCCGTATCCGCACCGACCGTCGGCATGGCATCCGTCACGAGCATGAGGCGCTGAGGCCCCTTGCAGCGCAAAGCGACGCGTGCCGCCGCGGGATGCAGGTGATATCCGTCCAGGATGAGCCCGCAATAGCTGGCCTCATCTTCCAAGGCCGCTCCCACCGCGCCGGGGCTGCGATGCTGAAGCGGGGACATGGCGTTATAGAGATGCGTAAATCCGGTTAGCCCGGCACCGAGGGCGGCGCGGACTTGCTCATAGCTGGCGTCCGTGTGACCGGCGGCCACGGTGACCCCCATGGCCGCGAGGTCCGCAATATCTTCAGGGGTGCAGGTCTCCGGCGCCAGCGTAACCAAGGTGCGCCCGGACTTCAGGCTGCCAAGCAGGGCTTTTGTCTCGGCATCCAGTTTTCTAAACATGGCCGGATCGTGAATCCCTTTGCGCGCCTCGGCAATAAACGGCCCTTCGATATGAATACCCAGCACACCCGCAACACCTGCCGCAATGGCGGCCTCAACGGCGCGCATGGCCCGGTCGATAACCTCAGGCCGGTCGCTGATAAGAGTCGGTAGAAAACCGGTCGTACCGTACCGCGCATGCGCTTCCCCGATCGCCGCGATTGTCTGCACGTCGGGCGAGTCGTTGAACAGAACCCCGCCGCCGCCATTGACCTGCGTGTCCAGAAAACCGGGCACCAGAAAGCCATCCTCCAAATCAATGGTTTCGGTGGCCGGCGCCGGGACGTAGGACGTAATATACCCGTCGGCGACATAGAGGGAGTGCTCACGACCGTGCGGCGTAAGAATGTGTCCGTTGGTAAAGCAAAGGCTTTTTGTCATGGCTGTTTTGGAACTCACAGGGTCTCGGTGACCTTTAGCGGGTGGGATGGCGCGTCTGTAGAGATCGGTTTGGGCATAAATCGATCCTGGAAACGGGCTTATCGGCCGGCGATCTGGTTAATTTCCGCAACGACGTCATAGGCGTCGCAGCGATAGTAGGAGTGATTGATTTCGCAGGTCCGCCCATCGGCCAAAAAGCCGCGACGCTCGATAAACAAGCCCGGATCCCCCGGAGCGACACCCAGTTTTTCCGCCTGGCGAGCATCAAGCGCCAGGGCGCGCAGTCTTTGCAGAGCGCGCGCTGGGCGATGCCCTGTGCTTTCCAACGCAGCGTAAAGTGACTCCCGCACCAGGCTCAAAGACGGCAGGCAAAAGCTCGGGACCGTCGTGTACTCAAGGGCCATCACCGCGCCATCTGCGAAGCGCAGACGCTGAAACCGAAACACCTGGGCGCCAGGGGACAAGCCCAGGGCCAGCGCCTCTTCAGGGTTGACCACGCCTTCGCTTTTGCTGAGCCAGCGCGATTCCGGCCGACGTCCCCTCGAAATCATGTCCTCGGAAAAGGACGACAAGGCCGAAAAGCTCTTTTCCAGGCGATGGGCAACGAATGTTCCGGACCCGCGCCGCCGCGTTACCAGCCCCTCCAGCATCAGACCCTCCAGAGCTTTTCTGACGGTAATGCGCGAGACGTCGAAGCCTTCAGCCAGGTGCCTTTCGGTTGGCAGGGCCATATCCGGCAAAACCGCCTTGCTGGTAATTGCCTCGCGCAGTCTGGCCTGAATCTGCATATATAACGGCGTTGTGTCCGTCGAGCTCAGCGTGCCGATCATGGCCATAAAACCGGCCTTATGTTCCGCCGGGGTCTCTGTAGACAGCGGTTTCATACAGATTCGCTCATAGAGTTGAAGCCACTTCCCAACCCCTGCGCCAACAGAATAGCGCCTTCCACCGCGTCCTGTTCGGGCGCTGTCAAAAGACACCGCACAGCCGGGTTGAGCCACGGCAGTATGGGATCAGCCAGACCGCCGACCAGCGCAATGCGCACAGCACCGATGTCACGCAACCTGGCGATATAACGGCCCACTTCGTCCGCTACATTCTGTACCAGTTGTAAAGCCACCGCATCTCGATTCATGGCGTGACGCATGATCATGGGCGCTATGGCGCCAAAATCACTCGGGGTCGCCGTCGTGACAAAGGCGATGACATCGGCCGTCTGACCGCCGAGCTCCGCGATTATCTCCCGCGTCATATCGGAGACAGGCGCAATCTGGTCGTGACTGCGCAAGGCTGCCCGCAAGGCTGATCGCCCCAGACCCGCCGCAGACCCATCGTCACCGACTTCGAAACCCCATCCGCCGATGGATTGGCCCACGCCGTCGGCAAAAATATAGCCTGCGCTGCCGGTTCCCGTAATGAGGATGGCGCCGTCGTCTCCTGAAAAGGCACCAAGGCATGCCGCATGCGCATCGCTGGATGCGTAAATGGCGCCAAATCCCGGACCGGAATCAATGGTCACCTGGGCGCTGGTCGAGGACGTGATTCCCGCCAGGCCTAAGCCCAGATGAATATCTTCCAGGTCCGCATGGGTGAGACCGGCGACGGATAAGGCTTCGTCAACCGACATCATGATGTTGTGCCAAACTTCGCCCAACCCAAGCCGGATATTGGATGGACCACCGAGGCCTTCTCCCAGAAGCTGGCCGGCGCGGTTTCTCAGGCGGGCGCGGCACTTGGTGCCACCACCGTCGATACCGATATAATAGAGGGGCTTATTGGCCTGTAACATGGATATGAACTCTGAAGATTAGGCGGCAGGCTTGGTCTGGCGACCGGCGAAAAGGGCGAAGAGAAGAATATACAGGTAGGCGGGCGCCATAATGAGCAGAAAGACAAGCTGGAAATCGTAATGCGCCTTGAAATAGGCGAACAACTGGGGCAGCACCGCACCGCCGGCGATCCCCATCACCAGGATCGCGGCGCCGGTTTCTGTAAATCGTCCCAGCCCGCGGATACCGAGAGGAAAAATGGCCGGCCACATCATGGCATTGGCAAAACCAAGGGCGGCGACACAGCCGACTGACACATAGCCCTTTGTCAGATAGGCGCAGGCGGTGAGGATCACGCCGAGTATGGCCGAGAGAGCCAGATAGCGCTCCTGAGACATCACGCGCGGAATGACAATGAAGCCCAGAATATAGCCCACAAGCATGGCAACCATGGTGGCGGTGCCCAGGAACTTGGTTTCGTCGAGCGGAAGGCCGAAGGCGTGTCCATAGGTGCCGATAGCGTCACCGGCCATGACTTCAACCCCGACATAGAAGAAAATGCAGACAAAACCGAGCCACAGATTGGGAAAGCTGAACAGGCTGCGCTTGTCCGCCTCGCCGGTCATGGGAACGTTGACGGTGTCGCTGATTTCCGGCAGGGGCGACTTCAGGAGACCGTAGGCCAGCACCGCCAGAAGGACGGCCATGGCCATATAGGGTCCATAAACCTTGTGCGCGAACGCATCCAGAAGCGCTTCGCGCGCCGCCGGATCGGTCAGGGCCTGAACCTTGGCGTCCAACTCGCCGACCCCTTGCATGACCAGAAGTCCGAAGACGACCGGCGCAAGCGCGCCAGCGATCTTATTGCAGATGCCGAGAATGGCGATGCGCTGCGCGGCGCGTTCGATGGGCCCGGCAATGGAAATGTAGGGGTTGGAGGCGGTTTGTAGCAGCGATAGCCCGGCCCCGATGATGAACAGGCCGGTCAGCGCGCCGGGAAAGATCCGCAAGGTGGTGAACTGACCGAAAACGGCCGCCCCAATCGCCATCACAAACAAGCCGATCGCCATGCCCTTTTTCATGCCGGTTTTCCTCAGTATGGCCGCAGACGGCAAGGCGAGGAAGAAATAGGACATGTAGAACGCCATCGGCACGAGGAAGGCGGAGACGTCGTCGAGCGTGAAGGCGAGCTTGACGAAGGTGATCAGCGGGCTGTTCAGCCAGGTGACAAAGCCGAAGATGAAGAACAGGCCGCTTATGATCGTCACCGCCAGGCGCGACGACTGAGCATCGAGTGGGGTGTATTGAGACGGAATGGGCGAACTGGCCATGAGACGCTTTCAGATCTTGATGATGATGTTCTTGCGGTCGAGCCCGTAACCCACGAGCCAGCAGACGAGCATGTAGGCGATGGCGCAAGCGAGCGAGCCTATGGCGCCGGGAATGACCTGCTGGAAGACATGGATACCCACCCAGTCATAAAGCCCCTCCCCATTTACCTTTATGAGTTGCAGAACTGTGACGAACAGTTCTGAGAACAGGTAGATGGCCAGCGGATTGCGACCGAAGACCTCAAGGAACCGAGTGCCACGCGTCTGGCCGGCGATCTCAATATAGGTGATGAGCCCGGCCAGAATGACCAGATCGATGCCGATGGTCAGCAGGACAAAGGAACTGGTCCAGAGACGCTTAGCAAGCGGGAAGTCGAGGCTCCACAGCAGGCCGGCGACCATAAGGATCGCGCCGCCAATCAGCAGGTGGCGCATCAGGACTGGCTTGCTGTCACTGCGGGCGATATAGCGGCCTGTCAGGAAGCCGGCGATGACATTGACAATAGCTGGCAGCGTGCTGAGCAGACCTTCCGGGTCGTAGCCGTGTCCCTTCTTGTACATGTGTTGGATGCCAAGAACTGCTTGGTCGAGCAAGGCGCCGGCATTACCCATCGGCGTCAGTTGCTGACCGGGCACGCCAAACGCTATCAGGATGGCCCAGTAGCCCGCCAATAGCCCCACGCACAAGGCGATCAGATACTTGACCGACAGATAGCGACACGCGATAGCGGCCACCCCAAAGCACAGAGCGATCCGTTGCAGTACCCCCATGATGCGGGTGTCCCCGATCGGGTTTGGCGCCCAGCTGCCGTCAGCCGTCTGATGTACGAAGGGAAACCAGTACATGAGGTAGCCGAGCAGGAAGATGATAGCGGTGCGCTTAAGCACTTTCAGCAGATAGTCCTTGTGGCTCACGCCCGGCTTCATGGCGAAGCTCATGGCGTTACCGACCGCGAACAGGAAGGCCGGAAACACGGCATCGGCGAGGGTAAAGCCAAACCACTTGGCGTGTTGCAGCGTCGCGAAGGGCTCGGCCCCGGCGCCGGCCGTATTGACAACGATCATGACGCAAACGGTCAGACCGCGAAAGACATCCAGGGACTTGTAACGCGCGGGCTTCATTGGCAGGCCTCCAGCAGAGCTTTAGCGTCCGCCAACGGATCAGCGGGTACGTGGCGGGTAAACGCCTGGTCCGCCCTCACCCACTCATGTTCCCAGTCGGTTATGGTCATCGTAAAGCGGGCTTGATCGAAGGGAGTCTTATCAATTATCGATTGACGCAGGGCTGCGAAGAAACGCGTCCAGCGCGGCAGGTAGAAGCTGGCATAGAGGCCCTGCCACGCCTTGGAGGCATAGTCGTTGAGGTTGCCCTTGCCGCCCCAGACCGTGACCTGCGCCTTGGCGTTTTCGACATAGTAGGCCTGCTCCGCGGCCGTATCGCCATAGGCGCGCGCGTCGTCAATCCAACTCGACAGGGTTTCCTGTTGCGCACCCAGAAGCGAATCCAGGCGCAAAACCAGGTCGGTCAGGCGTTTGACATAAGCGTCGCCCTTGGCCAGATCGCCAGACTGATAGGCGGTGATTGCTGCCTGAATGCAGGCATCGAGTTCAAAGGCGACATATTGACGGGTCGCGTCTACAACATCGTTGCGGAACAGCTTTGATGCGCCATAGGTTGGCGCCAGCGCCAACAAGGCGCCCACGGCCGTTTTTAAACCGTCCCGATCTCCCGGCAGGGCGGGAAATTCGGTCGCATCGAGCGTGGGGCGCTTAAAGAGAAGATAGGCCCCGGCCCGGCTTTTCCACCAGCGCGGCGTCCAATAACGCGTCCGGTACACCGCCTCTTGCAGATCGCTCCACGCCGATAACAACGCTGGGGACGTCTGGCCATATCGCGCACGGGTATAGGTTTTAAGCCAATCGGAAACCGGCACGTCGCCCCAGGCGAGGTCATAGGCATATTCATAGACGACGCTGTTGCTGTGCAGACCTTCGGGGAACAGCCCGAAGCCCTTGAGATTGCGCTTCGCGTCGCTTTGCGTGATCGCCTTGAGGTCGCTGCGATAAAAGTCGAGATCACCATAAACCGGGTTGGAGCCGCCGTAATTATGGACATAGCCATAGATCCACGCCTTGCCCTTGAAAGCGTCGGACCGCGTCCAGACATCGGGATACCGGTCATTGCCGATATCGAGCACCATCAGCTTCTCGTCGGGCACCTTGCTTAGGAATGCACCGATGGCGTCGCTGGACCAAAAGGCCTTGTCAGCGCCAAATAGCCATCCTTGCATGACCCAAACAGCGTCCGGGCGCGTTTGGCGGATCGAGTCGTATATTGCCTGGCCGTAAGCCGCCAGACGCGCCGCCTTCACGGCCGGATCGACCTCGACCGCCGCCTTGGTATTGGCGGTGGCATCGCCATAGGTCGCCTTGGCCGCATCTGAGCCGTCGGGGGCGATCGGCGGCAGCATCTCATTGAATGAATCGGCGAGATAATACTGCCCTTCGCCATAGGTCTCAGTATAGAGCGCGATAAATCGGCCGGCCAATTTGGCGAACAATGGATCGGCCGGGTCAAGCCAGTAGGTTTCGTGGAACCCTTCCCAGGCGCGCATCTTGTAAATACGGGCTTCCGGGTGCTTCTCGGCGAAGGCCTTGGGGACGTAGCCACCGAAGGCCGGCAGGATCGGCGTCATGCCCAGCGCGCGCAATCGGCCCAGAATGCGCCGTTGTAGGTCGCGCTTCTTGACAATCCAGGCCTGAGGCAAGGGCGCGTCATAGCCCTCTATATTGCCCATGCGCTGCCAGGGCGTGAAGGCCGGCCCGGAGAAATAGGCCTGGAGTTCGCTCTCGTTCAGGCCGTTTTCGCGCCATAAGGCCTGCCAGACAAATTCCTGGCCCTCCATGGCAAGCGGCATGTCGATGCCGTGCAGAGCCATCCAGTCGATCTCGCGCTCCCAGCGCGCCCAGTTCCACCATGGCGTCGTGTAGCCGAAGGTGCAGGTGTTCATATAAACGCGATGCCTGAACGGGCTTTCGACACGCGCACCGGCGGCACTGGGCCAGTGGCGCGGAGAAGCTACGCGATCGCCTTCCCAACTGACATCGGCCAGTCCGTTGTCTTTCAGATAGCTATAGAGGCCGCGCGTCAAGGCGACCGGGCTATTTGCCGTCACCTTCAACCGGCCCCGCTCCGCTTTAACGGCGTACCAAGGCGCGTCATCCGGCGATGACATCAGGTGAAAGGCAACCGAATTCGCGCGCTTACCCAGAAGCCGGGCGGCGACGGCGTGTGCACCGCCAGACGGATCAGACTGAACGACTGTCGACCGGGCCGAAGCGGGCCCAAGGCCAAGGGCAGCGACGGAGAGGCTCGTTGAAAGGAAATGGCGGCGGCTCAGGTGCGGCAACATGTGACTCCAGAGTAAATATAAGGCGCCCAACCCAACAGGGGGCAACCTCAGATTCAAGGCGTAAACTCTTTTGCAAATCCACATCCGCACTATGTGGATATCATATAAGGCGATAGAACCAATTTTACATTGGTGTACCAATTGCCTTGATATGGACTATAACAGCTAAAATTGGCCTGTCAATTTCGTATCAGACCTATCTGCGCCTACTAAACCGGACCGCCCAGATCGCACCTATAAGATTGGTGTGCCAAAAATTGGCGCGCTTACCCCTGACCCGAGTCGGGCTCGTCCCCACTCTGTTCGACCACCTCCGGCGTAGCGGCATTGGCATGCGTCAGGAAGGTCCCGATCTCTTCTATATACTGCCACATCGCCACAAACGCGGCGTCCCCATCGCGGCGGCGGAACGCCGCGACCAGTTTGTCACGCGCGGCCGTCCACTTATCCCCCTTCAACTCCGTCGCTGGACCATTGAAGTTATGCCATAAAGGACTGTTGTCACGTCTTTGCCAGAGATGGTGCGCGAGGCTGATCAATTCCGGATTCTGCGTCGCGCGGGCAATTCGCAAGTGGAAACGCATTTCCGTATAGGCGCGAGACCCCGCGTGGGGCGCCGTTCGACACTCTTCGCTCAGGCGCTCCAACTCAAGCAGGTCATCCTCGCTTGCCGAAAGCGCCGCGAGACGAGACAAATGGCTTTCAAACCATTGCTGAGCCTGCAGGAATTCGGCCGGGCCGGAAGGCGCCAGGCTCTCCCAGGGGCGCGCCTTCACTGCCTCGCCGGCGTCTGCGGTTTCAAGTTCGTACGCGCGTCGCGTAATATATATGCCCGACCCCTGGCGCGATTGCACCAGGCCCTTGACTTCCAGCATGACCAAGGCGTCACGGATGACCGCACGCCCGACATTGTACATTTCAGCCAATTCACGTTCCGTCGGCAACTTCCCCAGCATCCGGAACTCACCCTTACGTATACGCTCAAGCAGAGAGTCTCCCACAGTGCGATAGGCGCGAACATCTTTGTCTGAATCGGTCCGGTTACCCAGGGCTGGCGAAGATGATGCCATGCGGTTGATTTTCCTATCTGGAGCCACGCGTCAGTTGGCCACTATCATTTCGAGATGAAGATTAAAATTGACATTCACATGAACGCAAGCGGTCCCCGCGCCGCCGACGGGTTAAGACTAACGACTCCGCGCGCCGCACGCAAGCAACCACGCCAAGCGGACCTGTATGCACGATTAGGTAGACCTGCGCGAGGCTCCAGATTCGCCGTCAACGCGCGGCCAAAAAACGACTTTCGCCGAAAAACAATTCGCCTATGGCCGTTGGCGAGGGGAAGGAGGCTGCCTGGGGTGTGATTCAATTGTCACAGCCGCACTCAGAACTGGTCCACCACTTCGCCGACGCATTCTTGATTTGTCTACTAATTATACCTTTGAAATAGCTCATGTTTTATATACGGCTGTAACTTTCCAGGCGGTAAAATCAATGCACCGCAAAATAAAATCGCAATCGAAATGAAACGGAAACATCATCAAATCGTCGAATTGTCGTTGACTTCTGGCTTCATCGTTTCATAGTACGGACACAGTTGAGACACCTTTAGACGTAATCCGCCACATTATATCTAAAGAAAATTCAACTATAACGGGGTATCTGCTAGGATTATGTCGGGGACTTAAAGAATTCATCAGATATATCCCTCCTGAATACGATTGACCTAAACTATTGTTGTGAGGAAAATCAGAATTCTGCGAGGGGTTAACCACACCGGTTGATGGTGTTATTTTTTTGAGATAATTGGTTGGCCAATCAAACTCTCAAACCCTAATAGGTCAAGCGCTCAATAGCTAGATCCACGTTGATAAGTGGGAAAGACAATGACCCCGGCGGCACAGCCTACTGGAGGTCTCAGAGGAGAAACTATATGACGATGCCTACAACCGGGCGACGCGGGCTGAAAAAGGCTTTGCTTTGCGCCACCATATTAATGAGCGGTGCAACCGGAGCCGCATGGGCTCAGGACGCAGCTACAGCAGCGCCGGCGGCCAGCCCAGACGGCGCCGCCACCGAAGTCATCGTTACCGGCTTCAAGAAAAGCTATGCGGACGCGGTGCGTTCGAAACGAACCAATATCGAAATCACCGACGGCATCTCCTCCGATGGTCTGGGGCGCTTCCCCGACCTCAATGTGGGGGAAGCACTTCAGCGCGTTCCCGGCGTACAGATCAATCGGGAAGCCGAGGGACGTAACGCCACCATCAATTTGCGCGGCATGCCCGGGTCCTATGCCCGCACGACCCTGAACGGTCAGGCTTTCGCCGACCCTCCCTCGCTGTCCGACGATTCGTCCGGGCCGCTGGGCGCCTTCAACTCCGATATCTTCAGCGCCTTCATGATCGAAAAGTCGCCGATGGCCAACGCCCAGTCGGGCGGCCTGTCGGGCAATATCGACATGCAGATCGCGCCGGCCCTCTCCCGCAAGGATGGCGGCTTCGCCAAGGCGTCATACGAATATAATACCCTGGGCGATCTGTCGTCTCCCGCCTTTACGCTCGGCTACAATAAGCACATAAGCCCCACCCTCGCGGTTTTCGGCACCATCGCCTACAAACACGAAAACTTCCGCCGCGATACGCTGCGCTTCAATACCTACAGCGTTCTCGACGCCACAAATACCGGTATGTCGGCAGCCAACTTTGCGTCTAAGTACGGCGCATTCTACTCGCCAACAGCCTGCACGAGCTCCGGAACCGCCTTCTGTCAGTCTCTGTCGAGCGCGCTGGGCTTGACTGATGCCCAAGCGGCCCCCTACATCAACAGTGCGACGGGCTCGAAAGGCACTGCCGGCGCCTGGTACGACAGTGCCCTGCGCCAATATACACGCATGAACGTCGGCAACCTCTGGACAGGGTCGGCGGGCGTTGAGTGGAAGCCCAATGACAATACCAAACTGGGCGTTGTCGGCTTCTACACCGATCGTAACCTGCCCAAGACGACTCAGTACTTCCTTATCAACTCCATGTGGGATGGTGCAGGCACGGTTGCGACAAATGGCGATCCCGTCGCGACCTCTGACGGTCGCTATCTGTATCCCAATATTTCGATGACCAACTTCCCGGCAAAGTCGTCGACGCGCCTGTATTCGCAGCACCAGCAGTCCAAAGGCCTTGTCGCCAACGCCGACTGGCATAACGACAAGTGGCGCGCCGCCGCCGTCCTATCGATCTCGAACGGCATGAGTTCGTCGCTTGAAACCGAAATCGACTTGCAGACCAATCCAGCATCGACTGGCACGAATGGGATTACGGCCAATTTCAACACTGGCCTCGGCAAGCTTGGCGATTTTGCCTACAATGTCACACCGTCTCCCCAGAACGCGATCTTCAACTATCCGTTTTATGACGCGTCCGCTTCGACGGGTGGCTGTCAGACCTCGCCAACCTACGTGACGAATTCCTGGAACTGGACGTCTTGCGATCCGGAAAACCTATACACGGCTGATGGCGTTTACAACCTGAACGCCTCCGGCTCGGAAAGCTATGCTTACAATCAGGTCAACTCAGCCCAATTCGACCTTGAACGCTATATTGACTTCGGCCCAATCACCAGCATTCAAGGTGGCGTTCGACTGGAGCAAAATCGCTTCAAGTCAAGAGGCTTCCGCAACATGGCCTATGGCCTGAATACGACCAAGATCACGCAGGACATGCTGATCGCGGCGCCGTCCATCAACGATTTCATGGGTGGTAACGCGGCCATTTCCAAGAACTGGCAGGTTATTGACGTCGAAAAGTTCCTGGGTGCTGTGACACCGGTCAATCTGTACAATAACGGCGGGTTGTCGAGCGTCGGCCTGAACATCCTTTACGCTGACGGGGCTTTTGCCAACTATAACTACACCAACAGCAACGACCTGACCGAAGCCTACATCCAGGCCAAGTACGACACCCAGTTAATCGGACACCGCGTACGGGGTAATTTCGGGGTGCGGTATGAGTCGACCGACAACAAGATCCAGACGCTCGACCAAACCAGTGCCTTCGCGGACGGCGTTGGCGCGCTCTCAAACTATTCGCAACATGAGATAGACAACAAGTATCATTACTGGCTGCCGTCTGCCATCTTCGCAGCCGACATCCGTGATGACCTGGTTCTGCGTGGCGCTTACTACAAGACCTACGTACGGCCGCAGGCGCGTCAGTACTCACCGGTGTCGATCTTCGGCCAGCCTATGCTGGACGGAAGCACCTCAACCCCGTCAATGCAAGTCTACAATGCATCGGTCACAATCGGGAACAACAAGCTCCATCCGTATCTGGCGGATTCGTATGACCTGTCCTTGGAATGGTACAACCGCCCCAACAGCCTTATGTCGATTGCCTACTTCGACAAGAAGATCACGGGACGCATCGCCGGCACCAGCGACCCGGCCATCCTGTGTCCATCTGATGGCTCTAACTGGGGCTATGGCGCTCTGACCTGGAATGGCACGAACTGTATCGCCACCAGCTTGGGATCCAGCACGAAAACCGTGTACGTCAATGCGTCCGGCAGCTACAATCTCGACAAACCGACCTATGTGCATGGCCTGGAGTTCAACATCCAACAGAATCTGGACTTCCTGCCCGGCTTCTGGAAGAACTTTGGCGGTAACTTCAACTACGCCTTCACTCAGGCCAAGAGCCCATCCCTTGCGCCGTTCCCCGGCATCTCAAAGTATACCTATAACTATATCGGATACTATGAGACTACAAAGTGGGGTATCCGCGCCACCTATAACTGGCGTTCGGATTATCCGCTCAACGCGAACGGCACCTATAGCGGCGGCGCCCGTTCGGTTCAGGCGCGCGGTCAGCTGGATATGTCTGCGTCGTATAATATCAACGACCAGGTCACTATCGCTTTCGATGCCTACAATATGACCAACTCCAAGCGTTTCGAATATGAAAACGATACGAAGCTGGTCCGCTGGATCGACTACGACGGCAGCACCTATACGGTCACTGTCAAGGCGACCTTCTAACACGGTCGAACCCTCAGAGGCGCGTCCTGTCCCCTTCGGGCCGCGCCTCCCTTTTTTCGGCAGACGGATCTTCATCCGTCACAAAGTTCCCTGTGCGCGAGTCCTGGCCTGGCGGTTGAACCGCCAGGCTTTTTTTTGGCGCAAACCCACCACCCCTCCATCAACGACGGAGGCAGGCAACCCTGTAACGGTGAAACTACGCTATTTTGAACTCTGCGGCCTCAGGCCACCTCAAGCCCTTCGGCCTGACAATACCGGGCAATAAAGTCCTGGTGCATGGGCATACGACTGAGGCAGTTGCCAATGACGCTGCGAAGATCGGACAGCCAGGTCTCAACGCGATCTGACGGTATACTCAGGCTAAGCGGATCGGGCGCCGCCGGACACAGGCCCTGCCCCACCATGACCGCCAGCCAACTGGGCGTGCGGAACTGCTCGCCACGTTCTTCGGGGATGCGGCCCCGACTCGAAAACAGATCGATGCGGTGTTGGAGGCCGTCAGGTATATCCATCTGCTGACAATAACGCCAAAATTCCGAATCCTGGCGCACGCCAACCTTGTAGTGCAGTATGAGGAAATCGCGGATATCCTCGTACTCGCGCACCATCGCGGCGTTATAGGCCGCCGTATCCGCCGCGGCAAATCCCTTATCCGGAAACAGATATTGCAGGCGCAGAATCGCGTTCTGAATGAGCATGATCGAGGTGGATTCCAACGGCTCAAGGAAGCCTGCGGATAAGCCGACCGCTATGCAGTTCTTTTTCCAGAATGTTTCCCGGCGTCCCGTCGTAAACCGGATAGGCCGTGGGTCACCGATAGGGGCTGAACCCAGATTGGCAAACAAATCATCCATGGCCTTGGTTTCGTCCATAAAGGCGCTTGAGAAGACATGACCATTCCCGTCCCTGTGCTGCAACGGAATGCGCCATTGCCAGCCGGCGCTCAACGCCGTGGATCGTGTGAAAGGCGCCGGTGCGCCTTCGCGTCGCGTCGGTACAGCTATGGCGCGGTCACAAGGCAGGTATTTGGACCAGTCGATATAGCCCACTCCCAAGGCCTCGCCGAGCAGAAGCGCCCTAAAGCCCGTACAGTCGATAAAGAGGTCGCCGTCCACAATACGGCCGTCCGTCAGGCATAGACTTTCGATTGCGCCTTCGGCGTCAAGCTTAACCGTCTGGATCTTCCCTTCGATGCGCCGGGCGCCCGCCGCTTCTGAAATCGAACGCAGAAAGCGCGCGTACAGGGAAGCATCGAACTGATAGGCGTAGGCGATCTCCGCCAAAGGCGAATTGGCGCCCGTTGGCCGCATAAACCGGCCGTTTAAGGAGGCGACGGATTGTAAGCTGTAATTTTCCAGTCGGTCCTGAGGATTTTCGAGATAATGCCGCAGCCAGATCGCATGAAACGGCAAGGCGCCGTATTCACGGCCATAGGGGCCGAAGGAATGGTGATAGGCGTGACCCTGGCGGCCCCAGTTCACAAACTCAATCCCGAGCTTGAAGGTGCCCTTGGTAAACCTGACAAAGGCGTCTTCGTCTATGCCGAGGCAACGATTGAAGACGTGGATATAGGGCGTTGTCGCTTCGCCTACGCCGACCGTGCCGATTTCCTCGCTTTCAACCAGGACAATCTCGTCAAAGTCATCGCGCAATATCTTGGAAAACCAGGCGGCCGTCATCCACCCTGCCGTGCCCCCGCCCGCGATGACAACTTTCTTGATGGCCTCTTGCGACATTGGTGTACTCCCCGGTCCTCACGCGACGCCATTTTGCTATGTTCAGCAGTGTCGCGAAGTCACATCAAAGATACAAGACTGTAGAAATTTGTCTATAAATTTCAACATGATCCGAAATATAATCAACCATTAGACGCAGCATAATTTGATCCGTTAACCGATCGTTCCAAGTGTCAGCTGTGTAACCTATTGAGATTTATTGTTGTATTTGTCCGCAACATCGCATTTAAATCCACAAATGGTTGACCAAATTTGATCGGCATGGAAACCGTGGTTTTGAGCCCGGCGGATATTTTTTCTACAGACAAGGATAACGAACCGTGGCGTCCTTAGGAAGTCGGCTTTTAGCGGCCGCCCTGTCATTAACCAGCTTTGTGTACGCGTGGCACGCCCGCGCCGACGTCTCCATCTTCGACGGCAAGACGATCGCTGAAATCCATCGCGACGACACGGGTGCAGGCAAGACGTTGGAGCTTGCCTCCGCGATGCTGGCCAATGATTTAAAGGATCTGTCGGGCCAGACGCCGATCGTCGCGGTAAAGTCCGAAGCGTGTCGGACAACCTGTATCCTGCTGGGCCTGGCAAGCGCGCCGAAGATCCGAAATTTGGCCGCACAGGCTGGCGTCAAACTGGACGATCTGTCGGGACAATGGGAAGTCTATCGTCGCTTTGTCGCACATGAGGGAAAAGCGACCTATATTGTTATTGCCGGGTCGGATGTCCGCGGGACCGTCTACGGCGTCGTAGACCTCACTCGGAGCCTAGGCGTCTCCCCCTGGTCTTGGTGGGCGGATGTCTCCCCCAGACGTCAACCGCGATTGGCGGTGTCAGAGGACCTGTTCACGTCGACGACGCCATCCGTCAAATATCGCGGCATATTTCTCAATGATGAGGACTGGGGCCTGGAGCCCTGGGCGGCGAAGACACTCGATGCGTCCAAGGGCAATATAGGCCCCAAAACCTATACCCGCGTGTTCGAACTCATGTGGCGCCTGAAAGCCAACACGCTTTGGCCCGCCATGCATGCGGTGTCGGCCCCCTTTTACAGTGATCCGGCCAGCCCCGCCCTGGCGCATGATTATGCGATCGTCATCGGCACCTCTCATGCCGAGCCGATGATGCGCAACAACCTGCGTGAATGGGATGAGAGCCGGCGGGGGCCGTTTGATTTCACGCGGAACAGTGATGAAATCGCCCGCTACTGGACTGAGCGTATCCAACAAAGCCGGCGCTATGAAAGCATATACACCGTCGGTCTGCGCGGCATCCATGACGGGCCGATGCAGGGTGCCGATACGACCCAGGCTCGCCGCCAGGTGCTGGAAAACGTCATTAGCCTGCAACAGCGCCTGCTGACAAAAAGCCTGAAGCGCCCCGTAACCACGATACCCCAGGTCTATGTCGCCTATCACGAGCTCCAAGAAGCTTATGATGCCGGCCTTTCGGTCCCCGACGATGTGACACTCATGTGGGCCGACGACAATTATGGATATCTCAGGCATCTTTCAGGGCCGGCGGAGCAAAAGAGAGCTGGCGGGGCGGGCATCTACTACCATCTGTCCTATTGGGGACGCCCTCATGACTATCTCTGGCTTGGCACGACGCACCCGGGCCTGATCCGCGAAGAAATGGGACGCGCGTACGACGCCAATGCGCGCCAGATGTGGATCGTCAATGTCGGCGACATAAAGCCTATAGAATATCTGACCGAGTATTTCCTCGATCTGGCCTTTGACGCCAATCGCCTTCATCAGCCGGCTGACGACCATCTGCAAGCGTTCATGAGCGAACAATTCGGCTCAGACTACGCTCTGCCGCTGACGACTCTGATGCGGCGTTATTATGACCTGTCATTCGAGCGCAAGCCTGAGTTCATGGGATTTGGGCAAACGGAATGGGTAACGCCAAACCGCCCGACGCGCTACGTCACGTCGAATGACCAGGAAGCGCTCGACCGTATAGCGGCCTATCGGGAGATAACGGCACAGGCCGAGGCCATTGGAGCAAAATTGCCCGAAGACCGACAGGCCGCCTTTTATGAGCTTGTCCTCTACCCCGTCCGCGCAAGTGCCGAACTTAACATCCGGATACTCAGCCTCGATCTGGCAGAGTTTTATGCCCGCGAACAAAGGGCGAGCGCGAACAGCTATGTCGGTCAGGCCAAGGCCGCCCATATAGCGCTGGTGGAAGACACCAAGCGCTATGACGCGCTTCTTAACGGCAAATGGCAGGGCATGATGGATATGGCGCCCCGACGCCTGCCGGTGTTTGATGAGCCGGCCTGGCCTCAGTGGTCGACCTCTCAAAAAAGTGGATGCGACCTGTCGGTGTCCGGACAATGGATCAATGATCACAACACGCTTACCTTCGTAGCCGGGCGCGCCCAAACACGACCGGTGACCCTCTTCGCTCATCAACCGGCCACACAGGACTGGTCCACTCAAAGCCAAAACCCAGAGTCAGGCCTTACTTTAAGCCAAACGGCAGGCACCCTGGATGCAAGTAACAACTACGAGGCCAAGCTCACCTTGCGCTATGACGGCCTGTCGCCCCCTGCGGACAAGTACATTGTTCTGAGATGTGGTAACGCCGAACATCATCTCTATGTCCGCATTCTTCCGCCCTTGCCCTCATCGCTTACGGGCGAAGACAACAAGCGTCTAACGCTTCGGCCGGACCTGGCTGATATGGGGAAGGATTGGGACACCGTCAGTGGACTGGGCAGTTTCGGAAGCGTTTTGCGGTCCCGCCTCACGCTTTCGTCCGTCTCGACACAAGAGGCAATGCAGCGCACGCCTCTCACCTACCGTTTCGCGACATCCTCCACTTCCGGCGGCAAGGTGAAGATAGTGGCCCTGCCAACCCATCCAGCGACCCCCGCCCAAGGCCTGTCCGGCGTGGCGAGTCTCGATGGCGGCCCTGTTCAGCCCCTTGACTTTTCGACCACCGGTCGCAGCGACCAGTGGCGTGACAACGTCTTGTCCAATACCTCAATACAGGGCTTCAGCTTCAAAACCCTGCCCGCCGGGGAGCATATCCTGAGGCTCTATCCCGCCGATCCGGGTCTGGTGATCGATCGGATAGAGATAGACCTGGACGGTGCTCAACCCCATTACGGGGCCATTCGAACCGATCCATCAGGCCCCTGATCTATGGGACGCACCAAAGCCTGATATCGTCCCTTCATCATATTCGAATAGAAACTAAAATGGATAAACTTGTCCCGAGCGCAAATGAGCCGGCACCGGAAGCCGGGCCAGCCCTTAAGGAGCGCCGCGCTTACCAGGATATTGGAAACGATCTGGTTCACAGAATAAGAGCTGGAGAATTTCACTCGACCGGCAGATTGCCGCCGGAGCGAGATCTAGCCGCGTGGTACGACGTGGGTCGAACCGTCATTCGCGATGCTCTGGTCATGCTGGATGTGAAGGGGCTCATCGACCCGCGACAAGGCTCCGGGATCTACATTACCCGAACGGCCTACCAATCCGTCGCACCAGACGACGGACTATATGAGACCTCAAGCGCTCTGGAGAGCAAGCCTCCGGCAGCCCCGTTCGAGCTCCTCGAAGCTCGCCAAATGTTTGAAAGTCACATTGCCAAACTGGCGGCCGAAAACGCTACCGACCGCGACCTCGCC
Source organism: Asticcacaulis sp. AC466 (assembly GCF_000495815.1). Lineage (GTDB taxonomy): Bacteria > Pseudomonadota > Alphaproteobacteria > Caulobacterales > Caulobacteraceae > Asticcacaulis. Next base: position 49,160 of record NZ_AWGE01000005.1, on the reverse strand, counting down.
GTCATTGAACAGGCCTGGGCCAACCATCGTAGCGCTCCCTATGGGGAGCCGAAGGAAGCCCTGGACATACAATTCCACATGGCCATCGCCCAAGCCACGCAGAACAAGGAACTCGCTCTTCTCGTCAACCAGTTGTGGCATAGACGCGATGATAGCCCTATGTGGCGTAGTCTTCATGAACGCGTGAAGGACGCAAATTACCGCGACAACTGGGGCGCAGACCACGAGGCGATTCTCAAAGCTTTACGCCGCCGTGATGGCGACGCAGCCTACGTGGCGATGTGGCAGCACATTGAGAACGTCAAAACCTTCCTTGCTGAAGGCGGCGCCTTCGCCGACACCTGAGAGCAAGAGCTGGCAATAGGATTGAACGATCCGATACCACTACAAAGGTGCGGTCAGCCTCTAATAGGCTCACTACATGTGATAAGCACGTACCATGAAAGCTATCTGACACCCGGTATAGACAAGAGCATGCGGTCAATAGTCCGGGCGATTGTAAAAACCGGCTTTGCAGCCACCGTGTTTTGAAGCGGGATGCATCCGATTATTGCAAGCCCAAAATATTTCACTTCGACTTTTGCAAAGTACTTACGCATTATTCGAAAGTCTTTTGGCATCAAGGGATGCTCGTCCTGGGTGCGGGCATTGGGTGTGAGGGCTCGCCGAAAATAAGAATCACACGCACAATATGTATGATTTATAAAAGCGTGACCTATTTGCGGTTTTGAAAAGAGGGTGAGACGCTGCGCCCGACTTAACGGTCCGCGCCCTATCCGTTGCCGCGACACCTGGGGCATGAGTAAGATCAACCACGCTTATTTCTTACACGCATATTTTTGGAGAGATGCGTCACGCGATGGTGGGCCAATCCGAGCAACGGCTCGCCCAGCCCGCTCATTTAATCGCATTAGAAAGTTCCCCACGGGCACCCACAGCACATCCCAGACCGATAATCCGCGTTAATGCCCGGCAAGATAGCCAACCATGGCAACGGACGATTATCAGGCGAAAGGAAGGCCCAAAGCCGGAACCGTGCCCCAACCGGAGAAGGCGACCACTGCGCGTCCCGCAGCCGCACACATCCACGTCACGCGCTTCGTGAAATTCATTTATGTGTGATTATAAATTCTCAAATCAATATCCACCCCTTGTCAGACGCAACGCAATAGGTCGTCACATTTCACAAACCTTCCAAGCCGCCGCCACTCGCGCACCCTTACGGGAATGTGTGCAATCGGCAACACTCAGACAAAATGACGGCGAGTTTGAATTATAATACATTTGGCGTGTTGCCAAAATAATAAGTGCGATTTATACGGACTGCCAGGCTCTACTACCACCGCTCAAGCGGACGGGCCAATAAGTGGGAAAAAAGCCCACGCCACAACAGGAGGACAATTTATGCCTAAATTCAGAGCCTACAGGACACTCTTAATGGGGACTGCCGGGGCCGCTGCGCTGCTGCTGCCGGTCATCGCTCAGGCGCAAAGCGCCGAGCCGCAACCCTCTCCAGACAAAGCCGATGCGACGGTCGTGGTCGTTACCGGTGTGAAAGCTTCGCTTAGGTCAGCCACCGCAATCAAGAAGAACTCGAACCAAATCGTCGATTCGGTTCAGGCGACGGATATCGGCAAACTGCCCGACGCCAACACTACCGAGGCCTTGCAGCGTATCACAGGCATACAGATCCAACGCCGCTACGGCGAAGGCGCCACGGATTTCGACCATCGCACGCAGCCGGCCGTTACGATCCGAGGATTGACCCAGACTCTAAACCTTCTCGATGGCCGCGCGGTGTTCTCCGCTGCCGGCAGTCGTGCGCTGGACCTTGAGGGCATTCCGCCCGAATTGCTCGCCGGCATCGATGTTTATAAGAACCCCCCTGCCAACATCGTCGAAGGCGGCGTCGGCGGTGCGATCAACCTGCGCACCCGTCTGCCCTTCGATGCTCCGGGCCAAGTCATCAGCACCACGGTGAAGGGCAATTATTACGACCGCGCGGATAAATACGGCGGCGCGATATCTGGCTTGTACAGCAACCGGTTCAACACGAACCTGGGCGAAATGGGCGTGCTCATTAACGCCGTTTACGGAAAAAGCGATTACCGCCAGGATGCTATCCTCGTTGGCCAGCAGGTCGCCCCAACGGCGGGCACGGTTTCCGGTCTTCCTGCTAACGGCAAAATTCCGCTCGGCTTCCAGATTTACGATGACAATGGCGACCGTCGCAGACTGGGCCTTGCCGCTGCCTTCCAATGGCGGCCGTCGGACACGCTGCTTATTACGGCTCAAGCGCAGTATACCGACTACAAGTTCGACCGGACCGGCGCTTACTTCTACCCCATCGACAACTACCTGATGGATCCGACAACGAATGAGGCCATTCCCACGCCTCAGGCGGGGGCAACTTGGACCTTTAACAACGAGGGCTATGCAACAAGCGGCGCGATTGCCAAGCAAACGTATGAATCGGGCCGGTTTGACCAAGAGCTGAGAACCCACACCGGCAACTATACATTGAATGCCAAGTGGCAGGTCAGTTCTCGCCTGAAAATGCAGTTCGATCTTCAATACCTGCAGTCGGTCTATGATGCTGATCGCAACGGTCTTGTCTTATCGCAGCACAAGGTGGCCGGCGAGAACCCCAACACGGCAACCAACCAAGAGGTCGTTACTTTCGATCTGCGCGGAAAGAACCCGGTGTGGAACGTCAGCGATCCGGCGGCGTTTACGGATGTCTCGAAATATACTGTGACGTACATCGCCGACTCGCTGACGAGAAATACGGCCGATCAGACCGCCGTCGCTTACGATGTCGAATACGAAATGGAAGGCAGCTTCCTGAAAAAGCTCCACGGCGGCCTTCGCGCGACCGATAGCGATATCGATCTGCGCGGCACCTGGCATGGCGTCTGTCTCTACGCGAACGGGGCGGACCCGAGTTGCTCTCAGCCCAACGGCACGGCGCTGCCTGCGCTTAGCCAGTGGCCGCAACTCTACAAGTTCGGGCCGTCGCCCGACTTCTTCGACAAGAAAACCCTGCCAGGCGGTGTCCTTTATCCGGAGTTCGTCGCTGGCTCCGGCCTGTGGAATAGCCTGGGTGCGACCTACGCGCTCGTCGGCGCTCAACGCCAAATTTCCTTCAACCCGGCAGATATAACGACCCTTAACGAAAAGACTTTTGGTGGCTTTGCTTCGGCCGACTACGGTTTCCAGGTCGGAGAGTTCCCGGTCGACGGCAATATGGGTGTCCGTGTTGTCCAAACCAAGCTGGCCTCGGTCGGCACTCAGTTTAACGCTGACGGCACCACAGAGCAGATTCAGACAACCAACAAATACACCTCCGTCCTGCCATCCTTCAACGTTCGTGTGAAGGCAAGCGATACCCTGCAATTCCGTGGCGCCTATTCGCGCGCTATCAGCCGGCCGAATTTCGATCAGCTCTCGACCAATTTGTCGCTCGGCGCCGCCAACCAGATCAACCCCAAAACAGGTCATGCCAGCGCAAGCCAAGGCAACCCCTATCTCAAGCCGATCACCTCCGATAATTACGACCTGACGGCGGAATGGTATTTCGCGCAGAATGGCTCTCTAACCGGTGGCGTCTTCCTGAAAAAGACCGACGGCTTCATCTATGGCGATAACGTGCCCCGGACATTCGGTGGACGGACTTATGATACGGCGACGTCTACCAACGCCGGCAATGGCACCATCAAAGGCTTTGAGGTTGCGTACCAGCAGTTCTTCGATTTCCTACCCTCACCGTTTAACGGTCTCGGTGTCCAGGCGAACTACACCTACGCCAACAGCGATACGTCCTTCACAACGACGGTCAATGGCGCTCCGGTTACGACGTCTTTGCCGCTCGAAAAGCTGTCCCGCGACAGCTATAACCTCGTAGCCCTATATGAAAAGGGACCGGTTTCAGGTCGTTTGGCGTGGAACTGGCGCGGCAAGTATTTCGATACAACGACGGGTAGCGGCGCCAATGGAACCATGCAATATCAGGCCCCCTATGCGACCCTGGACGCCTCGATCTCCGTCAATATCAACTCGCACATCTCCGTGTCGGTTGACGGCGTCAATCTGCTGAACCGATTGGGCGTGACCTATATCGACACACCGGGCCAACCTCTCCAATACACGATGAACGATCGTCGGTTCGGCATATCTGTACGGGCGACCTACTAACTCCCTTTGGTTGTTCCTCACCTGCCGGCGCCGCCTTTTAGACGGCGCCGGCTTTTTTCTTCGACTTGACACGGCGATGACAACGCCGAAATCTGGTCACCGCGACGCATTCTTTGTTTTGAACGGAATCGAAATGACCACGACGGGTCCCCTGAGAAAAATCGTCATAGTGGGCGGGGGAACGGCCGGATGGATGGTGGCAAATGCACTTTCCAAGGTCTTGGGAAAGTCCGGGCCCGCCATCACCCTTATTGAATCCGAGGAAATCGGCACGGTCGGGGTCGGCGAAGCGACAATACCGCCCATTCTGGCTTTCAACGCCTTGCTCGGCATCAATGAAGTCGAGTTCATGAAAGAGACGCAGGCGACCTTCAAACTTGGCATTGAGTTTGTCGATTGGTTGCGCATTGGACATCGGTATTTTCACCCGTTCGGAATTTATGGTGTCGATGCCGGAGCCGTACCTTTTGAAGCTCTGTGGCAGCGCAGCCGCCACTTGGGTACGCCGCGTCCGTTAAACGACTTCTCCGTCTGCGCCAGAGCCGCCGCTATGGGGCGTTTCATGCGACCGGCCGGGGCCGGCGGTCCCTTAGCGCACCTGGCCTATGCCTATCACTTCGACGCCACGCTCTATGCCCGGTTCTTGCGTAAATACGCTGAGGCGGCCGGCGTGACGCGGATAGAAGGTCGTATTGCCCATACCTCACAACGACCAGACGACGGGTTCATTGAAGCGGTTACCACCCAGGATGGCCGTCGCATCGAAGCGGATTTCTTCATCGACTGTTCCGGGTTTCACGCCCTGCTCATTGGCGGGGTTATGGGCGCGAAATTTGAGGACTGGAACCATTGGCTACCCAATGATCGGGCGGTTGCGGCCCCTTCAGCAAACATGGCGCCGCCGACGCCCTTTACCACATCGACATCGCGTACGGCCGGTTGGCAATGGCGCATACCGCTGCAACATCGCACGGGAAATGGATATGTCTATTCCAGCGCACACAGCTCCGACCAGGCCGCCCAGGATCTTCTCACCACAAATATAGCCGGCGATCTTCTTGCGGAGCCCCGCGTGATCAAATTTCGCACCGGCCGTCAACGTGCATTTTGGATTAAAAACTGCCTGGCGCTCGGCCTGGCGAGCGGCTTTATGGAACCGTTGGAATCCACCAGCATCCATCTTGTGCAAGCCGGTATTGCGCGCCTGTTGGAGATGCTACCCAATCGAAGCTGCGACCCCGCGGACATTCGGCGCTACAACCGCCTGATGACCACCGAATATGACAGCATTCGCGACTTCATCATTCTGCATTTTCACGCCACGGAAAGACGTGACACCCAGTACTGGCGATCCCTTGCGAATATGTCGATTCCGGATACGCTCGCTGAACGGATAGACATTTACCGCCATTCCGGACGTGTCTTTCGCGAATCCGATGACCTGTTCTCCAAAACCAGTTGGCTTGCGGTCATGGACGGGCAAGGTTTGGTGCCGCAGGCTTACGACCCGCTCGCTGAGGGTGTATCCCCAGAACAAGCGCAAAAGCACATGGAGCACATCGCATCGGTGCAAGCCGCGGCCGTTAAGACGATGCCGAGTCACCATAACTATATCGCGAAATATTGCTCCACGGCCCAATAGGTCTCCTACTCTTCTTACCAACGCGCGTGCCAACGGCTAGCCTCAATAGATCTCGACCACAGCTCAGTACTTTTGCGAAACCGTTAGGAAAAGACTGTCGCCATACTTGTCGCCAAGCGCGCCACGATCCGTGTTTGTGAAGGTCAGCGATACACTTTGTTTGTGCTTGGTCGTGTAGGTCGCACCGAACAGGACGGTGCTGTAATCGACGCTGCCCGAATTATGCCGAAAGCCCGTGCCGGCTTGCAAACTAAAGTTGGGCAAAACCTTTTGCTCAAGCGCAACTTCGGCGTAAGTGGCTTCCTTGGCCTTACCGTAATTGTCGGGGCTATAAGCCAGGTTTAGGCGCGCCGTCGTGTTGGGCGCCAATTTTCGCGCTATATTGACGTCATATTCCATGAAGGCGTTGTCGATGCCGGGCTTGGTACCATTATATTGCTTGTACATGGCACGCGCCGTAACGTCATATCCCTTGAAAGCGGTCTTGTAGCCGATCAGGGCCTGGGTCTGGTTGTCGACGCCGGTCGTGCGATCGCGCATGGATTTAAACAGGGTGCCGACGAAGATCTTGCCGTAGGCGAGCTGCAAACCGGCAATATATTGCGGCTGTCCGTCCGTCTGGCTGACACCGCGATAAATGCCGTCGGACAGAAGGGTGATTTGGCCGGACAGCTTAGGTTCGACCGCTTCGGCATAGGCCGGAGCCGACGCTGCGCAGAGGGTGACGGCCAGAATTCCGGCCAAGCGAAGGGGTTCGGTGTACGACATGTCGTCTCCGTGGGCTGTGTGTTTTGTTTTCAGGTAAGAAAGCCCCGCCGAGTTATGTGGCGAAATCGGCGGGGCTTGGTCGTCAGAGGCTTGCCGGTCTAGTCGGCGCTCTGCTCACCGGCCTGGAGGCCGGGCGTGAGAGTGGTGACCTGGGTAACCGGCTGAATGGTGCGCGGCTTGCCATTGAGCGCGGCTTTGAAGACATCCATGTCGATGGCCTTTTCCCAGCGGCTGACGACGACGGTCGCCACGGCATTACCGATGAAGTTGGTGATCGATCGGCATTCCGACATGAAGCGATCGACGCCGAGGATGATCGCCATGCCCGCCACCGGAACGGTGGGCACCACCGACAAAGTGGCGGCCAGGGTGATGAAGCCGGCGCCGGTAACACCGGCCGCGCCCTTAGAGGACAACATGGCGACAGACAGAAGCAGAAGCTGTTGTTCAAGGGTCAGGTGGATATTGGTGGCCTGAGCGATGAACAGGGCCGCCAATGTCATGTAGATATTGGTGCCATCGAGGTTGAAGGAATAGCCGGTCGGCACGACCAGGCCGACGACCGGCCGGGCGCAGCCCGCTTTTTCCATCTTCTCCATCAGGCTGGGCAGGGCCGATTCCGACGACGACGTGCCCAGCACCAGCAGCAGTTCGGCCTTGAGATAGGCGATCAGCTTGAAGATCGAAAAGCCGTTGAAGGCGGCGACGGCGCCTAGCACCACGATGATGAACAGAGCCGAGGTAAAATAAAACGTGCCGACCAGCGCCGCCAGGTTCACGACCGAGGCAATACCATATTTGCCGATGGTGAAGGCGAAGGCGCCAAAGGCACCAATGGGGGCCGCCTTCATCAGGATGTTCACCATGCGAAAGATTGCGTGGCTGACCGATTCCAGAAGGCTAACCACCGGCTTGGCCGTATCGCCGATCAGGATCAGTGAGATGCCGAAGAGAATGGCGACGAAGAGCACCTGCAGGATATTGCCCTGGGTGAACGCCGACACGAAAGTGTCCGGAATGATCCCCATCAGAAAGCCCGTAATCGTGCTCTCATGCGCCTTGGCAGCATATTCGGCCACCTTCTCGTTGTGCAGAGTGTTGGGGTCGATATTCATGCCGTGGCCCGGCTGGACCACATTGGCGACAATCAGGCCGACAATCAGGGCCAGGGTCGAAAAAGTGAAGAAATAGGTGAACGCTTTCCAGGTCACATTGCCCACGCCCTTGAGGCTGCCCATGCCGGCTATGCCCGTTACTATGGTCAGGAAGATCACCGGGGAGATGATCATTTTGACGAGCTTGATGAAGCCGTCCCCCAGCGGCTTCAGCGCCTCACCGGTCTGCGGATAAAAATGGCCAATCAGGGCGCCGGCTGTGATGGCTACGATGACCTGTAGATAAAGATGGCTGTACCACTTGCCCTTCTTGGCCGCCTCACCGGGCGCCGATACGGATGAACTATAGGCCATGCCTGTCTCCTGTTGCTGAGCTGTAAGTCCCGATGGGGTGTTACCGCGTTTCCTCGCCTGGCGCCTTTTTGACTGCGCCTCTGAAATGAGTATTTGCGGCAAAGGAATATAAACACAAAGGAATTTTTGAAAGACATAATATGTTGATTTTATATAGATAATTTCGACGCCCTTAAAAGGGTCGCGCATATTTGTATTGATATCCACACAGCCACATGCCTTAATTGTGCGGATTTTCACACAGGCCGAGTTGCTGGCATGATCGAGTCTCCATTTGTCTTCGCAGCGTTCGCGCGTCTGTCGCGACGGGCCATGATGCTTTCGGCGCTCGCTGTTGTGGTGGGCTTAAGCCTTGTCGTCGCCACCTTCTATCTCGTTTATAATCAGGCGCTGGATGGTCTGAAGCAGGACGTACATACATCGGCGCAGCTCAGAGCGTCAGCGTTGCAAAGTGAGATTGACAAACAGCGGGCCGTCCCCGCCGTCCTTGCCGCCGACAGTGACGTTCAGGCGGCCCTTGTGTCCTCGGATCCGACGCGGCTTAACAACATCTCAGCCAAGCTTGAAAACCTGCGTCACGAAACGCATGGCGCCGTCATCTATCTGCTCGACAAGAACGGAGTGGCGGTCGCCGCCAGCAACTGGACCCAGCCCGAAAGTTTTGTCGGCTCATCCTACGGCTTTCGTCGCTATTTCACCGACGCCATCCGGCAGACAGAAGCGGCCGAATTTGCGTTGGGTACGGTCAGCCATCGTCCGGGTCTGTTCCTGTCGCACAGCGTTGTGGCGGACCGCCGTGTCATCGGTGTCGTTGTGGTCAAGCTTGAGTTTGATCCTCTTGAGGCTGACTGGAGCCGTCTGAAAGATACGGCCTTCGTGACCGATAGCGACCACAAGGTCATCGTCACGGCGCATGACGTTTGGCGTTTCAAAAGCCCGCCGGTCGCGGGGCGTGACCAAGTCAGTCAAGCCCTGGACATCAAAGGTATGGGCGGGTGGCAACTTCATGTGTACCGATCTGCAGAGGCGGCCCGCACGGCCGGTCTGGCGGCATCGGCCATTCTGCTGCTTCTGGAAGTTTTACTCGCCGGTGCGATCCTGTGGACCCTGCGGCGGCGTGAGAACCTGCGGCTAAAGGCACAGTCGGATCAGGCCTATCTCACACGCCTGGAGCGCGATGTCGGCGAGCGCACCCATGCCCTGCGCTACGCCAATGACAAACTGTCCGAGGAGATAGAGGAGCGGCGCAACGCCCAGGCGCGGCTCAACGCCTTGCAGGCCGATCTGGTCCAGGCCAACAAGCTGGCGCAACTCGGCCAGATCACCGCCGGCGTGGCGCATGAAATCAATCAGCCACTGGCGACGATTCGTGTTCTTGCCGATAACGCCCTGAGCGGTCTGAAACCCGCCGGGATCAAGGCGAACCTTGAAACCATCGTGCGCATGAGCGATCGCATCGGTCATATCACCGGTGAGTTACGCGCCTTCTCCCGGAAGGCGACGGGCGAAAGCCAGCCGACCTCGCTCAGTGAGGCGGTCGAGGGCTCGATCCTTCTGACGCACAGCCGCCTTAAGTCTCACAAGGTTCGTTTTCAGCGGCCGAGGATCGATGCGGGCCTTAGAGTATGGGGGGAGCGCGTCCGGCTCGAGCAGGTCCTCGTCAACCTGTTGCAAAACGCCTTTGAAGCGGTCGAGACCGCCGCTAACCCCACCGTGACCCTGCGTCTGGAGGATGAGGCGGATGTCGTGCGCCTTATCGTCGAAGATAATGGTCAGGGGCTGCCGGACGCCATAAAAACGGCGCTGTTCATTCCTTTTAAGACCACCAAGCCCAAGGGATTGGGGCTGGGCCTCGTCATTGCACGTGACATCGTGTCCGATTTCGGTGGGGAACTGATGGCGGATATCGATGTCGCGAACGGCGCGCGCTTTATCGTCTCGCTGCGGAAGGCGGCCATATGAACGCCCCCTCGCCCGCAACCATCGTATTCATCGACGACGACGACGATCTGCGCGCCGCCCATGTGCAGGGTCTCGAACTGGCCGGGTTTGCCACGCGCGCCTTTGCGGGGGGACACGACGCCCTGAAGATGCTCACCCCGGAGTTCACTGGCGTCGTCGTTACGGATGTGCGCATGCCCGGCATGGACGGGTTTGAGGTCTTCAAACGTATCAAGGCGATAGACGAGGCCATTCCCGTCCTTCTCATGACCGGTCATGGCGATGTGCCCATGGCGGTCAAGGCGTTGAAGGACGGCGCCTACGACTTTCTCACCAAACCCTTCGCGATGGATACCCTGACCGCCGCCCTGCGCCGGGCGCTTGACGCGCGTCGCCTCACCCTTGAAAATCGGCAGCTCCGCGCGCTTTACGCCGCCGCCCAAGACGACGAAGACCGGCTCCTGGGCGAAAGCCCCGCCATGCAGCACCTGCGCCAGACGATCGCGCAAATAGCGGAGGCCGATGTCGATATCCTGATTGCCGGCGAAACCGGTGTCGGCAAGGAACGGGTGGCGCGCACCATCCATCGCCAAAGCGACCGAAGAGGCAAGCCGTTCGTACATGTCAATTGCGCGGTGCTTCCCGATGCGATCTTCGCCGCCGAACTGTTTGGCGTCGAATCCGGCGCGCGGCTGGACGCCGGGGCGGCGCTGTCACGAAAAAGCATGGGCAAAATCGAAAAGGCCCAGAAGGGCACCCTGTTCCTGGATGATATCGAAGGTCTGAGCCTGCCACTTCAGGCCAAGCTTTTGCGTGTGGTCGAAGCACGCGAACTATGGGTTCTGGGCTCCGATGAGCCGCGCCCCATCGAGCTACGCATCATCGCCTCCAGCCGAAGTGATCTCAGCCAGGCGGTAGACACCGGCACATTCCGGGCGGACCTGTATTATCGCCTGAGCGGTGTGACGCTCAAAGTGCCGCCGCTCAGAAACCGAAAAGAAGATATCCTCTTATTATTCCAGCATTTTCTCGTTGCCGCCGCCTCTCGCCTTAAGCGCCCTGTCCCCTCGCTTACCGCGCACGTGGCGCGGTACCTGCAAGCGCACGATTGGTACGGCAATGTGCGCGAACTGGAACAATATGCCGAACGATACGCCTTGGGTCTTGATGTGGCGACAGCCTCAGAACCCGGTTTGGTCGATGCAGATCAGGGCCTGCCCGAGCGCGTTGCCGCCTTCGAAGCGGCCCTGCTTCGTGAAACCTTGTCGAGTTGCCGGGGCAGCGCAGCGGAGGCGATGAAGCGCCTCAAGCTTCCGCGCAAAACGTTTTACGACAAGGTCAACCGCTACAAGATTAATATTCGTGATTTTCGCTTGAAATAGTCAGGGTTCGATGGCTGCGCTCTATGCAAAAACATCCGAGATATATCGGCCTCTCTCGTGCTCAATCCTGTCGGCCCACTTGCGCGCCCCTTCTTCGTCCGCATGTGTGGCGTCTCGATAGATATCGATCAGTGTTTCGCGAACAGCGGGCGCCATGCGTCGTCCGTCTCCACAGACATAGACAATGGCGCCCTGACGAAACAAATCGGCAACCTCAGCCCGGTCGGACCATAGGCGATGTTGCACATATTGCGCCTCAGGTCGCGTCTTTGGCCCCGTCTCTGGCATGTCCGAGCAGGCCAGACGCACACTGACGACACCGGCCTGTTGCCAGGCCTCCAGTTGGTCGCGGTAGAGGTAATCAACATCGGGCGAACCGATGCCAAAGAAGAGAAGAGCGGGTCCGACAGCTTGACCGGCCGCCTTCTGCAGGGCCCGTTCCTGAAGAAAGCCGCGGAAAGGGGCAAGGCCCGAACCGGCACAAATCATAATAATGGGCGTCGCGGGGTTTTCAGGCGGATGGAAGCGCGTATTCGATGGACGAACAGCGACGGACACGCGATCGCCGGGCTTGAGTTTGGCCAGATAGGTCGACGCGATACCCAGATGACGCCCCTGACCTGACAAGGACGGCCTATCGACGACGGCGAGCGTAAGCGTGACATGGTCGGGTTTCCAAAGCGGCGAAGAGGAAATGGAATATTGCCGCGCCCGCATGGGCGGACACATGGCGAGATATTCGGCAAACTCCAAACCCGCGGACTGAAACCGTTCAAGCAGATCAAGCATGGTGACGCGCCGATCCAGGACCTCGACGCCGTAGGCGTCGCCGCACAGACGTAGCAACTCGGCCTTTTCCGGCGGACAGGCCGTGACGGCGGCCAACCGAGCGACTTGAGTTTGCGTCGCGGGACTGCTCAGTTCAACATAATGCGCCAACAGGTCACCACAGCTTACCGGTATGTCCGTAGGCAGGGTGTTCGATGCCGAGCCACCATTGCGGACGACCAGATGTGTGTCCGCCGCCAGACCAAACCGGCGTAAGGCGCGCTCGACATTTGATTGGGGATTTCGTGCCAGAACCGCCAGATAGTCGCCGCTGCGATATGACATCCCATCAGGCAGGCGAATTTCAATATGGCGTTTTGACCTGGCACCGGCCGCCGTCATATCGACCAGTTCGCTATTATCCACGATCACGCCGGGCTTAAGGTCGCCCAGACGCAGGATGTTTTCACGGCCTGACGTGACGAACTCGATCGCCAGAGGCACAAGGCCGCCCGTTTCGATGGCGGGCTTGCCAAGCGCCTTGGACATATCTTGCCACAGTGTCGCGTACCAGGCGTCAAAGGCGCCAAAAAAGTCACCACCGGAGTCGGCTTCCCCTCTTTCCTTGATAGGTTCGGCACCCGCCGCCGCCAATGCCGTGTCCACCCGCTTGGGTATGGCCTGGTAGGTGCGCGCCCATTGGCGATTGCCACATCCAAACACAGCGAAGCGCAAACCTGTCAGAGCACCGGGCGAGAGGCTTTCGGCGTAGGCGACAAACTGGCGGGCATTGTCGGGCGGCTGGCCTTCGTATGAGGCGGTGACAACGATTACGACGCCCTGGTCTGGCAGTCGGCCGGCATAGTCATCCATGGCCGCCACCTGTGGCACATAGCCTTGGGCGGGAGCATCGCCTGCGATGCGACGAGCGAAAGCCTCTGACGAGCCCGTATTGCTGCCATACAGGATCAGCAGCGGCGTGGCCTTTTCGCCCGGAGCCACCTGGGCCGTTGGCCGCGTAAGCGGTTTTTGCGGCGCACGCGGAATGTTCGTACGAACAGGGGGGCTACGATCACCGCGGGCGCGGGCACGGATGGTCAGTCCCTGCGGCTTCAGGGTCAGGGTTTCATGGACCTCCAGCGCATATGCAGGATTGTCGAGCACAAAATCGAAGCGTTGCAGCATCATCGACAGAACGAGCAGAGCCTCCTGCATGGCGAAGGGACGCCCGATGCAGGCGCGCATGCCATTGCCGAACGGCTTCCAGGCATTGGGGGGCAGCTTTTCGGCATTCTCCGGAGAGAAGCGTTCAGGGCGGAAAGCGTCAGGCGCCTCCCACACGGCCGGGTCGCGATGCAGGATCGGCGCCAGGATCATGACAGTATCCCGCTTTGAAAGGGCATATTGCCCGGCCAAAAGGGTGTCTTCGCGGGGACGCACACCAAAGGCAGGCGCCGTCGGCCACAGGCGCAGCGTTTCCATCAGTATCTGCTCGATATAGCGCAACTGCCCCAGATGATCGACGCGCGGCGTGTCGGTGCCGAGCACATCGTCCACGACCGCTCGCGCCTTTTGCAACACGTGCGGGTTTTTAAGCAGCAGATAGGTGGCAAAGGACAGGAGGCCGCTGGTCGTCTCATGCCCGGCGACCAGGAAGGTGACCATCTGATAGCCGATATTTTCATCACTGAGCGTCTCGCCGGATACCGGATCAACCCCGTTCAGCATTATGTTCAGAAGGTCGTCTTTTTCAGCCCCGAGCGGGTCTTTGCGACGTTCCGCGATCAATTGCCGGGAGACGTCCCGCAATATGGCTTGATCCGCTTCATATTGGCGATTTTTCGACCAGAGCAGGGAGTTGATCATGTCTGGACGACGGGCGCGGCGACCGCCTTCCGACAGCGTGCCGACCATGGCCGCAACGAAGGGATGCATCTCGTTTTGATAGAAGCTGTTAAATCTATAGTCGAAACCGCACAGAGCGATGGTGTCGAGGGTCAGGCGCGTCATATTGTCTGCGACGTCGATAGCGGCGTTGGGGCCAAAACGCTCCCAGCGCACGAACATCTGTTCGGCGATATCCAGCATCTTATCGAACATGCCCCGCACGCCGATCGGGCCAAAGGCCGGCATGAGCAGGCGGTGCGCCTTCCCCCAATTCGGCTCATCGTCGTGAGCAGTGAAAAGGGCGTCTCCGCCGGCTGAGCGTAATTCCGCCAGCGGCGGATGAATGGCTTTGTGGAAACGGCCTTCGTCGCACAGCTCATTCACGATCGCCTGTGAACCGGCCACATAGATATCCTGGCCGAAGATCGTCAATTTAAAGAACGGCCCATAGGTTTTGGCCAACGCCATCAGGCTTTGGACAGGGGCATCGACGTCGAGTTCGGTCAGGTTGCCGATAATCGGCTTTAAAGGGGGACGGGGGACGACGGATGATATTGCCATGACAAACACCTTACTTGCGCGCGCCCTTGCGACAGGCCAAAGCTATGTTAACGATAAAACATCTATTTAACAAACGTAAAATAAATAAGCGATGCGAGTTGAGAGGCAAGCCATTGGCAGAAAATACAGACGACCCCCGCTTTTTGCGCTCGTTTGAGGCTTTGATCGGGGCCATTTCGGACTTGCTGGATGAACGGGCACTAAGCGAGATTTCAATCACGGATGTGGTCAGACGCGCCGGCGTAAGCCGCCCCACCTTCTACCAGCACTTCCCGGACTTGCAGACTGCGGCAAAGGCGGCGGCCCTCAAGCGCCTGAGTACAGCCTTTCCACCCGTCGAACCGATGGCCCTCGCAGCCCTCGGATCAGAGGGGATAAGAGATGACATAATCGCCCGGGCGTTGCCGATCTTTGAGCATCTGAAGGCGCACAAAGACTTTTATCTTCGCGTGCGTGCCGGGGTGGGTTCACTGGACGTCTTTGAAGATCTGTTACCGTTCGTCGCCCACCGAACCCTCCGTGCATCCGACGGCGACGCGGAAGAAACCGACGCCACCGTTTTTCTGATAAGCGGCATTGTCGGCATGGTGGTTCACTGGATGACCTCCGATTTTCAGGGACGAAACCGCCCGGATCAAATGGCCACGCGTCTTGCCAACGTTATCGACTGGAGCCGTCGTGTACCGGTATAGCGAGCCTTAAATCTGACGCGAAAGAGGCGGAAGCCCTATGTCGACCAGCTGACAATATCGGGCGCCTTGCGCGAGGTCTCAGACCGGGCGCCTGCGGCTACGCCGACAATAATCGGTGCAACCGCAAACAGATGCGGCGGCACCTTCATTCGCCGCCGCCATTCCGGCGAATTCAACGCCTCAATCGCTTCAACGACAATACGCGTGCCATAGCCCATGCCGCAGGCGGCCAGAATGAGATTACCCGCTGCCAGCCAGACATCGGGCAAGCTCAGCGTGCTGGCACACGATCCATAGAAGATGATCAGCGTGCTGGCATTGAAGAAAATGTTGCGATCATCCGCCGCCAAGTATCCCAGACCCGGCGGTGAAGGCGTTTCAAGTGTCTGATCCTCAAGCGCGCTAAACGATCGCGCCGACCAGTCCGACAGCTCCGCCAAGGCCTTCCGGCCCTGGACAATCGCAAAAGAATACTGTTCGCAGGACTGGACCATCGGCGCCTGAATAGCCGCATAGAGGAGCGCATGTATCGACGCAGCGGGAACCGGTTGCGGCTGGAAATCATGCACCGTCTGTTGATTGTAGATGGCGTCCGTAACGCTTAGACGCGGTTTTGGGCGCAGATTTTCGTCGCCCAGGCACACGGACACATGTAATCCCAATTCGTCTGAGCGAAGACCCGTCATAACCAAGGGGCCTCAGTGGGCTAAGAACAGCGGCAGTCGTGAATGCTTCAGGAGGTGGTTGCTCACCCCGCCTAAGATCATCTCGCCAATGTGACCGCGACCATAAGCCCCCATGACCAGAAGGTCCGCTTTCAGATCATATGCCTTTTCAAGGAGGATATGCCCAATGCCGTGCGCGACGCGTTCACAGTGGATGAACTGGGCAGAAATGCCGTGAACTGCCAGGTAGCTCATAATGTCGCGGTTACCGACCGTATCGACCGGGTCATTCATGCCTTCGACGCTGACCAGGTATACGGTTTCTGCCCGCACAAGATAAGGCATGGCCGCTCGAAGCGCGCGGGATGCCGTCAGGCTGCCATCCCAGGCAACCGCAACCGTACGGGCATACCCCGTCTCAGACAGAACAACATCCGACAGTCTGGGAATGGCTAATACAGGGCTGCCGGTCTTGAACAGCGTCGTCAATATCGTCTCGAAATTGCCACCATAACTATTGTCATAGCCTGCGACGACGAGATCGACGGAACGCCCTTCGGCCGGCAGGCACTCGCTTACGGTTCCAATCAAGGCGCGGAAGCTTGCCTGTGCTCGGCCGGCTGTTGCCTGAACACCCTCTTCGACCAAGGTCACCATGCGACTATTTGAGAGGCGGATGACGGCCTTAAGCGCCGTCTCGGTCAATTCACGGGCATCTTTTTCCAGAATGTCCGCCAGGTCGCCGTTCGGGTACGGCCCGGACGCATAGGCCGCTCCGATCGCGGCGCCATAAAGGATGGGCGGCGCAGCTATATGCAGAACCC
Organism: Asticcacaulis sp. AC466; assembly: GCF_000495815.1. Lineage (GTDB taxonomy): Bacteria > Pseudomonadota > Alphaproteobacteria > Caulobacterales > Caulobacteraceae > Asticcacaulis. The sequence continues at coordinate 32,367 of NZ_AWGE01000005.1, read as the reverse complement.
GCAGACTGCCCTTTGCCGTGTACGCCAGATTGAAGGCTGTACTCAGCGCCGTCTCTTCATCGGCATTGCCGCTAAAGACGCACATAATGGACTTTATACACATCATCTTCATCCCATTTGACCCATTGCAGCATAGGCCAACGGGGCAGGCTGGGTTTGTCTATGATCAAATCCAGCCAAATAAAGCGCCTCGGGGGAAAGGGATGCACATTGCATACAGGGCCGCTTGGAGGCCCTGAGGCTTAACTCAGGCCGATAGCCACCTGCGCCACAGCGGCTTCAACACTTCCAATACGATGAGGGCTGCAATGCCCGCTCCCAGACTCAAGCAAAGGTCGTCCCAATGCAATGGACCGAAGCGAAACAGGTCACGTGCAAAGGGCCATAACAGGGTAAGCGCGAGCATGGCAGCCACCGCGACGAGCACATAGGCCAATACGGGATTGGGCCGTTTCAGAGCCGTCATGAGTGAGGCGCTATAAGACCGATTGACGAAGATCAGCGCAACAATCGTCAAGATCAGTGAGAAGAAGGCCAGGGCTCGCACTTCGTTTTCAACCATTCCGAGGCTCAAGCCGATCACGAAGATCGTCGCCACGAGCGTGAGTGCAAGGGCACCCTGCAAGACGCTCCAGACGATGAGTTCTTTGGAGAATAAGGGCTCGTCAGGCGCGCGCGGTGGCCTCTGCATGACGTTGTCTTCTTCACTTTCTGCTTCGAAGACCAGTGAGCACACCGGATCGATCACCATTTCCAGAAACGCGATATGCATGGGACCGAACAGTATGGGAAGGCCAAAGATCAGAGGAAGTAGCGCCAATCCGGCAATGGGGACGTGCACGGCAAAAATGAATGCCATGGCCTTGCGTAGATTGTCATAGATGCGTCGCCCCAACCGAATGGCGATCACAATCGAACCAAAGTCGTCGTCGAGGAGGATCAAAGACGAGGCTTCGCGGGCAACGTCCGTGCCTCGTCCTCCCATCGCAATGCCGATATGCGCCGCCTTGAGAGAGGGCGCATCGTTGACACCGTCCCCCGTCATGGCGACAATCTCGCCATTGGCTTTCAGCGCCTGAACGAGGCGCAATTTCTGATCGGGTTGAATGCGGGCGAAAACCGTCGCCACCTTGATCCGTTGCGCAAGGTCCTTATCGCTCATCTTGGCAAGCTCGTCGCCGGCGATGACCTCTTCGAAACCGTCCCCTTCGAACAGGCCCGCCTCTCGGGCAATGACCTGTGCGGTCAGTGGATAGTCGCCGGTAATCATGACGACGCGGATGCCCGCCGCCCGGCAGTCCTTTATCGCGGCAGGGACGCCCGCACGCAGCGGGTCGGCAAGGCCAACCAGTCCCAGGCATTCAAACATGAACTCGCGCTGAGTCGCAGGCAGGTTCGCGCCGTTATGTAGCGCCCGCGCAATGCCCAGAACCCTCAGCCCATGAGCGGCCATTGCGCTTGCCGAAGCTTCCAGCGCCGACACCTCATCAAGCGTCAGGCGGCAAAGCTCGGCTATGGCTTCCGGTGCCCCTTTTGCCGCAATAACCACCTGTGCTCCAGAGACACCTGTGCCCCAAACCTGCGACATGGCGAGAAAATCCGGTCGCAATCCATAAGACTTCAAAAGTGTATGTTCGCCCGAAAGCCGGGTATGACTTTCCGCCCTGAACGCATGAAAAGCTTTTTCCATGGGATCAAAGGGCTCGGGATCACTAGCCAGCCGACCGTATTCGGCAAGTTCGAGGAAAGCGGCCGGTAACTCATCTTTGGCGGTAAGACTCTGACCGTCCTTCAGATGAAACTCAGCCAGCGACATCTTGTTTTCAGTCAAGGTGCCAGTCTTGTCGGTGCACAGTACGGTGGCAGATCCAAGGGTTTCAATGGCAGAGGCCCGTCGGGTCAAAACATGTGCCTTGGAAATCCGCCATGCCCCCATGGCCATGAACACCGTAAGCACCACCGGGAACTCCTCCGGCAGCATTGACATGCCCAGGGCGATACCTGCCAAAATGGCCTGAAGCCATCCGCCGCGAAGCAGGCCGTAGAGCACAACAACCAGCCCGCAGACAACCGCCGCGACCATGGCAAAAATCATCACCAGCTTGCGGGTCTCTGTCTGGAGTCGCGGCACCTCCGTTTTGAGGCTGTTTAGCGAGTGTCCAATTTGACCGATCTTGCTTTTGATTCCCGTGGCGACGACCTCGGCGATCGCCGTCCCGCGGACGATGAGCGCGCCGGAAAAGACAAGGTTAGCGCCATCTTCTTTTCCGTCCGGGGATTTTGAAACCGGTAAAGATTCACCCGTCAACAATGATTCATCGACCTGGAGATCGTGGCTTTCCACCAGTCTGGCATCGGCGGGAACCCTGTCCCCTTCGGCCAGCACAATCAGATCGCCACGCACAACGTCGCGCCCGGGGATTTTGAGGCGCGCGCCGTCGCGGATAACCAGCGCCTGAGGACTGGTCAGGTCGCGCAGCGCCTCAAGCACACGCTCCGTGCGCGCCTCCTGAAAGACCGTGATCATCACGGACAAGATGGCGAAGATCAAAAGGATCAAGGCTTCCTTCAGGTCCCCGATCAGAAGGTAGATAAGCCCACCGACCAGAAGCAAGGCGAGCATGGGCTCACGCATAACTTCCAAAATGATCCGAAGGGGCGTCCGCTTGTCCGGTGACGGCAGTTCATTGAAACCTTCGGCTTGCAAACGCGCCTGTGCCTCAACTCCGGTTAGGCCCGAAGATGTCCGTTTATTGTCCATTCACGTGCCAATCCTTAATCGCCCTCGCGGGCATGGAGGTGATAGCTTTGAGTCCCATCCGCGAGAGGTCCGCCCGCAGCGAGCGAGAGTGGCTCATCCTTGGATGACAATATCGGTGACAGACCGGCGCAGAGACTTCGGCAAGCCTTGGTTCAGTTTGGCGTAGCCAAATCGCAGCACGAAATCCGGACGCGCCTTGCCCATGCCCAACCACCCGGCGAAGGCGCTGCGCACAGACGGTACCTCTATTGGCTGATTGACGACAGCATATGTCATACCCAGCGCCGCGATTTGCAAAGCGAACCTCTGGACAGAACGCCCGACCTTGATCCAATGCGCATGGTCGGCTCTATCCCCGACAAATACGGCCACACCCGACGAGGACGCCATCTGCCTGGCATATGTGTCGTTTTCAGATTTTTCCGTAAAGACAAACGGGAAGATCGCATCGCCCGCCCAGGTGGGAAGCTGAGGGTTGCCGGATGCGGCCGTGAACAAGCCGTCCCGCTTTGCGATAGCATCCGTGTCGTTAAAGCGTATCCATCGCTTCAACTCGGCGCGAAACGCCGCGTCTTCCATCTGCCGGCTATTCCCTTGAACAACAAAATCCCTGACGGTGTCTATCTTCGAGCGGTCCGTCAGAATGAATACCGAAACGCCATCAGCCGCCGCGGCGGTTTCCAGGCGTTTGATATCGGCCAGCGGTACCGATGAGCCGGAATATTCCGACCGCGTACATTGGCGCAGCGGGATGGCCTGAAACAGATTGGCAGGACGCAATCGCGACGATCCAAGATCGATATCGAGCCTTCCCTCCCCTTCCCCGACAAAGACGACTTTCGCCGGGCGACCTGTGCCTTCGGCAGCCTGGACAAAATTTTCGGCGGCGCAGCCGAGGCTGACATACAGGTGGTGGTCGTCTGGGTCCACAACCGGCGTCCGCCGGCTGAAATCAGGCAGGATGCTGACCCGTGACGGGGCGACGGCAAAGCGCCAGGCCTGGGTATTGTGACCATTGCCAGCCAGAGCCGCAAAGCGGACCAGCTCAAGCACATCGGGCTGAGGGCCTAACGGCTTACGGATGCTTTCCGCCAATCGCTCATAGGCAGATGGACGCCTTTGAGAGGGGGCACAGGCCGACAAGGCCGTTGCCGCCCCCAAAGCCATCAGTTCGCGACGATTAGACATCTTGTCTCTTTCTGGCTGGGCATTAGCAATAGCGACGCCAGTGAGGCCAATCGCGCCGAAGCCGAGTCATGGCTGTCCCGCTAATTTCGGCCTCGTTTCCGCACACCCGATACTAAATGCGATATCCGCCCATCCCTTTGACCTCGGTCAAATTTCTGAAAAGATGATGGATATTACGGATGAGGCGCATGACCATGCCGAACTGTGGTATGCATCACCGCGATAGGCACCGCCGTAAATTGATTCACAGATAGGGTGCTGAGTACTTTCCGAGCCTTGGCGTAGGCGATTTTGCCACTTACAGGTCTCAGGCGCATGCCTTGGCTACTTCGGTTGTCTTATCTCCAAAGGACTCGGCCTGACGTTAGGAAACGGCAATATGCTCATCGACCCGATGGCGACCCTGCCTCTCTTCGGCGACATAGGCGCAGTTGAAAGCCGACTGTTGTCCGCCAACAGTCGCGTCAGAGCCTACTCGAAAGGCGCCTATATTTTCAGGCAAGGCGATCATATCCAGAATTTTTACGTCGTCTGCAAGGGCACGGCTCAAGTCTATCGCGGCACACCCGATGGTCATGAGATAACCAGCGACATCCTGATTGCTGGAGATTGCGTCAATGCCGAGGAAATCGTATCCGCAGATACCGCGCACGCGGCGAATGCCCGCATCGTCGAAGAGTCCACTATCCTGGAATTACCCATCCACTGGATGCGCGATCATATGGGCGACTTTGCCAGACTGGCCCCGCGTCTTTTGGTCAGTCTTGCAGATCGTTTGCGTGGCGCGCGCAAAGACGCCGAACACCTCTCCACTCTATCGGCACCACAGATGATCGCCTGCTACCTGCAAAGTCTATGCGTGCCCTATGGCTTCGACCCGCGAAGCTTCGACCTGCCCTACTCCAAAACCCTGATTGCCTCCCGTCTGCATATGGAGTTGGCAACCTTTTCTCGCTCACTCAAAAAACTCAAACCCTTCGGCATCATCGTTACGGGCAATCATGTGGCGATTACCAACTTGAAAAAGGCCGAACACTTTGTGTGCGACCGCTGCACCATCACGGAGACATGCCGAACGCGCGCACTGTTGGATCAACCGCCAATCGTCGGCCCGCGCGTATCGGGTGCGAATGGCGAGCGTCATATAGGTTTACGAGTCCCGCAGGCGGCCGGTGTCTAGCTAACAACTGCCGGACGCGGCGGGACGCTGACGGCACAACTTAAAAACAGGTGCCGTCCAGGGCCATTCAAGCGCATCGAATTCGCGCGGCCCGTGCCTGTTCCTACATACGACCCTATCCCTGGATTCTTCATGCCTGTTTCAAATTCCGCCTATACGGGCGGAGTAAGGGAAGACTTTTCCCTGGTCGCACACCTGCGCCCCGTTCCGTTCCTAAGAGCGCTGTCACGCGGCGAGACCATTGTCTGGGTGTTGGTTCTGTCCTTCGCCATACGCCTCATTCTGGCTAATCTAATGCCGTTGACGGCAGACGAGGCCTATGCGGTTGTTGTCTCGCGTAGCCACGCCCTGTCCTATTACGATCACCCGCCGCTGGCCTTCGCTTTGGCCCGTTTCATGGCCGATCTGTTCGGCTCCGAAAGCCCTGGACTATTGCGCCTGCCCTTTGTGCTTATGGGTGTGGGATCGACCATCTTTCTCTATGACATCACGCGCCGCGCCTATGGTGGCGATGCCGCGCTTTGGGCGGGCACGGCCTTCAGTTGCTCACCCTTTTTCTTCACCTTTGCCGGCGGTCTGATCGTTCCCGATGGCCCCCTCGATTTTTTCCTGCTTGTCTGCTTCTGGTCTATTCAGCCCGTACTGATGGGCGCAAGAAACACCTGGTCTAGCTGGATTTTAACCGGCGGCGCGCTGGGTCTGGCCGTGCTTAGCAAATACCATGCGGTTCTGTTTGGGGTCGACGCCCTTATCGCCCTCGCGTTAAATCCGAACTGGCGTCCTCTTTTGAAAACACCGAAAGCGTGGACGGCGTTTGCGATTGCCGCACTTGGCGGCATTCCGATTTTGATCTGGAACGCCACGCATGGATGGGCGTCGTTCGCCTTTCAGGCCGGTCGAGCCTATGAAGACAATGGCTTTGGCGGGCACGCGGCCAATTTTATGACCGTTGTCGCCGGACAGGCCCTATATCTGATGCCTGTAACCTGGTTCGTCGCCCAGCGCGAAATATGGCGGGCGATCACAAGGCCAGATGCCGGAATGTCGCGCCTCCTCGCCGGTGTAGCCGTGGCCCCGATCTTGATTTTCGATGCGATCGCCACGGTCGGTCATCACTCGTTACCGCATTGGGCGATGAGCGGATTTTTGTTCGCCCTCCCTTTGGTCGGCAAAGCGCGCGCCGTCGCATCTCCCGAAGCCGGCAAGCGGATACGCACCCTTATTGCGGGCGGACTCGTTATGCTTGTCTGTGTCTTGATCGCCTTGCAAGCCCAGTTCGGTCTTTTGACGCGATGGGCGCCTGAGCCCTTTCGTCATTTCGACCTGAGTTGGCACGACCTCGACTGGACCGCCATTGAGGGTAATCTGGGTGAACCCGGTGCATACATCATTGCATCGGACTGGGTCTCCGCCGGACATATTGGCCTGGTCGCCGGGCGGGCGCACCCGATAGATATTCTCGATGATCCGCACCAGTTTCAGTTCATCGACCGTTGTAAGTTGGATGCACAAACGGCCGGTCTGTACATCACCCATCTGCCCGCAGACTACGTCGCAGGACAAGACATTCCAGGCGCAGACCATCTCGCTCCACGATTTCAAGTCGTCGGCCAACCCACGATCCTGACCCAGACACGCATGGGCGCGCCCGCCTTTGATATTGCCGTGGTGCCTATCCAACGCGTAGACCGGTTGAAGACAAGGCAAGACTGCGCGGCCTAAACAGGTGAGAGGTCAGCCGATCAAAATCTCGATATTGGCCATGGCGCGCAGCAGGTCCAGTCCGGGTTGCGCGTCGGTGACAAACCAGTCGATCTGGTCGAAATCGAGTGTTTTTACTATGCCCTGACGCTCGAATTTAGACGAGTCCGCCATGACGACCACCTTAGAGGCCAGGGGCGCGAGCTTGGCCTTCAGGGTCGCTTCCGGATAGTGAACGTCAAGCAGGCCGCGCTGGGAATCGACGGCGGAAATCGAGAAAAACGCGATCTCCGGCGTAAAGCCGCTCATAAAGGCTTCGGTTTCCTGGCCGAAACACGATTGGTAATCGTGGTTGATCTCACCACCGCCAAAGAAGACGCGGCAATTGTTCTTGCCGGCCAGTTCGCGCGCGACTTCCAATGCATTGGTGATGATGGTCAGGTTTCGCCGTTTGGCCAATGACCGGCTCAGCCAGTAGGCGGTCGAGCCGGAATCGATGAGCACCGTCATACCGTCTTCAACCAGGGTCGCTGCCTTGAGCGCAATGGCACGCTTTTGTGAGGCGTTCTCGTTACGACGCACCATGTACGGCGCCTCAAACGCCGTCTCCTTCAGCTTTACGCCCCCGCGCACACGGTGGGCATGCCCCTCGTCTTCGAGATGCCGGACGTCCCGACGAACCGTCTCTTCCGATACGTCGAAATGCTTTGCCAGTTCAGATATCTGGCGGCTGCGGTGCACTTGCAAAAGGTTGAGAATTTCCGCCTGTCGCGTTTCTTGTAGCATGCGTATAAAAAACCTATTGGGTAGACCGCCCGAGCCGAGTGCGGCGGCCATGCTTCACTTAGTCAGTCGAGAAGTCAATATGCCCGCACGCGTAGGTCCGGACAGCGAATGTGTTCAAGCGCGCGACAGGATCATGGTCTTTGTTTCGCGGTTCAGCAGAGCCGGACCGAAAGCGGCGGGGTCGCTGAGCCCCTCCCCGCCCGTCTCGACATACCCTGCCAGTCGGACGACCTGACCGTCACACAGCACTTCCAGGTCGTACCAGTTGTGGCTTTGGGACAGGTCTAGCGGAAGCGTAACGGCCGTGCTGTCCAGTGCGACGGAGCGGCCCGGCTGGCCGTAGCTGAGGTCGAGAACCTGGACGGTAAGTGGCGCCGACGCTAGATTCGTCAGGTGCAAATAAATCCCGCCCGCGTCGCGCAAGACGGACGCCGTAAAGCGGAGGGCGGTCGCTGTGAAGCGGCGATGAAATCCGCCCGGCCCCAGAATGAACAGGTCGGCGGCCGATTTCAGATCGGGCAAATCTGCGTCCAACGACCGGCCCGCACCGACGGTATAGCGTCGCGGGTCAGCGCTTAGGTTGTCGAGGTCATAGACGTGGAAAACGGCGGCACGATCGTGACTATCATTGCGCAGCGTCAGGTGCCCATTTTCGACCGTCATGTCGAGACGGTAGGGTGTGGCCCGCCGGCGCCGCGGACCGGCTTCCTGGACCGGCGCTGTCAGGGTTTCCGGGGGGAACGGACGGGTGCGTGGGAGGGCGCCGGCGCGATCGGACAGGGCGCGTGTTTCGGGAAGCCGGTCGCGGAAGGCCGTATCGTTCGGCGTCCGGAAATTGAAGCAGCTTGTCAGATCGCCGCAAACCGCGCGGCGCCATTGGCTGATATTGGGTTCGGCAACGCCAAACCGTAGCTCCAGGAAGCGCAGGATGCTGGTATGGTCGAACACTTCCGAGGAGACATAGCCGCCCCGGCTCCACGGCGAGACGACGTACATCGGCACGCGCGGCCCCAGGCCATAAGGCCGGTTGAGGTACACCGCGTCTGCGGCATTCTGGCTTTTGACATGGTATTCGCCATCGACAGGTACGGTTGACCCGCCGATATAGCGCTCCGGTGCCTTCGGATCACGCGCCGGCGGTGCCGGTGGCGGCACATGGTCGAACAGGCCATCATTTTCGTCAAAATTGACGATCAGCGCTGTTTTGGCCCAGACGGCCGGATTGGCGGTCAGCGCGTCCAGGACCTGCGCGGTATATTCCGCTCCCTGAAAGGGCGATGACGGATCGGGATGTTCGGAATAGGCGGCCGGGGCGACGATCCACGACACCTGCGGCAGGTGGCCGTCCATGACATCCGACTTCAATCGGTCAAGGCCGCGCGTGGTCAGCGTGCGGTCTACCAGGGCCGTTTGAGCGGGCGACGGAGAGCGGCTTGCCACGGCATCACGGAAAACCTTGAAGCCTACGAGCGGGTTGTCGGTGAAATTGTCTTCCATCAGCTGATAGATCTGGAAGCTGATCCCGGCGGCCAGAAGGCGTTCGGGATAGGTGGTCCAGGTGTAGCCGCCGTGGCCATAACCGTCGGCGCCCAGGCTGTCGTAAGCATTGTCGATCGCCGGGCCATGGTGCTGGCCCAAGGGGTCGTGCGTCCCCGTCCAGATGTACAGCCGGTTGGGATTGGTGCATAGGTGCATGGCGCTGTGATAGGCGTCGCACAGGGTAAAGGCCTCGGCCAGGGCGTACTGGAACGGAATGTCCTCACGCGTAAAATGGCCCATGGCATGGTTATGCTTGCTGCGCGTCCACTGACCCATCCGGCCGTTGTCCCAGGCGGCCTGACCGTCGGTGAAGCCGTGCGGCGTACCGTCGTGACGACCGACGGCGAAATTTTGTCGCGTGTTCAGCCGGAACGGCGCGATCAGGTGAGGTTCGGTATCGTGTTCGTTGGGTTGGACAAAGACAGTCCGGCCGACCTGATGGCCAGCGTCAGGCGCGGGGATGACGAACCGATCGCCAAAGCCGCGTACGCCGTTCAGCGCACCGAAATAGTGGTCGAAAGCGCGGTTTTCCTGGGTCAGAATAACGACATGTTCCACGTCCCGGAGAGTGCCGGTGGCCGTATGAGCGGGAATTTCAAACGCACGGGCCAATGAGGGGTACAGCGCGGCGGCGCCACCACCACTCAGCAGGGCCTTTATAAAATCTCGGCGGTCACGTCCTGGCATTGCTGTATCCTCATTCAGTCGCTTAATACTTGCGCCATTGGCTCTGTCGGACAGTCAGATTGACCGGACAAGATCACAGAGGCGCTTCGAAATATGAATTGAGAGGCCTTATGATTGCCACAGGAAGTGCCAAAGACGCCCAGTCCACTCGACGGACGGTTAACCTCAGCCTGTGACAAATTTGTGTAAAATTGGGCAGTCGATGTGGCATTTTCTGCGTTTTTTTCATGTAGGCGTTGGATTTTGTGGAATTTTCGCAACAACTGGCCTTAAGCCTCACAGTCAACGGAGGGCGCGCAGCCTGTGCCATGTCGCATCCAGGCCTGGCAAGACGCGTAAAATGGCGTCCTCGTTGCGACGCCATTTGTCGGGCGCCGGCGGCGTATGGGTGTGACGCGATGCTGGCAATTGTCCCGCCGTGCGCGCCTGAAGCGCCGCATCAAACGGTATCCCGGCAAACCGGCACAGGCGACGCACCTCTGCGGCCGGATCGGCAAGGAAATCGTGATAATTGACACTGGTCCAGTCTTCGGGCGGGAGTTGCCGCAGATCATCGAGCGCGGTGTCATTGGCGCACCGCCATTGCCACGCCGCGACGGCTTCCAAAGGCGCCTGTCGCAGGAACTGCCAGCCAGGCGGCAACAACAGCGACCACGGACCTTCCCAGCCGGGCAAGGCGCGGTAAGTGACCCATCCGCCGGCGCGCCAGGCCTCCATAATGCTGCTCAGGTTCTCGCGCGGGTCGCGCCACAGGAAGATGAACCGGGCGTCCGGGAACACCTGCTTGATCAAAGGTATGCGCAGGGAATTCTTGGGTGTCTTCTCAAGCAGAGGCGCGCCCTCTGCCGGCGGACACCCCTGCGGCCCTTGGAGCCTGGACATGGCGGACTGGCGGATCGCAGCACATATCTCGACCGTCGCGTCCGAGGCGGTCAAACGGTTGGAATCCACGCCGGGCGCGCCGGGGCGCAAGGCGGGGTGGTCTTCGATCAGCCAGTGCGCTTCGCCACCGAAAGTGTTAAAGCCGGGTGTGCAGGCCAATGTTTCATATAGCAGCGTGCTGCCCGATCGCGGCGCCGCGATGATGAAGACCGGCTTTTCCAGTGCGCGGGCAACGCCACTCGATACGCGCGCGCGCGGCGGTGGCGCCACGTCATCTGCCACCAGGTACTGCAAGATGCGTTTTTCGAGGACAAGCAAAGCGCTGGCATTATTGGTCCGCATGACCAGACCCTCGGCGAGAGGCGCGGCCGCTTCGCGCACAGCGCCGGCCAGACGCAGAAAGTCCGGTCGCGCCCGCCCATCCGTCCCATGCAGCGCACACAATTGGCGCCAGTCCTGCACGAAGCTTTCCATCAACAGTTTGAACCGTGCGATGCGGTGCTGACCGTCTGCGCTCCGGGCGCCGCCAGCCGCCTCCGCAACCACCAATTCCGCGCGCAGATCATCGACAAGCAGTTGCACTTCGGCCGGTGGCATCACCGGCGTGCGCTGGTCACCTTCGGTGAGCAGTTGCGAACGCGCCTCTGGCTCCCACCCGACCGTACGCCAATGCGCGCGCGGCGGGGCTTCACCGCAGGCGAACTGCCAGAACGACGCGGTGCCCGACGTATCCGCGACCAGATGGATGCGCTCGACATCGGACCCGTTCTCCACATGATGGCGCCGCCAGTTGTCGAAGATCCAGGCTTCACCGGCAGCCATGTGCACGGATTGCCCATCGCAGTGGAAGCGCACCTCTGGTCGCGTGATTATCGGTATGTGCAGCCGCACCCGGTTATGCCAATGGTAATTGATATCCGCATGCTCAGGAACGCCTGTGCCCGGGGCCAGGCGCATCAGCCGTGAACGGCTCCAGACGACGCCGAAGCCGGCGAGAACCTGGCGCAGGTAAGGCATGGCCGCAAGCCAGCGCGTCGGCAACATCTGTCCTTGGTGCGCATCCGTCTCTTCACCACCGGCGCTAATCAGCCGCGCGGCGCTGTTGCCGGGCACCTGGTCCGGGTGCGCCACCCATGCCTCGGCCGGCAAGGCGGCGACCTCAGCCTGCAAACGGGCTATGTCGAAAAGGACGGGGAGTTGAAAAAAGGGACGCGACAGCCGCATGGATCAGTACCTGTAACCCGTCAATGAATCGCCCAGCGCCTCTTGCAAGGGGCCAAGCCAAGAGGCGTAGTTTTGCCAGTGTAACAACCCTTCCCGGCCTATCGGCTGACGCACCTGCTCGGAACTTGGGGTGCGGATGCTGCGCCGGGTTTCGTGGAAACGCAGGCATGCCGGCTCGAATGCCAATCCGCAGTGCGCCAAAAGCCGCCTGACGCCGCCTTCGAGATCCTCAACCATGTCCTCGTAGGACACACGTAGCACCCGGCCAGGAAGCACATCGTCCCAATGCCGCATGAGACCCAGATAGGTTCGGTAATAGCGCGCGATATCATCGACACCGTAAGAAAATTCCTGATTTGTCGTCCCGAACAGTTGCTTGAAGTTGCTGAAACCGCAGGCCATCGGCTCGCGGCGCACATCGATAAGCTTCGCATGCGGCAAAATCAGATGGATGAGGCCGATGTGCCAGAAATTATTCGGCATCTTATCGATGAAGAACGGCCGACCCAGACGACGATAAATACGGGTTTCAGCCAGAAAACGCTCGCCCAGTTGGCGCGCGTCACGGGCGGTCAGCCGTGTCACAGCCCGGGGGTCTAGCGGCAGGCCGCAGTCTGGGTCTCGGCCACAGAGTTCAGCGGCATAGCGGCTAATTTCGGTCAGCTCCTGGGTGCCCTCGACGCTGGAATGGGAGGCCAGTATCTGCTCGATCAATGTCGAGCCCGAACGCGGCAGACCAAGGATAAAGATAGGCGCGGGATCGGCTGCACCCCAGCCTTCGCGCGCAGCGAAGAATTCTTCGGTGAAGGCCTGCTGTATGCGATCTGCACAGGCGTCGGCGACGTCCGGACGATAACGGCCGGTGACACGACGAACCGAATTCCCCCGCGCGTAATATTGCCATGAGGCAGCATAATCGCCGCGGTCTTCAAAGGCCTTGCCAAGCGCGAAGCACAGATAGACGCGGTCAATGTCCTGAATATCCGGCCGGGCTTCGGCAGCGCCCATGCGTGCGATGTCATCATCGCTGAACCGATAGGTCTTGAGGTTGGCGAGACCGAACCAGGCCACGCCATAGTCCGGACGCGCCGCCAGGGCGATCCGGTAGTCGGCAATCGCTTCGGGTTGTCGGCCCGTAATCTTCAGGGCGTTCGCGCGCCATACGCGCAGGTCGGCGATCTCCGACGCGGCCTCCCCTCCCCCCGGCCGACCCTCGCTGCCCAAGAGGCGCTCGTAGAGATCGATCACCGGCTCATGGTCACCCAAGGCCACACAAGCGGCTCCATATTGCTTGAGGTAGTCCCGGCTATCAGGATCATGCGCAAGCAGGCGTTCGGCCTCCTGCCGCGCTTGCAGGGGCTTCTGCTGCTGCAATAGCGCCATGGCGTAGTCAAGGCGTGCCGCATGGTAGTCTGGCGCGCGGTCGAGTACCGACTTCAGCAGCGCTTCTGCCTGCTCTGGCGCGCCTGTGTCCGTGCCTATGCGCGCCAACAGGCGCAGCGCGCCGACATTACCGCCATCTTTTTTGAGATAGTCCCTCAAGCCCGCCTCCGCCGGCAAAAGGTCGCCATCGGCGTACAGACTGTTCGCTACCACCACCTCAGGGGGCAACTGTCTCAGAACCGCCAGGGTCTGCGCCGCCACAGCCGCTTGGTCGAGATCGCCCAGCATACGGTAAAGCTGCTCAAGCATATCCCAGCTCGCCGGCAAGGTCGGGTTTAGGCGGACCGCCTCCCGCAACGCGTCGATCGCAGCCGGTGCATCCCCCAGATGGACATAACAATGACCCCGCTCCTGGTACAGCCGGCTGAATTGGGGATAGTGCGCCTGCAACCGGTCAAGTACGCTCAAGGCCTCCCGCACGCGCTGAGCCAAACGCAGGTCTCGGGCGGACTGCAACCGGGCGTCTCGATCCTTGGAATCGGCGCCTGCCGTCATTTTGCCGCTCCAGCAAGCATGAACGGTTCCAGCCAGCTCGGGTCCGGCTGGTCGGCGTCATAATATTCGAAGATCAGATGCACGCGATCGCTGTCGCCGTCATTGCGCACCCAATGCGGACCCAGATTGTTGACCTCAACCGCCTCGCCCGCCGGGAAGTGGTGTTCACTGCCGCCGAAAAAGGACACCACGCCGGGATTGGTCGATACAGGCACATGAATCTTGTGCGGCCACTTCGCCGCCGGGTTGGCGTCGATATGCGGGTGGATGACCCCACCCGCCGGCAGCCTGGCCAGCATCACCCGGGGGAACACCCCGCGGGCATAGCCGTAATCACGGACAGCCTGGGCCAAAACCGGCTCCAGCACACTGCGCCACTGGGGCCATGCCGCGCGGTCGTGCGACCGGCGCCAATCGCGGGGGCTGTCGATGAAGCGGAAGACGATGTGGCGAGTGCCGCCCAGCACTTCGAACTTGTTCGGTTTGCTGGCGTTCTCCGTATTCCAGATGTCCTCCGGTATCGCCAGAACGGCCGCGCGCAACGCGGTGACATCGACGGGGCCAAGCTGGCGAACGGTCGAGGTCTTGCGCGGATTGGCGGCGGGCGCAGGTGAGATGGGGGTCATCGCAGGCCTTCAAAGGTGTAGCCGAACACCTCCATATCCTGGGCGTAGCGGGCACTCACGCCATCGATCAGAGGCTGGTCGTAATAGTGACGATAGTCGCCGTGCCGGCTGCCGTTCACGCGGTCCAGGGGACGAGACGGAATACCGATACGGGCGCAGATCGCATCATAGGAGGCCTGCATATCCTCGACCCGGCCGACCGTGTCCGTCAAGAGGGTCTTGCCATCGTCGCTGGCCAGCAATGATGCCTGGGGCTGAAACAAAATATGGTGCTCTGGCGGCGCCTCGAAAAGAAAATGGTGCATGACCTCGCGCGGTCGCTGCTGGAAGGTGTCGCTGTCACGCAGCATGAAGGCGCAGTAGGACACGAAGCGATCGAAGGGATTGCGCACGAAGGCGAACTTGAAATAGCCGTTGAAGGCTTCGTCGCCCAAGTATGGGCGCAGTTGTAGCAAAGACAGGTGGCCGTGGCGGATAGCCGCAAGCCCCTCCCACGGGAAGCGTTTGTTGACGAACAGCCCGACCTGCTCCGCATCCTCATCGCCCAGGTGTTCGCGCAGGGCCTGCCTGACGGAATGGGTGCCCGTCTTGGGGACGGCGGCGAAGATGAACCGGTGGCGATGGGAAACGATCACGGCTGTGGCGCGGCTTTCGGCATTGTCGTGAATAGACGGGAAAAGCGCTCCCCTGCCCTTTCGGGAGTGGGAGCGCTCAGTCGGTTACGGGTCGCTATCAGAACTTGTAGCTTAGCCCAACCATATAGGTCGTGCCGCTCTGGTTCTGGTTATAGAGGTACTCGCTCTGCCCCCAGAACTGCGTATCCTTCTGGTTGGTCAGGTTGATGGCGTCCAGGGTAAGCTGGAGGCGGGGTGTGATGTTGTAGAAAGCCGCGGCATCCACATAGGTGGAGCCCTGGAAACCGCGGGTATCGGCACTCATGACAGAGCTGTTGTGGCCCGTGTACCAAATGCTGCGGTGGCTCATGGACGCGCGGGCGCCCCAGGTTTTGGTTTCATAGTAGACCGTGGCGTTATAGCTGGTCTTTGATATGCCAGTAAGCGCTGGGGGAGTGTCAACATAGGTGTAGTTCGCCACCACGCCCAGCTTGTCGAACGGCGCCGGCAGGAATGACAGCTGGCTTTGCGCCGCCAGTTCCACACCCGTCAGGGTCCGGGTGCCCGAAACGTTGATCGGCATCGAGAAGTCTGTGACGAGCGTGTTCGCGTCCGCGCCTGGAATAGTTCCGGCCGGAACCCCTGTCTGGCTGAAGGGGATATCGTGGAGCGTCAGGCTATCGATGAAGTTGGTGATTTTCTTCTGGAACACGCCGGCCGACACCAAGCCCACCTTGCCGAAGTAATACTCCACGGCGAGATCGAGTGTGTCGTCCTTATAGGGCTTAAGGTCCGCGTTGCCGCGAGAAGCCGAGATATTGCAGTTATCCTTGCTGCCTGGTTGAGTGAAATCACACTTTTCATTGTTCTGGAAAGCGCTGCCCTGGGCCGCCATAGAGCTCAGCCCCGGACGGTTCAGGTTCTGGGTCGCCGAGAAGCGCACCAGCACCTCCGGGGTCATTTCCAGCACGGTGTTCAGGGCAGGCAGGACACCGGAATAGCTGCCCTTCACGTCGCTCGTGCCCAGATAGGCGTAGCTGTCGCCCTGGATCCAGCCGGTGCTGCGGGTGTCGGTGCTGTAGCTGCGCAGGCCGACATTCCCGCGGAAGCGTTTGCCGAACAGTTCACTGTCCCAATCCGCCTGAACATAGGCTGAGGTCGTCGCTTCCGTGACTTCGTAGACGTTCTCGATATCTTTAATGACCCCGCCCGTCCCGTCGGTGTTGGGCACCAGGCGGTGATATTCCTTGTACTTGGCAAATGCCTTATCGTAGTCGCCGATCAGCCATGACCCGAAGCTGTTGCTGAACACGGAGGTGATATCGGCAACAGACGTGCCGCGCGTTTTGCCCGTCGTCCCGTTATCGCCGCCATCATAGTAATAGCTGGCGCCATCTTGCGAAAACTTATGGTAGGCGGCGCCGGCGCGCAGGGTCCAAACATCGTTAGCCTTATAGGACAGGTTCAGCACGGCCTCTTGCAGTGTCGAGCCGTTATGGAAGGAACGATAGTAGAAGTTATCCATCGCGTAATTGGCTGGGTTCGTCAGATCGGTGTTCGGATACTGGAACGATGCCGACTGGCCGTCGGTGCCGTAGTCAGCGATCAGGTTGCCCTTGGCGCGCATATAGAGCTTGTCGTCGTAGGGGGTCTTGTAGGTCGACTTCTCGTAACCGACATGGCCATCGATAAGCAGGCGATCGGAAACGTCCCACTTCATGCTCAGCGCCGCCTGGTTGAAGCGGTTTTCGTTCAATTCGCGGCGATGCTCACTGCCAAAGGTCGCATTGCTGACATTGGTCATCGTGACGTAGTTGTTGCTGTCTACCCGGAAGTCGTTAAGGACAGAGCCCGTCTGGAACTGAGCAGGCCAAACCCCGCCCGCCTTGGTATCGAGCGTCGTAGAGCCTAGGCCGCCGATCGGTCGCGTGGCCAGGTGTAACTCGTCGCGATGGGTGGTGACCTCACCGTGCAACACATCCAGCGTCAACAGGAGATTTTCCGTTGGTCGCCACTGCAACGCGCCCGTCAACCCAAGACGCTCCAGCTTCGCGTCCCACGAGGAAATACGGTTGCCATCAGCGAAATATAGATCACCAGCCAGGAACCTGGTCTGCTGGGCAGCACTCAGATGGGAGATATCCAGCCCGGCGGCCACCAGATCATAGGCCTTACCCTTTGGACGGGTTGGATCGGTAGTAAAATCGGTCTTGCCTATCTGGCTATAGTTATAGGTATTGTGGCCCTGTTCGGTTGTCTCGCGCTTGGTATAGGCAATGGAGAAGGTCGCGCCGAACTTGTTATCCCAGTTATAGCTGTACAGAGCAGCGATACGCGGCTGCGCGTCCTTGGTATATTGGTTAGTGCCAAGCTTTACCACCACGGCGGCTTTCGGGCCGGGGCCGTAGTCGAAGGGTTTGCCCGTGAAGAGCCCGACCGTACCGGCCATGCCGCCCTCGTTCTGGGCCGCCTGGAAGGTTTTTTCGACTTCTACCTTCGAGAACAGTTCCGACGCGAAGATGTTGAAGTCGAAGGCCCGGTCGCGTGAGCGCTGACCGCGGCTGTCCTGAGCGGAGTCGACATTGCCCAGCACTTCCATACCGTTGAGTTGCACCCGGGCGAAATCCGGACCGAGGCCGCGCAGCGAGATACGCCGGCCCTCGCCCGCTTCACGCGTGATCTGCACGCCCGGCAGACGCTGCAAGGATTCAGCCAGGTTCAGTTCCGGGAACTTCGCCATATCTTCGGCGACGATCACGTCTTTCTGGATTACGGAGCGCTTCTTTATATCGCGTGCGGCGCTAAGCGATTTGCGGAACCCAGTGACGACAACCTCAGTCGCTTGATCCTCTTTAGCGACCTGGCCGTCTTGGGCCTCTGTCGAGGTGGCAGTCTGCGCGTAAGATGACGCGGCGAGAAAGAAAAGCGCGCCTGCGGCCGCGCCCGTCATGAGCATTTTCTTCATAAAAACTCTCCGTGGAAAAAGATCGTTGGGGCGATCGCGATGCACGGAAGATGCCCCCCGCGGCCGGCCACAGAGGGGTGTTTACTGGTGGTTTGTGACAGATGTGTATTTTTGAGGCGGAAATGTGAGATTATGTGAGATGTTTTTGTTTTGGTGTGGCAAATTTGTGGTTCTTGGCCTTGGACATGGCTAAAACAAGCCCCCATTAGGATTGTCTGCGCCTTAAAAAGCCTCATTACGGCCGGCGCGAAAAGCAGGAATACAGGTGAGAATTGAGGCTTTACCTAGTTTTATCAATTACTTAGCATATATTTCCTACGTCGGGATCACAGACAGTCGCTTATCGTCAAGACAAACCCCGCATAGAAGGCGCTTTCGGCATAGGCTGTTGTGTTGCCGCTGATCGCTGACGACTTTGAAAAGTCCTATTCCTGCCTTCGCGTTAGAGGCTGTCATCGTTGTTATTTACGGAAGGTGCATCCACCACGTTTCAGCTTATGGGGTTCCAAGGCAGAGGTGATATATTGAGTCATCGGATAAGCGTCTCCTTCGACTCTAGCACCGTGCATAGAACTTTAGTGTAAATCGCCCGTCTGCGAATTTTGCGGGCGTCGTGCGGTGAACCCAGCAAGCGTTTCTTTCAGGTGGGCCGACTTTATGGTCCTTGTGCCTAAGGGGCGATCCGGGTGGAACGTGCCTAAACCTGTCCTTCAAAAAAAATCTTTAAATATCAAAACCCTGTTTAGAGGGTTAAATAAGACTCTTTAGAAGGTTAAGCAGGGCCAGACCCTCAAATTTCCCTTTGCTACAAAGGGTTTGCGAGGCCACGCTGTTCTTGATGTATCAGGGGATTGTTCCCGATGGATCAATTGGCCCGTTCCTGATGTATCAGGGGATTGTCCCTGATGGATCAAAGCTCGTTCCTGATGTGTCGAAGCCTTGTGGATAAGGTGGAACTATTGAATCTATTTCGGGGCATTCCGCTGGAAACTCGTTCAAAACGATTCATCTTTCCTCAGTAATTCACGAATCACAGCTTTGCGCCGATTCAGTGCTGTCATTTCGGGAACGCTTCGGCCGGTCAGGCTCTCAGCTGATGTCGGTTCTTTTCGTGATAGCGTTTCACAAAACCGATAAAAGCACTTTGATACCGTTCCGGGCTACGGTCGGCACTTTCGGCCAACCATCCCCGGAACTCGGCATGAAGGGCATGGAAGTCCCAGCCGTGGTAGTGCTTGCGCAGGTATGACAAGGTGTCGTCTGTCAGGTAGTTCCTTGGCTCGCCGGTATGGCTGGCTGGAGCTGTCTTTGAAACAGGGGCCGTTGACTTGGCCGTATCGAAGCTCACCGGCGCGGTAGTGTGCGCCCCCTCCCCGTCGCTCATCGCTACGTCTTGACGGCGGGTCATGACCAACAGAGGTTCACGGGTCGTGACTGCATCGGCCAGGCGTAGCTCAAACCCGGGCAAATCATTACGGCGGACGATCGCAGCGATTTCAAATTTGAAGCGACGATACTGCCCTTCCGCGCCAGACTTGTCGAACAGGGTTGGCAGGGCGATAGCAAAGCCTTCGGGGCCGGCGCCGCCGGCGTGTTTGCGGGCCACCTTGTAGAGCCAGCGTTCCCGGCCCCCGGTGATGTCGAAGTAGGCGCGGTCGATGGACAGCACTCCGCCATTCATCAGAACGCCGTCGTAAAACCAGCTGGAGAGCGAGATGCTAAGCCCCCGCGACCTTTCGGTCTTGGCGTCAACGAGCTGGCTCCAGTTATCCAGCCAGGAAAAGGTCGCTTCAAACCGTTTCTCGGCGCGTATGTTGGTCTTGACGGTGGTCGACTGCAGCCGGTCAAGGGCGGCGCCCAGCAGGTCGTATGATCGTCCGGATATGGGCCTGCCAATGGAACGGAGCAGATCATAGGGCATGATCTTGAGCGTGCGCGGAATGTCATTCACGCGGCGCTGTTTGAGGTCGTTCAAGACGCTGGCACAGTAGATGAGGATATCGGCGTCCCATATGGTGGCCATACCATAGTCCGGGTTTGCCGAGACATGGACAAAGGTCTTGCCGTCCGGAGAGGTATAATCGATGGGCTTGAGACGCTTGGACTTGGCCAGGCTGAAAAACGGGCGTTCCATTACCTCCCGCTGATCTCGCAGATTGAGGTCAGCAAGATACGGCAAGAACAGGTCGATCTGGTCGTTTTTCTCTGAGGGCTCCATTAAACCGTCTTTCTTCTACACGGTGAAATTAACCAGTTTCCCCGGGGAAAGATGACCGTACAACGATTCTGGCTAAAGCGAAGTCGAGCGTCCCTTGGCCATACGGACTAACCGGGTCATCCATAGCTTGTTAACCAGTTTCCCCAGGGAAAGATGACTGGTGTTGCTTGCGATACCAACCCATGAATCTCAGGCTTGGTATCGCTTGGGCGTAAAGGAACCAAAAGCTTAAGCCGCGTTAACCAGTTTCCCCGGGGAAAGATCAACCACGTTGACCCCTGCCCTGCTTTTCCACCGCGTGAAGCGCCGAGCGAAACATAGCGACAAGCTCGGCCTCAGTAGCGCCAGAACCTGCATGCACCCGAACCGACACACCATTCCGGTTGGACGACAAAACGCTGAGAGCCGTTCTGCCGCTCGGCGCATCGAACTTGATAAACGGCTCAGTCGTGTCGACGTCCACACCCGCATCCATCAACTGCTTGACAACGTCGATCGCCAGAACCGCGGTCTTCCCGTTTGCGCGCGCCTGGGTCTGATCACCGGACAACTTGGCTGCAACGGCTTTCATGGCTTTCACTAATTCAGGTTCGGCGATCAGGGCCGTCTGTACCTTCTTTGCCAGCGGATAAACGGTCTTCAACTGGATGTCGGCCGGGCTGGCAAACGCATTGACACACCAGTCGGGCAGGGCGCCGACGCTCAGCATTTTGGATAGCCAGCCTTCAGACAGCTTCAGGCGTTCCGCCATGCGGACCTGCTTGCCGTTATAGTGCATCCGTAGAGCCTCGACATAGGTCTTGGCCCGCTCGAAGTCGGATACGTCCTTACGGGCCCGGTTCTCGATATCCGACAACCGGAACGCAGCCTCATCATCGAGGCTGTGAACCTGGGCGAGGAACATCATGTCGGGATAATTGTTAGCGCGAAGCCAGCTTATTGCCCAGTGACGGCGTGAGCCGGCAATGACTTCGTAGTCGTATTTCGGGTCATCCTGAACGCGCCGGATAATGGCTGGGACCTTCTGTCCGCCTTCCGAGAGGATGGCGTCTATAAGATCGCGAACCGTGTCCTCGGTCAGCGAGGCCTGATGCCGCGCATTTCCGTGCCAGATGCGCACGCGCGACGGGTCAAGAAGCAGCTGTGTAACCTGACGGACTTCGCCACTCGCCACGCGGGACAGGGCCGAGTCCCGCGCCAAAAGATTCATGGCCGCCGGGCGCGCGCCGGCTTCCGCGGGCGCGGAAGGTCGGGGTGCCGAAGGCATAGGTGCCGGGGCCGGGGCCGGAGTAGGGGAGGGGGGCGTCGCGTCTGAGCCGAGCAACGAGGACAGATAATCAGACTGCTTTTTTGACATCGTGCGCTCCTCAGCCCGCCGCCATCATCAGAGCGGACGGTTCGCTCTCAACCCGGCCCCACCGGCGGCGGATCAGTTGTTCGATCTGCCCCATAGCTTCGTCGATATTGTTTCGGCAACGCTTGTGGGTCTTCGGCGTACCAACCGGCTTTTCGAGCTCGTAAATGGTCATCATGCGCAGGGCGGCATGGCTGATTTCTGCGGACTCCAGCATAGGCACCGGCAGCAGCGCGCCGCCGAACGTCTTTTCCATCAGGCTCTGGATCAAGGCATGGGAGGGATCGTTGGTGGCGAATTTCGAGCAGATCAGGCGGCAGAAGTCATACTCGACGCGAATGCCGGCCTCTTTCAGCTGACTGATTACCTGGTTCAGCATCGACAGGAACTGCACAGTCGAACAGAAGTCCGGCGTCGTGGCGGCCAGCGGCACCAAAAGCGCATTGGCAGCCTGCATAACCGCGAGCGAAATCGTGCCCAGGGCGGGCGGTGGATCAAGGAGGACAACATCGTAGTTCTGCGCGAGTTCGGCGAGGCCCTGACGCAGTTTGCGGAACCGAGAGGCCAGAACATTGCCGCCGCCTGTGCCTGTGGCCGCCAATTCGTACTCGACATCGAACATTTGCAGGTTCGACGGAATAAGATCGACATTGGGCCATGCCGTGTGCTTAACCGCATAGCTCAGATCGTCCTGGGTCGGCTCGATCGACAGGTATGGGTAAAGGGTCTCTTCGCGTGTAATCGCGAAATGCGGGTTGAAGCCGAAAAGCGTCGTGGTGGTGGCCTGACTGTCGCAGTCCACCACCAGCACCCGATAGCCCTGAACGGCGAGATAGTGCGCGAGGTGCGTGGTGACGGTTGATTTGCCGACGCCGCCCTTGAAGTTCTGAACTGTAATGATCGCGGGGGGATCTTCCGGCGCGCGCTGCGGAGAGGCGCCCAGAACTTTTCGCATATTCAGAAGGGCAGGGATATCGTAGCCTAGTCTGCGGCCGGTTTCGCTTTCGGGCGGCGCAGGCAAACGTCCATCATCTTCCGCCATGCGAATGCGGTTTGTTGAGCACCCGAGCAACTGCGCGGCTTCCGCGACGCCGAGACGGACATTTAGTCCTTTGATCTCGCCGGGAAGGAAGGCTGTTTTGCGTAGCCGTTCGACCATAAGTTCGCCGGCTTCGGCGAGTTGACCTATGCGTTCCGCCTCGGCAAATTGCGTTGCACCAATTTCACCATCGTTCCGTTGATTTGAACTCAATTTCGCCTCCGGCACTGATATTGAAGCTTTTGTCATTAAAAGCCGCATATAATCGTTCAATCGAACAATAAGGTTAATTCATCGTTAACGTGGTTAAAGTCAATGATTCGGGCAGGCATCAGCAAATAGGTTACGAGATGGTGTGATTGTGGCACCATGAAATGTATTAACACACTGAATATAAACACATATTTTTAAAATCTAGCAAGTTGTTCGACGATTGTAAGGCCAAGTCGGACGCCCGCGACTGCCTGTTCGGCGATTTTGGCGGGCATGTGAAAAATAGCTGTCGCCAAGCAAGCCCCACCATTGTTCGGTTTCAAACAATGTATGGCCGGTCTCGATTAGTGGTCTTCCGCTAACCGGCTATTTATCTCACTTAGGACAGAAGCGGCCCATTGTTCTCGTCCGTGACGACCAGCACTGCGCTTGGCTACAACTCCGCCAGCCTTGCCATCATCTCGACTATGTGAAGAGTCTGACGAACCGAGTCACTATTTGTCAGGCGCTTTGGCAGGAAACCTGCGCGCAGTCAGTGACGGTTCGCCGCATCCGAAGCGATTGTTTCCAGCATACGCTCAGCCCGTTGACGATCATCTTCCCCCTCGGTCGGCAGGATGGGCAGGTCAGGACTTATCCCCGCTACCTCATCGCGCCCGTCGGCTCGTATGCGCATGCAGTTGGGTATGCGCAGGCGCAGGCGCGAATGTGTGAGTGTCACAGGCTCTGCTTCGACCATGAAGCCGCAACCATCACCGCCTGTTTTTTGGCCGACCGTCTTGCCGATATGGTTATCCTGTACGACCGCAGTAAACATTTCGGCGGACGAATAGGATTTTCCGTCGGTCAGGACATATACAGGACCCGTCCACGCCCCCCAGCGATCCTCGATTTCCGACGGGAGAGACAGCCACGCCGATTTGTCACCGTAAATGCCTTTCGGCAAACCCGCAGAATAGCCACCGGCATAGCCCGCCGCGACGGTCCGGGTACAGGCTATGGCCGGATAATGGCGGCGTTCGCGCCACACCCACGACATGTCGCACGCACTGGCCGCGACCTGGTCTTCGGCATGTGCATAATAGGCGCGCGCTTCGACAAACGCATCGTGTGCAGCCGGCGAAAGCTTGTCGGCCAGCGCTTCGTCGATATCGCGGATCGACTCGTTGAGATATTGGACACCGGTAGGGGAGGCGACCACCCGCAGCGATGCCGATTTCACGGCCTTATCCGTCAACATACGCGGAAAGTAATCGCCGGTATCGTCGCCACCGCTATTATTGCCGACATCGACCAGGATCACCGATGCGCCATCCGCACGCAAGACGTCCATTTCGTCGCGGAAGGCGTCAAACCAGAGCTTATAGGCCGCATCGCGTACGCTTTCGGAGGTGATCGGCTTTTGATCGCGCGCCAGATTGGCCCAGGCCAGTGTGCAGGCGCCAGGAAAAGCGCGCATTCGGAAATTCTGGATGCGGATCACCCCGATTTTGACGCCTGCCGTGGTCGTGGCGATGCCGGCGCGATAGACGGAGGTCATGCCATCAAAGCGCAATTTGAAGCCAGGCAAGCCTTCCAACGGCATGGAGAAGGCGATGGCACTGGAGGGGAGGAAACCCAGGCCCGCGCAGGTACTCACCGGGTCATTTGGATTGAAAGCTTGTCGGCTCACCGTCAACGGCGGGGTTGTGGCGGGGGTCAGGGTCGGCAGGACCGAAAAGTGACCGTCATGAAATCCGCTCACAAACTGTGTGAGCGCCAGGCGCGCCTCGTCATCTGTGCGCGCGGTTGCAAGTGCTGCCTGGGTGCGTCGGTCGAGCCCAGGCAAGTCAGAGCCGCCTTCGACAGAGCCGAACCAGGCCAGGTTGGCATATTCCTTTTCGAGGACGCTTTTAAGCTGCGCGTAGTCGGCTTTCCAGGCTGCGGGATCGTAGGTCGTTGTCGTGGCGGCCTGCCCTGAGCCCGATGCGAGCAGAACCATTCCCAGGCCGGAAACCAAAATCTGCTTTAAAAAATGGCGCGTGCGCATGCCTGATCCCTCTCGCGGCGAATAGGGTGCCTATTAAGCTCACGATCTGTGGGCTGTCTTGAACAGATTGCGGATTTTGAACATATTAGGACTGGCTGCGCCGATAGGCCGCCGGTGAGGTTCCGATCTGAGCCTTGAAGGCTCGGCTCAAATGCGGCTGATCGCTGAAACCACACATCAACGCAATTTCGCTGATCGGCAAACGCCCGGTCGCCAAAAGAACGGCCGCCCGTTCGATGCGCATGCGCCGTTGATATTCCCCCAGTGTACAACCCACGTGACGCCGAAAGGTATCCGACAGCTTGGTTGCGTCACAACCGACGGCCAGCGCCACATCTGCCAGTCTAAGCGACGCGGTGTCCGTATCGCGCATATAGTCCATTGCTGCCTTAAGGTATCTGGGGGCGGCGCCACCGCCTGCGGCATGACCGCGTGCGAAGTGACCGATGAGTTCAAGCGATAGCCCCTCAATCACCAGGGGGGAAAATGTATCGTCGCGCTGCAATTCGCTGAGGATGCGACGTCCGACGTCGGCCACGGCCAACGAGCGCAGGATGGGTGCATTGGCCAGTCTGGTCATATCGTCCACGCGCCCGATGGTTTCGGGCGTCGGATCAAAGACAAGCTTATAAAGCCCGGCGCGTCCAAACCGCTGTCCATGCGGTTCGTCATTGGGGCAAACCAACAGTGTTCCCGCTACATGGCTTTCGCTGCGGCCACGTATCGTTTCCTCGTAACTACCTGCCAGAACAAGTGAAAAGCTAACCTCGTCATGGACGTGCGTATCCATGATCACGTTTGGCCCATACCGTCCAATCCGTATAGAGGAGAAAACTGTGTTCACCCTTTCATGCTTATCCCTTGTCGCGAATACCGTCTACACTCTTCGCCGGGAAAGCACGGCGGTCAAAGCCGGACAGTAAAGACCCATAGGAAGGAAGGGAAGGTTCGAATATGCATCGGATTCGTGATCTCGTATCGGGCCGTTTGGTATCGCGCGCCAATACTCTTAACCTGCCTCAGCATGGTCACTGTATAACACCCAATCTAAGGCCGTCAGCTACCGCCTGGCTGCGATTTTTCGACCCCAGTTTCCGAATGGCGAGTTTGATATAGGTGTTTATAGTTTCTGTCGGAAATCCCATCTCCAGGCCAATTTCCTCACTCGTCATACCATGGGACGCTAATTGCAGACATCGGGTTTCATTTGCGTTCAGGCCGACCTGAGCGTTGAAGGCTTTGAGTATCGGTTTTGACATGTCGTCATGAAGGCGTTTGCCCACCCATTGCAGGAGGCCGCGCTCGCTTTCGTCAAATCGGGAGGATCGCGTGAAAATGGCGCATCCATACAGCTGGTTCTTGTCATTCCACAATGACACGACTGTGCGCGGCGCAATGGCGTGCAGGTCGAGCAGGGTCGTCAGGGGGATTACTGTGGCGGCTTCGGTGGCAGCCTTTGGAATATCGAACCAGGACAGGGTGGGGCGGTCCGCTGACAGGCCTGTCATCAATGGATCTATATCGAACAGCCGCTGCTGGCGATAACTGTCGGTAATCGCCGCCGGCATATCCGTTTCCAAAACAAACCCTTTTCCAGCTTCGCAGCCCTGAAGGTCTATGCCGGCGAAAAGATAGTGTTGAAATTTCATAACACTGCGCAGGTCTTCGATCACGGTAGACCTGAAAACCGGTTCGTTCTGTTTCAGATGGAACAGTTCAGCTCGTGTAAAATCACGCGCATTGAGCAAACGAGAGCGGACGTAGGAAGGCATATTGATGAGTCTGTGATAAAAAAACATAGCGTAGACAAGTTAATGATCATGATCCAATACTATTTGTGAGTATTTTTTCAATACTTACTAACCAGATACCGTAAAATTTGTCCGAAGATCGCTTTTTGTATTATATGACTGCGGAATTATAACATTAATCAAATTTTCTAGTGCTGCTACTGTATCTATATTCTGTCAGACTGGTGTCTTGAGGTATTAAAGGTCTCTGTAATGGAGGTCCAGCAAGGGCCTGCGAACGGTTCAGACAGCTTGATGCAAATTTGCACACTATTTCGCATTCGCGACGTCAGGCGCGGCGTAGACAGGAATGGAGAACGACAGGCGCGTGCCTATGTTGAGTTCGCTTTCGACGTCAATCGTTCCGCCCATGAGGTCAATCAGTTGTTTGCTTATAAGAAGGCCCAACCCTGTGCCGCCGCGCGGCCGACCGGCGGCGCTGTCAACCTGCGAAAACCTTTGGAAAAGTTGCGACTTGCCTTCAGGGCTGATGCCTTGCCCTGTATCCTCGACGGAGACGTTCAGGTGCTCGCCGTCCAGTTTGCGGACTGAGCTTGCAATGATCTGCACATATCCCTTGTCGGTAAATTTAATCGCGTTCCCGATCAGATTGTGAAGAACCTGCCTGAAGCGGGTATCATCAAGCATCATAGACCTGGGTGGAGGGCCGATAAACTCGACACTCAGGTTAATGTGTTTTGCCTCAGCCTGGATAGCCAGAAGATCTTTGACATCGTAGATTATGGCGGCCGGGTCACAAGGGGCGAGATCCAGGCGTAAGCGGCTTTCCTCCAGTTTGGCATGGTCCAAAATATCATCAACCAGGGCCAGGAGGTGCTGGCCGGCCGTTTGAATCTTGCGGCTGAAGCGTCCATCTTCGCTGTTAGACGGATTGTTCTCGGACAAAAGCCCGGAGAAACCGATGATACTGGTCAGCGGGGTGCGAATTTCATGGCTCATCGTGGCCAGAAAGCGTGCTTTGGCGTCGGCGGCAACCTCAGCTCTCTCACGTGCGGCGACGAGTTCGGTGTTCAGCGTTTCCAGCGCAAATTCTTTAAGCTTCAGGGGAGTTACATCTGTCACCAGCACATAGAAGCCTCGGACAGCGCCGGCGGCAGTAACGTCAGGCAGATACTGGGCCCAAGTGTAGCGGGTCTCGCCGTAGGATGTGGTAAGGGTTCGCTCAAAAGCCTGCTTTTCTCCCTTTAAGGCCCCCGCAATGAATGGCTCGTTGCGCGCAAACAACTCAGGTCCCATAAGGTCTTGAATAGTCAGGCCAATCATCTCGTCGTTGGAGCGGCCGAACCATTCTTCATAGGCTTTGTTGGCAAATCGACAGATAAGGTCGGCATCCCAGTATGCGACCAAACCGGGCATGTTATTGGCCAGAAGGCGTATGCGGGCTTCATTCGCCGCCAAATTTTCGTAAGCCTCGACCGTTTCCGTGACGTCACGGAATACCCCGAAGAGTGCGACCGGGTTTCCCGACGCGTCAAATTCACCGACACCAACGGCATCGACTATGCGGATATCCCCTTGTTTCCGGCGGATCAATCGTTTGCGATACCCAAAAGGTTCGCCGGTTTGGAGCGCTTCGGTAATTTCCAAAACCACAGAGTCTCGGTCGTCGGGATGGTAAAAGTTGATCGCCTCGTCAAGTTGGGGTTTGCCTGTAGCTGGGTCGCACCCATGTATGGCATATACCTCCGGCGACCAATGGGTTTCTCTAGTTTTGAGATCAACATGCCAATGGCCGACGTGCGCGAGTTTTTCGACCAGAGCCAGATAGCCCTCTGAGCGCTCCCGGCGTTCGCGCCTGATAACATCGTCTGCAGACGGTGGAGTGCGAATAGGGGCCGCAACTACGGAAAATAAGTCTCTGGCTTCGCCGTCGGATGTTTGCCTTCGTCTGGCGCTCAAAATGACGGGGATCACGACTTCATCTGCGCCGCACAGGTCGAGCC
The DNA here is from genome assembly GCF_000495815.1 of Asticcacaulis sp. AC466. Taxonomy (GTDB): domain Bacteria; phylum Pseudomonadota; class Alphaproteobacteria; order Caulobacterales; family Caulobacteraceae; genus Asticcacaulis. Next base: position 3,669 of record NZ_AWGE01000005.1, on the reverse strand, counting down.
AAAACCCGCTGGCTTGGTCTTGCGCCGCCAAGGCCGGCCACAGGGCACATTCCAGTTGAACGGCTGAGCCTGGGGTTAGCAAAGCTTTGAAGGTACGGCCGGCGATCTGCTCGGCTGAGTATCCGATCAAGGTTCTAAAAGCGGCATTACCGCGTAGCATATGTCCGGAAGTGTCGCAGGCGACGAGTCCGCAAGGGGCGAATTCGAAGTCGTCCCCATCCGAATTGGCTGTCGAACTGCGCGCTAAGGTCTCCATGCCTGCCTTTGAAGCGCCTTGCGAAAGGAGAGACGCACGTTTCGGACTATCATTTGGCGATGGTACTTTCAGGCCTGAACATATAGCCCTTCCCATAGACTGTGTGGATCAGGTCTTCGCAATCGTCCCCATCCGGATAAGCGTTTCTCAGTTTGCGGCGCAATCGCGAGATCAGCGTATCTATGGCCTGTTCCGTGGTGCTTTCATGAAGCTCAGACATCTTGGTTACGAGTTGCTCTCGTTGTAAGGCGCGGTCAGGATATCTCAGAAATACGGACATCAGAGCGTATTCAGCTTCCGAGAGGACCAGATCACTGCCAGACGGGCTTTTCAACCGCCGAGACAGGTTGTCCAGGGACCAGCCAAAGAAATGTAATGTTGCCGTATTTGTGTAAGGGGTGCCAAAAACAGCCTGTCGGCCCAGTACAATCCGGATGCGCGCTGCCAGTTCATCGGCGTTGAAGGGCTTGGCGACGTAATCCTGGGCGCCTAATTCGAGCCCCTCCAACCGGTCCACATCCTGCCCGCGCGCGCTCAGCATGATTATCGGCGGGCCCTTGGCCTGGGTCAGTCGTTTACATATCGACAACCCGTCCTCGCCCGGCATCATGGAGTCGAGGATAATCAGGTCAATTCTGCGATTATGCAGGATTGTGTCCATCTGGGCGGCGCTATCGGCGGTCAGCACACGAAATCCGCGTCGCGACAGGGCGGCGTCCAGCAAATCGCGAATATCTTGCGTATCGTCAACAGCGAGGAGGGTGACTTTGTCCAGTGGTTGAACGGGGGTGATCATTCGGAATGCCGATCTTCAGTTGCAGATACACCTAAAACCAAATTTATCACCGTCGATAAGATCTATTAAGGAATAGGCTGCGCAAACCGTCGACAGCTATGCCGTACAGATCATCCAAGACGCGGAAAAACGATACTGACGTGCCAAACAAACTGTGAGCCTAGGTTCCAATTGTTACGATTCTGTAACGTTCTTTAAACGTCGAGTTAAAGCCATTGTAATAGAGTTTCGTAAAGAAACGGTGAGCTGTCGGCCCTGACGTTGGAAAGACGATCTTTGGGCTTGAGGGTGACCGCAGGCGTAAGGTCGGGCGGCAAGAGATGAAGGTAAGACGATGCTTTGCAGGCTGATATATACAAGTCGCTACGTACCCGGAAATCGAGGGCCGCTCAGTGATTTTCGTGGGATTGTCGAGAGCTCACGTGCCAACAATTATGTCCATCACGTCACCGGCTTTCTGTTCTTCGACAAGCACAATTTTCTTCAAGTCCTTGAAGGAAACGGTCTGGCCATCGATACAATCTTCGAACGCCTCCAGCGCGATATCCGCCATACGGACATTGCGGTTATAGCGCGTTCGAGAATTGCCAAACGTCGCTTTTCCGTGTGGGCCATGGGGGGCGCGGTCCGCTCGCCCAAGCAGGATCGTGTCTTTGCCGAATACGGGATCTTTGATGATTTTCCGGACATTTTGCCTGAGGAGGCAATCGTCGATTTCTGCGAGGACATTCTGAAACTGGAAGAAGTGCGGTCGCGGTCCCGCGTCATCAACCTCATGGGCGATGCCGAAATAATGGGTTTAAGAACAATGGCTTATCGTCAAAATGTGGAACTGAGTAAATGAATTATAGGAATTGGCCGATACTGGCAAAATCGCTATCCCTATTGGCGGCCTTGGGCCTGGTTTGCATCGCGGCAACCGTGTTTGCGACAAACACCATGCGCGACATAGACGCCCGCTACAGAGGCGTGCTGACCGGGCCTGAAATAGCCGTCTTGAATGCCGCCAGAGCCAATCGGGGCGTAGTCTCCATCTCCCGGGACATTTTCCGTCTGGCCCTGCTGACGGACTCACGGGCCATTGCCGAAGCGGACAAGACCTTTGCCGCGTCTCGTGACCTGACGCTAGCTAAGCTGGACGTGGCTGCCAAGGCGGCGCCGGAGCAAGCTGGGCAGGTTGCAGCCATAAAGCATGATTTTGAAACGACGTTGTCCGGCTCTTGCGCGAAAACGCTGCGTCTCGCGCATTCGACCGACCCGAATGATTCCGCAATCGCGGCAAAGGACATGCTAGATACCTGCGAGCCTGCGTTAGCGAGTATCTCTGCCAAAATTACGGCCTTTAATGATCGGCTTACAGCCGATCTGGGCAAGCTGGCCGCCGACACAACGGCAAAGACCCATTCCACGATTCTGGTGACCTATGCCTCCGTCATAGGTGGTTTGTTTGTCGTCATGGGCATAGCCTTCTGGTTGACGCTTTCAGGCATTGTTCGGCCTGTACGTGGGTTGACGGATATGATGACCGGCATGTCGCGGGGACAGCTTTCGGTGGCTATTCCGGGACAAGATCGCAAGGACGAGCTGGGCGAAATGTCGCGTACAGTGGAAATATTCCGCAAGGGCCTTACAGAAGCCGAGACTCTGCGTGGGCAGGCGGCTGAACAAAAGGAGCGGGCCGAGTCTGAGCGAAAAGCTGCCACGCTGAAGCTGGCTGATGATTTTGAGAAGTCGGTCGGCGGGATTGTCACCCTGGTGTCGTCTGCGGCGACGGAGATGCAGGCGGCGGCGGCGCAGCTTACCGCGACGGCGCAAGAATCGTCGGCTCAGTCGGTTGCCGTGTCCGCCGCCGCTGAAGAAGCGGGCGCTAATGTGACGTCGGTGGCTTCGTCAGCCGAGGAGCTAGGCGCTTCGGTGGCCGAAATTGGACGGCAGGTCGAAACCTCGGCGTCCATCTCCTCGGAAGCCGTGCGCGAAGCCGATGAGGCCGTGCGCATCGTCGCTGAGCTCGACGAGGTTGCCTCGTCTATCGGTGGTGTCGTTGACCTGATTGCCGGCCTGGCGGGGCAAACCAATCTGCTGGCCCTCAATGCCACTATTGAATCGGCGCGCGCCGGCGAGGCCGGAAAGGGCTTTGCGGTCGTCGCTTCCGAGGTCAAGGCTCTTGCAGCGCAAACCGCCAAGGCGACGACGGACATATCGGACAAGATCACCCAAATACAGACTGCGACCTCCAAGGCATCGTCCGCAATTCAAAACATCACAGGCACGATCCAGAATATCAGCCGTACATCCTCCATGATTGCCTCTGCGGTCGAGCAGCAATCCGCGGCCACGCGGGAAATCGTCCAGGCCGTCAATCAGGCCTCGATCGGTACTCAGGAGGTGACCTCCAATATCACAGGTGTAGCCCAGTCGTCTGAGCAGACCGGGGAGGCGGCCTCTCAGGTTTTGAGCTCTTCCGCCGAATTGGCCACCCAAGCGGAGCGATTACACGTCGAGATGGACAAGTTTCTGGCAACCGTTAGGGCGGCGTAAAGAGCGACCGTTGTACACTGGTGGCGCGAGCATGCGGTTTACAGCGTATTTTTTTAGTGAGTAGTGACATGACAAAGAA
>NZ_AWGE01000004.1 GCF_000495815.1 Asticcacaulis sp. AC466 | reverse complement strand
AGTTTTGACCTCGATGATTTCAAAACTATTGTCGACAAGTTGGCGGCAGCAATCCGGTAAGTAGGACCGCAGTTTTCCATCCATCGAAAACTTTAATAGCGCCGGCTGGGCGCGATAATTATGCACGCCTGGATCGACCTCATTCTGCCGATAGAGTACGAGTTCGTTCATACTCTCGTGTGATATCGGCCGCCGAGCTTTAAAGCTGGGATATGAGCCCGTAACAAATACCTTTCGGCCCGTAATAGTTGGCCTTACTGGCTTATCATTCGGGTCCACCTTAATGGAGGCGGTTTGGAGCCTCGTTTCTACCGGCATGACGTCGAATGAGCATCGGGATGCACCGGTTAGCACATCAATGATCGGGGGCAACGGTTCAACATATGCGATGCCTTCTTTGCCTACCCAGCATGATGGCGGCTCAGCGAATCGTAATTTGGGATTTAACCGGATTGAGCCCGGTGAATTTGGGTAAATATTAATCATGACTCTTCCTCCTTCGGTCGCGAAGGTTCTTGAAAAATTTGAGAATTGGGAAAAGTGCAGGAGATTTATAGACAAGCGATCCCAACCTCGCCCAAAGGCGAGTTGACAATTCGAATAGATTGTCCGAGGATGTATTCAGCCGACCAAGCTAGAATACGCTCACGGGGTCGCCTGGCTAATAAGTCAGGCACTCTGTGTAGTGTAATTTATTTGAGTATTAGGGCGACATGATTGCATCCATATGCTCATGACCGAACGCTTTCCCTCCGTCAAAATTGACAAGAAGATGCAATCGATCAGGCCAAGCCTGTCTGATTAGAGTGCGGCTGCTTTTTATCGACAGCGCATGGGTTCAGCTTTCGCTTACGAACTTCGATAGAGACTCGAAATTCAGCAATCGAAGACCCACACGGTACACAGACTTTTAAAAGAGTCAAATTTCAGGGTCTATATATTCAAAAACTACAAATTTTTGACCATTTTATCGCCAAAATAAATACATCGATTAAATCTATACTAAAAAAGAGCAATAACCTATTGCGCTTTTTCTGAGATTGAAATCATTGAATATTATTTTCTGATCGTTTCAATTTTGCACAAATTCGCCGCATATCATGCCAATTAAAGCGAACTAAGCCCCAAAATCCTTCAAAAAGCGCAATACTCTATTGCGCTTTTTGCCGCCTCAAAAACACGAGTCCATGCGATAGCAATGGCAACGGCGTTACCGTGATCAAGATTTGCCGAAGCGTTTTGACCGCCTTTGGCCCGTTGGAGACACTAATGCGCTCGGGTTGAACGCAAAAGCGGACGTAGCTGTTTAACTCTAAAAATGCGTGACATACGCTTAGAGTCCTGCTTTCATGCAGAGCGTAGCAAGTTCTCAACCCAGAGAACATCTCGGTGGCCCGCCAGAATTCTGCGTGCAAATGCTGACAATTCCGCCCCCTCGGAGATACAGTTTGCTAGAGACCGTACATGGTCGGAAAACGAGTTATCGATATCGGCATTTCCAGATTCAGTTTGTGGAAATAGTCGATCCGCCGCGGCGAACTTGCGCTTTATCGAAACGGCAAGTGTCTTGCGTTTGTCAACAAGATCAGCATGATCCAAGTGGTAAAGCCTGATTGATTCAGTTGCTCGCCTATAGCGCCCGGCATGTGCCTCCTCCGAATGCGTCGGAATGGCCCCCCCTGTCTCGTCAAAATCTATGAAACCGGGTTCATGCGGCTTGCCCGGGTCTAAAAGAATTGGGCTTTCATCAGCCTCCTCATCAAAGCAGGTCGCGCGCTTCGTCTCGTCCAGTAGAGGAAATGTATTTCCTTTTCCACCTGACTTTCCGTTTTGCGCATCCGTCCGGACACTATTGCAGAATGTACATGCAAATCTATAATTGGATGGACTGAAAGCCGACCAAGGATATTTGCTCTTTGGGCGGAAGTGATCTACTGCCCCATCGGAGCGTTCTTGGATAATCTCGCAGTAATAGCATTTGTTATGCGAAAGCTCCTTCAACGGCCGCTTCAGGTCGCGCCAAACATCTGAGTGATCGTCAATTTTTCCAGGTCCATCTGCGACAGCGGCATCTGCGCGCACCTGCCAGCCTTCTGGTAATTTCAAATGGTCCAGATTAATATAACGCACGTCTCAGTCCTCCCCCTTCTTCAAGGCATTCTCAACTAGACGGCGTGCTTTCTCTGCCTCACCAGGTAGCTCCTCCCTTTCACTTATTGGCGTGGCCTCCTGATCCAGCCTTCGCAATGCTTCTTTCAGTTCGGGATCGCGGACCTCATAACGGAACCCATAGGTTTGGAGCTCTTCATTGATTTCCTTCAGCGCTTTCCTGTCATCTTGACTAAGCTCATCCTGCCCGCTGATTTGGCGCTTCCTTGCGAGCAAGTCTTGAGTATGAGTGTCCAGTGCAGCGCTTAATCCAAACATCTCGCTGGTCATTACACCCGCATAACCCATCCCACGCGGATGCGTATCCGGTTCCGCAGCCGAGATTGCCAGCGTTTCCTTATCGCGTGTAAGAATCTGGACTTGTTCTTTCTCAAGCTCAGCTACTGCAACTGGATTGTGCGTAGCCAGAAGAACATGACTGCTCTGCTTCTCTGTCCCATTCACATTCAAGAAATTGCGGATATGCTTAAGATATTCGACGCTCCATCTTGGGTTCAGATGCGTATCTGGTTCGTCAAGCAGAAATAGGCTTTCTTCTTCCGCTGTGAAACGAAGCAACCCGAGCACGGTTAGTAGCTGCTGTTCGCCTTCGCTCAACTCACGGAAGGTAACCGACCCATCATTTTTCCGCAGTTTCACCCTAATCCGCACCTCATCGATCAGCTCAGAAACGTAGGTACTTTCCAAGTCTTGAAAGAACTGGGCAGTGCTCTTTCCTCTGGCCAGCTTGCGTAGAGCATCAAGGTCTTTGACAAAAAGATATAGGAATTCCAGTGTTCGCGAATTCCATAGACTGACCTTTTCCTTGCGGGTAATCCTCAATGGAGCAAGAGAGATGTCATAAAGCGTAGCCAGAAATTCCGAAACTACGCCGCGCGCATTCCAAAAGCGCGGATCGCCGTCCTTGGATGTCCATGAGGGTTGCCTAAGAACGAAGAGAACGGATTCGATCCCGCCCTCTTCAAGGCCAAGCTGTTCCTGCAAGAACTTGTCTGTCAATTCCGCGTTATTCACGATGAAAGACAGCAAAACAAAATTGCTATGAACCGGCAGCGCATAGAACAGACGCTTCAAGCCAGGATTTTTTCCAGCTCGAAGGTCTTTGTCGTACCGTTCGAGATATTTGAGAAAAACCTCTTCCATCCTCTCGCTTTGGCCTGAATAATAGCCAAATACAAACTTCGGCAGATAGCCGTCATCTGGATCTCGCAACTTGGAAAGAGCCACGGCTTCGCCTGGGGCTTCCTCAAAGCTGATGGCAGCAGGCGAAGGTTCAGCATCGGGATCATAGGGCGCGAGTTTAACGCGATATGCTTCCTTGCCTGCTGGATCGGCATCAATGCGGACCCATTTGTCCTTGATCTGATAGCAAATTCGATAGGCAAAGGACGGCTTATTCTTATTCCCCTTCGCATCCTCACCCATGATAAGGTCACGGAAAAGAACAGTCGTCGCCTCCAGAACATTCGACTTGCCAGTCCCGTTCCTGCCAATCAATACGGTAATCAGATGCCCCTGAGCGAAGTCAATCGTCAGGTCTTTCAGGTTTTTATATTCGCCAATCCACAGCCAATCGATGCGCATGATCACTCCTCACTGATCGGCATCAGCCGTAACCAGTCCTCATTTCCCCGGCGTTCGACCTCGATGTCACCATTTTGCAGGTGCATCCGCAGCTCGTTGTAGAACGCCTCAACCGCATCAGATGTCGCGCCATCGCCAATGCCAAGCGCTTGCGCCGCGTTACTAGCGGAAACCCAACCCGCTTTGGATTTCAGCACTTCGATCAAATCTGCCATGGTCGCCCCTTTTTTTGTTGGCTTTTTGGAGCGCGATACTATCTTGCGCGCAGTTTTTTCTCTTATCTGCTTTGCCTCCTTTTCAGCCTCAATCCGTTCGAGCATGCTCGATGCTGGCTCATCATGTGGATTTTGAGGGACAAGTTCTCCCCTGAAGGCTGACTGAAGAATAGATGAATCAAGTAGAGGGAGCTGCCGTGAAACTGCAGCGTGTTCGTCAGATACACGGTCGAGCCAAGCGAAAGCGATTTCGATACGTCGGACGATTTCGACAGCTTCATCTCTCGGAGGCACGGGCACTGGAAGAGCTGATATTTTTCGTTTGCTCACCGATGCAAGATTGGTAGTTTGCGTACCTTGATCAAAGAAATATCTTTGCCCTTTTTCATTGGCATAGTGGGACACAAACTTCGGCGGGAAAGAAGCGTCCTTTAGGCGTATCCGGAAGACATGATTTTGGTGAATACAGTCCGAGATTTGCCCTTCCCATATCCATCCGCGACCAAGTTTGTCGCGATCCCCACCCTCATTCATAAGAATATCGCCTTCACGAAGAAGAAGGCGTTCTTTCTCTGAACTAGTAACCTCTATAGTTTTGATCTCATCAAGGTTCAGCCAGCCACGTTGGACATTCGCAACCCGCAAATATGCAACGCTCTCCAAGTCAACTATTGCTTTCCGTTTCTTCCCAACTTGTATCCCGCCTTGAATCTCACTAATATTCCCTAAGAGTTTGATTTCCCATCCCTTTGGAAGTTTTTTCGGGACAGCCTCGTTGCCCGGCGGCGCGGGACGGAGGTCTTTTGTCAGCTCGCCAGAGAACGCCATATCCAGAATGCGGGTTTTGTATTTCTCAATCAGTGTCGGAATATGATCGAGTGCGTCACGGGCGCAAGTCGTGCGGGAAATTAGACCGCCAAGCTTGGCGACGATCCGGCGTTGTTCAGTGCGGGGTGGCAGTGGAAGAGAATGTGCTTCTAAATAGGTTGCTGGCACTCGCTGTTGACCCACAGCTCCCGTCATCACCTTCCGAGCGTTTTCACGGAAAGATGCCTGACGGATGAAATACCAGATATACTCTGGTAAAACGCCGCCATAGCTCCGCAATACATGGAACTCAGTTGAGCCGAAACCGATGCTGTTCTTAAGATCTCTCGCAATAGCGGCTTTGCCATTTTCCATAGACGGCGTAATCTTGGCGAAGATTACATCCCCATCAGCAAATTGCGTGAAACCTTTGACGACCTCACGTAGCGGGCGCGAAACACCACCGATAATGACTCCAGTAATTTCGTTGACAGCAGCCATAGGAACGAAAGTCACCGCATCATCGGGTTCCAAGTCAAAAGATCTTCTGGGGTTCACTTCCACGACATCGCTGAATGCAACTTGTGTCCACCCCTTCGGTAAATCACTCATGTTTACCTCCCGCATTGGCCGCGCGGGCCTGCTGCCAGTCGTGGTAGCTCTGTTTTGATCCCTTCACCTTCCACTCGGTTCGACCGTTGCTGTTACGGTCGAGAATGACGGCGCTGGCAGCAGATGGACTTGAAAAAGGATAAGGCTTCGCGAAAGTCATCATCTCCTCGTTCAGCGGCACAAGAACACCGTCGCTAATCAACTTCTGCTTTAGCCCTCCATAGCTCTGCTGGACGAATCCTGTGTTGATCAATGCCTGGGAACCTTCGAGAACGATGAACTCCGAATCCTCCTCAACTGCTTCTGCCTGGACGCCGGTCTTGTGGCGAATCTCAAAGCGCACCTCGCCTGATGTGCGCTGCTCGATCGGCGTATTCGTCTGACTGGCGGCACGGGGCTGGGGCTTGAGCATATCAAGCCCAATCACAGGCAACACAATTTTTAGATTGGCCAGAAATTGCTCCATATTCGCGCGGTCCGCTTCAGGTAAACGACGGCGTATGCTCGCCGGATTCGTGCCGTTGTCGAGCAAAACACGGCTAGCCTGCGCCGCCATTTCGATAAGCCTTGCCTCAAGATATTCTGCATGGCCTTTGGACAGATCGTCATCGCTCGTTGTGACCGCAATTGCGATTTCCCAAAATTCGCGCTGCACAGCGCTTTGCTTTACTCGCTCGCGAACTGAATTTCCCGAACCGATATACACGCGGGTCTCCCCAGGCCGCTGAGGGTCTGGGCCCGCAAGTATGTAAACACCGGTTCGATCAACTTCCGGTCGTTCTGTGAGGGTGCCGAAGGTCGAGGCCGTGGCCACGAAAACCAGCCCCGTCCAGCCGTGAATGGTGGCTTTACGAAGCCCCGTAGGCGTCCCATCCACCAAAAACAACTGAATTGTCCGCCCGAAGGACACACTCGCCATCATTCGTTGACCTCGGCAGGCTCTATGAGTTCTCCGATTACAGCCTCAATTTCTGTCATTGCTGATTGAAGATGGGAGAGGATTAAAGCAGCAATCTCTTCCGGAGTTTCTGCCGCAACCTGATCTCCATCATTTTCGTCGCGCAGCCAGGAAATCGCCAGATCGTCACCGCGATCAGCAATCTCCTGCCGCGAAAAGCAACGGAACCGGCCTGTTTCGCCTTGATCCTCGCGCTCTGATTTGCCACCTGGGTCACCGCCGAAACATTTCTCGAACTCGGAGAAATGCCCATCAAGCAACGGTGTTGTTTTGCCGAATACCGGCATGTTTGAGCGCAAATCAAAAACCCAGATCGACCTTGTATTGTCTTTTTTCTTATTGCCGCGACTAAAAAACAGAACATTTGTTTTGACGCCCGCGCTTGAGAAAATTCCAGCTGGCAGCCTCAAAATCGTGTGCAGATTACATTTATCCATAAGGTCGCGTCGGACCATCTTGCCAACGCCATCATCGAATAGCACGTTGTCCGGCAGGACAACCGCCGCCCGCCCGCCCGGCTTTAAGCCAAGATATATGTGCTGAAGGAAAGCAAGTTGCTTGTTGGCGTTATGATAAGGGAGATCAGAGCGAAGCGATCTTCTGCTACCGGCTTTGCTCCCAAATGGCGGGTTCGCAAGAATAAGATCAGCGGACTGGAGCCCATCTGCATCGCTCGTCAGGGCGTCCCCGTATATGACCTCAGCATTAAGACCATTCAGAAACGTATTCATCAAACAAATTCGGCGGGTATTTTTTTCGATTTCAACGCCTTGATATTTCGGGGGCGTTTTTGCGTATGCCTGTTTCGTATTCTCTGAACGAATAAACCGGTCCGCCGCAATTAGAAATCCGCCACTTCCAACGGCTGGGTCCTGTATCATCTCACCCAACTTTGGTTTCATGGCTCGCACCATGGAGTTTACGACTGCCCTTGGAGTGAAATATTGACCTGCTCCAGAACGCACATCCTGCGAGCTCTTTTCGATCAGTCCCTCGTAGATGTGTCCAAATCTATCAGCCGAGAGATCATTCCAATCAATTTTGGCAATGCCATCCACCACGGCGTGAAGGTTCTCGTCGTGCGAAAACACCGTAGTGGGAAAGGCGTATATTGCTTGGATCGTTTCACTTTCGGCGCTAGTACCAAGATGGGTCAGCATTTCCTGATAGAAGCCCAGCAAGCCATCTTTGGGATGACCCAAAAGGTCTTTCCAGCGGTTACCAGATGGCAGAAGACGCTCAATACCATTCTCTTCTGCAATTTTGAGGAAAAGGAGATACGTTAATTCAGACACGTATTGGTGATAGCTGATCCCATCACCACGAAGGATGTGGCAAAGGCTCCAAATTTTCTGAACTATGTTTTCATTTTTCATGCGGCACCTCTATTTGCACGCCGGAGGATCATCTCCTTTGCGTCGAGAGCCTTAATGAACGCGAACGGAAATTCGTCCGCGTCAAACGGCTGTTCGGCGAGAGCCGGTATGACTTCTTCGATCTCTAAGGCGTTCATTCCGCACCTTTCGGCGCGACGGGCGTGGTGCCGAAACGTTCCGTCCGGCCAGCACGCTCTGACTTCTTTGCCGCAATGTATTCCCGCATGAATTCCCGAATGGCCTGCGCGGCAGGACGATCCTGCTCGCGACACACTTTAAGGAATTCATCGCGGAGCTCCCGCTCGACACGGATTCGCATTCCGGCATCTTTTTCTTTCATGAACAAAGTGTAGCCTTTGGATACACATTTGGCCATAACTATAAGTGCTGATAAGCAAAATTATCCTTTTCCACACTGGCGTGGTGGAATTTCGCGAGCGAACCATCAATAATGACCAAAATGGACACCTGAGGGACGATTGACGAGGCGAGCCCGTCGATCGCGTGTCATTCGGCCGATGGCGTTCCCAGGGCTTGTATGATCCGGACGCGGAGCGCCTTGCGACGTTCCGAGTAGAACAAAGGGAAATCCACGACCTTTTCCGGCAGATTGGTAATCTCTAGTCCCGCCAGATACTGCTTGCGTGCAAGCGAATCTGGTCGGGCTGCCTCATACCATTCGTGCGGCATTTTCTGCCGTTTTTGATTGTTGATCGCGCCCTCAAGCAATTGCAGGTTTGGCAGACGATTGGCCTTGTCCGCCAGGACCTTCCATAACTCCGCAGGGACGTGCGCCTTTTTTAGTTGGGTATCTGTGAACCGCGCTTGCGGGTAGATGTGGTCGACATGGAAATGCCTCGAAAAATCGAACCCAGGGAATATGAGTGAGAGAAGGGCGAAGGCACGCGTATCGGCGTATGCCACCTCGCATAACTCGTCTATTTCGACATCTGAGAAAGTTAGGCTTTTGCCACGAGAGGCCATTACCCCTTCAAAGGCCTCTGTTGGGAATGCCTTGGCACCGTGGCTACGCACCGCCTCACGCAGCGCCGTGAGTAACGTATCAAGGCCGCTGCCCCAAATGCCCGAGGGTTTAAGTAAGCTTCGTATGAGCCATCGCCGTATCGCTTCCCTATCAGCGGCATGCTCAACCCTAAACAAATAGTCGCTGTCCAACTCCCGTGCATGCAAATAGTAGGCGATCGGCAGGATGGCACTTTCCGCCCGTAGGTTCTGGTTATTGAAGCCGAAACTAGCCAGAAACTGGACGCTTAGCATCATGGAGTTTCTGATCGCGTTCCAGTTCTTCTCTAAGATGGCCATATTGGTTTTGTTGAAATTCTCCACCTTGAAGCCGACACTGCCGATATCAGAAAGCATCAGACCCGCTTTCAGAACAAGGTCCTTGCTGAAGGTGAAGCCGTCGCCCTCCGCATTCATCGAGTCAACCAGTTCATGGATCGCTTCACGGGCATCGATTTTTTCCCACTGGGCGACCGCCACGGACAACAAGAGGTCGGAATAGGAAAGGGGCGTACCGCCGCTATTCATTCGAATGAAGATATTCAGAACATGCTCTAGGCTTTGGTTCTCTTCCTCGTAATAAGTGACCAGATTCTTATCGTGAATTGTCTTGTGAAAGAGACGCAAGGTCGTGCGCGCGACCTGGCGGACGTCCTTACTGATATCCTCATCGTCAAGGCTATCGATTAAGGGGTCGTACTGCTCGGAAATCACACGACCGCACCTGAACCAAATCTCATTAGCTTTGACGACTGCGGCCTGCTCAGGCGTCAGAAATTCAAACTGATACCGGCACCCGGTTTCTGTGTCTTCTTCGCTCAGGAGGTTCAAATATAGATAGCGTACTGGAAAGGCCGCATCGTTGGTTTTGCGTTTGTTCGGGAGCTTCCATGAGTACGAGCCCCGCAGACCAATATTTAGCGCCGTCATGCGCTGCTGACCATCGAGCACAGCCGTCAATTCGCGGTTCGGCAGTGTTCGAAGAAGGTCGCAGTGAAAGCGATCTCGTTCGTGATAATTCAGTAGAAAATCGTAGAATTTGTAATCACTCTGTCGGCCCTGTTCAATCTTCCAGAATAGAAAAGTGCCGAAGGGGTAGCCCTGCATAAGGCTGTCAAACAATTCGCAAATTTGCTCTGGCCACCAGACAAACTCGCGTTGAATTGCCGGGAGGACGTAATCTTGAACTGCGATCTTATCGATTAGATTGCGGATTGTGCCGCCTGGCTTGTACATGAAATGGTCCCCTATTTATCGGTCTTCGAGGTTCGCGGTCGGGGTCGAGGTGCACGCACTGAATAGACGGATCGCCCGTTGTTGCGATAAGAATGACTTCCTTAAGCCCTTTTCACAATTCCACCAATCGCGATCCATTATAAGTCAGCTCGCCGCTGCATCTTACACGATATTCGCAGTCAACCGCAGCGATGTCCGCTTACGGGAAGAATTCCGTGAACTGCCACCCCTTAGTTTCATTTCCGTTTTGGCGCATTTAGGACATTTGTCACCGGTGCTCGCGAGCTCACCTAAGCAAATTCCAGCGATGCAGGCATATGGCTCGCCAAAAACTGGAAAGTCTAAATGTCAAAAGTGGAAGGACTTAAGTCCTCTGCATACAAAAA
>NZ_AWGE01000003.1 GCF_000495815.1 Asticcacaulis sp. AC466 | reverse complement strand
TGGCGACCCCTGAGGTCCCCTAACGCCATTGATTTTATTGAATTTATTTTGGCGATACCAACAAAAATACCAACAGATTTTATTGTCTCATGTTGTCTTTTTTGCTTGCAACTACTACTGAGTAATAGTAGAAAGAATGGGTCAGGTCGCTTTGCCTGATGGCTTAGAAAGGAGAAGCCGATGAAACTACGGTTTCACTTCTCCGCTAAGTGGGGCCTCACCAAACTGATCCTCACCTGCAAAGTCTGGTTCAGAAAGTAAGGCCCCTCTAAAGCGGGTTGGTAGTCGGCGGAAACGTCGGCTACCTTCCCCAATATAGCAGAAGGAGAGCGAAATGTCACCGTCCGATCCGCGAGATATCTACATGCCGCTCGACAGCCAGAGCATCAAGCAATTCCGCGCCGAGATGGGCTGGACGCAAGAGATGCTGGCGACCATGTGCGGCCTGTCTACCCAGGCGATACAGAAATGGGAGCGCCCTGGAATTGGTGCGCCGGGTCACTGGCGTGTGCATTTCGCGGCGCTGCAGGCTAAGCTTCTGCCGTGGGTGCCGAAGGCTTAATATGGTTCTACGCAGCTAGAGCCATCGCTTCGAAGTAGGTCGCCAGTAGGTCAGGCGTAGATATCGCTTCATGACAAGCCCTGGACCGGCGAAGTTCGGCGTCGAGGCGTTGACCAATCCAGCGAACATGATGGACAGCCCACGAATTACCCAGTTGTTTGTAGCGCGGCCCATCTGCTGCCATCCTCTTGCCGATCGGCACCAGTGTATAGTTATCAGGGAAGCCTCGAAGTCGCTCACATTCGATTGGCAGCAATCTGCGGACGGCCATCTGTGACCGGATAAGGAACTGCGCGGAACTATCATTGGCCGCAGTCAGGGCGTCGGTGCGGTTGCCGGTTTCCCATACCCCTTGGTTGCCACTTACTCGGTAAGCCGTTGTGATGGGTTGGTCTCGGCCAGTGCCATCCTCGGACCCGTCGAACCCATCGGCCTTCAGCGTGTGCGTTACTTCTCCGGTTACGCAATAGGCTTTATCACCACCACCACCCGACGCCCGCAGTGTGTTGCTCACCTCATCGCCAAGTTCGATAGTGCCACCACCTTCCCTGCCTCGCAAGGCGACCGCATAGGCCACTGCAATCTGACCGCCCGCGTTCGGATGGCTCTGTGCATGGTTCATCGCCCTCATAGTGGGCGCTAGTTCGGCGGCGGCGTCTGCTCCGTAATCCTTAGAACTAAATCCGATGGGCTCAAGAACAAACGTTTCACTTTCGAAATCTAGTCGCCCGTGTGGCCCGCCATGCGCATTTAGAGCAGCAGCAGCAGCAGTAATTGGACCTGACGTGTTGTTGCGACCGAAGGCCATCGGTATCAACATATCATTATAAGCGTCCTGACCATTGAAGCCCCTAGGGTGCGCACCAGCGCTCAAAGCGCCGGTAACGTTCTGTAGCGCTACATTAGCAAGTCCATCAGGTCGTCGCTCGTGAGGTTGGATGTGCCCGGCACAGGCTCCGTCTGTGCCGGGGAAACCGCCGCCTGTAGAGCGAGCATCAAGGGTTCCGGCAATCGCTTCCCCCGTTTCTCGGCGCGGCGCAGAATCCCTTCGCACGCCGTCGAACTCAAAAAGTACTGCTCCGGGATCGAACCCCTCAATAGCACTTGCGACAACGTACAAACGGTTGCGTCGTTGGGCCAGGCCGAAAAATTCGGCGTTTCCGATCCGCCACGCGACTGCTCTTTTGGGACCAATGACAACACCAGCGTCCGTCCACCTTCGCCCTGGTGGGATGAGAGGCACGTCTTCACCGGCGAGCGCAGCAAGGAAGCAACCGAACGGATTGTCTTTGTGGTTAAGTACTCCGGGCACGTTTTCCCAGAGAATGACGCAAGGCTGATCACCTCGGCCGGTTCTGACTTCATCGATCGTATCCGCTAATGCGCAAAAAGAAAGGGTAAGTTGGCCGCGGGCGTCTTCTAAACCTCTGCGTAGGCCGGCCAGTGAGAAAGATTGACATGGCGTCCCGCCAACAAGCGCGTCCGGCGCCTCGGCCTCGCCCCTCGCGATCATGCGGCCAATCCTGCTCATATCCCCAAAATTGGTAATTTGCTGGCCCCAGGAAAGCTTTTTAGCCGCCTTAATCGCAGTCAGCCGAGCCTTGCGGTCGTCGTCGGACAAGCCGGGTGCATCGGGATCAAGCGGGAAAACGGGTGCTGTGGCACCATAGTGATGCGCCAGCACTTGAGACGCTGCTACGTCGACCTCGGCAAGCCATGCAGCTTTCCAGCCGAACTGAGACAATGCCACGCTCGCTGCTTCAATCCCAGAACAGACGGACCCGAAGCGAACTTTTGAAGAATGTGGGAACTGCACTTTGTGGCTCCGGGGATTAGACCGGAACCGTACACACTTAATACGTGACTTTCAATTTAAATTTGAATGTCTATAGGCGTTCGCGGAAATTTTTAATCACGTTGAAGGTTCGCCCTTTTACCGAGAATGTTTTGTCGAGCCGCAGTTCGATCAAGCCGTTCTTGCGGGTGCCAACCTCGGCCAATCCCTCATGATCGATCTCAATGATCTCGATGGAAAAATCGCCGCTCGCTACGGCGCCCAGGATGAACGTCCCCTCCCCTGCAGGCCTGACGGAAAATTTCACGCCGTCGCCATCTTCGGTGCCCAGTGCGATCTGAAACGCGTACTGTGCGCCACGAATAACCGTATATAGGTCAATCGCTTCGGAGCGCGCCCGCTTATCGTTCGGCTCCGGAAAGGCCGGGCTCCCACCGTGCATCTGAATGAAGCCGGCAACGACGTTGACAATGCCGTCGGCCAGTGCGTTGCGCACCTTTTTCTCACGAGCATCAAATGTGCCGCCGTGACCAACCGTTAGCCAAGCCAGATCGACTTGAAGAATGCGCGCCAGGCCATCAATAGCCTTCGCTCGCGGGAAGGTTTCGCCGGCAAACCACTTTCGAACCGTTTCTGCGGACGCAGTTACGCCGACGTTTGCAAGCTTCTCAACGAACCAACCGAGTCGGCCGTAATTCGGCTCCGGAACATCCGGATTGCCGTCGCAGGCCTGCTTAAGACGCTCACCGAATTCCTTATACGGATAGACCCGCGGTACACGCGCCTCAGCACTCTTGGTTTCGCTCTTCATCTGCATTACACCCATAATAATTGCGTCTGACTTTCACACTAAATGTGATAGTCAATTAATTATGTCAATGCGGAATGTCGTTAAGTGTCTGAAAATAAAGCCTAATTTCCCTTTATACGTGATTCGCACGTTTTACGTTTATCCACGGACGGGAATTAAGACAATAAGTCAACAAGATCTGGGTCACGCAAGTCGATCCGGACGTGTTCCAGGACTCGCTCCTGCGTTTCGATCTTTGGATCAAGGTACATCGGAAATACATCTTCGTCGATCGTGCCTTCGGAAATGATGACATGATTGAACACCGTTGTCTTCCGCCCCGGCCTATGCAGCCGCTTCTTGAACTGCAGATATAACTCGGCGTCCGTCGTCAGGCCATATTCGCACATATGTCCCGTGCCCTTTTGCAGGTTCAGACCGTGGCCGGCCGACGCCCGGTGACACAGCCCGACACGGATCTTATCGGCATTCCAATCACGCGTGAACTGCATTGAGTTCGTCGGCGTCAGCAAAACGGCGTCTTTAAACGCACGCATGATGCGCTCCTTATCGAACTCGAAGTCATAGGTGACAAGCAGCGGCGTGCCGTCCAGTCGTTCGACCAGTTCTTTCAGCGCTTCTATTTTGGCGTCGTGAATCCAGACATCCTTTCCGTCTTCCCGGAACATCGAGCCATTGGCGAATTGCAATTTCTTACCGTGCGCCACGCCGCCGTTGGCCGCCTCTACGTCGTATTCCTCCGACACCAGGGTCCGCTCAAAACGACGATATTCCTTGAGCACCTTGTCGTTGAGCTTCACCCGGATCGGGTCGATGATGAAATCGGGCAGATCGGGCAAATCCTCGGGCCTGAGACTGAACATGATGTCTGTCACCTTGCTCATGATCGCCTTGAACGCCCCCTCTTTCGGATCGGTAGGCTGAAAGTATTCATTCATCGCGAAGTAGCGCTCGTAAAACGGCGTCTTGGCAGTGCCGAGACGTTTGCCCAGGTCGATCAGGTAGATCAGGCCCCACATATTATGCAGCCCCTTCGGCGTGGGTGTCCCTGTCAGTTGGATGACCGCCTTCATATGTTTGCGGGCGTGCGCCATAATGCCCCAGCGGGACAACGGCGCTTTCTCCTGCTTTTCCTTGTCGCGCTTAACCCTGGTCTTTGCCGTCCGGCCTTCGCGGCAATCGTCAATGGCCATCACGTCATACGGCCAGGTCTTCTTTCGCCGAGCATAGTCCCACAGCCAGGGTAACGCCTCGCGATTGATCACATGGATCGGCGCGGGGTCGGCCACGAGCCGTCCCATCAATTCATCGCGGATCGAGATTTCCGCCGCATCTCTGGTGCGCGCGGCCCGCTGTTCCGGCGATATCTTGAGCAGGCGCAATAAGCCGGCGAAGTCCTGTGGGCTCAAGCCGAACGTAAACCACGTTGCCGTCTCATTCCGGAACCGCGTCAACGCCTCATGGTAAACCGGCAACGAGCGGGCCAGGACCTCAGGGTCATTATCTTCAACGCGGATCAGCAATGGCCGCAGATGTTGCAGATGTTCCCACTCTTGGGGCTCCTCCGGCCAGACCGTCTGGGCGACCAGCAGCGGCGCCACGATCAACGCTTTTCTGATCAGCCCTTCGTTCAGGGCGTCGTCAAAGCCGGTCAACACACTCACCGTCTTGCCGCCCCCAGGCTCAAACGCCACCATCAGGCCGGGCAGTTTCTCAGGTCCAGGTCGCACGGACTGCACGATCTTGCCGACAATGAATTCCTGGTAGGGACGAAGGTGTTCTCTTTTTAACATGCTATGCCGCCAACAACATGACGCCTTCTAGGATCGCAATGCCTTCGGCCACTGTGTCGACGCGGTGGACGGTAACGCCCACCGCGGCCAGTCGCTGACGCTCGCGCGCCTGCTGAACAGACAGAGCGCCATTGCGTTTCTTGAATTCAATGAGCACGATCTGCCCGTAACCGAAGAAAAACCGGTCGGCGGCGCCGCGCCGACCGATGTAAGACATCTTGCGTACGATCCAGCCGTTATCCTCGGCCCACTCGACGACATCTCCCTCGATGGCGAGTTCTCGGGCCATTATGCTGCCGCCCGCATGGCGCTGAGATATGTGGGCCAGAGAGCTTTGCGATATGTGCCCGACGAATTTATAAGCTTGAAACGTGGCTTTTCCTCACAGAAGATGCCGCAGTCGGGCATCTTTAGCGACTTCATAGGACCACCGACATAATCGGGCGACAGTTCGTCGAGAAATATGCGTGTACGCTCCCCCTTACCTGCGCCACGCACACGAACTAGTCTAACGCCTAGGCGGCGCGACTGCTCGGCTCTCGCCGCAAAGACTTCCGGGTGGACGCGACGAACATGGTTCCAGTAGGTCGGAGAGTTCACTTTCACGCATCCGACACAATTCGCGTTCGGATAGCCCCAGAGGTACATGCGAGGCAGCGTCAGACCGGCGGCAAGGCAGATGTCGAAGCAGTCCTGTTTTGTCAGCCCTGCGTCAATTAAAACGGGCAGAAGGTTATCGCGCTCTGTCAGAATGAAGTTGTCGTGTCGATCTTCTTCCTCCGCCGTAAATCCCATAACATGCCATGCAACATCATGGGTTTGTTCCCAGTGTTGACGTGCGCCTCGCTTGAGGAGCATCGTACATGGCGCACCCTTCGGGCTGCTCATGAATTTGCGCAGATCGAATATCTCTACCGCGCTACAGTTCGGGTAATCGGGGTGCGCTACCTGCTCAACTGGATAACCTAACCACTCCGACACCTCGCGCAGGAAACGGCGGTTGTCTCCGTCTTCCTCCAACACGAAATTATTCAGCAGCCTCACATCATGAGTGGCGCCGTATCGTTCGATTGTAAGTTTTGCCGCTACAGCACTGGCCGCGCCGCACGAGAACCAGACTGCAATAACGGGTTTAGCTTCGTAGGCGAAGGCAGCCAATAGTAGCGTAAAGGCTGAAGTGTCAGTAGCAAATGTACCGTCGCGATAGTGAAACGTCATGCTGCCGCCCGCATGGCTGAGAGGTAGTCGTTCAGGATCAGCTTGCGCGACCGTTGGTTCGTCGAGACCTTCTTAAGGACAGGCGGCCGCCAGACAGCGCCGATGTCCATCAACAGTTGTTCGGTCTCATAGATGTAGCGGCGATAGTCGATATCATCCGGGAACTCGTCGGGCAGAATCATGCACGGTGCCGAGCCTTCGGTTTTCGGGACCATCGGGTAATTGCCGCTATCGTTCGGCACGGCCTTGAACATCGGATCGCCGTCAGTCGAATAGTAATAGCGCACGACCTTGCCCAGGTATTGATCGCGCCAGGTAGCGCCGCCGGTCGCCTTGATCACCGTGACGAACTGCCGGATGTCCATGCAGTCACGGATTGTCTTCTCGATGGGCGTGCCATACTTGATCAGGGCCAGTGCAGCATCTGAGCAGATCGTTGACTGGGGGTTCTTCATCAACTGACCGCGCGGGTCCCGGTCGTCCGGGTGATCCGACCAGGGGTTGGCGATCGGCCCCTTGCGCTTATGACCGCCATCGGCCTTGATAGCGAAATAAGAGTTGACCGACTGATTGTATATTGCCTTGTATTCCTGAAATTCGAGATCCATTCCAGTTGCCTTTTCCCAGGCTGAACAGATCGCTTCGAGAGGTCCAGGCGCTAACCGGTCGGTCTTTTTAGCGTCCTTCACGGCAAACCCGTTGAACATAGAACGCGGGCATTTGAACAGCACGCCGTCTGTGTTGCCGCTTACCACCTCAATCCCGGCCTCCTCGGCCCATTCGATCAGCATCAGGAGCGAAAGCTGGCCAGTGAGCGTGACGGCGAGCAGCAGTTCGGGAGCAAACAGGATCGACCAGATCGAGCCAAGCTTGCCGAACACGCCGTTCAAGGCGATCTTGAGCCCCTTGTCGACGACTTCGCAGGCAAGCAGTTCACCGAGGAGTTTGTGAAGTTCGGCCTCAGTGCGGCCGTCATCCTTCATCGCCTCCTTGATTTCTTTGCCGCGCTTTTTAGCCTTGAGGCGGTCGCCCTTGATGCCGGCGTATCCGATCCAGAAGGCCTCGCCCAATGCCGGCGGCAGCAGCTTCAGCAGGAGGATCAGGGTCGGGTACATCGACGCCACGTCGGCATCGATCAGCACATAGTTCGCGTCGGAGTGAACGGCCCGGTTGCTCTCTGTCGAGTGCAGCCCGCCGATCCCCATCTTATAGATGGTCTTGCCGATGGGTATGAGGCCGAGGCCGGGTCCCGCCTCATCATCGTTCGCCGGGTCGAATATGACGTTGCCGTTGCCGTCGAAAAGGCTGATCTCGCGCTTTTTGGTCTTGCCGATCAGCCAGGTGGGTAAGTTCACCTTGCCTTTGGCGTTGACGTAAAATTCGGTCGTACGCAGGCGATCGAGGATTTCGACCAGGTGCGGATGCTTGAAGTGAAGGAAGTCGGGAATATTGTACTTGATCGTGTAGCCGGTGCGCGCCTTAGCCTTCTCCGGTTTCTTGCCCGTGATCTGCTCGACGCGCTTTTTGACGATCGCCTCACCGATCTGGCTGTCAGACTTGGACCGGAAATCCATGTCATATTGCCGGCCGAGAGCCAGACGCAGATCCATTGGCTCCTTCATCGTCTTCCAGAGCAGTTCGGTGCCGTCCAGGTCCCCGTACTGGTTATATTCGATAACCCGGTCCATCATCTCGGGCGTGAGGATTTCGTCAGGCTGATATGGCAATTCCTGCAACCACTTGCCGCCCATGCGTGCGATCAGGGATTTCAAGCCGGCAATCGCGTTCGGCTGCGGCTCCATCAAATCTATGGTGTCGCAGTTCCGCGGTATCTTTACGTCGCAGAATTTCTCGGCGTCCCACCACCGGACCTTGTTGTTGATAATGCCGTCCGCAAGGCATTTCAGACGTTTGTTGTCAGCGCCATTGATGAATGCCCAGATCAACGGATTGTCGAAGCCGGCGAAATTGTAGCCGATGTTTGTGTTCGACATCATGATCTTGCGCACGCGCGCACGATCCGGCTTAGGCGACCGCTCGCTCAGTTCGAAACCGACGCGCAGGCCATCCGACAGTCTCTTGTAACCGATATAGAAGAAGTTCTGATACACCTCGGTATCAGCAACCAGTATAGACATGGCTATCTCGACTCGATGTCAAACAGCCGCCCGATCGTTTGGCGAAGGAGAACACGCCAGCGTTCAGGGCCTATTCCTGGAGCAATTCCGCCGACATATGCGCAATAGCAACCTTGCCAATGCTCTTGTCCCACGCAGCACTCGCATCCGCCCGACCATGGGTAAAGCGCACGTCGTAGACACGTTTGAATAAATTGATATGGCGTCTGGGCCCAAAAAGGGCGACCGGTCCACCGTGTCGGATCATAAGTGATCATTTAAAAGCTCCCGGATGTTGGGGAGAGATGTGGCGGCTTGTGCGATCAATTAAGACAACCGGGTCACTGGGGACGCGCCGGCCTTCAGCTAATGCCTACCGCATTCGTGCGAGCGCTCTGATCTCACAGTACTGACGGTTCCACACCTCACCTGAACACCCGGCCGCCGAAGCGACCGGGCATCAGATCAACCCAATAGGTCGTCGTCATCGTCGGCAGACGAGCCGCCGTCCATGCCGTCGTCATCATCGTCATCGAATTCATCCGAACTGGTCGGAGCACGGCCGAAGGATTCGCCCTCTTCCCACGAACGGATCGCTTCGACGGTCGCAAACAGGCCGTTGCCGCCCTTGTCCTTGTCCGAGATGCAGAAGAAGCTGACCTTGGCATCAACCACGCAGCCGCCGTAGAACACGTCCTCGATGTCTTCGAGGTCAACTTCTTCCTTGGCTCGATTGAAGAGCGTCGGGCGACGATCAGCGGAAGCCGACACGACGACCATGCCGGCATAGCCGTCATAGACTTCGCCGGTATCCTGGTTGGCAAAGGTTTCGCCCTTGCGGTAACACTTCCGCTTGGGGTCCTGGACAGTCTTTTTGATATGCCCAACCTTGCCGAATTCCTTCATTTCAGCCGCTTCGACAGCCTTCGCGATCTGGTCCATGAGCTTCTTGTGGGCCGGTTTGTTAGGGTCGAGCAGGAAATTGGCGCCGAATTTTTCCTTGCCGCCTTTGACGGCTGCGGTCTTCGTGCGCAGGTTCGGGAAGGAGAGCCGAACCTTTTTGAGCATTACAGTTCTGGATTCACGGTCATCAAGTTTGTCGGTTGCCATAAGACAAGCCTCCTAGTCATCAAGAGAAAAAGTCGACGCGTCATCATCGTCGTCAAAGTAATCGCGCAGCGGTTTGAGGGCCGGGCGAGGGTCGGAATCGGCCACGAGAACAGGTTTCCCTTCGTCCTGACCGATCAGTTCGGTGAGCGCGGACCATGCGGTCTTATTGCCCACCTTCTTCCGCCCAGGTTTGAGGTCCTTCTCAGCCTGCGCGGGAGATTTCAATTTAAACGTGAAAGCTTGGGCGCCAAGAGCCGCGCCCAGGATGAGTTCGGCCTCTTCTTCATCGGTGAAATAGCGGTCGCCCTTTTGGCCCGGCACAAGCTTCAAGCCCGGATCAGTACGGCCGGCGTAAGCCGCGTCGATGCTGTCTTCATGCAGTTTGGCGAGCCAAGCGCGTATCTCAGCCGCCCACTTGACGATACGCCCACGTCGCTCAGGTGTGATCAGATCAGGGTCTTCAAGATCCAGATCGTCATCATCGAACTCGGGTCCGAGCAGATCGATCATCATGCGATTGTAGGCCGGGCACCCCTGCTCCGTTTTCATCACGTCGCAGAAGGTCTCTTTGCACCATTCGCCGGCCACGCATGGCGCCGTGCCGCTCATCACGTCGGCGTAGACCTCTTTGAGCAATTCCCCGAATTCCAGCAGGTCCTCTAAGGATATGTCCCAATGTTCGTAATAGCGGCCACCCTTCGCGTTGCGCGGCTGCTCTATGATCAGCCGGAACGTCGATGGCTCCTGCCCGCGTGGGCGAAGAACCGTATGCAGAAACCCAAGCGCGTACGCTTTGAGTTGAGGGTTGTCCTCGACCTTTACCGGAACACCGCTGCCCCATTTCCAATCGAAAATGATGCACAGGTCGTCGTCGAGGATTGCCACGTCGCAAGTGCCGAACTGATCTGGCATCCATGGTTCGAGTGAGACACGCTGCTCGACCAGAAGTTCGCCCGGCTGTTGGCGTATCCAATCGATGCCGTTGATCGCATGTTCAGCGTGATCAAGGGTGATCGTTAGGTTGTAGCCATTGTGCTCGTACGTTTTCCCGATCAGGTCGAACGGCTCAAGCAGCCCTTCGGAATTGAGCACTTCCTCGCAAAAGGTGTGGAGACAGGAGCCCTCATCAGCCGCGTCATTCGACGTGCGCGTAAGCTTTTCCAACTCGCGGATAGAGCCGCGGCAGTTGATCGTACGCTTAAGCGACGACGGGCCTATGCGAGCATGGGCTGCCATTAGACGGTGCTCTTTCCATCGTGAAGGAGTTCAAATTTCTCCAAAAACTGCGCTAATGGACGTGACCAAACGTTACCGTTGGCACCAATATAGACAACAGTAATCGGAAAGCGATCTGATATGACCGATGCATTCGCCAAGTACAAAACGGTATAGACACGACCGCTGTGATGGCGATAGACTTGGCCGGGTTCAATTTCGAACATTGTAAACCTCTAAGGCTTTTGCGGAGACAGCAGTCGGATTCCAACTGAAGGGACGAACCCTTAACCGCGTGGTGCGGTCCCGCTGCCTGCGTAAAAGCCTTCCCCGGTACGATGGGGGATGTACCGGGGAAGGTTCATCTGAGGGGTGCGTACTCCCCTCAGAATTCGTTAGCCGAGCAGATCGTCGTCATCACCACCGGCATCGCCACCGGCGTCATCAGCAAAGTCTTCGGGGTTCAGGATGTTGCCGCGTTCGGTCAGCGTCTTCACGGCCTTAATCACGGCAGCGATCTTGTCGGCGGGTACAGTCTTGTAGTTGGTGGCGCCGACCTTCTTGAACAGCTTGTCGAGTTCGGCTTGACGGGCAGTGGCTTCCGCGTCCTTGAAGCGATCCTCAGCAGACCAGTCGCCGTCTTCCGGCAGCTTACCCTTATTTTCCTTACGGGCGGCGGCGGCCTCCGTCGAGAGTCCGACTGCGTAGCCCTTGATCGCGGCAATCAGATCGTCCTGAGTCGCAGACTTGGCATCCGACTTGATTTCAGTCTTGCCGGCGTCATCAGACTTCGTTTCAGCCTTGGTTTCGGCTTTAGCCTCGGTCTTGGGGCTGGCTTTTGCGGCGGTCGCGCCCTTGGCGGCCTGAACGATTGCATCCTGCCCGGTGGCAACCTTGGCCATGATTTCGGCCAGTGATTGGATGGCTTTAGTGTTTTCAGCGAGTAGCGCTTCGATGGACATGGGATCTCCTGATTTCGGCGGTGAGAACGCCGGGAACTTCGGGAGGGTGCCCCGCTCCGGTTCTCCGGGAACGACAACGGCACTGTGGCCGGACACCCGCCAGAAGCACCCGGCGAATGACCGGATACAAGCACGTGAAAAGTGAAAGTGCAACCCCATTGCGCAAATATTTTCACGTTTAACTTGATTGTGTGGAATTGGTGCGTTACGTTGCCCCCACTTTCAATGAGGTTCACATGAGTCAAACTCAAACTGCGGAGCCCGCTGCTCGCCGCCGTTTCGGCATCAAACCGAGGGACAAGAACCGCGAGTTCTTCAAGAACAAGCCCTTGTATAAGAAGCTGTTCGACGCGTTTCCGGCGTTCCACAAGACCTATGCTGACGGCGAAGTGTCGCTCAGCCTGGAAAATCTTGGGAAGTTTCTCGGGTTCAGCCGGAACGCCCTTTACAGGTGGTGCAACGGCCAGAATATGCGAAGCGACAACGCCCGTGCGATCGTCGCCAAGTCGGACGGCCGTCTGAAATTCGAAGATTTCGTAGAACACCTCTAATACGTCGGAAAGGCAGTTTCCGGCATGAACGGGGAACGCAACGAAGACAGGATGCTGTCTGCGGCTAAGCCGCTTATTGCCGCTGGCCTGGCGATACACTGGCTGCGGCCGAAGACCAAGGCGCCTTATAAAGGTTGGGCCGCTGCCCCTGTTCACACCTGGCAGACCGCAAAGGAAGCCTATCGCCGCGGCCAGAATATCGGCATCCGCACCGGTGAACCCAGCAAAACACGTTGGGGATATCTGCACCTCATTGACATGGATATTCGCGATGCCGATCAGGCCGACGCCGCCTGGCAAGTCATCCTCGACCTATGGCCCGACGCCCGGCAAGCGCCCTATGTGATCAGCGGTAGCGGCGGCGAGAGCCGGCACCTATATTTCTTCACCGATAAGCCGTTCTATAAACTGACGCTTGGCAAATCCTTCGGCTTCACTCAAGTTTGGTCCGAGGAAAAACACCGTAACGTCAAGAAATACGACTGGGAAGTCGTGCTGTATGGAACGAATGTGCAGGCCGTGCTGCCGCCGTCGATCCATCCTGACACGGGATTGGAATATCGGTGGGGTCGGGAGATCGATTTCGAAGCGCTGGACCTAGGCATGGGGCCGCTGCTTGATTCGGACGACGTAGCGGCCTGGGGCGCGCTCGATAACGACCTTAATGAAGACGACGATGATGACGATCTGAACGGCTTGATCAAACAGCGGCCGATGGACCTCTCGGACGATGAGATCGACAGCATTATGGAGGACCTGCCCTCAGACTGGGTGGATGATCGCGACCAGTGGTATCAGGTCGGCATGGCGCTGCACCACCAGTACGAAGGCGGCGCCCTCGGCTTCGAACGTTGGTCCGAGTGGTCGAAAGGCTCCGAGAAATACGATCCGCGCGACCAGGCTCGCGTCTGGAAATCATTCAAGGGTGCAAAACGGCCACTGCGCATGGCGCTGCTTATTAAGGCATCGAAAGAGAATCGGATTGACCGTCAGTTCGGTGATGTCGATTTGCTCGACGGCGATGAAGACGATGACCTGGCCGACCTTTTGTGCGCGGATGTGGGAAACAAAGCCCTTGTTCCCTATCAGGAAAAAGCCAGTCCGACCGATATTCTGTTAGACGATCTGGAAGACCTGTTGATTGCATCGGTGCCACCGCCCCCGATCAAAGTCGAGCGCGCACGCATTGCGCCAGATCCAGACTGGAAAACCTACTTCCAACTGACCGATGACGGTCTCAAGGCCAGTCTGCACAATGTCGAATTGATCGTCAGGTACGATAAACGCATCCGCAACGTCATAGGGTTCAACGAATTCTCACAGCAGATCGTGCGAATCGAGTTGGCGGGTCGCCTGAAAGAGGCCCGGGTTGGCGCCAAGAAACCGCGCCGGCAATTGGATGATGGCTTCTGGACGCTGCGCGACGAAGTGAAGGGCGATCGGTGGGGCGACGAACACTTGGCCGCCCTGCGTGCAATGATCGAAGCGCCTGACAGTCAGGGCGGCTACTCATTGAAGGTGAGCGACCGCGATTTGAAGGCTGCTGTGCTGATGGTCTCTCGCAAGCGCAGTTTCCATCCGGTGAAAGAGTATTTCGATAGCCTGCGCTGGGACGGCAAGCCGAGGCTCGACCGCATGTTCATCGACCACCTGGGCGCCGAGGACAATGCCTACCATCGGCAGATCGCGCGAATGACATTGGTCAGTGCGGTCACGCGGATTTTCGAACCAGGGCATAAATTTGACTTCGTGCCAATTCTCGAAGGCGCACAAGGCAAAGGGAAATCAACGTTTATCCGAATCCTCGCTCGTGATTGGTACACTGAGCTTGAGGGTGACTTTTCTGATCGCAAAACTATGGTCGAGAAGATGGAAGGGTCGATGATATGCGAACTTCCGGAGTTGCAGGGCTTCAGCAAGCATGAAGTGACGACTATTAAAGGGTTTGTCTCCGCGGCCACTGATCGAATGCGCAGGCCTTTCGCCAGCTACGCAGAAGATGTGCCTCGGCAATGCATCTTCATGGGGACGACGAACGAAGGTGAGTACTTACGTGACCCAACGGGCGGCCGTCGGTTCTGGCCTGTCTTCTGTACTGTCGAAGAAATTGACTTCAAACGCTTGCAACGGGACCTGGATCAACTGTGGGCGGAAGCGGTATATTTATACCGCAATATGCGAAAAACACAACCGGTCGGCACGTTACCATTATACCTGACGGAAGCCGACGCCAGAGTGGAAGCGCTGGCTATTCAGGAGAGCCGGCGCCAGGATACACCGGAAGAAATGCTTGCTGGTCAGATTGAAGGCTGGTTGAACACTCCGATAGCCGCAGATTTCGACGACGCTGACGATGCCGAACCTCGATATCGGGATGTGGTTTGCGTCCTGGATGTATGGGTGGATATGGCTGGACGAGATATGGCATCACTCGATCCGCGCAATTCCCAACTTTATGCCCGCGCTCTACGCAGTGTACCAGGGTGGCGTGCTGCCGGTAGAGATGCCACGGCCAGGTTTGGACGGCAACGCGTTTTTCGGCGCGACGTATAAAACATCGATCCTATTGCAAGTTTTCCCGGCCTTGAAAAAGGTCGGGTTTTCTTTTTGGGACAGGTCCCCCATTCCGGGACAGGTCATCTGGGGACCTGTCCACGCGCAACACCTGAAAACATAAGGCTCGGGACAGGTTGGACAGCCCGGACAGCTATTTCCCTATACACCTGTCGTTACCCCCTTTTCGCGTTTTCATCCGACCATGTTGTTTCGCTTTAGCGCTTTTGTACCCCTACGACAGCTTTCCTTATAATACCTGTCCAACCTGTCCAACCTGTCCTACTTATTGATTTATATAGACAAATTGATGGGACAGGTGGTGGGACAGGTCCGGGACAGGTCCAAAGTAGCCGATTTTTCCGCTGTCACCGCAAAAACGTTGAATAGGATCGAAGTTTTCCCGCCGGCAAGTGCTTTTACCCATTTTCGGCGCTGAGCGGCTGCCGTGCTGTCGGTATAATCAACGGTTAGACACTTAGCTAATAGTCGAACAAGTGCATTTAGTAGTTTTGAGGTCTTTCGAGTTTCGCGGTCTGCGCCCCTCGCGTCTCAAGTCGTCTCATAAAGAGGGACCCAAGCCACCCTATAAGACGGCATAAGACGGCATAAGATTGTACGAGACTGAACGAGACAACGCATAGGCACGTGCGACCAGGGCTCACATGAGACGACTTGAGACACATATTCAGGGCTATTGTGGTGCGTTGTGATTCGGTTGCACACCCTGCCCTTAGACCGTCATGAACAGCGTTCAAAAGACTAGGCAAAAGAAAACCCCTGCCCATGAGGCGAGGGGTTTGCAGTGTGGTAGCGTTGCCTATGCGGCTAGGGTAGCCCTGCGGCACTGTGAGGTCATAGCAGTTTGACCGTGCCGTGTGCGCCCTCCGGCGTCATGCGTATCTGATACCGTGCCATGCGCCCGCCCTCCTCGCATGTCAGGGTGTATTGCTTCCATCCGCTACCAAGCGGGCTTGTGTCATACAGGGCGGTAGGTACAGGACACCAATAGCCCGACGCCGTGACGGTATCAGCGGCCGCCTTACGCTTCACGGGCGTGTCAGTGGTGTCGGCGTGGGTGATAACCGGGTTGTGGTGTTTGGGCTTAAAGCATCCGAACACGCCGTACAGAATGGCGAAGAGTAGCAGGATAGCGCCTATCCAGCCTATGAAACCGGGTGCCTTAGGTGTCGTGTCTGTAGGCATAGAAAAACCCTCCCGCTTGTGAGGCGAGAGGGTATCTATAGGCCGGTATGTGGGGCAAGCCCTAATCCCAAAGACAATCTAGGTCTTTCGGCTTTAGTTTCTGACACGCCATATTAAACGCCGCTTGCGCGTCCATCATGGGCGGGCTGATAGCTTGAAACGTAGGGCGCGCCTGCCCTGCCCCCGTATACGGGCCAAAGGCGTGAATACAGCACGAAACCAGGTTGCCGCTATGTAGGCGAAAGGTCACGCTGTAACCGTCATTGGTGAAGGCGGGCGAAAGGTCAAACATTTCAAATTCCAGTCTCTCAATCTTTCCCACGTCGGACCGTAAGTAAGGGGAAACGTTCCGAAAGCTTGTCGCGCTCTCGCTTTTCCCGCGCTTCGGCTTGTTGCAACGTTTCCATTTCTGCGCCGTGCTCCCTCACGTGAGCTCGCCATCGCCTATAAACTGCCGCGCGTTCAGGGTCCGGGTCTGAGTACCAACCACACTCGCAACTGGTCTCATATAGCTTCCGCGCACCAAGACATTTGTGCCCGGCCAATGGAAAGGGCCTGCGTTCCGCAAATTGTTTCATCAGCTTGTCCTTTCATGTGTCAGGGTTAGCGTTTCAGGAAGCCGATAAGGATAGCGGCGAAGATAGCCAGGACGATTGCAGCGCCAACTGATTTACAGGCCGTGGCGATGATTAGGACAAGGGCGACAAGGCCGAATATGGCGGCCATTACAGCGCGCTCCGAATAAGTTGCTTCATTCCGGCCAAGGTGTCGGCGCGGCCATAGCCAAGAGCCTCCCATTTGATGCCGGAAGAGTTGGGTGCGGCGCGGTAAATGTTGACGCCGCGATATGTGTGACCTTGAATTAGGCGCAATGGTTCACGTATAATTCCCCCGTTCCGTTTGGCGAGTTTCAGGGCTTCCCGTTTTGTACGGAAGGTCTGAGCACTTGCGAACTGGCCGGGCTTGTCATCGACCACTTTCCACTCAGTAGGGTGCGATTTATACAACGCTGACATGCCTGCGACGTTCTTATTTTGGTGCCAAGTAGCCATTAGACCGCGTCCCCCTTGGCTTGTGCGATAGCGCTACGGATCACGCCTTGCGCGTGGGGCGGGAGATTATAAATCGGCGCCTTCTTCTCACTGATTAATTCCTCCAAGGCCGCAAGCATGGCAGGAAAGGCGTTGACGGCGCGCTCAAAGTATTCAGCGGTAGCGCGTTCGGCGTCGGTATATTCGCCCGTCGTGCCATTTTCCGAGAAGTCGGCAATAAAGGGCGCTTCGTCCTCGTCGCCCGAAACTTGACCGTACATCAAAAGGCAATCGTTGACGATGTACGGGCCTTTTTTAACAAGTGTATCCATTTCGCTATCTCCCTAGTGTCCGTGCCGTGCCAACAGGCGGGCTTCAGCTTTCGCGTCTTTAATCAGGATGTCGATTTCATCATGGGTGAGGTTTTCAATGATCCGCGCTGCCGCATGTTCTGGCCAATTTCGGACGCTCGCGTCATAAGCATCAGGCGTGCGCTTCACGTCGGCAACATACAGGTCAATGAATTGTTGGGCCTTGGGTGAGCAGTATCCCATGGCGGCCAGGGTAACGTTGCGTTCCTGTTTTTCAGATGGCACGGGATGACCGGCGGCGCGGATAGCCGCGCTTTGTTGATCGTGACCACTATATGAGCCGTCACCAAGCCAAAGGCCACGCGCATGTAATTCGGCCAGTGCCGCGCGCTGATCGTCGCCACCCATGGCGCGCATGATGACAACGAACGATTCCACTTTCGAGACGGGTGTCAATTTGACCTTGCCCATGATCGCGCGGTCTTTGGCTTTGGCAACAGATAGAGTTTTCATTCTTCGATCTCCCAAGGCTTAAGATTTCCCGGCTTTACGCGGAACGCTATGTGATTCACGCCT
This sequence comes from Asticcacaulis sp. AC466, assembly GCF_000495815.1. Lineage (GTDB taxonomy): Bacteria > Pseudomonadota > Alphaproteobacteria > Caulobacterales > Caulobacteraceae > Asticcacaulis. The sequence goes on along the minus strand of NZ_AWGE01000003.1, from coordinate 39,895 downwards.
TCCGCAATTTCGGTGTTTAGAGCCCGCACAAGATTGCGGAAGTTGTCGGCATAGCGGCCTTGCGCGTCGGCACGGGCGTCAACGATTTGTCCGTTTTCAGCCGTCGATACGTGCACCCAATATTCGTTGTCTGCGGTGCGCGACACTTCCACATGGCCGCCCGGAAACTTGATAATCGTTGTTTCCTTTTCGATTTTCTTTTTCGGGTCGCCGAACAATTCAAGGGTTTGGCCGACGCGAATACGGTTCAAGTTTGAGCCTGCGGCAGGCTCCATATCTTTCCACGTTTTCATGATCAGCAAGCCTCATGATATTTGCTTGTCGGGTCGCCGCCGTCCGTTTGTAAGGAGAGAAGCTTTTCAACAAGCTCGTCGACCGAATGCACAGCGTCTGACGCATTGTGATCCATTTCGGCGCGTGCACTATCCTCCCCGTACAGGTGAAAGACAGTCACACCCAAAACCGGATTACCCATGAAATTGCCGTATGCGATTTCAACCAATTTGTCGGCAATAAGCCTGTATTGCCACCGGTCATCCGCCACGAAGTTTTTGGCATTCAATCGGTTGCGTTGCGCGAAGGTCATGCGGCCAATGATTTGGGTCGGGATAGCGGTAATAGCCCTACCAATGTGCGACACTGCCGTAAGCGTCTTGTGCTTCAAAACATAATAGTCAGTCATAACATAGCTTTCCCTTTAAACGTGAAACTATAGGCGCAATAATGCGCATGTGAGAACGACCAAGAGGCCGTAAACGAATAGGTTTGTGAGGTAGATTAGCGGGGGGAGTTTCATGGCTTAGGCGACTCCTTATTCATCTTGGCGAATTTGCGCTTAGCGGAACCGACGGCCAAAAGGTCAGATGTGTAGTGACGGACGGTGACCTGACGCCAAGCGTTGCCGTCGTTTTCGTAAGTGGTGACCGTACAGGTGCGGTCTTTGTGCCATTCGGCGCAAACGCGGAAATCGCCATTATCGCTGACTTCGTTGAATAGGGTGACAGATGACATTTGGCTAACTCCCTAGCCGTGTTTCGATAACCCCTTTTCGCACGGCAAACGTGAAACTGTCAACTGAAAAGTGAAAGTCACGCAAAATTATTTTCGAACAAGCCTTTGAACGATAATAGGAAATCGCGCGGCGCCCGTGTCACACGTGTACGCGCACATGCACGTGCAGACCTGCGTCCAGGCGCCCGTATACGCGTACGTAAGGCCTTACCTTGGCTACCTTGCCGGATCACCCGGAGCAGTACCTGAAAAGTTCAGCCGGACTTACCTTGGCAGATCGCCCGGAGCATTTTGATCAGCGCGGCAAAAGAAAACCCGGCAGCCTGGGCCACCGGGTCGAAGATCAAACTGCGTAGTAGACGCCCATTGGTCGGCGTCGTTTCATCTCTTCCATGCGTTCCTTATGCTCAGCCAAGATACCTTTGAGCATAAGGGCGCGGTTACGGAACTCCTGTTCAGCTTTCCGCGCTCGGGTGACAGCGACACTGAATGAGACGACCGGCCCATAGCGCCTGGGGCCCTCGCCATAAGTGAGGAGAGGACGGAAGCGGCCATCGGCGGAAAGTTTAACCTTGGCTTTCATCTACGAGTTCCTCAGCAGGCTCACCCCGCGCATCACGGGCAAGCTGTAGCGCCTGGTCCATGGTGACCTGGGACGACCGATAGAGTCCGACAACCCAATCGGCGTCATTCGGCTGAAACTGCTCGGACGCGCCGGCATTATCGATCGAGATTTTAAACGTGAAGTCCGGCAGTTCGTTAGCGGCCAGATCCGGGCGGCCGTAGCTATGCGGTGAGCAGATTCGCACTTCCTTGGTGACGCCGCCATAATCGGTGACACTCTGAACGCGGGCTTTCGACCAATGCCAGGCGCGCGGCTGCGGCGCCCGGGTAAAGATCACATACAGCTGGTCACCTTCAACCATGTGCGGGTCCTCGGGGAACTTGGCGCGCATCTCGCCCGACGGACTGGCCCGGCTAAACAGCAGGTCTTCATCGGTTGGATCGGCATATTGGGCCATAAGTTGGTTCTCGGCCTGACAATAGGCCTCGACGCGGTAAAGGTTGTATTGTTTTTCGACGCCGCGCACGGCGACCTTTGCAATCACAGACATGGTGATACCTTCATAGATTCAGTTGTGAGGATGATCGCCCTATGGGGACGTTGGCGAGCCGCGGCATTGATCATCGCGGGGTCGCTCGGCGTCGTGTCCATCAAGCAATATCACTTTAAACGTGAATCTGCGGTTTGTCTATGGGGTCGATCTGACTCATTGCATCTAGGTACAAGCGCAGCGGACATGGGAAGTCGGGGACGCTCATAGGATTCAACACCCTCACCCATCGCACCTTCGGCCCGAGTTGATGCTTATCCGTCCGTCTCCGGCCAGGTTGATCCCAGCTGGCGCCGCGCGTCTCAATATCCCTGCACCATCCTGCAGCGTGCAAACTGGAACCGGGCTCAAAGGCAAGCGTGTAGGTGTAGATGCGCTCATAGCCCATGGCTTTTGCCGCCCGGGCCGCGGCGCCGTATAACAGCGAACAGGCGTTGCGCGTGCCGTCGGTGCAAAGGCGCGTTACCTCAGCAACTCTGCCGGTGTCGAGGTGCCGGGCCACTGGCCGCCCTGCGATCACTACCCCGACAATTCGCCCGGACTCCTCGGCAGCAATGGCAAATTTGCCGCCCTGGGGCTCTCCGTGATGCCGGTGCAATACGCCGACGAATTTACGGGCTTGCAATAGGCTGATCGGCCTGATCTGCAATGTCACGCCAGCAAGTCCGCAATCTCATCGTCGATCGATGACGGCGCTTCCCTTGGCACATCGGCCGGGGCATAGGGTGCCGGTTTGCCGAGCACGTCAACCCAATACAGGATCGCAGCCTTTCGGTCCCAGGACAGTTCGCTGGGATAAACCTGGTTCAGCAGATCGCCCCATTGGCCGGCGAAGAAGGCTTCGAATTCAGAATTGGGTTGGATCATGCGTCACACTTCCCTCTTCAGAAACCGGTGGGTGTGCAGATTCTCCCAGATCGGCCGCTCGACGATAGCGCTGCGGCCGTCTTCGGATAGCACGTAGGCCGGCATGGGAAAAGACATTCGGTCGCCTGCCCGGGCGTCACGCAGCGCACCCGAGTGACTGTCAAAAGCGACCTTCGTGCCGGCGGCGAATATCTTGCTGATCGACAGGATCATCGGGCCATTCTCTTGCGTCGGCACAAGCCCGCTCTCTGCAGCCTCGATGTTGGCGACGGCATTCGTCCAGGCGGCCGGCAGATCGGCGCCACGGCCCGACGTAAGCTGTCCGCCGCCCAGTCTCATGAATTCGACGATCCAGTCGGGCGACGACTGGTCATTGGTGGCGCGGTGCAGATACCAGCCGTCGGGCTCGATCATTGTATCGGTGGTCATTCGGGCAACCTCTTGTGTATGGCCAAGGCTCTTTGCGCGAGCCCGCCTTTGCTGAAACTCATTAAATGGTTTGTGGGTTCAGGTGTATCACCGACCATGCGCTGCAGGTCTTGGAGACTGCGCACTAAATCTTCTTTCGACTTGCGCATGTAGTGCCGGTGCAATGACCGGACATCGCCACCTGTTCGGATCTCGACAATCGACATGACAATCACCTTTTACTTGAAAATGTCTTCCTACCCTTAGAACGCAAAAACGCCCGGCACTGTGACCGGGCGTTGAGTTGGTTCAGGAGGCGGAGAACATCTGCTACTTCATGGGAGGCTCCTCGGTAAGGTCTCTTGCGAAGAACTGCACGCTCTCACGGATTCAACAGGCCGTCAACACTATTTCACGTTTTGAGTGAAATTGAAATGCCCGGCCGTTGTGCGACCGGGCTGTGAGGCGTTACCCGAACAGATCGTCCGGAGTATAAGGGGTTAGGGTCGCAGGTCGTCGATACGCTCAGTAAAAACAGGGATTTCACTAATACTTCGGGCGACCAACCGGATCATATCGACCCTCCATGCTATGGCACTTCTGCACGTTCGCACGTCCGCCCAAGATCGTCAATATTGCGTGACATTCACTTTTTAATTGACAGTGCAAATGCGCCGCTCTATGGTCTGCATCGTTGGTGGTGCAGACCACGGTTACTTCTTGTGGATGAAAACAGCCGTGTTCGACAATTCCCTAACATCCGAGTTTTTAGTGAGTGGTGCAGATCGCAGATACTTCTCTTTGGGTCGCCGGTTCGAATCCGGCTCGGTCGCAAGGCCGGAAGCTCAGATGGGTAGAGCAAAAGACAAACCTGTGCTGCTATCGCCGGTTCCCTCACTGCAATTCGTGGATAGTGAAGAGTTCAGTTACTTCGTAACAACGATTGCAGGTTCGAATCCTGCTCAGCACCTTTTGGGAGCCGATGGCGGAATTGGTAGACGCATATCTGAATTCGACAGTCCTTCCGCGCTATATTAGTTGGATCGGAGGTGCTGCAGTCTGCAGCTACTTCTATGCAAGACAGAGGCCGCGAGGTGTAAATCCTCGTCAGCATGGCAAACGCCAGGCTGTAGCTCAGTAAGAGAGCGCTGACCGTTCTGCGGGCGCCCGTCGCCCTCCGATCCCACTTCTATTTCGCGGTCCAGCAACCCTTCATGGAGACCGCCGACCATGCGTTTCAACACCGCCACTACAATCACCCGTCCCAAGACTCACGAAGGAGCGCCGGCATTCCCGCGCCTCACCGACGAGCAGCAATTGCGTCGGTCTGTCCTCTCGTGCCTATTGTGGGAAAATGAATTCTACGAAGACGGCAAGTCTATCGCCCAGCGCATTGAGGAATATGCCGTAAAGGTGCCCCTCAAGACGCTTGCCAACCTGGCCGTCGAAGCGCGGCGTGTCCACAACCTTCGCCATGTCCCCCTGCTGTTGCTTCTGACCCTGGTCAAGCGCGGCAGCGGCGAGTCGTTTGTTGCGGACACCATCTACGAGGTTATCAGCCGGGCCGACGAACTGGCCGAACTGCTGGCCCTGTACTGGAAGGACGGACGCCGGCCGATTGCCGCCCAACTGAAGAAAGGGCTGAGCCGCGCGTTCACCAAGTTCGACGCCTACGCCCTCGCTAAGTACAATCGCGACCATGCAATCAAACTGCGGGATGTCCTTTTCATGGTGCGGCCTAAGCCCTTGAACGACGCCCAACAGGAGTTGTGGAACAGGCTTGCCGCCGGCACACTCGAAAGCCCGGACACCTGGGAGGTCGCACTGTCTGGCGGCGCAAACAGGCGTGAAACCTTTGAGAGGTTGTTGCGAGAACAGAAACTCGGCTACCTGGCTCTGCTGCGCAACCTGCGCAACATGGCAGAAGCCGGTGTAGATCGCGCCTTGGTTTCTGATGCATTGCGGGCTCGCCGCGGCGGTGCGGATAAGGTGTTGCCGTTCCGCTTTATCGCGGCGGCGCGCGCGGTGCCTACCTTTGAGCCGGCTATCGACGGCGCATTGATCGCGGGCCTGTCCGAGGGGCCGACTTTCGATGGTGTAACGGTCGTTCTCGTGGATGTGTCTGGATCGATGGACACAAAACTATCGTCAAAGTCGGACCTGACACGTATGGATGCTGCCTGCGCTTTAGCCTCAGTGATCACGGGCGACGTGCGCGTGTTCAGTTTCTCAAATTACCTCGTCGAAGTCCCGCATCGGCTCGGCATGGCCGGCGTTGAGGTGATTTCAAAATCGCAGCCTCACGGCGGAACAAACCTGCGAGCAGCCATCAAAGGCCTCAACGATCTGATTCCATACGATCGACTTATCGTTATCACTGACGAACAGTCTGGCGACGGATCGGCGCCAGATCCGCACCCAGGCCGTAAGGGTTATATGATCAACGTCGCCTCCTACAAAAACGGCGTGGGTTACGGCCGGTGGACGCACCTGGACGGCTTCTCCGAGTCGGTACTGAGGTACATCAGGGCGCTTGAGAGCTAATCCTACGCTACCATTACAGCGTCAGAAGGGCTCGGCTTTGGCTGAGCCCTTTTTACGTGACTTTCACTTTTTAATTGACAGTCAAGTCGCGACATGGTCAGATGCAAACATTCCCTCTTCTACTCTGACCAGGAGCAAGCCTATGAAACCGCATAACTCTCATCTCGATCCACGCCTTCAATCGGACAGCAAGGGTGATCCCTTCTCCGATCCAGACTGGCACTCGGAGCCGCGTTGGCCCTTTGCCTACACCATCATCGGCGTTACGCTCGTCTGCGGTGGCTTCTGGCTGCTGGTCGGCAACAGCATTTTCGCGCACTAACTTTCACGTTTAAAGGGATTTTGTTATGTTGAAGGTCACTATTTCCGGCGAGGCGCAAGCCCGCCGCGACTTTGGGGTCACGCTCATCCGGGCTCTTGGGCGCCACTTCGGTATCCAGCGTTTCGGCATTGCAGAATGGGTGGAGAGGTTCTGCGCACAAGATGGCGGCGATACTCAGCTGGTATTCCGCTTCGGCAGCACGGAATTCTCGCTTTACACGGTCAACGACGATCCAAACCCCGGCCCGTCTCTACCCAAAGCACCTTCCGAGCCGAAGACAATGACTGCCGATAAATTTGGAGAGGGGGTGGCAATCCAGATACTCACCCCCGATCTCTCCGATACGCACCAGGCGAAGCTTCAAAGCACCCTGGATGAAATATATAACGAACGCCAGGCCGACCGTCACAGTGGTCAGTTCTTTCGAACGCAAAGCTACGGCGGCGGCGGCGAGAGCCTAAAACGGGCGCTCTTCCATGAGCACGTCATTACCGCAGCCCCATCGAAGGACGCCAATCAGGCGGCCGCCGCCCGCGTTCGCGAAGCCCTTGACCAGTTGTTGAGCGCCATCAAGGACGCCAAGGCCCTCGGGTTGAAGGTGGAAATTGCTGGGCTAATGGACTCTAGGGCGGGTCTGCCAAATAGCGTCAAAATCACGCAGTCGCTGTAGGAGACATTTCCGATGTTCATCCTTCTCGGCGCCTTCTCAGCCCTCTGGTCGATCGGCTGTCTCGCGCTATTCCTTTCCGGTGTTTACGACATTCTCGTCAATGAGATGCCGAAACGCTGGATGCCGATCGCCGTCACGTCTTGGATCGGGCTCGCCCTGATCATCTTTTGCCTCGGGGTCGGGTTCGCAGTCGCTCCTTGGCTCCTAATTTTACGCCTATACTTTCACGTTTAAAGGGATTTTACATGCTTACCGCCAAACAGTTCCAAGACCTCACCACCGACATTCACCAGTCCAACGTCGCTGCCGGCTGGTGGTCGAACTTGCAAACCGGGGAATCCATCCTCAGGACGCGCAATCGCCCGGAAGTCATGATGCTTATCCAGAGCGAATATCTGGAAGCCTATGACGGCACCCTGGGCGACAAGCGCGATGACCATCTGCCCCACCGCTTGATGCTCGATGTCGAATTGGCTGACGCAGCAATCCGGCTGTTTGACCTGCTCGGCGGCGAAGGCGCGGCCGACCGGTTCACCGAGGGCTTTATCACCTCCACCCTCGGCTACATCACCAGCAAAGGTCTGCTGCGTGACCTCCTTATTCAGAGCACTGAAAGCCAATTGCTCAATGCGATGTCATTCGTCAACGCAGCCTTTGAACATTACCGCAAGGGCCGCACGGCACACTATCTCGACGAGTTGTGCGCGGCAGTCGTCTTCACCTTCGCCCTTGCCGACACCATCAACGTGCCCCTGCTCGACATCATTGCCGAGAAGCGCGCCTACAACGCCAATCGTCTCGACCATAAGCGCGAGCACCGACTGGCCGACGGCGGGAAGGTGATCTGACCATGGCACTCACCAAGGAAAAGATCGTCGAGATCATTCGTGACCATGTGCAGTCGGCCGGCAGCCATCACATGGTAGGCCGCGAAGACGCTGCGGACGCGATTCTAGCAGAACTGACAGGTTCACTTGATCATGAGTCATATTTAGATGAACCCTTAGGCGAAGCGATAGTTTCATTTGCTGACGCCTACGATAGCGCGTTGGGCAACGGTTTCCGCCCAAACGGCCAGGCGAAGCACCTGGAACAAGTCTTTGTCGAAGCCATAGCTAGCATAATACCTCGGCATATTCGCGAACTTGAAGTTTCGCCCGTTTCGCGCGACTTCAGCGAGGCCGAACGCATTCTGCTCAGGGAGTGTGTGCAGACCGGGTTTAAGTCGATCAACGATAATGCTGATCTCTACGTTTGCACAAAGAATGCCATGTGGGAGTTCGCGCAACGAGTCGCCATCAAAGCCCGCGCGCAACTAGGCTACGACGGTGGTCGCATGGTTGAGCCCGCCGGCTGGTATCTCGCATGGGCGCGCCACAATCATATTCAGGACTCCAACGGAAATCACGTGCCGAACGGACCAGCGCACCTGGGGGCGTGGGAAGTGAGGTTTGTCCGACATGCTCCATCAATCGGCGGCAAAATACTTTCTCTCTGTGGTACGGGCAAAGACCTTCATGACGCCTGGATAGACGCTGTGCGAGCGGTAGAGTGGAACAATCTCTATTGTCTCCCGGAATATCGACCCGATCCCAACTATGTTGGCGCTGGGCGAAAGGCGGACCTATGACCTCCCGCTTCATGCACGTAGGCACAGCCGTCGAATCGATTGAAACCGGTATGGCCGTCGAAGTCGACCTATCGACCGGCCAAGTTCGACGCGCCCGCCAGTCCATGGACGCTCACAAGCAGGAACTCCTGGACCGTGTAAATACGGTACTTGGGGCCGACTATGTGAAGTCGACCGGTATGGATCGCCAGATTGACCAACTGCTCGCCCGCCCGCTTACGATAGCGGATTTTGAAGCATCAGTTCGAAGCTACCGGCGAGCCACTGCCGAGCAGATCACCGCGACAGCCCGGCAAACACTGGCCGAAATGCATATCGAACTCGGCATCCCGGAAGAACATCTGCAGGCCACCGATCATCTGGTGCTGACGCCACCTGCCGATGGTCCGAAAGGCGGTGACCCGGTGGTTATGCGCCCTGACGGCCGGATCTACCCGGCGACGGACGACGACAATCCCGAACACATCTTCACCCTGCCGCCCGGCAAACTGGTGGACGGCTACTGGATCAGCGACGATCCGGCCCGACTATCGCCCAACGCACCGCAGCGCCAAGGCCTGCTTGATGCCATAAGGACCGCTGACTGATGGACTATCCGCTTATCATTCTCGCCATCTGCATCGGGATAGTCACCTGGACTTACGCCGTCTACTGCCTGGGTCATATGGACGGTCGGCGGGCGCAGAAAAAAGTGCCAGCACCTCCCGAACTGATCATATTTCACGACATGCGACAGGCACGCCGGGCCGGGTTCAAAGGCCAGTCGCATCCGCGCTACGAGCACCTTATGGCGTGGTGGCCGGGCCTTGGAATGCAAGGACTTCTGTGCCGCACACCACAACGCGTTACCGTGCCAACGAGTATTCTTAATTTCGCAACCCCGGAAGGAAGACTGGAAGACCTGCTGCGTCGACGCCAGCAGCCTTGGGGCGACAACATTTTATGGGTGGAGGTCTAACCATGGCCAGTGATTCAGAGCTAAGTGACGTGGATGTCACCTTCATCGACGGCGAGGTTAAGACCTACCGAATTTCCGCCTCGCACCGGATCGGCGGGCACCTGGCGCAAACTGCCGGCGCCACCGGAGTCTTGAGTTTGTTTAACGACAACACCAGCTACGCCATACCACTAAACCAGGTGCGCGAGTGGGTCATTCGTCCCGTGGATGGTTAGCCATGGCTATCGGATCGCCCATTAGTCACGCGCAAATCGTGTTCCTGACGCAGCACACATTCAATCTGGCGAAGGCTAGGGGCGTGGACATGACGCCCTATGCGCCGCAGCAAATGGCCCCCACGGACTATGAACCGCTGACGCTCGATGTCCCGCGCTGGGGCGAGCGGTTGGATGGAGCGAAGAACCGGGCTGAACGCCGCCGCTTGGAACGCGCGCACCGGAGAGGAAAAGCACTATGACTATCAACCCAGAAGACATGTGTAGAGTAGTTGAGCAGCTTTCAGATGCTGAGATCGCAGCCATAAACGAGATGGTCCCGGAATGGGGATACGGCCCAAAGCACATATCTACCGATCTTGGCATTTCCATATCGGAATCTCGTGCTTTGCTGCAATCGCTACATCGGAAAGGCGTTCTGAACTTTGGCCATCTCATGGATGACGAAGGCAAGCTCCATGGCAAAGGCTATTGGCTGGACCGTTTTGGTGAAGCCGTCCGTCAACGCCTGACAGAATCCGCACAACCGTGTTCCCCATAACTGCTGCGGCCTGGCGCCGTTTTCAAATCGCTTTTTGGGGCCTCATCCGGGTCTACGCAGAACGTCGTATCATCAATCTGACATTGGACAACAAACGATGACCCGTGGTCCCCGTATAATCAACCGTTTCAGCCGGTTCAACCCACGTGACGCGCCCTCGCCGCGTGCCCATAGCAGCGCAGTGTCACTCGACGCTCTGATCGAGGCGGACAAACGCTTTGTGGAGTCTATGGGTGATCCTGTGCAACGGAAGCTGGCTGAAGATATTGCCGCAGACGTGGCCAAACGTCATGTGAAAGCCGAAAAGGCCAGGCTCAATTCGTTATTTGGCGGCACCGTCACGTCTACCACCATTAGCAACGCCGACGTGCCCAAATCGGCCGAGAGCTTACTGGCAAATATCAAGCGGGCGATCGACAGCTTACCTGTCGTTCCAAAACTCACCTTATGCCAGTGGTCCGAGTGGCCATGCGACCGGTTCGGCAAAGTGGTTCATGAGGGTGAGACCATTCTGATTGCTCATCCTGACACGTGGTCGGCGCCCGAAGTCCGCGCACGTCTGCTGCCCACGGGCTTCTTTCCCGGCATACCGATCATCGATTTTGACGAGGACTACGAAGAACGAGCGCGCGTAAGCGGCATTATCACGGACAAGTTCAAAGCCGTAGTCGGACTTTAACTCAAAACGTGACTCTCACTTTAAAGGTGAATTGATTTATACCTCAGCATCACGTGATGCAAGAGGTGACGTATGCCGTGGAATCTGAATGTAGGGACTTTCGTTGGGCGTGGCCGTGTGATGCGCCAGAAAGTTCGGTCTCTGGTTAAGCAGGTGGAAGACCGCCTCAACGAACTGGGGGCCAGTCCCGCAGTCACTCTTCCAAGAACCGGGTTGCATGGCGCCGGTCCGATCTTTCGATCTCGGCTCATCGCCATCCTCAATCAGGTACAGATTGCAGCGAACGCGGTCGGAGCGAGTCCCCCTCTGAATTTGGATGCTGCCACTAAGCTCAAGACCGGACTCCTGGACCAGAAGGCGATAGCCAGCCTGTTCACATCGGTAGGTAACGCTCTTGCGGTTCTGAGTCCAACGCCGAAACCTGTAAACAGTGTTGCGCCCACACTGAATCTCACGTCGGCGATTGTTGGTGTAACGGCAGTCTGCGCTCCTGGTGTGTGGCTCAATTCACCAACATCATATACGTACCAATGGTTCTGGTATGACTCAGTTACGCCGATTTCAGGTGCCAACTCGTCCTCCTATACGCCTGTATCGGCAGACGTTGGGCACCAGTTGGTTTGTTCGGTCGTAGCGACCAATGCAGGCGGGTCAGCAACCATGGCCACGCTACCGGTCACGGTCATAGCCACGGCTTCCGTAACGCTTCCCAGCAATATGCTGATCGCAGTGTCATTCGTCAAACCCGTCGGCGCGACCAAGCCGTGTGTTCAAATTACACGCACTTCAGATAGTGCTACGCAAGACATTGGGTATGCGTCCAATGGCTATCTGGACACGGCTGCAATTGCCACCTTCCTAGGCGCAAGTACGGGCCGCTACTCGAAATATTATAATCACGGAACCCTGGCCGAAGACATCACCATTCCTTCTGGTGCCCTGTACTCGCAAATCACCAGTGACTATTTCGGATTCCCCGCGCTGTCGATGAGCGGCCTGTCTGCCGGAATCCCTCTTCCGTCAACCTTGTCTGTGAACAATAGGCTTTTCACAGTTGTAATGGTCCATTCAACGCAGACATCCTACTCAGGCGCTGCGTATTTCCAACTCGGTACTGCGGCGACTCCGCGTCCCACGCTCTACTGCGAACAAAACAAGGGCATGATGCTCTTTGCTGGTGACGGATCGACAAACCTAACTACGCCTATTCAATCTCGCACAGTCGTCACGGCTATGGTGTCGAATGCGGTAAACATAACCATTCACCAAAATGATACGACCGAAACCCGTGCGGCGGGTACGGCGGGTACGATCAGCGGTGGATGGATAGGCTATACGGATCTAGCACCTTTTCCGAATAAGGGCGATCTGATGTTCTTTGGCGTTGCCGGGGCAGACAAGACTGCGGAATTGCCGGCGCTTAAGTCTGACCTCTACGCAGCTTTCAACGTATTGCGTCCGACGGGATACAACATCATTCACATTGGCGACAGCCTAGGAGCCGGAACTGGCTCGACTAACGGGATGAACACGTCGCGTCAACTGCAAAAGCAATTGGTCAAGCAGACCAACGTCGTGAACAATTGCAATCCAGGCCAAAACCTAGCCGTCGTATATTCGTCAAGGGCGCTTGCGATTCCACCTGCGGTGCGCGCCAACCAGAAAAACGCCATTGTTGAGATTGGTGGTAGCAATGACATAAACGCAGGTGCGCAGGCACAGGCATTATTCGACAACACCTTCATCCCGCTTGTGCAGTATGTCCTATCGCTCCCCGATGTTGAGAAGTATTACACGTACACCGTGCCGCCTCGAGCCGACTTTACGTCGGCGAAAGAAACGCAGCGTCTGGCCTACAACCAGTTGAAGCGAGACGGCGCCGCGATTTACGGTTACGAGGTCATAGACATATGCGCAGACTCAGCGTTTGACGCTTTGCCGAGCTATACCGCTGACGCCAATAATACGAGCATCAATTCCGGCGACGGGATACATCCGAAAAATGAAGGGTACGCGATACATGCCACTTATGGAGCGGCACGTGTCAATCCATGGTTAGCGGCCGCCTAAGGATCAACCTACGTGGCATGGCAACTCAACATAGGGCAATTCATCGGTCGCGGGGAGGTGCTGCGCCAGAACATACGCAAGATGTTGGCGCAAGTTGAGGCACGCCTAAACGCACTGGCCGGAATGCCGACATTTCAGTTACCTCAGTCGCCGCTAGTAGGCTCCGGTCCATACTTTCGCAACCATCTGATCGACACACTGGAAAAAATTCAGGCTGCCGGAAATGCACTCGGCCTTTCGCCGCGTATTGACCTGAAAGCTCGCGAACGTCTTCGCACCGGCAGCATCGGTCTTGCTCTGGCCGATATATGCGAAAGGCTTTCCATCTCATTAGGCGCTGACCCGCAAGTTCCGACGGGCGAGCACGTTATTCACTGGAATGACCGTTTGTATTGGAACGATAGCAACATATGGAGGGATGCGGCATGACCCTGCGCCGAATTCAAGATAATGACAGCATGGCGTCAGTACGTCAGGTTCTGAACCAATTGATGGACTTGGCCGATCCCATCATAGCGCCCACGTCTTACCCTTGGGATATCGCAGTAGATCCTAACCTGATTATAAGCCAAACTGATATCGCGCCTGGTGCAACATTTGCTCACATCAAGTTTTCGCTCGATAAGGCGCCGTGGCGCACCGTCTATGTATTCTTTACGATAGCTAACGGCAATCAGGTTGGTTTCAACACATCATTGCTTCAAACGCCCTTACCATATATGGCCCGCTGGAGCCCTGGTGACGATTTGGACTGCTACGTCTCAATACCGCTTACCGGCGCGAACGCGAGTAGTGTCAGCGGGTGGAAATTTCAATGTGTTGCGGCAGGCTCATTCGGTCAGGCTGGATACCAAGGCGCAAATGCAGGAACCGGCTTCTATGTCAATGTCGTTGATACACCAGCTGTTCCGAATGTCTTGCCGGGCACAATGCCCTTTCATCGTAAGCCGCTTAAGCTGCAACTGGGGACGCCGTCCTATGACGAAGACATGGCCAACATCGCTTGGTCGCGCCTGGGCGTGAAGCCGGGGGGCGGGGCGTGTTGGCGGACCAGTCTGCAATATGGTGATGGGCCGGCTAATGCTAACGAAAAAGGCCTGTACGCCAACGAAGTCACCTACCCTAGCACGGACTCCCACATTAAGGGCACAGATAGTGCAGGGCGTCCCTATGTACGGATGCACACGAAGCGCTATCCAGCGCCTAAGAATGCAATCGATATGAGTGGAAACGCCTCTGGCAGTTTCTTCCAATACCAAGCGTCTTGGCTCTCAGGACAAACCATAGACGCGCTGTGCAACGAAACCGGATTATGGGAACTTGAATTCGTGTCCCCGGATCGGACTTATGCGTGGTCGGCACACTGGATGATGGGGGTGAACCCGATTACCCATGCTACGGTTTGGCCGCCTGAAATCGACATCTTCGAGCACTTCAACGGCGTCTATGGCGCTTGGGATACAGCGCAACAGACATCGAATACCCTCCACTACGGTCCTTTTGGCGTGCGCCGCGAGGGTGCGCAGGGCATGGGAACGCTCCTAAAATACCTGGGATTTGATGCCGGGCTTAATCTGAACCGCGAGATTCATAAAAGCCAATGTCACGTAGGTGCGGACTACATAACCACGTTCATTGACGGCATCGAAATCTACCAGTTTCGACATATTCTTAAGCCAGTGAAGTCCGGCGACACAAAGCTATTTCATCCTATTCTCGACGTGGCCGTTGCCACTCCGTCTATCGATGAGCCATACGACCAAGGCAGCGGCGACATGTATGTGTACGGATACCGCTACTATTCCTTGAGCCAGGTAACGCTTGTCGATCAGACCGACGCCAAACCCTGGGCAAACGGGAAGCGCACTCCCGATCCAGCAGCATCTATGTTCCCACCAAAAATCACAACTAGCCCAGCATTGGCACAAGGGGAAGACCGAGTCGTATCAACACAACTCGCGGCGACTCCCACAGGTGGGACATGGGCTCTTGAATCTGGTGGAGCGGATAATGCGCTGTTCAGCCTTTCGGCTGGCGGCCTTTTGACGCGCGCCGCTCTCGACTTCGAAAATCCATCCGACGCCAATGTCGACAACATTTATGAGATATTCGTACGCTATACTGACCCGAACGGTGCCACCGTCACTAAGCTACTGAAGTTGACGATCCAAGACCGTCCAGAGGGTCCAAGACCGGAACAACTGACAGCCGATCAGATAAATTTCGTCTCCGCAGCATGGCTTGGGGGCACCCTTACTGACCAGTCCAACGGCTATCGCAAACTTGTAGATAATCAGATATATCGTTGCAACTGGAACGCCAACGCCATTGCTACGCCGTATGATGCCTTCATCTATAGCGTTACCGTCTACAACCCGACCGGTGCAGACATCTCATTCAAGCTGATGCAGCAATACGACGTGGTGATCAAAACCATCACCATTCCCGCCGGTCAAACTCTCGTCGTCACAGCCGTCACATCCAATTCATATACGCGTCAGATTTGTGTGCAGGGGCAAAACCTGTTCGTCAAATCCATGAGTGTTACGCCGCAGTATACATGAGGGACTATCGCGCCGAGTATAACGTTTGCGGACGAAACCTAATGACTTGTCACGTGCTCCGAAGACGACAATACGTCCGGATTCAAGTCCGGTCCGCTCGTGATGAGGCAACCGATTAAAAACGCAAGCGCAATCGCGTAAAAGACCTGCATTCGGTTGGACCATAGATTGAGTTTCATAGTTATGGTACATATACCGCAACCTAAGAACGATCAACTCGGTTTCTTCTGGAATAGCTTTTTCGGATTGAACTTTTCGAAGTAGACCATGCCGTCTTTCACCTTCGGCGGCGCTGACAACTCGACAACAGATTTGATTTTAGGGCTATCCGGATCGACCGGTGTCCAGTCGCCGCGATAAAGCTTGCCGTCGATCTCAAAGAGGTCCGGCACAACCTGGCCGTCTTTACGATGCTCGACCACGCTGCGCGGCCGCCATGCATCCTTGACTCCGGGACCTTCGATATCGGCCCACATACCGTGTTTCAGCATTTCCATTTTCCACCTCACGCACAGTTTGTTCTCTTTGTGTTCCAAAGACGCGCCAGAGTCAATGCGTTCTAAGAGCGCCTCAATTCAATGACCGAAGCGCGCAATTAAAACTTTCACGTTTAACTTGACAGTCACGCCATATGATGGGTAGATGGCTCACACACGATCTATCGGAGAGTCGCAGTGACCGTCGTCGGAATTGAAGAATTTATCAATCAGAAGATCGAGGCCTATGAGTACGAAAACCGTGGCAGCGGTCCGGATATAAACCCAAGACTGATTGAGAACATCGCAATGGCCGCCGTGCTCTACGCCGAGTCGGGCAATAAGGCCGTACCGAACATCATTATCAACGGCCAGGATTTGCCCCGGTGGGCGTTGAACCGCGTCGAACAAACCCGCGCAACCTACCTGCGCTGTATACCTAACACGGTAAATCCCGCAATATGGCTTGAGCATCCTGACCTATGGTATCCATACATATTGTGGGCCGCTCAGATTGCCGCGGATGAAACAGAGCTTCAGGCTCTGCGCCGGCAGCGCGACGACCTATTGGCCACGAACAATGCTTACCTGCAACGCGCCAGGGATGCCGAAGACCGTTTGAAGGCTCTGGACGGCTTCGATGCCGACTACATGACCAGCGAGCAGCACCATCCCGACTACGTGCTCATCCCGACTGAAGTGTTTGATCGGGTTCGCGCCGCCGCCAATCAGGTGACCACGGCGTCCGAAACACCTGACGAGCGCTGCCTTCTGTGTGGTGGTACAGGGACGCTCTATGACGAAATTCCCAATACCTACAGAGAGTGCTGGTCTTGCGACGGTACGGGAAACGCCTGACCATGGTGAACAACCTGTCACCCACCGAACACCGCGTGGCGCAGCTCTTTCTCCTTGAGCCGGGACGCATCATCACTCGCGATGAGATCATAGCGGTGACCAGTCAACGCACATCAAATCCCTCCGGCCTCAGCAAACACTATGTCCGCACCTTGCGGCAGAAGGGCTTTCGGCTGGTTACGCACTGGCGAAAGGGATGGTCCCTCCGCCCAAAAGTCACGTATGAAAGGCCGTCACAATGAGCACGCCTCACGAAACCCGCATCGCCACACTGGAAGCTGTCCTGTGGGCCTGCGAAGAGCGCTTCCGGGAATATGCCGGTAGTCATGAAGCCAAGGGCTCTGCTGACAAAGCGGCCCGAAATCGCGAGATGGAGGCCATGTGCTTTGATGCTCTCGAATTCAGATCAACCAAGATGGAGACAGAATACGCTGTCGCCTTGGCGGTCCTAGAATCCTACGTCAACCGCTGCCACCAAGACGAGAGCATGTGGGACGCTATCAGTGAAAGTGCGAAATATATCGAGTTCGCGACTGAACGCCGCAAGAATGCCGAAGCCGCACTGGCCGCTCTTAAACTGGCTAAGGTGTCGTCATGAGCAATCCTTTCCTGCAGCGCTGCCACCAGACCGGCGGCCCATGTGTCTTTCCTGAGTCGTGCACCCGGAATGCCTGTAAGAGCGGGAGCATACCGCATTACAATCCTCAGTCCGAAATTGACGCCTACAATCGCAGTGACATTGAGGTGACGGAAAAGCTGTATCGTCACCAGGCGGCGGCCGCCCGACAATCCCGCATCGACAGTTTCATGGAAGCGATCACCAATACGGCTGTCGGCTTCACCATAAGCCTGTGCGTCCAACTGATCGTCGCACACATCTATCATCTGCCCATATCCATCGGGGACAACCTGGTGATCGTCGGTATTTTCACCGTCGTTTCTATCATCCGGCAATACGTCGTACGGCGCCTGTTCGATGGTAAATCTGTCTGGCAGGCAATCAAGGCGAGGTTCGTAAGATGACCGCCGTCGAACACATCCCGGCTACGGCCGTTGACTACTTTGCGCCCGCCCGTGCCGAACGCAAGGCCAAGATCGTCAGTCTGCGGACGGCCGCCGCGGCATGGTGGAGGATGCATCTGCGGCGGGCAGATAACATGACCGTAGGAGAATGGACGAAATCGGCGGCTGAATTCTTTCGCCATGTCCATGTCTA
The DNA here is from genome assembly GCF_000495815.1 of Asticcacaulis sp. AC466. GTDB lineage: Bacteria > Pseudomonadota > Alphaproteobacteria > Caulobacterales > Caulobacteraceae > Asticcacaulis. Next base: position 21,751 of record NZ_AWGE01000003.1, on the reverse strand, counting down.
CGATTGATATTGACACGTTCTAAGTTTCACGTTTAAAGTGATTATCAAGGGATTTTATTATGTCACACACCTTCATACATCGTAGCGACGGAAGCCGCATCTGCCGCATTTGTGAGCGGTCCTGGGACCTTGGCGAACGCGTTACAGAAGAGTGTATTGCGCAGTTGCATAGCGGCGGCGTCGTGCCTCCGGGTGAACCTGTGCCTGTGATCGTAGACACAGAATATCGCCTTCCGAAAAGATATCGCAGCCACGTTTAAATTTTCACGTTAAAAGGGATACTCACATGCAATTCAGACAGATGAACCGATGGGAGCAGGATCGAATGATCGCCCATGCCCTCCGGCTTAAGGATGTTCCTTTCACGCCTCCCTCCCGTCAGCAGGAGCGGCATCATGAGCGTCAAAGCCTTAAAGGCCCGACGCCCCGGCCTCGGGCCAAACGCCCAGCGAAGATCACGCTGCGACTGACCCGTAAGGAGCGGCAGGACTACAGCGATCTGGTGCTGGGTCACTACACTCTTAAGCGGGTGTTCGGCTAATGCAACCCGGCGACAAGGTTCATAATGGCTACGCAGCCTTCACCATCCTGACCTTGGATGGTGAATTGGCTCAGGTGCGACGGCGGCGCGTAAAAACCGATCCGGCCGGCGCTTGCTACGGCACGTGTCACCTGAGTTTAAGCGATCTTGCGCTTGGCAACCCTCCCCCAAGAAAGCAACCACTTCAATGATCAATAATCGAGACGACGACGACGATCTCCTAGACGGCGACAGCCCGAAATTCACATCGGATGATGTGATCAGTGGCGCCGCCCAAACCCGCCTGCGCACCATTGTCGAGCGTATTGAGCGCCTTGAAGACGACAAGGCCGGCATCATGGGCGACATCAAGGAAGTCTATGATGAGGCGCGCGGCGAAGGCTTTGATTGTAAGATAGTGCGCAAGGTCGTCTCTCTCCGCAAGAAGGACAAGATCAAGCGAGAAGAAGAAGAAGCGATTCTGGGCTTATATCTTACTGCCCTAGGGGAACGCTAATGATCTCAGCTCTAGAATGGCGCGTCTGTCCAAATTTTCCCCGTTTTGAAGTTTCGGAATGCGGTGATGTCCGACGCGGCAGCACTCATTGTCGCATAATCGGAAAAATCGATGCCGACGGTTACGTGCGATATTCGCTGCGGGACAAAGCCGGACGCCGTCGTTCGCCCGGCGCGCACCAACTAGTAATGGCAGCCTTCGGTCAACCTCAGCCGACCGAGGAACATCAGATCGCGCATCAGGATGGATCGAGGCTTCACAACCACTTTTCGAATTTGATTTGGGCGACTTCGCAAGAAAACCATTCACATCGGGAAGTCCATGGAACTGCGGCCCAAGGTGAGCGAAACGGACGTGCTAAGATTACCGAAGCCGACGTTCACGATATTCGCATTGCATATCGGGCGATCAAACTGGGCAAATCAAACCGCCGAATTCCCGACTTAGCGCGGGCGTACGGTTTACATCACGCGAGTCTTTTACGGATTGCACAAGGCAAGAACTGGAAACACGTTCCGATGCCCCATGCTGACGTATTGACCTCGCAATTAGACCGATAGGTCGCCTATGCCGCAGAAACTCGGCCCCAACAATAAGCACGGCACTTCCGAATATGACGGCGTTCGACCGAAGTGCGAGAAGTGCGGTGGCGACAAGTCCTCGATCAAGGACTCCCGGCCCCATTCAGGCACTATTCGACGGCGTAGGCACTGCGCCAAGTGCGGACACACCTGGACGACCTACGAAATTGCCCGGTCCACATTTCTCGACCTGCGCAGAAAAATCCGCGACCTTCGCGCCAAATTAAAGGTTCAATCTGATGAAACTGGCATCTCTCAATAGTCAAATCCGCAAGACCAAGCACGTCAAAATCTGGCTGCGGATTCCGCACGTCACAACGCCCCTCTATGTTGTGGTTCAGAAGGACAGCCTGCTTGAAGCGCTGAAAGCTGCCCATGGCGGCGACAACCAGGTCGAAACCGATCTGTCGATCCGGGAGAACGGCCAGTTGATCTGCGACCTTCCCGGCTTCGCGCCGCCCGATCCGGAGCAACAAGAGCAATTCGTGCGCCAGTCGACGGCCGTCGAAAAGCACCTGGGCGAAGACCAGGATGAAGATGAGGACGACCTGCTTAGCGACACCTTTGACCCGGAGGAGGTTATGGCCGGCGCGGAAGACATGGAAGAGGATCTACTGGCGTGACACCGCTGCCGCCCGAAGTCGAGCATGTGGCGTTCCGCATCCGCGAAGCACTGCACAAGTATGATCCGATCAAGGGCGGCAACTACGCGGTCTATGTCGCAAGATCTGCCATCAAAGCCCACGACGAGACAATCGCCGGCATTCTTCTGACCCCACCTCAAGCAGATGAGCCCACCTTGGCTGATCTGCTCTCCTAGCCCCTTTTACCACGAGTACCCGATGCTGAACCTGATCAACTGCGGTGATACGATCACTCTCGAAGCCGACCCGACGACCATGCAATTGATCCTGCGCAGCGCAATTGACGATCTGCTTGGGCGCAAGGGCTCACCCGGCCACCTGCGGCTTTACCACGAGCTGGCCAATCAATCGAGCGCCCTTGGCCGGTTGCCCTTGCACGACACCGTGGTCGAGCCGGAAGAAATGCTGCGGCGGCTGAACGCCGGTCGGGAGGGCCATGTCGAGCAAATCGTACGAGAGGCCGATGACGATTTGGAAGACCTGCTGGCATGAGCACCATCCAACTGTTCCCAGGTGACAATCGCGCATCCCTACGCAGCCTGATAGCAAAAGGCGTCCGGGTACATTCTGTCGTGTGCGATCCACCATACAGCCTGACATCGATCGTGAAGCGCTTCGGTAAGGATGGCGCCGCGCCAGCCAAGTTCGGCAAAGACGGGGCGTTCGCCCGCGCGTCGGCCGGCTTTATGGGCCTTGCCTGGGATGCGTCTGGTATCGAATACGATCCCGAGTTCTGGGCGTTGGTTTACGAAATCCTGCTTCCGGGGGGCTTCGTGTTTGCCTTCTCAAGTCCACGCACCGGCCATCGGCAGGCGTGCGCTATGGAGATGGTCGGGTTTATCATGCACCCCTTCCACGGGTGGATATATGGGTCCGGGATGCCGAAGTACCATGCTGCCGACAAGGCCATTGATCGCCACCTTGGCCAAAAAGGCGAGATCATCGCTCAAGGTGCGCCTGTCAAACGCATGATCCCCGGTGCCGACCAGAATTTGACGGGCTCGTGGATCAAGGACAGCGGTCGCGAATATCAGCCGGGCGCTTACATGGCTGCGACGGAGGAGGCCGAGCAATGGTCGGGCTACGCCTACGGCACGCAGACGCAGAAGCCCGCTATGGAACCGATATACCTAGCGCAGAAACCTTTCAGCGAGAAGACAGGCGCCGCCAACTTGCTGAAGCATAGCGTCGGCGCGTTCAATATCGACGCATGTCGCGTACCGATAGATCCCACCTCCGACACATCTCAGATTAGAACTATCACACGTGGCCAGCGTATCGCCGCGGACAGTGGCCACAATTGGGGTTTGAATGGCAAAGGTGCTGCCACCGGCACCGTAGTCAAACCAGATGGACGCTGGCCGGCCAATATCCTGCACGACGGCTCGCCCGAGGTTGTCGATCTGTTCCCGCGCGAGGCGGGCGCTTCTGCACCAGTCCGCGGCACCGAGCCTACGAAGAACGGCTTTAGTGGCACCGTGAAATACGGCGGTATGTTAAACAGGCAGAACGGCGAGCACACGTTTTACGGCGACGGCGGGTCTGCTGCGCGGTTCTTCAACAGCTTCAGTCTGACTGACGACGACTATCAGTTAGCAGTGGATGTCGGTTTGATCTCGGACATGCGAGGTTTTGGACTACCCATCGCCCTCTATCATGGCAAAGCCTCCAAGGCGGACCGGGCCGGTGGCAATCATCCGACGGTAAAACCCATCGGTCTGTTGCGCCACCTCGTGCGGCATATCACCCCGCCGGGCGGCATATGTCTCGATCCATTCGCCGGTAGTGGCACCACGGGTGAAGCTGCGCGCCTCGAAGGCTTTGACTGCCTTCTGATGGAAGCGGAGCCGACGTACGTTCGTTTCTTAGAGCAACGATTTGGCTTGGATGACGACCTAGCGGACCTACTGGCAGGTCCGCCACTCAGCGACCGTGTCGCAGGTTTGCAATAGTCCCGCCACAAAAAAGCCTTACTTTGTTCCTAGTTGGTTCACATTAACGTTTGACTCTTTGACGGTCGTATTGTCCTATCAAGGGGTAAAATTTTCTTTTCAGGGAGATGAAAGAGATGACCAAGCAGAAAGCCACGCACATCCGCGAACTCGATTTCGTGGCCGTAAACGAGCTAAACCAGATCACATCAATGTGGTCTGTCGAGCCGTGCGGCAACTATGGGCGCGACAACGAGCTTGGTCGTACCTATGGGGCCGAATGTCTGGAATTCATCTCCCGCACCAATGATCCGACCCTGCTCGGCAAGATCATCCGGGATATGATCAAAGGCGGCCGTTACGACGCCGTTGAGATCGGATTTATGTATATGGTCTCGGCCTACGTAATCAGCGTACCTTACGCCTCGGGCGAATCTTCTGTCGAGCAGCCGACCGCCGCCTAACTGTGCTTAAACCAGAATAGAAGCGCGGCTCCCAGCATGGCCAAGGTTGGGAGCCATTCTCTAAACTCAGTCCTCAACGACTTCGCGCCGACGCTTGTGGCGCGCTGCAATTCGAGCGTAGCGACCTTAATCGCAAGCGCCTGGACCTCGGCGCGAACGCCGGTAATCTGAGCTTCCATTTTTGCCGCTTCGAACGTGATCACCTTATCTCGGACCTCACGCATATCGATCCGGAGGCTCTCAATCTGAGTCCCCAGGGTCTCAACGTGGCCAGACAAGGTTCGAACTGCCACTAATTCACTCTCTCGCAAGGCTTGTTCCGGCATCGGCCTGAGGAAGTCAGATTCAGCGGACATCCCCACCTCCCCGACAACCAGCGATGACCGGCTCTAACTCGGCCAGTCGCGCGTCCTTCTGCCGGCCAGCCTCAATTTTCAGTTTGTAACGGGCGGCGCCATCGGGGGCGGCCTTCAAGGCAGCCTCCGTGTCGCTATAGGTCGGACTTGCTGATAGATTATGCGGCACACAACTTACGGCGATTGGCGTCTGGACTTCGACCGTTCTATAGATCGGATCTGGGACCGGGCACGTCTGACATCCTGTCAGTGTGAGGATCGCCGGCAGAACAAAGCGCTTCATGGCAAGGTCTCCAATAGACGGCGGTCAACGTCTTCATATCGCTCAAGCAACGTCTTGCCTTGGGGCGGTGCGGCCATGATGCGATCAAATTTCGTCCGCTCGGCACGAGCGGCCGCGTGCGCTGCGGACACCTGTTGCTCCGCCGCGGCGAGCCGGGTAGCCGAGTCGGTTTTAAGAGCCATAAAGCTCTTGTTCTGCTGATCGATGGCGACGCGGAACGTGGCTTCGTTGGCCTGGCACGTGGTGAGACGCACCTTATAGCCCGTCACCGGGCCATCGATCTCGCGACGAAGGTCTGCGATCGTCGATCTGGCGCCATACAGATGGGCACCCAGGATAATAATGCAGGCCGCCGCCAAACTCCCCAGAACGATTTCTCTGAGTGAGAGTTGCATCACAGGATGACCTTGCGCGCGGCGACTGTCCTTGCGACACGATCGTCGTAGCCGTTCTGGCCGCCGTTGATCAGTCGGGTAACTTCTCTGATATCGCCGGCCTTCGCCGGGCCGATACAGCCGCGCGAGACGAAAAACTGGGCGGCCGCCAGTGCGGATTTGAACACATCGCCGCGCAGTTCGTCCGGCGTGAAGCCGGATTTCTCAGTGTTGTAGCGGCCGGTGATCTGTTTGAAACCAGACCCGCGGTACTTCCAGCCGTCGCCCGGCTCGGTATTTCCAAGATGCTCCTTACCCCAGGCGCCGCCGTATATCAGGTTGGCTATGGCCGACTGATTGGCCTGCCGGACAACGACCTTCTTACCGTTGACCACCTTGTCGATGCGTCCGAAGTGCTGGGCATCGGCCAGTGAGATGCGAGCGCGGCTGAACAAGGCGATCAGGCTATCCACGCTATAGTTCAGGTTCTCGACCATAGTGCTAAAGCCGGCGCTTTCCACGTGCATCTGACCCAACCAGTCGTCCAGGACTTCCTTGTCGGCCAATTGTGGGTAGGCGATAATCGCGGCTTCGAGCGCCGGAAGGGTATTCAGGATTGCCTTGGGCGCAAAACTGGTGAACTGCTGGCGGTTAAGCAGGCTCATTTTGTTACGCTCGGCTTGGTCACGACGAACTGACTGTTCGGCGCGGCATCGGCCGCAGCAATCAGCGTCTTCTTCGTCAGCCGAAGATGAACCTGGCCGTAGACCAACGCACCGAACGCCGCCGCCGCGCCGACGAACTGTACGAACTCATTGGAGAGCAGGTAGTCGATCTGTTCCTTGGAAAGGAACTTGCCCAAGATAGTGCCACCAAACAACAAGAGAAACTGGCGCAACAGCCCCCATGCTTGGGTGGCGGTCACAGATGGATCGATCACGACGGGAGTTTCATCGGACATAGTGCGCACCTCTATAATCACGTTAAATGTGATTTACACGATACACGGGAACTTATAGGAAATTTTCCGGGGTGGCGAGTCCAAATCGTCGCGCTTTTGCGTCCAATTCGCGATACAATCTCGCTTAACGTGATTTTATTGTCACGGCGGCGAAACGCCATTTACGGTCACTTCATTCCGCGCGCTTATCGAGGTTGCGGAATCCGTGCCCCATGGGCCAGGCGCATAGGCGCCGGTTCCGGCCGGAATAGCCGGCAAAGGTGTCGTCCGGCCGGCGTACCAGTCAGCAGGGTTGTTCGTTGTCCCGGGTGTGCGGAGATGAATGATATTGCGTTGCGGGCCGCCCGTGTCGAAGTAGCCATGTGTGGCATTGTTTTCGGGTGGCGCACCGCTGACCGAGATGCCGTAGGTGCCTGTAACGAAGTCCAGGATATTGTCGTTGGTCGTGCTGCCCTTGACGTAGATCATGGCGCGCACGGACGGCAGGCTGCTTGGACGGACGCCGTGACCCGGCCCCATGTTGCCCACGTCGTCCCACGCCCCCAAGTAAAATTTGTTTTTGCTGGACGCATTGTTGGTAATGCTCAAGGGGTCGGTATTGCTCAGGCAGATGCCGTGGCCCCAGGATTCCTGCACCCGGATATTGGTGACCGAATTACCGACACCAAGTTCGGTATAGTTGGCCGAGTTTTCATGAATGAACGTCCCGCTTGCGCTCCCGCCGTTGTAAGAGCATTTGACATTGGTCAGGTTGGCCCCCGCCATGTGCGACAGGATACCGGCATGGCCATTGGCTTCGCAGTGCCAGCTATGTCCATTCAGATCCCACAGCCCGCAACGGATGCCGCACCAATTATTAGAGAAGGCCTGCAGCCCATAGGCCTTGCCGGCGAAAGCATTCTGCAGTGACGCCCCTTCCCATTGAGCCTCAATAAAGATCAGGTTTTCGATATGGCCGTATGGTGCGCCCTCATAGAAGGCGCCGAAGTTACCACCTCTAATTTCAAAGCACCTCCGGAACGACGTGTAGAACTGGCAGTATTTTTGACCGAAGAAACTGAGATTGATCAGGCTGTAATGGGCCGGCCGCTTGCTGGCATATACGCCGGTAATCTTGTCGGCCACCATAGGCGACGTGGTTGACGAGTTCTCCGGCCGCTGAGCAAACCCGCAGGTCTGTGACGCAAAGCCATAAATAGCAATCGATCCGAACCGGACGGCGGAGACGATAGCGATGCCCGTCATCACGACGACCTTGCCGCGCGAATAATGATCGAAAGGCTCGGCGTCATCGAACGCGCGTTGGATGCCGACCGTATCGTCCGTACCCCACATTCCATCCAGGTAGGCTTGCGAATTTGGCGATGTTTTCGGCGTGGAAAAGGTGTTGTCGGTATAGATACGGAAATGGCGGCTATCGATAATCTGGCCGATCCAGCCATAGAGACACCCGTTGGGGCCAACGTTGGATAGCCAGAATTCCTTGCCGAGGTCAGCCGCCGTCACGACATTCGCATCCGCCGACTCGATGATGGATGATCCGGCGGTCGCCGTGAAGGCGCGGTAATCACGGAAATCGAATTTGCAGTTATATGGGGCCTTTCTCGGATCGATAACCCCGCCGAAGACCTGCACAATCGCATTCAGATCTATCTGACGTTCCAGACCGGCCGTCGTAAGGCCAAAGATTGCCTGAATGCCGGACAGGTCCGATTGGAAGACCAGTGATTGGCGCCACGCGGAGGTAAGCTGAAACAGATCGAATTTGGCCAGGCCGCGTCCGCCACCCGGCAAGGGCACAGTGGCCGGCACCATGGGCGATGCCACAGGGCTATTGTAGACCGGCAAGCCGTCGATATTGCCCTGTGACAGCCCGCCGCCATCGGCCGCCCATTGCGCGGGACAAGCAACGAGCACACTATGACCTGCCCCGTCATAGATCGGATACTTCCCATCACCGTTCGGCCCGCCGCCCTCGACGCCCGTGGCCCATGGCAACCAGCAGCCGACCGCGTTCTGTATGTTTTCCAGTGTGAAAACCTGCAACTGGATCAACTGTACGTAGCTCGACACAGGCAAATCGGATAGAGCGCGGACAAATGCCGTCAGGGCAATCTGCGGCAACGTGCCCGATACCTGGACCGACAGACGCAGGTAGCGCCATATCGTATTGTCGAGCGGGTCCAGGTTCGAAATCCGCATGAGATCCTGTTGCCCCGGGTTAGTCATATTCCACGAGGTCGTCAGCGCCCGCACCTCACCGACAAAGCCCGCATTCGCACAGCCTTCGACCGTGACGATATATTGCTCATTGCCGGCAGACCGCTTCAAAACGGACGCCTGAAATGCGGCAATCCCCGACCAGGGGTTGGTCGACGAGCCTGTGTCGAACACATGCGCCGCGCCGCCGACCGTACCCTTGCGGGTAAACGTGCCGCCGCCCGTCGGCGCAAATGTTGTGGTGCCATCGTCGAGAATGAGCGCTGGATTCGCGGGGGCTGAGATCGTCATTTCGGCACGACCTCACCATTAACCACTTTGAAGGCTGTGCCGTAGTCGTCACGCCACTCATCAACTCTGACAACCGGAAGCGATAATAGATCCGGCTTAAGATTTGGATTGCGCAGTACTTGGACAATAAAGCCGCTCGTGCTTCCCGCTGAATCTGGCTGGTACGATACATATATCATGAGGTTTTCTCGTATCCCTTGGCGAAAAGAACGCCGACGACGTTTTCAACCGACGAGCCCCCTTTCCATTTTAATTGAACCGTATAGGTGCCCGCAGGCTTGTATTTGATCGTGTCCATCCGGACTTGAACTTGCGTCCAGGCGCCCTGGATATAGGATGTGGGCTCGTCAGCGACACCATCGACATATAGCCAGCAGTTCCAGGCGTCGTTACCGCTTGGGAATCCCTGATAGACGTTGGCACTCGTTTCGATGTAGCCTGCGGTCGTAAGCGTGATCGTCGTTTCACAAAGCGTGTATATGGTAGAGCCGTTGCCGTGATAGCTCGTTGCGGTCTTCGCGTAGGAGGGCTGCACCGCAAAATTCACCACTGCTTTTCCAATGGTTAGCGATCCGTCGACGATCAGCGAGCCAGACACGCGAACATCTGCCCCTAATGTGACAAGCCCGCCGCTGAAGCCGAATACTTTTTTCCGCGTCGATGCGTCGCTACCACTGAAGATGTAGAATTCATCGGACGACATGGCGATTACGGAACCAGCCGAACCCGCGCGCAGAATGATCGCCGCCGTGCCGCCTGGTGCGTCCACGGTAATCTGAAGCTTGGCATCCAGTCCATTGATCGCTTCCAGCAACGTCGTGATAGAGGCCGTATGGCCGTTCACCGTTGTCGCCGTCTGGGTCAGGTATTGCGCCAGCGTCGTCGTGCCATCGATCATGACCTTAGTGGCATCGAGCACAAACGCCGTCCCTGACGGGCTGACGGCTCCCAGCAAGTTCATCCTCGCTATGGCCGTGTCCGACTTGTCGATGGCTTCCATGACGACCAGTTTGATCGACTTGCCGTCGCCGTCATAAACGAGCGCCTTGATCTCGGCTTCCAGCAACTGGCCGCGCAGCACTTCCGCAGCGAGTTGTTCACCGGTCGTGTCCAGGTCCGCAAGAACCTCTGTGACTAGGCGTCCGTTAAGCGAGGTTACATCATTGGCCACCATCTGACCGGACGACGCATGGCCAATATACACGTAGTCGCTATCGTATTCCCCGTCGGCGCCATATGCGATTTCAACCAAGTAGTCAGTCTGCGGCTTCACGGCCGTAATATCGACGCGCACGATCGTGCCGTAGACATGCGTGGCGGGATGGTATCGCCAGTCCACAGCCCCGGCGTTCTCGCGATAGCGGATAAGGAGCTTTTTGGCGGTGCTGCTGTTGACCACGCCTGAGACGGATACGCTCGGAATGCTCTGGCCCGATGTCGTAGCCGTCGGCCCCGCGATCACGGTGAAATCTCCGACCACGGGCTTCTCCGCCATGGACGGGGGGATTCCGACTGCGGGCCATGCCGGCGGCAAGGCGGCCGCTGGATTGTTCGCCAGACCAGTTACATTCGTGCGATAGGCCTGTAAGGACGCCAGATCGCCGCGCCGCGACAGAACGACAATCGCCACCGACGCGTATCGGGCAAACCAGTCCTTCGGCAGGCTCAGTGAGGTTTCCAGATAGAGACCTGCGTGCTCGTAGACCAGGGTGCCACCGTTATAGACCTGAACGACCGTATGCTGGCCGTATTCGGGCGATGTCGCGCCGTCTGCCCAGTTGAACACCTGACCGTCCTCATAGGTCCGGTTCCGCGTGGCCCAGGTGATATCGATATTGGCCGCCGCGCTGACATTCACGTCAGCGAAGGCGACACCATTGATCTTCACATTGGCTGGCCGAAGAGGGCGATAGGGGCGGTCGGTCATCGCCACTGGAATTTGCGGCGCCGCATCGAGGTCCAGACGCCCGAGCGAGGTGCGCGGCAGCATCTTGTAGTAGGCAATCTCGCCGGCCGACCGGATAACAACTTCATCGGTCAGTTTGGTGTTCGGTCGAAGGAACCAGACCGGCGTACCGGCCGCCCAGTTGCGCGGGATAGTATCGAGCGCACCCCGATAGAGTGTCAAAGAACCGTCAGTCGCAATATCGTGAATATAGGCCAACTCGTGCCCGTACTCATCTCCACCCTGAAACAGGACAAACCCGGACACGACTGGACCGCGTTCGCTGCGCAGGCTGCCGCCAACAATTAAGTTGGTAGCCGTTGGCCCCATGGGACCGGACAAAAGGCTACGTTCGACAATCGTATTGGTGCCATCATTTTGCCAGGCGGAATCGCCGTTGGGCAAGATAATCCGGCTCATCAGGTCGTAATTGATCGTATCCAGGCCAGGCTCGAAGCCGAGCGCAACGGCCAGTGTCTGCGGGTATTGCAGATCGATTGCGCGGCTCTGAAAGTCGGCCGAACTGGCGAAATAATAGGGGGCCGTGATGAATAGCGCTGCATCGAGCGTTGACGGCGCGACGGCCGGATCAACCCAGTGTGTCGTCGGCGCCGTGGTGACGGGCGCATGATCGAGTGAGAAAATATCCTCGATGCATTTCAAGGTGATCTGGGAGTCGGTTGTCGTCCCGTAGTCGATTTCTAGGATGCGTCCGACCAGTGCGTCAACTTCGTTGACATCCGACGACACGATAAAGCAGTTGCCGGGCCGGAGGTTCCACGCACTACGGTCAACGCGCAGATCGAACGTAGCTAAGCCTGCTGACGCCGAGCGCAGGTCCCGCTCACAAAGCTGTGTCGCGAGTTCGACCGTGCGAATGGGATAATAGTCGCGCTGATCGTTGATCGCCTGCCCTTGGATAGCGACCAGTGCGTCAACCTGGCGCGTGACTGTCTCGGTCTGCTCATTGATCGGGTTCGTCCAGCTTACCGTGATCTCGCTGGTTACTTCGCCCGGCAAGGACCGTTTGAAGCTGGTCATCTTCGAATTGTCTTCGTTTAATACCGGCAGAGTTGCAGGATCGTAGTCGTCGCGCAGCAACGCAATGGTATGCTTGCCTGTCGTAGGATCGAGAAACATCACGCCCTGGATGAGCGAGAGAAGCTCGCTGACAAAATCCTGAATAGTCTTTTGCTTGTCCCAGACCATGGTGCCGCCCAGGCCTTCGTCATAAAGCTGATGGGCTGCGCTGTTGAAGGAGTCCGTATCGATAGTGAATGCGGGCGCACCCATGCCCCACGTCACGTTGGTCAGACACTCGTAGATAATGTGCGCAAAATTGGCGCCTTGTGCCGAGTCGATCTTCACCCATGCGGGGTTGAGGCCAATCGGTGCCCGACTGACCCGCGCCTTGATCGTCTGGGCGATAATCGGGCTGTTCTGCTTCCATGCAAAGCCCTTGCCTGCCGCCGCACCATAAAAGAATAGGCTCGCAATCCCGCGAAAAGCCGGGCAGTTCGCAGACGTGCGCCCTAGTTTAGCCGCCAGGACTTCAGGCATAACCTGGACATAATCGCCCTTGAGATATTGGATCGTGCCGATGGCGCCGCCTTCGTTCTGCACCCCACCGAAAAGCTCCGGCTTATTGACCTGAATTGTGCCGATGGTCGTTAGCGAGCCCGCCCACATCTCCTTATCGTCGACGGTGATTTCGGTGATTTCGTCGAGCGGGCCATGGCAAAGACCCGCGTGCAGTGACGTGTGGTAGCTCACCACATTCATTTTAGCGGAGGAGCCCTTACCCATTGCGCTTCTCCCTCACGCGCTCGACAACTTTGCGCGCCAGTTCGTCACCCGTGGCGAGGAGGACTTCGGCGTCTATGCCGTCGTCCATGAGTTTCCTGAAGTCGATGCCGTTCCGTTTGCACCAGCCGTACAGGCCGATCGCGCAATGGCTTTCACGGATATCGGTAACCGTTATTTTGAGTTCGTCGGCCATCAGACCTTCACCTGCTGTTCCGAGGTGTACTTCTCGCCAGACCACAGGATGTTGACCGTCTGCAGTTGCAGTCCATACCCGAAGACAACGGGGATCGGCTTCCCCGCCTCGGCTGTCGGAACCTGGACTTCCTGGACTGTCGACGTGTTGCGCTGTTTGGGCTTCGGTGTGAGCGCGTACGCCACCACCTGCATCGTTACCGCAATAATTATTTGTATGAGCCAATCGGGCACGGGTCACCTAGTAGAAGTTGTTCTTGATGCCGGTCGGATTGGACGTGGGTATCCACGGCTGTCCGCCATAATTCAGGATGTTGTTGTGGGTTTCCTCGCAATCGGCCATGTCGTGGCGGCAGCCCAGTTTGACTTTGACCGTCTGCCCGACCAGGAGATTATTGACCTTCCCGTTGAGGCGCAGTTTGTTGTCGCTGACGAGCGCGAGCACCGCTCGGATATTGGTACGGCCGTCGGCATCGACCCATTCAAATTTGCCGTTGATAAACCGTGTGCGATCCTTCGCGCCGTTCCAGCCCGCATTTAATGTGACGGTAGGAGTCGCTACGGCTGAGACCGTGGCAGTCACCGTGCCGGCGGCCTCGCTCGCAAAGCAGCCGTGACCGTACAGAACGTGGGGACAGCCGTACTGATAATTCCGCCGCAACCCCAGACGGCTAAGGGATGTTGTAACCGGCTCGGCTCCGAATGATACTTCGCCGTTGGCGCGCGATACGCTTGTGATGCGGCCGGCCCAACAGACCTGAAAATTCAGATCGCCTGCATGGCCCTGAAAGATGGTCAACTGCACGACGGATGATGGCGCCCAGTTGGCGAATAGCCTCGCTGCGCCCGTCACCACATCCGTCTTTACGGTCATCTCGGCCTTGTCGAGCTTACCACTGGCCGTCACGCTATCGCGGGTTATGGGCATGGTTTCAAAAACATGACCGCCATAGATGATCTGCGTGTCGGCCGTGGTGTAGCCGTAATAGTCATTCGGCCCGTCCCCGAAGGTAAACAGGTAAAGATTGATCGGCTTGCCTTTATATCGGCTGTTCTCCATGGCGTTCAGGCTCATGTCAGGCCTCCGGGCTCAGCGCGGGCAGCGTTTGGAAAGATAGTTGGGTCTGGGCCACCTGATCGGTAATCCACTCGGTCGTCATGGCATCCGTCGCAAACCGGCAAACGGGCATCCAGCAGATCATATCGATAGCCGCCGGTTGCAGTTCGAAGGGGAAGCCCGTTGTGACCTGGATGACTGTGTTCGCCCCGGACAGGCCGAAACTATCGATTAGCTTCATTGCCGACCGGCCATCGTTTAGCCGCACGTAGAGGCTGCGATACACACCGTTGTTGGCATACAGATCGTAGACCAGCCGCCCTTCGATAATCATGTTCACGCCGTATGGCGGCGTCACGGCGGCGAGCGTCAGATCCTCTTCCCAGGTGGGCGCATAAAATTCACCCTGCCTGCCAAGCTGACGTTCGAAGAAATCCTCGATGGCCTGCATGTCGGCCGCTGTGCGCTTAAGGTAGGTCGCCTGGGTAGTGCGGATGCCCCACGTAATAAGCCGCTTTAAAGCAATCGCACCCTGCCCGTAGTCAAGACGGGTGACCGGATGATTGCTCGTTACCGTTGGGTCGACCCGACGGTCTGGCTTGTGAATGAATACTTCGCGGCCGTTGAACGTCAGATCGCCTGTGTCGGGACTGACGTATGCCTCTGATAGAGGCATCTGCTCAAAAGCGATGGGCGTCTCGTTCACAGTATTGGTGTGCCGGGTGCTCGACAACTGGGCGTCAAACAGACCCGTGACGCCAAAATACACACGCTCATTCTGACGGTGGGCAAAAACCAGCGATTCAGTGAGGTTGACCGACGAACCGACGACGCTCAGGACCTGCATGGCTTCACGCGTGTCACGATCTCCGATAACAATCGTGGCTCCGGCCCGAAGCCAACGCGGTACATCTGTCACGGAAATAGCCGCGCCGTTTACGACGGCATCTGATGCCAGGCGAGTCAGTCTCACACTATCGGGAAAGATGACCGGCTGGTTCTGACGCATTTGGAGGATGTGCTTCAGACGCTGAAACGCCTTACCCCATTCCAGGAGGGTGAATTCGTACGAACGCCGCGGCGTCGTGACAATTGCGCGTCGTTGCTCCTGTCCGTTTTCACTGGTCAGGATATCCGTGCTGAATTTCCGGGTAACTGAAAAGCTGTTCTTCCAGTTCGGGACGAATGTCCACAGGGCAGCGCTCATCGCAGCACCCCCTTAATGCTCGTGCGGTTCTGATTGATATAGTTCATCAGGACCTGTTGGCCGGCGGTATCTGCCAGTGCGTGGGCAAGCATATCCGAAGCGTCGAACACGTTGACGTTTTTGAGTTCAACCGCCTTGCTGGCAGCACCCGCCCCGCCCAGTGCTGACATCTGCCCCTTAGTAAATACGACTTCGCCGCGTTGCAGGATGGCTGGCACTTCATCGGGTTTCAAACCGGCCACGCCTCCGCCGTGATAGCGAGCCGCATTGGCGAAGGCACTTGCGAACACATTGCGAGTAGGTGCAGTCCCTGCGCCGACGACGCCGCCCCGGTGATGAACTGGGGCCTTACGGGTAAAGATCGACGTGAGGATTGCCGCTAAAGTACTGGACCCGCCCTGTGCGCCACCGGCACCGGCTCCGCCCAGGGCAGCACCCGCCGATTTCAGAGCGAGCGCACTGGCTGTAATCGCCGCCGCCGCGCCGCCGACAACGAGTCCGGCTTGCTTTAGATCGTCAGCAGCACTCTTCATGCCGACGCCATTCAATGAATTGATGGCGCCGGAAACATATTTTCCAATAGGCGTCTTTTCGAGCGCCTTTAGGATGGCGGCTTGCTCGATCAGCTTGGCTATCCACGTGAGAATGTCCGCTGCCGATTGGCGCAAAGATTCGCCCAGAGATTTGATGACGGCCCGTCCATCCATCACTTTCTGAATGAACGAGTCCAACCCTCCGGTCGCCGCTTGCGCAAATTGGTCATTCACCTGCGATGCCGTCACCGCCGTATCATCGCGATACGCCAGCGTCTGTTGTTTCAGGCCTTCCAGGTTTGCGATAGCACCGGCCGCATTGGGGTTGGTTGCCGGATCAAGCGCCCGGTAGAAGGCTAAAGATGCCTCGGTCGCTGCGACCAGTGCGGCATTAGTCTGCGCTAGTTGCTCTTTAAGCAATTTCACCTGTGCAGCATCGCCGTTGTCCCGCGCGATACCGATCTGGTCTAGAATTGAACGCTGGCGGCTCTGAAGCGTCGAAACGCCATTATCGAACTGCGACCGGTCATGTTCAGCCTTTGTGACGGCGTAGATTTGTTTTTGTATCTCTTCCCACTTCCGTCCCTCTTCGGTCAGCAGGTCAATCTTATCCTCGCGCGCCTTACGGGCGATGAATTCGGATTCCGTTTCAATTCTGTTAGTCGCACTGGCCAGTTCGGCTTGCGCCTGCATGATCTGCTTCTGAGCTTCCGACGCCTTAACGCGCTTGTATTCTGCCGCTACCGACGTATTGATTTCTTCAATCTGTGCCTTACTGAGAACCAAGTGCTGTTCGTCGGCTTGCTTTTGGGCGGCGGCGACTGCCTTCTGTTGCGCGTAGGCAAGCCCTTCGGAATCGACAATCGCCGTCCGCTGTGCGGCCTCGGCCGCCAACTGCTCATTGAACTTCCGCTGCGCTTCGGCCCGATCATTGGCCAGTTTCGCATCCTCTGCACTCAGACCGCTATTCGCAGCAACCGAAGCACCGTTGATCTTGGTATTCGCGTAGCCAATGATCGACCCAGCCGTCGCATTACCACCCATGAGTTTCGGGTTGGCTTTGACGGAGTCCTTCCCGATCAATCCGGCCAGTGGTGTCGTCGGATTGGCTTGCAACACTTTGATCGCATCAGGTGCGCCCAGGAGATGCGCGAGGTAACGGTTGGCATCGGTCGCCGGCAGCTTTGCCGTGCGCAGAGCCGCGTCGATTTCCTGCGTCAGCGCTTCCGCCAGTTTCTTCTGCCAAGCGGGATCGCGCTTATAGGCGTCCAATGTCGCCTTATCGATCGCAGCATATACCTGCGGGAAGAACGTCTTAAGAGAGTTCTCGAACGTGCGATCTGTAAAGCCGTAGAGTCCGGACGCTGTTGAAGCCGTGCCATGGCGACCTAGATTTTTACCGCCCGACTCGATGCGGGCTACCTTTTCCAGATAGGTGTCGATGGTCGAGGTCATCGACTTCTGGAACGTATCGGTAAACGCGGCCTGCGCTTGGGAGAAGGTGGTGACCAACTCTTGCAATTTGGCTAGTTTGCTCGGCCCAAACAACTTCGCGAGTTCGCCGGCGTTACTTGGGTCTAACAGTCGTGCCGATAGCGGGTTGTCCCTCCCCCAAAGTTCCTGAACCTTATCCTTATAGTCCTTGAGCGCTGTCGCTTGTTTTGACTGGTAGTCATCGAAGGCCTTAAGACTGGGAACGGAATCACGCAATGCCCGCAGAGATTGGGCATACGCATCAATCGAGGTTGTAGTCAGCGAGGCGTTGGCCGTATCGGCCGCATCGGCAAAACCAAGTAAAGCTTGCTGTGCATCTGTTGCCGTGCCGCGCAGGTAGGCCAGCAAGCCTTGGTAGACCTCAGTCTTCTTCTGGGCGTCTACAGCCTTCTTTGCCGTTTCCCGAAGGCCATCAATCAGTTTGCTGTTCTCGCTGACCAGTCGGGGGTTGGCCGCGACCAGATCGTCGACCTGTTTCAGATAGTCCTCGGCCGAGATGCGATTGTTCTGGAATGCATCAGTCACCAGATAAAGCTTTTGCCGGACCTTAACCAAGTCATCGGAAAAGCCAGTGAACACGTGCGCCAGATTGTCGTCGGCAAAAGGCTTACGCGCCTGGTCTTGTAAGTCGGCAAAGGCCTTCTGCACCTTAGCCAGTTCCACGATAATCGTGGACTCGCTTACACCGTCCAGGTTCTTTTTGAACTCGACAAGAGAGTCGGCGCCTTTGGCGTAGGCTGCCCGCACCTTCTCCATGATGTCGTTTTGCGTGTTCAGAGCTTCCGACAATTTGTCTGTCGAGGTGAGCATCCCGGGCAGAATGAACGACGCCAGCACCGACAGACCGGTGATCAACAGTCCGATGGGGTTTGCAGCGATGGCCACCGTAAGCGCCCGGACCCCGGCTATGGTGGCAGCAATCGCCCCACGGAAGGTCAGCAAGCCTGCCGTGGCTGCTGCGTAGCCGACCCGCGCCGCGCCCGTCGCCGCGATACTATTGATTTGCATGGCAACCGTCATTGCCATGACTTCGGCGCGCGCCGCCAGGAACGCCGTGCGCATTCCGGCGACAGAACTGCCCACCGAGAGGAATGCCGGCGTCAGGCTCAGCAAAACTTGCGCCAACTTTAGACCGGCGAACACCTGGAATAGCGAAACGATAGCCCCGATATTCTCGATAACAGGTGGCAGGACGGTGACGAGCTTTCCAAGCGCGATCCCTATGCCCTCAAAGAACCGTTTGCCATCGTCAGACTGGAACCACTCGTTGAGCTTCCTCAGGCTCGCGATAAAGGCGTCGAGGAAACCGGCGTCGGCCACGTTCTTTTGTGCCTGCACCAAATTGTTCTGGAAGCGCCCAATTTCCGCATTTGCGCCCTGCAGGGCCTCGGGAAGCTGCTTTCCATAGCGCGCGCTCACGGTGTCGGCAAAATTGACGATTGTGGACCGGTCGGCAAGAACCTGTCCTTGCTGCAACATCTTGTCGAGTTGTCCGGTCGTGACACCCAGGGCTTGCGACATCAATCGGAAGGCACCGGTCATCCGGTCACCTAACTGACCACGCAGTTCTTCGGCCTGAACCTTACCCTTCGACATGATCTGGCCAAGGGCCTTGAAAATGCCCTGCATATCCTCAACGGACACGTTCATTACAACGCCGGCTTCGGAGATCGCCTTAAACACGCGGCGCGTATCGTTCATGGACAGATTTGCACCCTGCGCCGCGTCCGCGAAGGTTGCGTAGTTTGTGGCGAGCGTGGTGAAAGAGATACCCAGTCGAGCAGCCTCAGCCTGAAGATATTCCATCTCCGCCCGGGCCTTCGACGAGTTTCCGCCCGTGACGACCATCAAGCTATTGAAGGTCGCCTGATACTTTATTGCCGTATCGATGACCGAGCGCACACCTTCGATAGCCGCATAGAGTCCGACAAAACTGGCCGTCAGCGACAGGATTTCGCCACGCATCCGCTGGAACAGGTTCATGGCGGTACGGGATTCACCATAAATTCCCTTGAACGCATCGCGCAGCGCATTGCCCGCGACGGTAGCCTCGCGCATTGAGTTCGGTACGGCCGTTGGCACACCCGAAATACCGGCACCGCTCGTCGTGCCGCCAGATGCGCTCGACGTTGAGGTCGCCGCACCTGACGCTTTCGCCGCCCGACGGGCAGCGGTAGCCTCATTGAGCGCATCGCGCATCCGGCGATAATCATCCGCCGACTTTGCCGCCGCTGCCGATGCCAGATCGAAATCACGGCGCATTTCTTCACTAACCTGCCCCGCCGACTCCATCACCGAAGCGAGGCGCGCCAGTTCGGCTTCGGCTTCACGATAGACTTTCAGGGCCTGGACGGCATTGGTGCGGCTGTCGTCTGTGAGGACATTGCCGCCTTGTAAAAGACGCCGGTCACCAGAAGCGCTCTTGACCTGTTGGAGCGCCGCCGCTGTGCGCTCCATTTCCGCCGTTGCCCGGGCAGACGCGCGCGCAACGGCGCTCTGTGTAGCCTCAACGCCGCCCAGCGCGGCGGATGCCTTACCGGCCAGTGTTGCGATCTGAGATAGTTCCGCATTGGCTTCGGCCAGTGCTTGCTGCTGGTCGTTGAGAACGGCCTGACTGCGGCTCAATTGCTTATTCAGGTCGCCCTCGGCGCGCTGCGCCTGATCAGCTGCGGAGGTTGCGGCGGCAAAAGTTTTTTTCAGATTGTCACGGGATGCACGCAACGCATCTACCGTGTCCTTTTCCTTCTTCTGCTCTGCCGTCAGCCCTGCGATTACGGCGCGCTGGCGCGCATAGGCCGCGCCGGCTTCATCTGCGGCAGCTTTGAGTCGGGCCGTATTGGCGGCTGCCGCCGAGACCGCTTCACTCAGTTGCACCTGGCTAGCGGCAGTCGCTTTGACTTCAGCATCAAGACGGCCGACGGCACCGGCCGCCTTGTCCATATTGACGGCAACCTTGTCGAGAGCGGCCAGGCTTCTGAGTTCTTTGCCAAGGTTTGAGTATGAAGCCTTGAGACGCTCGACCAGGCTGCTGCCCTTGGTCGCGGACGCGCCGAATGACTCCTGGGCCTTCTTGAGATCGTTGAGTGCATCTTCGACAGCGGCGATCGCCTTCGTGGATTGCTCTTTCGCACGAATGACTAGCGATACGTCCCTTTCTCGATTAGCCATCTGCGTCACTCATTTCGTCTAGAAGTTTTTGGAAGTTTTTCTGCGCCCGATTGTTGCCGAAGGCTGTCGCGATTGCTGTTGAGACCGCCTGGTTGGTGAGAATGGCGTCCGTCTTGATCCGGGAATTTTCCCGCTCGACGACGATTGCCGCTTCTTCCCAAACCCGGCACAATGGATAGAACTGAGCGTCGGTATGTCCGTTCGCGAGCAAAAGGCTTACTTGCCTTCGGACTCCGGCGATCCATCCTGAAAGCGTGGGACGCTCTTCAGTTGTTTGACGACGCTTGTTCCCTCGCGCATTGCGCCGATGACGATCTCCAATAGCTCCCCCAGGCCGCCCTCCACGAACGCAGTGACCCTCAGGATTTCCTCGATCAGTTTGATCTGAAGACCGACTGGCAGGTCTCTCGCCTCCTCAATCTCGGTCGGATTGCGGGTCGCGACGGCGATAGCGTCGGCCACGAGTGTCGGCGCATCCTTGAAGAGTTTGCCGGCCATAGCTGACGGATTGGTCAGGAGGACATTGGTCTTGTCGCCGGACACGTCGGCAAACATTTTGTCGGCCGACGCCCGGTTACGATCAATCAGACCGATAATATCGGACGGGCTTAGGCCATAGACCGTGATCGGATCTACGCCCTTGATTTCAACCCGTCCTTGAGTTTGCAGCGCAATAGCTTTGAGGCTCATCCCTTTGACCTCGCCTTAAGCTGCGACAGCCTGGCCATCCGCATAAACGCGGGCCAGACCACCTTTGCGCTGAACATCCAGCGAGTAAGTAATTTTCAGCCAGTCATCGCCCTTGAGCGCGAAATCGCCGTCCGGTGCCAGAGAGACGTACGGCATGAAGTAGTCGATCTTCGGCCCCTTCGGGTTGAAAGCCTTGAACCACAGCGCCCCTTCGATGACATCGTTGCTGGACACGACCTGCGTACGGGTCGAAACGCCAACGTTGTATGTGATGTAGGCCGGGTTCCCCTCGGTGATCGTGCCGCCTTCGATAAAGGTAATCGTGCCACGGATCGAATCGATAACGTAGTCGACGCCGGCCACGTAGGTCGTTGTGCCGCCGACAGTATCCTTTACGACGACCGTAGCGATGTTCCGATAGCCGGTGGGCCGGGTGGTGTCGTTCGCGCCCAGTTGATAGGTGCCGAACTTGATTGCGGTAATCGTGTCGGCAACAGCCGTAGCCGATGCTGTGGTG
>NZ_AWGE01000002.1 GCF_000495815.1 Asticcacaulis sp. AC466 | reverse complement strand
CGTTTTCCTGGTTGACGTTATCGGTTTCGGTCGTGCCCGTCATAGTCGTCGACGTGGTGATCGAGTCGTCCTTTTCCTTCACACCATGGTCGCTATCGAAATGCTCAAGTTTCTCGATAGCCGTGCTGAAACTGAGATTCGTGGTGTTGCCGAGATAGCGACGAGCCTCAGGAATCTGGGTTCCGCTCTTGAACCGAGCGAAATAGACTTCGCCCGACCCGTAGGTATGCTGCTTTGTTTGATTGACTGCCATTTGACACTCCTTAAGGGATTTTCACTTATAACGTGAGATTTGGAACAGCGAAAGGCTTTTCCTGGTCCTCGACGAGGGTTAGCGTCAGGGTGAGCCAGAAAAAGGCCTGGCTAGAGTTCACACCGTCTGCGGGTCGGACGATCGGTGACCCGATCGCCATCTTGAAAACGCACGGTTCCTGGTAGCCGAGACCGAACAAGTTCCGCCCCCGCGACAGCGCACCATCGAGTTTTCGCTCGGTTTCTGCGGCCAGTGCTTTGACTACCTCTGCCGCCAAAACGTGCGCGGGATCGGTCGGATTTTCCTTGTCGTCCTTGACGAAGCCCTGAATGAGCAAGTCCCATTCGCCCACTCGGTCCTGGCCACCGTCCGGCGCCAGCAAAGCGTCGAGGGCGCGAGGATGTTCCAGAACACTGACCATAGGCAGCGGATCGGAGTCGCCAAACAGCTCGCGACCACGGAAGACCTTTGCGGTGACTGTCGCCTGACCATTGATCGTCTCGATCTTGTCAGCGAGGTCATTTATGTAGCCGTTCGTCGGGGTTACCGTTTTGATTGTCGCGCAGACGGCCTTAAGAACGCGCAGTCGAAAAGGCTCGAGGCTCATTTGAACACCTCGGCATCCATGATGCGGTTGAACTCGGTTTCCAGGTATTCGGCTGCTGCCGGCGCAACGTCGTCGCGCACTACCCTGAACACCTGATCTATCGAGGGTCCGTAGATCAGCCAGAGCTTATCCGTGAGGCGAATTGGCTTATAGGCACCGGCCGGCTTGCCACCATCGGTGCGAACGGCCAGGAGCCGGTTCTGCTGATTGGTCCCGCCTTTGAAGATGAATGAGCGCTTGATAAACCGGGCCACTCCCGGTTTGACTGCCACCGCAACACCCTTTCCCTTGCTCACATGTGTAATAAAGCGGGCGAGCGAGGTGGGCCGGTCACGGCCACGGATGACAGCGGTTAGATCGCGGCCGCGTGCGTACTTCGTCACCTTAAGACGTTCGTCCAGGTACGACGCCTTGAAGTCGACCTGGTTTCGCATGAGCCTGCTGGCTTGGGTGCGCGTGCGATCAGCCGTCTTATTGATAGCTGCGACCGCCGCCTGACGCTGTGTCTCGGGAATATGATCCAGGTCGTCGAGCAGACCGCTCAGTCCTTCTACGGCAACGATATTGATTTCCATCACATCGCCTCCGGAACAGGCAGCCCAAGCACCTCATCGGCAGTCAAAGGCTCGACTTCGGCAATGATCCACTCGTCATCGCGCGGCCTTGTAACCGCGATCTGGTAGGCCTCGCCCGGCTCTACCGAAATGACGACGTTCGGAAGCAGTCTCAGGTTCTTCGATTCCAACTCCAACCGGTCAAAGATCAAGCGCGGCTGCGTATCCTCGCGCTGCGCCCATCCCTCGCCAGTCGGTGAATTTCCCACCAAGTTCATTTCCCGCTTATGGTGCGGCCCGCGGATGGTGATCGCGATACCGGATGTCGCCGTCACACTGGCAAGCAGCAACGCCGGGACGCCCATCACGAGATGAACGTCCCGCCGCATCTTGCGCTTAGCTTGGCGCCAGTTGACCATTACTTGGTAGCCGCTTCCGGCTTGGCAGGTTCAGCCGCCTTGGACGGACCGGTCGGCTTATCGTCAGACGAGGCCTTGCGGACCGAACCCAGGGCTTCCAATTCGTCGAACTGTGTCTTGGACAATTCGATTACGCCGTCGGCGGCCGTCGCCGTAACTTCCACGCGGTTGTCACCCGTCCCCGTGATGTATTCAATAGTATGTTGGCCGGTGACAACGGCTTTCACTGTTTCGCTCATTTGCTAGTCCTTTTGAGTGCGTTGCTTAAGTGAGCAGGTCTTCGTCGGCGGCTGCCGGCGCAGTCGGGACGCCACGGGCTGCACGGATCGCAGCAACGAAGCCTGCTTTATTGGTGGCGGTGCCGAGGTCGATTTGTTCCGCCTCAGCAAGGGCCTTCAACTGGGCGTTCGTCATCAATCCCAAGCCGTCGTCACCACGGTCGGTGTCGTTGGGATTGATCTCGGCGGCGGGCGCGTGATCCAGATCGGGGTCGGCAACGCCAGTCGCCGTCTCGACGGCAACCGTTTGCGGAGCTTCCGAGACTTCCGGGTGACCGTTGGCGACCGGTTGATCCGCCAGAACAAGGCCCGTCGTACGTTGATGAAGGGCGAACTCTTCTTCGGTGAGTTCGCGGATTGCCCTGTGCTTCGTGAACAGAGCTTCGTCGGTGCCCGTCGGAAAGACGAAGCTGCCGGGTTCGTAGGATGTGCCGCCGTACGAAACGCGGTTGACGGCAATATATGGTTTGGACATGGTGAAATTCCTCTTTGGGCGGTGACGGGCGACGGCCAAAACCGCCGCCCTATTCGGATCAGGCCAGGACGGTTGCCTTGTAGGTTGCGTTCGGGTTGATCGGGACGAAGATCGGAGCGGACTCGATCGACAGGTTTTCGACCTTCACGCGCTCGCCCGTTTCGAAGTTCTTGGGGAACATGGGCAAGGCCTGATATTCAGCATCCTTGTCGACGATCATGCCGTAGCACTCGTAGCCGTTGATCGACTGTGGGCTGGCCGTGGCAATGATGGCGTTGTTTGCCAGGTAGCGCGTTTGCGTGCCCTTGACGGTGTAGGTCTCGTTATTGACCCACAGTTCAATGCGGTGGCCAGAGGCGCCGCCGACAAAGAGTTCACCGAACTTGTAGATCTTGTCGGTGGATGCCAGCCCCCGGTCGACCGTATGAACGCCACCCTTGATGGTCAGGTCCATATGCGCCAGGATTTCATCGTTTTGACGAACGACCGAAGCAACGCCGCCGCCCATGGTGATACGGTCGATCAGGCCGCCGAAAGCCGCATTGTTCACCGTATCCATGATGTTCTGGATATGGCCGAGCACGGACACGCCGGAATCGCCCCAGCGGCTACCGGAACCGAGAACTTCGGTTTGACCGGGGGCGCGTTGGAAGTCGACGACGACCGACGTGCCGTCCTTGTAGGTACAGGTGACCGCGGCGTCGATGACGGCACGAGCGCGCATCCATTCCCAACGGCGTTCGACGGCAAGCTGCATCTCGTTCATCATATTGAGCTTGATGAGCGCGAGCCGTTGCATCGGCGTCAATTGCGACGGCTGGACCGTCGAAGCGTCGATACCGGGCTGGTAGGTCAGCGGACGCAGCGGGTCAACCGCATCTTCCACGACCACGTTGGCCGGCTTAAAGCGATAGCCCGTAACCTTGTCGGTGAAGACGCCTTCACCGCGGCCCATCGGTTTAACGAAGGGCGCCAGTTCGCGCGACCGGATAGGCAGCTTTTCGAAGTCGATCCATTCGCTAGTAGAGCGCATGGCATTGGTGAAGAACTGCCCGAAGTACCAGTTTTCCGGCCGCGAGTCGCGGAAAACGCCGAGCAGTTGGCGTGTTTGCCAGAGTTCATAGGGATTAGCCATTATGTGAGTTTCCCGTTAAAAGTGAAAGTTAGGACGCATTTCCGCCGAGGCGGGAGCGGAACAGGAGGCTCGGCTTGCCGATCACACCTTGCCAGGTCGTCTTCTTGGCAAGAGTATCGAACGAAGCATCCCAGATGAGCGGACTGTCGGTGCCGGCGTCATCGGACCCGGCGTTGTAGCAACCGGTCAGCCAGACTTCGCCGTACTTGGTGGTGTTCGACGTGCCGGATGTCGCGCCATGGGCCATTACGCCGATAGGGACAATAGCGCTGGCCAATGTGGCGTTGTATGTGGCCTTGACCAGTTTGCCGGTGCTGTCGAGACCAACAACGGTAAACTGAGCCAGCGTCTGGTTGTCTGCCAGGAGCAGACGAACGGGTTCCTGAATGCGCGGCTCGGCACCGGCAACCAGGTTCGAATCGATGATCGTGTCCAGGGTTTCAAACGCCGGGACACCGCGAACATCGGCATTCTTATAAGAGGAATTGATGGTAGCCATGAGACTTGGTCCTTCCGTGCTGGCTGATTACTTCTTAGTCGCGTAGCCCTTGAGGCCGACAGCGGAGGCCAGAGCGAGAATGCTCTTCGGATCGCTCAGCGAAGATGCGTTCTCGTCACCCCCGCCACCCGTCCCAACATTGGGATTCTCGGAGTTGCTCATGGCGCTTTCCATCATGCCGGCCGGCGCACCCGCGCCTGCGGGCTTCTCGTCGGCTGTGGCGACGGGCTTTTCTTCATCGAAGTCAGCCAGGAATGCCGTGGCAGCTTCGACCGACATGTCGGTCTTAAGGGCCGTCGAAAGGGCGGCCTTCGGACGGGCCTTCGCCACGTCGGTTGCCAGAATCCCGTTGATGCGCGTACGTTCGGCCGTCGCGCCTTCCTTCAAACCGGCAGCATGGCCTTCGGCCTTGCCAGCAGTCACGCCGTCGGCACGGGCAGTGGCGACAGCTTCATCGAGTTGGGCCTGAGTGATATCGGCCATGGTCTCATCTCCTTCATTGAGGTTAAGGCTGGCCGTGAAATCAGCCAGGGCGTCATCGAACGCGCCGATTGCATCGGCCAGTCCGACTGACAGGGATTCAGGGGCGCCGTAGGTCAGCGCTTCGGTGTCCCGAACCGCCTTCTCGTCGAGCCCCCGATTTCGGGCTACGGTCTGAACAAAGATGCCGTAGAGATCGTTGATGCGTGCCTGGATGCGCGCCTTTACGTCGTCGGACAGCGCCTCGTAGGCGTTGCCATCGACCTTGTGTTTGCCGGCGTAGATGAAGGTGACGACCCAGCCGAACTCCTTCATCATCTGCGAAATATCGACGTGTGAGGTGACTACGCCGATGGAGCCTACGCCGCCTGTACGCGTGACGGTGATGCGGTCGGCCACGCTGATCGTAGCGTACGCCGCGCTGTAGGCGCTCTCACTGGCAAAGCCTTCGATCGGCTTTTTGCCGCGCATGGCGAACATCTTGTCCACCATCTCAAAGCAGCCTGCGACCATGCCGCCCGGGCTATCGACCACGAGGGCAATACCCTTGACATTCAGGTCGCCCATGCCGCGCTCAAAGGCCCGCCAGATATAGTCGTATCCTGTGGCGTAGCTGCTGAACTGGTACGGGAAGTCATGCAGAAGCACGCCCTTGACCGGGATTTGCAAAACACCGTCCTTGACGACATAGGGACGGATGAACCGCATCCAGCGGTCATCGTCCGCACCCCACCAATCGGAGTCGTCGGCCCGGGCCGCCATCTTTTCTTCGATCTCAGGCAGGGCTGCGGCCAGGCGCGTCATGCACATTTCGAACTGCGCACGACCGGACGCCGAGATGATCGCCGGCTGATGGTCTTGGAATGCCGCCACATAACGGTTGGTCATGAGCGGCTCTCCATAATGTCAGCTACGATTTGCTCGATCATCGCGCGATCAAGCGCCGCCGAGGTCGCGCCGCGCTTGGCCGGGGAACCGCTCAGCGCGTTCTGCATGTCCTGATTGGCAGTTGGTTGCAGATCGATACCGGCCTTGGCATAGGCCGCTTCTTCGCGTGAAATCTGGCGCAACTCACGGCGCCAATCCGATCCGTAAAGGCGTGCGATGACACGCTCACGGGTGCCGATCTTATTGTTCAGTGCGAGCACATAGGCCTGAATTTCCTTAAGCGGATCGATCAGACCTGCACCAGCACCCAGCCAGTCGCACGACGTATACGCCTCGCGGTTCAGCCCATCGTAATAGGCGGGCACATTCTTGCGCTTCAGACATTCCAGCGAATTCTGGTTGATCGCTTCTTCGAGCCACAGGCCGTAAAGGAAGTTGGCGTAACCGTCGGCCACCTTCTTCTTGCGGGAGGCCATGTGCTTTTCGGTCTCGCCGCGAGACGCGCGAGCCGACGAATAATTGGTGTTGGTATAGTCCCGCGATAGCTGTTCGTAGGAGACACCGAGAACCGAAGCGACATAGCGCAGGGCCGACATCTCGAACTTGTCACCGGCTGGCGAATCCGCGCCGGGGTTCTTGAGGTTCAATTTTACGCCGGCCGGCAGGATCGGAATCTTCGCGCCATTGATATCGAGGTTCTTTGCGCCGCCAACGAAGTCCTGCATCATGTTCAGGAACTGCATCTGGTAGTCGATGACGGGGTTTCCGGTGCCCTGGTTGCCACCGAGGAGCGTGAACACGTCACCGTCAGGCAATTCGCTTTCGATCGAGGCGGCGTAGGTGGCCGCCAGGACGGCGCGCTGAAGTTCGACCTTGCGGAACGACTTCAGCATCTTCATTTCCTGCAATGCCGCGACCATCGACGACACACCGCGCGACTGCTCGGCGCGTATCTGATCGAAAATATGAAGAACCTGAGGACGGCCCCATGGCTTCCGCGCCATGACGCGGCGCCACTGATAATATCCGGGCAGCGCGTAATCCATCGGATCGCCCATGCGGATATGGTAGGCTATGGGCTCGCCATCCTGATTCTGTTCGACACCCCCGCGAATGCGGCGCTTATTCGTCCAGGTGTTGGGTGGATCACACAAACGGGCGGTATCGACCATCTGCACCGCCGTGCGGTACGGTCTGCCGTCGTTCGGTTTCCACTCTGCGGTCGCGAGAACTTCACCGGACGCCAGAGCCAGAGCAACGGCTAGTCTGACCTGATCGGTCAGCGTCTTCGTCCCCTGCGCATCCGACCAGTTGAAGGCGCTCTCGGCCCACAGCATGAACTTGGTTTCGACTTCCTCCTGGAACTCTTCTTCCCAGATGTCGTCGTCCTTGCCCCACAACACCTTGGTCATGGGCTTGGCATTCAGCAGGTAGATTGAGCCGACGATATTGTCCTGGTGCAGCGTGCGGCCGCCGGCAACATAGGCGTCGTTGCGGAGCATATCGAGCACGCGCGAGTCGAGCACTTCCTTGTCAGGAAGGATATCCGCGTCCGCCGACTGGATAGGCGGCTGCCATAAGGCAAGCTGATCGAAACCGCTCGCTCCCTCGTAAGCGCCACCCCCCGCCATGACCGCCGACGTGGCGGGGAGCGACTGTGCTTGAGGCACCGGCAGGGATGAGACCGGCCCGCTCAGCAGTTCGGAAAGTTCGGCATCAAAACTCATCTGAACACCGGTCGAATAGGTCCGGTGCGGGTTGTGAGACTTGAGCCTGCGATTTGCGCCCGCAGCTCCGCAATATACCCCTTGAGGCGGCTCGCATTGGCGACGGTATAGCTAACGCTTTCGCCCGATTGATCCTGGACCCGCACGACCTGAGCGCCGGTCATCAGCGCGTGATAGGCGTTCTCAGCTTCGTTAAGCCGAGCTTTAAGCTTATTCAGATCGTCAACGCTAAGCGTCATAAAATCCACGGACCCGTTTTGGAGAAACACGGGAGAGTTATGGCAGATTTTACAACAGTTTCAAGTTTTATGTGACTTTCACGTCACAGTGGAAAGTCGGGTCACGCTAGATTGCCGCCAAGTTCCGCGAAGGAGACTGTCTTTTTGACATGTTCGAGGGCTCGCTGTTCGGCGCGACCTTCGGACCAGACGAGCGGATTTTTGTCCCACACATCAGCCCATGAGGGCGGGTCTTCCCACGCGATGTGTTGATATCGAATGACCAGCCACGGTGCCGCGTTTGGCGACAAGTCACGCGGACGCACCAACAGACCGAGCGCGTAATACAGCAAGTCCCAGGCTTCGTTCCGACGGCTGCCGATCTTCTGCCAGCCCTGGTCAGTTCGAACCTCGTTGGTCAACTGATTGTAGAACCACGCCGGCATCCATGTCGGGAAGCGTATTGCACCACCGCCTTCTGAATTGTCGTCTTCGCGGATGCGGCGCAGCATGAGGTTGCTGGCCATGTCTTTCAGTATCCACGGGTTCAGTTCCAGCACCGGAACATCGCCCAGGGCGGCCGCAAATTTCTTGGTGCCCTGATTGTTGTCCGGCCAGAGCACGCGCGTGGACGGCGTGGTTTCATCCGGCTTATCGGGTTTTGCTGCATCGACCTTGCCGCCCTTACCGCCCTTCCCCTTGATCAGGACAAACTTGCGATGGAGACCGTCTTGCCGTTCTTTCAGCCGGCGCCAAAAAGCGTAGGCGTTGGGGGTTGTGCCCTCGGCGCCACCGCTATCGCAGCCAGTCAGATAGATGCCCATCCGACGCCCGCTACCGTCGGACAGAGGATAGGTCCGCATCATGATCTCATCAATCAGCACATCCCAATCGAGGGCAAACGCCTGAGGATCGATTCGAAGCGTGCGCCCCTCTTCGTCCTTGCGCGTTGAGAAAATGATTTTATCGCTGTCGATGATGGTGATGTTGCCTTGCGCGTCGACACCATGAACCTGAAATACAAACGACGCATTGCCGCGTGCCTGTACGTCCACGGTCGCAACGAGGAACCGCACCCAGGGCGGCACCGAACGACATTCCTCGCTCGCGCCCCAGTCTTCAGCCTTGGCCATCAGGATTTCGGGCGAGCGATCCGAGATCATCGCCTTGGGCAAGTATGGCTCACCGTGGTCGGTGTTGACGGTCTTTTTCAGAGCCGTCTCGATGCCCAGTTCGTCATATTCCTTCTGCGCGGTCAGCCATGTCGTCACCATCTTGCTCCAATCCTGGAAGGCAGCCGCAGGGCCTTTCAACCAGAAGGAGGCGATGTTTGATCGGACAAGTTTGCAGCGGGGATCAAGGATGAATTCATTCTTCGGCGGCAGCCATAACTGCCCCTCCTTGACCCAACGCCCGCCGCTGTTCAGATGGTCCTTCATAT
This sequence comes from Asticcacaulis sp. AC466, assembly GCF_000495815.1. Taxonomy (GTDB): domain Bacteria; phylum Pseudomonadota; class Alphaproteobacteria; order Caulobacterales; family Caulobacteraceae; genus Asticcacaulis. The sequence goes on along the minus strand of NZ_AWGE01000002.1, from coordinate 4,629 downwards.
CCATCGTGTGCGGATAGCCGCAGATGGGGCAAACCAGGGTGACCTGCTCAGCCGCGTCCATCGGATCGTGATAGACCTGTTTAGGCTCGTGCTTACCGGGGAAATCGAACAGCTTGAACGAAGGCTCAAAGGCGCCTGAGCACTGTTCGCATTTCCAATTCCAGCGCCGGCGGTCACCGCGATTATAGAGCTTCAATATCCCTTCGGTGGGCGGTGCCTCGTGCGGGGTGCGCGGCGTCCACTTTGGATCGGATATGTCAAAGCCGGGAGAGGATTCCGCGACCGTCATGCCGAAGCGCATAAAGGTTTCCGCCCGCTTCATGAGCAGATCGTAGGGATTCCCTTCCTTATCGACATCCTGAATAATCCGGTCGAAGTCGAGCGCCCAATGGCGAGGAAAAGTCTTACCGGACAGATTGTCGATCGTCGGCCAGATGAATAGCCACTGCATACCTGACAAGAATTCTTTGTCGAAAACGTTGTCGTTCTTCCGACCGGGAATCAGCATGTTCCGAACGTCATGGGAACGACGTAGGAACTTGGCGAGGTCACCTTTCGACCAGTTGCGGACCTCGTGTTGCGCACTGCCCAGGATCAGATAGTCGGCCGGATCAACCTTGGCCCCGTAGGCGAGCCAATTGGGCAGCATCACTGAGTTGTGCGTCGGCACCATTTGCGTGCCAGCAAGGAATAGGTGGTCGTTCGCCGCAACTTGAATGCATCGAACTGGACGCGACTCCACCGGCTCGATGTTTCGTATCCAGCGACGATTGATCTGCGACGGCTTAGCCACGCCGCGCGCTACGAGTGGCGCGATTTGACGTGGCAGCGAGAAACAGTCTTCTGGAGAAAGCGGGGTAAAACGGATACGGTATGAAGGCTTAACGTAAATCCGTTCACTATTCTTCGTGTAGAAAGCGTCCTTTACGTCATATCCGTGTTTCACGCCTAATGAGACTAACAACTCCCGCACATCGTCAAACAGATCGGGAAACGAAGTGGAAAATTCAGCGGAAGCATTAGCCTTGTGCGCGTGACCATCTGTATCCATCAGGCCTTGTAGAAGCGCAATACGTTGCTCTACTGATGCTCGAAGATACTCATGCGGAATACGCTTACCCTTGCCTTTTGCGCCGAGTCCCTGGTCAATTAAAACAGATCTGAGACTTCTGCCGCGAATGCCCTTTACTCGGATTTCGGCGATAGTGCGATCAAGAACAAATTCAATTGAGCAGCGATAACCGGCCGACGTGATGCGACGTACGATATGTGGCGCGTCATCCAGGTTTATAGATAAAACGCCTGAATGATTGGCCCCATCCCCTAGCCATACGCCAAACGTGTATGGGTCAATTGGCAGCGTTTTGGCGGGTGTCTGTAAAGATTGCTGCATCGGTATCGCGTAGCGACAACGATACTTGACACCACCTTTAGCAATTCGCCAGGTTTCCGCCAATTGTCGAGTATTTAGGATTTTTTCCTTGTGACCCCTCTTGGCACCGTAGATATCATGTACAAACCAGTCATGATCTGCATCAGCGACAATATCCGTCCCATCATCAAAAACCACGCGATAGCAATCGCGGTTTTCCATAATAGGTGATACGGCAGTCACCCCAGTGGGCAACCCATTCGCTCCAAAGACAGTATCGCCAGGGCGCAGGGTGCCCATAGTGGTCCAGCCCTCCGGCGTGGCGATAGGTGTATCGATATCCAGAGCTTTCCCGCACCTTGCCGGGCCGGCGAAGACCATTCCCTGAAACTCTAGTGAGGTCAGTTCCTCTTGCGGTTCATTGCAGTATGGGGTGAGGGCGCTTGACCAATGCCCGCGGTGCTTACCCGACGGCTGCACCACATGGTACGTCTCGCCCGCCTGCACCACCGACATGTGACCGGCGGGTCTGGCGGCTTCGAAGGCCAATGCCCGCATCTGGTCAAAGAACTGGAAACTCACTCGGCCTCCACCAGGTCGTCACCGGCTATCTCAGCCTCATTTTCCAGGTCCTCGATGTCGCCCGCATACGACCTCATCCGAGGCTCGTTCGGTTTGGCTACCATCAATTCGAAGATTTCGTTTTGAAGCTCCCGGACAAAACCCTGAAAGGCGTTGTACTGCTCGGTAGACATAGACGCCACGCCGGGAAGTCGCTCCACCCACAACTTCAAGGCCTCGTTGATCGTCTTGGCCGTTTCACCGAAAACCTTCTGGCACTGAACGGTATGCCAAAGGTCACCCGCTTCATACTTCACCTTCATCTTCACGCGCTCAGCTTCCCAGAACGCTTTGTTGATGAACGGCGGCAGGGTTGCAGGCGACTGGCTCTTGATCCAGGCTGCGATGTGTTTCGTGCTCGGCGTGGCTAGGTAGTTGATGGCGTCCCTAAGATCGTACAACGGCGTGCGCTCGCCGTTCCGGTTGATCGAACCATAGCCTGCGATAGGACAATTCTTGAGTAGTCCGACGACCCGCCTAGGCTCCCGGCCCAGCAATGTCGCGATATTGGTGAGCGTCATGGACCGCTTGAGCATATCAATGGGCGGCGCACCAGGCTCTCTAAGGCGGTCGGCCAGTGCTTCATGCTCATCAACGTACGTCGGCTCGGACGCCCTCGCACCGCCTAATAGCCTGCGCTGCTCGGCCAGTCGATCACGCCTGGCAGTGGGTAACTCGCGGGTCGGCTTTACTGGGGCCGGACTGCCGCTCAACAGGTCTTCGATATCATCCATCAGGCCAGCAGATCCTCAAGATCGTCGGCCGAGGCACCACCGATTTTTTTAGCCCACCATGCGTCAATATCGCGCTCGCGCCACACGACTTTGCGGGTGCTCAACGCCACCTGCTTCGGAAAAAGACCCTCGCTTATGAGACGATATATGGACGGACGACTATAGCCCGTTCGGGTCTGCACTTCTTTGATTGTTAAAACTGCTTCAGACATCCCAAGCCTCGGTAAGACAACTTGAGACACCATAGCAATGCAATTTAAATTTGACAATCACTTTAAACGTGATTTATATAAACGTATGGCCCGCTCACCCCGAGGCCAAAGGCTGTAAAAATATCGGGGAGTTGAACAACGCCGCCCGACCGTCGTGTACCTCGGACCTAAGTGATCATAGGGAAAGAAGCGCGGCGGTCATTGCATCTTAGTGAGGCGCGTCCCTTTGAAGGCTCAGGCTTAGCGGATTAGTCCGCACTGACGAGGGAGCATCACCCTGCGCGACCTCACATTATGCTAACTCAACAAATCTGAAAGGTCGTCCTCCTCACCACCGGACAATCCTTTCGATTTCACGCCGTCCAGGTAGTCGTTCCACCACCGCATCATAGCGATCCGTTGGGTGAGATATTCCGCCGAATTATAGGCCGCGCGAACGTCGTCCCCATCATTATGAGCCAACTGCATTTCAACCCAATCCTCGTTCCATAGCCCACTCTCATTGAGGATGGTCGACGCCGTGCGCCGCATCCCGTGAACCGTGGCGCGGCGATGGTAGCCCATGCGATATAACGCGAAGAGCAGCGTGTTCTCGCTCATAGGACCGTCGATGCCGGGCGCAAGCAGATTACTGCCTTTGCCGTGCGCTCTCATCCTGCCCAGAAGGGCTTGAACTTGTGGCGGCAACGGCACCAGATGCTCCCGATTCATCTTCATGCGCTCCGGGGGTATGCGCCACAGGTCGCCTTCGATTTCGGGCCAGGTGGCGAACCGCACCTCTATGGTCCGCACGAATGTTCGCAGGACAAATTCTAGAGCGAGTGGTGTGAGTGGATCTCCGTCGTACCGGCTGAGACGGGCGAAAAATTCCGGCAGATCAGAAGGCTTGAACATCTTGCGGTGTTCGACCCTCGGCTTAGGCTTCAAAACATCTACGACATAAGTGGCCGGGTTCGCCGCAATGTACCCCTCGGCCACGGCGAGCCGGAAGACGCGGTTGATGTTCTGGTTGATGCGGCGCGCGGCGTCCAGGGCGCCCCGCTTCTCAACCGCCCGAACCACGCCGACCAGTTCCGTCGCCTGTATCTGATCAAGCGGCTTTCCCCCGATCGCCGGGAATACGTCATCTTCAAACCGTTGCGCCACGCGTATCTGGTGATCAGGTTTCCAGCGGGCAACCATGTTCGATTGCCATCGCAAGGCCATCTCCCGGAATAGCGGTGTGCGGGTAGTGACCGCCGGCATGGGCGACACCGTGCCGGGGTCAACGCCGGCCTTTAGTGTTGCCCGGGCTTGGTCGCGGCGAGCACGGGCATCTTCAAGAGACACGTCGGGATAAACACCAAACGCCAGTGTCTTCTGCTTGCCAGAAAAACGGTAAGCCATCCGCCATAATTTGGAGCCGGTCGGCTGAATCAGGAGGTAAAGCCCCTTCTCATCCGACTTTTTATACGGCCTGTCGTCAGGCTTGAGTCGGCGGCAGGCGAGGTCTGTTAGCGGCAATGTGTTGGTATCCTGAGGCTAAATTGCCGTTGTAGATACCACGATACCATCAAAATACCAACAGGTGCTATGAGCTTCTACGAGTTCTGGTGAGACAACCCGAGACAGTGATACCGACAAATTTTCAATCGTTTCAGTGCCTTATAATACAATCCGAGACAATCTGAGACTGTCTAAGACAAACGGC
>NZ_AWGE01000001.1 GCF_000495815.1 Asticcacaulis sp. AC466 | reverse complement strand
TGGCGACCCCTGAGGGACTCGAACCCCCGACCTCTGCTTTAGGAAAGCCTTGCTCTATCCGGCTGAGCTAAGGGGCCATCTGCGCCATATGCTCCTCTTACACAATGCTTCCCGCGATGAGAAGCACAGCGCAGATTTTTTCGTGCATAAGCCCACATCGACCTTGCCCATATGGTTAATCGACAAATGGGCCACCACATCTGGTAGAGAACAAAAGCGGTATCGCGCTATGTCAGTGATTCGGACATGGTTTGTTTCCCCGCCGTTCGGCACTTCGGTAACACCTCGTTCATAACTGAGATTTGCGCTTTGCAAACGGCGCCCGCGCGCCTATCTATGCGGCGTGTCAAACCCTGCCCCCACCCCGCCCCGCCCCGTCATCCACACCCTCAGCGACGCAAAGCTGATGGCTGTGCTCGGCCCGACCAATACCGGCAAGACGCACTATGCCATCGAACGCATGTGCGCCTACGGCTCCGGCATGATGGGCCTGCCGCTGCGCCTGTTGGCGCGCGAAATCTATGAGCGGGTCGTGGCGATCAAGGGGCCGAACGCGGTCGCCCTGATCACCGGCGAGGAAAAGATCATTCCGCGCCTGCCGGCCTATTTCATCTGCACGGTCGAAGCCATGCCGTTGGAACGGCAGGTCGATTTCCTGTGCGTCGATGAAATTCAGCTCTGCGGCGATACGGAACGTGGCTATGTCTTCACCGACCGCCTGCTGCATGCGCGTGGCCGGTTCGAGACCCTGTTCCTGGGGGCCAAGACCTTCGCGCCCCTGTTCCACCGTCTTTTCCCCGGCGCCGAAGTGATGATGCGTGAGCGGCTGTCGGCCCTCACCTATTCCGGCCCGAAGAAGCTGACCCGTCTGCCCAAGCGCACCGCCATTGTCGCGTTTTCGACCGAAAAGGTCTACGCCATCGCCGAATTGATCCGGCGTCAGCGCGGTGGTGCCGCGGTCGTCATGGGCAGCCTGTCGCCCAAGACCCGAAATGCCCAGGTCGAACTGTTCCAGAAGGGCGAGGTTGACTTCCTGGTCGCCACTGATGCCATCGGCATGGGTCTGAACATGGATATCCAGCATGTCGCCTTTTCCGGCCTGACCAAGTTCGACGGCAAACATACCCGCCATCTGACGGCTCAGGAAATCGGCCAGATCGCCGGCCGCGCCGGACGACACATGAATGACGGCACGTTCGGCGTGACCGGCGAATGCCATGAACTGGACGAAGACCTGGTCCACGCGGTCGAAAACCACATCTTCGAACCGCTTGATGCCGCGCAATGGCGCAACCACAAGCTCGATTTTTCGACGCTGGAAGCCCTGCTGAAAAGCCTGAGCCAGCCATCGCAGGTCATCGGCCTGCACCTGGCCAAGGAGGCGCTGGACGAAAAAGCCCTGCGCGCGCTGAGCCAGGACGAAGAGATTTCCGCCAAGATCCGCAATCCGGTCACCCTGCGTACCCTTTGGGAGGCCTGCCAGTTGCCGGACTTCCGCAAGATCGGCTTCGATGAGCATCTGAAACTGGTGTCCCACCTGTTCTGGTCGCGGCTGCGGCCGGACGGCTTCATCGAAGAAGAGTGGTTCGAAACCGCGCTTCGCGATCTGGACCACATGGATGGCGACATCGACACTCTGTCGTCGCGCCTGTCGGGCGTGCGCACCTTGAGCTACATCGCCAACCGCGGCGCCTGGCTGGCGCGCACTGAGCACTGGCGCGATGTCACGCGCGATCTGGAAGAGCGCCTGTCGGACAAACTGCACGAAGCCCTGATGCAGCGTTTCGTTGATGCCCGGACCAGCGCCCTTTTGAAGGCGCTCGATGCCGAAGAGGTGCCGCGCCCGGAAGTTACCCCCGAAGGCCACGTCATCATCGAAGGCCACACGGTCGGCGAAATTAAGGGCCTAAGCTTCCGCCCGAGCAGCAGCGAAAGCCTGATCGCCGACAAGGCGCTGCGCCAGGCGGCCAATCGCGCCGTCAAACCGATCCTGATCGACCGGTTGCGCGACCTCGGCAACAGTGCGTCCAAGGCCTTTCAGATCAAAGGACACGATATCCTGTGGCAGAAAGAACCCGTAGCGCGCATCGAGCCCAGCGACTGGTTCGCGCCGCGCCTCAAGCTGATCGACGCCCCCGATCATCCCGCCCTGGCGGAACGGGCCGTCAAACGCCTGACCGACTATGTGCGCCAATCGGCGCAATCGGGCCTGAAGAGTCTGTACAAGGTCAAGCAGGCATCGGAAGCCGAAACCGTATCGCCCGCCGTCCGCGCCATCGCGTTCCAGCTTTATGAAAATGGCGGCGTGCTGCGTCGCGACGACACGTTGAAATTGACGCCGGAAGACAAGGCGGCCCTGAAGGCCCTGGGCGTTGCCGGTCACCGCTACGCCTGGTTCCTGCCCGACCTGCAAAGCCCCCGTCTGCGTCCCCTGATCCAGGCGTTCGGCGCCGGAGAAGGGCAGCGCAAGCACAGCCAACGCGGTCAGTTGCTGCTCGAAGAGTACGGCGCCGTCGCGCTGAAAACCCTGTCGCAACTGGACAAGATCATGGGTGCCGGATTGTGGCAGAAGGGCGCGACCTACCTGCCCGAAACCGCCTTCGCGCCCCTGTCGCTCGGTGAAAAGCAACGCGACAAACTGCTTCAGGCGCTTGGCTTTGTGAAGATGCCGCCGATCGAAGCGCCCGCGCCCAAGACCACCGGCCAACCGCCGGCGGAGACGTCCGCCGAAACAATTGTCGAGGCAGCCGAAGGCGCCGGGACCGAAATACTCCTGGCTACAGGCGCCGAAACATCGCAACCGACTGAGCCAGTGGCCGAGACTCATGTGCAGGCCGAGGTCACGGCCGAAGAGCCCGAAGTCGCGGTGGAAGAGGCTGTGCCGGATGCCGGCGCAGAGACCACGCCGAAAATGCTTGTGGGCTGGCGACAGAAATCGTTCGAACCGCGTCCGCCCCGGCACACGCGCCGGGAAAAACCGCGCGCGGTGAAAGCTGCGGCGGCAGGCGAAGAGGGCGAAGGCACGCCGCCCGAGCAGCGGTCCGGCCGGCCACGCGGCGAAAAGGGACGACGCGACGGCAAGGCGCATGGCAAACCGGGGCCTGGCAAAGGCGAAGGTAAATTCCGTTCGAACAAAGCCACGCATGAGCCGAAGCCGCGCGAGCCCTACGTCAACCCCTACTCACCTTTCGCCGTATTGCGTGAAAAATTCGGCAGCCAGAACTGACGGCTACCAAACGACTGCGGCGGTATAAATAAAAATAGTATATCTCTATATTGCGGCACCTAAATTCAGGTGTCGCAATATAACTTGCTATTTTCAATAAAGGCTCTATATTGAGCTTATCGATTTATGATTGTCTGCCGTTTTGTTTCGCCCTTTTTCCAAAAGAGCACCGAGCGATCCCATTCAAAAGTTTAGCGAGAGGCATCCGGATATGTTGTTTGGATGCGTATACATATGTCATTGAAAGGGTTCACTTATGAGCACCGGCACAGTTAAATGGTTTAATCCGACTAAGGGTTTTGGTTTCATCGAGCCGAGCGACGGCGGCCAAGACGTTTTCGTTCACATCAGCGCCGTTGAGCGCGCAGGCATGCGCAGCCTCAACGAAGGTCAAAAGGTCTCTTACGAGATGGCCCGCGACCAGCGTTCGGGTAAGATGTCGGCTGAGCAACTCGCCAACGTCTAAATCCGCAAGGATTTGAAATCAGGGCCGGCTCCGCAAGGGGCCGGCCCTTTTTCGTTGCCGATGGCCTATCGTCTGGTGGTGCTCATAAACAGGCATTTGACATTTCGCGGCCGCTTTCCAATATCTGTCGCCATGCACACAGACTCTTCTTCCTGCCGGCTCGATGTCTGGCTGTGGCGGGCACGCTTTTTCAAGACGCGCGCCCTGTCGGCCAAGGCATGTGAAAGCGGCCATATCCGCCTGGAACGGTTCGGCAAGGTCGGCCGCGTCGAAAAGGCATCGGCAGCGATCCGCCCGGACGACCACCTGATCTTCGCCATCGGCACGCGCCTTTTCGACATCGTCGTGGTTGATACAGGCGACCGTCGCGGCCCCGCCTCGGAAGCGCAAAGCCTCTATCGCGCAGTCAATGCCACGTCCGACACCACAGCTAATGCCTCGAATTAGAACAAATCGGGTTTCGCCGGCGGCGGACTCTTGACACGGCGGCCTTATCTGAGCATGACGCACATCTAGTTTGTAATCGAGGCTGAGACCGTTATGACCTACATCGTTATGGACCCGTGCGTGAAGTGCAAGTTCATGGATTGCGTGGAAGTGTGTCCGGTCGACTGCTTCTACGAAGGCGAAAACTTCCTGGTCATCAATCCGGACGAATGCATCGATTGCGGTGTTTGCGAACCGGAGTGCCCCGTTGACGCCATCAAGCCGGACACCGAGGACGAAGGCACCAAGTGGCTGGAGATCAACACCAAGTACGCCGCCGTGTGGCCGAACATCTCCGAAAAAGGCACGCCGCCCGCCGACCGTGAGGATTTCGAGCGCGAAACCGGCAAGTTCGAGAAATATTTCTCGGAAAAGCCCGGCGACGGTAAGTAGCCCTTAAGCGATTGGCTGTCTGCTTCGGCCATGTTTTGGCTGTTCGCGCTCGCCTTCCTATGCCTCGTTAACCTCGCCACTTGGCATGCCTGGGCGATGGATAAAAAATATGCCCTTGCCGGCAAACGCCGCATACGCGAAACCACACTTTTGTGGCTATGCGCCGCTGGCGGTTGGCCTCTGGGACTGGTGGCCAGCCAGGTCTTTCGTCACAAGTGCAGTAAAAAAGCCTTTATGCACAAGCTTTATGTCGTGACGGCCTTCCACGCCGCAATTGTCTGCCTTATAGGACTGATTTGGTAGGGCGTGTTAACGATCCGGCGCACCCACCCTTTATTTTGCCGTAAATTTGTGATATAGACGTCATATTGCAAGAGTCGCACGGCCCGCTTCTTGTCCAATTTGGACGAACCCAGACCACACGATCCGCGCAAATCTTCGTTTGTTTTTATGTGCTCCAGGTCCGCTGTTCTGGCGGGTTTGTTTGCACCATCGACGCAGGTCGGATGACACCCTTGTCCTAGTTGAGAAACACGCACTTTTTCCTTCCCTGAGAGCTTCTCTTTGCGGACGATTTCGTGCGTTTTATTGGTTACCTTCAACCCTCCCCGGTTTGAAGACAGCCTGCTTGACGCCTATTGGATGACAGTGCCGCCGGGGCTGCCCTAACCGCTCGAAAGGTTCGCCATGTCCGATACCCTCACCGCCTCCCGCCACGAATTCACCGTAGGCGACAAGGTCGTTTATCCTGCCCACGGTGTGGGCCAGGTCGCCGCGATCGAAACCCAGGAAGTGGCCGGTTATACCCTGGAAGTCTATGTCGTTACCTTTGATCATGAAAAAATGACCCTGCGCGTCCCGACCAAGAAGGCCAAGGTTGCCGGCTTGCGTCACCTCGCCCAGGAAGCCGTCATGTCGCAAGCGCTCGTAACCCTCAAGGGCCGCGCGCGCATCAAGCGCACCATGTGGTCGCGCCGCGCCCAGGAATATGAAGCCAAGATCAACTCCGGTTGCCTGGTCTCCCTGGCCGAGGTCGTTCGTGACCTGTACCGTTCGGAAAGCCAGCCGGAACAATCCTATTCGGAACGCCAACTGTACGAATCGGCTCTGGATCGCATGGCTCGTGAAGTCGCCGCCATCGAAAAGATCGACCGCGATTCGGCCGTCGCCATTCTGAACAAGAACCTGACCAAGGCCGCCTAAGCCCTGACGGTTTGAAATCAAGAGCCTCCCGGTTTCGCCGGGAGGCTCTTTTTATATGCGGGCGCCGTGCCTGCACTTGGTTCGAAAGACATTGGACCGATAGCGGAATGGGGCAAAAAATGCCGTTTTGCCCTTGACCTTGTCGCCTCATTTGCCTATAGAACCGCCTCTCGCGCGACGGACAGGCGTTCGGACGCGCTCCCCTATTTGTTTTAACCGAAGGTACATCCCATGTCGCGTCGTTGCGAACTCACCGGTGTCGGTCCCATGGTCGGCCACAGCGTGAGCCACTCTAACATCAAGACGAAGCGCCGCTTCCTGCCGAGCCTGCGTCAAACCGCCCTGCAGTCCGATGCTCTGGGCCAATCCTTCCGCTTGAAGATTTCGAACGCCGCCCTGCGTACGCTCGACTTCCGTGGCGGCCTTGATGCCTTCCTGATCAAGGCTGACGATGCCGATCTGTCGATCCGCGCCCGTCGCCTCAAGAAGCAGATCAAGGACAAGCTGGCTCAAGCCGCTGCCTAATCCAGCTTTAAATCCGAACACATGAAAAACCCGGCCGCGTGCCGGGTTTTTTATTGCAAAAAATCGGGCCCAAAATCAGGCCCAAGATGGGGCGAGGCCTGACGGATTTCTGAAATCCACCGGACAGGCGCGATAAGGATTGTCATGCGGGAAGCTCCACAGGAGACCTCCCATGACAAACCTTCATACCTTGAACATCCTTGTCCATGTTACCGCCGGGTGCCTGGCCATCATCATTGGACTGGCCGTACTCAGCCGGCCTAAAGGCACGCCCTGGCATCGGGCGGTGGGCAGAATAGCCCTCATCTTTGTCGGCATTTGCGTTGGTGGTGCCTTGATCGGCGCTTTCGTCTTTCGCGGCCGGATCGATCTGATCGGCGTCAGCCTTCTGGTCACCTATCATATCTGGTCGGGGGTGCGCAGTCTGAGATTAAAGGCGCGCGGCCGGCGCCCTGCCGATCTGGTTCCCGCCACCGGCATATTGGCGCTCGGAGCAGCCGTGGCGATGTTGTACGCAGCGGGAGAAGGCCACTATCACTGGCCGGCGGGCCTCGTCTATCCCTCTGCCGGCGCCCTCGTTGCCTACGGTGGCTGGGACGTCCTGCGCACCCTATGGCCGCTGTCCTGGCGCATCGCGCTGAACCCCGCCGAACATGCCTACAAGATGACCAGCCTGATCGGTTCCCTTGTGTCCGTCGCCTTCGGCACCGTCCTCAAAGCCTATGCCTTGCCGGCCTCACTGTCCGCCGCCGCCGTCTTTGCGGTGTTGGGGGTGGTCCTGGCTGTAAGAGCCGCGCGAAAGGCCGTCGGCGTTACGCCCTCGGTCGCTTTGAACGCACGATTGAAAACCGACAACGAGGTATAGCCGGCCTCAAGCGCCAGGGCGAGAATAGTTTCGTCCGAGTCGAGCCGGACCTTAACGGCCACAATGCGCAGCGCGTTCAGGTAGGCGCTGAAATTGCGCTGGTCTTCGCCGATATGAATGACGCGACGCAGGCGATGTTCCGGGACATCCAGCGTCTGCGCCAGTCGCGACAGGCTCAGCCCCGGATCGCGGAATATCTGCTCTTCCCGCATCAGATGCCGCAGCCGCCGCAGCACCTGGCGTTCGCGATCGTCAAGCGCCTGTGGCTCGGCCTGCACCGGCGCAAGCGTCGCCACTATGGACTTACCGAAGCCCGCCACAGCAACGCACAAAGCCAGGGTCGCGGCGGCGCCCAGCGACACAGCGGTCGTCGACTGCCCCACGACGGCTCCGACACAGACCAGCGCCCCGATCACAGCGCCGAGACCCAGCATCCACAGGCGCGCATTACGGCGCGCTTCGACCAGATCATCCGGCAGCCCGCGCCACACCATCACCGGCAATTCAAGGAAGAGGTATAGACTGATCAGGCTGAATCCCCATTGCGCCCACATCCAGTGGGGCCCGGCATAGGCTAAGAACCCCATAACCAGCATGACCATAAGAAGCCCCAGGTCGATTGTCATCGGGCGCGCCCGCGTCTCGAACGCCGCGCGATAGGCGCGATTGCTGACCAGGGGCCCGACCAGCACCACGGGCAATCCGAAGGCCAGAGCATCGGGAAAGGCCTTGTATAGGAAGAAAGCCGCACCGATCAGCATGCACAGAGACATGTCGCGCCGCCCAGGCAAACGCGGCTGCTGCCACGCCAGAACCGCCATAATAACCAGGGCGGCCGCGACCGCGGGAGCGAGCACGGCCAACACGTCAGGGTGTCCAGTCGTAGACAAGCAGTTTGGAGCGTCCGTTTTCCTTCAAACTGTCACTGATCAGGTAGAGACGGTAGCCGTCGCCGGTTTTCTGGGCGGCCACGCCTTCATAATTGTCGTACGGCTTTGGGCGGACCAGATCGGTAATAACCGTCAGCGCCCTATTCTCATACTTCAGTAGACGCAAGATGTTGCGCGGGCCGGTCAGCGGATCGAAGTAGCGGTACAGGGCCAAAATCTCATGCCGGCGCACTGGATCGGCGTAATCGACCACGGCAAGCGAGGTCAGCATGTACAAAAATCCGGGCGCGGCCGGACCGGTGACGGGCGCGCAGGCATCGGAAGCCAGTTCGCAGCGCCAGAATCCCCCCGCCTCGACGCCGATCAGCAGGGCGTCACCTGCCTTGGCGTCAGGCAGATAGGTCAGCCCTTCCATACCGAAATTGGAGGGAAACAGCGCCAGGCCAGACAAGGGCAGGGTTTCACCGGGGCCGCGCCAATCCGAATAGGCCATGACGCGCTGAACGCCTTCGAAGGAGACGAAGCGCCGCCCCGTCGCCGGATCGTAAGCCAGATCCTCCGAATCGGCGAGTGACTTGTTGTCGAACGTCTTGCCATCCGCATCGCGTAACGGATCAATTTCGAGGGGGCTATCGAGATATCCCCCCTTGCCGTCGGCTTTGAGGGTAAAGCGGGCGACGGCACCGAAATCGCTGACGGCCTCGGCCTGCACGCCATCGGCCGTAGGGAACACCTGAATATCGGACAGTCCGACCAGCCCAGACGTCCCCGTCGCCACCAATTCATAGGCGCCGACATAGCGCACCTTGGGGTTCAGCGGTCGGACATCGCCGTCCGTCAGGGGCCGGAACGCCACAGTGGGGCTTTCCAGGTAAGGCCGCGGTTCAGCCTGGACAGCGGCGCTCACCAGGCTCAAAAGCACACCGGAAACCATGGCCACCAATGGCTTGCGCCCTATCTGCACGTCATTTTTCCTCAAAAAGCTCAGTCAGCTTGTCCATCAGGCCGCCGGCCAAATGTTCGACATCGATCAGGGTCAGGGCGCGTTTATAATAGCGCGTCACATCGTGGCCGATGCCAATGGCCACCAGTTGCACACGCGCCTGAGTCTGAATGTCGTCGATCACCTTGCGCAGGTGGTTTTCGAGGTAATGGCCGCTGTTCACCGACAGGGTCGAATCGTCAACCGGCGCACCATCCGATATGACCATCAAAATCTTGCGCTGTTCGGGGCGGTGGACGAGACGCGAATAGGCCCATTGCAAGGCCTCGCCGTCGATGTTTTCCTTCAGCAGCCCTTCGCGCATCATCAGGCCGAGATTCTTGTGCGTCCGCCGCCACGGATTGTCCGCCGCCTTGTAGATGATGTGGCGCAGGTCATTGAGGCGCCCGGGATTGGCCGGTTTGCCCGATCGCACCCACTGTTCGCGCGATTGCCCGCCTTTCCACGCCTTGGTGGTGAAGCCCAGGATTTCGACCTTGACGCCGCAGCGTTCAAGGGTGCGCGCCAGCACATCGGCGCAGATGGCGGCCACCATGATCGGTCGCCCGCGCATGGAGCCGGAATTGTCGAGCAGAAGGGTCACCACCGTATCGCGGAATTCGGTGTCCTTTTCCTGCTTGAAGCTGAGCGGCGCGCTGGCGTCGATTATGACGCGGGTCAGGCGTGACGCGTCGAGCACGCCTTCCTCAAGATCGAACGACCAAGAGCGGCTTTGCTGCGCCAGAAGCTTGCGTTGCAACCGGTTGGCCAGACGCGACACCACACTGGCCATATTGGCCAATTGCGCGTTCAGGAAGCCGCGCAGGCGTTCCAGTTCCTCAGGGTCGCACAATTCTTCGGCGGTAATGATCTCGTCGAACTGGCGGGTGTAGACGTCATAATCCTTTTTGACGTTGGGCTCGGGCACGTCCATGTCGCGACGTTCCGCCTCACCGGCCTCGCCGTCGGGCGTTTCGTCGGTCGAGGATTCGGACGACATCTGCGGATCGCCCTGCATCTGGGTGTAGTCGTCCTCACCCTCCTGCGGCTGGTCCTGTCCCGTTTGTTCTTCCGGTTCGTCCTGCTGCGACTGGCCGTCGTCGGGCTGGTCAGTGTCGGGCGCGTCCTCCTTGGGGCTGTCGCCTTCGCTTTCGCCCTCTTCGCCTTCGTCCTTCTTTTCGTCCTCGGCGTCCTGACTGTCGTCCTTCAGGTCGAGCGCCGTCAGGATATAGCGCGCCTGGCGGTTGAAAGCCTTCTGATCATGAATAAGGCCGGCCAGCTTTTCGAGACCGTCACCTGTTTTTTCCTCGATCTCTGCCCGCAGAAGGTTGACCACCCGCTGAACCGAGTTCGGAATCGGATCGCCGGTGACCACTTCGCGCGCCATCAAGCCCAGGATTTCCGGCAGACCGATGTCCGCCTTATCTTCCTTGCGATACAGGCCTGAGCGCTCCAGATCGTTTTCCTGTGCCGCCAGAAGATTGACGCGCACCCCTGCCATGGCTCTGGCGCCAATAGCCTCCAGCCGCGCCTCTTCCAAGGCGTCAAAGGCGTCCGCACTGATGTCGTCGCGTGGTCGCGCACGCGCATGCAGGCTATCGTCGTGGTGAGCCACCTTCAGCGCCAGCCGGTCAGCCTGGCCGCGCACGCGCTGAGCCAGTTTCGGCGCCAGGTCACGCGGCGGATGCGGGAGGATGATCTTGTTGCCATCCAGACGCGGTCCATCCGAACCGAACACGACTTCGAGTTCGGCATCCTCCGCCAGGGCGCGGGTCGAATGGATCAGCGCCTTCTTGAACGGTTCGGACAGGATGGTCGGCTTTTGGGCCATGAATGTCTAACTTAAAAAGCCGGGCCGGAACGAAGACCGCTCCGGACCTCAGGCTTGCCGATAGGGGCCAGGACGGCGCGCAAGGCGCATCCTGAAACTAGATGACCTTTACCTTCAGCGCCGATTCCTTGACGTCGGTGCCGAAGGCGCGCTGATAAAACTCCGCCAGGGTGTGACGTTCCAGTTCATCGCTCTTGTTTAGGAACGACAGGCGGAAGGCCAGTTCAGGGTCGTTATTGAAGATCAGGGTGTTCTGCGCCCAGGTGATGACCGTCCGCGGCGACATGACGGTCGAAATATCGCCATTGGCGAACGCCGAGCGCGACATGTCGGCGACGCGCACCATGGCGTCGATGATGGACTTGCGCTCCGGCGTATTGAATTCCGGCACCTTGGCCAGAACGATCTCGACCTCCGCTTCGTGCGACAGATAGTTGAGCGTCGTCACCAGCGACCAGCGGTCCATCTGGCCCTGGTTGATCTGCTGCGTGCCGTGGTAAAGCCCGGTCGTATCACCCAGCCCGATGGTGTTGGTCGTCGAGAACAGGCGGAAGAACGGATGGGGCTTGATGACCTTGTTCTGATCCAACAGAGTCAAACGGCCCTGCGCCTCCAGAACGCGCTGGATGACGAACATCACGTCAGGACGGCCCGCGTCATATTCATCGAACACCAGGGCGACAGGGCGTTGCAGGGCCCAAGGCAATATACCTTCGCGGAATTCGGTGACCTGCTGGCCGTCCTTCAACACGATGGCATCCTTGCCGATCAGGTCGATGCGCGATACGTGGCTGTCGAGGTTGACCCGCACCAGCGGCCAGTTAAGACGCGCGGCGATCTGTTCGATATGGGTCGACTTTCCGGTGCCGTGGAACCCCTGGACCATGACGCGGCGGTCATGGGCGAAACCGGCGCAGATGGCCTGGGTCGTCTGAGGATCGAAACGATAGGCCGGATCGATATCCGGCACGTGCGCGTCGCGATGCGTGAAGGCCGGCACCTGCATATCGATGTCGATGTCGAATACATCGCGGGCATTGACCTTCGTATCGGGCGCGAGGGACAGCAGGGGATCGGGATATTCAAGCTCGGCAGGCATGAGATTTTCAGGCTTTCAGCGACGGACAATCAGGCTTTTCAGCTAAGACTTTAGCGCAGGCGAAACAACCCGTAATTTCGCCCATAGCAAAGTTTTTTGTCGACGCCCTTGGATCTAGGCTTCGTCCGGATACTGATAGCTGACCAGCTTGTCGAGAAAGGGCGCGGCCTCGATATCCTCAAGCGTTGTACGGCGCGGCCAGTCATTGAGCCGGTCAAGATAGGACAAACGGCCTTCAATCCCGTACTGGATGATCGGCTCAAGGCGTTCGGGATGATCGAAAGCACCAATGGCGACAGCCATGCCGTCCGGCGCTTCGTAGGTCAGGGGCGTGCCGCAGGCCGGGCAAAAGCCACGCTGCACCAGATTGGAGCTCTGGAAACGCGCCGGCTCGGCCAGGGTCCATCGGAAGTCGGTGCCGCGAACCGAGACCAGCGGCGCGAAAAAATTGCCAAAGGCCTTCTGGCACATCCGGCAATGACAAATAGACGCATCCGCGAGCGGCCCGGTGACTTCGAAACGGATGGCGCCGCACTGGCATCCGCCCTTCAGAACCTGCGTCATCATGTCCTCCCTTTGGGTGCAATCAACCCGCCTGTTGAGCCAGATTCCGGCAGCAGAGTCGAAACCTTTCTGCTAAAGGGCGCGGCATGGACATCTCCGCACTCGATAATCCCGCCTGGTCCGCCCTGACGGGCCGCCATGCCGCCCTCGCCATTGGTGATGGCCCAGTCCTGCGCTACCCGGCCGAGGTCTCGCCGTTCGCCGCGCTGGAGGCGCCCTCCGCCCTGCCCGTGTTGGCTTCGCGCATGAGTGACGGGGATACGGCCGTCTTGTGGTCGCCGGACGCGTTGGACGCGCCGCCCGGACTCGACCTGGTGGTGCGCTTTCCCTGCCTGCAAATGGCGGCCTTCGATTTCCACCCGGCCGATGTCGGCGATGACGCATCGGCTATGACGCTGGACGACGTCGACGACATGATCGCCCTGACAAGCCTGACCAAGCCCGGCCCGTTCGCACGGCGAACAGTGGAAATGGGCAGCTATATCGGTGTGCGCGCAGACGGGCGCCTCGCCGCCTTGGCGGGCGAAAGGATGAAGCCGGAAGGATTTACAGAAATCAGCGCGATTTGCGTCCATCCCGACAATCAGGGCCAAGGGCACGCGCGACGCCTCACCTCGATTATGGGCCGCCGCATTGTCGCTGACGGCAAGGTGCCGTTTCTCAACGTTCTGCCTGACAACCGGCCTGCCATCACCCTTTATGAGAGTTTGGGGTTTCGCCCGCGCCGCCTGATGCAGGTTCATCTGCTGCGCCGTCCGGGTGGCGATGCGGCACCGGACGCCTTTTTCAGCAACCTTTAGTCAGAGCGCCTCAATCGTGACCAGAGGGATAGCAAAAAGATAAGCGCGGCCTGCATTCATACAAGCCGCGCATGACACACTGTCGGTCCAAATACCAAATTTTAGGCGATGGACATCTTTTTGAGGACCTTATAGGCCTTGATCACACGCTGGAGCTTGTCCTCGGCCGAACGATCGCCCCCGTTATTGTCGGGATGGCAGCGTTTGAGCATTTCAGTGTAGCGGACGCGAATCTGTTCCGCCGTCGCTCCAACTTCCAGGTCGAGGTCGGCAAACGCCGCGCGCTCGATCTTTCCGTACTGGCGCGTGCTGGGCTCCCCCTTCTCGCGGATGGGCGCCGCACCGGCACCAAAAACGCTGTGCGGATCGTAGAACCCGCCGGCCTTTGTGCCCTTGGTGGCAAAGTTCGCCGCTTCACGACTAACGCGCGAGGCACGAAACGCCCAGGTCGGGCGGTCGCCTGTGGCGATGGATTCGCGATGACGCTTGGCCTCGCCTTCGCTCATGCCGGAAAAGAAATTCCAGTTCTTGTTATATTCGGCCGCATGGTTGAGGCAGAAATTATAATATTCATTCATCATCTCGCGCGATTTGGGCGCGCGGGCCGTCGCGGCCTTGTGGCACTCCGGCCATTCGCAAGGCTTTTCGCCAGGCTTGAGATGCAGGACATCGTCCTCCGGACGGCGCGTTTTCTCCTCGCCTTCCTTTGGCGGACGAATGCGCATATCCATGCCGAGACGCGGCTTGTACTTAAATCCTTCGCTCATACCTTGAAATATGATCCCTAAATCTTAAAAGAAGCTGATATCCATTCCATACCCAACAAGTGAGGCAGAATATGGGAATCGTAGCCGACCGCCTGAAAGCGAAGCTCAACCAGGCTTTCGCCCCGCAGCAATTGGATATCAACGACGACAGCGCCAAACATAGTGGACATGCGGGCGCGCGTGAAGAGGGAGAAAGTCATTTTTCCGTGCGCATCGTGTCCGAAGCCTTTATCGGGCTTAATCGCGTCGCCCGTCAACGATTGATAAATACGGCTCTGGCGGACGAACTCGCCGGCCCCGTCCACGCCCTCAGCCTGCAGACCCTTACACCGCAGGAAGCCACGCAAAAATAGTGCCGGCGATTAGCGGGCGATTAAGCCTGTTGTGAGAGAGTGTCTGGAAAGTTTGCATTTCAGTCAGGCATTCACATGTTCGGAAGACGATTTTCCATCCAGGGCGATATCTGGCGCAATGTCAGAGGCAATGTGGCCATCATCGTCGCTTTCGCGATACCTGTTATCGTCCTGTCCGTGGGCGGCGCGATTGATTTCAACCGTATGCTGCAACTGCGCAATGAAATGCAGGACGCCGCCGACGTGGCGAGCGTCGGCGCGGTCGCCATCAATTCCATGGCTTTCAAAGCCAGCACTCAGATCGGTTCGGGTGAAATCGCCGTCGGTGAAACGCAGGCAATCACTATGTTCAAGTCCGGCATGCAAAACACGACTGATCTGACCGGGATGATGGCCAGCGCCACCGTCATCAAGACGACCAATACCCTGACGTCCACCGTAACGGCGACAGGCACTTTCAAACCTTTAATGCTCGGCGTCTTAGGTTTTAGCGCCTTGCCCATTGCCGTCACATCCAAATCGATCACAACCATCCCGCCCTATATCGATTTCTATCTCCTCCTCGACAACAGCCCGTCCATGGGCGTCGGCGCTACGACCGCCGACATCAATAAGATGGTCGCCAATACGTCCGACAAGTGCGCCTTCGCCTGCCATCAGAAGGACATGGAGGGCAAGGATTATTACACAAAGGCGAAGAAGCTGGGCGTCACAACGCGCATCGACGTGGTGCGCCAGGCGACTCAAAACCTGATGACCAAGGCGGGACAGAACCAAACAATGGCCAATCAGTTCCGCATGGCCATCTATGATTTCGGTCTGTCGGCCGACACCATAGACGCGCAAAATCCCACAGCCTATCAAGTCAGCGCCCTGACCACCGATCTGGTTCAATCGGCCAGCAACGCCGCCAAGATCGACCTTATGGTCATGCCCTATGCGGGATATAATTCCGATCGTCAGACGAATTTCAAATCGACCCTGACCAGCATGAATAACCTTATTCCCGCGCCTGGTGACGGTTTAACGGCTGCTGCACCGCAAAAAGTCCTGTTCATGGTGAGCGATGGGGCCAATGATTCGTACGATTGCAATTATACAAATGGCAACACCTGCCGTCGCATCACGCCGCTTGACACCACCCAATGCGCGGCGATAAAGGCACGCGGCATACGCATCGCCGTGCTGTACACCACTTACCTTCCGCTGCCGACCAACAGCTTTTACAACAGTTGGTTGGCCAAATATGTAGCGGCACCATCCCAACTGGCGACCCAGATGCAGGCCTGCGCCTCACCCGGCCTGTATTTCGAAGTCAGCCCCAGTCAGGGCATTTCCGAAGCCATGCAAGCCCTGTTCAACAAGGTCGTCACGGTTGTCCGCCTCAACGGCTAAGGCCGATGCGCAGCGTCCTACCTCAGGGCTATCTGCCCATGGCTTCGCCTAAAAGCTTGACGCGCCGCAACATACGCCCTAATCCCGCCGCGTGCCAAAGGTGCCCGCGCTGATCCGCGGGATAATAGGGAATCGGGTGTAACTCCCGAACTGTCCCCGCAACTGTAAGCGCCGAGCTTTGCAACAGATGTCACTGGTCCGCCGGGAAGACGTTGCGAGCGTCAGAGGCGCGAGTCAGGAGACCTGCCTTGGCTGTCGTCCTTTGCGTGGCCGGGAAGTGCAGCGCGAGCGGAGATCGAAGCCCCGTGCCCGCACGGTGGCGTCTACCCCCCGAGAGACGATGCTTTGTGAGCCGTGAAGGCGCAGGCTTTGTCGTGTGCGCTTGCGGCTTTCGTTTCTGACCGAAAGACTGTTTTACGTATGTTAAACCGCAAAAACCTTTTGCTGATCAAGGCTTCTGTGTTTGTCCTGACCATACCCGGCCTGACACTTCCGAGCCTTATGTTTCCTGGCCTGGCCCTTGCCGATGAAGCGCCTACCGAAGTCGTCGTCTCCATCACACGGGAAAACCTCCCCGTGTCAAAATTGGGTCAAAGCGTCGATGTGCTGACGGATTCGGATATTCGCACCTATCAATCCCTGCAAATTTCCGACCTGCTGGCGCGCACCACCGACCTCAGCCTGTCGCGCAATGGCGGTCCGGGCCAGGCGGCCACGACTTCCATCCGCGGCGCCGGCGGCGATCATACCCTGTACCTGCTTGACGGCGTACGCCTCAATGACCCCTCTCAAGTCGGTGGCGGCACCAATCTGGGCCTGCTCAGTACAGACGACGCCGCCCGTATCGAAGTCCTGCGCGGCCCTCTATCCACCCTTTGGGGATCCGGTGCCCTTGGCGGCGTGGTCAGCATCACCAGCCGCGCGCCGTCACAAGCCCTGGAAGGCGATCTGCGCGTGGAAGGGTTCGATGAATATGGTACGGCCCGCCTCGGCCTCGGCGGCCAGGTCGGCAAATTGTCATGGCGCGTCTATGGCAGCACTCAAAACGATCGTGGCGTTTCCGCCTTCGCCGGCGGCACGGAAAAGGACGGCTTCGGCCAGACCACCCTCAGCGGCAAGCTGAGCTATGCCCTGACCGATACCCTGACCGTGAAGGCCTTCTCCAGTAAGGTCCACAGCCGAAACGACTATGATGGTTTCCCCGCGCCGCTCTACGCCTTCGCCGATACCGGCGATTTCGGCAAGACCGACACCACAATGAACGTTTTGGCCATCACCCATCGCTTCGCCGCTGGGGAGCAGACCCTGTCGATCAGCGAGACCGACAATGATCGCCACGATTTCAATCCGGATCATACGGCAAACTTTGTCGCCACCGGTCATATCCAGTCGGCCGACTATCACGTCACCTATCGCCTGACGCCGCAGACCCGCCTGCTCGGCGGCCTAAGGTATGAGCGCGATACCATGCAGACTGCCTCGCCGGCCTCTTGGGACCCCAACCCCACGCCGCAAAAGGCGTCGTCCAACCTGTCGAGCCTCTACGGTCAGCTCAGCCACGATTTTGGCGCGGTTTCGACGGCCCTGAGCCTGCGTCACGACGACGCCTCCAGCTTTGGCGGCCAGGATATAGCCCAGTTGAGCGTCAGCGTGCCAGTCACCGACCAGGTCCGTCTGCACGCCAGCGCTGGCCAGGGTGTAAAGGTGCCAAGCCTGTATCAACTTTACAGCGATTACGGCAACACCGACCTCAAGCCGGAAACTGCCGTCACCCTGGACGCCGGCGTCGATTACACTTTCGAAAAGGGACAGTTCGGCGTTACCGCCTTCACACGCCGGGTCGATGACCAGATCGACTTCTTCTCCGGCTGTTATGCCGACCCGACCATCGGCCTGTGCCCCACCCGCCCTTATGGCTACTATGCCAATATCGCCCGGACCGAGGCACGCGGTATCGAGCTGGAAGGCGCATATGCCTTTAGCGAGACCCTATCCCTGCGTGGCAATTACAGCTTCCTGCATACGGAAAACCGCTCGGCCGGGTTCCTTGGCAATCGCCTGCCGCGTATACCCCGGCAATTGGGCAGCATCGATATGACCTGGATCGCTACCGCGCAGCTGAGCCTCAGCGCCGGCGCGCGCTATGCCAGCGACCGGTTCGACGATGTCTACAATGCCACCCTTCTCAAGAGCTATGGCCTAATCGATCTGCGCGCCGACTATGCGCTCAATGAGCGGATCAGCCTCTACGGCCGTATCGAAAACGTCGGCGATACCCGCTATGAAACCGCCGCCAACTACGGTCAGGTCGGCCGCCGCGTCTGGATCGGTATCCACACACGTTTGTTTTAAGAACATTACAGCAGGTTTGATTTTGTGCGGCGCAGCAAATTGGCTAAACCGCAGCTATTCGAGCTATACCTCAACGCAGAGGCCAAGGACCACAAGGACCTATGGTCTCTGCGTTTCTTTTTGCCCCGTAGAGCCTAAACCCAGTTGGATTTGCCGCCCTGCTTGGCAGTAACGGCGATACCTTCGATGCGCATACCCCTATCGACCGCCTTCAGCATGTCATAAAGCGTCAGCGCAGCGATGCTCACCGCCATCAGCGCCTCCATTTCCACGCCGGTCTGCGACGTCGTCTTGACCTCGGAGGCGATCCTGAAGCCCGGTAAGGCATGATCGACCGTGATGGTAACGGCCACTTGGCTTAGCGCCAAGGGGTGGCATAGAGGAATCAGGTTCGCCGTCTGTTTGGCTGCCATGATGCCCGCCAATTCAGCCGTAGATATCACCGCACCTTTCGGCGTCGTGCCCGCGACGACCATATCCACTGTGGCAGCCGCGCAGATCAAACAGCCCTCGGCTCGGGCAACCCTCGCGGTGACCGCCTTGTCCGACACATCGACCATGCGCGCCCGTCCGGCATCATCCAGGTGACTCAGTTCGCTCATGTCTTGCTCCAACGTTTAAGATCCTCTGCGTCGCGCGCGGTCGGCTCCACCCAGCGATCAACCGTTTCCCCGACTTCCCGCTTCCAGAAGGCCGCTTCCGATTTCAAGCGGTCCATCATGTAGTCGGCAGCCTCGAACGTCGCGCGCCGATGGGCCGCGGCCGCAGCCACGAAGACAACCGGCTCGCCCGCATCAATCCGCCCGCAGCGATGATGAATACAGAGCGCACGTACCTCGAACCGCGCTGCCGCCGCCTCGCCTATGGCCAGAAGCGACGCTTCCGTCATACCAGGATACCAGTCGAGATAAAGATAATCGACAGCCTGGCCGGTCGCGTCGCCTCGCACAACGCCGGTGAAGGCGGTTACGGCGCCGTAAGCACCAAAGCGTGCCAGGAAGTCGGTATGGACCTGCGCAGGCTCGAAGGGTCCATCGATCAAACGAATATCGCACACCGACTTATCCACCGGAAAATACCGAAAAGAAGGCCACCTCGTCACCATCGCTCAATGGCCGGTCGCCACTTTCGACCTGCTGGTTGACGCTCATCAGCGGCGTCACATCACCATGGGGGGTAAACAGTTGCGCACGTAAGGCCAGCAATGATAACCCACCCTCCGGCAGGTCGAGACTCAGGCGACGCCTGCCCATTATGTCCGCGATCCGGCCAAAGAATAAAATATCGATCATGGTCATAGTCTTAACATCATGACGCGCCAAGAGTTGTGAAATTTTTCAAACGGTGCGCGTTTGCGCTTGCTAAAACAACCATAACACGCTCAATACGTGCGTCTTATCTGCTTGTCGGAATATCAATGAGTCTGTCCAACTATCGGCTTCTAAGGTTCCTGTCACGCCT
The DNA here is from genome assembly GCF_000495815.1 of Asticcacaulis sp. AC466. GTDB lineage: Bacteria > Pseudomonadota > Alphaproteobacteria > Caulobacterales > Caulobacteraceae > Asticcacaulis. Next base: position 861,441 of record NZ_AWGE01000001.1, on the reverse strand, counting down.
TGCCGCCTTTGGCAAAAAGCCGAACAGCCTCCCTCTGCCTGACCCAAGCGATCCCGCCTCTTTCAAGGTGCTCCTTCACCGTCCGCAGGTTGAACTGGACACGCAGGGCTTGAAAAACTTCTATGCCGGTAAACGTATTCTGGTTACCGGCGCCGGCGGTTCGATCGGATCTGAAATTTGCAAGCAGGTGTTGACGCTTGGCGCGGCGCACGTTTCGCTGATCGACCATTCCGAATTAGCGCTGTACGAAATCGACCGCGCCATCCGCGAGACCTTTCCCAAAAACGGCGCCGGCGACCGTGCCCGCCCGTTCCTGTGCAGCGTCCGCCGCAAGGAACGTATTGCTGCCTTGGTCGCAGCACAAAAGCCCGACGTCATCTTCCACGCCGCTGCCCTGAAGCATGTGCCGATGGTCGAGATGAATCCGAGCGAAAGCGTGCTGACCAATGTACTGGGCACGCAATATGTCATCGACGCCGCCAAGGCGGCGGGCGTACAGCAACTGGTCCTGATTTCGTCGGACAAGGCGGTCGCGCCGTCGTCGCTGATGGGCGCCACCAAGCGGCTGGCCGAGCACCTGATCCGCACCCAGATTTCCGATACGCATCAGGCTTGCGTCGTGCGCTTCGGCAATGTGCTGGGCTCGACCGGCTCCGTCGTGCCTCTGTTCAAATCGCAGATCGAGCGCGGCGGACCGATCACCCTGACCGACCGCGAAGTCGAACGCTATTTCATGACCATCTTCGAGGCCGTCCAGCTGGTGCTGACGGCGGCCATGAACAACGCGCGCACGCCAGAGCATAAATCCGGCCTGTACATTCTGGAAATGGGCAAGCCAGTCAAGATATATGACCTGGCCACTCGCATGATCCGTCTATACGGCCTGCGACCGGACAAGGACATCAAGATCAGCTTCACCGGCCTGCGCGAGGGTGAAAAGATCACCGAAGCCCTGGTCGACGACAACGAAATTCGCGAGCTGGTGCTGCCGGGTATTTTCGAAGTGGTCAATCAGGCTCATGTCGAGCCAATCGCTGAGGAAGTCATGCAGACCCTCTACAATTTGGCGCAGGAAGGCCATGACGATCCCGCGAAGACCATGGTGTTCAATCTGGTGAAGTCCCTGCGCGAATAACCTCATCGCAAGCGGTCAAAAGCAAGCAGTCAAAACAAAAGGCGCCCCGATGGGAGCGCCTTTTTTAGAGCATCATGCCAAAAAGTGGACGCCACTTTTTGGAAAAACATGATGCAAAATCATATATCTAGAGCGAAACAATGATGCCATTTAAAATCATTCCGCTCTAGTTGTTGTAGGGATCTTCGGCATCCGGATCGTCGGCGGTATGAAACTCATACCAGATGCCGTTGAGAATACCGACGGCGACAGCCAGGCCGACACCCAGGATCCATGAAAAATACCACATGTTGCACTCCTAACGAAGGGCCTAGGGGAGACTTTAGCCTCCCCGGCCGTGTCTAATACAGATCGGGATTGGTCTTGAGGTGTTCGGTGCTGATCCGTCCGAACAGCACCTTGTAAACCCAGGCGGTGTAGAGCAGCACTATCGGCAGGAACAACACCGTCACCAGCAGCATGATGAACAGGGTCATGTGCGAGCTGGAAGCCGTCCAGACGAGCAGGCTGGAATGGGCATCGACCGTGCTGGGCAGAATGATCGGGAACATGGCGCACCCGACTGTGCCGATGATGCCGACTATGGCCAGCGAAGAGCCTATGAAGGACAGCCAGTCACTGCGCAAACGCAGGCTCAGGAGTGCCAGCAACGGACCAACAAAGCCCAGTAAAGGCGCCGCCCACATCCACGGGTACTTGCTGAAATTGGTCAGCCAGGCGCCTGCGGCCGGGATCACTTCGGCCCGGGTGGGATTCGACGCACCGTCGGGGGACACCGCCGTAACGACGCTGAAACCCATGCCGGAGAAGCGAATGAACACATACCCGATGGCGAAGAAGACAATCAAAGCGATGGCCGAAATCGCGCCGAAACGAACAGCCCTGTCACGTACGACCCCTTTTTCGATCTTCATGGCCAACCATGTAGAGCCTTGCAGCACCAGCATGGCGACAGAGGTCAGACCGCACAGAAGGGTGAAGGGCGTGAACAAGCCCAAAAGTCCACCCAGGAACTGATCCTGATAGGTGACCCGCAGGTCGCCATCATAATGGATCGGTGCGCCTTGCAGGACGTTGCCGATGGCGACGCCGAAGACCAGGGCGGGAATGAAGCCGCCAACGAACAGCGCCCAGTCCCAATTGCGACGCCAGGCCTTGCCGGGCCGCTTGGAGCGGTACTTGAAGCCGACCGGACGCAGGATAAGCGCCATCAGCACCAGGAACATGGCCAGGTAGAAGCCGGAGAAACTGGCGGCGTAGACGAAGGGCCAGGCCGCGAAGATGGCGCCGCCGCCAAGGATGAACCATACCTGGTTGCCTTCCCAGGTCGCACCGACCGTATTGATGACGGCACGGCGCTCACCGTCATTTTTTGCGACGAAGGGCAGCAGGGCCGCCACCCCCATGTCGAAGCCGTCCATGATGGCGAAGCCGATGAGCAGGACACCCATGAGGCCCCACCAGATGACGCGAAGCGTCGGATAATCGAGAGGAAGTTCCATTGGTCTGTCTCCTTACTCAGCCGGGCCGACAACGGGCAGGGCCGGATTGTCAGTGGCACTGACTTCGGGATCGTTGTGCATGCGGCCGAACTTGGCTTCATACGGTCCCTTTTTGATGGTCTTGATCATGAGCTGGATTTCGATGACCGCCATCACCCCATACATCAGGGTAAAGCCGGCTATGGTCGCCCAGATCTGGGGTTTGTTCAGGCTGGACGCGCCCATGAAGGTCGGTAGCACGCCGTCCACTGCCCAGGGCTGGCGGCCGATTTCGGCCAGCAGCCAGCCGGCTTCGATGGCGATCCACGGGAAGGGGATGGCGACGATGCAGGCCAGCAGGAAGAGCTTGTTGTTGTGTTTATTGAACGTCACCATCAGGAAGGCGGTGGCGAACAGCGCGATGAAGGCGAAACCCAGGCCTGCCATGGCCCGGAAGGCCCAGAACATCACCGGCACGTTGGGAATGGTGTCCATGGCGGCCTTGGTGATGGTCGCTTCGTCAGCCTTGCGCGGATCATCGACATATTTCTTGAGCAGCAGGGCGTAACCCAGGTCGGCCTTATGCGCTTCGAACTGCGCCCGGGCAGCAGGATCGTCTGCATTGACCTTCAGCTTCTCGACACCATCATAGGCGATGATACCGGAGCGGATGCGGCCTTCGTCCTTTTCAACTAGGTCCAGAATACCGATCACAGGTTGATCGACGCTGCGCGTGGCGATCAGGCCCAGGACGTAAGGGATCTTCACATCGAGATCGGTGCGTTGCTCCTTAACGTTGGGGATGCCGAAGATGGAGATGCCCGCGGGCGCCTTTTCGGTGTGCCACATGGATTCCAATGCGGCCAGCTTCATCTTCTGGTTATCGGTGAGTGCATAACCCGACTCATCACCCAGAACGACAACCGACAAAGCGGAGGCCAGGCCAAAGGCGGCGGCGACAGCCATCGACCGCTTGGCGACGCTGGTCCATTTGCCATTGATCAGATATATGGCCGAAATCCCCATGACGAACACAGCCGCCAGCACGTAGCCCGCACTGACCGTATGGACAAACTTGGCCTGAGCGACAGGGTTGAATATGACCTCCATAAAGTTGGTCACTTCCATGCGCATGGTTGCCGGGTTGAATTCAGCGCCGGCGGGATGCTGCATCCAGCCGTTGGCGACAAGAATCCACAAGGCGGACAGGTTGGTGCCGAGCGCCACCAGAAAGGTGACCATCAAATGGGCCGGTTTGGACAGCTTGTCCCAACCGAAGAACATCAACCCGACGAAAGTGGCCTCAAGGAAGAAGGCCATCAAGCCTTCTATCGCCAGGGGCGCACCGAAAATGTCGCCAACATAGTGGGAGTAATAGGACCAGTTCATACCGAACTCGAATTCCATGGTGAGACCTGTTGCCACACCCAGAACGAAGTTGATACCGAACAATAGGCCCCAGAAGCGCGTTATGGTACGCCAAACCTCTTTTCGTGTAAGGACATACACGCTCTCCATGATGACCAGCATGAAGCTCAGACCGAGCGTCAGCGGGACAAATAGGAAGTGATACATGGCGGTCAAGGCGAATTGCAGCCTCGACAGTTCTACGGTACTTAGGTCCATCGGATTTCCCCGGGAAAGTTCGCGTCTCCGGCGAAGAAGACACCCAAAATCAGCCATTAGCAATGACGGTATCTACTCATAAGAGATAAACATCGCTAAAACCATAGAAATTGTAAGGCTTAAGCTTGCCCCCTTCAACACGCACAATGTCGCACCCGGACGCCGCACCCGGCCCCATTCCCAATACCAAGGCCATCCGCCGCCAGTTGCAGGCATGGGCCTCATGGGATGCGCATGGCCTGCGACGGGGGAGCTGGCTTGGGCTGTTGGACGGACTGTGCGTTGCCGGCTTTGCTTGGGGCCTAAGCCATATGGTCAGCGACCTGTTTCATAAAAATCAATCATTGATTTATTTGTGGCCCGCCCTCACCTTGACGGTGGTTGCACTGGCGGGGCGCGCGATAATCGGTCTTTATAATCAAAAGCTTGGCATGGAAACGGCGCGCCATATCGTCAGCCGCATCCGGCTTGACATCATGGAAAAGGCCCTCGCCGGCCGCGTGGATTCCGCCCGCCATCAGGCGCGGCTTAACGCCCTGTTCGAGGACACCGAAAGTCTGGAAGGCTACTATGCGCGCTTCCGTCAGGCCGACCTGTCTGCCCGCGTCCTCCCCCTGATCTTTATCGCGGTCATGGCCATGGTCAGCCCGGTCAGCGCCGGCATATTGTTATTGACCCTGCTTCCGTTTGTCGCACTGATGGCCATTCTGGGCATGACCAGCGCCGACGAATCGAAACGGCAACTGGATGCGCTGTCGCGCCTTTCGAACCTGTTTGTCGATCGTATCCGCGCCCTGCCCTTGATTCTGAGCTTCGATGCGGGGCCACGTCAGGTCGGAATTGTCGGACGCGCCGCCCGCGATGTCGCCGAACGCACCTTGCGCGTGCTCAAGATCGCGTTCGTAACCTCCGCCGTGCTGGAATTCTTCAGCGCCTTGAGCGTCGCGCTGATCGCCATCTATTGCGGCTTCTATCTATTGGGCCAGTTACCCTTCCCCGTGCCGGAGGTCCTGACGCTCGCCAAGGCCTTCTTCGTTCTGGCCCTGGCGCCGGAAGTCTATGCCCCCATGCGCCGCCTGGCGGCCGCCTACCACGACCAGCAAACCGCCATGGCGGCGGCTCAGCGTCTGATGGCGCTGGAGATCCGCCCGGACATAGCCGCGCAAACGGTCCTTAAGGACGCGCCGGAAGTCACCTATGAGGCCGTAGCCTGCACCTTCCCCGACGATCCCGACTTCCGTATCGGCCCGGTCAGCTTCACGGCTCGTCCCGGTGAAGTGATTGCCGTGAGAGGGCCAACCGGTTCGGGGAAGACGACCCTGCTGCGCCTGCTCCTCGGTCACGGCCGGTATGAGGGGGCCATAAGGGTCAACGGTCAGCCCCTCACCGACCTCAGTCGCAGTATCGCCTGGGTATCTCAAAATCCGCCGATTCTGGCGGGCAGCCTGGCCGACAATCTGACCCTCGCCAACCGACAAGCCGATCCGAATGAAGTTATTGAGAAATTTGGCCTTAACACACTCGTTATAACGCGCGAAAGCGCGTTGTCGGCAGCATTGGACGAACGCGGGTCCGGCCTGTCCGGCGGTGAGCGGCGCAAGATCGGCCTGGCGCGCGCCGCGCTCAAGGCCGCGCCGCTATGGGTGCTCGACGAACCGACGGCCGACCTCGACCCAGCCGCCGAAGCCGACCTGATCGCTCGGCTGCCAGATCTGTTCAAGGGACGGACCGTCATCCTGTCCAGTCATTCGCCAGCGTTGTGCGCCCTGGCAGACCGCGTGGTGGAATTGTGATGGCCGGTAATTTCGCAAGCTTTTTAAAAGCCCTTAAAGATCATTTCGGGACACGCCTGTTCCTGACTGCGGTTTTTGCCGCCGGCGTCAGCGTATCGGCGGTCAGTCTGCTCGGCATTTCCGGCTGGTTCCTGACGGGTGCTGCCGTCGCCGGCGCAGCGGGACCGATCGCGGCCCAGGCATTTAACTATCTTCTGCCCAGCGCCGCTATCCGCTTCTTCGCCATAGCCCGCACCGTGTTGCGCTATGGCGAACGCTACATGGGGCATGATGCGGCCCTGCGCGCCATGGCGGAATTACGCCCGGCCCTGTTGGAACGTGTGTTCAAAGCCAATCCAGAAAAGACGTTGCGCATTAGCCGCGGCGACGCCTCCAGCCGGTTCATTCAGGATGTAACGACGCTTGAAACCGCGCTCGTCATGCGCAGCGCCCCCGCTGCGGGCATATCCGGCGTGGTCGCCGCCCTGGTTCTGACCGCGTTCGCCTGCCTGTGGGCCGCGCTAGCTTTGGCGGGCTTCATCGGCCTGGCCCTGCTGGCGGGGTGGTATATTCACCGCCGCCTGCCTGAGGACACCGCCCTTTCGGAACAGGCCGCCATGGGGGAGTTGAAGGCGCGGTTCTATAGCCTGATGACGGTTTTGCCCGATATTCGGACCTACGATCTCCAACAACCCCTGTTGGCCGAATTGCAGGTACTGGAGGCGCAGTTGTTGTCATCCCGCACCCGCGTCGTCAGTAAGGACGCGATCACCGGAGCGATCACCACCCTGCTGACCGGCCTATGCCTGGCCACCGTCGCCGTAGCCAGCATGCACGCCGCGTTGCCGCTTATGGCACTCGCCCTTCTCGCCAGCAGCATGGGATTCGAATCGATGGGAATCCTGCTGCGCGCGCTGGGGCAAACAGCCGGTTTCCGCGAAGCCGAGCATCGCGTCGCGGCCATTTACGACCAATCGCAGGTCATTATCCGCCGCACGGAGGCCGACCCGGTATTCACCTATGGAAATCACACGTACGGCCTCACCGGCCTTAGGCTTCGCATCGCAGGGCCATCGGGATGCGGCAAGACGCGTCTCGCCGAAGCCTTGATGGGACTGCGGTCACTCGATGGCTTTGCCACAAATGCCGGACGCGATCTCTTTTCACTGTGCCCGCAGGACGCCACACCCCTCACCGGCACCCTGCGCGAAAATCTGTCCATGGCAGGCGGTAGCGAAACGGAGATGTGGAACGCTCTGGAGATCGCCCAATTGAAAAACCGCGTATCCGCCATGCCGAAAGGGCTGGATACCTGGATCGGGGATGGGGGCGTAACCTTGTCCGGCGGGGAGCGCAAGCGGCTGGCCCTGGCGCGCAGCCTGTTGCGGCCAGCACCGGTGCTTATACTCGATGAATCGACCGAAGGCCTCGATTTATCGACGGAAGCAGAAGTCGTTGCCCGGCTTGAACGTCACCTGGCGGATGAAAACCGGTCATTGATCCTGATCAGTCATCGCCAGGCGCCCCATGGGCTGGCCAACCAGGTGCTGGACCTTACGCCACATTGACGGGGTCGGTCGGCTTGCTGACGCCATAGGCGGCAAAGAAGACGAACAATGCGGCGTCAACTTCCGCAGCGATGTCTTCGTCCGTCGGCTCGGGGATATAGTTCAACATGCGCGCCTTGATCATGCGACCATGGATGAGCGACACAAACTGGTGCGCCACCTGTTTGGCATTGGGAAAACTCAGTTCGCCACGCGCCTTGGCCTTTTCGAAATAGCTCGCCAGAATGCGCACGCCGCTCAGCGGACCGCTTTCGTAGAACAGACGGCCAATCTCGGGCGACTTCTGCGATTCCGCTGAAATGATGCGCCAGTTTTGTAACGCCTGTTCCGAAGTGAATGATCGCAGATAACGCGTCGCATAATTTTTCAGAACCTTGCGCGCCTCACCTTCTTCGTTCAGCAGCGCGGTCGTCTGGCTGCGATGGAAGATGCAATGGCGCTGGACATAGGCGGTGAACAGTTCTTCCTTGCTTTTGAAATAATTATAAAGCGTACCCTTCGACCCGCCGAGGCGCGCGGCGATGGTCGACATCGACGCGCTGGCATAGCCTTCTTCCATGAAAATCTCGGTCGCGACATCCAGGATCGCTTCGCGGCGCTCCTCACTGCTCATGCGTCCCTTGGGTTCATGCGGTTTCAACGCCGTCACATTTTGTGTTTGCATCGCAAAAATATTCCTCAACCGTACAGTATGGTCAGCTTGACAGATACCGCATCACGGTCTATATGTCCAGTTAATATGACCATACCGTACGGTTATTTCAAGAGTCGCCCCCCAAGAGTCCCCCATGAACTATATTCGTGTTTCCACCCTGGTTGCCGCCCTTCTGGCCACAACCGCATTAAGCGCCTGCACTACGATTCCCCAAAGTGCGCCTTTCGCATCCGAGCCCAGCCAGGCTAAGAAAGTCAATCCTATACAGGCGGTTAACGAACAGAATTGGTGGAGCGACCTTGGCGACCCGCAGTTGCAGCGCCTGATGAATCAGGCGCTTAACAATTCGCCGTCTCTGGCCATTGCGGAAGCGCGCCTAAATCAGGCCCAGGCCGCCGTATCGCAATATCGGGCGGCCGACCGCCCGAATGTGTCGGTGAACGCCGCCGCGTCAGAGGCGCTGCAAAGCGATAATTATCTGTTTCCGCCGGGTCTTATTCCGCATAAATACATCGACCAGGGCCAGGTGACGCTGAATTTCAACTGGGAACTGGACTTCTGGGGCCGCAACCGCGCGGCCATCGATGCCGCCTCTACCCTGGCCCAGGCTGCCCAGGCCGACGCCGCGCAGGCACGTCTCATCCTGTCCACCGCCATAGCCAGCGCCTATGTCGATCTCGACCGCCTCTACCAGACGCGTGACCTGGCTGAGCGCGCCGTCGCCATTCGTGCCGACAGCGCCAAGCTGGTGCAGCAGAAGCTCGACAACGGCGTCAGCAATAAAGCGCAGAACGAACAGGCCAAGGCCGGCATCTATGCCGCACAGGCCGACCTGGCTGCGATCGATGAACAGATCGATATCAACAAACATATGATCGCCATGTTGACAGGGGCCTCGCCCGATTTCGCGGATACCCTGCAACGCCCGGCGATGACGCCCAGCTCGCAGGCCTTCGGCGCCGTTCCTGGCCAGATCGACCTCAATCTCATCGGCCGCCGTCCGGATATCATCGCAGCCCGCTGGCGCGCGGAATCGGCGTCGGCCCGTATCAAGCAGGCGCACGCGGCCTTCTATCCGAATATCAACCTGGCGGCCTTTGCCGGCTTTCAGTCGCTGAAACTGGACAAGTTGTTCGCCAATGGCTCGGACATGGGCCAATTCGGTCCGGCGCTGAGCCTGCCACTGTTCGACGGTGGCGCACTCAAAGCCAACCTGAAATCGGCGGAAAGCGAGCACGCCCTCGCAATCGCCAGTTATAATCAGGACGTTCTGGTCGCCATGCAGCAGGTCGCCGACACCTTGACCAGCCAGCGCGCCCTGCAATCACGCCTCACCACGTCCGAACAGGCCCTGACTGCTTACGAAGACGCTTATCGCCTGAGCAAGTTGCGCTACGACGGCGGCCTATCTGATTACACCTCGCTTCTGGTCGCTGAACAAAGCCTGATCAATCAGCGCCGCGTGGTGGCCGATCTCCGCAGCCGCGCCCTGACCCTAGATATCGCCCTGATAAAGTCGCTGGGCGGCCAATACACCGTAAACAACTAAAGAAATCAGAGAGATTTCATCATGCCCGACACCGCCTCTCCCGCTGAAAAGTTAGAAGAAGCCGCCGAAGCCTACGGCGCGCGCCCTAAGGCCGCCGCCCCTTCCAAACCGCCGGTCGCCAATGCCGCAGGTAACGCCAAGCGCAAACGACTGCTGACCTATCTTGGCGTCGCCGTTGCCGTTGGCGCCGTGGCCTATGGCGCCTGGTACATGCTGGTTGCCTCGCACTATGTCTCGACCGACAACGCCTATGTTGGCACCGATACAGCGCAGGTGAACGCCCTGGTCGCCGGACCGGTCGCCTCAATCGCCGTTTCGGAAACGCAAGCCGTCAAGTCCGGCGATGTTCTTTTGACCATTGACGATGCCGACGCCAAGATCGCTGTCGCCCAGGCAGAGGCCGCCCTGGCCCTGGCTCAACGCCACGTTCAGGGCTATTACGCCAGCGATGCCGCCCTGGCTGGCCAGCTCAGCGCCCGCCAGGCCGATGTGGCCAGCGCCAATGCCCAGATCGCAGCAGCCGAAGCCAATCTCAGCAACGCCAAGACCGAACTGACCCGCCGCCAGAACCTGGCCCAGTCCGGCGCGGTGTCGCAGGAAGAACTCACAACGGCGCAGAACGCCTATACCCAGGCCCAGGCCGCGCTCAATACGGCTCAGGCCGCCCGTGCCCAGGCCCTGGCTGGCGTGGAAGCCGCCGGCGGGCAGCGCGCCACCAACGCGACACAGTTTTCCGGCGTTTCGCCAGCCCAGAACCCCGAAGTTCTGGCCGCCCAGGCCAAGCTGGACGCCGCCAAGCTGGCCCTGGAACGCACCGTCATACGCGCGCCCACCGATGGCATCGTGTCCAAGAAGGCCGTTCAGGTCGGCCAGCAGGTCGGCGTTGGAACGCCCCTTATGACCGTGGTCCCGACCGCGCGCGCCTATGTCGACGCCAATTTCAAGGAAGGCCAGCTGCGCAAGGTCGTTCCGGGCCAGAAGGTCGAACTCCATTCGGACCTCTACGGCAAGAGCGTCACCTATCATGGCACCGTTCGCGGCATTTCCGGCGGGACCGGATCAGCCTTCTCCCTGATCCCCGCCCAGAACGCCTCCGGTAACTGGATCAAGGTGGTTCAACGCCTGCCTGTCCGTATCGATCTGGACCCCAAGGAAGTGGCCGCCCACCCCTTGCGCGTCGGTCTGTCGATGGACGCCAAGATCGATACCCGCAACTAGCGTCACTGGCCCCCGTCACTGGTCCCGCGCTGCTTCTCCCCCTAAGGCGCGGGGCCCTTTTTATCTGATTTGTTTATCCAGAGAGGCGCTCCATGTCCTCCTCCGCTCCGGCCCCGGCCGGTCCCGCGCCCCTCACCGGCGGGATCCTGGCCGTTACGGCCCTTGCCCTGGCGCTCGGCACCTTCATGCAGGTGCTCGACGGCACCATCGCCAATGTCTCCGTGCCCACCATTGCCGGCGACCTGGGCGTCTCGACATCTCAGGGCACGTGGGTCATCACCTCCTTTGCCGTTTCCAACGGCATTTCCGTACCCCTCACCGGCTGGCTGATGGGGCGTTACGGCGTCGTCAAGACCTTCACCGCCTCGGTGCTGCTGTTCACCATCGCCTCCTTCCTGTGCGGTGTGGCGTGGAATATCGACTCGCTGATCTTTTTCCGTATCCTTCAGGGCGCGGTGTCCGGCCCGATGATTCCGGGCTCCCAGGCCCTGCTCATGATGATCTTCCCGCCCAATAAGCGCGGAACGGCCCTGGCGATCTGGTCGATGACCACCCTGGTGGCGCCGATCTGCGGCCCCATACTCGGCGGCTATATTTCCGACAATTTCACCTGGCCTTGGATTTTCTTCATAAATATCCCGGTCGGCGCCTTCTGCGCCTTCTTCTGCTGGCGCGGCATGTCCGATCGTGAAACCCCGACCTTCCAGCGGCCAATCGATCGCACAGGTTTTGCCCTGCTGGTCGTCTGGGTCGGTGCGCTTCAGGTCATGCTCGATACCGGTAAGGAAGCCGACTGGTTCAATTCCCCGGCCATTGTCGTCGAAACCCTTGTCGCCGTCATTGGCTTCATCGCCTGGGTCATCTGGGAACTGAACGACAAGAATCCTATGGTTGACCTGTCCTTCTTCAAGACGCGCAACTTTGCCTTCGGGACCCTGGTCCTATGCGTAGCCTACGCAATCTTCTTCGGCGCCAACCTGCTCATGCCCCTGTGGCTGCAAACCAATATGGGCTACATCGCCACCTGGGCGGGGCTGGTGGCCGCGCCATCGGGCGTCGTCGCCGTCATTCTCACGCCGTTCGCCGCACGGATGCTGAACAGGTATGATGCCCGCATTCTCGGTACGGTCTCGTTGCTGCTGTTCGCCGCCTCGTTCTATATGCGGTCCCTGTTCACCACGGACGCCAGCTTCTTCGTACTGATGCTGCCCATGCTGGTCATGGGGGCGGCGATGAGTATGTTCTTCATCGCCTTCATCAGTATCGGCCTCAACGGCGTGCCGCCCGAACGCGTGCCCGCCGCCTCCGGCCTGTCGAACTTCGCACGGATCGTCGCCGGATCGTTTGCCGCCTCACTGGTCACGACCATGTGGGAACGCAGCGAAAGCCAGCACCAGACGCGCCTGGCCGAGATCATGGGCGGGCCCGGCGGGATGAGTGACGCCATGACCGGCGCCCTCAACCAGGCGACCCAGTTCGGGTTGACGGCGAGCCAAAGTGCGGGCGTCATCATGCGCCAGGTCTCCAGCCAGGCCTTCCTGCTGGCGACGGTCGATCTTTTCCGCATCTCCGCCATCGTCATCCTGATGCTTGTGCCTACGGTCTGGCTGTGCCGCAAGACCTTGGTGCAGGGGCCCGTTACACACGCGGCCGACTGATCCGCTTTTGGACTTGCCCTTGGCGGCGCGGGCGATCATAGGTGCATCCGAAACCATCGGGAGACTCACATGATCGCCTTTGCCTTGCACGGCGGCGCCGGCGCCAAACAGGGACGCGACTACAGCGTCGAAATCGCCAATATGCGCGATATCGCTGAATTTGCCCGCGCCTCGCTCGAAACCGGCGCCCGCGCCTTCGACGTCGTTACCGAAGCCGTGCGGCAACTCGAAGACTCCGGCCTCTATGTCGCGGGCAAGGGGGCGTCGCCCAATATGGCCGGCAATTATGAACTGGACGCCAGCCTGATGAATGGCGCCGATCAGACCTGCGGCGCGGTTACCGCCCTGCAGGGCTTTGCCAATCCGGTGCTGGTGGCCCGCGCGGTCATGGAACACACACCGCACGTCATGCTGGCCGGCGAAGGTGCGGCCTTGTTTGCTCACGAACAGGGCTTCGACCCCATTGCCGACGAAGCCGAATATTTCACCCGCGCCGGACGGTTCGAATCCAACCATCCTCCCGGCACGCTGGCCCACGGCACGGTCGGCGCCGTCTGTCTGGACCGCCATGGTCAACTGGCCGCCGCGACATCGACCGCCGGCGTTTTCGGCAAGCTGGCCGGACGCGTCGGCGATACGCCACTGATCGGGGCGGGCACATGGGCCGACGGCCAGACCGCCATTTCCTGTACCGGTCAGGGCGAATATTTCATTCGCGTCAACGCATCGGCGCAACTGGCCTTCCGGCACAGGGGCGGTCAGGGTCTGGCCGAGGCGGCCGACGCTACCTTGCAGCAGATCGTGGACATGGGCGGCGAAGGCGGACTGATCGCCCTCAATGCTCAAGGCCAAGTGATCACTCCTTTCCGGTCCCAGGGGATGAAACGCGCCTGGTTCTCAGGCGACGGCGACATCCATTCCGAAGCCTTCTAGAAATCGCCGCGACAGTTTCGCCGTAATCGGCGCGTATAAGGTCTGTAACCGATAACGGTGAGGCTCAGACCATGGCGTTAGACCCTGACTATGAAACCGCGCTGGCCCTGTCCCGCTTCGGCTTGGGGAGTGGTGAAAACGGCATCTCCGCCCTGACTGGTAATGTCCGAGAGCGGCTGAAAGCGGAAATAAGGGCGGGCGCGCCCCAGCCCAGGGCAGGCGATCTGCGCGATACGCCAACCCTGCTGGCTGAGACCTACGACTACCAGAAGGAAAAGGCCGCGGCGCGTAAGGCCGAGCGCGCCAACGACACATCCGCCGCCATGCCAAAAGGCGGCATGGCCCCAGAACAGATGCCAGAACAGTCGATGGTGCAAAAGCGCGGCGCCAAGATGATGCCTGATGCCAAGACGATGACCGGACCCAATCCAATCCGCGATGCCGAACTGGCCGAACTTCGCGCGCGTTTCAATGACACCCTGATAACACCAGACATCGGTTTCAACGAACGAATGGTCATGTTCTGGACCAACCATTTCGCCATTTCGACCAAGAAAAGCCAGCCGGTCGCCGCCATTTCCGGCGCATACGAACGCGAAGCCATCCGGCCGCATGTTTTCGGCCGCTTCCACGACCTGCTTCTGGCCGTCGAAACCCATCCCTGCATGTTGCTGTATCTCGACAACACCCAGTCGGTCGGTCCGGATTCGCCTGCGCGCAATAACGGCAAGCGCGGCCTGAATGAAAATCTGGCACGTGAGATCATGGAGTTGCATACCCTAGGCGTCGGGTCCGGCTACACTCAGGCCGATGTCACCAGCTTCGCCAAGGTAATCACCGGCTGGTCGGTGAGCCGTACCGAAAAACAAGAGGCACCGGGCACCTTCCTATTCAATGCCCGCGCCCATGAACCTGGCGTACAAACCATCATGGGCAAGCGCTACGCGCAAGCTGGCCTGGCCCAGGGCCAGGCTGTGCTGGCCGATCTGGCCCGTCATCCGGCCACCGCTCACCATATCGCAACGAAACTGGCCCGCCACTTCGTCGCCGACGATCCACCGCCGGCCCTCGTCGACCGGCTCAGCCGCACTTTTCTCGATAGCGACGGCGACCTGGCGGCTGTGTCAACCACCCTGATCGAAGCGCCCGAGGCCTGGACGCCGCGCCTGACCAAGATGCGGTCGCCGCTGGAATATATCGCCGCCGCCCTACGCGCCACCGGTGCAACCCTGCGCCCTCAAGCCATTACGCAAGCGCTCAACGCCATGGGTCAACCGTGGTGGCAACCGGCCGGACCGAACGGTTTTCCCGACACCGTCGCCGCCTGGGCATCGCCCGAAGGCCTGAGCACACGTATGGATTTTGCCAACGCATTGGCCGGCGCGGCCGATAAAACCGTCGATCCACGCACCTTCGCCACTAGCCATCTCGGCCCCCTGCTCAGCGATCACACAGCCCAGGCTATTGCCCGGGCCGAAACCCAGGCGCAGGGCCTGAGTCTGGCCCTGCTTTCCCCCGAATTCATGAGGCGCTGACATGACCAACCGCCGCCAACTGCTCACCCTCGGCGCCACCGCCGCTTTTTCCGCCTTCATCCCGCGCTTGAGTTCGGCGGCGGGCGGGCGCGATCCGCGCTTTGTCACCATCATTCTTCGCGGGGCGCTCGATGGCCTGACCGCCGTACCGCCGGCGGGCGATCCGGATTACGCGGCGCTTCGCGGCGATCTGCCGGTAGAAGGGGCGATACCGCTCGACTCGACCTTCAGCCTGCACCCGTCGATGAATGCCTTCGCCCGACAATATAAGGCAGGACAGGCTCTTGTGATCCATGCCGCCGCATCGCCCTATCGCGAACGGTCCCACTTCGACGGCCAGGACGTGCTGGAATCGGGTATGACGGCGCCCGGCCACACGGACTCAGGCTGGATGAACCGCTTTCTGCGCACATTGCCGGGGGCACAGACGGCCAGCTTACGCGGTCTGGGCGTCGGGGGTGTCACGCCGCTGGTCATGCGCGGTCAGGCACCGGTCCTGGGCTGGGCGCCCGCGACGCTGAAACCCGTCGATGCCGACCTGCCGCCGCGTCTGCTCAGCCTCTATCAGGCCACCGATCCTTTGCTTGCCAGCACCCTTACCGAAGCCATCGCCACCGGCAAGATCGTCGGGGCGGAAAAAGGCATGGTAAAGGCGGGCGGCGGTCCGGGCGATCCGAAAACGATGATCGCCATGGCCGAAGGGGCGGCAAAGCTGTTGGCCCAACCCGACGGCCCGCGCATTGCCGCCCTTGCCTTCGAAGGGTGGGACACCCACGCTCAGGAAAAACAGCGGCTCGCGAACTTGCTGGGTGGACTTGATGGCGCTTTGGCCGCCTTCGAAACCGGATTGGGACCGGCATGGCGCGACACGGCCATTCTGGTCATCACCGAATTTGGCCGAACCGCTGCGGTTAACGGCACCGGCGGTACGGATCACGGCACAGCGGCGGCGGCCTTCATGGCCGGCGGTGCGGTGAAGGGTGGGCGCGTCATTGCCGACTGGCCCGGACTCAAAACGGGGCAGCTGTATGAAGCACGCGACTTGAAACCAACCACCGACCTGCGCGGCGTCATGAAAGGGATCATGGCCGACCTCTACGCCGTGCCGGAAAGCGCCCTGTCGCGCGACGTCTTCCCGGACTCAGCAGGCGTGCGGCCTATGAGCGGCCTGATCGCCTAAGGGCTCACCGGCAGAGCGTATCGAGATTGGCGATATCGACATCCGCCGGCGCACCGGCCCATATATCCGCACCTTTTTCCCTGGCCTGACGCTCAATCAGCAGGCCTTCGCCGCGATGGGCGCTGACCGCGCTATAGACGGGATCGCCCTGGGCCTCGTCGAGCGAAACGAAGGTCGCGCCTTCGGCTTCGAATTCGCTCAGGACCTGCGGCAGCATCAGGGCCGTGAACGCCCCTTCGTGGATCAGCAGGACATGAGAAATCTGGCGTCCGTAAAGCTTTTGCGATCCATAGGTGGATCGGGCAATCGATGCCTTGACGCCCTGCATATACTGCACCTTCATGGCGTCAATCGTCGCCGCATCCCCTTTGGTCAGACACCGGTTATAGGTTTCGGTATAGGCCCAATCATTGAAGCTGATGGTCACGTCGGCTATGCGATATCCCTTGGTGGCCAGATAGTCCATTATGCCCTTATGCAAAGCGGGATCGGTGCCGGCATTTAGGAACGGGAAGCGCAGTACGCGCCAATCCTGACCAGCCATCAATTCCTTCAAAACCGGCTCATTTTTCTCAATGTCGCCTTCGAACGCTGTCAACCCGCCCGTATTGATATTCATGTGGGTGTACGTATGATTGCCAAGCGGATAGCCGGCGTCGCGCCACAGCTTCAGAACCGCCTTGGTGCCCGGTTCGCGTTCCAGCGCAACGGCATTGATAAAGCCATAGACACCCGGCACCTTGTGCGCCTTAAGCGCGGCCAGGTAGTCGCGCGCAACCTCTTCGCGGCTATGGCCAGGGACCGGGCTGCCATGCGCCGGCAAGTCGTCGACCGTGATCGCCACCTTGAACGGCTCTGCTTTCGCGCCGAACGCCACCAGGGCAAGAACCGCCGCCACGCCTGTTAAAATCCGCTTCATGCCTATCTCCCAATCGGTCGGCTTGTCGTCAGCCGTTGGCCAACCATGCGTCAAATCCGGGACGACGACAAGCGGGATTGCGGTTTAGGCAGACAAGCCATTGCGAGACCGGCGAATGGCCATTTTTAGTCTCAGGCGGCGAATGGCCATTTTTAGTCTCAGGCGGCGAATGCCTGGGCCGCCTGTTGCGTCAGATCTTCCAGTTCCGCGAAACGCTCCGGCGCCACGTCTTGAAACACGAAGCACGTCTTGCTCTGGGCGTGTTTCTTGAGCGCGTCAGGCACCGTCAAATCCCGCCCCTGGCGCATAGCCAGCGGCGGCAGATAGTAGGACACCGTATTACCGCTGAGGCGGACCGTCCCGAACCACGCCGGGTCCCGGGATTGCATCACGTTGGTCGGTACATTGAGGGTCATTTCGCCTTGTACTTCCTTACCGATCTTCATCGTGGGAGCGGCACGCACCATCAGGTCGCGTAGAGAAATATAAAGCGGGTACATATCAGCCATCTATGCCTTTTCCTTGCAGCTATGACGCTCTCACGGCGTCGTGACACCGTCATAGCGGCAAAAACCAAAAAAAGGATTGCCACGGAGCGTTAACACGCATAGTTTCATTAGATACTATTGTATTGGAAACGATCATGACCACCGATCTGCTGACCAAACCGGGCCTCTTCGCGACGCTGGACGATCAGCCGCTTGACGCCATGCTAACCCTCCTTCATCGCCTGCGCAGCGATCCGCGCGAAGGCAAGATAGATCTCGGCATCGGCGTTTATGGCGATGAAACCGGCCAGACCCCGGTCATGCGCGCCGTCAAGCAGGCCGAGGCGCATCTGCACCAGCACCAGACCACCAAGACCTATGTCGCCGCCGAAGGCGATGCGGGCTTCGTCGCCGCGCTGGCGCCGCTGGTGCTCGGCGACAGCCGCGCCCGCGATGACCGGTTTTGTGGCCTGCAAACACCGGGCGGCACGGGCGCCCTGCGCCTGGCCGCCGAACTAATCGCCCGCGCCAATCCCGAAGCCCGTGTTTGGCTGGGCACCCCGACCTGGGTCAATCATCGCGGGTTGATGCAGGCGGCTGGCCTACAGGTGCTGGAGCATCCCTTCTTCGACAAGGCCACCCAGGCCGTCACCTTCGACGCCATGATGAGCGTTCTGGAAACCGCACGCAGCGGAGACGTGCTGCTGCTGCACGCCTGTTGTCACAATCCGACGGGCGCGGAGTTCACGCCGGACCAATGGAACCTTATTGGCGACCTGTGCGCGCGCAAGGGCCTGGTCCCGCTCATCGACATCGCCTATCAGGGGCTCGGCCACGGCATGGAGGCCGACGCGGCGGGCATGCGAACCGTTCTGGACAAAGTACCGGAAGCGATTGTCGCCGCCTCGTGCTCCAAAAACTTCGGTCTGTACCGCGAACGGATCGGTGCCTTGTGGGTAAAAGCCGAGACCGCCCAAACCGCCCTGCGCGCCCGCGCAAACCTGATCCTGACTGCTCGTACCATGTGGTCCATGCCCCCCGACCATGGGGCGTCCGTTGTGCGCACCATACTGGAATCCCCCACCCTGACCCACCTGTGGCGCGCCGAACTCGATGAGATGCGCGCACGCCTGAATTCGATGCGCGCGGCCCTGGCCGTTGCCCTTCCCGCCCTGTCGGCTATTGCCAGCCAGACCGGCATGTTTGCGCTTCTGCCGCTGGAACGTGATCAGGTCGTCGCCCTGCGCGAACAGCATGGCATCTACATGCTCAACTCAGGCCGCATCAATATCGCCGGCCTGCAATCGGACAACCTGCCGCGTTTCGCCGCTGCCCTCGAACCCTATCTGTAAGGAGACATACATGCGCGATAATCCTTTAGGACTGAACGGCTTCGAATTTGTCGAATTTACCGGCCCCGATACCGCCACCATGGCCGCTCAGCTGGAGATGATGGGTTTCGTCGCCGCCTCCCGCCACAAGACCCGCGACATCGTGCGCTACAAGCAGGGTCACATCAACTTTTTGCTCAATACCGGCGGGTCCGCCCAGGCGCGCGATTTCGCCGATCACCATGGCCCGTCGGCCAATGGCATGGCGTTCCGCGTCGCCGACGCCAGGGCCGCCTATAACCTGGCCCTTGAAAACGGCGCCCAGCCCGTCGATGCAGCGCAGGGTGCGCTTGGTGCCGATAGCTATGTGCTGAAAGGCATCGGCGGTTCGCTGCTGTATCTCGTCGACCATGACATCTATGCCGACTGGGACGCGGTTGCCGGCGCGGCAGAAGCCGAAGCCGCCAACACGGTCGGTTTCGAAATTCTCGACCACCTCACCCACAACGTCAAACGTGGCCAGATGCGCACCTGGTCCAGCTTCTATGCCCAGATCTTCGGATTCGAGGAACAGAAGTATTTCGACATCAAGGGCCAGGCGACCGGACTATTCAGCCAGGCCATGATCGCGCCCGACGGTCATATCCGCATTCCGCTCAACGAAAGCCAGGACGACACCAGTCAGATCGAGGAATTCCTGCGTCAGTACAATGGCGAAGGCATTCAACATATCGCCCTTACGACCGAAAACATTTATGAGACGGTCGAAAAACTGCGCGCCCGCGGCGTCAACCTGCAAGACACCATCCTCACCTATTACGATCTGGTCGATAAACGCGTGCCCGGCCACGGCGAGGATCTGGAACGCCTGAAAGCCAATCGCATCCTGATTGACGGCGACGTCGGCGAAGACGGCATCCTGTTGCAAATCTTTACCGAAAACACATTCGGTCCGATCTTCTTCGAAGTCATTCAACGCAAAGGCAATCAGGGTTTCGGCAATGGCAATTTCCAGGCCCTGTTCGAATCGATTGAACTGGACCAGATCCGGCGTGGCGTTATCAAGGTCGCGTAGACCGGCCACCGACGCCGCGCACGCATATGTGCGTGGTAGCCGCACGCCTGACTTCCTATAAGGACAAGAACGGGAGGTTCGCAGATGTCAGAGTACATGACCGGTTTCGGCAACCACTTTTCGACCGAGGCCGTGCCCGGAGCCTTGCCCATCGGCCAGAACTCGCCGCAAAAGGTGCCGTTCGGCCTCTATGCCGAACAGCTTTCGGGGTCTGCCTTTACAGCCCCGCGTCATGAAAACCGGCGCACCTGGCTTTACCGCCTGCGCCCATCCGCCAGTCACGCGCCGTTCACCCCGTACCGCGACGCCACAGCGCGGGGCGAACCCACGCCCAACCGCTTACGCTGGTCACCGGTCGTGCCTCCCACAGCACCTGCCGATTTCGTGGACGGCCTTATGCCGTATGCCGGCAACGGAGATCCGGCCGCGCAAGCGGGCATCAGCATCTACCTTTACGCCGCCAACCGGTCCATGCACGGCCGGGTTTTCTTTAATGCCGACGGCGAACTGCTGATCGTCCCGCAATCGGGGCGGCTGGTCATCTTTACCGAAATGGGCGTTCTGAAGCTCGAGCCATTGCAGATCGCCGTCATTCCGCGCGGTGTGAAATTTCGCGTCACCCTGCCGGAAGGCCATGCCACCGGCTATGTCTGCGAAAACTATGGCAAGCCGTTCCGCCTACCGGACCTGGGCCCCATCGGTGCCAACGGCCTGGCCAACCCTCGCGACTTCGAAAGCCCCGTTGCCGCCTTCGAAGACATCGATGCGCCTTGCGAACTTCTACAAAAATTCTGCGGCAGACTATGGACAACCGCCATCGATCATTCGCCGCTGGACGTGGTCGCCTGGCATGGCAATCTGGCGCCGTACCGCTACGACCTGCGCCGTTTCAACACCCTCAATACGGTCAGCTTCGATCATCCCGACCCGTCGATCTTCACCGTCCTCACATCGCCATCGGAGTGTCCAGGCACCGCCAACTGCGATTTTGTTATCTTTCCGCCGCGCTGGATGGTGGCCGAACATACGTTCAGACCTCCATGGTTCCATAGGAATATCATGAGCGAATTCATGGGCTTGATAACTGGCACTTATGATGCAAAGGCAGGTGGCTTCGCACCGGGCGGCGCCAGTTTACACAACTGTATGAACGGCCATGGCCCCGACCGCGCCAGCTATGAAACAGCTATCGCCGCCGATCTGGCGCCGCATAAGATAGACGGCACCATGGCCTTCATGTTCGAAAGCCAACTGCCTTTGGTTCCGAGCGCGGCGGCCCTCGCCTCGCCGCTGTTGCAAGCCGACTACGACCAGTGCTGGGACGATTTCAAGAAGGCCGAATTACCCGAATGCCCATGACACGAATGCCCATGACCGCCATCGACAATACGCACGATCCGAAACAAACCTCATGGGTAAGCAGTGCCAACGGCCACGCCGACTTTCCCATCCAAAATCTACCCTATGGATTGGTCAGCCCGCCGAATGAGGCGCCACGCGCCGCCGTTGCCATTGGGGAATCAATCATTGATCTTCAGGCGCTCGTCGCCGCCGGGCTGATGCATGACCCCATTACACTCGATGCCATTCTGGCCACACCCGCCTTGCGCAAATCGGTCCGCACCCAGATGTCGCGCCTGCTCAGCGATGAGCGCTACATCGACACGGCACAACCCTATCTGCATGCCGCCAGCGACTGCACCGTGCACCTGCCGACACGGATCGGCGACTACACCGATTTCTACGCCGGGATTCATCACGCGGTCAGCGTCGGCAAGCTGTTTCGGCCGGACAATCCCCTGCTGCCCAACTACAAACACGTCCCCATCGGTTATCATGGCCGCGCCTCGTCTATCCGGCCGTCAGGTGAACCGGTTGTCCGCCCGAAGGGGCAGACCCGCGCGCCGGATGCCGAATCGCCCGTATTCGGCCCCAGCAAGCGTCTGGATTTCGAACTCGAACTGGGCGTCTGGGTCGGGCCGGGGAATGCGCTGGGCACCCCCATCGACATTGCCGACGCCGCAACACACATCGCGGGCTTCTGCCTGCTCAACGACTGGTCGGCACGCGATTTCCAGGCGTGGGAATATCAGCCGCTGGGGCCATTCCTGGCCAAGAACTTCATGACCACTATCTCACCGTGGATTGTCACGCCCGAAGCCCTGGCCCCCTTCCGTCTGGCCCAGCCCGCCCGGCCGGACGGCGACCCGCGTCCCCTGCCTTACCTGTGGGGCGATGCCGACCAGGCCAGCGGCGCGTTGAACCTGAAACTCGAAGTCACCCTGCGCACCCAGGAAATGCGTGCCCAGAACCTTCCGGCCTATGCTCTGAGCCACAGCGAGGCGCGGCACATGTACTGGACCGTGGCGCAACTGCTCACGCACCACGCCTCGAACGGCTGTAACCTGCAACCGGGCGATCTTCTCGGCACCGGCACCATTTCCGGCCCGACGCCGGACAGCGCGGGCAGCCTGCTCGAAATCTCCGAAGGCGGTAAAAAGCCCGTGACTTTACCGTCAAATGAGACGCGAACCTTTCTTGAGGACGGCGATGAGCTTATCTTGCGGGCAAACGCCGAAGCGGACGGCTTTGCTTCGCTCGGTTTCGGCGATTGCCGCGGGGTCATTTTACCCGCGAGATAAGGACTGGAAATGCTCAAGCTGCATGACTACTGGCGCTCCAGCGCCGCCTACCGTGTTCGGATCGCGCTCAATCTGAAAGGCCTGGACTACACGGCCATCGGCCATGACCTGCGAACCAATGCGCATCATGACCCAGCCTATAAGGCTTTGAACCCGCAAGGTCTCGTTCCGGCGCTCGACATCGGCGGCCAAGTCTTGACTCAGAGCTCCGCCATTATCGAATGGCTGGAAGACACCTGTCCGCAGCCCCCCCTTCTGCCGCAGGCGGCGGCCGACCGTGCAGTCGTCAGGTCCATGGCGGCGCTGGTCGCGTGCGACATCCACCCGCTCAACAATCTGCGCGTGCTGCGCGAACTGAAATCAGAACTGGGCGCGGACGACACGCGCACCAAGATATGGGCGACCGGGTGGATTGCCGAAGGCTTTACCGCTCTGGAAAGCCTGATTGCCCACCACGGCCGTGGCTACTGCTTTGGCGACGTGCCGACCCTGGCCGACTGCTTCCTGGTGCCGCAGGTTTTTTCGGCCCAGCGCTTCAATGTCAGCCTCGATCCCTACCCCCACATCCGCGCCGTTAACGAACGGTGCGATGAGCACACGGCCTTCGTGCGCGCCCATCCGCGCCATCAGCCCGACGCCGATACGGTGGATTCCAATCGGTGACGACACGCGTCTACGCCACGCCCGCCGGGGTCAAACTCGGGGCAAAGGATCTGATCAGTCCGGACACCGCACGCAATTTCGTCCTGCAAATCGGTGAGGCCTTTTTCCATGGCTTTGTAGTGCGCAAGGCGGACGCCTATTACGGCTATGTCGATCGCTGCCCACACGCCGGCCTGCCCTTGGCGCAGGAACTTGACAATTACCTGACACCACGCGCCGACCTGATTTCGTGCAGCTGGCACGGCGCCCTGTTTCAGATTTCATCGGGGCTATGCGTCGGCGGCCCCTGCGCCGGCCAGTCCCTGACGCCCTGGCCCGTCCGCATAGAGGATGGATTTATAGTAACGGCGTGATCGAAATCAGACCGGTTCCGCCGGCGGCCGCTTCGACGTCAGGCTCGACCCCGCCGATGCGATTATAATCAGGGCGACGGCCAGCCATTGCAGGGGCGTCAGCAATTCGTGAAGGATGACCAGCCCAAGCACGGCGGCGACGGCGGGTTCCAGGCTCATCATCAGTCCGAAGGTTTTGGCTGGCATGGCTTTGAGCGCGATCATCTCCAGACTGTACGGAATCGCGCTGGCCAGGATGCCTATGCCAATACCGTAGGGCAAAAGGCTCCACGACCACAAGGACGCGCCGGCGGCGACAACCCCGACCGGGACGGTGAACAGCATGGAAAACGCCATGCCAAGCGCCACGGCCTTGCCACCATGTACGCGATCGCCGACCTTCTGGCCGACAATGATATAGGCGGCCCAGCACACCCCCGCGACCAGAGCCAAGGCGACACCAAGCGGATCGAGCGCACCGGCGCCCTGCGTCCAGGGCAGAAGGATCAAAAGGCCGGCAACGGCACAACCGACCCAGATGAAATCGCTCCATTTGCGCGACCCGAAAATCGCCACCGCCAGAGGACCTGAAAACTCGAGCGCCACGGCGATGCCAAGCGGGATACGCGCCAGAGACATATAGAAGACGAGGTTCATGATGCCGAGAATGGCGCCGTAAAGCCCCAGGACGGGCCAGTGCCTGCGTTCAGGACCGCCCTGCCACGGACGGAAGACAATCAACAACGCAGCGGTGGCGAAGAACTGACGCACAGCCGTCGTACCGGCGGCCCCGATCACGGGAAACAGGTGCTTGCCCAGGGTCGCCCCCAGTTGCACCGAAACGATGGAGATCAAGATGGCGACAATCGCCCAAAGTTTGGTATTGGTTTTGGACATGATACGACTCCGGTAGTGGCGTCGTCTTGTCTTGACCGGGTACGGCGCACCTCGTCCGGAGAATATCTAGTCACGTCATACCGCGTCCCGCCCGGTTTCTCAATGAGAGGCAATCGTGGTAGAAAAATAAAATTGGTCTTGTTGATTATGACCAATAACAATGCCACTTTCGATAAAACCATAGAGTGGATAAAACCAGAGGGAACGTCGCCATGAAATATCTGATTGCCGCCGCCTTGTGCCTGTCGGCCCTTCTGGCCCTACCGGTGGCCGCCAAACCGGTGCCGAAGCCAGTCGTGATCGGCTATCTGCCCGCCTTCAAGGGGCCCATGCTGCCGCACATGGACACCATCGATTTAAGCAAGGTCACCCATATCAACCTCTCCTTCGTGAATCCCGACGCGCAGGGGCGGATCGTCACCGACGCCCAGATGGCATGCATGGATACACATGGCCACGGTCCGACCCCTCTGGCCGATGTCAAGGCCGTGATCGCCCGCGCCCATGCATCCGGCGTAAAAGTACTCGTCTCCCTCGGAGGCGGTATCATTCCGGCCTGTTCGGGTGACTGGCCTACCCTTCTCAAGACCGAAAACCGCGCGGCTCTGGTGCAAAACCTGCTGGCATTCGTGGACGAAACCGGACTGGACGGGCTGGACGTCGATCTGGAGTGGCAGGTGTTGACGACCATCGACAAGGCTGGCGAATACACCCCCTTTATCCGCGAGCTTAGCGCGGGCTTGAAGGCGCGCCATAAACTTCTGACCTGCGCCACCGCTTCGGCTGAGGGCGGCATGGTCCCCGTCGAAAGTGTCCCATATTTCGACTATGTGAACATCATGTCCTATGACGGCGTAGGCCCGAGCTGGGGTACGGCTGGGCAAGAGCATTCCAGCCTGGCCATGGCCAGGCGCGATATCGCCGTCTGGCAGGCGCGCGGCGTCACCAAGGCGCAACTGGTCCTGGGTGTCCCCTTCTACGGTCACGCCTTCGGCACCTATGCCAACGGAATGCTTGACTACAAGGGCCTGCTGGCGACCTACGGCGATACGGTTGCCGCCAATGACATCATCGGAAAGCCGTGCAGCGGCTGCGACTACGTCACCTACAATGGCCGCCCCACCATCCGCGCCAAGGCCGAACTGGCGCGTCAGGTCGGCGCCGGTGTCATGATCTGGGAACTGACCGGCGATCAACCCGGCCCGAATAGCCTGCTTGACGCGCTATACGACTCTTTGAATCCGGCTGCACAATAGCGCAGCATAATTTCTATTGATTGCGCTAAAGCGTGGGAAATTTTGCGAAATTTCAGGCAAATTTCCAAATTTGACAGAAATGTCAATTTTTGAAATTGACCCTAGGTCCGGAATTTTGTAGCGTCTTTTCAACGATAAGAGAAAACGCCACAAGACCGCACAGATGCACGTATCGCCGCTTACTCACGCCAACCGGATCACTACTCCGGATCAGCTCACCGCTCCGGCGATCCGTCAATCTGTGCACCTATCGTCCCGCCCACGACTCAGAATGCTGCAGCCGAAAGGTATGCAGCATTTTTTGTATCAAGGCGTCGCGCCCGCTCCTACCGTTGATAACGATAAGCAATAGTACAGGCAGGAACCTCCTATGCGAGATCCGATTTTCGACTACATTCTCCGTCTGGGCGATGATGCCCTTGTCCTGGGCCAGCGCCTGAGCGCCTGGTGCGGCCACGCCCCCAGTCTGGAGGTCGATCTCGGCCTCTCCAGCCTGGCGCTCGACCTGGTCGGCCAGGCGACGTTCTGGCTGGAACTAGCGGCGCAGAATGACCCCAAGGGCCGCGATGCCGACACCCTGGCCTTTCATCGCGACGCCCATGACTTTCACAACTGCCTTCTGGTCGAACAGAACAACGGCGATTTCGCCCAGACCCTGGCGCGCCAATTCCTGTTTTCCAACTACCAGCTTTTGTTCCTGGAAGCCCTGAGCACCTCTGCGCACAAAGGCTTGGCGGACATTGCCGAAAAGAGCGTTCGCGACGTCACCCACCACGTCGCCTTTACGCGCGACTGGATGATTCGCTTAGGCGACGGCGCCTGCCTCAGCCACCAACGCCTGGTCAAAAGCCTGGACTATATGTACCATTTCGTCGATGAGCTGTTCCTGATGGATGAGGTCGATGAGACCTTGCTGCCCAAGGGCATTTCCATCAGCAAAGCAGCTTTGCGGCCTGAATTCGACGCCCGCATCGCCGCTGTCCTGCACGAAGCGGGACTGACCCCGCCCAAAACTAACCGCTCGGTCATATTGGGTCGCAAGGGCCATGACAGCGAACATGTCGCGCACCTGCTTCACGACATGCAAATTCCGCCGCACGACGGCCGCGAGACGCACTGGTAAGCAGATCGGTTTGCGCTTAAATCCGTTTGCGCTTAAACAGGGGCGCATGACGGACAAACTCAAAAAGCCACCGGAAATAGGCTCCCGCCTCCAGGCCCTGCGCAAGCAGCAGGGCCTGTCCCTCGACGACATGGCCGTACGCAGCAAGATTTCGCGCTCGATGCTGAGCCAGGTCGAACGGGGCCTGGCGAACCCGACCTTTGCGACCCTGTGGGCGCTGACCCAGGCGCTTGGGATCGATATCGCCACCCTGATCGGCGAAGCGGCCGACGAAAGCGAACAGGCCATCGAGTTGGTCGAAGCGCATAACATTCCCCGCATCCATTCAGCCGACGGTCACTGCCTGCTGCAAATCCTCAGCCCGCCCGAAACCACCGGGGACGTCGAATGGTATCGCCTCGAAATCGAGCCGGGCGCGTCCCTGACTTCGCAACCGCACGCTGCCGGCGCGCGCGAACACCTGACTCTTCTGGCCGGAGAAGCCCTGGTGATTTCGTCCGAAGCGCAGCAGAAGGCGGCGGCGGGCAGCACATTGCGATATCGCGCCGACGTGCCGCACAGCATCAGCAATACCGGCACGGGTAAGCTGGAAGCGCTCCTGGTCGTCATTCCCGGATAGCGCAATTCCATCATACCGAACTTTATTTCGATATGATGGAATTTAAATTGCAGCCCCAACCATCATATTGTACATTGCGTCAATATAATGGAATTTGGAGCCTCCTGCATGCGTGCCGCCTTTTATGATCGCGTCGAAGCCACCCTTACTGATATCGACGCACGCGGCCTGAAAAAGCCGGAGCACGTTATTTCTTCACCGCAACGTCCCGCCCTGCGTTTGAATGACGGCAGCGAGGTCATAAACTTCTGCGCCAATAATTACCTTGGCCTGGCCGATCATCCCGAAGTTATCGAAGCCGGCCGCGACGCCCTGCTCAAATATGGCTCCGGCATGGCCAGCGTCCGCTTCATCTGCGGCACGCAGGACCTGCATAAGACGCTGGAAGCCAAGATCGCCGCCTATGTCGGCATGGAGGACGCCATATTGTTCGCCGCCTGTTTCGATGCGAATGGCGGCGTGTTCGAGCCCCTGCTGACCGACGAAGACGCCATCGTGTCTGACAGCCTCAATCACGCGTCAATCATTGACGGCGTGCGCCTGTGCAAGGCGAAGAAGTACCGCTTCAAGAATGCCGATCTGGCCGATCTGGAAACCCAGCTCAAGGCCGCGCGCGACAATGGCGCCCGCACCATACTCATCGCCACGGACGGCGTCTTCTCGATGGACGGCTATTATGCGCCGCTCGAAGGTATTGCCCGTCTGGCCGAACACTATGACGCCCTGGTCATGGTCGACGACTGCCACGCCACCGGCTTCACCGGGCCGAAGGGCGCCGGCACACCCGCCCGCGCCGGCGTCAAGGTCGACATCCTGACCGGCACCTTCGGCAAGGCCCTGGGCGGCGCGATGGGCGGCTATATCGCCGCGAAAAAGCCGGTCATCGACCTGCTGCGTCAGCGCGCCCGCCCCTACCTCTTCTCCAACGCTTTGGCCCCGGCGATCACGGCGTCAAGCCTCAAGGCCATCGAGCTGGCCGAAGCCGGCGATGATTTGCGCGACCGTATCCAGCAAAATGCTGAACGGTTCCGCGCCGGTCTGACCGCCGCCGGTTTCGACCTTCTGCCCGGCTCGCACCCGATCATACCCGTCATGCTGTACGACGCGAAACGGGCGCAGCAAATGGCCGCGAAGCTGCTCGACGAAGGCATCTACGTCATCGGCTTCTCCTTCCCCGTCGTGCCGGACGGTCAGGCGCGTATCCGGACGCAGATTTCCGCCGCCCACACCTTTGACCAGATCGATACCGCCATCGCCGCCTTTACCAAGATCGGGCGCGAACTCGGCATTATCGGCTAGTCAAAAATCAGAATTTTGTGTCTGCGCGCTTTTTGCGAAAGGTGCGTCACTTTCGGAAAGTGCCTTCTATGGACGATCTGCGCCCCCTCACCACCGCCCGCACCCTGCCCACCACCATGACCGCCCTGGCCAAGCTGAAAGCCGAACCCGGCATCTGGCAAACCACGGCGCCCGTGCCCGACTGCGGCCCGGACGACGTGCTGGTCCGTATCACCCACACCGCCATCTGCGGAACGGATATTCACATCTATAACTGGGACCAGTGGGCGCAAAAGACCATTCCGGTGCCGATGGTCGTGGGCCACGAATTCGCCGGTGAGATCGTCGCCATTGGCGCACGCGTCACGCGTCCGCTCAAGATCGGCCAGCGGGTCTCCGGCGAAGGTCACGTCATCAACATGGATAGCGACGCCGCCCGCATGGGCCGCTTCCACCTCGATCCGGATACCCAGGGCATAGGCGTCAACCGCCCCGGCGCCTTCGCGCAATATCTCGTCCTGCCCGCCTTTAACGTCGTTCCACTGCCCGACCGTGTATCGAACGAACTGGGCGCCGTGCTCGACCCCTTCGGCAATGCCGTCCATACGGTGCAACAGACCGATATGGTCGGCGCCAATGTTCTGGTGACCGGTGCGGGCCCCATCGGCATCATGGCCGCGGCCGTGGCCAAATTCGTCGGCGCACGCAGCGTAACCCTCACCGACATCAATCCCTACCGCCTCAGTCTGGCGGCGACGGTGGCCGATATGCGCACGGTCGATGTCACCCGCGAAGACCTGAACGACGTCCGCCATGAACTGGGCATCGCCAACGGCTATGACGTCTGCATGGAAATGAGCGGGGCCAAGCCCGCCATCCCTCAGGCCATCGAACATCTGCGCATGGGCGGGGCCCTGACCTTGCTGGGGATTCCGGCCAGTGAAAGCACGGTCAACTGGAACGACATCATCATGAAGGCCCTGACCGTCCGCGGCGTCTACGGCCGCGAAATGTTCGAAACCTGGCGCAAGATGCTGGGCCTGATCGAAGCCGGCTTCCCGCTGGAACGCATCATCACCCATCGCCTGCCGGTGGGTGAGTTCCAGCAGGGCTTCGACATCATGCGCGCCGGTCAGTCCGGCAAGATCGTCCTGGACTGGCAAGGGATATAGAGCGCTGCCCGAAAGGCGCCCTACTCTAACCCAAGGCCTCAACCCACGGCCAGCGTGGCCGCCGCCAGATCCTGCGCCGCGTCGCCGACGCTCTTGAACACCGTCACGATCTCATCGCGTCCAGCGACGGTCGCGACCCGGCACAGGTCCGCCAATGTGCCACGAATGGCTTCGTGATGCAGCAAACCGGCGGCGATCGGTTGCGTCAGGTCCCCGGCCTCGCTCATGGCGGCATAGCTGTCGACCCAGACCTGCCCTTCCGTCATCAGAAGGTCGTCGCCTTCGCGCATGTCTTTGAGATACCCCCCGATCAGGGCCACGTGCTGACCGGCACGAACCCATTCCCCTTTGATCAACGGTTCCTTCGACAAGGTGGCGCACGCGATGATGTCCGCCTTGGCCGTACTGGCTTGCAGGTCTTGCGACGCATGGGCGTTGAAGCCATTGTCGCGCAGGTGATGGGCCAGCTTTTCCGCATTGGCGGGCGTCTGGCTATGGACCTCGACCGAGCGGATATCGCGCACGGCCCGGTAGGCGAAGGCCAGCTCCGAGGCGATGCGGCCCGATCCGACCAGCAGCAAGTCATGCGCCTGCGCGGACGCCAGCCGGTCCGCCGCGATGGCCGCGACCGCTGCCGTGCGCCGCGCCGTCAGCTCACCCCCGTCGAGCAGGGCCAGATGTTCGCCGGTAATCGCGTCGAACAACAAATAGCTGGCCGTCACGGCGGGCAAGCCCCGTTTCAGATTGCCAGGGGTGACATTGACCAGTTTGACGCCGCCCATCCCTTCGGCCCAGGCCGGCATCAGAAGCAGGGTCGCGTCCGGCTCGCCCTGATTGCGCAAGGTATGGACGTGACGCTGCGGGCTTTCGGTTTCAACCTGGAGCAATTTCGGCAATTGCCGCGTCAGCACATCGTAGGACAGGCGTTCGATCAGATCATGGGCGGTCAGGTTCAGCACGGCGGCCTCCTTATGAGTATGGGCTAGTTATGAATATTGGTGTCTGCAGAAATTTCAGCGTCTATCCAGTCGCGGAACGCTGTCAGAGGGGGATGATCGGCCCGGTCTTCCGGCCAGGCCAGGTAATAGGCTTCGGCGGTCTGCATCGGCAGGTCGAGTGCGCGGACAAGTTGACCGGTGCGCAGCTCTTCCTCGATCAGGAAAGCCGGCAAGAGGGCGACGCCCAGCCCGGCCCGCGCCACCTGGGCCAGGGTGGAAAACTGGTCGAACAGCATGCCTTGGACCTGCTCCGCCGGGGCGTTGTGCAACCGCAGCCAACGCTCCCACGCGTCGGGGCGCGTGGTGATGTGCAATAGCGGCGCCTTACGCAGATCGGCCGGCGCCTCGAAACGATAGCGTTCCAATAGCGCCGGGCTACATGCCGGCACGACATATTCGTCACGCAGCCTATGGGTCTGCGCGCCCGGCCAATCGCCCGTGCCGTGATAGATGGCGGCGTCCATGGCTTCCAGCCGGAAATCGAACGCCGTCAGCCGCGTCACCAGATTAAGCGTGGTGCCGGGATGCTGCGCCAGAAACGATGGCAGGCGCGGCGCCAGCCAGCGCGCGCCAAAGGTCGGCAGAACGGCCAGGTTCAGCGTACCGCCGAACGGGTTGGCCCGCAGGTTCAGAGAGGCGGTGCTGATCTTCTTGAGCGCGTCACGCACCTCCCGCGCATAGGCTTCACCTCCCGGCGTCAGGCGGATGGTCTGGCGTTCGCGGTAGAACAACTCGACTTCCAGCAAATCTTCCAAAGCTTTTATCTGGCGGCTGACCGCGCTTTGCGTCAGGTTTAGTTCCCGCGCCGCGGTCGTGATGCTGCTCATGCGCGCGGCGGCCTCAAAGGCCTGCAAATGCGCAATCGGCGGAAGGAAACGGCGGGGCGTCAACATCCTGAGCACTTTCCCATAACATCTAACGAGCTTTTCGGATGAAAAAACGCGCCGGGGCAAAAATCCACACCATTATCCGCATTCGAAGCACTTAAGTCATTCCATTTGAGAATGATGTATTACCGAAATGGCAATGGATATGGGTCATATTAGCGCGTATAAGGGATAAGTCCATACAGATACGGAATGACATGCAGAACGATACCAAGACACACGGCCTTTGGGAAACCACTGCGCCCGCCGCACCCGCCACCAAGGGGTTGACCGGCGATGTGCGCACGCAGGTCTGTATCGTTGGCGGCGGCTATACCGGCAATTCCGCCGCGCTGCATCTGGCGAAAAAAGGCATCGAATCGGTCGTTCTGGAAGCCAGGGAGATTGGTTTCGGCGGCGCCGGGCGCAATGTCGGCCTGGTCAATGCCGGCATGTGGGTCATGCCCGACGAACTGCCCAACGTGCTGGGTGAGGTTCATGGCGCTCGCCTGCTGAAACTGCTCGGTGACGCACCGGCCGCCGTGTTCGAGATTGTCGAGGCCTATCGCATTGATTGCCAATTGCAAAAGCACGGCACCCTGCATTGCGCCGTCGGTCAGGCGGGGCTTGACGAATTGCGCCAGCGCGAAACGCAGTGGCAGGCGAGGGGCGCCCCCGTTCGCCTGCTGTCCGCCGAAGAGACGGCGCGCCGCGTCGGCAGCCACGCCTATACAGGATCGCTCCTTGACCTGCGCGCCGGCACCATTCAGCCGCTGGCCTATGTGCGTGGCCTGGCGGGGGCGGCACTTAAGGAAGGGGCCGCGATCTATACCGGGTCTCCGGCCCTGGAAGTCGTGGCCGACGGCGCCCGCTGGCGCGTCCGCACGCCCGGCGGTTCCGTCACCGCCGACTGGGTGATCATGGCCACCGACGCCTATACGCAAGGTCCATGGGAAATCATCCGCCGCGAACAGGTGCACCTGCCCTATTTCAACCTGGCCACCGAGCCCTTGCCCGATCCTATTCGTGCCACACTCCTTCCTGGCAACGAAGGGGTATGGGACACCAAAGAGGTCCTGTCCTCCTTCCGTATGGATAATCGCGGCCGGCTGATCTTCGGCAGCGTCGGCGCGTTGCGTGGCGCGGGCGAAGTCATCCACCGCAGCTGGGCCCTACGCGCCCTGCACAAGATATTCCCTCAGATCGGCAAGGTCCGGTTCGAAGCCGAATGGTATGGCCAGATTGGCATGACCGACGACAACCTGCCGCGTTTCCACGCTTTCGCGCCCAATGTCATCGGCATCAGCGGCTATAATGGCCGCGGAATCGCCCCCGGCACGGTCATGGGCCGCACCCTGGCCGAACGGATCGCGGGCGATCTGAGCGACGATGACCTGCCGCTACCCATTACCACGCCCGCAGACGCAAAGATGCGCGCGATCAAGGAAGTTTTTTACGAGGTCGGCGCCCAGGCCGCCCATTTGACCGATTCCCGTTTTTAGAAGGTTCACACCATGATCACTGAAACCACCCGATTTTCCGCCGATGTGGCGGACCTGCTGAAAGCCCTCGGCGTCGATGCCAGGACCTATACCGGCGGCAGCCTGGCCGTCACCTCACCCGTAACCGGTGACCGGATCGCCGATGTCGTCGAAACCTCGGCTGCCGACGCCACCCGGGCCATCGACGCGGCGCACAAGGCATTTCTCGACTGGCGCATCGTGCCAGCGCCCAAGCGTGGCGAACTGGTCCGCCTGTTCGGCGAAGAACTGCGCGCACACAAGGCCGAACTGGGCAAGCTTGTCTCCATCGAAGTAGGTAAGGTGACCTCAGAAGGCCTGGGCGAAGTTCAGGAAATGATCGACATCTGCGATTTCGCCGTCGGCCTCTCGCGCCAGCTGTATGGCCTGACCATTGCCACCGAACGCAGCCACCACCGCATGATGGAAACCTGGCATCCGCTGGGCGTTGTCGGCATCATTTCCGCCTTCAACTTCCCCGTCGCCGTCTGGGCCTGGAACGCCGCCCTGGCCCTGGTCTGCGGCAACGCCATCGTCTGGAAGCCGTCGGAAAAATCACCGCTCACCGGCCTGGCGACCCACGCCCTGTTCGAGCGCGCCCTTAAGCGCTATGTCGACGAAGGCTACGATGCCCCGGCCGGTCTGTCCGCCCTGATTATCGGCGCGCGCGACATCGGTGAGGCCATGGTCGATCATGAAAAGGTGGCGCTGGTCTCGGCGACTGGCTCGACCGCCATGGGTCGCGCCGTCGGTCCCAAGCTGGCCGCCCGCTTTGCCCGCTCCATCCTCGAACTGGGCGGCAACAACGCCGCCATCATCGCTCCGACAGCCGACCTTGACCTGGCCCTGCGCGGCATCGCCTTCGCCGCCATGGGCACAGCCGGTCAGCGCTGTACGACTCTGCGACGCCTGTTCGTTCACGACAGCATCTACGACACCCTCGTCCCGCGTCTGAAGAAGGCCTATGCCTCTGTCAAGATCGGCAACCCGATGGAAGACGGCACGCTGGTCGGCCCCCTTATCGACAAGGCCGCCTTCGACGGCTTCGAAAAAGCCCTCGCCGAAGCGAAGGCCGCGGGCGGTCAGGTTGAAGGCGGCGATCGCGTCAAGATCGCCGGTGACAACAGCTATTATGTTCGTCCGGCCATCGTCGAAATGCCGCGTCACGACGGCCCGATGCTGCGCGAAACCTTTGCACCCATCCTCTATGTCGTGCGCTATTCCGACATTGCCGATGCCATAGCCATGCAAAACGCGGTCGGCGCGGGTCTGTCGTCCTCCGTCTTCACCAACGATGTGCGTGAGGCCGAGCTGTTCATGTCAGCCGCGGGTTCGGATTGCGGCATTGCCAATGTCAATATCGGCACCTCCGGCGCGGAAATCGGCGGCGCCTTCGGTGGGGAAAAGGAAACAGGCGGCGGCCGTGAATCCGGCTCCGATGCCTGGCGCGCCTATATGCGCCGCGCCACCAACACCATCAATTACGGCAGCACTCTGCCGCTGGCCCAGGGTGTGGTATTCGATGTCTGATTTTCAATGGAATGACCCCTTTCTGCTCGACGCACAACTGAGCGACGATGAGCGGATGATCCGCGATGCGGCTCACGCCTACGCCCAAGGTTCCCTTCAGCCGCGCGTGCTGAAGGCCTATGGCGAGGAATATACCGACCGCCATATCTTCAATGAGATGGGTGAACTGGGCCTGCTTGGCGTCACCCTGCCCGAAACCTATGGCGGCGCGGGCGCATCCTACGTCGCCTACGGCCTGGTGGCGCGCGAAGTCGAACGTGTCGATTCCGGTTACCGTTCGATGATGAGCGTCCAGTCGTCCCTGGTCATGTACCCCATTTACGCCTATGGCAGCGAAGCCCAGCGCCAGAAATACCTGCCGAAACTGGCCTCGGGCGAATGGGTCGGCTGCTTCGGGCTGACCGAGCCTGACGCCGGATCCGATCCCGGCGCCATGCGCGCCAAAGCCGAAAAGATCGATGGCGGCTACCGGCTGACCGGCACCAAGATGTGGATTTCCAATTCCCCCATCGCCGATGTCTTTGTGGTGTGGGCCAAGCTCGACGACGTCATTCGCGGATTCGTCCTTGAGAAAGGTATGAAGGGCCTGAGCGCCCCAAAAATTCACGGCAAACTGTCCTTACGCGCCTCGATCACCGGTGAGATCGTCATGGAGGGCGTCGAGGTCGGCGAAGACGCGCTTCTGCCCAATATCAGCGGCCTGAAAGGCCCGTTCGGCTGCCTCAACCGCGCCCGCTACGGCATTGCCTGGGGCGTCATGGGCGCGGCCGAAGACTGCTGGCACCGCGCACGCCAATATGGCCTGGACCGCAAGCAGTTCGGCAAGCCTTTGGCCCAGATGCAGTTGTTCCAGAAGAAGCTGGCCGACATGCAGACCGAAATCACCCTGGGGCTCCAGGCAGCCTTGCGCGTCGGGCAATTGTTCGACGCCGGCCAGATGGCGCCGGAGATGATCTCGCTGATCAAGCGCAACAATTGCGGCAAGGCGCTCGATGTCGCCCGCCAGGCGCGGGACATGCACGGCGGCAATGGTATCCATGAGGAATTCCACGTCATGCGCCATGCCCAGAACCTCGAAACCGTCAATACCTATGAAGGCACGCACGATGTCCATGCCCTCATCCTGGGACGGGCGCAAACCGGATTGCAGGCGTTTTTCTAAATCCCAAGGATCGACATGAAACCGTTGGCCGGTCTTAAGGTTCTCGAACTCGCCCGTATCCTGGCCGGCCCGTGGTGCGGGCAATTGCTTGCCGACCTGGGCGCCGAGGTCATCAAGATAGAACGGCCGGAAACCGGCGACGACACGCGCACCTGGGGGCCGCCCTTCGTGACGGATGCCGCCGGTAGCGCCTGGGGCGCCGCCTACTTCCATAGCTGCAATCGCGGCAAGTCGTCGGTCGCCGTCGCCTTCGAAACGCCGGACGGCCAGGCCGTCATCCGCAAGCTGGCCGCCGAGGCGGATATCGTCATTGAGAACTTCAAGGTCGGAGGCCTGAAAAAGTACGGGCTCGATTACGCCAGTCTGAAGGCCGTCAATCCGCGCCTGATCTACGCCTCGATCACCGGCTTCGGTCAGGACGGCCCCTACGCCGCCCGCGCCGGTTATGATTACATCATCCAGGGCATGAGCGGCCTGATGGACATTACCGGCGAGCCCGATCGCGAACCGCAGAAGGTCGGTGTCGCCGTTGTGGACATCTTTACCGGTGTCTATACGGCGACGGCCATACTCGCCGCCCTGAATGGCCGCCACACCAGCGGCGAAGGCTGCCACATCGATATGTCGCTGTTCGATACGGCGACATCCATACTGGCCAATCAGGCCAGCAACTATCTTGTCTCTGGCAAATCGCCGTCGCGCCTGGGCAATGCCCATCCCAATATCGCCCCCTATCAGGTGTTCCGCGTGAAAGATGGCCACGTCATTGTCGCGGTGGGCAATGACGGCCAATTCCGCAAGTTCTGCGTCGCCCTGGACGCCGGTGATATCCTGCTGAACCCGGACTACCAGACCAATGCCCAGCGCGTCGGCCAGCGGGCCCGATTGCAAGCAGAACTGGAACCCTACCTCGCGTCATGGACGCGCGCGGGCCTGCTGGCCCTGCTCGAGGATCACGGCGTACCGGCCGGTCCGATCAATCGCATCGAAGACGTTTTCAACGACCCGCAGATCGTCCATCGCGGCCTGAGGCTCGATCTCACCGCGCCGGACGGCTCACGCGTCGCCGGCGTCGCCTCCCCTATTGTCATCAATGGCGAACGCATGTCCGCCCTGTCACCGTCGCCCATGCTGGGCACCGGCCACCCTGAATGGAAATCCTGATGTCTGCTTCTTCCCACACGCCGCGCACCGGTGGTCAGATTCTCGTCGACCAACTGAAGATTCAGGGCGTCGACCGCATCACGTGCGTCCCCGGCGAAAGCTATCTGGCGGCCCTGGACGCCATGTATGACGCCGACATCGACGTGCTGATCTGCCGTCACGAAGGCGGCGCGGCCATCATGGCCGAAGCCTATGGCAAACTGACAGCCCGCCCCGGGATATGCTTCGTCACACGAGGTCCGGGCGCAATGAATGCCGCTCATGGCGTCCATATCGCTCAGCACGATTCAACGCCGATGATCCTGTTCATCGGCCAGGTCGAGCGGGCAATGCTGGGGCGCGGCGCGTTCCAGGAAATGGACTATCAGGCCGTCTTTGGCAGCACGGCGAAATGGGTTGTCGAAATCACCGACGCGCGCCGCATACCTGAGATCATCGCCCGCGCCTTTTGTGTGGCGATGCAGGGACGCCCGGGACCGGTGGTTATCTCCCTTCCGGAAGACGTGCTGACGGATGTTGAGGCCGTTGGGGACGCGTCCGTTATTACATACGTAAAACCAACGCTATCTGTTGAAATACTTAAGCAATTCGAAGCACAACTACAGACGTCCAAACGACCGCTGATCATTCTGGGCGGCAGCAACTGGAGTATAGACGGCTGTAAAGCCATCGCTGATTTCGCCACGCGCTTTCAGATTCCGGTCGCCACCGAATTCCGCCGCTCCGCCCTCTTCCCGGCCGATCATCCCAGCTATGCCGGCGATCTCGGCTTCGGTCAGAACCCCAAACTGAGCGCCCGCGTAAAGGACGCCGACCTGCTGATCCTGCTCGGCGCGCGCATGGCGGAGGTGCCCTCGGCCAGCTACACCCTGATCGACGTGCCCCAGCCGAAGCAGACCGTGATCCATATCTTCCCGGACGCGGGCGAAATCGGCAAGGTCTATCAGCCCAACCTCGGCATCGTCTGCGCCCCGGATGAATTCGCGCTGGCCCTGTCCGAGATGGATACACCCATCGACGCGCCCTGGGCGGAGCAGCCCCAGAACGCCCACATGGACTTCCTGATGTGGACAACCACGCCGGCGAAACTTCCCGGTGAGTTTCAATATGGCGACGTCATGGTGTGGCTGCGTGAAAACCTGCCCGCCGATACCATCACCTGCAACGGCGCCGGCAATTACGCCATCTGGCTGCATCGCTACTGGCGGCATACCCAGCCGCGCACGCAGATCGCACCGACCTCCGGCAGCGTCGGCTATAGTGTGCCCGCTGGCATCATGGCCAAACGCCAATGCCCCGAAAAGACCGTGGTCGTCTTCGCCGGCGACGGCTGCTTCCTGATGCATGGCAACGAATTCGCCACGGCGGTTCAGTACGACATTCCGGTCATTGTCATCGTTATCGATAACGGCATGTACGGCACGATCCGCATGCACCAGGAACGCAACTATCCGCATCGCGTCGTCGGAACCGATTTGAAAAATCCGGATTTCGCCGCCTATGCCACGGCCTTCGGCGGTCACGGCGAAACCGTACGCACCACTGCGGAGTTCGCCCCCGCCTTCCTGCGCGCCCAGGCCAGCGGCAAGCCAGCCATTCTCCATTGCTATATCGATCCGCAAGCCATCACACCGGCCAAAACGCTAGACCAGATCTCTGCCGAAAAGGCCTGAGCCGGGCTAAAGCGCTTTCCGAAAAGTGTGACGCACTTTTCGGATAAAAAGGCGCGTCAAAATATGGAATTGGAGCGCCGATCTGAGGCCGTCAGATCGGGACACGCTCTACCCCAGTTTCAATCGCAGGGCATTGAGTTGGTCGGCGGAGAAGGCGTTTCTTTGCACGCCGGTCAGGCCGCTCACCTGGGTTGAGGTAAAGGCCGCGATTTGGCTGGTCGTCAGGCCGGTTATGGCCGACAGGGTAAGCGCGCCAATCTGTCCGGTGCCAAGCAGGGACATTTGCGTCGTCGACAGCGACGATAGCTGCGTCGCGGTCAGCCCCGTCAGGGTCGTTGTGGTCAGGCCCCCGATCTGGGTTTGATTCACCACGGTCATCTGAACCGGGCTCATTGCCGTCAGTTCTGTGGCGGTCAAGGCGGAAAGCTGGGTCGTACCCAAGGCAGCGATTGCTGTTGTCGAGAGATTACCAAAGATCGTCGTCGTCAGACCAGCCAGTTGCGCGCTTGACAGGGCATTGATCTGATCCGACGACAGGTTATTCGCCTGGGTTTCATTGAACCCGGAGATCGCGGTATTGGTCAATGCGCTGAACTGGGTGGCCGACAAGCCGTTCAACTGATCTGTGGTCAAGGACGCCAACTGGCTCGAATTGAACCCGCTTAATTGCGTCGTCGTCAGATTGGCAAGCTGGGTCGAGGTCAGGCCATTCAGAGCATCTGCCGTCAATGACGCCATCTGGGTCTGGCTCAGGCCGGCCATCTGCGTGGTGCTCAGATTGCCAATGACGGTTTGCGTCAGGGCCGACAGGCTGCGCGTCGACAGACACCCTATCTGGGTAGACGCAAACCCGCCCAACTGGGTTGGGGTGAGCGCGACCAGATCGGATGCCGTAACTCCCGCCATCTGGGCCGCAGTCAGGGCGCCGATCTTTGTCGTATCCATACCGGCAAAAGCGGTTACGGTCAGCGCGCCGATCTGGAGCGCGCCAAGGCCCGCCAATTGCGTCGAGGTGAGCGTACCAATCGCGGTTTCGTTGAGCATGGCCACGCTGGTCGTCGATAGTGCGGCCAACTGCGTCGACAGCAGCCCCCCAATCTGGGCCGTCGTCAAACCGGAAATCTGCGTGGTGCCCAACCCGGCGATCTGGGTCGTCGTCAGGCTGGTAATGGCCGCAGGCGCTAACCCGCTCCAGGCAGTCGATGTCAATGCATTCAGTTGGGTGGTCTTCAAGGCCGCAATCTGAGTTATCGACAGCGCGGCGACCTGCGTCAAATTCAATGCGGCGATGACATCCGTGGTCAAGGCGGACAGGACAGTGTTGGCCAGGCTGCCGACCTGTGTTGTCGTCAGGGCGGCGGCCTGAGTGCTCGTCAGGCCGCCCGCGGCGGTAACGGTGAGTTTGTTAAGCTGATCGGTGGACAGCGACGTCAGCTGCGTGGCTGTCAGATTACCAACCTGCGCGCTGGTGAGCCCCAAAGCCTGGGTCGTCGTCAATCCATCCAATGCCGTTGGCGTCAGCGCCGTAGCCGCCGATGTCGTCAAGGCGCCGATGCGAGTGACCGCCAAACCGGACAGGGCCGTCGAACTTAGAGCCGAGGCCTGATCGCCGGTCAGCGCGGATATCGCCGTGGTCGTCAACGCATTCAGTTGCGTCGAGGCCAATGCCGCGACCTGGGTCGAAGACAGGGCTGTCAGTTCAGAAGCCGTTACCCCGGCCAATTGCGTCGAAGTCAAGCTTGCCAGGGTCGTCGCCGTCAGGGTCGCGAAATTCGTGGCGCCAAGCCCGGCGATCTGGCTCGCACTAAGCTTTCCGATCTGCGTGGTGGATAAGGCGGCGACTTCGAGCGGCGTAAGGCCGCCAAGCGCGGTGGCGGTCAATGCGGCCAGTTTGGTTTCCGCCAGGCCGGAAATCTGCGTGGTTGTCAGGCCGCCAAGCTGAGCCGCCGAAAGACCGGCAAGCGCGGACGGTGTAAGGACATTAAGCCGATCGGCGGGCAAGGCAGCTATGGTCGTGACGTCGATGGCACCGACTTGCGTCGCCGTCAGACCGGACAAAGCCGTTGTCGTCATCGCCGTCAATTGAGTAACGCTGAGGCTGGTCAATTGTGATGTCGCCAGCCGGCTGACCTGCGCGGCGGTCAGGCCGCCCAGTTGCGTGGAGGTCAAGGCGCCGATTTCGGTGGTCGTGAAGGTCGCTAGGTTCGCGGCCGTCACAGCGGCGATCTGAGTGGATGTCAATCCGGCGATCTGCGTCTGCGTCAAACGTTCGGCCTGGGTGGCCGTCAGACCGACCAGTTGGGTGGTCGTCAGGGCCGCGATATCGGTCGTTGTCAGATCTGTAAATGCCGTACCGTTGATCGCATTCAACTGCGTCGTTTTCAGTGTGGCGAATTGCGTGGCACTCAGCGCCCCGAGTTGGCTATCGTCAAGCGCTGCCAGGATAGAGGTGTTGAGGGCCTGAAGATGCGTTGTGTCCAGTCCTGAAAGCTGGGACGCGGTTAAACCTGTGGCCTGCGTCGACCGCAGCGTGCCAATCGCGCCGATCGTCAGGCTGTTGAGCTGCGTCGTCGTCATCGCTTTCAGCTGGTCTGCTGAAAAGCTCATGACCTGGGCGGGGGTGAGGCCGACAATCTGTGATGTCTTGAGACTGGTGATGCTGCTCGTGCCGAGATTGGCGATCTGGGTTGTCGAAAGTCCGGCGATTTGCGTCGTCGTCAGCCCGGCCAGCTCGGTCGTCGTCAAGCCGCCGACGGCCGCCGCGGTCAAGGCATTCAGTTGTGCGGCCTTCAGCGATTGAATCTGTGAGGCGTCAAGCGCGGCGATTTGAGTTTGGTTCAAAGCCGCGATGGCCGTGGTCGACAGGGCGCTTAAAATGGTGGTCGCCAGCCCGGCCAGTTGGGTGGTTGACAGCGCACCAGCGAGGGTAGCGGTGAGCCCGGCAACGGCGCTTACCGTCAGCTTGTTGAGCTTCTCCGTCGTCAAGGCGGCAAGCTGGGTCGAGGTGAGATTGGCAACGTGTGTGCTGGTGAGGCCGAGCGCCTGGGTCGAGGTCAGGCCGGTCAGGGCCGTCGTCGTCAAGGCGCTAACAGCGGAGGTTGTCAGCACGCCGATGCGAGTCACCGCAAGCCCCGACAAGGCTGTGGCTGAAAGGGCCGCGGCCTGGTCCGCCGTGAGCGATCTCAGCGCCGTCGTGGTGAGCGCGTTCAACTGAGCGGCACTCAGTGCGGCGGTCTGTCCCGGACTGAGGGCCGCGACCTGGGCCGAGGTGAGGCCACTCAATTGCGTGACCGACAAAGTCCCAAACAGCGTCGCGTTGACAGCGGCCAGATTGGCCGCGCCAAGCCCGGCGATCTGGGCGGAACTGAGCCTGGCCATTTGGGTCGTCGACAACATCGCGGTATCGGTTGTCGTAAGACCGCTCAGGGCGGTCACGGAAAGCGAAGCCAACTTGGTGTCAGTCAACCCGGCAATCTGGGTCGTCGTCAGCCTGGCCGACTGGGTGGCCGTAATCCCGCCGAGGGCTGCCGCCGTCAGGCTGTTCAGTTGGCCGACACCTACCGCAGCAAGGGCGTCGGGGGATATGCCGGCAATCTGCGCCGCCGTCAGCCCAGACAAGGCCGTCGATGTCAGGGCCGCATACTGCGTCGCGCTCAGGTTCGACAACTGAGCAGCCGTCAGCTTGCCCGCTTGAGCGGAGGTGATACCGGCCAGTTGCGCCGTCGTAAGAGCGGCGATCTCAGCGGTGGAAAAGGTAGCAATTGTCGCCGGCGCCAGAGCACCAAGCTGCGATGCCCCAAGCGCCGCAATCTGGGTCTGGGTCAAGCGCTCCACCTGGGTCGAATTCAATCCGGCAAGCTGCGTCGCCGTCAGGACGCCAACGTCGGTCGTGGTCAGATCGGCGAAGGCCGTGGCGTTGATGGCATTGAGCTGGCCCGGCTGAAGCTGCGTCATCTGGGTTGAGGTCAGGGCCTCGACTTGAGTGGCGTTGAGCGCACCAAGTATGCTGGAGTTCAACGCCTGAACTCGGGTCGTGTCGAGCCCCGCGATCTGGGTGGTCGTCAGGCCCGCCGCCTGGCTCGCCTTGAGCGCACCCAGCGTGGTGGCAGTCAGACTGTTGAGTTGGGTGGCCGACAGCGCCGCAAGCTGATCCGTTGTGAAGCTGCCCAGTTGTACACCCGTCAGTCCGGTAAGCTGGGTGGTCTCCAGATTGGCGATGTGCGTGCTGCCGAAAATGGCGATCTGGCCCGTCGACAGGCTGGCCAGTTGCGTCGAGGTCAGGGCGTCCAGTTCCGTCGTCGTCAGCCCGTTAAGCGCCGAAGCCGTCAGGGCGTTCAATTGCGCCGCCTTCAAGGCCTGCA
This sequence comes from Asticcacaulis sp. AC466, assembly GCF_000495815.1. Lineage (GTDB taxonomy): Bacteria > Pseudomonadota > Alphaproteobacteria > Caulobacterales > Caulobacteraceae > Asticcacaulis. The sequence goes on along the minus strand of NZ_AWGE01000001.1, from coordinate 818,062 downwards.
TCTGAGAGGTGTTGAGCGTAGCGACCTGGGTTTGGTTAAGCCCGCTGATGGCGCTGGAGGACAAGGCCGCCAAGAGGGTTGTGGCAAGCGCCGACATCTGGCTTGTAGTCAGGGCTGCGGCCAGTGTGGCATTAAGGCCGAAGGCAGCGGCCGTGGTGAGCTTATTGAGCTGCTCTGTACCCATGGCCACGATCTGGTTTGCCGTAAACGCTGCGACCTGCGCACTCGACAAGCCAAGCGCCTGGGTCGAACTGAGGCCACCGATCGTCTCGGGCGTCAGGGCGTTGACGGCGGCGGTGCTCAGGGCGGCGATGCGCGTAACCGACAATCCCGACACTGCCGCTGGCCCTAGCGCTCCCGCCTGATCGGCCGTCAAAGCCTTTATCGCCGCCGTTGTCAGGGCATTGAGCTGGCTTGAGGTCAGAGACGCCACTTGTGTCGAGCTGAGGCCGGCAACTTCTGTGGCGGTGACGCCCGGCAATTGCGTACTGGTCAGCGCGCCTAACGCCGTGGCGGTCAGGGCGGCCAGATTGGTGGGACCGAGGGCACCGATCTGGATGGAGGTCAGCTTGCTCACCTGCGTGGCGGATAAAAGTGCTACGTTCGTCGTCGTCAGGCCACCGAGTGCGGCGGCCGAAATGGCGCCGATTTTGGTTTCGCTTAGTCCGCTCACCTGGCTTGCCGTGAGGGCCGCCGCTTGGGTGGCCTTCATGGCGGCGAGTGCTCCGTTGCTCAGGCCGTTTATTTGATCGGCGCCGAGCGCGACCAGTCGGTCGGTCGTGACGCTACCGATCTGGGCGGGCGTCAATCCGGCCAGTGCCGTGGGCGTCAGGGCCGCAAACTGGGTCGCGGTCAAAGTGGTCAATTGCGTGCTTGTCAGGCGCCCCACCTGGGCCGAGGTAAGCCCCGCCAACTGGCCGGTGCTGAGGGCTGCGATATCGTCGGCCGAGAAAGTGGGAATGCTGGCCGCCGAAATGGCGCCGAGTTGGGCTGAGGACAGCGATGCGACCTGGGTCGCCGTCAGGCGCTCGACATGGGTCGAATCCAACCCCGCCATCTGAAGCGTCGTCAGGCTGCCTAAATCGCCGGTCGAGAGTTCGGTGAATGCGGTGCCGTTGATGGCATTCAACTGAATTGTCTTTAGCTGGGCGACCTGGTCGGGCGTCAGGGAATCGATCTGGGACGGGGTCAGTGCCGCCAGCAGACTTGTCGTCATTGCCTGCAAATGCGTGGTGTCCAGTCCCGAAATCTGGGTCGTCGTCAGGCCCGCCGCCTGATTGGACTTGATCGCCGCGATCGCAGTCGTAGACACAGAGTTAAGCTGGCCTGTTGTGAGCGCCGCAAGCTGGCTGGTCGAAAAATAAGCGACCTGGACGGCGGTCAGGGCGGCAGTCTGGGTAGGCGTAAGGACGGCGGTATCCGTCGTCGTAAGCCCCGCCAAGGCTGAGGTGCTAATGGCGGCCAGTTGCGCACCGGACAGGATCATGGCCTGGGTTGTCGTCAAGGCACTGATCGTGGTTGCGTTGAGATCGGCGATCTGCGTGCTCGTCAGGCTTGCGACAAGGCGTGTTTCAAGCGCGGCGACCGCCGAGGTTGACAGGCTGTTCAGATTGGCAGCGGAGACCGACTTGAGTTGTGTCGCACTCAGTTCCGACAGAAATGTCGTGGCAATGTCTGCGAACGTGGTGCGTGTCAGGCCAAAGACAGCGGATGTCGACAATCCCTGCACCTGAGTGGAGGTCAAGGACAGCAGGGATGTAGCCCCCAGAGCAGCGATGCTGGTGGCGGTGAAAGCGGTCAACTGCAAGGGCGTCAGGCCGGTCAGTTGCGTGGTCGTCAGCGACGAGACTTCGCTCGTCGTCAGGCCGCGAATTTGCCCGGTGGTGAACCGGCCCACCTGCTCAGGTGTCAGGGCCGCAAATTGCGTCGGTGATAGATGGCTGATTTCGGCGACGGTCAGACCGGCCAATTGGGCCGTATCGAGGGCCGCAATAGCGGTGGTGGAAAAGGTCTCCAACTGGGCTGTCAGCAATACGGCAAGCTGGTCACGGGTGAAAGCAACCGCGCCAGTGGCCAGAAAGGCCATTTGGTCGGTCGTCAGCGCCTTGACCTGATTGGTCGTCAGCGCCGTGACCTGGGTCGTGGACAGCGCCCCAATCTGGGTCGTGGACAGAATCGAGACCGCAGACGTGGACAAGGCACTGATCTGCGTCGTCTTCAGTTCGGCCAGGTCCGACGTCGACAAGCTTTCGATGTACGTCGTACTCAGCTTGGATATTTGCGCCGCTGACAGTCCTGATATGGAAGACACGGTCCTGCCCTTGTGTTCGTCAGTCTAGATTAATGAACCAGTTATTAAAATTTACGGTAAACTTTTGATTAATTTCGACTGGTGGCTGCATTATCGCCTCATGTCGAAATGGTAAAATTAACCCGCCGTCCGTTTATAGCCTTGGCCAATACCTGTTTTACATGAGTCGCGGCTATAACCGGCCTTTTTGCGGAAACAGCCGTTGATTTTTGACAATCGGCTGAGCGCCGTTAAGTTTGACGCGAGGCGAATCGGAAAGTTTAAATGGCGGATACGTACGGTCAGGTCGCACACGGAGGCAAACCTATGACGGTGATGGAGCTGATTCAATCGGCCGAAGCACTGAAAGCCGCCGGCCAGGAGGCTGGAGCCATCGCCCTCTACAATCAGTTCCTGGCGCAAAATCCCGATCACCCGCTCCTCTATGCCCTGCTGTTCAACCTCGGCGTCATCCTGACCGACGCCGGGGATCTGGCCCAGGCCCGCGACGTCATGGAGCGGGTGGTGGACCTCAATCCGGACTTCCACAGCGTCTATATCAACCTTGGCCGCATCCACGAAGGCCTGGGAAATAACGCCCAGGCCGTCATCACCTGGAACACGCTCGCCAGCCGGCTCGACCAACTGACCGGCTCCGCCGTCCGGCACAAAACCATGGCGCTCAATCAGGCCGCCCGTGTGCTGGAAGGCGCGCACCAGGACGAGCCCGCCGAAACCGCCCTGCGGATCAGCCTGGAACTCGATCCGCACCAGCGCGAAGCGATGCAGCATTTCATCGCCCTGCGTCAGCGTCAGTGCGCCTGGCCAGTTGTGCTTCCCTTCGAAAACATGACGCGCGATCATCTGCTGTCCGGCATTTCGCCGCTGTCGATTGACGCCTATACCGACGATCCGATCTTCCAACTGGCGGTCAGCTACACCTACAATCTGCGCGATGTCGGCATGCCCGGCGACCGGCTGACGACGCATTGGGCGGCGATGAACAGGCCGAAGGACAAGCCCATCCGCATAGGCTACCTGTCGTCAGATCTGCGTGAGCACGCCATCGGCCACCTGATGTACGAAGTGCTGGGCCTGCATGATCGGTCGAAGGTCGAGGTCTTCGCCTATTATTGCGGCATTCCCTCGACCGATCCGATCCATGCCCATTACAAAGCAACGGCCGATCATTTCATCGACATCACGAAGATGGATGACGCCACCGCGGCCCGGCGTATCGCCGACGACGGCATTCAGATCCTCATCGACGTCAACGGCTATACCCGCGACGGCCGCACCAAACTTCTGTCCCTGCGCCCCGCCCCGGTCATCGTCAACTGGCTGGGCTTTCCGGGCAGCCTGGCCAGCCCCTATCACAATTACATCATCGCCGATCCCTGGATCATACCGGCAGGCGACGAAATCTACTACTCGGAGCAGGTCACCCGCCTGCCCTGCTATCAGCCGAACAATCGTCTGCGCGTCGTCGCGGACCATACACCGACACGCGCCGAAGCCGGTCTGCCGGAAGACGCCTTCGTCTATTGTTGCTTCAACGGCACGCATAAGATCACGCGCTTTACCTTAGATCGCTGGCTGGAAATCCTGGCCCGCGTGCCCAATGCCGTATTGTGGCTGCTGTCCGGCGCGGAAACCTCGCACACCCGTCTCAAAGCCTACGCTGAGGAAAAGGGCATTGACCCGGACCGCATCATTTTTGCCGACAAGATGGCCAACGCCCACCATCTGGCGCGCTATCCGCTGGCCGATCTGTTCCTCGACACCACGCCCTATGGCGCGCATACCACCTGCTCGGACGCCCTGTGGATGGGGGTGCCGGTGCTGACCCTGTCGGGGCGCAGCTTCGCGTCGCGCGTCTGCGGGTCGCTCGTCAAATCGGCCGGACTGCCGGACTCGCTTGTCTGTACCCGGATCGAAGACTATGTCGATCAGGCCGTGGCGCTGGGGCGCGGACATGGCGACCTCAAGGCCTGGCGCGAACACTTATTGGCTAACCGCTTGACCTGCACCCTGTTCGACACCACCAAACTGGTGGCGCATCTCGAAACCCTCTATGCCGGCATGTGGGCCGACTGCCTGGACGGCAGGCTACCGCAGCCCGACCTGACCAACCTGGACATCTATTTCGAGATGGGGCTGCACCACGACCATGAAGCTACGGAAGTTCAGGCCATCGCCGACTACAGCGCCTTCTGGCGGGAAAAACTGATCCGGCGTCATGCCTGGCGGCCTATCCCCCGTGATGGGAGACTTTGGCCCCGACAGGACTGACGCCGGACCAACTTATCCTACTTCAATCCGGACTTATCCAGGTTAAGGTCGGTCACGGAGATAACCTCAGCCTTGGGCAGGGCGGCGGTAATCGCGTCGCCCATCTGACTGCGGTCCCCCACAACGATCACGCTGGACGTCGCGGGATCGAGCTGGGTTCCGGCGAAGGCGCTGACCTGTTGCGGCGTCACGGCGGTCACCTTGGCCGTATATTGCTGAATTTCCTTCAGATCGATGCGGTAGAAGGCCAGGTCGCCCAGCACATTGGCCAGACCGTCGGCCCGTTCCAGGTTTCGCCCGTAATTGCCGATCAGCACCGATTTGCGTGCGGTCAATTCGTCTGCGCTTACCGGTTCTGCCGCCAGACGCGTCATTTCGGTCTTGATAAGACCGACGACCTGAGCCGCCGATTCATTCTTGGTCTGGGCCTGACCAGTAAAGGCGCCGGTCGTCAGACGCGTAGACAGGCTGGCGTTCGCACCGTAACTCAGGCCGCGTTTGATGCGGATTTCCTGATTGAGACGTGCCGAATAGCCACCACCCAATACCGTAGTGGCCACGATGCCGGGATAGTAGTCGGGCGATGACCGGGCAATGGCCGTCTTGACCACCCGAACCGCCGCCTGCCCCGTACCGGGAAGATCGACGATCACATCGCGCGGCGGTGCCGCCGGGGTCACGGCGGGCGCGGTCAATGGCTTGCCTGCCGGCGCCTTCCAGGCTCCGAAGGCGGCCTGGGCCAGGGCAAAGCCTTCCTGAGGCGTTATGTCGCCCGTCAGCACCAGGATGGCATTATCCGGCCGCCAGGCCCCCGTGTGCAGCGCCACCAGATCCTCACGCGTAATGCCGGGCAGGGAGTGCGGCGTACCGCTCGCCACATGGCCCATCGGCGTACCGCCATAGATCAGGGGCGCCGTCATGTAACCGGAGAGGGCGCCGGGCTGCTGGTAATTGACTTTCAGCCCGTCGAGCGTCTGGCTGCGCATACGCTCGATCTCATCGGCCTTGAACGCCGGATGCAGAGCAACGTCGGACAGGATGGCCATGGCCGGCGACAGGTTGCCCTTCACCACATTCATGCTGAGCGCGGAATATTCCCAATCGGAACCGGCCGAAATTTCCGTGCCCAAGGCCTCGCTTTCGGCAGCGATCTGCTGCGCCGTGCGCGTCGCTGTGCCTTCTGTGATGACATCCGACATCAGGCTGGCCGCGCCAGCCTTGCCCGCTGGATCGGACGACGCACCGGCTTTCACCGTCAGCCGAACCGCGACCAGCGGCAGGTCCGAGCTTTTCGCCACCACGACCTTCAGACCGTTAGGCAGGGTCGTCTCAGCCGGCGCTGGCAGGGTCGGATTAACGGCGGCGCCCAGAGGCGGCAACGGCGTTCGCTCGCCTTCCGGACGCAATGTATAGATCGGGCCGGTGAAGGTGGCGCTGGCGGCGGGCGGCACGGTGGCGACGGCCGGGGCAGCGTCCTTGCGTTCGGATTCCGCAACATAGCGGATGGTCGTCATGCCATTGGTGGTGAGATATTTGCGCGCGACGGCCTGAACGTCGGCCGCTGTCACCGCCGACAATTCGGCGACCTCGCTGTTGGCCTTTTCGGCATTGCCTTGCGTCACCAAGGCATAGCCCAGGGCGAAGGCCCGGTTATCGATGGTTTCACGTTGGCGCACCGCATTGGCGATCAGTTCGGTCTTGGCCTCGCTAAGTTCGGCCGCGCTGACCGGTGCGTCGCGCAGGCGGGCGATCTGAGCCAGCAATTGGGCTTCGCCCTCTGCCAGAGGCTTTCCATCTGCCATGATGGCACCGACATAGATCAGCCCCGGCTGGGCGGGTAGATCGGCATTCGAAAAGACGCTGGTGGCGACCTGGGTGTCATACACCAGGCTGTTGTAAAGACGCGACGACTTACCGCTGGTCAGGATGGCATCAAGCACCTTCGTCGCTGCGGCGTCGGAGTCGGACGCCTTGGGGCCCATCCAGGTCAAGGCGACAGCCGGCAAGGGGACGTTCGGTCCATAGGTCGTGACCGTCTTAGCCACCGTATGCGGCGGCTCGACGGCCGTGACGCGCGGCAAGGGCGACGTGGGCGTTTTCAACGGCCCCATATACTTGTCGACATAGGCATTAAGCTGCGCTTCGTCGAAATTGCCGACAACGATCAGGGCGGCATTATCCGGCCGGTAATAGGTGGCATGGAAGGCGCGCACGTCGTCGATCGTGGCGAGGTTCAGTTCCTCGATCGATCCGATGCCCGGCCGCTTATACGGGTGGGTGGTGTACGAATTTTGCGCAATATAAAGACCGAACAGGCGGCCATAGGGCTGGGCCAGGATGCGCTGGCGCAGTTCTTCTTTCACCACGTCGCGTTCCGACTTGAAGATGTCCTCATCGACGACCAACGCCCCCAGGCGCTCCGATTCAGCCCAGATCAGGCGTTCCAGGCTGGCGGCAGGAACGACCTCGTAATAGTTGGTGAAATCATCCCAGGTCGAGGCATTGTTAAAACCGCCAACATCTTCGGTCAGGCGATCAAAGGTTTCCGACGGCATGTCCTGCGTTGCCTTGAACATCAAATGCTCGAACAGGTGCGCAAAGCCCGAACGACCGTTGGGATCGTCCTTTGAACCGACACTATACCAGACCTGAACCGTGACGTTCGGCGTGGTGGTGTCGCGGGAATAGAGCAACTTCATGCCGTTCGGCAGGGTGCGCGTCTTATAGACGATCGGCGGCACGGTGATGGGCGCAGCTTTGGTCAATGCCGACTTGGTCGGTGCGGCGGCCTGAACAGGCGACCCGGCCATCGGCGCCAGTGCCAGAAGACCGGTCGCGAACGCCAGGCTAAAGCGGCTCGGCTTGAATTTAAAGGAGTTCGTCATGGCGCAGCCCTCTCATCGGTTAAGGCCGCGACTATTTCATATGGAACTAAACTGTAAAGTTACGAAAATGTTAGATGACGGCGCCGCTTGACATTCATACCCGAATAGCTATGAATAACCCATAGCCATTCAGGTATGGATTTAATGCCCGTGTCCGAAACGCCAAACGATATCTTGTTCCGGTCCCTGTCCGACCCAACGCGACGGGCGATATTCGAGCGCCTGTGCCGCGACGGCGAGCAAACCGTCGCGGCCTTGACCGCGCAAGCCGGCGTGTCTCAACCGGTCGTGTCCAAACACCTGGCGGTCCTGAAGCTAGCCGGCCTGGTCCGCGACCGCCCTGCCGGACGCCAGACTCATTATAGCGCACAACTCAAGGCCCTGGCCCCCCTCGTCGACTGGACACATGAAATGGCCGGCTTCTGGGAAAGCCGCATGGATGATCTCGAAGACGTACTGAAGCGGATGGATCAATGACTGCGACAAATGGGGATACAGCAATGCCACTGCGTCCAGATTGTCGGGGCCTCAATCGTAGAGAAGGAAACGCATGAAAAAACCTTTGAAAAGTACCGAAGGTATCCCGGCCGCGCAGCTTATCGACGACGCCATCCGGGAATATGCCGATTGGCGTGGTGACACGCTTAACCGGCTGCGCAGCTTGATCAAACAGGCCGATCCCGAGATCGTTGAGGAGTGGAAATGGAACATTCCGGTATGGTCACACGACGGTATTGTATGCACCGGCGAGACCTATAAGGCCGCAGTAAAAACGACCTTCGCAAAGGGCGCCTCGGTCCCCGATCCGGAGGGCCTGTTCAATTCCAGCCTGGAGGGTGCCACGCGACGCGCTATCGATTTCCGTGAGGGCGAGCCGATCAACGAGGCGGCTTTCATGGCCTTGATCCAGGCTGCCGTCGCCCTGAATATCTCCGCCAAGGCTAACGCCCCTAAAAAGAAGGCCAAGTCCTGATGACCACGCCCGAAACCCGCTCTGTCATTGTCGAACGCGATTTTCCCCATCCGCCGGAAAAACTGTGGCGCGCCCTCAGCCAGCCGCACCTGATGGCGGAGTGGCTGATGAGAAACGACTTCCTGCCCACTGTCGGCCACAGGTTCAACCTGCGCGGGGACTGGGGCGGCGTGTTGGAGTGTGAGGTGCTGATCCTCGACGCCGGCAAGCGTCTGTCTTTCACCTGGGATCACGTCAATGATAATGCGGCCTACGATTTGCGTAGCGTGGTGACCTTCACCTTGACACCGACGACGACGGGTACGCACCTGCGCGTAGAACAGGCCGGTTTCCGAACCGATCAAAAGCAAGCCTTCGGCGGCGCCATGCATGGCTGGGATGGTTTCCTGTCCAAACTGGAAGCGGTTGTGGGCCGCGATCTCTGACCCCGCTACGGTATGGGGGAAAAGCCTATCGGCGGAGGTTTCGCTCGCCCACCAAGTAGTTGGCCTCTATTCGACCTTAATAGCTTCCTTGCACGCTTTATCCATACACACATAGGTGTCGTTTCCCACGCGTCCAGACGTTTCGCCCTTCGCAATCACGCCTTTTGATTTCCGCACCACCGTGGGACGGGGGCCCTCGCCTTTCCCATCTGATGGCCACGGCGGCTGAGATAAATCTGTGAAAGACCCGAGCCTAACCGGCGCGCACCCCGCCAAAAGGCCGCCCGCTGCCAAGACCAGAACCATGGACAAGGCGCCTCGGCGCTGGAAATATTTGAGGACCATAACGGCATCCCTGTCTAGTGATCTCGCCTGTGCAGGAGATAATTCTGCACTCGCATAGCGTGCTGAAAAACATGTTCAAAGAGTAACGCGCGAGGACAGTGAACGCAAGACGGGCTCCGCAGGTCAGTGCGGAGCCCGAATTGACTAGCGCGTGAAGCGCAGATTGATCCAGCCTGTACGGCCGATCACGTCGAACACGCCTGACTGCCAACCCTCGTCACCGAAGTAGGCCCCACCGGCTTCCGCGCCCGGATAGCGGGGCGGCTGCTTGTTGAAGGCGTTGGACAAGCCCGCGCTGAGGTTCACATTGGGCTTCAGCCAGTACGACACATACACGTCATCATAGGCGATCGGTTTCGTCTTATAGGGCGCATATGCGTCCGGTGTAATGGTCACGGTCTGACGCATGCCCGAATAGAAGCGGCTGGTCCAGCCGACCCACAGCTTGTCGTGACTGTAGGTGAAGGCAGTGCGCCCCTTCAATTTCGGGAAGCCGAAGATACCGACCGTATCGGTAATCACTTCCGGATGATCCGGATCGGCGGTGTATTTGTTCTCGAACAGGCGTGTGAAGACGCTGTTGACGCCTAAACGACCGGCATTGGCGCCCCAACCCCATGAGGCGAGATCGACGGAATAATCGAATTCCATATCGATACCGCTGGTCGTGCGTTTGGCAAGATTGATGTTCTGCTTGACCACGGAGACGAGGTTGTGGGTCACGGGATCGCGAACGATCATGCCGCAATAGGCGTTGTCGAGCGTTGGCGCGTCCATGCACTTGTTGATGATCTGCTGCGGCTCGATCGACGAAATGACATTGCTCATCTTGATGTCGTAATAGTCGATGGTCGCCGTGAAATTCTTCATGAAGCGGGGTTGCAGCACCACACCCGCGGTCAGGGTCTTGGCCGTCTCGACCTTGAGATCCGAATTGCCTTTCTTGATGACATCCAGCCACAGCCAATAGTCGTTCTTATTGGCGGGCATGGCGGCGGCGCAGTTGGCGGCGGTATACTGTGTCTTGTCGACACGGTTCGGCAGATTGTAGTAGTTGCACGGGTCGCTCAGCCACTGGCCGCTAATCGACGAGGCGGTAAAGACTTCGCTGATATTCGGGGCACGCACGGCTGTGCCGTAGGTGCCGCGGAAACGGATATCCTTCACCGGCGCCCACTGCAGGCCATACTTCTCAGCCGTCGTCTTGCCAGCGGTCGAATAGTCGGCGGTACGAACGGCGGCGTCAGCCGTCAGGCGGTACGCAAACGGCAGATCTTTGAGGATCGGTACACTCAATTCGGCAAAGACTTCCTTGACGTCGAATTCCCCCTTCAGCGGCGTCTCGGACACACCGTAATCAGGCACAAATTTCGGGCTATCGGGGTTATATTCATCACGCGCGCCGATATTGTTCGCCTCGCGACGGTATTCAGCGCCCAAAGCCACCTGCACGTCACCGGCCGGCAAAGTGAAAATGCCACCCGTAACATATCCGGACCAGACATATTGTTCGAGCGAGGTCCTGGACTTACTACTATTATAATTCAGATAGGCGATGACATCCTGCGTAACCGGTTTGAACGGATTGAGCGGTTTACAAGCGGGGTCATCGTTGGTGGTGTCAGCATCGGCATTGACGGCACAGATCGGCGTGCCCCCCGGACCGGTGACGGCGTCCAGCGCACGCATATAGCGGTCATTTGAGGTGCTGTTAAAATCCTGGATAGTTTCCTTGGTTTTGCCGTAGGAAACATAGGTTGACCACGCCCAGTCATGGCCGCGGAACAGGGCAGGCAGGTCCCCCTCAAAGCCGGTGACGAACTGGTACATGTCGCGCTGGTAGTTCGACCGCGACTTCCCAAATTCCGGGTAGTTACGCACGAAGGACAGGCCATCAGGGAAGCCGCCGCCATTGGCCGCGATCATTTCTGGCGTTATAAACGGATTGCCGTCCTGCAGCTTGTTCGTGCCGCCTTCCCACCACAGACCATATTCACCGTGCGATTTGTTGGTGGCGAAGTCCGCTTCGAAGAAATAGCGGGCATGTTCGCTGAGCTGATAGCCGAAGCTGCCGTGGGTGATGAAGCGCTGGCTGGGCACGGACAACAGCCAGTTGTCGTACCGGCCGCCGAATTCACCGCCACTGTTGGTGATCAGAGACGCGACGCTGGAGTTCTTGGCCATATCCGTAGGCGAAAGGTTCGAGATCAGCCCCTCCGTACCCAGAATCGGGGCGCGCATAGTGCCGTCATCATTGAAGACGTAGGGCTTGCTGCCCAGGAGCACCACGGCGCGCGGCGAATATTGCAGGAGGTGCTGGTCGTCGAGCACGGTATAGGGCCCCGTCTTAGTCGCGCGATACCACCACGGGTTACCGCGCGAGGTTGACGGACGATCCTGACCGCCAACCGTGCCATTGGATTGGTCGTAGCTGGCGAACAGGGTGACATTGCCTCGACCGTCGTTGAAATTTTTGCCCCACAACAGATCCGCCGCATAGTTCGGCATGTCGTTATAGTTCGAATTGCCGTAGCGGATATTGGCGTCGACGCCTTGATAGTTCTTCTTCAGAATAAAGTTGGCCACACCGGCCACGGCATCGGCGCCATATTGCGCCGAGGCGCCGCCGGTGACGATTTCGACGCGCTCCACCAGGCCGGACGGCACGGTGCTGACATCGACTGCGGCGCTGCCGGGTGCCCCCGGCACGTGGCGGCGACCATTCACCAGGACAAGGGTGCGCTTGGTCCCCAGGCCGCGCAGGTCGAGGGCGTTCAGGCCGGGATGGCCCTGATCCATGGAGTCTTTGTCACGGTTGGCGTTTGAGGTCTGGTCGCTCTGGCTGATGACGAGCGCCGGCATCTGGTTGACCAGGTCGGCGATCTGACGCGTGCCCGTTTTACGGATGGTATCGGAATTGATGACGGTGGTCGGCGTGGCGCTGGCCGCGCCCTTATGGCGAATGCGCGAACCGGTGACGACAACCGTGGTTTCTTCGGCCGCCTGTTCCTTTTTCTTGGCTGTCGTCGAACTGTCGCCGGTATCTTGCGCCAGTGCCGGCGCGCATATCATCGCCACCATAAGTCCGCTGGCGGCGAGCAGAAATGTCTTGGTATTCTTAGTGCGCATCTTAGTCATCAGTCCCCAAAATTAAACAGACCCGACACAATAAGGACACGAATGCGCCAAACGTCAAAATAATTTATATCGTATACAAAACATCTGGGGTGTTTGTTTCTATTTTGCAACAGCGAAAAACATCGCTATCTTATTGCGCTGCAAAAGCCAGGAACTCGAGTGCATTACGTTTCGAAAGCGATCTAATGCCTTTAGGCACCGCCTCCTTGCGACGTGAGAACGCCTCTCCAAATAAACCATGGAAAAACCGTCTTATTTCGGACGCATATCAAGAAAAAGGGCAATAAAAAACCTCCCCGAAGGGAGGCTATTTAATCTCTTGAATGGCGCACTCGGAGCGATTCGAACGCCCGACCCTCAGATTCGTAGTCTGATGCTCTATCCAGCTGAGCTACGAGTGCATGCCTTACAAACAACCGGATGAGCGATGCCCTCCGGCGAGGGGCGGACATTTAGTTGAGCTTCGCGGCAAAGGCAAGGCCAGATTGGCACTTTTTCCACGCTTTTGATGATTTTTTGTTGATAGCCCTCGCGAGGCCGGGCACTGATCCCATATTGACCGTGCGTCTGCTGCCGAAGGAGTGCCCCATGATCCGATTGCCCCTGACATCCATTCTCGTGACAGGGCTAATCATTGGGTGTCTGGGGGGCGCGGGCTGTGCCACCCTGCCCGGCGCTGCGCCGCACACCCAAAGCGCGGTCGCCCAAACGCCCCCTTCACACACGTCCCCGACTACAGCCCCGCGCTACACGCCCATAGTCGTCGCGGCCGAACCCGAGGCGGCCGAGGCCGGCATGGCCGTATTGAAGCGCGGCGGCACCGCCGCCGACGCCGCCGTCGCGGTGCAGACCGTTCTGGGCCTGGTCGAGCCGCAAAGCTCCGGCCTCGGTGGCGGCAGCTTCATGCTCTATTATGATGCGAAGACCGGCCAGATCACCGACTATAACGGCCGTGAAACCGCTCCGGCCGCAGCCACGCCGGATATGTTCATCGGTGCCGACGGTAAGCCCCTGGCCTTCCGCGACGCCGTTGTGTCAGGACGCGCCACGGGCGTGCCGGGCGCCATGCATATGCTTGACCGCGCCCAGCGCGAGCACGGAAATCAGGACTGGGCTAGCCTGTTCACCACCGCCGAATCCCTTGCTGACAACGGCTTCACCGTTACACGCCGCCTCGGCAACTACCTTCAGAACGTCGACTTCCCACAAAAGCATACGCCCGATTTCGTCGCCTATCTCGGTGATGGCAAAGGCGGTTATCGCAAGACCGGCGACACCATCAAGAACCCGGCCTATGCCGAAACCCTGCGCGCCTTTGCCAAACAGCGCGGCGAGGTCTTTCGCTCCGGCCCGATCGCCGAGGCCATCGTCGCAAAGACGCATGACGCGCCGCTGCCCGGCGGCATGACCATGGCCGACCTCAAAACCTATTCGGTAAAGGCGACGACAACCCAGCCATATTCCACAGCGGGCGACTACCAGAACCGGGCGGTCTGCATCACCTATCGCATCTATATTGTCTGCTCCAACAACGCGCCCTCCGGCGGCATCGCCTTGTTGCAGGGGTTGAAGATCGCCGAATCCCAACCTATCGGCCAATGGGGCGTGCACGATCCGCGCGCCTGGCAGGCGCTGATTGAAACCGAGCGGCTGATGTATGCTGACCGTGATCAGTACGTCGCAGATACCGACCTGTTCCGCTCGCAAAGCAATGCCTATCTCGACCCGGCCTATCTCAAGGCGCGCGCCGATCTGATCCGAATCGGCCAGGCCAACCTGCCGCCAAAAGCAGGCGTGCTGCCGATGAAGGTGGCGATGGACCAGACCATCGAACCGGGCGGCACCACCCATTTCGTCATCCGGGACAGTTACGGCAATGTGGTCAGCATGACGACGACCGTCGAAAGCTTTTTCGGCACCGGCCGCATGGTCGGCGGCTTCTTCCTCAATAACCAGTTGACCGATTTTTCGTTCAGCCCGAGCACCGCCGATGGCCTGCCCATCGCCAACAGCGTCGCCGGCGGCAAGCATCCGCGCTCTTCCATGGCGCCGGTCATCGTTTTCGACGCCACGGGCAAGACGGTGGTCGCCGCGGTCGGTTCCCCCGGCGGCACGTCCATCCTGTCCTACAACCTGAAAGTCCTGTTCGGCATTCTCGACTGGGGACTGCCGATGCAGGACGCCATTAACCTGCCCAACGTCGTATCGCGCGGCGACAGCATCCGCATCGAACAGGGCCGGATGGAGCCGGCGGTTTGGGACGGCCTGGTCGCCATGGGCTACAAGCTGACGCCGGTGTCGGGTGAGGAATCAGGCCTGAACGGCATCCTTAAAAAATCCGACGGCAGCTTCGATGGCGGCAGCGATCCACGCCGTGAAGGCGTAGTGGTCAAATAGCGCCATCTGACCCCGGACATAAAAGCCATGAAAAACATCGTCATTCTGACCGGCGCCGGCATATCGGCGGAATCAGGCGTTCCCACCTTCCGCGCCTCGGACGGATTATGGTGCGGCCATCGTGTCGAGGCGGTGGCGACGCCGGAAGGCTATGCCGCCGATCCGGCCCTGGTGCAGGATTTCTATAACCAGCGCCGTCGTCAACTGGCCGAAGTCGCGCCCAATGCCGCGCACCACGCTATCGCGCGGCTGGCGGCAGCACATAAGGGTCAGGTGCTTCTGGTCACCCAGAATGTCGATGATCTGCATGATCGGGCTTATGACGCGGCGGGCGTGCCACGCAATCGCATCATCCATATGCATGGCGAGCTTCTGAAAGCACGTCATGTCGAAACCGGTAAGGTGACGGACTGGCACACCGACCTGCCCGTCGATGGCGCGCTTCGCCCGCACATTGTCTGGTTTGGAGAAATGCCACTGGAAATGGACCGCATCGAACGGGCGCTGTCGGAGTGCGATCTATTCCTGTCGATCGGCACATCGGGCAATGTCTATCCGGCGGCGGGGTTTGTCTCCGCCGCCCGCCACGCCGGGGCGCATACGGTGGAACTTAACCTGGAGCCATCGCTCGGCCATAGTTTGTTCGACGAGAAAATCCTCGGCCCAGCCACCCAGGTCGTGCCGGACTATATCGACGCCCTGCTCAGGTCAGCCTGATTTCCGAATATCCCAGCCCCTGATACAGGACGAGCAGTTCGACAAAGGCGTCGAGCGGCGCGGTGCCCATATCGACATGGATGCCTTCGCCATCGATGGTCAGAGAGTGGATGTTGCCTGAAAAACGCGTGTCGGGATCGAAGGTTTTGTCATCCGGATCGAACCAGGTTTCGAACCAGTCGGCAAGCTCCGCATCGGTCAAAGGTGGCTCTGACTTGATATTGATGTCGTTCCATTGCAGGCGCTCCACCCGCATGTCCATATCTTCCAGACTGACCTCGATGGGGTCGAAGCTGACCTCTTCGTCGGGCATCAGTTCAGTGATATTACCGTCTTCGGAACTGGCATAATCGGCGCAGTAATAATTGCGATAAAGGTCACTGTCTTCCAGGACGAACTTCACCTCGGCCTTGCCTTTTATGTGGGTCTTGGCCTGCATGTCTGCAAAAGTCACGAACTGCCCCATATAGCTTTCGCGGGCCAGCTCAATCAATTCTTCAAATTCCACAGAACTCTATCCTTTTAGCGGGAGACGCACCTCGAACGTCGTACCTTCGGCGCCGGAACTGACAAGCCGGACATCTCCGCCGTGCAGTTGCGCCAATTCGCGGGCGATGGCAAGACCCAGGCCAGAGCCGCCCGGGGTGGTCGATGAGGTAAACGGCTGGAACAGTTTTTCGCGCAGCTTTTCGGGAATACCGGGGCCATTGTCGCTGACGATAAGAAAGACATCTTCGGTCGTCTTGATGGCCGTCAGCGTGACGCGGCCGCGCGCCTTGCGATTCGGCTGCAACTCGATCGCCTGGCGGGCATTGCGCATCAGATTGACCAGCAGGCGGTGCAATTGCTCCGGATCGGCCTCCAGGAAAAAGCCCTTGGCAATCTTGCAACTGTAGCGGACGGTTTCGGGACCGTGCGGTCCGATGCTCAGACCCGCGTCCTCGGCGGCAGCTTCGGACAGGTCACGCAACCGGACGATCTGGATCTGCGGCGTCTGCTCATCCGACTTGCCGTAGGTGAGCACATTGGTAGCCAGAGACAAGGCCCGGTCGAGCGCACGTTCCAGCCGGGGCAATGCCTTGGCCACCGTCGGATCGGCCGAATTGGCCAGGCGATCCGACGCCATCTGGGCGGCGGTCAGCATGTTGCGCAGGTCGTGATTGATCTTGGACACCGCCTGCCCCAGAGCGGCCAAACGAGCGCGTGACCGCAGCGACTGACGCACCTCTTCCTGCATCGAAGCGATTTCCCGCTCGATCTGGCCGATTTCATCGGGCCGGTCGGACGGCCGATAGGTAGCGCTGGCGTCTTCGGGATTGGCCTTGAAGCGCACAATACCCTTCGTCAATTGTCGCACCGGCCTAACGATAAAGACCGAGAGACCGACGAAGATGAGAAAGCCCGCCAGAAAGGAGATGCTCAGGCTGACCCGCAACATGCTGGCCAGACTGGATTTCAGATAGGTCTTGAGCGGTTCTGCCTTGACCACGATCTCAATTTCCTGCCCTCCCCGCACCTTGGGTTGGGCGACGATATGAATCAGGCGGTCTGGGCGCGAGGTGAAGGTCTTCCATGGTGCCCAGAGATAAGCGATGTCGTGGAAAACGTCCTTGTGGGACTGGCGCAGATCGAGGATTTCATCGGGCACCGCCACCTTCGAATCGTAAAGCCGATAGGTTTCGCCGTTGATTTCGACAGCCAGGTAAAGCACGCCGGCACTTTTGCGCAGTTGGTTCGACACTTCCTTGGACACGGCGTTGTTCTGCGCGACATCAATCGATTGCGACGCGATTTCGGCCTGACGGACGCGATCGAGCAACCAGCGCTCATGATCGGACGCAAGAGACGGAATCACAATGACGGCTTCGACAACTATGACGAAGACAGCCGTGAAGATAACCAGTTGTCCGGAGAGGCTAAGCACGAAGCGGCGCGCCATATCGGCGCCCTGCAAGCCATATTTGAGCGACAGGCTGGCGACCAGGCTCAGGGCACGGGTCAGCCGCTGGGCATAGAAGCCTTCCCGCCGCGTTAACGGCGAAGGCTTGCCCCGCTCCACGAGTTTCGCGTCTGATTTACCCTGGTCGAACACGTAAGCCTTTGGTCTGACGAGTCATTGTTGTATATATAGCAGAAATGCGGCGCAACCGCTGCAAATTCGCGAAGCAACGGGAAATTTCCAACAAAATCCCCGTCAAATTCATTGACAAGGGCCGGCTGCTGGACTATCCACGCGCCTCTTTACGCAATTCCGGCCTCCTGTGGGGCCCTGTTACACCAATCGGAGCCCCCTATGGGAACGAAACGTACCTATCAGCCGAGCCGCCTTGTCCGCAAGCGCCGTCATGGCTATCGCACCCGTATGGCGACCAAGAACGGCCAAAAGATTGTTGCCCGTCGCCGTGCCAAGGGCCGCAAGCGTCTGACCGCTTAATCGCTTTCAGCTATTGCTGTGAATTTGAGAAGAGTCCTTAAGTCACTTAAGGACTCTTCTTGCATTTCAGGCCGGGCGCCTCATCTATAGCGGCGGGCCGCTCATCGTCCCGCAATTTAACGTCTGGCCAGGCGAAGTCTCGCGCATGATTCCCCGCTTAAAAGTTCGCCCGGAATATCTGGCCGCCGCCAAGGCGGCGTGGCAGGCCCGCCCCCGAGTCGTGGTGCAGGCCAAACCGCGCGACGACGACATAATCAAGGTCGGGTTCACCGCCACGAAAAAGGTCGGTAACGCCGTTGTCAGGAACCGCGCCAAACGCCGCCTGCGCGAAGCCGCAGAGGTTATAATTCCGCAATTTGGCCTGCCGGGACACGACTACGTCCTGATCGCCCGGGCCGATACGCACACCTGCGACTGGCAGGCTTTACTTGACGATGTCAAAGCCGCCCTGATAAGGCTGGCGCGCCCTAAACCAAACGCCGCGACGCCGTGACCTCTTCGCGGCAGCGCGGCAGGGGCAACCGCCCGCCCGCGCTACCGCGAGGAGCCATGCGGCGATTGAGCTCAAACAGGAAACAAAGACCGTTCGATGAATAACAATACCGACAACCGGAATATGATCTATTTCCTGGTCATCAGCATGGCTGTGCTGGCGTTTTACCAGTTCTTCGTCTTCGGTCCGCAGCAGAAGGAGCGCGCCAAGGCCCAGGCCGCAGCGGCCGCCTCCTCGTCCAGCGCCGCCGTAGCTGCTGGTCTGCCGCTCGGCGCCGCCGCGCCGGTCGTCACCCGACCGCAGGCTCTGGCGCAATCGCCGCGCGTCGCCATCGACACGCCGTCGTTGAAAGGCTCGATCGCGCTGAAGGGCGCCCTGATCGACGACCTCTACCTTATCAAGTACAACAAGACCGTAGACAAGAAAAACGATCCGGTCGAGTTGCTGACCCCCAAGGGGGTCGCTACCGCCTATTACGTCACCTCAGGCTATAATTTCCAGAATATCCCCGGCGCGCCGACCGACGACACGGTCTGGACGCAAACCGGCGGCACCTCGCTCAGCGTCGGAAAGCCGGTTGTCCTCAGCTACAACAACGGCGCGGGATTGACCTTTACGCGCACGCTGAGCATCGACGAAAACTACATGATCACGGAAGACGATGCGGTCAGCAATGCGACGCCCCAGGCCGTGGCCTTCGCGCCCTACGCCATGGTCGTGCGCACCGGTATGCCGGAACATGCCGGCAAGGAAGCCGTCGTCCACGAAGGCGCCATCGCCACCTATTCCAGCGTCATGACCGCACCCAAGCCGAGCGACTACCGCACCCGTTCCTTGAAGTACAAGGACATGGCCAAGCCGAAGGACGCCAAGGCGATCGAGAAACAGTCGTCCGTCGGCGGCTGGTACGGCATCACCGACAAGTACTGGATGGCGGCCGTCATCCCGAACCAGGGCCAGAGCGTGACCTTCACCGCCAAGGCCGACCTCAACAACAATATCCCGACCTTCCGCACCGGCTATGTCGACAGCGCCGTGACCCTGGCGCCCGGCCAGACCTGGAAGTCGCAATCGCACGTCTTCGCCGGCGCCAAGCTGAAGCCCCAGCTTCAAGCCTACGAAAAGGACATGAAGATCCCGCGCTTTGGCTACGCCATCGACTGGGGCGCGATGATGGGCTTCATCACCTATCCGATGTATTGGCTGCTCGACAAGCTGTACGGCCTGATCGGCAATTTCGGCCTGTCCATCCTGGCCCTTACGGTTCTGGTCAAGCTCGTCTTCTACCCGCTGGCGCACCGCTCCTACGAGTCGATGACCAAGATGAAGCAGGTTCAGGAACGCCTGAAGCCGAAGCTTGACGCCATCAAGAAGCGTTTCCCGGACGATGCGCAAAAGCAGCAGGAAGCGACCATGGCCCTCTATCAGGAGGAAAAGGTCAATCCGATGGCCGGCCTGGGCGGCTGTCTGCCCATGCTGCTGCAAATCCCGGTCTTCTGGGCTCTGTATAAGGTTCTGACCCTGGCCATCGAAATGCGTCATGCGCCCTTCTTCGGCTGGATCAAGGACCTGTCGGCGCCGGATACGACCACCATCGTCAACCTGTTCGGGCTGCTGCCCTTCCATCCGGCCGACGTGCCGATGATCGGCGGCGTCCTGGACGGCCCGCTCCATATCGGCGTCATCGCGATTCTCTATGGTTGCTCGATGTGGCTGAGCCAGCAAATGACCCCGATGACCGGCGTCGATCCGATGCAAAAGAAGATGATGTCCTTCATGCCCGTCATGCTGACCTTCTTCATGGCCCACGTCGCTGTCGGCCTGATCATCTACTGGATCTGGAGCAACATCCTCACCATCCTCCAGCAATATTCGATCATGCACCGCCTGAAGGTTGAAAACCCGATCGACACCTTCATCGGCAAGATCACCAAGAAAGAGCCCAAAAAAGCGTGACACCAGAAAGCCTGAACGAGGACGAAGAAACCCAGCACGCTGAACAGCTGGAAGCCGCGCGGGTATTGTTTGCCCGCCCGGTCTCTTTCGTCATGGGCGCGGTTGCCGTAACGCAGCTGCCGTCTGACGAACTGCCGGAAGTCGCCTTCGCCGGCCGATCCAATGTCGGCAAGTCATCGCTGATCAATGCCCTCGTCGGCCAGAAATATCTGGCACGCGCCTCGAACGAACCGGGCCGGACGCGGGAACTGAATTTCTTCCTGCTCAATGACGCCCTGCACATGGTCGATCTGCCTGGTTATGGCTGGGCCAAGGCGTCGAAGGTCGCGGTCAAGAAGTTCCAGAACCTGGGGCGCGACTATCTGCGCGGACGCCCCAACCTGAAACGCGCCTATCTGCTTATCGACGCCCGGCATGGCCTCAAAGACGTGGACAAGGAGCCGATGGACGCCCTGGACAAGGCCGCCGTCAGCTACCAGATCATCCTGACCAAGGCCGACAAGATAAAGCCCGCCGAACTGGCCCAGGTCGTCGCCGCGACCCAGGACGCCATCCGCAAGCGCCCCGCCGCACACCCGATCGTGTTGTCGACCTCTTCCGAAACCGGCTTTGGCATTCCGGAACTGCGGCTCGAAATCATGCGGACCTGCGAAGTCACGCTTTAGTCGATTGCGGGTTGCTGCCGACGTGGTATCCTGACAACCGGAGGTCAATATGGGACTCGAGGTCGAAGGACAGGTGCGCATCGGCACGCAAAGCGCCACCGGCAAGCTTGTGCTGGAAAGCCATGAACTTATTATACGCGGGCCGTTTCGACGCACCCTCGCCATTGCCGAATTGGTGGAACCGCACGTCATCGATCAAGAATTGCTGTTCGACCATAACGGTCTGGCCTATGCCTTGCGCCTGCCCGACGGCCATGCCGTAAAATGGCTCAAGAAGATGACAACCCCGCCGCCCGACCTGGCGCAGAAGCTGGGTGTTGATAGCGGTCATAAGGCACTGATCTGGGGCCATATCGATGATCCGGACCTGAAGGCGGCGCTCGTCAACGCCACCACCACCGATCCACAACAGGCCGTTATCGCCATTGCCGTGGCGCATAGCCATGATCATCTGAACGCCGCCCTGGCTGAGCTAAGCCAGCGCCTGCCGTCGGCCCCTATCTGGGTGATATATCCGAAGGGACCCAAATCCCCCTTGCCGGAGGCGACGATCCGGGTGCACATGCGCACGGCTGGCCTCATAGACACCAAGTCGTGCCGGGTATCCGACGCCTTGACCGCCACGCGGTTTTCTTTACGCAAGGACGAATAAATTCATGACAGCGCCACACTTATCCGCTATGGCGCCCGCATGATTATTCAGACCGAAATCGACTCCCTCGAAGAAAAGGGCTGGGCCAACGCCAAGACCCTGGCCGAAGCCTTACCCTATATCCAGATCTACGATCGTGAGATCGTGACGATCAAGTATGGCGGCCACGCCATGGGTGAGGCGGAAACGGCGAAAATCTTCGCGTCGGATATCGTCCTGCTCAAACTGCTCGGCATCCACCCGGTCGTGGTCCATGGCGGCGGTCCCCAAATCTCGAGCATGCTGGGTCGTGCCGGTGTCAAATCGACCTTCGTTGATGGCCTGCGCGTCACCGACGAAGCGACGATGGAAATCGCGGAAATGGTGCTGTCGGGCGCGGTCAACAAGGAGATCGCCAACTGGATCACCCAGGCCGGACGCGAAGCCGATGTGCGTGGCGTCGGTCTGTCCGGCAAGGATGCCGGACTGATCACAGTCGAAAAGGCGACCCGAACCAAGAGGGACCCGGATTCGATGATCGAACAGGTTGTCGATCTGGGGTTCGTCGGCGAACCCAAGATGGTCGATGACAAACTGCTGCGCACCCTGATCGACGATCCCAACCATGACTACGTGCCCGTCATCGCCCCGATCGGCGTGTCGGAAGAAGGCCATACCTACAATATCAACGCCGATACGGTTGCCGGCGCTGTGGCGGGCAAGCTGTCGGCCAAGCGCATGCTGCTGCTGACCGATATTTCCGGCGTGCTCGACGAAAACAAGAACCTCATCCGCCAGATGACGATCTCCGAAGCGAAGGGCCTGATCGACTCAGGCGTCGCCATCGGCGGCATGATCCCGAAGCTGGAAACGGCCATAATGGCGGTCGAGGCCGGGGTCGAAGCCGTGGTCATTCTCGATGGCCGCCGCCCGCACGCCATGCTGGTCGAACTATTTACCGAACACGGCGCCGGGACCCTCATAACGGCGGACTAAACGTCGCCGCAAGGCCTACGCGCGAACTTGCGCGGCGGGAAGTCGCCAGATTAGGAATGCCTATGAACCTGCCTGACCTTGCCCATCCAGAGCTTGCCCATATCGACACCTGGATCTTCGATCTGGACCAGACCCTGTATCCACATGAGGCGGAGGTCATGGCGTTGATAGAAGGTAAGATGACGGCCTTCGTCGCCCGCCAAACCGGGCTCAGCCACCCCGACGCCTACGAATTGCAGAAATCCTATCTCAGCGAGCACGGCACGACGCTGGCGGGCCTGATGGCCAATCACGATATCGATCCCTATGCCTTCCTCAACGAAGTGCATGACGTGTCGCTGGACACTCTGTATGCCGACCTGGACCTCAATGCCCGCATTACCGCCCTGCCCGGCCGTAAGCTGGTCTTCACCAACGGCGATGAACGTCACGCCTTCCGCATTCTCGACCGGCTGGACATGCGCGACCTGTTCGATGGCGTCTTTCACCTGGGGCACGCCGACCTGATACCCAAGCCGAACATGGCAACGTTCGAGCGCATGATGGCCAACCATTCGGTCACGCCGGCAACCGCCGCCTTTTTCGAGGACAGTCCAAAAAACCTCAAACCGGCGCACGAACTGGGCATGAAGACCATTCTGGTCGGGCCGAAGGCCATCGACAATGCCGATGCGCATGTCGACTTCCGCGACACATCGCTCAAGGCGTTTCTCGACCGGATTTAGCATTTCTGACTTGATCCGCGGACCGTGCCGCCTTAAGCCGATGCCATCTTTGCAACACTGACGAATGAGCACGCACATGTCCGATCTGGCCGCCTTCAAGGATGATATCGAAGCCGCCTGGGAGGCGCGCGATACGCTCAATCCCGCCTATAACGGCCCTTACCGCCACGCGGTCGCAGGCGCCCTGTCCCTGCTTGATAACGGCCGTTTCCGCGTCGCGGAAAAAAAGGATGGCGTGTGGATAACCCACGAATGGCTGAAAAAGGCCGTGCTCCTGTCATTCCGCCTCAACGGCAATTCGCTCATGCACATTTCGAGCGGCCTGTTCGAACAAGCACCCCTGGGCCCTTACTGGGACAAGGTGCCGAACAAGATGGCCGGCTGGACGGCGGATCATTTCAATGCGGCCGGCTTCCGCGCCGTACCGGGCGCCATTGTCCGCGCCGGTGCCTATATCGCCAAGAACGTCGTGCTCATGCCATCTTTCGTCAATATCGGCGCCTATGTCGATGAAGGCACCATGGTTGACGGCTGGTCGACGGTGGGCTCCTGCGCCCAGATCGGCAAGAACGTCCACCTGTCGGGCGGCGTCGGCATCGGCGGCGTGCTGGAACCGCTCCAGGCCAACCCGACCATCATCGAAGACGACTGCTTCATCGGCGCCCGCTCGGAAGTCGCCGAAGGCGTCATCGTCGAACAAGGGTCGGTGCTCGCCATGGGCGTCTACCTGTCGGCCTCGACCAAGATCATCGACCGCGCCACCGGCGAAATCTTCCGCGGCCGCGTGCCAAGCTATTCCGTCGTCGTGCCAGGCTCGCTGCCTGACCCGAAGGGCGGCCCGTCCCTCTATTGCGCCGTCATCGTCAAGCGCGTCGACGCCCAGACCCGCGCCAAGACCGGCATCAACGACTTGCTCCGGGACTAGGATGGACAAGGCGACACTTGACGCCCTGGCGGCCTTTCCGGCGCAGCTGGAGGCGCACTATGGCGCCATTCCCGACGCCTACCGGCTGTGGTCGCCGCCCGCCTGGGACGGCTGCCCCAGCGAGCACCTGTCCGCCCTCGAACAACTCTGTCACGTGCGCGACATCGAAATCGACGGCTACCATGTGCGGTTTGTGCGGACGCTGAAGGAAGACCATCCCTTTCTGCCCGGCATCGACGGCGACCGTCTGCGCATCGAGCGCGCCTATGCCGATTGCCATGGACCGAATGTGCTGGCCCAGTTCCGCCGCGCCCGGGAAGACACCCTGATTCTGCTGGCCAACCTGTCGAGCGATCAGTTGAGCCGCATCGCCGAGTTCGAGGACTATGGACGCGTCACCGTGCGCAGCCTGATGCATTTTCTGTGCAGCCACGACCAGCAGCATCTGGCCGGATTGCAATGGCTGGCCGGCAAGATCGACGCGCTCGATAGAGCTAATTGAGAAAAAATTACACGCAAGGACTTGACCGGATCGTCGCGATCGGTCAAAAGCGCGCTTCTTCTGATCGCGGTCCCTTCGTCTATCGGTTAGGACGTCAGGTTTTCAACCTGAAAAGAGGGGTTCGACTCCCCTAGGGACTGCCAATCAGAATATCCCCCCAAAATCATATTAAAACGAATAGCTGCGCAAGACCTGCCCGGCTTGGGGTCGCTATGTTTCGGCGCACCCGGTCAACAATTTAAAACGTCCTCCCCTGAAACCAGGAGAGGACGTCATGTCTTAGCTAAGCGTCATGAGTCAAAAGTCATGACGCCGCATTATCGGCCTTTAGTTTACAGTCGGCTTGCCGACAGTCAGGTTTTCGCCGTCGAAACCGACGTGGATGACGTCACCGTCCGTCACCGACCCGCTGAGGATCTTGCGGGCGATTTCGTCAACCAACAGCTTCTGGATCACTCGCTTTAACGGCCGCGCCCCATAGGCAGGATCGTAACCCTTGTCCGCCAGATAGGTCAGCGCCGCGTCGTCGATCGAAAGGGTCATGTCGCGATCCTTCATCAGCTTTTCCAGGCCCTTGAGCTGGATGCGGACAATATCGTGCATGTGCGCCCGGTCGAGGCGGTGGAACAGGATCATCTCGTCGATCCGGTTGAGGAATTCCGGACGGAAATGCCGGCGCACCACATCCATGACCAGCGGCCGCACGGTATCTACCGATGTGTTGTCATCGATATTGACGAGAACATCCGAGCCCAGATTGGATGTCATGACGATCAGGGTGTTGCGGAAATCGACCACACGCCCCTGCCCGTCCGTCAGGCGCCCGTCATCAAGAACCTGGAGCAGGATATTGAAGACATCCGGATGCGCCTTTTCGACTTCGTCGAACAGGACGACCTGATAGGGACGCCGGCGCACGGCTTCCGTCAACGCACCGCCTTCATCGTAACCGACATAGCCCGGAGGCGCACCGATGATGCGAGAGACCGAGTGCTTTTCCATGTATTCCGACATGTCGAGACGCGTGATCGCCGTTTCATCGTCGAACAGGAATTCAGCCAGCGCCTTGTTGAGCTCCGTCTTGCCGACCCCCGTCGGGCCTAAGAACAGGAACGAACCGATGGGACGGTTCGGGTCCTTCAACCCCGCGCGTGCGCGGCGCACAGCGTCCGCAACGGCGGTCAGGGCTTCGTCCTGACCGACCACGCGGGACCTCAGCACATCTTCCATGCGCAAAAGCTTGTCGCGTTCGCCTTCCAGCATCTTGTCGACCGGAATGCCGGTCCAGCGCGATACCACCTGAGCAATCTGGGCCGAATCGACCACTTCCGGCGTCAGGGGTGAGGCCGCGTCAGGCTGAGCGGTTTCGGCCCGTTGCAACGCCTTTTCCAGAGCCGGGATGATGCCGTACATGATCTCGGAGGCCTTTTGCAGGTCGCCGGCACGCTGGGCATTGGCCAGGTCGATGCGCGCACGGTCCAGGGCTTCACGCGACCGGGCGGCCGAACCGACCTTGTCCTTTTCCGCCTTCCAGCGGCTGGTCAAGGCCATCGACTTGCCTTCCAGGTCTTCAAGCTCCTCGGACAGGCGCTCCAGACGCGTCCGCGATCCGGCGTCGGTTTCCTTTTGCAGGGCTTCGCGCTCGATCTTGAGCTGCACGATGCGGCGGTCCAGTTCGTCCAGTTCCTCGGGCTTGGAATCGACCGCCATACGAACGCGGGACGCCGCTTCGTCGATGAGGTCGATGGCCTTGTCCGGCAAGAAACGGTCGGCGATGTAGCGGTTCGACAGGGTGGCCGCCGAAACGATGGCGCTGTCGGAAATGCGTACGCCGTGGTGGATTTCGTACTTTTCCTTCAGGCCGCGCAGGATGGAAATCGTATCCTCGACCGTGGGTTCGCTGACGAACACCGGCTGGAAGCGCCGGGCCAGGGCCGGGTCCTTTTCAACATGCTTGCGAAATTCATCGAGCGTGGTGGCGCCGACGCAGTGCAATTCCCCCCGTGCCAGGGCGGGTTTGAGCAGGTTGGAGGCATCCATGGCGCCGTCAGACTTGCCCGCGCCGACCAGGGTGTGCATCTCATCGATGAACAGCACGATCTGGCCTTCGGCTTGGGTCACTTCGTTAAGCACCGCCTTTAGGCGCTCCTCGAACTCACCGCGATATTTGGCGCCCGCAATCAGCGCGCCCATATCGAGCGACAGGAGCTTCTTGTCCTTGAGCGATTCCGGCACGTCGCCATTGATGATGCGCTGAGCCAAGCCTTCGACGATGGCGGTCTTGCCGACGCCGGGTTCACCGATCAGCACAGGATTGTTCTTGGTCCGGCGGGCCAGGACCTGGATCGTGCGGCGGATTTCCTCGTCACGGCCGATGACCGGATCGATCTTGCCATCGAGCGCGGCCTGGGTCAGGTCGCGGGCATATTTTTTCAGAGCGTCGAAGCCGCTTTCGGCGGAGGCGCTGTCAGCCGGCTTGCCCTTTCGGAAGGCTGCCTGTGCGTCCTTCAGCTTGCCGAGCGACATGCCCGCAGCCTTGAGCACGGCGGCACCTTCCGTATTGTCCACGGCGGCGACAAGCAGGCGATCGGCGGTCACGAAGGAATCGCCCGCCTTATTGGCGTCGGCCTCCGCGTCGCGGAACAGCTTGGCGGTATCGTTGTGCATATAGAGCTGAGCGCCCCCGGTCACGGCCGGTAATTTACCCAGGGCGGTATCGACGGCGGCGCTGAACGTGGCGGCATTGCCGCCGGCCAGGCTAATCAACTGCGGGCCAAGCGACTCCTTGTCCTCGGTCAAGGCCTTTAGCACATGGAGCGGCGTGAAATATTGATGGTTGCGCGCCTGGGCTATACCTTGCGCGCTTTGGATAAGCTTTTGAGTTTTTTCGGAATATTTTTCGATATTCATGTCTATTCGTTCCCCGTTTCGGCGGATTGGATTTCGCTCCGTCCTCGTCACAAGCAACGATGCGATAGTCACGATATGGTGTGGCATTTGGGCTACACAAGGGGGCTTTATGGCAATATTTCGGCGCCCTAAAGGGGCTGGCGCATCGGCACCAAAATGCCTATAAACGCGGTCATGAACGCCAAGATCTTCTATCCCGCCGCCGCCCTGATCGCGATCCTCATGATTGCGCTGAGCTTCGTCTGGCCGCAAGGCCAAGGCCAGCGCTCGCCGGCGCCGTTCGGGCACGCCATCGAGAAGCCCGACTATTTCCGCATGGTCCGGGAGCGCGATGCACGCTTGAAAAAGCAGGCTGAAGACAAGGCGCGCGACGCGCAGGAAGCCGCCAATGCCAGCGCAGCAGCGGCCAGCCTGGCCGACAGCAGCGCCGACCAGTGAGCCCAGTCTAGTGAGCCCAGTCCAGTGAGCCTGCTGATCTTCGGCTACGGCTTTATCGGCGCGGCCTTTGCTGATGCCGCCCGCGCCGCGGGCCATACCGTTGTCGCCACCATCCGCTCACCCCATCGCCGTGAAGCCCTGGACCGGATGGGCATCGACGCCGTGTCTGTCGAAGACCGCACTGAAATGGCACGGGCCGTGGCGGCCGCTTCCGGGATACTGATTACACCGCCTCCCGGCGACGACGGGTGCCCCGCCTTTGCCCAGCTCGGCGCAAACGGTCTGCCTGCAAATGACTTATCAGGAAAATGGATCGGCTACCTGTCCACCACCGGCGTCTACGGCAATCGCGATGGCGGCTGGGTCTTCGAAGACTCGCCGCTCGAAGCCACCGCCGTCGAAGGCCGCCGGCGCATTCTGGCAGAAACCCAATGGTTGAGCATCGGGGCGCAGGTCTTTCGCCTGCCGGGCCTATATGGACACGGCCGCAACGTAATCGACCGCCTGCGTGACGGAACGGCGCGCCGTATCCATAAGCCCTGCCATGTTTTCTCCCGCCTGCATCACGACGACTGCGCCGCCGCCCTGATGGCCAGCCTCAACCATCCCCGTCCCGGTGCGGTATATAATCTGTGCGACGACGAACCCGCCCCGGCCGATACGGTGCTGGAATATGCCGCCACCCTGACCGGCCTGCCTCTGCCGCCGCGCGTCGCCTGGGAACCTGCCGCCTTTAGCCCGACGATGCAGCGCTTCTATTCTGACAACAAACGCGTATCGAATGCCCGCGCCAAGGCCGAACTCGGCTGGCGGCCGCGCTATCCCACCTATCGGGAAGGCCTGACCGCCATTTTCACGGCTATACAAACGGACAAAAAGGACTAGCCTCAGCGGCGACTCAATGGAGCGCGCCATGGCCGACACCAGGACCTTTCTGATTACCGGCGCCTCCTCCGGTATCGGTGCGCAATTCGCCCGCGCCTACGCCCAACGCGGCTGCAATCTGATCCTCGTCGCCCGCCGCCTCAACCGCTTGCAGGACCTGGCGGCGGAGTTGACGGCGAAGCATGGCATAACCGTTACCTGTCTCGATGCCGATCTGAGCGACCGCGCGCAGGTAAAGGCCCTGGTCGCGCGTATAAGGGAGATAAATCTATCCCCGGATGGGCTGATCAATAATGCCGGCTATTCCCTGGCCCACACCTTCGCCAGCACGACCACGCAGCAGCAGATGGATTTTGTCGAGGTCTGCGTCATGACACCCACCTATCTGGCGCGTGAATTTCTGGATCCCATGCTGGCCCGCGGGTTCGGCCGCATCATCAATGTGTCGTCCATGGTCGCCTTTTCACCCGGTGCGGCGGGGCATACCCTCTACCCGGCCGCCAAGGCCTATATGCTGAAATTCTCGCGATCTCTGGCGGCGGAAGTTGCCGAAAAGGGCGTAAACGTCACCGCCCTGTGTCCCGGATCGACCGAGTCCGAATTCCAGACCGCCAACGGCATGGCCGCTGCTGTCGGTACATCCCCGTCGCGCTTCGTCCAGTCGGCCGAAGCGGTGGTCGAAGCCGCCATCCACGCCAACGAAGCCGGTCGCGAAGTCACCGTAACTGGCCTGATAAACAAGCTGGCGGTCGTCCTGATGACCTGCCTGCCGGACGGTCTGGTGACGCCGCTGATCCGCTGGGGCGCCAAAAAATATCAACTATAGAAGACGAGTTTAAGATGAGCGATGCGCCCACCGCCGAAACCACCCATTACGACCTGATTATCATAGGCTCCGGCGCGGGCGGCGGCACCCTTGCCTACGCCCTGGCCAATACGGGCAAGTCCATCCTGATCATCGAACGCGGCGAAGAACTCCCCGTCGAGCCGCAAAACTGGGACCCCAAGGCGGTTTTTATCGATCACCGCTATCGCACCAAGGAACAATGGGTGGACAAGGACAATCGTCCGTTCACGCCCAACACCAATTACTGGGTCGGCGGCAACACCACATTCTATGGTGCCGCCTTGATGCGCATGAAGCGGCGCGATTTCGAAGCGGTGGAACACAGCGACGGCTTGTCGCCCGCCTGGCCGCTCGATTATGACGACTATGCGCCATGGTATACCCAGGCCGAGGCCCTGTGGCAGGTTCACGGTCAGCGCGGCACCGATCCGAACGACCAGCCCGACGATCCGCCCTATCCCTTTCCGCCGCTGATCGATGATCCAGGCGTCGCTCGGTTGAAAAGCCATTTTCAGGCCCAGGGCTGGCACCCGTCGTCGCTGCCGCTTGGCGTCAAGCGCGACGACGCCAAGCCCCTCACCTCGAAATGCGTGCGTTGTAACACCTGTGGCGGCTATCCCTGCATGTTGAAGGCGAAATCCGACGCTCGCTCCATTGTGCTCGATCCCATCCGCGACCTGCCCAATGTCACCATCCTGCCCGGTCACAAGGTGCTGCGTATCGAATCGACCGGTTCAAGCGTAACCGGGGTCGTGACCGAGACGGCCCAGGGCACGGTGCAGACCTTCCGCGCCGATCTATACGCTCTGGCGGCCGGCGCCGCCAACAGCGCAGCCATCCTGTTGCAATCGCATTCTGCCTCGCATCAGGACGGCCTGGCCAACAGTTCCGGACTGGTGGGGCGCAACTACATGTTCCACACAACCTCGGCGGTGATCTGCATTCTGCCCGACCGGTTCGATTCGAGCTTCCCCAAGACCTTCGCCGTCAACGACTTCTATTTCGGCGAGCCCGATTACCCGTATCCGATGGGTCAGATTCAGCTTCTGGAATACATGTCGGGCCAGACCCTGGAAGGTCAGATTTCCGACATCATCCCACCCGGGCTCGTGCCCGACGTCCTGAGCAACGACCTGGCGCGTCACATGGTCGCCTTCTTGACCATGAGCGAAGACCTGCCGCGTGAGGAAAACCGCGTGACACTGACCGACAGTGGCCAGATCAAGCTGACCTACACGCCGAACAATCTGGAAGCGCATACGCGCCTGACCCGAAAGCTGGAACACGCCCTGCGCACCTTCAGCCTGCGTCAGCACACGCTTTTTGAACCCAATTTCCGCATCGACAGCCTGTTGCCGCTCTACGGCACCGCCCATCAATGCGGCACGATCCGGTTCGGCAAGGACCCGTCACGCAGCGTGCTCGACATCAATTGCAAGGCGCATGACCTGGATAACCTCTACGTGGTGGATTCGTCCTTCTTCGTGTCCAGCTCAGCGGTCAACCCGACACTGACCATCGTCGCCAACGCCTTACGGGTCGGTCAGCATCTGGCGGAACGCATGCGCTAGAATCCTGTCAGGCGACCCGGGCGCGCAGAACCGCCACCATCTCGACCAGCAGGTCCAGGTCCTGAGGCCGCGATAGCCTATGATCGCCATCCTTGATCAGATGCATGTGGGCGTCAGGCGTCGTCAACGTGTTGAGCAGCCGCAATCCGTGCTGCCATGGCACGACGTCGTCGCCCATGCCGTGCAGGATGCGCGCCGGGCCGGCGAACGCAAGGGCAGTGTTTAGCACCTCATGCGCCGCCGCCTCATCGAAAAAGGCCTGCGACAAGGGCACCGGACGATCATAGCCCGGCATCATGTAGACACCTGAGACCTCAAGCTGTCGACGATCCTCCGGCGACAGGGAAGCCAGCATCAACGCCGTCGCGAAATCGGCGGCGGGGGCCAGGAAACCGGCGGCCGCGACGCGGTCCGGGCGCGCCTTGATGAGCAGCGACAGCATGTGGCCGCCCATGGATGACCCGACGCAGACCAGGCGCCCCTGGGTCAGTCGATCGGTGACGGCCAGCACATTATCGAACCAGCGGCCGACCCTGGCTTCGCTGAAATCGCCTCCGGTTTCCCCATGGGCGAAATAGTCGAAACAGAGAAAATCCCAGCCGCACGTCTTCGCTTCGGCCGTCAGACGGGTAATCTTGCTGCCATTCATATCCGACAGGAAGCCACCCAGCCACAAAATGGTCGGCCCCTCGCCCGTCACATGACGGTAGGCGATGCGGTCCGAAGCATCCAGAAAGGCGGCGGGCTCTTGATTTGGCATGTTTTCCATGGTCATTGCATAGCCATCCCTTCGCCCGCGCACAAGGCACCATGACGAACCCCTCCTTCACCGGCTGCGTCCTGCAGGTCGTTCCCGAACTTGACACCGGGGGCGTCGAACAGACCGTGGTCGATGTCAGTGCGGCGATCATTGCCGCGGGCGGGCGCTCCATCGTCGCCACCAAGGGCGGGCGGCTGGAATCGCAGCTGACACGCCAGGGCGCCACCGTGGTCCACATGCCGGTGCACAGCAAGCATCCGCTTGTCCAGCTCAAGAACTACCATGCCCTGCGCCGCCTGATCCGCGCCGAAGGCATCGATATCGTCCATGTGCGGTCACGCGCCCCCGCGCTGGCCGCCATCCGGGCGGCAAAGGCCTCAGGCGTACGATCGGTCGCGACCTATCACGGCATCTACAACGCCAAGTCGGCGATCAAGCGCTGGTATAACAGCCTGATGACGCGCGCCGACATGACCATAGCCAATTCGGACTATACCCGCACCCACATCCTGACCACTTACCCCAAGGTGCCGCCGGAACGGGTGATCAGCATTCCGCGCGGCATCGACATGAAACGTTTCGACCCGGAAGGCTTCGACGTGCGCAAGATCATGGCGCTCGAAGAAGACTGGGGCCTGACCGCCGGCGATGGCCGCATCCGCTTTCTGCTGGCCGGACGGCTGACGCGCTGGAAAGGCCAGGAACTGATCATCGAGGCCGCCAATCTGTTGCGATTGCAGGATATCGACACATTCGCCGTAGTCATGGCCGGTGACGATCAGGGACGCGGCGAATACACGCAAGGCCTGCGCGACCGCATTGCCAGCTATGGCCTGAGCGAACAGATAAGGCTGGTCGGACATGTCTCGGACATGCCATCAGCCTACACAGCCTGCCATTTCGCCCTCGCCCCCTCGCTCGACCCGGAAGCCTTCGGCCGCACCGCCGTGGAGCCCCAAGCGATGCAGCGCCCCCCCCTGGCCGCTGCCCATGGCGCCACCGTGGAGACGGTCATGCCCGGCGAAACGGGCTGGCTGGTCACGCCCGGCGATGCCCAGGCCTGGGCCGACGCGATGAAAGCGGCCATCCAGATGCCGGAGGCTGACCGGTTCGAAATGGGCCGGCGGGCGCGCGCCCATGTCCGTGATCAGTACAGCCTGCCGCTAATGTGCGAACGCACACTTGACGTTTACAGGGCGCTTCTTATCTTGAACACGCGGACATATCGCCTTTAATGCCTCTGCACAGGGCTAAATTCCTGAAAATTTAACCTATTGAGGCTATGGGGGTTGATAGTTAACCCCTGTTTCGGCATAATCCCGCGCACCATTTACAGACTCAAGGAGAACGACCTATTCGTCGCCCGATTCAAGCACCGCCCCCCAAAGACGGCCCCCGCATCAACAATGAGATCAAGGTTCCCCGTGTTCTGTTGATCGACGCCACCGGCGAAAAGCAAGGCATCATGCCGACCTCCGCCGCCCTGGAAGCCGCTGAAGAAGCTGGTCTGGATCTCGTCGAGGTCTCTCCCACCGCCGATCCCCCCGTCTGCAAGATCCTTGATTACGGCAAGTACCGTTTCCAGGAGCAGAAGAAGAAGGCCGAAGCGCGCAAGAAGCAGAAGGTCGTCGAAATCAAGGAAATCAAACTTCGCCCGAATATCGATATCCACGATTATGAGGTGAAGGCCAAGGCAATGACGCGCTTCTTCGAAGAAGGCGACAAGGTCAAGGTAACGCTGCGCTTCCGTGGCCGCGAAATGGCCCACCCGGAGCTCGGCATGAAGCTGCTCCAGAAGGTCAAGGCGGACTTCGAGCCCACCACCAAGGTCGAATACGAACCGAAGATGGAAGGCAAGCAGATGATCATGATCCTGGCGCCGAAATAGACGTCCGATCCATCCCGATAAAGCCCTGCGCAAGCGGGGCTTTTTTGTTAAGGCGCACCATGTCCCAGTTTCTCAAATTCGACCGTGCTGACGTAACGCCGGAACAGGACCGTCCCGCGCCGGAACGCGTCATAGACGGTGACCCGCAGTTTACTACCTGGCTGCTGGAAACATCGCCCGATGAAAGAACCTATGCCGGATACTGGGCGGCAACACCCGGCACATGGCGGGTCAGCTACGACGAATGGGAATATTGCACCCTTTTGGAAGGCCTGGCGATCGTCACCGAAGACGGCCAGCCACCGGTAACACTCATCCCCGGCGACCACATCGTCTTCCGCTCAGGCTATCAGGGCCAGTGGCAGGTTATCGAACCGGTTCTGAAGACCTTTGTGATCATCCTGCCTTAACGCGCGGCGCATATTACCTTACGCCGATTGCCCAAAAGCAGGTTGGGACCGCTACCAGCAGCATGATTGCAAACGAGATCATAAAGCCCTGCATGAAGCTATCGGCAAGGGCGCGCCCAAACGAATTTTTCGTTAAACCCATGATTATTAAACAGATAAATCCGAGAACTAAGTCGATCATGGATAGGATGAACGGCCACATCAGTGCCCCGCCTTTTGCGGCACCGTTATGAATTGGCAGGCAGTCAACGATCAAGGTTAGTCCCCATATCACCGCGTTAGCGATGACCACGATTTTCAACGGAGTCATTTTCATCGCACAGCCTCCATCAGACGCTGTTCGACTGCAGGATCGCGGTAAAACAGGTTCATCGTATCAAAGGGAATAATGCGTCCGTCCTTATGGACAATATGGACACAGGCTTTTTTGACACCACGCACATCGAAATCGTGCGCATCGTAAAACTTCATGACAATGACGCGGAACAGATTGGAATAGGTCAGCGCTCCAAACGCCGTTTCCGTTTCAACCTGCGGCAGGCAGCACATGATATCGGCGATGGTATCGGTGCAGTCGGCCGGCGAATTACCGGTCGAGAATAGCTTGATCAGCTTGGCCTGGACCTCCGGCATGGTTTCGAAATTGACCGTATTGCGCGATGTGCCCAGTAATTCTTCCGGGCTGAAATAGCGGGTCAAAGGCACGATGTCGTCGCCCAGCTTCAGCGCGTACCCCATCATGATCGCATCTGGATGGCACGGCACGGGCACCAGATCTTCCGGCACAAAGATGTCGCTCTGGTCGAGGATCGCCTGGCGCACTTCGGACAGGGTGATGCGATCAGTGGCCGGGTTAAAATGTTCGGTTCGTCCGGCTGCCTGTGTCGGCTGGAAGGTGACGCCGCGCACGCACGCCTGATTGCGAGCAAAGCGCAATATGTCGCCAATTTCGTGGTCGTTCAGACCTTTTTGCAAGGTGACGACAAGGGTCGTCGAGATATTGAACGCATTGAGATGCTCTATGGCTTGCTGGCGGCTCGCGCGCAGATCTTCACCGCGCAGCGAGATCAGGGCTTCGGCATCGAATGAATCGAACTGTAGATAGATTTCGATGCCGGGCATGTAGGTGCTCAGACGCTCAACGAAGCCGCGATCCTTGGCGATCCGGATTCCGTTGGTATTGATCATAAGATGGCGGATCGGGCGCGCCTTGGCCATGTCCATGACGGTGAAGAAGTCAGGATGCAGGGTCGGTTCGCCCCCTGACAGTTGCACCACGTCGGGTTCACCTTCGCTGGCGACAACGATGTCGAGCATTGTCTCGATTTCGGCCAGGGTGCGGTGGCGGCCGTGACTGGGGCTCGACGCAGCGTAGCAGGTCGGACACGTCAAGTTGCAGCGGTCAGTCAGTTCGATGATCGACACGCAGGAATGCTGTTCGTGGTCGCTGCACAAACCGCAATCATAGGGGCAGCCGCGTTCGACCTTCATACCGAACTTGCGCGGCATATCCCCCGGCTTGTTAAAGTCGCGAGTCTTTTTGTAATAGGCGATATCGGTGGAAATCAGCACCTTTTCCTTACCGTGATCCGGGCAGGTCTTAAGCATATAGACGCGATCATTCTGGAAAATAATCTTGGCTTCCAGCTTTCGATAACAGGTTGAACAGATGGAGTTCGTCAGCTCGAAAAAGATGTAGTCACGCGTGGCCATTTCGAACCTCCCCCAAGACTCGCCGGACAAAATAGACGGCGTAGTAACCCAATGCAGCCAAGGCGCTGACCTGAAGCATGGACAGCCCCGGCACGGCCCATAAGGCGTCTTCCGTAGCGACATTTTGAACAATGTTCAACCCGCTTGCCAAGCTATAGGTTGTAACGGGCTTGATAAATTCTATCAGGAAACGCCAGGCACAGTAGGCCACGATAAAAATCTTGAACAGATCGCCCTCGCGGAGCTTCACGCGTTGGCGCACTATAAACAAAGCCAGCCCCAGCCCAGCCAGGAACAGCATTTCGTACCCCGGTGTCGGGTGACGGATAACTCCATCACCGGCGTCGAAGCCTAGGACCAGGTGGGTAGCGTCCCCCCATGTGCCATCGCTGACGCCAGTCAGAAGGCAACCGATGCGGCCGATAAAAATGGCGATCAGAAGAGGAAAGACGTAGATGTCGCCGGTGGACCGCCTTATGCCTGTGGCCGCCTTAACCATTTCAACGCCGATCAGCCCGCCCAGCAGTCCCCCCAAAATGGTCTTTGCGGCGAAAAAATAGAGCGGATCATGCAGGCCCTGCCGCCATAGGTCGGGATGTTCCGCAAAACCCAGTAGCTTTGATCCGAGCGCCGCACCGACCACAGCCCCCAGCAAAACGGTGATACGTGTCTTGTCGCCAATGGTGTCGGCTTGGGCGCGCCTCAGCCAGAGATAGAGGCGAAAGCCCACCGCATAGGCCAAGGTCTCGAAAACGAGATGCGCCGGCAGGGCCATACCGAACAGATCAAACACGACGGGAAAATGCATGGTCTGGACACATGCCGGTATTTTCCGCACATCAGCAAGCCCTTCGGTACGGTACCTGGCGACTATTGATTTGAGATGTTTTGAAAACGGCGGCTTTTTCTGAAGCCCTTGCGATCATTCTGTCGTCACGGCCTTGCGACGGACCAGAGCCGCCGGTGAAAAGCCGGTGATCAGCGCCACACCGACAATGATCAGGCCTGCGCCGCCCAGCCCCATCAAACCGATATGTTCATGCAGCACCAGGGCGCCCCACAACATGCCGAACACCGGCACCAGAAAAGTCACGGTCGTGGCCGATGCGGCGCCAACTTCATCGATCAGTTTGAAATAGAGGACATAGGCGATCCCGCTGCACGCGATGCCCAG
Organism: Asticcacaulis sp. AC466; assembly: GCF_000495815.1. Taxonomy (GTDB): domain Bacteria; phylum Pseudomonadota; class Alphaproteobacteria; order Caulobacterales; family Caulobacteraceae; genus Asticcacaulis. The sequence continues at coordinate 780,677 of NZ_AWGE01000001.1, read as the reverse complement.
GGCCAGTACGCACAGCATCACCCACGGATCGGGCATGGTGGCAGCAGGGAAGAAGGGCGTAGCCGGAGCGATGAGAACCGTTGCGGCCCACATGCTGCCGTGGGCATTTGAAAAGGCATCAACGCTCCTGGCAACCTTCGAATAGAGCGCGGCTATGGCGTAGCAGGCGGCGGCAGTCAGACCGGCGGCCACACCCAGCATCATGCCAGGCGTCAGACGGGCACCATCAAAGCCGACCAGTATAGCAACCCCGGCCACACCGAGCGCCAGCCCGGCGACCGTCTTAATCGACAGCGCGGTCCGGAGCCATATCGCTCCGAAAATGGCGCCCCAGATGGGCACCGTGGCATTCAGAACCGATAACATCGATGCCGGCAGAAGGCGCGACGCCCAGGCGAACAGCAGGAATGGCAGGGCGGTATTGAAAAAGCCGAGGATCGCGAAATGCTTCCAGTGTGCCCTGATATCGAGCGGCTTTTTCCATAGGACTGCCAGCGCCAGAAGAAAGACCGCCCCCAGCAGAACGCGCGACTGGATCAGAAGCACGGGCCCCAGGACGGGCGCGGCGATATGCATGAACAGGAAGGATCCGCCCCAGATGGCGCCCAATAGGATCAGTTTGATAAGACTGGCGGCAGGCATGACGATCTCCTTTTTCAGCACAGGGCAGGGTCTATAGCCACAGATGGGCGCGTCGTCGCTCCACTTCTTGCGGTCACAGTGGGTTTGTCAGAATCGTTACGCCGATTGGCGGATTCTGTCCGAAATGGCGATCCTGGCGCTGGTGAACGGTATGGGCATGCGCGCGCCGCCCACTGGATATCACGCACTTGCGATAAAGAAACTGTCGCAATGGCGTGCAAATCATTTATAACCGCACGAATGTCAAAACCCGATACCAGTGTTGCGTCCACGGACGATCTGACCGTGTCCGAGCCGGCATCTGCGGTCCCTCCCCCTGAAAACGAAGATGACGATGACCGCAACGACCGCACTTTTTTCCGGTCGCGATTGCTGCGAAACATCCGCAACGCCCTGAAGGAAAATGGCCCCCTGGCGGCCATGTTCGCCGTGGTCTTCGTCAACCTGGTCGGTTTCGGCATTGTCGTGCCCCTGATGCCCTTTTTCGCCCAAAGCCTGAAGGCGCAGGCCTGGCAGGTGACACTTATGTTCACCACCTACTCCTTGGGCCAGTTCTTCGCAGAACCCTATTTCGGCCGCCTTAGTGACCGCATCGGGCGCAAGCCCATCCTGATCGTCACAACCGCCCTGAGCGTACTGTTCTATATCCTCCTCGCCTTTTCGCCCAATATTTGGGTCGCCATTCTCGTCCGGTTTTTCAGCGGCCTGAGTTCCGGCAATATCTCGACGATCCAGGGCTATGTCTCCGATGTCTCGCCGCCGGAAAAACGGTCCGGCCGCATGAGCCTGATTGGCGGCGCCTTTTCGCTCGGCTTCATCATCGGTCCGTTCATCGGCGGCATGCTGAGCCACGAAACCGCCGCCGGCGGCAACCAGTTCCAGTTGCCGCTCGTAGGCGCGGCTATCCTGTCGGCCATCGCCAGTTTCGGGGTCATGCTGTTCATTCGCGAAAGCCGTCAGCGCCGCACCAAGGCCGAAGCCGCCCAGCCCAATATTTTAAAGACGGCTCAGGAAGCCGTACGCAACCCGGTCATCCTGCGCGTCATCCTGGCGACCCTGTGCTACATGGCCGCCTTCGCCGGCCTGGAATCGACCTTCGGTCTGTGGGCCGAGGCGCGCTTTCACTGGGGGCCAAAGGAAATCGGCGCCATTTTCCTGCCGCTCGGCATCGCCGCCGCCCTGATGCAGATGGTCTTCATGCGCCCTCTGGTCCGCCGCTATGGCGAGAGCAGGGTGCTAGCGACCGGGCTGTTCGTTTTCGGCCTGAGCTTCGTGTTGCAAGGTGTAAACAGCATCAACTGGCTGATCGTACCGATCGTCATGTTGGGCGCCCTGGGACAAGCCGTTATTTTTTCGTCCATCTGCGCCATCATTTCCCTGTCGACACCACCGGACAAGCAAGGTGCCATGCTGGGGCTTAACATGTCGACCGGCGCGATTGCCCGCATCAGCGGACCAATGTTCGCCGGCTTCTTCTTCTCGGTGTTAGGCCCAGACGCGTCCTTATGGATGGGGGCGGGCATGACCTTGCCGGCCGCATTGCTGGCCCTGCAGGTCGGCAAGTTGCGTAAACAGCAGGCAAAGCTTCAGACCGGCCAGGAACAGGGGCAGATATAGATGGATCGTTTTCAGGCTGACTGGCATCGCTTCCACCCTAACACGCACCCGGTCGGGCATTTGCTGCGCCAAGCCGACGGCTGGAACCTGACGCGGTTTCATCTGCTGCCGGACAATCGCAAGGCCGCGCACGACCATGCTGAACTGCGCGCCCTGCTCGACCGCTTCAATACGGTGGCCACGGCGGCTTTGGGCGAAGGCGCGCCCTGTCATCTGGTCGCGCTGCAATCGCCCAACCAGGATAAACGCCATCGCGCCCGCATGGAACGTCTCAAGCGGCGCTATGGACTCACCCCCGGTTGGGAATTTCATTCAACCTCGGACCAGTTGAGCTATATTGTATGCGCCGGCGAGGTGACGTGGACCACCAACGGCTTCAACCGTCTGCTGCTGCATATTTACCAAACCGATTTCTGGGACATCATGTGGATGAACCGCGAGACAGGCGCCATCTTCCGCCCCTACGACGCTGGCGCAGACATTTCCCAGCCGACGCCGAACGATCTGATCGCGCGGATTTCCACCTTCTACGGCTGGCTGCCCACGGGCGGTATGGGCTTTATCAATTTCAACCAGGCCCAGATGGCGACGGCCCGGTTCCAGGTGACCAAGCCCTGCGCCGAAGCGATTCAGCGCGTGATCGCCGCTCAGACCAAATAGTCAGCCGCCGATCATGTCCTGCCATTTGCGTCTCAGGACGGCGTAGTCGGGATCGGCCGGGTAATCGATCTCGTCAGGGCCTATGACATAGAAGGCCTGCTTGGAGCGGGTCCAGATGTGCCCCGCCGGACGCAGCCACGTTGCGTCATCCAGTGTCCCGCCCTTGATATTGAATGTCTCGGCGCCCGCGGTACGACCGTGGAACAAGCGAATGCCACACCGGGGACAAAACTCACAGGTTTTAATCTTGCCGCTGTCCGCGGCAATTTCGAATATCGCCGGTTCACCCGATACCTCGACATCGACGGCGCGCACCTTGACCGACTCGCCGAAGGCCGAAGACGACTGCTTCTGGCAATGGGTGCAGTGGCACAGATAAAAGACGATCGGCACGGCCTTCAGCCTGTAACGCACATGGCCACACTGGCACCCGCCGAAAACGGGAAACTGGGGAAGTTGCAACGACATCGGCTCTCCATGTTATAGAGTCGCCCGACTATACGGCATTTCGCGGCAATGCATGCAACCCTGAGACTCCGCTTGCCTTCGCCGTCCTTTTCCTGTAACACCCGCCGTTCTTGCGCGTGGTCCGCCGCGCCGCTTGACACACTTCCGACCCGACGGGCCAAAAGGCATGCCTTGGCGGGTTTTAATTCCTATAGAGGGCGGCTTTAACACAGCCGTACATGAAATGCCCAAGTTGAAGACCAAGTCGGGCGCTAAAAAGCGTTTCCGTATCACTGCTTCAGGCAAGGTAAAGGCCGGCGTCGCCGGTAAGCGCCACCGTTTGATCTCGCACAATTCGAAGTACATCCGTCAAAACCGGGGTACCGAAGTGATGTCCGCGCCGGACATCGTGAAGATCAAATCCTACATGCCTTACGCCTAAGAGGAGCAGACACATATGGCTCGCGTTAAAAGAGGCGTAGTTTCCCACGCCCGTCACAAAAAAGTTCTGAAACTTGCCAAGGGCTTCTACGGCCGCCGCAAGAACACCATCCGCACCGCCAAGGCCGCCGTCGACAAGGCCGGCCAATACGCTTACCGTGACCGTAAGGTCAACAAGCGTAACTTCCGTGCCCTGTGGATCCAGCGCATCAATGCCGCTGCCCGCCTGGAAGGCTTCACCTATTCGCAATTTATCCACGGTCTGAACCTGGCCGGCATCGACATGGACCGTAAGGTTCTGTCCGACGTCGCCATGCATGACCTGAATGGCTTTAAGGCCATTGCGGACAAGGTGCGCTCGGCTCTGGCCTGATTTTCTGATCAGACCTGAACATAAGAACCCCGCACCTTTACCGGTCGCGGGGTTTTTTGTGCTTTCGCAACCCGCCGGTTTCATCGCGCCATTCCAACCGCGCCTCTTGTCGAAAATGCTTACATTTTGGCAGGAAGCGCTCTAAACCAGCCCATCGCCTCTTGGCACTTCTTCTCTAAAAGATACGAAAATGACCGCCTACACCGACCTGCAAAGTGAAATCGAAGGCGAAATCGCCGCCGCCGCCGACCTGGGCGCGCTGGATGCCGTGCGCGTTTCGGCGCTGGGCAAGACCGGCCGCATTTCGGGCCTGCTCAAGACACTGGGCGCCCTGCCGCCGGAAGAGCGCAAGACGACCGGCGCCGCCATCAACGCCGTGCGTGACGCCATCCAGACACAGCTGGATGCCCGCAAGGACACGCTTGAGGCTGCGCATCTGGCCCAGCGGCTGCAAAACGAACGTATTGACCTGTCCCTGCCGTCCGCGCCACGTCCGAAGGGCGGCGTCCACCCGACCCTCCAGGTCATGGATGAGATGATCGCCATCTTCGCCGAAATGGGCTTCGAGGTCGCCGAAGGACCGGACATCGAAGACGACTTCCACAACTTCACCGCCCTGAACTTCCCCGAGAAGCATCCGGCGCGCGAAATGCACGACACCTTCTTCTTCAATCCCGATGAAAACGGCGTGCGCAAGCTATTGCGCACCCATACCTCACCGGTCCAGATCCGTTCGATGGTGTCGGGCAAGCCGCCCTTCCGCCTGATCGTGCCGGGTCGCGTCTTCCGCTGCGACTCCGATCAGACCCACACGCCGATGTTCCACCAGATCGAAGGCCTGGTCATCGACCAGACGGCGCATATGGGGCATCTGAAATGGGTGCTGGAAACATTCATTTCTCGCTTCTTCGAAACCAACGACGTCACGACCCAGTTCCGTCCCCACCACTTCCCCTTCACCGAGCCGTCCGCCGAAATGGACGTGCGCTGCTCGTGGGAAAAGGGCGAACTGAAGGTCGGCACCGGCGACTCGTGGCTGGAAATCCTGGGCTGCGGCATGGTTCACCCGAACGTGCTGAAAGCGTGCGGCATTGATCCGGACGCATATCAGGGCTTTGCCTGGGGCATGGGCGTCGATCGCCTGGCCATGCTGAAATACGGCGTGCCGGACCTGCGCGACATGTTCGCCGCCGATACCCGCTGGCTTGGCCACTATGGTTTTAGCGGCTTCACCGCCCCGAACAGCGCCTCCGGTCTCTCCTAACGCTTATTGCCGGGCGGCACGCCGCCCCGGCGCCGAAATAAAGATATAGCCATGAAATTCTCGCTCTCCTGGTTGAAAGACCACCTCAAGACCGACGCCTCCATCGAAGACGTGGCCGCCGCCATGACCATGGCCGGCCTCGAAGTCGAAGACGTTATCGATGCCACCAAGGCGCTCAAGCCGTTTTCGGTCGCCAAGGTCGTTTCCGCCGCCAAGCACCCAAATGCGGACAAGTTGCAGGTCCTGCAGGTGGACACGGTTGACGGCCTGAAGGAAATCGTCTGCGGCGCGCCCAATGCCCGCGCTGGCATGACCACCATCTATGCCCCTATCGGCGCCTACGTGCCCGGCCTTGACGTGACACTGGTTGAAAAGCCGGTGCGCGGCGTCGTTTCCAACGGCATGATGTGTTCCGCCGCCGAGCTTCAGCTGTCCGAAGAGTCCGACGGCATTCTGGACCTGCCCGACGATCTCGCCGTCGGCACACCAGCCGCCCAGGTTTTCGGCGCCGAGCCGGTGATCGATTTCGAAGTCACCCCCAACCGCCCCGACTGGCTGGGCGTCAATGGCATCGCCCGCGATCTGGCCGCTACTGGTCTTGGCATTTTCGAAGACAAAGCCGTCACGCCTGTGACCGGCGCCTTCCCCTCGCCCATTTCGGTCAGCGTTGATGGCGATGCCTGCCGCTTCTTTTCCGGCCGCCTGATCCGCGGCGTGAAGAATGGGCCGTCGCCGGAATGGCTGCAAACCCGTCTGACCAGTATCGGGCTGAAACCGATCAGCACCCTGGTCGATATCACCAACTACCTGTCCTACGACCGCGCGCGGCCACTGCATGTCTATGATGCCGCCAAGCTGTCCGGCCCTTCGCTTGTTGCGGGAATCCCTTCCGAAAATTCGGAATTTTTAGCCCTCGACGGGAAAACATATTCCGTTACGCCGGAAATGTGCGCGATCATGGATGCGTCCGGCGTCATTGGCCTGGGCGGCATCATGGGGGGCGAAAGCACCGGCGTTTCGGACGAAACGACCGATGTCTTCCTCGAATCCGCCTGGTTCGACCCGATCCGCACCGCCCAGACCGGCCGCACGACCACCATTACCTCGGACGCGCAATATCGCTTCGCGCGCGGCGTCGATCCGGAATTCACCGTGCCGGGCCTTGAGCTGGCCACGCAACTGATCCTTGACCTGTGCGGCGGGGAAGCCTCGGAAATCGTGGCGGCCGGTGAATTGCCGGCACGGCGCCCCAATGTCCGCTTTGATCCCGCTTATGTCGGCAAGCTGACCGGCCTGTCCGTCGGCAATGATGAGATAAAGCGCATCCTCGGCGCACTCGGCTTCGGTATCGCAAATGACGGCAACGCCTATGACGTCTCCGTGCCGTCATGGCGCCGCGACGTCGAAGGCAAGGCGGATCTGGTCGAGGAAGTCGCCCGTATCCATGGCTTCAAAAACCTGCCGGCCACGCCGCTGCCCGTCGTCAATCCCCGCCCCGGCGGTGTTCTGACCGCCCCGCAGGCAAAGGCCCGCGTCGCGCGTCGCGCCCTCGCTGCCTATGGCTATTCGGAAGCGGTCACCTGGTCCTTCATGCGCCAGGAATGGGCCAAGCTGTTCGGCGGCGGAGACGACAAGCTGCTGCTCGCCAATCCGATCGCCTCGGAACTGAACTGCATGCGCCCGTCCGCCTTGCCGAACCTTCTGGAAGCCGCTGGCCGCAATGCATCGCGCGGCTTCGCCGGGGTGCAACTGTTCGAAATCGGGCCGATCTATCAGGGCCTGGAACCCAACGACCAGAAGACGACCATCACCGCCATCAAGGCGCCCGACAAGACACGTCACTGGCAGAACACGGGCGAGACCGCCCTGTTCGCGCTGAAAGGCGATCTGATGCGCCTGCTCGAAGACATGGGCGCGCCGGTGGCGTCGTTGCAACTGGCCCAGGGCCAGAACAGTGGCTACTGGCATCCCGGTCGCTCAGCGCGCCTGCAATTGGGGCCAAAACAGATCGTGGCTGAATTCGGCGAACTACATCCTGCCGTGCTGAAGGCGATGGACCTTGATGGCGCCTATCTTGGATTCGAAATCCGCATCGACAACCTGCCCTTGCCGAAGTCGAAGGGTGGCAAGTCAAAAGGGGCACTGACTCTGTCGCCGTTCATGCCGCTGACGCGCGACTTCGCCTTCCTTGTCCCCGACACCGCCGCTTCTGGTGATCTGGTCCGTGCGATCAAGGGCGCTGAAAAGACACTGATCAGCGATGCTCAGGTCTTCGACGTCTATACGGGTGCTGGTGTACCTGACGGTCAGAAATCGCTTGCCGTCATGGTTACCCTAACACCGGTAGACAAGACGCTTACAGAGCCGGAAATCGAAGCCGTGTCGGCCCGGATTATCGCCGCCGCGCAAAAGACCGGCGCCGCGCTCCGTAGCTGAAAGTGATCTCGCGGGTGGCGGCGATAGATCGCGCCACTCGCCAGTCTCGGTCGCTGAACGCACTCCAATCCCAGTATCTGGCTTAACACCCATTAACTGCGTCCTTAAAAACAACCTTAAACTTTCGCGCACATAGTTATCCACATGTCCGCGATCAGTTCAGCCTATTCCGGCGTTTATGCCGCCAACCAGCGCTTCGAAGCCGCCGCCGCCAACACGGTCCGCGATGCCTCAAGCGGCGGCGATATCGTCAGCGATGTGGTCGGCCAGATCGAGTCCCGGACAGCCTTCGAGGCCAGCATTTCCGTCGCCAAGACCGCCGACGAGATGATGGGACGCCTGCTTGATATCAAGGCGTAGATATCCATTTCTGAGTGTTTCTTGTTCCCCTAAACCTACATGCCCGCCACCCCACGGCGGGCATCTTTTTATCTGGAGCGGGGGTGCCCCTTAGCCTGGATATATAAACGTGCCACATTCAATTCGTTCGCACGCTGAGTTGCCGTATGGGCCTTGGCGACATAGGCTTGCCCGTCCGCTGCCATGGCCGTACGTCGCGGGGCATCATCGATCAGGCCGATAATCGCCGCCGCCAGGGTCTCACCCGTGACCTCGTTTACGTAAACCGCGTGCGAACCGCTGACTTCCTTAAGACCGCCCCGGCCCGATGAGACCACTGCGGCACCCGCTGCGTGCGCTTCCAGCGCCGTCAGGCCGAAGGCCTCCTCCCACAAGGACGGGACAACCGCTATCCCGGCCCGCTTCATTTCACGGCGAACGTCGCTCAGCGGCAGATCGGTCATCAGGCGCACGCGCGACCCGAAGGGCTCCAGCAGGCGCAACTGCGTGGCGACGAACGCTGGATGCGTGACACTGTTGTTCATCAGCAACTGCCCCCGCCAGGCCGGACGCGCCGTCAGAACGGCGGCCAAGGCATGGCAGAAGGGCTCAAACCCCTTTTCCGGCGCCGCGCGGCCGCAGAATACGACGACCGGATCGCGGCTTTGCGGATCGGCATACCATAGGGCGGCATCGATGGGATTGGGAACGGCGAAGCTCAGGTCAGCCCATTGTGGGCTCTGCGCCAGGAAATCGTCGCGGGCGGCGCTGCTGACGAAGATATAGGCGCCGAACGGACGGCCGTACCACCAACGGCGCAAGCGCCCCGTCACGGATCGCCGCGGCTTGACGTAGTTGTGGCGATATATGCTGTTGGGAATCTCAGGAAAAGCAGCCGCTATGGGATAGAGGCGCACCATGTTCTGCTGAAATTCGATATAGTCCGGTCCAAAGGCGCGTATCGCAGCAATGACCGCTCGATTCCGCCCGCCCCCCGGCCGGACGGTGACCACGCTCATATCGCCATGGTCACGCGCGCCCGCATCGCAGAAAACCTTTACCTCGTGCCCAAAATCACCCCCGGCATGTAAGGTGCGCACGACCGTTTCGATCGAATTCGGGGCATGGATGTCGAACAGGAACCCCGGCGGCAGCACGATGGCGATTTTCATAAAACCTGCTCACCCTTTCACACGCTACCTGGTATCGCAGCATATGTCCGCTACACCGCAATTGTGACCGATCTGTATCGACCGGCCACCCTTGCGGGATTGGACTCAATAGTCCTCGTCTTCTTCCGGTTCCGAACGCTTGCCGCCACCGGCGCCGAAAACGTCCTCGAGCGATAAATCCGTCTTCTTGGAATAGGGGCTGTCGTCTTCTTCCTCGAACGCGGGCTGAATCGTCTGCGCGGGCTTCAGCGACGGATCTTCGAGCGGAAGACCGTGCTTTTCGGCGTGCTTGCGCTTGACGTCGGCTGCCTTACGGACCGCAGCGTCCAGTTCGATCTGGCCGATCAGGCCCAAGGTTACTGGGTCCACCGGTTTGATGTTGGACGAATTCCAGTGCGTGCGCGAACGCACCTGCTCGATGGTCGACTTGGTGGTGCCCAGCAGCTTGGAAATCTGCGCATCCGTGACTTCCGGGTGATTCTTGACGAACCACAGGATGGCGTCGGGGCGGTCCTGGCGGCGGGACACCGGAGTGTAGCGCGGCGCCTTCTTGGACGGCTTCAACAATTCGGCGTGGCGCGAGACCAGCGCCTTCATGCGATAGGTGTCTTTTTCTTCCGCCTTGGTCAGTTCTTCGCGCGTCAACTGGCCGTTGGCGATGGGATCGGCGCCGCGGATATCGCGCGCCACTTCGCCATCGGCAATGCCTTTGACTTCAAGCGGGTGGAGGCCACAGAATTCAGCGATCTGGTCGAACGACAAGGACGTGTTGTCGACGAGCCAAACAGCGGTGGCCTTGGGCATCAGGATGTCGGCCATGGGAATTTTCCTTTATCCAGAAATGGCTACGCCCGGCCTTTTCGGCCGGGCGCAGGGGGTGTGGGTGAGTGTATAGAGCGATTTTTCGCGAAAGGGAAGCCCGTTTCATGGCCGCCTCTGGATCACCACCGCCCGCGTGCCTATGTCAGACCCATGACTGATTTTCATGCCATGCACCCCGAACTGACGACGCTTTTCACCGACCATGACCTTGTGCCGGAAACCCGGGGCAACTGGCTGTTGCTCGATGACGCGTTTCCCGCCGTTCGCGCCCATGCGACGGGGCGCCTTCTGACAGTTGAAATCGCACTGGACGCGCATCGCGTGATCACCGAACTCTACCCGCTCGACGCGGGTCTGGACCTGTTTCGAGACGGCAGCTTTCCCGTCCTGCGCAGCGCCTTCTGGCAGAGCCACGATCCAAACATCGTGCTGACCCAGGTTATCCGTCGGCCCGATGGCCCCTGGCGTGTGTTTACAGGACGCTACCTGCGTCACGTCGCGACCGAGGAACGGCCGCCCCTGCCCTATCGCCTGTTCGAAACGGTTCAGGCGTTTTTGCACGATAGGCCCCTATCCAGTGACCTGCATTGGCTGTCGACCGGCGTAGCGGTGGACAGTGACGGCCCGGCCGCCGACATTCGCCTGGATGGCGCGCGTCAACCGGCCCTGGAAGCCGCGGTAAGCGCGCTGGACTGGCTCCATGATGGGCGGGACTACACGGTCCGCAACACCCTTGTCCTGACCCGGGCATAAAGCGCGCGGTCAGTATTCGCAGTGCATCTTGACCCATTGCCCGCCACTGTCACGGCAGGCCTTCTTCGGATCGAACACATAGGCCCCGCCGCCAATGATCGCCCCAATACCAATCACGGCAATCACCAGAACCCAGATCCACAGTCTCTTCATAGCTTAAGTACCACCTTACCCGTATGCGCGCCGGAATCCATATAGGCATGGGCGGCTGGCGCGTCCGCAAAATCGAAAGTCCTGTCCACCACGGTCCGGATTTTGCCGTCCTCGATCAGTGGCCAGACCCGTTCATGCACCTTGGCGGTCAGACGCGCCTTTTCATCCGGCGAGCGCGGCCGCAACATGGACCCAGTCAATATGGCGAATTTGGCAATGATACGGCGCAGGTCGAGTTCCACCGTCGATTCCTTGCCAAATCCGACCTGGACGATACGTCCGCGCATATTGAGACAGGCGAGATTCTTGCCGAAGAAATCTCCCGCCACGATGTCGAGCACGACATCTGCGCCACCGGCGGCCTTGACCGCGGCCACGAAATCTTCGGCATCGCTGTCGATCACCAGATCAGCCCCCAGATCGCGGGCAAAGGCGCACTTGGCTGCACCGCGCGCCGTCGCGATTACCCGCGCGCCGAACGCCTTGCCCAACAATATGGTCATGGCGCCAATACCCGAATTGCCACCGTGGACCAGAACCGTTTCTCCCACCTGAAGGCTGCCATGTTCCATCAGGTTGGCGTAGACGGTAAGCACGGTTTCCGGCAGGGACGCCGCCTGCGCCAGGGACAGGCCTTTCGGAACCGGTAAAAGATGACGGATATCGACGGCGACAAATTCGGCGTAACCGCCGCCGTTGACCAGGGCGCACACCTCGTCCCCCACGGCCCAGCCGATGTCGTCGCCATAGGGCTCAGGCAGGTTGATGGCATCTATGATGCCCGAAACTTCCAGTCCCAGAATGGGCGACGCACCCGGCGGCGGCGGGTAGACGCCGCGTCTTTGCAGGATATCCGGCCGGTTCACGCCGGCAAATCTGGTTCGAATTAACACATGTCCCGGTGCCAGATCGGGCCGCGGCGTCTCACCGACGTACAAATCCGACGGGTTCTGACCATCGCCGGAGATCAAAATGGCTTTCATGACTGATTCGTTTTCCTTGATTTCTTCGCGCAAGAGGCGTTTCATCTCAGGTGGGACGATGACGCAAAATTGGCGTAAAAGTCCATACGGGAGACACCAAACATGGCGATAATGGATGAAAACGAGTCGCTGGCCCGATTGAATGCCGGACCCTTGACTGCCCTTGTGCGCGAGGACCTCGATCCTTACAGCGTCGAGGACCTGGAAGCCCGCATCGAAACCCTGGAAAGCGAAATCGCCCGCGCCCGCTCTGCCATGGATCGCAAAATAAATCGCCGGTCCGCCGCCGACGCTTTATTCTCTTTTAAGGATCATTAACGATAACTGATCGTCATGCGTTCCCGGTCGATGGCACAGGCGTTGCAGTGCCAGCCCCCAAGGTCTTCATGATGACACCTACGCCCGGCGGGGCAAACAGGCGGGTCAGAAGAGACCTGCGCCACAGTTCTCAGCATAAGGCTTACATATGTCCGATACCGCACCCGTTCTGAATGCCCGTGTAGGCATTGTGCGTGATTTCGCCTCTTCCGATCTGTTCGATCGCACCTTCAAGGAAGGCATGGCTTTGGTCGAAGAGACCGCCGCCTACCTCGACGGTGACGGCCGCCGTGACTCCCGTCTCTTGTCCCGCGAAGATGCCCTGGTCTATGCCGGCGAAAGCATGCGTCTGACGACGCGCCTGATGCAGATCGCGTCCTGGCTTCTGGTTCAGCGCGCCGTTCGCGAAGGCGATATGGATCCCTCCGACGCCTGCGACGACAAATATCGTATCGCCCCGCTCAAGGCCGACGCCGCCGACGGCGCCATGACCATGCCGGGCGGCCTGCTCAGCCTGCTCGACCGCTCCAACCGCCTTTATGAACGCATTTCGCATATGGACAAGCGCATGTTCATCGACGGCGAAGGCGACACCCCTAAGGTCAATGCCGTGATGAGCCAGATGGCCATGCTGCAAAACGCCTTTGCCGGTCAGCCCAGCCTCGACGCCTAAGCATTTTCCGTCGATTTGAAAAAGGCGTGCAGTCGATGCACGCCTTTTTTGTGCCCGCGCACCTAGTCATTTTGATCATGGCGGCACTCTTCGCCTGTCACGCGAACGGAGCCGTGGGTCATTTTGCATCGAATCCCGATTTTGAACCGGCGGTGCCCCGAGGTGCATTGTAACTGTCACAGGTCCATTTTTGCCCTATAACCCTGATTTTTTCACCTGTTGAGCGAACCCGACGCCCCAGATAACACCGTGTGGCACGCCATTTGAAACCTGTAAGGCGAGCCGTTTCACTTTGGAACAGCGCCACACACGAACTTTTTGGGGTTTGAAATCATGGCTACCGATATCGATCTGCACCTGGGTAAGCGTCTGCGTCGTCGCCGTCGTCTGCTCGGCCTGACACAACAACAACTCGCCCTGGCTGTCGGCATCCGCTTCCAGCAGATTCAAAAATATGAATGCGGCGCCAACCGTATTTCGGCCGCCCGTCTGTTCCAACTGGCCAAGGCGTTGGAAACCCCGATCAACTATTTCTACGACGGCCTGACCGATGAGAAGACCGAAGTTGCCGCCGTCAACAACGAAGGTATCGAAGTGTTCTCGCGCAAGGAAACCCTCGACCTCATCCAGGCCTATTACCGCCTGTCGGAGCGCCCCCGTCGTCGTCTCCTCGACTTGGCCAAGTCGCTCAATGGTGAAAGCGAGCAAGCGGCGTAAGCCAAGGGCTTACACCGCTTGCCATCTTTCGTAAGAGATTACGCGCAAACGTGCGCGGCGGGCGGTCGCCCTTGCCAAGGTTCCTTAAGAACCTTGGAGGTCCAAACCCAAGGCCGACGACAAACCTCTGGACCCGCATGGCCGATACGGCTATGCGGGTTGTCATGTCAGAATACATCCCCGACCACGCCGCGCCCGACTATACTGTCCTGGAATCCTTCGCGCTGGAGTTGTCCGCCGCCGCCGCCGAAGCCGCCCTCCCCCTGTTCCGCCTGAAGGGCCTGGGCGAGATCAACAAGGGCAATGCCAGCCGCGCCGATGTCCATTTCGACCCCGTCACCGAAGCCGATAAAGGCGCCGAGCGCGCCATCCGCGCCCTGATCAACAAGCGCTATCCCGACCACGGCATAATCGGTGAGGAATACGGTACAGAAAAGCCAGACGCCGACTATGTCTGGGTCCTCGACCCGGTCGATGGCACCCGCGCCTTCATTTCCGGGCTGCCGGTGTGGACGACGTTGATCGGTTTGCGTTTCAAGGGCCGCCCGGTCCTGGGCGTCATCGCTCAGCCCGTCTTGCAGGAAATCTATCTCGGATCGCCCCTGGGCTCACGCCTGATCACGCCCACCGGCAGCACGCCCCTGTCGGTGCGGGGCTGCGCGTCTTTAAACGATGCCGTCATCGCCACCACCGACCCGCACCTCTACAGCGGGTTGGAGGTCGATGCCTACGCCGCCCTGCGTACGGCCAGCAAGCTGGTCCGCTATGGCTGCGACGCCTATGCCTTCGCCATGGTGGCGGCAGGAACGATGGATATCGCCTTGGAAACCGGACTGAAGCCTTGGGATATCGAAGCGATTATCCCCGTGATTGAAAACGCTGGCGGTGTGGTCGTAAACTGGCATGGCCGACCGGTCGGTCCCGAAGCCGGCCAGGTGCTGGCCGCCGGATCGCAGGCCGTGGCTGATGAAGCCTTGACACATCTCGGCGTCGCGGCGGATTAGAGCAAAAAATGAGAGCCATGAGGCGGCTCAATGCCCTCTGCGGTTGCCGCTTTCGTCCAGTGCCGCCATATGATCCTCTTCCGGAATCAGGGCTTCAGGGGAAATATCCTCCGGCAGCTCGGACGCCACCTCGGCGAGGTCGGCCGTGAAGCTTGTCAACGACGCCGATATGTCCATATCGGCGAGGGACTCCGTATTCCCCTGAGGCAACGACCGGGAGGCGACGAATTCCGCCAGTTCATCGAATTCCGCCATGGCAAGGTCGCGATACTGATCCAGTTCGATCAGGACCTCATGTTCCGCATTGGGAATTTCGACGTAGGTCGCCTTGCCCAGCCGTTTGGCGAAGGCCTTGGACGGCTGCTTGTTGATTACATGATCGTCGCCGGAACAGACGATGCTGATCGGGGTCTTGAGCTTCTTGAGCAGCTTGTTCTTGTCTTTCAACAGGGTCTCACCAAGCCGAAGGGCGAATTGCAGCCACCCCCACGTCGGAGACCCCACCGCCAGGTGCGGACAGGCAAACAGTTGCTCATGCCAGATAGAATACCGCTCGCGATCGTGGGTCAGGGCATCGTTTTCGAACGTATGCTCGAACGGATCGTCGAACAGCTCCGGCACATAGTCCGTGCCTCGGCCGTGATTGACTTGCCAGTTGGTCTGGAAATTCACCGACCACAGCGAATGCCGGCCGGTCTTCACACGCAGCATCGGGTTGACCAGATAGGCCCCGGCGATGCGTTGCTCCCCCTTCACCAGGGTGGCGATATTAAGCGCGGCGCCCATGGAATGCCCCAGCATGATCCAGGGCTTGGGTGCGCGCTCTTCGAACGTGTCGAGCAGACGTTGATAGTCATCAAGAAATTCATCCGCCGACCTGGCATGGCACTTCAGGCGATCGGGCAAGAGGCGCGCAGATAGCCCCTGACCGCGCCAGTCATGAACCACCACGCAAAAATCGCGCGCCAGAAGGTCATTGACGACTTCATAGTATTTTTCAATCGGCTCCGAACGTCCCGGCGATACGAAGACGGTGCCGCGCGGCGTACGCGGCGGCTGCCAGAAGCCGAGGCGGAGGCGCAACCCCCCGGCGCCACGGAACCATTCACCGGTGCCGCCTTCGGGCACGCGCGATTCCGGCGTGAACATCAGAGGCGCGCTGGTCGAGAGGGCGGCTATACGGCTCACTGAATTTTAGTCCCCATTACTGCGGCTTCCGGAATTTCAAGGTCATACGGTCGCTCTCTCCGATTGATTCGTAAAGCGTTCCGTCAAATTCCGGATTGGGCGGCTGTCCGCGCGGCGCAGTTAACCGTTGCGGCGGTAACGTCCATACTCCGAAAGGGTGATCCTTGTCATCCTTTGGATTCGCATTGATCTCGCTGGCGGCGACAAACTGGAACCCGGCCTCAGCGGCCAGTTGCTTGACGAACGGTTCCTGGACGTAGCCATTGGTCGCCCCTGGGTCCTGAACATTGCCGATGTCGGCGCGATGTTGCTCTACACCCAATATGCCGCCCGGTCGTAACGCTTGGAAGGCATCCGTAAAGGCCTTTTCGGCGACCCCCTGGGCGATCCAGTCCTGGATGACAAGCAGCATCAGAACGCAATCTGCCGTGTCCGCCTCCAGCAAGGCCGTGCTGTTGGCCCCAAATTCGGCGTACCCGAGTTGCCCGTAAAGTTTTTTGTTATCGTCAAAGTGGGCTTTGTATTTGTCGCCCAAGGCAGTGGAGGCCGTATCGGTAGCGCCAGCTTCAAACATGGCGGCAACGTAGCGGCCCTTGCCGCGCGCCAGGTAGGGAGCCAGGATTTCGGTCATATAGCCGGCGCCTGGCCACATATCTATCACCGTGTCACGCGGCTTGACCTCAAAAAAGGTGAGCATTTCGATGGGATGGCGATATTTGTCACGCGCCTTATCGACGCTGTTGCGCCAATTGCCGCTGACCGCCCATTCCAGGGTGCCTTCCTGCTGCGCCAGTTTGGGATTGATCTGTTCCGATTCGTCCGCGTCGGGGTCGACAGCCGGATCGTTACCAGGCTTACGGCCACAGGCGCTCACGGAGACACCAAGGCCAAGGAGCGCGGCGCCCCCAAGCCCCAGTCGGGCAAACTCTCTGCGATTTACGATACTCAAAACGCCTGAACCCCTGCCGTGGTCATATGGTGCAACGGTCCGGGCAGGTTAGGGTGTTCGCCAGTAAAGGTCAAAGAGGATTTCGCCTCTTATCTATATGGCTTCGGCAAGGTTCAGCCCTCGCCTTCGATTTCCTTCATGGCGCTTTGGATATAATTCGCTTCGCCCATCAGCTTGATCAGGCCGAGCTGGGTTTCGAGGAAATCGATATGGTGTTCGGTATCTTCCAGAATGCGACGCATCAGTTCGCGGCTGACATAATCCATGTGATCTTCGCAGAACTTGACGCCTGGCACCAAGGTTTCCCGGCCGCTCATTTCCACGCGCAGGTCCGACTCCAGGCATTCGGTGATGGTCTCGCCGATACGCAGCTTATTCAGGTCTTGCAGGTTGGGCAGGCCATCGAGGAACAGGATGCGCTTGATGAGCAAATCGGCGTGCTTCATCTCCTCGATCGACTCTTTGTAGACGATGCGGCCGAGGTGATACATGCCCCAGTTTTCGATCATGCGGGCGTGCAGAAAATACTGATTGACCGCCGTCAACTCATTGGTGAGCACCGTATTCAGCAACTTGATAACTTCGGGTTGGCCCTTCATGGCGTGCTCCTTTGTTGAGTGTCGTAACAAAAAGCATAGTTCGGACACAGCCGCGTGTGAAGCCACTTTTTCAAATAAAATCAAATTGTTGTGCAAATGACAATAAGAGAAATTCGCAAGATCAAGAGCAAGATGCGATTTAGCTATTCTGCGGCCATCGCCAGGGACACCTGAGCGTCATCGATCATCTGGCGGATATCGCACACACATTTAGCGCATTGCGGCCGGGTCTGGCAGTGGGTGAAAACCGCCTTCACCGTGGCGGCGCCGGCATCGATGGCGGCTAGGGCATCACGTTCACGGATGGCGTTGCAGTTACAGACGTACACGGACAACTCAGGGCTGGATGACAATGCGAATACATCGCAAATAACATAGGCGCTATTTGATTGCAAGTCATTCGCATCACAAACCTTGATCGACACAATAAAAAACCCTCCGACGTGAGCCGGAGGGTGCGCAGACCGTTAATCGCGATTAGCGATTGTTGTAGCCAACATTAGGGGCATTGGTTTCGCGCCACGTGCCGTTGGATTCGCGATAGCCATAGGCCTGGACCTGGCCTTCATGCCACCTGCCCTTGGAATCCTTCCAGCCGAAGGCGACAGGCTGTTCGGTGCGCCAGACACCGCGGTCGTCCCGCCATCCCTTTACGCCCGAATTGGTATTGGAGTAATTGCCATTGTTATAGCCGCCATTATTATAGCCGTTGTTGTTATTGGCGTAACGCGGGCTGGTGCTGCGACGGGTGTCGTAATAGACGACGTCGTACATCTTGGTGTCCGGACGATCCTTGAAATAGATGACATCATAGCCGTCCGGCGCGGCAAGCGGGCTATAATAACCGGACTGATACGAATAATATTCACCGTTCAGGCATTTCTCATTCGCACCCGCGACCTTGTTGCCGATGACACCGCCCAGGACAGCCCCGGCAACTGTGCCCAGGCCGCGTTCGTTCTTTGATATTTGGCTGCCGAGCGCCCCACCGGCTACGGCACCAACGACAGTCCCCGTCGTCTTGCTGCCCTTCTTGGCATAGCAATAGCCGTCATAGTTGCCGCTTTGCGCATGAGCGACCATGGGGACGCCCATCGAGAGAGCCAGCATAGCGGCGGCACCGGCTGCTAATGTCTTGGTGTTAAGGGCCATAGAGATATCTCCTTTTATTCATGCGAACAGGCATCCAGACAAAGCTGGAGCCGGTATGTTGTTTGCATTGTAGTCAGGGATATGTAGCGGGCTATGCGAATCAAGGCCCGCCAGGTAAAATGCCGGTAAGGACTCTTCCTTAGGAAATCCTTGTGATGCCAAAGGATTTACACACTTCCGGCTTGCCCACACGCCGCATTTCGGGCAAATGACCCGCATGTCCAAATGCCGCCTTTACCTGATCACCCCTCCCGCGATACCCGATGTCGCCGCTTTCGCTCGCGAGCTGGAAGCCGCCCTGGACGCCGGAGATGTCGCCGCCTTGCAGATTCGTCTCAAGGACCTCAATGATTACGACCTGATCGCGGTCACCAAGATCATTGCCCCAATCGCCCAGGCGCGCGGGTTGGCCGTACTCATGAACGACCGGGTGCAACTGGTGAAATCCCTGCGCCTCGACGGCGTGCACATCGGCCAGTCCGACATGTCGTTGAAAGAGGCGCGCGCCACGCTCGGGCCCGATGCCATGATTGGGGTCACCTGCCATAATAGCCGGCATCTGGCCATGGAAGCGGCGGAAAACAGCGCGGACTATGTCGCATTCGGCGCGTTCTTCCCGACCCAAACCAAGGCGGTCGAGCACATGGCCGAACTGGAAACCCTGAGCATCTGGCAGGAAAGCATGGAAATACCGTGTGTCGCCATCGGCGGCATAACGGCCGAAACCGCCGGCGAAGTGGCGCAGGCCGGCGCCGACTTCATCGCGGTCTCGGGCGCGGTATGGAACCATCCTGACGGTGCCGCCGCCGGTGTCAAGGCGCTGATCGCCGCCATTTCCGGCAAATAGAGACGATTCAAATACACTTGGTATGTCTCGCGCCCGGCATCGTTTTTGTCGGAACATAGCCTCGGCGGCTGTTGCCGTGTTGCCCTGCCAATGGCTTCCTCCGCCGTCCCCCTTGCGTTTCGCGGCCATTCCGAGTAGGAACGCCGCCAACTAACCCCTCTCTTTGACAAGTTGTATCCATGAAAATCAATGCCAACCAGATCAAGCCCGGCATGGTGCTCGAATATCAGAAGGGCCTTTGGTCCGTCGTCAAGTCGCACCACGTAAAGCCCGGCAAGGGCGGCGCCTTCGCTCAGGTCGAGCTGAAGAACCTCATCACTGGCACCAAGCTCAACGAACGCCTGCGCTCCGAAGATACGGTCGAGCGCGTCACACTGGAGCAAAAAGAACACCTCTACCTCTACACCGAAGGCGACATGCTGGTGTTCATGGATCAGGAAAACTACGAACAGATCAGCCTGCATGAAGACTGGGTCGGCGAAGACCAGATTCAGTATCTGCACGACGGCATGATCGTTACCCTGGAATTCCACGACGAACGCCCGATTTCGATCACCCTGCCCGATACCGTGATCCTGGAAGTCGTCGAAACCGAGCCGACCATCAAGGGTCAGACGGCTTCATCCTCCTACAAGCCCGCCAAGGCCTCCAACGGCATGCGCGTCATGATCCCGCCGTTCATGGGTGTGGGTGAACGCATCGTCGTATCGACCCTCGACGGCGAATATATGAAGCGCGCCGACTAATGCGCTCTCCCCTTCCGGCAACGGAAGGGGACGTTTAACGGGTTCGCCCCGCCTACATTGTAAATCCAGTTTCAAAGGCCCCTCCCCATGGTCACGGTTCTTCAATCTTCTCTCATCCAGGTCATGGTCGGCGCCGTACGCAAGGCGTGCAAGGGCGTGGCCCGCGACTTCGGGGAAATCTCCGAACTTCAGGTCTCGCGCAAGGGACCGGGCGATTTCGTCACCGCCGCCGATAAGCGCGTCGAAGCCGCCCTGCTGGAAGAATTGACCCGCGTTCGCCCCGGCTACGGCTTTCTGGGCGAAGAGACCGGCGAAACGATCGGCACCGACAAGACGCACCGCTGGATCGTCGATCCCATCGACGGCACGACCAATTTCATGCACGGCATTCCGCATTTCGCCTGCACCATCGCGCTTGAGCGCGACAACGAAATCGTCGCCGGCGTGACATTCAACCCCGTCACCAACGATCTGTATTGGGCGGAAAAGGGCAAGGGCGTCTATCACAACGACCGCCGCCTGCGCGTCTCTTCGCGCAAGACGCTCGACGATTCGCTGATCGGCACCGGCCTGCCCTTCATCGGCAAGTCCGGCCATGCCCAGGCGTTGAAGGAACTACACCAGATCATGCAACGCACCGTCGGCATCCGCCGCAACGGCGCCTGCTCGCTTGACCTCGCCTATGTGGCCGCCGGCCAGCTCGACGCCTTCTGGGAACGCGGCCTGAAGCCGTGGGACATGGCGGCGGGCCTGCTGTTCATCCATGAGGCGGGCGGTAAGTTCGGCTCGATCGACAGCGACGCCTCTCCCCTCGTCACCGGCGATCTGATCTGTGGCAATATGGAGCTCTATCCGCTGCTGTTGGAAAAGCTTCACCTGGCGAAATAGGCCCCTCACACGATACAGAAAGCCCGCAGCGACGCGGGCTTTTTTGTGCGCGTCGCCCAACACTGAAACGGCTTGACGACAAGGACAATCGAGTCGTTACTCTCCGGAAAACAAAAACCGGAGAAGACGCCATGACCCTGACCCGCCGCACCGCGCTTATCAGCGCGGCCGCCATGACGATACCCGCCTTAGCGCGCGCCGCTGAAACGCCGATTGCCCGCAGTCCCGGCGGGGCGATACTCGGCGAAGGCCCCCTATGGTCGGCGCCCGACAATACCGTCTACTGGGTCGATATCCGGGGCAAAAAGCTCAACGCGCTGCGGCTCGCCGACAATAGCGCCCAAAGCTGGGACATGCCCGATCTGATCAACTGGATCGTGCCACGCCGGTCAGGCGGCTTCCTGGTCGGGATATTGCGCACGGTCCACGCCTTGACGCTCGATCCATTCACCCTGACGCCACTCCTGACCGTCGAAGCGGACCAGACTGAAAACCGGCTCAATGACGCCAAGGTCGATGCCGCCGGCCGCCTGTGGACCGGCACCATGCATATGCCTTTCAACAAGAAGACGGCCGCGCTCTATCGTATCGACGCCGATCTAAGCCTGCACCGCATGGACGCCCCCTATCTGTGCACCAACGGTCCAGCCTTTTCGCGTGACGGCCGCCGGATGTATCACAACGAAACCGCTGAAAATCTGGTCTATGTTTTCGATCTCGCACCCGATGGCGCCTTGTCGGGCAAACGCGTCTTCGCCCATTTCGCGCCGGGTGTCGGTTCACCCGACGGACTGACCGTCGACGCCGACGATGGCGTCTGGGTCGCCCACTATAATGGCGGCCGCATCAGCCGCTATACGCCGGACGGCAAGCTTGATTTCGATATCACCATACCCGCGAAACAGGTGACCAGCCTGACCTTCGCCGGTGCCGGTCTCGACAGGCTGTTCGTCACCTCAGCGGCGCAGCCCCCCGTCGATGCCGACGATCGGCACGCGGGCACGCTTTGGGAAGTGCCAAAATCGCTGCTGCGCGGTCACACAGGGCTACCGACCAACGCCTTTGCCGGCTGATCAGCTGCTGAATTGCAATTGCGCTAGACGGGCGTACAGGCCGCCGCGCGACACCAGTTCGTCATGGGTGCCGACATCGACCACCTTGCCGGCCTCCATGACCACGATGCGGTCGGCCCGCAGAACGGTGGCCAGGCGGTGCGCGATGACAAGGGTCGTGCGTTCGCTCATGGCTTCGTTGAGCGCAGCCTGCACCAGACGTTCATTTTCCGCGTCAAGCGCGGAGGTCGCTTCGTCGAGCAACAGGACCGGCGCGTTGCGCACCAAGGCGCGCGCAATCGACAGGCGTTGTTTTTGACCACCGGAAAGGGATTTGGCGCGTTCGCCCAGCGGCTGCTTGAAGCCTTGCGGCAGGGCTTCGATAAAGGCCCGCGCCTGGGCCTTTTCGGCGGCGACGCGAACTTCCGTGTCGGTAGCGTCTTCGCGACCAAAACGGATATTGTCTTCCGGCGACCCCGAAAACAAAGCCGTGTCCTGGGCGACCAGGGACAAACGCTCGCGGACCGCCTTCGGGTCGGCCTGACGGATGTCGATCCCATCCATCTGAATGACGCCGTGATCGTAGTCGTAATAGCGCAGCAGCAGCTTGAAGACCGTCGATTTCCCGGCCCCCGATGGCCCGACGAGGGCGACGGTTTCGCCGGGCTTTACGATCAGCGAAAAGCCATCGAGAATGATTTGGTCCGGGCGTGACGGATAGGCAAAGCGGATATCCTGGAAACGGATGTCCCCGCGCGCCGGCTCAGGCAATGCCAAAGGCTGCGCCGGTGCCACGATATTCGGCTTCGAATCGAGCAGTTCGTCGATCCGTGTCATGGCGCCCGCCGCCTTTTGCACATCGCCCCAGGTTTCGTTGAGGTTGGCCACCGACCCGCCGGTCAGAATGGCGAGCATGACGAATTGCACCAGTGTGCCATTGGACATCCGCCCGTTCAGCACATCCTGTGCGCCCAGCCAGAGCACGAAGGCGATACCGCCGAACACAAGCGTGATGACCATGGCCGTCATGGTGGCGCGCGTGGCCATACGCCCCACCGACATGCGGTAGGTGTCTTCCACGCCCGCATCGAACCGTTTGCGCGTAAAGCTTTCGCGAACGAAGGCCTGGACGGTTTCCAGCGCGTCCAGCGATTCCGACGCGAAGCCAACCGCGCGGGCGAACGCGTCCTGCGTGTCGCGCGTGGCGCGGCCGACCTGACGTCCGAAGGTGATCAGGGGAACCAGCACAAACGGAAAGACACCGAATACCATCAAGGTGAGTTTCGGGCTGACCACCATCATCATGACAAGTCCCGCCACGAAGGTAAGCAGATTGCGCAGGGCTATCGAGATGGACGACGAAACCAGGGTCTCGATGATCTGGATGTCGGCGGTCAGGCGCGAAATGACTTCGCCTGTACGTATTTTCAGGAAATAAGCCGGATCGAGCCCAAGAATATGGGCAAAGACATCTTCGCGCAGGTCGGCGACGACGCGCTCCCCCATGCGCGTGATGAAATAGTAGCGCAAGGCCGTGGACAGGGCCAGGACCAGGGCAACAGCGCCCAGGACAATGAACCATTTGTTGAGTTCCGCCACATTACCCGATCCGAATCCGCGGTCGATCAACTGCTTGGCGACAAAGGTCATGGACGGCGTCGCCGAGGCCGATATCAGCAGAAAGACGATCATGGCCAGGCCAATCGCCTTTTGCTTCCAGAGATAGGGGACAAGACGGCGCAGCGGCCGCAAATTCTTGGTTTTGCCGCGTTGCCCTGCGGCTTGATGCATGCTGGCGGCCAGTTCGGCACCGGAGCTGGGGCGGCCGTCGGGAGTATCGGTTTGGGAGTCGGACATATTGCCTGCTTTATACACGAAAGGCTTGCGCGGCAAGGAAGCTTCCTGTAGAAGCCGCTCCTTCGGCAATTATGCCCCACGCTTTTTATCGCGTCCGCACGCTGCTGGCCGGACGTATAAAGGATAGATGACGATGAAAAAAGAAGGTCACCCCGACTATCACTGGATCACGGTTACCCTGACCGACGGCACGAGCTACAAGACCCGCTCGACCTATGGCAAGCCGGACGCCGTTCTGAACCTCGACATCGATCCGCGCACGCACCCGGCTTGGACCGGCGGCACGGGCCAGCTGCTCGACCGCGGCGGCCGCGTTTCGCGCTTCAACAACAAGTTCGCTGGCTTCCTCAAGAAGTAAGCCTGGCTTATTATGCGAATATCAAAATCCGGCCCGGGCAACTGGGCCGGATTTTTCTTTTGTGCTATCCAGGCTGAATGACGGATCGCGCTTTCCATACGCCCTATGACGGGTCACACAAACTGTTCACCATCGGTGTGAGGCCGCTCGATGCGGCGGACTGGATCGATGCCGACGAAAACCTGCTCGGCTATCTCGACGAAAAGGACCGGCTGGCCGAACGCGCGCCGGACGCGATCTTCGTCATGGAGCCGGGAACCGAAGCCGCCCAGACCGAAGTGCTGCACCTGCTGGCCGATCATCTACCGCAGCGGTTTCCGGACATATATCAGCGGCTGGGACCACAGATAGACATCCTTCCCGCCTTCCGGCGCTTGCGTCTCGATACGCCCTATCCGCCCCTGCTTGTTGCCGGCGGTCTGGTGCAGGAAGATCTTGTGTTGATGCGCCGGGGCGAGGACGGTTGGCGATTGGCGGCGGGGCACCTGTGTTTTCCATCGTCCTGGCGGCTGCATGAAAAATTTGGCAAGGCGCTTCAGGAGATTCACGCCCCCGTGCCTGACTTCGGGCGGGAGACGCGAAACGCCACCATCATCGAGCGTATGTTTGATAACCTGCGCCCGGAACAGCCGGTGATGCGCTGGAACTGGTCGCTTCACGCCGACAATGCCCTGCACCACCCGCATTCGGCCGGGCAATGGCGGTTTTCGCGTCGACTCGGCGATGAACAGATCGACAATCTGTACTTCCGCCTGGAACGCCAGACCCTGCGCAAGCTACCTGTCAGCGGCGATATCCTGTTCACCATCCGCATCTACCTTGATCCCCTGCACGAAATGGAGCGCCAGCCCAACGCCGCTGCGCTGGCGCAGGCATTGATCGCCCAATTGCAGGCCTACAGCGCCGCACAACTGGACTACAAGGGCCTGACGGTGGAGCGCGAACGGTTGATCGCCCGCCTGTCTCAGATTGCGGGCGATTGCGCGTCGTGATAGCCTGACGACATTCGGGGGAAACATATGACATCGACACCAAGACGGGTGACAATCATCCTGGCGGCTCTGCTCAGCCTCACCGCATGCAAACCGGCGCAGACCGTAACCCATCCCAGCGCGCAGGCCGACGCCTCGTCGGCCACCGCCCCAAACCTCACAGCCCCAAGCCTCGCAGCCCAAAAGCCCGCCGCCAAAACCTTCGTCATAAACGAACTGAACGACGATGACGGCGACATCATGGGATGCACGACCATGCTAACCCGGGCTTCCGGCGGCCGCGATATCTTTCGCGAAGACGGCGTCGACAGTGGCGCCAAGGGATTCCTGCGCATTGACGGCAAACTGATGCGTGTCGATCTGACAGGCATAAGCCGTGACAATGACAGTACCGGCACACGTTTGTTCAGCGACGCTACCGGTCGCCTGACGGTCAAGGAAGCCTATGTCGTCGGCGCCGCCCATCAGGAATCGGACAGCGTGGAAATGACAGGCAATCTGACCGTCACCTGGGACGGCGTTACGCAATCCGTGGCCTTCGCTGGCGGCACGGCCTGCTGACAGTCGCATTGTTTGCTTATAAATTGCCGTGATAGCGTCGTTCAGGCCCACGCGAGGACTGCATGACGAAGACACCTGTGCCGTTTGTATGTTTCATCGCCCTGATGGGCTGCCACCAACCGACGGCCGAAGAGCGCGCTGCTGCCGCCTTTACCGTAAGCGATCTCCTGGCGAGTGACGGAAACGATCTGACGGGCTGCCTCACCAATGTCGCCCGCGCCGGGCGAACGGACGGATCACGAATATTCACCGAAGATTCTCTGCAAGGCGGCGCCAACGGCTATATCCGCATCGGCGGGCATCTGACCAAAGTCACCATGGTCCATGGCGGCGCGGACCCCAGTCATAGCGTCCGCAGTTTCAGCGACGCTGCTAAGCAGCTATCGGTCGTTGAATCGTACGACATCAAGGAAGCCGCACCCGGGCAGCAGGTCCGCGCGGTCACCGGCGAACTGATCGTCACCTACAAAGGCGGCACTCAGCGCATTCCCATCGCAGGCGCGCGCAACTGTATCGATGCGCCGTGATCACGACGGCGCCACCGGCCAAAGACCTCGATTTTTACGCCGCCAACTGCGCCTTCACGCGCTCCGCCAGGGTCTTGATATCGAGCGGCTTCGGCAAGAAGGAGATGTTTTGCTCTTCTTCCAGCAGGTCTGAGAATTCCGACTCCGCATAGCCCGAGATGAACATGACCGGGACGTCGCCCAGAATGGGTCGGGCCAGTTTGAGCATGGACGGGCCGTCCATGCCCGGCATGATGACGTCGGAGATAAGAAGGTCGAACTTGCCGCCTTCGGCCTCGATGATTTCCAGGGCCTGTTCGCCGTCCTCGGCTTCCAGCACTTCGTAGCCGCGTTGGCGCAACAGGTGTGCGGCGATACCGCGCACAATCTGCTCATCCTCGACAAAGAGGATGCGACCGACACCGGACAGGTCCTTGGGCACCGGCTTGGCGGCGACCTCGGGCTTCGGGGCATCGGCAGGCTTTTCGACCTCGATCCATACGGGCAGGAAGATAAGGAAGCTGGCGCCTTTTCCCGGCGGCGACACGATCAGGATGTGCCCGCCCGCCTGGGCGATAATGCCGTGAACCGTGGACAGGCCGAGGCCTGTTCCTTCACCCAGCGGCTTGGTAGTAAAGAAGGGCTCGAACACCTGGGCGGCGATTTCCGGCGGAATGCCGGGCCCGGTGTCGCTGACCTCGATCAGCGCCGCCCCTTGGGCCGGCGCATCGGGCCAGCCATAGGCCTTGGCTTCGTCCTGGGTCATGCTGGCGGCGCGGATATTCACCTTGCCGCCGCCCTGGGCGCGCATGGCGTCACGGGCATTGACGACCAGGTTCATCATGACCATTTCCATCTGGCCCTTGTCGACATGGACATTGGGCAGGTTGCGGCCATAGGCGGTTTCCAGCTTGACGTCTTCGCGCACCAAACGGCGCAGCAGAACCTCGGCTTCGGAGACCATCTCACCGACGTTGAGCGTAACGCGCTTGACCGTCTGCTTGCGCGCGAAGGCCAGCAGGTTGCGCACCAGGTCTTCGGCACGGGCAATGATCTGGCGGATACCGTTCAGGTCCTCATAGGACGGATCGCCGAGCGGGTGATTGAGCAGCAGCTGGTCGTTGCGGAACTTGAACCCGGTCAGCAGATTGTTGAAATCGTGCGCCATGCCGCCGGCGACCTGGCCAATGGCCTGCATCTTTTGCGACTGGACCAGGGTCTGCTCCAGCTTCTTCTGCTCGGAGACATCGAACAGATAGAGGCTATAGCCGCCCGACACCTGCGAGACATAGATATGCAAGGCGCGCTGGGACTTGACGCTCAGGGCGATGTCGAATGGGCCGCTCTTGCCCGATGCCAGGCGTTCTTCCAACGCGGCGCGTGAATTTTCGGTGACCAGTTCGCCAAAGGCCATGCCGGTCAGACGGTCTGGCACCTGCTCGGTCAAGGCGGCGAACACCGTATTGAAGTCCTTGATGCGGGCCGAAAACACATCGTCCCCGACAATCAGGGCCGCACCGAACGGTGCCGCTTCGGCGAAGGCGTCCATAACGGCGGCCGGCAGGTCGGGCTTGATTTCCGGTTCATCCGGCAAGAAACCCGCTTCCTCGACCGCATGTGGATTTTCGTGCTTAAGCATCAGGCCATTGCCGAGCACACCTTGCGATGCCGCACGAACGAGAACCAGGTCTTCGCCCAGACGCGACACAACCATTTCGTAGTCGAACCCACCCAACCGCACCAGAGCACGGCCAACGCCTTGCGCCTTGGCTTCACGCAGGGCGACAAACAGGGCGGGCGCGTCGTCGCCATGCGGCAGCCGACGCTTACCGCCGCCGGCATCGCTCCAGGCTGGATTGACGGCCAGCACATGACCGTCGAAAGCGGAGACTGCGGCGGGCTCACTCAAGGCGCGCACGATATCGCCCGCCTTGAACCCTTCTGCGCTGAGGATTTCCTCGTCCGACGAAAAGGCGAACATGCCCATGAAGATGACACCGGCAAAGGCGGCGATGATGATTCCGATCACAACACCGGCCGGCAGACGGCCCGCCACCAGCCAAACGGCCAGGCAGGCGCAAACCACCACGGCCGCGACAATACCAACGGTCATCGGGTTCAGCGCCTTGGTCAGGCTAGGCGCACGCCGAGACTTTCCAACAGACGCGGTATCGGCCTTCGCCGACTGTTCCTGTCCCAGTCTTTCCGGACCTAGCTTACCCGAGGCCGGCGGGCTCTCCTCTTGCGATGCGTCTTTCTTCGCACGAATCTGCGCGGTAAACGAGTTTGCGGACAAAGGCGGAACCTTTCAGGGGACTGGACGCGGGAGGAATCGCTCAACGCATAAGCGAATCACTTCCCTCAGTGTAGCCGATTTTGATTTGTGTGCAGAATCTTGCAAAAGTCCAAGCACGACAACGTGTTAGAAGGAGAAGGGCGGTGGCAGGCCTGTGGAAAAGCTGTTGATCGTCAGAAGCCGCGCTTCTTCTTGGCCATCACGAAGCTGATCAGCTTCGCCACAGCGGCGAAATGTTCTTCGGGGATGGTGTCATCGATTTCGATAGCGGCGTAGAGCGCGCGCGCCAGGGGCGGGTCTTCTACGATCGGCACCGTATGCTTTCCCGCTTCCTCACGAATTTTCAACGCAACAGCGTCCATGCCCTTCGCCACGCAGACGGGCGCGGCCATCTCACCGGGTTCGTATTGCAAGGCGACCGCATAGTGGGTCGGGTTTGTGACGACCACGGTGGCATTCTTGACATTGGACATCATGCGGCGCCGCCCCTTTTCCATGCGCAACTGACGCAGGCGGGCCTTGATGTGCGGATCCCCTTCGGTCTGTTTGTATTCTTCCTTCTGTTCCTGCTTCGACATTTTCATGCGTTGCAGGAAGCGGAACTTTTGCAGGGCGAAATCCCCTACCCCTTCGATAAACAGAAACAGGCAAACGGCCAGCGCCAGGGCGATGGCGGCTTCCTTCACATAGGGTAGGATCATCATCGGCGATGCCGCCGCCAAGCCGACAATGCCCGGCAGACGGTTCTTCACCACCATCCACACGATGATGCCCGTGACAACCAGCTTCAGCAGCGTCTTGCCAAATTGAATAAAGGCGTCAACGCCGAACAGTCGCTTGAAACCCGTCATGGGGTTGAGCTTGGTGAAATCAGGCGCCAGCTTCGACGGCGTGAACATCAGACCGGTTTGCAGCACATTGCCCGCTATGCCCATGAACATGGATGCCCCCATGATCATCAGCAAGATAGGGACGATATTCAGTATGACAGCGCGGGCAATCCCCATGCCGCCATCACCGTCCAGCGCCCCCAGCATTTGGTCGGGATGGTCGATAAACGGTATGAGATTGGCCGTCAGGGACTTGCAGATGTCAGGCCCCTTCAGGGCCACGACGGCGCAGGCGCCGATCAGGGACAGAGCTTGCGGCAGGTCTCCGGATTTACCGACATCGCCTTTTTCCCGGGCCTGCTGGAGTTTCCGCCCCGAGGCGTCTTCTGTTTTGTCTTCGCCATCCGCTTCTTCAGCCATTATCCGTCACTCCGGATAGCGTCCAAAGACCCGGCAGGCGGGTGCAGACGTTAAGGCAGGTCTTCATCGCGGCCTCGCAATGAAGATGCCCAGCAGGTCCTGGTAATGGTCGATGAAGACAACGCCCATAGTGCCAAGCGACAGGGCCAGAATGGTAAGGCCAGCCAGAACGCTGAGCGGCGTAGCGGCGAAAAAGATCGGGAAATTGGGCATCATGCGACCGACGAAACCCGTGGCGATATTGAAGACCAACGCGAAAACGATGACCGGCGCCGACAATTGCAGGGCCAACACAAAGCTTTCGGTCAAGGTGCGAATCATAAGCGTACCGGCATCGCCGATCATGACGCGCTTGACCGGCGAAAATATCTGATAACTGTCGACCATGGCGCGGATGAACAGATGATGGGTATTCGTCGCCCAGATCATCACCATGCCGAAGACGGCCAGAAAGGCGCCAAGCGATGTGCTCGACTGGGCTTCTGTGGGATTGGCTGTCTGGGCGAAGGACAAGGTAGTCTGCAAGGACAGAATCTCGCCGGTAGTGATAAGGGTAAAAAGCAGGACGCGCATCAGCGTACCGAGCATGAGGCCTATTATGACCTCATGAAGGACAATCCCCGTCATGTCGCCCAACCCTGCTGGTAAGGGCGGCAGGCTGGGGCTGACGGTCGGGGTGATGATGATCGCCAGCAGGAGCGCGAAGCCGATACGCGCACGCGCCGGAACGGCGGGGTCGCCCAGGCCCGGCACCAGCATCACAATACTGGCCAGGCGCAGGAAGATCAGGCCGACCGCCCACACCTGCGCCGACGTGCCGAAGAACGAGCTCAGGTCTCCGCCGCCCGCGTCGGACAGACCTGTGCGTATCTGGGCAGCGGCCTGCAGCAGCATGGTTACATCATCGCGATCTTGTTGACGATTTCGTGCATGAAGCCGGACAACAGGCTGCCCATCAAAGGCAACAGGAGCAGCAGCGCCAGAAACACGGCGATGATCTTGGGTGCATAGATAAGCGTGGCTTCCTGAATCTGCGTCAACGCCTGGAACAGGCCGATTGCCACGCCGACCACCAGGCCCACGAGTAGAATCGGGGTACACAGTTGGATGGTCAGCCAGATGGCGTCACGCCCAATCGTCAAAACCTCGGCACCGTTCATTCGTCTATCCGTTAATATCACCAAACGCCCGGCAAATTTTGCCGGATTACCGGGTCATATTTGCCGTGTGAACGGTTAATTTCGGCTTAAGCTATGGAGAGATTCTGAGGGCCGCCGCCAGAGTTTTCTTCGTTGAGAACAACAAAACACCGTCAATCCGGCCCGCATCCCGACCGGCATTCGCAATAACCCATTGTGTTGATATGGGTGAAAATCGTGAGATTTGAGTAGAGTGGTAGCCGGCAAGCGCCGCAGGTACGCTTACGTACCTGCAAGCGTAGACTGCGCAACACTTCGGCCAAAGACCGCGATTTTCAGATCGGCATCCGCATGATTTCCTGGTAGGCGCTGATCACCTGGTCACGGATGGCAATGACGCTCTGCAAGGAGGTTTCAGCGCTGGCCACGGCGGTCACAGCGTCGATCAGTTCAACCTTGCCCTGCTGCTGCTGGACCATCATGTCCTCGGCGCCTTGCGTCGTTTTCATCGTCTGCTCGAGCGCACCCTGAAGCATCTTGCCGAAGTCGGGCGCACTGACGGCCTGCCCCTCGTCGGTTTGACGCGTGGCGTTCTGCAT
The DNA here is from genome assembly GCF_000495815.1 of Asticcacaulis sp. AC466. Lineage (GTDB taxonomy): Bacteria > Pseudomonadota > Alphaproteobacteria > Caulobacterales > Caulobacteraceae > Asticcacaulis. The sequence continues at coordinate 748,884 of NZ_AWGE01000001.1, read as the reverse complement.
CTGCTTTACGGCGGCGCCATAGGCGCGAGCGGCGGATAACGGGTCCATGGTTCAGGTCTTTCTCGGCCAGCTACTTCTGCAATATGTCCAGCACCTTTTGCGTCATGGAGCGGGAGGTTTCGATGACATTGATGTTGGCTTCATAGGCCCGCTGGGCCTCACGCATGTCCATGGTTTCAATCAGCGGATCGACGTTCGGCTTCTTGACGTAGCCTTGAGCGTCGGCTGCCGGATGGCTTGGGTCGTACACTGACTGGAACGGCTTCATGTCCGGCGTCACAGCCGCCAGCTTTACGCCGGTCGCGCCATCCACTTTCGCAGACGTGAAGACCGGGGTTTGGCGGCGATACGGATCGGCGCCTGCCGTCTTACCCGTCGAATCGGCATTAGCGATGTTTTCGGCAATGACGCGCATACGCGCCTGCTGCGCCTTGAGCGCGCTGGCCGCGACGGCCATTGTCTGGCTGGATTGTATCGGAGGTTTGTTATTATTGATCATTTTCTACCTCGCCTACTTGCCCGGCGCCCGGGCGGCCATCCGCACCATAGACAGGGACTTTTCATAGAAGGATACCGCTGCCTGAAACTGGGTCCGGCTTTCGGCCATTTTCAGCATCTGCTCTTCCAGCACGACACTGTTGCCGTCCATGGTGGTTTCGGAATCGAGCGACACCACTTCGTTGCTGCGGGCGGAAGCGCCGCCTTCGGGCGCCATGTGCATGGCGCTGGTCAGGGTCAAGCCTAGCCCACCGCCGGAATTTTCGCCCGCCATCAGGGCGCTGAAATCCTGCGGCGTGAGGTCGTGCGGCTTAAATCCCGGTGTCGAGGCATTGGCGACATTTTGCGCCACCACCTTCTGACGATCGTTCAACCAGTGCATACGCGACGTCAGCGCCGACATGAAACCGATATCCTGAGCGGCCATGACCTACCCTTTCCCAATTCGCGCGACTCAACCTAATGAAAGACTTCGCGCATATGGGGCAAATTATGCCCACCTTTTGGTTAACGAAGGCTTTAAGTAAACGCGGCGTTAACCGGGATCGGCGCAAAAGGACGAAATGGATATCTTAAGTACCCTGAAGGCGGTATTCGCACTGGCTATAGTGATCGGCCTGATCATGGGCCTGGCCTATGTGCTGCGGCGGTATGCACCGGCCCTGATGGCCAGGATGCAGGCCCAGCGCGGCGCCCGCCGGTTGACCGTAGTCGAAACCCTGGTACTCGATCCGGCGCGCCGCCTGGTTCTGGTACGCCTCGACGATCAGGAACGCCTGATCCTGCTTGGCGAAGGCCGCGAACTTGATTCACCGGGCCGCTCCCCGGCCAGACATATTGAACCGCGTATCCCGGTGGCCCCGAACAATGACCCGAACGATGACCTGTTCTAAGCCGGCACCCGCCGACGCGAAGACACCAGAGCCTGTAAGCGCCTCAAGAAATGCCAAGATGATGAACCTCATCGTCCTGTGCACCTTCATCTTCGGCTTCACGATGATGATCTTCCCCTATGCCGCGGTGGCGCAGTCGCTAAACGTGGACCTTGGCAAAGGCGGATCGCTGTCGGCGCGCGTGGTGCAACTGATCGGCCTGATGACGGTGCTGTCGCTGGCGCCGTCGATCGTCATCATGTCGACCTCCTTCATCCGCATCGTGGTGGTGCTGTCCCTGTTGCGGACGGCGCTCGGTCTGCAACAAAGTCCGCCCAACGCCGTCATTATCTCACTGGCCCTCTTCCTGTCGGCCATTGTCATGGCGCCGACCTACGAGGCCGCCTATTCCGCCGGTATACGCCCGCTGATGGATCAGGAAATGGAGTTGCCGCAGGCCTTCGATGCGGCCTCGCAACCGGTGAAAGCCTTTATGCTGGCCCAGGTCGATGCCAAGGACCTGGCCCTGTTCGCCAACCTGTCAAAGGTCGAAATGCCGAAGGACCGCATGGAGTTGCCGGTGCGCATCGTCACGCCCGCCTTCATGATTTCAGAACTGAAAAAGGCGTTCGAGATCGGCTTCTACCTGTTCCTGCCCTTCCTCGTCATCGATTTGGTCGTGGCATCGGTGCTGATGTCGATGGGCATGATGATGCTGCCGCCCGCCGTCATTTCCCTGCCCTTCAAGCTGATCTTCTTCGTGCTGGTTGACGGCTGGCAACTCGTTGCGGGTTCACTCGTCCGCAGCTTCCATCCCGTGATCACCGGCGGAGGGTAGCCCGGCTAAAAGCGCCCCTTGTTTTAAATTTAAAGACGCTCCGGGCCTTCGCCCAGAGCGTCTTCTATGTTCACGCGTACCTTAGCGATTGCCGACGTCGATGAAAGGCACCGCGCCGCCCGTCGTTGTCGGCAGATGGCCGTCCCACTTTTCAATGGCGCGCAGTTTCACCACCTCCGGGGACGAGGCGACGGATTGGGCTAGCAATCGGTTCGCCTCCGCCTGACCGCGCGCCTGTTCGATCTGAGCGTCGGCCTGGGCCTTGGCGACCGCCACCTGCGCCTGGGCCGCGGAGGCGTCGGCGTCTGCCTTAGTCTTGGCCTGGATCGAATCGAGGATCACCTGCGGGTAGCGGATCGTGCCGATCCAGTCGAGCTGGCTAATGTTGACGCCCTGCGCCTCCCACTTGCGGTTGACCCGCGCCAGCGCCTTCTGGATCACCTGCTGGCGGCCGCCGCGATAGAGATATTCGACGCTGACCAGTTCGGTTTCAGCCGCAATGGCAGAGCGGACGTCGTTACGGATCGGACCTTCGAACAACTGGTCGAAGGTCAGGCGATAACGTGTATACAGCGCCGGCGCCTTCGATGGATCGATGCGCATGACCAGTTGCACATCGGCCGTCATCGGCAGGGCATTATTGTCCGAGAAGGTGACCTCCTCGTTCTCCGGGCCGCGCTCGTCCTTTTCACGCGTGTACGTATAGGTGCGCTGTATGACCGGGAATTCCGCGATACGTTCGCCCGGCAGGTTGATGTGCCAGCCCGACGGCAGCGGCGTCTTGTCGACACCGGCATTGGGTCCGAGCGTGCGGATCTTGACGCCGACATTACCCGGCTGGATCGTCTGACCGCAGGACACAAGCGTGCCCAGCAGAATGACGCCGACTACGGCAGCCGACCCGAGGACCTTGAGACGGCCCGGAATGGATACCCCGTTGGGGCGGATATTGTTCATAACCATGTGCTTGTTTCGCGGTCTGCGGCCTGAACTTTACGCGGCGCAGTCCCCCGACCTTTCGTTGTTGAGGGTGATGAAGCTATCGGCAAGCAACCGCGCGCCTTCCTTTAGGAAGGTCAAAATCGTCTTGGTTTCGGGGGCTTGATCGCGAGTAAAGCAAATATGGGCTGGTGCCGAGATTTCGACTTCGGGCGGTTGGGTACAGGTTTTGACAAGCCAGACCTCTTCACCGGAATTTTGATGCCGCGCAGTGTGCTTGCGGCTGTGCCTTTTTAACTTAAGCTCTCGATCCTTCATTTAGCAGCGTTCCCCCATATCACTTGGGAACGCAGATATATTACATGGCGCCTCGAAAGCCATAAAGCGAAACACGACACAGGTCACGTAAACGTGACCACGAGCGGGCCCAATGAGGCGGCCCAGTGAGGCTGGCAAATCAGGCGGTCTTGGCCGGAGGTACAGCGCTCGCCGCCTTGGCGGCAGCATCATCCTTTTGGCGGAACTTCTTCTTCATACCGGATACCCAGCCGGCAAAGCTGTCATTGGCCGCCGCCGACGCCGCGAAATCCTTGGCGCTCAATGTACCGCCGTCGAGCGGGGCCAAGGCGACCCGCACGGCGTCCGGCGCCGACGCCGTATCGGCGAACTTGCCGAAACGCGTAGACAGACGCGTCAGAGACGGCTGGTCCTTTTGCAGGCTGTAGGCAACGGCGGCGCGGATCAGCCGGCCTTCATCGCCTTGCGCCAAGGGCCCACCCTTTTTCCATATATCTCCTAGCCGACGTTCCAATATGGCCCCGGCCCGGGCATAGTCCTGCTTGTTCCAGTACACATCGGCGCGCACATCGTCGGCGTCCGGCGAGTTGTCACTGCTCAACACATCAAGCGCCTTGTCCGGTTCGTTCAGTTCATTGAGCGCCCGCGCTTCCAAAATCCGCCGCTCCGCCATGACCGCCTTGGGCAGAAGCGTCGTGCGGGTATTCCACAAGGCCTGCAAAGCCTTCTGCGGATTATGGTTCATCAGGTAGATGGCCGCCAGATCCGAGGCGACCGATGATCTGGCGACGCCATCCAGCCGGTGATTTACCTGGTAATCCAGCAGCTCGGCGGCCTGGTCCAGCAGATCGACATCAACCAGACGGCGTACGATGCGACGCACCATTTCGTCGCCGTCGGCGCCAATGGGCGTCAGGTCCTTTTTGAAATCGTTGAACAGCGCCAGGGCTTCGATCGGCTGCAGGCCGTCGGCCATGCCGCCAAGGAACAGGGCGCGGAAGGTCTGGTTCATCGACGCCTGGATCTGCGTCGCTTGTGGCTGGCCGGCGAACGACTGACCGCCGCTCTTCATGACCATAAGCGCTTCGCGGTAGCGGCCTTCGCTGAGATAGATCTGGCCCATACTGCCGATCAATTGCAATTCGGTGTCGTCACCGCGCCAACGGAACCGCAGGCTGTCGAGGGCGGCCAGAGTCTGGGCGGATGTGGCCTTCTTCAGATCGTAGGCCAACACGGCCGCATGCATGGCTGCCGGCGTCGCGATACCGTCGTCCGATGCGCGAGCGACTGCCTGATATACTTTCAGGGCCCGCGCCTTGTCCCCTTGGGCTTCGATGATCTGAGCATCGACCAGATAGGCGCCGAGTTTGTCGAGCGAGCTCTGCGCCTGGCCGATAGCGTAGGTGATCATGGCCTGGGCCGTCACCAGATCGTTTTGTTGCAAGGCGGCGAACGCATAGGCGCTGCCGATCCGGGCTCGCCATTCCAGCGGAAACTGGTCCAATGCCCTCAGGCCAAATTTAAAGTCCTTTACGGCGTCGGCATAACGGCCCGCCTTCATTTCCGAATAGCCCGACCAGAGCCGCGATGCGGGATCATTGATCAATTGCGAAGACGCCAGATCACCCGTGGCGGCAGCAAACCGTCCCGTCAGCATGCGCGCGAGAACGCGCAGGCCGCGCACCTGCGGGTCATCCTGACCGCGCGGGCTGGTCTTGACCAGCAGATCGAGTACGCCTTGGGCTTCGTAGTTCAGCCCTTGTCCAACAAGGAAGCGAGCCAGCGCCAGGCGGGCCTTGGTCGGCGCCGCCGAACCGAGATTGCCTTCGTCGGCCGCTGCCGCCTGCAAAGCATTATAGCGCGAGAGGAAGCCTTCCGGCGGCGTGGCCGACCAGTCCGGATTCATCAGGCCTGGGTAGAGGGCATTCTTGTAGGCCAGAGCCGCGTCCGAGGGCGACAGGCCACTGCCGGATTTGGACAGTGTAAGTCCGCCAGGCCGCGAAATCTCAATCAGGTCGCCATCGACCTTGACCTTGACATCCGGCGTCATGTGCACAATCGCCGCGCCCTGCGCGGTCGATGCCAGAGTGGCCTCCAGCGTCGTGCGCGAGGTGGACAGGTTCTTGATCGGGCCGCGGGCGGGCACAATCGCCATGCGATCGCCAACCGACGGATCGCGTATCCACGCGACACGTGTGGCACCGGCCAGGTTTATGTTCAGCCCCGGAACGCCGCTCGAATCGTCGCGGACGACATTGACTTCTGCGACATGCCCGTCAAACGGTTTGCCGCCAACACGTACACACCAGACCAGCCCATCGTTGACGGCGGACAGCGAACCGGCCGTGGGCGCTTTCAGGCGCAAAGCCGTGAAACCGTCATTGCGTGTCCATTGGGCATCCTGAATGATCATACCGTCTTTCAGGTTGCCAGGCAGGCGCAGGTCTACCTCTTGGTCGAAGACGACCCACACGGAGTCGCCGCGCCGGAATATGGCCGCCGCAGCCGGTCCCTCAAACGGAAAGGAAATATCCACGCCGCCATCGACGCTGGCGACATCGAGCGCCACGACCGGGGCAGTGGGTGCGCGATTGACACGCGACGGGTTTGCGAGGTCTGTGGGCTTGGATGCCGGCTTCGGCGCGTCCTTGGCGAGATCCTGCAAATTGACGACGACCTTGCCATCGCTCTTGCCGTCATCGGGCCTTTGGTCGTCGACAGCCTTTGGATCGATCTGCACGAAGACCGCACCGTCTTCCCGCCCGAAATGGGTTTCGAAGCCATCGGCTATGGTAAGCCACAGTTCGCTGGCGCGGGCATCCGATTTGAGATCGACCGACTTGACGCCGGCAGGCGGATTGGCGCGAATGTCGCCCAGGTCGGGCCGCATCTGCCCGGGTAATCGTACGACGACCTGTCCATTGTCACGGCGGACCGAAGCACGCGACCCGATCGCACCATAAATTTCCACCCGCCCGGACTGTTTGTTGCGGCCAACCCGAATGTCGATTTCCGACCGCGGCGCTATCTGAGGGATCAGGGCTGGATCACCGAAGGCCAGGCCCGCCATGCCCATCCCGACGGTGACGGCGACGATTGCCGAGGTTCGCAAAGAAAGATTCAACGACCGTTTGGCTGCCTTTGGCGTATCGAGCAACATCCGGGCACGGTCCATCGGCCGCACGGGCGGTTCGGTGCTGTTAACAGACGGTTTACGATCTCGACTCATCAAGCGTTAACTTGCCTGAACGGAGTTTAACCACAGTTAACGCGAAACCAGATTATGCCGGATCGAAGCGAAATGAGCAAAGCAGTAGCTCACTTCGCGCCGAAGCCGCGCTTTAGCGTCCTGGCATTGCCGCCTGGAATTCATCTGCCGTAACGAAGCCGTCATTATTCTTGTCCAGCGCCTTGAAGGCCGCATCGACATAGGCCTTGTATTCCGCAGCCGAAACGCTGCTGTCGCCATTTGTATCGGCTGCCTTCAGTGCCGCCAGACGCTGCTGCATCATCTGCGCCATGCCGCCTCCGCGCTGAGCCGCTTCGGCACCCGCTGCGTCGATTTCGGCGAAGGAAAGCGCCCCATTGCCATCGGTATCGATACGGCGGAACTGGTTTTGCCGGCCGGCTTCGTACTCAGCCAGACTGACCTTGCCGTCTTTGTCAGTGTCATAGCGCTCCAGCATACCACCACGACCGCCGCGCCCCTCTCCGGTTTGGGCGTGGGCGGCGATGGCCGTAAGGGCGAAAACGCCCGCAATGAGCGCGGAAGAAAAACGAGAAATGCGTGACATGTGTTGCCTGTCTCTCTGTGTGCCGACCCAGCTGTTCCTTCACTTGTACGTTGTCAGGCCATCGCTTCCGTCGCCGCATCGATCATTTTTTCCACAGGCGGCGAGGCCTACTTCTTCGCCGGAACCGGGGGCTGAGCGGGTTTAGCGGCGGGCGTAGCGGCGCCCGGCTTGGCAGGTGCCTTAGCATTGGCATTGGCGTTCGCAGTGGTCGGCGGCGCTCCGGCAGCGGACGGACCACCGGCCGTGGCCTTATTCAACTGCTGCTGCAAACCGTCGGCGCGCTGCATGCGCTTGGCCAACTTTTCAGTAAGGTCGCGGGCCGCATCTGGCGTCATAGCGCCCAGGACGGCGGCCAGAGCGCGGTCCTTCATTTTCGCGGCGATCGGCAGGCGAACCTCATCGCTCATGGTCGTAAGGACCGCGGCCGCATCCTTGGGCTTCATGGCCGAATAGACGGCAACCAGACGATTGGTGTCGTCATCCGAGACCTTTGTCGCCTGGTCCAGGAGGGCCTGAATTTGATTTTTCAGGTCGGACAGCTGGGCGATGCGCGCGTCCAGCTTGGAATCGGCGGCCTGGACGAGTTGGCCGCGCGAATTCAGTTGTTGTTCGCGCTGATCGAGTTGCGCGCTGCGCGTCCGCAGGCTTTGCAGAATGGTCAGTTCGCTCGGCGACATGCCAGCCTGTTGCGCCAACTGTTCGACGCTGGTGGCGCATATCGGCGCGGCCGGCGCCGTAGCGGCCGCATCCTTGGCCTGCGACGCGGCGTCGGCCGCCATCACGGTAGGATCGACGCCGTAGCTTTGCGTGGGATCATCCGACTTGGTCACCTCACCCGCAGCACCCGCCTTGGCCTTTTTTGCCGGCTTTTCAGGCGCGGCCTTCTTTTCCGCGGCGACGGCCTCATTCTGGTGGAACAGATCCGGCATGACGTCGAGGCTGGTGATCACCTTCAGAGCCAAAACACCGGTCACGGCGACGGCGACAAGCGGCAAAAGTCGAGGCAAGGCCATTCAAAAACTCTTTCACAAAAGCCACGGCCATCTCCGGTTCAGGATATGGCGACGGATTATTTATTTCACGTCTTATCGGTTCTTTGGCGCATTGCCGCCGAACAGATCGTCCTCAACGGACATAACCTGCCGTGTCGGCAGGTTGAGCGTGCGAATCATTTCGTTGAGATTGGCGACAACCAGTTCCGACATCTGGACGGCATCGACCATTTCGCTGTCATCTTGCGGCGGAATATCGGGCAACAGGCTCCGCCCTTTTCGCGCATAGGGCGTCTGATTGAGGGGAACGTCCTTGGGTCGGCTTTCCCGCGGCCGAACCATGTCGTTGAGGAACGGATGCCGTGCCGGCGCCGCTTCACGCGTCGGTTCGTAGTGGGCGGGCCGGATAACTTCGGGGCGTGTCGTTTCGGGGCGCGATTCTGGCCGTGCGTCTGTTCGCGGGGCCGGCTGAGCGCGCAGGGTTTCGAAACTGGCCAGGCCCTTGTCGATGTCCTTTTGCACCCGTTCGGCGCGCGTCACCTGAAGGTCGAGCTTTTGCAGGACATCGCGGGCGGCCAGAATACGGCCGTGCAGCAGCTCCTGCGAATCGTCGGCATTGGCCCGCAGTTCCTTAAGCGCAGTGTGTGCCCGGATCGCAGCGTCGTCCAGTTCGCCAACCGCCTTGGCAAACCCTTCATGAGCGGCGCGCAGGGCCTTGAGGCGCTTGTTAAGCCCCACGCCATACCACAGGACGGTGACCAGAAGCACCATCAGGATACCGTTCATAACCAGGTTTACGTCCATACCCCGCCCTACTTCTTCGGCAACTGCGTCAGGCGCCGTTTTGTTGACGCCGCCAGCGGGCTGTCGACGCGCACCGCGATCGAATGTCCCTTGCGCCCCATGCGGCCGATGGTCAGCGGGATATTGCCGCATTTCAACTGCACCGGAGAATCGCCATTGGCGTTGAGCATGATGGTTTGTCCGACCTGTAAATTCAACACTTTGGACAAGGGAATCTGCTGTTCATCCAGAACGGCGCGCACTTCCATCTGGGTCGTCCACAATTCGGTCGCCAAATGGCTTTCCCAGATATTGTCGCGGCCGAACTTTTCCCCCATGAACTGCTGGAGCAGCATCTTGCGGATCGGTTCCAGCGTGGCATAGGGCAGCAGAAGCTCGACGCGCCCGCCGCGATCTTCCATGTCGATGCGCAGCTTGACCAGGATGGCGGCATTGGCCGGCCGCGCGATGGCGGCGAAGCGCGGATTGGTTTCCAGGCGATCCAGATTGAAGTTGACGGGTGTCAGGGGTTCGAAGGCGGCACGGGCATCGTTCAGGATGACCTCGACCATGCGCTGGACCAGAACGCGTTCGATGGTGGTATAGGGACGGCCTTCGATACGCAGCGCCGCCGTACCACGACGCCCGCCCAGGAGCACATCGACGATAGAATAGATCAGGTTGGAATCGACCGTGAGCAGGCCGTAATTGTCCAATTCTTCGGCGCGAAACACGGCCAGGATAGCAGGCAGAGGGATGGAGTTTAGGTAATCGCCGAACCGGATCGATGAAATATTGTCGAGCGACACTTCGACGTTGTCTGAGGTGAAGTTACGCAAGGACGTCGTCATCAGGCGAACCAGACGGTCGAAGACGATTTCCAGCATTGGCAGGCGTTCGTAGGACACCATCGCCGAATTGATGATCGCCCGGATGCCCGAACGTTCATTGTAATCGTCTTCCGACAGGTCGAAGCCGAGCAGGCTGTCGATTTCATCCTGATTGAGGATGCGTTCGGCGCCGGCGGGCATATTGAAACGCTCGCCCATTCCCCCGCCACCGCCGACCATGGCTTCCCACTCGGCCGCCAGATCTCCGCCGTCCCCGCCACCGCCACCACCACCACCACCGGTGGCCGCATCGGCTTCGGCGGCGAGTTCCGCCTCCCAAGCCGCCATCATGGCTTCCTGATCTACTTCATCCGCGGCCATGTCAGGTTACCAGCATCTCGGTGATTAGAACGGCATTGACCTTGTGCGGCGCCAATACCAGATTGATGCGACGAAGGATTTCCAGGCGCAGCTGGTAATTGCCTTCCGAGCCGCTCAGGTCGTCGGGGCGCAGTTCACGAATGAAGCCCTGGAGCACGTCATTTATGCGGGGCATGTTTTCATTGAGGGCGTCTACCGTGTCCTGGTCAGCACATTCGAAGGTCATTTTGAGCTTGAGGTAGGAGGCGCGGCCGTCCGGCGACTGAATATTGGCGACCGTCGTCGGCATGGCGAAATAGGTCGTGCCATTGGGCCCTTCGGTGATGACCGGCTGCGTCGCGGGATCGACCTTTTCCGCACCGCCGCCATGTTCGCCGCCTTCCTTCTTCTTGTCCTTCTTGGCGTCCTTCTTTTCGCCGTGGCCGCCTTTCTCTTCCTTCTTGGCATCGCCGTGCGCGCCGTCCTTGCCTGCCTCGACAGGCGGCTTCGGTTTGAGGAACAGGAAATAGGCCGCAGCACCGCCCCCGCCCAGCAGCAGCACAGCTGCAGCGATGATAACGATCAGCAAGGGAAATTTCTTTTTCGCCGGGGCGTCGCCTTCGCCGCCCTCGGCACCGTCAACCGGAGGCGCTTCCGCGTCCTTAGGTTTCTTTTCTTTCTTGGCCAAAATGCCCACCCGCTAAAAACAAACGTGAAGCCGGATACCTGGAGTTTAGGCCCAACTCTTAAACAAACCCTAACCGCCTGACGTAAGGCATTAACGCCACTATGCTCAAACATGGTTAACGATTGCTTGTTAAGGCCGGTCAGGGCGGCATTTTTTGCCGGTATCGCGCAGCCCGTTTTTAGCTCAAAACTGCACAATTCTTTTAATTTCAATCATTTATCGAAATCATCAACCTCTGGCACGGCGCTTGCACGTTCGAAAACATGGTTAACGCAATGACGCGGTGACCGCGGATCAACCCTCTTGCAGGACATGCGGACATGGAAAATACCAATTACGTCGCCTTGTCGCGTCAGATCACCCTGCAAAGAGAGCTGGATATCAGCGCCAACAACCTCGCCAACATGAATACGACGGGCTACAAGTTCGAGGAACTGCTGGTTAATGCCGAACCGGGCGCGCCGGCCGTCAATATGCCGATTCGTACACCGGCCAATTTTGCCTATGACAACGGCGTTGGGCGTAATTTCACGCAAGGCACGCTCAATCAGACAGGCGCACCCTACGATGTTGCGCTTAACGGTGACGGCACCTTCTTCGTCGTCAACACACCTAAGGGCGAGGCCTATACGCGTAACGGCGCCTTTACGCTGGGGGCCGACGGCACCTTGATGACGCAGCAGGGCTATGTCGTCCAGGGCGACGGCGGTCCGATCGTGCTCGACCCAAAGAAAGGTGAGCCGACCATTTCGGCGGACGGCATCATTTCTCAGATGTCACAAGGCCAAACCGAACGCGTCGGCAAACTTAATGTGGTCAGCATCGCCAATATGAGCGATCTGCAAAAAAACGGCGACGGCACCTTCAGCCTGACCAGCAATGCTGCCGCCATCCCTGCCGTCGATGCGCGCATTCAGCAAGGGTTCCTTGAATCGTCCAACGTCAATCCGATGGTTGAAATCACCAATCTGGTGCGCATCAACCGTGCCTATTCCACGCTCTCCGCCATTATCGACCAGAACAGCCAATTGAACCGAAGCGCCGTAGAGCGCCTCGGCCGCGTGGCTTAAGGTAAGGAATTTAGTCAAAAATGCGTGCATTAAGAACCGCTACAACGGGCATGGCCGCCCAGCAGATGAACGTTGAAGTCATCTCCAACAACATCGCCAACATGAATACCGTCGGCTTCAAGAAGCAGCGTGCCGAATTCCAAGACCTGCTCTATCAGAACATCGAGCGGATGGGGTCCCAGTCCTCAGCGTCTGGCACGGTCGTCCCAACGGGTATTCAGATCGGTTCGGGTGTGCGCACCGCGGCGGTTTATCGCATCATGGAACAGGGCACGCCAACCTTGACCGGCAACCCTTACGACATGACAATCCAGGGCAAGGGCTATTTCCAGGTCTTATTGCCATCCGGCGAAACCGCCTATACCCGCGCCGGCAATTTCGAGGTCGATGACCAGGGCCGACTGGTCACCACCGAAGGCTATCTGGTCCAGCCCAACATCAATATACCGCAGGGCTCGACCAACGTCACCATCTCCAAGACCGGCCAGGTCCAGGTGACGACGCTCGGCTCATCGGCCCCGCCTGTGGTGGTGGGCCAGCTCCAGTTGGCCACCTTCTATAACGAAGCCGGCCTCGACGCTCAGGGCGACAATCTGTTCATGCAGTCAGGCGCATCGGGCGCCCCCAATGTGTCTACGCCCGGCGATGTCGGCTTTGGCACGATCCTTCAGAACTACACCGAATCGTCGAACGTCGACGCGGTCTCGGAAATCACCGCGCTGATCGTGGCTCAGCGCGCCTACGAGATGAACTCCAAGGTCATAACCACCGCTGACGAAATGCTGCAAACCACCAGCCAACTGGCCAGAGGCTAAGTCATGAAACGCGTATTGCTCTTCGCCACCTTGCTGTTCGCCCCCTTAGCTGGACACGTCCAGACCGCAGCTGCCCAGACCGCACCGCAATATCTGGTGCTCAAGTCCAGCGTCACCGACGGCGATGGCCGCATCACATTGGGGGATGTGTTCGAAAATGCCGGTGCGGCGTCCGGTGTCGTGCTCGGCTACCGCCAGGATGCCACGGCCGTACTTGACGCCGCCGTCGTGCAGCAGATCGCTGCGCGCAACGGCGTGGTCTGGGACAATCCCCGCGGTCTGCGCAGAATCATCGTCGCTGCCGGCCCCGAAACATCCTCCACGCCCACGCCGCAACGCACGGCCATTACGGGCGCGCAAAACTACGCGGGCTGGGGCGTTCAGGCCCCCGTCGCCGGTCCGGCCGGCCCGATCGTTGTCAGGCGTTCCGAAATGGTCGCCGTCACCTGGACGCAAAACGGACTCAGCCTGACCCTGTCTGGCCAGGTGCAAAAAGATGCCGGCATTGGCGATGCGGTCCAGATCATGAACCCCACGTCCAAGAAGCTTATCGATGCAGTGATTACCGGTCCCGGCACGGCGGTCGCTGGCCAGGCCGCCCTACAGATTCGCAGTCAAACCCTGGTTTCTTCGCGTTAAGCCCTTTTCCAACAGGGCGTTGAAGCCAAAGTCAGTACTTAAGGTCCCGTCATGAAACAGATTGTTCTCGCCACCGCTGCTCTCGCTGCCCTGACCGCCTTGTCCGGTTGCGGATCGATCCACGACACCGTCGCCGGACCGCAACTGAGCGCCATGTCCTATCCGGCGGCGCTGGTTCCGCAACAGCAGCCCGTGATTTATCCTCAGCAAAACAACGCGCCCGCATCGTCGAACTCACTATGGCGTGTCGGCGCGCGAACCTTTTTCAACGATCAGCGCGCCCGCGGTGTCGGCGATATCCTGACCGTACAGGTCGAGATCGACGATTCGGCCCAAACCAGTAATACAACGGACCGTTCACGCACGAACAACTTCAACGCCGCCACCCCGACCATTCTGGGTATAGAATCGTCACTCGGCAAAATTCTCCCCAATGCCTACAATCCTGCCAAGGCGCTGGCCGATTCGTCGTCTTCGACGTCGAACGGCGCCGGCACCGTGAAACGGGCGGAAAAAATTTCCGTCACCATCGCCGCAACGGTCACCGGCGTGCTGCCGAACGGCAATCTGGTCATCCAGGGGACACAGGAAGTGCGTACCAACCGCGAAGTGCGGGTTCTGACCGTAGCCGGCATTGCCCGTCCGGAAGACATTTCGTCGACCAATACCATCCGTCATACGCAACTGGCCGAAGCGCGCATCTCTTACGGTGGTCGCGGCGACATCACCAACATGCAGGGTCCGCCCGCCGCGCAGGCCCTTATGGAAAAATATTCCCCGTTCTAAAGCCGGAAAATTGTGAGCGCCTACGTCTTGACAGGCTTTGACTCAATTTTGAGACTTTTGGCCTAGACTGGCAGCGGTTCCAGACCGGAACCGCTGCCCCCAGGTCCCATGTCCGCACGCTCATCTGCCCGTTCTGCCGATTTCGCGCGCCGCGAAACCGCCGACGTGCGCGCGAAGACCGGGCCGGAGGGCCTGGCCCTGTGGCTCATCTATGCCGAGTTGGCCCTGACGGTCTTCTGCATTCTGATGTTTTCAAATGCCTTGATCGGCCCGGTCTTCGCCCCGCAGAACGACGTGACCGGCGTGTCGGAAAGCGATTCCGCCATTCTTCGCGTCATGTGGCTGCCGGTCTATGCCGTTACCGTGGCCCTGGTTGCCATACGGGCCACCCGCTTGATGCGCATCCTGCCTGGCCTGTTCATGACCGGGCTTCTGGTCGGGCTGTGCTTTGCCTCCAACTACTGGTCGATTGCGCCCGACATAACCATTCGCCGCACCATCGCCCTCGCCTTCACCACCCTGTTCGGCCTCTACCTGGCAAGCCGCTGGCGCGGCGAAGACCTGGTCCAGATCGTCGCAGGCAGCTTCGCCGTTTTGGCCATCGGATCCTATTTCGTTTGTATCGCCGTTCCCAGCCTAGGCATCCACACCGACATCAATGCCGGAGCCTGGAAAGGCCTGTGGTACGAGAAGAACCAGATGGCGGCCATGATGGTTCTGGGCTTTATCGCCGCCTGCGCTTCGGCTTATGTGGCGCCAGAACGCCGCAAGGCATGGATCGGCGTCGCCGTCATGATCTTCCTGCTGGTCGTGCTGTCACGGTCTAAAACCTCGCTGCTCGCCTGCATGGGCAGCGCCGCCGCCATTCCCCTACTGCTGGCACTGCAACGGGGCGGCGTGTTGAGCATCATCTTTACCTGGCTGGCCGCCACCGCCGCCATGACCGGTGCGGCGCTCTTCTACATCATGCCCGACCAGATCCTGAAACTGCTGGGTAAGGACCCGACGCTGACTGGACGCACCGAAATATGGGCCTCGCTGATGCGTTTGTCCGATAAGCATCCATGGCTGGGCTATGGTTACAAGGCCTTCTGGACGCCGGATTCCGTACCGGCGGCGGTGGTGCGGGCCGAAACCCATTGGGAGGTGCCATCGGCGCATAATGGCTGGCTGGACCTGCTGATTCAGTTGGGCTGGATCGGTGTCGCCCTGTTCGGCTTCGTGCTGGCCGCCGGCTTTTTCTGCGCTCTGTTCCGCTTTGCCAGGGTCAGGGACGGCTTTTTCTCCGTGCTGATCCTGATGCTCTTCAGTTTCCTGATCCTGTCGGAAAGCTTTATCCTGTCTCAAAATTCCCTGATATGGGCTTTGTTCGTCTGCGCTCTGGCGCGACTGACCGCCAATGCGGTCGAGGAATAGGCTTTAGGCCTGCCCCACCGCCTCCGAGACCGAGCGGAAACCGTCGGCCTTTAGACGCATGACAAGGTCGCGGCGCACCGCATCGGCGAGTCCCGGCCCGTGATAGACCATGGCCGAATAGAGTTGCACAAGGCTCGCCCCCGCCCGGATCTTGGCGTAGGCCTGTGCCCCCGATGCGATACCGCCCGCGCCGATCAGGGTCAGGCGGCCAGCCGCCGCCGTGGCGGCCACCTTCAACGCCCGCGTCGACAATTCGAACAGCGGCGCCCCCGACAAACCGCCGGATTCACCGGCATATGGCGATTTGAGCCCTTCGCGCGACAAGGTGGTGTTGGACACGATCAACCCGTCCAAGGCATGATCTATGGTGGAAGACACCGTATCCTCGATCTCCCCGTCACTCAGGTCCGGCGCGATTTTGAGAAAGATGGGGCAGTTGACATCCGTTGCCTTCATCAGGGCTGAACGGGTTTCGGCGATCTGGGCCAGCAGGTCATCAAGATGCGACTTGCCCTGAAGCGCGCGCAGGCCCGGCGTATTGGGCGATGAGATGTTGATAGTGAAATAGCTGCCCAGTCCCCATAACCGTTTAAGACCAGTGATGTAGTCGGCCATGCGGTCGGTCGCATCCTTGTTGGCGCCGATGTTCAGCCCGACGACCGCGCCGTTGCGATGCGCATTGATGTGTTCCAGATGCCCGGCAAAAATGTCCAGCCCGGCATTGTTGAAGCCCATGCGATTTATGACCGCTGCGTCTTCGGTCAGGCGGAACAGGCGCGGCTTCGGATTGCCAACCTGCGGCAGGGGCGTCACCGTACCACATTCGGCAAAGCCAAAACCGGCGCGCACCATGGCGAGCGGCACTTCGGCGTTCTTGTCGAAACCCGCCGCTAGCCCGACACAGTTCGCAAACCGCAGAACGCCACCATCGAACGACACGTCCACCGCCAGTTCCGGCGTTTGTAAAGACGACACTGGCCCCAATCCCAACTTAAGGAGCTTAATCGTCAGATTGTGCGCCTCTTCGGCAGCCAGAAGATGCAGGGCGCGGGTGGCGAGTTTATACATCACTTGGCCAGGTAAATGCCGTCATAGACGGGGCGGCCTGCGACATCGACCTCGAACACGGTCGCCGTAGCGGTCGGGTAGTTGCCGCGCACCTTGTCGGTGATTTCCGGTCCGGCGGCGCCTTCGAACAGATATTCCGCCACAAGATACTGGACGCCCGGATTGTGCGCGACGACCAGAAGGCATTGACCCTCGTCTTCGTGACGCTCGATCGCCTGGCGCAGCGCCTCCGATCCGGCATTGTAAAAGTCGTCCGAGATCAGGGCCGGGATATCGCCGAGTACGCTCTTGACCTCTTCGAACGTGCCTTGGGTCCGCGCGGCGGCGGAAACCAGGGCGAAATCGGGTTTCAAGCCGTATGCCTGCAGGGCGCGGGCCACATGTTGCGCTTCTTCGCGTCCGCGCGGCGCCAGCACGCGGTCGAAATCCTCGCCGGAGTCTGCGTCTTTTTCCGCCTTGGCATGGCGCATGATGATAAGCTGTTTCATGCCTCTTGCTATGCTCAGAATCTGCCCCACGGTCAAGCACAAGCCGGCCGGAATGCAAGGTCTGCGCCCGCTTAGCCCAGGTCGCGCGATACCGGCTCCAGCTCGCGCGAGGTCGGCACCGGTTGCGGTGGTACGAGGACCCCGCGCAGTTCGTCCATGATCGACTTTTGCGGACGCGGCGTATGGGCGACGAACGGCCGGCGCCCCGCCTCCATCAGAATCAGCCCGCCCGTCAGGGGCCATATGCGCGGCAATATCTTCTCCAGCGCACCGGCCCAACGCAACAATGACGTTAACGGCGGCGCATAAAGGGCGTAGGACCAGGCCAGGGGTTCGAGATCGGCGTCACGCAGCGCCGCTTCGAGTTGCAGGCGGCTATAGGGCTGACCATAGCCGAAGGGCGTGCGTTCGGCGTGCGCCCAGAAACCGCCCCGCGCCGCCACACCGATGATCAGTTTTCCATTCGGCGCCAGAAGCCGGGCGGCTTCAAGCAGCAGTCCCTGAGGTGTCGGCGATTCCTCCAGGGCGTGGATGATCACTATGCGGTCGAAAAGCCCCGTCGGGAAAGGCAGCGCTTGTTCGTCAATCAAAACCGTGCGCACGCGCATATCGGCAGGCCAGATTTCCGCCCCCTGTCCCGCTGGCATGGCGGCCAGAACGCGACGTCCTTCGGCGAACTGGTCGAGATACGGACTGCAATAACCGATGCCCAATACATCGAGCCCGCGCACGTCCGGCCACGCTTCGCCCAGCTTGCGTCCGATAAGGCGGCGCGCCACCTGCCCTTCCGGCGACAGATAGAAACTGTTGAGGTCTTCGACCGGACGGCGCAAACGGCGTTTCCTTAAGCTTCGCGGGTTCTTATATAGGATACCGTATCAACCCTGTCACGGCGACCCCTAACATGTCCCTAAAGCCTAATCTAAAGATAGAGGTCTTCCCCGCGCTCCAAGACAATTACGGCTTCCTGATTCAGGACCGGGCGACAGGCAAGACCGCCATTATCGATGCGCCGGAACCGCGCGCCATCACCGCACGGCTGGAGGCCTGGGGCGTCGGGCTGGGCTATATTCTCAATACGCATTGGCATCCCGACCACACCGGCGGCAATGTCCTCATCCAGAAGCGATATGGCGCGGTTATCTACGGTCCGGCGGAGGTGCGCCGCATCGCACCGCTCGACCATGTACTTGATCCCGGCGATGTTTTCCACTTGGGTGAGACACGCCTTGACGTCATCGACCTTGGCGGACACACGCTCGGCCATATCGGATATATCGACAGGGCGGGTGGCAACGCCTTCGTCGCCGATACGATCTTCCCCCTCGGCTGCGGCCGCTTGTTCGAAGGCACACCGGCGCAGATGTGGGGTGCACTAAAACGTATCGCGGACCTGCCCGACGAGACGCGGCTCTACAGTGCCCACGAATATTCGCTGTCCAATTTGAAATTCGCCGAACATCTGGCCGGTGATATTCCTATTCATCCCGCTCTGGCCGCCCGGGCCAATATCATCCGCGCCAAACGCGCGGCGGGGGAACCGACCGTACCTTCGACGCTCGCTGAAGAAAAAGCAACCAACCCCTTTTTCGTCTATCCTTTGCAGGAAGAGGATTTCAACGCCCAGGCCGCGAAATTTGGCGAATTGCGCCGGGCCAAGGACCGCTTTTAAAGCCTGCTGCGATTTACCGGCGGGCTGTGTTGCCGACCGGATAGGTCGTGACGATCAGGTTGAATATGCGCTTGGATGACGGACGGCCGCCCCAATAGCCGCGCGAAATATCCAGCTTCAAAACCAGGACGCCGTTCTGAATGGAGGCACTGGGTGGACGGCCTTCGATGAACTGTACGGACTGGATCGGAGCGAGAATCTGCTTGCCACGGCTTTGGGCAGAAACGCGGATCAGGGCGTCGGCCGTGACATCGGCGGCGTCGGCATATAGATAATCCGTACCCGGCGTGACGTCGGGCGCAT
Organism: Asticcacaulis sp. AC466; assembly: GCF_000495815.1. Classification (GTDB taxonomy): domain Bacteria; phylum Pseudomonadota; class Alphaproteobacteria; order Caulobacterales; family Caulobacteraceae; genus Asticcacaulis. The sequence continues at coordinate 729,736 of NZ_AWGE01000001.1, read as the reverse complement.
CAAAGCCGAAATTACGCCCAATGGCCAGGCTGACGCGGCGGCTGGCGTGGACCAGAGACTGGAACAACAGACTGGGCGACATGCGGCCCGGCTGGAACGCCTCGGCGCGGCCGCTAACCGCCACAGGATCACCCGTTGGGCGGTCGTCGCTGAACAGGATCATCCCGCCCCAGCGGGTCGCCTTCAATACCGGCTCACCGACATCGTTTTTATAAATGATATCGCCCTTGGGACCCTGGGTCGGGGTCAGGAGCCAGACCTCGTCGTCGCCATCGAACCGGACAAGCGTATGGCCGCTGGTCTCATCCATGACGAAGCTTTCACCGTCTTCGGACCGAAAATGCGCCACAGGGGGCCGTTCCGGCGTCTGTCCCGGATCGGACTTCTTGCCGAACATGGCTTCCTTGAGAGATCGCGGCCCTTCGGCAAAGGCATGACCAGCCTCTGCGGCGCACAGCAGCAGCAAAAACGCGCTTAGGATACGGACCCAGGAATGTGCCAAATTCTTTGTCATTACCCGGATTACTAGGGTTCGACTTGGGCCAATTTAAGACGCGGAAGGAAATAAATTAAGGCAGGCCGATACGAAAAAGGGGCACGGATATGCCATCCGCGCCCCTTCAATTTTACACTTTAATCAGGCACGGGCCGCTCTGGCGTTGCGAAAATCGTTAGCTTTCGAGACCCAGAGCAGAGCGTACATATCGTACGTGAGCACCGGAAGCTCGGAAGATGACGATTTGCAGGCCCCCAGGGCGGTCCATGGCCACTACAGCATGTGTTGGCCGCCGTTGACGGCTATGGTCGCGCCGGTGATGAACGACGCCATGTCCGAGGCGAGGAAGGCGCAGATTTCAGCCACTTCTTCGGGTGTACCGAGGCGGCCGACGGGGATACCGCCGACAATCTTGTCGAGCACAGGTTGCGGTATGGCGGCGACCATCTCGGTCGACGTGTAGCCGGGTGCTACGCAGTTTACGGTAATGCCCTTGCTGGCCGACTCCATGGCCAGCGCCTTGGTGAAGCCGATCATGCCGGCCTTGGCCGCCGAATAGTTGGTCTGGCCGGCCTGGCCCTTTTGGCCATTGATCGAGGAGATGTTGATAATGCGGCCGTAATTACGCTCACGCATGCCTTCGATCACCTGGCGCGTCATGTTGAAGACGCTGTCCATATTTGTGTGAATGACTTCCTGCCACTGGTCTTTTGACATCTTGTGGAAGAAGCCGTCACGCGTGATGCCGGCATTATTGACTAGAACTTCGATGGGGCCGAGCGCCGCTTCGACTTCCTGGACGGCGCGGGCGCAGTCCTCGAACTTGTCGACGCTGCCCTTGACGATCATCACACCCAGTTCTTCGGCGACCTTTTTGGCGTTCTCTTCATTGCCGGCGTAACCGGCCGCGACTGTAAGGCCAGCATCTTTCAGACGCTTGACAATAGCCTTGCCGATACCGCGCGTACCGCCGGTAACCAATGCGACTCTACCCATATGTAAATCCCTCTCTGTAAGTATGTTTTATACGGCTTCGACGGCCAGGGCGACGCCCATGCCCCCACCAATGCACAGTGTGGCCAAGCCCTTACGGGCGCCCGAGCGCTGCATTTCGTGCAACAGCGTGACCAGCACGCGAGCGCCAGACGCACCAATCGGGTGGCCGATGGCGATCGCCCCGCCATTGACATTGACCTTGGCCGTGTCCCAGCCCAGTTCACGGTTGACGCTGATCGCCTGGGCGGCGAAGGCTTCGTTGGCTTCAATAAGGTCGAGATCATTCACCGACCAGCCCGCCTTGGCCAGCGCCTTCAGCGTTGCCTGAATTGGACCGGTGCCCATGATCGCCGGATCGACGCCGGAAATGCCGCTCGACACAATGCGCGCCAATGGCTTCAGGCCGCGCTCGTCGGCTTCGGCCCGCGACATAAGAACGACCGCGGCCGCGCCATCATTGAGGCCAGACGCATTGGCCGCGGTCACCGTGCCATCCTTGGCAAAGGCCGGACGCAAGCCGGAAATGCTGTCGATCGTCACACCATGGCGAATGAATTCATCGCTGTCGACGACGGTGTCGCCCTTGCGGCCCTTGATCGTATAGGGCGCGATTTCGGTGCTGAACTTGCCGGCCTTCTGTGCCGCCTCGGCCTTGTTTTGCGATGCGACGGCGAATTCGTCCTGTTCCTGACGCGAGATGCCGAACTTGGTGGCGACATTTTCGGCTGTCTGGCCCATGTGGTAATTGTTGAAGGCGTCCCACAGACCGTCCTTGATCATGGTATCGACCAGCGAGAGGTCGCCCATCTTCTGACCGGCGCGAATATAGGCAGCGTACGTCGCCATGGACATGCTTTCCTGGCCACCGGCAACGACGATTGCGCTTTCACCCAAGGCCACCTGCTGGGCGCCCAGCGCCACGGCGCGCAGGCCGGAGCCACAGATCTGGTTGATAGACCAAGCCGGGGATTCGTAGGGAATGCCGGCCTTTACCGAGGCCTGGCGCGCCGGTCCCTGACCTTGCGCGGCCTGGAGCACCTGACCCAGAATAACTTCGTTGATGTCAGCCGCCTGAAGCCCAGCGCGTTCAACGGCTGCCTTAATAGCATGGGCGCCCAGGTCATGCGCCGGGACGGCACCGAATGACCCGAGGAAAGAGCCGACCGGCGTACGCGCGGCGGAGACGATAACGACTTCATTGGACATGCGGGGTTTCCTTTAGCACCTGTGGAAAAGACTGCTCAATCCGGCACTTAAGGCACGTGAAAAGCGAAATCAAGTTACGCCGTTCTCCAGTGGCTTGAACAGTCATTTCATTTTATGACCGCATTGGTGCCCGATCGTGAACACGGCGTCACCTGTAAAATCATCCGTTTTAGGACATGCCATTCAACTTTTTGTGCGCACAACGATCTGCAATATGATTCTCTTGCGAATTGCGCGACACACAATAATCGAAACCTTGCGCAATAAGGATTTTCTTCGTTTTCACACGCCCTCTTTACGCATAAGCAAAAAAAGGCTTATGTTGTGAGTGCGAAATGGAATGCGGCGGAGTCCGCAAGCGCAACAATTATCTCAGGTAGAGTCCCAGGAGGCTTTCATGGTTGAAACCAAGACACGGGCAAAACGCGGCGAAGGCGATCGCGTCGTCATCAAGAAGTACGCGAACCGCCGGCTGTATAACACCGCCACCAGCTCATATGTCACCCTCGACAATCTCAGCGACATGGTCCGCCAGGGCGTCGATTTCGTGGTGTTTGACGCCAAGACCGGCGATGACATAACGCGAGGCGTGCTGGCCCAGATCATCTTCGAAGAAGAAAGCCGCGGCCAAAACCTTCTGCCCATCCAGTTCCTGCGCCAGTTGATCGGTTTCTATGGCGACAGCATGCAGAATCTGTTGCCGACCTACCTCGAAATGTCGCTGGACGGCTTCGCCAAGCAGCAGGAGCGCTTCCGTTCGCAGTTTTCGCAAGCCTTCGGCGGCACGCCTGGTTTGGGTTTCTTCGACGAACAGGTGTCGCAAAACCTGGCCATGTTTGACCGCGCCATGCGGATGTTCTCGCCGTTCTCGTTTGCCAATACGGCGGCAAATACGGGCCAGACAGGCGGTATCGCGCCCGAAGCACCGGAACCTACAACGGGTGGCGCCCCTGCCGCTAAGCCCGAAACAGATCAGGTCCGTGAATTGCGTCAGCAGATGGAAGCCATGAAGGCCCAGATCGACCAACTGGCATCCAAGGCCTAGATTGGACACGGCGGCCTGTCGATATCGCGATATCGATAAATTTTGATGCGCAGGTCGCCGTTCCACATGTTGTTTTAGCAAAAATGCTGTAGTCTGGGACCATGAGCGAAAACGCCGATCCCAATTTGCCTGTGCCTGCCGGTCCCGTTGTCGAACATCAGCCGGGTTACGCGCCGCGTGGCCGTAAGCGACGTGCCGCAACCAACGGCGATAGCGAAGACGCCGTCTATGCCGCACAATTGCTGAGTGGTGGCGAAAAGCGCGGCCTTCGCGGTGGCCCAGAGACGCTTGAGCGGGCAAAATCGACCTATCTGAAGTCGGAATATTCCGGCCCGAACGACCGCCGCCCCCAACCGGGGCGCGTCACAAAGACCGAAATCTAGATCCAAATCGCTCCCCTTATCGATACCATACACAACAAAAACAGGTCCTTAAAGCCTAAATCGGCAAACGCGCCCGGTTACGGCCATGGCATTTATCACGCGGCACGCGACTTGCATTGGCATGGGTTCCTCGTACCCGGAGCCTGTCTTGCTGTCCTTAGCCAATGCTCGCAAACCGCGCTCTCACTGGACGCGTTTCGCCACCCGTGCCTTCGATATATTTGCCGTCGCCCTGATTTTTTCAGTATTCGGCTGACCTAAAGCCAAACAAAGAAAAAGCCCGCCGATGATCCGGCGGGCCTGCTGTGTTTAGACAGCATGTATCATTAGTGTCCGAAATCGATATCTTTCCGGGCCGAGACGGCGGTGACAATAAAGCCGGCCAGCACGTCCATCAGGGTCATGAAGGTCAGCAGGAAAAAGGTCGAGGTCGCGAACGGGCGGAACAACAGGAATTCCACCAAACAAACAATGAAGACAACCATGGACAGCGAATGGTTGACGATCGCTACCTTGTCAGACTTGGTCGATTTGAGCAGCTCGAAGAACAGGCAGATCAAGGAGCCCAGCAGGATCACATCGCCGACGCTGACCTCCCAATGTGTGCCATTGGAAGGCATGGGCAGACTGAACAAAATCTGGCTGACGGCGCTATAAGCCGCATTGTCGGCGCCGCCGAACAGCGTAAACAGCGCCAGAATATTGTAGACCAGGAACGGTATGGCCAATAGTGGAAACGCCGTAAGCATGCTGAACCCCCTCTTCTCTTCGGCCACGGGCTGCCTGTCGTACATCCCGATGGCCGCTTCCTTTGCAATCAGATCGCGGTCGATAGCCATATGAGCACCTCTCCTGTCGCCCATGGCGACGGCTGGAGCACTTTCCAAACTGTAAAGCAACTTCCCGGTCGAAAGTTGCGCAAACGAAAAGTCCAGAGCCGCGTCCGATATGAGGGCAAGCGAACTCTAGTGGCCGCTTTCGCTCACCTTACCTGGCTGACGTAAACGGCGGTTTAACCACATTACACCCGGAAGGTCGGAAAGCGCCACGGCTAAACGGCCGATATTGGTATATTTCGAATGACCTGTGGTACGCAGGCGATCATCGACGGGTTCAAATAAAATTTCAAAGCCTTCTCGCGTCACCAGTGATGGCAGGTAGCGATGCATCTGGTCGAAATAGGGCAGTCGCAAAAAGACATCGCGGCGCAGGGCCTTGAGGCCGCAGCCCGTGTCATCCGCCTTGTCATTTAGCATGGCCTTGCGAATGCCGTTTGCCCACCGCGACGCCCATTTCTTCGAGGCCGAATCCTGGCGATTGCGGCGTTGTCCGGCGACCATGCCGACATCGGCCGGGGCACCCTTTAGAATTTCCACCATCCGGGCGGCATCCGCAGCCGGATTCTGACCATCGCCGTCCAGCGTCACCACGACATCGCCACGCGCAGCAAAAAAACCGGTCCGCATGGCACCGCTCTTGCCGACATTATTCTGGTGACGCAGGACGCGAAGGCCGGGAATGTCGGCCTGCGCCGCGACCAGTCGTCCGTGCGTATCGTCCGTCGATGCATCGTCGATGAAGAGGATTTCGAAGCCACTGCCGAACCGTTTTGAAAACTCGGTCGCGATTTCCCGCGCGACTTGTACGGCCGCCCCTTCTTCGTTATAGACGGGCACCACGGCAGAAACGGTTACAGGCATTTGGCGCTCGTATGACAGGCGAAACAAGGGATTGAAACCCATTGGGTTTTAAGCCTCTTACCTGCTTTACCCTCAGCCGTAAATAGTGATCGCCCGCGCGTCCTGCGGGCCATAAGGGGTTCCATGGCCGGTATGACGTTCCAGACGGTAGTCCACTTTATCCAGGGCACCTTTGTCCGGATGGCCTCGAAAGGCCGCCGCGGTCCGCTGATTGCGGCACTCCTGGCCTTCATGGTGGGGCTGCCCTGCGCCATGATGATCCCGCCGCTGGACCGCGACGAATCCCGCTTCGTCCAGGCCTCGGCCCAGATGATGGAAACGCGCGACTATATCAACATCAACGTCCAGGATGTACCGCGTTACAAGAAGCCTGTCGGCATTCACTGGCTCCAGGTTGCGGCCGTAAAGCTGACCTCCAATGTCGCCAAGCGCGATATCCTGGCCTTCCGATGGCCGTCCCTGCTTGGCGCCGCCCTGGCGGCCTTCGCCTGCGCGTGGGGGGCCGCCAAGGCCTTTGGTACGCGCGTCGGCGCCAAGGCTGGCCTGCTCATGGCCGTCGGCTTCATGTTGTCGACGGAAGCCTTCATCGCCAAGACCGACGCCATGCAATGCGGGCTGATTACCCTGATGATGGCTGCCTTGGCGCAGATATATCTGCGAACGCGCGATCTCGGCCGGGATGCGCCTGCCCCGCGGCTATTCTGGCTGAAAACCGTCTTCTGGCTGGCCTTGGCCGGCACCATCATGATCAAGTTCATCATCGGCCCCATGATCCTGGCCACGACGCTTCTGGCGCTGTGGGGCTGGGACCGCCGCATCGGCTGGGCCAAATATCTTAGCTGGGGCTGGGGTCTGATTGGGGTCGCCCTGATCTGCGGCCCGTGGATCGTAGCCATTACCGTCGCCACTGACGGCAAGTTCTGGGTCGGCGCGATCGGTCATGATTTCGCTTCCAAGCTGAGCGGCGGGTCGGAGGGACATTTCATGTGGCCGGGCTATCACCTGGCTTTGCTGCCCATAACCTTCTTTCCCGCTGCCTGGCTGCTCGGGGGCGCAGTACAGACCGCTATCGTCCGTCGTCACGAAGCCGCCATCCGTTTTGCCATCTGCTGGCTGGTGCCCGCCTTCTTGATCTTCGAGCTGTCCCCCACCAAATTGCCACACTACCCGCTACCGACCTTCGGGGCGCTGGCGTGGCTGTGCGCCGTATCCTTGAACCTGCCGTTGAAGCTGTGGGCAAAAATCGTGAACGTCGTGGCCGGCGTAATTGGCGGCCTTGTCCTGAGCGTGCTGGCGGTGGCGGGTTATGCCTTGTACGGCAACAGTCTCAGCCTGTTGTTTGTATTCGGCGTCGTGGCCTCGGCTTTGGTCCTGGGGGGGCTGGGTGGCTTCCTCATGTGGCGCGGTCTGAAACGTACGGGCTTCGCCTTCCTTCTGGCATCCGGCATTCTGGCCCACCTGACCTTCGTCAGCGAATTATCGACACTGAGTCCCCTGTGGATTTCGCGCGCGCTCGAGAAGGCGCTGGTGACGGCTCACCTCGATCCGCGTCAGGGCATCGCTCCGGGCCCGGTGGCTATTCTGGGCTATTCGGAACCCAGCTTCGTCTTCGCCATGGGCACGAAAACCCAGTTGCTGAACGACGATGCCAAGGGCGCGGTGGAGGCGCTTCAGGATGGGCGGCCGCTCTTCGTCGAAAGGGATTTCGAACCGGCCTTCCAGGCGCAAGCCAAGGCGGCAGGCATCACGCCGCACGCTGTAAGCCAGGTCAAGGGCCATAACTATAACGGCCATGACCAGGTGCTGACACTGTATAATAACTGAGGCTATTGGCCGGCGATTTCGTCTTCGTCGTTGCGAAGCCGTTCGCGCGTGGCAGCTCGCGCCAGCGACACGCCCAATATGACCGGGGTCAATGCCCAGACATACAGTTTGCGCCATAGGGTATCGGCGCGTTTGTTGAAGTAATAGACCAGGCCGCGGCCCTTCTTCCATTCGACGAACAAGGGCTCGACCCGCGACGTATGGCCTTCGTGAACCACCTCTGCCTGAGGATGGAACAGAACCGTTCCACCCATGCGACGGGCGCGCCAGCACAGATCGACGTCTTCGACATGAAGGAAAAACTTAGTGTCAAAGCCTCTGAGCAAGGCGAAGTCATGCTTGGAGGCGAGAAAGCAAGCGCCGGAAATCGTCGCCACCGGCGCAGGGGCTTCCGGCAGGGCTTCGCTTTCCAGGTGGATTTCATATTTGCGCAGGCCGGGCAACCAGCGGTGCAGACGCGTCAGTGAAACCAGGGTCGTGAACGGCGTAACCTCGCCACGTCTGGCGCCCCGTTGTTCCGTTAAATCCGGATTGAGCAGGCGGGCGCCGACAATGCACGGATTGGGTTGGGCCTGCGCCGCCTTGACCAGCCTGCGGATGCAATCAGGTTGCAGCAAGGCGTCCGGATTCAGGAACACAAGCCACGGCTGGGTAGCCAGTGTGGCCCCGAGATTGGCCGCACGGCCAAACCCGATATTGCCGTGGCCTTGCACCAGCAGGACATGGTCATGCTCATCCTTCAGATCGCGTAATTTCTTTTCGACCGACGGCGTCGAACCGTTGTCGATGATGATGAACTGATTGACCTGAGGATCGTTGAGCACGCGGTTGATGCTGTCGAACAGGATTTTTCCGGTGTGGAAAACGATCATCACAACCGTGACGCCATCCACCATACGGTCATACGGTCCGAGCGGCTGGAGGAAATACTGCGCCTCGCTGGTGGCCAGCTTGCGTTCCTTCAGAATCTCGATGATGGATGGCGGCAGGTGTGTCATCAAACTATGCCTTTAAATCAGGAGGCGTGGCTTCGCCAGCCAGGCGTGTCACAGCATCAGCAATGCTGAGAATGGTCTGGCCTTCGGAACCGAGGAAACGCAGGGCGACCTCACCGGTTTCGGCCTCCTTGCGGCCGACGACGGCGATAACCGGCACCTTGGCAAGCGAATGCTCGCGGACCTTGTAATTGATCTTTTCATTACGCAGATCGGCTTCGACTCGCAGGCCGGCCTTGCGCAGAGCCTCCACAACCGTTTCAGCGTAGGGATTGGCATCGGAGGTAATCGGCGCCACCACGACCTGAACCGGGGCCAGCCACATCGGGAACTTGCCAGCATAGTTTTCGATCATGATGCCGATAAAGCGCTCGAACGAGCCCAGGATGGCGCGGTGGAGCATAACTGGCCGCTGGCGTGAGCCGTCTTCGGCGACATATTCGGCGTCGAGGCGTTCAGGCAGGACATAGTCGAGCTGAAGCGTGCCGCAGGTCCATTCGCGACCAATGGCGTCCTTGACGATGAAATCGAGTTTGGGCGCATAGAAGGCGCCGTCGCCTTCGGCAATGACGGGCTCGACACCGGCGGCACGGGCGGCTTCGGCCAACATGCCTTCGGCCTTGTCCCAGAATTCGTCGCTGCCGGCGCGAACATCCGGGCGCGTCGCCAGGTTGATGTAGGCAGTTTCCATGCCAAGATCGGCGTGGATCATTTTGGTCAGGCGGACGAACTTTTCCGTTTCCTCGACGATCTGATCTTCGCGGCAGAAAATATGTGCATCGTCTTGCGTAAAGCCACGCACGCGCATCAGGCCATGCAGCGAACCGGAGGGCTCGTAGCGGTGGCAGGCGCCGAATTCGGCCATGCGCATCGGCAATTCCTTGTAGGACCGCAGGCCAACCTTGAAGATCTGAACGTGGCCTGGACAGTTCATCGGCTTGAGCGACAGGGTTTCGCCTTCGACCGTTTCACAGACGAACATGTTCGGACGGTATTTTTCCCAATGACCCGACTTTTCCCAGAAGGAGCGATCGAGCACCTGAGGCGTCTTGACCTCGACATAGCCGGCGGTATCGAGGCGGCGGCGCATATAGGCCTCCAGAACCCGCCACAAGACCCAGCCTTTCGGGTGCCAGAACACCATGCCACGGCCTTCTTCCTGCATATGGAAGAGGTCCATCTGGCGGCCGATGCGACGGTGATCGCGCTTCTCGGCCTCCTCGATGCGCAGGATATAGGCTTCCAGGTCGGCTTCGCTGGCCCAAGCCGTGCCGTAGATGCGTTGCAGCTGGGCATTATTGTGGTCGCCACGCCAATAGGCACCGGCCAGCTTGGTCAGCTTGAAAGCCTTGCCAATGAACTTCGACGTCGGCAGGTGCGGCCCGCGGCACAGGTCCTTCCACTTATCGCCATGGCGATAAACAGTAATGGTCTCGCCCGCCGGCAGATCGCGGATGATCTCGGCCTTATATTTTTCGCCGATCTCCTCAAAATGACGGATGGCGTCTTCGCGGTCCCACACTTCACGCGTGATCTTCTCGTCGCGATCGACGATTTCCTTCATCTTCGCTTCGATCTTGGCGAAATCGTCCGTCGAAAACGGCTCTTCGCGCGCGAAATCGTAATAGAAGCCGTCTTCGATCGACGGACCGATGGTCACTTGGGTGCTGGGAAACAGCTCCTGAACCGCTTCGGCCAGGATATGGGCGGTGTCGTGACGAATCACATCAAGCGCTTCGGGCGCTTCGCGCGTCAAGATTTCCAAAGCCCCCCCCTGCTCAAGCGGCCGGTCCAGGTCGAGCAGCTCGCCATCGAGCTTGATAAGGACAGCCTTCTTCGCCAATGACTTCGACAGGCTTTCGGCTATGGTTCTGCCGGTTGTCCCCCTGTCAAAGCTGCGAACGGCGCCATCGGGGAACGTCAAGTCTATCGTCATCTTAGTCACTTCTCTCTGGCGACCTGTAGCCCTTACGGCGGGCTTCATCGCGCAATAATTTTTGTAAAGATTCGATGCGGCTTTTCAAAAGGCCAGGCCGAACCTTGTCTCCTGACGCATTTCTGCAGCAGGCTACTGTTTATGTTCCGCTTTCGGCGGAACCGGGTCGAAACCGTGCCCTCCCCCCGGACGACAACGGCAGATCCGCTTTACACCCAACCACGCACCCATGACAGGTCCGTGACGGATAAGGGATTCGGCCATATATTCGGAGCAGGTCGGTCGAAACCGGCAACCCTGCCCGATATAGGGCGACAAGGTGACCTTATAGGCCCGCAATGCCGCGCGCACCGAACGTTCGTAAAGAGCGGTCATGCACAATCGAATGGAGAAAAAGCATTGCCGCGTCAACCCCCTGCACGCGAAGCCCCCATCGCATTGCAACAACGACACACTACAAGCCGTTACCGCAGGCTGGCAAGGCGAAAAGCGAAAAAATACCAGTCAGAATTGATTTAGTGATGAAATTGCCTCACTCGTCGCCTCTAGGGCGAGTAAGGTTGAGGCGTGACGCGCCGGGAAATCCCTGACCGAGGCCAGGATTGCCAGATCGGCGAAACGATCGGGAAATTCAGCCGCCTCCCCCTTCAGCAATCCCCTAAGAGCGTCTCGCGCGGCAATGACCTCAGCCGTCGTCGCACCGACAACATGCTGGCTTAGTATGGCCGCTGCCGCCTGCCCCAAGGCGCACGCCTGAACCTGTTGAGCAAAATCGGTCACGACATCGCCATGGACATTCAGTTCGATATGAATGGTCGAGCCGCATAGCTTGGCCGTCTTGTCCACCGCCGCCTGCGGTTCGTCGAGGTGACCGACATGCTGAAGCTGGGTCGTGCGGCGCAGGATTTCGCGTGAATACAGGTCGTCGATCATATCAGTTAAATGGTTGAGGTCTGGACGGTCCGCAAGCCTATTTGTTTTTCTTGCCCCAAAACTGGGTCTGCAACCATTTCTGAGGCGATTTATGCCGCGGCTTGGGCACCTCGTCCGGCTTGGCGATGATGGAGGCAATACGGTCGGGATGCGCAGCAAAGCTGGCCTCCGCCTTGGCCTTCAAGGCCTCGCTGAAGGCTTCGAACCCGGTGCGAATGAAGCGGCGATAGGCCCGCCCCTCGCGCTCAGACAGATAGCCGTCGAATAGCGCGCCGAGAGAAAAGCTGGTCCCCGCTTCGGACAGCGCGTCGAATTCGAAATAGCGTATCAGCTTTCCGGCATAGAAGGGCTTGGGGACGGTGACATGGATATGCGACAGCGGCGTCCAGTCGGCAATGATGCCGTCGGTTTCCCACGTGCCCAGCCCTTCATAATATTCCTCGAGATGAATCGACGCACCGAACCGCAAAACAGCTTCCGCCTTTTTGTGAATGGGGCTCCATTCCGGCCAGGCGGCGATATCGGCGATAATGTCGTAAACGTCGTCAATGGGCGCGGCAATGCCGACGCGGTGTTCGATCTTGAGTGACATTAGGCCCCCACCTTCAGCTTCCAGCTAGCGCCGCCCGGTCCGTCCATCACTTCGACATTAAGCGCGTTAAGCGCATCGCGGATACGATCGGATTCGGCCCAGTTCTTGGCCGCCCGCGCCGCCGCACGTTCGGCCAACAAACCTTCGACCGTCGCCGTCAGGTCTTCGCTGGCGCCGGCCTTAAACCAGGCATCAGCGTCGCCCTGAAGGATGCCCAACGCCAGACCGGCCGCCAATAGGTCGGATTTGGCCATGATGCGGGCGGCTTCGGTTTCGGCGGTTTCCAGCACACGGGCCAAGGCAGACAACTCCGCCAGGGCGCGCGGCGTGTTGAGATCGTCGCAAAGGGCTTCCAGGACGCCGGCCGGCGTGACGACCTCGCGCACCGCCACATCGGCGAATTTACGCAGAGTGCCATATAGCCCATCGAGACGGGCACGCGTCTGGTCCAGCAGATCGCCGTTCCAATCCAGCGGCGCACGGTAATGTGCCGACAACAGGGCCAGACGCAACACCTCGCCCGGCGTCTCCTTGATCATTTCGTGGACCAGTTTCACATTACCCAGGCTTTTCGACATCTTTTCGGTGCCGAAGTTGAGGAAACCGTTGTGCATCCAGTAACGCGCGTATTCGGCTGGGTTGTGACCTTGCACGCCATGACTGTGCTGGGCGCAGACGCCTTGGGCGATTTCGTTTTCGTGGTGCGGGAAGATCAGGTCGTGTCCGCCGCCATGAATGTCGATTGGCAAGCCCAGATTGGCCTCGATCATTGCCGAACATTCAATGTGCCAGCCCGGACGGCCCGCACCCCATGGGGCCTGCCATTCCGGCTCGTTTTCCTTGGATGGCTTCCACAGCACGAAGTCCTGCGGATTTTTCTTGTAGGGCGCCACTTCGACGCGCGCACCGGCGATCATGTCGTCAAGGGAGCGGTTCGACAAGGCGCCGTAGGCGCGGTAGCTTTCGACGTCGAACAGGACATGACCTTCGGCGGCATAGGCGTGGCCATTGTCCATGATCGCCTGAATCTGGCGGACAATGGCCTGCATATTATGCGTCACGCGTGGCTGAAGCGTGGGCTCGAGCGCGCCCAGCGCCCGCATGTCGGCATTATATATGTCGGCAAAACGATTGGTGATGACGCTGATGTCAACGCCCTGATCCGACGCCGCCTTGTTGATCTTGTCATCAACGTCGGTGATGTTGCGGGCATAGACGACGTGCGCTTCACCATAGAGATTACGCAGCAGACGGAACAGCACATCGAAGACGACAACCGGCCTGGCATTGCCGATATGGGCGTAGGAATAAACCGTGGGCCCGCAGACATACAGGGTGACGCGCTCAGGGTTTTTCGGGACGAATTCGACTTTTTCACGCTTCAGCGTGTCGTGAATATGCAGTTTCATAGACGGTTTTTGGCGATTTTCAGTTGTAATCAAAGCTCTTCCTCCCATATAGACGCCGGGACGCTCCAACACCACGTAATTTCTTGCCACGATGATCCAATTCGCGCGGAAATGAGGTATAAGGGCGCGTTAGATTTCTTGACCGCCTGAATATGGCACTGACAGAAATCGACCCGCCGGGGCGCATACGGTGCCCAGGTGTTTTGTATTTGAGGGATGTCACGCGTCATTCCGGAACCGTCGTTCCGGCGCTACTCGGCCCTCAAGGGGAAATTTATGGATAGTCTCGACAGCAAGGCCACTTTGACGTCTTCTGAACATAACCTGCTCAATACCTCCAAGCCGAAGAGCGTGGTCACCTACACCAATCGTCCGTCGCGGGAAGAGGCTATGAAGGCCGTCAAGACTCTGCTGGCCTGGGCCGGTGACGACCCCGAACGTGAAGGCCTGATCGATACGCCCAAGCGCGTTGTCGATGCCTACGAAGAATGGTTCCAGGGCTACGCCGCCGACCCGAAAAAGGAATTGTCGCGCACCTTCGAGGACGTCCAAGGCTATGACGATATGGTCATGCTGCGGGAAATCGATGTCGAGTCGCATTGCGAACACCATATGGCGCCGTTCCTCGGCAAGGCCTGGGTGGCCTATATGCCGACCGATAAGGTTGTCGGCATTTCCAAGATCGCCCGCGTGGTCGAAATCTTCGCCAAGCGCCTGCAAACCCAGGAAACCATGACCAAGCAGGTGGCCGATGCGCTCGAAGAAAGCCTGGCGCCCCTGGGCGTTGCGGTCCTGATCGATGCGGAGCACCAGTGCATGTCGACGCGCGGCGTTCACCATAAGAACGTTACCACGGTCACCACGCGCTTCACCGGCGTGTTCAAGACCGACCTGTCGCTGCAGGAACGCTTCCTGCGCCTGGCCCAGCCCCGCAAGTAATCGACGCCGCTTCGGCGGACAAACAGACCTTTTGATATAGGCGGTTCCGTTCGCGCGGGACCGCTTTTTCATTATCGTCTTCATTGTCGTCACCGGCTCCTCCCGAAACATTTTTATATACCTTGCTTTACAAAGTATAATGTAAGGCATAAATTAATGTCATGCAATATCCACACTCAGGAGGATTATCATGGGCGCCAAACTCACACCGTCGGGCGGCCGCTACACCATCGCGCAAAACGCCGACATCAATGTCACGCCATTCGTCGATGTCATGCTGGTTCTGCTGATCATTTTCATGGTCTCCATCCCGGTAGCGACCACCTCAATCAAGTTGGACATGCCACCGGCGGACGGGCACATCAAAAAAGCTGATCCCGTCTTTATTTCGGTCATGGGCCCCGACGACATCTACGTCGCCGACCGCAAGACCAGCCTCGGCACACTCGCAGTGACCGTTGCCGCCGCACTGCGCGCCATCGATCCGAATACGCCGCTGGCTGAACAACGTGTCCTCGTCCGCGGCGACAAGGATGTCGAATATGCCGACTTCGTTCGCGTACTCAACGAATTGCAGCAAAACGGCTATACTCATATCGGCCTGATCAACGAAGACGTCGAATAACGACGATACGATTCGCCCGATTGATACGCCTGGCCACGTACCTGCGGTCGCAGGGTTGGTGGCCGCCGCCCGAAAAGTTCGCCCGCAGAGAGACTAAGCGCCGGCAGACATGAAATATTCTTAATCTCTTAGCTATATCGCCGCCTTTCGCACTTTACTTTTGACTATGAGTTGTCCTAAATCGCAGACGACCGGTCGAAAGGCGGCGCATAGTCATGCCCGTTGTGTAAACCGATGGCAAAATGTTTGCCTCCTGGATCACAAGGATTCAGGGCGGCCTTTAGGGAGTTAAATTATGGGTGCAAAGCTCGGTGGCGGCGGCGGTGGCCGTTATACCATTGCACAGAACGCCGACATCAACGTCACGCCTTTCGTTGACGTCATGCTCGTTCTGCTGATCATCTTCATGGTGTCCATCCCGGCCGCCACTGTCTCGATCAAGCTGGACTTGCCGCCCGCCAAGGCGCCCCCCACGAACGTCAAGCGCCCTGATCCGGTGTTCATCTCGATCATGGGCCCCGACGATATCTATATCGGGCCACAAAAGACCAGCATGCCGACCCTGATTGCTGACGTTGCTGCCGCCCTTCGCGTCAACGATCCGAACACGCCACTGGCTGAACAACGTATCCTCGTCCGTGGCGACAAGGACATTCAGTACGCTGACTTCGTCAAGGTGATCAACGAGCTGCAACAAAACGGTTATCTCAAGATCGGCCTGATCAACGAAGATATGGAATAGGTTTCTCCAATACCTTCTTTAAAAACCCCGGCGGGTATTCGCCGGGGTTTTTTATTGCCGCTTGCTTTCCGTAAGCGTGGCGGGCAGATAGGCGCATGACCCGAATACCCGAAAAGCTGCCCGAAGACTTGGTAGAAGATATCGACGAAGACGACGCGCTCGACGCGGACGAAATACTAAGCCTGACCGCCACCCTCGGTCCGGACGATACCGGCGATCGCCTCGATCGCGTTCTGGCGCCGCATTTTCCCGACCTGTCGCGCGCGCGTCTGCAAGCCCTCATTGCCGAGGGCCGCCTGAGCCTTAACGGCACACGGATTACGGACGGCAAGCACAAGGCCCATGTCGGGGAATATACGCTAAGCATTCCGGCCCCCATCAGCGCCACGCCGGAGCCACAGAATATCCCGCTCGACATCCTGTATGAAGACGCACACCTGATCGTGGTCAACAAGGCGGTCGGTATGGCCGCTCACCCGGCGCCCGGCACGCGCGACGGGACGCTCGTCAATGCCTTGTTGTATCATTGCGGCGACTCGCTGTCCGGCATAGGCGGCGTCGTGCGCCCCGGTATCGTTCACCGCCTGGACAAGGACACGTCGGGCATTCTGGTCGCAGCCAAGTCGGACGTCGCCCATCGGGCGTTGTCTGAGCTGTTCGCCACGCACGATATTGACCGCGAGTACAAGGCGATTGTGCGCGGCGCGCCCCGATACATGTCAGGCACCGTCACCACCCAGATCGGCCGCTCTCATCACGACCGCAAGAAGATGGCCGTCTTGCGCGCGGGCGGGCGTCAGGCAGTCACGCACTACAGGCTCGAGGAAGTGTTCGGGGACGACAAACCCTTGGCCGCCCTCCTGGCTTGTCGCCTCGAAACCGGCCGCACCCATCAAATTCGCGTCCATATGGCACATCTGGGCTGTCCCTGCCTGGGCGACCCGGTTTACGGCTCTGGCGCACCCGCCAAGGCCGTACAGGAGGTCCTGAAGGCGCTGGACTTCAACCGTCAGGCCCTGCACGCCGGCCTGCTTGGTTTCGTGCATCCCATCACCGGCGAAAAACTGAAATTCCGGGCGAGTATGCCCGACGACATGCAGGCCCTGGTCGAGGCGCTGGCGGAAATGTATTAGGCGGGAAAAGGCTTGCGACATCGTGCTGCGCTGCACTCACCTGTTTGTGAACGAAGCCTTCCCCTTCCGTATGGTACTTTTATGCAACAAATTCGCAATTGAGGGGCCAGGAGGTCTTTTTTTCGCAAAAAGGCTTCCTAAATACTCTCACAGGTGTCAGGCATGGGGCTCGCCGTCCTGTGTCCCCCCTCGCAGGATAAGGCCTTGGTCTCATGTCTGACACACCCTCCCATCCTGACCGCTCGTCAGATTCCCGACCAGAAAGTGATGCACCTATGAGCAGCTCGCTTGCCCTTACCTCGAACGTGGCCAACGTTATGCCGGCCCTGTCGCCCGATGGCGGCCTGAATCGTTATCTCTCGGAAATCCGCAAGTTTCCAATGCTGGCCAAGGATGAGGAATTCATGCTGGCCAAGCGCTGGGCGGAGCACCAGGACCCGAAGGCCGCGCACCGGCTGGTAACGTCGCACCTGCGTCTCGTCGCTAAGATCGCCATGGGCTACCGCGGCTACGGCCTGCCGGTCGGCGAAGTGATCAGCGAAGGCAATGTCGGTCTGATGCAGGCGGTCAAGAAGTTCGATCCCGATCGCGGTTTCCGCCTGGCTACCTACGCCATGTGGTGGATCAAGGCCTCTATTCAGGAATACGTCCTGCGTTCGTGGTCGCTCGTCAAGATGGGGACAACCGCGGCGCAAAAGAAGCTTTTCTTCAACCTGCGCAAGGTGAAGTCGGAAATTTCCGCCCTTGAAGAAGGCGACCTTAAGCACGATCAGGTCGAACAGATCGCCACGAAGCTGGGCGTATCCGAAGCCGACGTCATCAGCATGAACCGTCGCATGTCGTCGCCGGATTCGTCGCTAAACGCCCCCTTACGTGCCTCCGAAGGTGAATCGGAATGGCAGGACTGGTTGGTTGATGACACGCAGCAATCGCAAGAAACCGTGCTGGCCGATTCTGAAGAATACGACCAGCGCATGACCCTGATGCGCGCCGCCATGGGCGAATTGAACGATCGGGAAAAGGAAATCCTGACCGAGCGCCGCCTCAAGGACAACCCGACCACGCTGGAAGACCTGGCTGAACGCTTCGGTGTGTCGCGCGAACGCGTTCGCCAGATCGAGGTCCGCGCCTTCGAAAAGCTGCAAAAGGCAATGATTTCCGCCTCGCAAGCGGCCTGAGACACGCACAGGTAAGACGGCAACAAACAAAAAAGCCCGGTTTATATACCGGGCTTTTTTGCGCCGATCAGGCGGCTTGGCCGGCTTTGGGCGCTTCATCTATTTTGAATAATCTTGCCAGTACCGCGACCGGTGCCTTGAGCATTTCGCCACTCAGATTCGATGATTTGTAAGCCTGGAAAATTTCGGCCACCGCGCTCTTGAATTCGGGATGGGTAATGGACTTGCACGCCGGCACCAGAACTTCCAGTTGGGCGGTGATGGCGCGCTTGGCCTGCTTGCGATCGGTATCGAATTGCAGGCTGGCGGCGCGCAGAATGCGAACGCTCTGTTCTATACGCTTCATGCCGTCAGACATGGTTTCCGGTGCGCGTGTGCTAGGTCCGCCCCCCGAATTGAAGCGGCGGCGATCCGGCCCGACATACATTATAGCCTCGATCCAAGGCGATGCCTTGTTGAAGACGTGGTCCAGGCGCTGGATAAGATCATTGGCGGCAAAGGGCTTTTTCATGATCTCGTCGCTGCCACAGTCGCGCGCGTCCTTGATCGTCTCAGGCTCCTCATTCGACGCCATCATGATCACCGGAATCTTGCGGCATTTCATGTTCGATCGACGCAACGCGGTAACAAAGCGCGCACCGTGAATGGTCGGTCCCTTGAGATCGCAGAAAATCACCTGAGGGTCGAAGTCTTCACACATCATTTCGCCACGGCGGTCATCCGTTTCCAGATGCACCTGCTCTGCGCCAATAACCCGCAACATGTCGACCAGAATGCGCGCATAGGCGGGATTGCTTTCCATAACAAGCACCCGTTTCAAATGCGGTTTGAGCTTCGCTTCCAGCTTGGGATCAATGGATAACACGGCATATTCTCGCAAGGTCTGCCGCGAGCATATGCCGTATTCGTAAAAATTAATTTATCTGGCACCGCAAAAAAAAGCCGTCGCTGCAAACTTAATTGTGAGCCGACGCAATCCTGGCCAGATTCAGTCCTGGCCAGCTTTAGTCCTGGAATGGATCACGCATCAGGATCGTGTCGTCGCGTTCCGGCGAGGTTGACAGCAAGGCGACAGGCGCACCGATCAATTCCTCGATGCGGCGGACATATTTCACGGCGTTCCCCGGCAGGTCCTTCCACGACCGTGCGCCTTGGGTGCTCTCGCTCCAGCCCTCGATTTCTTCATAGATCGGCTCAATGCCCTGCTGATCCTTGAAACCGGCCGGCAGGTAGTCGAGCACCTTGTCGCCGACCTTATAGCCGACGCAAACCTTGATCGTTTCGATACCATCCAGAATGTCGAGCTTGGTGAGGGCAATGCCGTCGATGCCATTGATAGCAATCGATTGACGGGCCAGGACGGCATCCAGCCATCCGACACGGCGCGCCCGGCCGGTAACGGTGCCGAATTCATGACCGCGCGTGGCGATGCCCTGCCCGACCTCATCGAACAGTTCCGTGGGGAATGGGCCGGAGCCGACACGCGTGGTGTAGGCTTTCAGGATACCCAGGACGTAACCGACCGACTTAGGCCCCATGCCGGACCCGGCGGCGGCCTGACCGGCCACCGTATTGGAGGAAGTGACAAAGGGATAGGTGCCGTGGTCGATGTCGAGGAGTGCGCCTTGTGCGCCTTCAAACAGGATACGCTTGCCTTCGTGCTTGGCCTTGTCGAGCACATACCAGACCGGCTTGATGAACGGCAGCAGGCGCGGCGCAATATCTTTGAGCTTCTGCACCAGGGCGGCGACGTCGACATCCGGCAGACCAAGGCCCTTGCGCAACGCATTGTGGTGGGTCAGCAGGCGGTCAATCTTGTTTTCCAGGGCGTCGAGGTCGGCCAGGTCGGCGACGCGGATGGCGCGGCGGCCGACCTTGTCTTCATAGGCGGGACCGATACCGCGGCCTGTGGTGCCGATCTTGTTGGCGCCGGCGGCGTTTTCGCGGGCGATATCGAGTTCGGAGTGGATGGGCAGAATCAGGCAGGCATTGTCGGCAATGACCAGCAGCTCGGGCGTGATGCTCAGGCCGAGCGCTTCGACGCGGGCGATTTCATCGAACAGGGCCCACGGATCGATGACGACGCCGTTGCCAACGACGGACAGCTTGCCCTGGACGACGCCGGACGGCAGCAGGGAAAGCTTGTAGACCTTGCCATCGACCACCAGGGTATGGCCGGCATTATGGCCGCCCTGAAAACGCACGACAACATCGGCGCGATTGGAAAGCCAGTCGACGAGCTTGCCTTTGCCTTCGTCGCCCCACTGGGCGCCAATTACAGTTACGTTTGCCAAGGTGATTGCTCCGGTCCAAGATTATTGCAGCGCAGAGGGGCGCTTTAACCGGTGGCACCCTATAGAGCAGGAATCGGCGCTTGTAACCCTTTATTTTTTGCTCAATCGCATCGTAGCCGCCGACAGTGTTATTGCCCGCCGGCGGAGCCGGCACACCGCATCAAGCCGCAGCCATCACGCCTTGCAAAGCCTCGGCATAGGCCCATTCCAGCCACGGCAGCAACGAATCGATGTCGTCCGCGTCCACCGTGCATCCGCACCAGACACGCAGGCCCGGCGGGGCGTTACGATAGCCGACCACGTCAAACGCCACGCCCTCGATTTCCAGCAGCGAGCCGATCTTGCTGGCCAACTTGGCCTGAAGCGCTTCGGCCAGTGACGCAACCTCTGGCGCAACAAACTTGAGACAGACGGAAGTGGTGGACCGCGTTTCGGGTATCTCCGCCACGAAATCGATCCACGACGTCCGCTCGACCCATTCGGCCAGGGTGGCGAAGTTGCGGTCGCAGCGTCGGATCAGGCCCTCCAGCCCGCCTTCCAGCAAAGCCCAGCGCAGGGCATCGAGATAATCTTCGATGACCAGGAAGGAATAGGTATTGATCGCGTCGCCGCCGATGATCTTCATATCGGCCTGGCCCTTGGCCTTCAGGCGGATAACTTTCGGGATGGGTCGCCCCGAATCGAAGCTGTTGAGCCGATCGATTGCCTTGGGCGACAGGACGAGAACGCCAAAGCCCGCTTCGCCCCCCAACGCCTTCTGGAAGGAGAAGGTGACCACGTCCAGCTTTTGCCACGGCAACTCCATACAAAACGCCGCCGAAGTGGCGTCGCACAGGACGAGTCCGGCGTCCGCACCTTCGCGGCCATTCAGGAAGTCGGCATTGGGCACCCGCACGCCCGATGTCGTGCCATTCCACGGAAACACCAGGTCGGCCGTGGGATCTATGCGCGACAGGTCTGGCAACTGGCCGTAAGGCGCGTTCAGGACTTCGCAATCGAGCTTCAGGTGATTGACGGCATCATCCGCCCACAATTGACCGAAACTTTCGAATGCCAGCAATTGCACCTTACGCTGCCCCAGCAGGTTCCACATGGCCGCTTCGAACGCGCCGGTGTCGGACGCCGGCATGACCAGCACATGATAGTCGGCAGGGATGGCCAGCACGGATCGGGTCAGCTCTATCGCCTGATTGAGGCGTGCAACCGTCACTTTCGATCGGTTCGACCGCCCAACCGGTGCACCGGAAAGCGCCTGGACGCTCCATCCGGGGCGCTTGGATGTCGGACCGGAGGAAAACCAGGGGCGCTCAGGGGCGCGCGGTGGTTTGCGGGTCGGTTCATTGGTGGGAAAATTCGACATGCAGGCCCCCATACGGACGATATCAATCCCCGCTCTTTGCGCGTCAAACGCTGTCAGGGCAAGCCTTTTTTGCCCGATCCGTCCTTTAGAGCGTATTCCGATCTGACTGAATCAGATCGGCGCTCTACTTCCTTGCTTTTACGTGCTTTTTTATCCGAAAAGTGCAGCACACTTTTCGGAAAGCACTCTGTATCCAAGCGGAGAACCGGATCGGATTTTTCCCAATAAAAACGTAGCTTCGCACCGGAAAAAGATATTAAGTAATTGTTTTTAAAAAGAAAAATATCCGCACGATGAATGCAATATGAACCGCGCCGTTCAGCTTGGGCTCACAGGCCGCGTGTTTATATAGGTCATCGCCTGAGGAACAGGCGAACGCACGAACAAAGGAGAAAGACGATGAAAAAGACCCTGATTGCCATTGCCGCCGCTGCCGCCACCCTGACGGCCCTTTCGGCCCCCGCCATTGCCAGTGCCGAACCACGCGCCGCCATTGTGGTGGTCGACAACCGCAATGATTTCCGCGCATCGGCACAGTTGAATGCCCGTATCGACCGCTTGGACGATCGCATTTCCCAAGGTCGCCGCAACGGCGCCATCAGCGTCCGCGAAGGCCGACGCCTCGATGCCGAGTTGCGCTCGATCGTATCGCAAAAGCGCGGTTTCGAACGGACCGGACGGGGCCTGAGCCGCGCCGAGATCGCCAAGATCGACAACCGCCTGGATCGTCTGCAAGGCATGATCCGCTACGAGCGCAATGACCGCGACAATCATCGCCGGTAACATCTAACGGCAACGGCCATCAGCCTGGCCGCTCGTCTCTTGTCCCTCGGGGCGCAGGATTTCGGTTCTGCGCCCCTTGGCCATTCTGGGTACTTTTTCGAGATTAAAGCAGCCAGTTATGGCGCAACGGCCCGTGACCCTGGCCCAGATGCGGCGCGGTGGCGATAGCCCCACCGACATAGTCCTTAGCCAGTCCGACCGTCTCTTCAAGCGGCCGGGCCTCCCGCGTCAGAGCGGCGCAGGCAGACGCCAACGTACATCCGGTGCCGTGCGTATGCTGGGTGTCGATGCGCGCGGCGGCAAAGCGGTGCTCCCCCTTCGGGGTGATCAGCAGGTCTACCACTTCAGGACCGTCAATATGCCCCCCCTTGACCAGCACATTGCGAGCGCCCATGGCCAAAAGCGCCGCGCCCGCCTTGCGCATGTCATCCTCATCGGCAATCTCTATGCCGGTCAATGCCGTCGCTTCCAGCGTATTGGGCGTCAACAGATCGGCCAGCGGGATCATTAGCGCCTTCATGGCATCGACGGCCAGGTGGTTCATCAAGGCATGACCGCCTTTCGCCACCATCACAGGATCGACGACGGTAAAGACGCGCGCCCCTTCGACGATAAGCGACACAGCTTCCATGACCGCTATATCGGCGAGCATACCGGTTTTGATGGCGTCCGCACCGATGTCGTCGAGGCAAGCCTGCGCCTGCGCCGTAATAAAGGCCGGCGGCACCGCCATGACATCGGAGACCCCCAGAGTATTTTGCACGGTCAGGGCCGTGATGGCCGTCATGGCATACCCGCCTAGGCAGGTGACCGTTTTGATATCCGCCTGGATCCCTGCCCCGCCGCTGGGGTCCGAACCGGCAATGATCAGTACGCGATGCATCGTGACTTGTCCTCGGGCGCCAAATCGGCGCATATGCCCCCACGACTCCACATAGGAGGCAGCCATGCCCCTGACAACCTCGTTTTATAGGACCGACATCAAACGCGGTACCTATCGGCATTATAAAAACAAGCTGTACAAGGTGTTCGGCACCGTCACCCATTCGGAAAGCGAAGAAGAGCTGGTGCTGTACGCGCCCTTGGGCCAGGAGGCGGGGATTGCGCGCCTGTGGGTGCGGCCCCTTGCCATGTTCACCGAAACAGTCGAGGTTGATGGCAAGACCGTACCGCGTTTCGAATTCATCGCCGACGTGTTGGACCCGACCCAGTGACAGACTCAGACCGTTGGGAAGAACTCGCCCCCGAGGCCTTCGCCGACATTCACCATCCGATCCTGAAAGCGATGCGCGGCACGCTGATTCTGGTGCGCCTGAACCAGATTGGCGCGGACGACGCCCTGCTCAGCTATGAGATACTGGCCGGGCAACTGATTCGCGCCAACCGGTCGGAAGGCTTCGTGCTGTCCCTGGTCGGAAAGAAGTCGGGCGAACTGCTTTTCCTGCCCCTAGTCCCCGCCGCCTTCACCTTGCAGGCGCCGGGCAGCTACCTCCTGTCGTGCGGCACGGTCATAGACGATCCGGCATTTCTCGGCGCCTTCGACATTTACCGGCCGTCATGATCGAAAAAATGCTGCACGACCCATTTCTGCTGATCTGCGGCGGTTTGTTCGTCGCCGTCGCCCTCTTCATGTGGGCACAGAAAGCCAACCGCAAGAACTGACTCCCTTTCGGGCTGCGCGCTACCGCTCGTCCTTGCGTATGCCGTCCCAGGGTTCGCGCTTCATCACGAATTGCAAAGGCCAAACGTTTTCTCGCGTGCGATCGCACCGCGGGCAATGCGGCTCATAGGTTTCAAATACGCCA
Organism: Asticcacaulis sp. AC466; assembly: GCF_000495815.1. Taxonomy (GTDB): domain Bacteria; phylum Pseudomonadota; class Alphaproteobacteria; order Caulobacterales; family Caulobacteraceae; genus Asticcacaulis. Next base: position 705,362 of record NZ_AWGE01000001.1, on the reverse strand, counting down.
TAGAAGAAATTGCCCTTGTCCGCGCCCTTGGTATCGATGTGTTTGCCACAGCGGGGACAGAGAAAGAAAAATTGCGAAACCGCAATGGCCAGAAACAGGCAGGAAAAGAACATAGGCGCGATTTCGCTGACGGCCCCAACGAAACACACAAGCAGGAGCACGAAATAGATCGTCATGCGCCGCCGGTAGGTCATCGCCACGTTTTTCCTTTCAAGGTCGTGGTGTATACATAATACCGCTTTTCCGACAATACCGAACTTGCTCTAATGTAAAATGTCAAACCGGTGTGCGCTTTGAGATACATAGATCGCGTGCCACGACTGTCAGCCTAGCGCTTGAACGACCCGCATGGCCTGCTTCATGGCGCGCACGTCGTGCACGCGGACCATGGCGGCGCCATTTTTCAGCGCATGCAGATGCACAGCCACCGTGCCGCCCAGACGGTCTTCAGGTGGAGCGGGCTCAATGCCTTCCCGTTCTTCCAGGGCCGCGATGAAGCGCTTGCGCGACGCTGCCATGAGGACGGGAAAACCGTGCGAGGCCAACCGGTCGGTCGCGCGGATCAAGGCCAGGTTATGATCGAGCGTCTTGCCAAAGCCGATTCCGGGATCGATCCAGATGCGCTCCGGCGCAATTCCGGCGCCTACCGCCGCCTGCGCCCGCTCCAGAAGGTAAGACTCGACCTCGGCGACCACGTCCTCGTACCACGGAGATGACTGCATGGTGCGCGGTTCGCCCTGCATGTGCATCAGCACGATATCGGCATCCGACCGCGCGGCGATGCCCAGGCTGTCCGGCGAATAGCCGAGGGCGCTGACATCGTTCCAAACGCTTGCGCCCGCCTTGAAGGCCTCTTCGGCCACCTCGGGCTTCAGGGTGTCAATGGAAATAGGCACATCGACTTCGTTCCACAAGGCGTTGATCAGCGGTACAACCCGGCTGATTTCTTCGTCGATCGTGACTGGATGTGCACCCGGACGCGTCGACTCCCCGCCGATATCCAGGACGTCAGCGCCATCGGCGACCAGTTGCTTTGCATGAGCCATCGCCGCCTGAAAGCCGATGAAACGTCCGCCATCGGAAAAACTGTCGGGTGTGACATTGACCACCCCCATGATCAGTGGGCCTTGCGATACATAAAGATCCTTAAGGCGCACGGAGCGGTCCCTTCATGCAGCGCACATTTCGAGATGAAAGTGCGTAAATAATACTCTGGAGCCTTTGCATGATTCCCTATGCCGGGAAATGCGTCGGAACATGCGTGTTGGGAAGGCGCCTAGGCGGGTTTGCCCAGCCGCTTGATTTCCCAATGCAGATCGATGCCGAGCTTGGTCATGACGTCGGCGCGAACCGCCTCCCCCAGGCCTTCCAGTTCGGCAGCCGTCGCATCGCCTGTGTTGATCATGAAATTGGAATGCAGTTCCGAAAATTTGGCGGCACCGAACAGCCGGCCGCGCCAGCCCGCCTCATCGACGCACTGCCAGGCCGATTTGCCGTCCGGGTTCTTGAACGTCGAGCCGCCGGTTTTTTCACGGATAGGCTGGGTGTGTTCACGCCGCGCCGTAATGGCCTCCATACGCTCAGTCACCGCCGCCGCATCGTCGGGCGTGCCTTGGAACAGAGCGCCGGTATAGATCAGGCCTTGCGGTTCGGAGTGGCGATAGCGGAACCCCATATCCGCGTTGGACAGCGTGACCTGATCACCCAATCGCGTGACGGCATAGGCTTCGATCAGAATGTCCTTGGTTTCGCTACCGTAACAGCCCGCATTCATGGTCAGGGCACCGCCGATGGTGCCCGGAACCCCGCGGTAGAATTCCAGTCCGGCGATACCGTTTTGCGCCGCCACCTTGGCGACATTGGCGTCGAGCGCGGCCGCACCGGCCAGAATGCGCGCATCGTCACGCGCTGTCACGTCGGCAAAGTTCCGACCAAGACGGATAACCACCCCATCGACACCGCCGTCACGGACCAGCAGGTTCGATCCGACGCCGATAGCCAGAACCGGAATGGAGGGGTCCAGTCCCTTCAGGAAGGTACACAGGTCGGCGACGTCTTCGGGCAGGAAGACCACGTCAGCCGGACCGCCGACCCGAAACCAGGTAAAAGGCGACAGGGCAGCGCCATACATCATTTTGCCGCGAACGGGCGGAAGGTCGGCGATCCAGGCCTTGTCGCTCATGCGTCGTGCCCGCCTTGCAGGGCTTCCAGTTGCGCCGGCAGGGCATAAGCCCATTGCGTGATGTCGCCCGCACCAAGCAGAACGACCAGGTCGCCCGGCTTGGCTTCGGCGGCCACAAGTCCAGCCAGGTCGGCGGGCGCTTCGAGCGCCACGGCATGGCGGTGGCCGAAATTATGCAGGCCTTCTACCAGGTGCGCCTTGTCCACGCCTTCGATCGGCGCTTCGCCCGCGCTGTAGACATCGGCCACGATGACCATGTCGGCATCATGGAAACAGGACGAGAATTCGTTCATCAGGTCGCGCAGGCGGGTATAGCGGTGTGGCTGGACAACGGCGATAACTCTGCCCGTGGCGACCTGACGGGCCGCCTTGAGCACCGCCGCGATTTCGACGGGATGATGGCCGTAGTCGTCGATGACCCGTATACCGTTGACCACGCCCGTCGTCGTAAAGCGCCGCTTGACGCCGCCGAAACCGGCCAGGCCCTTGCGGATTTCCGCCTCGCCTATGCCCAACTCGCGGGCCAGCGCGATGGCGGCCGTGGCGTTGGACACATTGTGGTTGCCGGTCATCGGCAGCTTCAGCTTTTCCCAGGTGAAGGGCTCGACGCCCGACGGCGAGAAGACAACATCGAAACAGGCGCCTTCCGGACCGAATTCGATATTGGCGCAGCGAACCTCAGCCTGAGGGCTGACGCCATATGGGATCAGGCGGCGATTGGATATCTTGGCCGCCAGGGCCTGAACTTCGGGATGGTCGATACAGACGGCGGCGAACCCGTAGAAGGGAATATTCTCGACGAAATCGACGAAGCCCTTCTTGACCGCATCGAAATCGCCCCAGTGGTCAAGATGTTCAGCATCGATATTGGTGACAATCGCCAGGGTCGATTTGAGACGAAGGAAAGAGCCATCCGATTCGTCGGCCTCGACCACGATCCAATCGCCATCCCCCACCTTGGCATTGGTGCCATAGTTGTTGATGATGCCGCCATTGACCACCGTCGGGTCCTTACCGCCGGCATCGAGCAGCGCCGCCACCATAGACGTGGTGGTCGTCTTGCCGTGCGTACCGCCCACCGCGATGGAAAATTGCAGGCGCATCAGTTCGGCCAGCATCTCGGCGCGGCGAACCAGCGGAATGCGGCGACGGCGCGCCTCGACCATTTCGGGATTGTCCGCCTTGACCGCCGTCGAATAAACCAGGGCGCAGACGCCTTCGGTGACATGTTCCGGTGCATGGCCAATGAATATCTGGGCACCCAGCTTTTCCAGACGCTCGGTATTGGCCGACGCCTTGGCATCGGAGCCCTGAACCTTATAGCCGATCTTGATCATGATTTCGGCAATGCCGCTCATGCCGATGCCGCCGATACCGACGAAGTGGACGGGGCCAAGGTCGAAAGGCGTCGGGCGTTTAGCGTTCAGGGTCATGGGGTGTTTTCACGCGGCAGGCAGGAAAGGGAAAGCGAGAGGATTTAGACGATCAGCCGCGGGCTGTCACGAGGCTTTTGGCGTCCTGGGTTTGCGCGCCGGCCGTTGCGGCTTTTCGTCCGTGAGTTCAGTGACGTCCTCACCGGCATACAGCCGCCGGATCAACGTATAGATGATCACGGTCAGGGGCATCGCAAACAGCACACCCATTGGCCCAAGCAGGCCGGCAAAGCCGATGACGGCGAACAGGGTGACGATAACCGGGATGGAGGCAATGCGGCGCTGAACCGCCGGGGTGATGATATTGCTTTCCAGTTGTGAGACGCCGACATAGATGACCAGCGCCCAGATAAAAACCTGCCAGCCGGAAACCGCCGCCAGCAACAGACCAGGCCCTGCCGACACCACGGGCCCTACGATCGGCACGAACTGCGCCAGGCCGGATACCATGCCCAGGGCAAGCGCAGAGGGTACGCCCAGTATGGACAGGCCCACCGCCGTCAGTGTGCCGACCAGTACCATGGAAATGAACTGGCCGACAAACCACAGCCGCAAAGCGTGACCTGCAACATTCATGGCGTCGCGAACGCGTTCCTTATGTTCAGCCGAGAAGAGAAACACGACGCCGTCCCGGTATTTGTTGGGATTGATGGCGAGGATGATGCCGGCGATCGTGGCCACAAGCAGGTTGGCCAAGCTGGAAAATACGCTGCCCGCAATCAGCGGGATCTTGGACGTCAATCCCCCCGCCTGCTGCCCCAAGGCCGATAACTGTTGCTGCACCTCGTCATTGAGGCCCAGCACCTTCAAACGCGCCTGCAAAGCCTCCCACGCGGCCGGCAACTGCTTGGTCAGATTTTGTGTCTGCTGGGTCAGTTCGTAACCGAAAAGGGTAAAGGTGACGGCGATGAAACCCAGTACGACAACAAGTACGGTCAGCACGGCCAGAGTGTCGTTCAATGGCGTATATTTGATCAAAGGCTCGGCGAGCGCGCGCAGGACGGTCGCAATCACAATGGCGCCGAAAATCAGCAGCCACAATCCAAGCAGCTTGAAAACAAGCAGGCTGGCCGCAATGGCCACAATGACAAAAAGGACACGCTGAATGAAACCCATGTCCAGGGCCTTGCCGGTTTGAGTCATGAGGGCTCCCTTACGCTTTTGACCGTCCGTTCGACCAGATCGGCCAACAGACGGGCCGCATCCGGACGCGCCACCGATTTCGCCGCCCCGGCCCGCATCGGCAGCAACGACGCGCCTTCCAGCAGGGTGCGAACTTCGTCGCGCAGTCGTTCGGCTGTGAAGTCCTGTTCACGGATGACGATGGCGGCCTTGGCCTCCTTCAGCACCTCGGCATTATAGGTCTGGTGGTCGTCAGCCGCGATACGGAGTGGAATGAGGATCGACGGCTTTCCGGCCACCGCCAGTTCGCAGACCGTAGAGGCCCCCGCTCGGCCGATTACGATATGGGCACGGCCCAGACGTTCGGCCATGTTATTGAAAAAGGGAGCGACCTCCGCCTGAATTTCAGCGGCGGCATAGGTTGTCTTCGCCATTTCCGCCTGTTCTTCACGCGCCTGCTGTTCAACCGAGAGATTCATGCGCAGCGACATGGGCAACAAGGCCAGCGCCTGCGGGACAGTTTCGGAGAGGATTTTCGCCCCTTGCGAGCCGCCTGTGACCAGGATGCGGATCAGACCATCAGTGGGCGGATAGGGTTGATCGTAAAGCGCGCGGATGTCAGGCCGCACCGGATTGCCGACCACCTGAACCCTGCCTTCCAGTTCGTCCGGCGCCAGGCGCAAAACCGGAAAGGCGCAGGCGACGGCATCGACCTTTTTGACCAGTTGCCGGTTGGAACGGCCGAGAACCGAATTCTGTTCATGAATGAGGGTGATGTCCTTGCGCCCCAGCGCCGCCATCAGGGCGGGATAGGACGGATAGCCGCCGAAGCCGATGACGGCCCAGGGCTTCAGACGCCTGAACGCCTTGCGCGCCTGCAAGATACCCATGCCGATCTTGAAGGCGGCGCGCGCCATGCCGATCGGGTCGCCGGTTTTGAAGGTGGCGGCTTCGAGCGATAGCCGCTCAATGGCGGGAAACGCGTCGGCATAGGCGGCGCCGCGCTTGTCCGAGGCAAGCACTATGTCCCAGCCGCGGTCGATCAGTTCCCGCGCCAGCGCTTCGGCGGGAAACATATGACCGCCGGTACCGCCGGCGGCCACGACGGCTAAAGGTTTTTGCGAAAAGGAAGACGCCTTGCGGCGCGGTTTTGGTGTTTTAGGCGTAGCCAAGGCGCGTCCCCGAAAATCGTCTCGCCGAACCATAACGGTTCACAAATAAAAAGCTAAGGCCTTTTCTACCACTTGGTCGGGTCATCCTGTGGAATCTCTTCCTGGCGCTTACGCGTCAAGGCCAGAATGAAGCCCAGCGTCAGCCCCATGGCGAGCATGGACGACCCGCCATAGGAGATGAACGGCAAGGTCATGCCCTTGGGCGGGATCAAGCCCAGATTGACCGACACGTTTATGAGCACCTGCATGCCCAGCATGATGTACAGGCCAGACGTCGCAATTTGGCGAAACGGGTCCTGCATCGCCATAGCCTTCAAAAGGCCGCGCAGGATGATGAACCCGAAGATGCCGATCAGGATCAAGGTGAGCCAAAGGCCGTATTCTTCCGCAACAACCGAATAGATGAAGTCGGTATGAAGATCGGGAATATGGCGTTTCATGACGCCTTCGTTAAGACCGACTCCCCACAGGCCGCCATTAGCGATGGCCGCCTTGGCCTTGGCGACCTGGAAACCGGAATCGGCGTCCGGCGCGATGAAGCCCATAATCCGGGTGCGAAAGTGCGGCTGGATAAAGAACAGGCCGACCAACCCTGTCACCGCCACGCCCAACATGCCGAGAATCCAGCGGAACGGCACGCCGGAAATAAAGAAACAAGCCCCAAAGGCGATAGTGATCAGAATGGACTGGCCCACATCTGGCTGGATGAGCAGCAGGCCGATGGCCAAGGCGTAAAGACAGAAGGCGACGGTGACGCCCGGCACCCCCTTCCCCTTCTGCCCTTCTGAAAACATCCAGGCGATCAGGACGATCAGGGCCGGTTTAAGAAATTCCGAAGGTTGCAGGGCGATCGGCCCCAACTCCAGCCAGCGCCGCCCGCCTTTCGCGGCGTGGCCGATCAGCGGCAGCATGGCCATGATCGTAATCGCCGCGCCATAGGCCAGCAGGCTGACCCGCTTGACGCCTTTGAGCGATAGCATGGAAATGGCGATCATCACGCCGGCGGTCAGGATGGCAAAAAAGAAGTGACGCTTGGTGTAATAAAAGGTGTCGTAATTGCTGACGTGCGGCGCAGCGACAGGTGAGGACGAGAACGAAAAGAAGAAGCCGAGCACCAGGAGGATCAGCGCCAGGGTCAGGGTGACGCGGTCCAGCGTCCACCACCAGATGGCGGTAGGCGATCGGTCCGTTCGCGTAAACGGATGGGCATAGGCTTGGGTCATGAACGCATCCCGTCCGGACAGATTGACTTGGGGGCTATAGCCCAACAGGATTCAACAAAACGTGGTTAAAATCGCCTTAACCGCCCCACCCTTTCCTAACAGATTCTTATTGTTTGGACAGGTTTGGCCGATAGTGATGCGACGGCAGGACCGATGACACCGATATCGGGCCGCGAAAGCTCTAAACCTTCTCGCCCGTCACGCCGATCTTGATTTCACTGACCGCATCGCGGAAGGCATCGCCGCGCGCTTCGAAATCCGTGAACTGATCGAAGGACGCGCACGCGGGAGAGAACAGGACAATCTCCTCACGGCCGGTTTTCTCCGCTTGGGCGTAGGCCTGGGCCACGGCGGTGAACAGAAGACGCGACTGCGTGCAGGGGGCGGCTTTGCCGACCGTGGCTTCGAACAGTTCCGCCGCCTCACCGATCAGGTAGGCATGCTTTACCCGGTCGAACAGGTCGCGTAAGTCCTCGATCCCGCCGGCCTTGGCCTTGCCGCCCGCGATCCAGTAAAAATGATCGAACGAAGACATGGCCTGACGCGCGGCATCGGCATTTGTCGCCTTGGAATCGTTGATGAAACGCACCCGGCCGATCCGGCCGATTTCCTGCATGCGATGGGCCAGTCCGGGGAAGGTGCGCATGCCATTGACGATTTCGTCCATTTCGAGGCCGAGCGCCTTGCACGCCGAATAGGCGGCGGCGGCATTCTGCCAGTTATGGCGGCCGGTCAGGGTGCGTACGGCCTTGAGATCGATCACCTGGCGGGCGCGGACGCTCGTGCCGTCATATAACACGCCGTTTAGGGCATAGACGCCGTGGCCCAATGTGCGGCGGGCCGAAATCGAGATCAGCTTTACCGGGGAATTGACCCGCATATCGCTGATCAGGGCGGCGGTATAATCGTCGTCCGCGCCGATGATAGCGGTCTGCTTGGAGCTTTGCGCCATGAAGATGCGCTTCTTGGCCTTGATATAGCCTTCCATGCCGCCATGCCGGTCGAGATGGTCAGGCGTGATATTCATCAGGACGCTGACATCCGGCGCGAAGCTGAGGGTCAGGTCCAGCTGATAGGACGAGGTTTCGATGACATAGATGGCGCCAGCGTGCATTTCGGGCAGGTCGAGAATGCCGATGCCGATATTGCCGCCGACATGCACATCGCGACCAGCCGATTTCAGGATATGGCCGATTAGGGCGGTGGTGGTCGATTTGCCGTTTGTGCCGGTGATCGCCACAGTACGCGGACGCTTGTGCGCCGGCAGGATGGCCAGGGTGCGCGCGAACAGCTCGATATCGCCCAATACCGGCACACCCGCCGCCTTGGCCATGTCCACGGTCCAGTGCGGCGTTGGATGGGTCAAGGGCACGCCGGGTGACAGGACGAGCGCGGCGAACTCCGACCAGTCGGCGGTCTTCAGGTTCTCGACCGTGAAGCCTTCTTTCGTGGCCGGAAGCAGATTGGAAGGCTTGTCATCCCACAGGATCGGTTGCGCGCCTCCCGCCTTAAGGGCGCGCGCCGCACTCAGTCCGGACCGCCCCAGACCGAAGATCGCCACCTGTTTCCCCTCAAAGCCTTTAACCGGTATCATACTCGAACCTAACGTATTTTAAGCGTGGCCAGCCCGATCATGGCCAGCATGGCGGCAACGATCCAAAAGCGGATAACGACCGTGGATTCCGGCCAGCCCAGCTTCTCGAAATGGTGATGGATGGGCGCCATCAGGAACACGCGCTTTTTGGTCAGCTTGAAATAACCGACCTGGATCATGACCGACAAGGCCTCCATGACGAACAGACCACCGATGATGGCGAGCACGATTTCATGTTTGAGAGCGACGGCAACCGCGCCGAGACCGCCACCGAGGGCAAGTGAGCCGGTATCGCCCATGAAAATCTTGGCCGGCGGCGCATTGTACCACAAAAAGCCCATACCGCCGCCGATAATAGCCGCCAGAATCACCGCCACTTCGCCGGAGCCCGGCACGAAGTGAATGATCAGATAGTTGGCGAACTTGATATTTCCGACCAGATAGGCAATCAGGGAAAAGGCCCCCGCAGCGATCATCACCGGCACGATGGCCAGACCATCCAGGCCATCGGTCAGGTTGACCGCATTCGATGCCCCGACAATGACAACGGCGCCGAAGACGACATAAAAATAGCCCAGATTGAAGATGAAATTCTTGAAGACAGGCACGACCAGGGATGTCCCCAGTTGCGGCGCATCCACCGGCACTGGCGAATAGTAGATGAGTACCAGGACGGCGACCACAGCGACGGCGATCTGGGCGATCAGCTTCTGGATAGAGGTCAGGCCGGCCGAGGTCTGCTTGGTCACCTTGGCGTAATCGTCGATGAAGCCCAGCAGGCCGTATGCCATGGTCACGCCGAAGACCACCCAGGCCGAAGCCGAATGCGGATCGGCCCACAGGATGGTGCCGACAGCGATCCCGGCCAGGATCATGAGTCCGCCCATGGTCGGCGTACCTTTTTTCGTCAGCAAATGTGTCGAGGGGCCGTCCTCACGGATGGGCTGCCCTCGGCCCTGCTTGGCGCGCATCCAACGGATAAAGCGTGATCCCATGGCAACGGCGACGACCATAGCCGTGATCATGGCCAGGAAAATACGCACCGTCTGGTACTTCATCAGATTGATCAGGGGCCAGTGCTCATTCATGCCCTGAAAATGTTCGTACAGCAGATAAAACATACAGTTCCTTTGCCCTTATCCTATGCGGGGCCTTATCTTAAGGGCGTCATCGTCGCCCCTCTTGACTTCAGTCTGCCGACAACAGTGCTTTCGCGATCAGTCCGGCCCGTGAGCCGTTCGAGCCCTTTACCATAACCACATCCCCCCCTTGCAAGCCCTCAATCAGAACCGGGGTCAATTCCTGCGCCGTTTCGGCGTAACCGCCGCGCAATGCGGACGGCAGGGCCTCCCACAGGTTCTTCATCAAAGGGCCTGCCAGATAAACGCTGTCAATGTCCTGCGCCTCGATGACCCGCGCCAAATCGGCATGTAAGCGAGCGGCCTTCGGCCCCAGTTCGAGCATGTCGGTAAGGACGACAATTTTGCGTGATTCCGCCCCCTTCGGCCGTGTACCGAGCGATTGCAGAGTGGCGGTCATCGATACCGGGTTTGCGTTATAGCTTTCGTCGATGAGGGTTATCTCGCCGCCCTTGAACGCCTTTTGCGTGACCTTGCCACGTCCGTCCAGCGCCGCAGCCCCTTCCAACGCCGCGAGCGAGGTGTCGAGATCGACGTCGAGGGCTTCTAACATAAGAAGGACAGCCATGGCGTTCATCGCCTGATGTCGGCCGGTATGGGACAGAGAAAAAGCGATCTCCTTACCGTGGAAGCGTGCGGTGATATCGGCGCGATTGCCAGCGATGATATGAGACAACAGTTGCGCGTCCGTACCACCGGACTCACCGAAGGCGGCCACAAGCGCACCACTGCCGCGCGCTTCGCGTTGCAGAAAGTCGAACCACACATTGTCGGCGTTCAGGATGGCCAGGCCGCCGGGCACCAGTCCGTCAAAGATTTCAGCCTTGGCGCGCGCCACACCTTCGTCGCCGTCGGGGAAATTCTCGGTATGTGCGCCGCCGACCGTTGTAATAATGGCGGCGTGCGGCGCAACGAATTCCGACAAGGGCGTGATTTCGTCGGCGTGGTTCATACCGATTTCAAAGACCGCGCGTTCGGTATTCGCCGGCATACGCGCCAGGGTCAGTGGCACGCCGATATGGTTGTTGAAGCTCTTGATCGCCGAATGGGCCCGCCCGGCGCGTGTCAGCCCCTGCATCACTATCTGAGTGACGCTGGTCTTGCCCACCGAGCCGGTAACCGCACCGCGGCGGGCATTCACAGCCCGGTTGCGCGCAAATACCGCCAGCTTTTCGAGCGCAACCTGGACATCGGGCACCAGCAGGCAGGGACCACCTTCGACAGGACGCCGGGTAATGGCGATGGCCGCTCCAGACTGAAAAGCCTGCGCCACGAAATCGTGGCCATCGCGCGCGCCCTTGAGCGCCAGGAAGATATCACCCGGCATCAGGGCACGGCTGTCGAAATTGATGCCAGTGGCCACCGAAACGCTTCCCGCTCCGGTCAAGGTCCCACCTGTGGCCTTGGCCAGTTCGTCAAAGGTCCAGAGAGGGGTATCGGCCATGGCTCACGTGCGTCTAGTGTAAAAACGCCATTGAACCTGACTCAGCGATTTAGGCAAGCGCGAGTGTGTTAACGCGCCCACCGGCGGCCGCCGTCGGCGTGTCCCGGGCGACGCGAAAACGATTGGCTGTCAAGCATCGCCGCGCAGCGTACTTGAGTACGTGAGCAGCGAAGCGGAGACAGACGTGATTTTGCAGACCGCCCCGACGAGGTTAAGCGCTCAATAAACGGGGCATTCCATCCAACGATAGGGCATCGCCCAACGAATACCCATGGAGCGCGTGACGACAAATCCCTTGGACTGCGAAGGGCCGCTGGTCATTTGCGAGCAGTGACTCATATAGATGTCCGACGGCAGGTAGCTATCGAGACGCCGCACCGACAGGCTCTTGTCCTCGTTCAGCTTCACCTCTGCCACGTCATAGCGATTATAACTCCCGTCATACAGGCGATCATCGACGACGACGCGGCTGTTCAGGACCACGACGGTGGCGCGGCGCAGCCCTTGGCTACGCAGATAGTCTCTGGCCGGATCGAAGCATTCTGCGGCTTCCGGTGGACTATCCTTTCCATCCGATGTGTGGCGTGGCCGACCATCACGCCAGTTACGGCGGTCGGAGCAATCGACCAGAAACAGATCATCGCCATAGGCTTCCCAGATTTCGGTCGGTATGGGGGCTGGTGGCGCGCCACAGGTGCTGACGGCCTTTTCGACGACATACAGACCATCGGCCCTGTCTTCGACGTACCAGCCCACCTCTTCAGCGAACCGGCAGCCATCGGCGCTGTTCAGGTAAGCCTTGTCGAACCAGCGGGCATCGGCCTTGAACTTTCGGTCGCCCTTGCGTTTCAGCACCCACTGATCGATCGCCTTGCCGTACAGCACGTCACCGGCCTTGACCGGCTGTTGCGCGGCGATCAGATCCATTTCCTTTTCGTCCGGGTGGGTTTGCAGATAGCGGATCGCCGGTTCGGCGCACCAGCTTGTCCTCAGGCTGAACTGCGGATCGCAATCGCTACCGGTGGTGGCCAGATACCGCGCCGGGCCCGCCGCACGAACCGTTTCCGTACGGTGCCAGGCATCCGCACCCCCTGACCGGAGGGGCGGTCCGTCAGGCGTAAAGGGACCATTGGGGGTTCGCGGCCCGCCGCCACAGGTCACCACCTGGGTTTCCGTCGCCACGCCATCATGAAGGGCATATTCGACCGCCTCACCCGCCAGCGCATAGCAGTCGCGCGGGACCCGAACATCAGAGGTCGTGAATTCAATCCGACGGGCCCGAAACCCTTCGGCCGTGGGAAACAGGTCGTACACCGCATAGTCACGGCCATAGATGCCTGATACCCAGGTGCCGCGCGGCGGTGTGTTCAAACCGAGCACGCGCGTCTCTCCCTGAGCGGCCGGTTTCAGCTTGACCTTATCGAAGCAGGGGCCACCCGCAATGGATTGGTATTTCACGGGACAGTCGGCGCGCGGCACGGCAAGCTGAAGATCGGCGCCTTCGACCGCCCGAACCGTGCCAAAGCGGGCGGGCTCGACCAGCACCGGCTGCGGCCTCTGCGCCAAAGCCGCCGCAGGCAGCAAAACCGCAAGTGCCACTGAAAATGGCACCCAAATTCGAATATTTGTCATTGCCCCACCCTGATCCATATGGCTCTTCATACCGCCAATTCTGGGACACGATCAAGCGGTCCCAAACCTATGCCGGTGGTCGGAGAGTGCGCGGAGGGTGATGAACCCGCGCTGAACGAACCTATTTTGAAAGCGCCTCACGCACGACGCTGGCGTCGTCGAACGGCAGGACGGTCGCGCCGACGATCTGCCCTTGTTCATGCCCCTTGCCTGCCACAACCAGCACATCGCCCGCTTTCAGAGCAGCCACCGCTTCAAAAATGGCGGTCCGGCGATCGGCGATCTCAACGGCGCCCTTATCCATTCCCGCAAGAACATCGGCGCGAATGGCGGCCGGGTCTTCCGTGCGCGGATTATCATCGGTCACGATAGCGCGGTCGGCCAGACGTTGGGCGATAGCACCCATCTGCGGGCGCTTGCCGCGGTCGCGATCGCCGCCGCATCCGAAAACGCAGACCAGCTTGCCCTGGGTATGGGGACGCAAGGCCTTGAGGACGGTTTCGAGGCCGTCTGGCGTATGGGCATAATCAACATAGACTTCGGCGCCGTTCGATTTGGCGCCCGCGCGTTCCAGGCGGCCGCGCGCGCCCTTGAGGTGCGACAGCGCCTCGATCACGCCACCCGCATCCTCACCGGCGGCAATGGCCAGACCGGCGGCGACAAGCGCGTTCGACGCCTGGAAAAGTCCGGCCAATGGCAACTTGGTTTCGTATTTTTTGCCTTGATGCTCCAGATAGAGAATCTGGCCATCCACGGTCAGATCGCGCCCGGTCATGCACAAGGCCCCACCCCGTTCACCGACGCTCATCACCGACACGCCCGACAGGATAGACATGGCGGCAAAGGCGTTATAATTCTCGGAATCGGCGTTCAGCACCGCCGTCTTGCCGCGCGGCAAAAGCTGCTCGAAAAGACGCAACTTGGCCGTCCGATAGGCGTCCATCGTCGCGTGATAATCGAGGTGATCCTGGGTCAGATTGGTGAATCCGGCCGCCGTAAGCGATACCCCGTCCAACCGGCGCTGATCGATGCCGTGCGAGGAGGCCTCCAGCGCCAGGTGTGTGACGCCGCTGCTCGCCAGTTCCGCCAGGTGCCGCGCCAGGTCGGCGGCGTCTGGCGTGGTAAGACCCGGACCGGTCAGAGCGACTTCCGTGCCGTCGACATCCTGCGTCACCACGCCCAACGTGCCCATGCTGGCCGATTTATGGCCCAGGCGACTGAAAATCTGGCGACAGAAGGTAGCGACGCTGGTCTTGCCGTTGGTGCCGGTAATGGCAACGCAGGTCCGGGGTTGCGCGCCATAGAATGCTTTGGCTGCCAAAGCGTAGGCGCGACGCACATCGGATACGTTGACGACAACGGACCCGGCTTCGGCCAGCGTACCTTCGGGTGCCAGAATGGCAGCCGCACCCTGTTTGAGTGCCTGGGAAATGAACTGGCGGCCATCCACAGCGTTTCCGGGCAAGGCACAGAAGAGGGCGCCCTCACCCACCTTACGGCTGTCGGCGGTGACACCCGTGACCAGAGGATCGGTATCGAGATCCCGTCGCAGTATATCGGACAAACGCAGGGAGACTTGGGCCGTCATTTAGTGTTCGTCTCCGGTTATATCTTCGGCCTGAACGGGCGCCTTATCCCATTCCGGTCCGGTAAACTTGTCCTCGTGGCGGCCCACGCCGAGGAAGGGCGCGATACGTTCGATGACGTGGCCCGCGACAGGCGCCGCCACATAGGCACCGGTTTTTACGCCGCTGCTTTCCTTGGCACCCTGGGGCGAGTCGAAAGTAACCAGAACAGAATAGCGATCGCCATCCACAGGTCCGTCGGTCGGAAAGACCGCAAAGAAGGAGGACACGCGATCGGCCGTATAACGCCCGTTCACTGGCTTCTGAGCGGTGCCGGTCTTGCCGCCGACGCGAAGTCCCGGCGCATTGGCACGCGTGCCCGTGCCCTTGAGCACGTTTTCACGCATCAGTTCCAGCATGGTGCGCGACGTCGCGGCTGAGAAAACCTGCGAACCGGCAACCGGCGAATGGCCGTCATACTTGCGGATGGTCAAGGGACGCAGATAGCCGCCGTTGAGCGCGGCATTAGCGGCTTCGACGAAGCTGAGCGGGGTAATGGCCATGCCCTGACCGAAGGCCGAAGACACCAGGGAACTGTCCGACCACCGGCCCGGAAGCAAAGGCGACGCAGGCTCGGTCAATTCGATATCGGCGGACCGGAACAGGCCCAGCGCTTCGTAATAGCGCGTCATCGCGGTGGCACCGACATCCAGGGCAACCCGCGACGTGCCGATATTGGACGATTTGATGAAAACGTCGGTCAGGCTCATCAACTCGGTCGATTCGTGATCGTCATGGATGATCCGCGACCCGAGCTTGAACGGCTGACGGCCGTCATAAACCGAACTCAGCGATGCCGTGCCGGTATCCAGGCCGACGGAGATGGAGATAACCTTGAAGATCGAGCCCAGTTCGTAGCGGTCCACGGCTGCATGGTTGCGTTTTGCGGCATCACTGAACGCGCCGGGCCGGTTCAGGTCGAAATCGGGCCAGCTGGCCATACCCAGCACTTCGCCGGTGCGGACATTAGTGACAATCCCGATAGCCCCCTGAGCACGTTGAGCCTCCGCCATCGCCCGCAGTTCGTTTTCAAGCGCGCCCTGGACGCGCAGATCCATGGCCAGTTGCACAGGCGCGTCATTGACCGCGCTGGCGGCAATCTGGTCCTGCAAGGCCTTTTCGGCGCCGGACAGCCCCTCGCCGCCGCGCTGGGTCATGCCGATGTAGGCCGACCCCGTATTGGCCAGCGGATAATCGCGCACGCGTTCGGCTTCAAAACTTATGCCAGGCAGGCCGTAATTCAGGATTTCGTCGCGCTTGCCTGGCTTGAGGTTATTGGTCAGCAGCAGGCGCTTGTTCGCCTTGAACGGCTTTTCGATCTGATCGCGCGGCAGGTCGGGGAAAATCTGCAGCAATGCCCGTCGCACCAGGGCGCGATCTTCGCCTGTCATGTCCTTCGGGTCGACAAAAATGCTGTAATTGTTGACATCGGTGGCCAGAAGCCGGCCGTTCCGATCCACCAGTTGCGATCGCGCGTTTGGTTCGCCGCTCAGGGCCGTCACCTGAGCGCCGCCAGCCAGTGAGGCGCGCATGGCGAAACCGGCCAGCAGTACATAGGCTGCGGTCATACCGACCAGAATACAGAAGATGCGCATCCGCGTGCTGGATGCCTTAACCCCGGATGCATTGGCGCGCTCAAAAGCGTGTTCAACTTTCCACACGCGGTCGGCCACCCATTGGAAGCCGGATTGGGTCGAATCGAAGAACCGGATGCTCATCAATGCGCTCCCGCCTTGGCGGTTACGGCGATCAGGTCACTGTGCGGCTCACTGGCCGGGGCAGGAGTCGCCACCGGCGCCACGGGTGCGGGTGGCGTCTGAGTCGGCGGGGCGACGGGTTTAGACGTAGCGCGGGAAATTTCGCCGAGCGATTCCAGGCGCGCTTCGTGATTGGGTTCGACCGCCTTCATGCCGAGATACTGCTTGGCCAGGGCCTCAAGGCGGCCGGGACGCTCGAGTTGCGCCACCTGGATCTTGAGATCGTTTACAGCCCCCTGCTCCGTCGCGATCTGGCGGTCGAGATCGTTCATGCGGCGGACGTCTTCGCCTTCCTTCGCCTTCGACAGACAGACCCAGAAAATCAGACCGAAAACCAGCACCAGGCCGATCAGTTCGATCAACCGGATGCCGCGGACGCGTTGTTCGAAAAGTCGCATAAAGCCGTTCATGAGCGAACCTTTTGCTGACGGGGCGGAGTGGAAGATTGCGAAAGTGGTACGGAAGTCCGGCGCACAGCACGCAGCTTAGCCGAACGGGCGCGTGGATTGGCGGCGGTTTCCGCGTCGGACGCCTGCACCGCCTTGGCCGTGACCAAAGTATAGATGGCAGGCTTGGTTTCGATCTTTTGCGGGGCGTAGCGCGAACCGGCCGAGACCTTGCCAGCCTTTTCATTGAAGACGGTCTTTACGATACGGTCTTCCAGCGAATGGAACGTCACCACCGCCAGCACGCCATCCGGCCGAAGCAGGGTCTCCGCGACATCCAGCGCGCGTTCCAGCTCACCCAGTTCATCATTGACGGCAATACGCAACGCCTGGAAGGTGCGCGTGGCCGGGTGAACGGCGGCACCGCGGCGGCCGCCCAGGGCGCGTTCGACCACTTCGGCCAGGTCGAGCGTACGTTCAAAGGGCCGCTCATCCCGGCGTTTGACAATGGCGGCAGCGATGCCGCGCGACTTGTGCTCTTCGCCGTACAGCCAGATAATGTGTGCGATATCTTCCTTGGCGTCGAAATTGACGATGTCCGCGGCCGATTTGCCGGTAACGCTCATACGCATATCCAGCGGACCGTCGCGCATGAAGGAGAAGCCGCGATCGGCTTCATCAAGCTGCATGGAGGAAACGCCGATATCGAGCACGATGGCATCGCACGCGTCGTGACCCAAATCCGCCAAGCCTTCCCGCATTTCGGAAAAACAGCGATTGACCCAGTGGAAGCGGCCCGGAAAGTCAGCGACAAGGGCATCGACATAGGGTTTGACGCGGGCATCGCGATCGAACGCAATGACGGTCGCACCCTTTTGCAGAATGGCGCGCGAATAGCCGCCGGCGCCGAATGTGCCATCCACCACCAGCTTGCCGTTCACGTCACCCAGCGCGTCCAGCACTTCGGGGAGCAGAACGGAAATGTGCGCCTGTTCGCTCATATCATCGCCTCGCGCTTGGCAAAGGCGGCGGCGACCAGGGCATCCTGTTCGGCCAGGTATTTGGCGTAGGCCGCCGGCTCCCAGATCTGGAAGCTTTCGCCCATGCCGGCAATGACGACGTCGCCGGTCAGACCGAACGTCTGGCACAGCTTTTCCGGTAAGGTGATGCGACCGGCGGTGTCGAAGCCGAGCTTATGCATCGAGGCATAAAAGCGAGTCTGCATGGCGGCGCGGGTTGCGGTCATTGGCGGGTATGAATTGATCACGTCACGTTGCATGGCGAAAAACGCCGCTCCACCGCATTCGATGCAGTCGGCACTGATCGCGGGAAAACAGTACACCCCCTCGAAAGGCTCGATGCCGGGAACCGCCGCCAAGGCCGTGGCGCGGAAATCCGACGGCACCAACAGGCGCCGCTTCGCATCCAGCTGTTTCTCGTGGGTCGAGAGAAACACGTCCCCGTCCAGGCCGTTTTGGCCTGCTCCCTGATATCCCTCGAAGCGTCCAACCGGCCCTCCCGGCCAGATCATCTTCGGGACCAGATAGGGTTAACATGGGATTAAATGGGATGCAATGACTCTGGATGACACCAAATGGGGATTCTGCGCATAAACCGGCCCAATAGTGGATAAGTATAGAACAAACATGGAACATTTATACTTACGCCTGTACGCTAACTGAACGCTATTTAAACAAGGAGGATCGGCCCCTTGGCCGGCATACGGGG
The DNA here is from genome assembly GCF_000495815.1 of Asticcacaulis sp. AC466. Taxonomy (GTDB): domain Bacteria; phylum Pseudomonadota; class Alphaproteobacteria; order Caulobacterales; family Caulobacteraceae; genus Asticcacaulis. The sequence goes on along the minus strand of NZ_AWGE01000001.1, from coordinate 686,925 downwards.
CGCCAACCAATATTGGCCTGCCCGCCGCTTTTGCGATACCAGGGGTTGTACGCGTAAGTATTTAATACAGACTTAATGGTTAACGGCCGCGGGCGAGTCGCGCGGCTTCGAAATGCATGCCGTCCGGGCGCGGACGCCCTGACACCGGGCACTCAGGCAAAAATTTTGTAAAAATGGGCCAGATGACCTGTAAGCCGGGTTCTGTCCAGCGGAGTTGCCTCCGCGTGGGCGATCATTCCTCTTGGCCGGCCATTGCTGGACGGCTCACGCAACCTACCCGAACGGTCTGGGGCGGTAATGCCCTGTCGCCGGTTGCCCGGTACGACGCGCCGTTCCTATTTGGTCTTGCTCCTGACGGGGCTTGCCATGCCGTGTCCGTTGCCGGAAACGCGGTGCGCTCTTACCGCACCCTTTCACCCTTGCCGAACCGGAGTCCGGCGGTCTGCTCTCTGTGGCGCTATCCCTGGGGTCACCCCCGGCGGGAGTTACCCGCCGCCATATTACCGTGGAGCCCGGACTTTCCTCTGCTTCGTGAGAGATCTCACATCCACAGCGACCGCCCAGTCATCTGGCCCAGGGCGCTTGTAGTTCAGTTGCGCGGCTCGATCAAGGCGCCGATCACGAGAAGCAGCCAGCCCAGTATAGTCAGGCCACCACCGATGGGCGCCAGCATGGCCAATGCAGCCAAGCCGGTAGAGACGTGCAAGAGGATTTCAAGCGCGAACAGACCGCTCCCCGTCAGCATCAGCGCGATCGGCAAGGCGCGGCGCCAGTTGCTGACAAGCTGGGTATTGACCAGGGCCAAGCACGCGGCAGCATGAAACAACAAGAACTGCCCCCCAACGGCCAGCAAGCCGACCTGCGGGGGATGGGAGCCGGACGCCAGCATGGCAACACCGGCAAGGCCCCATAGGGCGGCAATGGCGAGGATAATGCGTTGTCCGGTCATACGCGTCGCTCCTTAAGGCACCATGCCAAAAGGTGGTCATCACTTTTTGGATAAACATGATGCAAAATCAAATAACTAGAGCAATTCGCTCTAGGGCTTGATATCTATGGGTGTGCCGTCCGCGACACTTGCCCATAGATCGTCGATATCGTTATTACTGACCGCGATACAGCCCGCCGTCCAGTCATAGGGGATTTTAAGGCCACCCGACAAGGTGCCATTCGGCTGACCGTGGATAAAGATGTCGCCGCCGGGCGAAACGCCGCGGGCCTTTGCCTGAGCCCGGTCGGTTGCATTGGGATAGGAGATTTTGAGAGACCGGTGATAGCCGCTGGCGCGATTGCGTCCCGAAATCACGTAGGCGCCCTCCGGTGTGCGCCCGTCACCCTCTTCAGTCTTGTGACCGGCGGGATGAGGCCCCAGCGCGATGTGATAGGTTTTCAGGACATTACCGGCCGCGTCCAAGGTTGATAGGCGGCGCGCCGCCTTCCACACCACAATGCGCGCGACCCGCGCGGCCGAAACACCGGTCAATGCCAGCGCCAGCGGAACACAGATCAGGTCACGGCGCCGCATCAGGCATCCGTCAGGCTGATATGGCGCAGCAACGCCATCAAGGTGACGCGTAGTTTCGCATCGGCGCGACCTTCCAGATCGCCGCCGATCTGATCGGGCAGCCAGTGGCGCTGGAACGCCGTGACAACTGTAGCGGTCTCCGCGTCATACGGCCCGCCCGCCAGGATATTGTACCCCAGCTTACCGAGCGCGGATTGCAGGGAAAATACCCCAAGCCCTTCATCGCCCGCGCCTAACGGCGGCCCCATCGCCCCTTCGGGCGGCATGTCCGGCTGGACCCACAGCCCGTGACCGTGCGCTGCCAGCTCCTGCCAGGGGAAGCGTTCGCCCGGATCGATCTTGCGCCCCGGCGCGACGTCGGAATGCCCAAGTATACGGTGATCGGGAATATCCCAGCGCTCCCGGATGTGGTCGAGCAGCCCGATGACGGCGTCGATCTGCGCCGGTGAAAAGTCGATGTAACCGAATTCGTGACCCGGATTGACGATCTCTATGCCTATCGATGCGCCATTTATGTCGGTTTCGCCCTTCCAGAAGCTGACACCGGAATGCCAGGCCCGGCGTTCCTCGGCGATCAGGTGAAAGACACGCCCATCCTCTTCAACCAGATAATGCGCGGACACCTGACTTGCGGGATCGCACAGGCGCTCCAGCGCGGCCTGACCGGTCATCATGCCGGTGTAATGCAGCACCACCATGTCAGGCGGGCCTTTGCGTTCATTAAAATTGGGGGACGGCGTTTCGATCATGGCTGCTTTCTTACCGGCATCCTCGGTTCCCACCAAATAAAAATACGCAAATCAAGGACATCAGCAAACAAAAACGCCGCCATCATGCGACGGCGGCGCTCGAAATCTCATCGGAAATAAGGACGCCTAGTAGACGGTCCAGGTCGATCCATGCTTGCGGGCCTCATAGACACCCTTGCCATCATCGGTACGCAGGTGAACCTTGGCCGGCTTGCGGGTCAAAAACGCCATAAGCGCCATGCCACCGACAACCAGCGCGCCAACGACGGCGACCGAAGCCGCGAACACGACCAGCAGGGCCAGAGCGGCCATTACGGCCACGCCTGCGAGAACCATCGCCAGGCCAGTCACCACACGCGCAATCAGATTTTTGCGGCGGACCTGGCCCCACGGCTGATAGCTGCGGGTAAAACGGGCAAACGACGTTTCACGCTGGTTCATGAACTGAAGCCTCTTACAAAGAAAGACAATACATGTCTCTTATATCAACAGATTGGCACGATTAAGACCTACGTCAACCTCTTGCAGTGCAAAAGGCATCAATTTTAAGCCTCTTCCGTGTCAAACGACCGGCTATTTCAGGCAAAGTAACTGTAAATGCCTAAAAATCCTGTAAAAATTCGCGCCTATGCTGCGGCGCCACGTTCCTTCACAATTTGGTCATATGCCGAGTTGATCAGGGCCGTTTTCTGAGTATAGAGCGCCTCAAAGTCGTCAGGCAGACCGCGCGCCCGTATGCGATCAGGATGGAAGTCGTTGAGGCGCAAACGCCGCGCCACCCGGATATCGTCATCGCTGGCGTCGGGCGTGAGGCCCAGAATATAATAAGGATCTTCCTCGCTCAGCGGCACGTAACCGGCACGCACGCGGCGGTACGCCGCCTGGCTGAGGCCAAACAACTCAGCCACGGTTTCCAGGTAATTTTCTTCCTGATGGCTGAGGTGTCCGTCGGATACCGCAATATGAAAAAGGCCTTCCAGCACATCTTCCAGAATCTGCGGACAGTTGCTGTAGCGCTTGGCCAGACGACGGGCATAGGATTCAAATCCGAGCGAGGTTTGGCGCGCCAGATCGTAGAGGCGCATGACGTCGCGCATCGCCTTCTGGTCTGGCTGAAATACATGAAGAAACGCCGTTTGCTCGACCTCATGGGCCAGACCGTCGGCCATGGCCAGCTTGGCGCCCAAGGCCGTCACCGCCGTTGCAAAGGCAGGATCGGCGCCCGGCGGCCCTTTCGGGCATTCCGTGCACTCGGCGGCATCGAACTTGCGCACCGCCAACTGGGCCAGGTTTTTCCAGAATGACATCTTCACTCGCAGACTTATGAACCCCGATCTTAGCCGAAATGCGGCGGTATGTGTGCTTAACTTTTCTTAATTGGATGAATTTCCCGGTAAAAAACTTTACTAATGGCGATTTTATGCCTTGTTTTCTGTATAAGGAAGCTATTCGGCCAAAACGCCTGTGCGCTTTTGCCGCAATCTCTATAGGGTCGGTGGCGACCCTAAATCGAACGTCCGGAGTGTCATTTGCGCCTGTTGAAGTCGTCCCTGCTCTGTTTGAGCGCTTGCGCCCTCGCCCTGTCCGCCATATCGGCGGAGGCAAAACCCAAGGCGCAGCCCACAACGGCAAAAAAGGCCGCCTCCGCTCAGGTCATACCTGCGGCAAACAGTCCGGCCGTTACCGGACGAAACACCGACGGCTCACTGCGTACGCCCATTCTCGAAGACGCGCCGTCCGATGATTTCCTGAAAGTCGCCTGGTGCCACGGCATACTGTCCGGCAATATGGAAATCGCCGAAATGATCGATTCCGTCGCGCCGGTCGACGATCAGATCCAGAAGATCGGCATGTCCTACCTGCGCTCCTATGAAGCCGCCCTGACACTTTCAGGACGCGGCAAGGACGAAGCCCAGCACAAGAAGGCCGAGCAGGTGCGCGATTATGGCTATAATCAGTGGAGCGCCACCCGCGCCGCGCCGCCCAAGGAAGCCGCCTTCGCCTATGCCAACTGGCAATTGCCGGGTGAATGCGAACACGCCGCCGTTCGCCTGTCCGGCCACCCCAACCTGTTCGCCGAAATGGCGACGGACGAGGAAGCCACCGCCATCGCCGCAGCCCTCAGTTCGGGCGGCCCGCACAATTACGAAGAACTGCCCAAGCCGATCCTGACGGCGCAGTCCGCACCGGTCGATGGCGACGCGCCGGTATCCAGCAACACCCTGGCCCGCCGCGTCACGGCCTCCAGCACCCTGCCCTCCGTACCCGATGTAAAGTCGCAGGGCGATGGCACGGCGGAGACCACCCTGCCGACCCAGACGGCCAACGATCCCAATCACGTCGAAAAACGTAAGTGGTCGGATGGCCTGGGTTACCGCCTGGGGTGGAGCAATACGCCGAAGAAGAAGGTTAACTGACGGTAACCATCGACCGCTTTTGGTGATGCTGCACCGCGAACACCGTTAACCGCGCCTTAACCTACTGTGGATAGTCTATCTCCTGTACGTGTAAAGTTCAGGAGTATAACAGTCTACGGTAGAAAGCCGGTCCAAAATGAGCTCGATTGAATCGTTAAGCGCCTGTATCTCGCCTCTTCAGACCGCCAAGGTCTTCAATCCAATGCGGCCGGAATATTACCGCGCCGATGAGATGAAGGCACCGAAGCCGAAAGACACGTCGACACGCGACGGTCCGGCCGTGACAATCACCCTCTCGGACGAAGCCAAGGCTGCAATCGAAGGCTGAAGTGCTTAACAGGCACGCCGTTGGACCTGACTAAGGCACGTAGTTGAGAATCGGCGACAGCCAGCGCTCGGCCTCGTCGACCGTCCAGCCCTTGCGGCGAGCATAGTCTGCCACCTGATCCTTTTCGATCTTGCCGACGCCGAAATAGTGCGCCTTCGGATGGGCGAAATACATGCCCGAAACCGAGGCCGGCGGCGTCATGGCGAGCGATTCCGTTAGTTCCATGCCCGTGCGTTCGCGCGCATCGAGCAGGTCAAACAGCGTCCATTTTTCGGTGTGGTCCGGCTGGGCCGGATAGCCCGGTGCCGGACGAATGCCGGTGTATTTTTCGGCAATCAGCTCTTCCACCGACAAGGTTTCATCGGAAGCGTACCCCCACAGTTCCCGACGGACGCGAGCATGCAGGGCTTCGGCAAACGCTTCGGCCAGGCGATCCGCCAGAGCGGTCGCCAAAATGGCATTATAGTCGTCGCCCCTGGCCTTGAATGCCTTGGCGACTTCCATCTCGCCATGCCCCGCAGTGACGGCGAATCCGCCGATCCAGTCGGGCATGCCCCCCGGAAGCGAAGGATGGGGCGCGATGAAGTCGGACAAGGCCGTGTTGCTTTGGCCTTCCCGAGTCTTTTTCATCTGCTGGCGTAGAGTCTGGAAGCGCGCGACAACCGTCTCACGGCTTTCGTCGCTATAGACTTCGATATCGTCATCCGGCGTGGCGTTGGCCGGCCAGAAGCCGACGACGCCGCGCGCCTCAAACCACTTTTCGTCGAGAATCTGTTTCAGCATGGCCCGCGCGTCAGCATAGAGGCTGCGCGCCGCTTCGCCGACAATGTCGTCTTCGAGAATGGCGGGGAACTTGCCCGCCAGTTCCCACGTCGCAAAGAATGGCGTCCAGTCGATATGGTCAGCCAGGTCATGCAGATCATAGGGCGAGAACGTCTTCAGCCCCAGGAAAGATGGCGCCACCGGCGGCTCCGCGGCGAAGTCGATCTTGAATCTGTTGGCCCGCGCCTCAATCAAGGACGACCGCGGCTGGGAATTGCCCTTGCCATAGGCCAGACGAACCTTTTCGTAATCCGCCTTGGTGTCGGCGACGAAACCGTCACGTTCGGTTTCCGACAACAGGTTGGACACCACGCCGACCGCACGCGAGGCGTCAAGCACATAGACCACCTGGTTATTGACATAGCCCGGCTCGATCTTGACCGCCGTGTGCGTCTTCGACGTCGTCGCCCCGCCGATCAGCAGGGGGATATCGAAGCCCTGACGCTGCATCTCGCGCGCCACGAAAACCATTTCGTCTAGGCTGGGCGTGATCAGACCGGACAGGCCGATCATATCGACCTTGTGCGCCTTCGCCTCGGCCAGAATCCGATCGGCCGGCACCATGACGCCCAGATCGATAACCTCATAATTATTGCATTGCAGGACCACGCCGACAATGTTCTTGCCAATGTCGTGGACATCGCCCTTGACCGTCGCCATCAGGACCTTGCCGGCCGCCTGATAGGTGCCGCCGGCCGCGACGTGCGCCTCTTTTTCCGCTTCCATGAAGGGCATCAGATAGGCCACCGACTGCTTCATGACCCGGGCGGACTTGACCACCTGGGGCAGGAACATCTTGCCGGCGCCGAACAGGTCGCCAACCACGTTCATCCCGGCCATCAACGGACCTTCGATGACGTGTAACGGACGATCGGCCTGCTGGCGCGCCTCTTCCGTGTCTGCCTCGATAAACTCCGTAATGCCATGCACCAGGGCGTGTTTCAGGCGCTCAGCCACGGAACCCTCACGCCAGGCCAGATTGGCCACCTGCACCTGACCCTTTTCGCCTTTGTACTTCGGCGCCAGATCGACCAGATATTCGGTGTTGGAAATGTTGTGACGCTGCGGCCGGTTGAGGATGACATCCTCGACCGCCTGACGCAGTTCGGCATCGATATCGTCGTAAACGGGCAGATCGCCTGCGTTGACGATGCCCATGTCCATGCCGGCCTGAATGGCGTGGTAGAGAAAGACACTGTGGATCGCACGGCGCACCGGTTCATTGCCGCGGAAGGAGAAGGAAACGTTCGACACGCCGCCGGACACCCGTGCGTAGGGCAGCGTCCGCTTGATGGCGCGGGTGCCTTCGATGAAGTCCACGGCGTAGTTGTTGTGCTCGTCGATGCCGGTGGCGACCGCGAAGATATTCGGATCGAAGATGATGTCTTCCGGCGGGAATCCGACTTCGTCCACCAGCACGCGGTAGGCCTTGGTACAGATTTCGATCTTGCGTTCGGCGGTATCGGCCTGGCCGACCTCATCGAAGGCCATGACCACCACGGCGGCGCCGTATTTCAGGCAGGCGCGCGCCTGTTCCTTGAACTTTTCGACCCCCTCCTTCATCGAGATCGAGTTGACGATGGCCTTGCCCTGAACGCACTTAAGACCCGCTTCGATGACCTCCCATTTGGAGCTGTCAATCATCACCGGCACGCGGGCGATATCTGGCTCGGCCGCCATAAGGTTCAGGAAGGTGCGCATGGCCACTTCTGAATCCAGCAGACCTTCGTCCATATTGACGTCAATGATCTGAGCCCCGGCCTCGACCTGCTGGCGCGCCACGGCCAGAGCTTCGGTGTAGTTGCCCTCGACGATCAGCTTCTTGAACTTGGCGGAACCGGTGACGTTGGTACGTTCGCCGATATTGATAAATGTTGGAGTCATTCTGTCTTCAGTGCTTGATCGACGGATGCGACAATGCCGATCCATTCATTGTAATTACCGCTGTCGAGATACAGCTCACGCAGTTCGGAATCGCCCGTCGTCAGGCGCTTGAGAATAGTCCGGGCCATAGGGATCAGATCGTCCGGCGGGGAGCCCATGGCATCCAGTGTCATATAGTAGTCCTGAGCCGAAATGTCGCTCTTTCCGGTCGCCACCGTAATCAGGGCCGCGCCCGCATAGGCCCGCGCCCCCTCGGCCAATTCGACATATTCACTATTGGCGCGCACATCGTCAAATGCCAGGCGCACCATGTCCCAGGACGGCGCCGCCTCCAGCTCCATCATGAAGTCCGCGGCATCGTCATTGTCGAAGGGTCCGTTGGACCAGGCACCCATCTATTTTCCCGCCCGCTTTACCGCCAGTTCGATCTGGCCATTGAGAAAGTCAACAAAATCGATCCCTTGCGCCTTCAGCGACTTCGGATAGAGCGACGCCTTGGTCAGGCCCGGCAAGGTGTTGGTTTCAAGATAGACCGGCCCGCTGTTTGTTTTTGCATCCGAAATAATGAAATCGGACCGCGAATAGCCCCGGCAGCTCATCGCCTTGTGCGCCTTGACGGCCAGTCGTTGCAGTTCGGCATTGACCTCCGGCGCGAAGCGGGCGGGACAGATTTCCTGGGTCGTCGATTTGAGATATTTGCCGGCATAGTCGAACGCGCCGTCACCGGGGACGATTTCGACCGGCGGCAAGGCGATGACCGATCCATCAGCCTGTTCCAGGACGCCACAGGTCGCCTCGGGACCTGTGATGAAGGGTTCGATCAGGTAAGCCATGCTGGCCGATTCGCGTCGAACGGCGGCAATATCCTGCGAGGCATTGACATAGATCAGGCCATAGGACGACCCTTCCTGGGCTGGCTTGGCGATCAGGCGGCCATAATGCGACAAGGCTTCGTCCGCTTCGTCCAGCGATATGGTCGAAGGCGAATAGACTCCGGCTAACCCTGCGAACAACTTGGCCGCCGTCTTGTCGAACGCCAGATGCGACGCGGCCGAACCGGAGCCGGTGAAGGGCACATTGCGCGCTTCGGCCAGCACTTGAAACTGACCGTTCTCCGCCGTTCCGCCATGGAGGCCAAGCACCAGAACCCGATCTTCGGCTGCGGCCTTGTCGAGCGCTTCGGCCATTTGGCCCAGCTTCGCGCCGTCAGCCTTAAAGGCGACCTCGAACGGTTTTTCATGACCCAGTAAACGGTCTTGCGACGTTTCAAACACGGCGCCGTCGAGGTCCCAGAACCACAGGTCGGCGTCAGGCAACGCCTGGGTCAAGGCCTGCGCTGACGCGACAGAGACAAGGCGTTCGCGGCTTGTGCCGCCAAAGAGTATGGTTGTTCGCATCCGTCAGGTCTCAAAAAAATCAGTTTCAATCTTCGCCGCTACGACGCTCAATGCCGCTAAAGCCCGCCGCACGCAACACCCTTTCGGTGCGGTGGGCCCGCCCACCGCACCGAAAATCTTCATGCCTTAAGAAGTTCCAGCAAAGCCTTGGCCCCGCCTTCGGACGAAGCGGGATTTTGGCCCGTGACCAAATGCCCGTCCGTTATAACATAGGGCCCCCAGTCTGCCCCCTTTTCGTAAAGTCCGCCCTTGCCTTTGAGCTCGTCCTCGACAAGGAACGGCACCACGTCGGTCAGGCCGACAGCCGCCTCTTCCGAATTGGTAAACCCGGTAACGCGCTTGCCCTTGACCAGGTATTCGCCGCCAGTTTTGACGTGGCGCAACACCCCCGGCGCATGACATACGGCGCCAACCGGCTTACCGGCCGTATAGAAGGCTTCGATCAGGGCGATGGAGGTCTTGTCTTCGGCCAGATCCCACAGGGGGCCGTGCCCGCCGGGATAGAAAACAGCGTCGAAGTCTTCCGCCTTGACCTCTGACAGTTTCGCGGTCCGAGCCAATACGGCCTGCGCGGCAGCGTCGGCTTTGAACCGCAATGTGGCTTCCGTTTGCCCCGACGGCTCGTCACTTTTCGGATCGAGCGGCGGCTGCCCGCCATTCGGCGAGGCGACCGTAACCTGCGCGCCTGCATCCAGGAACACATAGTAGGGCGCAGCGAATTCTTCGAGCCAGAAACCGGTTTTTTTGCCCGTGTCGCCCAATTGATCGTGCGAGGTCAGAACCATAAGAATTTTCATGAAGGTCTTCCTTTGAAAGCCCCACCCGCCCCTAAAATGGGCACGTCGGCAGCCAGCGCAACCTGAATAGCTCTAGCTAAGTTCGAACGGTTCCAGTCCGGCTAAACGCAAGGCCTTGGGGCGATCGGGAATCTGGCGCGGCGTGACACCGGCCACTTCGTCGGCCACGTGCTTGATGTGATCGGGCGTGGTGCCGCAACACCCGCCCAGGATATTGACGATGCCGTCCTTGGCCCATTCGTGCAATTCGTGCGCCGTTTCATGCGGCTGTTCGTCATACTGCCCCATGGCATTCGGCAGGCCGGCATTGGGATAGGCGGCAACCAGACAATCGGCGACCCGCGCCATTTCGGCGATGTGCGGCCGCATCAGATCAGCCCCGAGGGCGCAGTTAAAACCGACCGCGAACGGCTTGGCATGTTTGACGGAGTTCCAGAATGCTTCGGCGGTCTGGCCGGACAGGGTGCGGCCCGACCGATCGGTAATCGTACCGGAAATCCAGATCGGCAGTGTCTCCTGCCCCTCTTCTTCCAGATCGAGTATCGCCTTGATCGCCGCCTTGCAATTGAGCGTATCGGTAATGGTTTCGATGAGGTAGAGATCGACGCCGCCTTCGTAAAGTGCGGCCACCTGCTCGCGATAGGCCTGATAAACCTGATCGAAGGTGACAAGACGGGCGCCGGGATCATTGACGTCCGACGACATGCTCAGCATCTTGTTCAGCGGGCCGATAGAGCCCGCGACAAAGCGCGGCTTGTGCGGCTCGCGGGCTGTCCATTCGTCCGCCTTGGCGCGGGCGATCTTGGCGCCTTCGCGATTGATGTCGATACAGGCTTGCAGGTCGAGGTGATAGTCGTCCTGGGCAATGGTCGTGGCCGAAAAGGTGTTGGTTTCGGAAATATCCGCACCGGCGGCATAGTATTGATCGTGCAGGTCCGAAATGATGTCCGGCCGCGTCAGGCACAGGATATCGTTATTGCCCTTCATCTGCCCGATGTGATCCCTGAAGCGCTCACCCCGAAAATCGGCTTCCTCCAGTTCACGCCGCTGGATCATGACGCCCCAGGACCCGTCAAGGATCAAGATGCGTTCCCTTGCAGCCTGTTTCAGGGCGGCGATACGGTCTTTACGGGTCATGGTCGTCTTTCCTGAGCCTCATATCGAGACAGTAGGCGGCGCGAATGCGCCTGGGGTTGGGTGTACGGTCGTGACGCAAGCAATGGCACGACCAGACGGGTCACGGCGCGGCCACCGCTATTCCGAGGATACGGCAGATCGCGAATACAAGATCCGCCCGATTGAGCGTATAGAAGTGGAAATTTTCCACGCCTTCGCGTTCGAGGCCTAGACACAGCTCAACCGCCACCGCCGATGCCAGCAACTTACGCGTTTCGGCATCATCGTCCAGGCCGTCGAACAAAGCCGCCAGCCAAGCCGGAATGTGCGCGTCGCAGGCCGCCGCCATGCGGCGCAAGCCCTTGAAATTCGTCACCGGCATGATGCCCGGCGTGAGGTCGATCTGGATTCCTGCATCGGCAACAGCATCGCGGAAACGCAAAAAGGTAGCCGGCTCGAAAAAGAACTGGCTGATGCCTCGCGTCGCCCCAGCGTCAACCTTCTGGCGCAACACATCGAGATCGAAGGCCAGTGATGGCGATTGCGGGTGCTTTTCCGGATAGACCCCGACGCTGACCTCGAAATCACCGATACGGCGGATGGCCGCCGTCAGCTCCGTGGCGTTCTGATATCCATCGGCGCGGGGCACATAGTCGCCAAACCCAGAAGGCGGATCACCACGCAGGGCCACGATGTGGCGCACACCGGCCTCCCAATAGCCACGGATCACCTCATCGACCTCGTCGCGAGACGCATCGACGCAGGTCAGGTGCGCGGCCGGTTTCAGCTCGGTCTGGTCAAGCATCCGCTTGACCGTCCTGTGCGTGCGTTCGCGGGTAGACCCGCCGGCGCCATAGGTGACGGACACAAAGTCCGGATTAAGCGGCGCCAGGCGACGAATGGACTCCCACAGGGTCGTTTCCATTTCCTCTGTCTTGGGCGGAAAAAATTCGAAGGAGACCTTCAGATTCTGGCCACCGGCAGCCAGCGAACGGGCGATGGGGGCAAGCTCTGGCTTAAGGGCGGGATTTAAGGTGGGGCTCATAATACTCTCTTGCCGTTCAGGCTTTCTGGACCAGCCAGATTTTTACGGTGAGGCCAGCGTCGGCCTTCGGCGGCAGTTGGGTGACGTTGACCGGCGTCAGGCCGGCAGCGTCAAACCAGTGGGCCATGTCTTCGTCCAGCATACCCAATCGGCGATGCTGATATTGCTCGCGCATGATTTCCAAGGTGTGATGATCGAAATCGACGATCAACAGCCGGCCGCCAGGCTTAAGCAGGCGCGCAGCCTCGGCTATCGCGCGGCCCGGGTCGGCCAGGAAGTGAAGCACCTGATGGATGATAACGAGATCTGCGGCACTCGCGGGCAGGCGGGTGTCGTAGATATCGCCGTGGCGGAAATCCGCGCCGTCAATCCCGGCGTCGAACGCCTTGGATCGCGCGATATTCAGCATGTGCTGCGACAGATCGATACCAATGGCGGTTCTGGTGTCGCGCGCCAGGAGTTCCAGCATCCGGCCCGATCCGGTGCCCAGATCGACAACACGGTCATAGGCAAACCCCGACAGAGCCTTCAGGATCGCCTGCTCGACATCGCTTTCCGACACATAGTGGCTGCGAATTTCATCCCATTTCGGCGCAATCGTTTCGAAGTAACCTTCCGCCGACTTGCGCCGCGACAGACGCACCGCTTCCAATTGCCGTAAATCTTCGGCATAGGACTCATCGAGCGCATTCAGAATCGCGTCGAGCAGTGGACGAATGGCAGGCGCAGACGCCAGACGATAAAAGACCCAGGCCCCATCCGGAAAACGCTCAATCAAGCCGGCCTCCGTCATCAGCTTGAGGTGACGCGAGACGCGCGGCTGGCTTTGATCGAGAATGGAGACAAGCTCCATCACCGACAACTCTTCCCGCGCCAGCAAACGCAGGAGGCGCAGGCGTGTCGGTTCACCCGCGGCCTTTAAGGCCTCAAGAAGGGTGTTGAAATCCGTTTTTATGGGCGGCGAGCTACTCATATAATCATATAAAGATATCTTTATATGATTGGCAAGCAAAATCTGCACCTGATCGACGGCATAGAATTCATGCGTCAGCATGGCGCATGGTAATTTTAGACGATATACCCCATTCTATATACTCAGAACAGTGAGGTTATGGCTATGAGAGACGGCGTCGACTTGGGAACGGCCTTGATGCGCGGCGTTACGCGTAAATGCCCATGCTGCGGCCAGGCTCCGGCGTTCCGAGGCTATCTGAAGGTTGTCGATGCCTGTCGTAACTGCCAGACCCCCCTCAGCGTCTATCCGACCGATGACGGTCCGGCCTATATCACCATGATTCTGATCGGACATCTGGTCATTGCGCCGGCGTTCATGTTCGGCATTTTCTATACCTATCCGATGCAAGTCCTTGTGCCGGTGATGGTTGGCGCGATCGGCTTGCTCACCCTGGCGGCGCTGCCTTTCGTCAAGGGCGCCTTTCTCAGCCTGATGTGGTATCTCGGCCTGAAGCAGGCCCGATAGATAGAGGCGCGGCATACCGCATAATCGGCCGCACAATCGGGCTTGACAGGTGTTCGCCTTCAGCGCGAAATACCTATCCGGTTTACGCTGGCAAGGAGACACGCCAATGGCTCACAAGTTTGAAATCCGCAAGAACAAGGCGGGCGAATTCGTCGCCTACTTTACCTACAATGGAGAAAGCATCTTCTGGACCGAAGGGTACAGTTCCAAGGCATCCGCCAAGAACGCCATTGAGTCGATCAAGAAAAATGGCCCCCCGGCCGAAATCGACGACCAGACGGATTAGATCGCTTTCTGAGACTGCGATCACAGCGCCGAAAATAATGAAGGCGGCCTGCCAAGCAGACCGCCTTCATTTATTCTACCAGTGTTAGCCTGTCCAGATCAGGGTCAGGCCATTGTTAGTGCATCCTGAATAAGCGCGATAGATCCTTGCGCTTCTTCTGTGCACTCCATCGATAGGCGGTCTATTTCTTCCTGTGCAAAACTGCGCATCAACAAGGCCGCCTGAGGCGATAGGGCCATCAGCGTACGGGTAGATGCGCGCGCCAGCGCCAGGGCAGCGTCCACGTCAACCAAATTGGCCGTGTCGCGAGCGACAGCCAAGGCATAGAGACGTGAAGCCACATTCGGGGAGGAATTAGGCATCATTTTCTTTTTGGACATGGGGTGAATACAAACTCTTGGAACTGGGCCCGAAACCAGAGGATGCAAAAACACACACGACACATCCGGGCCATAGACAAGGCATACGCTTTATTACCCTTTATAATAGTCATGAATGTGACAAAAACCAGACAATACGCCCATACCGCATTGCGCGCAAAAGTTGCCATCTAATTGTAATAATGAAAATATTTCAGGGCAACCTCGGATAAAATTTCGAAACTATCCGATATAAGCAACATTATCTAATGAGAGCGGTCCCATTTAATAAATTATACGATGTTTAGGGATTTTTTTTCTACACTCTAACGGGGCTTGAGCAAATTATGGCCAAATTAAGGCACAACTTGTCCCGAGAGGCGGCACATGAAAGAGGGTAGCACGTCACACGCCTTTCACAGAGAGAAATCCTTCAGAAAACGAAAGCGCCGGCCGCAGATGCGGACCGGCGCTCAATACAGAATGGCAGAAAAGCTGTTAGGAGCCTTCTGGTTAGCTGATTAGCCCACTTTCTGGGCCAAGCGCTCCTGACCGTCTCGGATCAGTTGCGCAGCCGCTTCCGGCTCGACCCAACCCAGAACGTTGGTCATCTTATTCTTTTCCAGGTCCTTGTAGTGCGCAAAGAAGTGCGTGATCTGGTCGATCAGGATCGACGGCATCTGACGATAGCTCTGGATGTTGGTGTAATAGGGGTGCAACTTGTCAACAGGCACAGCCAAGATCTTTTCGTCACGACCAGCCTCGTCCTCCATCACCAGGGCGCCGATCGGACGGCACCGGATGACAACGCCCGGATAGACCGGCGTCGGACCGACCACCATAATATCGCAAGGATCGCCGTCGTCGGCCAGAGTATGCGGAATGAAGCCGTAATTGCCCGGATAGAACATGGAGGTGTACAGGAATCGGTCAACGAACAGGGCGCCGGAGTCCTTGTCCATTTCGTATTTCACCGGCATCCCACCCTGCGGGATTTCAATGACGGCGTGGACATCCCACGGCGCGTTTGGACCAACGGAAATTTTGTCGATATTCATTGTTTGTCTTTGGGCTTATCTTTGGGTTTGTCTTTGGAAAGCTGTGGTTTAGGTCTTAAAGGTGGGCTTTCATAGGCTCTGCTTTTCTTTCGCACAAGCGAGGAACTATAAAAAGGCGACGTTTTGGGCAAAATTCCGTTACGAAGTCCGCCGAAGCCTCCTATACAGGTCGCATAATACGCCACTCTTGCCTTGAAGAGGTCGTCCGGAAAGCTCATGTCCCTCCTCTCGAACCTGATAGATTCCGCACGGGAAAGCCCGCTAGATATTGTAGGTCTCGTCATCTTCATCTTTTGCTGGCTCGGTTATGAGCCATTCCTAAGACGTATTTCGAAAAGCCGGGGCCTGATTACCAAGGACCTAAGCGTCGTGCGCCGCGCCTGGATGAAGGAAATGACCGTGCGCGAGGTCAAACTGTTCGATTCAAACCTCATGGCGCACGCGGTCAATTCAGCCACCAATTTTTCATCGGCCAACCTGTTGCTGATTGCCGCCGTCGCCGGTGTCCTGTTCGGCGGCCATCTGCCGATAAAATCGATGTCGGCGCTTGGATTCGACGTCTCATCGGTTGTTCTGTTCCAGATTAAGCTGGCCCTGGTCGTCGTCTGCCTGTCGCGGGGCCTGCTCGACTTCATCTGGTCTCTGCGCCAGATGAATTACTGCGCCGCCGCCATGGGCTCTTTGCCAGAAAATATGGACAAAGACACGGCGGCCAAATTCACCAATGCCGTGACCAATATATTGGAACCGGCCATGTCCAGCTTTTCACAGGGGGTGCGCGCCTACTACTTTTCGCTCGCTGCAGCGGCCTGGTTGCTTGGCCCCATTTACCTGGCTGTCGCCAGCATTGGTGCGGTTCTTCTGCTGGGCTGGCGTCAATCCCGGTCGCAATCGGCGCGAGGCCTGAAACAATTGCGTGAACTTCTGGAAGAACACCCCTATCCGACGCCGCCACGCCCCATCAACGTTCCGGTCGCTTCAGATGCGGAAAAAACAAGCGAAAATATTGCATCGCACAATGCGAAGGGCGGCTATTGAATTAGGCCGCCCCTCGAGATGCTACCTCTGCCTGGGCCTGTAATGATATGTGATCATATTATGTTACATTTTTGGCTTGATATTTTTTGCACCGCAAACTAAATTAATCTCGTTCGGCGCTTTTCAGCGCTGATGCCCTTCCTGGGCGTTTCCTCCCTGTAAACTTAGCCGCGCTCGAGCAGCGCGGCTTTTTTTTGCTTGAATGCCAGTTCCGCCCAAAGGCGAAGCCGGTCGCGCGAACCTGGCACAAGAAGGCCAGATTAATCGCGTGTCAGTTCGTCCCTCACGCCGTCGAAAATCGCCCTTAGGCGCAAAGCATCGCCGAGCGGCTCGACGCGTATCTCATCCATATAGATCGCGCGATTGATCTCTATCTGCAACGCCTCGACACCTCCTGCGGGGCGGCCGTAGGTTTCAACGATATAGCCACCGGCGAACGGCCTATTGAGTCCCACCCGCAGACCGGCGTTTTCCAGCACGCGTTTTACGCGTCGCACCAGGTCCGGCGAACAGGTTTCGCCATGCCGGTTGCCGAGCACAATATCCGGCCGCAGCTCCCCCGCCTTGAAATGGTTGAGCGCGGCGCTGGGCATGGAATGCCAGTCGATCAAAATGGCAGGCGCCCCCGCCCGCTTTGCATCCGTCAATAAGCGCCTAAGTGCGGTGTGATAGGGCCGGTGAATAAGATCGAGACGGCGGTTGACCTCCGCCATGTCAAGGGAATGGCTATATATGTCCTGGTCGGCGTTCAGTCGCCGGGCAATCACCCCGAAGCCGGCCTTGACGCGGGCGCTGAGCGACAAAGCCGCCTTGGGCAATTCACCGCGGATGAGGCGGGCATCGAGTTCCAGCGGACTACGGTTGACGTCGCAGAAGGCGCGGGCATAGCGGCAGACGATGCCGTGCACCTCTAATTCAGGCCGCAAGTCCACAAGTTCGTCGACAAATGCGTCTTCGCTGGCGCGCAGGCCGAGCGGGCTTTGGCGGGCTTCGGCGACGAAGCTGTCCGGGTAATAGCGCCCGCTGTGCGGCAGACTGTAGACAACCCGACTGATACCCCCGGCCGGGGCAACCGTATGGCAGGCCAGATCGGCGGTGTGGACAAGGTGCCAGGGCGGGGGAGACAGGTCGGTCATATTAGCACTTTAGTAGGACATTCCTGTCACGTCTTCACCTCTAATTTACGCCGCCGCTGCAAAGATAGTGACATCTGCGAAGAGCGGGATATGATGCGTCAGCGTTTGGGGATTTTATGACTGAACCGATGAAAAAGATTCTGCTCGCCGAAGACGAAGATTCCGTACGCAGCTTTCTGTCGCGCGCCTTGCAACGCGCCGGCTACGAGGTGATTAGTTGCCCCGATGGCGACACCGCCATCCTGGCGCTGGATCAAGGGCCATATGACCTGCTGCTCACGGATATCGTCATGCCCGGCGCGGACGGCATCGAGGTCGCAAAGCGCGCCGCACAAATCCAGCCTGACCTGAAAATCATGTTCATCACCGGATTCGCCGCCGTTGCGCTCAACGCCCAAAAGGCGTCACCGAACGCCAAGGTGCTCGAAAAGCCGGTACATCTGCGTGAGATCGTAACCGAAGTCGAGCGGCTGATCGCGGCCTGATCATGAAGCGGGCGGTCATCATATCTGCCGCCTTGTTACTGTCCGCCAGCGGCACCCTGGCAAGCACCAAGCCGCCGTTTTCCGCCGCGCGAAAATACAGCGCTGCCGAAGCCGTCGTGGTTGGGCGTGTTATAAAACTGGTCCATAACGATTTCGATGGCAGCGAACACGCCGTCGTCAGCGTCAATGCCGCGCTGAAAGGCTTTGTCGGACTGAAAATCAATGTTTTGATCAAAGGCGCTCGCGAATACAATATTCCCGACCTGGCGGTGGGCGCCGACTATACTTTTTACCTCACCCAAACGCCCAATGGCGACTATCAATCGGTCAACGGCCGACATGGCGTCGTGCGGCAGGACCCAAAATATCCGGCCATGTAGGTCATGAGTAAAGCGGACAAACAAAAAGCGCCGGAGACGATCCGGCGCTTTTTCGTTAGTGAAGATGGTGGGCGCTACAGGGATTGAACCTGTGACCCCTACCATGTCAAGGTAGTGCTCTCCCGCTGAGCTAAGCGCCCATCTTCACTAGAGGAGCGGCTGTATAGCGACCGGTTTCGGCCTTGGCAAGCGCCTGAACAACTTTTTTCGGGGAAAAGAAAATTATTGCCGTAAAGCGTAGCTGTTAGCCAGCTCCGTCGCCTGACGCACGCCCGCTTCGTCAAGCACATGCTGGCTGTCCATGCTGGCTAAAAGGTCGGCGGCAACGCGATCGCCGCCATTGGCCGCCAGAAGCGCCCAGCCGTAGGCCTTCACCGGGTCGCGCGGCAGGATGTCGCCTTCATAATAAAGTCCGGCCAGTCGGCTTTGCGCCAAGGCAAAGCCCGCGCCGGCCGCTTCGCGGATCAGCGCCAGACCACGCGACCTGTCCGCCTTGACCCCAGTACCGGTCAAATAGAGATTGCCGAGATTGTATTTGGACGGCGCATGGCCCTGCGCGGCGGCCTTTCCGTACCACATAACGGCCAGATCATAATTCTGAGCGACGCCGTCACCGGCTTCATACAGGGTGGCGACATTGAATTGTGCGATATCGTACCCTTGCTCAGCGGCTTTCTTGTACCAGCCGAAGGCCTGGGTCAGGTCCGCCTTGACCCCAAAACCGTTGTCATAAGCCAGGCCCATATAGTACTGCGCGCCGACATAGCCCTGGTCCGCCGCCTTGCGCACCCAATAGATCGCCTTGTCGTAATCGACTGCGACACCGTAGCCCTTGTAATAGGCGACACCCAGCTCGGTCTGCGCCTCTGCGCTCCCTTGCTCTGCTGCCTTCTGATACCAGTGCAAGGCCTGCGTATAGTCTTGTCCGATGCCGTTGCCGACAAAATAGTCGTCGGCCAGCCGCAATTGCGAGGCGACGTCTCCGGCTTCGGCCTGACGCTTAAGGACACCCATATCCATGGTTTCAGCAACACGTTGCTGGTCGGCCAAGGCCTCCGCGGACGACATACCAGTCTGGGCCCCGGCAGGCGCGCCAAGGGCCATGAACACCAACGCCATGAAGATGGCGGTCAAAGGCATACGAGCCGAACGATACGATTTCACGACATGCCTCCCGGCCATTACAGTCAGTCCATTAGGGGATGAATATGCCGAGTATATGGGCTTATGCGTCAGTTTCCGCCAGTAGTCAGCGGATTACATTATCGCAATGCAGCACATTTGCACCAGATATGCGGCATCAGGGCCACAGTTTTTCGGATCGTTTGTGCGAACTTGGACGAATATAGTCATAAACCGCAAGGCCGGCATCCGGATCGCTGAAGGTTCGCCAACTGGTTTCGGCGA
Organism: Asticcacaulis sp. AC466; assembly: GCF_000495815.1. Taxonomy (GTDB): domain Bacteria; phylum Pseudomonadota; class Alphaproteobacteria; order Caulobacterales; family Caulobacteraceae; genus Asticcacaulis. Next base: position 667,216 of record NZ_AWGE01000001.1, on the reverse strand, counting down.
CCGCCACATGCGCATCGTTCCTGCCGTCGCGCCAATGCTCGTCGATGGAGACGCGCCAAAATTCGTAATCCTTGGACTGAATCTCGCGGCGGTTCTGACGGTTGATGATGTGGACAAGGCTGACGCGGCCGTCGAATATATCCGCCGGCGCCTGACCACCGCATATATCGGCAAGAACATTCGCGGGAACATGTTCAGCCAGTTTGCGGATCGCATGACGCAGCCGGTATTTTTCCAGGAAGGCATCTGTATTCAGACGGGTACGACTGGAATAGGTGATGTCCTTCATCCGTTCCTGCACCTCGTCCATTGTCGCGGGGTCGGGGCCTTCGGCGCTGAACAGGTCGATCTGAAAGATGAGCGTATCCTTGGCGACTCCCGCTTCCAGGATGTAGGACAGGGGCGTGTTCGAGACCAGCCCGCCGTCCCAATAGGGCTCACCATCGACATACACCGCCGGAAAGCCGGGCGGCAGGGCCGCGCTGGCCATGACATGCTCAGGTCCTATCCGGCGATCCCGGCTGTCGAAATAGACGAAGTTGCCGGATTTGACATGGACCGCGCCGAGGCTGAGCCGCACACCGCCTGCGTTGATGCGGTCGAAATCGACGTGGCGCAACAAGGTTTCGCGCAGTGGCGCCGTGTCGTAGAAGCTGGTCGCCTCAGGTGTGCCGGCGCGGTTGAACCAGGGCAGGAGGAACCATGGCCGGAAAAAGCCCTTTACACCCGCCACAATCGCCCACAGGCCACTGAACTGGCGGAAGTTGAAATCGCTGACATCATGCCGGGCGGCAACCTGCCCCCCCGGCACATCAGTGCTGATTTCGTCCCAAAAGGCACGTAAGTGTGTCACCCGGTTTTCCGGCGCATTTCCGGCGATAATGGCCGCGTTGATGGCGCCTATCGAAATACCGGCGACCCAGTCGGGCTCGACCTTGTTCTCGTGCAGAACTTCATAAGCGCCCGCCTGGTAAGCACCCAAAGCCCCGCCACCCTGGAGCACCAGACAGGTCTGATCATAGGCGGCGGTAATGGCGGCAGCAGACGGCGAGGTTTCAAACGACATGGTCTATAATCCCGGTGACGAAACCGGGACTATATTGCACCGCAATATGGCTTTTTTCAAGCCTACTGCACACCGTAGACGACGCAGGCCTTGGCTTCCAGCCGCTGTAGGGGCGGTGTCTGAATGAACGGGTTCTGCAAGGCCTTGGCTTCGAGATACTCGGCCGAACCGACGGCCCCCGCGCTTGCGATAACGGGCGCTGGCGGAGGTGGCGACATGGCATAGCCCGCTTCGAAGTTGCGAGACTGAACGTCCTGGGCTGCGGTCGGATCCCCGCTACCCTCCGGCGTGCGCGCCAGAATATCGGTTTCGCAGGCGCGTCCCGTCGGATCGATGACCTTGATGCCGCCCAATTTGCCGCCGGCGGATGCAGCCGCGTTGCCCGCACGCACGCGCGCATCCTTTATAGCTTCGTTATAGAGCCAGGTATTGGTGGCATTGTCAGCCTGCAAGCTGAAATTGACAGGCGTAGACGAGGTCGGCGCAGCGGCGAGGACCAGGGCATAGGCCCGTTCCAGCACGGCCACGTCACGGACTTCGACACTGATGTTCAGGGACACCTGATAGTTTTCAATCTTGTCGCCGCGCTGGTCTTCTATGCGGTTGCCGTTCTTGTCCTTGTATTGCTCATAAAGCGCCCGCATCGAAAAGCCGGTCGTGACACGCACCTTGTCATTGCCGAGCTTGGCCAGCGCCTGGTTGAGGCCGCGGGTTTGTTCGATCGCCTTTGCCTGAGCCTTTTCCGCCGTTGGGGCGACGGTCAGGAAGGTAGCGGAAAAATAGGCGCGGTTGGCCGGCACCTCGGTGAACACGAACCCGGTCTGGGTGATGACGCTTTCCTTCATCCACCAGGGCGCCCGATCATAGGGCGACGGATTGACCGGCACGGCCTGGGCGAATGCAGAACTGGCGGTGGAAACCAGCAGGCCCGCGGCCAGAATGCCTGATAAAATGGTACGCATGTGTCCCTCCTCTGTTGTGTTGGGCAATATCACCATCGCCATAAGGCGAAACTTAGACCTTTCTTATTCTCTGGAACATCTGTCCCATCGTTTTTTGCGAAGGTCAGTGCGCATCTTGCCGCATGGCCGGCTCACTAGACATCCCTTCGTCTTTGATCGCACTGATCATCGTCAGCGCGATATTTGTCGTCATGAGCGTGTGCTGTCTGCGCGATATCTGGCCGAAGCGGTATCAGCATTCGCATCCCCTGACCCAGTTTCAATGGACGCGCCGACTGGCCAGACGCGGCGACGCCAAGGCCTGGGCCGATTGTGCGGCGATGCTGGAAAAGGGGACAGGCGGCGCGCCGCGCAACCCGCATCTCGCCAAAACCTACCGCGAACGGGCGCTGGACATATACCGCCCGAAGGCGCGCAACGGTGACGGGCTGGCGTGGCTGAAAATGGCGGAAATCTACAACAGCACGCATAAGGGCCCAGGCATCGACGACAATGCTGACCGTTGCTATCACCGCGCCTGGAAGATCCACGTTCAGCAGGCCGAAGATGGCGATCCGAACGGCATGGCCTATGCCGGCTATCAGTACCGCTTCGGTCTGGGCATTATCGCCGACCTGGAAAAAGCAGCGCATTATCTCGAAGGCGCGGCACGAGCCGGGCACGCCCCATCAATCAAAAGCCTGGCCGATCTATATGCGATGGGTTTCAAAGCCAAGCCGGATCCGGTCAAGGCCGCCCAGCTCTACCGTCTGGCCGCGATGAAGGGTGATGTCGAATCGCTGGAGCGCGTAGGCGACAACTACTTCGGCAATCTCGGCGAAAACACCAGCCGGGAACTGGCCTATTTCTGGTATTCCCACGCCCTGCGCAAGGGGCGCGAAGCCGCGCGCGACAAACTGCGCTGGCTGGAGGAACAGTGGACACCCAAGCAATTGCGCGATGTTCAGGATCGGTTGCGCGACTGGGTGCCGGGGTAAGCTCAACGAGCCGCAGGGTGCGATGCACGCCAAGCAGCGGCACGTTTGTCGCCCTCCGCCACGGCGTCGGCCGAAATCTTGTCCTTCAAAAATTCCCGCGCGATCTTCACCTTGTCCTGATCGCCATCGGCTATGGCCAGCCATTTCCAGGCCTCGGCATCGTCCTTTTCGACTCCGCGACCGGAATAGTACATGTAGCTGTAGTTAAGCTGGGACTGGGTATCGCCTTCAACGGCCGCCTTGGCATACCACTGACGCGCCTTTTCATAGTCCTTCACATCGCTGCGCCAGTCGTAATAGAGATTACCGAGCGCGGCGCTGGTTCCCGGAACATTCTGCGTCGCCGCCTTGAGCAGCCACGGTTCGGCGACCTTCGCCTGCCCTGCGCCGGCCAGGTTGCGGCCGTAGATCAATTGCGCCTTGCCGTCACCGGCAGCGGCCGCCTCCCCCATCAGCTTGTCGGCTTCCGCGATATCGGGCTCGCGGCTGCCGCGTCCCATGCCAATGGCTGCCGCCAGCTTGCGCTTGGCTTCCACATTGCCGGCATCCGACGCCTTCTTGTACCACGCGACGGCCTTGTCGCCGTCCGTCTCGGTCTTGGACTTGTTGTAGATATCGCCAAGCGCCAGCATGGCGCGTGCATCGCCCTGGGCCGCTGCTTTCTCAAACAAGGGAATAGCGGTTTCATCGCTGTCGGCCTTCACGGCCCGCTCGTAGGGCGTGCCCCCGCCGTTTAGGTTGGCCCTGCCCTGTTCAAACAGACTCCGCAGGTCGGCCACCGCCTCGTCGCCCGTCCGCCAGTGCCGGCTAAGCCCAAACGCAATCGCAGCCGCCACCACGACGATCAGAAGGATCACCAGGAACGGATTGCCGGATTTCTTTTTCTGCTTGACCATCTAAGCCCCCACTTACAGCGGGGCAGTCATATCAAGGTTTCCAGCGCAGGTCGAGGGTGTGCGGATAGTCCGGATTAATGATGACAGGCGGAATCTTCACCCGGCCGGCTGTATGGGTCGGCGCTTCAAATCGCGACAACCGGCGCCCTTCCGCCTCATTGGCGTTGAGCGGCAGGGTGTCGTAATTGCGTCCGCCCGGATGTATGACATGATATTTGCATCCACCAAGGCTGCGTTCCAGCCGGGTGTCGAGCACATCGAATTTCAACGGCGTGTTGATAGGCAGGTTGGGATGCAGGCTCGACCACGGGTTCCAGGCCTTGTAGCGCACGCCAGCAACCTGGACGTTGGCGTCACGCGTTGGCGTCAGCGGCAGGCGCAGGCCATTGCAGGTGACGACGTGCTGCGATCCGACCGCGCCGGACAGGCGGATTTCCATACGTTCGACCGATGAATCGACACCACGCGACGTGCCACCCGCCGATGGCTCTTCGCCCATGACCGGCCAGGGCTCCAGCGCGTTTTTCAGTTCAAGGCCGATACCGCCGATCTGGACCGTGCCAACGGTCGGGAAACGGAAATCGAAGAAAGGAATGAACCAGTCCGGTGAGAACGCAAACCCGCGCACACCTAAATATTCCAAAACTTCAGAAATATCTTCCTGAACAAAATGGCCCAGCATGAAGCGGTCATGCAATTGCGTGCCCCACCGTACCAGGGGCGAGGTGTAGGGGGTTTTCCAGAAGCTGGCGACCAGGGCGCGCAGCAGAAGCGACTGGATCAAGTTCATCTGCGGATGCGGCGACATTTCAAATCCGCGCATTTCCAGCAAACCGAGACGCCCGCGATCGCTGTCGGGCGAATAGAGCTTATCGATGCAAAATTCGGCGCGGTGCGTGTTGCCGGTCAGATCGACCAACAGATTGCGCAGCAGACGATCGACCAACCACGGCGCCGCCTCTTCACCGCCCGCCGGCAGGTTCTTCAGGGCGATTTCCAATTCGTACAGGCTTTCGTGCCGCGCCTCGTCTATCCGCGGCGCCTGGCTTGTCGGCCCGATATAGAGGCCGGAAAACAGGTAGCTGAGCGACGGATGGTTTTGCCAGAAGCGGATCATGGACCCCAGCACATCGGGCCGGCGCAGGAACGGGCTGTCCTCCGGCTTTTGCGCCCCCATGACAATGTGGTTGCCCCCGCCGGTGCCGATGCGCTTGCCGTCGATCATGAACTTGTCGGCGACAAGACGGGCCTGGGTGGCTTCCTCATAAACGGTGCTGATGATCGATTTCAGTTCGGGCCACGATTTGGCGGGCTGGATATTGACCTCGATCACACCGGGGTCAGGGGTCACCGACAGGCTTTCGATGCGATGATCGCGCGGCGGCGAATAGCCTTCGATCACCACCGCGATTTTCAGGGTCTGGGCTACGGCTTCGACGGCGTGGATCAGGTCGAGATAATGCTCGATATAGGTCAGCGGCGGCAGGAACAGAAACAGCCGACCGTGGCGCACCTCGGCACAGAGCGCAGAGCGGATGAGGCCATTGGGCGTATTCGGCGCCGGCGCTCTCGCCTGCGAGGCGAGCTGGCTCTTAAAAAATTCCACTTTTTGGGAACTATTTGCCAAGGGCTCCGTTTCGGCAAACGGCGATCGCGGCGGCCAATAATGTTCGTCGGCCAGGTCCTGGTCGATGACCGGCAGGGCGTTGAGCGGTAGACGAAGCCCAATGGGCGAGTCACCGGGGATCAGCATCATCTTTTCGGTGCGGAACTTCCAGGCGTTGGAGACCCATCCGCCGGTCTTGGCGGAAAAGGCCAGCGGCAGAACATAGCCCGTTGGATGACCGACATTGTCATCGAGCTTGGCCTGCAGCCGCTTGCGTTCCGTAGCCTCGAAAATATCCGCCTTCAGCATCTCGCCTTCCAGCGGAATGCGCTGCTCCTTCCAGAGCAGGTAGGGAATATCCTCATAGGCCGACAGAACGCACGGTGCGCCTACGTCCAAGGCATCGGCAAGCTTGCTGAGAAAATCCGCCGCGGCCTTAGGAGACAGCGCCGCTTTCGCTTCCGGATCGGCCAGGAGCGATGGCTCCAGCCAGATCGGCTGACCGTCGTTGCGCCAGAACATGTTCATCGCCCAGCGCGGCAGGATTTCGCCCGGATACCACTTACCCTGGGCATGCTGCGCCAAGGCCCCCGTTGCGAACCGTGTCGACAGGCGCTGAAACAGATCGTAACCCAAACGCTTCTTGTTTTCCGACAATGCCGAAAAATGCCATTCGTCGCCCGTCCGGTCGTCCAGGCTGACGAAGGTCGGTTCGCCGCCCATCGTCAAGCGTACATCCTGTTCCAAAAGACGTTGGTCTACCTTGTCGCCCAATGAATCGATAGCCCGCCACTCGCTGTCCGAATAGGGCCGGGTCACGCGACGGCTTTCGTATATCCGCGTAACCGACATGTCGTGTGCGAAGGTCGATTCGCAGGGCTCATGCGCGCCGGTGATCGGCGCGGCGGATGTCGGGTTAGGCGCGCAACACAACGGAATATGCCCTTCGCCCGTAAACATGCCTGAGGTGGGGTCAAGCCCGATCCAGCCCGCGCCCGGTAGATAGACTTCGTACCAGGCATGTAGGTCGGTAACGTCTTGCGCGACGCCGGACGGACCATCCAGCGCCTCGACATCGGCCTTCAACTGGATCGAATAGCCGGAAACAAATCGCGTCGCCAAACCTTTGTGACGCAGGACCTGGCAAGCCAGCCACGCCATGTCGCGACATGAGCCTTGTAGCAGATTCAGCGTTTCGGCGGAGGTCTGCACCCCCGCTTCCATGCGCAGGGTGTACCCCAGGTCGCGATTGACCTTCTGATTGAAGGCGACCAGAAAATCGACCGTGGGCGTCGGCGCATCTGGAATCGACGCGACATAGTCCATCAGGACCGGGTCGCTTTCCTTGATCTCCAGATAGGGCGCCAGTTCCTCCTTCAGGGCCGCGTCATAGACGAAAGGAAACGTGGACGCAGACTCTTCCAGGAAGAAATCGAAGGGATTGAACACCCGGATTTCCAGCACAAGGTCGACCTCGACCCTGAAATGCGCGGTCTTTTCCGGAAAAACGATTCGCGCCAGATAGTTGCCGAAGGGGTCTTGCTGCCAATTGATGAAATGGTTGGCCGGTTCGATTTTCAGGGCATAGGATTGTACATGCGCCTTGGTGTGTGGCGCGGGCCGCAGGCGGATAACCTGAGGCCCCAAACTGATGGGACGGGCGTAAGTGTAGTCGGAAACGTGGTGCAGGGCCGCCAAAATGCTCATTCTAAACGCCTTAAACCTCTTCTAGTCCGTAACTATGCATTTACGGAATCGCAAAAAAAGTGTCATCGTTATCCCTTGGGACTAGACAACCGCATTTTTAAAAAGTCTAGTTGCATCGCAACATTCCGTGAAAAGAGTTTGTTCACGGAGGGCAGCATGGAAAGCAATATCTTTGAGCGCGATTTCGAGTGATATCCTGGCGTTTAGTTTCGACGGCTTGAGTTCGCCGGCGATCGATCTCAAATTCCGCAAGGCCTCTGTCAAGGGGGAGCACACGCTGGGCTGGGGCCTGACCTGGTATCCGGGCGACAGCAAGGCCGCCGTCGTGGCCAAGGACCCGTCGGCACGCGACACCAAATCCCTTCATGGCGCCATGGGCGACTGGGATACGTTCCGCTCAACCGTCTTCATGTGCAAGGTGCGCGGCGCCGCATCGGGCTATACGCATCTCGAAACCCAGCCCTTTTCGCGCAGCTTCGCAGGCCACGACTGGGTATTTATGCATAATGGCGATCTCGACAAGACCGCCATGCAGCGCCTGCATTTCAACAAATCGATCTTCCTGGAGCCGCTTGGCCGGACCGATTCGGAACTGGCCTTCTGCTTCCTGCTCGGTAAAGTGCAGGATTACGGCGCCCGCACCCTGGCCGACGTCGATAATCAGGTCTTGCTAAGCTGGTTCCTGCAACTCGACGACATGGGCAGCGCTGACATGATCATATCGGACGGCACCACGGTTGCCGCCTTTTATGGTTCCCAGTCGGAAACGCGTATGTACTATTCGCGTCTAAAGCCGCCACATGGCGAAGCCGGCTACCATTCCGCCCCGGCCTCGTTTGCGCTTAACAATCCGCGCGACACCTTCCGCACCGCGCTGGTCTTTTGTTCGGCGCCATTCAAGGAAGGCGACTGGAAGCCCATGCAAAAGGGCCAGTTGGTTATCGCCCGGCGCGGCGCCCTGGTCTGGAGCAACAAGCGAGACGACAAGCGCCCGCCTGCCCAGCAGCCGATGCATGAACAGGACGGCCACCTTCAGGGTATGGTCGTGCCGCCGGGCAGTGGTCGCGCGGCACCGGGAGGCGCCTTTGCCGACCAGCAGGCCCAGGCCCAGCAGCTCAGCATCCTGCAATCGCTCCAGCAGATGAAATCGGTGCAGCACAATATTCTCAATGTGCGCTCCCTGACCCATACGCCGGACGGCTCTCCCCTGACCTATCGTCTGTACGACGTCGTCCATTCGACTGAGTATGCCTACGAGAACGAGGTTGAGCATTCGACCCATAGTTTCCGGCTCATGCCCATGGAAGATTCCACGCAGGAAGTGCTCAATTCGACTCTCAGCATTTCGGCCGAGGGCGAGGACATGCGCTTCGAGGATGTATTCGGCAATCAAACCATCCACTACAGCATCAACAAGCCGTACAAACGACTAACCGTGTCGTGTCGCTCCCTGGTCAAGATTTACGGCCGGGCGCCCGACGACATGGCGCCGGACAAGCGCCAGCATTTCATTCCTCTGGCCCTGATGCCGTGGCAACAGGTGATGATGGAGCCCTATCTGCGCTCTCCGGAATTGCCGGAGACGCAAATTCAGGAACTGCTGGTCTATGCGATGAGCTTCGCCGAACGCAATGGCCGCCATCTGATGGACACGCTCAACGACATCAACCAGACCATCTATCGCGACTTCCGCTACGTGCCGGGCTCGACCTCGCTGAAAACCACACCGTTCAACGTTTACGCCTCACGCGAAGGTGTCTGCCAGGACTTCTCCAACCTCTTCATCTGCCTGGCGCGCCTGCTCGGTGTGCCGGCGCGCTACCGGGTGGGTTACGTCTTCACCGGCGCCAATTACGAGAACAAGATGCAATCCGACGCCAGCCACGCCTGGGTGGAAATCTATATTCCCTACCTGGGCTGGCGCGGTTTCGACCCGACAAACGGCATATTGGTGACGCAGGACCATGTCCGTGTCGCCTGCGGCCGCAACTATCTGGATGCAACGCCCACATCCGGTACGATCTACAGGGGCGGGGGCAAGGAAACACTACGGGTTCAGGTCACCATGAACGAGGTATTCAACTGATATTTTGAGCCTCGTGTCCGCGTTTCAGGCCATGAGGCAGCTACTGAATTGGACACACCACATTGACGCTTGAGACCTATAAGACCGAGGGATTTTACGACGAGCTTTTTGCCGATGACGGTGTCGCGCACCCCAGCGCCCGGCCTCTGGTCGAACAGATCGACACGCTGAGCCGCCCCGAACTGAAGCGGCGGCAGAAGCTGGCCGAAGATATCCTGTACCAGTCGGGCAATACGTTCAACGTTTATGGCGACAAGAAGGGTACGGAAAAAATCCTCCCCTTCGACATCATTCCGCGCATGGTTTCGGCGGCCGACTGGGCCAAGCTGGAGCGCGGCATCGCCCAGCGCATCACCGCGCTCAACCTGTTCATCCAGGATATCTACAACGAGCAGAAGATTCTCAAGGACAAGGTCATTCCCTCCGAACTGATCTTTTCATCGGCCTGCTATCTAAAGCCGTGCGAGGGCTTGTCACCGCCCAAAGGGGTATGGACCCACATTTCCGGCACCGATTTCGTGCGCGACGGCGATGGCGAATTCTACGTTCTGGAAGACAATCTGCGTTGCCCGTCGGGTATTTCCTACGTCCTGGAAAATCGCGCCGTCCTCAAACGCATCCTGCCCGCAGCCTTTCATACCATGAAGGTCCGTCCCGTTTCGGATTACGGCGACCACCTCTACCGCACCCTGAAACATATCGCGCCGGCGGGCCGCGAAGATCCCAATATCATTGTGCTGACACCCGGCATCTATAACTCCGCCTATTTTGAGCATGCCTACCTGGCTCAGCAGATGGGCGTGCCCCTGGCCCAGGGCAGCGATTTGGTGGTCGAGGACGATATTGTCTACATGCGCACGACCGAAGGCCTGCAACGGGTCGATGTCATATACCGCCGCATCGACGACGAATTCATCGATCCCGAAGTCTTCCGCAAGGAATCGCTGCTTGGCATTCCCGGCATCATGCGAGCTTACAAGACCGGCAATGTCGCCCTGGCCAATGCCCCCGGCACCGGCATAGCCGACGACAAGGCCATCTATGCCTATGTGCCGCGGATCATCAAATACTATCTGGGTGAAGAGGCCATATCCAACAATGTGCCGACCTATATCTGCGAGGACGACACGGACCGCGCCTATGTCCTGGACAATCTCGACAAGCTGGTCGTCAAGGCCGTCAATCTGTCCGGCGGCTATGGCATGCTGATCGGCCCCAAGAGCACCAAGGCCGAGCAAAAGGAATTCGCCCAGCTTATCCGCGCCAAGCCGCGCGAATACATTGCCCAACCGACGCTCAGCCTGTCGCGCGCACCAACCCTCATCGGCGGCGGCATCGAAGGGCGGCACGTCGATTTTCGTCCCTATTCGCTTTACGGCGAAGAGATTTTCACCCTACCCGGCGGCCTGACGCGCGTCGCCATCAAGAAAGGCTCTCTCGTTGTGAATTCCAGCCAAGGTGGCGGTTCGAAGGACACCTGGGTGCTGGAAGAGGAATACAATGCGGCGGAGGGCAACTAACATGCTGAGCCGTGTCGCCAATTCCATCTACTGGATGGCCCGTTATCTCGAACGCGCCGATTGCGTCGCCCGCTTCATCGACGTCAACACGCACCTGATGCTCGACCTGTCGCTGGATCAATATTCGGCGCAATGGTACCCGTTGATCGCCACCTCCGGCGACGACGAAGACTTCAACAAGCGCTATACGCACGCCGATGAGCGCGCCGTCATCAAGTTCATGACCTTCGATGAGAAGAATCCGAACTCGATCCTGTCCTCGATCTTCAGGGCGCGGGAAAATGCCCGCACGGTGCGCGAGGTCATACCCGTCGAAATGTGGGAAAAGATCAATGAGCTGTACCACCTGACGCAGGCCCATAGCCGCAAACGATCGGTCGCCGACCTTCAGGACTATTACAAAGAGGTCCGCCAGATGGGCCACCTGTTCACCGGCCTGATGCACAACACCATGAGCCGCGACATGGGCTGGCAGTTCGCCCACCTGGGCCAGATGCTGGAACGGGCCGATAAAACCGCACGTCTGCTCGACGTCAAATACTTTCTGTTGCTGCCGCGTGCCGACGATGTCGACAGCGCCTATGACGCGGTTCAATGGGGCGCCGTGCTGAAATCGGTCAATGCCCTGGAAATGTACCGCCAGCAGTTCCACACCATCAACTACAAGGACGTCACGCAGTTCCTGCTGTTTTCCAAAGCCTTTCCGCGCAGCGTTCTATTCTGTCTAGAAGATGCCTCGGCCGCACTGGATATGCTGACCTATGACCGCACCGTGGAAAACAAGGCGACGGCGGAAATGGCCATTCTATGCAAGACCATTCACAATTCGGATGCCTCGCACATCATTTCGGCAGGGCTGCACGAATTCATCGATATCTTCCAGGCCAATCTGAACCTGGTCGACGAAGCCATCTACGACACCTACTTCAAGACATGAGGATGCCCTATATCCGTCTGGAATTAACAATATAAAATTTTACAATCGCGTGAAATTCGACCTATACATGACGGGTGTGGCGCGCTTCTGTCCATGGCAGGGATTGGCCTGAAGGGAACGCGCGCATACCGAACAGGCAACCGCTTGTTTTATAAAAAAGAAAATAATGCCGTACCCATATGCGCCACCAAACGCTCTACTTTAGCCCTCCGTCATACGGCGGCGGGCATCGCTCCGGCAGTACGCCTTTCGGGCGTCGGACTGCGGTAAATCAAGCCCTGTCGCCCTGCAACGGGGTGCAGGCATATGCTCACCCCAGGGCGGTGTGTCATGGCCGCTGACGAACGCACAGGCGCCCATCGGTCCGAAGCCAGGGTCCATGCCCTGGGTGACTCATTGTCAGGCACAAATCTGGAGCGCGCGGGGGATCATAATCAACGGGTCACCTTGCAGGCCGTGCGCGCGGCGGGTGCCCCCATTACCCGCGCGGATATTGCCGATCTGACGGGCCTCACCGCCCCGGCCATAGCCAATATCACCAAACGCCTGCTCAATGACGGCATGATTCTAAAGGCCGGCCGTCAATTGGGCGGACGTGGCCAGCCGGCGACCAAGCTGGTGGTCAATCCGGATGGCGCGTTTTCGATCGGCCTGAATATCGATCGCGATCACATCGCTATCGTCGCCCTGGATTTTCTCGGCAATGTGCGCGCCAGATCCTGCCGCGAAGTGCACTTCGCCATGCCTGAGGAAGTGGTCGCCTTCTTCAAGGCCGAAGTGAACAAGATCATCGCTGACAAGGCGATCAATCTCGACCGCCTGATCGGCATAGGCATCGGTATTCCTGAGGATCTCGGCCGGGTGCCGGTCGCCAACCGCCCCGACGCCTACCGTATCTGGTCCGAAGTGGATATTGCGTCCCTGTTCGCCGATATCCTGCCTGTAACCGCACCGGTCTATGTCGAAAACGACGCAGCGGCGGCGGCCATCGGTGAAATGCAGTTCGGCCACGGCCTGCGTCATCGCAGTTTCATCTATACCATCATCAGCGCCGGCCTGGGCGGCGGCCTGGTCATCGACGGCCACTATTACCGCGGAGCCGACGGACGCTCCGGTGAAATCGGCTTCCTGCCCGTCAAGGACGAGACCGGTCACGCCCATTCACTCGAAGACATGGTGTCGCTCTATTCGCTCTATGATTACCTGCGCAAAGCCGGGTTCGAGGTATCGACGCCCGAAGACCTGGAAACCCTGTCGCCCGCCGCCCAGGCCACGGTCGAGGCCTGGCTGGACCGCGCCGCCGAACACCTGTTTGAGCCCTTCCTTGTCATGAGCTGCGCTATCAACCCAGAAGCGCATTTCATCGGGGGGCGCATGCCCGCGACCTATATCGAAGAACTGTGCGCACGTCTGAATGCGAAGTTCGATGCTTTCAAACATCGCATCAAGACGATATCGCCGGTCAAACGCGCCGAATTGGCCGTCGATGCGGCGGCGCGCGGCGCCGGCATCCTTCCGTTCAACGACCGCTTCCTGCCGATCCGCGAAGCGCTCATGAAGACGGGCTGATAAGGGGGATTGGCCAATGAAGAAAAGCGGCTATACGCGACTTATCGCATTGACCCTGCTGGCTATTATTCTGGCCGTTAGCTGGTTCATGTTCAACGGCGGCGAAAAAGGCATGCTGCCCCATTAGAGCCTATTCCGATCTGACTGAATCTGATCGGCGCTCTACTTCCTTGCTTTTAAGCGCGTCTTGCCACGATTATCTGTGCAATCTAGCTGTCAAAAAGGTCCGGCGATGACGGCGGTTGCGCCGGTGGCGTCAGGCCCAGATGCAGATAGGCGCGCGCACAGGCCGTCCGACCGCGTTGGGTACGCTGGATAAAGCCTTGCTGGAGCAGATACGGCTCGATCATGTCCTCGACCGCGTCCTTGGCTTCCGCAATCGCGGCCGACAGGGTTTCCAGGCCGACTGGACCACCGCCGTAGTTTTCAATTAGCGCTGTCAGATAGCGACGGTCGGAATGATCGAGGCCGACCGCATCGACTTCCAGACGGGCCAGCGCCTTGGCCGCCGCCTTCCGGTCGATAATCTCAGCGCCTTCTGCGTGGGCGAAGTCCCGTACCCGACGCAGCAACCGGCCAGCCACGCGTGGCGTGCCGCGCGAGCGTGACGCAATTTCCAGAGCGCCGTCCTCGGACACAACGGCGCCCATCTTGCGCCCGGTGCCCATGACGACACGCACCAATTCCTCCGGAGTGTAAAATTCCAGCCTAAGCGGAATGCCGAAGCGATCCCGTAAGGGCGTGGACAACAGACCCGCACGCGTCGTCGCGCCCACCAGGGTGAAGGGCGCCAGATCGATACGTACGGTGCGCGCCGCAGGACCGTCGCCAATAATCAGATCGAGGACATAGTCCTCCATCGCCGGATACAGGATTTCCTCCACCGCCGGGTTGAGGCGGTGAATTTCGTCGATAAACAAGACGTCATTGGGCTCCAGGTTCGACAGGATCGCCGCCAGGTCCCCCGCCTTCGCCAGGACCGGCCCAGACGTGGCGCGAAACCCGACGCCCAATTCCCGGGCGACGATCTGGGCCAATGTCGTCTTGCCCAATCCCGGCGGCCCGTAGAACAGGACGTGATCGAGCGCCTCCTTGCGCGTCGCCGCCGCCGCGACGAACACCTTCAGATTGGCCTTAAGCGGCGCCTGGCCGACGAAGTCGTCGAAGGTTTGCGGCCGCAGGGCGCGGTCCTGGGCGCGCTCTTCGAAATCGTTGTCAGATTCGCCTGAAATCAATCGCGCCATGCTACTTGCCCGCCCACTACTTGCCCAAAGCCTTCAGCGAGGCGCGAATAACCGCCGCCAATTCCGCTTCTGGCCCCAATTGCTTCACCGCCGATTCAACGGCGATGCGCGATTGCTGTTCCGAAACCCCGAGCCCCATGAGGCCCGCCACGGCTTCGCCATTTACGGTCGTCCTGACTGCCACGCCCGCCGGCGCCGTCACGATCGGGCCAAATTCGGCGCTCATCAGCACCTTGCCCTTCAGTTCGATAACGATGCGCTGTGCCAGCTTGGGTCCGACGCCCGATGCCCGCGATACGGCGGTCTTGTCCTCATGCGCGACGGCTTGGGCGAGTTGCTGCGGGGTGAGGACATCGAGCACAGCCAGGGCCGCCTTTGGCCCCACGCCCTGCACACTTTGCAAGGCCTCGAACGCCTTGCGCTCGTCCTTGTTGAGAAAGCCATAAAGACGGGTGCCGTCCTCGCGCGTCTGGCTATCGATGTGGACGATAACCTCGGCTCCCAATTCCGGCAGAGCCGCGATGGTCCGCACTCCGCATCGCACAATATAGCCGACGCCGGCACATTCGATCAGAACGTCTTCGTCCGTGGTTTCAAGCAATATGCCACGCAGTCTGCCTATCACGCCAAGGCCCTCTTTAAGCTATTCATTTTTCGTTTGTGCGCATGAGTTATGGCGCAGGCCAGGGCATCTGCCGCGTCTGCCTTCATGACACCGCTCGCCTTGGGCAGCAAGCGCTTGATCATGAAAAGAATTTGATCCTTGTCCGCCCGTCCCGCACCGACCACAGACTTCTTGATGTCAAGCGCCGCGTATTCGGCCACGGACAAGCCAGATTTTGCCGCGGCCAGCATGGCGGCCGCCCGTGCATGACCCAGCTTCAGCGTAGATGACGGGTTCATATTGACGAAGGTTTCTTCGATCGCCGTTTCATCCGGCGTCCATTCGGCGATGACGGCGGTCAATTCGTCAAAGAGATGGAGCAAACGCACCGACATATCGAGGTCGGTTGGCGGCTCTATGACCCCGTGCGCCACCCACGACAGGCGCGCACCTTCGACGTCGATCACCCCCCATCCCAGCCGCCTCAGGCCGGGATCGAGCCCCAATATGCGCACTACGTTCTTCATATGTTCGCTTGTATCCGCAACCTTCTGCTCGTGCAAGCCTTTCACGCGGCCGCGGCACCGCCTTGGCCGAAAAGTTGCACAACCGCCGCTGTAGCGCTCAAATTTCGCCTTTCTGGCACAGGTCTGCCAGTAAAGATTTGCCATAAGGCGAAAGCTGAGGTTAATGTTTTGTCAAGATTAGCGTTGCGGGGGCCGTATGAGCAGTTCGACTACGTCTTATGGAGAGGGTGTTGTGGAGCGGCGTAAAACCGGCCCGGCCGGTTTCCTGATGTTGACCGTTCTGGCAATGGGCTTGGCCGCATTTGCCCTCTATAAGGGTGATGCCCCCCTGTACGATCCGCATATCGAAGACTGGATCGACCAGGCACGCATTTCGCCCCTGTGGGCCGCTTTATTCGCCGCCGGTATTTTCCTATTCGTCATCGGCCTGATTGGCACATTCCGCAGCCTATTTTCGGCCGGTGCCCCCAAACGTCGCAGCCAGCCCTCCCTGCCGGCCGATATCGAGCTGGAGGCAGCGCCCGCCATCGACATCCAGACCGCCACGCGCGCCAGCGACGGCCGCGGCAATCTGCGCTTCACGGCTGAAACCATCGGCATGCAGTCATACGGTGCGGAGTCCCGCCCCATGGCGGCGGAACCGCCATTTATGGAAACCCATACCGGGGTCGAGACTCCGGTACAGCCGCTTCAGCACCATGACAGCGAAGTCCACGGCGTCCAATCTCTGGAACCCGCCATTTTCACCGATCATGCCGCGTTTTCCGATAACGCCTCTGACACTTTCATGACCCGTCAGCCTGAAACGGTCGCGCCAGACGAAGCGCCCCGGTTCGATGAAGTGCCTATGTTCGATTCCGCCGCCGCGCTTTCCGAAACGCATGGCCTGCAGATCACCTCACCGACGGCGCAAATCATCCCGCTGCGTACCGAGACGGCCGTTGAGGCCCCTCACGACCCGCTCGAAGCCGCCTTGCTGCGTGAAACGCCGGACGTGGTCACCCAGGCGCCACCGGGCGACATAAATGCGGTCATCAATTCCGCCATGCGCTTCGCACCGCAAAGCGATATAACCGGCCACCCAGTGGTCACGGACGTTCCCCCCGTTGCACCGGAAGTCGTCGACGACGTCATGCCGGCCACGGCTTTCCCTATGCCTACTCCCGCTGAGCCAATCCCCACCGAGGCCTTCGCTCAGCCCGCAATTGCCGAACCGGCCGTCATCGACGACGAAGCCGAAATCCGACAGGCCGTCCAGACAGCTCTTTCCGTCTGGCCTGACGCCACGCGCGCTATCGCCGCCGATGAATTGCGCACGCGGATATCGCATCTCTATTATGACAAGTCGCCCCAGGCTGTCCGCGCCTTTCAGCTGATCGCGTCGGGCGATCTGTCTGCTGCCTCAACAGCCCTGGCTAATCATGCCGACGCACTCGCCGTTGCCGGCAACCATGCTGGCGCCGCCGAGCTGTGGCGGATTGCCGGCGCCTTGCATATGGGCCGCGACGACACCAAGGCGATGGCTGCCTATGAGCATGTGTCGGAACTCGATCCATCGGATGCCAACATCCACCTCTATCTCGCCCGCCGCTATCAGATGGCCGGCGACACGGTAAAGCAGCCCCCCGTCATCAGCCGGGCATTGGGCGTTATTAGCGATCCGGCTACACGCGCCGAATTGCTGGCACCCTATGCCGACCTCAAGCTGAAGGCCGGGGACGCCAAGGCGGCCGGTGATGCTCTGGAAGAATTGAGCCGTCTGCACGAAACCAACGCCAATCTTCGGCCCGACGATGTCGGCGTCCGATCGACCTACGCCCTTACCTTGGCGCGCTTCGCCCAGGCCCGCGAGATGCAAGGGGCCTACGATCAGGCCGGTCCGCTGTACAAGAAGGCCCAGCAGGTCTTCGCCGACCTGTCCGCCATGAAGCCGGACCATGCGGGTCTGCGCGCCATGGCAGAAAACGCCTTGAAAGACGCCCAGCGCTTCAATATGGCCTAAAAAACTTATCGCGCGGCGACTGCGTCTTCCACGTGGGCTAACCGCGCCGAGCCCCCTACAAAGACTGAATGACGCGACAGCGACGCCGCACAGCTTCTGTGTCTGGCGATGGTGTCGCCATGTCTTCAGACTCCCTTATGGTAAAGGCCTTGCGGCAACCTTACTACTATTTAATGATATATACCTTGCATAGAAAGGTAGCTTGCCATATTCAATAAGCAAGCGGTCTCCTCCCCGGCCGCGACACATTCGAAGCGCGTCAAAGGAAACGAGATGCCTGAAACCATTGATATTCAACTCAAAAAAGGCGTTCTCGGCCTATGCGTGCTGGCGGTGCTAGCGCGCAACGAAAGCTACGCCTATGAGATCGCCAGCCACCTGTCCGAAGCCATCGGGATGGGTGAGGGCACGATTTATCCGCTGATGCGCCGCATGCAGTCGGATGGTCTGGTTGCCACCTATATGGTGGAATCCCCTGCCGGCCCCAGCCGCAAATATTACAAACTGACCGACGCGGGTCGCACCGCGCTGGCGGCCCAAGCCACTGAATGGCGCGGCTTTGCCGGCGCGGTGGACGCCCTGCTCGATGCCCTCCCCCAAACCCAGCCCACAACCGTTGAAGAGGCCTGATCCATGACCCGCATCGAATTTCTCGACAAGCTGTGCCAGGGCCTGAGAGGCCTGCCGCCGGCGACCCTTAAGGAAATCATGGCCGACTACGAGGCGCACTTCAAGGATGCCGCCGCGGCCGGACGTAACGAATCCGAAGTGGCCGAAGCCCTGGGCGACCCGACCCGCCTGGCCCGCGAACTGCGCGCCGAAGCCGGCGTAAAAAGCTGGGACGAGGCCAAGACGCCATCCTCCGCTGCCACGGCCATTATCGGCATACTGGGCTTAGGCGCTCTCGATATCCTGGTGCTGCTGCCGCTGGCCGGCGGCGTATTCGGGACCTTGATCGGCATCTTCGCCGCCGCCATCGGCGCCTTTATCGCCGGCGGCACCCTCTTCGCGGCGGGTCCGTTCATGGGTCTGCCCGGTGGCGTATTCGCCTCACTTCTGGCTGGCTGCGGCGTGATGCTGGGGTCTGCCGCCATCGGCGCGCTCGCTTTGGCCCTGACCATCTGGCTGGTCAACGGCCTGGTCTGGTTCGCCCGTCTGCACTACCGCGTGCTCAAACCCGCCCTCGAGTCTTAAGGAACCGACCATGATCCGCAAACTCTTCCTCTTTTCCGGCGTGGCACTTATTGCATCGCTGGTCTGCATCGCCGCCGCCGCCGCCCTTATCCGTCATCAGGTCGACACCACCGGTTGGACCTGGGCAATGATCAAGGATGGCCATCATATGCGCTACACCAATGGTGCCGACGCCAAGGTCGAACCGACAGTGACACGTGATCTGCCATGGACCGGCGGTGATCTTCTCGCCGTCGATTTTCCCGCCGACGTCGTATACACCCAAGGCGCCACCGCTTCGGTCAGCATTTCCGGGCCGCAGTCCCTAATCGATCGCATCAAGGTGGAAAACGGTCGGCTGACCCGACTGGACAAGAGCAATAAGGAAATCGTGCGCGTCAGTTGGACCCGTGATGGCTGGGACACTCAGTCCAACGACCAGGAGGCGCGTATCACCATCACGACACCGTCGGTCAAGCGGTTCGAACTGACCAGCAACGCCAACCTGCGCATCCGGGGTTACGACCAGCCTACCCTTGATGTCATCCTCTCCGGCAGCGGCTCGATCGATGCCGTGGGCAAGACGAACGCCTTAAAGGTCAATTTGTCGGGCTATGGCAATGCCGACCTGGCCGCCCTGCAGGCCAAGGATGCGACCGTCACGGTCAGCGGCTCGGGCAATGCCGACATTTTCGCCACCGGCAATGCCAAGATCGATATTTCCGGCTCGGGTAATGTCGATCTGGCCACCAAGCCGGCCAAGCTGGATACGACCATTTCGGGCTCCGGATCGGTCGATCAGGATGGCGACGACAACTGAGGCCGCTTCATCGCGAGATCGGCGCCGGTGGCAACATCGGCGCTTTTTTTATGTGCCAAACAAGGGCCGTCGCGTAATGAACTTGGTCGTCGACCAGACCACGAAGCTGTCATAACGCCGGACGACGGGGTCGGCCATCAATACCCTTTCACCCCAGGCTTCATAGTCGGGCGGGCTCGCGGCCGCCACCACCAGCATGAAATCGGACTGGCCCGCCACCGAATAACATTGCAGCACACGCTCATCCTGAAGCATCCGAGTGCGAAAGGCCGCATAGCCTTCAACGGTTTCCTGATGAAAAATGACGGCGACGACAACCGTGATCCCCGTTTCGGCGCCTTGGCCCAACACGGCCACCTCCGCCGCGATAATACCCTGGGATTTCAACGCGGCCAGTCGGCGGCGGACGGCCGACGCTGACAGCGATACGCGACGGCCCAGTTCGGCATGCGACAAGCTGCAATCAACCTGGACGGCATCCAGTAGCTTGCGGTCAAAATCATCCAAGCAGTGAACTCCCATGTGGCGAAATACGCAATGAATGTCATATATCATGGCGTATTCGTGCGTTACAGATACGAAAAACGCCGAACATGACAATGGACAGTCTGTTAATCTGCTTCCTTGAAAAGGGGCTTTAAAGGGGGATAGCATGATCAGACGCGCGCTTTTTATTGTAGCGCTGAGCCTTTGCCTCGACGCAGGCGCTGTTTGCGCTGAAACACCCGCGACGTTTCAGCCTGTTAAGACGGAAGCGGGCTATAGTGCGGAGATCACCGGCATCTGGCGCTCGGAAGGCTACGGCTACATCCTGGCGATTACGCCATCCCGCCTGAGCCTTTATCATGAAGCCGGCGGCCTGTGCTTGCGCGACGGGCGGCCCGAAGAGGATCCAGACGAACAGTTCGGCCTGTGGTATGATATGGCCAGCCGTACCGACGCCCTGCCTCCAGCCTGCGCCCATCAGACGCCGCTGACACCAGAGATGCGCTTCCAGTTCGCCACCGCCACTCTGACGGCGTGGTATCCCTCATTCGAACGGCGCAACGTCGATTGGCCAGCTCTGATCGCCGGCGTGCGTAAGGTATATCCGCATTTTGATACCGACGCACAGGTCTGGGACGGCCTGTCACGGATCTTCGCGGCGCTTGACGACCCGCACAGCAAGCTGAATGGCACGGTGGACGGCAAGCCGATGGAATTGGACCCCGGCGAAGCGCGCACGCTCAAGGCCGTCGGTGCTCTGACGCTAGACGGAAAGACCGGTCCCGCCGCCGTCAAGGTTTGGCTAAATGCTTGGCGCACGGGCATCCTGACAGATCTTCTCAAGGGTAAGGGCCATCAGGCCGGCAATTCGCGCCTGTTCTGGGGCCGTGTCGGCGATATCGGCTATCTGAATGTTTTGACCATGGGTGGGTTCGACGAAAAGGCCGCGCCGTGGGATACCGAGGCCTTGAACGCGACCTTGGACGAGGCCATGCAAGCGTTCGCGGGCGCCAAGGCGGTCGTCGTCGATGTGTCCAACAACCGCGGCGGCTACGACGCGATCGCCCGCGTAATCGCCCAGCGGTTTGCCTCCGAAAAAACACTGAGTTACACAAAACAGCCGGCGGGCAGCCCGCAAACCGCGCCTCAACCCTTTTATCTGTCGCCATCGGATCGTCCGCGCTATCTCGGTCCCGTTTATTTGGTAACCAGCGACATCACCGTCAGTTCCGGCGAGACCTTCACCGCCTATATGAAAGCCCTGCCCCAGGTTGTTCAGGTCGGCACCGCGACCCGTGGCGCACTTTCCGACCGGATCGAAAAGCCGCTGGGGGACGGCTGGCGCTTCACACTTTCAGCGGAAATCTACAAAACCGCGGACGGCTACTGGGCGGAAGGCACAGGATTCGCACCAGATATCGCCGTCGATGTATACGGTCCGGATTTCGCCCGTCACGCCCAAAGCCTCCAAGCCCTCTTCGACCGCATCGACCGCGTCGATCCCGCCCCAGTTCTGGCTAAGTAATCATCGGATATCCCGATACAATAAAGCCGGGCCATGTAAATGACCCGGCTTTATTTGCACCAATTGCCAGCGATCAGCGCGTGAACTTCTGGAACTTGATCCGATGGGGGATCAAGCTATCCGTGCCGAGGCGGCGCTTCTTGTCTTCTTCGTACATTTCGAAGTTACCTTCGAACCATTCGACGTGGCTATCGCCCTCGAAGGCCAGGATGTGCGTGGCCAGACGGTCAAGGAACCAACGGTCGTGGGAGATGACGACGGCGCAACCGGCGAATTCTTCCAGCGCTTCTTCCAGGGCCTGAAGTGTTTCAATATCCAGGTCGTTGGTCGGTTCGTCGAGCAGGATGACATTGCCGCCGGCGGCCAGGGTCTTGGCCAGGTGCACGCGGTTGCGCTCACCGCCGGACAGCAGCCCCACCTTCTTCTGCTGGTCGCCGCCTTTGAAGTTGAAACCGCCGACATAGGCGCGCGAATTGATTTCCTTCTTGCCGACAATCATGATGTCGGTGCCGCCAGAAATGGCTTGCCAGACCGTGTCGGTCGGGTTCAGATCGTCGCGCGACTGGTCAACATAGGCAAGCTTCACCGTTTCACCGAGCTTGATCGTGCCGGCGTCGGGCTGTTCCTGGCCGGTGATCAGCTTGAACAGGGTCGACTTGCCGGCGCCGTTGGGCCCGATGACGCCGACGATGCCGTTGGGCGGCAGGCGGAAGCTCAGATCCTTGAACAGAAGCTTGTCGCCGAATTCCTTTTCCAGTCCGGTCACTTCCATGACGACGTTGCCGAGGCGCGGCCCGGGCGGAATCTGGATGGTGGCGAAGCTTTGCGCCGCGCGCGAATTTTCCTGTTCGCGCACCATGTCATCATATGCCGCCAGACGGGCCTTCGATTTGGCCTGACGCGCCTTGGCACCGGAGCGGACCCATTCGAGTTCCTTGGTAAGGGCACGTTGGCGCGCTTCGGATTCGGATTGTTCCTGAACCACGCGCTTTTGCTTCTGCTCCAGCCAGCCGGAATAGTTGCCCTCGTAGGGCACGCCCTTGCCGCGGTCGAGTTCCAGGGTCCACTTGGTAACCTGATCGAGGAAGTAACGATCGTGGGTGACGAGGATGACGCAGCCCGGGAAATTTTCCAGGTGGTGCTGAAGCCAGGCAACCGATTCCGCGTCCAGGTGGTTGGTCGGTTCGTCGAGCAGCAGCATGTCGGGCTTCGACAGCAGCAGGCGGGCCAGGGCGACGCGACGCTTTTCGCCGCCGGACAGCTTGGTTACGCCGGCATCGTTGGGCGGGCAGCGCAGAGCGTCCATCGCCATTTCAATGCGGCTATCGATATCCCACAAATCACCCGCATCGATCTTTTCCTGCAGGCTGTTCATTTCGTCCATGAGCTCGTCGGAATATTCCTCGCCCATCAGTTCGGCCACCTTATTGAAGCGGTCGAACGTCTTTTTCTCCTCGCACCAGGCGATGACGTTTTCCCACACGGTCAGGCTGTCGTCGAGGTGCGGCTCCTGCTCCAGATAGCCCATCTTGGTGCCTTCGGCGGCCTTAGCCTCACCCGAAAACTCCTTGTCGATGCCAGCCATGATCTTCAGCAGGGTGGACTTACCCGAGCCGTTGACACCGACGACGCCGATTTTGGCATCGGAATAGAAGCTGAGCCAGATATTTTCGAAGACCTTCTTACCGCCCGGGTAATGCTTGGTCAGGCCCTGCATCTGGAAAATGTACTGTTGCGCCATGGAGAGGTGCGCCCTTCATAAAATGCAATGTCTTGAGGTCGCAGGGGTTTAGCCGTTAAGCCGGAAAAGCTCAAGGCGAAACGGCGGCGCGCCACGATTGTTTTGCCCGGCGTTACGCAACCAGGCCTAATGGGGCCGCCGAATTCAGATAGAGAAAACCGCCGCCATCAGCTTTTTGAGATTGGCCGCGTCTTCGTCGTCATAGGTGCCGAAGCTTTCGGAATCGGAATCGAAGACCGCAATCAATTCGCCATTCTTGTCAAACACCGGCACGACGATTTCGGAATTGGACCGCGAATCGCAGGCAATATGATCGCTGAACTGATGGACATCGGGCACGACCTGCGTTGTCCGCGTAGCTGCCGCAGCGCCGCAAACCCCGCGTCCGAAGGCGATGCGCAGACACCCCAGCGTGCCATTGTAAGGCCCGACAACCAATTCGTCGATACCGGCGGCCTTCTTAACCTTGTCCACGACATAGAAGCCGGTCCAGAACCAAGCGTCGAAGGCCTGGTTGAGCAGGCTGACACAAGTGGCCATGCGGGCGGTTACATCAGGCTCACCGTCCAGAACCGCCAGAACATCCCTTATAACTTCTTGATATTTTTCGCCTTTAGACAGCATTGTCGAGGATGAATTAACCATATAGCTCACTATTGTCTCCTGATATTCGCCCAACAGGCGTATTTGTCCGGCGATGGTGCGCGCTTTGGCACGCATAGCGAGAAACGGGCGCGAAAGCGACGGCAAGGGCGGCTTTATTAACACTTTTCTCTGGCCAAGCTACTGCTTTTGACGCATGATGCAAACGTGCGCGTTCGATTGGCACGGGGTACGGGTTACGAGGGGCTTTCGCGTTTCGGCGCGACAATCTGGCAACGCTTATCGAGATTTAGTTCTGCATGCAGGTGTTCGGGGGGCCAAAGCTTGACAGTCTTCATAATCCTTAACAGTAGTCGTATTAACCATATTTTTGCCGACAGTGTCGGAGCGATACCTGATGTCAGAATGTGATCAGACCAGATCCGCCTGGCGCACCCTTGGGGGGGCTGTTGGGAAGGTCTTCAAAAGCCAGAAGGCGTCCATGCGATCATGGACGGCGCTGGCGGCTGGTCTCTGCGCCGCAGTATCCCTGTCGGGTTGCGATGTTCGCGACTGGCCCTGGCTGAACGGCAGGAAAGCGGGGATCGACGGCAATTACGCCTGCCCTCGCCCCCCCGCGCCTTTCCAGACACAGGGCTTCAACGGCCAGGAACGCGAAGTCCGCTATTACCGCCACCTTGCCTTCGCCAATGATTTCTTCGCACAGCTTGAGCTGGCCAGTCGCTATGCCGCAACCGACACCAGCGACAAGAACCTGGAAGACCACATCGAATCTTCGGTCTGGCTGGTCATGGCGCTCGCCAATCAACAGGGCTACGCTCCCATGAGCCGCGCTATGGACCCGCGCGGCGGCGTGCTGGCGTCGCGTTACGACAAATGCCGCGCCTTCGAACGGGAACGCGCTTACCGTATGCTCGACAATGAGCTGTCGATGATGGACTCCGGCGAACGCGACAAGGTGCGCGACCGGGTGATCTATATTCAATCGACCTTGGGGGCAGAAGGCTTCCGTACGCTGGGTCGCCTGTATGACGATCAGTATGGCCCGATGGGCGAACCGGCCGACAACCCTCAGGCCATTCGTGCGATGATGCGCGGTCAGCGCTACGGCGCCTCCAATGTCCGCACCTTGTTCGAACGGTCGGACGTCGATGCCTATCTCTACAATTACAAGGCTTCGGAAACCGGCGATGTCGGCGCCTATGTTTTGCTGAAGGATTTCGAAAAATCGGCACCGTCGCGCGCCCGTTACGCCTCCTTCGTCGAAACCAAGGCCCGCCGGTGGGTGTCGCCATATGAATTTTATCCGCCAGAGGCGCCTGGGGGCGGTGTGCCGCATTCGGATGAAAGTCGTCCGGACGATGGCGCCTCATACGCCTTGTCGCGACTGCGCGAACTCCCCTTCATTCATGTCGTACGCGCTCTCGACTATCTCAACCTGCTGCATGAGGCCTGCCTGTCACCGGACGAAGTGCCGAAGCAGACGATTGCCGGCCTGCGTAACATGACGGGCCGTCCAGGCGGCGAGCGCTTTACGGATACCGATGCCCTGCGCGCCATTCAAATGGCGGCGGTCAACGGGGATTCGCGCTCGCAACTGGTCCTGGCGGTCATGTATTCCGAAGGCGTTGGCGTCGAAGTCGATTATGCCCGCGCCTTCTATTGGTATCAGCAGGCCGAAAGACAGGGATCGCCCGAAGCCCGTTACGCCATGTCCACCTATTTTGACCTTGGTCTTAAAGGTGTGGCTGATCAGGACAAGGCAGAGGCGGTGGTGATGCAGCTTGACGCGGCGCTGGCCGGATTCAAGCCGTCGGCCGGTCGCCTCCAGGCGGTTCTCGCCCAGGTTTCGCGTACGCCTGAAAGCTAAAGCGTTTTCCGGAAGGCGCGACAAGCTTTCCGGAAAACGCGCATAAAACAAAAGTCTAAAGCGTTCTTCCGGTCAGAGCGACCGGGAATGTTCTGGAAGCAGAGTTTGTCGGGCCGTCCTGAGGGCTGTCCGGGGTCCAAGGAAAACAAGCATGTGGATGCGTAAAGACCGCCAAGACAATTCGAAAGGCGAGGCCCTCGGTCTCGGCCTCGCGGCGTTATTGCTGACCGTCGTCCTGCCGCAAACCGCAGCCGCCGACGGCTATCAAAGCAATAATGCCGCCCGGGTCAACGCGACCATTCGTCCGTGCTTCGGCATGCTGCTTGACGCACAATTGCGGTCCTGTGGCGGCCAACGCCACTATCGCAACGACGGCCGCTACTATGGCTATCGCGGCAATCGCTATGATGCCGTGATCGATTGCGACCGCGCTAGCCCGGGCTATGTCGAACGCGTGGCCGACAGCATCCGGTCCGGCGGCGTGCTGTATCTGAAGGCGAAGAACCGCTCCTGCGTCGCCAGCCTCGATATCAAGCGCTCGATCACGATCGTGGGGCAAGGGTATGGACCGCAGCAGATTCCCGTCCTCGTCGCCCCGACCGGTCAGAATTGCCTGCGCATTTCGCCCCAGGCTGACAAGGTGATTCTGAAAGACGTCTATTTCTCCAGCCCGCGCGGCGAAGAAGCCGCGTGCGTCGAAGGTGCGGGCGGTGAACTGACCATTCAGAACTCGCAAATCCGCTATCAAGGCAATAACGCCGCCGTGCATCAATCCGGCGGCCGTCTGAACCTGATCGAGGCGACCCATGTCATCGCCAAGACGCGTTCGGTCGCCGTGGCGGTCAATAATGCCGCCCTTTATGCTGAGAATTCGGAAATCGCTACGACGGCTGGCGGCCTGTACGCCGTCCTGGCGGGCGATTCTTCCATTCTGGGCGTCAGCGTTCAGCAACTCGCCGATTGGCATGGCTTTGAACGGGGTGACGGCGCCGTCGGCCTCGATATTCGCTTGGACAGCGCCGGGTCGATCCTGACCATGAACGACATGAAGGTGCTGTACTTCGCCGAAGGTATCCACCTTGACGGCGCGGGTGAGGCTCTGCTCTCTCACACCTTGATTTCCCGCAGCGACCATGGCGTCCAGTCGTCACTGAACCGCACACGGATCATCGAAAACACCATCATTTCCCGTGAAATCGGCATCAATGTCGATCGCGGTACGGCCTTTATCGGCCGCAACAAGATCGCGAATGTTCGCACGGCGGGCATTCTGGCATCCAGTCGCGGTGAAGTTCGTGCCGTCGATAACCAGGTCGATCCAAACGGTGCCGGGTGCCCGACGCTGAAATGGGGTGCTATCGATCCGTCGGAGCGGACCTGTACGCCTTGGTACAAGGGCTCTGAATTCGATGTGCCAGGCGATGCAGAGGATCAATACCTGTTCGATCAATACTGGCCGCGCGTCAATGTCGCGTCCGCCGAGGGGCCCAAGGCTTATACAGCGCTTAATTCCGGCAATCCCGCGAAACCGTAACAAACACCTGCTTAGATCAAAGGCCCCGACGGTACGCTGTCGGGGCTTCTTGTTATGTACGATGAAAACGAAAACCCGGGAAAACGAAAACCCGGATGTCGCCATCCGGGTTTTCTATATCTCAGTCAGAAAAGCGTCTAATTGTGATCCCAACTCTGGTGATAGTCGGGACGCTTGCGAATGGCCGGCAAAGCATTGGGATCGGCATCGGTGCAGGCATCTGGAATTTTACCGCCAACCTTACCGCCCATACCAAGCGACGTATTGTCCTGAGCATTCTGGGCGGTAACGTCGACGCGACGGCCATCCTGATTGACATGGACTTCCGTCTTGGTGTTTGAATCGTAGGTCATGACCTGCGGCGCCTTGCCATCCGGTTCAAACGCGGCAACGCACTGGTCGGCCTTTTCCTTTTGGGTCCGGACATCGACATAGCTGGTGCGATAGCGTTGACCGTAATAGCTTTCGCAACCGCTCAGACTCACGCCAATGACGCCGAGTCCCGCCAAAATAACGATCGACCGTTTCATCTAGTCCCCCACCTTCCAGGTGCTAATACATGGTTAACGGCGATAATCGCACAGTCCCGTGAATAAGCAAAGTGTTGAATCTGTTCGCGCGAGCAATGTCGGAGTACGCGTTACCCATCCGACACGCTCACAACAGACAACAATCCGATCAGGTGTTGTTGTACTTGGCGTCGAACGCTGCGTCGGTGCTGAACGCCAGGATAAGAAATTCGACGAAGGCGACGATCGCCGGAACGCAGGTCCAGAAGAACAGCAGGTAGATAACGCCCCACACGGTCTGACCGAGGTAGAATTTGTGCGCGCCCAGGCCACCGAGGAAGAAGGCGAGCACAAGTGCGGTAACACGGGATTTATTGCCGGTACGCGCCGTTTTCATAACTATGATTTGCTTGGCGCTCTTGTCGTCGATCTCGAAATCAACCATCATTCCTTCGCGCGGCGCCTTGTCGCGCGATTGCCATTCAATCAGGCTGAACGTATAGCGCTCACCGTTATGGCCGCTGATCAACCCGGTATTGGTCTCTGGTTGAAACGTAAGTACGGTACCTTGCATGTCGTGCCCCCATAATAAAAGAATACCCTGACTGCCTACACAATCAGGATATTTTTCGCAACTTTTTATAGAGCTAGCCCAACGCTTCCAGATCTTCGTCCGAGATGTCGAAATTGCCATAGACATTTTGGACGTCGTCATCGTCGTTCAGCGCATCGATTAGCTTCATCAGGGTGCGAACCGGGTCACCTGTGATCGGCGTCAGAGCCTGAGGCTTCCACACGAAACCGGTCGATTTCGGATCGCCCAGAGACTTGGTCAGGCTTTCCGCCACCTCATTGAGGTCTTCGAAGGCGGTATAGATGGTGTGACCGCCATCTTCCGGATCGTCATCCGTCTCCACGTCCTGCGCGCCGGCCTCGATGGCTGCTTCCATGATGGTGTCGGCATCGCCAGCCTTTAGCGGATACTTGATTTCGCCCAGGTGGTCGAACATGAAGCTGACCGAACCGGTATCCGACAGTTGACCGCCGAACTTGCTGAAGAAGGAGCGGACATTACCAGCGGTCCGGTTGCGATTGTCGGTCAGGGTTTCGACGATCAGGCCGATGCCACCGGGGCCACGCCCCTCATAGCGGATTTCTTCCATGTTGTCGGCTTCACCGGACGCCCCCTTCTTGATGGCGCGTTCGATATTGTCCTTCGGCATTGATTCGGCCTTGGCCATCGACACAGCCAGGCGCAGACGCGAATTCATCGCCGGATCGGGCATGCCCATCTTCGCAGCGATGGTGATGTCACGCGAAAGCTTGGAAAACAACTTGGACCGCGCGGCGTCGGCGCGGCCCTTCTTGTGCATGATATTCTTGAATTTACTATGGCCGGCCATGAAAACTCCCTCACAGGTCAGGTCTTCGGCCTGCGGCCATACTACCGTCCTGCATGATCAATAAGATACGCCGTAAAACAGGCTTACGGCAGATGAGCGGCTTTTAACGTGCCGTTCAAAGACTCGTCAAGGCGGCCTCTTGCACAGACCGCGGTATGACCTGGCTCAGCCGCCCCCCGACGCGGATCGGTTCGATACGCGTGGCCAATCCCGTACGGTCGTCGCTTTCGACATAGACACCGCAAATCGTCGCCGGACCGGAGGCCGGCTTGTAGCGTTCCTTGCCTATCCGCGTCGTGAATCGACGCAGCGGCTCCTCCTTGTCCATGCCGATGACGCTGTCGTAATCGGCACAGGCGCCGGCATCGGTCTGATACGCGGTGCCAGCCGGCAATATCTGCGTGTCAGCTGTCGGCACATGGGTGTGCGTGCCGATGACCAGGGTGGCCCGGCCGTCACAGAAATGGCCCATGGCCATCTTTTCCGACGTCGCTTCCGCATGCATGTCCACGACAATGGCGTCAGCGGCGAGCCCAAGGGGACAGGCCTCCAACTGTTTGTCGACCGCACCAAACGGATCGTCCATGGACGCCATATGAACCAGGCCCAGGACGTTCATGACCAGGATACGTTTGCCCGACGCGGTTTCGAAGAGATTGGCCCCGCGGCCCGGCGCATCGGCCAGGGGCGGATAATTGACCGGGCGAATCAGCCGCGGTTCGCGCACGATATAGGTCAGCGCCTCTTTCTGATCCCAGGAATGGTTGCCAAGTGTCAGGCAATCGGCACCGGCGTCGAACAGCTGACGCGCCGAATTTTCCGAAACGCCGAAGCCTGCCGAGGCATTTTCCGCATTGACGATGACAAATTCGAGGTCAAGCCTGCGCTTCAGACCCGGCAGGTGTTCGCTTAGAGCATCGCGCCCGGCGCGGCCCACCACGTCACCAAAAAAAGCAAAACGCATAAAAAATCCAAATCTAAGCCCCGCTCAAGGTGGAGGCTAAACCGTCGAGCATACCTGAATTATGCCCTTTTCGGTAAAAATACCATCAAGCGGCTGATCATGCACTTCAAACGGTATTTCGGCAAGTTGCTGATCGGAAAAGGCGATTCCGTAACCTTTCACATCCTTTTTCTCACGCAACCGCGCCAGGGCACGGTCGTAATATCCCCCACCATAGCCCAAACGCCAGCCTTGAGCATCAAACGCCAGCAGGGGCAGCAGCACGACATCCGGCAATATCTCGTCGGCGCTGTCTGCCGGTTGATGAATATCGAACGGACCGGCGACCAATGTATCTCCCAGCCGGAAGCGGCGGAAGATCATGTTATAGGCGTCGCCATCCGGAACCAAACAGGGCAAGGCTAGCCCGTAGCCACGCGATTCATAGGCCTGCATCAACGGAAACGGATTCATCTCACTTTGGATGGGCCAATAGCCTGCGACAACCGCATCAGGGTCCGGCCATCCCGCATGGGCATCCAGGGTGTCTGAAGCCGTTTCAGCCAGAACATCGCCCGCCAACGGAGCTCCTTGAGCCAGAGCCGCGCGGCGGCGCTTCATTTCATTCCGCAACAACGGCTTCTGTTCGGCTATGAGCATTCAACTCTCCGGTCGACCTCCCTGTCTTAACAAAGACGGGGTAAAATTCATATCCGGAATCGCGCAGGCAAAAAACCGGCCGAAGAAATATCCTGGGCGGCAGGGATAGGGTGGCGGCGCCGCAATAGAACCGTGTCGATGCGTTTAAATCCTCTCAGACCTGACTAGTCAGGTGGGAACCATGTAGTTAGGACCACGGTCCAGTCCAGGGACAGTCCCCGTTCTAAGTGATTAAGGTCAGAAGGATTGTTGATCGCCACGCGAGCCGCAGCAAGACCCGCCGCTTTCTATAATAGGCCCGCACACCGCCTAACTCAAGGCGTATTCCCTTTTCCGCGCATCTATATTCACCTTCACAGCACAAAAGCCTGTGGGCTTGGATTTAGAGCTGCAATGCGGTCGAAGCGGCCGACGGCAGTTCCACATTTATCAGGCTGTCCTCAAAATCGACCAGAATATCGGCAAACTCAGCCGGCGAAAGGCGCAGATGCGCCATGCGGGCGCCCATCCGGTAGCTCCAGAATGAGCCGATATGCGATAATATGCCGATGCTCTCGCCCAGTTCGAAGAACATGGAGGGACCATTCATCAAGAACTTGCGAAACGGTGCCGGATCGGCGCCCTGCGTCAGGGCGGCATAGGCTTCGTCATAAACGCGTAATGTCTTTCGCGTCGAAACGATAGAGGCGATGATCTTTTTGGCCAGACGCGGCCTAACCTCGGCCAGGTATTCCCGCGTTCCGGCTTCCGCCGGCCCGATGGTCTTGTAGCTATGCAGACCATCCACGACCTGCTTGATATCGGCCTGAAGCTGGGTCTGCCGCCATTTGAAATACAAGAAGCCACGCCACGAGAACATGCCTTCGGAAAAATCCTCGTCGTTCATACGGAAGGTCTGTTTGAGGGGCTCAAGATCGCTGTCGAGATTATTGGCCAATATCTTGGAGGTCAGCTTCATCGCCGCCTGTTCCATGCCCTTGCCAAATGCGGTCATAACCAGGTGCTCAATCTCGGCATTGGCAAAGCCAATCATCTCATTCAGATCATGAGGTGAGATTTTCAGATAGCACGGATCAGGGCGAAAATTGAACCGGGCGAGATGCTCCCGCACCAGGAACGGGTCGAGGGAGGGAATTTCATCCAGATGTTGAAGGATTTGCAGATCGGTATTGGATGTCAGGTCCGAACCGTTAAAATAGCTGTTGACGAACGCGTTAAACCCGATCTGGTTGACGAAGATCGACCGACCGCCCAGGCGCAGATCGCCGGCATCGAACGGCATGATAATCTTGGTTGCGGTGCGCCGCGGACGGCTGAACAACTCGCGTTCCGTGGCGCGCAGAGTATGCTTGATCAGCAGGGCCTTGTTGAGCTGAGAATTCCTGAAAAATGGCGCAGATATATAACCTGGCGTCCGGCCGGCGACGTTAAAAATCTGGGACAGGTTCAATACGCGGCTGGTAGACGCCGTTTCACCGAGATTGGCGAGATTACGAACATCGCGTTGGGTTTGATTATTCGATTTGGCGTAAGACGCCGTACGCGCGTTCATAAACGAACCTTCTAGTCAAAAAAAGCTATGGCATTTTGCCTAAGCTCTGTACGCTGTAGATTGCCAATGACCGTACGGCGAAACGATTAAAGGCATATAAATTTCGAAAAAAAACCCTTCGCAAAATGGCTATTCCGTGGACAAATGCAAACAGGATGCTGGTGTATTTACACCGCAGATCAATCGGAAACGCTGCGAGGGCAAGGCCGATTGCGTCGTGATCTGCCCTTACAACGTCTTTGAGCTGGATATCCTGCCGCCGGAAGACCGGACAGACCTGGGAACAATGGCACGCCTAAAAGGCTTCATGCACGGATGGAAACAAGCCTTTGC
Source organism: Asticcacaulis sp. AC466 (assembly GCF_000495815.1). GTDB lineage: Bacteria > Pseudomonadota > Alphaproteobacteria > Caulobacterales > Caulobacteraceae > Asticcacaulis. Next base: position 634,361 of record NZ_AWGE01000001.1, on the reverse strand, counting down.
CGTTAATGCCGATGCCTGTCGGGCGTGCGGCCTGTGCGTCTCGGCCTGCCCGGAAAAAGCCATCACCCTGGTACGGCGCTGAACCGGCATCTGGCCGACACCTGGCCGCAATCAGGGTCTTTTGGAAAAATCTGCGTCTTCCAGAATGGCTTCGGGAAGCGATTCCTCGATAATTTTTGCCATGTCCGGCTCGCGCCCCTTGATGGGCCGCTCCTCCATGCTCCACAAGGTAATGGCGGCCAGAGCGAGGCCCGCCGCACCGCAACCGAACAGAGGCCGAAAAATCAGCGCTGCCTGATCGACCACCTTGAGATGGTCCAGGACTTGCGGGGTAAGGCCCGCGATGGCCTCACGGCCCATTAGCCCGAAGACTTGCCCGAACAGTATGGCGCCAAAGGCCGCCACCAACAGCGCACCGCCCAAGGAGCGGAAAAAATTCATCATGCCGGTCGCGGTGCCCATCTGGTGACGTTCGACCACGTTCTGGATGGCGACGATGCTGACGGACATGACGGTGCCCAGTCCGGCACTGGCCGCCACCAGCAGACATTCGAATCCCCAAAGCGGCAGCCGGTCGGGAAAAACGGCCATGACGGCATAGACGCAGGCGGCAAGCGGCAGGCCAATCATCGGCATAAGCTTGTATTTCTGCCCCTTGGTGAAGGAAATATAGCGCCCTGCGCCGATTGAGCCGGCCACGACCCCCAGACTCATCGGCACAAGCGCCAGTCCGGTCTGGGTCGCGCCCAGATGATAGACGATCTGCAAAAAGATCGGCAGGTAGATACCGATGCCCATCATGACGCCCATGGCGAGGGTGGACATAAGAGTGGCGCGCAAGACAATGCCGTTCTTTAACACGTCGGTGGGGATCAGCGGTTCCGGCGCCAGGCGCAGGCGAAGCGCGAACAACAGCCAGAAGACAACAGACGCCATATAAAAGGCCCATACGGGAACGCCATAGATCGCGCCACCATGCGTATTGAGCGCCAGCATGACGCACAGGGCGGCAACCGCCATCAATGCCGCGCCAAATACGTCCAGTTTGTGCGGACGTTCATAGCGCGGCAGCTTGAGGAGGGCCTTGAACACAATCCACAGTGCCAGGGCGCCAACCGGCAGATTTATCCAGAAGATGGCTGACCAGTGGAATTTTTCGGCGATAAAACCGCCCAGAACCGGCCCCCCCAGGCTCGAAGCCGTGAAGACGGCCGCAAAATAGCCTTGCAGCCGCCCCCGCTCCTTCATGGTCACGACATCTGAAATAACGGTCTGGACCAGCGACATCAGACCGCCGCCGCCCAGCCCCTGCACAGCGCGTGCCGCGATCAGCAAATACATGTTGTCCGCCAGGCCGCACAGCGCCGACCCGACCAGGAATATAGCAATGGCCATCAGCAGGGTCGTCCGCCGACCGACGATATCCGCCAGCTTGCCATAAAGCGGCGTCACCACCGTGGACGACAACAGATAGGCCGTCACAATCCACGGCAGATGCTCGATATCGCCCAGTTCGCGACCGATCGTGGGCATGGCGGTGGACACAATAGTCTGGTCGAGCGCCGCCAGAAGCATCACCATCATCAGCCCGATGATGATACGCTGGACATCCTTGGGGTCCATGCTCGCTATCTGAGCGGGCGAAGCGGCGGTATGTGCAGCAGTCATGCATAGTCTTCCGTTAAATTCGCGCCGCAGACTATGCCTTTTCGTGATAAGCGCAAGAACTTGACGACGCGCCTGTTTCATCGGACATAGAGCAATAAAAGACATGTTGAGACGTAACGGGAGTCTGACCGATGATGCGCTTTGTGACCGCCGCCCTAGCCGCCCTTGCCGTTGTGGCCGCGCCGCATGCCGAAGCCGCCGTTGATATCGCCAGCCGGATGGTCAACCATCCCGCCGCCGACCAATGGGGCGTCTATGGCACCGGCGAAAAGCATCAAATGGTAAAGGACACAACCGTCAACGGCGGAGCCGCCTTTCAGGTATCGTCGGCGGGCGTCGGCGCCAACCCATGGGACATCCAGGTGGGGGCGGTGACCTCAAAGCCGATCCAGAAAGGCGATGTCATCCTTCTGGCCGTGTGGGCGAAGGCCGTTACACCAGGCGCCGTCACCGTGCCTGCGGTCATTCAGCAAACAGCCGCTCCCTATACCAAGATCGGTACGCAGACCCTGACCCTCACTTCCGACTGGCGGCTACATTATGTCACTGGAACGGCGACCCAGGACTATCCGGCCGGGACGGCGGGCGCCAGCCTGCAACTGGCCACCGGCGCACAGACGGTGGCGCTCGGCCCCGTCTTCATTCTCGACTTCGGACCGGGCTATAGCCTAAAGGACCTGCCGCGCAATATTCCATAGCGCGCGAACTCTGACCGGATTAAGCACCGCTGGAACCGCTCCCGCTCCGGCCTGTGTCGGTGCGGCGTATTTTTTGCTTTGGCCGAGACGCTTTTCGTCTATAAACGACGCAAGCCAGTACGGCCTCAGGCCGCAATAATACGCGGCGCCACCAAGGCGCCCTGACGCAACATACTTGGGAGATACCTTTATGACCTCATACCGCTTTCTGGCGCACCTCGCCGGAACGACCGCCCTTATCGGCGCCCTCGCCCTGTCACCTGTCGCCTTCGCTCAGGCCACCAACAACGCGCCGGCCGTCGCAGCCGCCAAGACGGAAGTGCCAAAGGATCGTCCCTGGATGGACGCCACCCTCGATCCGTCCGTGCGCGCCGACCTGATCCTGAAGGAAATGACGCTGGCCGAAAAGCTCCAGCTTACCTTTGGTTATTTCTCGACCAACCAGACCTGGCAGGTGACCCCCATCAAGAATTACGTCTTCCCGAAGGAAGGCCTGCCCGATTCGGCAGGCTTCGTTCCGGGCATTCCGCGTTTGGGCATCCCCAATCAGTGGCAGACTGACGCCGGTGTCGGTGTCGCCACCCAGCGTTCGCCCAATCCGCGCAGCCGCACCGCCCTGCCGTCCGGCATCGCCACGGCCGCGACATGGAACCCTGCCGTCGCCTATGCCGGCGGCGCCATGATCGGCAATGAAGCCTTCCTGTCCGGCTTCAACGTGCAACTGGCCGGCGGCATGAACCTTCTGCGTGAAGCGCGCAACGGTCGTAACTTCGAATATGGCGGCGAAGATCCGCTGCTGGCTGGCGTCATCACCGGCAACGAAATCAAGGGCATCCAGTCGAATAACGTCATCTCGACCATGAAGCACTTTGCTTTCAACGGTCAGGAAACCAACCGCAACCAGATGGACCACCAGATTTCCGACAAGGCGGCCCGTGAGTCCGATCTGCTGGCGTTCCAGATCGCCAATGAAATCGGCCAGCCCGCTTCGGTGATGTGCGCCTATAATCGCGTCAATGGCTTCTACGCCTGCGAAAACAACTGGCTGCTCAACGACGTCTTGAAGACCGACTGGGGCTTTAAGGGCTATGTCATGTCCGACTGGGGCGCGACCCATTCAACCACCCAGGCGGCTAATCAGGGCCTAGACCAGCAATCAGGCTGGGCGTTCGACCGCTCGCCCTATTTCGACGGCGCCCTGCGCGAAGCCGTCAACAACGGTTACGTTTCCGAAGCCCGGGCCAACGATATGGCACGCCGCATCCTGTGGGGCATGTTCTCGGTCGGCCTGTTCGACAATCCGGTGAAAGGGGATCAGTCCTCACGCATCGACTTCGTCAAGAACGGCAAGATCAGCCAGGCCGACGCCGAAGAATCGATCGTTCTGCTGAAAAACACCCCAGGCCTGCTACCCCTGTCAAAAACCGCTCGTTCCATCCTGATCGTCGGCTCGCACGCCGATGTCGGCGTCCTGTCAGGCGGCGGTTCTTCCCAGGTCTATCCGGTCGGCGGCTCGCCGGTGCCGGATGAATTCGCGCCGAACGGCTTCCCCGGTCCCAAGACCTATTACCCGTCGTCACCGATGAAGGGTATTCAGGCCCGCACCAAGGCCACCGTCACCTATCTTGACGGCAAGGATGTCAAAGCTGCCGCCGCTGCCGCCAAAAAGGCCGATGTCGTCATCGTCTTCGGCGAACAATGGACCGGCGAATCGATCGACGTGCCGGACCTGAACCTGCCCAACGGCCAGGATGCGCTGATCTCCGCCATCGCCAAGGCCAACAAGAAGACCGTCGTCGTGCTGCAAACCGGCGGCCCGGTCGTCATGCCGTGGCTGAAAAACGTCGGCGCCGTCGTCGAAGCCTGGTACCCTGGTACATCAGGCGGCGAAGCCATCGCCCGTGTCCTGACCGGCGAGGTTAATCCGTCCGGTCACCTGCCTGCCACCTTCCCCGCTTCGCTCGACCAGACCCCGCGCCCGAAGCTGGAAGGTGATCCTAAGCTGGATGCCGATTCGCACCCGATGAGCGACTACAACATCGATGGCGCCGCGGTTGGCTATAAGTGGTTCGACAAAAAAGGCCTGAAGCCACTCTTCCCGTTCGGCCATGGCCTGTCCTACACCACCTTCCAGCTCGGCAGCCTGGTCGCCGAAGCCAAGGGCCAATCCTTCATCGCCAGCTTCAACGTCAAGAATACCGGCGCGGTCGAAGGCAAGGAAGTCGCTCAGGTCTATGTGTCGCCGGTTGAAGACAGCGGCTGGGAAGCGCCAAAGCGCCTGGCCACCTTCCTCAAGGTCGACCTGAAACCCGGCGAGTCGCGCACGGTGACGCTTAACGTCGATCCGCGCATGGTCGCCACCTACGACCCGGCCAGCAAAAGCTGGAAGGTCGCGGAAGGCTATTACAAGGTCATGCTCGCGACCTCGGCCAACGATATCGTCCAGACCGTCCAGGTTCGCCTTGACGCGCAGACCTTCGGTGTCGGCACCCATTTCGCGAACGCCCAATAAATGCTGCGTTTCGAGGTCACGACGGACCCGGCAAAAATCGATTTCGCCGCGGTCTATCGTTTCCTCAACGCGCAATCCAACTGGGCTCAGGGCATTCCGCGCGACCTGTTCGACAGGGCAATGCGGAATGCCCTTTGCTTTGCCGGCCTTCTGGAAGGTGAGCAAATCGCGTTTGCGCGCGTGATTTCCGACTACGCCACCTTCGCCAATCTCGTCGATGTCTTCACCGTGCCGGAATTCCGCGGCAACGGCTACGCCACGCGGTTGCTGACGGCGGTGTTCGCGCACCCAGATTTGCAGGGGCTGCGCCGGTTTACCCTGGCGACACGCGACAAACACCCGCTCTATGCAAAGTTCGGCTTCCATCCACCGCTGTTTCCGGAAACGCTGATGGAACGCTATAGTCCGGACATCTATAAAACCGGATAGGCCTGTATGCTGAACAGGCGATTGAAGCCGCCTTACAGGTTCGGCATAAGCGCGCCATTCTCTTTGATCGTACGCATGGCCAGGGTAGTCGTGAACCGCTCGACACCGGGCAATCGCCACAGGCTCTGGCGCAGGAAGTCATCGAGCGCCGTCATCGACGGCATGACGACCCGCAACAGATAGTCCGTCGCACCTACCGTCGCGTGACAGCCGAGCACAGCGGGATGCGCCGCAACCGCCTGCTCGAAGGCCTCATGCCGATCGAAAGCCACGGTCACCTGCACAAAGGCCAGTGTTGATAGGCCCAGCGCCACCGGATCCAGGTCGGCGCGGTAGCCGCGAATGACGCCGGATGATTCCAGCGCCTGAACCCGCTTCCAGCACGGCGCTTTCGATAGCCCCGAGCGCTCGCCCAGTTCCGCGAAGGACAGGCGGCCGTCGACCTCAAGCGCGCGCAGTATGGCTTCATCGAACCGATCCATTTGTTTCCCCACAAGCTTAATAGTACGCCATTTGTTTCCAATCTGGCGCGATATTGAGATACAATAGAAACAATGTTCGCGCCAGCCTGCGTTATCGTGGCTCAACAGGGAGCCTCACCATGAACCGCCAGCACTATTACGACCTGCTTTCCGCCCCCGCCCGGCTCGACTACGAGCTTTACCTCGATACCGGAAACCTTTTGGCGTGCCAGAAGCCCATGCCCGCCATGGTCAATGCCGACGAACTGCAATTCCAGATCGTGCACCAGGTCGAGGAATTGTGGATGAAGCTGATGATCCATACCCTGCTCGATATCGACGATCACATGCGCGACGGGCACGCGCACAAGGTGGTGACGCTGTTTTCCCGTTGCAACATGATCATGAAGCTGATGAGCGAACAACTCGACCTGCTGGAAACCATGTCGCCGCATGATTATCAGCAAATCCGGCTACAGCTCGGCAACGGGTCGGGCCAGGAATCGCCCGGATTCCGTACACTGATGAAAATGCCACCCGAACTGTGGGAGACGTTCGAGACGGTCTACCTGACCGGCCGCGCCCTCAGCGTGCGCGACATTTACGACACCCAGTACCGGCACGACGACGCCTATGTCATCGCCGAATGTCTGATGGAATTCGATGAGCGCATGGGCAAGTTCCGCGCCAACCATATCTTCCTGATCCAGCGTTCCATCGGCATGGGCGCTGCCTCGCTGAAAGGTCGGCCGGTAGAACTACTCGATGCCGGCGCACGCCACCGATTCTTTCCGGAATTATGGGCGGTGCGCGCCGAAATGACCGATGCCTGGGGCCAGGCATATGGCAAGGTCCGCGAAAGCCTGGGCGCCGCCGAATGAGCGATCTATTCGACCTACCGCCCGGCGGCCCCTATCTGCTCAGCCATTCCGCCGGCCTGTTGCCCGTAGCAACGCGCGGTGAATTCGAAGCGAAATTTTTCACGCCCTGGGCGGCAAAGCCGGGCGAAAGCTGGCCCTTGTGGCTGGATGCCATCGATGACTTTCGCACCGCCCTGGCCGGTCTGCTTGGCGGGCGCGCCAACGACTATTGCCCTCAGCCCAATGTATCGGCTGGCCTTTTTGCCCTTCTGTCCAGCCTGACGCCGCGCGACGGGCGCGACACCATAGTGATGTCGTCCCAGGCCTTCCCGTCGCTGGGATTCGTCGCACAACAGGCGCAGCGCCTGGGCTTCCGCTTTCGCCTGACAGATGGCGATCCAGCCGACGTGGCGACCTGGGAGGCCGCCCTGGCGCCGGATGTCGCCGTGGTCGTGGTCATGCATGTGCATTCCAATACCAGCATCGTCTCGCCCGTCGCCGCTATCGCCGAAATGGCGCGGGCGCGTGGTATTTTCAGCATCGTGGATGTGGCGCAATCTGCTGGCCTGTTGCCTATCGACGTATCGGCGTGGCGCGCGGACGCGCTGGTCGGCTCATGCATCAAATGGCTGTGCGGCGGTCCGGGCGCAGGCTTCCTCTGGTGCCCGGACGATCTGACCCCCTTGAACGTCGGATGGTTTTCGCATGAAGATCCGTTTGCCTTCGACATTCGCGATTTCCGCTATGCGACAGATGCGCGACGGTTCTGGGGCGGTACGCCTTCAGTCGCCCCCTATATCCTGGCTACTGGCGGCATCAAAACCATTGCCGCGATCGGCGTAGATACCGTTCTGGTGCACAACCGCGCCCTGATCGCGCGGATCGATGCGGAAGATCGCACAGCCAAGGGCGGCACCCTGTGCCACATCCCGACCGATATCGAAAAGACGATGACCGCCCTGACGCGCGCCGGCTGCCGTTTCGACCGGCGTGGCGACACCTTGCGGCTATCATTCCATATCTACAATACGCCAGAAGACGCCGACATCGTGGCGAAATGCCTGGCCTGATTTAACTCACAGACATTCAGGGAGGCGTGCCCTACGCCCCCATCAGGCGTTCCAGGCGGGCGGCGGCATCGGCAATCGCAAAGGCTGCCTTGCGTTCCATTTCATGCGCGCCGGCATTCATGCGGGCATTGGCTGAATTGGCTTCGTCCAATTGCGCCCGCAGGTCCTGCATTTCGTCGATCATCAATAGCGACGCCATGAGGAACAGACGCACCTCGCCGATTGCGCCGACATCCGACACGACCATCTCGACATGCTCGTCGAATTTCCGCGCCAATTCCTGAACGCGCCCTTCCTGACCGTCGGCACAGCCAACCGTATAGGACTTGTTGTTGACGCGAACCGTGACCTCACCCATTACGCTGCCTCACTGGCCAGGAGTTGACGAATATTGGCAGCAGCCGCGCCCAGCGCTTCATGCGCTGCGTTGGCGGCCTGCGCCAGTTGCGCATTGGAAATGCGCGCCTCTTCCAGTTCGGCCAGAACCCGGTCATAGGCCTCATTGGCGCCGCCCGTTCCATCACTGGCATATTCCGGGAGGGGCTCTCCGGCCTGCAAGGCGCGAACCCGGGATTCCAGCGCCTCAAGGGCGCGATCCAGCCGATCCACCGCTATGTTGAGACTGCTGCCGGGATGGGCGTGCGCGTTTTCCATGACCGATCTCCTTAAACCTGCCGGCTGATCCGTCCGATAGCGGACCAAAGAATCGCGCCGGGACGCATTAATAACCTACACTTTGGGGAGAAGTTCGGTTAAAGGCTCACCGACTCCTGCCACATTAACACTTTAATAGAGACTCACCCATGTCCACAAGCCTTCTTCCGCTGAAGCCGTCCGGTGTCCTGATGGCCGACGCGATCCGCGTCCTGTCGATGGAGGCCGTGCACCGCGCCAAATCAGGCCACCAAGGCATGCCGATGGGCATGGCGGACGTGGCAACGGTTCTGTGGACCAAGTTCCTGAAATACGATCCGAAGCAACCCGACTGGGCCGACCGCGACCGCTTCGTCCTGTCGGCCGGCCATGGCTCGATGCTGCTCTATTCGCTGCTCCACCTGACCGGCTTTAAGTCGGTGTCGATGGAAGACATCAAGAATTTCCGCCAGTGGGGCTCCACCACCGCCGGCCACCCGGAATACGGCCATACCGCCGGAGTCGAATGCACGACCGGCCCGCTCGGCCAGGGCTTGGCCACCGCCGTTGGCATGGCAATGGCCGAATGTCATCTCAATGCCCGCTTTGGCGACGACCTAGTCAACCACAAGACCTGGGTCATCGCCGGCGATGGCTGCCTGATGGAAGGTGTGTCGCACGAAGCCATTTCCCTGGCCGGCCGCCTCAAGCTGAACAACCTGATCGTCCTGTTCGACGACAACAATGTCACCATCGACGGCTACGCCACCCTGGCCGAAACCGGTGATCAACTGGCGCGTTTCAAGGCCGCCGGCTGGGTTGTCAAGGCCATCGACGGCCACGACCACAGCAAGATCGCCGCTGCCATGCGCTGGGCCACTCAACAGACCAAGCCTGTCCTGATCGCCTGCAAGACCGCCGTGTCGCGTCGCGCCGGCGCCAAGGAAGGCGACAAACACGGCCACGGCTACAACCTGATGGACGACGAAATCAAGGCCGCGCGCGAACATATGGACTGGCTGCACGAGCCGTTCACCTTGCCGGAAAACGTCAAAAAGGCCTGGCTGGCTGCGGGTCGTAAGGGCACGAAGGCGCGCAAAACTTGGGAAGACAAGGCGAAATCCAATCCGAAATTTGCCGAACTGACCGCCGCCATGAGTGGCGTGCTGCCGGCCAATGCCTTCGAAGTGCTCGACGCCCATATCGCCGACGCCATCGCCACCAAGCCCGCCGACGCCACCCGTTCCTGCTCCGGCAAGGCGCTGGCCACCCTGACGCCAGTCATCGAAACCCTCGTTGGCGGCTCGGCCGACCTGACCGGTTCGGTCAATACACTGGTCAAGGGCATGACAGCCTTCGATACCGACAATTACGGCGGCCGCTATGTCCACTACGGCGTGCGTGAATTCGGCATGGCCGCGGCTATGAACGGCATGGCCCTGCATGGCGGCGTCCTGCCTTATGCCGGCACCTTCTTTGTCTTCTCCGACTATTCGCGTCCCGCGATTCGCCTCGGCGCGTTAATGGGGGTAAAGGTCGTGCACGTCATGACGCACGATTCCATCGGCGTCGGCGAAGACGGTCCGACCCACCAGCCGATCGAGCATCTGGCGTCATACCGCGCCATGCCAGGTCTGCATGTTTTCCGCCCCGCCGACATGGTGGAAGCCGCCGAATGCTGGAAGGCCGCGCTGACTGCAAAGGGTCCGTCCATGCTGGTCCTGTCGCGCCAGAAGGTCCCGGCTGTCCGCACCCAGGGCGGCGACCTGTCGGCCAAGGGCGCCTATGAACTGAGCCCGGCCTCCGGTGACGCCAAGGTGTCGATCTTTGCGTCCGGCACCGAAGTTTCCGTGGCTATCGCGGCGCAAAAGCTGCTCGAAGCCGATGGCATCGCCACCCGCGTCGTATCTACGCCGTCCTGGGATATCTTTGATGCGCAGGACGCCGCCTACAAGGCCTCCGTTATCGGCAAAGCGCCGGTACGCGTCGCCGTCGAAGCCGCTGCCCCTCTGGGCTGGGAAAAGTTCATCGGCAATGAAGGCATCTTCGTCGGCATGACCGGCTTCGGCGCCTCTGCTCCCGCTGACCGCCTGTACAAGGAATTCGGCATTACCGCGGAAAACGTCGCGGCCAAGGCAAAAGCCGCTCTCTAATCCACCCGCGCGCCAAAAAATAACCCCCTGTCGGCTGTCCGGCGGGGGGTTTTTAGTATTCGCAGATTGAAAACAAACAGCAAGAAAACAAGCATTTAAAGAAAAAGAGCCGTGGCAACGGCGGTCGCCACGGCTCCGTCCGAACCGCGTCCGCTCCGGGGAGATACGGACACGGTCAGAGTCTAACCAGGATGCAGCAATCAGGGCGATTGATGCACGCTACGTCAGTCAAACGCATAAACCCGTAACGTCCGTCGCACTTTTTTAAAATTATTGCCCGGCCATTTTTCCAGATGTCTCTGCGTGACGATGCCTACCTTTTTGGCCCCAACCGTGATGGGCGGCTGCCTGTTCGGAGGCATCCAGAAAGCCGTCGTGATTGGTATCGGCCTTGTCGAACCGTGCCTTCGCCTGGGCCTCGACTTCCGCCCACGACAGCTTGCCATCGTGATTGGTATCGGCCCGCTCCATCCGCTTCGACTGCCTATCGGCCCGTCGGTCAGCGGAATGAGCCTTATGGGCGGCCCGCAGTTCGTCGCGGGTTATCTTGCCATCGTGATTGGCGTCAATCTCGTCGAAGCGCGCCGCCAGATGGCCGGAGACCTCCGACTTTTCAAGGACCCCATCATGATTGACATCCATGGCGTCGAATTTTTGCGCGCGCTTGCCCGCCCAGTTGCCGCCGCGATGGTCTGTCGGAGTCTTCATCGTCGTATCCGGCGTCGTTTGCGACGCGGTTTGGGCCATTGCGCCGCCACAGGCCGCGGCAAGCGCCAGAAGAGAAATAAACATCAGTTTGCGTGACATATCGATTGTCCTGTCTAAGAAAGGAACAGTCCCCATAAGTGCCGTTATCTATCGAACGGCACGCCCGCTGCTTTCCGTCGCTGACTGTGGATAAATCGCAAACTCGAAAAAAGAGGCCGGAACCCAAGGGTCCCGGCCAGTTATGCCATCCACGGCAGCTCTTACCTTTCAGGTTACGTTTCAGGTGGCCGGGGGCGGAGGGCCATCATCACGCGCAGGCGTCAATTCGTCGGCGGACAGAACCCCGTCATGGTTGGTGTCGAGACGGTCGAAGCGGGTCTTCATCGGCGCTGAGAATTCTTCGAATGTCACCTTGCCATCCCCATTGGTGTCCAGCCCCTTCAGGTCGGGAGGGCCATGCCTGTGAAAACTGCCGTCACGCGGGCGTTCTTCTTTCTTAGGTCTGAAAGCATCAAACTCGGCCTGACTGATCACGCCATCCTTGTTCGTATCGATATCGCTGAACGTCGGTCGCGGCGGAGGTCCCTTACGATCAGGGCCGCCATGACCGTCGGCCAGCGCCGGCAGGGTAAACGCCGCAATCAGAATGAGCGGCGCACCGGCCCATATTACGGATTTAAACATCTATTTTTCCTCTTTTTTAATCGAAAGGCCCTCTGTGCCTGAGACCTTCCCTGGCCGCCATGATGCGCGACGGCTGTTTCCCCGCAATGTCACGCAGAAGCGAAATTGGGCGAAAACAAGATTTAATGTTACACTGACGACATCGGAAAGCCGCAAGCCTGCGGCATCCAGGCCACACCGAAATATGCTTTTCTATGGCCCTCTCACCGTGAGTACCTCCCAATGGCACACCCTGTCCTGACCGAACCGCAACCTGCCCCCCAGCCGCGTATTCTGGTCGTCGACGATGACGCCGACCTGCGCGAACTGATCAGCAATTTTCTCGGTCAGAACGGTTTCGACGTTCACACCGCGGCGCAAGGCCGCGACATGGAAAAGATACTGGCGCGCGGCGATATCGCGCTGGTCGTACTCGACTACATGATGCCGGGCGAAGACGGCCTGTCGATCTGCAAGCGCCTCAACGAGCAATCTGGCCCGCCGGTTATCATGTTGTCAGCGCGCGGTGAGGAAATCGACCGTATCGTCGGCCTGGAACTCGGTGCCGACGATTACATGGCCAAGCCGTTTCACCCGCGCGAACTTCTGGCGCGAATCCGCGCTGTAATGCGCCGTCGCGAAGCCCGCACCAACAGCGGCGAAAAATCACCCGTATCGCATTTTTTCGGCTGGCAGCTCGATAATATCAAGCGGACGCTGCTGCGTCCGGACGGCGTGCAGGTGGCCCTGTCCAACGCCGAATTCGAATTGTTGCGCGTCTTCCTCGACCGGCCTGGCCGCGCTCTGTCCCGCGACCAGATCCTCGACTACCTGCACGGCCCCAATACCGACAGCTTTGATCGCGCCATCGACGTGCAGATTTCACGCCTGCGCCGCAAGCTGGCCGATGACACGAACGAAGATATCATCCGCACAATCCGCGGCATTGGCTATATGTTCAAGCCCACGAAGTAATCCTTGCCCGATTCAGCGCCCACCGCCCCTACCCGTTCGAACCTGATCTCCCTGCCCATCTTCTGGCAGGTCATGGGATTGAGCTTCGCTGTGCTGATCCTGTCGTTGGGTATCAATACCCTAGTCGTTCTAAAAGCGCCGGAGCCGCCGCCTTCAGGCTACAGCCTCCCGGAAGCCGTAACCGCACTAAAAGGTGGGGTGGTAAAGCTGCGCAACGGGCGCGTTTTGAAAGCCGAGACCCTGAAAACGACGCCGGATTTCGTCGCCAAAAGGTGGCAGCACGGGCCGCGCGGTCTCGCCTTACAAAACACCTTGGCCATGCGGCTGGCAGCCGATCTGAAGGTGCCGGCCGACACCATCGTCATCGAAATACGCCCACGCTATCCCTTCGACGAGTCGCGTCGTTTCGATAGCTATCGCGGCTCGCTCCCCTACGGCGAACGGAACGGCGCCGGCGCAAATGGACAGCCAAATGAGCCGGAAGGCCAAGGCTCCAGACTATTCGTCCAGCACGACTTCCCGGCGCCGCAGAACAGACAGGAGGCCGAGCACGAATTTTACCCAGGGCCTCCGCATGACGCGTCGTCAAGTGGGCGCCAGGACATGACGCCCGGGCCATTTCCGGGCGGCTATATCCCGACGGACAGCCGGGCCGACGTCGTCTATCCGGCCTTCAGCGCCGCCTGGAAACTCAAGGACGGCAGCTGGCGTGTCCTGCGTCCGCCGCGCAGCCTGATTGAGCCTTGGCAGGAACGGCTGCTGCTAGGCTTCGGACTGACCGCTCTGCTCATCCTGCCACTGGCTTGGTGGCTGTCGCAGCGGTTGTCGCGCCCGATTATTGCCTTCTCCGAAGCCGCCGCCAAGCTGAGTGTAGAAGACAATGCCCCGCCGGTCCTGGCCGTCGGCCCGCGTGAGGTGCGCGCAGCCGCCCAGGTGCTCAACGATATGCAGACGCGAATCCGCAAGCAGGTCGAAAGCCGCACGGCGCTTATGGGCGCGATCGCCCACGACCTGAAAACGCCTCTGGCCCGGATGCGCCTGCGTATCGAGGACCTGCCCTCAGCCATAAGGGACAAACTTAACGGCGACATCGCCCACATGGACGGCCTCATCCGCAGCGCCATGAGTTTCACCAGCGCGCACAAGATGAACGAAATCCTGCGGGCGCTTGACCTCTCGTCCCTGGTCGAATCCCTGGGCGACGACCTGAGCGCCATCTGTGCCCTGGAGCCTGCCGTTATCGAGGAAAACATCATGGTCAAGGGCGACGGGGTGGCATTGAAGCGCATTATCACAAATCTGGTCGAAAACGCCGGCCGCTATGCCGGCGGATGTCGCATCGAACTTTCGGCGCGCGGCAAGACCGCAGAGCTGCGGATTATCGACGCCGGTCCTGGCCTGCCGCCGGACATGCTGGAGACCGTGTTCGAACCCTTCTACCGGTTGGAATCGTCGCGCAACCGCGATACCGGCGGCACTGGCCTCGGCCTGTCGGTCGCCCGCGCCCTGACCGAGGCACAAGGCGGCACATTGACGGCAATCAACCGTTACGAAGGCGCGCGGATCGTAGGTCTTGAACTGCTGATGACCATGCCCCGGCTGGACAAATCCCGTTCGCGCACGCGCTGACCATCGCCACCCGTTGGTTTCAGGAAAAACCAACAAATCGACAGGTCCGGCAGTAAACATAATGCGCCGATATGGAATTCGCGTGATAGCGTTACCATATAGGTTCAGACGCTAAATAGGGCTTGACTTCAAGGTCTTAAGGTTCAAGAACCGGCGCGTCCAGGTGCCTGTCCGGATCGCCGGGACGCAGCTCATTCAGAAAAGGATTTCCACATGGCTTTACGTGTCGCCATCAACGGTTTTGGCCGTATCGGTCGTCTTGTCCTGCGCTCAATCATCGAGCATGGCCGTACGGACATCGAAGTGGTCGCGATCAACGACCTGGGCCCGGTGGAAACCAATGCGCACCTTCTACGCTACGACTCGATCCACGGCCGGTTCCCAGCCAAGGTCACCGTCGAAGGCGACAGCATTGTCATCGTCGCCAATGGCAAGACTTACGCCCCGATCAAGGTAACGGCGATCAAGAACCCGGCCGAACTGCCGCACAAGGACTTAGGCGTCGATATCGCCTTTGAATGCACCGGCATCTTCACCACCCGCGACAAGGCCGCCGCCCACCTGGAAGCCGGCGCCAAGCGCGTCATCGTCTCCGCGCCCGCCGATGGCGCCGACAAGACCATCGTCTATGGCGTCAACCACGACAGCCTGACCGCCGAAGACCGCGTTATCTCCAACGCGTCCTGCACCACCAACTGCCTGGCGCCGGTCGCCAAGGTGCTGAATGACCTGTGCGGCATCGTCAACGGCTATATGACGACGATCCATTCCTACACCAACGACCAGCCGTCGCTCGACCAGATGCACAAAGATCTGTACCGCGCCCGCGCTGCCGCGCTGAGCATGATCCCGACCTCGACGGGCGCGGCCAAGGCCGTCGGCCTCGTCCTGCCGGAACTGAAGGGCAAGCTGGATGGGTCTTCGATCCGCGTGCCGACGCCGAACGTATCGGCGGTCGATCTGGTCTTCAACGCCGGCCGTGAGGTGACCAAGGACGAAATCAACGCCGCCATCGTCGCTGCCGCCGATGGCCCGATGAAGGGCGTGCTCGCCTACACCAACGAACCGCTGGTGTCGCATGACTTCAACCATGAGCCGGCCTCCTCGACATTCGCCCTGGCCCAGACCCAGGTTATCGAAGGCAAGCTGGTGCGCATCCTGTCGTGGTATGACAACGAATGGGGCTTCTCTTCGCGCATGGCCGACACGGCCATCGCCTTCGCGAAATTCCTGTAATAGACTAGAACCCCGCCGGTCTAATCCGGCGGGGTTTTTCGTTTCGGGCGGCCACACGCCTCCCGCGCCGCGACGGTTACGCCGGCCCCTTCCGACCTGTGAGATAATCCATGCCCTTCAAGACCCTCGATGACCTCTCCGACCTTACCGGCAAGACCGCCCTGGTCCGTGTCGATTTCAATGTGCCTGTCGAAGACGGACGCATCACCGACGACACGCGTCTGAAGGTCGCTCTGCCGACCATCGAAAAGCTGATCGGCAAGGGCGCGAAGGTCGCTTTGCTGGCACACTTCGACCGTCCGAAAGGCAAGGTCGTGCCATCCATGTCCCTCGCCTTCGTGGCACCCGCCCTGGCGATCCTTCTGGGCAAGCCCATGGCATTCGCCGACAATGCCGTCGGCGATGCCACCGAAGCCGCTATCGCCGCCTTGCCAGCCGGTGGCGTCATCCTGCTGGAAAACGTCCGCTTCCATCCCGGCGAAGAAACCAATGATGCTGAATTCGCCGCCGAACTGGCGCGGCTCGGTGACATCTATGTCAACGACGCCTTCTCCGCCGCGCACCGCGCCCACGCTTCGACAGAAGCGCTCGCGCGCCTCATCCCGGCCTATGCCGGTGAAAGCATGCGCCGCGAACTGACGGCGCTGGATGCCGCACTCGGCAATCCGCAGCGCCCGACGCTCGGCATCGTCGGCGGCTCCAAGGTGTCGACCAAGCTGGACCTGTTGAAAAACCTCGTCGGCAAGCTCGATGCGCTGGCGATCGGCGGCGGCATGGCCAACACCTTCCTGTTCGCCCAGGGCCACGATGTTGGCGGGTCGCTGTGCGAGAAAGATCTCAAGGACACGGCGCTGGACATTCTCAAGGAAGCCGAGGCCAAGGGCTGCCGTATCCTGTTGCCCGTCGACGTTGTCGTGGCGCAGGAATTCAAGGCCAATGCCGCCCACCGCACCCAGGACCTGGGCGAGCCTCTGTCGGCTGATGACAAGATTTTCGACGCCGGCCCGAAGACGGTCGCCGCCCTGACCGAGGTCATGGCGAAGTCCAAAACCCTGATCTGGAACGGACCGCTCGGTGTGTTCGAATTGCCACCTTTCGACGCCGCGACGGTCGCAGCGGCGAAATTTGCTGCGTCGCAAACGAAAGCGGGTAAGCTGGTAGCGGTAGCGGGCGGTGGCGACACCGTCGCCGCGCTGAACCACGCCGGTGTCGCCAACGATATGACCTTCGTTTCTACGGCGGGCGGTGCCTTCCTCGAATGGATGGAAGGTAAGGTTTTGCCTGGCGTCGCCGCTCTGGAGGAAACAGACAAGCCTATTTAAAATTTACATTTCGCTGATGCACAAAAGACCAAAAGGTCACATCCGCGCGATTTAAAAAGCGGCCCAGCCACGTGGGCCGGCCAAACCCCGAAAGCCAATGAGAAAGAGGGAAAAATAATCATGGCTCGTATCAGCTTACGTCAACTGCTCGATCATGCCGCCGAAAACAGCTACGGCATGCCGGCTTTCAACATCAACAATATGGAACAGGGCCTCGCCATCATGGAGGCGGCGCGCAAGACGCAGGCGCCCGTCATTATCCAGGCCTCTCGCGGCGCGCGCGCCTATTCCAACGACCTGATGCTGAAGCGCATGATCAATGCCCTGGTCGAAATCTACCCGGAAATCCCGTTGTGTATGCACCAGGATCACGGCAACAGTGTCGGCACCTGCGCCTCGGCCATCCAGCACGGCTTTACCTCGGTGATGATGGACGGCTCGCTGAAGGCTGACGCCAAGACACCGGCCGATTACGATTACAATGTCGACGTCACCCGTCGCGTCGTCGAAATGGCCCATGCCTGCGGCGTCTCCGTCGAAGGTGAACTGGGCGTACTGGGCTCGCTGGAAACCGGCATGGGCGAAGCCGAGGACGGGCATGGCGCCGAAGGCGTGCTCGACCATTCGCAATTGCTGACCGACCCGGATCAGGCCGTCGATTTCGTCGCCAAAACCGGCGTGGACGCCCTGGCCATCGCCATGGGCACGTCGCACGGCGCCTACAAGTTCACCCGCAAGCCTGACGGCGAAGTGCTGGCCATGAACGTCATCAGCGAAATCCACAAACGCCTGCCCAATACCCACCTAGTCATGCACGGATCGTCGTCGGTGCCGCAGGAATTGCAGGATCACATCAACCAGTACGGCGGTGAAATTCCGCAAACCTGGGGCGTGCCGATCGAAGAGCTGCAAAAAGCGATCAAGATGGGCGTACGCAAGATCAATATCGACACCGACCTGCGCCTGGCCATCACGGCGGGCATCCGCGAAACCTTTGCCAAGACGCCGTCGGTTTTCGATCCGCGCACCTACTTCAAACCGGCCTACGCCATGATGCAGAAAGTGTGTGAAGACCGCTTCGAACAGTTCGGCGCCGCCGGCAACGCCCCCAAGATCAAGCCGGTCGGTCTATCGACCATGGTGCAGTTCTACCTGTAACTCTTCTCTGCCTCCCGCCTTGTCCGTCACATCGTGGCGGACAAGGCCCGGTCGCGGATATATCGTCGGCCGGTCAGCGTCCCAGGAAGGCCGTGTGAGAGACAATTTGACTCTCGGTCCGGTTTGCGCTTGAACGCAGGCATCATGCTTATCCAGTTTAAACGCCGCTTTTCCATGGCCCACCGCCTGCGCTTCGACCAGAATTCGAAGTGCATGACGCCGCATGGCCACAATGAATTCGTCGCGGTTAGCCTGCAAGCCAGGGCCGGCCGTGAGGTGGCGTGGGGCGGCGCCAACTATGCCGCCAGTTTCGCCGATCTGAAACGCCAGTGGCATAGATTTGTCGATGACAGCCTCGACCATGCATTTCAACTGGGCCATGATGATCCCATGCTTGGCTATTTTCAGCAGCATGAACCTGAATTGCTGTCGCGCCTGCTCGTCATCGCAGGCGATCCGACGACCGAAGCCGTGGCGACCGCCCTCTATATGAAGTTGAACGCTATATTGGCCGCCCATTTGCCCGATTTCGAGTGTGTGCGCTTTGAAATTGAGGAAACGCCGACCAATAGCGTGATCCTGACACCCGCCGACATTGCCGCTTGCCCGATCCGGCTGGGTGAATGGTGCCACCGCGCCGATCTCAGCCTGAACGACCTGTTGCCGCCCTCAGCCTGGAGCGCCCAATGACGCTGTTGTCCCGCCGTGTCTTCGTTCGCGGTCTGCGCGTCGAGGCCGCTATCGGCATTTACGACCATGAACACGGCCGCACACAGCCACTGATCATCGATGCCGTTTTCGACATCGACACCCATACGATTAATAGCCTTAAAGACACGCTCAACTATGAAATGGTCGGCCATATAGCCCGCGACTTCATCGCACGCGGTCACATCAAGCTGGTCGAGACTCTGGCCGATGATATGGCGCGCACAATGGTTGTGCTGCCGCACGTTCAACGCGTCGAAGTCACCATCGTCAAGCCGGAGGCGCTCAACGACGCCGACCAGGCTGGGGTATGCGTCATCCACACAAGGGATTAAACCATGGCGGAACTGGCCTACAAAGAACATCTGCGCCTGATGGCAACGTATAACAGCGTCATGAACGCCCGGCTGATCGCGCTGCTCACCCCGGTGCCAGATGCGGACCTCATGGCCGCGCGTGGCGCCTTTTTCGGCTCGGTGCTGGGAACCCTCAACCATTTGGTCGTCGCGGACCTCATATGGCTCAACCGCTTCCGCCCGCACCCGTTTGGCCAGGTTCTTATGCCGCTGGATGCCCTGCCCAAGCCTGCGGTACTGGCCGACCTGCTCTATCCGACACTTGCCGGGTTGGCGCCCGTCCGTGAAACACTGGACGCCCTCTTCATTCGCTTCATAGACCAGCTTACAGACGCAGACATAGCCGCACCGCTCGCCTACCGCAATGCCAGCGGCCAACCCTTCACCAGGACGCTTGGCCTGGTGCTCAGCCATGTCTTCAATCACCAGACTCATCATCGCGGCCAGATCACAACCTTGCTCAGTCAAATGGGACTGGATATCGGGGTCACAGACCTGGCGCCGCTGGTGCCGGATCTGACATAGGGCGCTTAGCCATCCGGCCGCCGGGTTCCAAGGCTTGTAAATACTGCTTTGCAGCATGAAATCCTGTGCTAGGTTCATCCTATCGTCACACGGATATAGTCATGACCACCAAGCCACCCGTCACCGCCAAGGATATAGGCAATGGTTTCAAGGCCTTCTTGGCCGATGAACGTTTCATCGCCTTTGTAAACTACGGCTTGCTGATGTTCACGGTCATGACCTTCGGGCTGAGCGCCATGGTCGCCCTCCTGATCGCCAACTTCGTCGAAGACAAGGCGCCGGACTGGCTCAAAGGTCACTATACCTTTCAAAAACGCACCTTTTGGTATGCGATAGGCCCGGTCCTGTTAACGGCGGTGGCCTACACCTTCGTCCAGCGTCATGCCATCGCCAGCCCGGTCATCAACATCGTGGTTCTCGGTCTGGTGCTCGCCTCGCTCGGCTATACCGTGGGCCGCGCCATCATGGGCTTCAATCATCTTCTCCATAGCCGGCCTGTACCAAACGCCACGACCTGGTTGGTCTGATCAGTCCACAACGTCGTCTGCGGGTTTGGTTGCTGCCCCGGCGTCACCCACCGGTCCGGCCGACTTACGGTCACGTTTGACGCCTGCCATATCGAACAGGTTCATCTTCACCCCATCATTGACAATATCGCCGGGAGCCTGCCCCGCCTTACAGCCTCCCAGGCGCTTGGAGGTCACCACGTAATTTGTGACACGGTTCAATTGATTGGCGCCGGTGGTTTGGGCTCGGACCTTCATGTCATAGGTCTGGTCTGAACCGATGGTGATAGCGCCCGAATATTCCGTGACCACGCCGGGAACCATAGTGCATTCGGCCAGCAAACCCCAGCTTCCGTTGTTTTCCAGGCTGACGGTGCGGCGCGTACAGGTATCACCGGACAAGTCCGTGCCAAGGATGCCAAGACGCCGGTCCGTATCGGCATCTATGCAAATCTGCAATATCTGCGCCCCCCCGGCACTGCCCTGTTCCGTAACGCGCGTCTCCCATAATCCCGGCTGACGGGCCGGCAGGGGGACGGAGGGCTTAGAGGTAACAACCGGGGTAGGCTTCGGTACAGGCGCAACCGGCGGTTCCGGCTTCTTGTGACACCCGGACACAATAAAGACGGCGGCGACCATCCCCAGACGACCCAGCCTACCTGCAAAATACAGGCTACCTGCAAAAGACGGCATAATCCGTACCCCTGGGACATTTATCCCTACCGATCACTTCTGATCCACACTCGCATCGCTTACCGTTTATATAAACGTTATAACGACCCAAGAACCCTTTAAGAATAAGGGAAGTGGCGGATTTGTACCAGTGTTATAATGCAATAGGGCGAAAATTTTCCCGCCAGACACGAAAAATGCCGGCAGCACAGCCACCGGCACGTCCACTATCCGGAGAAAATTTTAGCGTTTTTTGGAAATAACCTGAAGGGTTTGCAAGGTCCGCGGCAATTCATCGGCCAGGCGTCGGCAGATTTCGCGGGCGCCAATGGAATAGACCTCGCCACCGTCGGCGATTTCCATTGCGGCCTTCGCTGTGGCATCCAGCAAGACTTCGAATTCGGCGATCTGTTCACGGGCCAGCGCCCGCGCCTCTTCCTGAAGACGCCGTACCCGCTGGGTACGGCTCTCGCGAACCTGAGGCGTCGAATCGTCAATGAAATTGGCCTTATGGGTGACATGGGTCGGCAGACTCATGACCTTGTCGCCATCGATCACCTGACCGAGTGCAATCTCTTTCGAGCCTAAGGCTATCTCCTTGGAGACAGGCGGCACCACATTCAATCTTGTCCTACGCATTTCAGCCATACCCCGAATTTTGACGAACGCATCACGAAAGTGCGAAAAGCATCCATCCTCAGGGTTAATAAGCCATTTAGATCGGGGTTAAAGCCCGGTCCTGAGCAGGTGCTATCCGCTACCTAAGGTCACCCTAAACCGTATAAAAATCCAGTGTGATTGTGGCGTGATTGCGGCTAATAACACCGATTAGCCCACAACTGTGTGACGGATATAACACTAGATGGTTAATCGCGCCCCTAAAACACCACCTTAGGAGAAAATGGACGAGATGCCAGTCGCGCGGTTGGATTGTGTGTCAAACAGCGAACCTATCCATCGCTGAGCATGTCCTTGGCAAATTCGAGATCGAGCGTCTTGAGGCGTTTGATCTCGTCACGCAGTCGCGCAGCCGTCTCGAATTCCAGATTACCCGCCGCTTCGCGCATCTTGGCCTCCAGATCGCGCAGCGTCGCCTGGAAATTGGACCCAAGGAAGGGCTTAGAGTCCTTTTCAGCCACGCCCATGGGAATCTGAACGCGATCGCTCTTTTCATAAGGGCTATCCAGAATGTCAGCGATACCGCGTTTCACGGATTCCGGCGTAATGCCATGCTCGGCATTATAAGCCATCTGCTTCTCACGACGACGGCTTGTTTCCGCCAGCGCCCGTTCCATCGATCCGGTTATCCGGTCCGCGTACAGGATGACGCGGCCGTCAATATTCCGGGCCGCGCGGCCGATCGTCTGAATAAGCGACGTTTCCGATCGCAGGAAACCTTCCTTATCGGCATCCAGGATGGCGACGAAGGCGCATTCCGGGATATCAAGCCCTTCCCGCAGCAGGTTGATACCGATCAGCACATCGAAGGCACCCAGGCGGAGATCGCGAATGATTTCGATGCGTTCCAGCGTGTCGATGTCCGAGTGCATATAGCGGACACGTATGCCCTGCTCATGCATATAGTCGGTCAGATTTTCGGCCATCTTCTTGGTCAAAACCGTCACCAGCGAGCGATAGCCCTGTTTGGCCACCAGGCGCACCTCGGCGATGACATCGTCAACCTGACTGAAATTGTCCTTATGCACGGGACGAATTTCGACCGGTGGGTCGATCAGGCCGGTGGGGCGAATAACCTGCTCAGCAAACACACCCTGTGCGCGCTGCATCTCCCACGGGCCCGGTGTCGCTGACACATAGATAGACTGCGGGCGCATGGCGTCCCACTCCTCGAACTTGAGCGGCCGGTTATCCATGCAGGATGGCAGGCGGAAACCATATTCCGCCAGAATCGACTTGCGCGCGAAGTCGCCACGATACATGCCGCCAATCTGCGGCACCGACACATGGCTTTCGTCGACAAATAACAGGGCATTGTCGGGCATATATTCGAAAAAGGTCGGCGGCGGCTCGCCCGGTCCCCGACCGGTGAGATAGCGACTGTAGTTTTCGATGCCGGCGCACGCCCCCGTCGCCTCCATCATCTCGATGTCGAACGTGGTGCGTTGCTCCAGCCGCTGGGCTTCCAGCAGCTTGCCTTCTGCGTGCAATTGCTCCAGACGCTGCTTCAACTCGACCTTGATACGCGAGACCGCCTGATTGAGGGTGGGACGGGGCGTGACATAGTGGGACGCGGCGTAGATCCGAACCTCTTTCAGCTCCTGCATCTTTTTGCCGGTCAATGGATCGAATTCCTGAATCGACTCGATCTCGTCGCCAAACATGTTGATGCGCCAAGCGCGATCCTCGTAGTGCGCGGGGTAGATTTCGATAACGTCGCCGCGCCGGCGAAACGTGCCGCGCTCAAAAGCCTGATCGTTGCGCTTGTATTGCAAAGCGACCAGATCGGCGCGCAACTGCGCTTCGTCGAGCGTCTGGCCGACCGTCAGGTCGAACGTCATGGCGGTGTAGGTCTCGACCGAGCCGATACCATAAATGCACGATACCGACGCCACCACGATCACGTCGTCGCGTTCCAGGATGGCGCGCGTGGCCGAATGGCGCATGCGGTCGATCTGTTCATTGATCGACGAATCCTTTTCGATGAAGGTGTCTGTGCGCGGGACGTAGGCTTCGGGCTGGTAATAGTCGTAGTAGGAAACGAAATACTCGACCGCATTATCTGGAAAGAAGGCCTTGAACTCCGAATAGAGCTGTGCGGCCAGGGTCTTGTTATGCGCTAGGATCAGGGCCGGCCTTTGTGTCTGCTCAATGATCTTGGCCATCGTGAAGGTCTTGCCTGAACCGGTGACACCCAGGAGCACCTGGTCGTGCTCTCGCGCCTTGATACCTTCCATAAGATCCGCAATGGCTGTCGGCTGATCACCCGCCGGTTCGTATGGTGCGGCGAGGCGAAATTTCTTTCCCCCGTCGGACTTTTGCGGGCGGTCGGGACGGTGCGGCACCCACGTCGCCGCCATAGGGGCGAAATCGGCCACAAACGCGCTGGAATTGTCGGAGACGCCGGAATTGTCGGGAGAACGTGTCATGAACACAACATAAGGAGAGGAGAGATTTTTGAAAGAGGGAGATAAAAACTTTTCGCGTCGGCAAAAATCGTTCGCGCGTCGCGACAAGACCGCCGTTATGCCACATTATAAGGTCAAAACCTGTCAGGAAGCACCAAAATCGGCACGGATTCTCCGTTTGATTTCAGCCGGTTAAAAACGGCCCGCCGCCTTACGTTCACGGAAGCTTCGCCGAAAATCTGTCAAAGGACCGCCTTAACGCTTCCTTAAATTATGATCTTCTGACTAAGAATTTGACTATAAAGAAATCGCAAATAATAAAGTTTGAATGCGCCGTATAATGGATATCACGAATACTTCGCTTTTCCTGTCAATAAAAAGATTCTAACCTGCCAGTAAGAAGCGGCATATTCTTGTATGTTTCATTGCGGGAATCGGCAACAACTCACAGCGCCAAAGCAATGCACCATATTTGACACATTTCCGCCACATTCGCCCCCTAGACAGCGGCCTGCCCGGCCGGTCCTATCTGTCCTGCCGGCGTCAGTTTTCTGGCCTGCGACTTGCACAATCTTACGCAAACGCAATGCCGGAAAGCTTCTCGGAGGGCACATTCCGCCCTTGTCACAGAGGACCAGATAGTCTTGGCTTCAACCTTAATCGCGCGCTATCGCATGCGCGCCCTCATGGCGGCGAGTTCTGTTGGCTTGTTGATTGGCGCGTCGATCGGCGCAGCCTGTCTAGGTAGCCACATGGCTCGCGACGGCAGCCGGCGCGCAGACGCCGCCCGCCTCATGATGGCAAGTCGCGATGGAACGATCAATACGGCCGCGCTCGACGCGTCGGGCGGCCAGATCGACCAGAGTGCGTGGAATATCTCGATGCGTTTTTCCGAATTCGGCGGTCACGGAACGGGCAATAGTGCCTTGGCCCAGAACCTGACTACAATGCGCATTTCAGATGACGTACGCGAGCAGAAGGGCTTACCTGACGGTGCAAGCATCGTTCGAGCCAGTCTGAGCACAGCCCCCGTCGACCCGCTTCCGGGCAGCCCCCTGTCCGTTCACGCCGCCGCCGCGATGAATTTCAAGGCCGCCACACGCAGTGACGCCGATTGCCTGACCCAGGCCATCTATTATGAAGCGCGTGGCGAAGGTTCGGACGGTATGCGTGCCGTCGCCCAGGTCATACTGAATCGTGTCCGCCACCCCGCCTACCCGAAATCGATCTGTGGCGTTGTGTATCAAGGCCTGCGTCAGGCGACCTGTCAGTTCAGCTTCGTCTGCAATGGTGCCATGAGCGCACCGGTCGAGCGCTGGGCCTGGCGCCGCGCCCAGCAGGTTGCCGATGCTGCCCTCGGCGGCTACGTCATGAAGACGATCGGCACCGCCACCAGCTTCCACACCACAGGCGTCAATCCCGGCTGGTCCGGAACAATGGAACGCGTGACTCAGATCGGCACCCACATCTTCTATCAATTTCATGGCCGCGGTGCGCGTATCGCCAATAACGCCGACGGCGTGACCCCATCGTCCGAAGTGCCGCAATCCAGAGCACCGGTCGCGACACCGACCGAAATCAAGGCTGATGTTCAAACCACCGCCTTGCTGAACACCCTGTCACGCGCCCAGGCGAATGCCTTGCCCGCTGCGACATCCACCCGGCCTGTTCAGGTGGCGGCGCAGATACACGGTCGCTCCGCCCAGGACATCGTAGCCGAAGTTGCCCTTCCCGCGCAAAAGCCGACCCCGGCAGCCGTGGCCGATAATGCGATGCCGAAGGGTATTTCGCAATAAAGCGTATTCGCAATACGAGAAAAAGGCCCTTCGCCTGAAACGACAGGAACGCGCCGGTCCGCCGGCGCGTTTTCTTTTGCTCGATAGAGCATTTATCATATTTTCTGCAAAGGCGTGATCGGCGTTAGGATTTCAACAACCTTAATCTGACAGGTTGCCCCTAAGGCTCATCCTAACCGTGAGTCGCGAGCGACGCCCGGCGACCGCTTGCGATGTAACGGCACGGATGTCTTCACCCGTTATATCCTATTGAAAAGTTGTCAGGGGCCAATAATGACGAAAACTACCGCCGCGGGCGCCTCCCGCGGACTCCAGATTTCCAACTGGTCGTTCACCGCGAAATTCATGGCGCCGGCAGCGGTCGCCACCGCCCTGATGGCCATTCTGGCGGCAGGTGCGATCTATGTGATGAACGGTCAGGGCCGCACGATCGACGATATCAATTTGAATGCGATCCCCAAGATCGTCGAAATCGCCGATATCAAGGCCGCGATCAAAGAAGAAAACGGTCGTCTGTTCCGCGCCCTGACGATGAAGGCAACCGATCCGACCGCCAATGCATCGGCCGACGTCAATAAGGTCGCTCAGACCCTGGGGAACATCGCCGTTCGTGTCAAAAAGGACGCCGACCTGGCCACGGACGCCACGCAAAAGAAGCAACTGACCGACCTGGCCAAGGAAGTGAAGACCTACAAGGAGGCCGTCGAATTCGCAGGGTCTGTCATGGATGTCGACTTTACCTCGGTCGGACCGATGATGTCGCAGTTCGATGCCGGCTACGCCAAGATGTCTGAACTGTCGGACAAGATCATTGGCGATACCGTCGCCTCGGCCAAGACAGCTGCCACCGACGCCAAGGCCGCGCAAACCGCCGGCATCAGCTTCCTGACCATCTTTGCCGTCATCATGGCGGTTATTTCGGGCGGTATCGCCTATCTGTTCTCCCGCATTACCGTCACCGGCATCAATCGCATCGCCAAGACGACCGAGGAACTGGCCAATGGCAACCTCAATGTCGATATCAACGCCCTGGCCCGTCGCGACGAACTGAAGTCGGTCGTCGACAGCCTGAACGTCTTCAAGGCCAATACCGAAGAAAAGCAGCGCCTGTCGGCCATGGAAGCCGCCACGGCCAAGACCCGCGAAGAACGGGCACGCCAGATGTCGGAACTGGCCGAACGCTTCCGTCACGAAGCCCAAGACATGCTCGACGCCCTCGGCGCCGCCGCCTCGGATCTCGATGCCAATGGTCGTACCTTGCTGACCATCGCTCAGGAGAACGAGCGCCGGTCGCAATCGGCCGTTTCCTCGATCCGCAATTCGGCCGACAATGTTCAAAACGTGGCTTCGGCCACCACCGAGTTGTCTGCCTCCATCGGCGTGATTGGCGACCAGGCCGTCCGCTCCGTCGAAATCGCCGCCGAAGCCGTTTCGGAAGCGGACCGCACCAATGACTCGATGGCCGAACTGAGCCGCGCTGCCGATCAGATTGGTGAAGTCGTCGACCTCATCAACGCTATCGCCCAACAAACCAACCTGCTGGCGCTCAATGCCACCATCGAATCGGCGCGTGCCGGTGAAGCGGGTAAGGGCTTCGCGGTCGTGGCCTCGGAAGTGAAGTCGCTGGCCCAGCAAACCGCCAAGGCCACGGATGAAATCCGCGATCGCATCAAGGATATTCAGGCTGCCGCCCAAAACGGCGTCAACGCCATCCGCGGCATTGGCGAAACCATCAAGCACATGAACGAAATCGCTTCGTCCATCGCCGATTCGGTGCATCAACAGGGCGATGCCACGAATGAAATCGCTCGCAATGTCAACGAAGCCTCAGATGGCACCTCCATGGCGTCGTCGTCGGTATCTGAACTGTCCGCATCGGCTGCCGATACGGAAAAAGCGTCAACCGAAATGCTTGGCGCCGCCCAGCAACTGACCAAGCGGACCGACGCCATGAGCGAAAATATCCGCCGCTTCCTGTCGGAACTGACCGCCGCCTAAATCCGCGGACGGTTTGGTACGGCCCCGCGGGGTCGTCTAATTAGCAAAAAACGGAGGTGCCCATATGGCATCTCCGTTTTTTATTGCGACGCACTATTTTTTGCGCAACGCACCGTTGATTCATTTGAAATTAAAAGTTCACTGGCAAAACGACGTCAGCGGCCCACCTCCCTTTGCTGGCTGCAATTGACCCCATGTGTAACTCTTTGAGTGAAAGTCTGCAAAATGCACACCTCTCCGAAAGCCCGCCTGTTGGCCGGCGCCCTCGCCCTGTCCTTCGCCGTAGTCTCCAGCCAAGCCTTCGCTGATTGCGATGAAGGCCAGGAAACCGTCGTTGGCAAGGCCATCGCTGCTGCTGCCGGCGCCAAGATCTCGGCCGTCGTCCCGAGCCAGTCGAAGCAGATGGTCAACTTGGAAACCTGCGAAGTCGCTGGCAGCAATATGAGCGCTGACTTCAAGTTCAATGTCATCGGCGCCGATGGCCTCTACTGGATCACTGGCACGGCCAAGGTCGTGGGCGGCAAGGCCGATGTCAAGATCGGCGGCATGAGCCCGAACCTGGCGGCGGCATCCGCCAAGGCCGGCGTCAAGCTCGCCTCGAACTAAAAAATAAGAGCGCGGGAAGAAATTTCCGCGCTTTTTTTGTGTCTATTTGGCCGGCCCTACCTGCGTTAACATTTGACCCGTGAAGATCAAGGCCTAGCTGACGACCGCGTTAATTGACCTTAAGGAAGCCTTACGGTCTGATTTAACCGAATATTTTTCTATCCTTGCTATTGTCTTCCTACCCTGAAGAAACTCAAGGAGAGAAACAAATGATCAAGAAAACCCTTTTTGCCGCCGCCGCCATCATGGGCCTGTCGGCCGCAAGCGCCTTCGCCGCTCCCTGTTCGGAAGATCAGGAGTCTCAAGCGGGTATGTTGGCCGCGGGCGTCGGCAAGACTGCCGTGTCCAAGGTAATCGCCGTCACCGGCAAGCAGATGGTCAACATCGAAAGCTGCGAATTCCGCGCCGGCGCTTTCCAAGTCGACTACAAATACAACTTCCTCGCCGCTGACGGCCTGTACTGGGTCGAAGTGTCCGCCAAGTTCAATTCGGACGGCTCAGGCGCGACCGCCAAAGTCACCAGGTCCAGCCCGAACATGGCAGCGGCCGAAACCAAGGCCGGTGTCAAGCTCGCCTCGAACTGATTGGGACTTACACACCCTCCTACATATTCGCCCGATCACCTATCCGAGTGACATCAGGGAATAAAAAGGCCCTCCGCGACGAGATCGCGGAGGGCCTTTTACATGTAACGTTCAACGCACCAACAGACTCGTTGGCAACGGCCTCATTGGTGACAGAACAGGCCTATTTCCGGGGGATCGGTTTAAAATCCTGCGGACGACTGACAGCGCGCTCCTCACGGCTGCGCGGACTGCCGAACAGGCCTCCGAACAGAGCAAAAGAGGTCATGGCGTGTTGCTTCTTTTCTTGATCTTGCATGGTTTGCGTCTCCTTTTCCAAATGCAATGCGGACAAGAAGACGCGGCGCAGCTCGCAGGGGTTCTCACCCTCTCAGTCGTCGTCGCGTCGTGAGAACAATGTGCCACATTTTTCACGCAATGCAAGAATTAATCCGAACCCGGAGCATAAAATTTTCGATAAAAATTTTATCTTGTTGATTTAAATATATTTTTTTACGACTCCAGTCGAGCCAACTTTCGATTTTTTACAAGAAAATTTCTCACTCTAGATTCATTTTAAAGCAACCCTATTCGGTTAGGATGATGTCAGGCTCAAAAAGAGCCCAGCCGGCGATCGTCCGCCGGAGGTCCACGGAGTATGTCATATGCTAAAATCAGCTATCGTTCTCGGCAGCGCCGTTTTCTGCGCTGTCCTGGTCGGCACCGGTATATTGTCCCTGGACGATTCTTCGACGCATCTGGAGTCCGCCCAGACCCTCTCCGTCCCCACGCCGTCCGCCGACATTGCCTCAACGACAACCGACACACACGTAACTGCCATTCCGAAGGCCAGCGACGGACACTTTTGGGCCAATGCCACGGTCAATTCCCGTGCTGTGCGTCTTCTGGTCGATACCGGAGCGACAGTCGTCGCCCTGACCCCGGCCGACGCCCAGCGCCTGGGTTTTGGCAGCAGCAATCTGGTTTATGATCGGGAAGTCTCGACGGCCAACGGCAAGACAATGGCGGCCGCCATCAATCTGACCACGGTGGGAATTGGCCAAAGCACTGTCCACAATGTCGAAGCCATGGTCATCAAGGACGGACTGACGACCTCCTTACTCGGAATGAGCTATCTCGGACGCCTGTCGCGCATCGAAGCTACCCGGTCGTCTCTCATCCTGCATCCCTAGATAAATCATAGGCTTCACGACGCGCTTCCACCGCCGCCTGGGCGTCACGCACCGCCAGGATTGCACGGTCAAGCACGTCCAGCCCGGCACCCGGACCAATAGAATCGACTGTCAGGATACGGCGGAAAGCGCGCGCACCGGGTAAACCATGCATCACGCCCAACATATGCCGCGTCATGTGGCTAAGGGGCGTTCCCGCCGCCAATTGCGCCGCCATATAGGGACGGTAGGCCTCAAGCGCCTCGAACGGTCCGATATCCGTTTCACCGCCAAAAAACAAACGGTCCACTTGCCCGAGCAAGGCCGGTTCATGATAGGCGACACGCCCCAGCATGACGCCATCGACATGCGACAGGTGCGCCTGCGCCGCTTCCAGAGATCCAATGCCACCATTCAACACAATCGTCAGCTCCGGATGCGCCCGCTTCAGGTCGTAGACCAGCCCATAATCAAGCGGCGGCACGTCACGGTTCTCCTTCGGTGATAAGCCTTTTAACCAAGCCTTGCGGGCATGGACGGCGAAAGAGGTAACACCGGCGGCCTGACACGCCTCAACCATGGCGAACAGGCTCTCACGTGGCTCCTGATCGTCGACACCGATACGGCACTTTACGGTGACGGGCAGGCGAGTGGCTTCGATCATGGCGCGCATGCAATCGGCGACCAGTTGCGGCTCCCGCATCAGGCAGGCGCCAAACGCGCCGGACTGCACCCGGTCGGACGGGCAGCCGCAATTCAGATTGACCTCGTCATATCCCCACTCTTCGGCGATCCGGGCACATTGCGCCAATTCCTCCGGATCGGACCCGCCCAGTTGCAAAGCCACCGGATGCTCGACTGGAGAATAGCCAAGCAAGCGTTCGCGATCGCCATGAATGACCGCCTTGGTCGTTACCATTTCCGTGTATAGCAGGGCCTGACGCGACAACGTACGGTGAAACGCACGACAATGCCGATCGGTCCAGTCCATCATAGGGGCCACGGAAAACCGAAACGCCTTGCCTTGGGCGGCTGTAGTAAGAGACTTATTCATCCGCGCCTTATGCCGCAAGGGGAAGACGCAGGCAAGTTAGCAGTGGCGATACCATCACTGCGTCCTCCGGGCCCAAAGGCGTAAATGCGACGATTACACGGCCCACTGCATCGATCACCTAAGTTGCGGCTTTATAGCGGATCTTTAGATTAGGCGGCGCCGACCAGTCGGACGCTTTCCAACCGTTGGCCACAAAGCGCGCGATCTCTTTGTATCCATCTAATTCATTTGGCTTCAAAATATATCCGACTGGCCGGTCGCCCGTCGGCACCCCAATCACCTGAGAGCCTGGTGCACCGGATAAAATCATGATCGGAACTTTCCGACCCCGTGACTCGCCAGCAAGCTCGGCGACAAATTGTGCGCCGGTCATGCGTGGCAAGTTCAGGTCGAGAAGGATCAGGTCGTATGGTAGATCTTCTTCCAAGGCCCGCAAACCGTCTTCGGCAGTAACGACCCATCTGACATCAACATTTGGTGCAAGCGCTATCTCTCCGAAAGGTACGTAGCCATGCCCCTAGATGGCGTTGACCATGGGTTCACGCGCCCAGTACCGCAACGCCGTCAATTCTTGGAAATAAGCATCCACGGCGGCGGCGGTTGCGAGTTCCAGACAGGCGTCATCGCGTGCGCCCACTGACTTCTCGACAAGAGGCAGGGCCTCGGGCGAATAGCCAATGAACTTCATATGCGCAAACGCATCGGCGACGAAGTCCCGCGCGGCCGCCTTTTTATCGAGAAGAGCAGCGCCTTCGGCCGAAAGAAGGACGACGACCGCATCGAACAAGACCGAGGGGCCACCATCGATCTTGTAATGGGCCTTGACCCGGGTGCCATTGTCCAGTTCGACACCGTCGATCATAGGGGCAATAACCTCAACCACGACACCGTTCATGTCGGCAGCCGCCGCTACCGCATTGAACACCTCGGCGCTCGCACCATCTGACAACAGCACGCCGATCTTACGACCCCCAAGGGATGGCGGTGGATTTTTAAGGATGCTCAGAGCATCGGATGGCGCCAGATCGTCGCGGGTCGGCTTCGCCGCGTCAGCCGGCTCTGGCAAATCTTTCAGACCGAGCCCAGCGGCAACACCAGCAGCCAGTCCTTCATCGATGTTAAGCAGATGGGAGACGACGCGCACCCGTATAGCCGGACGCTCGACACGGCTCAGTTCAAACACCAGTGCATCCGTGATGTGCTTCTGTTCGACCTCCGTCTGGCTGATATAGAACTGACGGGCCTGACTGTAATGATCAGCAAAACTGTCGGGACGAATACGCAACTTGGTGGCGCCGTCTTCCGCCGGTTCAGGGAACGATCTGAAACCGGTGGCACTTTCACGCGGGCCGCCTTCATCCAACCCGTACGAGTTGGGCTCAAAATTGACCCGTCCCTTCGGATTGGTCATCGCCATGTGGCCATCCTGCTGGAAATTGTGGAAAGGGCATTTCGGCGCGTTGATTGGGATATGTGTAAAGTTCGGTCCGCCGAGGCGCTTCAACTGCGTGTCGAGATAGGAAAAATTGCGCCCCTGGAGGAGCGGATCATTGGTAAAATCGATTCCAGGGACGATGTTCGATGTACAGAAAGCAACCTGCTCGGTCTCGGCGAAGAAGTTGTCGGGCATGCGGTTGAGAACCAGACGACCGACAATGCGGACCGGCAAAATCTCCTCCGGGATCAGTTTTGTGGCGTCCAGGACGTCGAAATCGAAGGCATTGGCGAAGTCCTCGTCGAACAATTGCAGCCCGAGTTCCCATTCAGGGAAATCCCCGCTCTGAATAGCATTCCATAGGTCGCGGCGATGGAAATCCGGATCGGCGCCATTTATTTTGACCGCTTCATTCCACACTACAGACTGCATACCTAGCTTGGGCTTCCAGTGAAACTTGACGAAGGTCGATTTGCCATTGGCGTCCACCATCCGGAAGGTGTGAACGCCGAAGCCTTCCATGAATCGAAAGCCGCGCGGAATGGCGCGGTCTGACATGGTCCACATGATCATGTGCATCGATTCCGGCATGAGGGAAATGAAGTCCCAGAAGTTATCATGGGCCGTCTGAGCCTGCGGGAAATCGCGATCGGGCTCTTGCTTGGCCGCATGGATCAGATCGGGAAACTTGATGGCGTCCTGAATAAAGAAGACCGGGATGTTATTGCCGACCAAATCCCAATTGCCTTGCTGGGTGTAAAACTTCACGGCAAAACCACGGACGTCGCGGGCCAGATCGAACGAACCCTTATTGCCCGCGACCGTAGAAAAACGAACAAACACCGGTGTCTGTTCGCCGGCCCGTTGGAACAGATCAGCGGCCGTGACATCCGCCAGAGAGTCGTAGGTCTCGAAAAAGCCGTGCGCACCGTAGCCGCGCGCGTGCACCACGCGTTCGGGAATGCGTTCATGATCAAAATGGAAGATCTTTTCCCGCATGTGATGGTCTTCAAGGGCAACTGGCCCCCGTGCGCCGACCTTGAGTGAATTTTGATCGTCCGATACGGGTGCGCCCTGCTGAGTCGTGAGTTGCGGCACACCGTCTCCTGCCTGCTGGTGCGTTTCTCCGCCACTCCCTAGCGGCACGGAGATGTCGGCGAAGGTGGCGGCTTTGAAGGCGTCTGCATCGGCGGCAGATTTTTGGGTCTTCGACATTTGGGCCTCGTGGCTTTGGATGAAAAGAGAATGGGTCAGGCGCCTTGGATGCCGGTCACTTCGGTGGCGGACATCTTGATGTGCTCTCGGCTGTAACGATGGTGCCCCGACAACTCCCGCGGCGGGGTATTGATGCGGCCAGCGGCATAAGCGAGATATGGCGTTCACCCTTTTCGTCGTAAGGATGCCGTAAGAAGCCGCGCCAGTTCGTCAGCACCTTCGCATTACGTATACCGACGCCTCCCCTTGGTACGCAGGGCGATGGCACCCCGCCCCCGGACGACGCACGACAATCTATAGGGCGTCGCGCCCCGGCGTGGCTTCGACCGTGAGGTCGCCAAGTTTAAAGGTTTCCAGGATCGGCAAAACCTCACTGAAATCCCTTTTGACCGCCATCGTCTCCGACGTAAAACCCGGATGATCAGGCCGCGCAATCAGGCTGATCGTCACCGCTATCTCCTTCGCAGACATATAGAACATGTGCCGCTCGAAGTGCGGGTTATCTGTTCGGCGCATACATTGCGCCGCCGGTATGAACACAAAAAAGCCGTCACATCACTGTGCCGGCTTTTTTGTGTTATCCGACCTCTATTCGGCCGGAAGCGGTGCTGGCGCTGAGACTGCCATCTCTTTTTTCGCCTGCTTTTTGAGCGCGTCCATATCCTTAGCCAATTGTACGGCCTCTTCCTGGCTGAGATATTTCTTCGCCTTCTCGAAAATGTCGCCCTCTTCCTCTTCGACGTGGTGAGCGACCGAGTGCTTGAATTCGCCAAAGGTCTCGATCCAGAGTTCGTCAGTAAGCGGCGTTTTCGTCAACTTGCCGAGATACTCGCGAATTTCGTCGTGCTCTTCGTTAGCGTGCTCGACCTTTTCCTCGACCGCCTTGCTGCGTGTCGCGTCATCGATGGCCTTGTAGAAGGTCTTCTCTTCGGTATCGGCATGAAGCGAAAGCTCCAGCTTGATGGTCTCGAACAGAGCCTGACGCTCGCTGAGGTCCTTGGTAGAGATAACCTGTTCCATCAGGTCCGCAACCTTGTCGTGGTCTTTTTTCAGGTACTTGTAGATGTCCATAATAGCCTCATGTTTTTAAGTGGTGGATCTTGCAAGTACCCTGGCTGAGGCCACGTAAGATTGACATGCCGCAATCGAAGCAAAGCATAATGACTCGATAAACTACTGATGAAATTGACTTTTATTCGCAAATCGTACCGATTAAATGGCCGGCACCTCTTTGCGGCATGGCCACTTCGCCGTGGCATTTATCTACCTTCGTTTAGGTACTCAAGATGCGCTACAGGCAGAAAGCCCACGTGACAGGCGGGCCAACTGCTCCCAATGGATCAGATTATTGCTGCTATGCCAGACCTGGTTCCTGGCTTGCGAGGCCCCCATGTTCTTCAAGACGCGGGCCATTGGCTTCAACGAGAGCGAACGAAGGAAGTATCGGAGTTAGCGATCAGGTTTCTGGGCGAGATGTAGACTTCCCGGATCGGATTGCCTCTCGTCTGGCCGAGGCCATGCAGGTCCGTAGACAGGCCTTTTTGCATCGGGCTCTGTCAAAAGACGTCTGCGGGCAGACAGGCAAGATCTGTCTACGCCTGCAAATGTCGCGAAGCCTATGCAGACCTGACATTTTGTAAGAAGGTCTGCACATCTGCTCGCAAACGCTCAGCCTGTTGAGATAACTCGGAGGAGGCTGACAAGACCTGGTTTGCGGCCGCACCGGTGTCTTCGGCTGCGCGCGAAACGTCACCGATGTTGGATGTTACTTCCGTGGTGCCGCGGGACGCTTCGGAGACCGAA
Organism: Asticcacaulis sp. AC466; assembly: GCF_000495815.1. Lineage (GTDB taxonomy): Bacteria > Pseudomonadota > Alphaproteobacteria > Caulobacterales > Caulobacteraceae > Asticcacaulis. Next base: position 598,691 of record NZ_AWGE01000001.1, on the reverse strand, counting down.
TTGACGATATTGTGCGTCGCCGCTCCCTGTTGTTCGACAGCCGCAGCTATTGATGAGGCTGCATCGTCTATTTGGCGAATCGTTTGGGAAATACCGCCAATGGCGGACACGGCACTGTCAGTCGATGCCTGTATCGCAGCAATCTTGGTCGAAATCTCGGTCGTTGCCTTCGCCGTCTGGTTGGCAAGGGCCTTGACCTCTGAAGCGACAACCGCAAATCCCCTGCCCGCTTCGCCAGCGCGTGCGGCCTCAATCGTCGCGTTTAGAGCCAGCAGATTGGTCTGGCTGGCAAGGCCGGTAATCAGGTCTACGACCTCGCCGATACTGCCAGCCACGCTGCTTAGCTGAGCGACGATCTTCGCGGTCGCCTCTGCTTCCATGACAGCATTTTTCGACATCATCGCCGACTGTTCCACCTGGCGCCCGATTTCTGACACTGAGGCACCCAGCTCTTCGGCAGACCCGGCGACGGAAGACACATGGTGTCCAGCCTTTTGGGATGCCTCCGATACCGCCAGGGACTGGTTTGATGTCTGAGCCGCCGAATTTGCCAGAAGACGTGCCGTGGCTTCGAGTTCCGTGGCCGCACCGGCTACGGTTTGCGTCGTTGCAGACATCTCTTTGTCGAACTTGGCAGTCAGGGCGGTGAGCGCCTCCGCGCGCTTTGCCGCCACCTCAGCCGCAAGCGTGAAATCGTGGATATCGACGAGGGAACCGCAGGCCCGTACAGCCTTGCCCTGGCTATTATGAACAACGCCACCCGTGGCGCGGAACCAGCGATAGCTCCCATCCGCCATCTTCAGCCGGTATGTCACGTCATATAATGACTTTTGAGACGTCTTTTTCAGGGCATTGCCAAAGGCGGCAAACGTCGGGGCGACATCATCGGGGTGTAGCTTATCGGACCAGGATTGGCAGACATTTGGAAAGTCCGTCTCATTTCTATAGCCGAGGAGGCGACGAAACTCGTTGGTCCACGTCCATTGGCTTTTGGGGTGAAGGGCATCTTCATTGACAAGAACCGCGTCCCACAGACCGACCCCGCAATAATTGCCCAGGACATCCATTAGCTCACTGCTATCGACCTTAGAACGTTTATTGAACACTGACCCCTCCATGTTATTCCCAATGCCTTTGGCCGGGCTTCGCATTGCCGCTGACGGCTTTGAAAAAATTATTAATCCCGCGTAACACGGTTAATCTTAATGACGAGATAACGCGCTTTGTCCGCTCCCTATTCCCCGGGAGCTACAGCTGCCAGCACCGACTTGGCGTTTGGCCAACATCAGCGCCTATTGCCGCACGGCGATTTGGCGAGGATTTAGATGTCCGATACCGCCACCAAGGCCAAATTATGCGTGCCCAATCTCGCAAATTGGCGCATAAGACGCCTCGACGCGACGCCCGTCTTGACGTCGCCCTTTTTCGACCGAGGCCAGATGACCGTCGTAGCTGCCTACCTATACCGCAACGGCCAGCGGGTCCGCGAAATCGCCATCAACGAAAAGGTCGACTGCGCCGCTGACAAATCCGAATTTGTCTGGATAGGCATCGCCGACCCGACCGAAGACGAAATGGCCGTCCTTAAGGCGACCTACGACCTGCACCCGCTGGCTATCGAAGATGCCCTGAACGGCGATCAGCTTCCCAAGGTAGACATCTATGGCGACCAGCTGTTCGTTGTGGCGCGAACGGCTCACCTCGAAGACGGGCAGATCGACTATGGTGAAACCTCCATATTCCTAGGTCACAGCCATATAATCAGTGTCCGGAACAGTTCGGCCCGCGCGCATACGACCCTACGCAAGGACCTTGAAGCGGTTCCGACATTGCTGACCCATGGCGTCGACTACATCCTCCACGCCATTCTGGATTTCATTGTCGACGGCTATCTGCCGATCGTCGAGGCGATCGAAGAAGAGGTGCTGGCCATGGAGCAGCACACGGTCGATAATTTCCTTGGCCGCAGCGAGATCACCCGTATCTTTACCCTTCGCCGTGAACTCATCCGGTTTCAGCGCGTACTGGTGCCGATGAGCGAAGTCGCCAACAAGCTGGTGCGCGCCAACCTGCCGTGTATCGACGATGAGGCGAAACCCTATTTCAACGACGTACTCGACCACGTCCGACGCGTTCAAACCATGGTCGACGATCTGCGCGAAGTGCTGACCTCCGTCTTCGAGTTCAGCAACCTGCTGGAACAGCAACGCACCGGCGTCATTACCCGGCAACTGGCGGCCTGGGCGGCAATCCTGGCCGTCCCCACCGCCATTGCCGGCATCTACGGCATGAATTTCGTGTATATGCCGGAACTGAAAGCCCCGTATGGCTATTTTGTCGTATTGGGGGTGATCTTCGCCAGTTGCGCCATTCTATATACGCGTTTCAAACGGCTGCGCTGGCTCTGATCACCCTATACCGTCGCCCTATTCCGGATTTTCCAGGCTGAATTGATCGGCGCTTTCGTCATAGGCGAAGGCTTCGGCATATCGCCCCCACTGGATAACGGTTTTCAGCGTCTTGTCGGCATAGTCTTCCGACATCAGGTCTTCCAATTCATCCCGGAAGCGCCGGGCCGGCGCTTGGCGGCTCGGACGGTCGTCAAGTACACGACGAATATGCGCCGCCAGGGGCACATAGTTGAGCAGATGCTTGGCGAACAGGGTTTTGCGCTGATCGACATCGGAATCGACATAGCGTTTTCCGGCCGGCAACAGCTTCAGATCGCCGCCTTCCAATTCGGCAAAACGCATGAGTTGCAGCACTTCGGCAATCGGAAACAGTTCGTCGGCTTCGTAATGCAGCGCGCTGGCCAATTCCGGCAGGTCGGCCTTGCCATTGTAAGGATCGGCCGAAATGGCCTCCATCAACCCGGCCAAGGTGTTGGTCGAGGTGCGCGGCAAAGCCATGCCGATACCCATGCCCGGGAACAGCCCTTCACGTGGTTGATCCGGCGTCGCGCGCTGGGTCATGCGGGCATAGATGTCCTCCACCAAGGCACGGAAAGCGGCCGACTGGCGATTGCGCGGCTGTGGCAGCGTGACGCTGATCTCCGCCACGACATGGCCGGGATTGCTCGAAAAGACGAGGATGCGATCACACATCAGGACCGCTTCTTCGATATTGTGGGTGACGATCAGGATGGAACGGATCGGCATCCGGCCTTCGTACCACAGGTCAAGCAGGTCGGTACGCAACGTTTCAGCGGTCAAAACATCAAGCGCCGAAAACGGCTCATCCATCAGCAGGATAGACGGATCGACCACCAGGGCGCGCGCCAGGCCGACCCGCTGGCGCATCCCACCGGACAATTCCTTCGGATAGGCGCTTTCGAACCCGTCGAGCCCGATCAGGTCGATGGCCGCCAGGGCGCGCTTGCGGCGCTCCTCCTTCGGCACACGCTTGGCCTCCAGGCCGACCTCGACATTTTCAAGCACGGTCAGCCAGGGGAACAGGGCAAAGCTCTGGAATACCATGCTGACTGTCGTCGGTCCGCAATCGGGAACAGGGGGAAAGCTCACCGTGCCTTCGGTCGGCGTGATCAGGCCGGCTATGGATCGCAGCAGGGTTGACTTGCCGGAGCCGGACCGACCGAGCAGCCCAACGATTTCATTGTCCTGCAAGGTCAGATCGACATTGTCCAGGACCAGGAGACTAGCCGCGCCTGTCTTACCGTAGACGTGACGGACGTTGCGAACTTCGACAAGCGGGCTGTTCGTACGGGGAAGAGATTTAACAGTAGCCATTGGGAGGCTCCTCAACGCGACTAATTGATACGAAGGCGACGCTCGGCAAAGGCGTACATCGGACGCCAGACGGAGCGGTTGAAGGCGATAACGAACAGGCTCATCACGGCGATGCCGAGCGCCACGCGAGGGTAATCGCCCGCGCTGGTGGCATTGGCGATGAAGGCCCCGAGCCCGGCCGCTTCCAGGTGGCGGTTGCCCCATGTCACGACCTCGGCGACGATGCTGGCGTTCCAGCATCCGCCGGATGCCGTAAGGGCGCCGGTCACATAGTAGGGGAAGATGGCGGGTATGACGATCTGACGCCACCATTGCCAGTTCCGAATGCCGAAGATACCAGCAACCTCCTTCATGTCGCCGGGAATGGCGCTGGCGCCAGCGATGACGTTAAACAAAATGTACCATTGCGTTCCCAAAATCATCAGCGGCGACAGCCAGATATTCGGATCCAGCCGGAAGGCCACAATGGCCATGACGGCAAAAGGAAACAGCACGTTGGCCGGAAAGGCAGCGAGAAACTGGGCGATAGACTGAAGGCGTTGCGACCAGGCGGGACGCAAGCCGATCCACACCCCGATCGGCACCCAGATGAGCGTCGCCAGCGCAATCAGAATGACCACCCGCACCAGAGTCACCATCCCAAGACCGAAGGTCGTCACGACATCGCTCCAGGTCAGGTGCCGGGCAATGAAACCGATCAGTTGCCAGAGGGCGAAGCCGCAGGCGACGAGAACCAAACCGATCCAGACGGCATCGAGCGCACGATCCGTCCTCGGGCTGAGCGTGACGCGAACCCGCGGCACGGAAGGAAGCTTAGACCACTCAAGGGCGGCAAGCTTGCGCAACGGCCAAAGCACGACATCGACCCCGGTACGCAAAAACCGTGTCCGCCGGATGAGGTCGTGCACCCAGGATTTCGGCGCGGCCTGAGACGCCGTCTGCTCGAAACGGAACTTGTCTGCCCAGGCCACGATGGGGCGAAAGACAAGCTGATCGTAGAGCACGATCACCACGCCCATGGCCAGCACGCCGAGCCCAACACTTTTGAAGTCTTCACGTGCGATGGCCAAAGACAGCCACGACCCGATGCCCGGCAGGGTGACGGTAGTATTGCCAACCGTTATGGCTTCGGAGGCCACGACAAAAAACCAGCCACCTGACATCGACATCATCATGTTCCAGATCAGACCGGGAATGGCATAGGGCAGTTCCAGCCGGACAAAGCGCCGCCAGGGTGAAAACCCGAACTGACGCGTCACTTCATCAAGGTCCGCCGGCAGGGTGCGCAGGCTTTGGTAGAAGCTGAACGCCATGTTCCACGCCTGGCTGGTGAAGATCGCGAAAATGGCCGCGCATTCGACACCGAGCTGGCTAAACGGAAACCAGCCCATGAACATGGTCACGGTGAAGCTCAAGAATCCGAGAACCGGCACCGATTGCAGGATGTCGAGCGCCGGCACGATAATCAGCTCGGCCTTGCGGCTCTTGGCCGCCAGCGTCGCGACTGAAAAGGTGAACACCAATGAAGCGGCCAGCGCCGCGAACATGCGAAGAGTCGTACGCAGGGCATATTCCGGCAGCCGCGCCGCATCGAGGGTGACGGGATTTGTATGCAATTGCGCCAGCGGCGCATCCATCTGCTCCGTGCCGTGGATGACCATGACGGTCAGTCCGGCCAGAAGGATGAAGGCCGCGAAATCGGCCCATGGCAGTCCGCCGCCTCTGCGCAACATGCGCACGAGCGGACGGGCGCCTTTGGCATCTTCGAAAAAGAAGACCATGGCTCACCTTGAGATTTTGAGGCCGCATCGGCCAACTCAGGCAAGCCTAAGAACCCTTAAGCCAGACAGGTCGTCCGTTGCGGCGAATTAGATCGACTACTGTCGCTGGGCATGGGTTGAGGTTCCGTTGAAATTGTCCGCATACAGGATCGAGGCCAGATCGAGTTATGTGCACAAGCGGCTCCATAGTCCTCGTTATTGCCCCTGTCAAGGCGTTGTCGTTACTGAAAAAACACCCCAGCAAAAGCCCAATTTTCCGCCTTCGGACCATTTTGTCGAACCGCCGTTTGTTCGCGAACCACAGGTCAATTCTTTCAAGTTTGTAGTGAGATGTCAGCGGTGACGTTTGCGCGACTTAATAGGGCCTACGTGATTTTTCATGGTCCGCGCACATCAATTCGGAACCCCTTCATGCGCAAACACGCCCTTTTCACCGCCACGGCCATCGGTATCGTCATGAGCGGGAGCGCATTCGCCGACACAACCGTCTCAAGCGGCACCACCACGCCCCTGTCAACAAGCACGGCAGGCGACACGACAGTGACCTCAGACGGCACCATTACCCTGACCAGCGGTACGGCGATAACGGTGGACAGCAACAACAAGCTGGATTTCGAGGGCAAGATCTCCATGTCCGGGTCCGATTCAAATTCGACCGGCATATTGATTACCGACGTCCCGAACCGCACAGCGGGCCTTACCCTTACCGGCGCCATCACTGTAACTGACAATTACACCGCTTCGGACACGACCGGCGACGGCATAGTCGACGCGCCCTGGGCGGAAGGCACGGCGCGCTATGGCCTGCATTCGATAGGGGCGTCCCCGTTCAAGGGCGACATAGACATCACCAACACGGCTTCCTTCGACGTCGAAGGCAACCAATCCTACGGCATCCGCTTCGAAAACCTGGTCGACGGGGCCTTCACCTATGCCGCGCCCATGACCCTGATTGGCGATCAGTCGACCGGAATCGCGCTGGATAAGGGTGTGACCGGCAATGTCTACCTGTCTGGCTCGGTCAATGTTTTGGGGGCGGACAGCTCGGCCATTACGCTAAAAGGCCCCATAGGCGGATCTCTTATCATCGACGGCACCTATACCGGCACCGGATACGCCTCCACCACCTTGTTGGCCCAGACGGCGCTGGAGGCGCTGACGCCGTCGCTTAACCTGCTCCAGTCCGGCCCCCTCGTCAGCATCGAAGGCAACGTTGCCAACGGCATCCTGTTCAGTTCCGCCATAACCGACACAGTTGACGGCAACACGGACGAAGACGGCAACGGCCTGGTCGATACGACCCAGACCACGGCTGCGCTGACTCAGTATGGCAGCGCACCGGCGCTCAGCCTAGGCTCATCCAGCGGCGACATCACCATCGGCGGCCTGACCTTCGCCAGCACGGCCATCAGCCCGCCCGCCGTCAATTACGGCCTGCTGATCCGCGGGTCCGTCTCCGCGTACGGCGTCTATTCCGGCGTTGACACCACCGCCATCCGTATCGGCGGCACCGGCTATGGCGTCAACATCGCCAATGGCTTCGGCATTTCCGGCACGGTCCACGCCAGCGGCTACGGTGCCAACAGCACCGCCCTGTCACTGCTGTCGGGAACCACGACGCCGCGCCTGGACGTCACCGGCACGGTCACGGCCAGCACCAGTACCGCCACAACATCGACAACGACCAACAACGTCACAACCTATAGCACGGCGGGAGACGGCACCACCGCGACCGCCTTGTCGATCGCATCCGGCGCCAGCCTGCCCACGGTAACCGTCGGGCAAGGGGCCGGCCTCTACGCGACCACAACGGGGTCCACGGCGAATGCCACGGCGATCGTCGACAATTCCAACACCCTGACCACGATCACCAATGCCGGCAAGATCAGCGCCACGATCACCGCCACCGACAATAACGGCGACGGCACTACCGAAGCCATTACCGGCACTGCCACGGCCATAGATGCCCATACGAATACGGTCGGCCTGACACTCACCCAAACAGATCCTGCACCAAACGACGACACCATCGCCGCGCCCTATATCTACGGCAACATCCTGCTCGGATCGGGCGAGGACCACATCTCGTCGTCCGGCGGCTATATCTACGGCAATATCGACTTCGGGGCGGGCACGGGCAGTTTCAGTTTGACCGACAAGGCGACTTTTCTCGGCAAGCTGACCTCGGCCGGCGATATCGCCATGAATGTCGATAGCGGTTCCAGCGCGGGACTGCTGGCGGGCAGCTCGGCCAAGCTGTCCAGCCTGCACGTCGGTGGCGATGCCAGCCTGGCCCTGACCCTGTCCGTCGATGCCCCGACCTCGCCTATCCTCACCAATTCGGGCACGGCGGTATTTGACGACGGCGCCAAGCTGTACCTGACGCTCGACAAATTGCTGAACACACCGACGGCCTTCACCGTCATGACGGGGTCGAGCATCAGTCTCGGCACCCTGTCCGGAGCGACGCTCGAAGGCTATATTCCCTATCTGTATCATGCCGACCTGGTGCTGAATAACAACAACACCGTCCTCTATGCCAACTTCCGCGTGAAGACCCAGGCCGAAGCCGGCTATTCGGACAACCAATACGCCGCCATGTCACCGGTTCTGGCCGTTGTCGCTCAGGACTCCGGCGCCCAGTCAGCGCTTTTGTCTCAGACCACCAAAACGGGCTTCGACCAGATTTATAACCAATATCTGCCCGATTACTCCGGCGAAAATATAATCACCTTGTCGCTGGGTGCCGCTGCTATCAACCGCTCGCTCAGCAACCTGACCTTCATCCCAGACAATAATGGCGGTCAATACTGGCTGCAGGAATATGGTTACTCGACCAACCGCCAGTATGGCGAAACCGCCGGTTTCAAATCGACGGCCTTCAGCTTCGCCGGTGGCCGCGAACATCAGGTCTACGGCAACCAGATGGTCGGCACCTACCTGTCGCTCACCGGCTCGTCCCCCCGCGACACCTTCTCGGTCGGCGATGACATCATGAGCAGTTCCGACCTGACCATCGGTGCCTACTGGCGGATCAAGACTGGCGGCCTCAAGGCGTGGACCCATGCCGGCGCGGGCTATACCGAATTTGACAGCACGCGCACCCTGGTCGCCACCACGGTCAGCCATACCGCCAAGGCCAAGTGGAACGGATATTCTGTGAGCGCGGGTGCGGGAACATCCTACGATGTTCGGTTCGGCAAGCTGGGCATAACACCACAGGCCTTGATCGACTATTATCAGCTCAACGAAAATTCCCACTCGGAAACCGGTGGCGGTGACTATTTCGATCTCGATATCGCCAAGCGTAGTGGCCATTTGCTGAGTTCCACAGCCTTGGTCAATGTCAGCTATAACGGCGCCTTCCTGAAGCCCGAGATCTGGGCCGGCTACAAGCAGAACATATCCGCCGATCTGCCTGAAACCATCGCCAATTTTGTCGGCGGCGACAGCTTTACCCTCAATGGCGGCCATATCCAGGGCGGTGGCCCGGTGGCCGGGTTCCGCATCTCAACGGAAAACCCGTACAGCTATTTCGCTTTGGAAGCCCAATACGAACAGATGCCGAGCTATACCAACACCTCTGTATCCCTGCGGACGCGGTTTCAGTTCTGATAACCGCCGCCCAGTGCCTGATACAAAGTAATGGTGGCATTGAGACGGTCAGAACGCGCCTGGATCAGCAGCAGTTCGGTTTGCAACAGGGCGCGCTGGGCGTCGATCTGCTCCAGGTAGGGCGAATAGCCGGCGCCAAAGCGCTTTTGCGCCATGCTGTAGGTTTGCGCCAGGGCATCCCGCTGCCGGGCAAGCACTGTTTCCTGTTGGCCCAGTCCGTCTACCGCCGCCAAACCGTCCTCGACTTCGCGAAACGCATTGAGCGCCGTCTTGCGATAGGCGAAGGCGGCCTGATCGCGTCGCGAGGCGGCCGCGTCGGCATTAGCCGTCAAACGTCCGCCCTGGAAAAGCGGTTGGAGGACACTGCCGCCGAGCGAAAACACATCGTAGTTGCGGGGCAGCAGGTCGGACCCCACCACCCCGCCCGATGCCGTCAGATTGAAGACCGGCAAAAACGCCGCGCGCGCCACGTCCAGCGACCGGTCCGCCGCCGCCAGTTGTGCCTCTGACTGAGCGATATCCGGCCGGCGACGCACCAGCTGCGACGGCAGGGACTGCGGAACCGAGGGTATAGTCAAAGCATCAAAGGCCGCGCCACGTTCGATCGCCCGCGGGCTATCGCCCAACAAAAGGCTAAGCGCGTCTTCCTGACGACGGATGGCCAGTTCGGTAACCGGAATCAACTGGGCCGCTGCCTGATATTCGGCGTCTGCCTGTTCCAGCTCAAGCCGTGGACTGTAGCCTGTTTCGGCGCGATGACGCGCCGAGGCCAGGGCCTTTTCCCGTGTCGCCAACGTATCTTTAAGCAGGGTTAGGCGGGCATCCAGAGCGCGCAAAGTGACATATCCGCTGGCCGTTGCCGCCGCGACACTCAGGCGCACCGCTTCGCGGTTGGCCTCAGACCCCGCAAGTGCGGCGCGGGCAGCCGCCGAGGCATTGCGCAGGCGGCCGAACAGATCGACCTCGTAGGACACCTGTAACCCCACCTGCCCCGACGTCTGGGTGACCGGCAACCCGGTCGCCGCACTCAGGGCGCGGGCGTGTGCCCCGCCCGCGCTCGCCCCGATCGATGGCAAAAGCGCGCCTTCGCTGACGCGGAACTGGGCGCGCGCCTCTTCTACGCGGGCCGCCGCTATAGCGATGTCCGTATTATTGGCAAGAGCCGTTTCGACCAGGCGGTCGAGAACCGGGTCATTGAAGCTCCGCCACCAGCCGGGCGAAAGTATCCCTTCACCGGTCTGCCCGCGCCATTGCACCGGAGGGGTTAGCGATGCGGCGAGGGGTGCGCCCTGACGCGGCCCGGCGCAACCGGCCACCGTCAGGGCGATCAGGACAAGGGGCAGCCGCGTCACGATTTGGCACGCGTATTGACACGCGCCTCCACCGACATGCCGGGCCGCAGGCGGCGAGCCAAGTCCTGATTGGGGTCGATACGGATGCGCACGCCGATGCGCTGCGGAATCTTGACGAAGTTGCCGGTGCCGTTGTCGGGACGGATCACGGCAAATTCGGAGCCCGCCGCCGGCGACAGCCGTTCGATATGCCCCGTCAATCGCCGCCCCCCTAAGGCATCGACCGTCATACTGGCCGGCTGACCTATGGCCATGCGCGCCGTCTGGGCTTCCTTGAAATTGGCAATGACCCAGCGGTCAGGCGGCACCAATCCAAGCAACTGCGTGCCGTTCGTCACATACTGGCCTTTGCGTACGCCGATTTCGCCAAGCTGTCCGGCTTCTGGTGCGCGGATCAGGGTATTACCCAGATCGATCTCAGCCAGTTGCAATTGCGCCCGCGCCGCCTCGACCTGGGCCTGAAGCCCTCCACGACCGACCTCTACGGTTTTCACGTCCTGCTGTCCGATTTCGCGTGCCGCCTGAGCCTGACGGACCTGTGCTTCTGCGGCGCGCAGGGCGGCCAGGGTCGAATCGCGCTCGCGGATTGACACCGATCCGTCGCTTACCAGTTCGTCAACACGGCGCATGTCGGCCTGAGCCCGCAGCAGTTGCGCCTGAGCGGCTGCGATGGCCGCCGCCTGCCCTTGCAACGCCGCGCCACGCGACGCCCGCGCCTGGGTCGAATTGGCCAGGCTGGCTTCGGCAGCCGCCAGATTGGCCCGCGCCGCCGCGACACGCTGCTTGTAGATGCGGTCGTCGATACGCGCCAGAATCTGCCCTGACTGTACTGTTTCGTAGTCTTTGACGCGCACGTCGGTGACATAGCCGCTGACCTGCGGCGCGATAATGACAGTTCGTCCCCGTACATAGGCGTTCTGCGTCTCCTCGCTCCCGCTGCTGAAAGGCGGCAGGTGCCATGCCCACAGGATAAGGAGCACGCCGGCAACTCCCAGGGCGACAAGCACAAGGGTGAAGAGGGTTGCGCGCTGCGGCGGCCGCCACATCGGGCGCGGCGTTGCGGTATCGTCCGAGGGAGGCGTTTCGACGACAGGCGGGGCGGACGTCTGATCACTCATGCCTGGGCTTTCTGCATATGGAACATCATGAAAATACTCAGGAGGCGGGCTGTCCGGCACCCGTGCGGCCGGTCACGCGATTGAAAATGATGGCATAACCGATATAGGCGGCGGTCAGGATCGCCAGCACCATGACCAGCCGCGACACGTCATTGAAGGCGGCAATATTGGCTTCGCGTGTCACAATACCATTGAGCGACGAGACGCCACCTGCAATGCGCGCCGCGACCTGAGGGTCTCCAGCCAGCAGGTGGCTGTCCAGCGCCATAGCATGGGCGCGTGACTGCATGACCTGGTAGCTGCCGAGCAGTGCTGCACCGGCCAGACCGCCAATGTTCTGTGACAGGCCGAAAATAACAGAAAAACTGACGATGAAGCCTCCGCCCTGGCGGATGACCTTGCCAAACCCGTATAGCAGCGCCGGCCCGATGAAGAAGGTCGATCCGAAGGCCAGCAAGGCCTGGGACAGGTATAGTTGCGGCGGCCGGGTTAGGGAGGAGGCGAAGCTGTCAAACCAGGCTCCCAGGGCGATAATCAGGGCTGCCGACATAACCAGATACGGAATCCGGTTTGGCTTGAGCAGGACCGCGCTAGCCACCGTACCGGCGACCATGGCAATAAGGACAATAAAGAACAGGCCGTGCAGTTGGTCATTGTTCAGCCCACCGATGGTCAGCAATCCGATCGACCCGAACGTTTGTTCAGACAGGGCCAGCCGAACCAGCATCGCCACCATGCAAAACCGGAAGATATCCAGACTGCCGATCCAGCGTAGTTGCAGCAACGGGTTGCGACGCAGGTGCTCAGTCAGGATGACGCCGACAAACAGGATGACGGCCGCCACCAGCGCCCAGCCCAGCCAGGGCGTATCGGTCCACCACAGATAACGGCCAAGCGTAAGGACGGCGGACAGGAGCAACATGGCCGGCAGAAACAGGATCATGGTCAGCACGTCGAGCGGTTCGAACGATTTGACCTTATCCGTCGGGGGCAGCGGCAATAGGTTTGACGCCGCCAGCGCCAGGAAGGCCAATCCCAGCTCCATCAGATGTATGGTCCGCATACCGTCGAGACCGAGCGCTTCGACCGGCATGAGGCGCGCAAGCGGCGTTGCCAGTTGCGGTAAGCCGACGGCGATGATGAGCGCCAGTGGACGTATCTTCGCCGGAAACGCCTGAAGGAGGTTGTAGATGGTCAGGGTGGACAGACCGGCCGCCAGGAACCCCGCAGCGGCGCGGGAAATGACCGCCATGGTAAAGGTCGGCCAGAACAACTGGGCGAAAACCAGAGCGATATAGGGCGCCAGGAGAACGTGGATGACCGGCTGAACGCCGAAACGCATACGCGCCTTTATAAGCAACAAGTTCGACGAGGCGTTGAAGGCGACATAGACGACGGTCAGCCAGGAAATGTCCACCTGGCTAACGCCAAGCGTACCGGCAAGAGAGGGGCCGTTTACACTTATGGCAGCGTTACTGAGGGAAGCAGCCATCGCCATGACTACGGCTATCGCGGCGTAGCCGAAACGCCGGGCCGTGGGATGCGCTGGCGAGTAGGGCGACCCAGGCAGGGTAGGCCGTTCATGGGACGCAAATTCGTAGGCCGGCGCTGCGTCAGGCGGCATATGGCGCATCCCAACAGGCGAAAACAAACAGGGTGGCCTCCTCAGATTGACCAAGACCCGATGATTAAGGCGACGAAGATAAATAAAAAATAAGAAACGTTCCTGGCATTTTGGCAAAAAAAAGCCGCGCTCTACGGCGCGGCCAGTTTACAGGGAGGAAACGCCCAGGAAGGGCATCAGCGCCAGGAAGGCACCGAACATCAGCAATTTATGACGCAGCGCAACAAATTTCAAGAGAACAATGGCTCGGACTTGTAACAATATTAACGAATATTGCAGCAATTCGTGATCATTCCAAAAATCCAGGGGCATTCGATTTTTAGGACAGGTCAGCCGGGCTAAACGACATGCAATCGTCGGGTCTGGACGTCAATAACCATGGCCTGCTCCGGCGGCTGCGTGCGAAATACGTGGCCGTTGCGGTAAAGCAAGCTCGTCAGGCAGGTCGCCGCGTCATATAATGGCCCCGTCCGGTCATGGCCCAGCACCCAGCGCGCGTGAGCGCAAAAGCGGGCTTCGTCACGTACCTGGGCCGCCGCGAACAATGCCATCAGACTGGTTTCATCGTGCGTCAGATGAATATGCCCCGGCCGGGCCAGGGCAATAGACCGCCCTCCCCGTGCCAAAGCCAGCAATACGCCTTCGAAAGCCTGAGCGCCCTCCGCGTGGCGCGTGCCAAAGGCATGGCAGAATTCGCGGTGGATCATACGGCATTCCGGCGCACAGGCGACCGCTGTCCGCAGGACCCAGGTGATGAAATGTTCCGCGTAGCTGAGGGTGCGTATATCGATCGGTGCGACATCAGACATATCAGGCTCATAGGAATTATTTGCGAATAATTCTCATTAGCATTATATTGCCTCGGTATCAATCCTGTTTTGAAAGCCGACCGATGACGTTAATTCCGGAACCTACGCTCGACGAATTGCTGGCTGACCCCTTGGTTCATCTGATGATGCGCAGCGATGGCCTGACGCGCACCGGGGTGCGCCAGATCATGGCAGACGCGCGAAGCGCCTTGAGGTTGCCGGCCAAGCCCAACACCTAAGTTCACAGTCGACAACCGACGTCAAAATCGGCGTTTCCGCTGGAACGATACGTGATATCGCTTTAATGACAAGGTGATAGATTCTTTTCAGGACAGGCCATGTCAACCATTCAGGATGTCGCGAAACTGGCGGGTGTATCAACCGCGACGGTTTCGCGTGTGCTCAATGGCTATGCGCACGTCTCCCCGCCTGTGCTGGAAAAGGTTGTGGGGGCCATTGAACAACTGGGCTACGAACCCAATCAGATGGCCAAGTCGCTGCGTACGTTGAAGACGTCCCGCATCATCGTCACCGTACCGGACATCGCCAATCCGTTCTTCGCCAACATCATTCGCGGCGTCGAAGAAGCCGCCCAGGTCGCCGGCTATACGGTCCTGCTCGGCGACGTCGGCTCCACCCCGGACAGCGAAGAGGCCTATGCCGGGTTGCTCCGCCGTAAGGAAGCCGACGGTATGATCTTCCTGGGGCACACCCTGCCCGCGTCGTTGAACGACCTCATCGCTCGCAAAGGCGCTGCTGCCCCGGTGGTCAATGGCTGCGAATTCAGCGCCGACCTGGCGGTGTCCAGCGTCCATATCGACAATGCCGGCGCCGCCCGCGAAGCCATGGACTACCTTTACGCGCTTGGGCATCGCCGCATCGGCATCATCACCGGTGATTTGCGCAGCCCGATCAGCCGCGATCGCTTACAAGGCGTAAATGAAAGCGCGCGAAGCCATGGGCTGGCGTCAGACCTGACCATCGTGACCGGTGACTATTCGATCGAATCCGGCGTCGAACTGGCGGCACGGTTGGCCGGGCTGGCGACGCGCCCCACGGCCATATTCTGCTTTTCGGACGACATGGCGTTCGGCGCCCTGCACGCCTTGCGCCAGGCCGGACTGAACTGTCCCGGAGATGTATCCGTTGTTGGATTCGACGACGTCCGCCTGGCGCAGTTCGGCGCGCCGACGCTCACCACCATTCGCCAGCCGATGCGCGAAATTGGGGCCCGGACCGTGGAACTGCTGATCGGTATCATCGAAAACGGTGTGACCGAACGGATCAATATAACGCTGGATCACAAGCTCATCATTCGCGACAGCACGGCAACCCCCAAACCTTAAGCGTAGGGTTCCAGTTGCAACGAGGTCAGCAGGGCATTCAGGTGCGCCATAGCCTCATCGCTCGGGCCGGGATAATCGCCTATGATGGGGTTTTCAGGCGCCATTCCGGCCGCGGCCAGATTGTCCGGCATCGAATAATAGCCGAAAATGGTCATCACCCGGAACCAGCCAAAAGCATCGCCCGCCGCCTTCGGGACATTGCCATAGGCAAGAACCGCCTCGATAAGATGCTGCTGATCCGCGCGCAGCAACGACACAAAATCCGTTCCCCCGGTCAGTCGGCTTTGAGCATCGAGCCACAATAGAAGAGACAGAAGCTGCGGCCGGTCCTTTTGCTGATCCGGGTAAGGCGCGCTGATCCATTCGTCAAAGAAAGCAGCGATATCACATTCGCCTGCGCCTCTGGACACGTCGTCGGCCGGCAACAACCAGTCACCTAGCGCGTTGATAAGCCGCCTGTGCGCCGATGTCAGGGTCAGCGGCCATGGCGCGGTCGGGTTCATTGTGTCCGGATCGGTGCCATAGCCTAGGCCGGTAATCGGCGGCAGCTTTACCACCGGCCAGGGAGACACTTGCGCCAGGCTTGCGCCGGTGGCCCCAAGATTGGCAGGCACCTGGGCGAACGCCGCATCGGCCAACAGGCCCGACGCGCTGGCCGCCATCATCCATTTCAGACTGTCGCGACGCGAAATCATGCCAGACCTCCCGTCTTGAGTTCCGCCGCCAGATGCTCGCTGGACCGCATTGCCAGCGCCATGATGGTGAGCGTCAGGTTCTTGTGTGGATTTGACGCGAAGACCGAGCCGTCATGAAGGCGCAGGTTTGGCACCTCCCAGGTCCGGTGCCATTGATCGGTCACGGAGGTGTGCGGATCGACACCCATCCGCGCCACGCCAGCTTCGTGGATAATCTCGCCGCCCGCCTTGATCGCCGTTTCAGGTGGCTCGTCAGGCTGGGTAACACTGCCACCCAGGCGGCTGAATATCGCGCGCGCCGTGCGCTGGCCATGGGCGATCTGGTTATATTCGGCCTGTGTCCACTGCCAATGGAATTTCAGAACCGGAATGCCGAAACGGTCAGTCACAGTTGGATCGATTTCAGCGTAGCAGCCGTCGTTGCGCACCATTTCGCCGCGCAGGCTGAGGTGCAGGGTCGTCCCCTTCACATTGCGGACTGCGCGTTTGAGATCGTCGCCGTACATACGTGGCAGGCTCCAGATTTCCTGACCCATGCCGGGCGTGCCGAACCGGCCGCCGATTTCAAAATGATAGCCGCGCGGGAAGTCGAGCTGCCCCGCCTGCTGTGCCTTGTACAACCACCACGGAATGTACATGTGGGCAAAATTGATACCGAATTCGTTATAATAGGGACGTCCGGCCAGACCGGGAATGACGGCTTCGATGTGCGCGCCCGTCGTGTCGGTCAGATTGCGACCGACCTGACCGGACCCATTGGCCAGGCCGTTTGGGTGAGCCGCCGTTTTCGAATTGAGCAGCAGGCGCGCAGTTTCGCACGCCGAGGCCGCCAGTATGACCGCCCGGGCCCGCACGATATGGCGCTGTCCCGTCTTGCGGTCGACATATTCCACGCCTTCGGCTTTGCGGTCATTGGACAGGACGACACGCGACACCATCGCGTCCGTGACGACCTTGAGCCGTCCTGTCGCCTTGGCCATTGGCAATAGCGAGGTCGTCGTCTGGAAAGCGGCGCCAATGTTGCAACCGCGCCCGCAGTCGGTGGCGTTGTAGCAGGCGCTGCGCGGCGCGGCATCGTCCGGCATGTCGCGCGTCAGCACGGCCGTGTGCGTCCCGACGCATGGAATGCCAAGCGACTTGGCCGCCGCCGCGATCAGCAATTCTGGCACGCGTGGCTTAGGCGCCTTGTGAAGGACTTCCGGCGGCGAATCCGGATGGTTTTCAAGACCGAGCGGCCCGCCGCACACCCCAACCAACTGCTCTACGCGATCATAAAAGGGGGCAACCGTATCGTAGTCGATCGGCCAATCTACGCCCTGGCCATCTCTTGAAAATCCCTTGAAATCGTAAGGACCAAAGCGCGGCACATGACGCGCCCAATGATTGGTTCTCCCGCCCAGCATACGCGACCGCCACCATTTGAAATCCTGGCCCGTCGCCTTGGTGTAGGGTTCGCCCGGCACCTCCCAGCCTCCGTCGATTGTGGCGTCGTAATAGCCGAAAGGCTTGTCCGGTGTGCCTGTGCCGCGCAGGGGTGCGTCCTGGTCGGCACCAAACATGTTGACCTCCTGCCCGGGATCATAATCGCGCCCGGCTTCGAGCATGAGGCAGCGAATCCCGGCGCGCGTCAGGACATAGGCCGACATCGCGCCGCCCGCGCCGGAACCCACGATGATAACATCTATATCGACAACGGCAGTTTGTGCCATGGTCCGCCCCTGTTCGTTCCCTGCGCGATTTGCCGCGCTTTTGCGTCATGTATTTCACGCCCTTATGAAGTTGGCAAGCGGGATTGTAATCGATTTCAGATCATGATACGCATTTTGAAAACGAGGGATAATGTGCTGAGATGGCGCTCCCCGATATCAGGTGCAGGAGAGTTGTTTTGCTGAAATTTTCGCGTGGCCTTTCGTTTGTTTCTGGCGTCATGAGCCTTGCGGTTATTGGGTTTGTTCCCGTCGCCACTGCTCATGCGGCGCCGGTTGATGCTGCCCAGATGGCCGCCGGAGAAAAAGCGTTCGCTCAGTGCAAGGCCTGCCATAACCTGGCTGCCGCAGCCAAGGACGGCGTCGGCCCCAATCTATACGGCGTTTACGGCAGCAAGGCCGGCGCCCATTCCGCCACTTTCAAATACAGCACTGCTATGAAGGCATCTGGCCTGACCTGGGATGATGCGACTCTTGACACCTTCCTGAGCGGCCCGACCAAGGCGGTTCCCGGCACCAAGATGGCCTATCGCGGCGTTACCGATCCCGCCACGCGCAAGGCGCTGATCTATTACATCAAGGCCAAGTCGGCCAAGTAAGCCTTCCCGTAACCGCGTACCCGAAAAAAATAAAAGCCACAGGGGCAGGAAATGAAGCGTTTTGTATCGGCCGGGCGACTGCTCGGACTCGCGTTTGCCTTGACGGTCGTTCCGACCGGACTGAGCCCGGCGTTCGCCGACGACCTCGGCTTCACCGACACACCAATGCTGCCGGGCGGGAAATGGCACGTGCACGATCCCGCCCGGCCCCATCCACCGATCGTCACGCCCGGCCGGACCGCCAGCGATGCACCGTCTGACGCCATAGTGCTGTTCGATGGCACATCCTTGAACGCCTTCACCACCGCCGACGGCAAACCTGCCGATTGGACATTGGCTGATGGCGCCATGACCGTTCCGCATCGCGAAGGGCCTCATGGCGATGGCAATCTCAAGACCCGGCAAGCCTTCGGCGACATGCAGTTGCACCTGGAGTTCCGTGAACCGGCGGCTGTGTCGGGCACGTCGCAGAACCGAGGCAATTCCGGCGTCATCATCATGGGCCAGTACGAGGTTCAGGTCCTTGATTCCTATGACAACGTCACCTATGCCGACGGCCAGGCCTCGGCCATCTATGCGTGGAAGCCGCCCCTGGTAAACGCCTCCCGCAAACCCGGCGAATGGCAAAGCTACGACATCATTTTCGAACGTCCGCATTTCGACAGTTCCGGTAAGGTCGTCAAACCGGCCTACGTCACCGTGCTGCATAACGGCGTACTGACCCAGAACCACCAGCAGATCCTCGGCAAGACAGATTGGAAAACCCTGGCCACATATCATCCGCATGCGGATGAATTACCATTTACGCTCCAGGATCACGGTGCGGCCGTGTCGTATCGCAATATCTGGGTGCGCAGATTAAAACCCGCCGAAGACTGATCAGACAAGGGGAAGCAAACATGACACTTGATCGCAGACGACTTCTCACCGGTATCGCCGCCATGATCGGTGGCACGGTCGTCGCACCCATGGCCCGCGCCATGGCCGGCGGCATGAACCCCGGCTTCGATGTCCAGGCCCCATACATGACCGATACTCAGCGCAAGCTGACAGCCGCTGTAAGTGAGCGTATCCTCCCGACTACCGACACGCCCGGCGCCATAGCGGCGGGTGTGCCGGGCTTTATCGAGATGATGCTGGCCGACTGGTATTGGCCCGCCGAACGCGATCTGGTCATGGGCGGTCTGGCCGCCATCGACGCCTACACCCAAACCACCTATGGCAAACCCTTTGCCGCCGCGACGCCCGTTCAGCAGGATGCGACGCTCACCCTTGCCATGAATCAGACCCTGGCCGGTGCCCCCGCCGACAGTTTCGAACACCTGCGCCAGATGGTGATATTCGGCTACTACAGCTCCGAGATCGGTGCCACGGTCGAACGCGTCTACCTGCCCGTTCCCGGCACCTACGACGGCGCCTACCCCTACGCCAAAGTCAATCGCGTCTTTTCCTCCTGAGGTTTTGCCATGTCCGATACACGTTTTGACGCCATCGTCATTGGCTCCGGCGTTTCCGGTGGCTGGGCCGCCAAGGAACTGACCGAAAAGGGCCTTAAGGTGCTGCTGCTCGACCGCGGCCGCATGGTCGAACATAGCGTCGACTACCCCTATGAAGGCACGGGCCCATGGGAACAGCCCTATCGCGGCCAGACGCCGCCCGCCCTGACCGAAACCGACTATTACGCGTCGCGTTACGGCGGCGCAGGCAGCACGGCCGTCAAGGATTTCATGAATAATGACCGTCTCAATCCCTATGCCTTCAAGGATGGACCGGAATTTCGCTGGGTGCGGCCGGGTATAGTGGGCGGAAAGTCGGTAACGTGGGGGCGCGTCTCGCTGCGTTTCGGTCCGCAGGATTTCGAGGCCAATGCCCATGATGGCCACGGCGCCGACTGGCCGGTGCGCTACGAAGACATAGCGCCCTGGTATTCCTATGTCGAAAAATATGCCGGTATTGCCGGCCAAAAGGAAGGCTTGTGGCAACTGCCGGACGGCGAATTCCAGCCGCCGCACAAGATGAATGTCGCCGAAACCTGGGTCAAGGAACGGCTGGAAAAGGCCGTACCGGGGCGCAAGCTGATCCATACGCGGGCGGCCAACATGACAGAGGACAAACCCGAACAGGGGCGCTCGCGCTGCCAGAGCCGGTCGCAATGCAATCGCGGCTGTTCGTTCGGCGCCTATTTTTCGAGCCAGGCCGTCACCCTGCCCGCCGCCAACGCCACAGGCAACCTGACCCTGCTGTCGGATCAGGTCGTCACCTCGCTGGAATACGACCCCAAGACCAAGAAGGTCACCGGCGTGCGCGCCATCGACGCTAATACACGTGCCGCCCAAACCTACCGGGCGCGCATTGTTTTCGTCTGCGCTTCGGCCATGGCCAGCGTGCAGATTCTGCTGAATTCGCGCCTCGACGGATCACAGCGCAGCTTCGCCGATTCGAGCGGTCTGCTTGGCCGCTACATCATGGATCATCCCATGCTGACCGTGTTTTCAGGCAATCTGCCGGACGGCACGTACTCTGACCTTATCGAATACGGGCGCAAGCCAACCGGCGTTTATATTCCGCGCTTCCGCAATCTTAAGGGCCAAGACCCCGACGCCGATTTCGTGCGCGGCTACGGTTGCCAAGGCGGCGGTAGCCGCGGCGTCGCCAATGCCGTCGGATTTGGGGCGGCCATGAAGGAAGGCCTGCGCAAATACGGGCGCTGGTCGATCGGCTTCAACGTGTTTGGCGAATGCCTTCCGTACACGGACAATACTGTGACCTTACATCCGGATAAGGTGGATCGTTTCGGTGTCCCGCAGGCGCTTTTCAACGTCACCTACCGCGATAATGAACACAAGATGATGACTGATGCCGCCGTACAGGGTGAAAAGATGATGCGGGCGGCGGGCCTGGTCGATGTCTCTTCTGAGCAAAGGCCTCACATTCCCGGAGACTCCATCCATGAAATGGGCGGCGCGTGCATGGGCAAGGACCCGCGTACCTCCGTCACCAACAAATGGAACCAACTGCATGAAGCGGATAATGTCTTCGTCACCGACGGTTCGGCCATGTCGTCCACCTCATGCGTCAATCCGTCCCTGACCTTCATGGCCTTCACAGCGCGGGCTGCCGATTACGCGGTCAAGCAATTGAAGGCGGGAGCGATCTGAGCCTAAACATGCGAGAGGCATCCACCAGCTCAGCCCTCTGCGCTGGTCGATTGTGAACTCAATGACGGTCGCACCGTAATGGGCGGGCACCTATATAGTGACGTTACGCCATAAGCCCCTGACGGCGCGTGAAATTAACCAGCAGGTCCGGCCACAGATGATATGGCTCATTCGGCGCCGGCTTCATGCCGAAACCATGGCCGCCGGTTGCGAACAGATGGGTTTCAACGACAATGCCCTTGGCCTTTAGCACCTCGCGGAAGGTCGTCGTATTGGCCACGGGCACCGTATTGTCGTCTTCGGCGTGCACCATGAAACACGGCGGCGTGTGGGCATCGACATTATGGTCGGGCGAATAGCGCGCGATCTGTTGCGGGGATATGGCCTTGCCGAAGAGGGACGGAATGGTGCCAGAATAGGCGATGGCCGGATCAAGCGATTGCACGGCATAGATCGGCGCAGCAATCAGGGGCCGCGCATCCAATTCATCGACGGCATCGACCGGCGTATAAGTTCTTACCGCATGTCGCGTCGCCAAAGACGCGGTGACGAAGCCGCCGGCGCTGAAACCCGCGACACCCACACGTTTGGGATCGATCTTGAAGCGCGCCGCATTGGCGCGGATAAGACGCATGGCGCGCTGGGCGTCGGCGGTGGCCAGGTCCGGCTTACCGGCCCACCCATCATTGGCCAGGCGATAGAACAGGACGAAACAGGTCACGCCCTGGCGGTTGAAATGGGCCGCCAGCTGATAACCTTCGTGGTCGAAATAGTTCCAGCTGAAGCCGCCGCCAGGGATGATCAGCATCGCCCCGCCATTGGGATTTGCGGCCGGAAAAATGGCTATGCGGGGCTTCGATATACCTTGAACGCGGCGTACCTTGATATTGGGGTCGGTCGATACGTCCTCGACGACCTCCTTCATGTCAGGCCGCAACTGGCCGGTGACCTTGGGCCACAGGTCGATGGTGCCGATCGGTTCCGGCCAGGCCAGGCCACGCTTGGTGGCCACATCCGGTGCGGGCGTCTGCGCGACGGCGCTCCCCGCAGCCAGAACCAGGGGGGTCAACAGAAGCGAACGGCGATCCATCTCTTAAATTCCCATCAAATTGCGTAGGCCGTCCTTTGATGCCCCGGAACCGGCAAAGTCGTCAAAGGCTTTTTCGGTGACGTGGATGATGTGATCGCGGATAAAGGCTGCGCCTTCGCGTGCGCCGTCTTCGGGATGTTTCAGGCAGCATTCCCATTCCAGCACCGCCCAGCCATCGTAATCATACTGCGCCAGCTTGGAGAAGATGCCTTTGAAATCGACCTGGCCATCGCCCAGCGAGCGAAAGCGCCCCGGCCGGTCGATCCAGTTCTGATAGCCGCCATACACGCCCGAGCGGCCCGACGGATTGAACTCAGCATCCTTGACGTGGAACATCTTGATGCGGTCATGGTAGATGTCGATATAGCTGAGATAATCCAGTTGCTGCAGCACGAAGTGGCTGGGGTCGAAGAGAATATTGGCGCGTTTGTGCCCGCCCACCTCATCGAGGAAGCGTTCGAAGGTCGTGCCATCATGCAGGTCTTCGCCCGGATGAATTTCATAGCAACAATCGACCCCGGCGTCTTCGAACGCATTGAGGATCGGTTTCCAGCGCCGCCCCAGTTCGGCGAAGGCCTCCTCGACCAGGCCGGACGGACGTTGCGGCCAGGGATAAAAATAAGGCCATGCCAGGGCGCCGGAAAAGGTGGCGTGCGCCTTCAGGCCCAGCCGTTGCGACGCCTTGGCGCCAAGCTTGACCTGCTCCACCGCCCACGCCTGACGCTCCTTCGGCTTGCCATGCAGGGCCAGCGGCGCGAAGCCGTCGAACAGCGTATCATAGGCCGGATGGACGGCGACCAGTTGCCCTTGCAAATGGGTCGATAGTTCCGTCACCTGAAGCCCGTACTGATCGAGCATTCCTTTGATCTCGTCGGCATAGGTCTGACTTTGGGCACACTTTTCCAGGTCGAAGATATGCGGCGAAGAAGTCGGAATCTGAAGCCCCTTATAGCCCAGGCCGGACGCCCATTGCGCCAGGCTATCCAGCGTGTTGAAAGGGGCCGTATCCCCAAGGAATTGAGCCAGGAAGATCGCCGGGCCTTTGAGGGTTTTCATGAAAGCTGCTCCCAGCGCTGGTTCTGACTTGAGGCGACGGCGGTGGCCACGAAAGCCATGCCGCGGACACCATCGTCTATGCCCGGCACAAGCGACGGCTCACCCGTCGCAACCTGCTGCGCAAAATCGTTATAAAGGGTGGCGAAGGCTTCGATATAGCCTTCGGGGTGGCCTGCGGGTACGCGCGCGCCGTAAGCCAAGTATGGCATACCGGCATGCAAAACCTGCGTTGGCTGGTCGTGCCAGTTCAGGGTCAGGCTATTCGGCTGTTCCTGAGACCAGTCCAGCCCGCCTTTTTCGCCATAGACGCGCAAACGCAGGCCATTGCGGTCGCCGGCGGCGATCTGAGACGCCACCAGCACGCCGCGCGCCCCGTTGGCATAGCGCAACAGGATATTGCAGTCATCGTCGAGCCGGCGGCCGGGCACGACGACACCCAGGTCAGCGCTCAGGCGCTCAACCCGCGCACCGCTGACGAATTCGCTGAGATGAAAGGCATGCACACCGATATCGGCGATGCACCCGCCAATGCCCGACTGTGCCGGATCGGCGCGCCAGTCGGCCTGCTTGCTATGCACCGGCTGCGAGAGCCAGCCCTGGCTGTATTCGACGACGATCTTGCGGATCGCGCCTAGTCGCCCTTCGCCGATGAGGCGGCGTGCCTCGCGGACCAGGGGATAGCCACTGTAGGTATAGGTCAGGGCATAGTGACGGCCCGTCGCCCGCACGACATCGCGCAAGCGTAAGGCTTCTTCAAGATTGAGCGTCGCGGGCTTGTCGCACAGAACATGGAAACCCGCTTCCAGCGCCGCCTTGGCAATCGGGAAATGGGTGTCGTTGGGCGTAACGATCGACAGGATATCGATTTTATCCGCCCGCTTCGCCTCCGCCGCCAGCATGTCCTGCCAGCTCGCGTAAACGCGGTCCGGGGCCAGACCATAGCCCTCGCCTGCCTGGCGGTTCCTTGCCGCATCGCGGCTGAATGCGCCGGCGGTCAGGGTCAGGCGGTCATCCAGCCGCGCCGCCATCAGATGGACCGGACCGATAAACGCCCCCGGTCCGCCGCCCGCCATGCCTAGTCTAAGCTTCGTCATATCATCCCGAATGTGTCAGTGGCCGCCGATAACGATCGGCTTATAGCCGCCCTTACGGCGGAAGTAGAGGATCATGCCGAGGAAGGCGATGAAGGTCAGAACGGGCAGCAGGGCCACCTCCTTCAACGCATCCTTGCGCGCGCCATTGGCCAGACCGTCCAGCACGGCCTTGTCGGCATCTGGCGCGGCGGCCACCTTGGCTTCGTCCAGCGCCTTGTAGCGCCCAAAGACGCTGACCTTTTCCTCGGTCAGATAGGTGCCGACCAGTTGGGTCTGGTATGCGGCGTCGTGACGGATCAGTCCTTCGCGCGTCGAATTGTCCTGGGCGGCCCCGAGCAGCACGGAGCCGACAATACCGGCCGCCAGCATACCGCCACCGGCCAGCATGTTCAGGGTGACCGCGCCGCCTTTGGGGAATTGTTCGGACGCAACCCCAAGCGCCGTGCCCCAGAAGAAACTTTTGCCGATACCGTAGAAGGTGGCGGCGGCGAGGATGGCCATGCCGGTGGCGCCAGACATCATGAACAGACCAGCCGCCGCCAGGGCCGAGGCCATGGCCAGAACACCCAAGGGGTTAAGCCATTTGATAAGGGTGCCGGCGAAGATGCGGATAACGAACACAAGCGCCGAGGTATAGATCAGCACCCAACCGGCCTGGAGACCCAACTTGGCCATTTCCGGCCCCATCAGCGAGGAAATCCAGCTATCGGTCGACAATTCGGTGACCGCCAGCGGCATCATCAGCAGGACGAGCATGATATAGAGCGGACGTCCCGGATGACGCGACAGGACGGCGTAAAGGATGGTCAAAGCAACCGCGATTCCCATCGACACAAAGGTGCTGAGGGCAAAGACCCGGCCGACTTCGAGCATGATCAGCGCCGACAGGATAAAGGCGGAAATGAACCCGGCTTCGGCCAGCATGGTACGATAATCGACACCCGACGCGACGCGTTCCGACACCGGGAACTTACGGCCGATCAGCAGGATCGTATAGACGAGGACCGGAGCCAGCATTAGGCCCACCTTGACACGCCAATCAAACCCGCCGGCCGTGTCGAGTCCCATAGCCAGCAAGCCACCGAGAATCATGCCGCCCGGCCATGCGGCGTGCAGCCGGTTCAGCCATTTCGATTTGTCGTGCGAGAAAAGCGTGGCGATCAGCGGATTGGCCGCGGCTTCGACCGCGCCATTGCCGAGCGCCATGATGAAGGTGCCGGCGTAAAGTTGCCAATAGCCGTGCGCCGTGAACAACAGGCCCAGACCCAGGATGTGGCAGACAGCGGCAAACCACAGGGTGAGCCGGAAACCGATCCGGTCAATGAAAAAGGAAAAGAGCACGATGGTGATGGAAAACGGCCACAGGCCGACACCGAGCAATTCGCCCTTCTGCGTTTCCGACAAGGCGAAATCGACGCCCCAGCTGTCGATGACCAGTGCACGCAGAATGAAACAGAAGGAGGTGGCGGTAATGGCGGCGAATGATGTCGCGAAAAGCCAGCCGTTTCCCTTTCCTGACGTCGTATCCATGAAGAACCCCTGTAATGTCCGGTCAGTCACGGATGAGCCTCCCGCGCCGCCTCTTGCTATAGGCTCAAGGTGTAATCGATTACAGAAAAATTGCAAATGGTCTTGTTGTATCCAACCGTATGACGCGGCAAAATTTCGCGGCCGGCCGGGCCCGCTGGCTTAAACGCACAGGCGCTCCGGACATCCGCCCGAAGCGCCTGAAAGGAAAGCTCGCCTTGGTGTGGCGGTTACATCGGGCCGCCGCCCGGGCCACCCCAACCACCGCCGTGGCCGCGACGCTGGCCGTCCCATGGGTTTTGTTGGGAGCTCGACGGACCGCCGAGCGTATAGCTCAGGCCAATCATGATGGTCGGCCCCTGTCGGCTGCCATAGCTTTCCGAATAGACGCTCGACGTATCGGTAATCTGCTTGAATTTGCCGGAATGGAACGGGTCCTGGACATTGACCACCAGAGCGGCCTTCGGCGTATATTGATGGCGATAGGATAGATTGCCGGACGAGAACGGCGCGCGATAACCCTGCCCCGTCAACTGCTTGCCAGACGAGAAGTACATTAGTTGGATGCGGTCTTTCAGCGTCGCCGCGTAGTCGAGCATGATCCGGCCGGACAGGGTTGATCCGTCCTGAGTGCCGCCGATGTCCGTCGTCAATTTGTTATAGGCCAGATTGCCGTTGGCATTGATGCTGAGCTTGGGTGTCAGCTTGCCCTGGAGATTGAATTCCAGGCCGCCGGCTTCGCCATCGCCGAAGTTACGCTTGGTCGTCACCAGGACAGGCGAACCGCCCGGCGTCGTTGCCGGTTCGAAAAAGCTGTAGCTGGTGATGGTGTCGGTCGTCTTGCGGTAATAACCACGCAGTTGGTAATTGAACTTGCCCGTAACCTCGTAACCGGCCTCGAACGAATCCGTCTCCTGAGGCTTCAGGTCGGAATTGCCTTGGCTGACATTGGTCGGATCCTGGTAAACGCGGAACGGGTTGAGGTCCTGCGGATTGGGCCGCTGCAACCGGTGCGAATAGGAAAAACGCAGCTTCTGGCTATCGCTCAGCGCATAGGTCGCAAAGGCGCTTGGGCTTAGCTTGGTATAGGCGATATGGCTGGTCGTATTCGACGAAATGGCGTCAGTGTCGAGATCGAGCGCCTCGGCACGCAAGCCGCCCTGCACCGTCCACTTTTCCCCCAGGCCCTGCTGCCAGGTGACATAGGCAGCGCTGATCGTCTGTTCGTAGGAAAAGATATTGCTCAGTCCCGCAGAGCCGGCGCCGGTGGCGATGTTATTGAAGCTATTGTCGTCGCGCGTAATCTGTATGCCCGTCGTCAACAGGGCCTGACCGATGGGGCGGTTGTAATCGACACTGAGGACGGCGTTGCGGGTGTCACTGTTATTGGTGCGGACATCGGTCGAGTTCGTACCACCAAGGCTGTAGATATTCTGGCTGTTCGATGTGCTGCCACCGATCGACCGGCTAAGGCGCAGGTCGGTTTTCAACGTTTCCCCCGCCAGATTGCCGGTGTGATCCCAGCGCAGGCCCAAACCGGTTTCGTCGCGCTGGCCCTCGCTGACCGAATGGCGGTCGTAACGGCTCAGCGCCGCCCCGGCAGGGTCGTAAATGGCATAGGTGGAATCGCCGGTGCTGTCGTTTTCGCGATGCGAAGCGTTGACCTGGATGCCAATGCTGTCCTTGTCGCTTAGGGTATAATCGTAGCCGGCATTCCCCGACACATTGTCGTTCGTACCGGTGGTCTGGCCGACCTGGTCAGTGCGGCTGACGACATTGCCATCGCTGTCGAGACGTTGCAATACGGATCCATTATTGCCTGGCCGCGTATCATGACGTACGTTCAAACCGCCGGAAATCGTGTACTTACCTGCGTTGCGTGCCCCGGTGATGGCGGCATTGTAGCGATCCTCCCCGACATTGGCGTTTATGGCGCCGGTATTGCCGGGCTTGCGGTTCTTACGCATTACGAGATTGATGATCCCGCCGGAGCCTTCCGACGAGAAGGCGGCGCCAGGATTTGTCATGACCTCGATCGAATCGATGTCGCTGGACGCCATCGACTGCAAGGCGCCGGCACGGTTGTCACCCTGCATCATCGCCGAGGGTTTGCCGTCGACATAGACCTGGACGTTGGAATTGCCACGCAGGGTGACATTGCCTTGGGTATCGACATTAACCGACGGCACCTTGGACAAGGCGTCAGCCGCCGTGCCGGACGTCGAATCGATCTGATCCTTATTGTCGTAAACCTGACGGTCGATGCGGTTTTGCGGCTTTTTTCCGGTAACCGTGACGTTAGTGATCGCCTGATCTGTCTGAGCGGGCGCGGCCTCGGTGGCCGGTGGCGATGCCGGCGGCGTGTCCTGTGCCTGAGCCGGTGCGTGCCCCAGCAGAATCAGCCCGGCGAGGGTTGTGGAAAGACCGGTTCTCAGCGAAGTTTTCGAACGCATACAGTATGCCCCATGGATTTCATCCGGCGCATAGCGATGGAAAATGACCGTTGCATGGCGGAAGTACAACTCAAACGCAAAGGTCGTACAATTCCGTCGATCCTGACTATTTTACCACAGAGGCGCGGTGACGGACGGCCAATCGCTGTTAGATACAAAAAAACGGCGAGGGTCTCCCCCCGCCGTTCCGTTATCTTGTGTCCAGCCTTACCAGAACAGCGAATAGAGCGCGATCAGGATAACAACAACGCCGATAGCCAGGACGTTGAAACTCATCGTCGTCTTGAAGTTGACGCCTTCCAGAGTCAAGGTCGAGACCTCGCGCTTATTCGGCACGACCAACGACACGAGCACGCACAGCGCCGTGGTGGCGACGAACACCCAGCCGACACGGTTCATGAACGGGTAAGTGGGATCGATATAGGACCAGATGGCCGAAATCAGCACGCCACCCAGAATGGCCGCGAAGGCACCGGCCGTCGAGCAACGCTTCCAGAACATACCCAGCGCGAAGATAACCACGATGCCAGGCGTGAAATAGCCGGTGAAATTCTGGATGAACTGGAAGGCCTGGTCGGTCTTACCAAGCAGCGGTTGCGCGACGGCGATGGCAATAGCGACCGCGACGACCGATGCGATCCGGCCAACTGTCACCAGCGACTTCTCAGTCAGTTCAGGCTTCAGCGGCTGGATGATATCGATCGTAAAGATGGTGGCGATCGAATTGATCTTGGACGCCGTGGACGAAATGACGGCGAAGGTCAAAGCGACGAAGACGAGACCGAGCAGACCGGTCGGCAGCAATTTCATCATTTCGGGATAGGCGTGATCCGCGACGGCCAGATTGGGCGACAGGATCAAGGCGGCCATGCCGGGAACGACGACGATCAGCGGCATGAGCAGTTTAAGATAGGCGGCGAATGCGATGCCCTTCTGCGCTTCCGGCAACGACTTGGCGGCCAGAGCGCGCTGGATGATGTACTGATTGAAGCCCCAGTAGGAGATGTTCATGATCCACATGCCGCCAACTAGGACAGCGATGCCCGGCAAGTCCTTGTAGAAAGGTGACGTCTTGTCGAGGATCATATGGAAGTGCTCCGGGAAACCGGCGCGCAGCTTGTTGAAGCCGGCGACAAAGCCACCAAATGACTGTTCGCCGCCAATCTTGGAGAGGGTCAGGCCTGCGATAATCAGGCCGCCGATGACAAGCAGGGTCACCTGAACGATATCGGTCAGGGCCACGGCTCTGAGGCCACCGGAAATCTGATACAGCAGGGCAAAAACGCCTAGCGCGATCAGGACGTAGACCGGATCCAGGCCCGTCACCGTCGTCACCGCCGTACCGCCCAGCCACAAGATGGAGGTCAGATTGACGAAGACGTAGAGGATCAGCCAGAAAATGGCCATCAGGTACTTTACCGACGGCCCAAAGCGTTGCTGCAGAAAGCCCGGCATCGTCATGACGCCGTTTTTCAGGAAGACCGGCAGGAAGTACTTCCCGACGATGATCAGGGTAATGGCCGCCATCCATTCGTAGGAGGCAATGGCCAGACCGATGCGGTAGCCGGAGCCCGACATGCCGATGATCTGCTCAGCGGAGATGTTGGCGGCGATCAACGACGCGCCGATGGCCCACCACGGCAGGGTGTTGCCGGCCAGGAAGTAGCCTTTGGAGGAGACTTCCTCGCTGGCCTTACGGCGGGACACCACCTGGGCCAGAATGAAAATGGAGACGGCGTAGAAAAGCACGATCCAGATGTCGAGGCTTTTCAGAAAATTGGCCGAAGGCAGGTACTGAGCTAAATCAGGCATGTTTCCCCTCATGGTCCGTTGGAACGGAATGGTTATTTATAGTACAATTGACACAGCCTGACGGCTGAATCAATGGCGAGCGCGCATCCCGGCGAAAGTGCGGACACTTTTCGATCGGAACGCGCCGTGTCCCAACAGGCAGACGCCGGCGATGGATTCGCCGATCTAAGTTTTTTACCCCGCCCTTCGCCAAGGAAAGGCGGGGTCTGTTTTATTTGGCCGGGCATACCCCGTCGCCCTCATCGGAGGCCAGGCGGATGCTCGAATAACTGATTGACAGCGGCGTTTGTGACTTCAAGGCAAACGGCACGCCCACCTTCGACGGATCGAGACCCGCCGCAACGAAGCAGTCGAGCGTCACCTTGAACGTGGCCCAGGTGCCGACCGGCGCCTTCAGGACCGAGGCGATATCGATCGTCTTCTCCGATGCCCGGTCAGCGCCCATGCCGAGCAGCACGGGACCGGTAACCGGAGCATCGAGACGGTAGGTGACACCTAGCGTCATCTTGCCTGTCGTCTGGCGGCTCAGGTCGACCGGCGCGTCAGTGGTGATCGCCGCCTCGCCCGCGCCCTTGCCGCTGAAGACCAGCGCGCGCCCGCCTTCCTGTTTGTTATCGGCATCGACGGCGGACTGAGTTACAACACCCGAGGCGCTGCCGAAGCTGGACTGGTCGCCGGTATTCGCTCCTTGCGCATCGATCAGGCTGAGTTTCCACGGCGTCTTGATGCGGCCTGACGCGAAATAGGTATCGACATTGACGACGGCTTCGTCGCGCAGACCGGAGTCTTCCGACAATTGTGGCAAGTCGCCGATATCGGCATAGGTCAGGCCATACCCATACGGGAATAAGGGATCATAACCAATCGTGCCGACATTGAGCGGCCCCTGATTGGCGGTCTTGGGCCAGGAGAAGGTCAGCTTGCCCTTGAAATCGTGGCGCGGTTGACGGTTCAGATCACCGACAATGACGTCGGCAATGCCGCCACCCTCGGTGCCTGGCAGCCAAGCCGCGACAAAGGCATCGGACGCGTTGATTTCCGGATTGGTCCATAGCGGGCGTCCGGACAGGAAGATGGTGACGACGGGAATGCCCTGCTTTTTCAGCTTGTGGATCAGCTCCAGGTCAGTGCGATCGCCCGGCTGATAGTCGAGGTTCGGGCGGTCGCCCTGGAATTCCGCGTAGGGATCTTCGCCAATGACCACCACGGCGACATCCGGCTTTTCCTTGTAAAAACCATTGTCGCTAAGCGTCGCCGTGCCACCCGCCTTTTCGGTCGCCTCGACCAATCCTTCCCAGATCGACTGGCCGTGCGGGAAGTCGGCGCGCGAATTACCGGTGCCTTGCCACGTGATCGTCCAACCGCCGGACTGCTTGCCTATATCATTGGCGCCGGAACCGGTCACGAGGATGCGTGCGCCCGGATCGAGCGGCAGTATGTGATTGGAGTTTTTCAGAAGAACCAGGGACTCTTGCACCGCCTGGCGCGCGATGGCCCTGTGCGCGGGCGAGCTGAGCTGATCCCATTTCCCGGACAGAGGCCGGTCGAGCGGCGCGCCGAGCGTAAACAGGCCGCCCTTGATCTTGGCGCGCAGGATGCGGCGTACGGCGTCGTCGAGACGCGACATGGGCACCTCACCCGACTTTACGTCGGTGACAAGGTTTTCATAGACGGCCTTCCAGGAATCGGGCGCCATGTACATGTCAACGCCGGCATTGATCGCCTGAGGGCAGTCGTCATGTTCGCAGCCCGGGATCTGACGATGGGCGTTCCAGTCAGTGACGGTAAAACCGTCGAAGTGCATGCGTTGCTTCAGCGCGCCGGTAATCAGGCGCTTGTTGCCAGCCATCTTCTGGCCATTCCACGACGAGAAGGAAATCATGACGGACAAGACGCCGGCGCGAATGGCGGGCGGATATCCGGCATTGTGGATGCGGGCCAGATCGGCTTCGGACATCTCGGCATTGCCTTGGTCCTTACCGTCCTTGGTGCCGCCATCGCCCAGGAAATGCTTGGCCGTCGACATGATGTGGCCCGGCTTGATGCCGTCACGGCCACCGTTCAGACCCTGCAGCCCTTCGACCATGCGGCCGGAATAGGCGGCGACATCGGCCGGATTTTCGGAATAGGATTCGTAGGCGCGGCCCCAACGCTTGTCACGGGCCACGGCAACCGTCGGCGCAAAGGTCCAATCGACGCCCGCCGCCGCCATTTCCGCAGCGGTGGCTTCACCGATTTTTTCGATCAGGTCGGGATCGTGCGCAGCGCCCAGCCCGACGTTGTGCGGAAAGATGGTGGCGCCGACCAGGTTCGAATGGCCGTGCACCGCATCAATGCCAAACAACAATGGTATCGGCGCCTGGGTCGGACGCGACTGCGCCGCACGCCAGTAATCATCCGCCAGTTTCAGCCACTGATCGGGCGTCGCGCGTTCGTTACCGCCCGGAGACGAATTGCCACCCGCCAGAATAGAGCCCAGCGGATAGGTCTTGAGGTCGTCCGGCGTGACGTAGGCGATATCGGCCTGGACCGTCTGGCCAACTTTTTCCTCCAGCGTCATGCGGCTCATGATCTCGGTGATCTTTGCCTCGGTGGCCGCATCGATCAACCCGGCATCCGCCAATTTCGGCCATGCCGGATCGACGGCGATAAGGGCCTCTCGGGCGGCGGACTTTTTTACCGCCGGCTTGACGACTTTTTTCTTGACGGTCTTATGTGCGGCGGGCTTGGTTTTCGCCTCGGCGAGGCTGAAGCCCCCCAGCGACAGAACCGCGATGACGCTAAGTGCCACACCGAACATCAGGGACGGCTTGGCACCGGAATTGCGCGCCAGCCTTGGGGTGGCTTCGGATTTGAGAGTCGACATGATGCTCCTTGGTGTTCTTCCACAACGTTTTTCTATGATCATTAACATGGCGATGATGCGATAAAAAGGCACCGCACCTGACACGCTAACGATCTGGCCCTCTGTAGTTTTCATGTGACGATGAATGGGGCCTGACGAGAATTTAATGACAGCGCTATCAGCCAGCGTCAAGCCATGAAACCCATATGTCGAAGCGATATAGGCTAACGGATTTATGCTGCACCGCGTCAAAAACACATTTGCTTTTATTATTTATTTGACAGCGTTGTCAGATTTGGTATCACTACCTCACCCTGTTTTCCCGGTGTGTCGCGTCTGTGGATTTTCCATGGATTCGGCGGTCGGGTTTCGTGTTTAAAACCATTGGTGTGTCGGCTTCTTTCCCTTTTTCATAGCCGGTTCGCTGTCGTGGTTTTAAAGCGCCTTCTTAAATGTGGCATTATTTGGAAGGCACTGGCCTTATATCCCGACGGCGCTTCGTGCACCGTCGGGTTTTTTTTGCCCGCTTTTTGAAAAATCAGATTGGTTTGGCGGAGTCGCGCTGAACCAGTTCGAACGGCAACAGGCGGCTGACACGGGTCAGGACCGGCGCATCGTCATCACCATTGGCGCGGGACAGAAGAATATCCGCTGCAGCATAGGCCAGGTCAACGACCGGCTGGCGGATCGTGGTCAGGTGCGGCCAGATAACCGTCGAACCGGGCGTATCGTCGAAACCGACAACCGACACCTGATCGGGGATTTTGATCCCTACCTGCTGGGCGTAGGCCATTATACCGAACGCCATTTCATCGTTGGAGGCGAACAGGGCCGTGGGCAAATCGGTCGGCGTCTCGAACAAGGCCTTGGCAGCGTCGACGCCGGAGGCAAAGCTGTTGAACCCCTGCTTGATCCAGTCCGGGCGCGGCGTAAGACCCGCCTCGCTCATCGCCTGTAGGAAACCGTCATAACGGCGATGCGACGATCCATGCTCCGGGTGACCGCGCACGAACCCGATATCGCGATGCCCCAGACTGAGCAGATGCTGAGTCATCTTGTACGCGGCCAGGCTGTCATCCATCTCGACCTGAGCCGAGCGCCCGGGATAGGCATAGGGCGAGACGCGAACATAGGGCACGCCGGCCGCTTCGACAGCTTCCAGAACCATCGCCATATCGCACAGCGGCGGCGTCAGGATCACGCCGTCGAGACGAATTGTGGCCAGAAGCGATGCGATCGCGCGGCCCAGATCGGGTGCCAGACTATCCTGAGGTTCGCTGAGCACGTGATACCCGCTTTCACGGCATCGAGCGATGACGCCGCTTTGCAGGTCGATCACATAGCTGGACGATGGATTGTCGTAGAGCAGACCGATGAGGAAGCTGCGTGCCCCCGCCAGGGAGCGCGCCAGCAGATTGGGCCGATAATGCAAGAGGTTGGCCGCATCCTTGACCTTGGTGCGGGTCTCCTCGCGCACGTTCGGCTCATTGTTCATGACGCGTGAGACGGTCTTTATCGATACGCCCGCCAGGCGCGCAACATCGTTGATGGTGGAGACGGCGTTGCCGCCCCCCAGCTCTTTTACGCGATCGGCCGAAACCTTGATTTGCGTCACCCCGATGACAACCCTTGCATGAAATTGGTCTCATCTAATTGCGTTCGCAATGACTGCTTTGTCAATTGCAAAGAGACAAGTCTTTTCAGCGCGTTACTTTTTGCTGAAGGTCGCCACCGCTTCGGCCGCCAGGCGGGTGATTTCAGCCCAATTTCCGTCGTTCATCGCCTTGGCCGGCGCCACCCACGAACCGCCGCAGCACAGGACATTGTCGAGCGCCAGGAAGTCTGCGGCATTTTTTGCGTCGATGCCGCCGGTCGGGCAGAATTGTGCCTGGGGCAAGGGACCGCCAATTCCCTTAAGGTATGGCACGCCGCCCGCCGGCACGGCCGGGAAAAACTTCAGGTGCGTGAAGCCCCATTCCAGGGCCTTCATGACTTCGGAGGAGGTTGCCACGCCCGGTAACAACGGCAAAGCGTCCTGATGCGCGAGCGTTTTGGTCAGACCAGGCGAAACAAGGAACTTGGCGCCCGCCTTGGCGGCCTTTTCGGCATCCTTTGGGGTCAGGACCGTGCCGGCGCCCACCACAGCATCGGGCCGTTCCTTGGCGATCAGCTTGATGGCATCCAGTGCGCAATCGGTGCGCAGCGTGATTTCCAGCACATTGATACCACCGGCGATCAAGGCGTCAGCCAGCGGCAGGGCCTGGTCGAGCGACGGAATGACCATGACCGGCAGCACAGGGCCCATGGTCATGAACTTCGGGATATCGGGATGCGTGGACATGGTCGTTTCCTTGGTCTAATTCGTTATGGTCTTCCGGCGCGCATGCGCTTGGCTCGCACGACAGGCAGTGTCCGGCTAGGCGGTAATCTGCACGTCGGTCAGCGCATTGGCTGAACCCAGCAATGCGGCGTAGGGATGAATGATGATATGCGACGGAATGGACGCCACCAATCCGGCCAGCGGCGCCTTGGCTTCCATGCGGGCGCGGAAGCGCAATTCGTCGATGTGCTTGATCAGACGCGGGGCGATGCCCCCGGCGATAAACATGCCAGACACAGCGCCGTGCGCCAACGCCAGATCGCCGCACACCGAGGCCATGATGTCGAGAAAAGCTTCGACGGTGTAGCGTGACCCCGTGGCGTCATCGCCATCGAGATGCGTAATCTGGGCCGGCGTCAATTCATGCGCCGGTTCGCCGCGAATGGAAGAAATCGCCTGATAAAGATTGACCAGACCGGGACCGGACAGCAGCATTTCGACGGTAACCCGGCCATGCTTCTTGCGCAGGAAACGCAGGATTTCCGACTCATAGTCATTAACCGGCGCGAACGAGATATGGCCGCTTTCGGTCGACAGGCAGTAGGGCCCGAATTCGCCCCCCACCAGGACCGATGCCCCGAAGCCAGTGCCAGCACCCATGACGGCGTGAACATCGCCAAACCCCTTGGTGACTGTACCAATGGTCTTGGTGTCGGCATCTTCCAGATGCGGCAAAGCGAACGCCAGGGCGGCATAGTCGTTGATCAGACGCGCCGTCTTGGCGCCGACATGGCGCGCCAGAAGCCCCTCCTCGACTTCCCAGTCGAGATTGGTGAACTTGATGCGTCCGTTCTTGACCGGTCCCGCCACGGCCACCACCGTATAGTCCAGTTCCGGCTTGCCGCCGATCTGGCGAAAATAATCGGTCAGGGCGTCGTAGACGTCCTTATGGTCCGCCGTTTCCAGCGATTTAAAGCTGGAAAGCTTGGTCTTGCCATTGGTGCGTTCCGCGATGGCGAAACGGGCGTTGGTGCCCCCGATATCGCCGACCAAGCCCCGCAGGGTACGGCCGGAAGCGATCGCTGAGCTGTCGAAATGCGCTGTCATATGTCTACCAAAAAACTGCGCCACCTTGGTCGGCGGGTCCTACCGCCCGACGCATGTGCGCAAAAAGTTCCCGTCCCATGCCGTCGGCTTCTTTTGGCCGATCCGCATCTGTTCTTTGTGAAAACTCGGTGGCATGTCCGAGAAAGTCTATAGTCCCTTTTTGGCAATCCACGCGCAGCAGATCGCCGGTCTTGAGTTTCGCGATCGGGCCGCCGTCAACCGCTTCCGGCGTCAGGTGAATGACCGCGGGCACCTTGCCCGACGCGCCCGACATGCGTCCATCCGATACCAGCGCGACCTTGCGCCCGGCATCGAGGATAGACGACAAGGACGGCGTCAGCGAATGCAGTTCCGGCATCCCGTTGGCTTTTGGTCCCTGGAAACGGACAACGCAAATGAAATCGCCTTCGGGGAGTTGCTTGGCCTTGAAGGCGGCCAGGAAATCATCCTGATCGTCGAATACCACACACGGCGCTTCGACCACCTGATGCTCCGCCTTGACCGCCGATACCTTGGCGACAGCAACCCCGAGATTGCCCTTGATTTCGCGCAAGCCCCCCTCCGGAGAGAAGGGGTTCGAAACCGGTCGCAAGATGTTTTCGTCGAGACTGGCATCCGGCGCTTCGCGCCAAATCACGGTATTGCCGTCAAGAATCGGTTCCTTGGCATAGTCAGCCATACCCTGGCCCCAGATGGTTTGGACGTCGGCATGCATAAGGCCGGCATTGAGCAGTTCCTTGATCACGAACGCCATCCCGCCTGCGGCATGGAAATGGTTCACGTCGGCCGATCCATTGGGATAGACACGCGCCAGCAACGGCACGACGGACGAAATCTGGTCCATGTCTTGCCACGTCAGAATGACGCCGGCGGCGCGCGCCATGGCTGGCAGGTGCAGGGCATGATTGGTCGACCCACCTGTCGCCATCAAACCAACAACACCGTTGACGATGGCGCGGGCATCGATGACATCCGCCAGACGCGATGGATTTTTCGAATTTTCAGCCGTCTTGGCGGCGCGTTCGACGGCAGCCTGGGTCAGGGCGTCGCGCAACGGCGTGCCCGGATGGACAAAGGCGGCGCCTGGAACATGCAGCCCCATCATTTCCATCAGCATCTGGTTGGAATTGGCCGTGCCGTAGAAGGTGCAGGTGCCCGCCGAATGATACGATGCCATTTCAGCGGCCAGAAGTGCGTCGCGACCAACCTGACCCAGGGCGTATTGGGTCCGAACCTTGGCTTTTTCCGGATTGGGCAAGCCCGACCCCATCGGGCCCGACGGCACGAAGATGATCGGCAGGTGGGCGAACGACAAGGCACCCATGACCAGGCCCGGCACGATCTTGTCGCAGATACCCAGCATCAGACCCGCGTCGAAGGCGTCATGGCTGAGCGCGATTGCCGTGCCCATGGCAATGACATCGCGTGAGAATAGCGACAACTCCATACCCGGGCGGCCTTGCGTCACGCCATCGCACATGGCGGGCACCCCGCCGGCGACCTGGCTGGTGGCGCCGAACTTGCGGGCCATGGTGCGAATCTTTTCCGGATAGTCATGATAGGGCTGGTGCGCCGACAACATGTCATTATAGGCCGTGACGATGCCGATATTGGGCACGGCATCAAGCGCAGCCTGCAATTTTTCATCGGGCGTCGAAGCCGCGACGACGTGGGCATAGTTGGCGCAGCTCAGCTTTTTGCGGCGCGGCTCATCCGCCTTGAAACGATCGGCGCGCGCCATGAAGTCGGCCCGCAAATCCTTGGAACGCTCGATTATGCGTTCGGTGACTTCGGCAATTACGGGATGCAGGGCAACGGGTTTCACGGTGGTCATAACTAGGTCCTCAAGCCGCCCACACAAAATCGATATCGACCGGACATTGCGCGATGAACGCGCCGATCGGCGATGCGTACGGGTCGGTATTTTGCGACGCCGTCCGCAACACATCCAGCTTGGTCTGGCCGGTAATGTAGAAGACGATGCGGCGTGAATTGTTGATAGCCGGCACGCTCAGGGTAATACGCGGCAGTTGCGGCTCCGAGCCATCGACGTGCGGCGCGACCGGCAGAACTAACCGCTCAGTGCTATAAACCTCGGCATTGACCGGATTATTGGGGAAGATCGATGCGTAATGCGAATCCGGCCCCATCCCCATCAGGGCAAAATCGAAATGCGGTGCCGCGCCGTCGTTCAGATCGCGCAGGGTCTTTTCCGCCTTTTCAGCGCAGATCTGCGCGTCAGACATGTCCTGGATCAGGGTCAGGAATTCCATGCCCGTCTGGGCCTTGTTCGCCAGCACGGGCGCCAGCGCCTCACGCATCATGCGCGTATTGGACGCCGCTTCATCCGTCGGCACAAAGCGCTCATCAACCTGGGCCAGAGTAATGCGTGTCCAGTCGAGATCGGCATAGATAAGATGCTGATAAATCGGCCGGGGCGTCGTGCCGCCGCATCCGATCCATACCGCCCGACCGCGCATATCGATGGCATGGCTCAGGGAATCGGTGATCAGGCCGGAAATATGCACGCCAGCCTCGGCGGTCGATGCGAAACAATGCACGGTGACCGTCTTACCGTGGGCGGACCAGGTCAGCACGTCTTCCGTTACATGATTGGCCAGCTTAGTCATTCCAGGTACGGCCTTCGTCGCGTTCGATCAGGCGATAACCGCTAACCGGTCCGAAGGTGCCGGCCGGGTACATTTGCGGCTTCATGTGCGTGTCAGTCCACGCCTTGACGATGCCATCTACCCAGTTCCAGGCGGCCTCCACTTCGTCGCGGCGCACGAACTGAGCGTTGTTGCCATTAAGCGCATCGAGGATCAGGCGCTCATAAGCGATGCGGCGGCGCGGCGGCTTATCGCCATTGCTGTCGAAGGCCTTGACCAAGGACAGGGACAGGTCGAGCGATTGCAGATGCATGCCTTCGGCCGTCAGCCCCGGCGCCTTGTTCATCAGGGTCAGGGAAATATCTTCATCCGGCTGCAACCGGATCAGCAGACGATTCGCCACCGCTTCGGGGCCGAAGATTGAGTGCGGCAGCGGCTTGAACTGAACGACGATCTCGGTTGACCGTGACGGCAGACACTTGCCCGTACGCATGTAGATCGGTGTACCAGCCCACCGCCAGTTGGCAATTTCCGCCTTGATGGCGACGAAGGTTTCGGTATTCGACGGAGACCCTTTTTCCGCTTCGTACCCTGCCACCGGATGACCATCGGCGAAGCCCGGGCCGTACTGGCCGCGCGCCGTATGCGTCAGGACGTTTTCGGCGGTGATCGGCTTGAGCGATTTCAACACCTTGACCTTTTCATCGCGCAGGGCGTCGGACGAAAGGGCCGCCGGCGGCTCCATGGCCAGCAGGCACAGCAATTGCAGCAGGTGGTTTTGCAGCATGTCGCGGATGGCGCCGTATTCGTCGTAATAGCCAAGGCGTTCGCCAACGCCGACCGTTTCGGCGATAGTGATCTGGATGTGGTCGATCGACTGGGCATTCCACAGCGGTTCGAACACGATGTTGCCGAAGCGCAGGGCAATCAGGTTCTGGACCGTTTCCTTACCGAGATAGTGATCGATACGGAAGGTACGCGCTTCATCGAAGGCGTGAGCCACGGAATCGTTGATGATCTTGGACGTCGCCAGGTCGCGGCCGATCGGCTTTTCGATAATGACGCGGTTCGGCGCCTTATTGAGGCCCGCGCGTTCGATGTGCTCGCAGATTGGCTTGAACAACGACGGCGACACCGACAGGAAATAAACGATGTCCAGACGGTCGATATCGCCCAGCTCAGCCTTCAGCTTGGCGCCCCAATCGTCATGGGCGGCATCAAGCGCGACGTGGACAATGCGCTTGCGCAAACGCGCCAGGGTATCCGGCTCCAGCGCATCCCCGATCCGCTTGGTGACAGCGGTGCCGATGCGATCAACGCAGACCTCCGTGCCGCAATCTTCGCGCGCGACCGAAATGATGCGCAGATCGTCGGACAGGAACCCGTCCTGATCGAGCATGGCCAGCGAAGGCCACAACATGCGCATGGCGAGATCGCCAGTACCGCCAACCAGAACAAATACCTGTTGGCGCGCGCCATTACCTGCAGAAGATACCGACATGAGACCTTTTCGTTCCGAACCTGTGACCCTGCCC
The DNA here is from genome assembly GCF_000495815.1 of Asticcacaulis sp. AC466. Classification (GTDB taxonomy): domain Bacteria; phylum Pseudomonadota; class Alphaproteobacteria; order Caulobacterales; family Caulobacteraceae; genus Asticcacaulis. The sequence continues at coordinate 557,694 of NZ_AWGE01000001.1, read as the reverse complement.
CTTATCAACGGGGCTTAAGTCATGACAGCGTTGTCATAAACCCAGTTTTTCGGGAGGTCAACCATGAAAGTCAACGGGTGGCGCAAATGCCTGACCCACCCGCGTCATATAGGACATGCGGCCCTATGGGCACAAGGTGGAAACGCACCGATCAAACATCCGTCAACGACGCATATAGGTCCGTTTCCCCCCGTGCCGGAGAGGTTGTCAGCCGGTATTGCGTAGCGCGCTGGCGATACCGTTGACCGTCAGTTGCATCGCCAGCTGCACCAACTTGTGCCGGTTGCCATGACGGCGGACGCCCAGAAGATAAACCTGCAAACGATTCAGGCTGTTCAGCAGCGGGTTGGCCCGCTCGATCTGGTTACGCAGGCGTTCATGCGTAGACAGCAGGTATTTGGCGTTGCGGATACGCAGGATGAGCGCCACCGTGTCGTCGAATTCCGATTTGATGGTGGCGTATATACGGTCGCCCTCTTCCGGGTCACGCGCCAGATCGGCGTAGAGGCGCGCGATCTCCATGTCGGTCTTGGCCAGGGCCATTTCCATATTGGCGATGAAAACATCGAAGAAGTCCCACTGGATCATTTCCAGAAGCGTGGCGTCGTCGATTTCCATCTCCCGAACGGCTGCCGCGAAACCATACCAGCCCGGCAGCATGAAGCGCGACTGCGACCAGGCGAACACCCAAGGAATGGCGCGAAGGTCTTCGATCTTGCCCGACGCGGTTCGCGACGCCGGTCGCGAGCCGATCTTGAGGTCCGACACTTCGCCGACCGGCGTGACCGTGCGGAAGAAGTCGAGGAAATGAGGATCGTCATAGACCAGGCCGCGATAAGCGGCGAAGGATTTTTCGTGCAGCCTGTCCATCAACGGGCTGTATTTTTCTTCCAGCCGCGCATCTTCGGACGCCTTGCGCGTCGTATCCTTGGGGATGGTGGCCAGGAAGGTGGCCGCCGCGAAGGTGTCGAGCGTTTTGTGCGCCGTGATGACATTGCCGAACTTGCGGGCGATCATTTCACCCTGCTCGGTGACGCGGATCTGTCCGCCGACCGTACCCTCCGGCTGAGCCAGGATGGCAGCGAAGGACGGACCGCCGCCGCGGCCAACCGAACCGCCGCGGCCATGGAACAGGCGCAGCTTCACGCCCGCCTTGTCGCACACCGCCTTGATGGCTTTCGACGCCTTGTGCAGCGACCAGCGCGACGAGGTATAGCCGCCGTCCTTGTTGGAATCGGAATAGCCAAGCATCACTTCCTGGATGGCCGGCCGGCCCATCAGGGAACGTACGGCGAAGTTGCCAAGCCACTTTTTCATGATGTCCGGCGCCGCTTCCAGGTCGCCGATCGTTTCAAACAGCGGCGAGACGCGGATCATGGTGTGGGGCTGAGGCCCGCCGCGCACCAAACCGGCCTGTTTCATCAGCACCAGCGGTTCCAGGATATCCGATACCGAAGCCGCCTTGGAAATGACATAGGCGCCGAAGGCTTCCGGACCGAAAGATTTCACGATCTGGGCCGCCGCATCGACAATACGCAACTCCTTGCGCGTCTCGTCGGAATATTTGGCGAAGTCCCAGCGCAGCACGCGGTCATTGGCCAGTTCGGCGAACAGCAAGGAGCAGCGCTCGCTTTCCGACATGCCGAGATAATCGACCAGTTCCGACGAATGGGTGAACAGTTCAGCAATGACACGTTCGTGCACGTCCGAATTTTGACGCAGGTCGAGCGCCAGCAGGTGGAAACCGCATGACCGGGCGATGCGGATCAGCGTCTTGAGCGTACGCCCGATCAGGCGGCGTCCGCCGTGGGCAGCCAGGCTGTCGCGGATGACCCGCAGATCGCGCGCAAACGCGTCGCAGCTTTCATAGGGCGGCGCCACCGATGCGCCATTGGTGACAGGTTCGCCCAGGATTTGCGCCCGCGTCCGCGCCAGTCGATGCTTGATGTGGGCGATTGCGCGGCGATAGGGCTCATCGACGCGGTGGATGTCGGTATTCAGCGACTTGCGCGCCAGATCGTTCAGGGCGTCGGTGACCGGCGTCACCTCATCGGACATAGTCAGTTCCGAATCCAGCTTGTCCATCTGGCTGACGTAGAAGGCGAAGGCGACGCGCGCCTGTTCCTTGAACGCATAGTTCAGGGTGACCTCATCGACATGGGGGTGACCGTCGCGATCGCCGCCGATCCAGGAGCCGAGTTTCAGGACATTGGGTAACTGACCGTCATGGGGGATATCGCGGCCCCATTCATTGTATAGGGTGACCATTGCCGGCAGGATCGAGCGCTTGACCGCCCCGATCAGATTGTTGATCTCGTCCTGGACGGTTATACGTTCCGGCCGGTTGAGGCGCGTGTTCCACAACAAGGCCACGGCGCGGAACAGGTCGTCCTCGATCTGCGTCTTTTCGGGTCGCGTCGTCGCCTTTTCATAGGCCTGGAGCAGGGTCGAAATCTCGTGCTCGCGCTCCACGATCGACGCGCGCCGCATCTCGGTCGGGTGCGCGGTGAAGACCGGCGAGGCCAGAATGCCAGAGAGCGTCTTGTCGATCTCGTCCGCGCTTACGCCTTCCTGCCGTGCCGACTGAACCGCATTGGCCAGGCTGATCGGCTGCATGGACCCGTCGGAGGTCTGGAAGGTATCGATGCGGCCCAACTGGCCGACATCCTCCGAAATGACTGACAACATGGACAGGCATGTCATGATGCGGGCGGCGTGGGCTGCTTCGGATTCGCTGAGCGTACCGAAATCAAAGCCCTTGTCCTTCAGCGCCTCGACCTTGGACATGACCTCGGCCTTGCCGAACTCCTGCACGGCGTCGCTGAGGAAGCCATCGAGCATTGCGGTATGTTGCTTGACGTGGTCTAGGACGGTATCGGTCATGAATGTTGATCTCTTTTGGTGCCCGTTATCGGCGCAACCATTCATTTCCGCCACATAAACAAAGACTTGAAGTCAAGTTTGTTCCGACGACGCGAATGCTGGGTCAAGCCGGTTTATCGTTATGTTTCGGCTAGCTTAGCGCCATTTTTGTGCGCCGCAAGATAACAATTTCAGCCGCCGAACTGGACGAATTGATAGTCTGAATGATTCCAGATATTTGCGCACAATTGTCTGATTTAATAAAATTTCCTGCCGGCCAAAATTCTCGAATGTTTCATTGGAAACAATGACTTGCACCCGATAATAACGACGTTATTTTATTGAGGGAAATTATTAAAGCTTTTCACGTATGCTGAGCAGACGGAATAAAATTGCTTAGAAAAGCACGAGGGTGTCATGGCCAAAGCGACCTATCATCGCCACCAGAGAGTCTATGTCGAGCCGGTTGGAACCTGGGCTGTCATCGACAAGGTCAATCCCGTTTGGGTCAAGGGCTTCGACGAACCTGTCCGCGTCACCTATGATTGCGGCCTGGGGCGCGATTTCGCCGCCGAGGAACTGACGCCGGAAAACACCGAAAAGACGGACAGTCAGCAATTGGGCCATTGGCGCCTGATGCGCGCCCGCAATAAGTGGCAGTCGCCCGACGAAAGCCGCAACCACCCCTTCCCCGGCACCTATCCCATCGTCGTCACCGATGAAAACGATTGGGGCGGCTGGCGTGTCCCCGGCGCCGAATACGAACGTGACCCCGCCTTGATCGAAATGCAGGCGCGCCTGATCGTCAGCGCCCCGCGCCTGCTCACCCTGGCCAAGGCCCTGAAGGATTATGCCCGCCATAATGCCGGCGACCTGGACGACGACCTGATTGCGCTGGCCAAGCGCGCGGAGCAGTTGAGTCAGCACATCGAATCGGACGCCGAAGTACGCAAGGTCCGCGCCGCCGACTGAGCCGCCGGATACCGGGCGCGACATTCGTATTGCCCACTTTACATATTGTCAGGCCGCGCGAACGCCCCATATGGTCGGGAGACACTCGATTTTTGTGGACGACCTCATGCGCACCGATACGCCCCAGCCGATCAAGCTTAGCGACTACACGGCCCCTGACTTCCTGATCCCGTCAACGGAGCTGGAGTTCGACCTGGCGCCCGAAGCAACCCGGGTAAGGGCCCGGCTGACGGTCACGCGCCAGGGACCCGCCGATGCGCCTCTGGTGCTGATGGGGGAACGCCTGCGGCTGATCAGTATCCGAATCGATGGCCAGCCCGTCGAACCGGTTGTGACGGAGGAAACCCTTACTATCGCCTCGGTGCCGGACCGGTTCGTCCTGGAAACTGAAGTCGAGATCGATCCGCTCAATAACAAGACGCTGGAGGGACTTTACATGTCTTCCGGCCGTTATTGCACCCAATGCGAGGCCGAGGGCTTCCGCAAGATCACCTACTATCTTGACCGCCCGGACAGCCTGTCGAAATACCGCGTGCGCATCACCGCTCCCCGGTCGGGCTTTCCGCATCTTCTGTCCAACGGCAACTTGTTGGAAAAGGGCGATCTGGCGGAAGGCAGGCACTATGCCCTGTGGGAAGATCCGTTCTTCAAGCCCTGCTACCTGTTCGCCCTCGTCGCCGGCGAACTCGACGTTTACGAAGACACGATCGAAACCGCTTCGGGCCGCACGGTCGATCTGAAAATCTATGTCGATACAGGCATGAAGGCGCGCGCCGCCTATGCCATGGATGCCTTGAAACGGTCGATGAAATGGGACGAAGAGGTGTACGGTCGCGAATACGATCTCGACCTGTTCATGATCGTCGCCGTGCGTGACTTCAACTTCGGCGCCATGGAAAACAAGGGCTTGAACATCTTCAATGCGTCCTTGCTGCTGGCCGACCCGACGACGGCAACCGACGCCGACTATGAACGCATCGAAAGCGTCATCGCCCACGAATATTTTCACAACTGGTCGGGCAACCGCGTCACGTGCCGGGACTGGTTCCAGCTCTGCCTCAAGGAAGGCCTGACCGTCTTCCGCGACCAGGGTTTCAGCGCCGACCAGCGCGGTCATGCCGTGGCACGCATCAAGGACGTCAAGGCTTTGCGCGCCCGACAGTTTCCGGAAGATTCCGGCCCCCTGGCCCACCCGGTCCGCCCCTCGTCCTACGTCAAGATCGACAACTTCTACACGGCGACCATCTATGAAAAAGGCGCCGAAATCGTCGGTATGCTAAAAACCTATGTCGGCCCGCAGGTCTATCGTCAGGCGCTCGATCACTATTTCGCCACCAATGACGGAACGGCGGCAACGCTCGAAGATTTTCTGGCCGCCTTTGAAGCGGTCACGGGTGAGGACTTCTCGCCATGGATGGCGTGGTACACCCAGGCCGGCACCCCGCAACTGCGCGCGACCAGCACCTATGATGCCGCCGCGCAATCCCTCACCCTGACCTTTGCCCAGGCGACACCCGCCACGCCGGGCCAGACTCAAAAGGCCGTTGTGCCCATCCCCGTCCGCTTCGGCTTGCTTAGCCGCGATGGCGATAAACAGATGTTCCGACACAATGGCCATCTGACGTCAGAAGCACTGTATATCCTGCGTAACGCCGAGACGACGATTGTGCTTACGGAGGTTAAATCGTCGCCTGTCCTGTCCGTACTTCGGCATTTTTCGGCGCCCGTGCTTTTACACATCGAAGAATCCGGAAATGATGCGTTCGCCCGCTTCCGTGGCGATCCAGATTCGTTCAACCGCTGGGAGTCGGCGCAGGGTGTGGCCAAGCGCATTATCCTGGCCGCGCGGCCGGATACGGACCTGATCGATGCGTTTGCTCAAGGGCTAGAAGCCTGTATTAGCGACGAAAACCTCGACGACGCCTTCAAGGCGCTGATCATGGGCCTACCTACCGAATCCGACCTGGCACAGCACATGTCGCCGATCGATCCGGCATTTATTCACAAAAATAGGAACAATCTAAAATCCGCTCTGTCGGCGCGTCTGTTCGATACCTTATGCGACCTTTACGATGCTATCCCGGCCCCGAATACGTTCAGCCCGGATTCCGTATCGGCTGGGCGGCGCGCCTTCCGCAACGCGCTGTTGGATCTCATGTTGTCCGGGTACAATAATGCCGCAAACAAAGACAATTTGATCGCCTTGGCTGAAAGTCATTTTAACCGCGCGACCAATATGACCGATATGGTCGGCGGCCTGTTGGCACTGACATATGTACAGGGCACGCCTTACAAGAACGCGCTCGACACCTTCTATGACAGATTCCGCAACGAACCCTTGGTCATCGATAAATGGTTTTCGCTTCAGGCTGCCGCCGCGCACCCCGACACCCTGGGTCGCGTGCGCGCCTTGAGCCGACACCCCGATTTCGACGCCAAGACACCCAATCGCTGGCGCGCCCTGGTTCAGGGGTTTGCCAACAACCAGAGCGTTTTCCATTCGCCCGGTGGCGGCGGATATCAGTTCCTGGTCGAGCAAATCCTGGCCGTAGATGCCTTCAACCCCATGACGGCGGCCCGACTGGTCGAACCGCTGAGCCGCTACCGCTTCTATACGTCACCCTATCGCGAAGACATGCAGACAGCGCTTCAGACCATTGCTACCGCGCCCAATCTGTCAAAAAACGTCTTGGAATTGGCGGCTAAGGCGCTGGCGGAAGAACACGGCTAATACGCATTAACCTCTCCGAAGCTTTCGGCGGATAAGCTGACGTTTCGGCACAGTCTGTGCCGTAACGTACGGCTTTCCCGGAGACGATAAATTGGCAGGCCTCGAACGCGTCAGGTTCCTGGTTGTGGACGACAACGCCCACATGATCAATATTGTCAAAACGATCCTGCGCGGATTTGGCGCGGTGCATATATTCGAAGCCAAGGACGCTACCGAAGCCTTCCACCGTCTGAAGCACGACTCCATCGATATCTGTATTACCGATTACCAGATGGAGGTCCTGGACGGGGTCGAATTCGTTCAGCTGGTTCGCAATTCGTCCGACAGCCCGAACCGTTACGTCCCGATCGTCATGCTTACCGCCCACTCCGAGCGGTCAAAGGTAACGGCTGCGCGCGATGCCGGTGCCAATGAATTTTGCTGCAAGCCGATTACAGCCATCGAATTGCGCCGCAAGATCGTCGCCATCGTCGATTTCCCGAGGCCCTTTATCAAAACCGGCAACTATTTCGGCCCAGATCGCCGGCGCAGACAGGACCCGAAATATCAAGGTCCCGAACGCCGCGAAGGGTGGAGCGAGGATCACAAACCGCCCGTCAATGGCGTCAAGAAAAAGAGCGGCGCGGGTTCCGGCAGCTTTGAGACCGAAGACGACTCGCAGGCCAGCTAGGCCGCATCGAGAGCGGAAAAACCGTCCCCGACTATTTGAATTTATAAAACCTTAAGACTCTCGACAATAGGTTAACGCCACGTTTACGCTTAGGGTGCGCGCCGAATCACCTGCGCTGCCAATTCGCCGGCCTCTGTACACGCCGAAAACCGTAGGACTGTCTGTGACGGAGACGCGTCAAAATCTGCGTTCTCAGGCCTTGGGCGCCAAGGGGCGGGCCACCGGCTCGCAAGACCGCGTCCGTGCCTCCGTGGCAACACCCCGTACAGCCGCGCGATCGTCATTGATGTCGCGTCTGGTCGGGTCACACGTCGGTGCAGGTATGCCGCTGTGGATTCGCCTGGGGTCGCTCGGTCTGACCCTAGGCCTTGTAACATTTATGGGCCTGTCTACCTTGCAACTCGGCAACAACCTGTCTGCCGATAAGGATGCCGAGGGCCAGGCTCTGCTGACCGAAACCCGGCTCAGTTCCGCACGTCTGGATGCCCATCTGGCGACGGCGCGCCTGGCGCTGGAAGCCGCTCAGGCACAGTGGCTGGAAAAGCGCGACGCTCCCCTGACCGCCGCAGAAACCGGTTTGCGCCTCGGCCACGACAGCGTTTTGAGCGTTGCCATGATCGGAAGCGATGACACCCTCCTCGCTTTGGCCGGCAGTGACGACGCCGATCTGATGACACAAGCCGCCAAACAGGCGCAGAGCGCGTTCTCGCTGCGCCCGTTGACGTCCCGCCTCGGCCAGACCCGCCGGACCTACGCGATCCTTAAAGGCAGCACCAGCGCGCCTGTCCTGGTGGCACGGCTCGATCCCAAGCTGCTGGACGATACAGCCACCAACGGCGCTGTTGCCGCCTTGGTCGGAGCGGACGGCGTGATTGTCCTGGCCTCCGACGACACACTGACCGGACAAAATGTCGACAAGGCGCTGGCGGTATCTTTCGGACAGCTCAAAGCCCGCGCCGACTCAGGCAACCTTATTCAGGGCGCGCTGACCGAGGGCGGTTTCGTCAAGATCGCGACCGTACCGCAGGACAAGGCGGAAAATCTCGTCCTGCTCAAGGCGTTGCCGTCCAAACGCTTCTTCTTTGCCTCGCACAACCTGATCAAGGGCATCATCTTCGTCGGCGGCCCCTTGCTGATCGGTGCCCTTTTTGGCCTGCTGCTGATCTTCCAGGCGCGCAAGACCAAGGCCGACGCCAAGCAGTTTCAGGCCAGCGAGCAGCGTTACCGGCTGGCCGTGGAATCAGCCCGTTGCGGCATATGGGACTGGGATCTGGATCAGGATCTGATCTACATGTCCGATGTCACCGGCGTCATGCTCGGCTGGGGCGGTGGCGGAGTAGCCTCGACGTCCGAAGTGCTGGATCGCATCGCGCCCGAACACAGGGGCGACGTCGTCAAAGCGCTGGAAACCGCACGTGTCAAGGGCGCCTTCGATGTGTCCTTCCGCGTTCCTGGCGTAAATGGCCTGGCTATTTGGGTTGATGCCCGCGGCCAAAGCGTCGGCGAACGCAGCCATGCCGGCTTCAACCGCCTGTCCGGTGTGGCGCTGGATGTCAGTGAAGAACGTATCGCCCAATTGCGCGCCCAACGCGCCGAGGCCCGTCTGCTCGACGCCATCAGCTCCGTATCCGATGCCTTCGTGTTGTGGGACCGGCGCAACCGGCTGCTTATGTGGAATTCTACCTTCGGCGAAACCTTCAATATCGACAGGCGCTTCCTTAAAGCTGGCACCCCGCGCGAACTGATCGACCAGGTGATGCAAATCGCCATCCGTCGCCAGCAGCCCGCGCCGGACGCCCGTGAAGGCGTCATCGAAGCCGAGCTCAACAACGGCAAATGGATTCAGATTTCCGAAAGCCGCACCCTGGAAGGCGGCCGCGTCCTGACCGGCGCCGACATTACGGCCGTGAAGCTTCAGGAAGAAAAAAGCCGCGAAAACGAAGAGCAGTTGCAGGCACTCGTCGACAAGCTGGAACAAAGCCGCCAGCAGCAGACCGTCCTGGCGCGCAAATACGAAATGGCCAAGATTCGCGCTGAGGCCGCCAACCATGCCAAGTCCGAATTCCTGGCCAACATGTCGCATGAATTGCGCACACCGCTCAATGCCATTAACGGGTTCTCCGAGATCATGGCATCCGAGATGTTCGGGCCGTTGGGCCATGCGCGGTACAAGGAATATTCCAACGACATCCTCAATTCCGGCCAGCACCTGCTGTCGCTGATCAACGACATTCTCGATATGTCCAAGATCGAAGCCGGCAAACTCACCCTGCGCTTCGAACCGGTCGTGATTGATGAGGTCGTCGAAGACACCCTTCGGCTTATGCGCCAGAAAGCTGAAAAGGCCGGGCTTAAGATCCGTGTCCATCTGCCGCAACTGCCGGAAATATCAGCCGACTTCCGCGCCCTGAAACAGGTGCTGCTGAACCTGCTGACCAACGCCATCAAATTTACGCCTCAAGGCGGCACCATTACCATTTCTGCGACCCATACCGATAGCAACGTCCATATACGGGTCGCTGACACCGGCATCGGAATTGCGGAAAAGGACATGGATCGCTTAGCGAAACCGTTCGAGCAGATTGAGAACCAATTCTCAAAAACCAAGGAAGGCACGGGTCTCGGACTGGCACTTACAAAGTCGCTGATCGAGATGCATAGTGGCCACTTCGAGGTCGATAGCACAGTGGGGCAAGGCACGACGGCCACCGTCATTCTGCCTATCGTGCAGACGGCCGCGGGCGCATCAGAAGACGATGAGGGACGGCGTATTAACGCCGCCTGATCACCGCCGAAGGGCGTTCTCCTCTTGCTTCCTTATTCTGTAAACTCTTGAATGAGCCTATGAGCGTAGCCTTTACCCGGGACGAAGACCACGAAGCCGCCGCCGCCAATTTGCCGGATCGCCCGCTGTCGCCCCATCCCAATCTTGTAACGCCGGAAGGCCTGGCCCAACTGGAGGCGGCATTCGCCGATGCCAAGGCTGCCTATACGGCCGCGCAGGCGTCCGGCCTCATCCATGCTGACCGGACGGCCATGGCGCGGGCGACACGGGATCTGCGCTATTATACGGCGCGCCTGGGTTCTGCCCAGCGCATCGATCCGGTCGCATCCGCAGAGCGCGTCGTCTTCGGTTGCACGGTGACCATAGTCCGTGAGGATGGCCGCGAACAGATCTTCCGGATCGTCGGAGAGGATGAAGCCGACCCCAATGCCGGCAGCGTATCCTATGTGTCACCGCTGGCGCGGGCCTTGCTGGGCCGCGAAGTCGGCGATGAAGTCCAGGTCGCCGGCACCACCGTCGAAATTATTTCTATTGCGTAGTGCCCGCGCGTGACTACCGGCTGGCGGACGCGTCGGCCACAGCCTCGGCAGGCGGCCTACCGTCCTTCTGAACGAAGCGATTGAAGCGGGCGCTTGGGCGCAGAAGGGTGCGTATGACAAAGCTGCGTTCGCGCACCGGCAACTCTTTCATGTTGAGGATCAAGGCGTTCTCGATCTTGCTCCGCGCGTCGTTTTCGGCATTACGCGCCTGCTCCGACAAAATGGCCAGTTGCGTGGCGTCATAAGGGTCCTTCGCCGCCAGAGCCGCCGCCCGAGTGCGCAGCGCACGCGCCTTGGTCATATCCGCTTCGCCGCTCAGGGCTGCGTCGCGCGTCAGGAGATATACGTGGCGCCGCTGTTCCTGAGTGGTGCCGGTCGTGGCGTCCTTCCAGTCTTTTTGCATCGCCATTGGCCGCCGGAAATCGCGCATATGTTTCTTCAGCACGATGCCTGCACCGATGCCTGCGCCTATCAGGAAGATATTGACGATCAGCGAGACAGCCAGGAACCATTTCAGGTGCGTTTGTTTCATCAGTCCCCCGTATCGATCATGGCGACCTGCTCAAGCACGGTCTGGGCGCGGACATCGCTCAGGCCGGCCAGACTGAGATTGACGCCCAGCGCCGCACCGGCAAGGCAAGCGGCCAGGCCTATACTCGTTCCCCACACTATAGCCCACGACATCCGCCGACGCGGCGCGCGTGGTGGAGCGGCGGACGGGAAACGCACGACATTATTAGCCGGCATGAAGTCTGCGGCATAACGATTGATTGCCGCTTCGAAGGCCGGCTGATCCAGGTCGGCGCGCAAATGATCGACCGCTGTAACGCAGTCCAGCATAGCGTCCAGTGCACGCGCCTGATCTATCCGCGCCTGCGCCGCAGGATCGGCGGCCAGGAAATCGAGCGCCGCCTGGCGTTCAGCCTCCGGCCAGCGCGCCGGCGAGGCGCCGTAGGAATCGATCAGGGCGTGGAAACGATCCGCATTCATTGACTTGCTCATGACTTACCTCCCGTTTTAACGGGTTTTGCTCGACGTGTCTCATCACTCATCAGCCCACGCAGAGTACGGCGGGCGCGCGCCAGAAGACTTTCCATCGCCTCGATGCTGACGCCCATGGTTGCGGCGGCCTCAATGTTCGACATCTCCTGAAAATAGTTCAGCGTAATGGCCGTCCTTTGACGTTCCGGCAGTTGCGCCAGCGCCCTTTGCAAGGCTTGCGCCGTCTGCGCCTGCTCGATCTGGACGGCGGCCCCCACGGCATCATCGACGATATCGACATCATCTGGAGAAACGGTGTCACGGCGGCGGCGCAACCGGTCATAGCACAGGTTCAGGGCCACGCGATGCATCCAGGTGTCGATGCGCGCCTTGCCCGGCACCCACGTCGCCGCCTGCTTCCAGGTCCGCATCAGGGTTTCCTGGGCAACATCCTCGGCTTCTGTGGCATCTCCAAGCATGCGGCGGCCGAGCGAGAGTAGACGCGGCAGCTTGCGTGAGACAAGCGCCGACACCGCCGCCATGTCGCCACGGCCTATCCGTTCCAGCAAAACCTCGTCAGGGTCCGGTGTCGTCACATGAGTCCCCGAATGGGCAGTCGTACCCCGTGCCCGCCGTTCAACGTCGAAATCCACTACCCTGGCCGCATTTACCTGCCGCATAGGTCTTGTTCCTTTAGCACACTGGATGGATTTAAGGTCGGCTTCATATGAAATTGCAAACACAGATCAGTGACAAGTTCAGATGACCCGCCGCTCACCTATGACAGTTTCACGTAGAACCATCCGTTATCCGTCGCTGGGCCTGACGATTGTCTCGAAAGCCGCACGCGCCCGTTTGCGAATATCGCGCAATTTTTTCTCCAGCGTATCAAGCCTGCGCGTGTGAACGGCGCGCGCCAGCTTGCGCTGAAAGGCTTCCGGCTCGTGGTTTGGCTCGTCCTGGGCCGTCAAGGATACACGCATGACCTGTGCCAGGGACTGCTGAACCCGCCACGCAACGCTCAAGGCCTCGATCTCCGCCGCAGGCGCCAAACCGGCGCGCGACATCGCCGACAATGCGGCCAATGTGCCGACACGCAGCGGCCCACCCGCTTCAGCGTGGATCAATTGCAGATATTGCGCGACGAATTCAGCATCCACCTGACCGCCAACCGACAGTTTGAAATCCCAAAACGACTTGGCGGGCCGCTCCTTTTCCATAAGGGCCCGCATGGCCAGAACGTCGAGCGCGGTTTGTGCCGTCGAGCGCTGGCGGCGCAGAATGGTTTCGACCTTCAACTTGACCAGGTCAGCAAAATCGCTGGATGACGACCAGACGACCCGGCCGCGCGTCAGGGCTTGGAATTCCCAGGTATCCGCGTCCTTAGTATAATAGTTCTCGAAGGCGGCCAACGACACCGCCACAGGTCCCTTTGCGCCGGTCGGCCGCAGCTTCATGTCGATTTCGTAAAGTGAGCCTTCGTGCGTCGGCGCCGACAAAGCCGAAATCAATCTCTGGGTAAAACGTCCAAACCAGGTCTCCGCCGCCCATCCCTTGACCGTTGAGACCGCGGAGGGATCCTCCGGCAGGTAGATGGCCATGAGATCCAGGTCGGAGGTCGCGGTCATTTCCTGAGATCCAAGCTTACCCAATGCCAGGATCGCCACATGGCCGTCGAGACGCCCCGCCTGACGGACAATGTCCTGGTGCGCCAAAGGCGCCAGATGACGGACACAGGCGTCGGCCAGGCGTGCATAGGCAGCCCCTGCGGCTTCGGTCGACAAACGGCCATTGAGGATCTGCATGCCGATGCGGAACTGTTGCTCACGGCCTATGCGGCGCAGGGCGTTCATCACCGCTTCGAGATCGTCCGGTACACGTTCGACCTCTCTGCGTACCAGTTCATCCAGTTCCTCGCCCAGCGGATCGAAGAAACCCGCATCCAGCATGGCGTCGAAGGAGGTGGGATGGCGGGCCAGCATCTGAGCCAGCCGAGGGGAAAACCCCATGATCTCGACGATCGAATGGAACAGTTTCGGGTTCGCCAGAAACAGGGACTGGATCTGCACCCCGGCATTCAAGGTGGCGAAGAAGGAGGCAAAGCGGTTGAACGCGATGGACGGCGTACCCGTTTCATTCAAGGCTTCGAGCAGACGTGGCACCAGTCGGGTAAAGAGTTCGCGGCCGCGTTCCGAGCGCGTGGCCGGAATACGGCCATGGTGCCAGGACCGGATGGTGGCGGCTACCTGCTCCGGGTTTTCAAATCCCATGCGCTGCAAGGTCTTGATCGTTTCCGGGTCATCCTCCACCCCCGTAAAGACCAGGGAACCGAATGAGGACGACAAAGGTTCGGATTCCGAAAACAGTTCGCCGTAGTGGCTGTTGACCAGACGCAGGGTCCGCGACACGGCCAAGTCGAAGCGCGACAGGTTGGAGAAGCCGGACAGCACCGCCACACGCATGCGATCGTCCTCGTTTTCCGGCAATTCATGAGTCTGCTCGTCCTGGATCATCTGGACGCGGTGTTCCCAATCGCGCAGGCGGACATAGGCCTGTTTCAATTCCTTGGCGACGGCCGGGGCCAGATGGCCGGCGCGGCGAAGCGCATCGAGGGCATCAAGCGTCCGTTTCGACCGCAACGACGGGTCGCGCCCGCCGAGGATCAGTTGCTGGGTCTGGGCGAAAAATTCGATCTCGCGAATACCGCCGGCGCCGAGCTTGAGGTTGGCGCCGGCGGCGTCAAGCCGGTCATCGACCTTGTAAACGTGAATCTGGCGTTTTATCGAATGGACATCGGCTATGGCCGGATAATCCAGGCTGCGCCGCCAGATGAAGGGTGACAGGTCCTGCATGAACTGCCGGGCCTCGACTGGATCGCCGGCGACGTGACGGGCTTTGATAAAGGCGGCGCGTTCCCAGTTCTGACCAACGCTTTCATAATAGTTGAGCGCGAAGGGCACACTGACCACGGTCGGAGTCGAGGACGGATCGGGCCGCAGGCGTAGATCGACCCGAAAGACATAGCCGTCACCTGTGCGTTCGCTGAGAAGGGTGGAGACGCCGCGCGCCACACGGTCGGCAAAGGTCTGCGGATCGACAATATCGTTGATCGGCAACCGGTCCAGATCGCAGAAGAAGGTGATGTCGATATCGGATGAATAGTTCAGTTCACCGGCGCCGTGCTTGCCCATGGCCAGGACGAAAAGGCCCGGCAGGATTCCGCGCTCGCCCGGCGCGTAGACGGTCAGACGGCCCTTATCGCGCTCTTCGCGCACCATGAGCGCCAGCGCCGCGCTGGTCACGGCGTCGGCGAAGCGCGTCAGGGCGGCGGTGACATGGTCAAGCGACCAGACCCCGCCGAGGTCGGCCAGGGCGGTCAGCAGGTGCGTGTCGGCCTTGAGATGGCGCAGGACCTTCTTCGCCGCCGGAATGTCCAGCACCTCCACAGTCGCGGCCTGGGCCTCAAGGGCTTCGGTAGCCAGGAGAATAGCCTTCAGGCGGGCTTCGGGCGCGCTGATCAGAGTTTCGCGCAGGCGTTGCGGATCTCGGCGCATAAGGCCTGCCAGATAGGGCGAGGCCGCCACGACGGGCCGCAAAGCGGCTTCGGCCTGTTGCAGGACGTCGCGCCAGCCTTCGGCATTGGCGACCTCATAAAGGGTCTCGAAGACATAATCCGCCGCGCCGGCGTTCAGAACCGGTCCGCACGGATGCAGCCGATCGACCAGTGAGGAGAATAAAACGTCAGCCATGTGGGTAGAAGTACAGTCCCTGCCTCTTTTGTCCTACATCTTTAACCCTGAATCGCCGACAATACAAAGCCGGTAATGGGTTTATGCAGGCCCGTAGGGGGAATGCGGCTGGGGAAAAGCGGTCTTGAGCCCTATCCGGCTACCGGCGGCAGGACAAGCGCGGTACGCAGCCCCGGTCCCTGACCGTCGAAGACGCCCGGCCCCTCTGAAATCACCAGCCGTCCCTTGTGCGCCACGGCAACGGCTTCGACCATAGCCAATCCCAGCCCGACGCCCGGAAGGGTGCGCGAATTTTCCAGGCGCACGAACCGTTCGGAAATGCGGGCGCGGTCTTTTTCCGGCACGCCAGGTCCCGTGTCGGTGATCGAAAATTCGATTTCGCGCTGCGAGGTATGGCGCATACGGAAGGTTACGCCGCCGGGGACAGGCGTATATTTGATGGCATTGTCGAGCAGGTTGGACAGCGCCTGGGCCAGAAAATCGCGATTGCCCAGGGCACGGATATTCTTGTCGATCTCGAAATCGAACTCCAGCCCCTTGTCCGATGCCACGGCCTCGAACAGCTCGGCCATATCCTCGGCCAGTTCGGTCGCGGAAAAAACGACCTGATCAGGCGCCTGTCCCTGCGCCTGCAGGCGCGACATGGAAAACACCGTCTGGAAGGTACGCAAAAGCTGACCTGTTTCTTCGAGCGCCTTGACCAGCGCGTCGTGCGCCTTGGACGGGTCCTTGTCGACGTCCAGCAAAGACACTTCCAGCTTGGTCCGCAGGCGCGACAGCGGTGAGCGCAGATCGTGCGCGATGGCGTCACCGGCATATTTCAGATTGCCCATCGTCTTTTCCATGCGGTCAAGCGTCTGGTTGATGCGCATGGACAGGGCATCGAATTCGTCGCCTGAATCGCGCACCACGATGCGGGCGCGCAGGTCGCCTTCCTGTACCCGTTCCAGCACGCTGGTCACCCGCGCCACCGAACGCGTGACCTCCTGGTTTATGAGGGTGCCGGCGAACAGGCCGAGGATCACGACCAGAAGCCCGCCACCCGCCACGGCCTTGATTTCCTGCTGGAAGCCGTGGTCGGCCCATGACATGTCCATGGCGACATAGATGAAGAAATTGTCGTCCAGGCGCAGGATTCGGCCCTGAAACCGGCAACAACCGCTCGGGTCATTCGGGGACGGCGAAAAGAAATTGAGAGAGGTGATCGGATTGCCCGAATTGACCTCCTTCAGGCCCGCCTTGATCACCGTGTCGGGCAGGTTGCGCCCCTCCATGCGGGCGCGGGTGTTCTGCGCCAGCACCTGGCCGGAGCCATCGAACACCCCTTTGGCGAAGACCCACTCTACCGCGTCGTCCCCCAAAATCTTGGCGACGACGGCGGCATGACCTTCGCGCGCGTCGAGATCCTGAAGGCTCTTGATACGCGCGTCGATCGAGCTGTTGCCCCAGGCCCGCGATTCCGTCGAGGTCGCCAGATAGATGTAGCCGAACACCAGGGCGGCAACGAACACATAGACGCACAGGAAGACCAGTGTCAGGCGAAACGGCGTCTGGCGAAAGAAATTGGGACGCAGGATGGCAAGCGCATCGACCCGGCGCCAGATGGCGTCGATCATGTCCTTGCGGGGGTCTCGCGCGGGTTCGTCACTCATAAAGTTCACTCATTTCAAAGCGCGACTGCGCGCCCGAGCCGTTGCGAGGAAAGCCTGCGTGGCGATTGAACGCGCATACGGCCTGACCGAAGGTCAGGCCTTCAACTGATACCCCTCGCCACGCACGGTGTGCAGCATGGGGCGGTCGAAATCCTTGTCCAGCTTGGAGCGCAGGCGCGAAATATGCACGTCGATCACATTGGTCTGAGGATCGAAATGATAGGCCCAGACCTTTTCCAGCAACATGGTGCGGGTAACGCTTTGGCCAACGTGGCGCATGAGGAATTCGAGCAACTGGAACTCACGCGGTTGCAGGTCGATGATCTTGCTTTGACGCTTCACGACGCGCGAGATCAGATTCATTTCCAGATCGCCGACCCGCAGGATGGTTTCGACCTGATCCTTTTCCTTGCGGCGGCTGAGCGCTTCGACACGGGCCACCAATTCTGACAGGGCATAGGGTTTGACCAGATAGTCGTCGGCGCCCGCGCGCAAACCCGACACGCGGTCTTCCAATTCACCCAGCGCCGACAGGAAAAGCACCGGCACATCCGCGCCTTCCGACCGCAGTTGCGTCAGCATGCTGACCCCATCCATGACGGGCATCATGCGATCCAGGATGATGACGTCCGGCATCTCATCCTTAACCGCCCTAAGGCCTTGCTCGCCATCGCCGGCCAGTCGGGCCTCGATACCCGCGTCCTTCAGACCGCGCTGCATGTTGAGGGCGGCTTCGGCATCATCTTCGACGATCAGGACGTTCATTCTCGACTCTCGCTGGGTTCCAATGGATAGGTCATATCACGCGCGACTATCCTTTTCCTCTTAAAAATTGGCAATCAAAAGAGGAGCCGGCAACAGCAGGTCGCAACCGAACCCGGACGATATCAAAAACAAAAAAGCCCGCCATCTCTGGCGGGCCTTATGTCGTATGTCCAGAATTTTACTTCTTGGCTCCGGCGGTATCCTTAAGCGACAATGGAAGGGCCACGTTGCGACCATCACGGTTGACCATAAGCAGAATGCTGGGTCGTCCCGCCTTCTTGAAGCCATCAATGATCGCGGAAAATTCGCCTTGCGTTGTCACCGGCTTGTTATCGGCGCGCACGATCACATCACCCGGCTTGAGGCCCTTTTGAGCCGCATCCGAATCGCCGTCGAGATCGGTGATCACAACACCCTTGACATCAGCGCCTATACCGAAGTCGCGGCGGACGTCGGGCGTAATCGCCTTGACCGACAAACCGATCACCGGCGTACCGCTCGATGAACTGCCGGACGAGCTGTCGTCAGAACCGCCCAAGCCGTTGAGGCCCTTCTTGTTGAGTTCGTCTTCCGAAGGACGTAGTGCCGCGGTCACAGTGACTTCGACGATCTTGCCGTTGCGCAACACGCCCAGCTTGACCTTTTCACCGACCTTGACATCGGCAATACGGCGGGTGAGCTCAGTCGGGCTTTTTACGGACGCGCCGTTCACCGACTTGACGATATCCCCGATATCGAGTCCGGCCTTATCGGCGGGTCCACCTTGCGTCGTTTCGGTGACATAAGCGCCGGTCAGATCGGTAATCCCGAGCGCTTCGGCATTTTCCTTGGTTACGGGCTGGATCAGGATGCCGATATAGCCGCGCGCAATCGCCTGACCCTTCATGAGTTGGGTGGTGATCTTGTACGCCACATCGGACGGGATCGCGAACCCGACCCCGGCATTGGCGCCGGACGGCGTGACGATGGCGGTATTGACGCCGATCACCTTGCCGTAGAGGTCGAAGGTCGGTCCACCGGAATTACCTCTGTTGATGGCCGCATCGATCTGCAAGTAGTCGGTGTAATCCGGGCCGCCCGCAGAATCGCGCAAGTCGCGGCCATAGGCCGAAACAATACCCGCCGTGGCTGTGTTGGAGAAGTTAAACGGGTTGCCGACGGCGATAACCCAGTCACCGACGCGCGGCTGCTTTTCAAGCTCCCAACGCACGAACGGGAAATCGTTGCCTTCGACCTTCAGGACCGCGAGGTCGGTGCCGATGTCACGGCCAACGACCTTGGCCGGCAGTTCCTTGTCATTGGTCAGCTTGACGATGATTTCATCGGCGCCTTCAATGACGTGATTGTTTGTGACGACGAAACCGTCTGCCGACACGAAGAAGCCGGAGCCCGCGCCGCGCACTTCCTGCTCGCGCTGCTTACCATCATCCTGACCGGGGAAGCTGAATCCCGGCAAGGACGGAATGCCTGTATCGATCTTCA
Source organism: Asticcacaulis sp. AC466 (assembly GCF_000495815.1). Lineage (GTDB taxonomy): Bacteria > Pseudomonadota > Alphaproteobacteria > Caulobacterales > Caulobacteraceae > Asticcacaulis. The sequence continues at coordinate 538,506 of NZ_AWGE01000001.1, read as the reverse complement.
TCTTGCCACGGGTTTCGATCGAAACCACAGCCGGCGATACGCGCTGGATCAGATCGGCGAACGACATCGGCGCGCCAACCGGAGGCTTGACCGGAGTCAAGTCGGCCGTCTTGATCAGAGAGGCGCCATCATACCCGTTTCGGTGATCACCGAAACCGGTGATGGCTGCGCCGGCGACACCCGCGCCCAGGACCAGGCCTGCAACTGCGCCACCAATGGCGGAACGGTTCTTGAGCAAGGCCTTGAAATTCCAATTCCCCATAATTTTACCTTTAAATTCAGAAAGCGTGTTCATCAGATATTTGAGCGTATCATCCGCCGAATACAACAAGAAACGCCAAATATTGTCTTCGTCCCATTGTAAACAAACCCGTGAGGCAAAATCGTGACATCAATCGCGTTTTTTCAGCAACGCTTTGAGTTTCTTCTCTTCTTCGTCAGTTAAGTCATAATCTTTTGATTTCGAACGATTTTTATTCGAAAATACGAGAAAAATGGCACCAATCAGCACAATTAGTGGCGGAATTAGCCATAAAGCGACATTACCAAGAGACAATCTTGGCCGAAAAAGAACATAATCGCCATAGTGATCGAACAGTTCCTGGCGAATCTGCGCATCCGTTTTACCGGCGGCAATGTCGGCGCGGATTTCGCGGCGCATGTCTCCCGCGATATCGGCATCAGAATCTGCAATACTTTCGCTCTGGCACTGAACACAGCGGACTTCGGTGAACAGGCGATGGGCCCGGGCCTCACGCGCGGGATCGGGTTCGGCGACAGGGGCCGCAAATGCCGCTCCCATCGACAACCCGGCGATCAAAAGGCAAGTGGCGCCGAAGCGCCCATATCGGTTCGCGGCCCGCGTCATCCCTTAACCGCCTTGTCCGCCTTTTGCGCGATCCCGAGGCGCAGGCGGCGATCACCCAGGCTCAAAATACCGCCCAACGCCATCAGCAACGGGCCGAAGAAGATCAGCCGCACCCACGGATTATAAAAGAACCGGACCTGCCACGACGCCTTGCCATCCGGCTGAAGTTGCGGCTCGGCCATGACGACATACAGATCATCCAGGGGCGTGAAGCACAGAGCCACCTTGCTCTGGACCTGGTTAGATGCCGGATAGAAGCGGCGCTGCGGGCGCGCTTCGCACACTTTGCGGCCGTTCGACGTGATATCGAAAACACCGCCCTGGGCGTCATAGTTGGCGCCCGGTTGTGTATACAAGCCTGCAAACGTCATATCATAACGACCAAGGTGCAGCGTATCGCCTGGTGAAACCGATTGCATGATGCTTAGCTTTTGATGCGTCTCCGTCACCGCGCCCAGCACAAAGACCCCCAAGCCAACATGCGCCAAGACCATGCCCCATGTCGCCAGCGGCAACCCGACCAAACGCCGCCAGTTCGGCATCGCCTTCCAGGTAAATTCGATCCGTTCAGCCAGCAATTTGAAAGAGCCGAAGATCAGCCAGAAACCGACCAGCAGGCCCACGAAGAACTCCGCGCTGCTTAGGACAGTTGGCCCCTTGTGGAACAGGAGACCGATTGCCGCCGCCAGAACCGATACACCGAACGCAACGGCCAGCCGCTGCAATACGCCCTTAAGGTCGCCGCGCTTCCATGACATGAGGCCGGAAATCGGTACGATCAGCAGGGCTGCGATCATGATCGGCCCGAAGACCAGCAGGTAATAGGGTGCACCGACCGACATGGTCTTGTCGAACAGGGCCTGCATCAGGATAGGATAGAGCGTGCCCAGGAACACCGAACACAAGGCCGCCGATATCAGGAGGTTGTTGAGCACGAGGGTGGCTTCGCGCGACACCGGGGCGAACAGACCGCCAGGGGCCAGGGTCGGCGCGCGCAGGGCGAACAGCGTGAAACCGCTGCCGGCCGTGACAAGTAATATGGCCGCCAGCAATATGCCGCGCTGCGGATCGACGGCAAAGGCATGAACCGAGGTGAGAAGCCCCGAACGGACCAGAAATGCCCCCATCATCGAGAAGGTAAAGGCGAGCAGACCAAGAAACACTGTCCACGCCTTCAGGCTGTCGCGCTTTTCCATCACGATGGCCGAATGCAGCAAGGCGGTCGCCGCCAGCCACGGCATGAATGAGGCGTTTTCGACAGGGTCCCAGGCCCACCAGCCGCCCCAGCCCAGTTCATAATAGGCCCAGAAGGCGCCCAGCGTAATCCCGACGGTCAGGCAACTCCAAGCCAGCAGAACCCATGGCCTTATCCAGCGCGCCCACGCCCGGTCTAACCGCCCCTCGATCAGGGCCGCGACGGCAAACGAAAAGACGACCGACATGCCGACATAGCCGAGATAGAGCATCGGCGGATGGAAAGCCAGCGCCGGGTCCTGCAAGGCCGGGTTCAGCGACTGCCCTTGCAGTGGCGCGTCTTCCAGCCGTCCGAGGGGGTTGGAACTGAACAAGGTAAAACCAACAAAGGCGGCGCCCAGCAACCCCTGCACGCCCAGCGCTTTCAGCTTCAGGCTTTCCGGCAAATGGCGGCCCTTCACGGTAATGGCAGCGCCATAGACCAGCAGTATGGTACACCACAGCAGCATCGAGCCTTCATGAGACCCCCATGCGCCGGAAATCTTGTACAGCAGAGGCTTGTCTGTGTGGGAATGCTCATAGACATTGACCACCGAAAAGTCGGAACGGACAAAGGCGATAATCAGGATGGCGAAGCTAAGCGCAATGGCCAGGGCGGCAGCCAGAGACGCGCCTTCGGCATAGCGGGCAATGCCCCCGCGTCCGCGGCCAACAAGTACAAAACCGGCCTGCGCCAACGAAAAGCAGAAGGCGAGAACCAGACAATAATTGCCGATTTCATCGATATGGGTCATGCGAAAGGTTTCTGCGCCGGCTTTGGTTTGTCCATGCCCGAGTCCGGACGCCATTCGCCCTGTTTTTCCAGTTCTTTCTGGACGTTCTTCGGAATGTATTTTTCGTCGTGCTTGGCCAGGACCTGAGTGGCGCGCAGGGTCGTGACGCCGGTCACCTCGCCTTCGCACACCACACCCTGCCCTTCGCGGAACAGGTCAGGCAGATTGCCGCGATACACCACCGAAACCTCTTTCAGCTTATCCTGGACAACGAAGGTCGTCGCCCCATCTGGCGTCTTAACGACGCTACCGGGCTTGACCAGGCCGCCCAAACGCACGGTTTTGCCAACCGGCACCCGCGCCTCGACCCATTGGGCCGGGGTGTAAAAATAGACGACGGTGCCCTTCAGCGCATACAGGCTGAGCGCAACGGCGGCGATAAGGACTGGCGCGGCGATAAGGAAGATGACGAGACGGCGACGCGCCTTGACGGATTTTGGCAACCAACCCATTATTTCGCCTCCCCTTCCGACCCGACGCGCGTCTGCGCCCGGGTCAGAATATCGGCAATTACGTCGGGGCGTCTGGCGTAGTGACTCTGCATGGCCGCCTGAGCCGCCGCACGTTTTTGCCGATCGCCCAGCACATCGTATGACCGCAGCAACCGCGCCCAGCCATCGGGATTTTCTGGATTGGCTTGAAGCTGGCCTTCCAGGCCGGCCACCATACCTAAAATCCGCGTATTCATCGCCTGAGCCGCCGCTTCGGCCGGGGCGATGCTGTTCAATGCGTCCTGAACCTGCCGACGGCTGACATCGTTCGGTGCCATGGCTGACAGAGCGGCCGTGAGATGGGTTCGTGCGGTTTCGTAATCGCCGTCGCTTATAGCCTGCTGGCCGAGATAATAGTGAGCACGCGGGTCCTTAGCATTCAGTTTAAGCGCGTTCTGGAACGCGGCCTTGGCATCGGGACCGCTGACACCGCCGCCGACAAAGGTCAGGGCCTCGCCCAGTTCCGACCAGGCGGTAAAGGTTTGCGGCGCCAGTTCCCGCGCCTTCTGATAGTCCTGAGCTCCCTGGTAATTATTACCGGCCAGCATGTCGATGCGGCCAAGGAACAGCCAATAATCGACCTCCTTGGCATGGTCATGCTGTCCCTGACGCAGGACGGCCGCCATGGCCTTGGGCGGCAAACTGTCGGGCTGGCTCTGCGCCAGACGCGTCCAGGCGGCGAGGCGTTGCTTGTAGGGCTGATCCGCCAGCTTAGGATGACCGACAAACAGATAAAGCCAGGCGCTGGCCACAGCCACAAGGCCGAGAGCGATATAGCCATGCAGTGGCTTCATATTGCCTGAGGTCTCAGGCCGGTCACTGGCTTTCAGCAGGGCACGACCAGCTTCGGCGCGTTCCTCGCGCGCCTGGTCGGCGTCGATGTTTCCTGCCGCCAGGCGCCTGTCAACATCGGCCATGAAGCTGGCATAAAGTGACTTTTCCTGCGCCCATTGCGGCGGTGCACGGCGAACGCGCTGCCATATCGCCGCCAGCGCGATCAGCACGGCGCAGATTAGCACGCAGGTCAGGGCGAGTAGGATCATTGCGTTTCACATAGACCATTTCGGGCCAAAGTGAAGGGGCGTTTTGGCGGCCGCGACGTTATGACTTAGCCCAACACGACCGCAACGGCTGTCACGCAGGGGATTGGGATGGATTGAAGAGGTTGGATGACGCCATGCGTCGGCGCGCTACGGCGCCCTTGTCTTCACCACACAGGGCCTGCATCAAATCGGAGACCAGTTCGAAAAGGCCGAAGAGTTGTTCGGTATCGAACGGGTCCTCGCCATTGGCCAGTGCCAACAATTCGGTGAAGTAAGCATCAAGACGCACCTCGATGGCCTGCGCCACCTTGGAATGCAGGGCAGCGAACCCCCCGGCATTGGCTATGTTACGGATCTTGCGCATGAAGATGAGCGTCTGACGCGCCTTCGCCACCGTCTCCTGCGGCAAGGTCTTGGTGAAATCCGGAACCTCTCTCTTGATGCGACCATAGATGCGTTCTGAGCGGAATGGCAGCACGTCTTCGACCGAGCGTTCGGCCGTCTTCAACTGGCTTTCGACCAGTTCGGAAATGATCTTGTGCGCTTCGGCGACACGTTGGCCCCACGGGCCACCCCGCGCCAGTTCTATGTAGTGGCCGAAGGACTGAAGCTGAGCCAGGCAAAGCGCGACACGATCGCCCGCCTCATCCAGATTACAGGCCGTATTGCGGGCGCCCATGAAAGCTTTAAGCGACACCAGGCTGTCTTCGATTTGGTCGAGAATCCGTGTGCCAAAATCCGCCAGCTCCGACATGGCCAGAAAGCGGTCGTTCGGCCTATCGGATACGGTTGCCACAAATTTGATAATCTGAGCGCCGTCTTCCAGATTGGCGAAGATGATTTCGAGGAGCCTGTAACCCCCTTCTTCGTCGATCTCCGTTGCATCCTTAAACAGGACACGCAGGGCCGCCGCCTTGTCGGCATCGATGCGGCCCATGAAATCATAGAGACGCGACAGGACCTGACGCGACAGGCGATGCAAATCGAGATATTTGGCAAATTCAGCCAGCTCTTCGCGGTCGTCATTCGTGGCGTTTCGGCGAAGCGCCAGTTCAGGCATTTCGCGGATGATACCGGCGGCGGCATTTACGAGGCGAAAAAAAACGATGGGCGTCGGGTCTTCGGTACGAAGGCCGCGCAGGACGTAGCGGGCCTCAGCATGCAGTTCGGGTTCCCGCGACTCCAGCGCCGACCAAAGATTGTCCAGTATCCACCGATCGAACTGCACGCCCTCCAAACCGTCCGCCCGATCCTGAAACATCGGCAGATAGGGAGCGAAAACAGCATCCTTGACGTGCCTGCATTCCATCTCGCTGGAGATCAGTTCACGCACCTCGACCATCTTCTGGTCATTGGTCAGTCCAAGCGCTGTTTCCAGCGACCGCAACGCCGTCTGCGGCAAGGTCTTTACCAGACCTCTGAGCATCGTCAGACGGTTATCGGCGATCAGGGACATGAGTGTCTGGAAGACCTTAAGCTACAACGACTTGAGAGGGTTGATCATAAGGATGATCTGGTTAATTTTGTCTGACGGGTATGCGAACACCCTCTCCGGTCAGACGGCGGCGCCGTCGAGGTTTGCGGGAAGCTTTGCCGACACCTTCAGACCGCCAATTTGCGACTTGCCGAACGTCAGTGTACCGCCATAGGCGCGGACCAGTTCATCGACAATCGACAACCCTAAGCCGGATCCCGGCACACTTTCATCCAGTCGCGCGCCCCGCTTCAGAACCTCGTCGAAACGCGCCTCGTCCAGGCCAGGCCCGTCATCTTCGATAGCCAGACTCATTGACTGGTCGGCCGGGTTGAAGTCCGCAGTGATACGCACTTTTTTGCGGCACCAGATCGAGGCATTTTCGAGCAGGTTGCCCGCGATTTCCTGCAGGTCCTGCCTTTCGCCCCGGAAAGCCAGATCGTCCGGCGCGCGCCAGTCGATAATGACGCCCTTATCCTGAAACACCTGCTCCAACATGACCGCCAGCTCATCCAGTACAGGTTCCACCGGCGTGCGCTCGCCCAGGGCCTGCGATCGCGCTGCCGCCCGCGCGCGGCGCAGGTGATGATCGACCTGGGCGCGCATGGTTTCGGCCTGCTTGCGCATGATTTCGGGCAACTCCCCCTCTTGGTTGCCGGCTGAGGCCATCAACACGGCCAGGGGCGTTTTCAGAGCATGGGCCAAATTGCCGACATGCATGCGCTGACGCTCCACCACTTCCTGAGAATAATCCAGGAAGGCGTTGAGTTGCGTTGCCACGGGCGTTATTTCAGCCGGATAGGACTTGAGCAGTCGCTGCTGGGTGCCGCCCTGAATGTGGGCAATTTCGTCGGTCAGATCGAACAGTGGACGCAGGCCCACGCGAACCTGAATGAATATGGCGACCAACGACCCCAGGGCAAGTACAATCAAAGCTGCGGCGGTGATCAGGGCAAACCGCCGAACATCCTTGTCCATCGGGGCGCGATCTTCGGCAGCCAGGAAGACGAAGGCGCGGCCGTCGATCTTGGAATAGACCGCCGCGACACGCAACGGTTCGTCTTCCGGCCCGATGCTGTCATAGAAGACCCCTTCGCCGATGCGTGCCTTGGCATCGGCAAGCGTCGTCGCGGGAATGGGAATATGTTCGTTCCACAGCGAACGCGACCGAGCGGCATCGTTGATGGCGCCCTTGGCATCGATTTCGCTCACCTGCCAGTACAGGCCGGAATAGACACGAGTGGTGCGCGTATCGAAAAAGGGTGGCGTCACCACCTTGCCGCTATGGTCAATATCGGTGTCGGCGTAGAGGTTGTCGGCGATCTGCTTCACATTCAATTGGAAGCGTTGCAACGCCGCCTGATGGAAATAGGCGGTCAGAGCAATGCCGGTTATAACCAGCGAAAAGATAAACCAGACACTGGCTAGGCGAATGAGTCGGCCGACAAGGGAATTCTTGCGCGTGAGGCGACGGAACAGGCGCAGCAGAAACCCGCCACCGGCTTTGGGAGCGACAGTCTTAGGGGAATCGGTCGCGCCCGTCCCGTCCGTCACAGATCGCTGACCTCATCGTGCAACGGTTTGAGGCGATAGCCCAGACCGCGCACGGTCTCGATACGCTCATTGCCTATCTTCTTGCGCAGGCGTCCCATGAAGACTTCAATGGTGTTGGAATCACGGTCAAAATCCTGATCGTACAGATGTTCGACCAGCTCCGTGCGCGAAATGACCCGGTTCTGATGCATCATCAGGTAATGCAGGAGACGGTATTCCAGCGAGGTCAGCCGCAAAGGTTCGCCATTGACCGATGCCCGCGCCGCGCGAGGGTCGAGACGCACGCCGCCGCATACCAGCATCGGCTGGGCATGGCCGGCGGCGCGACGAACCAAGGCGCGCAGGCGGGCCAGGAGTTCCTCGGTATGGAACGGTTTAGTGAGGTAATCGTCGGCCCCGGCATCGAAGCCCGACACCTTGTCGCTCCAGGCGCCACGCGCCGTCAGGATCAGGACAGGCGTCGTCTTGCCTTCCCGGCGCCAGCGCTCCAGAACCGATACGCCGTCGATCTTGGGCAGGCCAAGATCGAGAATGATGCAGTCGTATGGTTCCGTATCGCCGAGAAAATGTGCTTCCTCGCCATCGGGCGCGTGATCAACCACGTAACCGGCGTCGGAAAGCGACGCCTTCAATTGACGCGACAGATCGGGATCATCTTCGGCAAGCAGGATTCGCACGTTATTCTTCCCTTACTATGCAGCGACAGTTGACGTCGACATAGACGTCCTTGCGTCCCTGGGGAGTGGATACCCGAACGCGAAACACCGATCCGCCAGCCGGCCAGGCATTGATATAGTCGCCCCGGCGTGAGGCTACGGCAATGGCGTCACTCATGCGATCGTCGCGGCGGTTTTCACCTCGGTCGCCACCACCGTTACGACGGCCGTCAGAACTACTGTCGTCGCCGTTGCGCCGGCCATCCTGGTCCTGGCGATCGCCTTTGCGCGGGACGTAGCCCGCCTTTATCACCACTGCAGGCTCGCTCAGAGCCAGATAGGACAGGTGCGACGCGGGAGTTTGGCTGGCCAACAGATCATGGGCCGATGCGCTCCCCGACGCCAGGGGCGCGGCGGCAACAGCCAGACAAAGAAGGGGAACAATCTGTTTCATAAGTCGTTTATAGGCGTGAAGACCTGAACCTTACCTGAACGAACCGGTCAAAGACATAAATAATCGCTTCACGCGAATATTTCTTCGCAAACGCGGTAGTCTCTACCGCGCCTACTTGCGACGTGCCGTCACAGTCGGTGTATAACCGCCCTTATCGCGCCAACGTTCCATCAAGGCGGTGAAATCCGCCTTCAGATCGGCCGGTATCCCGTCGACGCCCTTGTCCGGCATGGCCAGAACAACGTGCGCAAACAGATCGCCCCGCGTACCGCCCTTGGCTTCATAGGCGCCACGGCCTTTCAAGCGAAGGATGGCCCCCGAATTGGACCCTTTGGCCAGATTGACGCTGACCGGCCCATCAGGCGTTGATGCCTGGACCTTGCCCCCTAAGATCGCATCCGGCAGGGAGACGAACAGGTCCATATGCAGGTCATTGCCGTCCAACCGGAAAATAGGATGTGGCTTCAGGTGAAGCTCGACCATGGCGTCGCCGTGAGGACCGCGCCCGGACGCCGACGGCGATCCCTGGCCCTTCAGGCGCAGGGTCTGACCGTCGCGAGAGCCCTTGGGGATATTGACGTCAAGGGTGCGGCCGTCGGACAGCAGGACGCGGCGCGTATTGCCGATAATCGTATCAAGCAGGTCGATATCGAGCTTGATCTTGACATCACTGCCCTTGGTCGGCGCCTGTTCACGCGCGCCGCCGAAGCCGCCGCCGAACGGCGAGCCCCCGCGCGCGCCACCACCGAACATGCCCATAATGTCGTCGATGTCCATGCCTTCGAAGTGCGTACTGCGCCCGCCGCCGCCAAAGGGCGAACCACCCGCGCGTCCAGCACCACCGCCGCCCCGGAAGATCTCGCGACCATCAGCATCGATTTCGCCGCGGTCGAACTTCTTGCGCTTGTCGGCATCCTTGAGAAAGTCGTAGGCGGCCGTTATGCGCTTGAAGCGCTCTTCGGCGACCTTATTGTCCTTGTTGGTGTCGGGATGCAGTTCCTTGGCCAGCTTACGGAACGCTTTCTGGATTTCAGCATCGCTGGCGTCACGTTTGACGCCCAATTCGGAATACGGATCGCCTGCCACTGTTAATAATACCTCCGCGCAAGAGGTGTGTCCTAGACCCAATTGTTTCAAGAGGCAAGTACGGCTCACCCCCTACGATATCCAAGCCGATGTCCAAATCGGTTTAAGGTTTCCAGACGAAGGTTGCGACGGACGACGCCGGCAGCGTATAGCCAAATGTCTTTCGGTCTGTCCGGACCGAAAACGCCTTGGTTTGCGCATTGCCGTTCAGCACGATCAGCGCCACCGAACCGTCGGGATTGCGGAAGGCGACGCTCGATAACCCATCGGCTTCGGTCGATGCGACGCGTACCGCCCCTGGCCGTACGAACTTCGAGGCGTGGCCGAACGCATAGTATTCGATATTCCGGATCACCGCACCGGTCTGGGAATTAATGGTGACAATACCGCGGCAGTCGCTGCACCCGCCCTTGTGCGGGCCATAATTTTCATCGAGCGCCAGATTCCACATCAGCACGCCCTTGGCCCAGTGCCGCGTCGACCCGATGATCAGGTTCTTGACCGTCCAGGCGAAGTTCGGCGCGAAGTCCGCCGCCCACTGGCCACCCGAACATTCGGTAAAATAGGCATCCTTGTCCGGATAGGCGTCATGAACCGGCCCCTGCGCCGCCACGTCACCGGCGTAGCAATGCCAGGCAACGCCGGCAACATAGGGGTTGGCCTTGGCATCGGCCAGAACAGTCAGGGGCGACGATGGCAGGTCCCAGTTATGGTCGTAATCGAGAATTTTCGTCCGCCCACCGTCAGCGGCCAGTTTCGGTCCCAGGAAACCGCCGATGAAGGCGGCCCGCGAGGCCGGGTCCACACGCATACCGGGATAGGAATCCGGTTCGAACCCAGGTTCGTTCTGAAGCGTCAGCAGGGCGATATTGATGCCTTCGCCGCGCATGGCGGTCAGATATTTCGACAGATAGTCAGCAAAGTAGGGATAGGCCTCCGGCTTCAGCGCGCCCTGGACCAGGCTGTCGGTCGTCTTCATCCAGCCGGGTGCAGACCAGGGCGACGCCATGATCGTCATCCGAGGATTGAGCTTCAGCGCCTGTTTTACACTCGGTATAACGTCAGTCTTGGCATACGCGATCGAGAAGTTTGCCAAGGTCGGATCGGTTTCACCCTTTGGCATGTCGTCATAGGAATAGTGGTCACGCGAAAAATCCGACGCGCCGACAGTCAGGCGCATAAAGCTGAACCCTAGGCCCTTCGATCCGAACAAATCGGCCATCAAGGCGTCGCGGTCGGCGGGTTTCATCTTCTGTTGCAACAGATAGGCGGACGCGTCCGTCATCGATGCGCCGAACCCCACCATGGTCTGGAACGACTTCGATTTGTCTACTACGATAAGCGTATCCGTGCCCACTTGGCCGCCCTTTGGGGCGAAGGTCAGATCCGGCTGGCGCGCCAGCAGCTTCGACTGATCGGCGTCGGTTTCCCATACCTTGACGGGCCCAGCCTTCACCGGCGCGGCATGCAATGCCAACGGCAGGGCTATGATCGCTACCGCCATCATGAGATTGGAATACAGACGCATGGTTTCCTCCGATCAGGCCTTGCAGGTGGCCTCTATGTAGTCGGCGTGAGCCGGCATGACCGCCACACATTTGGCGATCACTGTCTTTATGTCGTTGAGATATTTGACGGCCTCTTCGTCCGGCCTGAGATCGACGAAAGGGTCATAGCTGTCCGGGACCAGGCCCTGCCCGATGAGCACCTGTATCCAGCTTTCATCGGCGAACAACTCGTCGGCGTCCTTGAAATAGCGCCCCGCCCGGCGCCACAGGTCGAGCCGCGCCCGCAGCGTCTCCGGCACATCCATGTCCCGGCAAAACCGCCACATGGCCGTGTCGTCCCGCGTCGTCACCTTGTAGTGCGCAATCAGGAAGTCGCGGATGCGCGTATATTCGAAATCGGATTGAGTATTATAGGCATCGATCTGGGTCTGGGCGAACGACATGTCCGGAAACAGGGCGACGATGCGCAACAGCGCGCTTTGCACCATCTGGATCGAGGTCGATTCCAGCGGCTCCATGAACCCCGACGCCAGCCCAACCGCGACGACATTCTTTTGCCAAACCTTGCGGCGCTTGCCTGTCTTGAAACGAATGACGCGCGGCTCCGCCAAGGCGTCGCCGTCAAGATTGGCCATCAGGATCGCCGTCGCTTCGTCCTCGCTCATGAAACGTGAGGAAAAGACGTGGCCGTTGCCAATGCGGTGCTGCAAGGGGATGCGCCACTGCCAGCCCGCCGGACGGGCGATTGATCGCGTATAAGGCGTCAATCCGGACGCCAATTCAGCATTCGGCAGGCGGGCAGGCGCGTCAGAACCCGTGCGCGAAATAGCCTGCGCGGGCCTGAACCCGCATGGCACCGCGATGGCGCGGTCGCACGGCAGCCAATGGCTCCAATCCTCGAAGCCGGATCCGAGGGTCTCTTCAATCAGCAGCGCGCGCATGCCCGAGCAATCGATGAACAGGTCGCCCGGCACCACAGCGCCGCTTTCCAGCCTGACGCTTTCGATAAACCCATCGGTGGAACGCTGATTGACCCTAACGATCCGCCCTTCGGTTCGCTTTACGCCCAGCTTTTCGGCATAGGTGCGCAGGTATCGCGCATACAGTCCGGCATCGAAATGGTAGGCATAGGCAATGTCGTTGAAGGGCGACGCCTTCATGTCGTCGCGCGCCCGCATGAAGCGGTTTTCATAGGCCGCGGCGGTATTGATCGAATAGTCGGCGAAAACATCGGATACCTGGCCTGTGCCGCGCATCTTCAGCCAGTACTGGTGCATACGCAACCAGCCCAAATCCTGGCCGATCTTACCGAAGCCATGGATATAGCTGTTGCCGACATGACCCCAGTCGGTAAATTCGATCCCGAGTTTGAACGTCGCCTGGGTCGCGCGGATAAAGTCGTTTTCGTCGAGTTCGAGCAGGTGGTTGAACCGCTTGATCGCTGGAATAGTCGCCTCGCCGACGCCGATGGTGCCGATGTCCTCGGACTCCACCAGTTCAATCTCGAGCCCCCGTTCATACGCCTGGCCATTTTTCTGACCGGCTTTTTGGCGCGTCAGCTTCGACAGCAGGGCAGCGGCCATCCAGCCGGCCGTCCCGCCGCCGACGATTACGACTTTTCTCAAAGGGGTCATTGGCATCCATCGGGATTAGACACGGGCAAGGGCCCGACCTCGCCCGATTTAGCATAGCTGAGGCCGTAACCCAATGCGAACAGAGGCTCCGAATTTTTGGCCAAGTTTTGGGTGGGGCAAGCAGCCGATGGCCAGTCGAACGACAAGGTGCCTTTGAAATCCTTCGCGCCAAACAGGACATCGGTCACGCCCTTGCCTTCAGATCCGGGCAACCAGGCCGCCACAAAGGCGTCGGACAGGTTGATCAGGTCATTGGCATAGGCTGTGCGGCCAGACTCAAACACCGTAATGACCGGCTTGCCCTTGCCCGACACAGCCTGGAGCACCTTCACGTCTTCGGGATGGCGAGCGGTGTGCGACAGATTGGTGATATCGCCGGCCGTTTCGGCATAGGGCGTTTCACCGATTACGGCGATGACTGCATCATATTTGGAGACATCCACCCCCGAGGCGTCGGCACTGTAGGTCACGTTGGCCGCACCGGCTTCGGCCTTGATCCCGGTCAGGATGCTGTCGGCATTGGGGAAATCACTGTTGGCGTTGTCTGTCCCCTGCCAGGTGATGGTCCAGCCGCCCGTCTGATTACCGAGATTGTCGGCGCTTTTGCCGACAACCAGTATCTTCGCGCCCTTTTTGAGGGGCAAAGCGCCGTTGTTTTTAAGCAGAACCAGCGATTCCGCCACGGCCCGGCGGGCCAGGTCACGCGCCTGGATGGCCGATGCCTTGCCGGCATATGGATTGCTGGAGGGACGCTTGCCGAAGATACCGGCACGCACTTTAACGCGCAGGATGCGCGTCACTGCGTCATCGATGCGCGACATCGGGATGGCGCCGCTTTCGACATCGGCCACGGTCGCGTCGATAAACTTATCCCATTCCAGCGGCACCATCATCATGTCAATACCCGCATTGATCGCCTGGGGGCAATGATAGTTCAGGCAGCCCGGAATCTGACCAACCGCGTTCCAGTCCGAAATAACGAAGCCGTCGAAGCCCATCTTGTCTTTAAGTACCTCGGTCAGGAGATATTCGTTGCCGTGCATCTTGCCATAGGCCTTGCCGCCGGGGCCGTCCGTCCACGAGCTGTAGGACGCCATCACCGTCTGAACACCGGCGCCGAGCGCGCCGTAATACCCCTGGGCGTGGTAATTCATCAGCTTGGATTCGGGCGACATGTTCACGCCCTGATCCTTGCCGTTCAGCGTCCCGCCGTCACCGATATAGTGCTTAGCGGTGCCGACGACGTTTTCCGCCTTCGAGAAATGGCCCTGCATCCCTTCGACATAGGTGGTGGCATAGGCTCTGACCAGCATGGGATCGGAGGAAAAGCCTTCATAGGTCCGCCCCCAGCGCTGATCTTCGACGACTGCGAGTGTCGGCGCGAAAACCCAGTTGATCCCCGTGGCGCGAACCGCCCGACCCGTGGCGGCGCCAATTTCGCGGATCAGTTCTGGATCGTGCGCGGCGCCCAAACCGATATTATGCGGGAAAAGGGTGGCGCCGATAACATTACCATGGCCGTGAACCGCGTCAGTGCCCCATAGAAGCGGCACCTTGACCTTCATATCGGTCCGCATGGACGCATCGTAAAAGCCGTCGGACATGGCAACCCAGTCTTTTAGGGTGGCGTGCTTCATCATGTACGGCCAGGAGCCGCCGCCATTGAGCACCGAGCCGAGATAATTCTTGCGCACGTCGTCAGGAGTCACCGCCTTGATTTCCGCCTGGGTCATCTGGCCGATCTTCTGACGCAGGGTCATGCCTGCGACCATCGCCTTGATCTTCGCTTCCATGGCGGCGTCTTCAGGGATGGCCGATTGGATGTGCGGCCATTGTTTCAGCTCTTCGGCCCGCGCCATCGGCGCCAGGCAAAGACCGAGAATTTGACATGCGGAGATCGATCCGAGCAGCGCCCGGCGGAAGGAAGACTTTGACATTGGCAATCCTAAACGCGGAGGCAGGCGTTGATCGTCACCCGTCAGGATGGACAGACTGCCTGCGCTCACGAATACATATTGAGGCCCATCCGGGAGGTTAAGGGAGACAAACCTCCCGGATGGCCAGGTACGGCCCCCGCATAGATACGGGGAACCGCCAGGTTCAGAAGCTCGGGACTTACTGGAACCGGTAGCTGACTCCGAACAGGATGGTCCGGCCATACTCTTCGTAGTTTTCCGGGAAGGACGAGCCATCCGCGGCACGATTTTCAGACACTTTCAACTGGGTCTGATAGTTGGAGTTGGCGAGGTTGTAGCCCTGAAGCAGGAAGGTAACGCCCTTGAGCGGGCCGTCCTGCATCTGATAGCTGATCTGACCATCGACCTGCTTGTCGGCCAAGATGCGCGTGACAGCACGATTGGCGTACAGCGCATAGGCTTCACCCAGGAATTCCGAGCGGTAACGGTAGCTCACGCGCGCCGAGAAGCCGCCCTTTTCGTAATAGCCGGTGACGTTGGCCACGTCTCCCGAGAAGCCCGGAAGCTTGCTCGGGTCGATCGGATCGCCCGACTGGACATTGGTCCAACCGCGCGAGAAGCTGCCGATCAAGCCGAAGCCGTTAAGCTTGTTCCACACCAGGCTGCCGTCAAGCGCGCCGCTGAGTTCCAGGCCGCTGACATTGCCGCCATGGCCGTTTTGCGGTTGCGTGAACGGGCCGATATTGGCCGGAGCGCCGCCGGGATAGGTGAGGCTGTCGGGCCAGGGCACAGGCGTCGCGCCGGTGTAGTTGACAAAACCATTGGCGGCGAAGTCGAAATGCGGATCGGTGACGTTGCGGATATAGGTGCGCAGAACCTTCTGGAAGACGGCGACGCCGATATAGCTGGTCTTGTTGAAGTAACGCTCATACGAGAAATCGACACCATCGGCGATCCACGGCTTGAGCTTAGGGTTACCGCCTGAACCGCTCCAGTGCGGCTGATATGTCGTGGTGCCGGCTCCCGGCAACGGCACGCTGGCGTTACGGGTGCCGCGCATGTCGTCCATCCGCGGACGGGCCATGGCGCGGCTCATTGCGAACCGGAAGACGGAGCTGTCGTTGATGTCGTAGATCAGGTTCAGGCTGGGCAGGAAATCGCCGTAGTCGGAGCCGGTCTTGACCCAGTTGCCGAGCGAGGGACTAGTGCCGCTGGAATGCTGGTAGATATCGTACCCACCGGCGGTCTGCTTGGCCGCGACATATTGCAGCCCCAGGTTACCGCGCAGTCCGTGGCCACCCATTTCCGTGTCGATATTGAACTTGGCGAACAGGGTGGTCAGTTCTTCATCTACTTGCCAGTACTTGTTCAGATTGTCGTCATTGAGGATGGCGCGACGGTCATAATATTTGCCGACAACATTGCCGAGATCGTAGGACAGGACACCACCGAACCCGGCAAAATCGAGGTTCGTGGCTTGCTGGACGTCGCCGGCCGCCACCGCGACGCGCGTCCCGTGGCAGTCGTTTGCAGTCTGATCCCAGCCCTTCAGGCACAGATCCCATTCCTGCACCCCCTTGTTCTTGACGCGGTGCGAGTAATCAACGCCCAGTTCGACGCTCTTGAAGCCGAACCAGTCGACGTCGTGTACGCCGCTGAAACGGACAGTTGCCAATTGATCGGTAACCTTCGGCGTGCGGATGGCGCCATCATGGCCCCAGCCACCCCAGGGTGCCACATCTCCGAGATAGACCTTGGAGGCGTCGGCGTAGTTGAGGCCCGGGCTCAGATGCGGGAAGTCGCCATAGGCGATGTCTTCGTTAATAGTATCGAAGGTCCGGGTGAGCGGAGTCGGGTTGGTGCCGTAGCCGGCATAGGTTTCAGCGATGCTTTCCTTGCGCACCGAACGCGAATAGCCGAAATCGACCACCGAACGCCAGGCGCCGATGTTGAACCGGTTGTTCGAACCGAAGCTGAACATTTCATCGCGGCGCAGATTATTGTCATTACGAATGATCGGGGCAATACCGCTGATCGTCGCCTTTTGGACGACCGGCGTGCCGCCATGGTCGGACTGGACCACGTTGGAGAAGTGGATATCGTCCGTCCACTGGGTCTGATACCACTCCGCCCCATGTGTCACTTCGTTCTGATCGAAGACAGAATAGTAGAAGTCATTGACGCTGCGGAAATTGTCGTTCGGCTTGAAATCGAACACGGCCATATAACCGTCGCGCGTCTGCTTACGGGCCGTTGACCAGATTTCGACGCCATGCAGGCCCAGCGCATCAGCATTGCCGAGCCGCGGCTGACCGGTGATCGAATCGTTGCCCTGCTTGTCCCACCACCAGCTCTTGGAATGTTGCAACTCCGACGGATCGTCGAGGTGAGCGTATGAGAAGGCCACGCCCAGCTTGCCATCGAAGAATTGATCAATATAGGCCAGGCTGAAACGGTTGCCATTGGCGCTATAGCCCGGCACGACCTCACCATTGGTATTGACCGAACCGCGCAGGTTGACGGAGATGACGCGCTTTTTATAATCGAGCGGACGAACCGTGTTGAGCACGACGGTGCCCGACAGGCCCTGACCGGTGATGCCGGCGTCCGGCGTTTTATAGACGACAGCCGACGAAACCATTTCCGATGGGTACTGGTCGAATTCGGCCGCACGGTTGTCGCCGGAGGACACCTGCATCCGGTTGTTCAGCAGGGTGGTCGAGAAATCACCCGACAAGCCCCGAATGGAAATGGTCTGCGAGCGGCCCCCGACGCGTTGCGCAGCCAGGCCCGGTAGCCGCGCAAGGGATTCTGCGATCGAAGCGTCCGGCAACTTGCCGATATCTTCGGCCGACACCGCTTCGACGATCGAGGTGTTTTTCTTCTTGATGGCCAGCGAGTCCTGGAGGCCACGGCGGATGCCGGTGACGACAACAGTGGTCGAATCTTCGGCCGGCGCAGCGCCGGTGGCCTCCTGAGCGTGGACCGAAACAGCGAAACCGCCCATGGCGATGGCGCACGCGGCGGTCGTCATCAATGCAGTTTTGATAGACGCAGCATGGCCGCGCCGTTTGACAGATTTCATCTAAAATCCTCCCAGTCAGATCTATGTGCTTATTGAGTTGCGGTTGATCCGCAATTGGAAGCGCTCTCAATCCCTGCGTCAAAGCGCACTGAGCTGTCAAGCCATCAGCGTCAAAACGGTTACAAATGCCCCTAAAATAGCCTCATTGCACACAGGTTGTGATGAATATGACACGGAGCCAACGTTCAAATTCGCCCCCGTCCCCCGCAGACACGGAAAATGAGAGCGCTCCCAATTTGCCTAAATGCAGCAGCTCATTCGGAGACGTTCGGAACGACGGGTGAGCGGAAGCAGCTGCGCCTGTCACCGGGCGCAGGTGAAGCATGTCATCTCGGCGCAGAGGCCGACTCCCGCATAACCACCTTATGCGGCACGACCGTATATTTTGCTGGCGCGGGGCCGGTCGTCTTGTTCGCCTTGATTTTTTCGACAATCATCTCGACGGCACGATAGCCTATAGTTTTTAAAGGCTGGTGCACAGTGGTCAGGGGGGGCCAGATAATTTCCGACACCGGCGTATCGTCGAACCCGACAATGGACAGGTCCTGTGGGATATTCAGGCCAACCTTGTGCGCCGAAAACAGGGCGCCAACGGCCATGTCGTCATTGGCGCAGATCAAGGCGCTCGGTTGATTCGCGTTGGCCAGGATGGCGGCTGTCATTTCAACACCCGACCGGAAGGTGAAGTTACCGCGCATTACCACGATATCGCCCTCATCCAACCCCGCCTCCGCAATGGCGCGGCGAAACCCGGAATAGCGCTCCTCCGCGGATAAATGTCCTTCCAATCCCTTGATAAAACCGAATTTTTTATGGCCTAACGAGAGCATATAGCGGGTCATCTCGTAGCCCGCCACTTCGTCGTCTATCCCGACGCCGGACGCCAGCTTTTGCGCCTCAAGCCCAGGCGAAATGCAAACTACGGGACAATTACGGGCATCGAGTTCGTGCAGCAAGCGGGTATCGTCCGAGAAAGGCGGCGTCAGGATCAGACCGTCGCAACGCCGTGTTGCGACCAACTGATCGATGATCTTTTCGTTCTTGCCTAACGAATGCTGATTGACGGTATGCATGAGCAATTGAAATCCGGCCTCGGCACAGGCGCGAAGCGCTCCCAATTCCAAGCCCGAATGATAAAACGAGTTCGGCTCCGAATCCAAGTCCGACGCATAAACCAGACCCAGCACCTGAGTCTTGCCGCCAGCCAGAAAGCGCGCCTGCATATTGACCTTGTACTGAAGCTTATCCACGGCCTTCAATACCCGCTGGCGGACCTCCTCGCGCACATTAGGGCCTCCGTTCAGCACACGCGACACCGTCGCCCGCGCAACCCCAGACAGCGCCGCCACATCATCAATAGTCGGTTTACCTGCACTCAAAAGTCGTCTCGCCAGTCAATATACTACTATCGCCAGCTTTATGCGGCCAGTCGCGGCGCGACACAAGCCCCTTTGGACACCGCAATGGAAGCGCTTTCAATTAATGATCACGATAGTGGCGGTTTTGCCCTCTGCCTCGCTCTCTCTCGTGCCCGCGGTCACGTCGATCATACATCTTCCACTGGCGATACCCATTGTAGGCGTCGCGGCGGAAATGGCGTCCATCATCGCGACGATAGTCATGCGAACGCGCATCACGATAATAGTACCAGCCGTCATTGTTCCAGTACCCATCGCGGACATCGCCGTAATAGTTGTCGTAATAGACGTCATAACCGTCGGTATAATAGCCGCGATCGTATCCGCCGTAATAGCCGGCGCAGCCCGACAGACCGATGCTGGCCGCTAAGGTCGCCGCGATAATGATGCGTTTCATGGACATGCCCTTTTCAAGATCATAACCCACACTGGTGAGCTAAATCCGGTAAGGGCGAAAGCCGGATTTGGCGCGGCTTCGTTAATAGTTAATAAGGTAACTCTGCATACCAAGCCTTAGTCAGGCCGCTTCATAGCGCGTTCTTCGACATCTATATCTTCGGCCGGCCAATCTGAGCGATCCTCGTTCAGGTCCCAGGCTGCGAAGTCGAGGGCTTCTTCCGGGTCACCCAGTGCCAATTCCGATATGGTCTGCGCGCGGATCGACACGCCGGCCCGGTGAACGGTTTCGCGGTCGCCCGTAATCAGATGATGCCAAGCCGGCAACGTCTTGCCTTCATGCAGCCGGCGATAGGCGCAGCTCAACGGCATCCATAGCAAATCCTCGATATTGCCCGGCGTCAGCTTGATGCAGTCGGGCACATATTTCTTGCGCTTGACATAGTTGGAGCAGGAACAGCTATCTGGATCGAACAGCTTGCAATGGACCCGTGTCGGAATGACTTCCAAAGTCTCCTCGTCTTCGAAGCGGACCAGGCAGCACAGGCCGCAGCCGTCGCACAGGCTTTCCCATTCCTGCGGATTCATCTGGTTGAGAGTTTTGGTTTCCCAAAAGGGCTTTTGCGCGGAATTATCGTTCATCGGCGGCTATATAGAGGCAACCGAAACGGTTTGCACGTCCGATTCCTGCGCTTCTAAGGTCATCCTGGTACTTTGCTTCGAAAAATCCTTTGAAAATCGGCGCTACGCCGACTACACCCCCTGCATGTCCAAAGCGCCTGCCAAAGCCCCGCTCCTCGCCCTGAAAGACGTCCGCCTGATGGACGGTCCCACGCCCCTGTTCGACGGTGTCGACATCGCGCTCGAACGCGGGGTGCGCGCCTGCCTGGTCGGGCGCAACGGCGCCGGGAAATCGACCCTGATGCGCATGCTTGCAGGCCTCATCGAACCGGATTCCGGCGAGCGCAATGTCCAGCAAGGCGTTCGCTACTCTTTCGTGCTGCAAGAACCCGAACCGGTGGGCGACACCATCCTCGACTGGGCGACATCGGGCGGGGCGGAACATTACACCGCCGAGGCTGAGCTTTATGCGTTCAGCATCGATCCGCACAAATCCACCGTCGGCATGTCCGGCGGGGAAAAGCGCCGCGCCGCGCTGGCCAAGGCCTTCGCCGAAGCCCCCGATCTGATCTTCCTCGACGAACCAACCAACCACCTTGACATCTTCGCCATCGAAACCCTGGAAGACCGCTTGCGCGGCTTCCGTGGTGCAGCCCTGATTGTCTCCCACGACCGGACCTTCCTGGAACGCGTGACCCAACGCTGCTACTGGTTGTACGAACGCCGCATCCTGCGTCGTGACGAAGGCTATGCCGGTTTCGACGAATGGCAGGCCAAGATGGAGGCGGAAACGGCCGAAAGCCTGCGCCGTCTGGAAAAGGCGATCGAACGCGAAACCTATACCTTCTACAGATCGATCACCGCCCAGCGCACTCGCAACGAAGGCCGCGCCGCCCGTCTGGATGACATGCGCCGCGACCATGCCTTCCGCATGAGCCAGACAACCCGGCCGATGGAAATGAATATCGATTCGGGCTCGACCTCGGGCAAGCTGGTCGCCGAGGTCAAAGGCATTTCCAAGTCATTCGGAGACAAGGTTCTGCTGAAGGATTTTTCCACCCGCATCATGCGCGGCGACCGACTGGCCATCGTCGGCCCCAACGGTGCCGGAAAATCGACGCTCGTCAAACTGCTGCTGGGCGAAATGCCGGCCGACAGCGGCGATATCCGCCTCGGCACCGCCTTGGAAATCGCCTATCTCGACCAGGGCCGCGATGCCCTGAAGGGTGAGGAAACCCTGTGGGATGTGCTGGCCAATTCCGGCTCAGACTCCATCATGGTGCAGGGCCAGCCGCGTCACGTCGCGGCCTATGCCAAGGATTTCCTGTTCCGCGAAAAGCAGTTGCGCCAGCCGGTGAAATCCCTGTCCGGCGGGGAACGCAACCGGCTGCAACTGGCCCGCGCGCTGGCCCGGGCGACCAATCTGCTTGTCCTCGACGAACCGACCAACGATCTCGACATGGATACGCTCGACCTGCTCGAAGATATGCTGGCCGATTACGACGGCACGCTGATTCTGGTATCCCACGACCGCGATTTCATCGACCGGCTGGCAACCTCTACCCTGGCGTTGAACGGCCGGGGCGGAGCGGCGGAAACGCCGGGCGGCTGGCAGGACTTCATTCGACAGAACCCTGATTTCTTTGCGGAAATTTCGCGCAAGGAAGCCGCCAAGATCGAAGCGAAATCGGCGGCCGCCGCGCCATCACCGGTCAAGACAGCGCCCAAAAAGCTAAGCTACAAGGACCAGAAGCGCCTGGAGGACCTGGACAAGCTGATGCCCCAATGGCAGGCCGAAATCGTCCGGTTGGAAAAGGTACTGGAAGACTCGACGCTCTACAGCCGTGACCCGAAAGGCTTCGACGCGACCATGAAAAAGCTCGAAACGCTGCGCACCGATCTCGAAAATGGCGAAATGGAATGGCTGGAACTGGAAGAAAAGCGCGAAAGCCTTGCAGGCTAGGGATGTGGAGGGTTAGAAATCTGGCCGGCTAAAGATAACGCATATTTCAAAACGGCCGGACATATTAGGCCTTAATTAAACTCGGTCGCTTAGGGTTAAGACGTTGCAATCTAGTCCCACCGTCCGAGAATCATGCCACAGCCCTCCCGCCTCGTCCTCAGCCTGTCGATCGGCGTCGTCGTCCTGACGTCTGCCGCCACGTGCACGGCATCGATGGCGGCTTCTGCAGGCGGTTACCTCAACTGGTCGAACAAGCCGCAGCCAGGCGCCTCCGCACAGACCGTTGACGGTCGTGTGAGTCCTCCAAGCGACGCCATTCATACCTCAAACGGCAGCTATCCGGTGCCTGCGTCACCCTATGGGCAGGTCGGCGACCCCTTTGCCCGCAGCCTGCGCTGGCCCACCAAAGCAGGCGCTGCACAGCCCACACCAGTCGCCAGCCAGATGGCGGCGCCAAAACAGCCTCAGATTGTCGCGGAACCGTCTTATCGGCCGTCTTACCAACCCATGCCTCAGGCGCCGGTTCACGCCGATAGCGTAGCGTCCATATCGACGCCCATTCCCTTGACCGCGCCGCGCGCGCCGCAAGTCGTCGCAGTGCCACAACCGGAAGATCCCGGGCTGGCCGATGATCCGGGCATGGCCGACGCGCCCGCGCCGGCAACGGTGCCGCCAGCCACCTCGCACGCGCAACAACTGGCCGTATCACACCCCCTACCCGTATCCCAACCGTCCGTTCAACCTGACCTGCTGCCCAAAAGATCGTCTGCCTCAGGCGCGCCGACTACCGCCGTTGCCAACGCCACCGCTCCGAAAGGCGAGCCGCACAAGGTCGAACCCTCAAAGGCGGATGCCCGAACAGCAGAATCGGCGCCGGTGCTGGCCACGACGCCCGCGCCCGGCCCCGCCGATCGTAGCGGTGCCTATCAGGTGCCGGCCACCAGCAAATATGCCGCCCGCATCGACTCCGCCCGCGCGGCCCAGGCTCAGGCAGAGGCTAAAGCTCAAGCTCAAGCCCGGCAGACCGAGCCCGTCGCCGCGCCCGGAAAGCCCGAAGCCAGAACGGAATCGAAATCCGGTCCATCCAAAACCGCAGCCCCAAAGGGGAAGCCCGCTGATCAGGCCACGCCGCCGGAGCCGACGGCCTCGTTGGCGTCCCAGGAAACCGATCACGTCTTCATTCCGGGCGAGCGCGCCACCGGCGCCTCGGACGAACCCCGCTTCTACAGCCTGCACCGTCAATATGGCATAAAACCCGATCCGATTACCGTCGATCATGACGCCACCGGCGCGCTTCTGGGGATTAACGGCATCGACGCCGTTGAAGGCGGCGACCCGAACAACGATCATGATTCCGCCGATTCCGCCCCTAAACAGCCAGATTCAACTCCAAGGTAACCCGCATGTCGCGCGTGCAAACATCTTCACTTACTAATTTGATCGAACTGGCCAAGGAACCGTCAAGCGGCCGCCGTCGCGAACTGTTGCGTCAGGTCACCAACATCTTCATGGCGCACCCAGAGGAGATCAGCGACACCGAAATGACTTTGTACGACACAGTCATGAGTCAGTTGTCCGCTGACATGGAAACCGTCGTTCGCGCTGAAATCGCCAATACGATCGCCTCGGCCCGCGCGGCCCCATTGGGTCTGCTTCGCCGCCTGGCGAGCGACGACATCGAGGTCGCCGAACAGATTCTCACCCGCTCCAAGGCCTTGTCCGAAAGCGACCTGCTGCATGTCGTCTCGACCAAGGGTCAGGACCACATGCGCGCCGTCTCCAAGCGTGAGGAGGTGCCCGAAAGCGTGTCCGGCGTCATCGTCAACCGCGGCGACGACACCACCTTGCACACCCTGCTCAGCAACGACGGTGCACGGCTGTCGCGGGCTTCCAACGAACAGGTCGTTCAGCGCGCCCAAGCCAACCCGGCCCTGCATGAGGTCGTCGTCAATCGCCGCGACATGCCGGTAGATCTGATGAACGACATGTATTTTGTCGTTGAAACCCGGCTGCGCGAACGCATTATGCAGGAAAACGAAAAGCTGGACCCCGCCGCCCTTGAACTGGCCCTATCGAAAGGCCGTAACAAGGTCGCCATGGCCTATGGCAGCTTCCCCGAAGACTACGAAAAAATCTTCGCCGAGGTCGAAGCCCTGCGCCGGAGTGCGCGCCTGACGCCGCAACTGCTGGCCAAATATATGCGCGACCCAAATCCGACCTATTTCCTGGTCGCGTTGTCGCAAATGGCCGATCTCGACTTCCTGACCGCGCGCCATCTGGTCGACAAGAAGGAGGTCGACGCCCTGGCCATCGCCTGCAAGGCCGCCGGTCTCGATAAGGCCCTGTTCCTGACCTACGCCATGATCATGCTGGCCAACCAGGAAAACGCCATGGGCAAGGCAGCGGAATATGGCAAGCTGTATCAGGACCTGCCCAAGGAAACAGCCGAACGCACCATTCGGTTCTGGCGTATGCGTCGCGCCGAAGGCCATGCCGCTTAATCGCTTTTGCTTCGACAATAGCGATTGAGCTTTTGTCGAGGTATGCGCGCAACCTGTGCGGCGCCATCGCGCTTTCCAACTCATTTTGAGGCCCCTGTAGTCCGCTCCAGGCAAAAAAAAGGCCGGGCTTAGTCAGCGCCGGCCTAAAGTCTACAGGGAGGAAACGCCCAGGAAGGGCAAAGGCTTTGAAAAAAGCCTAGGCGGTTTCAATAGCAAACTGTTAGCGCTACCGCAAGCAAAAAATGACAGCGCTGTCACGGTTTTTTCACCGCTCCTTTTCTACGGACTATCGTAGATTGGGCAGCCACATGAACAGGGTCGCCGCCACAATGCCCGCCGCTGTTATGACCGTGATGAGTGCCATAACCAAGGTCATGATCCATTTCGCACCACTCCCGCCCCCGTCCCGTATCCGCATGTAGATTTCCAGCACCGCCAGAGGCAGCAGGAAATGCCCCAGGCCTATGAACAGGTCGAAAGGGCCGTCGAACGCATCTGTATGACCGGCACCCTGAGTGGCGATGAGCCACACCATCATGCCTAGGCGATAGAACCACACCCCGTTGACCAGTATGAAGGTGCGCATGGCCCAACGCTGGTGCAGATTTATATTTCCCGCCCGTGCGTATCGCCAAGTCAGGACGGCGGACAGGATGACCAGCAAGCCGTCAGTAATGTTGCCGATCTGCATGTACAGCCCGGCGACATTGCCCCGCAAGGCGTTGATGACAAGCCCGGTTGCCGCCACCAGAATGGCCGTCAGTATGAACAGCCGGCCGTTCCAGCGATGAAGGGGCATAATGTGGGCACGGATATGGGGCACAAGTTGCACAACGCCGCCGAAAGTCAGGATGGCCGCCATGAGTAGGTGTCCGCCAAGGGCGATGTTGCCTGCTAGGTCGCCCGGCATATACCCGTGATCCTTGGGCAGCACGGCGTTCCAGCGCTGCCAGTCTCCCGTGACGGCACCGGTGCCGTACAGCGCCACGATGTAAGAGCCGAATAGCCATAGCCCTGCCACCGCCGCCACGAACCAGGCGATGGCCGAAATCTTGAGCGCTCTGGACGCGGCGGATGACGCTTGAATCATGAACATGGCCCCTATTAATTTGCAAGGCTATCAATGCCGGGGCTTGACGGTCCATGACCGCACAGATCAAAAAGTTGACTTAGCGTAACGGCCTGCGACAGTGACCGCCCACAGGAGGAAAGACCATGAGCGCCGCGACGGTATCAGCCGGTTACACCCGGGCGCTGCTCGATTTCGCCATATCGAAAGGCGCCAGCCGACGCCATCTGCTCGAACGGGCCGGCATCGCGCCGTCTGATCTCGACGATCAGGATAAACGCCTGCCCTTGTCGGCCTTCATCGCCCTTGTCCGCGCGGGCCAGGTCCTGTGCGACAGCCCGGCCCTGGCCCTGCAATTCAGCGAAGGTACGCGCTTCGAGGCATTTTCCATTGTTGGCCTGATTTGCCAGTCCGCACCGACCATGGGAGAAGCGCTCAAGCAACTCAATCGCTTTAACAAGCTCGTCATCGAAATCGACGGCCTGACCGATGGCGACCGCTTTCAGCTGACGCCGCGTGCGGACGGCCTGTGGCTGGAAGATCGCCGCCCCGCCGATGCATTTCCGGAACTGACCGAAGCCGCCTTTTCACGTTTCATCTGCGAAGTCGCCCGACACTACGGTGACACGCCGTTCGTCAAGCAAATCCACGTCACCCATGCCCGGCCGGCCCACGCTGCCGAATATGCACGGATTCTCAAGGTGCCCGTGACCTTCGACAGTGAGCGCAATGCCATGCAGATTGACGCATCCTGGTTGTCACTGGAAATAAATATAGCCAATCGCTACGTTTTCGGCATCTTCAGCGAACACGCCGAAGCGCTGATGAAAAGCCTGGAAAGCTCGAAAACCGTGCGCGGCCGCGTCGAAAGCCTGATGATCCCTCATCTGCATACCGGCGACCTGGGCATGGACAGCATCGCCGAAAGAATGGGGTTGAGCCGTCAGGCCCTGTATCGCAAACTGGCGGCCGAAGCGACGAACTTCGAGCAGGTGCTGGACGACCTGCGCCACCGGATGGCCGTGCATTACCTGAGCGGCGAAAAGTTATCGGTGAACGAAACGGCCTATCTGGTCGGGTTTTCCGAGCCGAGCGCCTTTTCTCGCGCGTTCAAGCGATGGACCGGAACCAGCCCGCGCGCTCACAGACGGGGCTAATACCCTTGTGGATCCGAAAGGCGTGACGCGGGTTCGGATAGAGCGCGTAAAGGAGCATTCTGTTCTAGATCCGGCTCCAGGTCACGCCTTTGCATATCAACCCGCCCAGGACGCAGCCGGATGTCTTCATGGTGTCCGCGGCAACCGTCATCTTGAGGCGGTAGGTCAGTTTGCGTTGCGGATCATAGGCCTTGCCGCTCCATTGGCCGCCACCGCTGTGCGATACGGTCATGACCAGCTTGTCGCCAACCTTTTCGTCCTTTACGCCCGTCTTGATCCAGGTATTGACCGCGCACAAATCATCGCCGCAAGGCGCTATACGGACCTTTGCCTTGCCATCACCGCGCGACCAGTTCCCCTCCGGGGAGGATGCCTCATTCGTTTGATCCAACCTGTCCGCCTGAGCCAACGGCGCCGAAACCGCCCCAATGACCGCGATGGCCACCACAATTATCGTCTTCATAGGACTCTCCTAGCAGGCTGGTGCAAAATGGCGTTGTGGTCTTTGTACGCAGACCGCCCATTTTCGGATCAATTTGGCTGCCTGGTGAACCAGATTACAGCCGACGCCGTATCTGAAACATGCAACTCTCGACCAATACCCTCGTTCTGATCGGTCTCGCCATCGGCGTCAGCGTCGTCATGATGTGTGCGACGGTCGTGCAACTGGTCACCAAGAAAAGCGGTTGGATCGATACCATCTGGACCGCCGCTGTCGGGCTGGGCGGAATCGCCGCCGCCCTGCTACCTGCGGACGGCGCCAATGAGACACGCCGCCTCGTCGTGGCCGGCCTCGTCGCCGTGTGGGCCCTTCGTCTGGGTGTGCATATCGCCCAACGCACCCACTCGGGTGAAGACGATCCGCGTTACGCCGCCATCAAGCGCGACCACCCGCGCG
Source organism: Asticcacaulis sp. AC466 (assembly GCF_000495815.1). GTDB lineage: Bacteria > Pseudomonadota > Alphaproteobacteria > Caulobacterales > Caulobacteraceae > Asticcacaulis. Next base: position 510,687 of record NZ_AWGE01000001.1, on the reverse strand, counting down.
ACTGGCCATGGTACCTGTTCTGGATGCTCCAGATGCAGGCCCTGTGCGCCTATGTCCTGGTCGTCGCCGTCCGGTTCGCCGTCCTCAATCCGGCACCTTTTCCGAGTGCGACAGACATCATGGGCGTGGCCGTGGTTCTGATTGCGCTGATCGGCGAAGCCGTTGCCGACGCACAGTTGAGAACCTTCGGCAAGACGCACAAGGGTGGCGTGGCCGATATCGGCCTGTGGCGCTGGTCGCGCCATCCCAACTACTTTTTCGAATGGCTGGGCTGGGTCGGCTGGGCGATCGTCGCGTGGCATCTGCCATGGGGTCTGGTCGCCTGCCTGGCGCCGCTTCAGATGTACTGGCTGCTTGTCCATATCTCAGGCATTCCACCGCTCGAAACCCACATGCTGCACACCCGCGGCGATGCTTTCCGCGCCTATCAGGCGCGCACCTCCGCCTTCTTTCCGTTACCCCCAAAAAAGGAAAAGTTATGAGCCAGCTCGCCACTGCCCTTGCCGAACGCGCCCCCCTGCCCGATGGCCTGACCCTGGCGGCCATCGATTTCCTGGTGGGCAGATCGAAACGTCACATGCGTGGCAGCGCCATGGAAGAGGCGGCGTTCGCCGACAGTATGAGCCGATACCCGATCGCCGTGCAAACCGATGCGGCAAACGCCCAACATTATGAAATTCCAGACGAATTTTTCAGCTATATCCTGGGCGCACAGCGGAAATACTCTTGCTGTCTGTATACGGACGATTCAACGACGCTGGACGAAGCCGAAACCCTCGCCCTGATCGAAACCTGTCGCCATGCCGATCTGCATGACGGTCAGTCCGTGCTGGAACTCGGGTGCGGCTGGGGCTCCCTGTCCTTGCATATGGCTAAGACCTATCCGAGGTCACGCATCACGTCAGTGTCGAACTCCCATTCTCAGCGCGAATATATTACGGCTGAGGCCAAACGCCGGGGGCTGAAGAACCTGACCGTCATCACCGCCGATATGAACGACTTTTCGACGCCGGAACGCTTCGACCGTATCGTGAGTGTTGAAATGTTCGAACATATGTCAAACTGGCGCGAACTGCTCTCCCGCGCGCATAGCTGGCTGGTGGCCGATGGGCGGCTGTTTTTGCATGTCTTCACCCACAAGACTCATTCGTATCGCTTCGATCACACGGACAAAAACGACTGGATTGCGCAGTATTTTTTCACCGGCGGCATCATGCCAGCACACGACCTGCCTCACCGCTTCACGGACCTGTTTACAGTCGAAAACGAATGGCGGTGGTCAGGGGAAAATTACCGCCGCACCGCCATGGACTGGCTGGAAAACTTCGACAACCATCAGGCCCAGATCGAACCCATTCTGAAAAGCGTCTACGGCAAGAGCGCCGGCCTGTGGCGTCGCCGCTGGCGGCTGTTCTTCATGGCCACAGCGGGGCTTTGGGGTCATGACGGCGGCCGAGAATGGGGCGTAGGTCACTACCTGTTGAAACCTCAAGCCTGATTGGCGCTTTCAGGGTGTTTGCAGGTCATCATCGGCAAACACCGATTTCGGAATATGGGTAATCCGGCATGCCAAATCTGCCTCGCCCGACGCCACGACATAGTAGTGACCACCGTCGGCTATGCCCGTGGTAAAGACAACATCGCGGATATACATCTGATGTTCAAGCGGGCGCGTCAACATAGGATTGGCTTCAATAAGCGGTATATGCCGTGTACGGACGACGCGACTGGGGTCATCCCTGTCCATGATCGAAAAATAGGTCCGGTAGATACCGACAATCTCTTTCGGCTCAACGCCGTGCCACAGGCTGAGCCAACCATCCTCAGTCAATATCGGAGGCGTACCGCCGCCGATGCGGGCTGTGGCAACGGTGCCTGAATGGGGCCGGATACCGGGCTTGCGACAAGGCTTCCAGTACAGGCCGTCGCGCGACGTAGCGAGATTTATCGACGGACCCGCGCGCCATTCACTGCCCGGCGGATAGGCAAAATACAGATCGCCCAGCGGACGGGTCTGCGCCCAATATTCGCCATCGACAAGCCCTTCGAAGATTAGCATGTCCTTGTTCTGATGATCCAGGACGATGTCTTCGAAGGTCCAGTCCAAACCGTTATCCGAGCTGTAAAGCGTCGTGGAATGCCGCTCCGGCGATACCGAACAGGTGGTCATCAGCCATCGGTCGTCTACCTTCGATACGCGCGGGTCTTCAATGCCGTAGCATTGCAAACTGTTCTGCGGCGCTATGACCTTGTCATAATGCATGGCCACCCGTTGCAGGCCATCCGGTGTCAATTCGACCGGCAATATCCACGACAAGGAGGTAAGCGCCATCACCTTCCAGCCGCCACCATTCAAAAGGAATTTACGCGGGTCCGCCGTGTTGGCCAGCTCCAACGGCCAGGCATCCAGCACATAACGCCCGGAATCGTCCCACCGAATCGCATGAACATGTCCATCGAAGATAGGCGTCTTCAGCGCTTCGGCGACACGGACGAATAAAATGAGATTGCCGTTGGGTAGGCGGGTCATGCCGGGGTTGAAGGCGCCAAGCACGTAGGTTTCCACCCCAAGATGTCCGGCAAGCGGCGATCTGGACAGATCGATATCGTCGGGCGTCACGACCAGGGTATCGACCGCGTAGGGCGAAGCGGTCGTGGAGGGCTGAACACCCGTTTTTGTAGTATCGACCATGACGTCGCTCCGGATGAAGATGCCGCGCACGGTGGCGCTGTATGACATCAAGAGACAATGCGGTTTAAACGTCGCCAACCAAAATTACACGACATCGATCTTCAGGTCGGCGCCTCACGCCTTTTCGCGAACCCGGTCAAGCTGAGCCTTGGCTGCCCGCGCCAGGGACTTTACGCCCTGCTCTTCGAAGATTTCCACCGCGGCTTCCAGCGCATAGGCCGCTTCGGTGCGTTCCATCATGAAGCCGGAAATATCGCCGCGCGCCACATAAAGCCGCGCCAGATTGGTTTGCAGTACGGCCCAGCCGACCGGGTCGGCGTCCGGTTTGCAGACACGCAATTCCGCCTTGAAATCGGTCTCAGCCTTGTCGAGCGTGCGCATGTCGCCTTTTATCTCGGCATGTTTGACCAAACATCCGGCACGGTTGTTGATTAATTGACCGCGCAGGGCCAAACCTTTTTGCAATGGACGTTTCAGCGCCAGATCATAGACCTGCATTGCCTTTTCATATACCTCTTCACTGAGCGTCAGTTCACCCAAGGCCTGAAGCCCCATGGCGAGCGCCTGCTTGTGCGCCACCCAGTCGAGCGGCGAATGTTCGAAATCGACCGGCTCGTCGTCGTTGGACAGGAGCGCGATACCCTCGCTGATAACCTCTGGGCGACCTTCGATTTCGCCCTTCCAGACATAGGCCATGGCCAGTCGCAACAGTACGCGCGAATAGGTAACCGGCTCATACGCCGCATCGAGACGGTCCTTAAGGGCCTGGAAGTCCTTGGTAACCGCCAGCATCAGAGAGGAATCGCACCGGTCAAGGCCGACCATCATCAGCAGGTCCCCGCGTTCAAAGCGCGCCTGCGCGGCTTCGATCTTATCGGCATTCGAATGGCTGCGCTGAACGCGTTTGTCGGCGCGCTCAACAGCGCGATCGATATGGGACATGGCCAGCATAGCCAGTTCAAGGTCTTCGCCAATGCCCTGTTTCACGGCAAGACGGGCCGCCAGTTGGGCCTCCACGCGGTTGAAGCGGGCCCGCAACGCCTCATCCTCTTGGATCGCTGCGCGACCACCGGCCAGGAGATCCTCGGCGGACGGCAGCAATTCAGCGGTTTCGAATAGATCATAGCTGAGGATGCAGGTTTGGGCCTGTTCAAGTGCGGCAATGGCGGCATCAACCGCGTTGCGCGCTTCCTTGCCGGCGTTTTCAGCCGCCGTAGCGGCGCGCCGCAAGGCAACGGGATCACCGGTGCGCCTGGCATATTCACGCCACACCTGAGAGGCTTCGAGGTACGGCGAGAAGCGGTTCTTGGTCGACACGCGCCCGCCCTCGATATCGAGTTCACGCCCCTGCGCGATCAGCATTTGCAGGTTCAGCAGTTCATAGAGGCTGGGGTCGGCGTCCATCCGCCCCTGGTTACGGAAGATACGCCTCAGTTCACGGCCGAATTCAAACATAGCGAGTCCATCAGCCCCGACGCCTCAAAACGTATCAGGACGATACGCCTGGTTCGGGGGTGAACGGACATTTGCAAGCCCGGGGCCGCGGTTAAGTCCCTCCTCGCCTTATCCACCATTTCCCGGCTGGCTTACCGCCCTGCGCGGTCCAGCGAGGCGAATTCATCGTCGGACAGGACGATATCGCGCGCGGCAAGGTTTTCTTCCAGGTGCTTTACCTTACCCGTGCCGGGGATCGGCAGAACGACGGGCGACCGTCGCAAGACCCACGCCAGGGCAATCTGCGACGGGGTAGCATTGTGGGTGCGCGCGATGGTATCCAGCACACCACCGGGCTTTGCCAGATCGCCTGCTGCCAGCGGATACCAGGGAATGAAGCCTATGCCGTTCGCTTCGCAATAGGTCAGCACATCTTCATGCGCCCTGTCCGCCAGATTGTAGCGGTTTTGCACAGTCGCCACGGGAAACACGCGCCGCGCCGCCTCAATATCGCCCACAGACACTTCGCTCAGTCCCGCATGGCGAATAACGCCCTCGTCGATCAGCGACCTGACGGCGTCGAACTGTTCATGCGCCGGGACGCGCGGATCGATGCGATGCAGTTGCCAGAGATCGATGACATCGACACCGAGCTGCGCCCGGCTCTTATGCGCCTGCGCCGTCAGGTATTCCGGCCGGCCATTCATCGTCCAACGGTCGGGCCCTGACCTTTGGAACCCCGCCTTGGTGGCGATGACAAGACCGTCATAGGGGTACAACGCCTCGCGGATCAGGCGTTCAGACACGTCCGGACCATAGGAATCGGCGGTATCGATGAAATTGACGCCCAATTCCGGCAGGCGTTTCAAGGTGCGCAACGCTTCGGCACGGTCTTCGGGCTCACCCCAGACGCCTTTTCCGACAATGCGCATGGCGCCAAACCCCAGGCGGTTGATCTCTAAATCGCCGCCAATCTTGAAGGTCGCGTTCATTTTAATCCTCGTAATCTGTGGACAGGGTGATCGGTTCATTGGCTTCGATTTCCGCCAACAGGCCGTGCAGCTTTTCGCGCACCAGCCGCAGGGCATCGCTTCCGAGCAGAAGATGCGCCGGCGGATCGGGATTGGCAATAAGATCGACAATCGCCTGGCCAAGCTTGACGGGATCGCCGACCTGATGGCCGTGATAGGCCTGGCGACGCTCGCGGATCGCATCCATTACCGCATCATAATCGGCAATGGAGCGTGGCGTTCGCGTCATCGACCGCCCTGCCCAGTCGGTACGGAAACCGCCCGGCTCGACATTGGTTACCCGAATGCCCAGAGGCGCGACCTCCTTGCCGAACGACTCGCCTATACCCTCTAGGGCAAACTTGCTGCCGTGATAGAGACTGATGCCAGGAAAGGTGGCCAAGCCGCCCATGGAGGTAATATTCAGTATCCGGCCGGAGCGGCGCGCACGCATGTAGGGCAAGACTGCCTGAATCATGGCGACAGGACCGAAGACATTGACGTCGAACTGACGCCGCACTTCGTCAAGGGCGGATTCTTCCAATATACCCTCGCTGCCGTAACCGGCATTGTTGATCAGCACATCGATAGGGCCGACCGAGGCCTCAATATCGGCGACCATGGGTGCAATTGCCGCCGTGTCCGTCACATCGAGCTGGCGCGCCACCGCGGATGCGCCCAGGGCCTCGAAATCCGCCGCGTCCTGCGGTTTGCGCACTGTGCCGACGACCGTGTGGCCGGCCGCGATCGCCGCCTGCGCTATCGCGCGACCAAAGCCTGTGGATACGCCTGTGATCAAAATGGTTTTGCGCATGATTGGCCTCTTGTTTCGTCAAAATCAGTTGGCCCCATAGATAGGCGCCGCACATTGATGGCATAAGGTGTATTATCATACACAGTCTGATGCAGGATTTCGCACAATGGCATTTCGCAATTCCGGTCTGTTTGAGCTGCACGCCGTTGTCACCGTGGCGACGCACAACAATTTCCGCCGCGCCGCGGCTGAGTTGAACCTGTCTCCGTCAGCGCTCAGCCACGCCATTTCCGCTCTTGAACAGAGGCTCGGCGTCAGGCTGTTTCATCGCACGACCCGCAGCGTGTCGCTCAGCCAAGCCGGTGAACAGTTCCTGGCGCGGATACGGCCGGCCCTGCATGAAATTTCCGGCGCAATGGAAGATGTCAACGCCCTGCGCGATACGCCCTCCGGCCTGTTGCGGATAAACGCCTCAGAGCGCGCGGCACGGCGGCTGGCGCCGCTGGTCCTGGCCTATCTGGAGCAATATCCCGACATGGCCATCGATCTGGTGGTCGAAGGCCGAACGATCGACATCGTCGCAGAAGGCTTCGACATCGGTGTGCGCCTGGCTGAGCTAATCCCCCAGGACATGATCGCCATACCGTTCGGGCCGGAAAACAGTTGGGCGGTCGTGGCGTCGCCGGCCTATTTCGCCGCCCATCCGGCCCCCGCCGCGCCACATGACCTGACCGCACATGCCTGCATTCGCCGCCGTTTGCCCAGTGGGGTTATGTACCGTTGGGAATTCGAAGTCCGCGGCGAGGAAATCAGCGTCGACGTGCCGGGACGCCTGACTCTGAACAGCGACCACCTGATGATCGAAGCGGCACTGGCCGGCCACGGCCTGGCCTATGTTATCGACCACTCGGTCACCGGTCTGATCCGCGAAGGCCGGCTCGTGCGCGCCTTAAGCGACTATACGCCCGCCTATCCCGGCCTCCGTCTCTATTATCCACCGCATCGCCAGATGGGCGCGGGCCTGCGGACTTTCATCGATTTTGTTCGCAACAACCGGATTTACCCAGATCGTCCGCTTACGGACTATCCACAGATCAATCCAACCGTCTGAGCGACAAACCGGCGGACAACCGCCAGGTCCTCACCGGCACGCATACGTACCGCCACCGCGTTGTGGGTTGTCGACGCCACCATGCCCAGAGTGTCGATATCGGCATCGGGCGATAACTCACCCGCCTGCTGCGCGACCTTGAGACGCCAGCGGAAGGCGCGGTCGATCTCGTGCAGGGCTTCGAGCACTTTGGCCGCGATGTCCCGGTCGCGGACACTGTCGATCAGGGCCGCGCTGATCATGAAACACCCGCGTCCGACGCCATCTTCGCGATTATAGATATGTATCGCCGTTTCGTAGACACGGGTCAGGCCGTCACGCACAGGCACATCCGGCGCAAAGGCCGCCATATACATCTGGCGTACATCATCGACATAGTCTTCCAGCACCGCCTTGAAGGCGGACGCCTTGTCGCCGAAAGCGTTATACAGGCTGGGGCGGTTCATGGCCGTGACCGCGCTCATGTCGTCAAGTGATGTTCCCGCATAGCCCTGCTCCCAGAACAGATCCCGCATCGACTTCAATGCGGTCGTGCGGTCATAGGCCTTTGGACGGCCCCGTGCCTTCTGACGCGGCGCCTGAGCGATCGGCTTAGAATTATTTTGTACCATTTTGCATAAAACTCTTGACAGACGCCTGTTGATTTTAATTTATGCAAGTCAGTACAAAATTACAAGGGAGCCGTTCATGAAACCCATCTTTATCCTGTTAGCCGTTGCAGCCACTTTTGTCGGCACACCTGCGGGGGCTCGCGCGCCTCAGGTACAATCCGCCGAACTGACATTGTCCGCGCCGGGCCGCCAGGCTGAATTCATCATCGACGGCGCCGTATGGACGTGCCATGACAACGCCTGTCACGCCGCCGTGGTGGCCGATATGCCGGCCGGCCGATCCTGCCAGCGTGTCGTGTCCGTGACCGGCACCGTGACGGCCTTTACCTGGCGCGGCAAGACCTTGTCAGATGCCGAACTCGCCACCTGCAATACGCGCGCCAAATGACGCCGGCAACTGCCCTGCTCTCATCCATCCTCGCCATGGGCGGCCTGCACTTTTTCATGGTGGTCTGGCTGTATGTATCGCGCCTGACCGCCATGAAAAAAGCGGGCATAACCTATGACAACGCGACTTGGGCGGCGATGCGTAAACTGCCCAATTGGGCGCTTAATCCGGCCGCCAACTACAACAACCTGACCGAAGCGCCCCCGCTGTTCTACGCCGTCACCCTGACCATCGTCCTGCTCGGTCAGGCGGACAGGCTGTTTGTCGGGCTGGCCTGGACATACGTCCTGCTGCGCATCGCGCATTCGCTATGGCAGGCCCTGATCAATATCATTGCCGTGCGCGTGGTCCTGTTCGGCGCCTCGTGGCTGGTGCTCGGGGTCATGATCGCCCGCAGCGCCTGGCTGCTGATTTAGGACGCGCGCCAGCCTTTGATTTTAGCGTCCGTTACCCTTAGCGGGCGTCGACTGGCCCGGCAGGTCTGTCCTGCCGGGTCTTTTTATCGCCGGGACGTCCGCCACCTGACAACAGGCGAAGCGTCGTCACAGGTTTAACCACGCTCCTTGGTGCGCTGGAAGGATACGTCGGGGAAGCGTTCCGCCACGTAATTGATTTCCCAGCCCGACTTGCCCAGGAAGACCGGCGCTTCGTCGATATCGCTGCCCATCTGAGACCGGTATTTCCCCGCGAAGTCTTCGATCTTGGCCACATCGCCGCCCAGCCAGCGCGCTTCGGCATAGGGTGACGGCTCGAAAACGACATCCAGACCGTATTCGTTGGCCAGCCGGTCGGCCATGACTTCAAACTGCAATTGCCCAACCGCGCCGACGATGAAATCAGAACCGATCGATGGCCGGAACAACTGGGTCACGCCTTCCTCGGCCAGGGATTCAAGCGCCTTCTTGAGGTGCTTGGCCTTAAGCGGATCCTTGACGCGCACGCGTTGCAGAATTTCCGGCGCGAAGTTGGGCAAACCGGCAAAGCGGATGGCGCCGGACTCCGACAGGCTGTCGCCAACGCGCAGCACGCCATGGTTCGGAATGCCGATGACGTCGCCGCCAAAGGCGTCTTCGGCCAGTTCGCGATCAGAGGCGAAGAACATGATCGGCGCATTGACCGACAACTGCTTGCCCGTGTTCTGTACCTTCAACTTCATACCGCGCTGGAACCGCCCCGAGGTGAGCTTCAGCATGGCGATGCGGTCGCGGTGATTGGGGTCCATATTGGCCTGGACCTTGAAGACGAAGCCTGTGACTTCCTTGTCTGTCGGCTCGACCACCGTATCGACACCGGCCTTGGAAGCCTTAACCACCTTGGGCGGCGGCGCGAACCCGCCGATGGCCTGGAGCAACTGATTGACACCATAGTGGCGCAAGGCCGAACCGAAGATGACCGGCGTCATGTGGCCTTCCAGAAAGGCCGCCTCGTCGAACGGTTTGAAGCCGCCTTCGATCAGTTCGGCGGTGTCCTGCAACTCGGATAACTCGGTGGCGTCAAGCCACCCCTTGGCTACTGCCGTATCAAGCGGCGCGGCGTCATCGTGACCCTGGTCGTATTCGGCGCCGGAGTCGCGGCGGGTGAAGGGGTAAAACAGCCCCGTCTGCAATTCGACCATACCGCGGAAGCGATTGCCTGACCCGGCCGGCCAATAGAGCGGGCTCGGATCCAGTTGCAGTTTCGCCGCCACTTCATCGAGCAGGGCCAAGGCGTCTTCTGCCTCACGGTCCATCTTGTTGATGAAGGTTATGATCGGGATGTCACGCAGGCGGCAGACCTCGAACAGCTTGAGCGTCTGTGGCTCGATCCCCTTGGCGGCATCAAGCACCATGACGGCGGCGTCGGCGGCGGTCAGGGTGCGGTAGGTGTCTTCCGAAAAGTCTTCGTGACCCGGTGTATCAAGCAGGTTGAACACCTTGCGGTCGTGTTCAAAGGTCATGACCGAAGACGAGACCGAGATCCCGCGCTCCTTTTCGATCTTCATCCAGTCGGAGCGGGTCCGCCGGTTTTCACCCCGGGCGCGCACCTGACCGGCGGCACGGATAGATCCCCCGGCCAGCAGCAGATGTTCGGTCAAGGTCGTCTTACCGGCGTCCGGGTGCGAGATGATGGCGAAGGTGCGCCGGCGCGGCGCTTCGGTTTCGGGGGTGTTTGACATGGCGCAGGCGTTAGCCGTTTGGCCGGGAAAAGTCAAAGACAGATGGAGATGACGCCATTGGAGATGATGCCAGTGGAGATGACGCCAGCGCTCAGGCGTGACCGACCAGCACGACACCGACCAGGACGGCGACATAATGCAATACGGCGCCGGTCAACACGTGACCATGCCAAATGGCGCGACGGAATTTCAGTCTCTTCATGGCGTAAAAAATCGTCCCGACCGAATAGGCCACGCCGCCGAGCGCCAGTAGGATCATGGCGGGGGCAGACACTTCGCGCACCATCGGCTTGATGGCGATGACGACCAGCCAACCCAGGATCAAATAAAGAAATACCCAGTAACCCTTGCCCAAACCAGGCAGGAACAGCTTCGCCAAGATACCCAGGGCCGCAAGGGACCAAACCGAAACGCTCATCCACAGCGCCCAGCCGCCCTGAAGCGCCTGGGTGGTGAAGGGGGTGTAGCTGGCGGCGATCATCAGGAAAATGCCCGCATGGTCGAGCCGACGCAGGAAAGGCTGCCAGTTGGGATGGGCAAAATTATAGGCCAGCGAAAAGGCCAGCATAGCGATCATGCCAAGCGCGTAGATGGTTATGGCGGCGATACGCCCGACCAGGCCATGGCTGACGGCCAGCCCCAAGGCCACGCCGCCGCCGAACAAGGCAAAGGCGAGCGCCACGATATGCACGATAAGATCGGCATGGCGTGCCCAGCGCGTCGGGTAGTGGGCCAGTTTTTCTGTCAGTTGTTCGATGGTCATGCGTGTATTTTACGAGTTTGGCGTAAGCCTTCCCAATCACATTTCTGCGTTTGCGAAGCCGGAGTGTATCTTACGTTTACGTAAGCGAAAAATATGGCGAAAGTAAAGTCTTCGCTTGCCGTGGGTGATCACCAATATCTTGTGTCTGTAACCATCGCGGTTATATATCGGTGGCATCCTCCTCCCCGCCGCCGGATATATCCATGCCCCCTTCCAAATCACTGACGCCCGCGCTTGTCGGGCTGTTCGCCTTCGCCTGCGGCGTCATCGTTGCCAATCTCTACTATGGTCAACCGGTCATCGCGCTGATCGCGCCGGACATCGGTCTGAACGCCCACGCCGCCTCGCTGATCGTGTCCCTGACCCAGATCGGTTACGGGCTGGGGCTGCTGTTCATTGTGCCACTCGGCGATCGGATGGAAAACCGCCGCCTCATTCTTGTATTGCTGGCCGCCGCCTGCCTGAGCCTGGTTCTCGCGGCAACGGCGACGAACGGCGCTGTCTTCCTGATCGTTTCCCTGCTGATCGGCATAGCCACCGTCGCTGTCCAGGTGCTAATTCCACTGGCCGCGCACATGGCGCCAGACGAAACGCGCGGCCGAGTTGTCGGCAATATCATGGCGGGCCTCGTTTTGGGCATACTGCTGTCCCGGCCCCTATCCAGCCTGATCGCCGATCATTTCGGCTGGCGCGCCGTGTTCTGGACCGGCGCGACATTCATGATCGTCATGGGCGGATTGCTGACGTGGCTTTTGCCGTCGCGGCAGCCCGATCACAAGACGACCTATCTGGCGTTGATCCAGTCCCTGGCCGTTTTGTGGCGGTCATATCCGACTCTTCGCCTGCGCACCCTGCTGCAAGGCTGCATGTTCTGCGCCTTTTCCCTGTTCTGGACGGTGGCGCCACTGGAACTGGCGCAACGCTTTCACCTCAGCCAGAGCCAGATTGCCCTGTTCGCCCTCGTCGGCGCAACCGGCGCTCTTGCCGCGCCGCTCAGTGGGCGGCTGGCCGACGCGGGCCATACCACCAAGGCTACCTTCGCCGCCCTGGCAGTCGCGGCGGCCGCCATGCTGATCACGCTATTGCCCGGCCTGCGCGGCATCATCGCCTTGGCCTTGCTCGGCGTCGTCCTCGATTTCTGCGTCCAGATGAACATGGTGCAGGGCCAGCGTGCGATTTATGCCCTCGATCCCCTCAGCCGCGGGCGCATTAACGGCATCTACATGGCCGGCATATTCACCGGCGGTGCGATTGGCTCCAGCGTCGCCAGCCTGCTTTATGAAAATGGCGGATGGAGCTGGATCGCCCTGGCCGGCGGGGGCGCGCCCTTGCTGGCGCTGGCGGTCTTGGCATTCCGCCCACGGCGCGTGACGGCCTAGACCATGTCTTCCGATTCAAGGGCGCAGGCGTGGGCGCCGGTCTCTATCTGAACCGTGGCGTGGATGATGCCGTGATGGTGAGACAGTTCCTCAGCCAGATGCCGCAGGAAATCGTCACCCGGATGCCCTGCCGGCATGATCAGGTGAGCGGTCAGCGCCACCTCCGTCGTGCTCATGCCCCAGATATGCAGGTCGTGAACCCCGGACACGCCGTCCAATCCCTCCAGGAACGCCTTGACCTTCGCGGCGTTTATATGCGGTGGCACGCCTTGCAGGGACAAGCGGACGCTATCACGCAGCAAGCCCCAGGTGCCCCAGACAATGACCAACGACACCACTATGCTGAGCGCCGGATCGAGCCAGGCCCAGCCGGTGAAGATCATAGCCAGACCAGCGACAACCACGGCGGCGGACACCACCGCGTCGGCGGCCAGGTGAGCGAATGCCGCCTTGATGTTGAGATCGGATTGTCCCTGCGCGAACAGCCAGGCGGTAAAGCCGTTGACCAGAATGCCCGCGCCGGCCACCCACATGACCAGGTCGCCCTGCACCGGCTGTACCGAATTGAAGCGCTGAACGGCTTCCCAGACAATGCCACCGACCGCCACCATCAGCAGGAGCGCGTTGAACAAGGCCGCCATGATGGAGGCGCCGCGGTAACCGTAGGTGAAATTGCCGCCCGGTTTGCGTTTCGCCAGCCACCACGCGGCCCAGGACAGGACCAGAGAGATGGCGTCGCTGAAATTGTGACCGGCATCAGCCAGCAGGGCCAGTGAATTGGCCTTAAGCCCGAAAATGACTTCGGCTATGATAAAGGCCGTGTTGAGCGCGGCCGCCCACAGGAAACGCGCCCCGAAATCGGTTGGCGCGTGCGAATGGCCATGACCGCCTGCGTGGGCATGATTATGGCCCGGGCCATGACCATGGTCGTCACCGTGCGAATGTCCGTGATTATGTGAGCCGTGATCGTGTGCCATGGCCGGAACCTAGGCGTTTTTGGAGGATACGGCTAGAGGCCGTTTGAAAAATAAATAGCTGAAATATTTAACATTATAACATTTCAACGACAGATCCGCCGAACAGCACCCTCAAAGGCCAATTCTTCCAATTGGCCGTTGGCAAGCGCGACCGCGCGTCGCGCAGGTTTGCGCGAACCTCTGCCGGAAAAGAGCTTGATCGCTATTTTGCGGAGCAAATGGCAATCAAGCCGCCATGCGGTGCCAGACTTCGTAATCGACCTTGGCGGCATCCAATTGGCCGGCCATCTGTTGCTGGTACATCAGCGCCATGGCCATTTCGTTGAGCGACTTGAAAGACGCATCGATGCTCTCGATAGGGCCGTTTGGCATTGTGGCGAAGAACTGAGCGGCATTGACGCGCGGCATCTTCAGATGAATGAGGTAGCACAGACGGCGGGCGCGTTCTGGATTGCGGCGATGCGCATGGGAGTCTTCGGCAAACATCTCCTTACCCAGTTGCGCGATGTAATCGATGCTGAGCGCCGAAAACCGTTCAGCATCGAGTGGCTGCATCATGCGCGCGGGTTCGATATCAAGGATGATGTCGTTCAAAAGAAAATACAAAACGCTACCTTTAGTCAGAGTGGTAAGCGATGGACACTATTCCAAAGGTTTTGTCTTTCCGTTGAAGAATAAGGTAAATCTCTGATTCACCATATGATTTCGGCGTGAGTATTTTAAAGCTCGACGGGTTCGGTCAGGAAGTGGCGGCCTTCTGCGTCCTCTATTTCCACCACCCACAGGTCCGAATCGTACCTGACCTGGCGCGCGATCCAGTCATCGAGATCGGCCTCCGTCACGGTTTCGACCGGACGCATCCATACGGTAGTTTCCCCTTTTTGCGCCTCCCGCAGGACATAAACATCGCGGGACCTCAAATTGAGGACCTTGACCAGCACTGCACCGTAATTACGGTCACCGCGTCGGGCGATATAGGCGAAACTGCCAGCCTGTTCGACGCGCCTCAACAAGGCGCTGACCCAGATATCCGCCGAAAGTAACATTTGGCTAACCTTGCTTGGCAACGCCGTTTAAAGCGCTTTGGCCTATAACCTTGCCTGAAAGTGCTGTTGTAGACCACCCGTAAAGCAGATTTATGAACGCCAAAATGCGTCCCGCCGCCCCTCTTCTTCGTCGCGCCACCCTGGTTCGTCGCGCCACCCTGGTTCGTCGCGCCACTCTGGGCGCAGCCGTATGGCTGACCGCGCTGGCGGGGCCGCTGGTGGCGCAGACCGCTGATAACTACACCTTGCCGGTGGTGAAGCGCTATTTCATGGTGCAGGCCGACGCCCGCTGCCATCTTCTCGATGAGGCCACCAGTCGCGCGCTCAAGGCCGGTTACCTTCAGGCGCGCAACGACGCCTTGCGCGCCGGTTTGAGCATGTCCTATCTGTCGCCCTGGCTAGCGCGGGCGCGCGACGCGGCGGCCCGTACAGCGTGCGATTCACCGCAACTGACCACCGAAGTCGAAACGGCGAAAAACGGCTTTCGCCGTTACATGGCCGTCCCGCACCTTGACCTGAACAGTGGCCGTGCCGACTGGGCCGCCAACCGGGCCTATAGCGATGATGTCGTTTGGCGGCTCGTCCAGTACCAGAACAGCGACAAGGCCGACATGGCCCTGGGCGTATTCGGCAGCCTGCACACCAATAGTTTTAGCCTGATGGCGCATTTCAAGGACGGAACGCACCCCTACGCCGCCCGGCTCATGGTGCGCAACACCGACATGATGCCAACCGGGCTCATTGACCGCACGCCCTACGACCTGACCCGCCAGATGCCGCGCGGCTTTTCCGACGTCGGCAGCCTGAGTTTTATGGCGAGCGGCATGACCAATCTACAGGCCGACCTTCATCCGGGCGTGAAAACAAATCTAGCCGGCTTTACCGTCACCGGCCAATATGCCGGCACGCGCCCCGCCGAAGACGCGATCCGATTCGATTTTCCCAGCCGCGCCTGGATTGCCATGGCCAAACTGGACCCGCGCGAAGACATCGTTGTCGAATTCAGTACGGATGATGGTCCCGTCTATGGCCGTTTCGAGGTCGGCGATTTTGTGACCGGGCTAACCTATGTCGCCTTGCCATCGGCTTACACCAATATTCACGTCAATACGGCAGGTTAAGCCGTCGCCTTTTTGAGACGCTCGACCATCGACATCAGGCCGTTGGTTCTCTGTGACGACAGAGCCTCGTTAAGACCGAGCTTTGCCAGTGTGTCGCGAATGGAGAAATTCTGGATCTCGCTATAGGCCAGGCCGTCTAGAAGTCGCACCAGCACGGCAATCAAGCCCTTGACGATAAAGGCATCTGAATCGCCGCGGAAACGCAATACGCCTTCCGGTGCTGGATCAATGACCAGCCAGACCTGGGACGCGCAACCCAGTACCTTATTGCGGTCAGTTTTTTCTTCTGGGGCAAGCGGCGTAAGGTCCTTGCCCAGATCGATAATGTAGCGATAACGGTCTTCCCAGTCGTCGAACAGCTCGAATTCATCGAGCAGGTCGGTCAGGCGGGACTGGAATTCGGACATGGGCGCGCTTTCGGTTGGATGCGCTCTATATGTCGATTGGGCCCACAGGTTCAAGCCCGGCTCAAAACAAGGCTAGGCCCGGGTCAAACGTATAATCGCCTTTAGCGCCTCGCCACGGTGGGAAATGACACCGAAGGCGCCGCCCATGGCTTCCGCATTCAGCCGGACAATCGCCCAGCCCAGACCGGCGCCTTCATGGCTGCGATTGACGGAATTGTCGCCTTGCTCAAACGGCTTCATCAGGCGCTCTACGTCCGCCTGATCCGGTGCATTGCCACGATTGAAGACGCTGATATCGACCTTGTCATTGACCGGACGGGCATTGATTTCGATCGTGCCAGACTCCGCCGTGAAATCGATGGCGTTTTTCAGCAATTGATCCAGGCAAGAGGCTAGGCCACGCGGATCGAACATGGCCTGGAGTTCATCGTTCAGCAGGCGGATTTCAATCTGGATACCAAGCGTCGTCGCCAGCGGACGCACCTTGGCGACCGCATCTTCCAAGGCATGCAGGACGGGTTCCGGCGCGGGCTTCAAGTCGCCGCCGCCCTCCAGCCGGACAATTTCTATGAAATTGTTGAACAGGGCCAGCAGCTTTGAACCGCTATCCTTGATGATATTGGCGTATTCTACATATTGCGGCGACCCCAACGGGCCATACAATTCCTGACGCAGGATTTCCGAAAAGCCGATAATGGAATTGAGCGGCGTGCGCAGTTCATGGCTGACCATACGCAGAAAGGCACGCTTGGCCACGCCCGGATCCGCCGTCTGTTGCGCGGCCTCCAGGTTCCAGGCCGGCGTTTCGCTGACCGGTTTTACGTCCGTTTGAGTGAGCGGCAACGACATGAACACCTAACCTTCTAACCAACTCTATACAGCCGCCGTTAAGTATCGGTTACAGGTGGCGTGATAGTTAAAAAATGCCGCTTTTGTGACATGATGACTGTGATTCTTCGCTCTCAGGGCGAGGACATTCGCTATTTAGCCGTTTATGTCTAAAATCCAAGGACTTGCTAATCAGGGAAACCGCGTGCCGCTTAAAGCCTACTTCCAGGACGAAGCCCCTTCCGCCCAAGAGGGCGTCAGGAGTCTGCGGTTAAGCGTGATGGTCTGGCATCTGTGCTGGGCCAGCTTCACATTGGCTGGTCTGCTGGGTCTTATATTTCTGTCCGCCAGCCTGTTCGTGCTCTCCGCCATGGTGGCGATCACCGTGCCCGGTGCGGCATGCGTCCTTCTGCTGAGCCGCGACAGTGCAGCCACCCGCCAGTTGCTTATGTGGGTTTGGGGCCTGTGCGCCCTGATTGCCGTAGGCCTGACCGGCGGCATATCCGGACCATTGGCGGCCTGGTGTGCCCTGCCGCTGCTGGCTGCCGTCGTCCTTAACCAGCGCGTACTGATTTCTCTGGGTGCCACACTCTCCTTCGGCGTTGCCCTGTTCGCCATTCTGATCGGCGTCTGGCACGGCATACGCTTGCCCGACGAACAGGAATCCTTCTGGCTGTCGATTATCGCCAATATCTCCATGGTCGCCGGCTTCGGCCTGGCCGTTCTGCCGGCACTGCGGGTTCGGGTAGAACGGGTGGATGCGGCCGAAGACGCCCGCGCACGCCTGTTACGCATGTTGACCGAGCAACCGAGCCTTCTGGTCTGCCTGGAAGAAGATGGCCGCGTCGTTTCGGCCTATGGCGAAGCCCCCCCCGGACTGGATCTGAAAAGCCTGCTGCAATTGGGGCTATCCGCATCGGCCCACGTGCCTGACCGCCTGAGGGTCAAGGCCGCGTTGGAACAGGCCATGATGGACGGCCGCGCTGACTTCGGCTTCACGCCGCACGCCGCCATGGACCATTACGTCCTCCTCAGCCTGCGCAAAGGCACCGACAATCGGCTTTACGGGGTTATGAGCGACGGCTCCCTCGCCCATGCCCACGAAACGGCCCTGGAGGCCGCGCGCGCCGATGCCGAAAGCGCCAATCAGGGCAAGACTCAGTTCCTGGCCAGTATGAGCCACGAACTGCGCACGCCCCTGAACGCGGTCATAGGTTTCTCCGACATCATGCGGTTGCAGTTGTTCGGCGAGATGCCGCCGAAATATGCCGAATACGCGCAACTGATCTGGGAATCGGGCCAACATGTCCTGGACATGATCAACGACGTGCTCGACATGTCCAAGATCGAAGCCCAACGCTACGAACTGACGCTCGAAGGGTTCGACATGCGCGAACCGGTGTCAGCCGCATTGCGGCTGATCCGTGGACAGGCGCACGAAAAGGCCATCGACATTGTCAGTCACATGCCCCAGACAGCTATGACGGTGACGGCGGACAAGCGCGCCGTCAAGCAGATCTGTCTCAACCTGCTGTCCAACGCTGTCAAATTCACGCCGCACGGCGGCACCGTTACGCTAAATCTCAGCCAATCCGAGGAACTGGTCGATATCGTTATCACCGATACCGGCATAGGTATCGCGCCGGACGATCTCAACCGAATCGGCCAGCCCTATGAACAATCCGGGCCGGCAGAACAACGGGCCATGGGCACAGGTCTCGGCCTGTCTATCGTTAAGGCCATGGCGCATCTGCTGGGCGGCAGCATGACCCTGGCCAGCCAGTTGGGTGAAGGCACGACCGTAACGGTACGCCTGCCGGTGATGCAATCGGTCGAACAGCCGGAATTGCCCATGCCTGTCCCAGTCCAGACGGAACCCCAAGGCGTGGTGCAGTCGCTGGAAGCCTTTGCGCGCGCCGCGCTTAATCCCCTTCACAATCCGTTGGAAGACCTCACGCAGGTGCCCGAGAGTCTGAACCAATTCAGTGATTTCGTTATTCGCCCGCCGAAGAGCTGAGCCAAGCGCCTTAAAGCGCTCAACGGAAGGCTTGATATTTTGAGGTGGGTATGATGACATTTGTCCAACACCGCGAAGTGCTTTCCCGCCAACGCAAGGGGCTTTGCGGACGCTTCGACCCTTTTTTCACTTTCGATCGGAAAAAAGGCATAATACCTTTCTGAAAGTCTTCCAGTTGTCGCAAGCTTTTCAACGTTGGCGTACGGGCTTGGGAGGCGCACTAACGCGTTATGAACTGTTGACTTGGCGCAATATCGCGTTGGCGACAGGTAGCGATCTCTGGTTCGGCCTTTCTATTCTAACTGTAATATTAGCTGCGTCCGTAGGCATCTATCAATTGGATGGCTGGCTGGTTGCCCACCCCATTGTGGCGACTATCTGCGCGATAGTCGTCGGATTTGGCCTGTATGGCACTTTCTACCACGCACCGGACGCCTCCCAGCGCGCGAACCTGCTTTCAGGACCGCTTTATCCTTGGATAGGCTTTGGTCAAGACCTTGAAAACTGGTGCCGATTGCGCGCCCTGACGCTAACAATAGGCAGTCTTGTCCTGATTTCGGTCCCGGTCGGAATGGCGCATATCCGGCATGTCCCAGCGTTATTAGTGTTGGCAGGACTTGGCACCATAATCCGTTATAGCTGCTTACTTTTCCAAAACGATCGCACCCGCAGGAAGCTGTCATTTCGTCTTCCGAAGGTCCGACCGGCACGTCCAAAGATCATACCGGTATCCTTATGGATTGGTGGTATGCTGGCAATGCGCCGCAAAATCGGACCTATACCCGCTTTATACGCCATCCCATTACTCTGGGCCCTATGCGCCTTCGCCTCACGCCTGTCGGCAAGCAACAATAATGATATTCGTATCAGCCTTATTGGGGTCAGCGTTGCCGGGTTGCTCTGCGGCGTAGCGCTGACATGGCCTGACCTTGGCTTGCTACGCTTTCTCTCATTTCAGCCGGCGAAGGCATCACGCATACTTATGGCTCTGACGGCGCTCCGCATCTGCCTGGCGGCGGTGATGAGTCTTCTGGCCGGGTTCGTCGCCGGCTTATCCGCAGTCTTGGCGATACTATCGTTTGGCGTCGTTCTCGCCGCCTTACTTGTATGGTTGGCTCTTTTGCACGCTTACGGCATGACACGATCGGAAGGCGGTGCCGTGGGTTTCGCCATCCGCGACCTTATTCTCGGCGCTCTGATAAAGGCCGCGTTTCTTTCCAGCAGTCTCGCCTTGGCGTGGTTGATTGGAACAATATTCTTCAACTATCTAAAGCTCGATCGACGCAGATGGAAAGAACCGGGATGACGACGCGACTGGAGGTCTTAGGCCTGAAATTGGACCTAAAAAAGCGGCCAATCCTAAAGGATTTAAGTTTTGCTATCCATCCCGGTTGGTTCGGCATTCTAGGCATCAATGGCAGCGGAAAGACAACCTTGTTAAAGGCCTTGTGCGCCCGCCTACCTATCTCTGAAGGCACAATTAAATATAACGACCAAGACGTCACAGGCAATCTGTCTGAACGGGCAAAGACATTTAGCTTCGCGCCAGATATTCACTCATTGCCACCAACTCTGACAGCAAAAGAGCTGATTTTATTACTCGCCGATCTGAGAAAAGTCTCCCCGTTTGAACCAAGCACAATCTATACCATACTCGGCTTGTCGCGCATTGGCGACACGCTTATCGGCTCCATGTCCTCTGGGATGCGCCAAAGAGTCAGCCTTTATTGTGCTTTCCTGGGTACGCCTGACGTCGTCTTGCTGGACGAGCCGTTCAATTGGCTTGACCCCGTGGCTGCCTATGACCTGAAGCGGGAGCTACGGGCCTATGCCGACGCCTCCCGGTGCGTCTTGACGGCTTTGCACGACGTAGAAACCTTTGTGACGCGCTGCGACCAAGGCATATTGATCCATCAGGGAAAAATCCTGCGCGTCTTTGATCAAGGACAGATGTCGGACGGCCGCCGCAATGTAGGCGAAATGGAAGCCCAGATATACGACCTTTTCCCGCGATAATTTTCACCCACCCAGCGCTTTTGAGGCGAGTAAGGTCAGGAGGCCGAACGGATACCGCTCTGCAACAGGTCAACCTTGCCTATCAGAGCATCATGACCAAGAATCATATCGACATTCTTGCCATCCGACGCCAAAGGCAGACGCAGCCAGAACAGACTTAGCCCCTTGGCGCCTCGCCAGGCCATGGAATGTAACCCGACATTCGGTTTGCCGGTTTCGACAACTAAGGTCAGATGTTCGGCCCAGTATAGCGCTTCCGGCGGCGTGTAGATATTGTCGAGTATCTTGCCGGTAATTTCTTCACCGTAAGCGTTGAACAATTCAGTTCCCGCCAGTCGTTGACGGAAACAACCCGGATTGTTGGCCGGGTGCCCATCCAGAACGTCTATAAGGCTGATGGTCGGCAATCGGAGTTTTAAGGCAGCCGGGTCTAAGTCCTGCCGGGATGGCAGGCGGCCACGTTTACGCAAACTTTTCCAGTAACGGAAAATGTCCTCATGCGAGCGCAGGGCCGCCAACATTTCGGAAGCTAAACCAGCCATAAGTAAAAGTTCGTTTGCCCCTTTGCGGTCTTACGATTGTTCTGGAATTCCAAGGCAACCGCGCCGCGCATACACAAATCAAAATGAGAACAAGACGCGAACACTTAAATCAAATCTGGTATTAAATCTTAGGCGCTCGCGAATCACCTGAATTCACCTTCTCTTAACTGGTGAATCCTTGGCAAGCAAAAAAGGGTTAACGCAGACTTTATCCAGAACTGTCTAATCCGTTGATTCATGGGGATGAATAAGGGTTAGTTGGTGCAGCCACGGCGTAAAAAGTAATCGAATAAGACCAAATTGAGTCAAATTCGCCACAGGAAAATATTGCCGTGCGTCGGTGTAAAAAATCGAGCGGGTTTAGTAATATTTCGCTATCGGCCTCAAATCCGTGACCGTAACTCAATTTCGGCAATAAAAAACCCCGGCTTTTTGACCGGGGTTTCTTCGAAGATTTTATATAGATCAGGCCACAAGATCAAGCCTTAACGCGCGTCTTGCGTGTCACCTGACGGCCGCCTTGACCGAGGCCCATTTGCTTAGCCAGATCGGAGCGTGCCTTTGCATAGTTCGGCGCGACCATCGGATAATCCTTGGGCAGGTTCCACTTGGCGCGGTAATCTTCCGGGCTCATGCCGTATTTGGTACGCAGGTGGCGCTTGAGCGACTTGAACTTACGACCATCTTCCAGACAGACAATGTAATCAGAAGAAATAGACTTCTTGACCGAAACAGCCGGTTCTTTAGGTGCTTCGACCTTCGTCTCTTCGCCGGAAGAAATCGAGTTCAATGCAGCATAGACATTTTGAATTAGCGCTGGCAGTTCACTAGCAGGTACCGAATTATTGCCGACAAAGGCAGAAACGATATCTGCCGTCATGTCCAGGGTATCCGTCTTGCTTTCCATTACATTGTCCTTTGAAAACTGTGAGCTTTACCTAAGCCAGGACTTTGCAATATTCAAGCCTCATTCACTAAAAAAATGCACCGTGCCCAAATTATGACGACGCAAATACTTACCCGTAAGCGAATTTAGAATGTCTTCGCCCAAGTTTTCAATGCGTATAATCTACTATACGCTGCGTCAGCTCTTCAAATCGGCGGCAAAGGCCAGCATGGCTGCACGCTGGGGAACGGTCAATGATTCGAGGTCCACGTCTTCGCCACTCGATATGGCCCGTAACATGACATGGGTCAGCGCCGAAGACAGCGACCAGTTCCAATAGCGCAGTACGGTTTGAGCGCGATCGACGGCCAGAATGTCATAAGTGATCAGCACCTCCGCCAGATGCGGATGCATCTCCCCCTGTTCGGTTCGCAACGGACGGCGCAAAGCTTTCCACAAGGCACGCAGGGCTTTCTTGGACAGCCCCGTGGCCTTGCATAACACAGCTAACCCCTCCCCCCCCTGATCGCGCATCAGCTTCGCTCCCGTCGCCGGTTTGATGCCACACATATAGGAGATCTCTTCGGCCATATGGCGGGTCATGCCATTGCGCGCCGCATCGGCGATCGCGGCCTCCAAAGAGGTGTATTCGCTGCGCTCAAGCGCTTCGCGGTTGCGCTGGCGGCGCTCGATAAACTGCAAGGCCTTGCGGGCCAGCGGATCCTGCCATTTTTCGGCGGCCATCATGGCGAAGACATCGCCTGCCATGTCCTGCATGATGTCGCGATTGACGCCAAATCGGGTCAATATCTGGCGGCGCGTCTCAGTATCCGCCCACCAGAAGAGCACATAGGCCGAGGACGGACGCAATTCGACACGCTTGAGGATAAGCGGAATGAACTGGACATGCGTTTGGCTCATCGCCACAGTAGCTTCAAGTGCCGGTTGAGTAATACGGGCGCGCTGATTTTTTAGCAGTGCTTCGACAACACGAACATCTTCAGTATCGACCAGGAATTCACATAAGAGGCCCGGCAGGTCTTTGCGGCCGGCCAGAAGCATGTGGTGGTGGTGAGTACCAAGCCGGGCGCAATAATGCAGATCCGCATCGGTCAGGCTTTCACAATCCTCGATCAAGGGCCGGGCGACGTCCACATCGTCAGTGATCAAGGTGCGAATCAGCGAATTGGGGACCTCAGCCAGTATAGTGAGACGCTTGGCGACGCGAATGCGGTCCGGCAATGCGGATTCGCGCAACATTTCGACCAGAAGATCAGCGGTCACGGCACGCTCGAAGGCATTGACCCGCGATTCAGGCAGGCAGACCACATCGGCCAGACGCTTGAGGAGAATATGCCGCGCCTGGTATTTCGGCGCTGTCGGCTGGACAATCATGTCATCGAACACTTCGTCCAGGCTGCTCAATTCGGTGGGCTGCACGGTTCTGCCTTCCGCGCCGTTTTCGGCAATGGCCATGGCGTCGTTATGCGAATGTGCGGGCAGGCTGGCGGTCGACATGCCGCCATAATGGCCCTGATCCGTTAATCTTTTGTATAGGCTGAAAACAGCAACGCCCGCCGGTACAAAGTCCCGGCGGGCGTCAAACTGCGCTCAGTAGGAAGAGGCTTACAGCCCTTCGAACAGCGCCGTCGACAGATAGCGTTCGGCGAAGGACGGAATAATGGCCACGATCGTCTTGCCGGCATAGTCATCGCGCGCCGCCAGTCGGAAGGCGACTTCCAACGCCGCGCCCGACGAAATGCCAACCGGCAGACCTTCCAGCTGAGCGGATTTGCGCGCCATGGCGAAGGCGGCGTCGTTCGATACGGTTTCAATACCATCGATGACACCACGATCCAGGATGCCCGGCACGAAACCGGCCCCAATACCCTGGATCTTGTGCGGACCCGGCTCGCCGCCCGAAAGGATGGGGGAGGCTTCCGGCTCGATGGCGATCATCTTTACCGACGGCTTCTTCCGCTTGAGCGCATGACCGATACCAGTGATCGAACCGCCCGTACCAACGCCGGAGACCACTACATCGACCGCGCCGTCGCTGTCGTTCCAGATTTCTTCGGCGGTCGAAATTTCATGGATATGCGGGTTGGCTTCGTTTTCGAACTGCTGCGGAATGACGGCGCCCGGCGTTTCGGCGAGCAGCTCCTGGGCGCGGTTCACCGCCCCACGCATGCCCTTTTCCGCTGGCGTCAGTTCCAGCTTGGCACCCAGCAGCAAAAGCATCTTGCGGCGCTCGATCGACATCGATTCCGGCATGACCAAAGTGATCTTGTATCCCTTGGCAGCGGCCACGAAGGCCAGGGCGATGCCGGTATTGCCGGATGTTGGCTCGATGATGGTGCCGCCGGGCTTCAGCTTGCCCGAAATTTCAAGGGCTTCAATCATGGAAACACCGATGCGATCCTTGACGGACGCCATCGGGTTGAAGAATTCCAGCTTGGCCAACACGTTTGCCTTGGCACCGAATTCTGCCGACAAGCGCGGCAGGCGCACGAGCGGCGTATCGCCCATGGTATCGAGAATCGAATCAAAAATCTTGCCGCGGCCTTTGCGGGCGTAACGGGAGGCGGAATCGGCCATAGGTATCTCCGGGGTTCGGTCTGTTGTGTCTGTTGTTTTGAAAGGGTGTGAGCGGGGAGCCTCGCGCGCGTGCGGTTATGTAAACCCCTCGTTAAGACTTGTTAAAACATCTTGGCGTTACTTTGAGGCCGATTTTAGCCGCTCCGGGCTTCCCCGTTAAGGCAAATCGCCTCACATATAAGGTCAGCCCTTCTAAACAGCCCCGGATATCAAGATGAGCATGGACGATCTGTCAACGCCTAACCTTTCCAATGCGGAAACGCATGTGGATACCGTGACGGCTGACGCCGCCCCGTCTCCTGCATCCCCGGAGGGGCTGGAACTGCGTGCGCACGACCTGGCCACCCAACTTGTGGGAAAGCTGTGCCACGATTTCATTTCGCCTGCCGGCGCCATCATGTCCGGCCTGGACCTGCTCGAAGATCCGTCCGCCCAGGATATGCGCCAGGAGGCGCTCAACCTCATCAAGGCATCAGCCACCAAGATGGTGACGCTGGTCCATTTCGCCCGCGTCGCCTTCGGTGCCGCGACGACTTCCGAAGCGTTCAATGGCGGCCAGTTGGAAAAAATCCTGTCGGACATGTACACAACCATGCGCGCCGAGCTCGATTTCGCCATTCCTGCCAACATGTTATTTCAGAAGCCGGCGGCGCGCGCATTGCTAAATCTGGGTCTTCTCGCAGGCAATTCTCTGCCGACTGGCGGCAAGGCGACACTCGAAGCCACCGCCACCGATGACGGACTGGTCCTGACCGCCGAAGCGCGCGGCCCGCGCGCCCGGTTAAAACCCGAAGCCGTAGAGGGCCTGAACGGCCTGCCGTTGGGCGATGGCCTGAACGGCCAATGGATACAGCCGCATTGGCTATATAGTGTCGTCCAGGACGCCGGCGGGACGCTCGACTTCCATAGCGAGACAGACGCCCTCTCATTTAAAATTATTCTGCCGGCCTGAACCGGGCGCCCAGAGGCGAAAATTGAGACAAATATTGAGACGGGCGCCGCATGACGGCGCCCGTTTTACGTATGCGCTCTACGCCAGATGGTCGCAGACGACACAAAGTTGAGATTAAATAGTCCACAAAAACAACTATCTCACGAAAATTCGTGAAAATTCAGATTTTGGTAAGCTTTTGGCAACGGCCCCTTAACCAAAGCTGTTCAGTATCACCTCCGATAGGGTCTGCTCGAAATCCGTCAAAACGACGCTGGGCATGGCCGCAAAGTACAACGGGGTAAGCTGTGGACGACTTAATTGCTGAATTCCTGACCGAGACCGCCGAGAGCCTTGAAGTTGTCGATAGCGAACTGGTCAAATTCGAAGCCAATCCGACCGAACGGAAGACGCTCGATAATATTTTCCGCCTCGTCCATACGGTGAAGGGCACCTGTGGCTTCCTTGGCCTGTCGCGCCTCGAAGCCGTAGCGCACGCCGGTGAAACCCTGCTGGGCCGCTTCCGCGATGGCAAACTGGAAGTCACGCCGCTGGCCGTGACCCTCGTCCTGCACTCGATCGACCGTATCAAGGTAATCCTGGCCAGCCTGGAAGCCACCGGCAACGAACCCGACGGCGACGATCACGATCTGATCCTCCAGCTTGAAGCCATGGCTGAAGGTCAGGAAGTGGACCTCAGCGCGGTTCAGACGATGGAAGTCCCCGCTCGCCCGATCGGGTCGGAAATTGACCCAGCTGAAATCAACATACCCACGCCGTCAGCCGCTGCCGTCGACACCTCCATCCCTGCCACCGGCCTTCAAACCGGTGAAGTCGATCCGGGTACCGGTCGCGTCCTGCGTCCCGGCGAAGTGTCCGAAGCCGATCTGGAAGCGGCGTTCGCAGCCGCCGAAGCGCCGGACTGGATGAACGACGAACCCGCCCCAGCGGCTATCGAAGCGCCCGCCCCCATCGCGGCGGCTCCGGTGACGGAAAAGGCGGCGGCGGTAAAAGCCCCGGCGGCTGCACCTGAACCCTTGGCCGGACTTGGCGGCGAGGACGGCCAGGGCATCACCACCACCCAGTCCATCCGCGTATCGGTCGACGTGCTCGAAGGCCTGATGACATTGGTCTCCGAGATGGTGCTTACCCGCAACCAGCTCCTCCAGATCAGCCGAAATCGTGAAGATTCCGCCTTTGCAACCCCGCTTCAGCGCCTGTCCACCCTGACCGGGGAATTGCAGGACAGCGTGATGAAGACCCGCATGCAGCCGATTGGCGCGGCTTGGAAGAAGCTGCCCCGTCTGGTGCGTGACTTGTCCTATGAACTGGGCAAGAAGATCGACCTCGTCATGGATGGCGAAGGCACCGAACTCGACCGCCAAGTACTTGAGCTTATCCGCGACCCGCTCACCCACATGGTGCGCAACTCGGCCGACCATGGCCTGGAATCGACCGAAGAACGCATCCAGCTCGGCAAACCGGCTAACGGCACGGTCAAGCTCTCAGCCTTCCACGAAGGCGGCTATATCGTTATCCGCATCGCCGACAACGGTCGCGGCCTGAATACCGCCCGCATCCGCGAAAAGATCATCGAAAAGGGCCTGGCATCACGGACCGAAGTCGAGAGCCTGAGCGACCAGCAGATTCACCGCTACATCTTCGCGCCGGGCTTCTCCACGGCGGCCAAGGTTACCAACCTGTCTGGCCGCGGCGTCGGCATGGACGTGGTGCGGACCAATATCGAACAGATCGGCGGTCAGATCGATCTCAACTCGGTACCGGGTCAAGGCACGACTTTCACGATCAAGATTCCGCTCACCCTCGCCATTGTGTCCGCGCTGATCGTCGGCGCCGGCGGCCAGAAGTTCGCCGTCCCGCAGACGGCCGTAATGGAACTGGTGCGTACCGGCGCCAATGCCGAACATCGTATCGAAAAGATCAATGACGCGCTCGTCCTGCGTCTGCGCAACAAGCTGCTCCCGCTGGTCCAACTCGGCCCGACGCTCCTGCTCGAAACTGCCAAGGATGAAGATGCCACCTTCGTCATGGTTATCCAGGTCGGGGAACGCCGCTACGGCCTTGTCGTCAATGACGTGCTCGACACTGAGGAAATTGTCGTCAAGCCGCTGGCCTCCATCCTGCGCGATGTCGATGTCTTCTCCGGCGCCACCATTCTGGGTGACGGCTCGGTCGTACTCATCCTTGACCCGAACGCCATGAGCGAACGCGCCGGCAACATGCTTGAAGAAAAAGAAGCGACCGACGCGGAGGAAACCGTCGACCAGGCGGCTTCCGAAAAGGTGGCCATGCTGCTCTTCAAAGCCGGCAACGGCGCGCCCAAGGCGGTCGAACTGGAACATATCACGCGCCTGGAACATGTCGAATCGTCGCAGATCGAAGTCATGGAAGGACGCGCGGCCCTGCAATACCGCGGCAAACTCATGCCGATCCTGACCGTCAACGGCGACTATTCCGGTCTGCTGTTGTCGAACGCGCAGGACGTACACATCCAGCCGCTCCTGGTCTTTACCGGCGAAGGCTACGCCATGGGTCTGGCCGTCGACGAAATCGTCGATGTGGTCGAAGACCGCATGACCATAGAACTGTCGCCGGACCGTCCGGGTGTTCGCGGCACCGCGATCATCGCTGGCCGCGCCTGCGAAATCCTCGATGTTGACCATTACCACCTGCGCGGCCTGGCTGAACACCAGCGTCGCCCAGCCACTCAAACTCAAGAGAAGGCCGTCGCATGAGCCTGCGTGATTATGTAACCCTGCGAGTCGGCGGCCAATTGTTCGGCGTCGACGCCGCCCGCGTCCACGATGTCTTCCATCCGCGCGGCCTGACGCCCGTTCCCCTGTCGCGATCCGAAATCGCCGGCGTGCTCAACCTGCGCGGCCGCATCGTGACCGCTGTTTGCGCGCGCCGCCGCCTTGGCCTGCCGCCGCGCCCGGAAGGCTCGCCCGAACCCCTTGCGATAGGTCTGGAAGTACATGGCGACAGCTACGGCCTGGTCATCGATTCAGTCGATGAAGTTCTGAAGCTGGACGATGAGAAATTCCATGCCGCGCCGGGAAATTTACCGCCCCGCTGGGCAGAAATAATCGTCGGCGTTTATCAATTGGAAAAGGAACTTCTGATAGTGTTGGATCCACACACACTATTGGATGCGGCGCACCTCAAAGCCGCATAACCTTTTCTCCAATATAGGAATTTCAGTATGAAAACCTGTCTCGTCGTTGATGATAGCCGCGTTATTCGAAAAGTAGCCCGACGCATCCTCGAGAACCTGTCGTTCGAAGTGACCGAAGCCAATGATGGCCTGGAAGCGCTGAAAGCCTGTAAAGACAAAATGCCGTCGGCTGTATTGCTTGATTGGAACATGCCCGTCATGGACGGCATTTCCTTCTTGCGTCAGTTGCGTAAGGAAGAGGGCGGCAAGGCGCCGGTCGTCATTTTCTGCACCACCGAAAACGATCTGGCGCACATCACCGAAGCCCTGACCGAGGGCGCATCGGAATACATCATGAAGCCGTTCGACGGCGAGATCCTTGAAGCCAAGTTCTCGGAAGTCGGCCTGCTGTAAACGATTGTGCTTTCCGGGGAGTCCTATCTCGTACTCTGACTTTCCCGGCCGAGAGACGCACAACAAAACGTATCGCGTATTCCCTTTTTCGGCTGTTTTTTTATGTCATTGAACCTCCCCACCGCCGCGTCCCTGCGGCCCCTGAAGATCATGATCGTCGACGATTCGGCGGTCGTGCGGGGGTTGATTTCACGTTGGCTTGAGCAGGAACCGGATATGGTTCTGGCCGGACTGGCGATTGACGGCGCCAAGGGCATCGAAAAAGTCCGTGAAATTCAACCGGACGTTCTTATACTCGACATTGAAATGCCCAATATGGGCGGCCTCGAAGCCCTCCCGAGACTGCTGGCGGCCAAGCCGGGCCTCAAGGTGCTGATGGCGTCAACCCTGACAACGCGGGGCGCCAATGTCACCCTGCGCGCGCTCGAACTCGGCGCGGCTGACTACATCCCGAAGCCGGATTCAACACGGATAGGCGGCGCCGACGGTTTCCGCACCGAACTCCTGACCAAGATTCGCGCCCTGTGCGGCCGGACTCGGCAATGGCCCGTTCCCCCCTCGCCAACCAGCGTCCCACCGCCGTCGACCCTGGCACGCCCCGCCGCCACAGCTCGCACCTCATCCCCCGCGCCGGCCACAGCGTCCGGCTTCAGGCCCATGTCCAAGCCGGTCAATGCCCCAACCGCACCGACCCTGCGCCCAGGTGGCACAGGACCGAAGCGCATCGACTGCCTTGTTGTCGGCGCCTCCACGGGCGGCCCGCCGGCCCTGCGCAATTTCCTCATGGCGCTTGGACCCGATTGGAAGATTCCCGTGCTGATCGTGCAGCACATGCCCGCCACCTTCACCACCATTCTGGCCGAGCACCTCGACAAGGCGCTGCCGCAAAAGGTGCAGGAAGCCAAGGATGGCATGCTTATCGAAAGCCGCAACATCTACATCGCCCCCGGCGACTGGCACATGACCATCAAGAACGACCCGATCGTCAAGCAGATCAAGCTCGACCAGGGGCCGCAGGTCAATTGGTGCCGTCCGGCAGTCGATCCCCTATTTAAATCTGCCGCCGACATCTACGGCAACCACGCCCTGGCGGTGGTGCTGACGGGCATGGGCCATGACGGCCGAGACGGCGCGGCGGCGCTCGTGGCCGTCAACGGCTCCGTACTGGTCCAGGACGAAGCCTCCAGCGTCGTGTGGGGTATGCCCGGCGCGGTCGCCGAAGCCGGCCTGGCCGAACTTATTAAACCTATTGAAGGGCTGTCCGCGGCCTGTAAAGCTTTTGCGCGCGGGGAGCGTCCAAACCAATGACACCTGAAGACATCGAACACCTTGCCGCCACGCTCAAAACCCGCTCGGGCCTGATCCTGGGCTCCGACAAGACCTATCTCATCGAATCGAGACTGGCGCCTGTCGCCCGCCGCGAAGGTTTCGCTAATGTGGCGGCCCTGCTGACCGCCTTGCGCACCAAGCGTGACGAAAAGTTGATGGTCGCCGTTACCGACGCCATGACCACCAACGAAACCTTCTTCTTTCGCGACAAGGTGCCGTTCGACCAGTTCAAGAGCGACATCCTGCCCGCACTGGCGAAGACGCGCATTTCGGGCGACATCAAGGTGTGGTGCGCCGCCTGCTCGACCGGTCAGGAGCCCTACTCCCTCGTCATGCTGATGGACGAGATGCAGATGCTTTTCCCGCGCATCAAGCTAGACATCCTGGCCACAGACATTTCCGATCGCTGTCTGGAAAAGGCACAGGCTGGGCTCTACACTCAGTTCGAAGTGCAACGCGGCCTGCCGATCACCATGATGGTCAAGCATTTCGAAAAGGTCGACGAAATGTGGCGTATTTCGCCAAAGATTCGCTCGTCCGTCCGCTACAAGAAAATGAACCTGCTCGACGACCTGCGCATGGTCGGCAAGCAGGACGTCATCTACTGCCGTAATGTGCTGATCTACTTCGACCTGGAAACCAAGAAACGCGTGCTGGAGCAAATGGCCAACCTGCTGGCCGATGATGGCTGCCTGTTCCTGGGCGCTGCTGAAACCGTTCTTGGCATCACGGATGTCTTCAAGCCCATGCCCGGCATGCGAGGTCTGTACATCAAAAATGCGGCCAGCGCTCAAGCGCCGATCCGCAAGACCGCCTGAGGCGCTCTGCCCGCTCAAAAATCTTAACCCGCCGGCTAACGCTGGCGGGTTTTGTCATTTTTCCAGGGACACTCTGCCAACTTACCGTGCCGCCCGGCCCATATTACGGGGTCATATCACGCGGAATGTGAAAACCTGCCCCTTTTGCGCGCCACCTTCGCAGCATACATAGGTGGCGACCCGCGAAAGGCTCCTCCGCATGAAAAAACGTACACTCGGCCAGTCTGGCCTCGAAGTCTCCGCTCTCGGCCTTGGCTGTATGGGCATGAGCTGGGCCTATGGTCCTTCCGACCGCGATCAATGCCTGAAACTGCTGCGCGATGCCGTGGATTTGGGCGTCACCTTCTTCGATACCGCCGAAGTCTATGGCCCCTTCACCAATGAAGAACTGGTCGGCGAAGCCCTGAAGCCGGTGCGCAACCAGGTGGTCATAGCCACCAAGTTCGGCTTTAAGCTCGGGGAACCCGGCCATCTGACCGGGGTCAATTCCCGCCCGGACCATATCCGTGAGGTGGTCGATGCGTCCTTGAAGCGGCTGAAGATCGATGAGATCGATCTGTTGTATCAGCATCGCGTCGATCCCGAGGTCCCAATCGAAGATGTCGCCGGCACGGTCGGTGACCTGATCACGGCGGGTAAGGTCAAGCATTTCGGCCTATCCGAAGCGTCCGCCGTTACGATCCGCAAGGCACACGCCGTGCAAAAGGTCACGGCCTTGCAAAGCGAGTATTCGTTGTGGACGCGCGATCCAGAAGCAGACATCCTGCCCACCCTGGAAGAGCTGGGCATCGGCTTCGTCCCCTATTCACCGCTCGGCCGCGGCTTCCTGACCGGCACCTTGGGCGAACTGGCGAACAACGACTTCCGCGCTCAAAACCCACGCTTCACCGGTGATGCCAAAGCACAAAATGTCCGGGCCGTCGATGCCCTTAAGGCACTTGCCAAATCCAAGGGCGTTACACCCGCCCAGTTGGCATTGGCATGGCTTTTGGCACAAAAGCCATGGATCGTTCCCATTCCCGGCACGCGGCACCTCGACAGGCTCCAGGAGAATATCGCGTCGGCGGAGGTTGATCTCACGGCCACCGACCTGAAAGATATCGAAGACGTCATTGCTCAGACCGGATTTGCCGGAGATCGCTATGCCGCGGCCAGCCTGGCAATGGTCAACCGGTAAATTCCATAAAAAATCCCCCAGGATCACTCCCAGGGGATTTTTTCACCCGCAGTCAGGTGGAGGGCTGAACCTGACCGGTTCGGGCAAGCGCTTTCCGAAAAGTGTGATGCACTTTTCGGAAAAAAAGCGCGTAAAAGCAAGGAAATAGAGCGTGTCCCGGTCTGGTTCATCCAGACCGGGACACGCTCTAGAGAGGCCTATTGACCACCTTGCGAGACCTGATCTAACGCATTGCCGCTGGCATCCAGCATCGGCAGGGTGTTGGCGGCAAAGGTCTTGACCGACTCGTCCGTACCGGACGCGGCATAGGCCTTGAATACCGTCTCCGCCTTATCGTTCACCTCACCCTGGGCAGCGACATATTTGGTGTCGAAATCGGCGCCCTTGGCGACTTTGAGTTCACCCAGTTTCTGGGTATATTCCGGCGTGTAGCCCTGGTCGAAGTGCATATCCGATGTCGACCCCTGGATAGCGGCGATCATGCTTTCACGCGTCTTCATTCCGTTGTCCAGTACCGTCTTGGCAGCCGCCTTGACTTCGGCGCTGGCGCCCTGGCTGGCGGCGAGCTGCGATGCAGCGATCGTGAATTCATTGGCCATGAAGGCTTCCTTCATGAAATCCTTGGCGGCATTACCATCCGCCGCCGTGCTGGCGACGGGTGCCGCTGCGGTCGGCGCGGTTGCCTGGGGTGCCGTACCAGGTGTCGTCGCCGGCGCGGCAGGTGCCGTTTGCGGCGTTGTGTCCTGAGGCATAGTAGCCTGGGTGTCCTGAGCGGCGGCACTGAGAGCCGTGGCAGCAGCGATGGCGGCTATAACACCCGTGATCTTATAAGATAATTTCTTCATAATAAGCATCCTTCTTTAGTAAGAGCACAGGGGGAAAGCTGTGCGATCCGAGATGGATGACAATAATGACACGCAACGGCCAAAAAGTGTCTAATTAGATAAGGCGGCAGGTGTTGATGTTAGTCAAAAAATAAGAATCTAATCTGGATTATATAAATTTAACCTGAATTTGTCTTAAAAACGGCATGGTCGAGGCCGATTTATGTCTAGTCATCTTCTTTTAAGCTGACGACGCCTATAAGATATCCAGCAGCCGCTCTACGGGGCGCGCCAAGACGGCCCCTTTTGAACTTGTCACGATCGGGCGTTCAACTAGGATCGGCTGTTCTACCATTGCGGCCAGGATGCGCGCATCGCCGACAGTAATGTCGGTCAGTCCCAGATCTTGTGCTGGCGTACCCTTGACACGCAGCATGTCACGCGGTCTGACCTTCATGGCGTCGAACAGGGATATGAGCTGCGTGTGTGTCCAGCCCGTCGTGGCGTACAAAACAACGGTTGGCTCGATGCCGCGGCTGCGGATCAATTCAAGCGCAGCCCGCGATGTTGAACATTGCGGCCTGTGATATATGGTAACGGGCATTAGGCCTTCGCAGCACGCACAGGCGCCACGCTTGCCGGATGACCCTTGAAATACTCATGAAGCGCGGTCGCCGCCTCGGCGTTATTTTCGGTGCAGTCTTCCAGTAGGAAGCCCATCAGGTCGGCATAGTGCGAGAAGTTGACGCGATAAATAATCGAGCGGCCGTCGCGATAGGCGCTGAGCAAGCCGGCACCTGTCAGGATAGACAGATGGGTGGAAGCCGTATTGGCCGGAATACCATTGGCCGACGCAATCTTGCCGGCAGCCATGCCGTCAGGCCCGGCCTTCACAATGGTGCGAAAAACAGCGAGACGACCGGGGTGCGCCAGAGCAAACAGATTAACCACCGCGTCATCACTGATCATATTCGGGCCTTTGTAAGCGACTGATTATCGACGGGGTTCTACTATTACAAAACTATGGAAACATAAAGGCGAGGTTGGCTGATTTTGCAAAAAACCGGTATGGTTTTCATTGACGCCGCACGGCCATCAGGCCGCGAAGCGCAGAGACTCACCGCCCATATGTTCCAGGCGCGCCTGTATGTCACAGCCTTCCAATACGCTTGCGGGTAGGTTGGCAAAGGCGTCGACACGGGCTGCCAGGTGGTTGAAAAGATCGGAATAGGCGGCGGCGATTGCGCCGGAAGACCCCATGACGTCGCACGGGTCCGGCAAATGCCAGTCCACGAAGACAGGCTTACCGAAAAACTGTGGCGCGCGGCCCAGGGTGTTGGCGCGGCGATCCGGGGACAGGCGAATGATGAAATCGTAGCCGGGATCATTGGCGCCCATCACGGCCATCATCGATTTGGTCGCCAGGCGGTCGGCCTTGTAATTGATCTTTTCCAGCAGGGCCAGGGCGTAAGGACTGATGACCGGCGAAGGGTCAAAACCTGCAGATCGCGCTTCGAAACGCCCGGCCCCCAGACGATTAAGCAGCGCCTCCGCCAGAATGGATCTGGCCGTATTGTGTACGCCCAGGAAAAGAACGTTATAAATCCGAAACGCCGTCGTCATATACATGCCCCCAGTAGCTGAAACGGCCTTACAAACCGGCCGTTTACCGACACTACTACGGATTGTTTATTCTAGAATTTACGAATTAGGTGAATGAAAGAACAATGTTCGCATACATTCACATCGGCATTGGACAATAAAAAAGCCTGCCGAGAGAGGTCGGCAGGCTTTCTTGATACATTCGGTGTCGCGATTAAGCGGCGACAATCGACCCTTGTTCATGCGGATCGCGCAGCACATAGCCACGGCCCCACACGGTTTCGATGTAGTGATTGCCATCGGCGGCGACAGCCAGCTTCTTACGTAGCTTGCAGATAAACACGTCGATGATCTTCAGTTCGGGCTCATCCATACCGCCGTACAGGTGGTTGAGGAACATTTCCTTGGTAAGCGTCGTACCCTTGCGCAGGGACAACAGCTCAAGCATTTCGTATTCCTTGCCGGTCAGGTGAACACGGTTGCCGGACACTTCGACCGTCTTGGCATCCAGGTTAACCACGATGTCGCCGGTGCGGATGACGGATTGGGCGTGGCCCTTGGACCGACGGACGACCGCGTGAATACGGGCGATCAGTTCGTCCTTGTGGAAAGGCTTGGTCATATAGTCGTCGGCACCACCGCCGAGCGTCTTGACCTTGGTGTCGATTTCGGACGTACCCGACAGGATCATGACCGGGGTGTTAACTTTTCCGACGCGCAGCTGGCGCAGGACTTCCAAGCCCGACATGTCAGGCAGGGACAGGTCAAGCAGGATAAGATCGTAATCATAGATCTTGCCCAGGTCGACGCCTTCTTCACCGAGGTCGGTCGTATAGACGTTAAAGCCTTCCGACTTAAGCATCAACTCGATGCTTTGCGCTGTCGCGCTATCGTCTTCAATCAGTAGTACGCGCATAAAAGCCCCTCCCGGCTTGTGGGTAACGAGGATGCGAAGGCCACATGCCTACGCCGTTAACCTTCATGCTAAACAGGAAATCCCTTAAGATTCGTTAAGCTTAACAACTCAGTTTAGAAAACTCAGTGTAAGGGGGTAAGGTGATTTGCGAATCGGGGGCAAGAGTCGAGAGTCAACGATTCTCTTTATACACAGGATTTTTACCGCCATTTTTTGACCGTGAGTCATTTGAATCACACACCCGCGTTATGTCGTTTGCACGCCATTTTTCGAACAAAAAAATGAACGCGGACAATTTTGGGCGGTAAACGCTTAAACCTCTTCCACCATGCGGTGTAGAATGTCAGTGCAGCGCAGGTCGTTCTTTTCGGACGCCAGCGCCGCCTTTACCAGCTTGGTGCGCGCGTCCTTGACATCCAGACTGCCGGTATCGACCCGCTCCAGAATGCGCGTCAGATAGGCATTAAGGTCACCGGCATCATGGCGGATGGCGCCTTCAAAAAAGCGCAGCAGCCCGTCGCGCGCCGCGTCACGGCTAAGAACACCCGATCGGAGCATCTCAAGGACGCGACCGATATTGATATCAAGCGCCTGTTGAGCGGCGTCTTTCATAAAGAACATGGCAGGACTCCTGTTCAAGGCCCACCCCAGATGACCATTCTATCACTGGTGTTTTTACCCCCATAATCAACTATTTGGGATAAGTGGGCCAAGCCCGCACGCCTGAAGGAAGCGATAGGTATCGTCATAGAAACGGCGTGGCCGGGTCGGGTCTGCATCGTCGCCGTGCGGCACGAACAGGATCATGCCCTGACGCGCGCGGGTCAGAATGACGCGGTAAGCGTTTTTCAGATACAGCCGGCGAAACCGGTCATTAACCGACTGCCATTTCGTCCCTTTGAACGCGTAGGCGTGCCAGCCGCCATCGGCGTAACGCAGGTCGGCGTCCCAGCACACACCGGTCCAGTCTAATTCCAGCCCCTGAACGTCGAATTCGCTGGCGACCTCCTCCAGATAGAACGAGGCGCGCACATCGGAGCGATCATTGAGAAACCAGTTGGCCGGATCGATGGCCGCCTTGATATGCACCCCTTCCGGCCTCAGCCGCAGAGCGCCGGACGAGGCGATAAGACCATACCGTTCGGACCCGCGCGCCCTATTTCGCAACCAGTGTCGGGCCTGATTGAGATCGCGCGTCAGGTATATAGGATACTTGTCGAGCTTGGCATGGGCGGCGTGGGCGGCCACGGCATCGCCATTGAGCAGATGAGAAATGAAATCGGACAAGGTCTCCGCGCGGAACGATCGCATGGAGACGCCCAGATGCAGGTCTTCGCTCAGCGTAACCTGATCTTTGGCTATAAAGGCGCGGGCGTCGTGGTTCAGGTCGTAGTCGGGCTGAACGATCTGCGCCGAGGCGTAAACCTCCCAGTGGGGGAAGCGGTCACGGATCGCCGCCATCCATTCCGAAAGCCCAGCCTCGCCGGTGTTGATTTCCTGGCCACCACCGATCAGGCAAATCACCGTGCACCAATCGGTGTGACGATCCATGACGCTGAGCAGAAATTCCGGCTCGGACATATTGAAATCGGCGACACTGCGCTTTTGCTGCATGAATTTCGACGCTTGCACCTTGGTCCACGCACGTTGGGCTTCGTCGAAGACAACCACATGTTCGACGGGCGCGTCGATGGTGCTGACATATTCATCGCGAAAGACGTGAATGTTCTGAATAAAGGTGCGCACCTTACGCTGGACATGGGCTTTCGGCTGGTTAGTTCGGACGGCCTGGTCGCGCGTAAGGGCTTCGCGCAGAACATCGACCAGGGGACCGTTCCCGGACAGGAAGACGGCATGTTCGTCGGCATGGGCGTTGCTGCGTTGGGTGGCGATGTTGAGACCGGCCAGAGTCTTGCCTGCACCAGGCACGCCGGTGATAAAACAAACGGATTTCCTTCCCCTCGCCTTCGATCCGTCTATGACCTGGCCAATGAAGTCCTGCGTCCGTCCCAGATTAATGGCGTCCGCATCCGACCGTGCAATGTCCTTCACATCGTGACGGGCATAGAGGGCACGGGCCGCCTCCACGAT
The DNA here is from genome assembly GCF_000495815.1 of Asticcacaulis sp. AC466. Classification (GTDB taxonomy): domain Bacteria; phylum Pseudomonadota; class Alphaproteobacteria; order Caulobacterales; family Caulobacteraceae; genus Asticcacaulis. The sequence continues at coordinate 472,675 of NZ_AWGE01000001.1, read as the reverse complement.
TGTAGGGGTTGGCCGATACCCACTGGCCGCCCAGGCTTTGGCGTCGAGCACCGTCCGATGACGCGACGCAATCAGGCGAATAACCGCACCGAGATCGGTTACCGCCACGCAGAGAGGGGCCGCAACCTGATCGAGCGCCAGTTCAAGCTGAATGTCGCGCGAGGCCGCGGCTTGCGTCGCCACCAAAATCGGCACGATCGGCAAATCATGGCTGCCCTGATGGAAGTTTTTCAGATCAAGGGCGTAGTCTTCAACCTGATCGATGGCGCTGCGGTCGAAGACGGCGCTGCCGACCTTGAATTCCACCACGAACAGGCAATCGCCAATGAGCAGCACCGCATCGGCGCGTTTGCCCATGCGCGGAATAGAAAATTCAAAATATAACGTATAGCCGCCCTGATCCTTCAACGCACCGCGCAGAATATTGATCTGTTGGCGCCACGCGTCGCGTTGCGCAGGCTCCAGCGCGAAATTATGACCGCGCGCCAGCTCGCCCAGAATATGGTCGTCCGTATCGCCGACAAATTTATCGCGATCCGCCGCATAGTAGGCGCGCATTATGCTACTCCCCCGTGTCCTCAGACGATCAAACGCGCCCTTAAGTCTTGTCAATACATAAGCACCACCCATTTTCAAATAACAGGCATATTCAGGCGCGCGCGAGGACCATATGACAGAGGCAATGCTGAACGGCTTCATTCGTCGTGATCTGGTGTTGGATGGGCGCCTAAGAATCCGGATAAACGGCCCTGCCGAGGCTGTAATGCCGTGGGCGGCGGCGGCTCCCATCTCTATCCATAATGCCCGCAACTTACAGGATGCGCTGTCACCCGAAACCTGCCTTGACCGACACGGCTTCGCCTTGCTTGGTCATGATAGCCAGGTCACGGACTGGGATTCCGGCACAACCGACGCTCTGTACAAGAACGAGATTGCACGCATCTACATGCCGGAAATCGATGCCCTAATCCGGCAAACCCTGTTGCCAGACCTCAAATTGGAAATCGTGCAGTACCCAGGGCTGGTACGGCGCGGTCCGGGCACCCACAACCCGTATGCCCTGGGCGTTCACCAGGACTACGGCCTGACACCGGATGACTACCAGGAAAGCCTGGAAGCCTTCTCTTCGCCTGAGTTTGCACAGTCGTGGCGCCGGCGGTTCGACCGGCCGGACGTGGCAGGCTTCGTCGTGGTTAACTTCTGGCGCACCGTCTATATGGACGCCCCCTTGCAGCACATGCCGCTCGCGGTCTGCGATCCCGCTTCGGTCGCCGCGGAAGACCTCGTTCCGGCGGCTCTGGTAGATTTTAGCCCAACGGGCAAGGACACCAACCAACTGTCCTTGCGCTATAGCGACAAACAGGCCTGGTATTATTATCCCGCCATGACAACAAAGGAAGTTCTGGCTTTCAAGGTCTTCCAGTATTTCAAGGATGGGCGCAGGACGGGCCTGCAAACCTGCTTTCACACAGCCTTTTCCGATCCTCAGACCCCTCAGGATGCACCCCAACGGCAAAGCTGCGAACACCGGGTCGGCATATTCATTCTGAACGACTGACCGCGCATGGCTGGTGGCGTTAACCTTTCTTAAGGCGTCATTCACCATAATCGATCCCATGCAAGACCTTGTCGAACTGGTGAAAAATATCGATCCCATGCGCGTTTACGGACGCGTGGCGGTGGTCAACGGCCTGCTGATCGAGGCGCGTGGCGGCTTGAGCTACATGCAGGTCGGCGCCCGTTGCGAGATTATCCGCCGTCACGACACGCCCCTGCCCGTCGAAGTGGTCGGCTTCCGCGAAGACCGCGCCTTGATGATGCCGTTCGGCCCGGTCGAAGGTGTCACGCCCGGCGCTGAAATCCGCATCTCCTCCGAAGGCGCCAAGGTCTATCCGACCATAGCCTGGCTTGGCCGCATCGTCGATAGCTTCGGCGATCCGATCGACAGCCTGGGCCCCCTGCCACAGGGCAAGGAGGGCTACTTGCTCAAGGCCGCACCGCCGGCGGCGCATAAACGCGCGCGGGTGGGTGAGCGCCTGAATCTGGGCGTCCGCGCCATGGATGTCTTCACCACCTGTTGCCGCGGCCAGCGCCTCGGCGTCTTTGCCGGCTCGGGCGTCGGCAAATCCGTCCTGTTGTCCATGCTGGCGCGCGAAGCCACCTGCGACGCCGTCGTCGTCGGCCTGATCGGTGAACGGGGCCGGGAAGTCCGCGAATTCATTGAAGAAACCTTAGGCCCAGAAGGGCTGAAACGGGCCATAGTCGTGGTCGCCACCTCGGATGAGCCGGCATTGAAGCGGCGTCAAGCCGCCTATATGACCCTCGCCCTGTCGGAGTTCCTGCGTGATCAGGGCCTGGAAGTCCTGTGCCTGATGGACTCAGTCACCCGCTTTGCCATGGCCCAGCGTGAAATCGGCCTGGCCACCGGCGAGCCGCCAACGACCAAGGGCTACACCCCGACCTGTTTCGCTGAATTGCCCAAGCTGCTCGAACGCGCTGGCCCCGGCCCGATGCTGGAAGACGGCACCCAGACCGGCCCCATCACCGGTCTGTTCACCGTGCTGGTGGATGGCGACGATCATAACGAGCCGATTGCGGACGCGGTGCGCGGTATCCTGGACGGGCACATTGTCATGAGCCGCACCATAGCCGAACGTGGCCGCTTTCCGGCCATTGATGTTCTTAAATCCATCTCCCGGACCATGCCCGACTGCCAATCGATACCAGAACGCGAAGTGGTGCGTCAGGCGCGCAAGGTGATGTCCAGCTATGCCAATATGGAAGAATTGATCCGCATCGGCGCCTACCGGTCCGGTGCCGATCCAGACGTCGATCGCGCCATTATTCTCAACCCGGACATCGAGCAATTTTTACGTCAAGGTAAGGAAGAGTACACACCTCTTGACGAGTCCTTTACTCTTTTGGCCGATATTCTTAGCAAGGGTTAATTTCGACCCGCCGGAAGCGCGCTTTCGGCAAGGCTCTGCCGGCCTTGAACACCAGACACATGTAACGGAGTTTCCCTATGACCAAGTGGGCCAAGTCTCTTATCCGCCTGTCCACATTTGAGGTCGAAACTCTGCAAAAACGTCTGGCTGAAGTCGTCACCCGCCGCACCCATGCGGAAATGAAAATCGCCACTCTCGACGCCGAATATGAGTTGGAATGTGTCCGCGCCTCGCAGGACGCCAGCCTCAGCCACGGCCTGAGCGCTTACAAGATGGGCTTCAAGCATCGCCGCGATGCCGTCAGCGCCGACCTTGAACTGATCGTGCGCGAAGAAGAAGGCGTGCGCGATTCGCTTGGCATGGCCTTCGAAGACCTGAAGAAGTTCGAACACGTTGCTGAACTCAGCCACCTCAAGCGCATCGCCAACGACAAGCGTATTGAAAACGCCGCGCTCGACGAAGCGGCCCTGCGTATGAAGCGTGCCTGATTATGCATCGTCGCGGCGTGTTAACCGGCGCGGCCGCGCTCGCTGTTTTGCCCATGACCGCCTGCGCCGACGCGCCCTATGGTCAGGTGCCACCGCTTAAGTCCATCGCCCCCTATCCGCTCGGCGTCGCCACGACCGCGCGCCGCATGGCCGACCCAGCTTGGGCAAACCTCGCCACGACCCATTTCTCCCGGCTGAGCGCCGAATGGGAAATGAAGATGGAGTATATCCTCCAGCCGGATGGCAGCCTGAAATTCGACCGCGCCGATGCATTGATGGCCTTTGCCGCCCAAAACCGTATGGACGTGCATGGCCACACCCTGATCTGGTACGCTCAGGACGGCACACATTTCCAGGCGCTGGCTGGTAATCCTGACGCCTTTCTCAATGCCTATGCCGCCTATATTTCCGACGTCATGGGACGCTACAAAGGGCGGATACGCGGCTGGGACGTTGTCAACGAACCCATATGGGATGACGGCCGTGGCCTGCGCGACTGCCTGTGGCGCAAGGTGCTGGGCGACGACTATATCGGACTGGCTTTCGAAGCCGCCCATCGCACCGATCCGAGCGCCATCCTGTTCCTTAACGACTATAATCTCGAATTCACACCAAAGAAGCGCACGACCTTCCTCAAGCTGTGCGAACGCCTATTGAAGGACGGTGCGCCTTTGCACGGCATCGGCACGCAGACCCACATCGCCGCCGATCTTCAGCCCGGCCTGATCACCCAGGCCCTGCGCGATATCGCCTCGCTGGGCCTGATCGTACACGTGTCCGAACTGGATATTTCTGTCCGTGGCGATCTGACCGCCAATATCGCCGAGCCCCGGTTGAAACAGGCGCGGCTGCTGGAAGAACTTCTGACCGCCTATGGCGACATACCCGCGACGCAACGCTACGGCGTGACACTGTGGGCGTTGCGCGATTCCGATTCCTGGCTGAATACGCCGCAGGGCGGACAACACCTGCTTCCGGATGAGCCGGTCCTGTTCGACCGCCAAGGCCGGCCAAAGCCGCTCGCCCATATATTCGCCAAATCCGTAACGCTCTAATTTTTTGTTTTTACGCGCTTTTTGATCCGAAACGTGTGTCATACGCCTCGGAAAGCGTTAGAATTCGCGCTTTTCGAAGCGGGGACGGAAGAACGGATCTTCGAGCAGGTTCTTTTCTGGATCGGTCGGCGCCGCGGGTGGCGGCGGGGCGGCTGTAGCGACATCCATTGCCGTTGTCGTATCCCCGGCCGGCGTTGGCGCCGGATTGGCGCCGGGCTGGGTCAGCTTTTCCTGAAATTGGCGCAGGTAGCGCAAATCTTCGGAAATGTTCATGACCGCCAGGTAGAATTCGCATACGGACCGCCAGGCTAGGACGCCGATCAGAAAGCCTAGAAACCCAACCACGGTCAGGCCAAAGGACAGAAGCCACCCCATGACGGAGGCATCCTTTATCCCCGTGCCGATCATTATGCCGAGCCAGCCGAGCGCGCAGATAAACAATAGGCCCAGACCGCACCAGTAAACAATGTGCACAATGGGCTTCGACACAAGCCGGTCGAAAGTCAGGAGATCGTTCCAGATGTCCCGGGGGCGCGTGGTGCCGAACACCTGTCTGATGGTACGCTGCATACGACTTCCCCAAAAAAACTCATTCGACAAAACGCCGAAAAGGCGAATTTTGTCGTCCGCGCCTTAGCTAAAAGGCGTTTACCCCTGAGTTGTCAAGTGGTTCTGTCGGTAGGTATGGTTAAAGGACCCGCCCGCTCCACCCGCCTTCGGACAGATCGGCCTGCGTCTCGCTATCGTCATAGCCGCCTTCCCAGGGAAAATGTCCGTCACCGTCCGGTAGCACCATTTGCCAGCAATCGAAGTCGTCACCCGCATAAAACCAGCGCGCCCAACCAAGCTGGCTTTCGAAATGGCGCTTGGCGACCGGCTGGAAAACGACGCGACAATCGTGCAGGAAGTCGCCATATGGCACGCCAATCTTGTAGCGCTTTCCCGACCCCATCAGCCGCCAGGCATCGCGCAGCACAACGCGTGCCGTGCCGGCATCAAGCCCGGTAATGGCGATTTCCGGCACGCCCAAGGCACGCTGGAACCCAATGGAATAGCTACAGTCGTGATCATCATGGCCTGTCCAGCCATGGGCGCGGATGGCGCCGACAAAATCACGCGCCGCCGGGGTGAATTCCCGGTCATCGGCATCGAGCGCCGTCCATATCACAGGCTTGGAATTGGAAGTCATGAATGGGCCGCCATATCTTGAACTGGTCGTAGCCCCCCGATGTAAAGCCGGTGACAACATCGTTCAAGCCTGAACCATCAGGCCTACTATACCTGTCCAACCGTCTTCAGCTTCACCTTCGGATGGATTTCGTTCTGGCTCATCACCACCGTATTGGCCCGGAACCGTTCCACGATGGAGCGGACAAAAGGCCGGATCGTCGGTGATGTCAGGAGCACGGCGACTTCGCCGCTCATCGACACCCGTTCGAACGTGTCGCGCACAGCGCGGATAAAGTCCTGAAGCGCGGATGGCGCCATGGTCAGTTGGCGATCCTCACCCTGACCGACCAGGGACGACGAAAAGGCGTTTTCCCAATCGTGCGACAGGGTAACGATGGGCAGGGACCCGTCGTCGGAGCGATTGGCCCAGCACAGTTGCCGCGCCAGACGCGAACGGACATGTTCGACCATCTGTGTAATCGACTTGGTATGCGATGCCGCCTCCCCCAGGGCTTCCAGAATGGCCGGCAGATCGCGGATCGACACGCGCTCCTTGAGCAGGGCTTGGAGGACCCGTTGCAGGGTGGCTGTTGACACCACGCCGGGGATAAGGTCTTCGACCAGCTTCTTTTCGTCCGCAGGCAAGTCGCGCAGCAGCTTCGTCAGCTCCGCATAGGACAACAGGTCGGCCATGTTGTCCTTGAGAATTTCGGTCAGGTGGGTGGTGATCACTGTGGCCGGATCGACAATCGTGTAGCCGAGGAAGGTGGCTTCTTCGCGCAGCGCACCGTCGATCCACGTCGCGGGCAGGCCGAAAGCAGGCTCCTTCATATGCTCGCCCGGCAATTCGACCTGACGCCCGCTTGGGTCCATGGCCATGAGCGAGCCGATACGCACTTCGCCCGTACCCGCTTCCATTTCCTTGATACGTACTGTGTAGCCCTGGTTAGCCAGGCGCATATTGTCGAGAATGCGCACGGACGGCATGACGAAGCCGTATTCCTGCGCCAAGGTGCGGCGCAGCGCCTTGATCTGGTCGGTCAGCTTGCGGCCGTCGAGATCGTTGATAAGACCGAGCAGGCCAAGGCCCAACTCGATTTTCACGTCGTCTATGGCCAGGGCCGCCGAAATCGGCTCTTCTTCCGGAGGGGCGGCACTCTGGGCCGCGGCGGCGAGTTCCGCCTTGGTCGGCGGTGGCAGCTTTCGGCCAATCTTCCAGGCCAGCGCTCCGGTGCCCAGCGCGATGGCGCCGAAAAACAGGATCGGCATGCCGGGGATAAGGCCCATGACGCCCGATGCGGCCGACACGACGCCCAAAGCCACTGGATTAGTGGCCAGTTGCAGGACGATGGCCTTGTCGGCCGATCCATCGACGCCCGCCTTGGACACCAGGAAGCCGGCGGCGATCGAGATGATCAGGGCTGGAATCTGCGTCACCAGACCATCGCCGATGGTCAGCAGCATGTAGGTCTTGGCGGCTTCGCCCGCATCCATGCCATGTTGCAGGATACCGATCAGGATACCGCCGACAATGTTCACCAGGGTAATGACGATACCGGCGATGGCGTCGCCGCGCACGAATTTCGACGCACCGTCCATGGCGCCAAAGAAGCCGGATTCCTGTTCGACCTCCTTGCGCCGTAGCTTGGCTTCTTCTTGGTCGATCAGGCCCGACGACAGGTCAGCATCGATGGCCATCTGCTTGCCAGGCATCGAGTCCAGGGTGAACCGCGCCGCGACTTCGGCGATACGACCCGAGCCCTTGGTGATGACCACGAAATTGACGAGGACCAGGATGGCGAACAGGATCGCTCCGATAATGAAATTACCCTGGGTCATCAACATGCCGAAGGCATGGATGACCGCGCCCGCCGCCTCGCCCCCATCCTGGCCATGGGTCAGGATGATGCGCATCGAGGTGATGTTAAGCGCCAGTCGGAACAGGGTCGTTACCAGAAGCACCGTCGGGAAGGACGAAAATTCCAGCGGCTTCTTGATGAACAGGCCTGTCATCAGGATCAGAATGGCCGAGGTGATCGACAGGGACAACAGGATGTCGAGGACGAAACTCGGCATCGGCACGATCAGGATCACGATGATCGAGATCACGCCGACCGCCATGATGACTTCGCCGCGCTTTAGCCAGCCGCCGATTTCGGAGGCCTTGAAAGGTATCGTCGCAGCATTAGCCAAAAGCGGTCTCCGGGCACTTGGATTGGGCGCGTAATCTGTCAGACAGCGGCGGGCCGCTCCTTCGGATTGCGCTTACGCCCGGTGTCCGGACTAGGCAAAAATTACCCGATCCATGGTGAACAAGTCGTTAAGGCGGGTCTTAAAGCGCTTTCCGAAAAGTGTAATGCACTTTTCGGATCAAAAAGCGCGTAAAAACAAAGAAGTAGACCGGCTAAACCGCGCCTTCCAAACGCAGCAGATAGGCCTTTGTTTCCAGTCCGCCCGCAAAGCCAGTCAGGTGTCCCGACGCACCTATAACGCGGTGGCAGGGCGCGATAATTGAGATCGGGTTTTTGCCATTGGCCGCACCGACCGCCCGGCTGGCCGACGGCTTGCCCAGTTGCGCCGCCAACTGACCATAGCTGCGTGTCTCGCCGAACGGAATGGTAAGCAAGGCCCGCCACACCGATGTCTGGAAGGCTGTGCCCGCGAAATCGAGCGGCACGGAAAAGACGGTCCGGCGTCCGGAAAAATAGTCGGCCAGTTCGCGCTCCGCGTGGACGAGGATCGGATGATCCACCGCCTCAGTCACATCGCCCAAGGGCACACGGCGCGGAGAATCGTCAGGCCACAGGACCGCAGCCAGACCTTTGGGACTGGCGACCAGTTTGAGGCGCCCGACGGGCGTATCCATCCATTTGAAGACGTGCGACATGTCCGGTTTTTTAACGCACCCGGTGGTGAAAGGGATACTTTTTTTCGTCTGACGCATAATCAAAGACTGGCCGCATCAAAACCTGGCCGCATCAAAACCTGGCCGCGCTTTTCGCCGCACGGGGCTCGCCTCCGCCGCCCGTGCGCGGTAAATCAGGCCATGCTCAGATTTCATCCCGGATATGCCGGCGCGGCGGTGGCCGTTTTCCTCATCGAGGTATTGATCGCCGTTTTCGTGCATGATGGCCTGGTGCGTCCGTATATCGGCGATAGCCTGGTCGTCGCGCTGATCTACCTGACAGTCCGGGCAATCACGCCGATGCCGGTCATCCCTGCCGTTGCTCTGACCCTGATTATCGCCGTGGCGGTGGAAATCGGCCAGTTTTACAACCTGGTCGGCATGTTGGGCTTGGATGACAATGCCCTGGCCCGCGTGGTACTTGGCACGGGCTTCGATCCCAAAGACTTTGTCGCCTATGGCGCCGGCGGGCTCGGCGTGGTGATCGCCGAATCCGCCCGCAAATCGCGATTTATATAATAGGTTTAAACTTAAGCGGCACTGGCGCCCGATTGCGGCGCTGGCACAGATACGCCAGCCGCCGAGTATTCATTCAGCTTGTTACGCAGCGTGCGAATCGAGATCCCGAGAATATTGGCGGCATGGGTCCGATTGCCGAAACAATGGCTCAAAGTATCCAGTATCAACTTCTGTTCGACTTCCGCAACCGTAGACCCCACAAAGGATCGCGCTGCCGATTCCGCCGCCAGCGCAACCCGGCCGACGTAATCGGAGCCAATAGGCGCGACCGGATTCAGCGGCTGACCGTCCGGCAAACGGATGGCTTCGGCGTCGATTTCCGTACCAACGGACAATAGAACGGCGCGATGCATGGCGTTTTCCAGCTCACGCACATTGCCCGGCCACGGATGGGCCTGCAACCGACGCTTGGCCTCCAGCGAGATCGGCTTGAGCGGAATGGCATTAGCTTCCGAATACTTCTTGGCGAAATATTCCGATAGGGCCAGAATATCAGCCGGGCGCTCCCGCAGCGGCGGAAGGGCCAGATTAATGACGTTGAGGCGGTAAAGCAGGTCTTCGCGGAACGCGCCTTCCTTGACGGCCTGGGCCAGATTGCGGTTCGACGTCGCCAGGATGCGGATATTGACCGGCACCGGACGCGCCCCGCCAACGCGGTCGATCACCCGTTCCTGGAGCGCGCGCAGAAGCTTTGCCTGTAGCCGCGTATCCATTTCGGAGATTTCGTCGAGCAGCAATGTGCCGCCGTCGGCCTCTTCAAACTTTCCGATCCGCCGCGCCATGGCGCCGGTAAAGGCGCCCTTTTCGTGCCCGAACAGCTCCGATTCCAAAAGATTGTCCGGAATAGCGGCGCAGTTGACAGAAATGAACGGCCGCGACGATCGCTTCGACTTTTCGTGCAGGTAGCGCGCCATGACTTCCTTACCGACGCCGCTTTCCCCGGTGATGAGGATCGACGCATCCGAAGCAGCGACCTGATCGGCCAGCTTTATCACCGCCTGCATCGACGGATCGTTGGTGACCAGCGGGCGGGAATCGTCGGAAACGGCGGCGAGGACGGCTGCGATCAGTTCGGCATCGGGCGGCAGGGGAATAAATTCCTTGGCGCCCTGCGAAATGGCGTAGGCCGCCTTGCGCGGGTCGGGATTGACGCCGCAGGCCACGACCGTAACGAAGATGTGTTCACGTTCGTTCGCCTCGATCAACGTCTTGATGTCGAGTTCATAATCGACCATCAACAGATCCGCGCCCTGCCCTTTTCGCAGGGCTTCCGTCGCCTGAGTGGGGGTTTCGACGTGCGCCACCTTAGCGCCGGTTTCCATGGCCATCTTGACCGCGGCCGAGAGCTGGCCGCTCAGTTTTCCAACAACGAGAAGTCTCATGGCTTAGTTACCCGCATCTTCCGATTTAATAATTTCCGTCATGGTTACGCCCAGGCGGTCGTCGACCACGACCACTTCACCGCGCGCGACCAAGCGGTTGTTTACGTAAATATCGATCGCCTCACCGACCTTGCGGTCAAGTTCCAGCACGCTGCCCTGCCCCAGTTTCAGCAACTGCGACACCGACATGTAGGACTTGCCCAGCACGGCCGAGATGTTGACCGGCACGTCAAAGACGGGCGCCAGATCGGCGGCAGACTTTTCGCCTTCTTCATCGGCAGCCGGACCAGTACCGTCGCCAAAATCTTCCAGACCTAAATCGGCCATGGCTGTTATTCCTTACTCATGCGCGGCTTGCGCGCGGGATTGGTGATAGGACTCGGCATCCAGGGCTTCGTTGAGTGCGCGTTCGAGGACCTCGAATACGGATTTCGGATTGTATTCGGCGCGGCCGTCGCTCCACACCACCTCGAACGCACCTTTGGGCAGGGTGGGGTTGTCGCGGAACTGCACGCCGTTCTGATAACCCGCCATCATAGCGGCTTCCTCGGCGGCGACCTTCACCTCGTCGGAGGCGTTGTTGGTAAACAGCACCAGGCGCGTCGCCGGCTCTATTTCCTGGCCCAAGGCGTCGAGCGCCGCCTTGAGGGGGGCGCCGGGAAAACGATCGAGCGCCTCGGCCGCGATTTTCTGCGCGCAGACAAGGGCCAGACGCACCGCAGCCGCCTTATGTTCGCGAATGACTTCGGTCAGCCCGCCCAATCCCTGCTGCGCCGCGTCGGAAAAGGTTTGCAAAGCAGCCGCCTGAGCCATCTGGGCCCGTGCTGTCGCCGAGCTTTCACCGGCGGCATAGGCTGTCCTGCGGACATCCTCAACCTCTTCAGGCGTGAAGAACTTCTTGGGTGGCGGGGCCGCGCGCGCCACAACGTCACCGCTGTCGCCGAAAACGGTGCCGAACTCGAATTTTTTGTGAACGGGAAAGGTCATGCGCCCCTTCCTATTATCCACTCTCGCGCAACAACTGCCGCGACGAAGGGGTTAGGGTAGAGGCGATGTAAACACAGATTAATAAATAAGTTCATCATCCCCTCCCTGACCGGCCAGCATGATTTCACCCTTGGCGGCAAGGTCCTTGGCGACCTGAACCATAGCCATCTGCGCCGAGTCGACGTCCTTCAGGCGTACAGGCCCCATGCTTTCCATATCGTCGCGCATGATCTTGGCGGCGCGTTCGGACATGTTGGACATGAACATATCGCGCAGACTGTCCGAGGCCCCTTTCAGCGCCAGCCCCAACTGATCCTTTTCGACAGCACGCAGCAGGGTCTGAACCCCGCCGGGATCGAGTTTCGATAGATCTTCGAAGACGAACATGAGCGCCCGAATGCGTTCGGCGGATTCGCGGTTGCGTTCTTCCAGGGCGGCCACAAAGCGGCTTTCGGTCTGACGATCGAAATTGTTGAAGATTTCCGCCATCAATTCGTGACTGTCGCGCTTCGACGTCCGCGCCAGGTTGGACATGAATTCGACGCGCAATGTCTGCTCGATCTTGTCGAGGATTTCGCGCTGCACCGGCTCCATGCGCAACATCCGCTGCACGCATTCGAGCGCGAAATCTTCAGGCAGGGATGACAGCACGCGGGCAGCGTGATCGGCCTTGATCTTGGACAGCACGACCGCAACGGTTTGCGGATATTCGTTCTTGAGATAGTTAGCCAGCACAGCTTCGTTGACGTTGCCGAGCTTGTCCCACATGGTCCGGCCAGCCGGGCCCCGGATTTCTTCCATCAGGGATTCGACTTTTTCCGGCGGCAGGAAGTTGCCGAGCAAGCGCTGCGTCTGCTCGAACGACCCCATGATGGTGCCGGAATTGCTCATGCCCGAGACGAATTCGACCAGCAGGTCTTCGACCACATGGGAGGCTACCGTGCCGAGCGATGACATAGCCTGAGAGATTTCCTTGATCTCTTCCTCGTCGAGCGCCTGCCAGAGCTGGAGGTGGTCCTCCCCCAACGCCAACAGGACGACGGCCGCCTTTTCCACACCGGAAAGACGCTTGGGGTCATCAATGGCATTTTTACGGCTCATATGACCGGCCCCTAACTATCGTGCAGCCAGGACCGCAGGATCGATACCGATTCCTCCGGGTGGCGATCAACGAATTCAGAAACCTTCTTGACCGAGGATGCCTTTACCTGTCCTTCGATGCGCGCGATGTCGATACTGCTGTTTTCGGCGGCGACGGGCACCATCCCACCGGGTCCCGGCTTGAAGTCCAGCGCGCCGCCGGATTGGCCCGGGATACCCGGTCCATGTTCTGCGCCAGCCATGGCTATGCCGCCAGGCCCCGCCAGCGCACCGCCGCCATTGGCGGCGGCCAGGTAGGTGGCCGGAGAGGAGCCGATATATTTGAGCAACGGGCGGGCAACCAGGAAGATGGTCAGCAAGGCCACAATAAACAACACGGCAACCTCGGCGGCCCGCATGATGTCATTCTTGTCGAAATCGAACATCGACTTCTTGGCCAGTGTGCCAGCGCCGCTGTCTATTTCCCCGTGATTGAAACGCAGGTTGGTCACCACGATCTGGTCACCGCGATTGGCATCGATGCCCACGGCGTTGCGTACCAGCTCTTCGATTTTTTTCATGTCTTCCGGCGACCGTGCAGCGTAGGCCGGCGGCGCCTTGCCGTCCTTGGACGGAGTCAGAGTGCCATCAACGACGACGGCGACGGCCAGCTTTTTGATGTCCCCTGGCGCTTTGACAGATGTCGTCTTTGTGGTCGAAATTTCGTAGTTGGTAAGCTCGGACGTCGTGCCGCTCTCATTCGTCGAAGTCGAGCCGCCCGGCGTTTGCTGACCACCGGGAATGTTCGCCGAAGCCGTTACGGCGCCGTTGGAGTTGGGGTCCGCCGTCTTGTCCTTCGACTCTTCGGTCCGTGTCGAGCGGACAACCTGTCCATCCGGATTATATTCGACCTGCTCCTTGGTCGTAGAGGTCTGATCGAGATCCGCCGTTACCGTAACCCGCGCGGCGCCAGGGCCGACAACGCCCTCGACAATGTCGGTGATGCGCTTACGGTACGAATCCTCGATTTGGCTCTTCCGCATCGCCCCCATGCCACCCAGGCTGTCCTCGCCTTCGCCGCCCGCCGCCAAAAGATGGTTGCGATCATCGACCAGGGTGACGTTTTCGGGCTTCAGATTGGGCACCGCACCCGCTACCAGATTACGGATGGCTCGGACCTGATCAGCCCCAAGGTCGGCACCCGACAGGCCAACAACGACCGAGGCCGTCGGAGACTGCGCCACTTCGCTGAACAGTTCACGGTTGGGCATAACCAGATGGACGCGCGTCGAGGAAATACCCTTCAGCGTCGTGATAGTGCGGGCCAGTTCGCCTTCCAGGGCGCGCTTGTTATTGAGGTTCTGCACAGCCTCGGTCTGACCGAGTGCCGGCGCATTGTCGAAGATTTCATATCCGACCGAAGCCGCCGTCGGCAGCCCCTTGCCTGCCAGAAGCATCCGCGCCCGTGCGACTTCGTCGCGATTGACCATGATGGTCGACCCATCGCCCTGGGCGGTGTATTTGATACCCGCCTGATCCAGATTGGTGGTGATCTGGGAGGCTTCTTTCAGATCGAGGTTGGAATAGAGCAGCGCCTGGGGTTGCGCGGTCAAGTGCAGAAAGATGGCGGCCAGAACAGCCGCAGCCCCACCCGCCGCGCCGAGGATCGCCGTCAGCCGTCCGACACCGAACCTCTGTAAGCCTGCGAAAAACGAATCCACGCGTTATACGCCCCATCACCATTATGGCAGGCGTCACAAACACACGCTGCCTTAGAACTAGGCAGTAATTTCCCAGTGCTGGGTTAATTGCGGGTTAATTGGTGGCGTTAATTTTATGAATTTAATCAGGCGCGTGGACAAAAACGCTTGATTGGCTTGGGTTTGACGTTACCACAAATCGTTAAGATTTACAAATATAGCCCGCTTAGCGTTGCCCAGATCCAGCTCGGTGCGACCGCGCCGCGCTTGGGCAACAACCTGATAAGATGACAGCCACGCGCGGAGTCCACGCGTGGCTGCTAAATCTCTTATATACCGCCTGATTTAACGGTAGCTCTGGATTCGGGTCGTACGCAGACCGGCCATGCCATGATTTTCAATGGCCTTTTGCCAACCCAGGAACTCTTCCGAGGTAATATTATAGCGTTCGCACGCCTCATCGAAGGTCAGCAGACCGCCACGAACGGCAGCCACGACTTCAGCCTTGCGGCGGATCACCCAACGTTCCGTGCCGGCGGGCGGCAGGTCGGCTAGAGTCAATTTTGCCCCGGTAGGACCAATCACGTATTTTTCGCCTTTGTTATCGCGGCGTTGCTCTTGAAGCATGGCGTTTTGCCTTTGTTACCATCACATGAGAGCAATCTACACGACCTCCTTAAACATCCGCTTAATCGCCATAGTAAATATGGCGTAAATTTATCGGAAAGATATCGTTAATACTCTGTTTATTATGCGTTAAGATAACAGCTTCTAGTTCAACACCTATTAGTATTTGAGATTACATGCCAGTATAGATTGGAACAAGGTAATAAAGACTTGCTTAATTACCCTGATTGACGTGTCTAGCGCTTGATGCTGAGCAGTTCCTGCAGCATTTCATCTGCTGTGGTGACAATCTTCGACGCCGCCGAATAGGCGCGCTGGGTGGTGATCAGGCCTGTGAATTCCTGAGCGAGATCGACAGTCGAGGCTTCAAGTGTATTGGCTTCGATACTGCCGGACCCGCCGCTGCCCGGAGTCTTCAGCGAAAAGGCGCCGGAATCGGTCGACACCTGATAGGCATTGCCTGTGACCGATGTCAGGCCATTGGCATTGAGGAAGGTGGCGATGGCAACCTGGGCCAGGACACGCGTATTGCCATTGTTGTAAATGGCGGTGACCAGACCGTTCTTGCCAATTTCAACCTTGGACAGGGTGCCGAATTCGGTACCATTGGCCTTGATCGACGTCGTGGTAGAATCGCCCGTGGTCTGGGTAAGCAGGCTCGTCGAACTTGCCGGGGTTGTCTGGTTGAAGCCCATGCTGATCGTCTGCGCACCGGCGCCTACGCTGCTGTTCCAAGCTGGGGTGCCGACCGCCCCCGTGCTGCCCGACGCGGCGATGGTGTAACCGCTGAACAGCGGACCTGTCGAATCGGTGAAATTCATGTTGCCGTTCGAGTCGAAAAACAGGCTGCCGGTACCAATCTGGTGCAGATCGGGCGTACCGCCTGAAGTGACGTCGGGTGACGAAATTTCGTAGCTCCATTGCGTCTGACCAGCGACTGTGCTGGTCGGCATCCTGAGCAGCGAGATGGTGACGGAGTGTTCCTGCCCCAGCGAGTCAGAGATGGAGGCTGAAATGGTCGAATCCGGCTTCGTCGAGGTCAGGGGCGATGTGGCATAGGTCGACATCGGCGATGTGGCGGCATTGTAGGTGGCCGCTCCCGTCGAAACAGGCGTCGCGGCATTCAGATTGGCCTTGAACTGCATGGCCGTCGAGGCTTCGGGCTTACGGTTGACATTGGTCACATTAATTGGGGCGAGCAAATTAACGTCAGTGGCTGAGGTCGTGATATTGCCGCTGGTATCGGCAGGCCAGCCTTCCAGATAGAAGCCGCCGGCATTGACCAGATTGCCTTCGGTATCCGGCGTAAAGGAGCCGTCGCGCGAGAACAGAAGCGAACTGCCTGAGCTCAGCGTCTGCGTACCGTCCGATACGACGAAAAATCCCTGTCCGTCGATGCCGAGTGAATAGCCTGCGGTATTGCTGTTCAGTTCACCTTGATTGGTGACGGCCTGGCGGTTGACGGCGACGACGCCGCCGGAGGAAAAGGCGTTCTTGTTCGAGCCGGTGCCCGACACCAGATCAGTGAAATTAGTCAGGACGCGCTTGAAACCGGCCGTGTTCGAATTGGCGATATTGTTGGAAATCGTGGCCAGCGCGGTTGCGTTGGCGGCAAGGGCGGTAACGCCCGACTGCATGGCGGCATTGATACTCATGGATTAAGCTCCGGTAAGCGGGGAAATCAGGAAACGCTGGTGATGCTAGTCAGGGGGACGGACGTGTTGCCAATTTTAAGCAAAATCGTTCCGTCGGCATTGGCCGCTGAATTGACGACGCCCTTGATGCCAACGGCTGCATCGACCGTCCCGGCGGTATTCGTGGCCGTGACCGACAAGGTATAGACGCCATCCTTCACCGCCTGGCCGGCGGTGTTCTTGCCATCCCAAGAGAAATCGTGAACGCCGGACGCCAGTTGCGAGCTGTCGGCGTTGCCTTTCCAAACGACATTGCCATCGGAATCACTAATCGTCAGGCCCACCGTATTGGCGCTGGCGCCCAGGGCATATTGCCAGGATGCGCTGCCGTCCTTCAGCATGGCCTGATCTTGGTCGGCGACAACGGTCTTACCGATATAACCAACGGCCGCATTCATATTGCCCTGACTATTCTGGCTTGCGAGCGTGGCGAGATATCCATTGGACTTGATCTGCTGCTCGACCGACGAGTACTGGACCAGCTGATTGGTCCACTGCGTGGTGTCCATGGGCGACAGCGGATCCTGGTTTTTGATCTGGGCCGTGAGGAGGTTCAGGAAGGTGGTGTAATTACCCGCTAAGGATGATGTGTCCTTGGAAGTCGCCGCATTGGCGGCAGTCGGGGAGTTTGAAACGCCGGTGACCATGGTAAAGTCCTAGACGATAAGGTTAAGCGCAAGGCGCGAGGAAGTGAAACGGGACGGGTTTGCAAGGGCGGCATCGATAGACGCATCGGCATCCGCCGCATCGGCAACCTGACGGGCATTGGCCAGGGCGCGAGCGAGATGTTGCGCATTGGGTTGCTGACGGCCTTGCTGGTCGTTCAGCATAGCCTGCTGCTGCGCACCGGACCCATTTTGCTGCGAGCCGCCCTGAGACAGGCTGTCCTGAGAACGGTTTTCCGTATTGGTATGGGTAACAGCGGCCATTTCGACCGGCTTTACACGCGAGGAAAAGGTCAGAGCATCGTCAGCCAGTTGCAGACCGGTTTGCGTCAGTTGATGACGCAGATCCGCCTCGTGCTGGCTGAAGACTTCGGCGGTAACCGCTGTGTCAAAGCTGAGATGCGCCGTCATCTGGCCATCCTTGGCGATGGTCAGAGCGACATCGACACGGCCAAGATCCGCAGGGTGCAGTTCCATCGCGAACTTGGTGTTCCCTTCGCTTAGACGCTTGTTGATCTGCACGCTAAGGGCGTTCAGATTGTCGACGGCATTCTGCGACAGCAAAGACGCATTTGGATCAGCCTGGAGCGTTGCGTAGCCCGCCTGGCTGCTTGCCGGCGTGGCGGCTGTAAGGGAAAAACCGGATGCGACAGGTGCTGTATCTGCCTTGGGTATCGAGGCGCTCACGGCTTCCAGCGTACGGTTAGCCTTATCGGCCGGGCTCTTGTCGGAAACACCGCCGTCAATCAGACCGGCAAATCCAGCATTGTTCTTTTCGGGCGTGCTTGCGTTTTGGCCGGCGCTCACCAAAGGCAATTGGGGCGCGGGTGATTTCGCCCGGTCGGTTGTCGCTTCACCGAGTTTATCGCCTGTCTTATCGCCGACCTTATCGCCGACCTTATCGCCTGTCTTATTACCTGTCTTGGCACCGATCTTATCGTCCGTCTTGTCGCCCGTCGTGTCGACTTTGGGCGGCATTACGGCTGGGTTCGCGACTGAGGTTTGCGTTGGCGTGGCCACCACAATCACGCTGTCCGGCGTACCGGCGAGCGGTGGCTGCCCCACAGCGGCATCCGCTACCACGGCGATGCTTTTGCCGTCCTTGTCCGTCTTGGCCTTACCGTCTCGCTCAACTGGCTTGACGTCCGCCTCGCTCTCCGTCGGCGGCATTTGGCCGGCCATCAACGCGGCGGTGATGACGGGCGACACAAGTGGGGCAATCCCCTTGTCCGATGTGTCCGCCGTCGCCACGCTGGCGGCATTGCTGTTCGTCGCCACCGCGGGACGGCGGCTTACATCCTTGCCGGTATTCGCACTGCCCTTCAGATTACCGGCTTCGTTTGGATCGGCGGTTTCGTTTGGATCGGCGGTGGCGTTTGGATCGGCGGCGGTGGTCGCCACGTTCGATGCGCCGGATTCGGCAGCCGCCTGCAGTATCACGAGCGTCGATGCTGTCCGGACACCGGCTTCCGTCCCCGTCACGTCCGATGGATTCGGCGACGGCATTGCCCCTGACGGCTTCGCTTCGCCCGGTTTCGCATCGGTCTGATTTGCCGCGACATCATTTGCTGCGGCCATCATGGTTTCGAACGTCGAAGGCCCGGCCGTCGTATAACCAGCGTCGGGCGTTGCGCGCGGCTCCGCCACGGGCGCACTGGGCGCGGAGGCAGGTAGGGCTCTGGTGTCAAACGACATGGACTATCCGCGCAAAGCAGGCTGATCTGCCCGACGCCTATTGCGCCAGGCCGTATCCAACACAGTCAACGCATTTTGCGCATTCCATCGCAGAGCGTCTTGCAAATGGCGGGCCAGAAGTTAGTATATTGATATATTTATATTTATTGAAAAAAATCACGCCTCTGACGGCGACACTCCTGCCCAGTCTTATGGTCAAATTTGCCTATATCACCGGCTTTTTTGGCAGGGTGCGCCTCAAACGCGCCCCCGCCGGATACTGACCTGCAAAATTGACGACGACAGAGTCTTCCGATGGCGCTTAATGAACGCGCGCAACGCCTGCGCCTGCCCGGTATTAAGCTTCCGCGCCCGCGCGCGAACCTGTAGATGGCACGCGAATTGAAACTGTAAACGCGAACATGCCTCGCCTGAGTTTGGAAGAAAAATTAAGCGTATGAAAAGAATAGCTTTTTTAAAATCCAACCGTAACAATACCCGGTCAAAATTGCCGGGTCATATGCAGGCTTTGCCTAAGCGCAAGGGCATTTCGGGCCTTATTGAGGTTTTACCATGTCGCTGAATTCGATCATGAACATCGGCGTGTCGGGTCTGATGACGGCGCAGGACCAGTTGCGGATCGTTTCCGACAACATGGCCAACGTCAACACGCCGGGCTACATCCGCAAGGTATCGCAACAGCAGAGTCTTGTCACCGGCGGCGTCGGCATGGGCGTGACCTCTGGCAAGGTCACACTGGCTGCAGACCAGTTCCTGCAGGCGGCGGCGTTGAAGGCCACGTCCGCCTCCTCCCAATCGGAAGCGACCTACGAACTGCTCGACCAGATCCAGTCTCAGTTCGGCGACATAACCGATACCAACAACCTGTTCAATCAAGGCAGCGCCACCCTTTCCGCCTTCGCATCCCTGGGTGAGGATCCGACCTCGGCGGCCGGGCGGCAACAGGCGCTGAGTAATCTGTCGAGCTTCCTGTCGGAAGGCAACCGTATCTCAACCAAGATCCAGACCATACGGGGCGACGCCGATACACGTATCGGCACCGATGTCAGTTCGGTGAACGATCTACTGAAAAACATCAGCCAGCTGAATTCGACCATCTCCTCCACGACTGTCGTCGGTGGCGATGCGACCGGCGCCCAGACGACCCAGGCCAGCTATATCAGCCAGTTGTCGAAACTGCTGGACGTAAAGGTGAGCCAGAATGCCAATGGCGGCGTCACCTTGCGCACTCAGACCGGTATGCTTCTGACAGATGGCGGCGCCTACGCCACCTTGAGCTATACGCCGGCGGCCGGTGTCGATGCGACCACCAGTTTCGGCCCTATCACGGTCAACGGTATCAACGGAGAAACGCGTGACCTGGCCGATAATCTGAGCTCTGGTGAAATCAAAGGCCTGCTGGATATACGTGATAATACGGCGCCCGCCGTCAACAGCCAGCTCAACGAATATGTCAACCAGTTCGCTGCCCAGGTAAACGCAGCGCATAATGCCTCATCGTCGGCACCGGCCCCCGCCAGCCTGACCGGCAAAAATACCAGCCTGTCGGAACAGGAAGCCATAGCCGGCTTCACCGGTAAGACCACGATCACCACACTCAGTTCGACCGGCAACATTACCCACACACTGCAAATCGATTTCAGCACCAATCAGTACACCTATGACGGCGGCGCCGCTGCCGGCTTTGATCCCACCAACTTTGTCAATGACATCAATGGGGCGCTCGGCGGCGCCGCGACATTGAACTTTAGCAATGGCGCGATGTCAGTCACTGCGGCAGGTTCTGGCGGCAATGACGGCGTGGCCATAGTTGACGACGCCACAACGCCATCGAACAAGCAGGGCCAAGGGTTTTCACAGTTCTTCGGCCTGAACGACCTTGTAACATCCGACGTTCCGACCCGTTATAATACCGGCTTGGGCGGCAGCGACAACCATGGCTTCACAGCCGGAAGCGTCGTCAATTTCGCCGTGAAGTCCGGCGCGGGGTCCGCCTTGGCGACGGTGAATTTCCAGGTGCCCTCCGGCAGCACAATGCAGAACCTGCTCGACGGCCTCAACGACACCACCACCGGCATGGGCAAGTATGGCGTTTTCTCCCTGGATGCCAGTGGCACCTTGTCGTTCAGCGGTTACGGCAATCCCGCCACCACCTTGTCAGTGAGCGGCGATGATACCAAACGGTATGGAACGGGCGCCTCTCTAAGCCAATTCTTCGGTCTGAGCGATACGGCCGGCACCCTTGCCTCTCATCTCACGGTCGCACAGACGGTCCTGAACGATCCGAGCAAGTTGGCCCTGGCCCATGTCAACCTGTCCGCAGCAGGTGGCACGGGTGCGCTGAACAAGGCCGATGGTGCCGGTGGACTGTCTCTGGCGGCCGTCGCCAACACATCGGTAACTTTTAATAAGGCGGGGTTGAATTCCGGTGGAACATCGACGCTGCAAAGATATGGCTCGGACCTGGCTGGCCAGGTTGGCAATTTGGCCGCCACCGCGAAATCGTCCAAGGACAGCAATGCCGCCCTGCTCAGCGAAGCGTCAAACCGCCTGGATAGCGCACAAGGCGTTAATCTTGACGAGGAACTCGTCAATCTCACCACCTTTCAACAAGCATACAGCGCCTCCGGCCGTCTTATTCAGGCGGCCAAGGACATGTATGACACCCTTCTCAACATGGTTAAATAACCACCATGCGTATTTCCACCGCCGCAAGCTGGGCCAACGCCCTGAACAATCTGTCACTGGCGCAAGACCGCCAGGCCAGCGCCAACAATCAGTTGTCGACCCAGAAAATCTCCACCGATCTCATGGGATACGGACGGGGCTCCGAAGTCATCGCCTCCTACCAGTCGTCCTTATCGCGGACCAACAGCTACCTCGATGTGGCTCAGACCGTGTCTGATCGCCTGGGCAGCCAGGATGTCGCCATTACCACTCTGGGCGACTCCGTCACCGCTGCCAAGGATGGCATAATGAGCGCCCTGGCCAACGGTAGCGGTTCGACCGTGATGGTTGACCTTCAGGGCACCTTTTCCTCGGCGCTATCCGGCCTGAACTACCAGCACAACGGCCAGTACCTGTTCGCCGGCGGCAATGATGCGGTGCCCGTAAATGTCTCCACCATGTCCCAACTTGGCGCGGCGGCCTCAGCTACCAGCGTCTTCACCAACGGCACGATCAAAAAAAGCTCGCAGATAGACGCCAATACGACGCTCCAGACTGGTATGCTGGCTTCCGATCTCGGGACGCAGTTGATGGGCATCTATAAAGATATCCAGAACTACAACGACGATCCCACCACCGGACCGTTTGGCGAGCAGTTGACCGACGGCCAAAAAACGTTCCTGACGGCCAAGTCGCAAGAGTTCAACACGGTCTACAATCAGATACTGGAACAGGGCTCACTGAACGGCACTCTGCAAAAGCGGGTGGAGAACACCCAGGCCTCATTGAAGGGGCAGTCCGCGTCGCTTGAACAACTGGTCACCAACAAAACCTCGGCCGACCTGGCAAAGGCCTATACGGATCTACAACAGGCCCAGGTCGCGGTTCAGGCATCCGCACAAGTTTTGTCCAGTTTGAATACCAACAGTCTGCTCAACCTGCTCAGATAGGCCCTTTCGTTTTTTGGGACCTCTCTTTAATGGCGTGAGGCCGGACTGGTCTTGGCAGTGGGCGCGCCCTGCGCCTTGGCTTCCGACATCACAGCTATACAATTGGCATCCTTGGCGTAATCGATATTGATGAAGGGCAGAACGGTGTTAAAGGCGACTGCCAATCCGCCCTGCGCCAAGGCCGAATTGGGATCGATACCGAATTTTGGTGCTGACATGTGACCACCGATAACGATCGGCGCATTAATGCGCACCAAGCGGAATTTTTTCGGCTTGCCCTTCAAGATCAGCTTCACGCTTTCATCCTTGAGATTGACGCTGCCGCGTCCGTCGACCCGCACCACATCGGTGTCAAAAACGATATTCTGCGCTTGCATCATGCCATTCGCGATCTGAAAATCGGCCAGGGCACACCGTACGTCTGTTTCGTGGCGGTCCTTGGACAGAAGTAAAAACAGACCCTTGGTCGCGTTAATCCCCATCAGTTCAGCCAGGCTTTGGCGAATCTTACCGCCCGGCACCACCAGGG
The DNA here is from genome assembly GCF_000495815.1 of Asticcacaulis sp. AC466. Taxonomy (GTDB): domain Bacteria; phylum Pseudomonadota; class Alphaproteobacteria; order Caulobacterales; family Caulobacteraceae; genus Asticcacaulis. Next base: position 449,614 of record NZ_AWGE01000001.1, on the reverse strand, counting down.
TGAAATCACCATTCGCCGTCGATGCCGCCGCGTGTACGGAATTGCCTGTACCCGTGACCCGCAAACGCGCATTCAACACACCTTCCAGCGGTTCGGAACCGCCAACGTTCGGGATGAAATCCTGAAGACGCGCACCCGTCAGCTTCATATCGACACTGTTTTTCTGCGTCGCCGCGCGCGCGTCGATGTGCGCAGTGCCTTGCAGGCGCCCTTGCGGGAAGCTGAAATCGATGGGATCAAGCACAAGAAGACCGTGGTCCAGATCGATGCCTAAACTCACCTGACGCAGTGGCATGTTGCGAATGGCCTTCACCGACATGGCGCGATAGTGCACTTTGGCGTCCATACCGCGCACCCGCTCAATGTCCAGTTTGGCATCGGGGAGCAGGCGCCGGCCTTTTGTCGCTTGCGGTGATACCGCCAATTCCGGCCGTTGCGGCCTATTGGCGGCGGTCGCCCCGAACAGCGAGCCCAGGTCCTTGATATCCAGCAGCCGCGACCGAAGGTCACCGGTCAGGTAAGGCCGTCCCTGATTGCGGGTATCAACCTTAAGCGCGCCTTCCAGGTCGCTACCGCCGATCCGGCCGCTGATGCGGTCGATCGCATAAATGCGGTCATTACGCGTCACCTGAGCAACCACCCGATACGCCGGGGTATCGGGCAGGGTCAGCCCCGTCAGGTAATAGAGATCAGCCAGGTTGCCGCCTTTCACCGATACGACACCATCGACCTGACCGAGGTTGAACGGATGGATGACGCGCCCCTTGGCCGTAAGCTCGGTGTCGCCCGCACGCACCTTCATGTCGAACGGGTAGGGTACGCTGGTGCGTACATTAAGCAGCGGCCCGCCGGTGGCATCCATCTGAAACACACGATCGTTCAGACTGCCTTCCCCTGTCAGACCGAAGGCCTGCCGACCGGATCCGGCCCGTTCATGGGCATAGATGCTGCCCTTGAACTTCAGCCCCCGTTGAAGACTGGTAATCGTCAGGTTGCCGTCGTTTATGATAAAATTCTTGATAGGCGGTAGCTTGGTCGGCTTCGCCTTGTCGGCACCATCGCTGAAATCCCAATTGGCGCGGCCATCCTTGTCCTGGAACATCAGAACGGTAGGCCGATCGATCTGAAGTCGCGTCAGGACAAGTCGTCCGATGAATATCGGCATCAGTTCCGCCGTTACGGCAATTGTGTCGATATCTGCCAGATTTTTGCCCTGAGTGCTGGCGCGCGCCCAGTCCGGCTGTCCGATTTTCAGGCCGCTAACCGTCGCGCTGGGTGTAAAGCTGAACAGGTGGACCCGCAAATGTCCGTCGATACGAACCGGACGGTGGAGGCGGCCCGAGGCAATCGACGCCACAGTCGGGCGCGCCCAGTCCCAGTTAGGCTGCGCCAGAAAAATGAGGATGGCACCGACTACCAACACAGCCAGGGCCAGGACGCCCTGCCCCCACGCCGGAAGACGACGCAAACCCGTCCACACACCCAGCGAAAAAGCTTTCAGCCCGTCACGGCCTCTACGCAGCCACAGCAGGATCTCCGCCTTGACGGAGGCGTCGGGCGTCGAGGTCGGCGGGGGCGCCGCCTCTTCCGCGCCGCCTTGGGATGGCTCCACGACCGGATCATCCTGGGCGGCGGGATCAGAGCTTGATTTTGCCTTCCGCCGGCTAACATCGCCACTAACGTCCCCATGACTACCTTTGTCGCCGCGAGGTGGCCTGGCTGACAGATGGTCGTCGCTCATCATCGCCTCCTGATTACCCACCATCGCCTCATGCATAGAGACCTAAGGCACAGGTCATCAGGAATCGATTTGAATCTATGCGCGGTTTGCTCTGGACGGTATGGGTAATAAGGCTCCGAAAGCACTACCCCCCGATCCATATCAAGACATGCACGCCGCCTTGTGATGGGGCTGGCGGGCATTGATGAGGTGAAGCACAGCCAGTAACGACGCACCTGCGACACTCATCGGCATCTCGTAAACGGCAAGCACAGGCAAGAACGCCGCTGCGCCGAGCAACCCGAGGCCCGCGATGGCCAGACCAACCAGGCGCCAGTGTTTCCAACCACCGGACCTGACCAGGGCAAAAACACACAAAGGCCCCGCTACGGACACAAGCAGCCGATGCACGACTGGGTTTTCGTTAAAGGCGCCCAGAAACGGCAAGATGGCGAAAATCACCGGCAGGGCAAGACAATGCACGACACATACGGCGGACAGGCCAATAGCCATAATGTCGAGGTAACGGTTTTTAATGGCGGGCATAGGAACTCTCAATACACGCACGATATGTTATATTATAACATTACAAAATGCAAATGCTTTTTCGCCGTCATACCCTAGCAATTTAGTTGGTTTTGTCTTATCTAGCGAGCCTCGCTGGCATAGTTTTGATCGCCTGCGCGGTGATACTCCCTTTCGTACCCTGACCCATGAATACCTGCGCCATTCCCCTTATCCAGTCGGCTGATCTCGATGCCGCCATTCAGGCCACGCGCGCCAGCGTCGGCCTGCCCGAAGGTGCGCGCGTTGTCGCCGCCATGTCCGGCGGTGTCGATTCCACCGTTGTCGCGGCTCTGCTGCACCAAGCCGGGTACGAGGTCATCGGCGTTACGCTTCAGCTATATGACCATGGTGCAGCGTTGAAAAAGACTGGCGCCTGCTGCGCTGGGCAGGATATACATGACGCCCGCATGGCAGCGGAAAAGATAGGCATCGCTCACTATGTCCTCGACTACGAAAGTCGCTTCCGCGACAGCGTGATCGAGGAGTTCGCCGACAGCTATCTGCGCGGCGAAACCCCGGTGCCGTGCATCCGCTGCAATCAAAGCGTCAAGTTTCATGACCTGCTCGATGTAGCGCGCGATCTCGGCGCCGAAGCCATGGCTACCGGCCATTATGTCGAACGCTCCGTAGACGGGCAATTACGTCGCGCCGCCGACACATCGCGCGACCAGAGCTACTTCCTGTTCGCTACCACGCGGGATCAACTGGACTTCCTGCGCTTCCCCCTGGCTGGCATTCCCAAGCCGCAAGTGCGTGACATCGCCGTACAATTGGGCTTGAAAATCGCGCACAAGCCAGACAGCCAGGACATCTGCTTCGTCCCGGAAGGCAAGTACACCACCCTGATCGACAAGTTGCGCCCACAAGGTCGCGAAAAGGGCGACATTCGCCATATCGATGGCCGCGTTCTGGGGCGTCATGACGGCATTACGGGCTACACGATCGGACAACGCCGCGGGCTGAATGTCGCGGTGGGTGAGCCGCTGTTTGTCACCCGTATCGATCCGGACGCAAAGGCCATTATCGTTGGGCCGCGCGAAGCCCTTTTGACCCGCGCCTTGACCCTGAAAGAAACCAACTGGCTGGGCGACGAAAGTAACCTTCTGGCGGCGGCGCGGGCGCAAAAGCCGGTTCTGGCGCGCGTGCGCTCGACCCGTCCGCCGGTACCTGCCCGACTGATCGCCGATAGTGACAATCGTATAGAGGTGGAATTCGATGGCGCCGAAGAAGGCGTCGCCCCCGGCCAGGCCTGCGTCCTATACGACCCGACCGACGACGGGCGGGTTCTGGGCGGCGGGTTCATCGCGGCGACACGCGCAGCCCATTAGCGCACAATTCGGTTTGCCCGACCTCGGTTAAGATCAGACTTCTTCGGCGATAAACCGTTTGCGGCTCAGTTCCGCCAGCGACTTGGCGTCGGAATTGGTCTGAATGTCCAGTTCAGTCATCTGAACGCGTTGCTCGCAGTGGGCGCAATGGGCCACGGGGCTAAGCGCATGCCCGCACGAGCTATGAATCATGTCGCTCATCGACTTTTCAGTGCCGTAAACATGACGCTGACCCCAGTCCTGCATGAAGACGATCATCGGGCGCAGTTCATGGCCCTTTTCGGTCAGGATATATTCGTAGCGGCGCGGACGTTCACAATATAGGCGTTGTTCAAAAATACCATGGGCCACGAGGTGCTTCAGGCGAGCGGCCAACACGTTGCGCGCCAAACCCAGAGCCTCCTGCCATTGCTCAAACCGGCACAGACCCGCAAAGGCGTCGCGGATGATCAAAAGTGTCCACGGTTCACCAATAATATCGAGGCTCGCCGCGATGGCGCACCTTTGTTTGGAATAATCTGCAGATCGACCCATGTCAGTTTTGAACTCGTACTTTATTGTTTACCGAAATCTATCGGTTAGCCAAACCCAGCCGCATTCACCCAAACAAAAATCTTTTAACAAGATATGGATGCTGCAAAATATTGCAAAAAAGCTTGCCTATAGGCAAGCGCCGATTTGCGCCCGAAAGGCTTACATCGCAATCGTGATCAAAAGTTACGGATTCAGTGCGTAAAGCGCGGACAAGGCGTGCGCCATACGGGCTTCGTCGTTACGCACGAAGTCCGTCTCGAAGTGATCATTCTGCCAATGCAGCAGGACACTTGTGTCATTATCAAGGCTAACAATCAAACTGTCGTGCGCGGTATGCACACCCGTATTGGCGCAGTCTGTCGTGTAGGTGCCACAGTCGGCGGCATAGACACCAGCCCCGACGACATGGATATTCGGCACAGCATTACCGGAATCGAGGCTGGTGACACGGATATCTTTGGCACCGTTCGACGTGTTGAGACGAACATGAACCGCGATACGGCCGGTGTCGACTTCGGACACCAGGTACAGTTCGTCAGCCCGGCCGTCACCATCGAAATCACCGTCGCGCAACGGGGCTGTATCGTGTCGAGACAAGGCATTGAAATCAGGCGTCAAGGTCGAAGCATTCGCCAGCGTCGTTATCGCCACACCGCCGACAACCATCAATGTCAGAATCACACCCAGAACAATCGTCCGCAAAGCCATCACCGCACCTTTATGCCTGTCGGTGATGTGCCTTTTCAGAACAAGCCATCACCCTGTGCGGATATCTTCCGCAAGGCCGGTGCCAGCTTTGGCATAAATGCGATTAACGGACAATAATATTTTATTAACTATTTAGTTATTTGAAAATGCGCAGGAAATGCCGGACGGTCATCCCGATGGGCCGGGGGCTCGGCGATCATCTCCACCCATTGATCCATCATCAATGGCACCGGATGGCCTATGATTCCCCGCTCTCCACTCCGCAGCAGAGCCACGAGGCCCGTAGTTCCCAAACTCAGCAAAAGCATAATGGCGACTCCCAATTATTGCGATTGAGAATAGTTCGCATATTTGAAATAGCAAGCGCGAAGGGGTCACATTTTAGTGTCCTGGCTTACTTTGTAAGATCAACCACGCCAATAACAGCCGGTGACGGCTTAGGTGTCTTCGCATTGCCCTGGTTGTCGAAATTGTCCCATTGGCTGCGCGCCACAAAGACAAAGGCATTGTCCGCTACGACGCCCTGCGAGGGTTGAGACAGCATATCCTTCGACCTCAACAGAACATCTACCGATCGGACGGCGGTCCAATCCGGCGTCATATGCAGGCGCAACAGGCGATTGGGTTCCAACCCACTCTGAATAGCGATAAGATCGTTCCCGTATCGGGTAATCGACGTAATGCCGAGCAGATTGCCGTCAAGCGGCGCCAGCAGGCGGCTCATGCCCCCCGTTGACAGGTTCACGCGGTAGAGGCCCGACACAAAATCATTGACGATCAATACCGACGCGCTCTCGTTTTCAGCCAGGCCGGTCGGCGTATCCATGTAGCCTTCCGGCACCAGTTCCTCCAGCGTCTGGCCGTAGCCGGTCAGGCGCAAAACGGAGCCATGGTTGGAATCGATGACATACAGATCGTCACGCCCCATCAGCAAATGGCCGAGACGACGATCCGCCGTCGTATTGACGCTGGCTAACACCGAACCATCGACAGGGTCGATCGTTACGACCTTGGATGTGGCTGGCTTTTTCGGATCATAGGTTACCGTCTGGCGGCTCTGCGCCGTTGTTGCCCACAACTTACCATCGCGCAGGCCCAGACCATAGGCGGCCACGCCCGGACGGAAGGTGATGACACTACGCACCCCTTCGGGCGACAAGGCCAGGATTTGACCGGACCGCACGGCGCTGACGAACGACTGCCCGTCCTCCGGATTGAACGCGAGCGCCTCGGCGATACTGAAATCGTTGATCTGCGCCGCAACCTGCATCTTACCAACCGGCAGGACATTTAATTGCAACTGGTTTTCCAGTTCGCTGTCCCAAACGGCATTAAATTCGGTATTCTTGGCGAGATCGAGGACATTGCCGCGACGAAGATAGTCTGCCAGGGCCGCCTTGGCCTCGGACTTGCGCTTCTGCTGGAGATATACCTGCGCCTTGAGCAGGGAAATCGACGGCGAATCAGGTAGCAAGGCCTGGGCCTGCCCGAACTGGTCTAGAGCCGTGGCGGTGTCTCCGTGTTCCAGCGCCGACATGCCGGCCGCACGCAAAGCGCGAAAATGGCCGAGATCGGATGCTGGGTCGACCGTTTGCGCACTGCCCACAGCAGCCATAGCCTCCAGCGCAAAGCACAAGGCAGCAATCGACGAAGTCAGACGACGGCGCATACGAAATTCCTTACTTGCCGACGACCTTTGGCAAGGGGGCCGTCGTATGATTTTCCACCACCAGACTGATCGGCACCGCCGTGGTCTGGCGGACGCTGCGCATGATGATGCGGCTTTCTACGCCGGAAACCAGATCAGAGGCCAGCAACTTGTCGCGCAAAAAATCATCATAAGCATGCATGTCACGCGTCATAACCCGCAGCATGTAGTCCTCATGACCGGTAACCGTTTGGCAACTGACGACTTCTGGCCAATGCTCAAGCCGTCCCTCAAAGGCTTCCAGATTGGTGCGCGACGGAAGGGATAGTTTCACCGAGACATAAACTTCGAATCCCAGCCCCAATTTTTCGGCGTCAAGCACCGTGACCCGCTTAGTTATGACGCCCAAATCTTCAAGTCGTTTAATGCGACGCCAGCAAGGCGAAGGAGACAGACCGACCCGCTCGGCCAAATCGGCCACCGACAATGAGGCGTCCGCCTGAATCAGATCCAAAATACGTGCATCAAGCTCATCAATCAAATCGGACAAAATTTACCCCCGGGACGCCACAATCAACAGCACAACCCTTACTATTGCCGTCATTTACGAAAATTTCTACCCCGCGCTGAAAATTTGTCACAAGTGTTTTAAATTTGCCGAGTTACGCTTAAGGTGCCTGGCGGTTGGGCAAGGACGATCATGCGTATCCTGAATATCATGCTGGCGGAAGTGCGCGGCGGCGTAGAAACCATGTCCCTGCGTTACCACCAGGCCATGAAGGCGGCGGGCTTCAGCGTCCTCAGCCTGGGCCACAAGGACGGCGTCCTGGGGCAAAACCTGCCCCCGGCCGAATTCTGCGCCGCGCATGCCCTTGTTAACCACGACCCGTTTGTCGCCCTGATCCTGCGCGGCCTCGCAAAAACCTTCAAGCCAGACCTGATTCTGACCCATGGCAACCGCGCGACGGGCATCGCGCTTCTGCCCTTCATCGGCACTGCGGATAAGACGGTCCAGGTCGTGCATAATTTCCGCCACAAAGGCCAGGGCAGCCGCCTGCGGGCCGCCATCTGCGTGTCATCCTCCGTGCATGACAGCTTGAAAGCCGCCCACCCCGAACTCCCGCTCTACGATGTCGCCAACTTCGGCCCTCTGGATGTCCGCGACGTTAAGGCCGCGCCATCGCATCCGCCCGTACTCGGCACGCTCGGCCGCCTGCACACGCAAAAGGGTATAGACGTGATGATCCGCGCCCTGGCCCTTCTCCAAAAGGAAAACATCGTCCTTCCGCTCCGTATCGCCGGTGACGGGCCGCTCAGTGCGCGGCTTCACGCCCTGGCCCATGAGCAGGGCGTCGAGCAGCAAACGGATTTTCGCGGCTGGGTGTCGCCAGCCGCCGATTATCTGCATGGACTGGACCTGTTCATCCTGCCGTCGCGTATCGAGCCGTTCGGTTTGGTGGTTGCGGAAAGCATGGCTGCCGGCGTGCCGGTCGTCGCCACGGACATCGACGGCCCCAAGGAGATCCTGAAGGAGGGCGCACTTGGCTATCTGTGCCCGCCTGACGATCCCCATGCCTTGGCAGACGCTATAAAGCGGGCGAACAGCGACTGGAAATCCACGCTTGCCAAGGCGCGCGCTGCGCAAGACCACGCCCTGTCGCACTACAGCCTGGCGGCCGGTCAGGCTCGTTTGATCGACGCCCTCAAACAAATTGCGCAAAATCGCCCCTGACGGGCTTGAACCCGTCAGGCTTATTGGCTATAGGCCCTCCCTCCGAGAACGTGAACCATCCGTTCTTGTCAGGCACTGGTACGGTTGGGTAGCTCAGATGGTTAGAGCGGTGGATTCATAACCCACAGGTCGGCGGTTCGATCCCGCCTCCAACCACCACCAGGGTCCCTGATCCTGGTCATCGCAAACTATCCCGGATCTGCCGCTGAACATGCCTGCCACTCCCCTCCTTGATATCCGTGACGCGTCCATGGTGCGCGGCAAACGCCACCTGCTTGACGGCCTCAGTCTCACCGTGCAGGCGGGCCAGCACACCGCCATCCTGGGCCCCAACGGCTCTGGAAAATCCACCCTCGTCAAGCTTATCACGCGCCAGCTCTACCCTTTGGCAGGCGCACATGTTGCCATCTTCGGCCATGAACGCTGGAACGTTACTGAACTGCGCGGCCTGATGGGCATTGTGTCGTCGGCCATGCAACTCGATTTCGACGCCAATCCGCCGTTGGAAGTGTTCGATTGCGTCGTCTCCGGTTTTTTCGCCGCGCGCGGCGTGTGGAAGCACGCCGTGACCGACGACATGAAGACGCGCAGCCATGAGGCCTTGGTTCAGGCAGGCGCCGGCCACCTTGTCGGCCGCGACATGTCGACCCTGTCGACCGGCGAAGCGCGCCGTGTGCTGATCGCGCGGGCCTTGGTGCACCGCCCGAGGGCGCTGCTGCTCGATGAACCCTGCGCCGGACTGGACCCGGCGGCACGGCGCCTCTTCCTGGAAGGACTGCGCAACTTGGCGGCCACCACCACCCTGATCATGGTCACACACCATATCGAAGAAATCCTGCCGGAGATGGGTCACATCGTCATGCTGCGCGATGGCCGAGTGCTGCGCGAAGGCGACAAGGCCGAGTTGTTGACTGGCGGACACCTGACCGAACTGTTCGGCATGTCTGTCGATGTTCAGACCCGTGGCGACTGGTATCACGCCCGCATCGACTGACACCTGGTGGCCGCCATCACTATCGCGTATAGTAGATAGATAACAAAACGACAGTGAGGATGGACATGCGGATATCAGCCATGGTCTGCGCAGCAGCACTTATGACGACGCCGGCAATGGCGGCGGACACAGTTCGCGTAATGAGCTATAATGTCCGGGTCGATGTCGCTTCGGATGTGCCGCGCTGGGCGGAACGACGCGGCCCGATGGCTGAACAGATAAGGCGCGTGTCTCCTGATATCTTCGGCGTTCAGGAAGCGGCGCAATCCGCCGTTGCGGATCTGGCTGCTGCCCTACCGGACTACGACCATTACGGCCTCGGACGAGACGACGGTAAGACGGGCGAAACGACAACCATCTTCTACAAGCGCTCACGCTTTGAGCCCATCGACATGTCGACACAATGGTGTTCGACGACACCGGATAAGCCTGGTAAGGATGCGGACGCGGCCTACCCACGCACCATTACCCGTGCCGTCCTGCGCGACCGGGAAACCGGGACTCCGATCGATGTGCGTAATACGCATTTCGACAATGTCGGCGTCGTGGCGCGCGAAAACTGCGCACGGCAACTGGAAAGCACGGCGCGTGCCGAGGTCGACCACCGACCAGCTGTTGTTATCGTGATGGGGGATTTCAACAGCGGGCCCGACAGTGCGCCGTACAAACTGCTGAGCGATAATGACGGCCTGAACCTAAAAGACGCCAGGATCGGCGCCTCCGAAGACAGCGGTCCAACAGGTACATTCAACAATTTCGATCTGAAAAAGACGGACGGCGAAGCCATAGATCATATTTTTGTCGACCGCGCCCTCAAGGTCAGGCGTTTCGCCGTTCTGACTGAAGGAGCCAATGGCAAGGTTATTTCGGATCATTTCCCGATTATTGCGGATATTGTCCTGCCATAGGCACTGTTGGCACAAACGTACAAAGCCCTTATCCGTAAAGGATATATAGCAGGGTCGAAACAGCATCGCCGCGATAATTCAATATATCCGGAATAAAAAAAACGCCCCGTTGCGCTGGCAACGGGGCATTTCATTTTAGAGCTTGGCGTTTTAATCGCGGCCGCGGATCAGAAGGGCGCCGAGTACGAAACCGACACCCAGAGCGATCAAGGTGGCAGGAACCGGGTTTTCCTCGATCTTTTGCTTGGCCTGTCCGGAGTAACGCTTCACGTCGTCACCGGCGTGATCGGCAAAATGGCGCACACGCGCTTCCGCTTCCTTGGCGCGTTCCGCCAAAACATGCGTGGCGTGTTCGACTTCGTGACGAACCATTTCGGAGATGGACTGGACGTCATTTTCGTCAAACGACTTGATCTTTTCGGCGGCGGCCTTGGCTTTGGCAGATAACATAATGAAGCTCCTCAGTTGCTCGGATGTTATCACATAAGATAGTGTCTCGAAAATGATAATGCAGGGCGTTTTGCCCGCCAATTTGTAATTTTCCGATGAGGTTGGACAAAACAAGGCCAGGCACAAAAATCGCTGGCCTCGCCCTTGACTCTCGGTGCCCTCGCTCCTAAATCCAAGGCGCTGTTAGCACTCACCAAGCACGAGTGCCAACACTCCTGTTTTTCACATCCCAATTGGAGGAATAACCATGAGCCTTCGCCCATTAGGCGACCGAGTCCTGGTCAAGCGCGTCGAAGAAGAAGCCAAGACCAAGGGCGGCATCATCATTCCAGACACCGCCAAGGAAAAGCCACAAGAAGGCGAAGTCGTCGCCGTTGGCCCCGGCACCCGTCATGAAGGCGAATATATCGCCCTCGACGTGAAGGCCGGCGACCGCATCCTGTTCGGCAAGTGGGGCGGCACCGAAGTGAAGATCGACGGTGAAGACCTGCTGATCCTCAAGGAATCCGACATCCTGGGCGTTCTCGAGCGCTAATCGCGCCGCTTTCAACGCTCATTTTTCAATTCAATAGGAAGTTATATCCATGGCTGCCAAACAAGTTCTCTTCGGTTCCGACGCGCGCGATCGCATGCTGCGCGGCGTGAACATCCTCGCCAACGCCGTGAAGGTGACCCTGGGCCCCAAGGGCCGCAACGTCGTGCTCGACAAGTCCTTCGGCGCTCCGCGCTCGACCAAGGACGGCGTCTCTGTCGCCAAGGAAATCGAACTGGAAGACAAGTTCGAAAACATGGGCGCGCAAATGATCCGCGAAGTCGCCTCCAAGACCAACGACAAGGCCGGTGACGGCACCACCACCGCCACTGTTCTGGCTCAAGCCATCGTCGTCGAAGGCATGAAGTCGGTCGCCGCCGGCATGAACCCGATGGACCTGAAGCGCGGCATCGATAAGGCTGTCACCATCGTCGTCGAAGAAATCAAGAAGTCGTCGAAGAAGGTTGCCAACAACTCGGAAATCGCTCAGGTCGGCACCATCTCGGCCAACGGCGACACCGAAGTCGGCGAAATGATCGCCAAGGCGATGGAAAAGGTCGGCAACGAAGGCGTCATCACGGTTGAAGAAGCTAAGACCGCCGAAACCGAGCTGGACGTCGTCGAAGGCATGCAGTTCGACCGCGGCTATCTGTCGCCCTACTTCATCACCAACCCGGACAAGATGGAAGTGGTCCTTGAAGACCCGTACATCCTGGTGTTCGACAAGAAGATCTCCAGCCTGCAACCCATGCTGCCGATCCTCGAAGCCGTCGTGCAATCGGGCCGTCCGCTGCTGATCATCGCCGAAGACGTCGAAGGCGAAGCCCTGGCCACCCTCGTCGTCAACCGTCTGCGTGGCGGCCTGCGCGTCGCCGCCGTCAAGGCGCCTGGCTTCGGCGATCGCCGCAAGGCCATGTTGGAAGACATCGCTGTCCTGACCAAGGGCGAAGTGATCTCCGAAGACCTCGGCATCAAGCTCGAAACCGTCACGCTCGACCTGCTGGGCCGCGCCAAGAAGGTTACCATCACCAAGGAAAACACCACCATCGTCGATGGCGTGGGTGAAAAGGCCGACATCGAAGCCCGTATCGGTCAGATCAAGAAGCAGATCGAAGAAACCACTTCGGACTATGACAAGGAAAAGCTGCAAGAACGTCTGGCCAAGCTGGCCGGCGGTGTTGCCGTCATCCGCGTCGGCGGCTCGACCGAAATCGAAGTCAAGGAAAAGAAGGACCGCGTTGACGACGCGCTCAACGCCACCCGCGCTGCCGTCGAAGAAGGCATCGTTCCGGGCGGCGGCACGGCTCTGCTGAAGGCGTCCAAGGCCCTTGCCGGCCTGGAAGGCATCAATGCTGACCAAACCGCCGGCATCGCCATCGTTCGCCGCGCCCTGCAAGCGCCGCTGCGCCAGATCGCCGAAAACGCCGGCGTCGAAGGCTCGGTGGTTGTTAATGCCGTCCTCGCCAATGACAGCGCCGGTTATGGCTTCAACGCCCAGACCGAAAAGTATGTCGACCTGGTTGCCGATGGCGTCATCGATCCGGCCAAGGTTGTCCGCACCGCGCTGCAAGACGCCGCATCGGTCGCCGGCATCCTGATCACGACGGAAGCCGCTGTGACGGAAGCCCCTAAGAAAGACGCTCCCGCTCCCGCCATGCCTGGCGGCGGTATGGGCGGCATGGGCGGTATGGACTTCTAAGTCTCATATCTCACATGAAGATACGGAGAGAGCGGGTCGCAAGACCCGCTCTTTTTGTTTGTGCCGCCTTGCGACTTGCAATTCCTGCGGGCAATGCCTAGATCAGTTTCGAACCCGCCACATATAAAAAGCAGGACCGCCGTCACATGTAATTTTCCGCCAGAGAAACGCCATTTCGTTTATCTCTCCAAGGAAATTCCATGTCTGCGATCACCCTGTCCGACCTGTCATGGTCGGCCCCCGACGGCCGAGTGCTGTTCTCCTCCCTCGACCTGACCTTCGGCCCTGAACGTACCGGCATTGTCGGCCGAAACGGTGTCGGAAAATCCACCCTCTTGCAGCTCATATCCGGCGACCTAAAGGCCGCAAGCGGTCACGTCTCACGCTCTGGCACGCTTGGTGTGCTGCGCCAGACGGTCCAGGTTGACCCTGACGAAACCGTGGCCGACCTGTTCGGCGTCGGCCCGGCCCGCGCCATTTTGCGTCGCGCCGAAGCCGGCGAAGCCACGCTCTATGATCTGGCGAACGCCGACTGGACCCTGGAGACACGCATGGCCGAAGCCCTGGCCCATCTGGGCCTCGACATTGGCACGGACACGCGCCTGGCCATGCTGTCGGGTGGACAAAGAACGCGTGCCGGACTGGCGGCGCTTGTCTTCATGGCCCCGGATTTTCTTCTGCTCGACGAACCGACCAATACGTTGGACCGTGACGGACGACAGGCAGTCTTCAACCTCCTGAAAAGCTGGAAAAAGGGCGCGATCGTCGTCAGTCACGACCGTGAACTGCTTGAAAGCATGGACGCCATAATTGAACTGACGGCATTAGGGGCCACCCGCTACGGAGGCAATTGGAGCCAGTACCGCGCCCGCAAGGCGCAGGATCTGGCCGCCGCCCAGGCCGATTTGGCCGACGCCGAAAAACGCGCTGCCGAGGTGGCGCGCAACGCCCAGGCCGCGGCCGAACGCAAGGCGCGAAAAGACGGCGCTGGTCAGCGCAAGGCCGCGCGCGGGGGCGCGCCGAAAATCCTGTTGGGTGCCATGAAAAATCGCAGCGAAAATACCAGTGGGTCCGCCACTCGACTGGCCGAACGCCAGCGCACAGATGCGTTTGAGGCAGCCGCCACCGCGCGCGGTCGCATTGAAGTCCTCCAGCCGCTATCCGTCATCCTGCCGCCGGCGCGACTGAACCCAGGGCGTTCGGTCGTGACACTCGATACCGTCACCGCCGGCTACAGCCTGAACCATCCTGTTATCCGCGACTTGTCTTTTGCCATCACCGGACCGGAACGCGTCGCGATTACCGGTGCGAACGGTGCCGGCAAGACAACCCTGCTCGCCGTTATAAGCGGCCGCCTGGCTCCATGGTCAGGCACGGTGCGGGTAACGCCGGACATGGCCCTGCTCGACCAATCGGTCAGCCTGCTCGATCCCAACCTCTCGATCAGGGAAAACTTTCGTTGCCTGCATCCGGACGCCGACGAAAACGCGTGTCGCGCGGCGCTCGCTCGCTTCATGTTCCGCGCCGATGCCGCGCTTCAAAGCACAGGAACTCTCAGCGGTGGGCAATTGTTGCGCGCCGGGCTTGCGTGCGTGACCGGAGGCGTCTCTGCGCCTTCGTTGCTGATTCTGGACGAACCGACCAACCACCTCGATATTGATTCCATCGCCGCCGTCGAGGCGGGGCTACGTGCCTATGATGGCGCTCTGATCGTCGTCAGCCACGATGAAAGCTTCCTGGAGGCGATTGGACTGACGCGCCGGCTGGTTCTGACCTGATGGTCGATATCAGTAGAAAACGCCAGGCGGCAAGATCGATCTATTCCCCGCGTTAATGACTTAAGACCGATACCGCACGGTCCCAAAACGGGCGCAGCGCGCCCCTCAATTGCGACCACCGGCGTAGAAGTTACCCAGATCGACAAAACTCATCCCCGCCGGATCGACCGGTTCCGGTGAACCTTCGGCGAGCGGCCTCGCCGGCAGTGGCACAGACTCCATCTGGGCGTTATCCGACTCCGCCGAAGCTGGCGATCCATTCACCACCGCCGCACCGGAGGCCCCGCCCGGCGTGAGGATAAGGACGCCGCTTTCACTCAAGGCATCTATCTCATCGGCCGCCGCCTTAACCTCGGCCAGTGAAATTTCCGGCACGAGCGTACGCTGGCTCACCTCGGCCGTAAACACGCCATCGACAATCCCGAAGTGGCGCGTCATCTCGATTCCCGCCAGAACACGGTCTATCTGTTGCCCCGCCGCCTCATAGCCCTGCCCTCCATTCGGGAGACGTACTGTGACGGTCGTGCGGTTAAACATCGGAAAGGTCAAGCTGACCGGCGCGTAGGCATGCAGGCCTGGCGTACGGTCAGGCACTTCAGAATTATCGGCAACCTCGACATTCCGAATGGGGTAAGCACGGCGATCGCTCCCGGCCAGCGCGATGCTTTTCAATCGCGTCGCCCCGTCCATGACATAGTGCATTTCCATCGACGCCGGGTCGAAATATACTCTATGAGCGCCTATCTCCGCCCCCGGATATACGACTCTCCAATACTTCCGTAAGGCCATATCGAGGTCGTCAGGCCTGACGGTCTGCCAACGCTGATCCTGCATCACCGCCTCGCTGCCATGCGTAACGACGTCTATGTGGATACCAACCGAACCGTCCAGCCCGTTCGAGGCATCAAGAGCGACGTGAAGCTCGGCCTGCGGCCGGGTCAGCGGCGGCCCGACCAGAGACTGAAGCTCTTCGCCCTTAGCCGTCATCGGCAAAGCCCATTCCTCGCTCGGTGGTGACAGGTCGTCAAGACCGCCATCGGCCGGAAGCGTACCGTCCAGCCAATAGGGCTTTCCGTCAATGACGCTGCGAACGATGACGTGATCGAATAGCACAAGCGCTGGCAGGCGCTCATTCAGGCCGTTGCCGTCGACGGTATTTACCAGTGCCGGATCTGCGGCGATGCCTAATTCACGGAGCAAGGCGGTCAATAATGCGCTCTTGGCCTTGCAATCTCCCCACCGCCGCAACCAAGTCAGGTCCGCGCTCGGCGGCACGAATCCGCCCTCGCCCAGTTCGACATAGGTATAGCGAATTTTCTGTTGCACGAGATGCAACGCAGCCGCCGCCTGAACCTTCGGGTCGGCACTCAGAGCGCGTATTTTCGCCACCTCGGCCTTCAAAGGCGATGTTTCAGTCAATCGGGCGGCCCGGTCATAATAGGGGGCAATCAGGGCCGATACCTGCGACCAGGAGGTAAATTCACTGAGTTGAACCTCACCGAACCGGTTGAACCTGTTCGGTGCCATGTCTTGAACCTCCGGTTGTTTGTAGGCATCGAGATTCAGCGACATCTCAACCTCGTCACCGGTTCTGACGAAGGTTGGCACCGGCATGTCGTCGCTTAGGCGCCAGCGCAACGGCTTTCGGGCAGGCCAGGTGAAACGCGTCTCGCGCTTCGCGGCCATTCCGATGCCAATATTGGACCACAGGCTTTCCGAACTCCCGCCCAGAACGGCGATACGACGGACACGGGTATAGGCGAAATCGATGATATCGCCGACCTCAACTCCGTCAGGCTGAAGAACAGCCGTCAGTTCACCGTCCATGATCGCTTTTTCGAGCTGGGTTTCGCGACGCATCACCGTGAAGGTCTGACCGCGGGCCAGAAGGTCAATGATCTGACCATTGCGGATCAGATGCGCCTTATTGATGATAATGGTGGCATTTACGGGATCCCAGTGCACTGTCGGCCGGGCAATTCCTAAACCGCGTGGCGTCTGGATCTGAACAAGCGTTTCCCAATAGGTACTGTCACCGTCGTCAGCGAACCGCACCTGCAAGGAGCGATTCAGTACGGCGTATATATCGCGCGCCTGATCGCGGTCTGCCTCTGCCGGCGCAAGGATCGGCCGTACCCATGACGCGGCGGGGGCAAATTCCAGTTTCTCAGAGGCGGCGGCCGGAACCGCAGCTCCGATAGCGGCGGCAAGCACCCATCCAATGGCCGTAGCACCTACGTAGCGTGTCATAATCGTCCCCCCGAACCCGATTGCAAATGTAAGGATATAACCGCCGGTCTGGCAAGACCAATAAAGCGAGCAGGAGATTATTGAAAACGGGCCGCGCCATGACTGACGACGTGCAACTCAAATCTTCGGGTAGATCCCGTGCAGAACCGCGTCAAAGTGGTCATCCACCAATTGATCGCACCCGCAGGATTGATGGCGCAGGGCGGCCAGGTCCTTGAGGATGATTTGGCCTCGTCGCGACTCGATTGTGCCTTCCTGACGCATGGCGCCGATCACACGGCTGACGAATGTGCGCCCTACCCCCAGCATACTGGCCAGTTGCTCCTGCGTCATCGGATATTCCATATCACCCGTCCGGGCGAGGCCTGCGAGTATCAGCTTGGCCAGCCGCTGACGAATTGTATGCGTGGCATTGCACGCCGCTGTCTGAAAAACCTGCGCCAGAAGGCAATCGGAATAGCGCGCGAACCAATGTCGTAGAGGTAAGGATTCTTGCTTTGCCTGTTCCAAGGCGGATGTTTTTATGCGCAGAAATAATCCGGGCACGCGCACCACAGCCGTCGAGTAGGCAGGCACATGACCATTCGATACAATCCCGCCAATGGCGCCTTCACGTCCGACAAAACCAACATCGACCGATACGCCGTCCTGAGTCGTCAGGCAAAACGCAGCCAAGGCGCTACCGCATGGAAACCAGGTGTCGATAACATCTTCACCCGCCTCGAGCAGGACGTCACCTGCGGTTTTGTAGACAGCGATAATATGGGGCTCAAGGTGAAAACGATCTTCGTCGTGCAGGAATGACAACAGAACGTTCTGACGAAGCTGGTCTGGTGTGGCAATCGTCATGGAAATTCTCAAAAAAGGCGAATTCAAAGGGCGAACTGTGTGCACTAGTGAACAGACATCGGAACGAACAAGTGTTACTCGAACACACAAGACGGGCCGGCGCCGAACAAAAGCCGTTTTCTTGAAAAAGCCATAAAGCATCAATGCGGAGCGGGTCGCGCCAGCATAAACTTAGGCTTGTATCGCGTATTTGGGATCGGGTGTTTACAGAGTGTCGACGAACGATAATGAAAAAAACGCGATCTTACGTGTCCTGATCGTGGAAGATAATCTGGCCGCCGCTCAGACGACGGGATGGATGATCGAAGAACTGGGCCACGACTATCATATGGTTCACAGCGCCGAACAGGCTATCGAAGAAGCCGCCAGCTACGCACCCGACATTGCCTTGCTGGATATAAGCCTACCCGGTCTTGACGGTTTTGAGCTGTGTCAAGCCTTGCGCGCTCTGCCCGACTTCGAACGGACCGTTTTTGTTGCCCAGACAGGTTGGGCTGGAGACACCTTCCGCCATCGCGCCGCAGAAGCCGGCTTTCACCACTATATCGCCAAGCCGTTTGTTATAGAGACGCTTATGACCATTCTGAACGACAACAGCGCTCGTTGACGAGTTGAATGCGCGAACGGTGACATGTTGCGGGTGGTGCCTGAAGGTCGCTCGCGTCCTTGTCTGCTATGGACTCGTTTTTCATTTTGTTCCCACCGTTAACCTTCATCACCAGGTTGTTAAGAATTTGGAAACGCGCTATAGGCTAGTCTTTATGACTTCCTTATTTTAGTGAGACGCGTTTATGTCTGTCGTAGAAAAGCTCATAATGCCCAGACGGCTTGAAATCGCTGGCTGGATCATGATCGCAACCCTGTGGTTCGCCATCGGCCTGCAGTATTTTACAGGCGTTGAAACGGTAAAGCTGGTCAAAACCGTCTTTTATTTCATCGTATTGGAATATGTCTGGGCATCTATTAAGCGCGAATTCTTTCCAAATCTGCGCTAATGCCACAAGGAAACCCCACCTACCTATGGCGGTGGGGTTCTTATTGTCAGGCCGCAATCGAAAGCGTCGAGGACGCAGCCGAAGTTGTCGTTCCCTGAGATGCGCTGTAGGATTGAAGCGCCGACAACAACTCATGCATCAGGGATGCCAGGTCGGTAGAGCCAGCTCCTGTTCCAATGCTGCTTAACGTCTGGCTCGTGCCGTCAGTTGAGGGCTGCCCCTGTGCATCTCCTGGCGGCGGACCATCCGGCCGGTTGGCCGCCATCTGCTGATCGAAGGCCGACTTCTCGGCGGCCGACACCGAACCGTCACCGTTGGTGTCCATTTTGGAGAACAAGGCGTCCGCCTTGGAGGTGGTGCTGTCGCCAGTTGTCGATTGGCTGTAGCCTTCCATCTCGGTCTTGCTCAGACTGCCGTCACCATCGCTGTCCATATCCTGCAATGACGGTGGCTTATGGTGCCCGCCATGCTTATGCGCATGTGACGTCAGTGATGTCTGTGACGTATCCGACATCAGGGATGACTGTGACGTCTGTGAGGCCTGTGACTGACCGGACAGCAGACTTTCCATGATGCTGGCCGACAATTGGTTAAGGAAAAAGTCGCTGTTTTCAGCGACGCTGGTGGTCGTGGATGCCGAACTGGTCGCCACCTGGTTTGTTGCCGATGACGTCGTGCTGGAACCGGCGGCGGTACTGGCCTTGAGTTGCGACAATAACTGGCTAAGCGATGTGCCTGCCGTGCTGCCTATGTTCATGAGAAAACTCCCGCAAAAGCTGGCTTTAAGCGCCAGCCAATACAAGAAGAATAAAGACCCAAGTTAACAAGATATTATTTTAATACATATTTCAGAATTGATACAGAAATGATGCATTATAGACTAAATTAATCCAGCAATTGCATATGATTATAACATGAAAAACACAAAAACAAGCATAATTTACTATAGGAAAAAACGTCTCGGCAAGTTTTTCCGCCCTACAAAGACCGCTTGCCTATCCCATCGGCTCCCTGTTAATCTAATGGCTCACAAGTAACGGCCGAAACTAATAGTCTCACCGATCACGCCCCTCCCTGCCGAGTAGACATCATGCGCCACACCTCCCTTATCGCTTTCAGCCTCCTGGGCGCCAGCCTGATAGCCGGCGCGGCGTTCGCGCAGGACCCGATTACCAATGGCTTTGGTCAGACCATATTTTTTTCGCCGTCCGGCGAACCGTTTCGCGCACCGACTGGCCAGCCCTACCCCTTAGCAAAGTGGTTTAATCAGGCCGACACCAACAAGGATGGCAAGATCAGCCACGACGAGTTCGTCGCCGACGCCATGGCCTTTTTCGACAAACTGGACGTCAACCACGACAATTATATCAGCAGCCCGGAAAACACCCGCTACGAAAACCAGATCGCGCCGGAAATCCAGACAATAGACCCGCGCATTGCCCAACCGAAGCAAAGCAGCCGTCAGTTTGATCCCGAAATGAGCACCGGCACTGATCCGAATGCAGGTCGATATCGCAAGAGCATAGTTGGTGCTTCGCAATACAGTCTGATCGACGAACCGCAACCGGTCCGGGCCGCCGACGCAAATTTTGATTTCAAGGTATCGCGCGATGAGTGGCTCGATACGGCGCAGCAACGCTTTACGATCCTGGATCGCAATGGCGACGGCTTCATAACTCTGGATGAACTGCCCAAAACGCCCGCCCAACTGTCTGCGGAAACCCCGCCGCCGGGGGAAAAAGGTGGCAAGGGCTCCAAGAAAAAACGTTCCGGCCTTTTCTGAAAACACAGCATGATCGTTTCAAAATGCGTGCAAAACGCGTGAAAAATGGTCTTGGGAACTCGCTGTAACGAAGTTTCATCTCGCCACGTCCACCCAATTGTGTTACTGGCGCGGTTTCAATTTAGGGCGCCGTAACGGTGCGACAATTCAAAGATATCTGCGCGTGGCTAAAAAGGTTTTTAAACTCGGATTGTTTGGACTAGGCGCGTTTGGGCGCCTGATCGTGAAGCATCTGTCGCCCTATTTCGACATCTATGCCTGCGATCCGTCGCCCGAGGCCCGCGCCTTTGCCAAACGACACAATGTCACCTTGACCAGCCTGGAAGAGGTCGCCGCCTGCCGCATTGTCGTGTTGGCCACCCCCGTTCGCGTGCTGAAGACAGTCGCTGAGGCGATCGCGCCCTACGTCCATCCTCGCGCCCTGATTATAGACGTAGGCTCGGTAAAGATGAAGCCGGCCAAGTGGTTGCTCGATGCCTTGCCGCCCAGCGTCTACATTGTCTGCACCCACCCGCTATTTGGGCCGCAATCGGCGCGCAAAGGCATTCACGATCTGGAAATCGTCGTGTGCCCGGTCCGCCTGCGCCGTCTGAGCCCCATCGTTCGCTTTTTCGAAAATACGCTCGACCTCAAGGTGTCCCTGGCCACGCCTGAACAGCATGACAAGGCGCTCGCCGCCGTACAGGGGCTGACCCACCTTATCGCCAAGGTGCTGAGTGGACTGGAGCCGTTGCCGACCGTTCACACGACACGGTCCTATGACCTGATGATGCAGGGGGTCGGCCTTGTATCGGGCGATTCCGATGAACTGTTCCTGTCGATCGAACGCGACAACCCCTTTGCGGCAGAGGTTCGCCGCCGCTTCTTCGTCGAAATCGATGCTTTACGCAATCGACTGGAAAGCCACGATGCCGGCGCCGGCAAGTAGCCGTCAGGCCTTGTTTTGAACCGCCTTCTGCTCCGCCATCGCCAACGCATCCGGTGATCGATCCATGCGGACATCTGAGTCCGGCTTGCGAATACCGAACATTTTTCGAAAGACGTCGCGGCGCTCGTGCACGCTGGCCAAAACCAGTCCCATCGGCACACCCAGGTCGATCAGGGTATTTTCAGCCAGTTGCAACGAGGCTTCGATCGTCTCCGGCACAGCGTCCGTTGCGCCCATCTGATACAGCCGCTGGGCGTGGGAGGCGTCACGCGCCCGGGCGATAATATGAACGTCTTCGCGCATTCCACGCACCGTCTTGACAACCTGATCGGTGAAGGTGGGATTTGAGGCCGTCACCACTACGGCGCGGACGCGTTCAAGACCGACGCTGAGGAGAAATTCCGGATTGGAGGCATCGCCGTACCACGTTTCAATTCCCAGCCCGCGGGCACGCTGCGTCACCTGCGGATTTATGTCGATCACCGTATAACCTATGTTGTGCACCTTGAGCATATCGGTAACCAGTTCCCCGACGCGGCCGAAACCGACCACGAGCACACTGGCGTCTTCACTGATTATTTCCGGCGCCACGGGGGTTTTCGCTTCAGAGGTTACCGCCTTGGCCAACGTGCCCGCGATCGCGGCCAGGAACGGTATGCAGAACAATGAGATGATGGCCGCCAATATAACCGATTGACCGATCTCGGCCGACATGACCTTGTGCCCGATGGCTTCGTCAATGATCACGAAGGCGAATTCACCCGCCGGCCCCAATACAGCGGCTGTTTCGATGGCGCTGCGGTTGTTCAGGCCAAAATACCGGGCGATCGGATAGATGACGGCCACCTTGACCAGGATGAGTCCCGCAGCCAGGCCGAGCACCAGGATTGGATTTTCCAGTACCGCGCCGATTTCCAGACGCGCACCGACGGTCACGAAAAACAGGCCCAACAAAAGGCCCTTGAACGGATCGACCATCATCTCGATTTCGCGGCGATACTCGGTTTCCGCCAGCAGCACGCCGGCGACAAACGCGCCTAGCCCCATGGACAATCCGGCCATGACCGAAATTTGCCCGGCCACCAGTACGCACAACAAACACGCCGCCATAAATAGTTCGCGCGATCGCGAAAACGCCACCGTATTGAACAGCGGTCGCAAGAGCCAGCGGCCAAGTACAAGCAGTGCACCTATACCGATCAGGGCGGGAATAAGCGTTAAAAGGCCGCTCAGCCCACGGCCGCCATTAGCGGTCGCGGCACCACCCGCCAGCATGACGACCGTGATCATAATCGGCGCCACCGCCAGGTCTTGCGCCAGCAGCACAGCGAAGACGCTTCGCCCCGAAGTGGTCTTGAGCGCCTTGCGGTCAGCCAGGACGGGAATGACGACGGCGGTCGAGGACAGGGCGATGGCCATGCCGAGCGCGATGGATGCCACCACCGACTGGCCCAACAGCAGGAACATGGCGGTCAGAGCGACGGATGACAGAAGGATTTGTAGCGCGCCCAGTCCGAACACCAGCCGGCGCATGGATTTCAACCGTTCGAACGTCAGTTCAAGGCCGATGGAAAATAACAGGAAGACGACGCCAAGTTCCGCCAGCTGATGAACCGTATGCGAACGAATGACGTCAAACGCGTCCAGAACCGGCCAGATGTTCGAAGCTCGCCCCATTACGTCCGGACCAAAGAGCACACCGATCAACAGAAAGCCGAGGACACTCGACACTTTGTATCTCTGGAAGATAGGGACAACGACAGCAGAGGCGAGAAGAAAAACGATAATAAATATGTAATAACCTTGGGACTCCACATTTAATACGGGCGCCAAGGTTTCTTTTGCAATCGTTGTCATTTGCGATGCTGTAGACGCACTCATCTTCGGGCACTTATCATTTTAAGGGTCAGTTTTGATTATAAAGGGATGTCTATCCGAATCGTAACCTTCATTGCACGTTTTCATGAAACATTACCAAAAATTTATGTTCCGCCCGAAAAAAAGCCGATAAGGTGCAGATAGTATCATTTTTATCCATCGGATACGTCGCGAAATAATAAGCGCCGGTCCGGCCATGAGGTAACCCTCCAATGAAAATTCTGAAGCTTCTGACTGCCACCACCGCTTTGGCAGGCCTCGCCTTGACCTGCGCACCGGCCTATGCCGGCGCTCACTCGGACAACTGTCTTGACGCCTATTGTCATATGCAGTCACTCGAAAGTCTCGACGCCATCTTGTCGGCTGACGCCTCGTCCGGCAGCGACGACGCCGCCCCCAACACCGTGGCCAAGAAGTTCGGCACCTGGGGCATAGACACCGCCGGCATGGAGACTTCGGTGAGGCCGGGCGACAACTTCTTCGACTATGTCAACGGGACAGCTGTCAAGAACATGGTCATTCCGGCCGACCGGACCTCCTACGGCTCCTTCCTCGCCCTGCGCGAACTGTCGGAAAACCGTATGAAGGTGCTGATCACCAGCCTGGCCGCGAAACAGGGCCTGAGCGGCGACGACGCCAAGATCGCCGATCTATATAAGTCCATGATGGATGAAGCGACGGCCCAGCGTCTCGACATCGCGCCGCTGGCCCCGGCACTCGCGTCTATCCGCAATATCAAGACCAAGCCGCAAATGGCCGCCTATATGGGCAAGAGTGCGTCGAGCTTCGGCTCAGCCTTTTTCAGCGCCTATGTCGATGGCGATGCCAAGAACCCGCAGATCAACGTCTTGTATATGGGTCAGGCTGGCCTGGGCCTGCCAGACCGCGACTACTACTTGTCGGCGACCTATGCCGACAAGAAGACCAAGTACGAGGCCTATGTCGCCCAAATGCTGACCATGGTCGGTTACCCGAACGCCGCCCAGGCCGCCAAGGACATTGTGGCCATGGAAACCCGCATCGCCGAAGCATCCTGGACGCGTATTGAGCGCCGCGACGATACCAAGACCTATAACCCGATGACACGCGCTGACGTAACCAAGCTGGCGCCCGGATTCGACTTCAATGCCTATTTTACTGCCGCAGGCCTGAACAAGGCGAAGAAGGTTATCGTTTCTGAAAACACTGCCTTCCCGAAGATCGCCAAGATTTTCGCCGACACGCCGCTTGAAACGCTGAAGGCATGGGAGACGTTCCGCACAGTCGATCAGGCCGCGCCCTACCTCTCCAACCGCTTCGCCACCGCTCAGTGGGAATTCCGCGCCCGCGATCTGTCCGGCGCCCAGGCCCAGCGTCCGCGCTGGAAGCGCGCCATAGGCGTCGCCGACGGCGCCATGGGTGAAGCCATCGGCCGCGCCTATGTTGACCAGTATTTCCCCGCCTCCTCCAAGACCAAGATGGAAGGGTTGGTCGCCGACCTGCGCGCCGCCCTTAAGATCCGCATTGAAAACCTGACCTGGATGTCGCCTGAGACCAAGACCAAGGCGTTGGAGAAGCTGTCGAAATTCGGCGTCAAGATCGGCTATCCGGATAAGTGGCGCGACTATTCCAAGCTCGACGTCAAGGCGGACGACCTGTTCGGCAATATCGAGCGTTCATCGGCCTTTGATTGGGCCTGGCAAGTCGCCAAGATCGACAATCCGGTCGATCCGCTGGAATGGGGTATGACGCCGCAGACCGTCAACGCCTACTATTCCCCGACCCGCAATGAAATCGTCTTCCCTGCGGCCATCCTGCAACCGCCCTTCTTCGATCCGGAAGCCGACGCAGCGGTCAATTACGGTGGTATCGGCGGCGTCATCGGTCACGAAATCACCCATGGTTTCGATGACCAAGGCCGCAATTACGACGGCGAAGGCTATCTGCGCAGCTGGTGGACCGATGCCGATTCGGCCAAGTTCAATGCCCAGGCCAAGAAGTATGGCGAACAATATGACGCCTTCGAACCTCTGCCCGGCGTCCATGTTCAGGGCGGCCTGACCATGGGTGAAAACATCGCTGACCTGGGCGGCAACTTGCTCGGCCTCGATGCCTATCGTCTGTCGCTGAAGGGACAGCCCTCGCCCGTTCTGGACGGCTTCACCGGTGACCAGCGCGTCTTCATGGGCTTCGCCCAGGTCTGGCGCTCCAAGTATCGCGACGATGCCATCAAGCAGCAGGTCGCCACCGACCCGCATTCGCCGGCCGTCTTCCGTGTTATCGGCCCCGTTCGCAACATCGATGCCTGGTACGAAGCCTTTGGCGTCAAGGAAGGCGACAAGTACTACCTGAAACCCGAAGACCGCGTCCGCATCTGGTAAGCAGGGTCGCGGCTTCTGAACCTGAAGTCGCGGCAGAGTTCTTAGCCCCGCCGATGATCGATCGGCGGGGTTTTTCTTTGCCCGCCCCTTATCCCGGACAGGCCCGTTAACTCGCTATTTTTGGCACGCTGCACGCGTCAGCCAGGCAATTTCGTCGGCCAGCTTTTGCGGCGGCACGGCGATGAGCCGCTCTTCCAGACCGATGCTGATAATACCGTGTACGGCGGCGAACAGTGTCCGCGCCCGCACCGTTAGCGCAAGCGTATCCAGATCAGGCATGATGACATGTAACGGCTCGCCAATATGACGGAACAGGCGCAACTGGTCCTGTGCCGCCCAGTCGGGCAAGGGGCTGTCCAGCCGCAATTCAAAGATCATCCGCCAGAGTGGCAGGTTATCGCGTGCAAAGGCAAGATAGGTGTGTGCCACAGCCACAAGACGCTCTATGGCCTCGGCGCGCGTCGTCATGGGCAGATGGCCGGTGGCGGCCTGTGCCGCCTCCCCCAACCGCGCCAGAGTGCGTGACGACACGAGCAGCAGCAAGGCGTCCATGTCCTGCACGATATTATATAGCCCGCCTAGAGCCACACCGATATCGGCAGCCAGATCGCGCGCCTTAAGGCTCTGGGTTCCCGATTCGCAGATACGCTTTTCCGCGGCCGCGATAAGGGCCTCCAGCTGGGCCTGACGGCGGTCTGCGGTGGTCGCTGATATGGCGGCCTTCGGCGGATTAGGTGCGGTTTTCGTGGCCATGGCAAGTCTCTGAAATAAATTTGAACGCCGTTCATTTTTATATTGAACACGGTTCACGTCTGCGCTATATAGAATTCGTGAACGACGTTCATATCATGGTTCGCCCCCATGAGAAAGAGCGGAGTTCACACCCTTGGGGGGATCTGAGGGGGGATTGCACAGTGAAGCGTACCGGGTGGGGACAACCTGTCTCCACCCGCCTGCCCGCCGGCGGGTTCCGCCGGTCTCACGTTCGGATTTTAAAGCCATGAAGCGCTTTTTTTACGCCTGCCTTGCCGCCTTCGCCCTAGCCGGCGCCGTCATGTCCTGCCAGGTCGCCGCACATAATCTGCCGCAACGCGATTGGAAACGCGAAATGGCGCTGACGGGCAACGACCTGCCGACCTTTTTGAAATACAACCCGACCGACGGCGCGCGATAGGAAGGCAAGGTTCGCAAGTCGATGGATTCCTCGAACATCCAGCCATGAAAATCAAAAGCCCGCCTCTGTCGAGGCGGGCTTTTGTTTCCAGGACCGGCTCGCCGCTTACCAGATTTTCACGCGGTCTGCAGGCTTCACATAATATGTGTCGCCTGGCTTGACGCCGAACGCCGTATACCAGGCATCGACGTTACGAACACTGCCGATCGCGCGGAATTTGTCCGGCGAATGTGGGTCGGACGACACCAAGAACTTCAGAAAGTCGGGCTGGTATTTCGACTGCCAGACCTGGGCAAACCCCAGGAAGACGCGTTGATCGCCGGTAAAGCCATCAATGACCGGAGCGGGCTTGCCCTTAAGCGACAGATGATAGGCGTCCAGTCCCAGCAGAATGCCGCCCATGTCGGCTATATTTTCGCCCATGGTCAGACCGCCCTGAATGTGAACGCCGGCAACGGGTTCATAGCCATCGTATTGAGCACCGAGCGCCTTGGTCTGTGCATCGAACTTGGCGGCGTCCTCGGGCGTCCACCACTCGACCAACGCGCCCGTCGAGTCGTAGTGGCGGCCCTGATCGTCGAAGCCATGGGTGATTTCATGGCCGATAACGCCGCCAATGGCGCCATAGTTGACCGCCGGATCTGCATTCGGATCGAAGAAGGGCGGTTGCAGGATGGCGGCGGGGAAGACGATTTCGTTCTTGGTCGGCGAATAATAGGCATTGACCGTTTGCGGCGTCATTTCCCAATCCTCGGGATCGATTTCCTTGTCGATATGCGAGACATTGTAGGCCCATTCAAATGCCGACGACCGTTCGACATTGCCGTATAGGTCGTCAGCCTTGATGACCAGGGCCGAATAGTCGCGCCATTTGTTCGGATAGCCGATCTTGACGCCAAAGGTGGACAGCTTTTCGAGCGCCTTGGCCTTGGTCGGCGCGCTCATCCAGGTCAGGTTCTCGATGCGGATTTTCATCGCCGCCAAAAGATCGCTGACCAGGGCCTCCATCTTCGCCTTGGATTCCGGCGGGAAGTAATCGCGGACATAGGCCCGACCCAAGGCCTCGCCCATCTTGTCGTCGGTCGTGCCGATGGCGCGCTTCCACAGCGGGCGCTGCTCGGCCACGCCATAAAGCGCCTTGGACCGGAAATCGAAACGACGGCTGTAGAAGCGGTCGGACAGATAGGCCGAAGCCTGGTCGGTCGCCTGGAAGGTTTCCCACGCCTTGAGCGTTTCCAGCGGTGTATCGGCGAAAATCTTGGCGATCTTCGGCACGGCGGTATTTTGCGCCACGATAACCTTCTGGGCCTGGCTCACACCGGCGGCCGCGAAGAAGCCGTCCCAGTTGAAGCCCGGCGCGTAGGCGTTCAGATCTTTCAGCGCCATGGGATTATAGGTCTTGGTGTCGTCGCGACTTTCGATCTTGGTCCACGATACCTGGGCGATCTGCGTTTCAAAGGCGACGATGTTCTTGGCCGCCTGGTCCGGGTTGGCGTAGCCGACCATGGTCAGCATGTCCTTGATATAGACCTCATAGGCAGCCTTTTTGTCGGCATAGGTCGCCGACAAATAGTAGTCGCGGTCGGGCAGACCGAGACCGGACTGCCCCATTTGGAGTGCGCGATAACCGGGCTTCTTGGCATCATCATAAACGAAGACGTTGAAAATGGCGCCGCCGAAGGTTGCCGAGGTCGATCCCATGAAGGCCGCCATATCGTCCTTGTTGGAAATCGCGGCGATCTTGGCCAGTTCCGGCTGCAGAGGCTTCACATCAAGCTGGTTTTTCAGGTCGGCGTTCATGGCCGAGCGATACAGGTCGGCAATCTTGAGGTCTTCGCCCGTCAGGTCGGTTCGCGCCGCCAGACCAGTAACCAGGGCCTTGAGGCGCAGTTCCGACAGGTCGTACAGGGCATTGAAGGAACCGTAGCCGGGCTGGTCGCCGGGGATGACCATGTTTTTCAGTGCGGTCCCGTTGGCATATTGGAAGAAGTCATTGCCCGGCTTGACGGTCTTGTCCATGCCGGTGGTATCGAACCCCCATTTGCCGTACCGCTTGGCGACTGTGCTCTCACTACCACCGCCGGCGGCCAGCGTCTGGGCGAACAAAGAGTCGGCAGACGGTGGGCCCGCCATCTCTGCGGCCGCCGGTAACGCGGTCAGAAACGCCGCGGACAGAAGCGCTGAAGACAGGGCCAGGACTGAGGTGAGTGTCGTATTACGCATGCAGCGCTCCCAAGAACAGACGCCGCCGAAAGATGGCGCCGAAAACAGAGGCGCACATTGGTACAGTTTAACGGTTTCGTCTCATGAACATTTGGTAATGTGGTCACATTCGATACAAACAGAGCCCAGCGATACAAAACAATACGCCGCTGCACCACAGCACGTTCGCGCACCTTTTGACCACATCGTCAATTTTTATGAATTTAAGGCAAAAAAAAGCTCGCACAGGGGGGATAAGACCCGGCGAGCTTTTTTATTTTTAATTAACGAGCGTTTCCTCCCCGAAACGCCGGAACTGACTTCTCTCTACGGGAGAAGTTCCGTTCTCTTGAGGCGGACAAAACCATTTTTTCGCCAAGGCTGTCAACTGCTTTTATAACATTATGTCAAAAATATTTCTTACCCCAGGGAACCCTTATTGTTTTTTTATTAATTTGCCACAAAAACCACGTTTTTACGACATCGGTGTCAATTGGATTCCACTATAGATTTCAAATGCTTGATCGCTTCCGCGCGGGGCAAGGTCACCTGCCCTGGACGACCTTCGCGCCACGCCTTGTTGTCACTTATTTGCGCGGCCAGATCCCGGCCGAGGTCGAGATCTTTTATGGTAACGCTACCAGATTTCAACTCATCCTCACCGATCATGACAGCGGCGGGGCTGACTCGCCGGTCGGCATACTTCATTTGCGCCTTCATGCCCGAACGACCGAGATAGACTTCGGCCGGCAGGCCGGCAGCGCGGATTTCAGCAGCGAGCTTGAAATATTCTCCCATGTCCGATTCAGAGAAGGCGATGATAACGATCGGCCCCCGCGCCGCCGCCTTCGCCGTGCCGGTGAGCGCCAAGGCAGCCGCCAGACGTGAAACGCCAAAGGAGAAACCGGTTGCAGGCACTGGCTGGCCGGTGAAGCGCGCCACGAGGTCATCGTAACGCCCGCCGCCCCCGACACTGCCCATCTGAACCAGATTGCCCTTTTCATCCAGCGTTTGCAGCAGCAGCTCCGCTTCGAATACCGGTCCGGTATAGTATTCCAGACCGCGAACAATGCCCGGATCGAAAATCGCAGCGTCTTCGGCCACGCCCATCGCCGTCACAGCGGTATTGATACGCGCAAGGTCTTCGAGACCGGCCTGACCTTCGGCCGAATTGACCAGTACCGCCGCCAGTTTTTCCAGAACCTCGGCCCGCGTCGCCGCGCCGCCGGCGCTGACGAAATCGAGCACGGGCTGAATGGCCGTGGCGGGCAGTTGCGCCCCTTTGGTAAAGTCACCACTCTCGTCTTTGCGCCCGGCGCCAAGCAGCAAGGCGACCCCTTCCAGCCCAAAGCGATCCAGCTTGTCGATGGCGCGCAGAACGCCCAGTTGCTGCACCGAATCGACAACGCCGAGACTGGCCAGAAGGCCGTTCAAAAGCTTGCGGTTATTGATGCGCAGGCGCACCGGCACGTCAAGCGCCTTATAGCCGGCGACCGCCAGGGCGATCATTTCAGCATCGGCTTCGGGACGGTCGGAACCGACAATGTCCGCATCGCATTGCATGAATTCGCGCAGACGACCGGGACCCGGTTTTTCATTGCGCCAGACGGGACCGAAGGCATAGCGCCGGAACGGCTTGGGCAGGGTCTCCCAGTTTTGCGCCGCAAACCGCGCCAACGGCGCCGTCAGATCATAGCGCAATGCCATCCATTGCTCATCATCGTCCTGCTGGGCGAAGACGCCAACGTTCGGACGGTCCGAATCGGGCAGAAACTTCCCCAGCGCGTCGGCATACTCGAACGCGGGCGTTTGCAAGGCTTCAAAGCCGAAGTCTTCATAGACCTTCGACACAGTGGCAATCAGATGCCGCTCAATGGCAATCTGTCCGGCGCGCTTGTCTATGAAACCACGTGGGCTGCGCGCCTCAGGGCGGAAGCCCACATCTGGTTTTTCGGCGCCTGAGTCTTTGGTATCGGATTTTTCGGTGCTTGGCTTTTCGGTCATGCGCGCGAATTAAAGCATCGGACGCACTGAGACAACCGAAATGAGGCGAATCCACCGAATTGCCAATGGAATAGTCGCCCTACGGCCAGGCTCAATCCCGCTGACGAGCGGCTGAGTGGTATGAACCATATCGTCCGCTTATTTGCTGGCGAAACCCCAACCCGTTCGCCTTAAAGGGGAAATTACACTGAAAACGGTATTTTGACACTTTTGTCAAAAATATTAGGTTAAGGCCTTCTAAATGTGGCCGAACCGTGTTATAAATGGGGCTTCCCTAAGGAGGGTATAACAATGGCTAAGTCGCACACCGCTGAGAATTTTTCGCGTTTTGTCGTAGCCCTGGTTTTCGTGGCCGTCATGATAACAGGGATTGCTTGGTTCGTTTCCGCCATGGACGCCAATAAGTGCGCCGTAGGCATACCGTGTCACAAGGGCCCACAACCCACCACGGTCAGTTATTGACGTAGCCCGAGGCTACGGCATTAAGAAAAATCAGCTTAATCAGACAAGCGCAGGGCCAAGCGCGCTATAGGTAATGTTTGACCAGAGCGCGACCTTCGCCACCTGTCCGGTAGGTGCCGGGCCGGTGGTGAAGGCGCTGTTGCGCATCGCAAATTCGTACCTGTTCCGCACGCATTAACGCTTTGTTGGCCAAGCTTTTGCATAATCACGCTCCGTATGTATTGAAATGGAGCGCGTTATGTTGCGACCTGCGATTTTCGCGTTGATGTTGGGCATGAGCCTGCCCGCAACCGGTCAGACGGCTGTCCCCGCGACCAGTACTATTTCGCATGAGCCCTATTTCGCGGATCTGGTCGATCGCGCCGGAAAGCTGAAAGCGCAAACCGAACGGCTCAGCGCCAGCCCTGCCTTGTCCCTGCTGGAACGGCCTGACTTCAAAACCTACACGCAGCAAATTCGCGCTCTGTCCGACGGCGATCTGCAAGGGCACCTGGCCCTGAAGAAGCGAGGGACAGACAACGATCTGAAATGCATTATGAAGGGGCTATCGCTCGACCTGAACATAAAGATGGACGCTATATTGGCGTCTAAGAGCGATGCCGACCTTGGGCGGGCGCTCGGCAATATGGCGGCCCTTCTCCGCGACAATATCGACGTCATCGTCACGCCGGCCACCGCCGATTCAGGCCTCGACTGCGTGATCGAATTCGGCAATACCTAAGGGCCAAAGGAGATCAGTCCCAAAGGAGATCGGCATGATCCACCCCGCCCTGTATCCCGCCCTTCTGCTTTTGTGCCTGGCCGCCTGCTCACGGGTGCCAACACCGGCCTCACCAGCCGACGCCTCCGCCGGCCTGCCTCCCGATCAGGCGGCATTGATCGCCCTGCCTCATGACATCAAGGCGAAGGTCAGCGACCCCGGTCAGCAGACCGACCAGTTCTGCGCACAATTCAAAAAGTACGATGCCTTTAGCGACTGGCGCGGCACGGTAAAGGATTTGCGCATCTCGACGATCGACGGCACAGCCGATCTGGAAATTGATATTGGGCGGTCCATCCGGCTTGAAGCGATAATTCCGAAAACGGACCCGGTCTATGGCTCGCTTCGCGGCCTGACCCTCGGCGCACCGATAACCGTGACCGGCCGCTTCACCCACGCCAATAACGATGCCGACTGCCTCTACTATTTTGGCCCCTTCGGTGTCCGGCTATCTGCCCTGGCCAGCCACTAGACCGCCTTCGACATCACTTTCCTCGGATAAGTTTTACCACGTCGGCGGTATTCAGGATTTGCGGCAGAACGACCGGCTCGGCATTGTTGGGACCGTAATAGACGTAAAGCGGAACGCCTGACCGGCCGTAAAGCCCCAGATACTGCGATATTTCCGCATCCTGATTGGTCCAGTCACCGACCATGTAGACCGTGCCGGTATCCTTCAGCGCCTTTTCGAATTCCGTACCGGTCAGGACCAGGCGCTCATTGACCTTGCAGGTCACGCACCATGCCGCCGTCAGGTCGACAAAGACCGGCGCATGGCTGGCGCGCAATGCGGTCAGAGTCTGCACACTAAAATCGCGGTGCGGCAGAAGGCCCGATGGCAAGGATTCCATCTTGGTCGTCCGTGGCAATGTGGCCGACACAGCGGTAAGCACGACGCCCCCAATCAAGACGACCGCTTTTATCCCTTTCGGAACCCGGATCTTCATTACAGCCAGCGTGACAAGGATCAGCGCAAGGCCGAGCAGCAGGACGCCCAGGATCTGCACCTGCTGGGCAAACACCCAAATCAGCCAGGCAGAGGCCGCATACATCAGCAGCGACAAGGCGATCTTCAACCCATCCATCCACTTTCCAGGCTTGGGCAAAACCTTGGCAATGCCTGGCATGAGGGTAATCAAAAAGGTAAGCAGGACGAACGGCAGGGCAAAACCGACGCCCAGGGCGACAAAAATGGCAAAGGACACCCACCCGCCCTGCGCCAGAGCGACACCGATAGCTGTGGCCATGAACGGCGCGGTGCAGGGGGCCGCAACGACAACGGCCAGGACGCCGGTCGTAAAGGCGGCGAGACGCGGGCGGCGGGCGCCTATTTGGAGATTTCCAGCCGCCTGCAGCGAGGATCCGACGTCGAACACACCGGACATATTGAGCGCCACCAGTAACATGACCAGGGCCAAGGAGGCGGTGACGTACGGGCTTTGCAACTGGAACCCCCAGCCGATCGACTGGCCCAACGCGCGTGCCAACAAAAGGATCATCGCCAGGGCGACGAAGGTGACGATCGTACCGACGCCGTAGAACAGCGATTCGGCCTGCGCCAGCTTTTTGTCATGCCCAGACCGCGCCAAGCTGAGCAGCTTCATCGACAGAACGGGGAAGACACAAGGCATCAGGTTCAAAATCAGCCCGCCGATAAAAGCGCCAAGCATGGCCAGCATGACGCCGGACAATGAGGTGTCTGCCTTGGCCTGAGACGCTGCCCCAAGGCCCTGAACTTCCGGCGAGAGGGGCGCGCGACTGAGTTTAATGTCGAAAGCCGTGCCATCGGCCAGCTTCAGAACACCCGATAGGTCGCCGTCCGGCAGGGCCGGGTTTGCAGCCTTTACACGCAAGGTAAAGCCCTTGGCGCCCATGTCGACCGCCTGCGGTGCTGGCGCACTCAATACGCCGGTTTGGGTCGGAAAGAAGATGGCACCTTGAGGGCTGACGCCGGTGAGCGGAAATCCAAGTTCCGTCATCCCATTGACGATGTCGACTGTAGCCGCAATGTTGGACGGCTTCGGCAGGCGTTTTTGTGCGCTGGCAATGGTGGCCGCATCCGGTCCGGTCACCTTCGGGGCACCAACCTTGAGATTCAGGCTGACCTCCAGGCTTTCCGGAATGCAGACGTCCGAACAGACCAGAAAACCGACCTTGGCCTTTATCGGCAGAATGTCCCCTCGCGACAAATGCGAACCATTGTGCATGGGAACAAGCAGCACAGCTTCCTTATCGTAGCCATAGCTCATCAGGCCGAAGGAAGGTAGCAATTCCGGTGTGGGCCAGCGCACCGTGCCGGCGGTGAAACCGTCGGGCAGGCTCCACTCGAAGCGTGTCGGCAATCCAGTATCGCCGGGATTGACCCAATAGGTGTGCCAACCAGGCGCGGTGGTATAATCCAGCCCGACCATGACGTCGCCATTCGGCGCCACGGTTCCGGACTCGGCGACCAGTCGCGCGGTTATATGGGCGGATTTACCGTCGGCGGCGCGTGCTGGCGCCGCGACGATTCCCACTATCGCCAGCAGAACGATCAATATGACCGGTAGGCAATACTGTCTGGAAAACACGAAAAATGGGGCCTCAGAACACATGTATGGACGCACATATCACCTATCAGCTTGTTCCACGGCTTATACGACGGACACAGCGGTTTCGTGACACAAATTTCTTAGTCGGTCATTGAATTATCGTCCAAAGACGACAACGTCACATATCGATATTGAGCTTGCGCGCCAACGACAGGATTTCATTGCGCACAGATCCACCCGAACTGGTCATCAGCTTGGCGATCGCCTTGCTGGCCGCTTCACGGTCACACGACAGGATCATGCGCTTGACCTGTCCCAAGCCCGCCGGCGGCATGGACAACCGATTGAAGCCCAGCGCTATCAGAACGAAAGCTTCAAGCGGCCGACCGGCGATTTCTCCGCACACCGATACCGGCGTGCCAGATTCCTCCGCTGCCCTCTGAATCGAGGCCAGGGCGCGCAGAAGCGGCGGCGACAGGGCATCGTAGCGATCCGACATCTTCGGGTTGGTGCGATCCGCTGCGAACAGATACTGCTGAAGATCGTTGGTGCCGACGCTGGCGAAATCGACCAGCGGCAACAGCGCGTCGA
This sequence comes from Asticcacaulis sp. AC466, assembly GCF_000495815.1. Taxonomy (GTDB): domain Bacteria; phylum Pseudomonadota; class Alphaproteobacteria; order Caulobacterales; family Caulobacteraceae; genus Asticcacaulis. The sequence goes on along the minus strand of NZ_AWGE01000001.1, from coordinate 414,249 downwards.
GATGGAACAACAACGACGGGCATTCGATCATCGCGCCGACACGCAGCAAGGCCGGCAAGGGGCGTCCCCGCCGCTTGGCCCACGCGCATTCTATGTCGACCATCTCACGCGCCTGGCGGAATTCGTCGATCGAGGCCACCATGGGGAACATGATACGCAATTCACGGCCACGCGCCGCGGTGATGAGAGCCCGCAACTGCATTCGCAGCAAGGCCGGACGGTCCAGCCCCATACGAATGGCGCGCCAGCCGAGTGCCGGGTTTTCCTCGCGCTCCATCTCCATATAGGGCAGGATCTTGTCGCCACCGAGATCGAGCGTGCGGAAGGTGACAGGGCGATCGCCGGCGCCGTCCATGATACGCTCATACAACTCCGTCTGGCGCTTCAGGCGCGGCAGGTCGTCGGATACCATGAACTGGAATTCGGTGCGGAACAGACCGATGCCTTCGGCGCCGGTTTCGTTCATGATGTCGATATCGAATTCCAGGCCGGCATTCATCAGGAGCGTGATGCGCTGGCCATCGCGGGTCACCGCCTCGACGTCCTTGATCTTGCTGAATTCGGCCCGACGCTGGGTGCGCACGTCAATACGTGCCGTCGCCGCCTCAATGATGTCCGGACGTGGACGCAGATAGGCTTCGCCCGTTTCGCCGTCGACTATGACCAGATCCCCCTGGGATACACGGTCACGCAGGGATTGCAGGCGCCCGACACAGGGAATTTGCAAGGCGCGGGCAACGATGGCCGCGTGATTGGAGGCCGACCCTTCCTCAAGCAATATACCCTTCAGCCGCGTCCGGTCGTATTCCAGCAGGTCGGCGGGCCCCAGGTCGCGCGCCACCAGGATCGAATCTTCGGGAATTTCGCGTGCCGTGGTGATCTTTCCGGCCAGCACGCGCAAGAGACGGTTGGCCAAATCTTCCAAGTCATGCAAACGTTCGCGCATATAGGCGTCGCGCGCATTATTGAGCTTGGCGCGCTGCTCATTTCGCACGCGATCGACGGCCGCTTCCGCCGTCAGACCGTTGCGCACCGCCTCAACCAGGTTGCGCACCCAACTGGTGGAATGGGCAAACATGCGATAGGTTTCCAGCACGTCGAAGGTCGGCCCGGCCAAGCCGTGCGTGCCTTCGAACATCTGGTCGATCTGTTCGCGCAAGGTATCGATGGCGGCCAGCAGGCGCACTTCTTCGGCAACGGAATCGTCGCTCAGCAGGTGGTCAGAAGTTACCGGAACTTCGTGCAGGATGACGGTGCCCAGGCTGATACCGTCGGCAAATATCGAGCCCTTAAGCCGCTCCGGCTTCTGGGGCGCGAGTTCGATATCCTTCAGTTCCTCGATACCGACCAGATCGCCTGCCGTGACGATTTCCGCCAGCACCATGGCAATGATCTGAAGGTCCTCGACCTCCTCTTCCTCGTATCTGCGCGCCGCCATGTTCTGGACAACCAGCACACCAATCGTCCGACCGCCCCGCAGCAGGGGCACGCCGAGAAAGGATTTATACGGATCTTCGCCGGTTTCCGGGCGGTAAGAGAAGCTGGGATGCGAGGGCGCATCCATCAGGTTGAGCGGCGTGCCTACGCGCGCGACCTCACCGACCAGGCCTTCGGACAGACGCATCCGCGTCTTGTGGACGGCATCGGCATTCAGACCTTCAGTGGCGAACAGTTCCAGTTCTTCGGAGGTGCGGCGCAGATAGATGGAGCAGACTTCCGCCACCATGGACGAGGCAATGATGCGCACAACCGTGTCGAGGCGCGACTGGGCTGACTGCCCTTCCTCCATCGTCTCGCGTATCTGACGTAACAGACCGCGCTGACCGCGAATGGCGCCACTCATCACTTTCGGAATCCCCTCGAATGGGCCCAGTTTTACCACGTTAGTCCCCTTTGGCGCACGAGTCGGCGCGCCATACGCGACCGGTCAACATTCTGCGGCCCTTTTGGCGCGCTGTCTAGCGGTTGCGCATGAACCAAGGCAAGTCACGAACGGGTTACAATCACATTGATTTAACAGTTTGATACAATTGGGGGAAATGCACCGCGGCATTACGCCGCCTGGCGCGAAGGGGCCGGCCTGTCAAACCGCCCCCAACACCATAACCTGCCGGATCAGGCTGCGCGCAACTGGCTGACAAAGGCTTTAACCTCACCCTGCAAGGCCTCAGCTTGCTCGCTCAGATTACCCGAGAGAGACATCAACTGCGTTGAGGCCGCACCCGTCATTTCAGCCGCGCGGCCGACGCCGAAGATATTCTCTGTTACTTGCAGGGTACCGTCCGATGCACGCGCGGTATTACCCGCGATTTCCTGAGTGGCGGCTCCTTGCTGTTCGACAGACGCAGCGATATTGGAAGAAATGTTACGCATGTCGGCTATGGTCGAAACGATCTTTTCAATGGATCCGACCGTACGCTGCGTTGCCGTCTGAATCTCCGCTACCTTGTCGCCTATGTCCTTTGTGGCACGTGCGGTCTGGGTCGCCAGCGTCTTGACTTCCGACGCAACGACAGCGAACCCCTTGCCGGCTTCGCCCGCACGAGCGGCTTCGATAGTGGCATTCAGAGCCAGAAGGTTGGTCTGCGAAGCAATCTCGCTAATGAGATTTACGACTGCGCCGATGCTTTGGGCCGCATCTGAAAGAGCGCGAATTTCGCCCTCCGTGCTGATCGCCTCCTGGGCGGCTTCGCTTGCCACCGTCGCTGCACGAGACACCTGGCTGCCGATTTCCTGCACCGATGCCGCCATCTCTTCGGTTGCGGCGGCGGCCGTCTGGACGTTAACAGCCGCCTCTTCGGCGGCACCCGTAACGACCTGAGCCTGACGCGAGGTCTCCTCGGCCGTCGCCGACAGGCTTTGGGCGGCATTAGATACCTCACTCGACGAGCGGACAAACGAGTCGGCTAAAGCCCCCATCTTGGACTGGAAATCGTCGGCGATGGCGTGGCGCTCCTCACGCAGACGGCGCGCATTGGCCTCCTCGGTCTGAGCGGCAGCCAGACGCAGTCGCTCTGTCTCCTCCAGCCCCTGCCTGAAGATTTCGGTAGTCTTGGCCATGGCCCCTAGTTCGTCGCGACGCTCTTGCCCCGGCACGTCCAGCGTCAGCTTGCCGCCCGCCATGGCGGCCATAACGTCGGTCAGGCGTTTCATCGGCCGCACGATCCCGACACGGGTCAACCAGACGGAGACGCCCGTCACGGCAGCCATACCGCCCAGGATCGATATCAAGGTGATCAGGACGGTGTCATTCGCTTTCTTGTTCAAGCGACCAACAAGAGCTTCGTTGGAGACGATCGTACTGTCGACCACCGCAGAAATATTCTTGATCACGTTAAGAAGCTGAGGCCCGCACTGATTATTCATATGCTCTATAGCCGCCTCGCGCGCCCCACCCTTGCCGAGGCCGATCGTCTGGTTGCAGGTGCTGTTCAAAATGCCGGTATAGGCCTGATGCAGCGCATCGAGTTCCGCGCGTTTTTCAGGCATCAAAGTCTTGGCCAGCTTCATTTCGCTTTCAAAGGACTGTGAGCCTTCGCTGACATCACTTTCCGCCTTGGCAATAGCCTCCGGCGTCGCAGCGGTGACCAGCTTGAGAATGGAGCGTGAGGTCCAGACGGCATGACGGCCGGCTCGCGATAAGGCGACATTGGCACGCGCTGGCCCAACCAGGGCGGCATCGTAATCACGCGAAATGGCGCTAATTTGCCAAGAGGCAAACCCTGTCGCCGAAACCGACACGACAGCTAATATCGAGAAAAGCGTCAGTATCTTACCCAGCATAGGCAGATTATTGAATGACATATTGGTACTCCGCTACTGTTCCGGCCCACCCCGGACAATGTGGAAGTATTTAAAAGAAATGATTAAAAACTCGTTTCAGTTGTCTTAGGCGTCGTACTGTTAAATATGGAAAAAACTATAAATACCTTATTTTTATAATATTTTTTAGCCCCTCTCCGCTCAAACGATAAAAATGCCGCTCAAATTATCTTTTTTAGGTTGTCTTCGTTTACACAACTCAGGACGTCAAGCGGCGCGCAGTTGCCGCACGAATGCCTGGACTTCCTTTTGCAGGTCGCCTGCCTGGGCGGACAGGTTGCCTGACAGGGCCATCAACTGCGTCGACGCCGCACCTGTCATTTCCGCCGCCCGGCCCACCCCGAAGATATTTTCGGTCACCTGGCGCGTGCCGTCAGACGCGCGCACCGTATTGCCGGCGATTTCCCGCGTCGCCATGCCCTGCTGTTCGACGGCCGATGCTATGGCCGTCGAAATGGAGCGTACATCGCCTATTGTGGCGACGATGCGAGCTATAGAGTCAACCGTGCGCCGCGTTGCCGCCTGTATCTGACCAACCTTGGTGCCAATATCCCCGGTGGCCTGGGCTGTCTGGGTCGCCAATTGCTTGACCTCGGACGCCACCACGGCAAAGCCCTTGCCGGCCTCTCCGGCACGCGCGGCCTCGATGGCGGCGTTGAGCGCCAGGAGATTGGTTTGTGACGCGATGTCGCTGATCAGGCTGAGAACCTCGCCAATGCTTTGCGCGGCCTCGGCCAGATCGCGGATTTCACTTTCCGACCGCGCTGCCTCGTCGGCCGCTTCCGCTGTCACGTGGGCGGCGGATGTCACCTGGCCATTGATGTCGCGGATGGACGCCGTCATTTCCTCTGTGGCGGCCGCAACAGTCTGAACATTGGTCGAGGCCGCTTCTGCGGCGCCGGAAACGACCTGCGCCTGACGCGACGTTTCCTCGGCCGTGGCCGCCAGGCTTTGCGCCGCTTCTGAGACTTCGTGCGACGACCGAACGAAGGCATCCGCAAGGGCGCCCATCTTCGACTGGAAGTCGTCGGCAATGCGTTCACGCTCTTCACGCAGACGGACAGCGTTGAGCCGCTCCGTGTCAGCCGCCTGAGCACGCAGGCTTTCGGTTTCCTGAAGCCCCTGACGGAAGATATCGGCGGCACGCGCCATGGCACCAACCTCATCCTGACGGTCCTGACCCGGCACATTGACTGCCAGGTTCCCGGCAGACATGGCGGTCATGGTCCCGGTCAGGCCCTTAAGCGGACGCACCACAAAGCGCACGACACCCCATAAAGCCAGGATCATGACAATGACAAGAGCCGCGCCAACACCGGTCCACGATGCCGCGATGGTGTGGCGCGTGTCTTCTCCGGCTGCGGCCGATGCAGCGACATTGGAGTCGAGCGTCTCATCCACCACTTGTGTCATGGACTTTGTCACGGCGCCGATGGCAGGATCGCAATGATCCTCCAGTTGCGCGAGCGCGTCGGCATGATCGTTGGCATCGGTCAGCCTGAGCGTCGGCACGCAAGCCTGATCCATGGCGGAAGCGAAACTCGACTGGATGCCCGCGATGCGTTGCGCCTCCTTGGGTAGAGCCTTTATCGCCTCGCCAGTTTGCTGGTCGAAGACGCCCCGCGCCACCTTTAGGTCAGTTTCAGCATCGGCGCGTTGTTGCGGCGTCAGGGCGGACACGGCCTTGTAAAGGTCTGTTTCGGAGCGCCTTATCTGCTGACTGGCTCGCTCTATGTCGACGGAGGCCACGCCGGGTCCCGCAATGACCCGACTGTAGTCCGCGCCGATGGCGGCCATTTTCGTCGTGGTGAAAGCAACGGCGGCGATCACGACGCCGACAAGAAGAAGGAGCAGGACGAAGGCCTTGCCCAACATGGGCATATTCTTGAACGACACCGGATACCCCTCATACACAACAAGGACCGCAATCACACCGCGACAAGAGCGCCTGCGTTCGCTCGAATTTCGGTCTCGTCACTGTCGGCCTGATTGAGGGAATCTAGCGCCAATACAATTAACGCGGTCTTAAGTTGAAGGCCGCGTTAATAAGGTTGCATTCGCGTGGCAGTAGGTAGGTTGGGGCTTATGCCGGCGATTGCGTGCCGATCTTGTCCAGACCGTAGGCCGCATGCAGGGCACGAACGGCAAGTTCCGTATAGGCTTCGTCAATCAGGACCGAAATCTTGATTTCCGAAGTAGAAATGACCTGGATGTTGATGCCCTTTTCCGACAAGGCACGGAACATGGTTTCGGCCACCCCCGTGTGCGACCGCATGCCGACGCCGACGATGGATATCTTGGAGACACCCTCATCGACCTTGATGTCGTCGAAGCCGATTTCAGCCTTGGCCTCGTTCATGATCTGGGCGGCCAGTTGCGCATCGCGGCGACCGACGGTGAAGAGCTGGTTGGCATAGTCACCCGAACGCTTTTCCGACTGAACGATCATGTCGACATTGATATTGGCGGCAGACAGGCGGCCGAATACGGCGGCGGACACGCCGATCTTGTTGGGCAGGCCCAGGAGGGTGATCTTGGCCTCATCACGGCTGTAGGCCACGCCGGAAACGATATGCTTTTCCACGATTTCTTCCTCGTCGCACACAAGGGTGCCTTGGTCAGTGTTTTCGCCGGGTTCGACGAAGGATGAGAGCACGCGCACCGGCATGCGGTAGGCCATGGCCAGTTCGACCGAACGGGTCTGCAGCACCTTGGCGCCCAGGGACGCCATTTCGAGCATTTCTTCGAATGAAATCTTGTCGAGGCGCTTGGCCTTGGATTCGATGCGCGGATCGGTGGTGTATACGCCATCGACGTCGGTATAGATATCGCAGCGAATGGCCTGGGCGGCAATGGCCACTGCCACGGCCGACGTGTCCGAACCGCCGCGCCCGAGCGTGGTCACGCGGTGGTCGTCGGTCACGCCCTGGAAACCGGGGACCACGACGATCTGGCCGCTGTCCATGGCGTTGATCAGGTTGTCGGCGGGTATGTCGGCGATGCGCGCCTTGCCGTGAATATCGGTCGTGTGGATCGGCATCTGCCAGCCCAGCATGGAGCGCGCCGGATAGCCCAGATTGCGCAGGGTCATGGCCAGCAGACCGGCGGTCACCTGCTCACCGGAAGCGACCACCACATCGTATTCATCGTCGCTATTGTTATGAATTTCGGCGGCGCGCCCGGTCGGCTGACCGGCGCCGTCTGTCCAGGCGACCAACTCGTTCGTCTTGCCCGCCATGGCCGACACGACCACCGCCACCTTGTGCCCGGCATCGACCTCCGCCGCCACCAGCCGCGCCGCCCTGCGGATGCGTTCGAGGTCGGCCATCGAGGTGCCGCCGAACTTCATCACTAAACGCGTCATTTCGCCACTTTCTTTCTGTCGGACAGGGTTCTATCCTGTCCCGGAACAATTGCGCGGCCTAATTAGCGGGTAAGCCCCTGTGCCGCAAGGCTGATTCCGGCAACAAAAGGTAAGAAATAGGCGTACAAAATGATTGAAATGCTAAACAATTTGGCGCCTGCCCGGATTGGGAGGCGCTTAACATGACCGGACGTTCCGACACCGGTGCCGCCACCGGCTTTTCCATAGATGAAGGCGAAGTCTCGCGCTTTTCCGCGCTTGCCGCCAAGTGGTGGGATGTGAAAGGGGAATTTGCCCCTTTGCACAAATTCAATCCGACGCGCGTCCGCTTCATTCGCGAAACCTGCCTGTCCCACTTCGGTCTCGATTATCGCCAGCGCGCCCCGTTCGCAGGGCTTCGGCTGCTGGACGTCGGCTGCGGCGGCGGACTGCTTAGTGAACCGATGTCCCGTATGGGGTTCACTACCACCGGTCTCGATGCGTCCGAAAAGAATATCGGCACGGCCAAGGTCCATGCCGAACAGGGTGGCCTGGATATCCGTTATCTCAACCAGACGGTCGAACAGCTCGCCGCCGCCGGAGAGGTGCTGTATGACGTCGTCCTGACCATGGAAGTCATCGAACACGTCAGCGATCCGGAAGCTTTCCTGAAAACCTGCGCGTCTCTGGTCAAGCCCGGCGGGCTGCTGTTCATCGCGACTCTGAACCGCACGCTGAAGGCACGCGCCCTGGCCGTGATCGGCGCCGAATACATACTGCAATGGGTGCCCAGGGGGACCCACGACTGGAACAAGTTTTTAATGCCCGGTGAGATCGCGGGCTTTCTGGATGGTACGCCGCTGCGGCCCGAACCACCCGTTGGCGTCAGTTATAACCCGATATCCGGACAATGGGCCTTGTCGGACGATGTAGACGTCAACTATATGATCGTCGCGAAATTTCCTGTCGAAAACGCTTTCTAGTCTGGCCAGACCTGGCGCCCGCTGCCAGCGCGAAGGCCATACCCGAGCCCCGAGACCGATATGACCCTGACCCTAGTTAAGGCCTGGACCGGCGCGCAACAGCGCCTCAAGGCTGCCTTTATCGATTCCCCGGCGATTGACGCCCGCTTGCTGCTAGAAGCCGCGACGGGCGCCACCCGCGCCGATATCATCACCGATCCGTATCGTGAGCTCACTGACAATGAGATCAATACGCTGGAAGAATTCCTGGCCCGCCGCGAAAAGCGGGTGCCAGTGGCGCGTATCCTGGGACGTAAGGGATTCTGGAAACTGCTGCTCAACCTGTCGGAACACGTCCTGATCCCTCGCCCGGAAACCGAGGTCATCGTCGATATGATCCTGAAACGGTCGCAACCGGGCGACGCCTTTCAACTGGCTGACCTCGGCACCGGGTCCGGCGCCATTCTGCTGTCCGTCCTGTCGGAACGTCCGGCGGCCCGCGGAATCGGCACCGACATTTCCGAAGACGCCCTGGCTGTGGCGCGCGACAATTCCGCCAATCTCGGCCTTAGCCATCAGACGGCCTTCCTGCGCACGTCGTGGGGCAGCGGCCTCCACGATGGCACCTTCGATATCGTTGCCTCAAATCCGCCCTATATCCGCACCGATGTCATCGAAACCCTGGACCCGGAGGTCAAGCATCACGACCCGATTCTGGCGCTCGACGGTGGAAAAAGCGGCCTGGACGCCTATATCGAGCTGGCGCCTGAGATTTTCCGCCTGCTGAAACCCAGCGGAATGGCCTATTTGGAAATCGGCTTTGATCAGTCACAAGATGTTGAAAAACTTATGAAAGATGCCGGTTTCGATGATGTGACCACCTATCTGGACCTATCGAATTTGCCACGGGTCGTAACAGGCCAGAAACCGAATAAGTTGCCGGAGTCATAAATTCCGCTTGGCAGAAAGCAACGGAGAGGTTAGACATAATCGTCTTCCTCACATCGCGAACATGTTGCCCATACAACGGGTTAACTCGTCGCGGCAGAGGACTGTGAGAGCGCGAGGCTTTTCCGGGTCAAAAAACGACCCCCGCGCCATCCTCTAAGCAGGACAATAGCAAGGTTCACGGCCGCCCGAACACGAGTAAGCCAAGCGGTCTTCCTTGATTTTTTATACACATATTCGCCGCCCGTACCTAATGTATCGGGGCGGAGTGTAAGAGAGACGTAAGTTAAGATGAAAGATTTCAGGGGCATGAAACGGCAACGCAGCCGTAACCGCAAACCCTCGGGCAATCAGAACAATCCCAACCGCGCCTACGAGTCGAACGGCCCGGAAGGCACCAAGGTTCGCGGCAACGCCCAGACCATTTACGAAAAATATCAGCAGCTTGCTCGCGACGCCAACTCCGCGGGCGACCGCGTTCTGGCGGAAAACCATCTGCAACATGCTGAACACTATTTCCGCATGATCCGTCAGATGCAGCCGACACGTCCGGTGTCGGAATTCGTCCAGCGCGATCCATTTTCCAACGGCTTCGACGATTACGACGACGAAATGGAAGCCGAAGCCGCCGAGGCCGAAGAAGCAGCCTCCACCAACGAAGAGTCGCAGTCCGGTTACGACGATCAGCCGCGGTACGATAACCGCGACCGCGACAATGGCAACCGCATGGGCGGCAACCGCGATCGTGACCGGTCGAATGGCAATCGTGACCGCGATCGGTCGAATAACGACCGCAATCGCGATGACCGTCAGCCGCGTTTCGAACCCCGGAATGCCAACGGTGAAAATCGCAATAACGAGTCCCGTCCAGACAATCGTAACGCCGACAATCGGAACGCCAATCGTGACGCCCAGGCCGATGACAACGGCAATGGTGAACGCCGCGAGACGCGCCGTGAACGCTATGAACGTCGCCGCCAGCAACGTTTCGCCGAACAGGAATCCAATCTGAACGGCCAGCCTGCGCCGGCGACCGGTGACAATGAACCGCCCTATATCGCACCGGCCTTCATCGCCTCCACTCAGCCGCTGGGCGTGCCTCGCCCGGTCCAGGACACCCCGCCGCAGTCGGAACTCGGCTTCGAGCCCCCCGCCACCGAAGCCCCGGTTGTAAAGACTCGTGCCCCGCGCAAGGAACGCGTCCGGGACGTCCCCGCGGTAGATCAGTCACACCTGCCTGCCTTCCTGTCCCGGCCGACGCCCGTCGCCGTCGAGGCGGCCGCTCCGGCGGCTGCGGAAGACGTCAAGCCAAAGCGCACGCGCAAGCGCAAGGAAGATGCCGCCGCCGAAGAGGCGTAAAGCCGCTCACCGAACTACAAAAGCCTCCGATGGATCATCGGAGGCTTTTTTTATGCAGTCTTATTGGCTGCCTGTGACGGCTTACCGAAACTCAATTCAGTTTCTTGTCGACATTGACCGGCTTTCCAGGCAGCGGAAGCGGCGCTTTCGGTTCCATATCTGCCGCGGGCTTGAATACCGGCAAGGCCGCTACCGACACGCCGTCCTCAACCAGCCCCTTCACCTCTTCCGGCGTTGCTTCACCGTATATGGGGCGATCCGGTGCCAAGCCTTCGTGGATATCGCGGGCTTCATTGGCGAAGGTGTCGCCGACATAGTCATGCGTTTTTTCCACATGCTGGCGTAGGCGGAACATGGCTTCGGCGACGGCACGCTGGGCTTCGGCCAGAGTCTCTGCGCCCTGGGTCGAAGCGCTTTTGGTGCGGACAGCCGGCGCCATGATGGCTTTACTCACTGCCGTGGACCCGCACATGGGACATTCGACCAACCCCTTGGCGACCTGTTCGTCAAAGCCGTCGGATGAGGAAAACCACGCCTCGAATTCATGGGCGACGATGCAACGCAACGCATACCGGATCATACGGAAAACTCTCTGTCATGCTGAAGCGACGGCAAGGCTTGCCGGGCACGCGTGACCTCACTGAAATCTATACTGGTTTCAAGCACGGCCGGACGGTCGTGATCGAGCCGGGCGATCACTTCGCCCCAGGGGTTGACGACCATGGAGTGGCCGTAGGTAACGCGACCATCCTCGTGCGAGCCGCCCTGGGCCACAGCCAGGACGAAACAGCCGGTTTCAATGGCGCGGGTGCGCAACAGGACTTCCCAATGGGCCTGGCCGGTCGGCACCGTAAAGGCAGCCGGCACGGCGATCATTTGCGCGCCGCCCTTGGCCAGAGCGCGATACAGATAGGCAAAACGTACATCGTAGCAGATGCTGAGCCCCAGTCCGCCCCACGGCGTTTCCGCCACCACCGCCTGCACTCCGGGTTTGACAGACGCGCTTTCCCGGTAGGTCTTGCCATCGGGCGTATCGGCATCGAACAGATGGATCTTGTCGTAGCGGGCGACAATATCGCCATGGGCGTTCACCAGCAGCGACCGGTTGACGGCCCGATCGTCTACGCCGGACGCGACAATAGCGGAACCAATCAGCACCTCGACCTTAAGCTGGCGGGCCAGATCGCATACACCCTGAACGAAAACGTCCTCGCCCTCGGTCGTCACCACCAGCGCCTTTTGATCCTTACGCGCCTCCATGAGGTTGGCGCATTCCGGCAGGAGGATGAGTTGCGCACCGGTGGCCGCCGCCTGCATCAGCAAGGGGCGGACCTGTTCGAACGCAGCCGAGGGCGTGCCCGGCGACCGCATCTGAACCAGGGCGATGTTCAGCATCCCCTCGGACATGTCAGGCTGCCAGAAGCGGGTCTAGGCCACCACGCGAATCGAGCGCGACCAAGTCGTCGCATCCACCGATATGACGATCGTCGATAAATATTTGCGGATAGGTATATCGGCCCGATCGCGCGTTCATTTCCGTGCGTAATGCCGCATCGTGCGACGCGATGATTTCGTTGTATTCCGCCCCTTTGGTTTCCAGCAACGCCTTGGCGCGCTCGCAATAGGGACAATAGGGTTTGGTATAGATGTCGATTTTGGCCATGATTTTGCTCAGTACTATGAAACCTTCCCACAGAATATAGGGAACCACGTAAGAATTTAAAGCGATTTACCCGCCGCGTCTCAATGACGGACAGCTCGGGCCAGCACGCAGACGTCGACACGCACCGCGCCGGCCATCAATAAAGCCTCCGTGCAGGCGCGCAAGGTCGCCCCAGTGGTAAAAACATCATCGATCAACACGACGGACTTGCCGGCTATATGTTTACGGCCACGCGCCGATACCCGAAAGGCGCCGCGGACGCTGTCCCATCGGGCCTGCGCGCCCTTGCCCACCTGGTTGGTATGGCGGGTGCGTTTCAGAACGTCGCCGAGATAAGTGCGGTTCAGGCGGCGCGCGACGGGTCTGGCCAGTTCTGCCGCCTGGTTATAGCGCCGCTGAATGAGTCGGAACGGGTGCAAAGGCACCGGCATGACGATATCGGACTCGCGGATCAGATCCGCGCCGGCGCGCTCCAGCCAGCGGGTCAGCATGGGCGCCATATCCAGCCGGTCCGCATGTTTGAAACCGAGGATCACCCCTTTCGACGCCTCGTCATAGAGGCAGGCGGCACGGGTCTGGCGAAACGGGAAGGGTTTTTCCGTGCACTCGCTGCACAGGGCACCCGAACCCAGAAACAGCCCGCCTTCGAATGGACGCGCGCACATGGCGCAACCGTCGCGATCGAGGAAGCGGATGCCTGACCAGGCAGCCGCCGACAGCCCCGCGCCCATCAGCGCCTCGGGCGACGCCGTTTCGTCGGACGCATCCAGCCGGTGCGGTGGGAAAACCGTGTCGAGGAGATGCGCCGCCGATGCCCGGACATGCGACAGCGATACGCGATCGACGATAAAGGCCTTAACCTCTGACCGGATTTGGCCTAAACGAGAGGTCAGTCGCATATCGAGTCCCGCAATGTCAGCTCCCCCCGCCCTGTTTGACCGTCAGCTCCTCGCCCGCCGTCTTGATCGCGCGGCCGATGGCTTCGCGCAAGCCCAATTTTTGCGTGACCGGTCGGTCGAGGACCTGATCGACACCTTGTCCGCCATTAACCGGCAATTCGACCTGGCGCTCGACATGGGCGCGCGCGACGGCAGTTTCGGCCGCGCCCTGGCGGGCACACCGGTGGAGAGCAAGATCGGTCTGCTGATCGAAGGGGAGCTGTCATCGCGCCTATCGGACCGGCAAGGCGGTGCGGCCCGCCTTGTTATGGACGAGGAAGCCCTGCCCTTCGGCGACGACACTCTCAATCTGGTCGTCAACGCCTTGGGCCTGCATAGCGTCAACGATCTCCCCGGCGTTCTGGTTCAGGTACGCCGGGCGCTTAAGCCTGACGGCCTGTTCATCGGCTCGCTGTTCGGCGGTGAGACGTTGAAGGAACTGCGCGGCTGCCTGATGGATGCCGAGATCGAGGTGCGCGGCGGCTACGGCCCACGTATCGCTCCGTATGCGGAAAGTCCTGATCTGATAGAGTTATTGAAGCGTACAGGCTTTAATATGCCGGTCGTCGATTCCGACCGTGTCGTGGTGACCTACGAACATCCTCTGCGTTTGATGGCCGACCTGCGCGCCATGGGCGAAAGCAATATCCTGCATCAACGCCCCCGCAAGGGACTGAACCGCGCCATTCTGGAAAAAGCATCGGCGCTCTATTTCGAGCGTTTCGCCGACGCGGAGGGCCGTATTCCGGCGACCTTTGAGCTGATCACCCTGTCGGGCTGGAAAGCGCACAACAGCCAGCAAAAGCCGTTGCGTCCCGGCTCGGCTCGGATGCGCCTGGCCGATGCCCTGGGTGTCCAGGAAGGAAAGATCTAGCCGTCGGGCTGTAAAGCAAAGTCGTGGCTAGGCCGATGGCGACGATTACGCCGTATCAATCAGGATCAGGCCGGCATAGACAATGATGCCGACCGCCAGAACGCCTGCCAGTTTCACCACCTGCAACCACGATGTCCGTTTGTGGCTGTTTTTCATACGCGTCTCCCGCATCGCCTGCACCGCAAGCAATCCCCAGGCGATCCGCAATCAACGATCTTCGCCCGCATAGCTGCCCATGCGTCATTGCACGCGCCACGATAACAAGGTTACGCCAACTTCCCTAAGAGTGGGTTTTCAAAAACACTTAACGGTCAGATGAGGTCGCAGAGCCAGGCGACCAGGGGATCATCGGCCGGCGGCATGGGATAGGCGCGCATATCGTTGGGGCGCACCCACTTGATCGCCTTGTGCTCCTTCGCCTCCGGCTCGCCCTCCCAGCGGCGGATCAGGTAAAGCGGCATAAGGAGGTGGAAGTCGTCATAGGTATGCGAGGCGAAGACAAACGGCGCCAGGCAGGCCGTCTTGACGACGATGCCCAGTTCTTCTTCCAATTCGCGGATCAGGGCGTTTTCCGGTGTCTCCCCCGGTTCGACCTTGCCGCCAGGGAATTCCCACAAGCCCGCCAGTTGCTTGCCGTCCGGACGCTGAGCGATCAGCACACGACCATCGGAATCGACGAGGGCGGCGGCAACGACAAGAACGGTCTTCATGAGGGTATCCGAAAAGGAAATGGGCGGACGCCACTCGGCGTCAGATGAACACTATGGGTCTCTAGCTTCGGTAATCGCCGTTGATGCTGATATAGCCATGCGTCAGGTCGCAGGTATAGACGTGCGCCAGGGCGCGACCGACACCGACATCGACGCTGACTTCAAGTTCGGCGTTCTTCATGTAGGCGCTCATCGCCGCTTCATCATAGGTCCGCGACACGGCGCCATTTTCCGCCGCGACCAGATCGCCGAACCGGATGCTGATCCGGTCCCGGTCCACCGGCTCCTCGGTCTTGCCCACCGCCATGACGATACGGCCCCAGTTGGCGTCTTCGCCGGCAAAGGCCGTCTTGACCAGAGGGCTTTCTGCAATCGACTTGGCGATCTTGCGCGCCGACGCCGGCGAAGACGCGCCGGTGACATTGACCTTTACGAACTTGGTCGCGCCCTCGCCGTCACGGATCAGTTGCGTCGCCAGGCTATGCATGACCTTTTCCAGCTTGGCCTTGAAATCGGCGAGGCGCTTGTCGCCTGCCCGGCTGATCTTGGGCGCACCGGCAGCGCCAGTGGCAAAAAGCAGGCAGGTGTCGTTGGTCGAGGTGTCACCGTCGACCGTCACGGAGTTGAAGGTGGTGCGTGTAAACAGGGCCAGCAAGCTTTGCAGAACACCCGGCGACAGGGTAGCATCGGTGGCAATGAAGGCCAGCATGGTCGCCATATCAGGCGCGATCATGCCTGATCCCTTGGCGATGCCGTTGATGCGCACGGTTACGCCGTCAATCACCGCCGTTTCATGAGCCCCCTTAGGGAAGGTATCGGTCGTCATGATAGTGGCGGCCGCGTCAGCCCAGGCATCGGCGCGCAGGTCCTTTTCCAGGTCGAACAGGCGGGCAGCAATCTTGGCGTCATCAAGCACCACGCCGATCACGCCGGTCGAGGCCAGCATGATGTCGCGTTGACGGCAATCGATGCGGCGGCTGAGTGCAGAGGCTGTGCGGCGGGCAGCATCGGCGCCCAGCTTGCCCGTAAAGGCGTTGGCGCAGCCGGCATTGCAGACAAGAGCGCGAACATCCTGCCCCTCATTGGCTTCAAGCTGCTTCTTGCACCAGTCAACCGGAGCCGACCCGATGGTGTGGCGCGTAAACACCCCGGCGCAGGTCGTGCCCTCGGCAAATTTCATCAGCAAGGTGTCCTTGCGATCGTGCTTGTAGAACCCGGACTGAGTGGTCGACAATTGCACACCGCCGACCGGCGGCATGTCTGGCAAGGCGACAGCCAGGGGCGACACGGCCAAGCCGGGCTTGCCCGGTGCGGCCGCCTTTGGTTTCGCCGCCGGCTCCGCTTCCCCCCCGGGGGCCTGGGTCAGGTTGGCGACGGCGTCGGCACCGGTCTGAACGGCGCGTTTTACGGCGCTGGTCAGGGGATCGAGCGCGCGTTCAAGACCACCGGCCAATCCACCAGCAAGACCTTCGGCGGCTCGCTTGGTCGGGCGGCTGGCGGATGGGGTCTTCGAGGCGGGCGGCTGGGTCACGGGCGCGGCTCCTTAATACGGGCAGATAGCGGGCGGTACAGATTTTGGCCTTAACAGAGTGTGCCTCAGGATACCATAGCTAAAACGGCGGCCATTTGACGACGACACAAACCGTTACAAACGATAATTCCAATTGTGATCGTCCGAGCTCTTTTTCGCAGGTGCGAAATATGTTATGACAACGCTGTCATTTAGAATTGTATGAGTTTAAGACATGAACAAATATATCGAGGCCATGCTGATGGCTCTGGTTTCGTTCGGATTCGCGCCCGGCGCGGCAAAGAATTAAGGACGCGAGTAAAGCACATGACAACCATAAAGACCTTTATCGTTCGCCTGATCGTGGCCTGGGCCAAGGCGCACGCCCTGCCCACCGCCGACTCCTTTACGGTCGAAACAGCCAAGCCGGCACCGGTCGAACCGCGCGCAGAAGCGCTGATCTGATAACTTAAAGACCGCTCAGGTCTTTTGCCCCTTCTTGGCCGGCGCAGCGCTCGATGCAGACGCCGACACGCTGGCCGAAGCCGACTGGGACGCTTCTGCCGTGGCGGGTGATGCCGCCCCTTCGGCCGCCGACGCGGCCGCCGGTTCCGGACTGGTCTTGACGGGCTTGGGAATGAGGAATTCCACCTTGGCCTTCTTGCGCAAACCATTGAGCATACCGGCAACCTGGTTGTAGATCAGGTAACGCATGATGATCGGGCGCTCTTCTTCGAGTGTAGGCATTTGTTCCGGGCGACGGTCTTCGACCCGTAGGATCGCCCAGCCGCCTTCCACCTGAACCGGACCGACCGTATCGCCGACCTTGGCAGTCGTCAGCACGCCCTTATAGGCCTGAGGCATAATGTCAGTGGTGAAATAGCCCATGTCCCCGCCATTGAAACGCGTGCCCTGGTCGATAGATTTTTCCATCGCCATCGCTTCGAACAACGACCCCGCCTGAATCTGCTTCAGCGCCGCTTCGGCTTCCGGGCGGGTGCGCAGCAGGATCATGCGCGTCCGGATTTCCTCGGACTGCTTGGACAACTTCACCTGCTCGTCGTAATGTTCCTTGACCGTTTTTTCGTCGATATCGCGGTCGATGCTGTTTTCCACCAGCATGTCGCCCAGAATCCGGTCATGTGCGGCGCGCAAGCGGCGCTGTGCCGTTGTTGATTTCTCAAGCCCCCGGTTGGTGGCCGCCGCCGCCAGCAGGCGCTGGTCGATCACTTCTTCCAGGGTCCGCGAAAACAGATCCGACGTGACATCCAGCGGTTCGCCTGGACCGATCTGCCCCTGGGCGATCGCTTCGGCGCGCACATCAGAGGTCCAGATGGTTTCCCCGTCGATTCGCGCCACGGCGACATCACCAGGTTCGGGCGGGCTTTCATTGCTCACAGGTCCCTTGTTACAGGCGGCTACCGTCATCGTTAGGGCGATCAACAGCAGTAAGATCGCCGCTCCCCCAAAACCCGATCGCTTAAAGTGACCCGTTGGCTTAATCATGACATTGTCCCCACACAACCAGTCCCCGACCGGCATACCATCCGCGAACCTTAAGCCACATTGACATACACTATCCAGCCGCTTAAGTCAGTGCCCGTGCTTGAAAAGCGCAAGTCCGCCCTTATTTTCACCTGTAACTCGTTTCCGTCACGTTACGAATACAACAGATAAATAAAACGGATTTCACGCCTTTTTTCGCAACTCTCTACAGCTGACAGGCTAATTTGGCCAGATTGGGCCGGCTGGACTGTTACGACAATCAGTTAAGGTTTCTCATGCTGGCTCTTGCCAAAATGCTGTTCGGGTCGTCCAACGACCGCAAAGTCAAGTCGATGATTGCGCGCGCAGCGCGCATCACTACGCTCGAGCCGAAGTACAAGGCGATGAGCGATGAGGAACTGAGACATCAGACCGTTCTGTTCCGCGAACGCCTAGCCAAGGGCGCCACGCTTGATTCGTTGATGGACGAAGCCTTTGGTGTCGTGCGCGAAGCCGCCTGGCGCGCCATCGGTCAACGGCATTACGACGTCCAGCTGGTCGGCGGCATGATCCTGCACAAGGGCGGCATCGCCGAAATGCGTACCGGCGAAGGCAAGACCCTGGTCGCCACCGCGCCAGTCTACCTCAACGCCCTGACCGGCAATGGCGTGCACCTGATCACGGTCAACGACTACCTGGCCAAGCGCGACGCCGACTGGATGGGCCGCGTTTATCGTTTCCTCGGCCTGACCACGGGCGTCATCGTTCAGGGCCTCAACCAGACCCAGCGCAAGCAGGCCTACGCCGCCGACGTCACCTATGGCACCAACAACGAATTCGGTTTTGACTATCTGCGCGACAACCTGACCTATTCGACCAATGAAATGGTTCAGCGCGGCCACAATTTCGCGATCGTCGACGAAGTCGATTCGATCCTGATCGACGAAGCCCGTACGCCCTTGATCATCTCCGGCCCCACCGAAGACCGGTCGGAGCTATACAAGATTCTCAACGCCACCATCCTGGACCTCATCAAGGACCCGGATACCTTCGAACTGGACGAAAAGCAGCGTCAGGTGCTCCTGTCGGAACTCGGGTCCGAGCGTCTCGAAGAAATGCTCGAGGCGGGCGGCCACCTGGCCGAAGATTCGGCCGGTCTCTATGATCCGATCAACATCTCGCTGGTCCACCACGCCAACCAGGCCTTGCGCGCCAATACGCTGTACACGCTGAACAAGGACTACATCGTCAAGGACGGCGAAGTCATCCTGATCGACGAATTCACCGGCCGCATGATGACCGGGCGCCGCTTGTCCGAAGGCCTTCACCAGGCGATCGAAGCCAAGGAGCACGTCGATATCCAGCCGGAAAACCAAACCCTAGCCTCGGTGACGATCCAGAACTATTTCCGCATGTATGGCAAGTTGTCCGGCATGACCGGCACGGCAGCCACCGAAGCACAGGAATTCGGCGACATCTACAAGATGGACGTGCTTGAAATTCCGACCAACCGCCCGATCCAGCGTATCGACGATGACGACGAAGTCTACCGCACGGAGCAGGAAAAATACGCCGCCATCGCGGCCCAGGTCGCCTATTGCTACGTCAAGGGCCAACCTATTCTGGTCGGCACGGCTTCGATCGAAAAGTCGGAAGAGATTTCGACCTTCCTCAACAACTACAGCTACAAGGTCGAACAGTCGCGCACGCTGAAGCCCGCCTTCGCCAATGCCGACAAGAAGGAAGTCCTTAAGGCCGGCGAAGACGCCTATGACATCGTCTGGAAGTCGGGCAAGGGTGTGCCGCATAATGTTCTGAACGCACGCTTCCACGAACAGGAATCTGAAATCGTCGCCGACGCCGGCATTCCTGGCGCCGTTACCATCGCCACCAACATGGCCGGTCGCGGCACCGACATTCAGCTCGGTGGCAATGTCGATATGCGCGTCCAGAAGTGGCTGTCGGAACAGGACGCTGCGGGTGTTACCGTTTCGCCCGACCAGATTCTTGCCAAGAAGGCCGAAATCGAAACCCAGGTCGCCGGCCTGAAGCAAAAGGCGCTGGAACTGGGCGGTCTGTTCGTCCTCGGCACCGAACGCCACGAAAGCCGCCGTATCGACAACCAGCTGCGCGGCCGTACCGGCCGTCAGGGTGACCCAGGCCGGTCGAAATTCTTCCTGTCGTGCGAAGACGACCTCATGCGTATCTTCGCGGGCGACCGCCTCAATGCGATGATGAAGTCGCTGGGGGTCGAAGAAGGCGAAGCGAT
This sequence comes from Asticcacaulis sp. AC466, assembly GCF_000495815.1. Lineage (GTDB taxonomy): Bacteria > Pseudomonadota > Alphaproteobacteria > Caulobacterales > Caulobacteraceae > Asticcacaulis. The sequence continues at coordinate 394,366 of NZ_AWGE01000001.1, read as the reverse complement.
TACGCACAAGCTTTTGAACGGCGCTATCGCCACCGCGCAAAAGCGCGTGGAACAACGCAACTACGAAATGCGCAAAAACCTGCTCAAATACGACGACGTGGTCAATGACCAGCGCAAGGCCGTCTTCGAGCAGCGCCAGGACTTCATGGATTCCGACGATCTGTCGGAACTGATCGGCGAGTTCCGCACCGACACCATTCACGATCTGGTCGAACGTCATATGCCGCCTAAGGCCTATGCCGAAAAATGGGACATTGCGGGCCTTAAGGAACAGATTCTCGGCCTGACCGGCCTCGACCTGCCGCTGGAAGACTGGGCGCAGGAAGAAGGCATCGCCAACGAGGAATTCGAAGAGCGTATCCAGAAGCTGGCCGAAGAAAAGATGGAAGAGCGCCTGCGCCTGCTCGGCCCTGAGCAGATGAAGGCGCTTGAAAAGCAATTCCTGCTGCAAATGATCGACATGCACTGGCGTGAACACCTGATGCACCTCGATCACCTGCGCGCCGTCATCGGCCTGCGGGGCTACGGCCAGCGCGACCCGCTGAACGAGTACAAGACCGAAGCCTTCACCCTGTTCGAAACCTTGCTGATCAATCTGCGTCACTCGGTCACCCGCTGGCTGATGACGATGGAAATCCGCTTCGAACAACCGGCCGAAGAGTTCGCGCCGGAGCCGGTCGCCCCGTCCCTGCCGCAACAACGCCGCCAGTTCCAGGAAGTGCATCTCGATCCGCTCACTGGCCTGAACGAACGCGCCGCCCAACTGACCGACGACCTGACCGAAGAACAGCGTGCCAACCTGCCGCCGTCGGCCCTGCCTACCGGCTGGGAACAAACGTCGCGCAACGGTCCGTGCCCTTGCGGCTCCGGCCGCAAGTTCAAGCATTGCCACGGCACCCTGGTCTGACCAGAGAGCGCTAAAACTGCGCAACTCTAAAGCCACACCCGGGCCGGCGATTGGTGGCCCGTTCGCCTTTCAGGTATTCCCCCATTGCCACGGTGCGTCTTTTAGCGTTAATCTTGATGCTTAATCTTTGATTAAGCGGAGGGGTGCCGTGTTCAGGCAGGTTTTCAAGGCTTTGGTGCTCGTTGGCGTCACAGGCGCAATCGCGCTTCCAATGCTTTCCGCATCCGCCAATGCTCAAGACATCGCGCCCGCTGCGCCGTCAAACCAGTATGCAATTGCCGCTGGTGACGTCGCGACCTCTGCCGTCGCGCAATTGAACGACACCGCCGAAGACGCCAAGGTCCAGCACAAGATCGAGCTGTACAAGCAACTGATGGAATTGAACGGCGTATCGCGCAACGTCCGTCAGGTCATCACCAATACCAAGATCGCGACGCGGCTGGTCGTCATAGATCGCGCCGGCCTGACCGCCCTGACGCCGGAACAGGATGCACGTTACAACAAGATCGCCGATACGATCCTGATTCAGACCCAAAACGACCTGATCGAGCACATTGCCGAAGCCCAGGCGCCCAATTTCAGCCTGGACGAAATTCAGCAATTGATCACCGCCAACTCCTCCATTGCCGCCGCCAAATACAATGCCGGCAAGTTCATGTCGCAGGATGATTCCGCTGCGCAGGTGCAAAACTATATGATCGAGGCGGTCATCCGGATCATCAAGACATTCACCGCATCGCAGGCCAGTTAGACGACCAATTAAACGAAATGCATGCGCGGATAGACGACTTTTGGGGGATAGGTCTGTGTCGATTTCTTTTCATACGCTGATTGCGGGCGTCATGGCCGCTACGACGATCGCGTCGGGTATTCCATCCGCTCAGGCCGCGGGCGTGCCGCTGACGCCGGAGCAGTCAAAAAAGGTCGCGGCCTATCTGGCGCAATCGCCCGTCATGCCGGCGCGGACACCGACCAATGTACAGGCCGCCATAGTCAATGGCGTCATGCTGGCCATGACCCAAGCAGGGCCAGCACCGGTCACAGCCAGCGCCGCACCGACTGTAACCCCCGCCCCCAGCCTCGCCGTCGCTGGATCGGAAGTGCCGTCTCAGACCGCTTCGCGCAGCCGAGGCATGCTGGCCATTCTCAATGTCGGCGCCCCCGAATCAACTCCTGCCGAAATCACCTACGGCCTTGCCGCCGGCCAGGGTGTGGCACCGTCGGTCCCTGTGACCAACGCCTTCGTGCATGATACCGCTATAGCCATGGTGGCCGCATTCCAGAAATCCGACCGGAAAACAGCCGATGCCGTCGCCACCTACGCCGCCACGCCCGCGCTCGACCCGGCCGTCGAGGAACGGATAGCGCTGGCTCAGGCGGTGTATAAGATCGATGGTACGGATGCACTGATCCGTCATTTTGTCGGCACGACTCATATGCGCCTGATTATTCAGGAAGTGGCTCGCCACATCGATTTCTCAAAAATGTCTGAATCGGACAAATATCGTCTGGCCGCCATCGCCGCCGTGGCCCAAACCGAACTGGAAGACAAGATCATCCGCATGAATGCGCTTATCCAGGCGCAAAACCTGACTAAGGCGGATTTGTTGCAATTGCTGGCGGCTTACGACACGGACGCTCAACGCAAGCTGACAAACATGCGCTTGCATGATGACGGCAAGGTGGACAGCGCCGCGGAACTCGATATCCGGCTGGCGCAATACCAGATCATCAAGGCTTACGAATCCACCCGCTGAACCGGGTAGCCTATTTTTCTATCCATTTGGATTTTCCGAGACCAATCATGACCATTCGACTTCTGCTGGCAGCTATTTGGTTTTACCTGGTGCCTTTGTCCGCCGCCTTGCCAAACTCTGCCGTCGCAGCCACCACGGCAGAGGCGGGCGCTATAGAGACGATCGAGCAGATCTATTCCAACCTCGGTGTCGTCGATGTGATGAAACTGAGCATGCAACAGGCCCTGATCAACGCCCCATCCATGAGCAACTTTACCTCAGCACAAAAGTTGAAGCTGGCGGAAATTACAGGGATAACAATAGGCGAGCAACGCCCTGCCCTGCTCCATAAACTCGCCGTCGCCAACACAGGCGACCTGACGGCGGCGCAGCTTCAGGTCATCCTTAAAATTTCGAAAATCAAGTATATTCAAGACGCCATCGCTCAGGGCGCAGACCCGTCGCGCGTCGCCGATCCCAAAACCATGACCGCCGAAGAGTCCGCCTTCCTCGATAGTGTCGAAAAAGAGCAATATATTCTGGACTTCCTTGCGCGCAGCGCTAACTTCGATGTCGTCAAGCCGGACATGGAAGCCATATCGACCACTATTATCGAACGCTTCGTCACCTGGCTGTCGACGCAAAAAAGCTGATCCGATACACAAGACTGGAATTGAACTGCCTATGGCGAGATCGCACTTTTTCACGGGCCTTGCCGGGCTGCTCCTATTTACGTCACTGCCTCTGGTGACCTCCACGCCGACCATTGCCGCGACCGTCTATACCGGCGACCGGCTCGACGGTGCCGCGGTGATCGACAAACTGGATGTTTCGGACCTTCCGGCGGGCCAGGTGACGAAACTATGGTTCCGCGTTACCGACAATGCCATAGGTCAGGGCTGGTACGTCCCGGTCGTCGTCGTGAAAGGTGCCAAGCCTGGACCGAAAATGCTGATAACCGCTGGTATTCACGGTGATGAGCTGAACGGCATCTCGGTGGTTCAGCACCTGGCCCAGACCCTGGATCCCAAGACCCTGTCCGGTACGCTTGTAGCGGTTCCGGGCCTCAACACGCCCGGCCTCATGCATTCGACACGCGGCTTCACCTCCGACGAAATCGGTACCAACGGCGAAAACCTGAACCGGATAATGCCTGGCAATGCCGACAATGGCGGTCCGGCCAGCCGCTTCGCCGGCCGGTTATGGAGCAACATCTTCATAGGCAATGCAGATTTCGCCATCGACCTGCATACGCAATCGCGCGGCGGCGCCTATCCTGGCTATGTCTTCGCCCAGACCGCAGAGGCGCGCCAGATTGCCGACTGGCTGCGCCCCGATGTCATCGGCATGGATGCCGGCATCGAAGGAACGGTCGAAAACATGCTCAATCCGGCGGGCATCCCTGCCGTGACCTATGAATTGGGTGCGCCTGAAAAATTCGACACCCCCATGATCGAACGCGCCTTACGCGGTATCCGTAATGTCATGATCGGCAAGGGTATGCTGGCCGGCAAAGCGGACCTGAGCGACCCCGCGCCGTTTGTCGGCAATGTGGTGACCGATCTCGCCAGCCCGCGCGGCGGCTGGGCCGAAATCAAGGTCAAGTTGGGCGACGACGTAAAGGCCGGTCAGGCCGTAGCCGTCATTCGCAATCCATTCGGAGAAGAGATTGCAACAGTCACCGCCAAGACCGCCGGTCACGTCTTGTCGATAAACATCGACCCACGCACAGAACCCGGCGACATGGTTGTCCGGCTGATCGCCTGGTCGGACAGCGGGGTTTGCAGCCAGGCCGGCTGTCCGGATACGAGCCACAAATAGGCGCACGCGTGACTGGTTTCATCACCCATCCGGCCGACGCCGCTGTTCAGGAAGCCGGCCAGGCCATGCAACGCCGCGACCTCCCCGCTGTCATAGCGGCGGCGCGGCGGGCGATTGACCTTGACCCGGCTAAGCTTCAGGCCTGGTGGCTATGGGGGCTTGCCGCCCTCGACAGCTATTTCTACGTCGAAGCCGATGAGGTGCTGTCCCAAGCCCTCAATCAGCTGCCCTCCGATCATGGCGCCCGTCCGCGTTTCCTGGCTCAGCGCGTCCGGGCCCTGTCACCGCTTGGACGCCATTCCGACGCCCGGGAGGCGGTTCACCAGGCCTTGGCGATCGGGGTCGGTGACCCTGAAACCCTGTACATCCTCGCCAATGCCCTAACGCTGGCAGCCTGCGAAGCCGAAGCCCTGCCGCTTCTGCAACGGGTAACGACGCTGGAACCGCGCATTGCCGCCTATTGGTTCAGCCGGGGCGAAGCCGAACAGTTTCTGGGCCGGATCGACGAGGCCGAGGCCAGTTTCGAAGCAGCCATCGCCCTGGCACCCCATACGGGCGCCCATCTGGCCCTGGCGCGGCTCAGGCGATGGACGCCACAAACGAACCATGTCGAGCGCCTGACGGCACTGCCCGCGACCGCCCCCCGCGACCGGGCGCGCAAGGGATATGCCCTGTTCAAGGAATTGGACGACCTTGGCGATTACAGCGCTGCCTGGGATGCCTTGCAGATTGGCGCCGCCGCTGCACGGGAAGAGCCCGCCACCCTGCGCAATCCGGCATGGTCCGCCGATCTGGAGCGCGAAATCCTGACCGCCTGGCGAACACATCTGCCGGTCGAGCGGTTCCGGCTATCGACAGCGAAGCCCCAACCCACGACAGCCCCACGGCGCATCTTCATTATCGGTCTGCCGCGGTCCGGCACCACGCTGATGGAGCGCATCCTGGCTGCCCATTCTCAGGTTCAAACGCCGGGGGAACTGCAAACCTTTCCGGCCGCCGTCAAGACGGTGTCGAAAAGCCAGTCCAAGACGCTGCTCGACGAATCCGTCATCACGGCCGCATCGCGCATCGATCCGCACGCTTTCGCGGCTTTTTATGACCGAGAAACCGCATATCTCGACAACGGCCGGCCGGTCATGATCGATAAGCTCCCGAACAATACGGACTATGCCGGCCTGATCAAACTGGCTTTTCCCGATGCGGTATTTGTCCATATGCGCCGCAGTCCGATGGATGCTCTTTTTGGCGCCTACAAGCTGCATTTCGCCGCAGGGTGGTCGTTCGGCCAGGACGACCTGGCCGATCATTACGCCTATTATCGTGACCTGATGCGTCACTGGGAGGCCTGCCTGGGCGATAGCCTGATCGATGTATCGCTGGAAGCCCTGATAGCGGCGCCCGAGACCGAAATTCGCCGCGTTCTGGCGGCTTGTGGGCTACCGTTCGAACCCGCCTGCCTCAGCCCTCATGAAACCACGGGGGCGGTAGCTTCAGCCAGCTCCACCCAGGTTCGCAAACCTATCAATGCCGAAGGCGTCGGCGTATGGCGGCGATATGCGACGGGTCTGGCGCCTTTACGCGCACGGCTGAAGGCCATGGGCGCGGTCGATGCCGAGGGCAACGCCGTTTAGAACCGGGGCGCACCGATGATAAACCAGGCCTTGCGGATCAATCCGTCACCGACCTCATAGATTCCGACGACATCGATTTCGCCTCGCCCTTCCGGGAAATTGCGCGTCACGATTTCGGTATCGACAACGGTTTCGCCGAGGACGAGTCGGCTAACCAGACGGGCAAGCAAGTCTGGCTCCTGAAACCGCAGCAGGTGGCGGTTGCGGATATCGTCATGGCCTTTTGCAAGCAGCGTGTCGGGATGGGCATAGATTTCCGCGTCCGGCGCCCAGCACGCCATGAAGGCGTCTATGTCCTTGGCGTTATAGGCATCGAGTTGCGCCTTGACCGGATCGCGGCTCATCTGTTTTCTTCGACCAGCCGCGCCGACGCGGCCTCAAGCTGCGCCTTCATCTGCGTCATGAGTTCGCCCCGCTTCAGACCCGCCGGCAAAGGCGGCAGGAATTCGAACACCACCGTGCCGGGTTTGCGATCTATGCCATGCCCAGGCCAGAACTGGCCCGAATTGGTAGCCAGCAAATGGCAGGGTACGTCGAGGTCGCGATAAAGTGCGGCCACGCCCGGCTTATAGGTCGCGTCATCGCCAATATTCGACCGCGTGCCTTCGGGAAAGATAAGGATTTGACGGCCTTCTTTTAGGCGGTCCCGGCAAGCGACCACCATGCCCTTGAGCGCCTTGGCGGCATCTTCACGCTTCACCGCCACCATGCGTGTTCGCCACGCGAACCATCCGAGAAAAGGCAGATAAATCAGTTCCTTTTTCAACACGTAGCAGGTTTGGCTCAGCGCGACGAAGGGCGCGATGGTATCCAGCATCGACAGATGCTTGCCCGCGATCAGCGCTGGGCCGTCGGGACGATGTTCCAGTCCGCGAAATTCCACCTTGATGCCTACGATGACACGGGCGCCGAACAGGACGGCACCTGCCCACCACCGCACCACCTGTAAGGCCGCTGGCCGCCACAGCAGAAGCGGCGACATGACAATCGCAAAAAAGGCCATGGAGCCATACAGCCACAGCATGAAGAGTAGCGAACGCAAACGCGTTATCAGATTGAATTTCAATTCGTTTTTTCCACTGCGTCCGCTTTGGACTTGCCAGAATCGGACTTGCCAGAATGAGGCTTGGAGCCCCCAGATTTCAAAGAGGCACTAATGTCGGTGGAGGCAGACGTGACCAGGTGATCTTCCGACCCCGCCTTGGGCGCGGGCACGCTACCCTTGTCGCCGAATTTGCGCGACAGGCTGAGTATGGCGTCGCGCCCGAGAATGGTCAGATATTTGCAATATTCCAGCACAATAATACGCTGGCCCTTGCGGGATTTCCACCATCCACGCGCGTCGACATCGGGCGTGGCTACAGGGTAAGGAATGAGCGTGGCCCCCGGCATGTCCGCCTTCAGTTCCAGCAATGAACGCGGCATGTGATAGTCGGACGTGACGACGATCAAGGTGTAAAAGTCATGACCGCGCGCCCATTCGGCGATTTCCTTGGCATTACCGACCGTGTTTTCGGCTTCGTAACCCAGATCGACGCAGCACTCGTAAAGACGCTTCGAGCCTTCGGTAACGCTCATCAATTCCGGTCGCTTGACCTCAGGGTTCACGCCGGAAATAAACATACGCTGGCCCTTGCGGCGTTCCAGTAGCTGCATGCCTTCCTTAAGGCGCAGATCGGATGCGCCCGTCAGCACCACAATGGCGTCGGCGGCTTCTTCTGGCTCCTGAGCGGGTGTGGAATCGATAACGCGATCAGCGAAGACGAAGAGGCCCGCCGTCCACAACAGCAGCGCCACAAAGAGGGCGATGAGCGTACGCATGTGCTTCATTAACCCGTCCCCTGCCTTCGCCCGCCTCGTCCCTTTTGCCATGCCTGTTTTAGCCATGAATGGCCAGCAGACGCAAAGTGACCATCCGTGCCGTGACAGCGCCAATCAGCGCCACCAGGAATGGACACGGAATTAATATTAACAGGTCCAGCCACGAAAAGGGAAGAGCTATCGCAAAGCTTTGTGAGGAACCTGTGGCTTTTATGACCGCCATGACGCCCGCCGCTATCGCTGCCCCCAGCAGGCCCGATTCAAAAGCCATGCGCGCAAAGCGCCACTGAAACCGTTCCGCGATAAAGGTATCGCTGGCGCCGCACAGGGCGAGGACTTCGACGATATTGGCGCGCGCGGTCAAGCCGGCACGCGTCGCGAAGCCGACGACCGCCGCCGTTGCGGAAAAAATGACAACGAAAATACCGAGCGAAATCAGACGTATGGTTAAGGCGCTCTGCTCGATATCCTTGAGCCAGGTCGAATGATCGTCGATGGACGCATCGATGTCGGCGGCGGCCAACGCGTCCATCAGCGCACGCGGCGTCGCCGGACTTTTGGGATCGAGGCTGACCTCAACGAGGTTTGGAATGGGGAGATCATCGATGACGGCGTCCCCTAGCCACGGCTTGATAAGCGCCTTGGCCTTTTCGGGCTCAATGGCGGTTACCTGTCCCACGCCCTTGACCCCGGCCAGCACTTCGGCGGCTTTCGCCGCTGCGATGGAGCCACTTTCCAGGCCCGTCGGGCGCACCTGAACCGTCACCTCTGCGCGAATGTCACGCGACCAGCCATGCGCCGCGCGGTCGGACGCCATGACCATAAGCGCGGCCATGCACGCCAGAAAGCACAAGACACCGATAACGTAATGCAGCGCGATTTCACGCTGATCCTGCTGCGGCAACAAACGTCCGGCTCGCAGGGCGCGCAGATGCGATACCAAAGGCCCGATCATCGCCGGTCTCCGACGGGCGTTTCCACCGGGGCCGCCTTGCTTAGATCGCGCTTATGAACCTGCCCGCCCCTTAGTTCCAGCACTGGCATGCCCGAGGCGCGGACCAGGCTTTCGTCATGGGTGGCGATAAGCACCGTGGCACCCAGCCGGTTCAGTTCGATAAACAGGCGCATGATGCGCAGGCCCATGGCGTAATCGATATTGCCCGTCGGTTCGTCGGCCAGGATCAGGGTCGGCCGCGTCACCACCGCGCGGGCGATGGCCAGGCGCTGCTTCTCTCCGCCGGACAAGACGTGAGGCATGGCGTCGAGACGATTTTTCAGACCGACCCAATTCAGCAACTCAGTCACGTCATCGCGGTAATCCTTGAAGTGTTCGCCATGCACAAACAGGGGCAGAGCCGCGTTGTCGAAAACGTTAAGATGGTCGAGCAGGCGAAATTCCTGAAAAACGATGCCGAAACGGCGCCGAAGCGCGGCGCTTTGAGCGCGGTCGTGATGCCGGACCGTTTCTCCGAGCAATTCGATTGTGCCCGATGTCGGCTTCTGCGCCAGGTAAATCATCTTGAGCAAGGACGTCTTGCCAGAGCCCGACGGTCCGGTCAGAAAGTGAAAAGATCCCGCAGGCAATTGAAAATTCAGGTGTTTTAGTATCAGATCATCTTCGTTGACGCCCTGCGACAAGGTCTTTGGCATGCCCAGGTCGTAGCCCAGAGACACGTCCCGAAACGCCACCACGACATCTGCGTCGGGTGCGGTCACAGGCGGGCGGGAGGTCCGTTCGGGCGGTCGCGTCATGCAAAATGGCTTACAGGATTCGCTTGATCAGTTGTTAAGACTTTTGCGGCTAAAAGGTTAAAAAACCCCAAGATGGTTAATGGGGAAGTTTGATTCGGTGTCCTAGTTCTGGCGATGATTCTTAGCTGTCCCAACTGCGCGACGAAATATACGCTCAACGAGGCCCAATTGGGGCCGCGCGGACGTACCGTCCGCTGCGCCGCCTGCAAGACGACCTGGCACGCCGAAATTCCCGAAAAACCGATCGACTTGTCCTTCTCCGACGTCAAAAAGCAGAAGGAACCGGCCGAGGAGTTACATGAGGTCAAGGCCAAGAAGCTGCCGCTGAAATATCGCGCCATGCTGAATGACCAGAAGCGGGTCAAGGCGCTGACAGCGCAGGGCATGATCTGGGGCGGCCTGGGCGCCGTGCTGGTTCTGCTTCTGGTACTCGGTTATTTCCTGCGCGTGGATATAGTCCGCATGTTCCCCAGCGTCGCCGGCGCCTATGCCATGGTCGGCATGGACGTCAAAGGAACCCCTTTGCGCTTTGGCACCATAGACGGCCAGGCCGGTTTCAAGGGCGGACGTTTCGTGGTGACGGTCAAGGCACAGGTCAATAACACCAGCGGCAAGGCCGTGCCGGTCCCGCCGGTCCGCGTAAAACTGCTTGACGCCAAGCTTCAGGAATTTTCTTCGCTGCTCATGCCGGCCGACGGACTGGTGGTCGGTCCCCACGCGACACGTACGCTGGTTTTCGATGTCGCCGACCCCAAGAACCTGACGTCTTCGCTCGATGTCGATTTCGACCTGGTTGCCATGAAGCAGGAAAAGACACAAAAAAAGGGCGGGCACGCGCCATCAGAGCATGAGGCGGCACCGGCTGGTCATGAAGAGGCGGCCGCGCAAAACCATGAAGAGGTTGCGCAAACCGATGGTCCGATGGACCATGATGCCCCGCCGGCAAATAGCCACGGCGCCGTCTCAAACATGCCGACACCGAGCCTGCGTACAGGGCTGACGCAACAACAGGCCGGCCATGATGCCGCACCGGCACCGGCGGCCCATGCGGCGGGCGGTCATTGATGTCAGGCCCTATCCTGCCGCCTGTCCTGTTGGGGGCCGATGAAGTTCAGGGCCGGGTTCAGGCCCTGGCCGATCTGATGGTCGATTATGTGAAGTCTGATTGTGTCGGCGTCGTGCTGTTGACCGGCGGCATCTGGTTCGCTGCCGATCTGTCGCGCGCCTTGAACCGTGCCGGCCGCGACATTGCCTTCGACGCGCTATGGCTGTCCTCCTACGCCGACAGCCACGAAAGCGGGACCATGCTGATCCGCGCGCCCTTGCAACGCTCCGTTCAGGGTCGTCAAGTGCTGATTATGGACGACGTGCTGGACACAGGCGCCAGCCTCAAGATTGCACGTGAAATCGCGCTGGAAGCCGGCGCGTCTGAGGTTTTGACCGCCGTTTTCGCCCGCAAGCCGGACCCATTGAAGGATGGCGCGCGCCGCGAGATGGAAGCCGACTTTACCGCCTGGGAAGCGCCGGCGCGGTATCTGGTCGGTTACGGACTCGACGATGGCGGTAAGTATCGCGCCCTACCCTATATCGGCGCTTTGGACTAAGTTAGGTCGTCTTACCTGCCGATTAGCGCCAGATGCATGCTGGCAAACGATTCCGGCATATCGCCGAAAACGCAGAAGCCGCTGGCGACCTGCTGGACCGGCACGGGCCCCAGGATCAGGACACCGAGAATAGCCCCCGCCAAAGCGACATAACGCAAGGCAAAGGGATCGGCGGCGGCAATGCCAGCCTTGGCCTTGCCGATGCGCAACTTCGGCTGGCGCCGCTCATGGCGCATGGCCAATAGACGTTCCGGACGCAAACCGTTATCGACGGCGAGGCGGGTATTGATTTCGGTAAAGGTGGGCATCCGAAAACGCAGAGCCGCGCGCACCGATGCAACAAGGGTTATAACTAGGCCTGCCGCCATAATGGCCAGATGCACAGGCTTGGGCAGGTTACGGAACAAACCCCACTGACCAGCAACCAAAATCAGGATGACCAGCAAGACATAGGGAAACAGGGCCGGCAGGATGCGTTCCCACATCATGGTCATCTGGGTAAAGAAAAGCCCCCGATTCAAGGGCGCGAACGGCGATTTGTTACTCTGCATAAGTCCCCCAAGACCTTGTCCAAAGTGTTGCCTGCCAGACCTCTGTTACGCAATCTTAGCCTTCGGTTCGGCGGCAAACCAGGCAGGCATCGGTTCACGCGCCATCATCTCATCATAGCTCGGCCTAGGACGTACTATGTACCAATCACCGTCACGCACCAACACCTCAGGCGCGAGCGGACGTGAATTATATTCGCTTCCCATGACCGCACCATAGGCGCCCGCCGACATGAAGGCGACCAGATCGCCTGTCTGCATCACCGGCATTTCGCGGCCACGCGTGAACGTATCGCCGGTTTCGCAGACTGGTCCAACCACGTCATAGCTGGCGGTTTCGTTACCCGGACGCGCGACCGGACGGATGTCGTGGAAGGCATCATACAGGGCCGGGCGGATCAGATCGTTCATGGCAGCGTCCAGTACCAGGAACTTCTGGCCGGAATCAGCCCGTTCATGGACGTGGACGACCTTGGAAATCAGCACGCCGGCATTGGCCGCGATCAGGCGGCCCGGCTCGAACGTATACCGCACCCCCAGATTACCGACCGAAAGCGCCGCCATTTCGGCATAATCGGCGACAGTCGCCGGTTCCTTCTGATTGAAGTAGGGCACGCCCAGGCCGCCGCCCAGATCGAGGCGTTCTACGCTCAGACCGCCCGCGCGCAGGTCTTCGACCCAGCCACGCATACGGCTGAAAGCTTCTTGCAACGGTGTCAGATCGAGAATCTGACTGCCGATATGACAGGCAATGCCCATGGGGGCCAGATTCGGGTGACCAGCGGCATCGGCATAGAGTTTCAGCGCCTCGGCAGCCGAGATGCCGAACTTGTCCTTGGCCCCGCCCGTCGTGATCTTTTCGTGGCCACCGGCACCGACACCCGGATTGATGCGGATGACGAACGGCGCGACACGGTTTAATTCCGCGGCGACGCGCGCCAGGCGTTCGAGTTCTGGCCGACTTTCGACATTAAGCTGATAGATACCGGCCTGAAGCGCGAAGGCCATTTCGGCATCGGTCTTGCCAACACCGGAAAAGACGATCTTTTCCGGCGGAACACCGGCCTTGAGCGCCTTACGGATTTCGCCTTCCGACACCGTATCCGCCCCCGCGCCCTGAGCGGCCAGGGTCGCCAGAACGGACAGGTTGGAATTTGCCTTGCAGGCAAAAGCCACCAGCGGCGCCTCGCCTTTGGGGCTGTGCAATTCCGGCTTTGACGCCAAGGCGTCCGCAAACACGCGGTAGTGCCGCTCCAGGGTCGCCGAAGAATAGACGTACAACGGCGTGCCGACCCGTTCGGCCAGCTCTGTCAGCGACACCTGCTCGCAATGCAGCGCGCCGTCTTGGTAATCGAAATGGTTCATCTACCCGAGGATCTGTCAGTGCGTCGGTGAATTGACGACTTGCGTATTATTGCCGAAACCTTCGAGCGGTGCGTCGGCGATACGCTTATTGACCGTATACGGATTTTCCATGCTGTTTGACGAATCCGCATCCGGCGTGGCGCGTTCAGACGCCCGTGAGGACGACGAGTCGGTGGTCAGGGTAACGCCGCCATCGGCGTTCTTCGATGCGGACCAGGATTGTTCCGCCTTCTTGTTCATAATCGGCGGTGCCTGTTCCAGGGTGCCGAGCTTGCCGCAGGCGGAAATGGCTACCGACGCGACAGCGGCAAGCGCCGCCAGCATGACGAAACGGGACTTACGGGGGGGCATCATGCGCGTTGATCCTTCCAGCGCTGGATTTGCAGCCGAACCTGGTCCGGCGCTGTGCCGCCATAGGACTGGCGGGAGGCGGCCGAAGCCTCGGGGGTTAATACCTTATACACCGCATCCGTGATCCTGGCTTCCAGATTTTGCAAATCGCTTAGGGGCAGTTGCGCCAAATCCACACCTTTGGATTCCGCCAGCTTTACAGCCGCGCCGGTAATATGGTGCGCGTCGCGGAAGGGAATGTTCAGCGTACGGACCAACCAGTCGGCTAGATCGGTCGCCGTCGAGAATCCAGCACCGGCAGCCGCCTTCATCCGCTCTGTATTGGCTTCGAGATCGAGCACCATGCCGGTCATGGCGCGAATGGCCAGATCAAGCGCATCGAAGGCCTCGAACACCGGCGGCTTGTCTTCCTGCATATCCTTGGAATAGGCGAGCGGCAGACCCTTCATTACCGTGGTTAGCGCGATCAGCGCGCCATTGATGCGACCCGTCTTGGCGCGGACCAGTTCAGCGGCATCGGGGTTGCGCTTTTGCGGCATGATCGACGATCCCGTCGAAAAGGCGTCCGACAGGCGGATGAAGCCGAAATAGGGCGTCGTCCAAATAACGATTTCTTCGGCCAGGCGCGACAGGTGGCCGGCGCAGATTGCGGCGTGGCTGAGAGATTCCAAGGCGAAGTCGCGGGACGATACGCCGTCAAGCGAATTGCCCATCGGCCGGTCAAAGCCCAAGGCCTGCGCCGTCATATGCCGGTCGATCGGAAAGGGCGACCCGGCCAGCGCCGCCGAACCGAGCGGATTTTCGTTCATGCGCACACGCGCATCCTGAAACCGCGAGCGGTCGCGGCCAAACATTTCGACATAGGCCATCAAATGATGACCGAAGGTGACCGGCTGGGCCGGTTGCAAATGGGTGAAGCCCGGCATGAGGGCGTCGGCATATTGTTCGGCGCGGGTCAAAAGGGCGTCCTGAAGCGCGCCGAGTTGCCGGATGGTGTCATCGACCTGATCGCGGACCCACAGACGGAAATCCGTCGCCACCTGATCGTTGCGCGACCGGGCAGTATGCAGGCGTCCGGCGACCGGTCCAACCAGTTCGCGCAGGCGCGCTTCGACATTCATGTGGATGTCTTCGAATTCGGCCCGGAACGGGAACGTACCCGCCTCGATCTCACCGGTTATGGTATCCAGCCCATTCAGGATGATTTTGGCATCTTCGGAATCTATGATACCTTGATTAGCAAGCATGGCGGCATGCGCCTTGGAGCCAGCAAGGTCTTGTTGCCAAAGGCGTTTATCGACATCGATGGAGACATTGATGGCTTGCATAATCTCATCGGGTCGGGCACTGAAACGTCCACCCCACATTTTTTGCCCCGCGCCTTCTGTCTTCGGGGGTTGAACGGCTGGGCCCTTATCGGCGGAATGATCGGTCATGACGGAACCTGAATTGAATAGGGACGACGCGCAGAAGCCGGCGTCCATGGGGACTGACGTACAGGGGCAACCGGCCGTAACGCCGATTGTGAAGCCTATAGACGACGATACGCCCCAACCCAAGGGGATTCAGGCCGGAATCATCCGGAAAAAGCGCGCCGTGCCAGTTGCCGTTGTTGTTGTCGTTACGGTCGTGCTGGCTATTATCATCGCATTGGTCGCCTGGCGCCTCATCCTGCCCATGATTGCCACACCAACGCCTGAGGCGCCCTTGCCTGCGGTGGCCGGCCCCACGGCCGCTATCCCTCAAGCAAAAGGCCCGTTGGCCGTCTACGCCAAGGGACCGCTCGCCAAGATGGCGACCTATGAGACGCCGCAGGTCATTGAGGACATCTCCTTCATCGATCGCGATAAGAAGCCGGTGCATCTGAGCGATTTCAAGGGCCAGGTCGTGGTGCTCAACGTGTGGGCCACCTGGTGCGCCCCTTGCCGCTTTGAAATGCCGACCCTGGCGCACCTGCAAACCCTGTATGCCGGCAAGGGCGTCAAGGTTCTGCCCCTCAGTGTCGATACGGAAGAACAGTTCGCCGACGTCAAATCCTTCATGGATGTGCAACAGCCTCTTGAGGTCTATGCCGACCAAAGCTTCCAGGCGCCGTCGAAATACAAGATTTCCGGCATGCCCGGCACCCTGATCCTCGACAAGCAGGGCCGCATGGTTGCCCGGCTGGACGGCGAAGCCAAATGGGATACGAAGGAAGTCCAGGCCTTGCTTGACAAGCTTCTTGCCGAATAGCCGTCAGGTTTTCGTAAGGGGCATCCACCGCGCATAGGTCAGACAGCGCCAGCCCCATTCGAACGCCCCATAGCGGAACAGCGACATCCAGATGGTGCTGACAACCAGTTGGCCAGCCCAGACCGCGACAACGATCGGCACCAGGGCAGCATGATTCATCGTCCCGAACAGACCCAGGCCGCGCCCACCGTAGAACAGCCCGGTCATGATCAGGCTTTGGGTCAGGTAATTGGTAAAGGCCATCCGCCCCGCGCAAGCCAGAGGGTACAGGCAAATGGCACCTATCCGTGTCCGCCCAGCGAGGACGAGCGCGCTGGCATAACCGAGCGCGACCGGCAGGCACAACAGGGAGTTGGCGAGGCCATAGAGCCCGAACGTCTTGGGGAATGGAAACCATTCCGCCAAAGTAACCGAGGCTTGCCAACCGATCAGGACCAGGCTGACAGCACCTGCCGCCATCAGGGCAATATATAGGCGCGCCTTCGCCGTCCCCGCCAGTACGCCGGATTTGAACAGCCCCAGGCCAATCATCATGAGCCCCAAAGTTGTCGGCATGAAGCCGAGAAGCTCCGGGAGGATCGTTTGGCCCCAGGTCGTGGCGTTCTGACCCAGCGAGTCCCAGATGCTTCCGCGCATGTGGGTCACAATCGCCGGGACCTCGGCGACGTTTGGCGCGCGCACTATGCCTTGGAGGTCTTCGGCAATATTGCCGCCCAGCAGGGTGAGCGTACCAAGGATAAACAGGCCCGCGCCCCACAACAGGAGCCGGCGCGCACTCGCCGCCTGCCAGCGCCAGAAGACAAGGCCGGTAACCGCATAG
This sequence comes from Asticcacaulis sp. AC466, assembly GCF_000495815.1. Taxonomy (GTDB): domain Bacteria; phylum Pseudomonadota; class Alphaproteobacteria; order Caulobacterales; family Caulobacteraceae; genus Asticcacaulis. The sequence continues at coordinate 377,778 of NZ_AWGE01000001.1, read as the reverse complement.
GACAATAGGATATCGCCGTGCCAGATCAGCGCACCGTGGACCAATCCGAACAGGACAAGCCACGCCAATCTCCGGAAAAGCGGCGTACGGTAGACCGGGTCATTGGGATTGTTGTCGCGGCCGACCAAATAGACGCTAACCCCGAACAATAGGGTAAAGCAGGTAATGAACTTTTCCTTGAAAAAAGTCTCGATCACCCACCAAGTGGCAAGGTCCGCATGTGTCAGCGCAACCGGCGATGCCGACGGCAGACCGTAGACGTCAAAAGGCTGCGCGAAGGCAATGGCGTTGACCAGCAATATGCCCAATATGCTGAGGCCGCGAATATGGTCGAGCGCCTGGATGCGAGACCGAGCATGGGTCTGCACAGCGGGCGTCATGGATTCGGCGGCGGAACGCGCCTGAGCGCCAGGGCCTGCAACAGGATGGCCGATGGCACAGCCAGCGACATCTGCATCAGGACCAGAAGCAGGCTCAGAATGACGAACGGCTTTACCATTTCGTTCAGCGGATAGTGCTGAACGAACACCAGATTGGACAGCGCCGCGACCGAGCCAAGCACGCAGACGAACAGGGCACATATCAAAACGGTGAAAGTGGCGTGGAGGCGTGACGGCGACGGCGCCATCTTCCAGATGACCAAAACCCCGATCATCCAAAACAGGGCCAACGTCATCTGGCGCTGGACCTCGCCCGCCACATCTTCGTGACCGCGCAACAGCGTCGCGACGAACCAGCACAGGCCGTGTAGACACAGGGCCGTAATGCCGGAAATGAACATCCAGCGCAGTTCGGGCTGACGATAGCTGAGCCCTGTGCCGCCCATTAACGCGTCGGCACCGGCTTTTCGCCGCGATAGTCGTAGAAACCACGTCCCGTCTTGCGGCCCAGCCAGCCGGCTTCGACGTATTTTGTCAGGAGCGGACACGGACGATACTTGCTGTCAGCCAGGCCGTCATAGAGCACGTTCATGACGGCCAGAACGGTATCGAGGCCGATAAAGTCCGCCAGCTCCAACGGCCCCATGGGATGGTTGGCCCCCAGCTTCAGCGCCGTGTCGATGGCTTCGACCGTGCCGACGCCTTCATACAAAGTATAGATCGACTCGTTGATCATCGGGATCAGAACGCGATTGACGATAAAAGCCGGAAAATCTTCGGAATTGGCCGTCGTCTTGCCGAGCGACTTGGCGAAATCGACCGCGATCTCATAGGTGTCGGCGTCGGTGGCGATGCCACGGATGATTTCGACCAGCTTCATGACCGGCACCGGATTCATGAAATGCAGGCCAATGAACTTGCCGGGCCGATCGCTGGCAGCCGCTAACCGAGTGATGGAGATGGACGAGGTGTTCGAGGCCAGCAAGGCTTCCGGCTTCAGGTGTTCGCAGACCGAACGGAAAATGGCATTCTTCACCTCTTCCTTTTCGGTGGCGGCTTCAATCACCAGATCGCACGGCGCGAGTTCCGATATCGAGGCGGCTGGAAGCAGCTTTTTGAGCGCGTCCAACGCAGCGGCAGCCGTGATGGTTTCCTTTTCGACCAGGCGGTTCAGGCCTTTTTCGATGCGCGCCATGCCGGCCTTGACGGCGTCGGCGGAGGCGTCGAACAGGATGACGTCGTAACCCGATTGCGCGCACACCTGCGCGATGCCCGCGCCCATCTGTCCGGCACCGATAATCCCTACGGTCTTGATATTCATGTAACTGTCCTTGGCACGTTCCGAAGCGGAGTCCGGAGACGGAACCGCCGGTAACGAAACTGTATGGATATAGGAGATAAAGCGCGCCCGGCGGCAACGCAATACGCAAAAAGAAAGGGAAGGACATTCGCCCTTCCCTTTGCCGCTTTTCGTGGCGTGAGCCTAGCCCAACGCCTTCAGCAACTCGGGCACGGCGGTCTTGTAATCGGCGACCAGGCCGTAGTCGGCAACGCTGAAGATCGGAGCTTCCGGATCCTTGTTAATGGCCACAATGACCTTGGAGTCCTTCATACCGGCCAGGTGCTGGATCGCACCGGAGATACCGATGGCGATATAGACTTGAGGGGCGACCACCTTGCCGGTCTGACCGACCTGGTAATCGTTGGGCGCGTAGCCCGCGTCAACGGCGGCGCGCGACGCACCAACGGCGGCACCGAGCTTGTCAGCCAACGGATCGAGCACGGCCTTGAATTCTTCGGCCGAACCAAGCGCCCGTCCACCCGAAACGACGATCTTGGCCGCGCCCAGTTCCGGACGGTCGGACACGACCTTTTCTTCCGAAATAAAACGCGTGCCGGCCTTCGACGCTGGGGCCGCGACAGTTTCAATCGCTGCCGATCCGCCGTCGCCCGCCGCCTTGAAGGCCGTGGTGCGCACCGTCATGACCTTTTTGGCTTCCGACGTCTGCACGGTTTCCAGTGCGTTGCCAGCATAGATCGGGCGGACGAAGGTATTGGCGTCGACCACTTCGATGACGTCCGACAGCAGCGACACATCCAGGAGCGCAGCGACGCGCGGTGCAAAGTTCTTACCCGCGGAAGAAGCCGGAATGGCGATAGCGTCATAATTGGCAGCGAGGCCGCTGACCAGGGCCGCAACGTCCTCAGCAATGTCTTGCTTCAGGTCGGCGGACTGGCTGAGCAGCACCTTGCGCACGCCGGCAATTCCGGCGGCGGCATCAGCAACCGACTGTACGCCCTCCCCATAGACCAGGACATCCACGTCGGACGACAGGGCCAGGGCGGCGGTTACGGTCTTTTGCGTGGTATCGCGCAGATGGGCGCCATCATGATCGGCAACAACGAGAACGGTCATATTACAGAACTCCTGCGGACTTGAGGTTGGCGACCAGTTCGGCGGCATCCGCCACCTTCTTGCCGGCGGACCGCTTGGGCGGCTCGGTGACCTTGACGACTTTGAGGCGCGGCGTCACATCGATGCCGTAATCGGCAACCGTCTTGATTTCCAGCGGCTTCTTCTTGGCCTTCATGATGTTGGGCAGAGACGCGTAGCGCGGTTCGTTGAGGCGAAGATCGGTCGTGATGACCGCCGGCAGCGTGACGCCGAGCGTTTGAAGCCCGCCATCGACTTCGCGTGTCACCTGGGCTTCGCCGTTTTCGATCACGACCTTGGACGCAAAGGTCGCCTGCGGCCAGTTGAGCAGTGTGGACAGCATCTGACCGGTGGCATTGTTGTCGCCGTCGATGGCTTGCTTGCCCATAATGATCAGATCCGGCTTTTCGGCTTCCGCCACGGCCTTGAGCAACTTGGCGACCGCCAGCGGCTCGACGTCCTGATCCGTCTGGATCAGTATGCCGCGATCGGCGCCGATGGTTAGGGCGGTGATGATGGTATCCTTGGCCTGAGCGGGCCCAATGGAGACCGCGACGATTTCGGTAGCGATACCCTTTTCCTTCAGGCGGGTCGCTTCTTCGACCGCGATTTCGTCGAACGGGTTCATCGACATCTTGACATTGGCCAGATCGACACCCGACTGATCCGCCTTCACGCGGACCTTGACGTTGTAATCCAGCACCCGCTTGACCGGGACCAAAATCTTCATGGCATTTAACCTCTGTGGCTCGTTTCCTGTCGCCCCTTAAAGGGGCGGATTCGGTTGCGGATCAAATGACGATCCACGCCCGCAAAGTCAATTGTTGTTTGGGCTTCACAGCCGTTTTCGTGGTGCCTTTGACGGCCGGGCCAGTGACCTGACAACGATCGGCCAGTGGTCTGACAGCGACCGCGCAGTGATTTTCAATTGCCCTTATAAGCCGTTTGGCGCATAACAGGATAAGCCACAACTTTACGTGAGCGTCAAGTTAGACTTTCGAAAACGTCCCCCAGAAAGCGTCCCCGCATGCCCAGCCAGATCGGCAAACTCAAATACCTCTTCGTTATCCTTTTGGGCGTGCTGAGCATAAGCGTCGTCGGTTACAGCCTGTTGTACGGCATCCCCAGCCGCAAATGCGAAGGCTCCGGCGGCTGGTTTTCCTGGAAAGACCGCCAATGCTATGCGCCGATCGCCATATCCCAAATCACCGGACGTAAGAACGGCGAACCGGCAAAGATCGATTTCCACGACGACGCGCTGAAAGCCAGCAATGCCAGAGCGGTAAACGGCGCCGCCAAGGATGCCGCTTCCCATCAAGCAGCGTCCGGCGCGACAGCGACACCAAAGTAATCAGTCGGCTTTTTCAAGATCGCATTTGAGCGTCGGCGCACTCTTCTGCGCCATGGTCAGGCGATCACGGTAATAGGCACATTTGACCTGATCGTCCTTGGCGCCGACCTTTGTAACGCTATAGCCATTTACCAGGACCATCACGTCACCGCCGGCGATATCGGCGATACCTGCGACGTTCAGACGACCCGCGATATGGGCTTTAGGCGCCTCCGGAGCGACGCCGACCTTTTCCTGGCCCAGGTCGATTTGGTGGATTTGATTGGCTTTGGACTGGGAGGCGGGCGTCGGATACCCGTAATAGCTGACATCGATGACCAGACCATCGCCCAGCGACTTCAGCCGGGCCGCCGCCGCCGGTGTAATATCCGCACTCACGTCAAACGCGTGGGCTGGACTGGGGGCAAAATCCTGGCCGCCCTTACCGCCGTCCGCCTTGTACGGGCTACATTGTGTCAGACACAAGAACACGGCAGCGCCGGTGGCGAAAAACAGTTTCGACATCAGAATTCCTTTATTTTGAAGGCACCCACAACACGTCTGCGCGGCCCTGATCGTTGGCATGACGGGCCAGGACGAACAGCAGGTCGGAGAGGCGATTAAGATATTTCAGCGCCTCCGGCCCGACCGCGTCGGTTCTCGCCAGGCTGACGCAATCGCGTTCAGCGCGGCGAACAATCGTGCGAGCCAGATGCAGGTGGACGCTCAGCGGCGATCCAGCCGGCAGGATAAACGAGGTCAGGGGTGCCATCGGCGCGTTATAGCTGTCCAAAGCGACCTCCAGAGCGGTCAACTGCGCCGCCTGTACGCGGATCGGAGTCCAGGAGATGTCATCCGATGGCGTCGCCAGATCGGCGCCGAGGTCGAACAGGTCGTTTTGAACCCGGGCCAGCAAGGCATCCAGCGCAAGGTCCTGTGTGACATACAGTCGCACCAGGCCGATCGCTGCATTGGCCTCATCGACGCTGCCGATAACGCTCAGACGGGCATCATCCTTGGGCCGGCGCGATCCGTCGGCCAATCCCGTCGTACCGTCATCGCCAGTACGGGTGTAAATCTTGTTGAGCTTGACCATGAGGCCTCGTAATCGAATGACGCCGTCAATGCCCGTTTTTCATGAACCAGGCAAGAAGCACCAGCAATCCAATCGCAATCGCCTGCAACAGTACGCGAAGCTGCATCAGCTTATTCGACCAGTTCTCACGAAATTTACCGCCACGAAGCAAGCTGAAAATGCCCACACCCAAGACTACCAGAACGGCGAACATGGCGACCAGGGCAAGAATACGCAGAATATCGATCATGTCGTCATATCGCGCTTTTATCGTAAAAAGTCGAGATTTTTATAAGCCCCCGCGACGGAACGCCTCACGCAAACCGTTCAACTAAAACGATGTGCGTCATCTATTGCAACGCACAGAAATAACTATTGCATCCATTGTAATAGGCCGTCCTGCATACTAAGTAGGGAACACCTTAGAGAAAAACTTCCCTTAAGGTAAACTTCATTTTTTGTGTGTGAGTTATAGCGTAATGTACGACCCCAATGAGCAATCCGCCTCGAAAACAGCGTCGCCAGCTGCAGAGATCGTGACCGTGACCACTGGAAATCGCGCCAAGTCCAAAGAGCGTAACCGCCTGAAAATTTTAGAATCGGCGGCGACTCTTTTCCGAGAGCGCGGCTTCGAAGCGGCGACATTGCGCGACATCGCCCGCGCCGCCGGACTTTCGACGGGTGCCCTTTTCGCCAATTTCGCCGACAAGAACGAAATCTTCATGACGGTGCTGGAGGAAGAAAACGCGAAGGTCATCGGCGCGATGCGTAACGCGCATGACGCGTCCCTGCCCCTGGTCGTGCGCCTTCATCGGCAGTTGATGCGCGCCTACGAAACATCTCAACACAATGCCCGCATCGTCTTGTCGGCCTTCGTGATGAAGTGGAGCCACGATCAGTCGACGCCGAATGAAGTGGGCAAGATGAGCGAACAGGTACGTGTGGTCTTGCAAGATACACTGACTCAGGCCCACGAACGCAAAGAAATACCCGCCGGCGCCGATATCAACTGCGCTGCCGAAGTGCTAGAAGATCTGTGCTTTGCCAACCTGCGTCGTGCCTACCAGGCAAGCGACGATGCCGGCGGCTACGACCTGAACAAAATGGCCGAAGACCTGACCGCTCAGATCCGCATCGTCATTGCCGGTATTTCTGCCTGATACATATCAGGTTGACGGTTTCAAAACGGCGGACATGTTCATGTCCGCCGTTTTTGCCATGCGTCCCTGAACCAGCCAGAACAATAGGCATACGCTCAGCGCGCCAAGCGGTACGTGCACGATCTCGGCCAGTCCGCGCGCCACGGCGGGCAGCAGGAATATCCATATGCAAAGCAATTTTTCATAAGGGCGGAACCCCTCTCGCACGCCGGTAAGGATCAGCCAGCCTAAGGGCAGAACGATCATCAACAGGTCGTAATCGAGCAGGAAGGGGCTAACCAGCAGGCTGGCTGAAGCCAGCAGTGCGCCGAAGGCCAGGGCATCGGGCCTTAGCCGTACGGCTATCCAGCCAGCGCGGGCCAAAACAATCCCGGCCAGCAGGATTTGCGCCACGTAAGCCACCACATTGGGCAGGCCCAGGGTTTTCAAAGCGCCGAACAGACTCTGCATCTTGGCGGCGTCGACGAACCCTTGATCCAGGGTCGCCCGAGCCAGCGCGCTATTGGCAAAAAATGCCAGATAGCCCTCAGTACCGAAAACGAGCCACGCCGCCAGGCACAGAGCAAACGCGCTTACGCCCGCCGCGAAAAAGGTTTTCCAGCGCCCGGACGCGGCCAGCACAAACGGCAAGGCGAGCGCCAGTTGCGGCTTTATGATCAGCAGGCCGAATACCAAACCCGACGCAACTGGCGCCCGTTGCAAAAGCAGACACCCGCCCGCCATGATGGCCGTCGTCAGGGCGGCGTTCTGGCCACAGGCGATGTTCATCCATATGCCGGGGAAGGCGATCAGAGGCAGCCATATCGCCCGGGCCCCGTCTGCTTTCACTCCCACCATCATGCGCGCAAGCCAGGTGCGAACTATCGCCAGCATGAGGCCGGTGGTGGTCCCGAGCGCGATGACCGCCGACCAGCCGTACGAGACCAGCCCCAAAGGCAGGCAGAGCAACAGATAGGGCGGCGGATAGAAGAAGGCCCAGTAACCGAGGTCGCGGCTGAACACGGCGGTTTCGGCGGCATGGTGCAATTCCGGCCGCCACGCATCGGCGGCATGGCCCGACAAGGCCAGTCTGGAGGCAGCAAAGAAGCTGATATAGTCGCCGCCGAACGGCATCCCGTTCCTGTCGATCAGGCCATCTCCGGTCAACAGCCGGAAGATGATAGGAAACAGATCGACCAACAGCAGCATAAGCGCCCAGAAACGGACGCTCTTGGCGTCGAGCCAATGGGCGTCACGCAGCTGCGAAAATTTTGAGGCGTCGGCCAAGGCGGTCTCCGGAACAGGACCGCATCAAAGCAGGAAATGGTAAATTTCGGCTCAAGGCCGGTTTACGATGTCCATTTCAGGGTGGTGGCCTTGACCGGATTGACGAAGGGGCGCTGTTCGGCGCGCGACGCCATCCATTCCTTCTTGAGCTGCTGGTACCATTTGGCCTGGGTGTCCGCGTCATCGATCCACAACAGCGACGGGTCGTATTTCAGACCCTCGTTTTGCAGGTTCACCATATCGCCGTCCTGCTTGAGGAAGGCCTTGGCGCCATAGCGGAACAGCGGTGAGATAAAACGGAACAGCCCATGATCGGACCAGAAGATCTGGGTGATGCGCGTCGTCTTATCGTCGAGCGGCGTCAGGCAGGTCAGGCCCAGCACCTGCTTTGGCCCCACCTCTATGTGCTCATAGCGGATGCCGGGCAGCCGGAAGGTGATTTCGGTTGCTGGCGCGCCGCCCAAAATCTTGTATGCACGGCTGTTAGATGATGGCTTGTGCCGGATCATCGAAAACCCGAATTCCCGCGGTTCGAACGCCTTGGTCTTGGACAATTGCTTCTTGGCCGAGCGCCACCACCATTGCTGATGCACATAGGGGCCATGCGCCGGGTCCATAAGACCGACAACGGCGTGATCGATATGGGAATCGAAATCCATGGTCTCGACGATAATAGGCTTGCCGCCGACAACACCGGGCAAGTGCGGCGGCTCATGATCGGGTTCGGTCGGACGACGGGCATCGGCGGTCATGTATATCCATACGATGCCTTGCTGTTCGCGAACCGAGTAGTTGCGCACGCGTATCTTCTCCACGTCCATTTCCTGATCCGGCGTGAGTGACGGCACGGATTTGCAGGTTCCAGACGTATCGAAGGTCCAGCCATGATACGGACATTGCACGACGCAAGCGCCGCCGCGACCGTCCCGGACCATTTCCCCCGCCGACAAAGGCGCAGCGCGGTGCGGGCAGATATCGCGGATAGCATAAACCCGACCATCCAGATCGCGACCCAGCAGGACAGGTTCACCCAGAAAGACATAGCGTTGCAGTTTACCGGCAATAAGATCGCTGGACAGGGCAGCGAACCACCAGCAATCCTTCAGGAAGCCCTGTCCAAAGGCGACTTTTAACGTAGGGGCTGGGGCGGTTTGATCAGGCATGGCTACTCTTCTGCAACGCGAACGGCCAGTATAGATAGCACAACGCGAAACCGCAAACCCCGCGACATTTATGCGCAGACGGGTTTGCGATTGTCGATTTTAGCGCGTGGCGGCGAAACGGCTCAGCGCCTCAAGAAAGGCCTCGTTTTCCGAGTCTTTCCCAATGGTGACGCGCAGGGCCTGCGGCAGGCCGTAATTTGCGACATGACGCACAATCAATCCCTGCGACATGAGGAATTCATTGGCACGGGCGGCTTCTTCGGCATCGCGGAAATAGATCAGGACGAAATTACCGATCCCTTTGCGGATATCGAACCCCATGCCTGCGATCGCCTGACGCAGGCGGGGATGCCAGTTGAGGATTTGCTGGCGCGACGCTTCGATGTGTACCGCGTCCTCAAGTGCTGCCACGGCGGCGAATTGCGCCGGCAGGTTGGCATTGAACGGCAGGCGGATGCGGTCGATAGCGGCGATGACATCGACCGGACAGTATCCGAACCCGATCCGCAATCCGGCCAGACCGTGAATTTTCGAAAAGGTGCGCGTTACGATCACATTATCGGCGTGACGAGCCAGCGGGAAAGCCGTCGCCCAGGTCGGTTCATCGACGAATTCGGCATAGGCTTCGTCTATGACCAACAGGATCGACGGGTCAAGGCGCGCGCGCAGGTCGGCAAGTTCTTCGGGCGTGTTCCACGTCCCCGTCGGATTGGCCGGGTTGGAGATGTAAACAATCTTGGTGTGGTCATCGACCAGGTCCAGCAGGGCATCTATCGACACGCGCTGGTCCGGTTCTTCAGCCAGCTTTACCTCGGCCTGGCACGCCAGGGCGCTGATGCGGTAGGCCAGGAAACCATGCTCACCCGTGACGATATTGTCACCGGCTTCGAGATAGACCTGGTTCAAAAGGGCAAAGACTTCGTCCGATCCGTTACCGAAGACGAGCCGTTCCGGTTCCAGTCCGTGATATTGGGCGACGGCGGCGCGTAATGGTGCGGCGTGGCCGTCCGGGTAGCGGAACAGCTTTTCCTTCGCCTTTTCGTAGGCTTCGATGGCGCGCGCCGAACAGCCCAGCGCGTTCTCATTCGACGACAGCTTGATCGGTTCGGCCACACCGTCGATCTTCGACTTGCCGCCGACATAGGGGGCGATATCCAATATGCCCGCTTTCGGGGCGGGAGCAATTTTGTTGGTCATGTTTTTAAGTCTCTAAATACGAGGCGCCGCGCCGATAATGCCCGACAGGCTGCCCAGGCTGTCCGCCGCCAGGCGCTCGTCGTTTTCCTGCACGTAGCCGATAAGGCCAAATAGCTTCAAACCCTGCGCGGTGCAAAGCCATTCGGCCGCGAAACCGCGCAGGCTAAGATGTTCGACGATTTTATTTTCGTGTTCGCGGGAATCGCTGACCCAGAATGTCAGGTCATCGCCCGTGGGTTCCGGCTGAATAGCAGCGAGCGCCACGGCATGTGGCCGGGCGCCCGCAATTTTCAACGTCAATTCCGGCAAGGCGGCGATAATGCGCACCTTCGGTTCGGCCAGCAGTCGGGCCCACCACGCGCCGCTACGGGGATCAAGCGACAGGACGGAAATCTGACGGACATCGCGCGCCGCCTGAATGGCGGCCGTGGCATCGTTGACATAACCGAAGGACGGGGCAAAACCGAACCGTTCGCGCGCCCACACAAGGACTTCCTTGGAATGTTCGCCTGCGCTCATATTCAGGTGAAGACCGCCGTGCGCCGCGCCTTGAATGCGCAGGTTTTCAGAAATCAGCTCCCGCCAGATACGCACCACCACGGCTTCGGAGGCGGCCTTTCGCGGCATGGCGATCAGCTTGCGGATCAGCAGGGCCTCACGGTCGGGCCGCAGGAGTGAAACTTGCCGGTTCGTCCCCTCTTCCTTCGCCTTGGCTTCGCCTATGGCCTGCCCCAGGGCGGCGCGCGCATCGATAAGGCGCAAAAGCTCAGTATCGAGGGCATCGATCTGGGTGCGAAGGTCGGCTAAACTACTCAAGGCACAGGTTCCGGGTTAGGCGCAGGCGGCCAACCTAAGCGCTTACATCTGCGTTCTCAAGTCTTGTTTAGGCCAAAATACGCATAGTTGCAGTATTACGGCAGTATAGGTGCATCTGAAACTTTTAGGCTGCCGACATAGGCGCCACCATTATGAAACTCAACAACGAACCTCTGCGTGCCCTGGGTCGCCAGGGTCAGGTTCAACACCGGCCGCGCCAGGGTCATATTTTCCTGGGATATCAGGCGCAAGGCCCCCAATACGTCGATAGGATTGAACGTACCTGACATCTCAACATTCATCTTGCCTTGAAGGTGTGATGTCGTGTCAAGCGTCAGGGTGTCGGCAGTGGTGAAGACATTGAGATCGCCAGCCGTCAATTTGGCCTTATACGCCTTGATTGCACCGCCATTGGCGCTCCATGTCTTCAGGCTGTCGGCGAAGTTTTCGCCCTGGAACGCCTTCATACGGTTGACCGTCGCTTCGACATGAAGGGACAACGGCTTTTGCGGCGACAGATCGCCGACCAGGCTGTGCGGCTGTCCCTTGGCGCCGATGACGCGGATCAGCATATCGGCGGCATCGCTATCGGCCGCATTGGGACGCAGATAGGCCTCGAAGTTTTCCGCCGACGAAAAGGTGAACGGATGTGCCGGATCGGACGGCGTCAAAGTCAGGCCCACGCCTTGGAGAGCGACGTTGTAAATCGGGTGATTGAGCCCGGAAACGCTGGCCTTCAGGCTGCGGCCGGTAATGACCAGCTTGCCAAGGTCGACACCCGCCGGGCGGCCACGGAATAGGGTCAGGCCTTCGGGCGCCTCCGCGATCCATTTATCGAGGGCGTAGGCATTGGCCTCGGCCTGCACGACAGGCGCAGAAAAACCGCGCCCGACCGGCGACACCACGGTGACATTGCGGAAATCGAGATACATCCGGTACGGATAGCCGCGCACCTGGACAGGATCGAAACTGGCCTGATAGCCGGCATTGATCAGGCTCTTCTGGTGGGCCAGCACGCGAGCCTGCACCTGATTGGCGGTATAGAACCAGTAGCCGGACCACGCAGCGAAGACGAGGAGCAAGGCCGCGAACGGCCCGAACAGACCTATACGGCTGGGCTTTTTCTGCGGCTTCGGCGGCAGGGTGATGTCGTTGGTGTCAGACATGGCGGCTCCCCCGGACTGGTACATTAACCAAAAGCCACAGAGCCTGGCAAAGGTCAATTGGGATAGAGGAACATCTCAATGGCGGCAATGGCTTCGGCCAGGGTGCACCTCTGGATCAGCACGCCCTCGGGCAGACCGGAAAACAGGCGTGTCGGCGCGGCGGAATCGAGCATGACGAACACGCCCTTGTCGTCGCGGCGGCGGATCAGGCGGCCGAAGGCCTGGGCCAGCTTGGCACGGGTCAGGGCGTCATCATAGACCTTCATGCCGAAATGTTGGCGCCGGGCCCGGTGCAAAGTATCCGGCCGCGGCCAGGGAATACGATCGAACGCAATCAGGCGAAGGGCCTGACCAGGCACATCGACGCCGTCACGCACGGCGTCAGTGCCGAGCAGGCAGGAATGATGTTCGGCGCGGAAGACGCTGATCAGGTCGGAGACGTCCAGCGGATCGACATGTTGGGCGTAAAGCGAAAGCCCCTGTTCACCCAGCGGCCGGTTGATTTGCTCATAGACGGCGCGCAAACGCCTGATAGCGGTGAACAGGCCGAGCGCGCCGCCTTTGGCAGCAATAAATAGAGCCTGCATAGCGGCGCCAACAGCGCGTGCGTCTTCGCGCGATACGTCGGTAACTACGAACAAACGCGCCTGGGAGGCATAATCAAACGGTGACGCGACGCGGACCGTCTTTGCACCCATAACAAGATGATTGGCGCCGGTCCGTTGCCGCGCCAGGCCAAAGATATCGCCTTCCGACGCTTCACGCGTGCCGTCACTTAACGTCGCGGAGGCAATCAGCACGCCGTGCGCCGGCTTCAGCACATATTCAGCCAGAGGCAGGGATGGGTCGACATAGTGCCGGTTCAAGCAGACATCGACCACACGCCCACGAATGACTTCGGTCGAAAACCAGTCGATGGTCTGCGCCGCCTCCGGGCTCCGGCCCGGCAGAGACGGATCCTGTAACGGGTCCTCGTCCATGGTCATTTGCTGCAACAAGGCGCGCCACGCCGGCAGCAGCATTCGCGCCCGCCGCTCAAGCCCGCGCAGGGCGCCTTCGATCCGGATACGGTCCGCCGGTTCCAGTTCCGTCCCACCGGTCGTCAGCCGGTCTTCCAAGGCGCGTACCAGGGCCAACAAAGGCGCTTCGATAGCCGCCAGGGCCCGCGCCGCCGTCTTGGCCGCCAGTGCAACGCCTTCCAGACAGGGATGGGCCTCACATTCGCCGCCCTGCTCATTGTCCGGTGAAAACTTGGTGCGCACGCGCACCTCACCCAGACGTATGTCTATCTGCTTGTAAACTTCGACCAAAAGCGCTTCAACGGGCCCCACCGGGTCGAGCCCGCCGCCATCCTGGGTTCGCACGGTAATGCGTTGGGAAAACCCTTCCGCCGGCAGTAAGGCGGCCGCACGCACCAGTTCCTGCATGGCCTGTTTCGAGGCATCGTCGCCGGCCAGCAGATCGCCCAGACGTGCCTCAAGCCCGCGTCCTCTGCGAGACCGGCCTTCATTGCCGCGAATCCAACGGCGCAGTTCGAAGGCTTCCAGACCGGACAGTCGCGTGGCGAAGGCCGAATCGGCGGCTTCGAACACATGGTGGCCTTCATCGAATATGAGACGCGACAGGGCCGGCACCGCCACTTCGTCCTGGACGTCCTCGCCATTCAGTTCCGCCTGCATTTCTGCCCGCGCGATGTCACGCAGGTCGTAGGCCGCCTGCGCCATCACCAAGGCATGGTTGGCAATGACCAGCGACGCGGATTTGGCCTTGCGCACCGACTTTTCGATGAAGCAGACACGATAGTGCGGACAGGCGGCATAGGTGCATTCGCCGCGCCGATCGACCAGCGCCGAGGGCGTCAGGGTCTGAAAGACATGGGCCGGCGACGTCGGCGGCAAAAGAGATGGCAGCCAGGTGGGGAAATCCCCGCTTAATATGTCGCCATCGCGACTATAAAGGACCCAGCGCGCCATCAGCACAGCCATGATCAGTTCGGGCTGGCTGTGGGCATTATTCAACCTTTCCTGAAAATTGAGAAGACAGAGATAATTTTCGCGTCCTTTACGTACCACCACCTGTTCGGCACGTTCTGACGGATGTTCAAACAAGGCGTGCGTGTCGTTATAAATCTGTTTTTGCAGCGCTTTTGTGAACGTTGAAATCCACACCTGGCCCTGCGCCTTGCGCGCCCAGGCATGGGCCGGCGCCAGGTAACCAAGGGTTTTGCCCACGCCGGTGCCGGCTTCGGCCAGCAACATGTTCGGCTGGTCCTTGACGAACTTCGGTGCAAAGATGTCGCGTGCACGCATGGCAAAGGCACGCTGCTCCGGCCGCCGTTCATCGAGACCCGCGCGCGCCAAATCGGCGTCAAGCGCTGCCCCCACCTCTTCTTCGCTTAAGGAGACCGTACGCGGCTGACCTTCGGGCGCCTGATCCTCCCACTCTTCCAGTAATGACCAAACGTCGAGGGCTGGCGGGGCAATATAGTCCGGCGGAATCTCAGTGGCATCCAGCACGGCCTGAAGCATGGGCGCCCACGCCCATCCCTGCTTTTCCATAAGCCGTATACCGGATTGGGCGACAAGCCGGACACCGAGCGGCGACGACTTCAATAGTTCACATAAATGGGTAATGACGTCGAACAGGACGTGCGCCTGCGCCTCTGGCGTTTGCGGTTCGGCGTAGCCGCAGGCCAGGGCCAGGCCGGCGACAGACGGCGCACAGAAGTGCGCAGGGCGAACGAAGGCGAACAACTCCAGCACATCGAAATGGCGCGCTTCCCGGTGACTACGATTGCCAAACAGGCGCGTCCGCAAAAGCGCAGCATTGGCAACGATCAGGGGTTGCCGCCCCCACAGTTCACGCAGTTCCGTTGGCGAAATATCGCGATTTTCATCCCCCGCTATGCAGGCGCGAACCGGCGAATAGCCCAGCGCCGCCTTCGGGGCGTACTCAGCCCACCAGACGGGCGCATCGGAAGCTGTCAGGGTTACGTCGTCACTCACGCAGGAATCTTAACGCGCGGCGACTGCGTGGCACAAGTCACATTGGAACAAAATGCGAATTATCTACCTTCTAACCCTGCCGGAGCGGCCAGCAGGGGTGTTCCGTCGCTGATTGGGGTGAAGTTGGCAACGGCAATATCTGCACGCGTCCGCTCGCTTTCACTGAGCTGAGCCGCCAGATCGTCGACATATTTCGGCGCATCCTTGTCACCATTATTGGCGGCAATACGCATCCACTTGTAGGCCTCGCTGAGGTTCAATGCGACGCCATCGCCACGCTGATAAAGGGTTGCCAGGTTAAACTGACTGTCCACAACGCCCCGCTTGGCGGCTTCGCGGAACCACATTGCTGCGGTGGGGCGATCCTGGACACCGCCATCACCTTCATAATACATGGCGCCGAGCGTGAACATGGCATTGGGCACGCCACCTTCGGCCGCACGCTTGAACCAGGCACGTGCCTCGCTCAGGTCGATTGGAATGATCTTTTCGTCACCCTTGTAGATCTGGCCCAGGCGATATTGCGCCGGGGCGTAGCCTTGATTTGCGACCATCTTCAAGGCTTCCACCGCCTTCGGATCCTTGGCGCGCAAGGCTTGATCGGCCAGCTCATAGCGAGTTTTCAAATTGGCCAGGTTGGGCGTATCGCTCGGCTGGCTTACCGTCAAAGCCGAGGCGACGATGGGGATGGGTGCCTTCTTGTCATCCGACAGCTTGTTGGCGACGACCAGCCCAGTCGCACCGACCGCAACCAGACCCATGGCGATGGAAGACGCCTTCAGCGTATTGCTGAACGTGCTGCCCGGCTTGGCAACAGCCTTGCCCTTGCCTGACGGGTCAGGCTTGATGCCCCGGCTGCGCGACGGGCCGGATTTCAGCGTGCCAAGACTATCGCCTTCCATGCTGGCGCGCACAGCCGCCCGCGCAGCTGCCAAGGCGTCGCGTGTTGACATGGACACCGCTTCACCAACCGGCAGATCGTCGTCATCATCAAATGGACTTTGGCTGCTGGTTGACGGGGCTGGATGGCTTTCGGCAAAACTCACCGAGCGCGGTGCTGTTTTTCGCGAAACTTCAATATCGGCAAACGGATCACTGTCGTCTTCATCAATAGCCGGCGAAACAGCCTGGGCTGCTGATTTTTCGACATGCAGTGGCGCGGGTTCCGGCGCCACCAGATCGGCTTCAAGGTCATCTTCCTCGAACGGATCGAAGTCGGGCTTGAAGTCGCTGTTGGCGAAGCGCGTAACAGGCCTCAGAACCTCACCGGTCAGGTCGAAACGCTCATCCTGGGGCGTCTCTGCCATATCCGGTTCAGGCGCATCAAATTGAGCGGTGTAAACATCCTGCTCCGGCTCTTCAAACCCGTCGATCACGGCTTCGGGGATTGGCGCGGCCTTGACGTCGGGGGTGAAGGCTGCCGCCACGTTTTCGAATGGATTTGGCAGTACACGAGGCTCAGGCTCCGGCGCTACGGCACGAGCCGCACGCGGTTCGGCTTCCTTCAAAAGGCTCTCAGTTTGTACCTTGGCCAGACGGGCGTCGATCCGGGTCCGCGTGTCTTCCAAAAGCTTGGCCGTGCGAGCTTCGCTCTGGCGGATGCGCTCGGACAGGTCGCTGCGCACATGGTCGCGGTTCTGTTCCAGTTGCTCACTGACAGCCCCCAACACCTGCGCCGTGCGGCGTTCCGAGTCGACCAGCTTGGTGTTCAGGCGCTCTGAAATACGGGCGATCTCACCACCGAGGCGCTCAAGCGCTTGGGCATGCTGATTTTCACTACGGCCGATACGGCCTTCGATGGAGTCGCTCAAGCGCTGAACATCGCCACCCAGGCGCGACAAGCCATCACGATTTGTCGCTTCGACGCTGGCAACCCGACGATTGAAGGTATCGGCAATGCGGACCACATCCTTGCCGAGGCGCTCGATGGCGTCCGCCGACCGCTTTTCCGACTGCTCGATACGCTCACCGACGACCTTGACCGCCAGCTCGATGGTTTCCTGCTTACCTGTCTGCAAAGCGTTGAGCAGGTCCTGGCGCGACTCCTCGACGCGGCGAGACAGATCGGCAGCCAGGCCGGTCAATGAGCGCATAGCTTCCGGATCGGAAACATCACCGCCATCTTCGACGCGGTTCAGGCGACCATCCAAAGATTTGAAGGCCTGCTCCAGGGTCTTGATGGCGCCGGTGGTCTGGGCCTCGGCCGCTTCAAGACGGTGCGCCAACTGCGCGACCACCTTGTCGATCAGAATTTGCGCCGACCGATCCGGATCGCGCAACTCGACCTGGGCAATACGATGCGAGAGGCCGACCATGTCGCCACGCACATCCTTCAATGTGTCGCGTGTACGGGCTTCACCTTCATAAAGCTGGTTCGCCAGACGGCCAAGCGCCCCTTCAACGGCGCGCAGAGGCTCACCGGCCTCCGGCGATTTCAAACGGTCTTCAAGCCCTGCGACGCGATCGCGCTCTTCACGCAGGTGGCCGGACAGGCCCTCAAGACGTTCGGCCTGGGCATCGATCAGACGCTCGGCCTGCTCAAGACGGCGGGCAATGGCGCCCTGATCTTCTTCGGCGCGCGCGATACGTTCGAAAGAAGACAATACGCCTTGGGTTTGCTCCTCGATACGATCCTTGGTTTCGGCATGGGCCGCTTCTGAGCGTTCCAGGCGGCTAAGCACAGATTCGACGGCGTGCGACACGCCACGCACGGCGGTGGCAGACCGCGTTTCGGAATTTTCTATACGCGACCCCAGGGTTTCCAGCGCACGCGCAACACGATTCAGATCGGTTGACGCCGTTTCATACTCGGCCTCTTCGGCGCGATGACCATCATCATAACGCGGGCGATCTTCGAAGATAGACTTGCGACGCAGGTCGCGTGACGACAACGGCTGAGCCGCAGACGAAAAAGGCGCGGCCGTCTTGCGGCCGTCGTTACGGTCTTCATTGCGGGCCATGCGGCCTCCCGACAGTTCGTTATAGCCGACCTCGCGATAGATCGGTGCACGACGGGCACGCGGCGCGATTTCGGCTTCGTAGTCTTCTTCGTCGTATTGAATTTGAGGTTCGGGCCCGCGCCGCACTGCATGGACAGGCGCTTCAGCGCGACTACGTTCGCGGGAAATCAAGGCCGCGACATCCTCCCCCTGGAGAATCATCTGGTTCAGCCATTCCCCAAGGGTCATGCCTGAGCGGCGCGCCAGATCCTTGGCGACTTCGCGCGCCTTGGCATCTATACCCTTCACACTCCAAGGTGCGTTCGCGCTCATGCGGTTCCCCTAACTTCGTCAGGTAGCGAGCGTAGACAACATTATGTTGAGTGTAAACACTTTGTTAACTACCACATATGGATGAACATTAATCTTCTGTGGAAACTTGCCCCAAGCAATTTGCCTGTAGCGCGAAAAGCCACAAACTGTAGGAAATACCGCCCTTGCCCGCGGCCCGTCTTGCCGGCCGCGCATTTACCATACATATGCGAAGCATGGAACTTGATTTACCGATTACAGCGATTCTGACGGTGGTCGCCGCCCTTTTAACAACCTTTTTCGGCTTCATGGGCACTCGCCCGATGAATCCAAAAAAAGGCCCACGGATGGTGCCGTGGACCTTTTTAATGCTACTGACCTTCACGGCCACCATGTTCCTGATTGTGCACGTGCTCAACCTTATTGGTGTCCAGACCGCCCCGCCACCGCAATTCCCAAAGGCGTAGCGACTCGCCCCGTGCGGAACAATGACTCGCAAGCTCACATCGGGCTTGTCGGGACCTATGCGCTAAAACACCAGGCCAAAACGGCTTTTTGCGCATGTATGCGGTTTTCCGCTTCGTCCCATATGACCGATTGCTGACCGTCGATGACATCTTCGGTCACCTCCTCGCCACGATGGGCCGGCAGGCAGTGCAGGAACAGGGCATCGGGTTTGGCGAGCCTCATCAGCTCAGCATTGACCTGATAGGGCTGAAAGGCTTCAAGACGCTCGTCGTGATCCAGATCACCCATCGACACCCACGTATCCGCCATTACCACGTCGGCACCGCGCACGGCGTCTTCGGGGCTTTGGGTCACCATGACATTGGCACGCGATTCCGAGGCAAAGATCATGGCCTCCTGCGACGGCTTGTAACCCGCCGGACAAGCAATGTTCAGCGTAAAGCCAAAACGCGCCGCCGCATGGATGAAGCTGTTGCAAACATTGTTGCCGTCACTGACCCAGGCCAGGGTCTTGCCCTCGATGGCGCCGCGATGCTCTTCGATCGTCATGATGTCGGCGAGGATCTGGCACGGATGCGACTGGTTGGTCAGGCCGTTGATCACCGGCACTTCGGACACCTTGGCCAGGCGTAGCACGTCGTCGTGATCGTTGGCGCGGATCATGATGGCGTCTACCATGCGCGACAGCACCTTGGCTGTGTCCTCAATCGGCTCGCCGCGTCCCAACTGCATGTCGTTGGCGGTCGAAATGATGGCCTGACCACCCAATTGGCGAATGGCGGCGTCAAAGGAAAAGCGAGTGCGCGTGGAATTTTTCTGGAAGATCATGGCCAGAACACGTTCACGCGCCGGCGCGTCGGCGTCGGGCTTGCCCTTGGGCCAGTCTTTGCGCAGGCGCTTGCGAGCGTGCGCATCGTCGACGATGGCGCGCAGCTCTTCGGTGGTCAGATCGCAGATATCGAGAAAATGGCGGGTCATGTGTGACTCCCTCGGATTTTTGAAAATGCCCCCCGCATCCGCCCTGTGCAGACGGTATGTCTCACGGCAAATGAGGGGGCTTTTTAGTGGGCTTAAGCCGTTTCCCTGGCCTTTGCGCGGGCAGCGGCGAAGGTTTTTTCCAATCGCGCCAAGGCCTCGCGGGCATCTGCCTCGGTGAGGTTGAGCGGCGGCAACATGCGCACGCAATTGTCGGATCCGCCCGCGATCAAAAGGTCGTTGTCGCGCGCCAGCCCCATGATTTCACGATTGTTCGGCTTGAGCTTGATGCCAACCAAAAGCCCCTTGCCCCGCACGTCCTCGATCATGTCCGGCCAGGCCGCCTTGAGGCCTTCCAGTTGCTGCTTGAGGTAGCCCGCCTGCTTGCGAACGTTTTCGAGCAACTCGGGCTTGGCGATTTCATCGAATGCCGCCAGGCCGACCGCCATGGCCAGGGGGTTACCGCCGAAGGTCGAGCCGTGCGAACCGACGACCATACCGGACGCCGCGTCGCGCGTGGCAAGGCAGGCGCCGATCGGGAAACCACCACCAAGCGCCTTGGCGACCGTCATCACATCCGGAGCGACACCGGAATGCTCATAGGCCCACATCCGTCCGGTGCGGCCCATGCCGCACTGGATTTCATCGAAAATCAGCAGCAGACCATTGTCATCGCAAAGCTGGCGTAGGTACGTCAGTTCGGCGTCGGTCAGCGCACGGGCGCCGCCTTCGCCCTGAACGGGTTCGACAATGATGGCGGCGGCCGTCGGCGCCTCAGCGGCCGCCTTGATGGCGGCATGATCGTCCAGCGACAGGTGGACAAAGCCCGGCAGGCGCGGACCGAATCCGGCCAGATAGGTTTCATTACCCGCAGCGGTCACAGCAGCATAGGTACGGCCGTGGAAGGCGCCTTCGAAACCGATGACGTCGATGCGCTCCGGATGGCCCTTCGAGGTATGATATTTACGCACCAGCTTAAGCGCGCATTCCACCGCTTCCGTGCCGGAATTGGTGAAAAAGACCTGATCGGCGAAAGAGGCATCGCACAGCTTGGCCGCCAGCGTTTCCTGCCCCGGAATGGTGAAGATGTTGGAGACGTGCCACAGCTTCTTCGCCTGCTCGGTCATGGCGTCGATCAGGACCTGCGGCGCATGCCCCAGGCCGTTGACGGCAATGCCTTGCACGAAATCGAGATATTCACGGCCCGATCGGTCATACAGTCGGGTTCCTTCGCCGCGTTCTACCTCGATAGGCGCCCGCGCATACACACCGAACAAATGATCTTCAGATTGAGCCATGGTCATAACATCCCAAAAGAGAAAATCCCCGCCGCGGCTACGGAAGGGACAAACAAATCTAAGCTTTTGGGGCTTAGGCGCGCCTTTTGTAGAAAAATCGCCCGGTTGTCAATGATATTCACAGGCTATATTCAAGCGCTAGCCTTTGTGTCATAAAGGTTTCATATGAAAGAAAGCGCTATGACTACACCTACGATCAGCCTGCTTGCCGGCGGTGGCTTTCGCGTCCGCCAGGACGATCTGGAAGGCGTCGGCACCACACTTCCTGACGCCTTGACCGCTCTATCGGCCGCTATTGCCGCCCGCTACGATATGGAAAAGGGGGATGAAATCGCCGCAGCCGAAGACGCCCGCCGCCAGGCTGATATTCTGGCCAATGATCGCTTCATTCGCGGCGGCCAGCTTCAGCACAGCGTCCTGACCGCTATGGCGATCGGCTTGATTTAACCCTGTCAGGGTTTAGGAGTCGGGTCGAGACGCGTCACCTCATATCCGCGCGCCCGCAACTGCGCCACCAGGCCGTCCGGGCCAACCAGATGCGCCACGCCGACCGTGGCAAATACCCGATGCTTGCCCTTCAGTATGGCCTCGATGCGAGGCATCCACAGGCTGTTGCGTTTGACCAGCAGGGTCTTGTAAACCTCCGGAGTTTCCTTGGCCATGCGATTGACGGATTCGGTCAGGGCCTTTTGATCGCCCGCGCGCCAGTGCCCAGACAGCACGTGTATCTCATCAGGCACCACCCCCGTACCGAAATGCGCCGCCAGCGCCTGTTTGAGCGCTCGTGTGCCTTCCGCCTGGGTTGGTGCCTCTCGATCGGACAGATAGCTGTAATGGACCGAATTGGATTCAAAGCCGTCAATCTTCATCTTCAACGACTTAGCCCGCCGGAACAAGTTGTAATCCACGCCCCGATCGACGCTGAAGCCGCCAGCGACCAAATCCATTTGCGAAATAAAGCCCGCCATGGCGGACGGCTTAACCCGCACCAGGTCGTCGAGCGTATAGTTGTACCGATTGACGATGGTTTCGAGTTGATGTTTTTCAAGATCGCTGAGCCCGTCGAGCAAGACCGGACGGCTGGCATAGGCCGTCGCCTTGAAGCCCTTGAACTTGGGCTGATATTCCAGATCGGGCAATTCGAACCAAGCTTCGTCAGACATATCGAACGCCTGAAACAAGCGCGAATCCATCCAGTTCAGATTCTGTCGAAGCATGTGGATGCTGCCAAACAGATAGAGCGTGGCGTCGCCAGTCTTGACGACCCACAGCAGTGGCGATCCGGTCGGACCTGCCTGAGCTTCGGCGGCATCGCGTTCAGCCGGCGTCAGGGAACGCGCTACTGGAGGAGCTGCCGGCGTTGCCCGATGCCACTGACCGACGCCGAAAACCCCGGCGGCGGCCACCGCCAACGCCACGACGCCGATAAGGACCGGCCCTCGCCACGCTGGCGGTGACGGCTTTGCCGACACGGCCGTTTTCAGCGACTGGCGAAGCGCATTGACCTGCATTGCAGACCCCCATGACATAATCCAGGCCAAAAAACAGCCCCAGATTGTATAGCCCACCAACCTTACTAACGGGTTACAGGGCAGGTTACATGGCTGGCCTGACGGTCACCACCGAATCCAGCCGCGTCAAACGATGCCCCCGTTTACGCAATTGCTTCACCACGCCGTCAGGGCCGATCAGGTGTGACGTACCGACCGTAACAAAGCTGACCCCTCCGGCGGAAATCGCCGACTCCATACGCGGCACCAATAGGGTATTGCGGTGAACCAAGGCGGCATAGGCATCCGGGTTGGACTGCGCCCCAAGCATAAGCCGCTCAGTCATGGCCTTCTCGTCCCCCAGCCGCCAGGCGGCCGCCGGCAAGGACACGCCGCCGACCCCGCTGCCCAGCGCCTCGGTCTTTATCGTCAGGTGGCGGGCGCGGTGGAAGAGCACGCTTTCCGGGCCAGGCATCACCTTCTCACCCGGACGGCTTTGGGGATAATTTGCGGATTCAAAAAACACCCGATTGGCGCCGTCAAAAGCGGTGAACAAGCGCCGGTCCATCCAGCCGGTCATCCCCGCGCCACTCACCGCCCCGGCATCGGGCGCACCAAACAGGTATACGGTCGAATCCGCCTCTTTCAAAACCCACAGGAGCGGGGATCCGGTCGGGCCCGCCTGCGCTTCCGTCACGTCGGGATCGGTTTCCACCGCGAACGCCTTAATCGTGACGTCGGGATTTTGCGACCTGTGCAGCCAAATGCCAGCCGGCACGATGACGGCAACGATGGCGACGGCGGCGACAATGGCCAGCCCGCTGTCGAGCATCCAGCTTAGCTGGCCGGTTTTGGGTGACTGAGACTCATTTAAATTGGCAATCTGCATGGCTGACTCCCGGTTGAAACATACCGGAAGTACTCGCCTGCAAGTGTCGGGCCGCTTTTTAACCTTTTATTAAGGATCAGATCGATACAGGTGTCTCAATACCGGACACGCTCCACCTTTACGCCATGGGCCTTGAGCATGTTGATCACACTATCCGGTCCGATCAGGTGACCGGCCCCCACGGCGATGAACGTCGTGCCCTTGCCCGCCAGGATAGTCTCAATCTGCGGTTCCCAGGCCGCATTGCGCTGGACGATCAGGCGCTGGTAGACATTGGCGTCCTCTGTCTTGATCTTGTCCACAAGGAAGGTTTCCAGGCCGGCTTCGTCGCCGCGCGTCCACGCGTCGAACAGGTTGCGGATGTCGGCATCGACCGTGCCACTGTCCTTTAACAGAGTGCGCAGACCCTTCAGTTCTTCTTCATCACTCGTTGGCACCATCAATTCAATCTGCTGCTGCAAGGTTTCGAAGCCACGAACGCCCTTGTTCG
This sequence comes from Asticcacaulis sp. AC466, assembly GCF_000495815.1. Lineage (GTDB taxonomy): Bacteria > Pseudomonadota > Alphaproteobacteria > Caulobacterales > Caulobacteraceae > Asticcacaulis. The sequence goes on along the minus strand of NZ_AWGE01000001.1, from coordinate 353,925 downwards.
CCTGGCGCGCCTTGGCCATGAGCGTCACATCGACGCCTTCCTTAGGCGAATAACCGAGTTCATTGATCTGCTGGAGGGTAACCACCAAACCGACCGCCCACTTGCGCAGATTCTTGAACGCAGCCGTGCTGCCGCCCATCGGCTTGAGCAGGGTATCAAGCTGGGTGATCTCCTGCGGAGTCAGACCGGCGGTCAGGCTGCCGGACGGATCGATCATGTATTTTTGGGCGATGGCAGCGGCCGCGGCCTGATCGTCGAGATTGGGCACTTCGAACCACACATCCTGGGCGCTATCGAAGGCTTTCTGGACCTGCGGGTTGAGCCAATTGGTGCCCGGCTTCATGACGTGGATGCTGCCGAACAGGTAAATGGTGGAATCGGCATCCTTTATGACCCACAAGGCGGGTTTCGCGTCGGTGGCTGGCGACGCGGCCAAGGTCACGGTCTCTGCCGTTGTGGCCTGAGCCATCGGCGCCAGGAATGCACCGAGCAGCGCGGTCGCCGACAGCAGGCCGGTCTTGAGCATATTGAGCATAGATAGTCCTTTGACAGCTATGGCATAAAAATGTCTTCGATCCGCAGGGCAAGCCATCCGGCCCCGGACCAGTCGCGTTCAGCACGCGGGATTTTGACGCGATTTATCACGACGGGCTTGCGATGCCTCCATCACCCGATGATCCACGCATACATGCGGCGCCCACAGGAAAGGGGGAATCAGTAGGAAGCTCAAACCAAACAAGCTTTCGACGCCCATGTCCAGCGAGAACAGCGTCTTCGCGCGGGTGATCAAGGCCGGCGCGACCGCCCGAATGGTATCGCCCCAAATGGCATCACCACGTCTCTGCGGCCTCACCAAAGCCATAGCCCCTTTTGGCGGACAAATCCCTTCCTGGCACAGGGTTTGTGGCGCAAAGCTTGCAGGATGCGGCGCAGTGAGGTTGTTTTTGTATCGAAGGTAACAATGCGTTTGACATGTGAAGTGATTAAGGCGAGCGCGTTAAGTGATCTCGATTTAGGTCTGTGGCGGGCCATGTGTCAGGCGACGGACCTTTTCAGGTCTCCGCTTTTGTCACCGGAATGGACACAGGCCGTCGCCAGTGTGCGCGACGACGTCCACGTCGCGGTTTTTCGTCGTATGGGCAAGGTCATTGGGTTTCTGCCCCATCATCGCCGGCCGCATCGGTTTGCCCGTCCCGCTGGCGCGCCCTTCGCCGATTACAGCGCCCTGATCACCTTTCCCAATCCGGGGATCGACGGCCGTCAGGCGCTCAAGATGGCGGGCATAGACCGCTTTCAAGCCATAGGTTTAGTCGATCCTCACAATGTCTTTGGCGAATCAGGCGGCGAAGCAGACACGGCCTATGGCATCGACCTCAGCTTTGATGAGACGACCAACAATGTGACGCGCAAGCACCGCAAGAACATAAACCGCCATCGCCGCAACATGATCGAAATGCACGGCGATGTAGGTTTCATCCTGACGGACCGCGACCGCAGCCATTATGATCAGATGATGCGCCTGAAGCGGGAACAGATCGAGCGGAACGGTCTGCACGATTTCCTGGCCCCGCCATGGGCCACAGACCTGTTCGAACGTCTGTACAACGCCCCCGAGACCGGCCTGCACGGCTCCTTGTTGACCATGACCATCGGCGGCACCCCGGTCATGTTCCACTATGGCCTGCGGCTCCGCGACCGTATGCATCCGTGGGTTTCCAGCTACGATCCGACCTTCGGTGTCTTCTCTCCGGGCTCGATCTTCCTGACCGATTGCCAGGCGGTACTCAAGGAAAACGGCGTCAGCTATTACGATTTGTCGACCGGTCAGAGCCATTACAAGGATTCCTTCAGCAATACCGCCTATGATGTGCGCCATACGCGCATCTACGGCGCGTCTTCCTCCGCGCGGTTCGGCGCCGGGCTGGCGAATGTCGCCATCCGCGTCCAGGGCGCCATGGGCGGACGCGTGGCCGATGCCGTTACCCGTCTGAACCGGCGCTTCGACCAGATCGCCTGTCTTGAACTCGATTTTGTCAGCCGCGCCAGGGGCGTGGCCTACGCTTTTGCCGCCGCACCGCGCCGGCTGAGGACATCGCAAGGAGCCGATTGATGCCGGATACCGGCGCTTTCCCATTGAAATCGCCAACGGCCGCAGACAGCGCGGCCAGCGTGTGCGTCATCATTCCAACCTTCCGCCGGCCGGAGGGTCTGGCCACGGCCATGCGCTCCATCTGTGTTCAAACGGGAGTCAGCCACCTCATCGTATGCGACAACAGCCCGGAAGCCTCAGCCCGTCCACAGGTCGCGGCCTTCGACGCGCCCTTTCCGGTGACCTTCCTGCATGAACCCGCGACCGGCGTCGCCAACGCACGTAACACCGCCGTCGCCGCCTGCGACTGCGCCTTCATCGCCTTTCTCGACGACGACGAAGAAGCGCCCGAAGGCTGGCTGGCCGAAATGGTCGCCACCCAGCGCCGCTTCGACGCCGATGTTGTGTTCGGTCCGGTGACCGCCCGCGTGCCAAACTCCGGTTCGCCGCACGCCGCCTATTTCACCCATTTCTTTTCGCGATTTGGCCCGGAACAATCAGGCCTGCTGTCTTACTACTACGGCTGCGGCAACGCCTTGCTGCGCGCCGCCGCCCTGCCCTCTAAAACGCCTTTCAGCGTTCTGCAAAACGAAATGGGCGGCGAAGACGATATCCTGTTCACCGCCATGAAAGCAGACGGCAAGGTTATGGCCTGGGCAGCGGAAGCACCGGTCTTCGAAGACGTGCCGCCGCACCGCGCTACCTTCAGCTACACGCTGAGACGCGGCTTTGCCTACGGGCAAGGCCCCAGCCATTCCACCGGAACCAACGGGCGTTTTATCGCCTGCGCCGGGTGGATGGTACAGGGCGTGGTTCAGGCCGCCCTGTTCGGGATGGCCAGCCTGTTCGCCTTCGTCGTGCGTCACCCACGCCGCGCCTTCATCCTCGACAAGGCCGCACGCGGGCTGGGCAAGACCCTGTGGTTTCCGCCCTTCAAAATGAAGTTTTACGGCGCCAGCCTGCTTAAAAAACGCCAGATTGCGCCGCAAGCCGTCTGAAAACGACAAAGGTTTAGATCATGACCCTCATCAACTGGACGCCTGAGACACAGCGCGCCTTCACCCGCGAAAATCTGGTCTTCACCCAGAGCGTCGCCGACAGCGAACTGTTCAGCGAAGAGGCCCTTATCACCCTGATCGATCGGTATCCGCGCGACAGTGTCGAAGTCTTTACCATGGGCTATGAACCGACCATTTTCGGTGAATGGTATTTGGGCCGCAAGACGGCCAGCGATGGAACCGAGCTGGACGGCCGCGCCTTGATGGAGGCCGTAAAGGCCGGACGCCTTTGGCTCAATCTGCGCCGTGTCAACCATGCCGATCCCGCCGTCGGCGCCTTGTGCGATGCCATTTTCAAGGAAGTGGCAGAAAAAACCGGAACGCATAATCTGAAAACTGACCTAGGCCTTCTGATCTCCTCACCCAATGCCCACGTCGTATATCACCTCGACATGCCCATGGTCATGTTGTGGCAGATCCGCGGCGTGAAGACCGTCTACCTCTATCCCGCCGACGCCGGATTCTTCACCGATCGCCAGATTGAAGGCATTGCCCTGCGCGAAAGCGACGAAAACCTGCCCTATGAAGCCGCCTTCGACCGCAAAGCGCTGATCCACGATCTAAAGCCCGGCGAAATGCTGACCTGGCCGCAAAATGCGCCGCATCGCATCGTCAACGGCGACATGGTCAACGTGTCACTGTCGATCGAGTTCATGACACCCCGCGCCCTATGGCGCGCCAATGTCATCTACGCCAACGGCCTCTTGCGCCGCCTATTTGGTCTCAACCCCAGCCTGGCGTCGTCTCCCAAAATCCTGGAACCGTTCAAGGTCGTGTTCGCCCGCTTGTACAAGATGGCGACCGGCGGGTTCAAGGGCCACAAAAGCCCACTTAAACCCGCCTTCTCGCTTGACCCCGCTCGCCCCGGAACCATCATATATGATGACGGCGTAAAACCCTTCACGCCGCCACCGGCGAAAAAGGCCACAAAAAAGGCGGCTTGATCGGCCAATTGACCCTGGGGCGGCCTGTGCTAGGGTCCGCAGGGTTGGAGGCGTGTCTATGGTGAGCACGGGAGTTTTGCTGACGGTCTGGCTGACCGGTGCCGTAATGGCGCCGCCCGTCGACGACTGTCGCGCTACCGGTTACGCGCCCAGCGACGCCATAGTCACCAGCGACATCGAAATGCGCAACAGGGTACGCTTGGGTATGACCCGCCTCGAGGTCGACACCATCCTGCGCGAGGACATTGGCGCTGCCCATGTCGCCTCAAACGATCCCAATGACCTGACGACCGAGCTTTACGTTGTCAACGACCGCACATCGCGCGGCCTGTTCATCATGATCTATTCGACCGGCGTGTTCCGTTTCACCTACGGCGCGCACGACCGGCTGGTGGCCATGTGCAGCCAGTTCTTCAATACCGGGCCATAGCCGCGTCAACTTGTTCTTGATTTGTTCCAAGTCGCGACTATAGTGACGGCATGTCCACCCTTTACGACACGATGGGTCCGCAAGCCCTGCCTCCCTTGCCGCGCAAGGGACGTGGATCCGTATCCAACCGGCCGTCATCGCGGTTTGATGCGGCTGACCGGTACGAGATTGATGATGGTTGGAGCGATCATGATCGCGAAGAATGGGCGCGGGCGCGCCAACCGACAATCCTTGGCATCGATACCGCCCGCCACGTCATTACCCGCAACACATCGCCTGATATCGGCTTCGACCGCTCTATAAACCCGTACAAGGGGTGCGAGCACGGCTGCATCTACTGCTTCGCACGGCCCACCCATGCCTATCTCGACCTGTCGCCTGGCATGGATTTCGAAACGCGTATCTTCCGCAAACCCGATGCCGCCGCTCGTCTGCGCGAAGAATTGTCCGCGCGCAATTACACACCGGCGCCGCTGATGCTCGGCATCAATACCGATGCCTATCAGCCGACAGAAAAGTCAGAGCGGCTGACGCGCAGCCTGCTCGAGGTCATGTACGAATTCCGCCATCCGGTGAACATCGTCACCAAATCGGCGCTCATCCTGCGCGATCTCGATATACTGGCGCCCATGGCGCGGGAGAACCTGTTCAAAGCATGCCTGTCCATCACCACGCTTGACCGTGACCTTGCCCGCCTCATGGAACCCCGCGCGGCCACGCCGTCGAAACGGCTCGACACGGTACGGCACCTGCACGAGGCCGGCATTCCGGTCAGCGTGCTGGCGGCACCCGTCATTCCCGGCCTGACCTGTCATGAACTGGAAGCCATATTGAAGGCGTCCGCCGACGCCGGCGCCTATCGCGCCGGCTTTAACCTGGTACGCCTGCCGCATGAGGTGAAGGACCTGTTCGAAGAATGGCTACGCACCCACGTCCCGGACCGCGCCGACAAGGTGCTGAACCTGATCCGCCAAACGCGCGGAGGCAAGCTGTACAACGCCGAGTTCGGAACGCGAATGATGGGCACGGGCGTCTATGCCGATATGATCCGCAAGCGGTTTACCCTTGCGGTCAAACGGTACGGTCTGGATAAACCCAGCCGCCCGATGGATTTCTCACGCTTTCGCGGTGGCGACCCTCAGATGTCGCTTTTCTGATATTGTTTTCTTATTAGCGACATGGACGGTTGCCTATCCAGAATTTTACCTTAGGCATAAACCCGAACAACCCAGGAGATTCAGACGTGTCGAGCGCCCTTCCCTCTCCGGCGCCAGATATGGCCCAGCGTCTTCTGCCCTGGCTGGTCGCCGTCGCCTTTTTCATGGAAGCGCTGGACACCACTATCCTCAATACCGGTGTGCCCGTCATTGCTAAATCGCTGGATGTCACACCGCTCAGTATGAAGGCCGTGTTATCGAGCTACACGCTCAGTCTCGCTGTCTTCATACCAATCAGTGGCTGGATGGCAGATCGTTTTGGCACCCGCCGCGTGTTTGCCGCCGCCATCGGCCTGTTTACTCTTGGGTCGCTGCTGTGCGGCCTGTCGACCAACATCCACGTCCTGGTGGCCTGCCGCGTATTGCAGGGCATGGGCGGGGCGATGATGACGCCAGTTGGGCGGCTGGTTATGGTGCAAACCTTTTCCCGCGCCGATCTGGTACGTGCCATGAGCTTCGTCGCTGTGCCTGCACTGGTGGCGCCGATGCTGGGGCCGTTGATCGGCGGCCTGATCGTCGACTACCTGCACTGGCGCGTCATCTTCTTCGTCAATATTCCGGTCGGCATCATCGGCGCGGCGCTGGTCTGGCTAAACCTGCCCGACTATCACAGCGCCACGTCCCGACCGCTCGACGTTTTGGGCCTGATTCTGTTCAGTTCCGGTGTCGCCCTGCTCTCCTACGTGCTGGAAGTCTTCGGCGAACATCGGCTGGGCCTGGGCGGCATATTCGGCCTGCTCGCCATCTCGTTCTTACTTCTGTTCGGCTATGGCATGCACGCGGCCAAAACGGCCTTTCCGCTGCTCAATATGACCTTATTCCGCATACGGACGTTTGCCACCAGCGTCAGCGGCAGCTTCATTACCCGCCTAGGCATCGGCGGCGCCCCGTTTCTTCTGCCGATGCTGTACCAGGTCGGCCTGGGCCTGACGCCGGTGCAATCGGGCCTGCTGATCATGCCGCAGGCCATCGCCTCTATGAGCACCAAATTCCTCCTGCCGCGCGTCCTGGAACGCTTCGGCTATCGCAATGTTCTGATTTTCAACACCCTGGCGCTCGGACTTATGCTGATGATGTTCGGAACCATCGGGCGCGGCACACCAATCTGGGTGATTGTGGCGCAGGCGATGGTGTACGGCGTGCTGACATCTTTGCAATTCACCAGCATGAACACCCTGGTCTATGCGGACGTCCCACGCGATCAGTCGAGCGGCGCCAGCACAATCGCCAGCACGCTACAGCAATTGTCCGTATCGTTCGGGGTGGCCGCGGCGGGGCTGACGACGGTATTTTTCCTGCCGAGCGAAGCCACCTCAAACCCAGGCCTGATGCTCGATGGTCTGCACAAGGCATTTTTCGTCCTGGGCGGCTTTACCCTGGTTTCAACCCTGGTCTTCAGCCGCCTGAAGCGCGAGGACGGCGGGGATGAAGCCGGCGCAAAAGACCTGCACCTGGACGAAGCCAAGGGATAGCCCTGCCATCGGCGATATCCCGCCTACCAGGGCTTGAAATGCTTGCTGAGCTTCAGGCCCTGCTTCTGGTAATTGGAGCCTAGCTGCCCGTACAGCTTGTCCGGCTTGGCCGTCAGGGGCTGATAGACCAGACGGGCGACGGTCTGGCCATCTTCGAGCAGGAAGGGCGTCTCGTGACAGCGCACTTCTAGCACCCCTTTCGATCCCTGGCCGTTTGCTTCTTCCGTGCCGAAGCCGGGATCGAAGAAACCGGCATAGTGGACGCGGAATTCGCCGACGCCGGGATCGATCGGCAACATCTCGGCCGCCTCCATGACCGGAATTTCGACATTCGTCTTCGAGGCCAAGATATAGAACTCGCCCGGATCGAGCAGCAGTTCGCCGCCGGCCTGATATAGCGGTTCCCAGAATTTCTTCGGATCGTGGCCCGCAATGTGATCGAGGTCGATAATGCCGGCATGGCGCCGCGCGCGGAATCCGACGAGATCACCGGTCAGGTCTACGCCGCAGTCACTGGTGCGCAAGACCTGCGACTGACCGCGTTTCAAACGCAGCTGGTTAAGGCGCGTCCCCGACCGGGCCAAGACGGAAAAGGTCTGCGGCGCGATTTCGAGATAGAGGGGCCCACTATAGCCATCAGCGACATCATCGAATTGCGAGCCGAAATCCGACAACAGGCGCACAAAGACATCGACACGTCCGGTCGAGGATTTCGGATTGGCGCGCGCGCTGATACCCTGGGGCAGGCTCAGACTTTCCTTGAGTTCCGCGATGTAGACGCAGCCGGATTCGAAGACCGCGCCGCGCGTCAAGTCCATCTCATGCATCTGCACGTCACGCAGCCGATCTTCCACCCTGCGCCCGCGCGGCAGGAAGGACGCCCGCACCCGCCATGCGCGATCGCCCAGGCGCAGGTCGATGCTGGCCGGCTGAATCTGATCGGCGTCAAAGGCATCCGCGCTCATGACGGCACCGGAGTCGGCCAATGCCGACAGGCTTTGCATAGGCAAAATGCCCTGGGGTTCGGCGTCGTCCAGGGGAACAGGCTTGAGCATCGCGGCGTAAATCTCTTTTCTTACAGGGAATGACCATTTAAGAGAGCTTCTACGACTCAGCAAGTCATTATCACCGGCCATGTTCTATCAACACACCAGTCACGACATAACCATCCGCGTCGAAGTCGATTACGTGCCGCCCGAAGACCACGGTGCGGAAACGGGTACACCGCGCTATGTCTGGGCCTATCACATTACCCTGATGAACGGCGGCGACGAGACTGTGCAGCTCAAGACGCGCCACTGGACGATCATGGATGCGCGCGGGCACGTCGAATACGTAAATGGTCCGGGCGTGGTGGGTGAAGCACCCATACTGAAGCCGCATCAGACGTACAGCTATTCGTCCGGTTGCCCGCTGCCCACCCCATCCGGATCGATGAGCGGCTATTACATGTTCGAAGACGAACAAGGGCGCCCGTTGAAGGTGATCATCCCGACCTTCTCACTCGATCTGCCAAACACCCGGCGCACGCTGAACTAATCACCGCCACACACCCCGCAAAAAACCCCGCAGCCGAAACTGCGGGGTTTTTGTTAAGCTGGAACAGGTCGTTTTACAGGTAACGGCGCAGAGACCGTGACAAGTCAGTGCCGCCGTCGCGCTTCTTGGCCTTTTGCGAAGGCTGATAGGCGACGCGGGCGTGTTCGACGCAGTAGGGCGTGCCGTCATCGGACCGGCGGCCGCAGAAGGAGAAGCTGTCGGACGACGGATCACCGATCGGCCATTTGCACATTTTGGCGCCCAAGGTCAGAACGGTCGCGGTGCCGGGCTCTTCGACATAGGGAACGATCGGCTGGCTGATAACGGGGCGCGTGGCAACCGGTTCGGTACGTCGCAAATTCGACGGCACAGCGGGGCGTTCCGACCCATTGACCGCGGGACTGGCTGCCGCCGGACGTGGCGGACGGGCCGGTTTGTACAGAGGGCGGGTCGGCTGCGACGGCGCCGCGCGGCCGGACAGGCCGAGGCGATGCACCTTGCCGATAACAGCATTGCGGGTGACGCCACCCAACTGTTTGGCGATCTGGCTGGCGGAATGGCCTTCCTGCCAAAGCTTCTTCAGGGTTTCAACGCGTTCGTCGGTCCAGCTCATACTCTCACTCTCCCATGCTATTCCATCTTACTTGCGGTTCGAAAGCATTCGAAACACAAGATATAGATTTGCCCAAAGGGACCTGATCCCCAGCCATCAACAGATGGTAAACGAAATGTTAAAAACCGCAATATATGGTGTGGAGCGAATTTAAGACTGTCCACACATATCTAGATGTTGTATTTTTATAATCCACATATGTGGATAACCGCGACCGGAATCGCCGCGAATTCATTTCATTTTCGAGGAACAATCGCCGTCACCGCCTTTTGCAGTAACTGTTACGCCAGCGCGCCTTGTGAACGCCACAGCAGATGCCGGCCACCTGACGGCGGAGCGGAATCAAAACGGCGGCCCTTTGCAGGGGCCGCCGCCGATATCAATTAGATGGGGAATCTTTCTGCAATTACAAGCTGTTCATGTCGATCGTGAAACGATACTTGACATCCGACTTCAGCATCCGCTCATAGGCGGCATTGATGTCCTTTATATCAATGACCTCAACATCCGAGGTGATGCCGTGCTCGGCGCAGAAATCGAGCATTTCCTGCGTTTCGGCAATCCCCCCAATACCCGAACCCGCCAAACGGCGGCGCGCCATCAGCAACGGGAAGGCGTGGACCGACATCGGCTTTTCCGGTGCCCCGACCAGGCACAGCGTGCCATCGCGTTTCAGCAGCCCGAGATAGGCGTTCATGTCATGCTCGGCCGAAACGCAATCGAGAATGAAGTCGAACGATGCGGCGTGCGCCGCCATTTCATCGGCGTTTTTCGAAATCACCACTTCATCAGCGCCAAGACGTTTCACGTCCTCGACCTTCGAGGCGGAGGTGGTGAACAACACCACGTGCGCGCCAAGGGCATGGGCGAATTTGACACCCATGTGGCCCAGGCCACCTAGACCGACGATGCCGACCTTCTGGCCCGGCCCGACCTTCCAATGGCGCAACGGCGACCAGGTGGTGATACCGGCGCACAACAAAGGCGCGGTCGCCGCCAAATCCAGCTTATCGGAAATGCGCAGGACAAAGCCTTCGTACACCACTATACTTTTTGAATAGCCGCCGTGGGTCGTGCCACCAAGATATTTATCTGGAGCGCCGTATGTCTGGATGTTGCCGACTTCACAATATTGCTCCAGGCCTTCCTGGCAATTAGAGCAGGTCCGGCAGGAATCGACCATGCAGCCGACGCCGACGAGATCGCCCTCTTTGAACTTGGTCACGGCTGAACCCACCTTTGACACGCGCCCCACAATTTCATGGCCCGGCACGACGGGATAGCTGCTGAACCCCCATTCGTTGCGCGCCATATGCAAGTCCGAATGGCAAACGCCACAATAGAGAATGTCGATCTGCACGTCTTCGGGCGTCACATCCCGGCGGTCAATGGTGAGGGGCGCCAACGGCTTGTCGTGGGCGGGCGCTGCGTAGGCTTCGCATCGAAACATGGGGATATCCTGAAAAGGGGAAGGTCCCCATACAGGTGGACCCTGGCGGCCGGTTTACAAGGCTGCGTCGGCGATTTGCGCACAGGTTTCACGTTCAGGCGTATCGCCTTCAGGCAGACGCCTGTTTCGGTGCATCTGACTCGGGCACATGTCCCGTCTGCGCGTGGCACATGCCCTGCATACTGATCAGCATCAATCGCAGCCGGTTTTCCGGCAGACGTTTTAAGGTATCGAACAAAGTGGGGTGCAGGGCGTTGAGGGCGCGGGCATCGGCCATCCACCGCGGTACATATTCTCCGCCACGCATTTCCCTTGATCGTTTGCCGCCAGCGGGCAGAAGGCTTTCAGGTGTACAATCAAGCCCCCGGCAGATATCGAGCAGTTCAGCGACGTTCAGCGGCTCTGTGCCCGCTTCATAAGATTGGAGCCGCGTCAGACCGATGTTTGCCATATCGGACAGTTCCATCTGGGACAGCCGCAAGGCCTCCCGACGGGCGCGAATATTACGACCTACAGCAAAATTGACGCCAGACGGCGCCGCCCCTGCGGACATCGGTGTCCCTCCAAATCTCTCGAAGATGGCAAACAAACCAGCAACCCAAACCGTATGTCCGCCCGCCTCTCAATCAAAGCGAGAAACGTTAACAAACGAATAAATGTAGGTGCAACCGATACAAAAAACGGTGGACGACGCACCTGCCCGTGGCCACAGCCCCCGGCCTTTGGAGCGCATTCCATGCACCAGAAACGCATCGGCGCTGTTGACGACGCGGCACAGGTCATGGCATTAGCCACCTCTGCCTCGGACTCTGGACAGGCGGGTGTAGCTCAATGGTAGAGCAGCAGCTTCCCAAGCTGAATACGAGGGTTCGATTCCCTTCACCCGCTCCAGATCAAACTAGCGGGCCTGTTCAAAAGGCAACAGCATGAGTCATCCCTCTTTCACATCCGGCAACAGGGCTCTCATCACCGGTGGGGCTTCCGGCATCGGCCTCGCGGCCGCCAAACGGTTTGCGGCCATGGGCCTGACTGTCCACCTCGTCGATCTGGGTCAGGACCGCCTGAAAGCGGCCAGCGAGGCCATAGCCGCCGATGTCCGAACGCCACATGGCGTGGCGGCCATCGAAGCTGATATCAGCGACCGCGACACCCTTTTCGATCTGGCGCGCGATTTCCAGGACATCGACATCCTGATGAACAATGCCGCCGTCGGTCCAGACAGTTCGGTGCTGACCGACGATAACTGGCAACGCACGCTGGACACCAATCTGGGCGGCGTCATCCATGGCACCCAGGCTTTTGCCCCCGCCATGGTCGTCCGCGGAAAGCCCGGCCTGATCATCAATACCGGCTCCAAGCAGGGCATTACCACTCCCCCGGGCAATCCGGCCTACAACGTTTCGAAAGCCGGTGTGAAGGCGTTTACCGAAGCGCTACAGCACGAATTGCGCAACGGCCCGAACCCCGCTGTAACGGCGCACCTGCTCATCCCAGGCTTCGTCTGGACGGGGCTGACGAAAGGCGAGCGTACCGACAAGCCAGCCGGTGCGTGGACGCCCGAGGAGACGGTCGATTTCATGCTGGACGGCATCGGGCGCGGCGACTTCTATATCCTGTGTCCCGACAATGATGTGACACGCACACTTGATGAAAAACGCATAGCGTGGGCGGCCGGCGATATCATTCACAATCGTCCCCCCCTGTCGCGATGGCATCCCGACTATGCCGACGCTTTCAAGGCCTTTCTCGACACCTGATATGGTCCGTCTAGACATCGCGTCCGTTATCGAGGTGAAAGGCCCAGTATGAGTGATGCCATCGTCCATCCTCTGGCGCCGTTTCTGCAGCCGGTGCGGCAGCTGATCCGGGCTACATTGCGCCGCCTGCCTGGACCGCTGGCGGAATTTATCCTGTTCGGGCTGAAAATGGCCTGGTCATGCCTGTTCGGCGCGGCGATGCTGGGGCTCATGATTGTCACCCACTGGGTCTGGCCCGCCAATGCGCCGATCTATCGCTACGATTTTCTGCTGTTCGCCGCGCTCATCATCCAGGGATTATTGCTATGGACACGGCTTGAGACCGTCGACGAAGTCAAGGTCATCTTCCTTTATCACGTGACCGGCACGGTGATGGAAATCTTCAAAACCCACATGGGCTCATGGGCCTACCCCGAAGGCTCCGTCTTTCACATCATGGGCGTGCCCCTGTTCACCGGCTTCATGTACGGCAGTGTGGGCTCTTTCATCGCGCGATCGATCCGCGTGTTCGACATGCGGTTCTCGCATTACCCCAAGGCCTGGCATACCTATGTCCTGGCCATCGTCATCTATGTCAACTTTTTCAGCCATCATTTCATCTGGGATTTCCGTTATGTGATCTTCGGCGTGATAGGGGTTATGTTCTGGCGGTCATGGATCTATTTTCGCGTTGATCGAGCGGTCCGGCGCATGCCGTTTCTGCTGGCAGGCACCCTTACGGCGTTCTTCCTGTGGCTGGCAGAGAATATCGGCACCCTCACCCACACGTGGGCCTATCCCGGCGCGGCCTGGCATATGGTATCGATCCAAAAGATGGGTGCGTGGGGCCTTTTGCTTATTATAAGCTTCGTCACCGTTACGCTTATTTTCAAGCCCAAAGCGCCGGAATACACGCCAAGAAACGTAAGCACAAACGATCTAACGGCGTTCGACCAGTTGCGCTAACGCATCGAGGTAACGGGCAAAGGCCGCACGGCCGACAGAGGTGATATGCGCCCGCGTCAACGGCTTTCGGCCCTGAAAACTTTTGACGATTTCAACATAGCCTGCCTCTTCGAGCTTGCGAAGGTGAACCGACAGATTGCCTTGGGTGGCTTCCAGCACGTTTTTAAGCTCGTTAAAATCGGCAGCCTCGGCGTCCATCAAATAGGCCATGATCCCCAGGCGCAGGCGCCCGTGGATGGCATCATCCAGCCGATTGACGTCGAAGCCTGCCATGTCTCTACTTTTTGGCCAGCTTCATCATGGTGAGTCCCGCCCCTGACATCAGAACAATCAAGGCTATGCCGATCGCCAGAACATAGTGCGGACTTTTCGCCAGAACACCCAGGACGAGCGTGGTAATAAACCAGCCGGCGGACACCCCGGCCAGCCAAATCTTTTTGCGAATCATGTAAGCCGTATACCAGACCGCACCCTGTATGGCGCAGATCACCACAGGATAAAGTGCCCAAATCAGAAAGCTCTTTTCATTCACGGCCCAATAGCCGAAGACCACAACGATAAAGCAGTTGGCAAGGCCGGCGCTGCCGAAGGCTGCATTCATGGCGCGGGTCGCGACCCCTTTGGGACCCTGCTTTCGATCCCGCCACATAACCCAGCCGATGAGCACCAGCAGGGCCACCGTTGGCAAAATGGCGGCAGACAACTGCCCCAGCGCGTTCAGCCGGATCAGTTCGACCAGGTTTGCCCACTGGACCAGACATTGCAGCCCGTAGAAAAGGCCCGCCCAAAAAAAAACGATACCGCCGGACATTTCGGCCCGGCCGCCTTCGCTGACGAGACTGCGCATAAAGGCGAGATCAGCCTCAAACGTATCTTTCTTCTCGCTCACGCCGTCACCTCCTGCGCTCGTGTCTTCGATTTGCTGCGGCGGCCGTTGAGAATCGCCCCGATGAAACTGTACCGTACCATAGTTTGATAGGTCGCCAGTCCGATCATCACCGTCACGAGCAGGACGCCCGCGAATTTCAGCTCAGCCGGCGCCGACAGATCTCTGACGGCGAGTTGCAACCCCATCAGCACGGGAACATGAATGATGTAGACCCAGTAGGACGCGTCGGACAGATAGCGCAATACCGGATTTTCCCGCTTCAGGACAGCATGCGCCGCACCAATCAGACCCAACGTCCATGACCATCCCGTAAGCAGATAAAGCGCAAGATAGACAGGGTGGACACTGCCCTTGACCGGCGCCACGACCGGCACCGACCCGACCAGGGTCAGACAGATGACCGTGCCGAGACCGGCGGCGGGCAGATAGGCCCACCACCGCGCAGCCAGGTGACCAAGTAAATCGGCATTGCGATGCAGGAACCAGCCAAAACCGAATGCCGTCAGGTGTCCTGCCAAAGCCGGACTATTGATAATCAGACCCGTGTCGGGGGTCGGTATGCCGAACCAGGCCAACCAGGACGGCGAGACATAAAGCGTGACGAAAGCGGGTATGATCAGCACGGCGCCGATTAGGTCGCTTTTGACCAGCGGACGCACAACGGCATCGAACATCCGGCCAAGGGGCCCGCCTGCGCGCGTGATGTCCCCCAACAGCTTTGCGATAACCACAATCGCGTAGAACCACAACAGGGCATAAAGAAACCACAGATGTGTCAACGGCACCGTATTGACCGTCAAGCCTGGCGGCGGGGGCGGCGGCGCCCCCACCGACCCGGCGGCCGGTGCATAGGCCATCACCATCACGGTCACGATCGCCGCGAAGACCAATGGCCAGAACAGGATGAAGGGTGCGCCGACACGGATCAGGCGATTCTTGATGAAGCCGCCCAGGCCACGCCTGTCCATGAGCATGTGACCAAAAAATCCGGCCATGACAAAGAAGGTCGTCATGCGGAACATATGGATGACGTAGAACAGAATACCGAGACCGGGTTCGGAACTGGCATCCTTGATAACCCAGACCTGCGGTTCGAGAAAAGACATGCTGGCGTGCAGGGCGACGCCGAGTAGCAGCGCGAGTCCGCGAACCGCGTCGAGATCGTGAAAACGACGGGAAATATAGTCAGTAGCCATGACAGCCTCCTGAGGTGAAGGGGCGGCGCCCCGATGCCGGAACAATTACATCAACAAGTTTGTTTTGTAAACCAGTTTGCAAAAAGGCAGTATTGCGCGGGCCCGGCAAGCTCGCGATACTTACGCCGAAGCAAGGGGGATCAAGATGCGCGGCGATACGAGAACGGGGCTCTGGGCATTCCTGCTCCTCCTCACAGGCACCGATTTCATCCTGTCCCTTCTCATCCTGATCGTCTCAGTCACTGCCGGCTGGCCCGCATCCCACGGCAGTCAGCCAGGCCTCAACGAATTATCTGGCATGGCAAATGCCGTATGGAGTGCCCAAACGCTGGTCCGCCTGGTCTTGCTCGGGCTAATGGCGGCCTGGACGGGCCGCCTATCGGCCAATGCCCGTCGGGTGGGAAAATTTCCTGTGTCTGCGCCATGGGACTGGATCGGCTGGTTTTTGCCGGTCTTTGGGTACTGGCTGCCGGTGCGCCCCATCCTCGCCATCAATCCACCGAAGAACCGCCCGTTGATCTTGGCCTGGTGGTGTACGCGTCTGCTGACCTGCCCGAGCGGGGCCTTAGTCCTCAGGCTGTTGCTGCCCATCATGAGTTTGACACAAAAGGGCGGCAATACGGACGGCGTCTTGATGGACTGGATAGGATGGGTGTCCCTGGCCGGCTTGGTATCCAGCGCGCTGGCCATTCCCATGCTGATTGCGACACAGCAAAATCGGCCGAAACGGGGCAAGGGGACCGTGGCAAGGGTATTTTGATGGCTCTGCGCTTTCGACTTTTATGGATTGCCCTATTGGGTCTTCTGGCGACGGCTTTCGCGACATGGCTGTGCGCCGCTGGGTATCTGTACGTCCATCAGCGCCAGATCTTGTATGCCAACAAGGCCACTATAGATGCGCCCGACATTCGCGGCCTTCCCATAGAAGACGTCCGCATACGGACGCCGGACGGCGAGACCCTGCAAGCCTGGTATGAAGCGCCCAAACCCGGTCAGCCGGTCATACTGTTCCTGCACGGGCAAGGAGCAAGCCTGACCAACGGCAAATGGCGCTACCTCAGAATGCACAAACAGGGCGTCGGCTATCTGGCGCTCGCCTATCGCGGCTTCTCGCAGTCGACCGGCACGCCAAGCGAAAAGGGGCTCGAAATCGACAGCCTAGCGGCCTATGACTGGCTGAAAGCAAAGGGCTTCAAGGATGGCGACATCGTGATCCATGGCCATTCCCTGGGCACCGGCCCGGCCACCTACCTGGCCACGCAACGCCACGCCCGCGCTCTGATCCTGGAAGCCCCCTTCACCGCCGCCAGCGATGTCGGCGCGGAACGCTACCCCTATATCCCCGTTGCTTTTCTCATGAAGGACAAATTCCTCAACCGCGAACGGATCGGTCAGGTCCACATGCCCGTCCTGGTCGCGCATGGCGACAGGGACACCGTGGTGCCGTTCAGCGACGGCGAACGTCTGTTTGCGCTCGCCAACAGCCCTAAGGTATTTATCCGCATGCGCGGATCAGGGCACAGCACCATGACTCGCGACGGTGTTTATCCGTATTACTGGAGGTTTTTGGGATTGCCGGAGACAGACGTCGATCCGGCAATCCACTTAAGCAAATAATCTACAATCAGCGTGTAAGAGCGACCGCCCGGTTGATGTCTATAGCCCCGGCCGCCGATTTCAGCGTGGCCATGTCGACATTGTCACCTTCGACCTCAACCGAAATGCGGCCGCCTTCCGTCACCATCGCGTAGGACCCGTGTTTCGAACTCCCATCCCATTCCTCGGTCACCAGATTGCCGTTCTCATGGCCGACCTTTTCATAACCGGTGGCGCTACTCGATGATGTGTTGACATTCATCGCCGCAGCCATGGCGCCCAAGCCGGAAATACTGCCCAGATCGCTGACCTTTACCCGCACGGTGCCGCCATTAACGGCATAGGTGCCTTCCGCAGTCGAAACGGCCATGCCGCCAACGCCGCCTGAACTGGTGTTATCGTCGGTACGGGCAGCGCCCATGAAGTTGGCCGGGATCAGGCTCAGCAAGGCGCCGGCGTCCGCCAGCTTGACAACGGTTTGTCCGTTCTGGGTGGCGGAGGCCTGGGCGACCATCTGATTGGCGGCGGCTTGGGCCTTGCCGAGATCGATGCTACCGCCCGGCACGGTCACGACGCCGGAAACGTGGCTGTTGGCGGCCAGGGGATTGATACCACCCGTCGCCAAAAGTGCCGTAGCGGAAACGGCACTGACGATCGCCTTGATCACGATGGCCAGGACGATGTAAACAACGGCGGTGACGATCATGTAGACGATCGTCTTGTCCGGCGGGTTTTTCATCAACTTGGGCAGGCCGAGATAGAAAAGATAGATGCCGTAGAGTCCCCCGAGGATGGCCAGCAGGCCGAGCGAGGGAATGATGAAGAAAATCGCCGCGACCCACCCCGCGGTCAGGCTGTAGGTCGCCAACTTCAACGCCTGTATGAAGTTCTTCTGCGCATTGAAACTCGGCGCCAATCCGTCGATGACAAGCGCCACGACATAGACCAGGGCCAGACTTAGGACATAGCTGACGATGGCATTGAGCAGGGCCGAAATCGGCGAGACATGGATCGACATGAAGCCGGGTATGCCAAGGCCGAACACCACGGACCCTATGGCGCTGGCGATGGGCCCGATCGCGGCCAAGGGCATGATATAGCTGGTATAAAGCTGCCGGACAGATGGATTTTCACCTTCGATAACATCCCAGGTCGGCGACGGTTTCAGCAGGATCGCCTGGATACGTTCGATCAGGTTGTTGGGATTTTTCGGATTGGCGGAAGGATTGGGATCGGGAGCTTGCACGGTGGGGGGTAAGTCATCAGCCATTTGTGTCGCCTTTGAAATGAAAGAAATACGCGGCACTGTACGGGACGACCGTATATCATTGCGTGCCCGAAGCCAGAAGATGGCCAAAAAAAGGCCCCCGGTCAATCAACCGGGGGCCCTTTCAGCTCAACGTTTTCGTGAAGCTATTCTTTGAAATCGACGTGGCGGTTGTCCTTGACGGTCAACAAACCGATGACGGCGGTCACCGCCGCGATGCCGATGGGATACCATAGCCCGTCATAAATCCCGCCGGTTGCGGCCACGATGGTGAAGGTGATGAAGGGCAGCAACCCGCCAAACCAGCCGTTGCCGAAATGGTAGGGCAAGGACATCGCGCTATAACGGATACGCGCCGGGAACATCTCGACCAAGGCCGCGGCCATCGGGGCGTAAACCATGGTGACCAGGATGACGAGCAGGGTCAGGATGCCGATGCTTTTCGGATAGTCGATGGCGGCGTTATCTGCCTTGGCTGGATATCCCGCCGTCTTCAAGGCGCCGCCGACAGCCTTTGCGAAGTCAGCCTGGGCGGCTTTCAGCGCATCACCGCTCAGGCTCTTGCCTTCGAAGGATGGAACAACCGTCTGGCCAATTCGCACGCTGGCCACCGTCCCGGCCGGCGCCGCTAGATTGCTGTAGCTGATACCGCCCTTGGCCAGATAGGACTTGGCGATGTCGCAGGATTGCAGGAACTTGGCCTTGCCCACCGGATCGAACTGGACGGCGCAGGCCGCCTGATCGGCAACCACCACCACCGGAGAGGCCTTCTGAGCGTGTTCCAGCGCCGGGCTGACCGCGCCGGTCAGCATCTGGAACAACGGGAAATAACCGATCGCGGCCAGGACCAGACCCGCCAGGATAATCGGCTTGCGGCCGATACGGTCGGACAACCAGCCGAAGATGATGAAGAAGGGCGTGCCGATCAACAGGGCCGCACCGATCAGCCAATAGGAGGTCGCCAGTTCGACGTGGAGCATTTTCTGCAGGAAGAACAGGGCATAGAACTGGCCGGTGTACCAGACGACGCCCTGACCCGCCACGAGGCCGAACAGAGCAATCAAGACGATCTTCAGGTTGCTCCATTTCAGAAAGGCTTCGCTGAGTGGTGATTTCGACGTGCGCCCCTCGTCCTTCATAGCTTGGAAGACCGGGCTTTCATTGAGCTTCATGCGAATCCAGATCGATACAAGCAGTAACACGATCGAGAACAGGAACGGCAGACGCCACCCCCAGGCCTTGAAGGCCTCCTCGGACATGTAATGTTGCGTTACGCCAATGGAGACGAGCGCCAGCAAAAGACCAAGGGTCGCTGTGGTTTGAATCCACGCCGTCATCTGGCCACGCTTGTTGTCCGGCGAATGCTCGGCGACATAGGTCGCCGCACCGCCGTATTCGCCGCCCATGGCCAGGCCCTGGACCAGGCGCAGGCCGATCAGGATGATGGGCGCGGCTATACCGATCTGGGCATAGGTCGGCAGGACACCAACCAGGAAGGTGGACAGGCCCATGATGATCATGGTGACCAGGAAGGTGTGCTTGCGGCCGACCTTGTCGCCCATGCCACCAAAGACCATGGCGCCAAACGGACGGACGATGAAGCCGGCAGCCAGGGCCAGCAAGGCGAAGATGAAGGAGGTGGTCGGGTTAATCCCCTTCACTTCAAAAAAGTGCGTGCCCATAATGGCCGCCAGAGTGCCGAAAATATAAAAATCGAACCATTCGAAGATGGTGCCGAGCGATGACGCCCCGATCACCAGCCACATGGATTGCTTTTGCTCACCCGCCTGCGCGTTAGCCATTGATGTCTCTTCCCATATTCGGCGCGAATTTGTCTTCGTCACCGTGCCGCTTTTTGAGCGGTTGCTTTCATTATTGCAAAGTCATGGCACAGGGTTGCCGTCGCGACAATAAAAAACCCTCGTCACGCGTGACGAGGGTTTTTCATCTATCTTTGTGGCCGGCCTGTCCGGCGTTATTGCGCCGTTTTGAAGGCCTCGGCGACTTCACCGGCCTTGGCGTCGAGCAAGACGTTACAGGTCCGCATGCTTTCCAGCATCCGATCGAACGACAGTTCGCCACGTCCGGCCGCCTTTACCTTTGCGCGCATCATCTGCTCGACCTCATCGGCCTTGGCCGCCGAACAATAATGGCCCGGCAGAGCCGCGATACGCCCGGCGGAGAAGATACCCGCGCCGGCGGACAAGGCTTCATAGTTCGCCTTCAGCCAGTCATAGGTCATATCACGCGTTGCCGTAGCGCTCATCAGACCGCCGATAAGGACCAGTTTGTCAGAGTTGCGCAGGCGCGCGTCGCTCAAAGATCCAAGGACCCAAGTCGCCGTTTCCGGTTTGGCGCCGGCAGTAACCGCCCGCAAAGCGGCGGCACGGTCGCCTTCGTCCTTAGCTGTCAGAGCGCGCTCCAGCAGACTCTTGGCCGCAGGCAGGCCGCCTTCATCGACATAGACTGTGTAGGCAAGGCCGCGATAACCTTGGTCAAGCGCATTCAGGTCCCCCCCGATATAGGCCGTCGCAGCGTCACTCAGTTGCTTGCGAACCGTAGCATCACGCGCGTCGTCAGCCATCAGATCGACCAGGCTGTGCCGCAGCTTGGACCGATCCGGGGCGTCGGCGCCATAGATGCCCGCCTTCGGATCGAAACCCAGGGCGGTCAGGCGTGGACCATAAATGCTTCCCATGACACGGCGATAATCGGTTTCGGCCGAAGCCGGCACGATACCGCGTTCGTGGAGGTAAGACAGATTCTCGCCGCCAGCCACGGCGACATTCGAATCCGGGTTGGTGCTGAGCAGACGCGCCGCCTTGATCAGCTCGGCGGCCGGCAGCTTGCCCGCGTAGAACTGGCCCCACAGGCTGTCAACCGTGGCGACCCCTTCGGGCCCAGACAGCTTGTCACCCGTAGCGAGCAACAGATCCCAGTCCTCAACGGCCAGGTTGAAGCGATAATAGCCGGTCCCCCCGGCATTGGGCATGAAGGCGCCGGCCTGATCCTGGCCCAGATTGCCCTGGGGCTCCTTCAGCAGCGCGCAGCCGACATCTTCGCCGCGGCGGATACACAGCGGAATCGTCCAGGTTTGCGGCGTCAGGGTGGTGCCAAGGCGCGCATAGCGTTCCTGACTGGCGACCAGCCAGCCGCCTTGACGGGTAAAGCTGACAACCGGGAAGCCCTGCTGGTCGACGAAGCTCTTCATGGACGCCAGAACGCCAGGATTCTGCGCAGCATCGGCCAAAGCGCCGAAGAAATCTTCCGACGTGGCATTGCCATAGGGATGGCGAGACATGTGCAGACGGACGCCGGCTTTGAAACGCTCATCGCCGAGATAGCCCGCAATCATCGAAATAACCTGGCCACCCTTGCCATAGGTGATCTTATCGAACGCAGAATCGATTTCGCCACTCGTCGTGATAGGTTGATGGATGGGACGCCCGACCTTAAGCGCATCGTCGGTCATGGCTTCGAAGCCTTCCTTGACCGCGCCGACGCCGATATTCAATTCCGGCCGCCATTCGTTGCCGATACGGAAGCCCATCCAGTTGGCGAAACTTTCATTGAGCCAGATGTCATCCCACCAGGCCGGTGTGACATAGTCACCGAACCACTGGTGCGACAATTCATGCGCGACGACCATGCCAAACGCCTGCTTCTGGGTCGTCGGCGCACCGTCCGCCAACAGCAGGATATTGTCGCCATAGATATCGATCCCGGCGTTTTCCATTGCGCCCGGCATGATAGGCGACGCGACCTGATCAAGCTTCGGGAAAGGGAAGGCCTGGCCGAAATAGTTTTCCAGGTGCTCAACAATGGCCGGGGTTTCATCCAGCGCATATTTCAGCTTGTCGGCGTTTGGCTTCGTCGCGACAATACGGATCGGCAGCGGCTGGCTGCGATACTTGTTGGGCGGCACCACGCCTTCGGCGGTGACGAACGGGCCCACGACAAAGGCCATCAGGTAGGTCGGCAGCTTTTCCGTGCTGTAATACAGGTGCTGGAGCAGCTTGTCGGCCTTCACCACGCCGTCCTGCGGCGCATTGGTCAGGGCGACCAGATCGGGATCGGTCGTGATCGACACCCGGAACGGCGTCTTGAAGCCCGGTTCGTCGAACGACGGGAAGGCGGCGCGGGCATCGATGGATTCGAACTGCGACCAGACGTACCATTGGCCATCGACCTGAACGCGGTACAGACCGGCGGCATCGTTGGCGAACGGCGCATCGTAATCGAACACCAAAGCAATATTGCCGGCCGGAACGGCCTTGGCAAAATCGACACGCGCGACGCCCAGATCATCGACCTGGGTGTATTTGGCATTGATCGTCTTGCCATCGACCAGGGCAACAACCTTCGACACCTTCAGGTCGCGGCCATGCAGGTACAAAGACTTGGTCTCCGCCTTTACATTGACGTCAATTTCGACGTGCCCGGAAAAACGCGGCTTGGATGGGATGATGGTCAGGTCCAGCTTATAGGACAAGGGTCGCGCCGCGTCGGACAGCTTGCCCTTGGGCGCATTGGCGTCGGGAACAATGGCGACGGCGGCGGCAGGCGCGGCCTGGACCAGGGCGGGTGTAAGGGCAGTAGAAGCCAGAAGCAGGCCAGCGGCGAGCAGGCCGCATTTCAGGAAAGCAGGGCGCATGATGTGTCCGGGTTGCGCGCAAGGCGGGTTAGGCGACCCGGAAGCCCTTGCGCAGATAATTAAACGAGAAACCAGTTGGCACGGTTAGCACAGCCCCGCAAGCCGGAAACATTACATTTTTGTAAGGTCAAAATCGTGCGATTTCCGCCGCGAATTCCGCAAACAAAAGCGTTTCTGTGAAAAACCGCCCCCCATAAAGCAAGCCTTAAACAAGTTCAGGCACGTATTTTGCCAATGCGCCACCATGGGACCACGTATTGAAAACCGTATTTAGCCGGATGGCAATCGCCACCAGTTTCGTCTGCGCCACTCTAGTCTACGCAGGGCGCGCTCAGGCCGAAGATTTTTTCACCTATGCCAGCGGCAAGCTGCTTCTGACCGGTGGCGTCAGCCAGGTCGAAGGCGCGGCAGGCGGCGGTCTGACACCCTGGGCGGTTATCGGTAGCTACGGTAGCCGTGACCAGACCGGCGCCAATGCCTATTACACCACTATCGGTACGCAGGATTACAAGATCACGTCCTATGGCGCGCTGATCGGCATTCATGATCGCGTCGAGCTGTCCTATGCCCGTCAAGATTTCGACACCCAGCAGGTCGGTGCGGCGCTGGGCCTGGGCGCCGGCTATACCATTTCGCAAGATACCATCGGCGTAAAGGTCAAGCTGACCGGTGATGCCGTCCTGGAGCAGGACAGCTGGTTGCCGCAGATCGCCCTCGGGGCGCAATTCAAATCCAATAAGAACGGCAACCTAGTCAAAGCCCTGGGCGCACGAGATGATCAGTCTACGGACTATTATATTAGTGCGACAAAGCTGTTGCTGGCGCAAGGCGTACTGGTCAACGGCACCTTACGTGCCACTAAGGCCAACCAGTTCGGTATTTTGGGGTATGGCGGGCAGGACAATACCTATCACCTCCAGGCCGAAGGCTCGGTGGCATACCTCGTCAACCGGCATCTGGCGGTCGGTGCAGAATTTCGCACCAAGCCGGACAATCTCGGCGTTGCTAAGGAAGGCGCCGCCGTGGACATCTTCGCGGCTTACGCCCTGAACAAACACCTGTCGCTTACCCTCGCCTATGCCGATCTCGGCAATATCGTCACGCGCCGGCAGTCGGGGCTATACGTCTCCCTGCAAGGCGGCTTCTAAAGGATACGCGCCATCATGAAATCCGTCTCTTTAGGGGTTATGGCCGGGATGCTGCTGTTCTGTTCGGTGCCCGCTTTCGCTCAGACCCATCCTGCGTCGGCACCCAGCGCCGCCACCGCCCCCGTCATTTCGAGCGATGGCAAGCTATATGCCGACTTTGGCGGGCATGACGGTCTGGTCGCACTGATGGACGACTTCATGGTCATCCTGCTGGCCGATCCGCGCACCAAGGACTTCTTCGTCGCCGTAGACCAGACACGTGTCAAGGTGGAACTGGTGTCGCAGTTCTGCCAGATCCTGGGGGGCGGCTGCACCTATACCGGCAAGGACATGAAGACGGTGCACGCCAAGCTCGGTGTTCACCAGGCGGATTTCCTGGCCCTGGTCGAAGACCTCCAGATTGCCATGGACCGGAAACATATTCCGTTCCGGGCGCAAAACCAGCTTCTGGCCGCCCTGGCGCCGCAACACCGCGACGTCGTCACCGAGCCATAGAGCATCATGCCAAAAAGTGGACACCACTTTTTGGAAAAATATGATGCAAAATCAAATATCTAGAGCGAAATAATGATTCGATTTAAAATCATTTTGCTCTAGCCGTCAGCCGAACGGCTTGGCGAGTTTGTCCAGAACCTGATGCGTCCAGGCGGGTAGCACAATATCCGTCCGTGCGGTTGCGATCGACACAGCCAGACAGATTGCCAGGATCAGGCTGATACCACGCCAGATGCCGACCTGGTTACGGCCCACCCACGAATGTTTACGAAAGAAGTCCGGTTCAGCGCCATAGGCCCCGGTTTCCAGCTTGAAAGCCATTTCAAAGCCGTCCTGAAAACGGTCGGCCGGATTCGGCGCCAGGGACTGAAGGATCAGGCTGTCGAGCCAGGCCGGCAGGTCGCTGCGCTTGCTGGTCAACCGCTCCGGACGGTTGAAACGCGGCGTCTGGCCGGTTTCGATCTCTCCGAACGGATAGTCGCCGCCTGTGAACATACGATAAAGCGTCACACCCACCGCGAAGATATCCGATCGTTCGTCGCCAGGCTTGCCTTCGAACAATTCCGGCGCCTTGTAACTTGGCGTGCCGGGCACGAAAAGCGCATCCTTGTCGATGCCGGGAATGCGCGCCACGCCAAGATCGACCAGCTTGAAACCGCCATCGGCCATCAGAATGATATTTTCCGGCTTTACGTCGCGATGGATGATGCCCGCGCGATGCAGCGACCCGAGCGCCTTAGCCAGCTTGGTGCCAATGGCAACTCCTTCTTCCAGCCGCAGCTTCGGCGCGCGATTGATCCGGTGCTCCAGGGTTTCCCCGACATAATAGGGCTGGGCGACATACAGGCAGCTCTGGCGGCCAGGCGCCAGGTCAAGCACCGCACCGATCCACATATGCTGGACCCGCGACGCCACCCAGGCCTCGCGCATGAAGGCTGACCGCGCCGACGTTTCCGACCCGATGGTGTGCGGCTTGGGGAATTTCAGAACAACGTGTGGACTGATGCCGGTGCGGAATTCCCGCTGGTCGCGCGCGCGAAACACACGGCTGTATATGCCGTCGGCCAGTTGTCGTTCCAGCTTGAAGCCGTCGATGGTTTCGCCGACCGATGGCGGCTCGATCATGGGCAGCTTGGCGATGGCGAGATTGAGATCTTCGATGGTGGCCGGCGGCAAATCGATAATGTCGATCACCATAGCCGTGGCGTTGTCGTCGCCGCCGTGCGCTATGGCCGTCGATACTAGCCGCTGCGCCGTTTCATCCGGAGACGCGCGGCCGTCCAGCAGGGTTTGAATCTGCGCCTGGCTAACAAAGCCATGCACGCCGTCCGAGCAAAGCATCAACCGGTCATGCGGCAGGATATCGTGCGCGCCGTAATCGATGCGAATGGCCTCTTCGGCGCCAACAGCCCGGCTGATGAAATTGCTGCCTTCTGCCCCCTCGGGCTTGTGGTCTTGCGTCAGCAGTTCCAGTTGGCCTTCGCGCAGGCGATAGAGGCGCGTATCGCCAACATGAAAGCTGTGCAGTCGCCGTCCCTTGATGACGATGCCGGTAAAGGCGGCGCACATCCCTTTCAGCGCTTCGTTCTTCTGCCCCTCGCGGAACAGCCAGTAATTGATGCTTTCCAAGGCGCGCGCCGCCGTCTTGCGTGGCGACAACAGCTCCGACTGGCCAAGGTAATCGTCGATAAAGGTGCGCACGGACAATTCCGCCGCGACGCGGCCCCCTTTACGTCCGCCCACCCCGTCCGCCATCGCCGCAACCGCGCCATGGTGACGCTGGCCGTCCTCCAGGCACAGGGCGGCAAAGTCCTGGTTTTCGTCGCGCTTGCCGATATCCGTGGCGAAGCCAGTGGCGATATCGAGCCGGGAATTGCTTTGCAGGGTCATGCCCTATGTGTGCATGCGCGAACCCTCTTCGTCCAGAGGTCGAGCGAAGACCGAATAAAATTAGGAAATGAGCGTGTCTTTTTTACAGCCGGTCGAGCGGCAGCACATCGACCCGCGCACCGACCTTTTGCGATGGGGCATTGGCCGGCAATCGGATCAGCACGTCAGCGCGCGCGAACACGCTAACCAGAGACGAATCCTGGTCGTCAAAGGCCGTAACCTGCAACTGCCCTTGGGGTGAACTGCTGAGTTGCGCGCGCAGATAGGCTTCACGTGGTCCTGCAGCCGGCAGAGGCGTCTGGCTGATAGCGGTAATGAAGGCGGGCGCATGCGTCATCCCCAGCGAGGATTCAATCCAGGGCTTGAGAAACAATTGTGCGGTTACAAAGGCAGAGGCCGGATTTCCGGGCAGGCCTAGCACGCGTACACCATTTGTTAGAACGCCGAAACTGGTCGGCTTGCCCGGCCTGACGGACACGCTTTCGAAATCGAGGCTCAGTCCGAGTTTTTGCAGGGCAGGTTTGACGAGGTCGTAATCCCCCACACTGGCCCCGCCGACTGTGACGATCAGGTCGGCATCGGTCTTTTTCAGCGCTTTCTGAATCGCCTTGGCGTCGTCGGCCTGAACGCCGAGATAGCGTGCCTTGCCGCCCCATTGTTTGATCAGCGCGATCAGGGTGTGCGAGGCCGATTCGTATATTTGATCCGCCTTCGGCTTTTTCCCCGGCAGGACCAGTTCATCGCCGGTGCAGAGGACGACGATTTTCGGCCGACGATGGACATCAAGCGTGTCCCGGCCCGCCGCCGCCGCCAGGGACAAACACCACGGATCAAGCCGGACACCCGCTTCGAGTAATATGTCTCCGGCGCGAAAATCCTGTCCGGCGCGGCGGATATGGCCCTGCACGGGATGACGCCCCTCTGGCCCGATATCGATCACGCCATCGCGCTGCGCTACCTGTTCCTGGATGATTATGGCATCGCAATCGGTGGGAATCGGCGCGCCGGTAAAGATGCGAACTGCCTCCCCTATCGCCACGGCGCCGGGATAGGCCCGCCCAGCGGAACTTTCGCCCACAACATTAAGCGTAAGTATTTTCGCCTTCGGCAGAAGCGAGTCCCGCCGGACGGCATAGCCATCCATGGCGGACGCATTGAATGGCGGCTGATCCCGCGTGGCAGCGATGTCGGACGCCAGAACGCGTCCCGGGCCTTTCGCCAGGACGACCGTTTCCACGACAGGCGTCAAGGCCCCCGCACGCACCCGGTTTATGGCGTCATCAACCGCTATGTTCTTCATGTTTCGGTCAGCCGCGGCATGAGCTCGACCATGTTGCAGGGACCATGCCGGCTGTCGAGTTGCCAGCGAATGACCTTGTCCCAGCCATCCTTGACCGCGCCGTTCGAGCCCGGCAGGCAAAAGATGAAAATGCCATCGATAATACCGGCAAGCGCCCGCGATTGCAGGGTGGATAGGCCGACCGTCTGGTAGCTGAGCATGTGGAAAAGGGTTGAAAACCCTTCGATCCGTTTGTTCAGCAGGGGTTCGATGGCCTCTGGCGTCACATCGCGGCCCGTTATGCCCGTCCCGCCCGTGGTGATGATGGCGTCGGCCCGGCCTGATCCCACCCACGCCATGACCTTGGCGCGAATGGCCTCGATATCATCCCGCACAAGGCCTCGTTCGGCCACGACATGGCCGGCGGCCTCGATCCGGCGCGCCAGCACATCACCCGACGTGTCGCTGTCTTCGTCCCGCGTATCGGAAATGGTCAGTACGGCGATGCCGACCGCTTTGAACGGCCGGTCATTGTGGATACGGCCGCCACCTAAAAATGCTTTATCGGTCTCGCTGATGTCGGTCATGGCGGTCTCCTCTACCACCGGTTTAGGCCGCCCCCGTCATGACCTCAAGCAAAAACACCTTCCTGGGCGAGTAGACGCGTGTAGGCCCCTTCGATCGCGGCGATGACCGTGCGATTATTGGCCAGGTCTTCCGGAAAGACTGAGCGCAGCGCCAGGAACAATCCTACGTCGGATACCACATCCTTACAGGTCAAACCGATAGCGATCAGGTCCGTTGCCAAGGGATCTGTTATGGCTTCCGCCTTGACCGCCTTGAGACGGACAAAGCGCATCCAGGCCGCCAGCGGAAGCGCCAAACGCGTGATGTCATGCCCGCGCTCCAGCGCCTCTGACAAGGAACTGAGGATACGTATCGGCAGCTTCTGCGACCCGTCCCACGCAATCTGGGACAGCTTGTGGACTATGGCCGGATTGCGGAAACGTGTCAGGATATCTTCGCTATAGGCCACCAGATCGAGACCTTTCGGCGCCTCCAGAAGCGGTACGACATCCTCGATCATCAGGGCGCGGACGGTCTGCGCCAATTCGGCATCATCCATCGCCTGGGAGACGCTGTCATAACCCTTGTGCAAACCGGCATAGGCTAAGGTGGAGTGCGGACCATTGAGCAGACGCAGCTTCGCACGCTCATAGGCCGGCACATTGTCGGTCAGAATGACGCCGACACGTGTCCAGTCCGGACCACCCTCATGGAGGTGATCTTCGATGACCCATTGCGTAAAGGCTTCGCGCTGGATCGGCCACGCGTCTTCCAGGCCTGTCACATCGGCGACTCGGGCGCGCAAGGCATCGTCCGTAGCCGGCGTAATGGAGTCCACCATCGTGCAGGGGCACGCCAGACCGGCGTCGATCCAGTCAGCCAGGCCGGCGTCGAACCGCGCGGCGAAGGCTACGACAGCCGCCTTGAGGCGATGACCGTTTTTCGGCAGATTGTCACAGGGAATGAGAACGAACGGTTTCAGTCCAGCCTGTTTGCGGCGGCGCAACCCTTCGGCAACGTAGCCGATAAACGATTTTGGCGTTTGCGGATTGGCGAGGTCATGAACAATGTCCGCGTGCTGAAAATCGAGCGTGAAATCAGGCCCCAGGCAGTAGCCTTTTTCCGTCACGGTCGATGTCACTATGCCAACCGACGGGCGCGTGAGGCGCTCAAACACGGCTTCGACATCTTCCGGCCCCACCAGCACTTCGCGGATGGCGCCGATCACCCGATAACTGATCTCCGCGTCAAGAATGGCCAGGGTGTAAAGGCCATCCTGCGGCGTCAGGGCATCGCGAACACCAGTCGAATGGAGCGACACGCCGCAAATCCCCCACCGCGGATCCGCGGCGGCCAAGGCGTCGAAATAGGCGGCCTGGTGAGCGCGGTGAAAAGCGCCGGGGCCGAAATGGACCACACCGATGTCGAGCGCGGAAGGATCGTAGGCAGGCTTTGTGGCACGGGTCGCGGGCACTGTGGCGAGAGACAAACGCATTAGAGGGTCACCCCATTTTTCCAGATGGCGATTTCGCGCTCATCGTTCTTTTCATTACAGGCCGGCTGTCCGGACGCGGTTTTCAGGATCAGGTCCATCAGCTTATCGGCGGTCTGACCAATGGTCAGACCTTCCAAAACTTGTCCAGCATTAAAATCGATCCAATGGGGCTTTTTCTCGGCAAGGGCTGTGTTGGAGGCGATCTTGAGCGTCGGTGCCGGAAAGCCCAGCGGCGTACCCCGGCCTGTCGTGAACAGGACGATGACCGCGCCCGCCGCCGTCAAGGCCGTCGACGACACCGCGTCGTTGCCGGGCGCCTCTAACAACGACAAACCAGCTTCGCGCGCCCGCTCGCCATAGCGCAGGACCGAATTCAGAGGGCTATGCCCGCCCTTCTGCACCGCGCCGAGAGATTTTTCTTCCAGGGTCGTAATGCCGCCCGCCTTGTTACCCGGCGACGGATTCTCAAAAACCGGCTGATTGTGGGCAAGGAAGTAGTTTTTGAAGTCGTTTACGACGTCGACGACCTGACGAAACACCTGCTCGTCCTTGGCACGCGCCATCAATTGGCGTTCGGCACCGAAGATTTCCGGAATTTCCGTCATGATGGCCATGCCGCCGGCGAAGGCGACTCGGTCGGCGACCAGGCCGACCAGGGGGTTGGCCGTCAGGCCCGAAAAGCCGTCCGATCCACCGCATTTGACGCCGATGGCCAGATCCCGGACCGAGCAGGTTTCGCGTTGATCCCGTTCGATTGCACTGACCAGGGCTTCCAAGGCTTCCAGGCCGGCCTCGTGTTCGTCTTCGACCATCTGGGCCGCGAAATATTTCAAGCGGTCAGCCGGCCGGTCGATCTCCTTGATCAAGGCAGACAACTGGTTGTTTTCACAGCCCAACCCGACGATCAGCACGCCGCCAGCATTGGGATGCATGGCCAAGCCGGCCAGCAGTTTGCGGGTGTGATCGAGATCGTCACCCAGTTGCGAACACCCGAGCGGATGGGTCAGGGCGTAGACGCCGTCGACCCGACCCTTGAAGCGTTCCGAGGCGATACGCGCCAGGCGTTCGGAGGTCTTAGCCACGCAGCCGACGGTGCACAGAATCCATATTTCGTTACGGATGCCGACCCCGCCCCAACTGCGCCGATAGCCCTGAAACGTCGCCTCTGTCAGCGCGGGCACGGCTGCCGGGGCATCCGGCTGGTAGCTATAATCTTCGACACCGCTAAGCGCCGTGACCAGGTTATGGGCATGAACATGTTCGCCGACGTCGATGTCGCGCGAGGCCTTGCCGATGGCGAAACCAAGTTTCAGAACCGTCTCACCTTCCGCCATATCCTTGACGGCGATCTTGTGCCCCTTGGGGACATCGTCTCGCAAGGTGACCGCATAGCCATCACCGGTGATCTCCGCCCCGGCTGGCAGGTCGTTCAGCGCGACCGCAACGGAATCGCGCGGACTGACGCGCAACCATTGCAGCGGCGCGGCTCCATTCAACCCCGTACCCCCGGCCTGATCGTCTGGCATAAAACTCTTCCATCAAAAAGAACGTGCATGCACGCCCGACTTACATTATGATACCGGTGTCACGGAGCCGGCAAATATACATCCGGAGACTGACGTTTGACGCTCATGACAAAAATAACCGACACAAGCCCCTCAAAGGCCTGTTCAGCGGACAAAAAGCCGTTTACCCGCGCTCATTTACCCGTACATTGACAATAGTCAACGCCATTTCGAAATTCATCATACAACATAATCAAAAAACGCACCGCAAAAAACGCATCATGGCAAAACTTTCCTCCTCCGCCCAAACCTCCCGCGAGCCCGCCGCGAAGGACGCCGTTGAAGATTTCCTGAAACGCCGCAAAAAGGCGACCATCAACGATGTGGCGCATCTGGCGCAGGTCTCCAAAAAGACCGTATCGCGCGTCATCAACAATTCGCCAAGTGTGCGCGAGGAAACACGTGATGCCGTAAACGACATTATCGCCCGCGTCGGCTTCCGGCCGGACCCGCAGGCGCGCGGCTTGGCATTCCGGCGGTCGTTCCTGCTTGGGCTGGTCTACGACAATCCCAATGCGCAATATATCGTCAATATGCAGATGGGCGCGCTCGACGGCCTGCGCGGCTCGGGTACAGAACTGGTCGTTCACCCATGCGACTGGCGTAGCGCTAACTTCCTGGAAGACATCCGCAACTTCGTCGAATCGCAACGTCTGGCCGGAGTCATCATCCTGCCGCCCATCGCCGAAGATCGCGACCTGCTGGCGCTCATGGACGAACTGGACATCCCCTATATCCGCATCACCGCGCGGTCGGGCGAGGATGCCACCCCGCCCATCCATGCGCAACAAATCGTATCGCGCGACCGCGAAGGCTGCCGCCAAGCCGGTGCCCATGTCGGCGAACTGGGCCACACGCGCATTGGTTATATTAGCGGCAATCTAGCCTACCCATCGGCCCACGAACGCCGCGCCGGCTTCGACGCCGGCCTGGCTGAGCACGACGTGACAATCGCGCCGGAACTGGAAGTTCCCGGCGATTATAGCTTCGAGTCCGGCTATGCGGGCGCCCGCACCCTGCTCAGCCACGCCAATCCACCGACAGCCCTGATCTGCGCCAACGACGAAATGGCCGCCGCCGCCTATCGGGCCGCCTTTGAAAAGGGGCTGCGTATCCCGGAAGACCTGACCATTATCGGTTTCGACGACGCGCCCATCGCCACGCGCATCTATCCGCCGCTGACCACGGTTCGCCTCCCCACCCGAGACATGGCGCGCATCGCCGCCGAGACCCTGATCCAGACCGAGGGCACCGTGAAGCCCACTGTGATAATCGACGCTGCCCTGGTCGTTCGCGGGTCGTCCGGACCGGCGCCGCGCTGATATTTGGTCAGATCATCATATGAATAATGGTTGTCAAACCGGGCACCAGCGTCTACCTGTACGCCGCATAAAACACGCTACCAAGGTTGCCACATGCCCAAGCCCCTTTCGTTTCATGCTGATCGCCTATTCTCGTCCGATCCCACACAGCGCGCCATTGCCCGCGAGTTATATGCCAGCGTAAAGAGCCTGCCGATCCTGTCGCCGCACGGCCATACCGATCCGTCGTGGTTCGCCGACAATCAGCCGTTCGAAAACGCCACTGCGCTGTTCCTGAGCCCCGACCACTACATTTACCGCATGTTGTACAGCCAGGGCATCGACATGGATGCGGTCGGCGTCGGTTCCAAGGCCGGTCCGTCTGCCGCCGATCCCCGCAAGGCATGGCATATCTTCGCGGCCAACCAGCACCTGTTCCGCGGCACACCCACCTATATGTGGATGTCCTATGTATTCGCCGAAATCATGGGCTTTAACGTCGCGCTCGATGAAACGACAGCCGATCTGTATTTCGATCGTATCGGCGAACTGCTGGCGACGGCGGACTATCGCCCGCGCGCCCTGTTTGAGCGCTTCAATATTGAACTGCTGGCTACGACCGAAGGGCCGACCGATACCCTGGAACACCACCAGAAAATCAAGGACTCCGGCTGGAAGGGCCGCGTTGTGACCGCCTATCGTCCGGACCCGGTCATTGATCCCGAGCACGAGGATTTCCACGACAAGCTGAAGCTGTTCGCCGACCTGACGGGTGAGGATGTCCATAGCTGGAAGGGCTACCTGGCCGCGCACCGCAAGCGTCGTGACGTGTTCAAAACCTACGGCGCCACCTCGACCGACCACGGCCACCCCACCGCCCAAACGGCCAATCTGTCGCATTCGGATACCAAGGACCTATTCCACCGCGTCCTTAAAAAGCATGTGTCGCCAGAAGATGCCGAACTGTTCCGTGCCCAGATGCTGACCGAAATGGCGCGCATGTCGCTCGACGACGGCCTGACCATGCAGATTCACCCGGGCTCATTCCGTAATCATAACAAGCAGGTGTTCGACGCCTATGGCCGCGACAAGGGCTGCGACATCCCTCTGCCGACCAACTATGTCCACGCGCTCAAGCCCTTGCTCGACGTTTTCGGCAACGAGAAGACCCTGACCGTCATCCTGTTCACCCTGGACGAAACCAACTATTCGCGCGAACTGGCACCGCTGGCCGGCCACTATCCGATCCTTAAGCTCGGCCCCTCCTGGTGGTTCCACGATAGCCCCGAAGGCATGACGCGCTTCCGTGAGCAGGTCACCGAAACAGCCGGTTTCTATAATACGGTCGGCTTCAACGACGACACGCGCGCCTTCCTATCCATTCCGGCCCGCCACGATGTCGCCCGCCGCATCGACGCCAACTTCCTGGCACGCCTGGTAGCCGAACATCGCCTGCCCATTGAGGACGCAAGCGACGTTATACAGGACCTGACCTACAATCTGCCGAAGGCTGCCTACAAGCTCTAAAGCCACCGGATTGACGCCAGTTCGCTCCTGGGCAACTAGCGTCTGGGTTTCCTTGCCTTCCACGCTAATTCACACGGGTCAGCTTATCCGGGTTCCGCTGGAACCAGATGGCCTGAATCTGTCCGTCCTGGATTTCGAGGCTCATGACGTCCGTGTAGCCATCGGCGTGCGTCGTGAGCAACGACATCGCGCCATTGACACGGTCGTAACGCAGCCGCGCCGTCGTATGATTGCGGAATTTCTGATAAATGCCCGCCATGAAGGCGCCGACGCGACGCGGTCCTTCGAGGATGTTTATGGCGGCCGATATCTTGCCGCCGCCGTCGGAATACAGCTTAACGTCTTGGGCCAACATGGCTTCCAGCGCGGCGACATCTCCCTTTTGCGAAGCCGTGACAAAGGCTTCGAGGTAGCGCCGTTCATCGTCCGGCGCCACCTTGAAACGGGGACGGCTGGACCGCACATGGGCCCGGGCGCGCGAGGCCAGTTGGCGGCAGCTGTCCTCGGATCGGTCCAGAGTCGCGGCGATATCCGCGAAGCCGATATCGAACACGTCGTGGAGCAGAAAGCTGGCGCGTTCCAGCGGCGTCAGGCGTTCAAGGGCATAGAGAAGGCCCATGGAGAAGTCGTCGGCCAGCTCCGAGGCCGATGACGCTCCGGTGAAATCACTGATGTCGTGCAGCGGTTCGGGCAGCCACGGACCGACATAGTCGACACGTGTCCGATGTGCCGACTTGAGCACATCCAGGCAGATACGTGTGACAATACGGGTCAGATAGGCACGCCTGAAGGCGATCCCAGCCGGGTCGGTATCGCGGATGCGCAGGAACGTATCCTGCACGGCGTCTTCCGCTTCGGCCATCGTACCCAGCATACGATAGGCGACGCCGAGCAGGTATCTGCGCTCACTTTCAAACCAGTCGACGTCCATGGTTGCTCCTTCCTTGAAGACTGGACTCCGCTACGGATATCACGCCGCCTTATCCGCCGCATGCAGGAAGCGCATGGAGATGGCAATCCGGTTCCAGGCGTTGATCATGGCGATGCACAAGGTCAGATCGGCCATCTCCTTGTCGCTGAACTCTGCCTTTACCTGGGCATAGGTGGCGTCCTCGGCGCGATCTTCGGCAATCCGCGCCAGAGCTTCCGCCCAGGCCAGAGCGGCACGCTCCCTGGCTGTGAACATGCGTGATTCCTGCCAAGCATTGAGAATGTTGAGGCGGACATCCGTGTCGCCAGCCTTCAACGCCTCTTCGCGATGCATGTGCAGGCAGAAGGCGCAGCCATTGATCTGCGAGACGCGCAGCTTGACCAAGCTGATAAGTTTCGCATCGAGGGCACCGTGCAGATAGGTTTCGACGGCGGTCATGCCGTTATATCCTTCGGCAGCCAAGGCCGCGATATTCAGACGATTGAAATTCATGATAGTCTCTCCTGTGTGGGTGAAAGAGAGACGAGCCAGCCGGTCGCGGTGTGACATCGCCCGCTATTTTTTTGTAATCAGCTAGGGACACAGGTCCTGGTTGGCATTTTTGCTGTTGATCATGACACCGGTATCACATAGGTTCCGCCCCACCAGAAAAGTAAGGTAAGCCAGATGACGCACGCAGATATCGCCCACCGCTTTGTTACCGCCCGCAAGACCGCGGCGGCCCTGGTCGAATATCCTGGTGATATCCCTGAGGCGATGGCTGATTCCTACCGCATCCAGGACGCCGCCCTCGACGCCTGGCACCAACCGCTCGTCGGTTGGAAGATCGCCCGCATCCATCCCGATTTTCAGGCCCGGCACGGCGAACGCATGGCCGGTCCCATATTTGCCAACACCTTGAAAGACTACACCGGCGAAGAACTGGTCTATCCCGTATTTACCGGCGGGTTCGCGGCGGTCGAAGCCGAATTTGTCCTGCGCATCGACCACGACGCCGATCCGGAAAAAACAGAATATAGCGAAGAAGAGGCCCTGCGCCTTTGCGACGCCCTGTTCGCCGGCGTCGAAGTGGCGGGCTCCCCCTTCCCCAAGATCAATGAATTAGGCCCGACCGTTACCGCGTCGGATTTCGGCAACAATTTCGGCGAAATCCTCGGCCCCAAGCTGCTGGAAATCGATTCCGACACCACGCTAGATACTGTGTCGCCGGACGCGCTGAAAAATTTCAAATCGAAGACCGAAATCGACGGCCAGATTGTTGGCGAAGGCGGGTTGTTCGTCATGCCCGGTGGCCCGTTTCAGGCGCTGGCCTGGCTGGCCGGACACCTGGCGCAACGCGGCCGTCCGCTCAAACGGGGGCAACTGGTGTCCACCGGCCAGACTACGGGCGTGCACAGCATTGCAGCGGGTCAAACTTCTGTTATTACGTTCTCGGGCATCAAAGAGGCGCAAATCCGTTTGCGTGTCGAACCTCTGACCACCCGCCACACTGAAATCGCCTGATCGAGGAACCCGCATGTCCAAGAGCTTTGTTTGTTTCGGCGAACTGCTGATCCGCCTGAGCGTTACCGGCGGGCATGTCCTGGAGGCGTTGGCGCCGC
This sequence comes from Asticcacaulis sp. AC466, assembly GCF_000495815.1. GTDB lineage: Bacteria > Pseudomonadota > Alphaproteobacteria > Caulobacterales > Caulobacteraceae > Asticcacaulis. Next base: position 317,010 of record NZ_AWGE01000001.1, on the reverse strand, counting down.
TTCAACCGGTTGTCGGCGGGGCGGAAGCCAATGTCGCCGTGGGCCTGGCCCGTCTGGGCCATGATACCCGGATGGTTAGCCGGGTACCCGAAAATGGCCTGGGTACGGCGGCAATCAACGAATTGCGCCGATGGGGCGTCGGCACGCAAAACATCACCCGCGGGCCGCAACGCATGGGGCTTTATTTCCTGACGCCCGGCGCGATTCATCGCCCGTCAGATATCGTTTATGATCGGGCCGGCTCCGCCTTTGCGGTCGCCGACTTCAGCCAGCTCGACTGGCCCGCCCTGTTACAAGATGCCAGTTGGCTCCACGTCTCGGGCGTGACGGCGGCATTGGGGGAAAACTGCGTTACCGCCGCGCTCAACGCCATGCAGCAGGCGCGCACGCTGGGCGTTCAGGTGTCGTTCGATTGCAATTACCGCCCCAAACTCTGGGCCGACTGGGGCGGCGATGCGCCGGCCTATATTACGCAGCTGATGGCCCAGGCCGATCTAATCTTCGGCGGCTACCGCGATATCGAACTGGTCTCTGGCCAGCGCTTTGCTGATGAACGCGCCGCCGCCGATCATGCCTTCGCCAGTTTTCCAAATTTGGAGCGTCTGATATGCACCCGCCGGGAGCAGGTCAATGTCGATCATAACCGCCTGACCGGCCTGATGTATCTGCGCGACCGGTCGTTGGAAACCGACACTTATAGCATTGAGCGCATCGTCGATCGCATAGGCGGCGGCGACGCGTTTGCCGCCGGTGTCATGCACGGCCTGCTGACCGGTGCGACGGATGAAAAGGCTCTGGATTACGGCATTGCCTGCGCCTGCCTGAAACACGCCCAACCGGGTGACGCCAGCCTGGCGACCCCGGCCGACCTGGAAGCCTTCCTGAGCGACGATGGCTTCGATGTAAAGCGCTAGAGCCTCATGCCGAAAAGTGGACCCCATTTTTCGGCATGAGGCGGCTCAACTGAGCCGACGAAAGCTCTAGCGATTATACCGCCGCGCACGCCCGGCGTCTATTTCACGATATCGTCCACAGTGCCGCGCGTAACGTCGTGATAGCCGGGTCTTGCCTCGGCATAGACCGACTTGGCCATATCGACGCCCCATCCCGGCTGTGCCATCAGGCTCTTGTAAAGCGGCACGACATACTTGCGGCGGCCTTGCGAGACAAGGAACTCACGCACCGCCGGCAGGGCGGGCTGGTACTGATGCTTGATTGCCTGTTGCAGCCATGCAAACAGAATCTCCGAGTTGTGCGACTTGCTGAACCCGTAGACGGCGTCCAAATCGGCCATCTGGTCCGGAGACAGATTGTCCGGAAGGTGCGTCAAGAAATATTGCCACTGCGGAGAGCTATAGCCCTGGACGCTAAGAGATTTCGCCGACGCACCTTCCATGAAGGCCGCTACCTGCGCCGATACTTCGTTGAGCGCCTCTGAGGTTGGCGGGATCGCGTTGTCCGGCATCCCTTTGTCGTATAGCCACTGGCGAATCTTGAGCTGCTTTTCCAGGTCACTGTCGTTATGCAGAAGATGCGTGCGCAGATCGACCAGGAAAGCGTCGGTGGTCATGCTCTGGAAGGCGAAGCGCTGGAAATAACCCTTGAGATAGGCATCCAGTTTCTTGCGGCCGAAATGGGCCTCTAACATGCGCAGGAAGGCCGCACCCTTTTCATAGGGCACATCACTGAAATAATCGTCAGGATCGATATTGCGCAGGTCGGGATGCAGCCGCGTGAAATCTGATTTGCCGCTGTCGTTGAGGTCCTTGAGCGTCGCTTGCAGGTCCTGCCAGCCAAGCACGCGCAGCATGTCGGCGCGGTCCTTGTCATAAACCTCTTCCATGATGCGGCCTTCGAAATAGACCGTAAAGCCCTCGTTGAGCCAGAAGTCTTCCCAGGTCGCGTTGGTGACCAGATTGCCTGACCAGCTATGCGCCAGTTCATGCGCAATCAGTGACACCAGGGACTTGTCACCCGCCAGAATGGTTGGGGTGGCAAAGGTCAGGGTCGGGTTTTCCATGCCGCCGAATGGGAAGGACGGTGGCAGGACGAGGACATCGTAACGGCCCCACCTATACGGTCCATACAACTTTTCCGCCGCCTCAAGCATAGCCTGCATATCGGTGAATTCGGCCTTCGCCGCCGCCAGCGTCGCCTTTTCGGCATAGACGCCTGTACGCGACCCTTCAGGCGCGAAACCCAAGTCGCCGACCGCAATGGCGATCAGATAGGGCGCCACCGGCTCTTTCATGTCGAAGCGATACGCTCGCTGATTTGCATGGCCCTGTACTTTTTCGCCCTCAGGTGTCAGGCGTTCGGCGCTCATGACCGCCATCAGGTCGCGCGGCACCACTATGCGCGCGGTGTAGGTCTGACGAATGGCCGGCGAATCCTGAGTCGGGATCCAGGTACGGGTGTGAATTTCTTCGCCCTGGCTGAACAGAAAGGGCAACTTCTTGCCGGCGGTCTGCTCCGGTGACAGCCATTGCAGAGCCGTCCCGTCCTTGGTCGTCTTATACTTGACGACAATTTTCTGCGCCCCTTGTGGCAATTCGATCGTCAACGGCTTGCCCATCATGGCATTGCCCTTGCCCAGCGTGAACTTCAGCGGCGATCCGGAAGCATCTGTGACAGCCTCAATATCCAGCGCGCGCGTGTCGAGTATGACCTGTTTGGCATTGGCTTCGGTGATCAGGGTCAGAGTCGCTGTACCCGCCAGAGTCTTGGTCTGAAAATCGGCCGTGAGGTCGAGATCGACATGACTGACCCGCGCCTCCTGCGGGCGAGCATAGGAATGCGGATCAACGGTCTTGGCCACGATGGCCATCGGCGCGTTGTCTTCCGGGGCCTTGCGATCGCACGAGGTCAAGATGGCAGTAGCGCCCAATGTCATGACGACGGCAAGGCTTGCGAACAGGGCCTTCGCGGCTTTGGCTGTCATGGGGCGGATGTCCTCAGAGCATTGCGTACGGCGTATCCGCACATGTCTATTAAAGGCGAAAACCATACATCACACAACCGTGAAAATAGCACAAGAGCCGCCCGGCGCAACCGCCGGACGGCTCTTGATGAACAAATTGAATTGTCACGCGTTTTGGCCGCGTTACAAATTCGACAGGCGACGAGTCTTAAGCGCGATTGCGGCGCTTGAACTGCGCGCCTTCGGACTTCGGACGTGGCGCTTCGCTGTAGTGACTGCGGTCTCCGCCAAAGGCATTCTTGCCACTGGCATTGTCCTTGCGGGTCTGCGGCTTCTTGCCACGGAAATCGGCCGGCTTGGCCGGACGGTCGCCACGGAATTCGGGCTTCGGCCCACGCTCGGTGCGGCGTTCCGACGAATGCGCCCCACGTTCGGCTCGCTCTTCGCGCGGCCTGTCTTCACGGGGCCTGTCTTCACGGGGCTTAAATTCGCGCGGCGCATCGGCGTTGCGGTCTTCCCACGGCTTCTTCCGGCCTTGGGGCTTGCGATCGGCGAAATCCTTCTGGCCGCCAAAAGCCGGACGCTCGGAGAAATCCTTCTTGACGAAAGGCTTCTTCGCGCCAGCCGGAGCCGCCGGACGTTCGGCCGCCATCGGATCATAGTTGGCGGGGCGTTCGGCAAAATCACGCTTCTTGGCGCCGTACTTGCGATCGCCAAAGGACGAACCGCCCTCGCGACGGTCGGTGCGTTCCGGACGGCCCGGACGGCTGCGCTGACGCTTATGGACGAATTCAGCATCGCCATCAATGTGGCGCGCTTCCTTCTTGGCCGGAATACGGTCAGGAGTGGTCGGCTTTTCAGCAACGCCGGACGCCAGCATGGCTTCGTCAAGCAGCTTCAAAGCCTGGTCCTTACGGCGGTCGAACGACGGGATGCGCTGGCGCGTCATGCGTTCGATATCCTTCAGCATCTTGCGTTCGTCGTCCGAACAGAAGCTGATAGAGATCCCGGTCTTGCCGGCGCGGGCAGTACGGCCGATGCGGTGAACATAGGCTTCCGACACGTTCGGCAGCTCATAATTGATGACGTGCGAGACGCTGTCGACGTCGATACCGCGCGCAGCGATATCGGTGGCGACCAAGGCGCGTACCTTACCAGCCTTGAAGGCTTGAAGGGCGCGTTCGCGCTGACCTTGCGACTTGTCGCCGTGGATCGCGGCGGCTTCGATACCACCGGCTTGCAGATAGGCGGCAACCTTGTCAGCCGACCGCTTGGTGCGGGTGAAGACCAGGGTGCGAGACAGCTTGTCTTCGGCGTACAGTTCGGTCAGCAGGGCGCGCTTGCGCACCGCCTCGATGTAAATGACGCTTTGCTCAACGCGTTCGGCTGTCGTCGCTTCCGGTGTGACTTCGACCTTTTTCGGGTCTTTCAGCAGTTCGGAGGCCAGGAGGCCGATTTCCTTCGGCATGGTGGCCGAGAAGAACAGGTTCTGACGGGCGCCCTTGATGCGCGAGGCGATCTGGCGGATCGGCTTGACGAAGCCCAGGTCGAGCATCTGGTCGGCTTCGTCCAGAACGAAGAATTCAACAGCCGACAGATCGACGGTCTTTTGTTCGATATGGTCGATCAGGCGGCCGGGCGTGGCCACCAGGATATCGAGACCGTTGTTAAGGGCCTTATATTGCGGGCCATATTTGGCACCGCCGTAGATGGTGGCGATCTGCAGGCCGGTGCCGCGCGAATACTGCGCAAAGCTGTCGGCGATTTGCGAAGCCAGTTCGCGCGTCGGCGACAGAACCAGGACGCGCGTTTGGCGCGTCACGGGCATCTTGCGCTCGGACAGCACCTTTTGCAGGATGGGCAAGGCGAAGGCGGCCGTCTTGCCAGTGCCGGTCTGGGCGATGCCCAGCAGGTCATGGCCGTTCAGCAGGTGGGGAATGGCTTGGGCCTGGATCGGCGTCGGCGTGGTATAGCCGGAACGTTCCAGTTGCAGCAGCAGGGTGGCGGACAGGCCGAGATCGGAAAAGGTTTTGGTCACGTAGATCTTTCAAAAGCTTCGGGCTTCGCGAAAGCACACGCCTTCACAACGGCCCTTACCCGCATCTGTGCCATCACAGATCGGGAGGTGAGGGTCGAAGCGTTCGCGTGTCACGGACTTCGGTATTTTTGTTAGGGGCAGAAGGTTTGGTAAACCGTTCTTGGGAACTGGCGGTATGTACCTTCAAAAAGGCATACCTCACGCGGCCAGATTAACGGCGAAAATGCCGAAATAGTTATTTCGCATAAGCGAGAGCCGGTAAATGCCTGTTGTCCTATGAAAAGTCAAGGGTCGCCATAGATTTAAATCCACAGGCATTTTGCATGCGCCGCATCTCTTTTGGGCACCGACTCATTTTTTATAAACTATCAGGCGTTAAAGTTCCGCACAGCAAGGTTACATGCGCCAATGTGAAAACACCAGGCGTCGTGTGAGCTCCAGCCAAATCCATTGGCATTGCTCAGTATCTGTAATGCGTCCGCTTATCGATCAGCCATGTGCACATGCCGTGGCGCTAAATATTTATACATTCAGACTGATGCCCATGAACACACCCTCGCGCCAACCTTCGACGGTAAAGTCCGCAACGCCAAGCTTCTCCGGCCGACCGCAATCGAGCGATGGGGTGGAAGTGATCATGCCAGATCAATATAGTGATCGCCGGTCTGAACCCCGTCATGTGCGGGACGACACCGGGGTGTTGCTGTTTCTCTCCGACCACCAGATCATCAACTGCCGCATCCTGGATTCGAGCGCCACCGGCGCCCGTGTTGCCATGGAAGCCCTGTCGCATATTCCATCCGAAATTTGGCTGATCGACCTGAACAGCCAAATGGTCAAACGCGGGTCCGCTGCCTGGTCGATGGCGAACCGCATGGGTCTGAAGTTTAACTTCATTCAAAAACTGGCACCGGGCGACGCGCGTCCCGCAAAGGTGCCTCAGGAAGTGTACGATGCATGGCTACGTGTGACGAATGGCCCCGCAGCGGTAATCCAGGAAGTGCCTAAGCCCGAAGAACCGGACGAAGTGCTCTATTTCGATTGAGTCCTTACGCATCTACACTGCGCCAAACCGCGCGATAGACACAACCGTTTAAACGTGACGCGACGAACGGCAAACCCCCGTCCACTCTTGAACTGTGAATAACAGTCCATCCGAACACTGATGATGTGTTGGCCCAATCTATCGCCCACAGGACGATAGCAGACCTAATTGCACCCTGAACGTGGGCCCACCGATCAGCCGACGCCGACTATTGCAATGAGCGGAACTTCAGCGTGCCGTTGACTGCTTTCAATTCGTCCAAGGCCTCCTTCGGATAGCCGCGGTCGACATCGACGATCACATAGCCGAGAGTTTCGTTGGTCTTCAGGTGCTGAGCCAGCACGTTCAGATCATGCTTGGCCATGATCTGGTTGATGGCAGCCAGCACACCCGGCACGTTTTTATGAAGGTGCAGCAAACGATGGCGGCCATCAACTTCCGACAACTGAACATGCGGCATGTTCACGCTGAAGGTAGTATCCCCACGATTGAGGAAATTCAGCAGGCGTTCGGACGCAAACTGGCCAATGGCTTCCTGTGCTTCCTCGGTCGAACCGCCGATATGCGGCGTCAGGATAAGATTTTTCAGGCCAATCAGCGAACTGACAAAGGGATCGTCATTGGTGCGCGGCTCTTCCGGGAACACATCGACGGCGGCACCATAGATCTTACCCGATTGCAGCGCCTGAGACAGAGCGTCGATGTCGACGACATGACCGCGCGACAGGTTGATAAACAGCGCCCCGTCCTTCATGCGCGCGAATTGCGCCGCGCCGAATATATTCTTGTTTTCCGCGCGACCGTCGACGTGGAGCGACACCACATCGGCTTCGGCCAGCAGCGCGTCCAGCGAACGGTAACGCTTCGCATTGCCGAGCGTCAGCTTCTCCGCCAGATCGAAATAGATGACGCGCATGCCGAAGGCTTCGGCCAGGATCGACAATTGCGAGCCGATGGCACCATAACCGATAATGCCCAAGGTCTTGCCGCGCACTTCGTGGGCGCCGGTGGCCGACTTGTCCCACTTGCCGCCGTGCATCTGTACCGACTTGTCGTAGATATTCCGTGTCAGGATGACCGTCAGGCCCATGACCATTTCCACCACGGACCGTGTATTGGAATAGGGGGCGTTGAAGACCGCGATCCCTTTTTTCGAACACGCCTCAAGGTCGATTTGATTGGTGCCGATGCAGAAGGCGCCGACAGCCATCAGCTTGTCTGCGGCTTCGACCGCCTTTGCCGTCAGGTTGGTCTTCGACCGCAGGCCCAGAATGTGCACACCCTGTAACGCCTTGATAAGGTCGTCTTCGTCCAACGCACCCTTTACGGTGGTCACATCATAGCCCTCCTCACGGAAGGCGCGTATCGCTTCGGGGTGAATATTTTCGAGCAGAAGCACCTTCAACTTGGAGCGCGGGAAGCTGTAGCGGCCCTGATATCCTTCTGCGTGTAGGACTTCGTCGAACGACACGGCGACATGTGCGGTATCGCCCGTGACGGCGGCAACCACCTTCGGGCGCGCCACATTTTCCGTGAAGGCATAGAAACGCGAGGCCGCGCCGCCCTTGTACACCTCGAAATCGGTCCAGCCATCGCCGATCATGACGATATCGCCGGTCAGGCCCAATTGGCCGACAGCGGTAATCTTGCCGCCATCCTGACTGAGCGGGTTGGTCTGATCGACACCCGTCGCGACACCGTCTTCATTCCAGATCAGGCGATTGGCCAGCACATATTCGGCGGCGATGCCATAATCGGCGACGACCGCGTCGATAAAGTCGTGAAAGCCACCGGAAATAATCCGGAACTTGCCCGGGTTTTCTCCGAAAACCGCCCGGTTGCGTTCGATGGACACCGACACCTTGGTTTTCAGCACTTCGATAAGGGCGGCGATGTCATCGCGCGTCGGCTTGAGAATCTGGACGCGGCGGTTGAGCGCGTCGGCAAAGGAGATTTCGCCGGACATCGCCTGATCGGTCAGGCTCTTGATATGGGCGACATCCGCCGCCCGGGCCGGATCAGCCGCAGACAGCAATTCCGCCAGGATATCGAGCGCCTCGACCGAGGTGAAGGTCGAATCAAAATCGAGCACCAGGGTGGCGAGGGTCGGTTGGGGGAAGCTTGCATTCATAGCGGTCACGCCTATCTAAGGGCGTCAAAGGCTCACAGGAGCCGTTCGCCCGGCTTTTACAGTCGCGCGCCAAATAAGATAAAAGTGCCCCCCGCACAACCGCCTTCGCCATTTATTATGGCATGTGGCGGCTTAATTCTTTAAAACTGTTGTCCAATGACCCAAAAGCCTGCAAAACCCGTAAATTCTGCAACGAAATCTACTGAATTCATGCCTGATACCATCGACCCCACCGAAGACTATTCCGCCCGCTTCGTCATCGAGGCGCATCCTGTCCACGGGCGTGTGGTCCGGCTGGGCGACACGATAGACCAGATCCTAAAGGCGCACGATTATCCGCCGGTGATCGCCAACCTGCTTGGCGAAGCTTGCGTGCTGGCCGTGCTGGTCGGGGCATCGCTGAAATTCGAGGGCCGGCTGATCCTTCAGGCCCAGGGCGATGGCGTTGTGCGCTATGTCGTGGCCGACTACGATACGCGCGGCGGCCTGCGGGGCTTCTGCCGCTTCGACCGCGCCGAACTGGATGCCCTTATCGCTAATAATGAAAACAAGTTCCAAAGCCTCGGCGCCCAAAGCCTTCTGGGCAAGGGCACCTTCATCATGACTCTCGATCCGGAAGATCATGGTGAGCGGTATCAGGGCATTACTCCGATCGAAGGGGAAAGCCTCGCCCTGTGTGCCGAACATTATTTCGCCCAGTCGGAGCAGGTCCCGACCCAGATCAAGCTGGCCGTCAGCGAGACAACCGGATTGGACGGGCGTCACTGGCGCGCCGCCGGCGCCATGATCCAGGCCATCGCCGCCGATGAAACCCGTGGCGAAACCAAAGAGTCCTTCCAGCATATCCGCGCCCTGTTCGAAACCCTGGGCGAGGAAGAGCTGACTGATTTCGACCTGTCCGCCGACCGCCTGCTCTACCGCCTGTTCCATGAGGACGGCGTGCGGCTATCGGCCCCGAAGCACATACATAAGCTATGCCGCTGCTCCCAGGACCGTGTCGAAGGTCTGGTGCAGTCCTTCAGCCCCGAGGAACAGGCTGAAATGCTCGAAGCCGACGGGAAGGTGCACATCACCTGCGAGTACTGCTCCAAAACCTTTCTGGTCGGGTTGTAAATCATGGCCGGCTTCAGCTTTTCCACGCCCGCCTGGGTCGATGAGATCAATGAAGCCGCGCCAATTTTCGCAACCATCGAGGCACGCGCGGCTTTCGTGATCGAGATGTCTCGACGCACGGTCATGGAAGGCACAGGCGTCCCCTTTGCCGCTGCGGTGTTCGAAATGAGCACCGGTCGCCTTGTCGCGCTTGGCGTCAACCTGGCCCTGCGTGAGAAGTCGTCTATCCTGCATGCCGAAATGGTCGCGATCTGCCTGGCCGAACGTCGGCTGGCCAATGGCGACGTGCCGATCAGCGCCTGTGAGCTGGTCAGCAGTTCCGAACCCTGCGCCATGTGTGGCGGCGCCATTCCCTGGACGGGGGTTCGGCGTCTTGTCTGCTCCGCCCGCGCCGCCGACGACCGCCGCGTTCAGTTCGACGAAGGCGACAAGCGCGGCGACTGGGCTGACACCTACCGCGGGCGCGGCATTGACGTAATAACCGACGTTCACCGACTGGATGCCGTAGCCGTGCTTGAGGCCTATACCACGCCGGGCACTGACCTCTATGCCGCCCGCCAGCGCGCCGGATTGGGGCTCTGACACATGCGGAGATTGCACGTCTGAAAAACAGCGTTATGCTAATCCCTGGCCTGAAAATATAACCCGGCCGGGGAAACGTCCATGACCAGCCTATTCCGCCATCCATCGCGACGCGGCCTGATCGGCTGTACGGGCGCTGTGGCCATTGCCGGTGCTCTGCGCGCGAGCCACGCCTTCCCCCAGACGATAACGGCCGCGCCACCACCGGGCACGGATGCCGACCATGACACGGCCAATCTAGCGGCCGGTAGGGACCTCGCCAACCACCTGACAATCGACGTGCAAATCAATGGCCAAGGCCCGTATCACTTCGTGGTCGACACCGGCGCCGAAAGATCGGTCATCGCGGATAATGTCGCCATGCGTCTCGCCTTGCCTGCCGGCAGGCCGGTGACCATCGATGGCATATCGAAGCGCATCGAGGTCCCGAGCAGTCATATAGACAGCCTCTCCTTTGGGCCATTCAACCGTACGGGTCTAGACTTGCCCGTGCTGCCGCGCACCTCGTTGTTCGCCGATGGCTATCTTGGCCTGGACGTCATCAATGGGACGCGTGTCACCTTCGATTTCCAGCACCGCCTCATGCGTATAGAACAGCCGAAATCAAAGCCCAACACACCCGGACGCGGCGTGGAATCGACACACATACACACCAAGGGCAGCGATGGCCGATTGCGTATCATAGACTGCTTGGTCGATAACATGTCCGCCACTGCCTTCATCGATACCGGCGCCGAGGTTTCGGTCGGCAATGTCGCCTTGATGACCGCATTGAAGGCGCGCAACCGCCAGCTTGGCTCACGCGGCACGATGACGCTGACCGGCGTTACGGGCGGCGAATTCACCGGCGATATATTGCCGGTCAAACGTATCCGACTACAGGACCTGACCTTTACCGACGGCACGCTGGTGATCGCCGACGTGCCGGATTTCAGTGTCTGGAAACTGCGGCAACGCCCTGCCCTGCTGATCGGCATGGATTACCTGCGGCAATTTTCGGCCGTGACTATCGACTACCGCAGTAAGGAAATCCGCTTCGACCTCAGCCTCGCGCCGCCCAGACTTCTGCCGGGCGTAAAAATAGACCGCACGGCCTGATAGAGATATCGAAACCTTACGCGTGCGGCCATAATGCTGGATTTCGCGCAAATCGGGCCGCGAAACGCCTCGAACCGGTTCATGTCTAAATACACACCAGGCCAGACGATCAATGCCACAAGACAGATCGATGATCCGATATCGTCAAGGCAACGGTCCCAAACTGCTGCTCATTCATGGTCTGGGCGGTACCTGGCAATCCTGGCGCCTGGTTCTGCCCCGACTGACCTCTGCGCGAGAGGTGATCGTGATTGACCTGCCCGGCCATGGAGATGCACCGGCAGAGGGCGACAGCGGTACATTCAACGGCTTGACCGCATCGGTCGAACGTTTGTTAGACCGGGAAGGCTGGCAAGGAGTTGATGTGGTTGGCAGTTCGATGGGCGGGCGCATGGTGCTGGAACTGTCGCGGCGGGGTCTGGTTGGCGCCGCGGTCGCGCTTGATCCCGGCGGCTTTTGGCAAGGATGGGAGCGCAACTATTTCGACGCCAGTCTGATGGCGTCAGGGCTTTTATTGCGCGGATTGAAAGCAGGCCTGCCGGCCCTGGCAAAAAATACCGTCCTGCGCAACCTGCTCCTGCTGCAACTGTCGGCGCGCGCTTCGTCTCTCCCGTCCGATTTCGCAGCCGATGAATTGAAGCATTTCGCCAACACCGGAACCTGTACCGCTCTCGTCACCGACCTGTACAACAGCCCGATGCAAACGGGACCATCGGCGGCATCATCGGGTCCGGTCACCATCGGTTGGGGACGCCAGGATCGCCTGTGCCTGCCCGCCCAGGCCGAGCGGGCATTGGCCGCATTTCCGCACGCCACGCTGCACTGGTTCGAACGGTGCGGGCATTTTCCGATGTGGGACCAGCCAGAACAGACGGCAGACCTGATCCTACGCCGCACGGCCCTCGGGACGAATTAGGTGGGCCTTAGCCCTGAACGTCGAGCGAGTAGCCGGCTGAGCGAACCGTACGGATCGGGTCGAAATCGGCACCATTGTTCAGTGCCTTGCGCAGGCGACCGACATGGACGTCAACCGTGCGGGCTTCGACATAGACATCATTACCCCAGACGGCGTCGAGCAATTGTTCACGCGAAAAAACGCGGCGGGGATATTGCATCAGATAATCGAGCAGCTTGTATTCCGTCGGCCCCAGATGGATGTCGCGGCCGGCACGCTGAACACGATGAGACAGGCGGTCAACGCTGATCTCGCCGAATTCGACCCGGTCTTCCGACAGGGCCGGACGAATGCGGCGCAGGACTGCGCGAATACGCGCCATCAGCTCGACCATGGAGAACGGTTTGACGACATAATCGTCCGCGCCGGTATCCAGGCCCCGGATACGATCGGTCTCTTCCGAGCGTGCGGTCAGCATGACTATGGGCAGGTTGCGCGTCTGGGTTTGCTGACGCACGCGGCGGCAGACCTCGATGCCGGATACCTTCGGCATCATCCAGTCGCAGACGAGAAGATCAGGCACACGCTCCTTGATCATCACCAGGGCTTCGTCGCCGTCCGTCGCCAGACCGACTTCGTAGCCTTCCTTCTCAAGATTATAGCTGAGCAGGGTCCCCAGCGCGTCTTCGTCTTCGGCAATGATGATGTAGGGCTTCATAACACTCTAATCTATTCCAGATTGCTCAGCGTATTGGCCTTCGGGCGGCTTTCGACATAGTCTTCGCCCGTCAGCTCGTAATTGATATGTTCGGCCATGTTGGTCGCGTAATCGCCAATGCGTTCCAGATTTTTGGCCATGAAAAGCAGGTGGGTGCAGGCTGAGATGGTGCGCGGATCGCCCATCATGTAGGTCAGCAGTTCGCGGAACAGAGCGTTGTAATGTTCATCGACTTCGGTATCCGAAGCCCAGACGCTCTGGGCCAGGTCGGCCTTGCCGCCCTTGTAGGCGTCCAGCACGTCGCGCAGACGTGACGACACAAGCTTACCCATCCGTTCGATGGAACGCGTCAGCGGTGTCATCGGTTCAGCTTCGGAAATGACCAAGGACCGCTTGGCGATATTCTTGGCCAGATCACCGGTGCGCTCCAGAGCGGTCGCCAGCTTCATGGCGGCGACGGTCTTACGCAGATCCTCGGCCAAAGGCTGACGCAGGGCGATCAATCGAATGCACTTGCGCTCGATGTCTTTTTCCAGTTCGTCGAGCTTGTGATCGCGACCGACGACGCTTTGCGCCAAGGCGACATCGCGGCGGGCAACAGCTTCGACAGCTTCGGCAACCTGAGCCTCGGCCAGCCCCCCCATCAGGACAACCTCAGCGGAAAGCTGGTCGAGTTCGTCGCCGTAAGTCTTGACGATATGATTGTTCATCTTGATCGGCACCTTGATATTCCCTGATCTGAAGCCTGACGCCATGGCGCCTGAATTGTCAGGAACTATAGCCCATTAGGCGGTTTTTGTGACAGTTTTATAATGGGCGACTGAAAAAGGGGGTTAACCCGCATCCTTAAGCCCGACAGCGGTTTCTGAAGCGACCAGACGCGGCGTAGGAGCGTCGCCAAAGGCGCGCATCTGGGGGAAGTAAGCACTAAAAGCGGTGAATGTGCGGGGGGTCGGTTGCGCAATAGCGGCCACCTTGCCATCACGCTCAAGGATATCGTCGTGGTTCGCCGAAACCGGCCCCTGACTTTCCACCACCAACCCGCCGCGGTGGCGGTTGATGATGTGCTTGACGATGGCCAACCCCAGGCCGGTGCCCAGGCGGTCGCCGCTTTTCTGACCTTCGACACGATAAAAACGCTCCGCCAGACGCGGCAGGAATTCACGCTTGATACCTGGCCCTTCGTCGCGCACGGTAATGCGGGCATAGTGGTCATGCACATTGCGGTCCGGCCGCAGCAGCACCAGCTTCGCCGCCTGTTTGTCGCTCAGCGAAGTAACCTGCGGCAGGGGCACGTCAAAGCAGACCGATATACTGACCTGAGACTCGCCGGGCGCGTATTTCAGCGCGTTATCGACCAGGTTTTGCACGACCTGAAGGATCTGATCGCGATCGCCGATAATGGGATAAAGGCCTGGACGCGGCGCATCGACATGTAGACGGACATGCTTCTGCTGGGCGATCAAAGACAGGCTGTCTGTGACATCCTTGACCGCCGAAACGAGGTCTGCTTCGCCCGACGGCGGCACGTGTTCGCTCATTTCGATGCGCGACAGGGACAAAAGGTCCTGAATCAGCCGCCCCATACGGTCAGCCTGGGCGCTCATGATTGTCAAAAATTTGTCACGTGCCTTTTCGTCGTCCTTTGCAGGGCCACGCAGGGTCTCGATGAAGCCAGTGATGGAGGCCAAGGGTGTGCGCAGCTCATGCGAGGCGTTGGCCAGGAAGTCGGCCCGCATCCGTTCCATGCGCCGCGCATCGGTTTCATCGCGGATGACTAGAAGGGCGAGACGTTGGCCATCGGTGACGTTTTCCATAGGCAGCGGCGAGGAAAACGCGCGCCAGAACTGATCACGGGCGCCGCCGCTGGTTTCGAAATCGACGGAACCGCTGATGCCGCCGAACAGCGCCTCATCGACGCATTCCAGCACTTCCGGCACACGAATGGCACCGACCAGAGGTCCGCCATCGGCGCGCAAATGAAACACGATCTGGGCAGCGGCATTGGCGAAGATGACACGCCGGGCGGCGATATCGTCGGGTTCATGGCCCGAAACGATCATTACCGGGTCGGGGACCGCGCGCAGCACTTCCTGAAAACTTGGCCCTTCGGGCTGGACCTTAACCTGCTTTTCCGGCGCCTTCAGCGCCTTGATACGCTCTTCGGCATCCCCAATCATCACCAGATACTTGATCATTGTGTAGCCAATGATCAGCAGCGCGACAAAAACCAGAAAGATATGAAGCGAAGGATAAAAAGCCATCGCAATCAGGACAGCGCACCCCAAGACGGTACCCAGTGGAATGAACTTCCAGACGCTTTGACGCTTGTCCATAAATAAGCCGAACTTTAGAGCGCTTCCCGATAAGGTGAGACTACCGCGCCAATGGCCCGGTCTTCGGACAGAAAGCGCGGCAAAACCAAAAACCTGTTAAACGTTCTGATTGTGACAGAAAGAACCCTGTCCATAAAGGGATTTCAAGACAGTTAAATGACAGCCTCCTCGACCGCAAATCTTTAGCGATTTACCGTCATGCGCCGGCGCACGTCAGCTATCTGGGCCATGCGTGTCGGCAGGGCGTGGGCATGCCTGACGTGCGCCTGCCCATTTCGTGCCAAGGCCTTGCGTTCGTCCGGCGCGTCTATCAAGCTTGCGACGGCGGCGGCTATCGCGCTACCGCTTACCTCATCCAGGAAGACCGCATGGGGGCCGCTGACTTCACGCAAGCCGCCGCTGCCCGACGACACGACGGCGCAGCCGGCCGCGTGGGCTTCGAGTGCGGTAAGGCCGAACGGCTCACGCCACATAGACGGAATAACCGCAATCGCCGCGCGCTGCGTATGGTGGCGCACGTCTTCCAGGCTCTGGTTTTTCAGAATCGACACCTGGTCCGCGATGGGCGCCAGCCGCGCGACTTGTGCGCCTGCCCATGCCCCTCCGGCGGCAAAATCGCCAAGCAACAAAACACCGCGCCACTGCGGATAGCGCGGCAACAGGTCCAGCAGACCGTCGATCATTGGCGATAGGCCTTTTTCAGGCACGGTGCGCGCGCAAAACAGGATGGTCCTGTCCTTGTCGTCCGGATTGCCGCTCCATTGGTCGATCTGGATCGGATTATGAATAGTGACGCTTTTGTCGGCCAGTCCCCTGAAATGGCTCAAGAAATCTTCGCGTGTATCGTCGCTGACAAAGACCAATGTCTTGAAATAGCGCAGCCGGCGCGTCACGCGCCATGCATCGATACGGTTCTTTGGTGGCTTGACGTAGTTATGACGGTAAAAAACAGTTGCCCGGTCGCGGAACGCCTTGGCGACCGGACGCAATATGGCGGCACTTTGGTGAAATTCGATAATGTCCGGATCGTAGGCGCGAAGGGCGGCAATGATGTCGCGTGAGCGGTGCCAGCTATTGGCGACCTCCACCACCGGGATGTTGCACCGGGCCTTAGCGCCCGTGTCGCAGATGACCAGCAACTGATCTTCCGCGGGCAATCCGGCCGCGAGCGTCCTGATCACGGTTTCAATGGAATGCGGGTAAAGCGCACAAAAGGCATAGACCGGCGGCAATACGATCGCGATTTTCATCCGTCAGAATCACAGGAACTAAAGGCCACCGGAACTAGGGGCGGGTTTGGCCGTCGCCCCGAACAACATATTTGAAGGTGTTCAACTGTTCGACACCTACGGGCCCGCGCGCGTGCAAACGATCCGTCGAGATGCCGATTTCGGCGCCGAACCCAAATTCGCCGCCATCGGCATACTGCGTCGAGGCATTCCAGATGACAATAGCGGAATCGACCGCGTTCAGAAAAGTTTCAGCCGCAACAGCATTTTCCGTGATGATCGCTTCGGTATGGCCGGACCCATAGGTCTTGATATGGGCGATGGCGCCATCGATCCCGTCAACCACCCGGATGGCGATGATCGGCAGCAGATATTCCGTACGCCAATCCTCTTCGGTTGCCGCCGCCATGGGATACAGGCTCTGCGCCGTCGTATCGCCGCGCAGTTCGCAACCCGCCGCCGCGAGAGCCTCTGCCACCTGGGGCAACAAGACATTCGCCACGGCCGCGTCTATCAGAAGGGTTTCCGTCGCGCCGCAGACCGACACGCGACGCATCTTGGCGTTCAGGGTGACACTCACGGCCTTTTGCGGATCAGCGTCGGCGTGAATATAGGTGTGGTTGAGCCCTTCCAGATGGGCCAGAACCGGCGCACGCGCCTCCTTCTTTACTCGGGCCACCAAGGACTTGCCGCCACGCGGAATGATCAGGTTGATGGCGCCATCAAGCCCGCCTAGGATGAGGCCTACCGCATCCCGGTCGGAGGTCGGCACCAATTGCACGCAGGTGTCGGGCAGACCGGCGGCGCGGAACCCGTCTTCGAAGGCCGCATAGATAGCCAGGGCCGAATTCAGCGCTTCCGAGCCGGTGCGCAGAATGGCCGCATTGGACGATCGGATGCACAGGGCCGCCGCATCGGCGGTGACATTGGGGCGGCTTTCGTAAATGATGGCGATGACACCGATGGGCGTGGAGACGCGCGCGATATCGAGGCCGTTGGGCCGCGTCCAGCGCGCCAGCTCGCGCCCCACCGGATCGGGCAGGGCCGCGACCTCTTCCAATCCCCGGGCCATGGCTTCAACGCGCGCCGGATTGAGGATAAGGCGCTCAATCATGGCATCGGTCAGCCCCTTGTCGCGGGCGAACTGCTGATCTTTCGCGTTTGCCGCCAGTATCTGCGCTTCACGGCTACGGATCGACCGGGCGGCTTCCAGAATGGCCTTTGTGCGGACCTCCGGGCCGGCCAGACGCAAGGCTTCCGCGCCGGCCTTGGCTTTCGAGGCCATGGCGGTCATCAGGTCGGTCAGGGATACGGCGCTTTGGTCGTCCATCGGAAGGCTCCTTCTTCAGGGCCTATATAGCGCAAATGCTGATAATTACGACCGTTTCATGCGATATCATCCGTCGCGGCCGGCAACGGCGGGTGGCTAGACCAGCACCATATCGTCGCGGTGAATAACTTCATCCCCGGCCGTATACCCCAACAGACTTTCGATATCCTTGCTTGTCCGCCCCCGGATCAGGCGGATGGCCGCGGCGGAATAGGTGACGATGCCGCGCGCCACTTCGGCTCCCGATGGCGAAACAATCGATACACTGTCACCCTTGTCGAAGGCGCCGACGACATCGACGATACCGGACGGCAGAAGGCTCTTGCCGTTGTGCAGGGCGCGCACCGCCCCTTCGTCGAGCATCAGCTTGCCCGCCGGGACCACCGTTCCGGCGATCCACGACTTATAGGCCGCCGTCGCCGACGACTGAGGCCGGATGACCGTGAATTTTTCGATGCTCGACAGCGGGCGGATTGTTTGGCCGAAGGCAATAAGGGTGGCGCAACCGGCTGACCCGGCGATCTTGGCGGCGGCGATCTTGGTGGCCATGCCGCCCGTTCCCACCCCGGCCTGCTCATTGGCGCCTCCGGCCATGGCTTCGATCGACGCATCCAGTTTTTCCACCACAGGAATATGCTGCGCGTCCGGATTGCGGCGTGGATCATCCGTATACAGACCATCGATGTCCGACAGGAGAATAAGCACTTCGGAGCGGATCAGTTGCGCCGCCCGCGCGGCCAGCCGGTCATTGTCGCCGTAGCGGATTTCTTCGGTCACTACCGTATCGTTTTCGTTGACGATCGGCACGCACCCCATATCGAACAAGGTATCAACCGTGGCGCGCGCATTGAGCCAGCGTCGGCGCTTCTCGGTATCCTCGCGCGTCAGCAGAACCTGAGCGGTTTTTAGCCCGACCTGAGAAAAGGCCGCCTCCCACGCGCTCATCAGACGGGGCTGCCCGGCAGCAGCAGCGGCCTGCTTTTCGTCCAGTTTCAGCTTGGCCCGCTTCAGACCCAGATAACGACGCCCCAGCGCGCCGGCACCTGACGACACCAAAAGAACCGATCGGCCCTCGGCCCGTAGGTCGGCGATATCGCGCGCCAGACCGAGCATCCAGGCGGCATCCGCCACGCCGGTCGCGCTGTCGACCACCAGGGCCGAACCGACCTTGATCGTGATGCGGCGGGCATTTGCCAGCACGGATTTTAAAGCCTCGGATGTCATCAGGGGTTTTCTAACCGGACGTAAAGTGTTAGGGCGCGCTTTTACGGACAAGGACCGGCTTAAGCAAGCGATTGTTCAGCGGGAAAATGGTAACAAAATGAACTATATAGGCACACGCGGTTTTCGTGAACCCCGGACCTTCGCCGGCGCTTTGCTCGATGGCCTGGCGCCCGACGGCGGCCTCTATGTGCCTGAAACCTATCCTGTTCCGGATTTCGACCTGAACGCCGCTTCGGCCGGTGATTACGGCCTGCTGACGGAAAAGCTCCTGACTCTGTTCGGCGTCGATGTCCTGGGGGCAGATGCCGTGCAAAAGGCCGCCGCGCGCACCCGGGCCGCCTTCCTGAACAGCGCAGGGCAGACACCTTTGGTCCAGGTCGAAGACAATCTGTGGATTCTTGAGCTATGGCACGGGCCGACCCTGGCCTTCAAGGACATGGCGATGCAGATGATTGCCCCCCTGACCGATGCGGCCCTGGCGCAACGGGGCGAAAAGCTGACCCTCGTGACCGCCACCTCCGGTGACACGGGCGCGGCGGCCGTGCGCGCCTTTGCGGGTTCCGAACATGTCCGGCTGGTCGTTTTCCATCCGCTTGGCCGCGTCTCGCCGGTCCAGCGCTTGCAAATGACCACGGTAGAGGCCGACAATGTCCTCAATATCGGCGTCGAAGGTGATTTCGACGACTGTCAGCGCATGGTCAAACGCTTGCTGGGCGAAGAGGAATTGAAGCAGTACGGCCTGATTTCGTCGGTCAATTCGATCAACTGGGGCCGTCTGTTGGGTCAGGTGCCCTATTATCTCGCCGCCGCGGCCGCATCGGGCGCCGACCATCCGGAATTCGTGGTGCCGACCGGAAATTTCGGCGACGCGTTCGCCGGCTGGGTCGGCCGCAAGATCGGTGGGAATGTCGGCCATATCCACGCCGCCGTGAACAGCAATGACGCCCTCGCCCAGGCCATCAATACCGGCCACTATGTCCGCCGTCCGGCCGTCGAAACGGCGTCGGTGTCAATGGACGTTCAGGCGCCGTCGAATTTTGAACGCCTGATCTTCGAAGCCTCCGGCCGTCAGGCGGAAGGCACCAAGGGGCTGTTCGACAATTTCAACGCCACCGGCAACGCCTTTATCGCGCCGGATCTCCAGGACGCGCTCAACGCTCAAGTGACGGCCAGCTCCATTTCCGAAGACGAGACAAAGGCAACCATCGCCTATGCCTACAAGCAATGGAACCGGGTCATCTGCCCGCACACCGCCGTGGCCGTGGCCGCCGCCCTCAAGCGCGGCAAGGACCAGGCTATACCACAGATCGCCCTGTCGACCGCCCATGCTGCCAAGTTCCCGGCGTTTGTGACATCGGCCCTGGGCTTTGCGCCCGAAGTTCCGGAAGCGATCCAAAAACTGCATGGCCAAAAGGAAACCATCCACCCCATCCGCAATGATGAGTTCGCGGCCATGGAGGCGGTCAAGGCGTTTCAGCGCCGCGCCTAACAACGGGCTTAAGCGTCAGCCTTGATACAATTACCGCAAACTCTTGCCCAGATGGTCTGATAAGCGAAGCCCCTTAACAGGGGCTTTTTCATGCGCGCATCCACCTATCTCGCACTCACCGGTCTTACGCTTACAAGCCTGATACTGGCCTCGTCAGTCATGGCCCAGGGCATGGGAGACGGTATGGGTCAAGGTATGGGCGGAGGCGGAGGCCGGGGCGGCGGACGTCATCGCGGAAAACGCGGTCAGGGCGAGCAGGCGCCCGCACAGGATAGCCCGGGCATAGCACGGCCCGCACCTACCGTCGTGTCCGTGGCCACGCGTCTTCAAGGCGTTGTGAGTGTCGCCGGTGAAACCAAGGCGTTCAAGGCCACCAGCATTCCCTCCGACAAACCCGACATGTCCGGCCTGTACGCCCTGCGAAATGCCCAGGTGACACTGGATACGGTGACAATCACCACCTCGGGGGCGGCGACCCTGGTCGACAATACCCGCGAGTATGGCATGAATTCCGCCCTGCTTATCGATAGCGGCGCCAGCGTGACCCTGCTGGGTGGACGCATCGATACGCGCGGGCAAGGCGCCACGGCAGCCTATGTCCATGATGACGGCGCAAGCCTGCGCGCAACCGGCGCCAACCTCACGACGGCGGGTAGCGGCGCCTACGGTATTGAAATCCGCCCAGGCGGTTCGTTTGAAGCGACGGATATATCGGTTGCGACGCAATCCGATCATGCTATCGCCTTATCCATTGAGGCGCATGGCCCACCCGTCCGGTTAACCGGCGGACGTTTCACGACGGCCGGACCGTTATCACCTACGTTCTTACTCAGCCGCCCCCTTGAAGCATCGGGCGTTTCCGTAGAGGCCCGGCGCGCCGAAGCTGTTGTCATCACAGGTTCACACCCAATCCATTTCACCGATAGCCACCTGTCCGGTGACTACGCCGTCATGCTGTATCGCCCTGCCGAACCCGGCGATGCGTCGGAGCATGACGGCCAGCCCGATGGCGGCCAATTCGGTGGTCGCCAACCCAAGGACGACAGGCCTGGCTGGCGTCAGCAGGGCGAAAGAGGCCAGATGGACGGCCACCACGGCCGGGCTCGGGCGGCAAATGGCGGGGCAGACCAGGCCGCAAGCGTGCGACCGGTAACCGACATGATGGCGACGGCCGAACAGGTCAGGGACGGACTAAGCCTTAAAGGCGGAACCGCGAACGGACGACGGGCGGTGTTTTACGTCACCAATATGCACGCCCATATCGCGCTGGACACGGTGGAGCTGCGCAGTACCAGCGGCGTTATCCTGCGTGCGGCGGCTGATCAATGGGGAGAACTGGGCCGCAATGGTGGCGACGCCACGCTTGATGCCCGTCATCAGACCTTGACCGGCGATTTCGTCACCGACGCCATAAGTCACATTGCAGTCAATCTGAACGACGACTCGCACTTTACCGGCATTGCGACGCATAACACCGACATGACGCTGGACGCCACCAGCACCTGGACCTTGACGGCGGACAGTGCCGTCGGAACGCTGAACGGCGATCGGTCCCGCATCGACAGCCAGGGCCATACTCTGCACTACGACACATCACGCAATCCAAGCCTTAACGGCGCGACCTATACCCTTCCCGGTGGCGGCCAATTAGTCCCCGGCCTGTGATCAATGGGGGCGTGGCCAATAGGGACCGGGGTGAGCCGCAAGCCAGATATCGGCGCGGCGGCGACCTTCGACCTTTTCATCTTCTGAAGGCCCTGGAAAAATGTCCCTTTGCCATGACAACTGGCGATAGGGACTACGGAAAGAGAGCAGGTGCCATTTCCAGGCTTCGGCGCGATCCTGCCTGACGAAAGCGCCGGCCAAGTAATAGTAACTCAGCGATTCCTGGGCCTCGGAGACATCCTTCTCCGCTGCGGCGAGCCACCAGTCGGCGATCATGGTTTCAATCTCTGTGTCCGGCGCCTGACCTTCAGGCGGATAGTTATGGGCCCAATAGAGTTGCGCCGGAATGAAACCCATATCAGCGGCGCGTTTTTCCATTTGCATGCCGCGCGCGCTGTCTTCCGGCAATCTCTGGCCCATAATAAGTTCCGCGCCGAAATAATATAACCCCTTTGCGCTGCCATTCCCGGCCGATATTTCCAGCCATTTCAAACCCTGAGCAACATCCGGCTGGGGCTCCCTGAACAAAAAGCGCCTGCCCAGCCGCCATTGCGCTTCGGCGTCACCGGCCGCAGCTTCTCGCGCCAGCCGGTCATAAACCTCGGCATAGGAGGTCACGGCGTCGCCATAGACATAAAGATCGTCCAGCGCCTCCCAAGTCGATTCATCGCCCTGTTGCGCCGCCTTCACATACCAGCCGTAGGCCTTGATGTAATCGGGCGCGACAGAAATCGGGTGCTCCCATAGTCGGGCAAGCGCGCTTTGCGCCGGCAGATAGCCCTTCCCGGCCGCGCTTTCGTACCAGGCAAACGCCATAGCTTCGTTGTAAAACTTGTCTTCAGGGTCAGAATAAATATCGCCCAGCCGGGTTTCCGCCTCGGCGTTTCCAGTCAGCGCAGCCTGCCCGTACCAATAGACCGCCCAAGCCTGGTCAGACGTAAAGCCCGGCGCACGACCATAATGATAGGCCTCTCCCAAAGCCAACATGGCGGACACATCACCCGCACGCGCCTCAGCCTTGAGCTGGCGCATCTTGGCGGTGGAGTGTGCCGGAGTACTAAGCGCCATCGCGGGAGCGCCGGTCGCCAGCATCAAGACCGCCAGCATGCAGCACACGCCGTTTTTCAAGCTTTCTCGCACGTGCTTCCCCCCGTTTTTAGCTAAAGTACCATTGTTGCCTGAAATCAGAAACAGGATGCTTAGCCTACAGACAAGCGCCTGCGACCGGAGTCGCAGGCGCTGCCTTTTATCCCTTCACGCAGACGACCTGCTTCAGGGTATGGACGATTTCAACGTGGTCGGCCTGGGCCTTCATCACCGCGTCGATATCCTTGTAGGCGGCCGGGGTTTCATCGATTACCTCAGCATCCTTACGGCATTCCACCCCCACCGTGGCGCGCGCATGGTCGTCCAGGGTAAACCGGCGCTTGGCCTCTGCCCGTGACATCGCCCGTCCTGCGCCATGCGAACATGAACACAGGGCTTCCGCGGCGGCTTGGCCATCAATCCCGCGTACGATGAACGATTTGGCGCCCATCGATCCAGGAATGATACCCAAGGTTTCCGGCGTGATCCGCACGGCCCCCTTACGGGTGACCAGGACGTCCGAACCGAAATGCCGTTCGTGTGCCACATAGTTGTGGTGGCAGTTGACGGCCTCGCAGTCGCAGGTGAACCGCTTGGGCACAGATGCCGACAGGGCTTCGAGCGCCGCCATCATCATCAATTCCCGATTGGCGCGGGCGAACCGCTGGGCCCACGACACGGCCCCCATATAGTCACCGAACAGATCTGAACCTTCCGGCAGATAGGCCAGGTCCTCGTCCGGCAGGTTGATATACCACCGCTTCATCTCGAATTTGGCCCGCTCGATGAAATAGGACCCGATCCGGTTACCGATCCCGCGCGAACCGGAATGCAGCATGATCCAGACCGCATCGTTTTCATCAAGACAGACTTCGACGAAGTGGTTCCCGGTCCCAAGGGTGCCGAGATGGTAATGCGCCCGTGCCGCCGATTGGGAAATCTTCGGGTGCTTGTCGACGATGGTTTGCAATTCGCCGGACAGGCCTTTGAAAACCTCAGTCTGCGCCTCAGGCACCTGGCCCCAGGCGCCCCGGTCGTTACGGCCGCCATTGTCGGTCCGGCCATGCGGAATCCGTGCTTCGATCGCCGTCCGCAGCCCCGCCAGGTTGTCGGGCAGGTCGGCGGCGGTCAAGGTCGTCCGCACGGCCATCATACCGCACCCCAGATCGACGCCAACGGCAGCGGGAATAATGGCCCCCTTGGTCGGGATCACCGAACCGATGGTCGCCCCCATGCCCCAGTGAACGTCCGGCATGATGGCAACGTGCTTATGGATGAACGGCATGGCGGCGATATTGTCGAGCTGCCGCCGAGCCTGATCCTCAACAGCAACGCCATCGATCCAGGCCTTGATGAGCCCGCCCCGGGCCCCTTGAAAAACTTGCATATCTCACCTCCGGCCCCGCGATCTCCGCTTTTTTGGCCGGATTGCCGGCAGGGCTAAGTCTTGTCTATTAAATCATTTATTTCGAACGGCTTTTCGCCGGTCAGTTCGTAGAGTTTCAGCCAGGCCCGGACGGCCGCCGCTACCGGTCCTGGAACCGGCAGGCCGGCGAACCAGCGTGACACCGAGGAACGGTCAACCCCTAAGGCTTCGGAAAGACGCGACTGCCAGCCACGCTCACCGAACAAAAGAATTGCCGCCTGCCTCAGTGTCTCCGGCTCCATTTTATTGGCCTTCGCGCTGGGGCGTTTGGTTGCCCCTTTGCATCAGCCTGGACTCACCCGGACCGAAGTCCTGGGACTCCGGAGCGGTTGCCTCACTTGCACGGATGTAGGTCAGCACCGCTTCCGAAAAGCCATCGATATGGGTCCACTTGCCGTAGCCTATGCCATTGCGGGCGGAGGCGACGTTGATCATGTAGGCCTTGCCGGCCACAGGATCGGGAACCTTATCCTGACTCTGCTCATCGGTGATGACGATGAGACGATCGTGTTTGATCGCGTTCACCTTGTCCATCGCCTTGCCCAGCCAGGTCCCGCTATGGGGTTGTGACTGAATGACCGCATCTACCCCCGCCATGCCACGACGCGCGGGAACTTCCTTCACCTGTTCGGAGAAGGTGAAAACCCGCACGTCCCCAGGGATGATGGAGGCCAGAGTGGCGGCCGCATCCATCCGCGTGAGGTCGGATTTCGCCGACAGCCGCGCGTTCATGGATCCCGACACATCGACCAGCACCAGGGTACGGCCCGTGAGGACCGGACCTTCGAGTATGGTCTCGCTCAGCGCCTGGTCGAGGAACGGCTCGAACCGGGGCGCCGCCCGCGCCGCCGCCACATAGCGGAAAGGCAAGATGCGATCGGCACCATGCCGCGCGATGATCGCTTCACGCACAAGGCCTTCATCGACATCGGCCTGATCCATGTTGCGCAGGTTACGCAGCAACGCCAGGTAGCCCAGCTTGCGCTCGGCCAACAAACGTTCGAACGTCTCGCGCTTGTCCGCACCGCCCGACAGCGCCACTTCCCAGGTGTCAGGCGACGGCAAGGTGCCTTCGACCAGATGCTTCCAGTCGGCAGCCTGCGCGGCGTCCTTGGGCTTGGCATGGCACAGGAACAAAACGTCACGCAGACGCACAGGCCCCGCCCGGTCGTATTTGGCCAGAGCATAGGCATCGAACGTCGTAAACGCCCGAGCCAGGCCCAGCTTCATCTGCTTCGACAAAGGCTTGCGGCCATTGCGGAAATAGAGGGCGACCAGTTCCGTCAGTTCATCGGGACGTCGAATGACGCGCACGATCGTGTCGGCAACCAAAGGACCGCCGGCTTTTGCCAGGGCGCAGATAAGCATCAGCGGCGCATGACGCAGCTTGAACTGTTCGCGTGCTTCGACCGCCAAGGCCGCAACCGTTTCGGGCGCGACGTCGGCGGCCAGAGCCGCGATGCGATCGGCTATGGACTGGCCGTCCTCATAAAATTCGTTTTCCCACAGCAGGCAGGACAGGACGGAACGGCGCAGGGCCTGTTCCGCTGAGATAGCCGCGGCGGGGGCCCCTTGATGCGTCATCAAAGGGGCGCGCTTGGTAAAAATGTTCAGTCGCATGACCGGCACCTTCTCCTGTGACGTTTGGGCATAAATCAGCCAATGCCGCACACCACGTGCGGCCGGTTTCATGCCGGAATAATGGGGTTAAAATACTGGGGTTTAGGGCGATTTTGCGCTTTTCATCCGGATGTGCGTCGCACGATCCGAAAAGGCGCTCTAAGTCGCGGTGTTTGTATAGGCGGCCGGAGGGGCTGGTACGCTGCCCGACTGCTGCCGGTGAAATCAAGGGAACCTGCGAAGACGTAGCTCCCGCCTCCAGCCGGAACCGGATTTGGGAAAGGGGAGTCGAACCCCGGCCCTTTCGGGCTTCTCCAGATCGATGAATACGTTCTCTATCGCCACTTGATCATGTTGCCGGATGGTTCCCTGTGCGGGCCTGTCCGGCGACAATTTGGTTACTACGGCAACTTGTTGCGTAATGCAACAAAATTCTAAATTATTTTCGCGCTCCGGGAATATCCGGTATCCGACTGGCCTAGGTGTAAGGTCGGGCCATCGGTGACAGCGAAGTATTCGAATACCTATAGCCGGGGAAAAACGATATCGCTGTCGTTTTCAAAGAAGTAAGCGATATCTGCGCCACCGGCAGGCGTTCGGGGAACAGGCGACAACGACGAGTGCTCTACCGGACTGAGCTACATGATGCTTGCGCCTCATGGCCGGATTCGAACCGGCGACACCTTCGTTATGATCGATGAAGTCGTTGTCTTCGCCACCAAACCTGTCGTTACAAAAGCAACGACAGCGCCCCATTACCGCCCCGCGTTGCACAGCGCAACACGGAACGTGGAAAATTTGCCAAAACACCACTTGGCGTGACAAATTGGCAACAAAAAACCATCAGAAATAGGTGTGGCCCGTTTGAATGCCACGATGATAGTCGAGCCGCCGGTAAAAGGCTTCCGGATCCTTGGGCTTCACCACCCAGGAGGGATCGTGATTGAGCAGATCGTATAGTCGGGTCAGCGTAAACCGTACGGCGGAGCCGCGCGCAAACAGGGGCAAGGCACTGATTTCGGCTTCCGACAGCGGACGCGTGTCATTGTAGGCCTTCAAAAAGGCGGAGATCATATTCGGCATGGCTTGCCCGCCGGGCGTAAAGCCCCAGGCGTTGAGCGAGACGGCCAGATCGTAGGCATAGGCGTCCGTACAGGCGTAATAATAGTCGATGACGCCGGTGACGTGGCCATCGTCATTCATCAGCACATTGTCGGTGAAATAGTCGGCATGGATCGCGCCGGTCGGCAGGCCTGACGGCCAATTGCCTTGAAGAAATGCTAGTTCCTCACGGAAATCGGCCAATATGTCCTGAGCACGCTCTGACCGGGTCGCCCCGGGTTCACAGCGCGCGATCAGGCCGGGCCAGGCGGCCAACCCCATGGCGTTTTCACGATGCTGAGGAAAGTCGCCGCCGACCAGATGCAGCCTGGCCAGATATTCCCCCGCCGAAGCGGCATGGCGCACATCCGGGTTGCGCGGCCAGCGTCCGGGCAACCATTTGATCAGGGCGCATGGCTTACCGTTTATCCGCCCAAGCGACTGCCCCTCGCGCGTCAGGGCCGGCCCCGGCGCGGGATAGCCCTTGCGATCGAGGTAGAGCGTATAGTCCATAAACCACGGGAGGCCGTCTTCCGGTGTCGCCGCCTCGAACAAGGTCAAGGCATACAGGCCAGAGGTCGTTTCGACCTTGAAATTGGTATTGGATACACCTTCTTCGATGCCCTCAAGATGAATCAGCTCGCCTATATCATAGGCGGTCAAATAGGCGCGGGCGTCCTCCAGGGATACGGGGGTAAAAACGGCCATTCGCCTTCTGTCCTGGTCCTCAAATCGTTGTCGCGGCCGCTTCGGCGGTGGCGCCATATAGACATAAAGCCGTGATCGCCAAAAGCTTTTCCTTGTCGGCTTGAACCAGAATGTCTAAATCGCCGGCTTAGAATCCATCGCTTGGGTCTGCGGTCCCGATCTGATAGCAAGCCAAGCCTCAAAAGGACTTCCGCTATGGCCAAAACCGTGACTTCCGTTGTCGATCTGATCGGCAATACGCCCCTTATCCGCCTGAAAGCCGCGTCCGAGGCGACCGGATGCGAGATTTATGGCAAGGCGGAGTTCCTGAACCCCGGACAGTCCATCAAGGACCGCGCCGCTCTATGGATCATTCGCGATCACGAAAAGAAGGGCAATCTGAAGCCCGGCGGCCGCATCGTCGAAGGCACAGCCGGAAATACCGGAATCGGGCTGGCGCTCGTCGCCAATGCCCTGGGGTACAAGGCCACAATCGTCATTCCGCGCACGCAGGCGCAGGAAAAGAAGGACGCCATTCGCGCCTTTGGGGCCGAATTAATCGAGGTCGATGCCCTGCCCTACGCCAATCCCGGCAACTATGTGCGCTATTCCGGAACGCTGGCCCAGGAATTGGGCGCAGTCTGGGCCAATCAGTTCGATAATGTCGCTAACCGCCAGGCCCACATCGAAAGCACCGGCCCGGAAATATGGGCGCAGACGGACGGCAAGATCGATGGCTTTATCTGCGCCGTCGGGTCGGGAGGCACCTTGGGCGGCCTCAGCCTCTATCTCAAGGACAAAAACAAAGACATCCAGATCGGCCTGGCCGATCCATTCGGCGCGGCGCTGTATAGCTATTATACCACCGGCGAACTGAAATCGGAGGGCACCTCTATTTCCGAAGGTATCGGCCAGGGA
This sequence comes from Asticcacaulis sp. AC466, assembly GCF_000495815.1. Taxonomy (GTDB): domain Bacteria; phylum Pseudomonadota; class Alphaproteobacteria; order Caulobacterales; family Caulobacteraceae; genus Asticcacaulis. The sequence continues at coordinate 288,359 of NZ_AWGE01000001.1, read as the reverse complement.
CGCATCACCGCCAACCTCGAAGGGATCGCCATCGACCGCGCCTATCAGGTGGCCGACAGTGAGTGGCTGCCCGTCCTGTACGATCTTATCCAGAACGAAGGCCTGTGCCTCGGCACGTCTGCGGCCCTGAACATTGTCGGCGCCATGAAGATGGCCAAGGACATGGGCCCAGGCAAGACGATTGTCACCGTCCTGTGCGACTACGGCAACCGTTATGCCTCGAAGATCTTCAACCCACCGTTCTTGCGCGAAAAGGGCCTGCCGGTCCCGCCATGGATGGCGGCCGACTAGGGCTTTTTTTGACTCTAACGCACCTTTTGCTCCGAAACGTGCGTCACACCTTTGGAAAGTGCTCTCTCTTGGCCGCTTCCTTAAATATCCTGAGCCGCAAAGACCGGCGTTTCCGCCTGGGCCTTTGGCGTGTTGGCGTCGCGGCGGGCTTCGGCACGCAGCCACTCCATGAAACGCAGCTGCGCCGCGGTCGGTTCGCGGGTTTGCGGCCAGACGAGGTAATAGCCGTATTCCAGCGGCTTGTCGTTTTCATCGAACAGCACCATCAGCCGGCCGGCCAGCAGGTCGGCTTCGGCAATAGTGCGCTTGGCCAGGGCGACGCCGCGACCGGCAACCGCCGCCTCGATGACCATGGACGACTGGTTGAAACGGGGGCCGCGCGAGGCATCGACACCGTCAACGCCATGCGCCTTCAGCCACATCGCCCAGTCCGGGCACGACGGATCGGTTTCAAATCCCACGTCGTGCAGCAGAACATGATGGCTGAGGTCAACCGGCCGCTTAATCGGCGCGGCTTCGAACAACAGCGGCGAACAGACGGGGACGACCGCTTCGGCCAGCAGGTGTTCGACGTTCAAACCGTTGTAATGACCGTTGCCGTAGCGAACGGCCAGATCGATGTCGGAAACGGCGAAATCGACCGGCGCCATATCGGCACTGACCCAGATATCGATATCGGCATTAGCGGCACTAAAGTCATACAGGCGCGGCATCAGCCATTTGGCGGCGAAACTTGGGGCGGCCGACACGGTAACGCGGCCCTTCTGGTTGCCTTGTTTCATCAGGCGCGTCGCCTCGAACATTTTTTCGAAGGCTTCCTTCAGAATCTGGGCCGACGCCTTACCCGCCTCGGACAGAACGACACGGCGCCCGTCGCGCACAAACAGCTCAACGCCGACATGCTCTTCCAGCAAGCGGATTTGCTGGGACACGGCGCCCGGCGTGACAAACAGCTCCTCGGCCGCCTGCTTGAAACTTTCATGCCGGGCAGCGGCTTCGAACACCCGAAGCGCCGACAACGGCGGCAAACGATCACGCGACATAACTATTCCCGATTTGGCCCCAGACTTGGCCTCTTTAGCCTCAGTTGCCCTTAAGCGAGCGCTTCTTTATAGCGTTTTCAAGTTTAATAAAACTAATCCCTGATACTATGTGGAGAAAAAAATGACCCTGAATGCCGAAGCCAATCCGCTTCATCACATCGATGCGCTGGAAGCCGGCCAGACCTGGACTACCGACGTGGTGGTCATTGGCGCAGGGCCCGTGGGCCTGTTCAGCGTGTTTGAGCTTGGTCTTCTCGATATCAAATGCCACCTGATCGACATTCTCGACAAGGTCGGCGGCCAATGCGCCGAACTGTATCCGGAAAAGCCGATCTACGACATTCCGGCCTGGCCGATCATTTCCGGCGACGACCTGACCAAGCGCCTGCTCGAGCAGATTCATCCGTTCGGCGCCAAATATCACCTCGGTGAAATGGCCGTGGCCGTGCGCAAGATAGAAGAGGGTGAGCATGAAGGCCTGTGGGAAGTCACCACGGACCAGCAAACGATCGTCCGCGCCAAGGTGATCGTTATCGCCGCGGGCGGTGGCTCGTTCCAGCCCAAGAAACCGCCCATTCCCGGCATTGACGGCTTCGAAAACATCGGGCCAGGCGTCGGCGTCCACTATGCCGTCCGCAAGATGGACGCCTTCCGCGACAAGGAAATCGTCATTTCAGGCGGCGGCGATTCCGCGCTCGACTGGACGCTCAATTTGCAACCCATCGCCAAGCGCGTCACCCTGATCCATCGCCGTGACGATTTCCGCGCGGCACCGCACAGCGTCGCCAAGATGCGTGAATTGGTCGCCGAAGGGAAAATGGACCTGGTGATCGCTCAGGCGACGGCGCTCAAGGGCGAGACCTCGCATTACCTCGAAGCCGTGCATATCGAAGACGCCGACGGCACGGCGTCAGACCTGAAGGCAGACGCCTTCCTGCCGTTCTTCGGCCTGACCATGAAGCTGGGGCCGGTGGCCGAGTTCGGTCTCAACCTGCACGAAAACCTGATTCCGGTGGATACCGAAAAATTCGAGACATCGACGAAGGGCATCTTCGCCATCGGCGATATCAACCATTATCCGGGCAAGCTGAAGCTCATCCTGTCGGGCTTCCACGAAGCCGCGCTAATGGCTCAGCAAGCCTTCCGCTACGTCTATCCTGACAAGAAGCTGCGCTTCCAATACACGACCTCTTCGTCGGAACTGCAAAAGAAGATGGGTGTAAAATAGCAGGGTCATCGTCCCTGCACCCATTCGGTTACGGCGCCTCTTCGTCCCTGACGGAGAGGCGCTTCAGTGTGTGGCGTTGTCCGGCCGGAAAAACAGCCCCAGTTTCAGGCTTTCCCCGATGCGGCTGGCGCGGATCATGAAATATTCCACCGCCGCCTCACCGGGGGCGATATCGCGCAGGGTCTGTTCGAACATATATAGCCACTCGCCGAAGTGAGCCGCCTCTATGGTCCTGACCTTCAAATGCGCCTGCATCGGACGGCCGGAATAAACGCCGGCATTGAGCGCCACCGATTCCCAGAACTGCTTGAGCTTGGCGAGATGCTCGGGCCAGTCTTCGACCGCGCCATTGAACACTGGTCCCAGGTGCGGATGTAAGCGCACCCGATCATAAAATTCATCGACCAGGCGCGAAATAAAGGCTTCGTCTATCCCGATGGCGGCCGCCTCCTGGCGGATTTTCTGGCGGGCGGCAAGGGCGTGTTCAGAACTCATGCCGACGGTTTATCACATTGACGCAAGCGGATATATGCGACGCGTTGTCTCCGGTCGTCCTGGCGGGGCAGGACATCATTGAGCTAACCTAATGCGATGGGCGACAAACCATCGCTTTTCATAACGGGTTTGAAACCTTACATGTAAGGCGGTTAAAAGGGGCCAGGATGTCTGGTCCCTCTTTTGGTTTGTCGCGATGCTTGCTTTGCCCTTGTCTTGGCCGCTGGAAAACCGTCAGGTCGTCCTGATCGGAGCTGGTGCTTGGGCGACGCGTAAGTTGACCCTGCTTCGTCGAACGCCTGCCACCCTGCACCTGTTCGCCCCGCTGGCCGACCTGGCCGACGCACTTCCGCGCTGGCCGAGTCCCACGGAACTGGCCGACGCCGCGTTGATTATCGTGGCGTTCGAAGACCGCGCCCTGGCGGAAAAAGGCGCGGCCCTGGCCCGCACCTCGCGCGCGCCACTCAATGTCGTAGATTTCCCCGATCTCAGCGATTTTCACGTGCCAGCCATTATCGACCGTGGCTCTTTGAGCATTGGCGTCGCCACGGGCGGCACCGCGCCGGTCCTGGCGCGTGAAACGCGGCGCAGGATCGAAGCGGCTGTCCCGCCGTCCGAAGCGCATGTCGCTGCCTTTGCGACCGCCTTGTCCCCCAGCCTGCGCGAAATTTTTCCGAACACGGACGATCGACGCCGGGCCTGGGAAACTGTGTTGCAATCGCCCGCCGCGGAAATGGCGCGTACGGGCCACATTGATGAAGCCCTGGCCGATGCCCTGGCCAATATCAATGCGCCGCGTACCGGCGTGGTTCATCTGGTCGGCGCGGGTCCGGGCGATCCGGAGCTTCTGACGCTCAAGGCTCTGCGCCTGCTCAGCGAAGCCGATGTGATCGTCTATGACCGGCTGGTCGGCGACGGCATCATGGACCTGGCGCGGCGCGATGCCGACCGCTTCTATGTCGGTAAAGAACGCTCGAATCATTCCGTGCCGCAGGCACAGATTCACGAATTGCTGGTCGAACAGGCGCGTCTGGGCAAACGGGTCGTTCGCCTGAAAGGTGGCGACCCATTCGTGTTCGGCCGGGGCGGCGAAGAAGTGGACGCCCTGCGCCAAGCCGGGATCGAGGTCCATATCACGCCGGGCGTCACGGCCGCCCTGGGATGCGCCGCATCCGCTGCGGTGCCTTTGACGCACCGTGACCACGCCCAATCCGTCACCTTCATCACCGGCCACGCCAAGGACGGCGACAGCGATAACAATCCGCTGATGCTCGATTGGTCGGCCCTGTCGGCACCGCATCATACCCTTGTCGTCTACATGGGCGTCGCGACGGCAAAGATCATTTCGGACAAGCTGATGTCGCATGGGCGCATGCCCGACACGCCTGTTCTGGTCATCGAAAACGGCACAAGGCCAAATGAGCGCCGCACATTGTCATCGCTTGGCACGCTCGCCGACACGCTCCGCGCCGCACCGCCGACAGGCCCGGCCTTGGTCATTATCGGCGAAGTCGCCAGCCTCTATCAGGATACGGCCGCGGCCGTAATTACCGAGACCCTCAGGATAAACGCATGAAATTACTGACCGCCAATCGCCTGACGGATGGTGTGACGCTCTGGCATACCGGAACCGGATGGAGCGAAGACGCCGCCCACGCCGCCCGCCTCGACGACGAACAGGCTGACGCCCTGCTGACCGATTGGAAGACGCGCGAGACGGAAGTGGTCGGGCCCTATCTCATACCCCTGACACCCGACGGCAATCCGGTACAACGCGAACAGGTGCGCGAATTCATCCGCGCCAACGGCCCGACCATCGGCCAGACCGCCGACGCCCTTTCGCAGGCCCATGGCCGCGCTGACATTTTCGAGAGCTGAGATGTACGTTTACGATTCCTTCGACCACACGTTTGTCCGCGAACGCAATGCCGAATTTGCCGATCAGGTGGCCCGCCGCCTGTCCGGCGAACTGAGCGAGGACCAGTTCAAGCCGTTGCGGCTGATGAATGGCCTTTATCTGCAACTCCACGCCTACATGTTGCGCATCGCCGTGCCCTATGGCGTCCTGTCGTCGAAGCAGGTGCGCAAGCTGGCCCACATTGCCCGCACCTATGACCGCGATTTCGGCCATTTCACCACGCGCCAGAACCTGCAATTCAACTGGATCAAGCTGGCCGACACGCCGAAGATCCTCGAAGAGCTGGCCGAGGTTGAGATGCACGCGCTTCAGACATCGGGCAATTGCATCCGCAACACCACAACAGACCAGTTCGCCGGCGCCGCGCGCGACGAACACACCGATCCTCGCCCCTGGGCCGAAGTGATCCGGCAGTGGTCATCGATCCATCCCGAATTCACCTTCCTGCCGCGCAAGTTCAAAATCGCGATTACCGGCGCGGCGAAGGATCGGGCCGCCATCCGCGTCCACGATATCGGCCTGCATGCCAAGCCGGAAGGCTTTGATGTCTATGTCGGTGGCGGCATGGGCCGCACGCCGCACCTGGGGCACCTGATCAAGTCAAGCCTGCCGGGCGAGCAGTTGCTGAGTTATCTCGAAGCCGCCCTGCGCGTCTATAATCGCTATGGCCGCCGCGACAATATCTACAAGGCGCGCATCAAGATACTGGTGTCAGCTCTGGGGCCGGAAGAATATGCCCGTCAGGTCGAAGAGGAGTGGAATACGCTCGACAAGGCGAAGATTGACGCCCCTTCGGCGGAAATCGTCCGCATCCGGAGTTTCTTTCCAGACCCGGTCTTTACCGACAAGACCTTCGATCGTGTCGCCTTAGAACGCGCTCAGATCGCCGACCCCGCCTTTGCCCGCTGGGTGAAGAACAACACCCATGCCCATAAGCGCGACGACCATGTGTCGGTGACGATTTCGCTGAAGCCGGTCGGGTTGCCGCCGGGCGATGCGTCGTCCGCCCAGATGGACGTCATGGCCGATGTCGCCGACCAGTTCGCCTACGGCGAACTGCGTGTCAGTCATGAGCAGAACATCATCCTGCCGCATGTCGCCAAGACCGACCTCTACGAACTTTATCGCCAGCTTGACGCCGTCAATCTCAGCACGGCCAATGGCGGCAAGATCACCGACATGATCGCCTGTCCCGGCCTGGACTATTGCACCCTGGCCAATGCCCGCTCCATTCCGCTGGCCCAGGATATATCGCAGCGTTTTGCCGATGCTGAGTTAACGGACAAGATCGGCGATCTTCAGATCAAGATTTCCGGGTGCATCAATGCGTGCGGCCACCACCATGTCGGCCACATCGGCATATTGGGCGTCGACAAGCAGGGCATCGAATTTTACCAGATTCTTCTGGGCGGGCGCGCCGACGAAAAGGCCGCTTTGGGCCAGATCACCGGTAAGGGTTTGTCGGCCGAGGCCGTACCCGCCGCCATCGAGCGCGTGGTTCAGTTGTATCTCAAATTGCGGACGGATGAGTCCGAGCGCTTCATCGATGCGCTCGAACGCCTTGGCCGTGACACCTTCGCGGAGGCGCTCCATGAGCCCGCTTAACTCATCCCATACGCCTCAACTCGTGACCTCTGAGGGCGAGATTATTCCGGACGGCTGGACTCTGCTCGATGACGAAGATACGACCGGCGTTGACGGCCCCTATGTGCTCGGTTTCGACCGGGCGCTGCGGGAGCTGGACGGTCTGAACGGACATTATGGCGTGCGCGTCAATCCGGCGGATGATGTTCGCCTGCTTCTACCCTTTATCGAAAAGATCACCCTGATCGAGGTCGCCTTCCCCGGCTATCGCGACGGCCGCGGCTATTCGACAGCGCGCATTCTGCGTGAAGAGGGCTATACCGGCGCCATTCGCGCCGTCGGCGACGTGCTGCGCGACCAGCTGTTTCACATGCTCCGGTGCGGTTTCAACGAGTTTCTGGTGAAGGATTCCGACCCGGCCGGTGCCATCGCCGCCGCCAAGACGCGTTTCACGACATTTTATCAGGGCGCGGCCGATGCCAACCGCCCCGCATGGGCGTTGCGTCACAACGCTTAAGGACATCGACCATGACGGTCTTGATAGACATACTAAAGGACCACAGAACAACGGAAGGTGCGGCCCGCGCGGCGCATTTAAGCGACGCCTGGGAACACCTGACGGCGCAGGAAATCCTGCAAAAGGCGATTCACGAGCAATTCGTCGGGGATATCACCCTGTCGTCTTCTTTCGGCGCCGATTCCGCTGCCCTGCTGCATATGGTAGGCCAGATCGAACCGGACCTGCCCGTTCTGTTCCTCGATACCGACCGGCACTTCTTCCAGACTCTGCAATATCGTGACGAATTGGCGGCACGCCTGGGCCTCAAAAACGTCATTAATCTGAAGGCGGACGAAAGCGAAGCCGCCGATGAGGACGCCAAGGGCACCCTTTGGCGCACCAACCCGGATGCCTGCTGCGATTTGCGCAAGGTGCGGCCCCTAAGCCGCTTCATGGACGGCTACGGCGCCTGGATTTCTGGCCGCAAACGCCACCAGAGCGCCACCCGTGCAAAGTTGCCGATTGTCGAATTCGACGGCCGACACTTCAAAATTAATCCGCTGGCGACATGGACATCGGATGATGTCGAAGCCTATTTCAAGAACCACGATCTGCCGCCGCATCCACTGGTCGAACAAGGCTTTCCGTCTATCGGCTGCTTTACCTGCACCAAACCGGTCGCCGCCGGCGAAGATGCGCGCTCGGGCCGCTGGGCCGGCACTGAAAAGGTTGAATGCGGCATCCACAACCCGATCTACGGTGGGGACGGGATCTAGGCCACCCCAATTTAGTGCTGGGTCATGCGCACCATGTCCCAATTATAACCCAGCTCCCGGGTGCGCGCCTCCAAGGTGTTGCGCGTCATGTCATCGGGTTTGGACGTGCGACTAAGCAGCCACAGATAGCGTCCCGACGGTTCTCCGACAATCGACCAGGAATAGTCGCTGGCGTGGTCGAGCACCCAGTAATCGCCGACGTAGAACGGGCCAAAGAAAGAGACCTTCAGCTTGGCGTTATCGCTGCCGCTGAGCACCTTGGCCTTGCCGTGCGATGTTTTGACTGGGCCACTGAGCCCACCCTTATGACAGGAATTTATAACATCGATCAGCCCGTCCGGACGGGCGCGATATTCGGCTGTGACACCTTCACAGTCTTTTTCAAAGCGGTTTTCATACCGTCCAACCTCGTACCACAGACCGGCATATTGTTCGAGGTCTACCGGTTTCTGCGGCTGCGGAACGGACGGATTGCCGACAGGCCCCAGAGACGCAAGGCTGGCGCAGGCCGTCAGGGCCACCGCTGCGCTACCGAGCACAACAAGAGGAAAAACAAGGCGATTGGGCTTCATGAGTCGTCTCCGGAAAAGCACTTCACGCTGGAAAATCCACATTTCGCAGTAAAATTTCAATGAGGTGCATGTCGCAAAGCGGCCTTAACGCGCTTTCAATATTTTGGCGACCTAGGTGGTTGTTAACACCCAGCTCCAGCCGCAATGCCATGTTCCAGCTTATTTATCACAGCCGCTATACCATCAGCACCAGCGGCCTGAACACGATCAGAAACATCCTCTCAGCGTCAGAAACGAACAACTATCGCAACGGTGTCACCGGCTTTCTGATTTTCGACAAATCGAGTTTCGTCCAGGTTCTGGAAGGTGAACGCGGCATGGTCGAAGACACCTACCTGCGGATATGCAACGACCCGCGCCTTTCCGGAATGGGCTATGGGGGGCTTCATAGGATCGCCGGAAGCGAAAGAAATCTACGCCCGTCATGGCATGACTGGCGGGCTGGAGGCATCGAGCCTGACAGCGGATCAGGTCATTGGCCTTGCCCAGGACCTCGCCGCTTCCGAGCAGTTGCGTCAGGCGAGGCGCACCCTAGGCCGGTAAGGTAAAGCTGAACGTGCTGCCTTCACCCGGCTTGGAGCGCACAGTGATGTCGCCGCCGCACAGCCGCAGGAACTTGCGGCAGGTCGACAGGCCGATACCTGTGCCGACATAGTCGTCGAAGCTATGCAGACGTTGGAAGATCTGGAAAATACGTTCGTGAAAGACAGGATCTATGCCAATACCGTTGTCTGTCACATCAAAACGCCACATGGGCCCATTCGCCCCCCGGCCACGCGTTTCCCGCATCGCGGTGATGGCAATCTCCGGCCTGCGCGTCCCATCCTGGAACTTAAGTGCGTTGCCGATCAGGTTCTGCAACAAAATGCGCATCAAGGTGGGGCTGGTCTCAACCACCGGCAGAGCGCCCGCAGTGATAACCGCTTGTTTTTCAGCCATGACATCCTGAAAATCCGGCATGAGGTCATCCAGAACAGCCTGAACGTCGACAGATTCCAGCTTGACCTCTTCCCGGCCAATTCTGGAAAAGCCGAGGATGTCCTTAATCATCGTCTGCATACGGACGGCATTGTCGCGGATATAGCGAACGTGGGTCATATTGGCTTCGTCAAGCTGGCCCGCCGCTTCCTCCGCCAGGATGCCCGCAAAGGCGTGCATCATGCGCGCCGGTTCCTGCATATCGTGCGAACACACATAAGCAAAGCGTTCCAACTCCTCGTTGGATTGGCGCAGGGTGGCATTGAGCTTGAGAATCTGCTGCCGCTGGAGATAGAGATCGAGGAAGACCTTGACCTTGCTCTTCATCAATTCCGGATTGAACGGCTTGAAGATATAATCGGCGGCGCCGATGCCGGCAGCTTCGGTAGCGAAATGATCTTCCTTGCTGATCGCCGTAACGAACAATATGGGGACGCCGCTCATGGAGGGCCGCGTCTTCATGAGACGTGCGGTTTCGAACCCATCCATCCCCGGCATCTGAACGTCCATCAATACAAGGGCAAATTCGCGTTGTAGCACCAAGTCGAGGGCTTTTTCGCCGGAATCCGCCGTGACCATGACCGCCCCGAGGGGTTTCAGCAGCGCTTCGGTAGCCAGAAGATTCTGCCAACGATCATCGACAATGAGAATACTGGGCGGGTCCATGCCTGTCACCTCCGGTCCATAGCCGGCGCGATGAGTTGAGATCGCGCTCATGCCGCTCTCCAGTTGGTCACTTGATTATATCGAAATATTCCGCATCAAACTAAGCATACGCAACCGTACGATGAAATCACATTTTTGTTTCATGCATTCGGCATTTAGTCGAACAGGGCGTCAATATCGTCCTGAGAATTTTGTTTATCTGCGTCGGCGGCCGTTACGTCCGAGCTAAACAGATTATCGATATCCGCCTGCTGCGTCTCCGGTCCGCCTATAGCGGGGCCGTTCAGCAGCAGGTCGCGTTGGCGTTTTTCTTCCGCCGTCAATTCGGGCGGTGACGCGTCATCAAGGCCGATCGCTTCCGCCAACCGGCTGACGCGTTGCTCGATCTGGGTCAGGACTTGAACAATCTTTGAAACGCGCTGTCCCGTAATATCTTGAAACGAGCAGGCTTCGAAAATCTTCATCACCTCGTCATCAACCCGGTCCTTGACGTCGGGCGCGGAGGCATCGAGGCCCAACATGGTTTCGGCGGCCGTCATAATGACATTTGTCGCGTTTTCGGTATCACGCGTGATGGCCAGCAACTCTGCGCCGGCTGTCGGCAGTCGGGTTTCGGAAATATCCTGAGGCCGCAGCGAACGGATTTCAGTCTTGGCCTTGTTGATTTCATCGGCAATGGAAATGAAATCCCCCGACCGACGCGTATCGAGTCGGACGAAGAAGGCGTTCATGAGGGAGACCAACTCCTCGGACGTGCGCATGGCCGTCTGAAGCATCGGATCAAATTCAGGCTCGGACTTGGGTGCGGCAGCAAGGGTCATATGCGCGGCCTATCCAGCCGCCGAAAGGGAGTTGTCGGCCCCGCTTCGCGCCCAGAAGGCATCAACGTCTTCGCACACTTGTTTCACGTCATCATAGAAAAAAGGCTTGGGCAGCAGGAAGTTGACACGGGCCCGGCGCGCCTTGTTCAGCGCGGTTGCGCCAGCATCGGGATTGTCAAGCTGGCCAGCGGTCATGATGGCGATAGGCACCTGAGGCGCCATTTCGCGATACACCTCGAGATCGTCGAGCGTATTGCGCGCCTCGATAAAGACGTCCAGCACCAGCAAACCGAAGGATTGGGTGCGTAATTGTGCCAAAGCATCCGTCTGATCGACGACGCAAATGGCTTCATAGCCAGCGCGCTGAAACATCTTGCTGATGATAATGGCCTGGGTCCGGCTGTCTTCCAATATGAGGACGCGTCTGGACATGAAATTCCCCTTGCTTGTCTCCAATTTCAGTAAGCAAAGAAAACGCTTAATATCTAGTTATTGCTGTTTGGCACTGGATATAAAAAGGGCGGCCCAATGAGCCGCCCCCAATCTATTATGCCTGTCGGACCTTTATTATAGGGGCTCAGGCCGATTTGGCCTGCTTCTGCTGGATAGCCAGTATCTCATTCGGCATGACCTCGACAAAAGCTTTCAGGCTATTGTCCCAGTCGTCCAGTATGGCCTGAGCGCGCGGTGAAGCCGTCCGGACAAGATGCGCTGTAACCAAGGCCTTCAGCCGCTCAATATTGGCGTCAGGAACGCCACGCAGCGTGATGCCTTCCGGATTGACATAGCTGGCGAGGGTTTGATCCGGATCGTAGATATAGGCGACACCACCGGTCATGCCGGCGCCGAAGTTAGCGCCGACCTTACCGAGGATGACGACTTCGCCACCGGTCATGTATTCACAACCGTGCGCCCCCACACCTTCGACCACCGTCGTCGCGCCAGAGTTACGCACGGCGAAGCGTTCGCCAACCGTACCGGCAATGTAGAGCTGACCTGAGGTGGCACCGTACAGCAGGGTGTTGCCGGCCAGGGCCTGGTTTTCCTGCCAGGCCTTCGGGCGGATGGCGATGGTGGCGCCGGACAGGCCCTTACCGACATAGTCATTGGCCTCGCCGATGAGGTTGATCGTCAGGCCCTTGACGGCGAAGGCACCGAGGGACTGACCGACCGAACCCAGCAGTTCGAGCTTGAGATGGCCTTCATCCAGCGTATTGCCGTACTTGCTGACAATGTGAGATGAGGTGCGGGTGCCCACGGCGCGCATGGTATTGCGCACGTCATAGGTCAACTGCATTTTTTCCTTGCGTTCTAACATATAGGCGGCATCGCGGACGATCTGGGCGTCCAGCGTATCGGCGACTTCATTGATCTCATCGGCCGCTGTGATGGTCGCACCCGGATCGAGATCGACGCGAACGAGCAACGGGTTCAAATCGAGATCGTCGAGATGGATGCCGCCGCGCGATATCTGTTGCAGCAGGTCGGTGCGGCCTACCGCTTCCTGAAGCGAACGCAGACCGAGCGACGCCAGGATTTCACGCACTTCACGGGCAATGAAGGTGAACAGGTTGATGACCTTTTCCGGTGTGCCGGTGAACTTGGCGCGCAGGCGCTCGTCCTGGACGCAAACTCCGACCGGACAGGTGTTCGACTGGCACTGACGCACCATCAGGCAGCCCATGGCCACCAGAGATGCCGTACCGATGCCGAACTCTTCGGCCCCGAGCAAGGCGGCGATGACGATGTCACGGCCGGTACGCATACCGCCGTCGGCGCGCAGACGGATCTGGCCGCGCAGATTGTTCAGGGTCAGGACCTGATGGGCTTCGGACAGACCCAGTTCGAACGGCAGGCCAGCGAACTTGATCGAAGACAGGGGCGATGCACCCGTGCCGCCGACATTGCCAGAGACGAGGATCGCATCGGCCTTGGCCTTGGCCACGCCGGCGGCAACCGCACCGATGCCAGACTGGGACACCAGCTTGACCGTGACGCGGGCACGCGGATTGATCTGCTTGAGATCGTAGATAAGCTGCGCCAGGTCTTCGATCGAGTAGATGTCGTGGTGCGGCGGCGGCGAGATCAGGCCAACACCCGGCGTCGAGTGACGCATGCGGGCGATGAATTCGGTGACCTTGAAGCCCGGCAATTGGCCGCCTTCGCCGGGCTTGGCACCCTGGGCGACCTTGATTTCGATCTCGCGGCAGTTGTTGAGATATTCGGCGGTAACACCGAAGCGACCCGAGGCAATCTGCTTGATGGCCGAGTTCGGATTGTCACCGTTAGGCCGGCGGTGATAACGCTCTGGGTCTTCGCCGCCCTCACCGGACACCGAACGGGCGCCGATGCGGTTCATAGCGATATTGAGGGTTTCGTGCGCTTCCGGCGACAAGGCGCCGAGCGACATGCCCGGCGTAACAAAGCGCTTGCGGATTTCGTTGACGCTTTCGACTTCCTCGATGGCGATGGCCGGCGACTTACCTTCCCAGGCCAGCAGATCGCGCGGCGCGGTCGGCGCCTTTTTCGACATGTCAGCGATCAGACCTGAATACTTCTTGAAGACCTCGTAATCGTCACGCGTCGTCGCGTCCTGAAGCAGATGGATCAGCTTCGGCTGGTAATAGTGCGTTTCACCGGCGGCGCGCATCTTGTAGAAGCCGCCGATCGGGGTGACCGGCTTCTTGGCCCAGGCGCTGAGATGGAGCTTGGTCAGCTTCTGTTCGATCCCGGACAGGCCGATGCCGGAAATACGCGAGGTCACGCCGGGGAAGTACTCGGCGACAAGGGCCCGCGACAAACCGAGCGCCTCGAATTCGTAGCCGCCACGATAGGAGGAAATGACACTGATGCCCTTCTTGGCCAGAATCTTCATCAGGCCGGCTTCGATGGACTTCTTGTAGTTCAGGAAGGCTTTGTGCTCGTCCAGGCCGGGATAGCGCCCCTGGGCCAGGCGTTCCTGCAGGAGTTCCAGCGACAGATAGGGGTTGATAGCGGTAGCGCCGACCCCAACCAGCACGGCGAAGGCATGCGGGTCCATGGCTTCCGATGTGCGCACGACGATAGAGACGAACGAACGCAAGCCCTTTTGCACCAGGCGCGAATGCACCGCGGCTGCGGCCAGGATCATGGGTACGCCCAGACGGTCTGCTCCCAACGCTTCGTCGGTCAGAACGATCATGCTGGCCTTGTCATTGGCGACGGCCGATATGGCGTCGTCGCGCAGGGCTTCCAGCGCCTGCTGCAAGGCAGCGCCCGGCAGGGCGTCTTCATGCGGCACGGGGAAGGTACAGTCGAGCTTGGCGACATGGCCAACATTGTCGAACGTGACCATGCGCTCATACATCAAGGTCGTCAGGAACGGAGATTCCAGAACGAACACGTCGGTCTGGGCTTCGTCTTCCGCCAGGATGTTGCCGAGGTTCTTGAAGCGCGTCTTGAGCGACATGCCCTGAGATTCACGCAAAGGGTCGATCGGGGGGTTGGTCACCTGGGCGAAGTTCTGGCGGAAATAGTGAGCCAGCGGGCGCCACTGTTCCGACAGGACGGCCAGGGGCGTGTCGTCACCCATAGAGCCGATGGCTTCCTTGCCATCCTTGACCATGGGGTCGAGGACGCTGTCGAGGTCTTCCAGGGTAAAGCCAGCCGCGATCTGGCGGCGATGCAGCTCTTCGCCCTGATACAGGCGCGGCTCAGGTCCGGGCGCGATCAGGGGTTCAAGCTCGACCATGTTTTCCAGCCAGCCCTTGTAATCGTGCTTCTGGGCCAGTTGATCGATGATTTCGTTTTCGGAATAGAGCTTGCCGTCCTGCAGGTCGACCGCGATCATGCGGCCCGGCGCGATGTGGATACGGCGGGTGACGCGTTCATCCGCCACGCCGGTCATGCCGGCTTCCGAACCGACGATCAGCAGGCCGTCCTTGGTCTCGGTGACGCGCAGCGGGCGCAAGCCGTTGCGATCCTTGCCCGCAATAACCCAGCGACCGTCAGTGGCGCAGATGGCGGCCGGGCCGTCCCACGGTTCCATGACGGCGTTGCAGTAGGCATACAGCGCCTTGTTCGACTCCGATACCGTCACGTCCTTACCGGCCGCTTCGGGGATCAGGAGCGCCTTGGCCATCGGGGCCGAGCGCCCGGCACGGACCAGCAGTTCAAAGACATTGTCGAGCGCTGCCGAATCCGAACCGCGCGGCTGGATCACCGGCTTCACGTCGCTGGCGTCACCGCCGAAGGTCGTGGCCGCCATGCGGATTTCGTGCGACTTCATCCAGTTGATGTTGCCGCGCAGGGTGTTGATTTCACCATTGTGCGCCAGCATGCGGAAGGGCTGCGCCAGACGCCATTCGGGGAAGGTATTCGTCGAGAAGCGTTGGTGGAAAATGGCCACCGACGAAATAAAGCGCGGGTCCTTGAGGTCAAGATAGAAATCATCGACCAGTTCGGCACGGAACATACCCTTGTAGATCAGGGTCTTGGCCGAGAAGGAACACAGGTAGAAATCGTTGATGTGCGCGTCATCGACCCGCTTTTCGATGCGGCGGCGACACAGGAACATGGCGCGTTCCAGAGCTTCGCCTTCCAGGCCCGCCGGGGCCGCCATCATGATCTGTTCGATTTCCGGGCGGGTGGCCGAGGCGCGTTCGCCAAGTTGGGCGACGTCCACCGGCGCCTGGCGCCAGCCATAGAGGAAAAAGCCGGAGCGCAGGACTTCGGATTCGACGATGGTCCGCGCGGATTCTTGAGCGCCCAGATCGGCACGCGGCAGGAAGACCTGACCAACCAGGATGGGGCCAGGACGCGGCTTGTGGCCAATACGCTCGACCTGTTCGCGGAAAAATTCCTGCGGCACATTGATCATGATGCCCGCGCCGTCGCCGGACTTGCCGTCGGCATCGACCGCGCCACGATGGAATAGAGCCTTCAGCGCCTTGATCGCCAGTTCGACGACATCGCGGCGTTCCTTGCCATCGATGGCGCAGACGGCGCCGACGCCGCAGGCCGAGATTTCCGATTCCGGATCATAGGCATGGCCGTCGATGAGGCGCTGACGTTGGTTTTGATAGTGGGCGTACGAGTCAAAATGGGTCATGATTATTCCGCGGCTCCCAGCGCGTAGGAAGCGTCATCGTTGGCGTTGGCCGGAACGAGGAGTTCGGTTTGAAGATAATGGTGGATGTCGGCGGCGGCGTCCTGGCCTTCACGGACCGCCCACACGACGAGCGAGGCGCCACGCACGATATCGCCGGCGGCGAAGACACCCTTTACCGTAGTGGCGAACTCGCCGGCCATCGTCTTGAGCGTACCCCAGCGGGTCACTTCCAGTTTCGGTTCATTGAACATCAGCGGCATGTTTTCCGGTTCGAAGCCCAAGGCTTCGATGATCAGATCGGCGGGGAGATCGGCTTCATTGCCATGGATATCCTCGATACCCTGGCGACCTTGCGCGTCGGGAGTCGTCAGGCGCATGCGCTGGATCTTCAAGCCTTCGACCGTTTCGGCGTCACCGAGCACCGCCTTGGGGGCCGACAGCCATTCAAAACGCACGCCTTCTTCCTCGGCATTGGCGACTTCACGGTCGGAGCCCGGCATGTTGGCGCGGTCGCGGCGGTAGACGCAAGTCACAGACTTGGCGCCCTGGCGCGTCGCCGTGCGCACGCAGTCCATGGCCGTATCGCCGCCGCCGATGACGACGACATGCTTGCCATTGGCGTCGAGGCGGCCGTTGGCGAAGTCTTCGATCTGGTCGCCGAAGCCGACCTTGTTAGAGGTAATCAGATAGTCGAGCGCCGCGACCACGCCCTTTGATCCGCATCCCGGCACGCTCAGGCGGCGCGCCTTGTAGACGCCAGTGGCGACCAGGATGGCGTCGTGCTTTTCACGCAGTTCCTCGAAGCTGATATCGGTGCCGATATCGCAGTTCATGACATATTCGACGCCGGACTGGGCCAGGCGGTCGGTGCGGCGAGCAACAACGTGCTTTTCCAGCTTGAACGAGGGGATGCCATAGACTAGCAGGCCACCGGCCCGGTCGTAGCGGTCATAGATGGTGACCTTGTAACCCAGGGTGCGCAGACGGTCGGCAGCGGCGATGCCCGCCGGGCCCGCGCCGATGATGGCGATGGATTGCGACCGCTCGGTTTCCGGCACGATCGGCTCGATCCAGCCGTTTTCGAAGGCCATGTCGCCGAGATAGCGTTCGACACTGCCGATAGTGACGTTCTGCCAGCCGGACTGTTCCAGCACGCATGAGCCTTCGCACAGGCGATCCTGCGGGCAGATGCGGCCGCAGATTTCCGGCAGGGTCGAGGTGGCCGACGACAGCTCCCAGGCCTCCTGCGGGCGCCCTTCGGCGGTCAGGCGCAGCCAGTCGGGGATGTTGTTCGACAGCGGGCAGCCGTGCTGGCAGAAGGGGACGCCGCATTGCGCGCAGCGCGATGCCTGATGCGAGGCCTGTGTCGGTTTGAAGTCGGCGTAGATTTCGTTGAAGTTTTCGATGCGTGTCTTCGCATCTGTCTTCGACGGCGTCTTTTTGACTTCAATCACGAAACGGTTCGTATCCATACGATCACCCTTTTCTACTCAAAACGACCTTTTCAGGCCCGGTACTCTTCGCAGGTGCTAAAAGCGTAAAACGCCTCCGAAGAAAAGTTCAAATCTCAGTTCCGGCAAGGGTCTGTCAGCTTTTTTACCACAGATGACATATTTGCCGTTGTTGTTTCCAAAGTAACCAGTTCGCCGCCGTCGCATAAGGCTCTGACATGCGAACCCCCTCGGCTGGTCCCGCGGCCGCCCCGTGTGGGGTGGGCCTGGAGATCAATCGCGAGGGGGAAACTTCAGTCCAGCCTTTCAGCCTTTTGAGTTTATCCGTGCAGGGTCTCCCCGTGCTGCGATTGATCGAGGCCCTCGATCTCCTCTTCCTCTGTTACTCGCAGGCCTGTTGTAAACTTGCAGACCATGAGAATGAGGTAGGTGAGAATGGCGCTCCAGCCTATGACCACTACCAGGCCAATAAACTGTTTAAGTACAGAGGCGCCCGCCCCCGCCGGATTTATGGCGGTATTGGCAAAGACCGCTGTCAGGAGGGCGCCGGTAAATCCGCCGACCGCATGGACGCCGAAGGCGTCGAGCGAGTCGTCGTATTTAAATATGTTCTTTATATAGGTCGATGCCAGGTAGCAAACGGGGCCGGTGATCAGGCCGATCAGCATGGCGCCACCCGGGGTTACGAAACCCGCCGCCGGCGTGATGGCAACAAGACCAGCAATCATGCCGGACACCATGCCCAGCAGGGTCGGCTGTTTGCGTTCCCACCATTCCGGCACGATCCAACCGATGGCGCCGGTCATGGTGGCGACGATGGTGTTGAGCATGGCGACCGACGCGCGGCTATCGGCGGCCCATTCCGAACCGGCATTAAAGCCGATCCACCCGAACAGCAGCATCGAAGCACCGATCATGGTGTAGCCGAGGTTGTGCGGGGCCATATTGTCGCGGCCAAAGCCCTTACGCTTGCCGAGCACCAGACAGGCGACCAGACCCGCGACACCGGAGTTGACGTGCACCACCGCCCCGCCGGCGAAATCCAGAACACCCATGGTGCCCAAAAAGCCGCCGCCCCATACCCAATGGCAGACCGGCGCGTAGACGAGCACCGACCATAGAGCGATGAACAGACAGAAAGCGGAAAATTTCATGCGCTCGACGATCGAACCGGCGATCAAGGCGGGCGTTATGATGGCAAAGGTCATCTGGTAAGCGATCCAGAGATATTCCGGCAGGTTCGGCGCGGCTTTATAAGCGGTGTCGAGCTTGACGCCATTCAGCAAGGCGATATCGAATCCGCCGACGATCTTGTTTATGACGCTATCAGCATTTCCGCCGCCGACACCAAATGCCAGGCTATAACCGATCAGAATCCACAGCACCGTCGCGATGACCGTGACCGCCACCGATTGCGCCAAAGTTGACAGAAGGTTCTTCTTGCGAACCATGCCGCCGTAAAACAATGCCAGTCCAGGCAAAGTCATGAACAGAACCAGGGCGGTCGCTACGATCATCCACGCCGTATCGCCGGCATTCAGGCTCAGGGCAGCCTGATGCGCCAGCAGCTTGGGAGCTGCCGCCACGACATTCGTGCCTGACTGAATAAGCGCCATGTTTTCCCGTCACCCCAAAAAGACCAATCGCCACCCAAACACACATCCGGCGCGCCACGGAGCATAAGCCCGGGTTTTGCACACGCGAAGTAGGGGTATTTTTTGTCCATAGCGGAAGATTATCGGCTTGAAAAGACAAATTTTACCGGCAAGCCGAGTAAATTTGAGAAATTTTCCGACAACATGCCACAAACTCGCGCAGTAGCGTCAAGCAAAGGGCATAAATGGCCTATTCAAGCCGATATCCCGCGCGCCGACCTATCCCTGATTTTCGAACGACAGGACCGCCGCGACGATCTCGTCCTGGGTCGCCGTATCGAGATAGGGGCTGAACGGCAAGCTGATCACCGTCTTTGACTTGGCCTCCGATACCGCCAGATCACCCGTTCCCGACGTGAACATGGCGTAGCCCGGTTGCTGATGCAAGGGGATCGGATAATAGACCGCCGACGGCACGCCCTTGGCCCGAAGGTGCGCCTGCAAGGCGTCGCGGCTTTCATGCTCTATGGTATATTGCGCCCAGGTCGACACGTATCCGTCCCGGACGTGCGGCACCGATATAACCTTTCCGCCCAGGAGTTCGTTGTAGCGCCGGGCTACGGTCTGGCGCAGTTCGATTTCCTCACCGAAAATAGCCAGCTTCTCGATCAGGACGGCCGCCTGGATGCTGTCCAAACGCGAATTCATGCCAATGCGGACATTGAGGTACTTGGCTTCGTGCGTGTAGTTCATCGTGGCCGCGTCGGTCGGCGTCGCGCCGCCGTGCACCCGGAAAGAAATCATCTTCTCCATCAGCGCGTCGTCATTGGTCACCACCGCGCCGCCATCACCGTAGCAGCCCAGCGGCTTGGCCGGATAGAAGCTGGTCGCCGTGGCGACGCACCACTCCAGCGGCTGCCGGCCGTCGATGGTGCCGCCAAACCCCTGCGCCGAATCGCAAATCAAATGCAGTCCGTATTTTTTGGCGATGTCCGACAGAGCGGGATAATCCGCCGGCTGACCGAAAAGATCGACAGCGATGATGGCGGCGGGCTTCAACCGGCCCTCAGCCTGCACGGCCTGAATGGCCGCCTCCAGCTTGGCAGGGTCGATATTATAGGTGTCAGCCTGGATATCGCAGAAGACCGGCTCGGCGCCCGTCATCGGCACGACTTCGGCCGTAGCGACAAAGGTGAAGGCGGGCACGAACACCGCATCGCCCTTAGCCACGCCCAAGCTCAGAAGGATCAGTTCGATAGCATCGGTGCCGTTGGCGCAGGACAGGGTATGCTTCGCGCCGGCAAAGGCGGACATGTCGGCTTCGAACGCCTTGACCTCCGGCCCCATGATGTAGGCGCCATGCTTGATAACCTTGAGAACGGCGTCCTCGATCTTCGCGCCGATACGTTCGCGCTGGATGCCGAGATCGATAAATGGAATAGCCATGATACCTGCCTTCAACTGTCCCGCCAACTTGGCGGTCGTTTTGGCTTTAACCAGCATATGAGATCAATGCATCTCAAAAGGCATTTCCCAAGGTTTCAGTAAATCAGGACCCCGCCATTTGTTTGGCATCGAATTGGCTGACGTCGAATTCAAACTCTGGGCTGCCTTCCTGGTAAACAGGCGCTTCGATCACGACGCGCTTGGCACTTTGCAGACTTTCGGAAAAGCGCTTGTAATTGCGGATGAACAGCAGCTCTGTGCTGTGGTCAGCGGCCTCCGCAGCGGTGAACTTGACGGGCGGCTTATCGTCGAATTTGACCAGCACGCTGCAACCATCATAAGAATTACAAAGGAATTGTCCCTTTGTTATGCTGAGAATGACGTCGTTGCCGTATCGGGGATGTTTGCGCAGCGTTAATTCACCGTGTTGAGCACCGTTGTAGGGAAAGCTGAAATTGACGGTGTTCTCACTATCGACAGCGGCGCTGTGCGACGTCTTGCCACTCATCGTATCGGTCTCAGTCTGATAGCGCCAATTCGTCGCTATCGAAGAGGCGCTTGACGCCGCAACTTGTGAGCTGGATGAATCGGCTTGTTTGCTCGACGACTCAGTACCCCCGGTCGCCGGCTTGTCTTTCGAGCCGGAAAGGCTGCCGATCAGATATAGCCCAAACAGGACGCCAGCACCAATGGCTATCCATTTGCCAATACCGAACGACTTTCCGGGTAGAATAAGAAGCGCCTTTGCCTTTTCGGCATTTTCCCGGGAAATTCGAATCTTGCTGCCGGTGTCAACCACCAGCACATACTCGTCGCCACCCACCGAAACGACGTCAACCAGGACGAATTTGTGCTGAATGTCGCCTTCCTGAAGCAGGACCTTAACCGTCTTGCCCGATCGGTCCAGCCGAACCGGAAACCCTTTTATTGTCGTGAAACTCAGACTCTTGTTTTGCACAGATACCCCCCGGGAAAGCGCTTCGCGCCTTCACGCTAACATAGCGCCAAATTAAAGCGCAACCCTGTGGTTATCCGCCGCAGTCAAAATAAAAAACCTGTACACAATGAATAAATTATACCCACCGGGCTTCCCATCAAACATTTGTCTGACTATATAAGAGCTCACAATATCCACCTTGTGAGCGCTACCACAACGGCCTATAGAGCCGCATCACGCGTATCCCGAATAATGCCACCTAAATGAGGAGACCATAGGTCATGACCACCAAGGGCAATCTGATTAACGGCGAATGGGTCGTCACGGAAAAGACGTTCAACGACATCAACCCGTCCGACACCAACGACATCATCGGCACCTATGCCGTCGCCGGCGAATCCGAAGTCAACGCCGCCGTCAAGGCTGCCCGCGACGCCTTCGAAACCTGGCAGTATTCGACGCCGCAGCAGCGTTTCGACGTGCTCGACAATGCCGGTACGGAAATCCTGGCCCGCAAGGCCGAACTGGGCGCGCTTCTGTCGCGCGAAGAAGGCAAGACCCTGCCCGAAGGCATCGGCGAAGTCACCCGCGCCGGCCACATCTTCAAGTTTTTCGCGGGCGAAGCCCTGCGCGCGCACGGCGAAGTGCTTGATTCGGTTCGTCCCGGCGTAAAGGTCGAAATCACCCGTGAGCCGGTCGGCGTCATCGGCTTGATCTGCCCCTGGAACTTCCCCATCGCCATTCCGGCGTGGAAGATGGCCCCCGCCATCGCCTTCGGCAACACGGTTGTCTTCAAGCCCGCCGAACTCACCCCGGCCTGCGCCTGGGAACTGGCCGACATTCTGAACCGCGCCGGCCTGCCCAAGGGCGTGCTGAACATGGTGTTCGCCCGTGGTTCGGTCGCCGGTCCGCTGATGATCGACGGCTGCGACGCCATTTCCTTCACCGGCTCGGTGCCGACGGGTACGCGCGTCCGTGACCAGGCGGTCGCCAAGGGCAAGCGCGTCCAGTGCGAAATGGGCGGCAAGAACCCGGTTGTCGTCCTTGACGATGCCGACCTCGACAACGCCGTCAATTCGGTGCTGAACTCGTCCTTCTTCTCCTCCGGTCACCGCTGCACCGCCTCTTCGCGGATTATTGTCACCGAAGGCATCGCCGATATCTTCGTGGCCCGGCTGGCCGAAGCCGCCAAGGCGATCAAGGTGGGTGACTCCCGCGCTGACGGCGTCCAGATGGGCCCAATCGCTAGCCAGGAACAACTCAACATCGCCCGTGACGCCGTTGCCAAGGCCAAGGCCGAAGGCGGCGCTATCGTCGCTGGCGGTGAAGACCTCACCTTCGGGACGCCGGGCTATTATTACGCTCCGACCCTGATCGACAAGACGACCCCGGACATGGCGATCAACAAAGAAGAAGTCTTCGGCCCCATTGCCTCTGTCATCCGCGTCAAGGATCTGGAAGAAGCCATCAAAGTTGCCAACGACACGGAAATGGGCCTGTCGGCCGGTATCTGCACCAAGTCGCTCAAGTCGGCGGAAACTTTCAAGCGCCGCATCCAGGCCGGTATGGTCATGGTCAACCTGCCGACCGCCGGCGTTGACTACCACGTCCCGTTCGGCGGCCGTAAGGCCAGCTCCTTCGGCCCACGCGAACAAGGCGCCTATGCCAAGGAATTCTACACCATCGTCAAGACGGCCTATCAATTGCCAGTCTAGTCAATTGGCAGCCTAGGTGCTGTATAATCCGTACACGGAAAATGAAAAGCGGCTCCTTACGGAGCCGCTTTTTTGTTAGGCACTCAATAAACGCCTTAGTCGCCGATTGGCTGACCTTCCGGAGCGCCGCGCCCCAGGCGATCGGGCAGCGCCTGCGCCTCCGGCACGAAGTCCATGGCGACCGAGTTGAGGCAATAGCGCAGGCCCGTTGGACGCGGCCCGTCTTCGAAGACGTGACCAAGGTGGGAGTCACAACGGGCGCAGCGGATTTCGATGCGGACCATGCCATGCGACCGATCGGCGATATTGCGAATATGGTCGGGGGCGATGCCCTGATAAAAGCTGGGCCAGCCCGATCCCGAATGGAACTTGGCGTGACTGTCGAATAACGGCAGGTCGCACAGATTGCAGATATAGGTGCCTTCATCCTCATACTCGTCGAACTTGCCGCAAAATGGCGGCTCGGTACCGTGGTCAAGCAGGATGCGGCGCGCTTCGGGATCCAGGCGCGCGGCCAGGTCCTCAATCTGTTGCGGCGTAGGCGGTGTCAGGTCGAAACCCAAGCTGGATTTGCTCATAGGACGCTCCTTCATAGGCCCCTATATACGGTCTCTTCGCCCCACCAGTTACGGGTATCACGAAATTTTTTACGGAAAGCCGCCCACTCCGCCGCCGTCTGCTCGAAAATATGCAGATCGTGGCGAATGCTGTCCTTTAGCGCATGGTCTTTCAGCACACCGACATGGCGATAGCCGTTGAACGCCTGGGCACGGACCGTGCGGTCATTCCAGTCGACAACATGATTGACCAGCTTGTGCAGCCCCATGGTGAAGAAGGCATGATTGAGCGTGCCTACGAAGTTGTAGGCGGTCAGTTCTTTCGGCGCCGAACTGTCACCAATATAGACACCGATTTCGCCGATGCTCGACCGCTTGTCGGTGACGGTGATCGACGCATAGCCAACGTCGCGACCCTCAATCTGAATAACACAATGCTCGTAGTCATCGCGCGCATTGCACGCCGCGATCCACTGCTCCTGACGCGCGATGTCATAGGGCACATCGGTCAGCATGTATTTGGTGATATGCGGGGCCGTGCGCCAGTCCAATAACAAGCGGGCATCACCGGGTACGACCGGTCGGTAGGACAGGAACTCATACATTTTTCATTACCTCCACAATGCGTTTGGGCCCATTTCCGTCGACCACGGCATGCGCGTGGTGCGCTATATTGGCGCGGCGGGCTGGGTCATCCATGAGTTGTTTGATTTCACGCGCCAAATCGTCCGGCAAGCCCGCGCGGACATCGATGACCGGATACTGGCAGGCTTTTAGGGCCGACGCCTGGTTGTCGTAGACGACCAAAACGAGCGCCGGCAAGCCCATGGCTGCCATCTCGCCGACACTGCCACCGGCCGCCGTCAGCACCAAGGACGCGCCACGCAGCGCTTGCGCAACACTGGCCGGATTTTGCACAACGGAGACCACGTTTAACTCTTGTTCCAACCTCATCAGATCGGCGGTATGGATATTTGCCGGCCCGGCAATAATTCGGATCGGCGTATCCGGCAGCGTCTCACGCAAGAGGCGCGCGCATCGGCCACTCAGTTGCAGCGGATCGCTGCCGCCGAACAGTATTGCAATGAAGCCGTCATCGCATGCCTCATCGCCATGCTGCAAAAACTCCTTCCGGATCAAGGCATAATCGGCACCGAGGCATAGCCGCGCCGAGGTCTTGCGTTCATAGTCAGTCCGACGCGCCGCTTGCGCGGGATTGATGATCAGATCGCAATCATAGCGCGCCAAGGCGTTCATATCGTCGATCACTGCCACACGGGCGGCGTGAGTCTGGAGCGTCAGATAGTCTTCCGTCACCTGATAGCTGTCGATCAGCAGCCAGCCTCGGTCGCGGGAGAGGTTCAGCGCGCCCGTGGCCATGAAGTCCGCCGCCGAGCCGGGGGAGCCGCCGACCGCCACTCCCGCAGCACCAATTTCATCCAACCGCGCCGCCGCGGCATCGCCCAATTCATTGAGCAGGAAGGTCACGGGGATGCCCTGTGCACGCGCCGTTTCGGCAATGGCGAAACAGCGCATGAAATGGCCCATGCCGATCTGGGGTGATGCCTCGGTACGGATCAACAGCCGCATGTCTGGAGCACTTTCCGAAGAGTGTGACGCACTTTTCGGATTAAAAAGTGCGTAAAAATAAAATTCTAGGCCACCCGTATGATGTCGTGGCAGACCGGCGACGGCGTTTGCCATACGGTCGTCGCCCAGGACCAGCCGACACCGAAACCGCACAGCAAAAGCGACAGGTCAGGCCGCGGCGCTACCCGGTTCAGATGGTCGCATATCGCCAGGGGAATGGAGGTGGACGAGGTGTTGCCGAAGTCGCGTATGGCATAGACCAGCTGATCCTCCCGCGCCTTGATCTTTTGCCCCAAGGTCTTGAGCATCATGGCGTTGGCCTGATGCAGGATGATGTGATCGATGTCGCCGATGTCACGTCCGGCCGCCGCCAGGGCGCGGGCGATCGACGGCGCGACCTGCTTCAGGGAAAAGGCCATGACCTGGGTGCCGTCCATGAATAGCTCAGGCTTCCCCGGCGCCGCCAGCCCGCCGGTTTTTGATATCAGGTAGGGCGCTCCCGAGCCATCTGACCCGAGGTCGAAGGCGATGTGTCCGCCGTCGTCCAGTTCCAGCGCTGTCACCGCCACGGCATCGCCGAACAACGGCGCCAGAGACCGGTTGGACTCCGAAATCATGCGTGTGGTGATATCGCCCGAGACAAGCAGGGCGCGGGTAATACCGCCTGACTGCATCATCGCATTGGCGACGGACAGGCCGTAACCGTAACCGGAACAGCCCAGCGCCAGATCGAAGGTCGCCGTATGCATGCCCAGCTTCAGACGGTTTTGCAGGATACAGGCCGTTGACGGCAGAGGATAATCCGGCGTCTGAGTAATGACGATCAACAGACCGATACTGGCGCGGTCCCAGCCCAGCCTGTCAATAAGTTGCGCCGCCGCCGCCTCGCCCAGATCGCTGACTGTATGATGGGTCGATACCGGTCGCCGTTCGATGCCGGTCACCGACATGATCTTGGCCATGGCGTCCACGCCAAAGGTTATCCCTAAGTCGGCGTTTTCGCTGACCGTCTCCGGTAAGGCGGTGACAATGCCACAAAGTTTCGGGGCGCGGGTGGAAAAGGTGACCATCAATGCGCTCGTTTCATGAGGTGAGGCCGCCATCGACGACAAGCGTCTGGCCCGTGATAAAGCCGGCCTCTTCCGACACCAGAAAGCGCACGAGATGGACGACATCGGCCAGTTCGCACAGGCGGTTAAGCGGCGTACGGCGCACGATCTGGTCCAGTTGCCGGTCGTCCAGCCCTTCTGACAGGGCAGTTTTCATATAGCCCGGCGCAACCGAATTTACCGTGATGCCAACACGGCCGACTTCGCGCGCCAGGGCGCGGGAAAAGCCATCAAGCCCAGCTTTCGACGCTGCATAGGCCGTCAGACCGGTATAACCGCGCAGACCCGTAATCGACGAAATATTAATCACGCGCCCCGGTTTGCGCGTCTTCATCATTTGACGCAAGGCGGACCGGGTCAGACAGATGGCGCCCGTCAGATTGACCTGAAGGACCTGCTCGATATCGCTGACCGGCAAGGTCGAGAGAATGCCTTCGACCGACATGCCTGCATTATTCACCACGCCCCACAGGCGCTGGCCGGCGAACGCCGTCGTGGCGGCGGAGACGAAGCCCTCAATGGCCTGTGTATCGGCCATATCGACCGCCTGCCACAGGAACTTATCGCCGTGAACCGCCTTGAGGGCCTCCAGGTCATCGCCAAAGGTCGTGCTGCACCCCGCCACGCCATAACCCTGCGCCAGCAGGTCACGCGCCAGGGCCAGGCCCAATCCGCGGCTGACGCCACTCACGATCAGCCATCTGTGGTCGGTAGTCATGACACCCTCGATTTCTTGCCCGTCGCGCCCACATCGATATGCGTGACAAAACGCAGACTGACCGGGCGCTGCGCACGCGGCAGGGTTTGCAAGTGTGCCTTGATTTGCGCTTCGGCCAAATCGGAATCTGGTTTGAGCACGATATCGGCGACCAGAACGTGTCCGGTCACCGGATTGGGACGGGCCGACACGCGCGCCTCCTGGACGATGGGCAAGGTCAGCAGATGAGCCTCGACCATCTCAGGATAGACCTTCACCCCCCCTATATTGACCATGGCATCGATCCGCCCCTTGAACAGGACGCGACCGTCGGTCACTTCGATCACATCGCCGGTATCGCGCCCCCGGACGGCCAGTGTGCCCCGATCGGTCAGCGTCAGGTCGCCGCTGAGCCAATCACGCGGAAAGCCCGCCTTGCCATCGCGGACGGAAAACACCGTGCCGGCCTCGGTAGTGGCATAGATGTGGCGCAGGGCGGCGTCGGGAAAACGCATCCGCAGGATATCGAGCAAGGTCTGATCGGACGCCTCGCCGCCCAAGGTGAGGCTTTTCAGGGACACAGGACGCGATCCCAGCGCCATGACAAAGGCACGCCAGAAGGTCGGCGTTCCGGAGATATGTGTAACATTTGTTCTAACCGCCAGATCGGCCATATCCGCCACGGACGCATCCAACGCCGGCACGATCAGCACATGCGGCCCGGCCATGGCGGACAAGATGACCTGAACCCCGGCAAAGCTGCCCGGATTGAACGTCAGGAGCCAGCGGGCGGTATCACCCAGCGTGCCCGGAGCGATGCGGGCACTCAAGGTTTCGCGGTCGTGGCCGACCCATTTCGGGATGCCGGTTGTACCGGAGGTTTGCAACCAGACCCGTCCTGCATCCGTATCCACTAACGGCGGCGGCGCTGATGCATCGCGCAAAACATAGAGGTCGCCTTCGGCGGCAAGGCCGGCAATCAGGTCGCGCACAGGGCTTTGCCTGATGTCGATAAGGGACGCCGAACGCGGCACAATATCCGCCCCGGACGTAGCCGTTTCGCCCTCGATCAGCTGAAAATGGGGATCGAGGCGCATGATTTAGCCGCCGAACAGTGCGGCCAGTTCGCCCGCCGTATGGAAAAGAACGAAACCATCGGCAAAAGGCGTCAGGCCCGTTTTTTCTTCGAGCACAACCACCAAGGTCGCCAAGTCGAGGCTATCGATATCCAGCGGCCCGTTCAGCAGGGGCGTGTCGGCGGCGATTTCGCCCGTCTCGGCCCCCTTGTCGGCCAGGATTTGCGTCAGTTCCTCGCGGATCAGGTCAAGAGCGGACATGGGACAGGAATTCCTTCAGATGGGCGACGACGACGGCAGGATCTTCCATATGCGGCAGATGCCCCGCGCCGGGAACAAGGTGAAATGGGGCTGATTTCGGCAGGCGACTGGCGTCCGGCACCGGAATGAGGCGGTCATGGTCGCCCCACAAAATTTGGATCGGACAGCGGACACGGGACCAGTCGAACCCTTCGGGCGATAAGGCCAGCCCGTAGGCCTTGGCGTTGCCCAGAAGGGCCGTCAGCGCGGCTGAGCGTATCGGATCGCTCGCGGCGGCCTGTAGCGATGCCGCGACGGATACGGCGATGTTGCGCCCGCGCGGCCCTAGCAAATGATCGGCCAGGGCCGAAGCCGCCTGAGGCGTACCGGCGGCCAGAAAGGCGTCAAGGCTGTCGTGGTGGAAGTCACCGCCCAGTCCGGCCGGCGATATCAGGGACAGGGAGCGAACGCGCTCACCGTAAGCCAACGCATATCCGAGGGCGATTTTTGCCCCCATCGAGTGGCCGACCATGTGGGCAGTACGAATGTCGAGCACGTCCAGCGCCTCATCAAGCCAGCCGGTCATAAAGCCCAGGGTGGCATCGCCCGCGTCGGCGGCGCTGCGCCCATGACCGGGCAGATCGATGGCGATCAGGCGATGGCTGGCGGCCAGCGGCACTAGACACAATTGCCAGGTCAAAAGATCGGCGCCGAAGCCGTGAAGGAAAACGACCGGTTCGCCCGCCGGATTGCCCATTTCAAGGTAGCCGAGCGCGCCATGGCCATGACGGTCGCTGACCGACAGGCTGATCTTGCGGCGCGGACGCGGCAGGGGCGCATTCATGCCAGGAAGCCCCCATCGACCGTCAGGATCGAACCGGTGATCCAGCGCGACGTGTCGGCGAGCAAAAAGGCGATGGCGGCGGCGACGTCGTCAGGTTGCCCAAGACCCAGGGGATGCATATCGACGACGCGTTTGAAATTGTCTTCCGACAGGATGCTGCGGAACTGGTCAGACATGGGCGTATCGACCATGGCCGGGGCCACGGCGTTGACGCGCACGCCATCGCGGACCAGTTCGACGCCCAGCCCTTTGACCGCTGAGACAATGCCGCCCTTGGACGCAGCATAGACGACGTTACCCGGCGCGGTTTTCAACGCCGCCGATGACGAGCAATAGACCAGAGACGCTGGCACACCATGACAGGCCTTGAGGCGGAAGCCTTGCGCCAGCATCAGGGCCGCGCCCAGGTTTTGGCTCAGAACCTCCATAACGAAGTCCGGCTTGATTGCCTGAATCGGACGCGTGGCTTGCACGCCGGCGCAATGGGCTATCCCGTTAAGCGGGCCGATTTCGGCGCACAATGCCTTGAGCCAGGGCACGATGGCCTCTAGGTCGGACAGGTCGAACAGGCGCCCAATATGCCCCTCGCCTTGAAGCTGGCCCAGGACGTCGGTTAGCCGGTCTTGGTTGCGGCCGGACGCCACGATACGGGCGCCGAGGCGCGACAGATATATGGCCGTCGCCTTGCCGATGCCGCTGGTCGCCCCGGTGACCAGAATGGTGCGGCCTGCCAGTGACATGGGGTTAAAAAGGTGAGAATCAGTCGACATAGAGGCCCTCCGTGTCCTGCGCCGCCATGCGCGCGGCATAGGCCGTCTGGAAATGGGCAATGCGGCCTTCAAGCTCACCCAACAGGGGCGGCCGCCCCGGCGGCGCCTCACGCGTGCCCGCCTGAGCCAGGGCGCAGATGTCACGGTCTTCGTTGCGGACCTGTTCTGAGAAAGCTTTCAGGCTGTCAACCACCAGGCCGCGGGCGGCGCGGCCGTTGTTTTTCGCCAGCCAGGACGTGGAATTGATGCGCAGGGTCTGCGGTCCAGTCGGGTCGAAGGTCTGGAAAGTCAGGAAGGCCCCGTAAGAGAAGGTGACGACAATATTGGGGAAGATGAGGAAATTGCCGTATTGCGGGTAACGGTCCGACGGCTCAAGCTTAATGCTTTTGGCGACATTGCCCCACCACTTCAGCGACCGCTCCTTGAGATTACCGACATAGCGGCTGTGTTCGGCATCGACGGATATTTTCAGATCGATGCTTAGGATCAGGCCGAAGCTGTCGGCATGGACGAGGGGGACGTGATAGCCTTCGGCGGCATTGTCCATGCCCAGCTTCCAGTTGGCATCCCAATCGTAGCTTGCCTGTTCGAAACAGTCGGGGCAGACCTCGCTGACATGTTTCAGATCGTCGTAAAAGCTGCCGAGAAAGGTCGCCAGATCCGGCCCTTCGGAACTCATCCGTACAAAGACGAAATGACCGACGGTTTCCAGAGCGTAGCTGTGGAGGGCCAGCGCCTCCTTGTCCGCCGCATCCAAGCCAAAGCTCTGGGCATTGAGCGGGATGCCTATGGGCTTGCCCGCCGCATCATAGGTCCAGCCATGATACGGGCATTGCAGCACGCGATTGCCCTTGCCGCACTGAATGCGTGAAAAGCGATGCGAACAGACATTGCGGAAAGCCTTCAGCTCACCGTTAAAATTCTGCACCACAATGGAATTGGGACCAATCTGGGCGGTGATGAAGTCCTTGTCGCCCTGCAAATCCTGGGTAAAGCCCACGCACAACCATGACGGCTTGAAAATGCGCTCAATCTCTTCGGCCAGCACGTCTTCGCGCCAGTAATGGTCCGCAGGAATACGGCCAAGGCGATCCTGGTAGGTCATCAGGCGAGTTCCACCACTTGCGGCGCCGGCATTGGCCCCACCGTCATCTTGATGGCGCTCCATGACCAGCCCACGCCGAAGCCCATCATGACGAGGCTTTGCGGCGTCTCGAACCTGTCCGACAGGCGCGCGGCTATGGTCAGAGGGATTGAGGCGGAGGAGGTATTGCCGAAGGTCTCCATGGCAATGGGCACCTTGTCCTCGGGCAGGCCTGACTTCTTGCGCAGGTGATTGAGCATGAAGAGATTGGCCTGGTGGAACAGAACGTAATCGACATCGTCTATGGTCGTATTGGCCGTTTCCAATATGCCCTTGACCAGGAGTGGCACATTTTTCAGCGTGAAATTGAACACCTCGGTGCCGTTCAAGTGCAGGCGCGATTTGCGATACAGTTCTTCTGCGCGTTCAGGACTGTGCGGCTCCTTCGGCGGCAGTAACGGGTGCTTCAAACCGCCGGCCTCGATCAGGATATGCTGGGCGCCAGATCCATCGGTACCGAAGACGCCGAACATATCATCCGCCTTCGGATCAATTTCCAGGGCTGTGGCCGAACCGGCATCACCGAACAGCGGGATGGTGGCCCGGTCGCCTTCCATCAACTTCGATGTCGATACGTCTCCGGCCAGCACCAGGGCGCGCGCCGGACGGCCGGCGACCTTGAGTGTCTGCATCAGCGAAGCGGCGGTCCACAGGCCGTAGGCATAGCCCGAACAGCCGAGATTGATGTCGAAGGCCAGGCATGACCCAAGCCCCAGGCGCGATTGCAGGGCGCAGGCCGTGGCGGGAATAACGTAATCGGCACTTTGCGTCACCATGATCAACACGTCGATGGTATCGCGTGCCCAGCCCAGTTCATCGAGCAGGCCGTCGGCGGCCTTTTGACACAGGTCGGAGGTCAGGATGCCGGGACGTGCGACATGGCGCGACCGCACGCCGATAGATCCCATCAGGCGCTCACGTTCAGCTTCATCCGGGATGATGTTTTCCGCCGCCAAGTCGCGCGTTTCGGCAGGTACGCAGGCACGGATCCCCCGCAAACTCACGCCCTTCATCATCGCTTCGGTCATGACCAAATCCTCAAACGCTCAACAGGTTCGGTGATTCGCGGCGTAATCACCAATCACAACCCTGCGCACCAAGAATTTAAGGGAATATTGACGGATTCACCCTTTTCCTTAACCCAGGAACATCATGTGGAGTACACCATGGACAAGCCCGCTTTTTTTGCCGCCGTCGCCGAAATTCTGGAAGCCGATCCGGCCGGCCTGACCGGCGAAGAACAGGTAAACGATATCGGCAACTGGGACAGCCTGTCGGTCATCTCCTTCGTCGCCATGGTTGACTCGGATATGGATCAGATCGTCGATGCAGAAAAACTGAAAGACGCAAAGACGTTGAACGACCTGGCCGCGCTCGTCGGCCTCTAGGCACATGCTTAGGCCGCAGGATCGCCGAGGGACGCGCGTCCTGACATGAAAGCCGTCGCCATCATCCCGGCGCGCGGCGGTTCGAAACGGATTCCGCGCAAGAACATCAAGCCGTTTTTCGGCAAGCCCATGATCGCCTATTCCATCGAGGCGGCGCTTGAGTCGGGCCTGTTCGACGCGGTGGTCGTATCGACAGACGATGCGGAGATTGCCGAGGTCGCACGGACCTATGGCGCCGAAACCCCTTTCATCCGCCCCCCCGAGCTGGCCAATGACCATGCCGGAACCGGTTCAGTCGTCGTCCATGCCCTGAACTGGTTCGCAACGAACGGCACCCCCTACGATGCCGCCTGCTGCATCTATGCCACGGCGCCGCTTCTCGACCCCGCCCGGCTGAAAGAAGGATGGGACAGGCTCCAGGGCAAGCGGTTCGCTTTTTCCGTCACCTCCTACGCCTTTCCGATACAGCGTGCGCTGCGCCAGACACCCGACGGCAGCGTCGACATGTTCTGGCCCGAAAACCTCACAAAGCGGTCCCAGGATCTGGAACCCGCCTATCATGACGCGGCGCAATTCTATTGGGGCTGGACCGACGCCTGGCTGAACGGGGAGATCACCTTCTCACCGATTTCCGCACCGGTTATCCTGCCGCGCACAGAAGTGGTCGATATTGACACGCCCGAAGACTGGGATGTCGCCGAGCTGACATACAAGGTGTTGAAATCCCGCGCCTGAGAGGTGTACCGTTGCCAATTCAACCAAAGGGGCGACGGTCATGATTTCCAGGCGTTTGTTATTGTCAGGCATAGCGGCCTGCACCGCGACGCCGGCGGCGCTCCTGTCCACGGCCGCTTGGGCGGGAGAGCCTGTCTCGCTGTCGGCAAATGCCAAACCCATCGGCGCCGATGAACGCCTCACCCGTATCGCCAAGCTGCAAGGCCTGATGCAGGCCCAGAAGATCGATGCCCTGATCGTCGAAAGCGGGCCATCGCTCGACTATTTCACCGGCGTGCGGTGGGGACGGTCGGAGCGGGTGACGGCGGCGGTCCTGCCTGCGCAAGGCCAGGCGATCATCGTCACGCCCGCCTTCGAAGAGCCGTCCGTGCGCGAAAGCCTTTTGATAGAGGCGCAGGTACGCCCCTGGAATGAGGCCGATAACCCGGAGGCCGTCATGGTTCAGGCCCTCCAGGAGCGCGGGTTGGTTTCGGGCGTCATCGCCATCGAGCCAACGACGCGCTTCTTCATCGTAGATGGCCTGAGGCAGGTTTCCAGCGCCGGTCGGGTGGTCTCAGGCGCGGCACTGGTCAATGCCTGCCGCCAGATCAAATCGCCTGCCGAATTGGCCCTCATGCAGACGGCCAACAATATTACCCTGGCCGCCCTGCGTCATACCCATGGCGAAGTCAGGGCCGGCATGACCGGCAAGGATATTGCCGCCATCATGAACGCGGCGACCGTGGCCTTGGGCGGCGCGCCGGAATTCGCCCTGACCTTGATCAACGAAGCCAGCGCATATCCGCATGGTTCAAAGCAGGTCCAGACGGTGCGTGAAGGCTCGGTCATACTGATGGATTGCGGATGCGCGGTGAATGGCTACGAATCGGATATCTCTCGCACCTGGATATTCGGTGAGCCCTCCGCCCGGCAACGTCAGGTATGGAATACCGTGCGGCGCGGCCAGGAGATAGCCCTCGAAACCGCAAAGGTCGGTGTACCCGTAGGCCATATCGACGACGCCGTGCGCGCCTATTATGAAAAGGAAGGCTGGGGGCCAGGTTATCGCCTACCCGGGCTATCGCACCGCACCGGTCACGGCATCGGCATGGAAGGCCACGAATCGCCATACCTGGTCCACAGCGACCTGACCCCGCTCCAACCCGGCATGTGTTTTTCCGATGAACCGGGCCTCTATATCCCCGGCGAGTTCGGCATCCGGCTCGAAGATTGCTGGTACATGACGGTTAACGGGCCAAAACTGTTTTCTCCGCTGGCGAAATCGATCGACGACCCGATTTAAAGCAAAATATGAGAGCTATGAGGCGGCTCAACCGAGTCGACGAATGCTGTAGGAATCCGTTTCAATATTCGGTGTCGCCGCTGGCGCCGGGGAAGCCGGGTAACGCCAACCGGTAACGAATGGCCGCCGCGCGCAAGATGAAGGCGGCAAAGAAAGCCACAATCGCCGCCGGCCAAAAGGACAGCCCCATCAGGGTCAGGCAGACGAATGCGCCCGCCCCCAGAAGGGCCGCTGTGACATAGATTTCCCGCGTCATGAGGAGGTTGGGCTCACCCGCCAATACATCCCGAATGATGCCGCCGAAACAGGTGGTGAGCACGCCCATGATCATGGCTGAAAACGGATGGACGCCGAGATTGAGCGCCTTCGCGGTGCCCACAACGGCATAGGCCGCCAGACCGATGGCATCGAGCCACAGAAGCGCCCGAAACCGCCAGCCTCGCTTACCCGTCACCCAGACGATGACGGCGGCAATGAGACAGACAATGATATAGCCGGGCCGCTGAACCCAGAAGACCGGCGCACCGATCAGCACATCACGCAACGTACCGCCGCCAACGCCGGTAATGGCCGCGAAAAAGGCGAAGGTGATGATGTCCTGCTTGCGCCGCGCGGCAGCCAGCGCGCCGGATGCACCAAAAACGGCGACGGCGGCGTAATCAAGCCAGTAAAAGGCGGTTTGCAGGGCATCCATGCGCCTGCGTTAGCATGGACGTCGGCGACTTTGGAAGGGGAAACGGTCTACCAGCGGCGACCGAAACCGTAGCTGTAGCCGAAACCGCTGTGCCAGCCTCTGTCCCAGCGCGGTTCACGGTAATAGCGATGATAATGCCCGTAAACCGGCTCGGAGGAAAAGAAAACGGTCGTATAGCCGCTTGGCGGCGGTGGCGGGGCATAATAACCGTCGTCATAGGCATAATAGGCCTGCTCATAGCAGTCGACGCTGTTATCACCCACGGCAGAGCCAAGCATGGTGCCCACCATGGCCCCGCCTATGGTGTTGCCGCCACGATCCCAGCGATTGGATAGGCCATTGCCGATGACGCCGCCCAGAACCGCACCGACAATCGTGCCGGTCGTACGGGCGCTCGACTTGCGCTGATAACAATACCCGACGGGCTCGCGGCCGGGGGGCGGCAATCCGCTATCTCTTGCCATGTCTCTGGCCTGATCCGCGCGGCCACGGTCATAGGCCTGGCGCAGTTCAGCCTGGCTGTAAGGACGCATCTCCGGCTGCGCATCTCCGCGCGTTGCCTGGTGCGAGTCGGTCGGTGTCGTTTGGGCTAGCACAGGTTGGGCCAGCATAACGGCGACACTGGCAATCAGGCAGGCCTTGGATATCCGGTTTTTCATAGTGACGCTCTACTCCACGCTATGTGAAAACCATACCACAAAATTATGTCCGGCGCATGGCCTGGGGCTTGACGATTTAAGCCACTAAGCCCAGCTATGGACCAGGAGTATGACATGTCTGAAACCAAAGCCGTCCTCGCCCTTCACAGCGCCTATCGCGACGACATCGGCGATTTGGTAACGCGACGACCGGTCCCCAGCCAGCGTCTGAATAATATCGGCGCCTTCCTGTTCCTCAATCACCATGGCCCGCAAACCTACCGCCCCGGCAATCGTGGGCTGCCGTTCGGTCCGCATCCGCATCGCGGCTTTGAAACCGTGACCTTCATCCTCGAGGGCGACCTGGCGCACCGCGATACCGGGGGGCACGAAAGCATCATCCACGCCGGCGGCGTCCAATGGATGACGGCGGGTAGCGGCCTGGTGCATGCCGAAGTCTCGCCCGAAGCCTTCAAACGGGCGGGCGGTCCGATGGAGATTCTTCAGCTCTGGGTCAACCTGCCGTCCCGCCTTAAAATGACGCCACCGCGCTATACCGGCGTGCAGCAGGATCAGATCCCAGCCATCCAAGGCGACGGCGTGACCCTGCATCTTGTCTCCGGCGAATGGAGCGGGCAGACCGGCCCCGTGAACTCGCTGACCGGTGTGTTCATGACCTGGCTGGACATGACGCCCGGCAGCCGCATTCGATTCGATCACCTCGAAGACCGCGATGTCTTTTTCTATGTCGTGCGCGGCAATGTGGCCGTCAACGGCGCCGACGCACCGCATTGGAACCTGGTTGAATTCGGCCCCGGCGGTCTGATCGATATCGAAGCCGTGACGGATAGCGTCATCCTGTTCGGCCATGCCGAACCGATCAACGAGCCGATCGTGGCGCATGGTCCGTTCGTGATGAATACGGGGCAGGAAATCCATGACGCCTATGCCGACTATCAGGCCGGGAAGTTCGGCAATCCGGCGGATATAGGCTAGGCGATCATCTCATCGCTCAGCGGTTCGCCGCGCGACAGATCGCGGCTGGCGACCTTCCCCACCACATCCCATAGCCGCGACGGCGGCAAGCCCAGACCCGGACGGATCGAGCGGACATTGTCATGGGTGAAGGCCTCGCCCCGCCTGACGTCCCTGACGACATAGAGGGAACGGCGGAAGGTCTTGGAGCCCTGCTCAGTGCCTAGGGTGTCAAAATGCACCCGGCCCAGCGCTTTCCAGGCGTCCTTGCAATCACGAACCAGCGCTGAAAATTCGGCCGGCTCCAGCGAGAAACTCGAATCCGGGCCGCCATCGGCGCGCGCCAATGTAAAGTGTTTTTCGATCACTGCACCGCCCAGCGCGATTGCCGCCACGGAGGCACCGACGCCATGGGTATGGTCGGACAGACCCGGCACGCAACCATAACGTTCGCCCAGGGCCGGAACCGTGCGCACATTGGCATCGGCGATATCGGCGGGATAGTTGGAGACGCAATGCAGCAGGATAATCTCCCCCGAACCGAACTTGCGCGCCGTCTGTACCGCCGCGTCGATTTCGCGGTCATTGGCCATGCCCGTCGACATGATCATCGGCTTGCCCTGTTGCGCCACATAGGCGACCAGAGGCAGGTCAACCAGTTCGAAAGACGCGATCTTGTAAGCGGGAGCCCCCAAAGATTCGAGCAGATCGACAGCGGTATTGTCAAAGGGCGATGAGAAGATCGTCACCCCACGCGCCCTTGCCCGCTCGAACAGAGCCGGGTGCCAATCCCACGGGGTATGGGCCTCCTGGTACAGGTCGTAAAGGGCCCGGCCATCCCAGGGACCGCCATGGATGAAGAATTCCGGCCGATCCGATTTCAGAGTTATTGTGTCGGCGGTATAGGTCTGAAGCTTGATGGCGTCGCAACCGGTGTCGGCGGCGGCATCGATCATGGTCAGGGCGCGATCGAGCGAGCCATTATGATTGCCCGACAGTTCGCAGATGATATAGGGCTCATGATCGGCGCCGATCTTGCGGCCGGCAATGGTAACGTCAAGGCTCATAATACTTCACTCAAGGCGCTTATGACCCGGACCGGGTCTTCGTCGCTCATTTCCGCATAAAGCGGTAAAGAAAGCGTGCCCTGATAGAAGGCGTCAGCACCAGGCAGGTCGCGTTTGCCCAATGCGTGACGTTGCCAATAGGGCTGGCGGTGAACCGGAATATAGTGCACCTGACTGCCTATGCCGCGGTCGCGCAGACCGGCCATCACGCGGGCCCGGGTCGTGCCCAGGGCGGCAAAGTCGATATTGACGGCAAACAGGTGAAAGACCGTATCGTCGCCCGATTGCATCCAGCTTACGGGAATATTCGATTGATCCAGCGCCGCCTGATAGGCGCGCACCAGCGCCTTGCGGCGGGCGGCAAATTCCGGCAGGCGCTTTAATTGCGACAGGCCCAGCGCACAGTTGATATCGGGCAGGCGATAATTGTAGCCCAGGCATTGCTGTTCGTAGACCCAAGGCCCCACATCGCCTTCGCCTTCATAATGCAGGCCGACAAAATGATCCGGGTCGCGTTCGATGCCGTGACTGCGCAGGGTACGCAGACGCGCCGCCAGAACGGGATCGTTCGTCGTCACCGCGCCCCCCTCTCCTGTCGTCAACGTCTTGACCGGGTGAAACGAAAAGCAGGCCATGTTGGAGGATTGGCAGCTACCGACTGGGCCTTGGGGTCCGACAGTGCCAATGGCATGGCAGGCGTCTTCGATGATAAAGGCGCCATATTCATCACATACCGTGCGCAGGTGACGCAAATCGACCGGCCGGCCGGCATAATGGACCGGAATGACACCGGCGAAGCGATGGCCATGATAGTCGCGGGCAATGATATTAAGCGCCTCGTCAAAGCTGTCGTCCGTGATCAGGCCGGTCACCGGATCGACATCGGCAAAGACCACTTCGGCGCCGCAATAGGCGACACAATTGGCGCTGGCGGCGAAGGTGATGGCCGGGACGATGACCACGCAGCATTTCGACAATTGTTCGCTCATCACCGCCAGATGCAGCGCCGCCGTGCCGTTCGATACAACGACCGCTTCTGCGGCGCCAACCGCTTCGGCCAAGGCTTTTTCAAAACGCTCGACCAACGGGCCGGTTGTCAGGAAATCGGAGCGCAGGGCATCCGCGACGGCGGCGATGTCGGCTTCGCTGATAGACTGGCGGCCATAGGGCAGAAAGGTCATGGGGCCTCGCACACGAAAAATCGCCTCACCCCAGATAGGCTTTCATCATATCGCGGATACCGGCCGCGTCCAGACGCTCCGGGTTGATATCGCTGGCATAATAGAAATCTTCGGCCACCTTCTTGATGCCACGCACCTTGGAGAAGCTCTTGCGGGTATATTCAACGAACTCCGGCTCAATGACATAGCGGTCGTCCAGCTCATAGGTTGAGCGCGCATCATCGGCGGAAATCATCATCTCGTGCAATTTCTCGCCGGGGCGGATGCCGACGACCTTATGCTGCGCTTCGGGCGCCAGGGCAGTAGCCAGGTCGGTGACCAGGGTCGCGGGAATTTTCGGCACAAAGATTTCGCCGCCTTGGGTCAGTTCCAGGCAGGAGAGGACGAAGGCGACGCCCTGATCGAGCGATATCCAGAAGCGCGTCATGCGCGGGTCGGTGATCGGCAACTCCGTCGCACCCTTGGCCAGCAGGCGCTGGAAGAAGGGGACCACCGAACCACGCGAGCCTACGACATTGCCGTAGCGGACGACGCAAAAGCGCGAACCAATGTCGCCGGCCATGTTATTGGCGGCGACGAAGATCTTGTCCGAAGCCAGCTTGGTCGCGCCATACAGGTTGATGGGGGAACAGGCCTTGTCGGTTGACAGCGCCACCACGCGTTGGACGCGAGCGGAGAAGGCGGCAGCCACAACATTTTCCGCGCCGTTGATATTGGTAGCGATGCATTCCGACGGGTTGTATTCGGCGGCAGGCACCTGCTTGAGAGCGGCCGCATGAATGACGATGTCGACGCCGCGGAAGGCCAGTTTCAAACGTTCACGATCACGCACGTCGCCAAGGAAGAACCTTAATTTTGATATCTTCGCCTTATCGAAGCGCTCTTCCAGTTCGCCGCGCATCTCGTATTGCTTGAGTTCGTCGCGCGACAGGATGATGACCTTGCGCGGATCATGGTGCTCAAGCAAGGTCTGCGTCATGCGACGACCGAAAGAACCTGTGCCGCCGGTGATCAGGACAACCTTGCCCTTGACCGGGTCGGTTTGCGGCGAAAAATCACGATAGGTCATGGCGATCCGTGCACTCAAAGCCGGACGCATCTCGCCCGTGGGTGGCATCTTGCCCACGGGCGGTTAAAGTCACGTTAAGTAAATCTACGCCCGCAGCGGTCAGCCGCCGCCATAGCCGCCGATCACCGGCAGGACCTCGCCCGTAACGTAGGACGACATCTGTGGCGATGCCAGGAAGACATAGGCCGGTGCGATCTCCTCAGGCTGGGCGGGGCGCTTCATCGGCGTCTGGGCGCCAAACTCAGCGACGTCCTCCGGAGACTTGTCGGCGGGGTTGAGCGGCGTCCAGACCGGCCCCGGCGCCACGCAATTGACGCGGATACCCTTTTCGACCAACTGCCCGGCCAGAGAGCGCGTAAAGGCGTGAATGCCCCCCTTGGTCATCGAATAGTCGATGAGCATGGGGCTGCCTTCGATACCCGTGACCGATCCGGTATTGACGATGGCGCCGCCATTAGGGATGTGTTCCGCCGCCGCCTGCGCCATGTGAAAATAGCCGTAGAGGTTGGTCTTCACGGTCCGGTCGAACTGTTCTTCGCTCAAGTCCGCAAATTTGGCGTGAAGCTGGAATGCAGCGTTGTTGACAAGGATATCAAGCTTGCCCAGGCGCGCGACGGTTTGGGCCACAGCATCCCGGCAAAACTGACGGTCGGCGACATCTCCGGCAATCAACAGGCATCTTTGTCCTTCGGCCTCGACCAGGCTTCGGGTCAGTTCGGCGTCTTCGTGTTCGTCCAGAAAGACGATGGCGACATCCGCCCCTTCACGGGCGTAGAGGATGGAAACGGAGCGACCGATACCGGAGTCGCCTCCCGTGATCAGGGCCACCTTGCCTTCGAGCTTGCCAGACCCGCGATAGTAGGGCGCGTCACAGAGAGGTTGCAGTACCATACCCGCTTCATTGCCGGGCTTATCGAGGGTTTGCATCGGCAGGGGCGGCTCGGGATATATCCGCGCCCCGGCCTGCATGGCGGACTTGGATTCGCCCTCTGACTTCCTCTTGTCGGTTTGTCGTCGTTCTGCCTGGAGGGCGCGCTGGATGGCGACGGTGTCTTCCGCCTCCTCCTCATACTCGAGCGGTGTCATGGTCGGACCTTGCGATAGCGTGGAGCCCCTGCCCCGCCGCCATTACAGCCGCCGCATCATCAAAAATCGATAGGGACCAGACGGCGCGACACGTCGTTCAACGCCTGAGGGATAAGATGCCAGGGCTCGACAAAGTAGCGTTCGAACAGACGTTTCGGTTCATGAAGAAACCGCACCAGCCACTCTATACCCAGTCGCCCGGTCCAGCGCGGCGGCGTGTAGATGACACCGGCCTCGTAGTCGAACGCCGCTCCGACCGGCAGGATAACGCAATCCGGCAGACGGTCGAGATTGGCCAATATCCAGGTTTCCTGACGCGGCATGCCCATGCCAACCAGCAGAACATCAGGCTTTTTAGCCGCCAGATCCGCCAGCAAGGCCTCGTTTTCCGCGCCCCCTATGTCAAAGAAGCCGGTATGCAGGTCGAGATGCACATCGGGATAGCGGTTGAGAATCGCCGCTTTCGAGCGGTCGTTATGCGCCGCCTCGCCGCCGATATGATAGACGCGCCAGCCATTAACCTGAGCACGCGCCCAGAAATCTTCGCGATAATCAAGATAGGTGACCCGATGCTGCCGCGACACCGGAAGTCCCATAAGACGGCCCCAGGCAATCATCGGCGTCGAATCAATTTCGATCAGATCCGCCTTGGCGTAAAAGGCGCGCATGTCGGCCCGCTTCTGAAACAGATACAGGCTATGCAGATTATGGTTGGCCACGATGGCGCGCTCACCGGCGACCACCTTGGCGCCGACAAACTCCATTACGCAAGTCGGGGTCACCGCATCGACCTCGGCCCCCAAAAGCGAAAAGCGCTTATAAGGTGGATCCTCAGTCAGGCTGTCGTGAAAAACGAATTGGCGGCATGTGTCCATACCGCCAATCCTACTCAGTTAGTTTTGAGAAACCCTCAAAGGACAGGGTTAATGCCCGCTCAGTTTTCAACCACCGGGCGCAGGGTGATTTCGACACGGCGATTCTTGGCGCGGCCTTCGGGCGTGCTATTGGTCGCGATCGGCTGACGCTTGCCCATGCCGGCGACGTAGATGCGTTCGGCCTTGACCTTACGGGCAACGAGATACCCCGCTGTCGCATTGGCGCGGCGCTCTGACAGGTCGAGATTGTAGGCATCTGAACCCTGGCCGTCGGCGTGACCAACCACGTCGATATAGGTCGATGGATATTGATTGAGGATGGTGGCAACATCATCCAGCACCGGCAGGAAGGAGCCGGCGATGTCGGCACTGCCCGAAGAGAAGGTGACGTCGGACGGCAGATTGAGGACGATATCATTGCCACGGCGGGTAACGTAGACGCCGCGCGTTTCCAGTTCGGCGCGCAAATCTTTCTGCTGTCGATCCATGTAGGCGCCGACACCCGCACCCGCCAAAGCACCGATACCCGCACCGATAACGGCGTTCTTGCGGCGCTGGTCATTGTTTGACAGGGCGCCGACGCCGGCACCGACCGCCGCGCCGATCAGAGCGCCTGTCTTGGTGTTGCTGCGTGTCTTGACACCGTTGGACGTATCAATGGTC
This sequence comes from Asticcacaulis sp. AC466, assembly GCF_000495815.1. GTDB lineage: Bacteria > Pseudomonadota > Alphaproteobacteria > Caulobacterales > Caulobacteraceae > Asticcacaulis. Next base: position 245,575 of record NZ_AWGE01000001.1, on the reverse strand, counting down.
TCACAGCCGGTCAGAAGGAAAGCGATACCGGTCACCGCCAAAATGGCGCTTCGGCCGGAAATATTCAGTTTGGGCATATTTAATACAGGCATTATTGTAGACTCCTCAGATGCTGTTGGTCCCGATCAAGGGCCCTATTTGCGGGTCCGATCTCAGGCCACTACCTCCACTTATGCCAGAGGCAGGGTAAGGGCGTTGACCGGAACGCAGTAAAAACTCGTTAGAATCCCATAAGGCCATCCGCCGATTCCGAGGGGCCGTAGAGGATATGTATACTGGCTTACGACTTTGACTTTGAACACAACATGAAGACGCCGATATGACGTGTGGTCATGTCTGTTTGCAGCGCCATACCGTCTTAGTTTCCGGCGCCATCGTCAGGTAGGTCTGGGACAGGGTACGCACGCGGGCCAGGTTATTGGCAAGCGCCGCAAGCGCACCAGCATTGCTGTGCGTGGAACAACGCAAAGTGCCCAGCGCCTTCATCTGGTTATTGAAATTAGTATATTGGACCGGGTCTAGCCGGTAATCATAACGGGTGAAGACCTGACCGTCGGCGGAAAATTCCATCCGCGCCGCCACAGGATTGGCTTCGCCCATTGCAAAACGCAGCAGGGAGCCGTTCGGTTGACGCTCATACGGCGTACGTCCATTGACGCAGGCATGGACGGAGTCAAATTCGAACTCGATCGGCCCCGCTCCGCTTAGCGGATTAGGCGAGGCGGTGGGGTCGATGGCGCAGGACATCTTCACCGTGACAGCTTCTGCCACAGGGGCGGCGACCTTCGGTTTGCTGAGGCGACGATAGATGTCGCGATCCTTGATCAGGAACCACGCAACGACAATGACGATAACGGCGGCCAAGGCGATCCAGCCCCAGGGTATCGGATGCTTGATGCCCGGCACCTTGACTGGCGGCGGTGCGCGCAGTTCGATACGGTGGCGAACGCGCTCCGGCTTGACGCGTTCGACCGGCGCTTCGTCGAAGGCTGTCGGGGCATCGGGCTCACGTGAGCGGTGGATTTCGGCACGGTGGCGGATTTCGCGGCGAATGATCAGGCCGATAAGAATCAGGACCAGGACGGACAGGACCACCATGGCGCCCAGTTGCAGACGCTCCATCAGGGCGCGATCGGCTTCGGCCTTTTTCTGCTCGACAAGGCGCTGAACCTGGGCCTCCGCAGCGGCGGACAGCACCTTGGAGAGCGCGTCGTCCTTAACGATCTCGTCCTCGCTCTTGGCATAGCATGGCGTGCTGACGATCTCCGGCGATATACCGGCCGAGCTGAGGAAGGTATTCAACGCCGAAACGTGGGTGGCGACGAACTGGCCCGCCGAGATATCCAGGTTACCCCCTGCTGACAGGGTCGACGGCGCGGTCCAGGTATTGACGCCAACGACCTGGCCGCATTCGTTCAGCAGCGGACCGCCGGAATTGCCGTGATTGATCGGCGCGGTGTGAAACAGGGTTTCGACGCGACTGCCGTCCGGATTGGTGGCGGCGAACAGGGCGATGGACCCTTGCGTCACGTAGGCGTCCGCCGGTTCGAGAAGCGCCGTGCCCGACCGGTTAAGCAGGTGATCCGTTACGTCGGGATAGCCCATCGAAACCACGCGCTCATTCTTGTAAGGCGTGAGGAAGAGTTTCAGGGGCGGAATTTTGAGGTTCGGTGCAGACAGCAGGACCAGATCGCCCTGGATCCAGGACTTCATCAGCTGTACCGGCTGATATCCGGCCCCGGAGTCCTTGTGCGGGACGATATAGATATCAGCGCTCGAAGCCTCAGGCGGCACCTGGACGACGTGGTAATTGGTGACGATATAGCCTGGTGCGACGACAAATCCCGAGCCCATGCCGACCGTATCGAGCGGCACGCCGCCATAGCCGCGATAGACGACCAGCACACGAACCACCGATTGTTCGGAAGCCTTCAGCGCCTTCGTCGAATTAACGGGCTGAAAATCGGGGTCGGACAATTGCGACAGACTGGACGAATTGGCATCCTGCGCAAAGGCGGGAGACATATCAACGGGCAGACACAGAAGACCGGCAGCCAGAAGCCCGAGGCCTATCCCCTTCATCCGTTGAACCAGACCCGCGCCCATACCCGCAAACAATCCCAAATCCGCCTTGGCAACACAAAACACCGCGTCCTCTGGCGAGTCGCGTTCATATCAAGCGGTCATAGACGAGTTCTCGTTAAAAATCATCCCCTGCGGGAAGGTTAATGCGGGCTGTGGGATTTTAGGCGCGCCGCGATGAGTTTGACCCGAAAAAGTACTCCCACTTTGTCGGGAAGCGCTCTAATATCCTCGGTAACTTTTACCCTAGATCGCCGAAAGTACGCTCTGTGCCCGACACTGCCCCCGTTTCCGCCATTCCTCCCGTCCCGCTCGCGCTTTACGACAGCGACTTTAATGCGTTTTCGCAGAGCTTGGGTGCGGCGTTCGAGCGTTATGGCTTCGCGGTGCTGGGTGGGCACGGCCTGGACCCGGTTTTACTGGACCGCGCCCTTTCGGCAACCAAGGCCTTTTTTGCCCTGCCCGAAGACGTCAAGCGCCAATATCACGCGGCATCCGGCGGCGGACAGCGCGGCTATACGCCGTTCGGCATAGAAACTGCCAAGGGTCACGTTCATCACGACCTTAAGGAATTCTGGCATATCGGGCGCGAACTGCCCGTGGGGCACCCATATACGCCATTTATGCCGCAAAACGTATGGCCGTTGGAAATTGCCGATTTCCATGACAGCACCTATGCGCTCTATGAGGCCCTCGATCAGTTGGGCAAGAAGGTGTTGCGCGCCATCGCTGTCTATCTCGATCTGGCGCCGGATTTTTTCGATGCCCCGGTCAAGGAAGGCAACAGCGTCCTGCGCCTTCTGCACTATCCGCCGGTCACGACGCCCGGTGAATCGGTGCGTGCCGGCGCCCATGGCGACATCAACGTCATTACGTTGCTGCTGGGGGCCGAGGAACCCGGCCTGCAACTGCTCGACCGCGATGACCAGTGGCTGCCCATCACCCCACCGGCAGATTGCATCGTCTGCAATATCGGAGACATGCTGTCGCGCCTGACCAATGGTGTCCTGCCATCGACTCAGCATCGCGTCATCAACCCGGCGGAAGCGCGCAAGGATTATCCGCGCTATTCGACGCCATTCTTCCTGCATTTCGAGCCGCCCTATCTGATCGAAACCCTAACGAACTGCATCACACCGGATCATCCGGACCTGGGGGCACAGCCGATCACGGCGCAGGACTTCCTGATGCAGCGCCTGCGCGAGATCAAACTGGTTTAGCGCAACGGATTTTAGCACTCAGCGTCACGCCACCTTCGCCAGCCACATCTCGAACGCTTTTTTGCGATGCCGGCTCAACGGCAGACGCAACCCGGTGGTCAATTCGACCTGATTGTCCTTGTAATCTTGGACCGCCCCGTCATGGATCCAGTGCGAACGGTGTATTTGAAACCCGTCCTTGAGAAGCTCTACCGCCTCGGTCAAGGTCATATGGATCAGGGCTTCGCCGCGCGCCGTATAGACCCGCAAGTAGTGGTCTTCCGACGACAGGGCCAGCACCGCCGACCGCCGCAATGCAAACGGCAGGCGATGCGCCAATGGATAAACGTCGCCCGTGGCGGGTGGCGTGTCGGCCTGCAATAGTCGGCTGCCACGCATCAGGGCCGCGACCACGATGGCAGCCTGCACGGCCAGGGTGAGAAACAGGTTCTGCCAGATCAGGTCGATAAAGCCGACATGCGGCAGGGCCCGCGGCCCAAAGACGTGCAGGGATGCCCACACAATTGCCGCCGATGGTACGGCCAGGGACACATCAAAGAGAAGCGACGCCCACAACGGCCAATGACCGGCAAAGAAATGCCGCGCCAGGCGATAGGCGCCTTCCATAATCATCCACCCGATGATCATGAAGCACAGGGCGAAGTGGGCGCACCTCTCCCAGAAGCCCATGCTGGTATAGCTACCGAACGGCCCGGCGAGCGCCAGCAGGAGGCCCAGACAGGGCAGGACGACGAGCGCCTTCCATGATCGGCGCGGCGAATAGCGGAAGATGAGAAAGCGAAAAATATCCATTGGCGAAATTTTGCGACCATCGGCGAAACCCCGCAAGACTAGGGCGCTCAGCATACCTAAGCAAGCCGGGTCACTTCAACGGGGATCCCGATGCTGAAATTTCTTATCCGCGCCTCTATCGCAATACCGCTCCTGCTCATCGCCGCTATCGCCGGCACGCTTGCCTTCACGGCGCCCAAAACACCCCCGGCCATAGCGGCGGTTGAAAAGGCAAACGACCCCTTCGCCGCCTATGCGCGAGCCTTGCCCACCTATCGCTATTTCACGGCCCGCGACGGCACGCGTCTGGCCTATCACTACTATCCGGGCAAACCGGGCGGCGGCGTCGCCGTGGTGGTGCACGGCTCTTCCGGCACCTCCCTGGCCGTGCATGGCCTGGCCACGGCCTATGCAGCAAGCGGCATTACCGTCTATGCGCCCGATCTGCGCGGTCACGGCATGAGCCCCGGTCCCAATGGTCGATTGGGCGATGTTGTCTATCGTGGCCAGTATGAAGACGATCTGGCCGACCTGGCCGACCTTATCCAGCGCGAGCACCCCGGCGAAAAGCGCCTGCTGGTCGGTCACTCCATGGGCGGCGCCGTAATTCTGCGCACCGCCGCCAGCCGCTATGCCGGCAATTTCAACGGCTATCTGGCGCTGGCGCCCTTCATTGCGCCCAATACCCCTATGGATCGGCCGGGCGAAGGCGGCTGGACCGTGGTCAGTGTCCCGCGTATTGTCGTATTGAGCATTCTCAATGGATTTGGCATTTCCGCGCTCGACCATCTGAATGTCCTGGCCATGGCGGTGCCGCCGAACGCGCAGCACCGTCCCCGCTTTTACACCCATGCCCTGCTGTCTTCGTCCAACCTGCAACGCCAATGGAAGGCGCAACTGGCGGCCATCCACGCGCCAACCCGCGTCCTGATCGGGGCGAATGACGAACTGTTCCATGCCGAGGCCTATCCACCGGCCTTCAAGGCGGTGAACCCGGCTATACCGGTGACTGTATTACCCGGTCAGGGCCATATGACCCTGATGTTCGACACCAAGGCGCTGGCGGCCGAAACCGACGCCGCCGTAGAAATGCTCAAATAAGGTCCGGGGTGTGGGGTCCTTGCCCCACATCTTCTCTTCAAATAAAAACCCTGGCCTCATGACCAGGGTTTTTATTTGATTAGGAAAGGCTTGGGGCCACAGGCCCCAAAGCCAAAGCCTATATTGAGTCATCCCAGCCGCAAGTCTGGCCCTTGTTTTGCTCTTCCAGCCAGGTATTGAGCGGCGCGAAATAATCGAGGATCGCCGAGGCGTCCATATCACGCTGGCCGGTAAAGGCCTGGAGGGCGTCTGGCCACGGTTTGGATTGACCCATTTCCAGCATGGCGTTCAGCTTCTGGCCAACCGCCTTCTGGTTATAGACCGAGCAGCGGTGCAGGGGGCCAGTCCAGCCGGCTTGTTGGCAAGCGGCGCGCTGGAACTGGAATTGCAGGATGTCGGCCAGGAAATAACGGGTGTAGGGGACGCTGGCAGCCACGTGATACTTGCCACCCGGATCGAAGGCGGAGGACGGACGGATACCCGGCGCCTCCAGGCCCTGATACTTCTTCACCAATTCCCACCACCGGCTATTGTATTGCGCTTCCGTGATCTGGCCGTTGAAGACCTCCCAGCGCCAGCGGTCGATTTCGAGACCAAACGGCAGGAAGGCGATCTTTTGCAGCGCCATTTTCAGCAGGTAGGGAATGTCTTCCGAATCGCTTGGCACCGTGCTCAGCAAACCGATCTGGTTGAGATAGGTCGGCGTCACCGATGACAGGCCGATGAAATCGCCGATCGCTTCGTGGAAGCCGTCATTGGCGCCATTCTTGAACAGGAAGGGCTGATCCTTGTAGGCGCGCTGATAGAAGTTGTGACCCAGTTCATGGTGAACCGTATAGAAGTCCTCCCCATTGACTTCGGTACACATCTTCACGCGCAAATCGGAGATGTTGTCGACGTCCCAGGCGGAGGCGTGACAAACGACTTCACGGTCGCGCGGACGCGTAAATTGCGACCGCTCCCAGAAGGTTTGCGGCAGGGCTTCGAAGCCAAGCGAGGTGTAGAAGCTTTCGCCGGTCTTCATCATACGGATGGGATCGTATTTCTTTTGCACCAGCAGCTTGTCGAGGCTGTAGCTTGACTTGATGCCCTTCGGCGCCACGACGTCATAGATATTGGTCCAATCCTGGGCCCACATGTTCCCGAGAAGGTCGGCGCGGATAGGGCCGAACTTCGGCTGAACGCTGTCGCCGTATTTTTCGTTCAGCTTGCGGCGCGTGTAGCAGTGCAGGTTCTTGTAGAAGGGCGCGACCTGGTTCCACAGACGGTCGGTCTCCGCCGCGAAGGCCTCCGGGTCCATGTCGTAACCCGACCGCCACAGCGCGCCGGTATCCTTGAAACCGAGACCACGCGATCCTTCGTTCGATAACTGGGCCAGCTTGGCGTAGTCGGACTTCATGGGCGCGGCGACGGCCATCCAGCCTTCCCACATGGCGCGCGTGACCTTCGGATCGCGCGACGACGCCATGGTGCGCGACGCATCGTCCAGATTATAGGTCTTGCCGGCATAATTGAACTTGCCGGTCGCATAGATCGAATTGAGCTTGGTGCTGATCGCCGCCAGTTCGTTGGCGGCGCCGGGACGGTCGGCCGCCGGCAGGGTCTGGGACAGGCGCAGCAGGTTGAGCTTGCGACGGGTGACCGGATCGACGTCGACATCGTTGTACTTGGCGGCCGCCATGGCCAGCTTGACGGTTTCTTCGTTCAGCGCCGCGTCGGCACGGGTCTGGAGCCATTCGGTGTCGTAGGTGATGTAGGTCGCCCCCACCCATTGGACGTGGGCATCATATTCGCCCAGTTCGGCCAACTTGGCCTCCGCGGCATCGACGAACGCCTTGGCTTCGGCAGGGGTGGGCTTGGCCGGTGCTGCCTCCGCCGGCGGCGGGGCGACAGGTACGGGCGTCGCCTCGGCCAGCGGCGCCTTCGGCATCGAGGTCGTGGCGCACCCCGTAAGTAACGCGATACACGCGGCGGAAACCAACAGATGTTTCATGACAGCCTTCCCAGCTATTTCGTTTTGGCCCGCTAATTCGGTTTTGGCCAAATCGTTAATTTTGAGAGCAAATGCCATTTAGACGACAGCGTCAAGTCAGGAGATGGCCGGCGCCGTCATTACGCACGCAGACAGCAGGATCGCGATGGCGGCCATTGCCGTCAGCACAAGACAGGTTTTCATGATCTCAGCCTTCCAGGTCGTTGAACCCTCACAAGGACGCGTCTTTGTATCCAACGTCAAGGCGCCGCGCCCTATTCTGCCGCACAAGTATCCAGACCGCGTCCGGCCACGGTCTGAGCATTGGCGGCAATGCGGCTGGACCGCTTATTGCCCTTCGCCTTGCGCTTCATCGGGCTGGGCAAAATCGCCGCCAATTGCGCGGCCTCTCCGCGGCTGAGTGTGCTGGCGCTATGACCGAACCAATATTGCGAACCGGCTTCGGCGCCGTAAACACCAGGCCCCATCTCGATCGAATTGAGATAGACCTCCATGATGCGATCCTTCGACCACATGTGCTCGATCAGGAAGGTGTAATAGACCTCAAACCCCTTGCGCACCCACGACCGGTTCGGCCACAGGAAGACGTTCTTGGCCGTCTGCTGGGATATGGTGGAGGCGCCACGCTTCTTCTTGTGCGTCTTGTTGTAGCGCTCCGCCTTTTCGATTGCCGTCAGGTCGAAGCCAGAGTGCAGGCAGAATTTGGCGTCTTCCGAGGCGATGACGGCGCGTTTGAGATTGTCACTGATTTGCGAGGCGGGCACCCAGCGATGGTCCAGCCCCTCGCCTTCCATCACGCGCTGGATCATCAGCAGGGTAATGGGCACGGGTACGAATCGGTGAATGGCCACCGACAGGATGGAAAAGGCGAAAAATCCGACGATAAGCGCCCCGATAAAACGGAAGGGTCTAAAGCGCGTCCGCGTCTTGCGCGGCGGCGCGGCGGCGGGCACCTTGTCATAGATGACCGCATCGCTCAGGCCTGGAATGACGTCTTCCGGCTGCGGCTTGTCAGTATGACCGTCACTCATCGCGCCCCCGCGTCTGCCGTTATTCGGCTTCGGTCTGGAAGATATAGACGAAACCGTCTTCATCGCCAAATACTAAGCGATTGGCCTCTCCGGACATGGCCAGGGCGGTGATCGCCGCGCCCTTTTCGCGTTTGATCCATTCGACATGGGTCGATTGCAGTTCGGCCAGCCAGACGCGTCCATCTTCCGTGCCGGCGCTGAGGATGGTGTCCTCGGGCGCACCGGCGACGACACTGACCATCGTACCTTCTTGCGGATTGATTTCGGAAGCTTCCTCACCCATCGGGCCATTGGGGCGCAGGAAAGGCCAGACCACCGCGCCATTGGCGCCGGAGGTCGCCAGCAGCTTACCCTTGGCAAAGAAATCGAGCGATTTGATCTTGGCCGGGTAACCGCCCATGCGCATGTCTTTCGAATCCTTCAAACGCCAGCCATGCAAGGCGTTTTCCTGCATGGCGGTAACGACGAACTCGCCGGACGGCGCCATAGCGATTTTGGTGTGCGACCCCGCCCAGAACAGCTTTTGCGGCTTCTGCTCGGCGATGCGCGAAAACCAGATACTGACGCCGTTATAGGTGGCGCAATAAAGCTTGCGTCCCTTCGGTTCGAAACACAGATCCGACACCGAATGTTCATGCTTGAAGGTCTTGGTTTCCTTCTTGAGCAGGTCGAGGACGTAAACGGTCTTGGCAGCGGCATAGGCGATAACCTGGCCCTCGGGCGCGACCGCAACCACATCGATCCAGGCGCCCGGATGCCTGGCCAGCTCGATCGGGCCGGCATCCTTCGATGTCCAGACCACGCGCCCGTCGTCACCACCGGTGATGATGCCGAGCCCGGCCGGATGGACCACGGCCGACAGGACGCCCGCATTGGGATGGGCGTCGAAGACCTTATCCGCATCCGGAAAGACAATACGGCCGTCACCGAGGGCGACGATGGGGTCGTCCAGCGCATCGAACAGGGCGGCGACGACATAGGATTCGAATGATTTTTGATAGGCGAAGGTCATGGCGCGCTTATAGGTCCAGGAATGACATTTGAATACTCAAAAAAGAGCTCCCCCTGACCGTCAGAGGGAGCTGATTTCGAGCTGGAAACGGTGATCAGGCGGCGATGGTCGCTTCGAACCCGGCCTTGAGCGCCGCGGTGTCGAGATGGCGGCCGATGAAGACGGCGCGCGATATGCGCTTTTCGCCGTCCTTCCATTGTCCTTGCAGTTCGCCTTCAAGGATCATGTGGACCGCCTGGAAGACCAGCCGCTTGTCCTCGCCCTTGACATCGAGAATGCCCTTGGCGCGCAGAATATCCTGCCCCTTTTCGGCCAGCAGCTTGTCCAGCCATTGCGTGAACCGCATGCCGTCGATCGGCCTGTCGGCGGTCAGTGACAGGCTCTTGATCTCTTCGTCATGGATTGGATTGATGTGATGGCTGCAATGCTCGTCGTGGACGTGGCCTGCTTCGCCATGGGCCGGCCCGTGGTGATGGTCATGGTCATGGTCATGATGCGCGTGCCCGCGGTCGTGATCGTGATGATGCCCGTGATCATGATCATGGTGGTGATGATCGTGATCGTCGGCACCGATGCTGTCCATCTTCGACAGATCGAAGCGATGCTGGTTGAGCAAGGTTGAGATATCGACAAAGGAGCGCTGGGCGCGCGTGATGCGGGCTAGCGGGTTAAGCCCTTTCAGCCGGCCTTCGATTTCGTCCAGCTTTGCGTCGTCGACCAAGTCGGCCTTGTTGAGGATGATGTGATCAGCAAAGGCGATCTGCTCCTTCACGACGCGGTCCTCTTTCAGCGCGCTGTCGAAGTGCTTGGCATCGACCAGGGCTGTGACGGAATCGAGATAGGTTTTGGCCTTGATCTCCTCATCGACGAAGAAGGTCTGGGCCACAGGGCCGGGATCGGCCAGGCCGGTCGTCTCGACGATGATGGCGTCGAAACGGCCCTTGCGCTTCATCAGTTGCGACAGGATACGGATCAGATCGCCACGAACCGTGCAGCAAACGCAGCCATTGTTCATTTCAAAGACTTCTTCGTCCGCACCGACGATCAGGTCGTTGTCGATGCCGATTTCGCCGAATTCATTGACGATGACCGCATATTTCTGGCCGTGGTTTTCCGACAGGATGCGGTTGAGCAGGGTGGTCTTGCCCGCGCCCAGATAGCCGGTAAGCACAGTGACGGGGGTTTTTGCGGAGACAGCAGCGGTATCGGGCATTTTGCGGCTTTCGGGTCTGTTACTTTATAATAGAAATGGATCTGGGGCTTAAGTATGCCTTTGCGGCCTGAAATCAAGCGGAAGTCGGCACTCAGGGCTACAATTTCCCGATTCTGCGCCTTTGCCTGGTGGCAGGCCAGGCACGAACCGTGTATAACTCAAGCCGATCCCGGTGCACCGACAGGCGATGTTTTAAGAGCATAGTCATTTAAGCTCGTAATGGGGTAAAAACCCGTTGACTCACCGAGATATCCTTGTATAAGTCGCCGCCTCTCGCCCGGAGCCCTGTGGTTCCTGGGGCGTTTTTCCATTTTCCTGCGCAAGCTGACAATCTTTGTCGAAGCCTTGCGCCACTGCATAAGGTTCTGGCCATGTACGCGGTCATCAAAACAGGCGGTAAGCAATACCGTGTTTCGGCTGGCGATCTGCTGGTTGTCGAAAAGCTCGAAGGCGAAGCCGGCGCGGCTATCACCTTCAACGACGTACTGATGATCGGCGATGATGCCGGCGCAGTGGTCGGCGCTCCGCTGGTCGAAGGCGGCGCGGTCGAAGCGACCCTGATCGAAACCCGCAAGGGCGAAAAGATCCGCATCTTCAAGAAGACCCGCCGTCAGGGCTATCGCCGGACCCGTGGTCACCGTCAGATCCAGTCGGTTCTGCGCGTCACCTCGATCCTCGGCGCCGGCAAGTCGGCGAAGTGGGAAGGCACCGTTTCGCTGACCACTAAGGCTGAAATGGACGCTCGTGCCCGTAACCTGGCACCGCGCAACCTGGCAGCCGCCATCGAAACCCCGGAAGTCGTTTCGGTTCCGGTCGTGGCTGAAGATGCCACGTCCGCTCCGAAGAAGAAGGCCCCGGCAAAGAAGAAGGCCGCTGAAGCGACCTCCGACGAAGCATAATTTCCGAACCTAAGGAGCACCTCCCATGGCACACAAAAAATCCGGTGGTTCGTCCCGCAACGGCCGCGACTCACAATCCAAGCGTCTCGGCGTAAAGCGTTACGGCGGTGAATCCGTCCTCGCTGGCAACATCCTGGTCCGCCAACGCGGCACCAAGTTCTTCGCCGGTGACAATGTTGGCCTCGGCCGCGATCACACCCTCTTCGCCACGGCGACAGGCAATGTGAAGTTCACGACGAAGCGCGATGACCGCTGTTACGTGTCGATCATCCCGACAGCCGCCGCTGCCGAATAAGTACGACCTCGACATTTTCGGATCGTGCTTGACCTTTTAAGCCGATCCGGACCGAGTTTAGAGCGGGAGTCCGGATTTTACCGGGCTCCCGTTTTCGTTTTCGACCATTGTTTCTGACCCTGACTGGTTTTTTAAGCCCGACCGATTCCGGGTCTCGCCGATTATAGAAACAACCGATCGTGATCCCGCTCTGCAAGCAAGATGGTGGAACTGACACAGTTCGACCCTAAATAGGCCTCAGCCTGCGCTTACAACGCGGCGAAAGCCTGGAGTGAGAGAGATGATCATGCGCAACGAACACGTCCGGCCGGAACCCGGACACGCCAAGCACGCCACCCCCAACCCCCAGAACCTGAGTGTCGAGACGACGCGTCTCAGCCTGACGCCCCTGAGTGCGTCCACCCCAAACCCGTCTCAGAGCGCGCTACCAGTGCGCCCGGGCGATATCGACGCCTTCATGGCCGTCTTTGCCGACAAAAATTCAGCGCGGATGACCCATGCGATCCCGCACCCGTTGAGCCGTAGCGAAGCCGAAAGTCTGCTGGCACGTATGTCGTCCACGCCCTTCAGCCATTGGGCCATACGCCTGGAGGATGAACAACTGATCGGCATCATCAGCCTGACCCGTTCGACGTGCGGAACCGCCGGCGACATCCATTCTTTCGGCCCAAACCTTAGCGTCTTTATCGCGCCCGCCCATCAGGGTCAGGGATATGCGATCGAAGCGACGGACGGTCTGTTGCGCTGGGTTAAGAAGCGCCGCCTGCATCGCATCATCCACGCCGCCCATTTTGCCGACAACGAAGCTTCGGCGCGTGCCTTGATTACTGCCGATTTCCTGTACACCGGTCGCAAGACCCTGGAGACCTCGCTGGCCCGCGATGGCGAGCATCTGGCGCTGCATATGATCCGGATTCTGTAGCACACTCCCTCGCAAAGCCTTATTCCGCGCGCAAGATCATTGATCTTGCGCGCGTTTTCATTCAAAGAAACGCGATGAAATTCCTCGATCAGTGCAAAATCTTTATCCGGTCCGGCAACGGCGGCGCAGGCGCCGTCTCCTTCCGCCGTGAAAAGTTCATTCCCAATGGCGGCCCCGACGGCGGCGACGGCGGCAAAGGCGGCGACGTGTGGATCGAAGCCACCGAAGGCCTCAACACCTTGATCGACTATCGCTATCAGCAGCATTTCAAGGCTCGGACAGGCGAGCACGGCAAGGGCCGTCAGATGCACGGCGCCAATTCCGAAGATATCGTGTTGCGTGTTCCCGTCGGCACCGAGGTGCTCGAGGAAGACCACGAGACCCTGATTGTCGATCTCGACGAAGTCGGCAAGCGCTACCTGCTGGCCCAGGGCGGCAATGGCGGCTGGGGCAATACGCGTTTCAAGGGGCCGGTCAACCAGGCCCCCACCTTCGCCCTGCCCGGCCAGGACGGCGAAGAACGCTGGATCTGGCTGCGCTTGAAGCTTATCGCCGACGCGGGCCTGGTCGGACTGCCCAATGCCGGCAAGTCCACCTTCCTGGCGGCTTCGTCATCGGCCAAGCCCAAGATTGCCGACTATCCCTTCACGACCCTGGTGCCGAACCTCGGCGTTATCGACCTGGGGCCTGAGGAACGCTTCGTCCTGGCCGACATCCCTGGCCTGATCGAGGGCGCGTCGGAAGGTGCCGGCCTCGGCACCAAGTTCCTGGGCCACGTCGAACGCACGAAAGTGTTGATCCACCTGGTCGATGGAACGGGCGAAGACCCGGTCAAGGCGTACAAGATCATCCGCAAGGAACTGAACGCCTACGATCACATCCTGGGCGACAAGACCGAGCTGGTAGCGATCAACAAGGTCGATTCGCTGGATGCCGACGCCCGTAAAAAGCTGGCCGCCAAGATCAAGAAGGTCAGCGGCCAGACGCCGCATATGATTTCCGGCGTCACCGGCGAAGGGGTGCGCGACATGCTGTTTGCCGCCCTGGCCACGATTCAGGGCGAGAAAAAGCCTGCCAATGCGCCTCAGGCCGATGCGCCCTACAGCCCCTGGGATAACTGACGCGGGATGTGGTTCGCCGGTTTAGCGCCCATGACGCCGGCCGTCCCCGCAGGGGGGCTGCGCTCCGGCTTTCATCTCGAACCCGGGATGACAGTCGGATTGTTCGGCGGGTCGTTCAACCCGGCCCATGAAGGCCATCGTCACGTGGCCGAGACCGCCCGGCAAAAGCTGGGGCTGGACAAGATCATCTGGCTGGTGTCGCCGCAAAACCCGCTAAAGTCCCGCAACGACACCGCGCCCCTGGCCGAGCGCATGGCGGGCCTGCGCCCCTTTATCGGACCGGACGACGTGATTTCGGATTTCGAAACGCGCATTCACGCCACCTACACCCTCGATACGCTGCGGGCGCTCAAAGGGCGATATCCCGGCGTCAAGTTCGTTTGGCTCATGGGCGGAGACAGTCTGGCCAGCTTTCACAAATGGCGCGGCTGGGTTCAGTTGATGCATATGATGCCCATGGCCATCGTCTCCCGGCCAGGCGCCCTGATGAAGGCACGTTTTTCGCCAGCGGCGCTTCGATTTTCGCGCTTCCGCATCGATGAGCGCGCCGCCCATCAACTGGCGTACCGTGAGGCGCCGGCCTGGACCTACATCAAGGGGCCGCTGCACGCCCATTCGTCTACGGCCCTGCGCGCCCAAAAGCGCCGTCCGTAAAAATTCCCGTTACTTCCCCATCAATGGATGACCTCAGGCGCTTTTTGTGCTATGCGTCATTCATCGTGGATCATAAAGGAACCCAAGCCCTGTCTCGTCAACCTGCGCACACAGCGCCCGAAACCCCTCAGTTTGAGGCTCCCGCGTCCCTCGACGCCCACGAAGAATTCAATTCCGACACGTTGCTGCCGCTCGAAACGCTCATCGTCAACAAGCTCGATGACGACAAGGCGCAAGATATTGTCTGTATCGACCTGCGCGGCAAATCGTCCGTCGCCGACACCCTCATCATCGCCTCTGGCCGGTCGCACCGTCACGTCGGCGCTCTGGCTGATCACGTCGTGCGCGCGCTCAAGGAAGCCGGCCACGGCAAGGCCAAGATCGAAGGCCTGCCGGCCTGCGACTGGGTTTTGATCGATGTCGGCGATGTCGTGGTGCATATTTTCCGTCCGGAAGTCCGCAGCTTCTATAATATCGAGAAGATCTGGTCGCTGTCGCCTGACGGCACGGGCCACACCATTCCGGTCTAGAGCTTGCCTGAATGCGCCTGACGCTCTGCGCCGTCGGCAAACTGGGCGCGACGGTCGAAAATACACTGACTAAGGACTATCTGAACCGCGCCGGTCTCACCGGGCGCGGTTTAGGCATTTCACCGGTCGACCTGCTGGAAGTCGAAGCCAAAAAGGGCGCGAAGGCGGCCACTTCCGCCCTGCTGAAGACGCAGGAGATGGACGCCATCAAGGCCGCGCTTGGTGAAGGCGGTATTCTGATCACCTGCGACGAGCACGGCGAACAACTGACATCGCGCCAGATCGCCACACGCCTCAATACCTATAAGGATCGTGGCGAACGCCGCGTGACGTTTTTGATCGGCGGCGCGGACGGACTCGACCCCGCCCTGCTCAAGCAATCGGCGTTCTCTCTGGCCTTCGGCCCCCAGACCTGGCCGCACGCTCTGGTCCGGGTCATGCTGGCAGAGCAGATGTACCGCGCCACGACCATCCTGGCCGGCTTGCCCTATCATCGCGATTAAGCCCTCAGCGAGCCGGCGAGATCGGATAGATGGATGCCGTCATAATGAGATTAGGCTTGAGGATTTAAAACGAAGCAATCTATTTGAATGACATGCTGTCCTCATCGCGCCAACTGCTTTTGACCGGACTTGCCGTCTTCGCCCTTGCCGGAGCGGTGCAGTCGGATGCGCAACAACGGCTGAAAGACCTCAGCGCCGCCGACCAGGCCGCGCTGGACAATCTGTCAGCGCAACGCCGGGCCGAGGAACGCAAGGGCGACAACCAGCGCCGCACGGCCCGCCAGATTGCCCAGGAAGTTGAAGCCCTGCGTCAGCAAATCATCGACATCTCCAAGAAGCAGGGGACGGGCGAACAAAGATCGGCCATCTATCGCGCCAAGCTGGAGACGCTGAACCAGCAGGAAACCGACATTACCCGTCGCCTCAGCGCCGAACGCGCCAAGCAGGCGCGTCTGCTCAGCGCCCTGCAAATCTATTCACGCAATCCGCCCCCGGCCCTGTTCGTAACCCCGCGCAAGGCCAATGATGCCGTTATGGCCGCCATCATCATGCGCGCCATCACACCGGAACTGCAAAAACGCACCCAGGTCCTGGTTCAGCAGAATAGCCGGCTGGTCAATCTACGGCGTCAGGCCGCCCTGCAGAACGAAGCCCTGTTCATTTCCGAAAACGACATTTCTGAACAACGCAGCGAGATTGAACGACTGATCCAGCAAAAAATGGCCCTGGAAGACCAGCTTCTCGGTCAGGCAGACCAGATGGACGCCCGTGCCGCCGAGCTCAAGGCGCGCGAGGCTCGCTTACGCGGCGACACCCCCCTGAAAGGCCTGCTCGGCCTGTCGGCGTCCGACACGGCCCGCCTTCAGGCACCGGCAGTGGGTGAGGTCGTGCGCGCCTTCGGTCAGGTGGAAGGTAACGGGCCCGCCAGCCGCGGCATTTCCTACGCCGTCCTTCCCGGCAGCCAGGTCACCGCACCGGCCGAGGGCGAGGTCGAGTTCGCCGGACCGGTGGAATCCTATGGTCAGGTGGTCATTCTGAATATCGGCCACAACTATCGCGTCGTTATTACCGGCATAGGCCGCATCTATGTCGACGTTGGCAAAACGGTCGGCCGCCACGAGCCTCTGGGGCGCATGCCCAACCTGTCGGACAAGAAGACAACGCTTTATATGGAGTTGCGACGCGGCGAAGATCCGATCAACCCGACCACACCTTTGCAACTATCGGCGAATTAATTACGCGCCCCGTTTACGCCACACTCACACCGTTATATGTAACTAAGTCGCTTTTCGTTCGAGGCCTTAATGAAGAATATGTATCTTGCCGGCATCGCCGCTGTCGCTCTGGGCATGGGCGCGGTCGCCTATGCCAGCCAGCCGGTGTTTTCGCCTCGTTCGGAAACTTACAAGCAATTGGAATTGTTCGGGAATGTCCTGGCCATTGTGCAACAGGACTATGTGGTTCCCGTCGATTCGAAGAAGCTGATCAATTCCGCGCTCCAGGGTATGCTGGCGTCGCTCGATCCGCACTCGAACTATCTGTCGGATGACGACTACAACGACCTGAAAGAAAAGACGCGCGGCTCATACGGCGGCATCGGCCTGGAAGTGTCCGGCGAAGACGGCGCGGTCAAGGTTGTCACCCCCATGGACGACACGCCCGCCATGCGCGCCGGCATCCAGTCGGGTGACTACATAACCGCCATCGATGGAACGTCCATCCTGGGCCTGCCGCTCAATGACGCCGTCTCCAAGATGAAGGGCGAGCCCAACACCAAGTTGACGGTCACCATCGTCCGCACCGGCAAGTCCGAGCCGTTCGACCTGACTCTGACGCGCGAAGTAATTGTCGTGAAGTCGGTCAAGACGCGCATGGAAGGCGATTTTGGCTATCTGCGCATCGCCTCCTTCTCGGAAACCACCGCCAACGACACCAAGACGGCCCTGGCCGACCTGATGGCCAAGAACCCGAACATGAAGGGCCTCGTGCTCGACCTGCGCAACAATCCCGGCGGTCTGCTGGAACAATCGGTCGGCGTCGCCGATCTGTTCCTCGACGGCGGCGAGATCGTCAGCCAGCGTGGCCGCAATCCTAACGACATCATCCGTTATCAGGCCAAGAAGGGCGACATGACCCATGGCATGCCCATTGTTGTCCTGACCAATCCGGGCACGGCCTCTGCGGCGGAAATCGTCGCCGGCGCGCTCCAGGATCAGCACCGCGCCGTCACGGTCGGCCTGACCAGCTTCGGCAAGGGCTCGGTCCAGAGCGTTATCGACCTGGGCCAAAACCGCGCCGTCAAGCTCACCACCGCGCGCTACTACACGCCATCGGGCCGCTCCATCCAGAAAACCGGTATCGAGCCGGATCTGGAAGTGGCGCAATCCAAGGAACAGGCGAAATACATCGCCACCTCGGCCATGCAATATACCGAGGCCGCCTACGCCAATGCGCTCGACGCCGACGAAGGCAAGGTCCGCCGCTCGCCCCACGCCGTTCAGGAAGTGCCGCCGGACGATTTCGACACCAAGACCGGCGACTTCGAACTGACGCGCGCGCTTGATGTGCTGAAATACAATGGCGATGTCAAACTGGCGGCGGCGCACCCGCGCGGCGCCAAGCTGGCCGATTCCGACCTGGTCGATAAACCCGGCAGCAAGTTCGCTCAGACCAAGGCCGGCGCGACCGGTAAGACTGCTTCATCGTCATCGTCATCGTCATCCTCGTCCTCTTCCGCCACCACATCGTCCGGCGCCTCATCCTCCAGCTCCAGCTCCGCCTCACCTTCCTCCAAGAAGTAGGTGGCGGCCTTTACGGATACGCCATGCCTCTCGCGTCTCCCTTGCGAAAACTGCGTTTGCTGAAAGGGCTCAAGCAAAGCCATCTGGCTGAGCTTATGGGCGTTACGCAGACAACGGTTTCGCGATGGGAAAGCGGAGCGCTCGCCTTGCCGGACGAACAATGGGACAAGGCGCGCGCTGTTCTGGGCGCGCCCGAGCCGGCGCAGGACGCCATCCTGAAACGCCTGGTCGAATCATCGACCCTCAGCCAGCACCTGATCTGTGACCGAACGCACAACCTTCTGGCTGTTTCGCCATCGCGTCAGGCCAAGTGGCGGGCGGAGCCAGGCGAATTGATTGGCAAGTCGCTGATCGTCTATGCCACGCCGGAAATCCTGGCCGCCGAAGCCACGCTCGGCAATATCGGCTGGTACGACGGCGCGGTGGCGCGACTCGAAGTCCATACCGGCCCCAACAGCGACCTGATCGTGCCTATCGTGCCAAGTCGCCTGATTTGGGAACGCCTCCTGCTATCTGACGGCACGCCGGCGCGCCTGGTTACCACTCTGAACGCATAATTTATGCGTTGAACCGCAGGCGGGCGCCGCCTATCCAGCGCCCATGTCTACTTCATCGCCCTCTTCATCAGCAAGTGCCACAGTCTGGCGTCATATAGGCCTGTTGTGGCTGGTCGGCGTTTTGGCCGCCGCGCAACTGGGCAAGTTCGCTGCCCTCGCCACCGTCATCCGCACAGACTTGTCGCTGAGCCTGGTCGGAGCGGGCTGGCTCGTCTCGCTGATCGAAACCGGCGGCGCCTCACTTGGGCTGGTCGCGGGACTACTTATCGGGCGCTGGGGAAGCCGGCGCGCCCTCATCGGCGGCCTGAGTCTGCTGACCGTTGCCGGTCTCGCCGAAGGATTTTCTGCTACCGCCCTGCCACTGTTCGTCTGCCGCGTTATCGAAAGCGCCGGTTACCTGGCCATCGTAATCGCGGCTCCCAGCCTGATCGCCACCATCGCCCGCCCCCGGGATCAGGCGGCCGCCCTGACCCTGTGGAGCACCTTCGTGCCTGTCGGATTTGCGATCGGCATGGGACTGAGCGGAGTGGGCCTTTTAATCGCGAACTGGATGACTATCCTGCTGGTGTGGGGCCTCGTTGCCGCCATGGTCTTGGCGGGATGCCTGCGAACCACATTACCCGAGATCAGGACGCGGGGCAGCTTCGCTCTACCGGGACGACCTGCCTGGCTGCTCAGTATGGGCTTCGGTTTTTACACACTCATTTTCGTCGGCCTGATCGCGCTACTGCCCGTCTACCTGAACGAGCGGACCGGCCTGACGCCCACCCTAGCCGCCACGGTGACGGGAATTGCCTCCGCAACCACCTTGGTTGGGGCGGTTGTTGCCGCAGCGGTGATGCGACGTGAGGCGGTTTGGGGACGATGGCTGGCGATGACGCTCGGGCTTCTGGTGCCGGCGGGGCTGTGCGGGCTTGTTTTTGGCGGGGGAGCGCCCTTGGCCGTCATTGGCATAGTTTTCGTTCTCTTCGCCATATCCGGCATACCCTCCAGCCTCATTTTTGCCCGCCTGCCCCACATGGCCGGCCGAGATGGCCAGCCGCCGGCCATTGCCGCCGCCAACGGTGTATTGACGCAATTCGGCGCCGGCGGCTCGCTGATCGGCCCCCCTGTTCTGGCCTTTATCGTCGATCACTGGGGATGGCCCGCGCTCGCCACCGCCGCCCTGGCTGGCCTATGCGCGTGCCTTGTCATGACGATCTGGGCGGAGAAAGTCGCTCATTCCAACCGCGAGCGGGCACAAGGGTAGAGACCGGTTACCGCCATATCTGAAATGTTCAGCGGTAAACGTCGGTCTCCGCTGAGCAGGCTTTGTCTGCGTTCATGCTGGGGTCATAAATTGATAAGCATTCGTTAGCCTTTATTAACCCTGTTCCGGCAAACTCCGCGAAGTAGCATTCGGAAGTAAAGGCTCATGTTCGCCAAGCCTAAGACATCGCCATCGGCCAACGCCCCGGCGCCCCGTCAACGGTCGGGCGTCAAGCTGGAGCCGCGCGTGTGGCTGGACAAGACACTGGATATGTTCCGCAAGCCTTATGTTGCACCGGTGTCGGCACTCGGTGTGTTCGCGGTCGTCCTGGCCACCTTCCTGAATCTGTCCGGCGATCCAAACGCCGCGTCCCCCAGCGCCCGCGTCAAGCTGGACAAACTCAACCCTCCCGCCGCCAATGTGCATGCCGCGCCCGACGAGAACCAGTCGGGCATGCAGGCCTTCACGCTCGACAGCCTCGGCATGTTCCAGGATACGCCGAGTGACGGCTTCAACTTGAACGACGCCAATGCACCACCGATTCAGGGAACAGCGGTCATTACGATGCCAGGCGACCCAGGTCAGCCGGCAGCCGGCGCACCCAAGTTCACCACGTCCCCGCTGACGCCGGCGCCGATTGCCGGTCTGTTCCAGAAGACTGACGGCGGCCCTCTGCCGATAATTGCATCAAACGGCCAGACACCCGCTTCGGCCTATGCCCGGCCCTTCAAGAACGACGGACGTCCCATGGTCGCCCTGGTTGTCGGGGGCCTGGGCCTCAACCCCACCACGACCAAGGAGGCCATCACCGGCCTGCCGCCTCAGGTCACCCTGTCCTTCGTGCCCTATGTCAGCAATCTGCAAAGCTGGATCGACCTGGCGCGCGCCGCCGGTCATGAGGTGATAATCGAAGTTCCGATGCAGCCGATCAACTTTCCGGACAACGACCCCGGCCCGCAGACACTCATGGCCAATGCCAAGACTGACGACCTGATCAGCCACCTGAACTGGGTTCTGACTCGCGCCACTGGCTATTTCGCAGTATCCAATTATCAGGGCGGCGCCTTTTTCAAGGACCGGTCCGGGGTAGGCACTTTCATGGACAATTTAAAATTACGCGGCATCGCTTTCGTCGACGATGGCCAGGCTAAAGGTCTTAATGGTGCCTGGGCGCGCGCATCGGCCGATCGCATCATCGACAGTCAAATCAACTCGACAGCCATCAACGCCCAACTGGCCGGCCTGGAATCGACGGCCAAGAGCCGCGGTCAGGCGCTTGGCACCGGTTTTGCCTATCCAGTAACACTTGCAGTGGCGCAGAAGTGGGCGCAAGGGCTTGATGCCAAGGGCATCCAGTTGGCCCCGGCATCTGCGATCACGCACCAATGACCAAGGCTGAAAAAGGTCCGCAAGGATATCGTCCGAACGTCGGCATCGTCGTGTTCAACAATAGCGGACGCGTGTGGATCGGCCATCGCTACGGCGTGAGTGGTGACCATGCCTGGCAGTTTCCCCAAGGTGGAGTGGACGAAGGCGAAGATCTGGAAGCGGCGGCCTTACGGGAATTGTACGAAGAAACCGGTATCAAAACGGTAACGCCCATGGGTCGAACCAAGGACTGGATCGTCTATGACTTTCCACCGGATGTGTTGGCCAACAAAAAGATCGGTCGCAATTTCAAGGGCCAGAAGCAGATATGGTTCGCCTATCGCTTCACGGGAGAAGAAAGCGAAATCGACCTCGAAGCCCATCATGAGCAGGAATTCTCACGATGGGAATGGTGTGATATCGAGCACGTTATAGACCGCGTCGTCCACTTCAAGCGTGACAGCTATCGCAAGGTCATCGCCGAGTTCAGCGAGCTTATCTAAGGTCAAGGGTCGGCGGGTTTGATACCCGCCGTCACGTCATTGTGTTCGACCGCCGCGTTGATCGTGACGGTTTCTGACGCAATACGGGATCAGAATAACGCCGTTTTCCACTCACAAAGGA
Organism: Asticcacaulis sp. AC466; assembly: GCF_000495815.1. GTDB lineage: Bacteria > Pseudomonadota > Alphaproteobacteria > Caulobacterales > Caulobacteraceae > Asticcacaulis. The sequence goes on along the minus strand of NZ_AWGE01000001.1, from coordinate 223,629 downwards.
GCGACCAGATGGCATCCCTGTCCCCTGAAACATATATCGACGGCTTCGTTATCCCGGTCCACAAGGACAAGAAGGACGCATACCTGAAAATGGCCAGGATGGCGGCCGAGATCTGGAAAGATCACGGCGCCCTGGAAATTATCGAAACCTGGGGCGACGATGTGCCCGAAGGTAAAGTGACCTCATTTCCCATGGCCGTGAAGGCGGAGCCAGATGAAGTGGTCGTATTTTCATGGGTCATCTGGCCTTCGAAAGCCGCCCGCAACGCCGGCAATGAAAAAGTCATGGCCGATCCACGCATGCAGCCCGACGAATCCGAAATGCCGTTCGACGGCAAGCGCTTGATCTTCGGCGGCTTTACACTGCTGACTCAAGGCTAAGGCTAAACCTATTCGCCTGCTGTCAGTCGGCGGATCATGTCGATTTCGTGCTGACGGTACGGCGTGCCGTCCTTGTGGAACAGGTCATGGAACCAGACGACCGGCTCCCGGTCCGTGTAGGGATGTATAGCCGAATCCCAAGGCAGCCGCGTTTGCGTCTTACCATCGACAAAACCCCAATTGTACATCGAGACCTTATGTGCTTTGGCAATCGGCAGATCACCGTCGATGGTCGATCCGGCGCCGCGCGCCATATATTCTGTACACAGAACCGGCCGACCATAAGCCTCCAGTTCGACAATGCGGCGCTCAAACTCTTCCGGCCAGCCGTAATTGTGAAAGCTTATGACATCCGATTGTTCGATCTGGATCCTTTGGATCGCACCGAGCGCCGCCAAGCCCTTGGGCGACCAATCACCGCCGTCATAAAGGCCACTGGTCAGGGGCTGGGTCGGCTCCGCCGCGCGCGCCCACGCGAAGACCTGCGGTAAGAGAGCAGTTAAGTATCGCCCCTTTGCGGTCTGGTGAATGCTATCCGTCTCACCTTCATGCGGTTCGTTCCAAACGTCCCAGCCAAGAACGCGCGGGTCATTGCGATAGGCACTGATCACGCCCGTGACATAGGCTTGCAGTTTCGGGTAGCCCGAGGTGTTTTCAAGTCCCTTTTGTCCGGGACTCTGCACCCAGCCCGAATTATGCAGTCCGGGGACAGGTGCTCTTTGGGGCCCAAGGTGAGGATTGGTATCCCAACAGGAATCGAACAGAACGAACAGCACCTTAATGTGGTGGGCGTCGGCGATTTTCAGAAAGCTATCGATGCGGACCTTGTACCCAACGGGATCAGCGGTCCACAGCATGTCGTGTAAAAAGACACGCATCGTTGTCATGCCTGTTTGCTCGGCCAGCCCCAACTCCCAGTCGATCTGCTTCGCGTCGAACGTTTCGGCCTGCCACATCTCGATTTGATTGATGGCATTGGCGGGAATATAGTTGCTGCCAACACGCCAGCCCTGCTCGGCGTACCAGCTATTTGCCTGCTGTACTGTCCAGCGTACCCGCGCCTCGCCTAGTGACGGCACGGCAAGGCAGATCAAGGTGAAGGCGAGGGCAAAAAGTTTCATTGCGCTTTTCCATTTATACGACCCCATAGAGGCGCAAACTGCGGTGCACGACAACAAAAAAAGCCCGTAAAGTCTATGACTTCACGGGTTTAAGGCGCTTTGCTTCGGGGTTTAGACGAAACAGCCAGTTGGAGGAAGAACGGACCAGGCCTGCGCGAAACAACAGACCCGGTGCCTTTCAATACATGACTGGGTCATGCGACGGATATCCAGGCGCAGGCTTTACTGACGTCTCAGGATAAATAACTCAGGACATTTGGCAAATTGTCCACTTCACGTCAAGGCATTTGCCATCGATGTCACTTTTTTGAAATCGATACCAACCCCGTCAACGTTGGCTTTTTACACCGTTCGGTTCGTCTTGGCGACCTGGCCGTACCAATGGCCGGAATCTTTGATTGTCCGCTTTTGACCATTGGCAAAATCAACATAGGTCAGGCCGAAGCGCTGCGAATAACCGGCCGCCCACTCGAAATTATCCATCAAACTCCAGGCGTGATATCCGCGCACCGGTACGCCGTCGTGAATCGCGCGTGACAAGGCATCGAGATGACCCTTGTAATAGGCGATGCGCTTGGTGTCGTGAATCGCACCGCTGACGTCCGGACCGATATTGTAGGCAGCACCATTTTCGGTGATCTCAATCGGGCGGTTCCCTGTGACGGCCTGCATACGCTTCAGGATGTCGTAGAAACCTTGCGGATAGATGTCCCAGCCGAAATCCGTCTTGTCGTGGTCGCCGAAGGCCCATTCGGTATCAGGCAGCAACAGACCTGGCACGCCAGATGGTTTTTGCGCATCCCAAACGCGCGTGCGCGAATAGTAGTTGATACCTATAAAGTCGAGGTCCGCCCGCATCAGAGCCTCGTCGCCCGGCAGGAAGCCAAGGATTTCGTTCTGGCGATCCGCCGGCAACACGCCCTGCGGATAGGCTCCGGTGAGAACGGATTGGACGAACCACAGGTTCGACAGCTTGTCCATGAACACGGCGGCTGCCTTGTCGGCGTCGGACTCAGTAGAAGCGATCTGCGGCGATACGTCGAAGACCGAGCCGATCTGTAGTTTTGGATTGACGGCTTTCATGGCCTTGAAACCCATCCCATGAGCCAGGTTGACCGTATGGGTTGCCTTGAAAAAGGCCTGTGGGTCCTTGCGTCCCGGCGCCCATGCGCCCTGCCAGTAGCCGATCTGCGTAAAGGCCTTGGATTCGTTGAACAGCGACCAATCGCTAATCCGGTCTCCTAGGGCGCGCGCCATGATGTCGGCATAGTCGGCGAAACGCTTGGCCGTATCGCGGTTGGGCCAGCCGCCCCGGTCTTCCAGATCCTGGGGCAGGTCCCAGTGATACAGGGTCGGCAGAGGACGGATGTCGGCTTCCAGCAACGCATCCGTCAGGCGCGAATAATAATCGATTCCCTTCGGATTGGCGGGGCCGGTGCCGTCGGCCTGTATGCGCGTCCAGGCGGTTGAAAAGCGGTAGGATTTGAGATTCATGGCCTTCAGAAGGGTCACATCTTCGGCATAGCGGTGATAGCTGTCGCAGGCGATATTGCCCGTATCACCATTGAGAATCTTACCCGGCGCCAGCACGAAACGATCCCAGATGGATTCGCCCTTGCCGTCTTCGCGATACGCACCTTCGACTTGATAAGCCGCGGTCGCGGCCCCCCAGATGAAGCCGTCCGGGAAGGTGCCTTCAACAAATTTGCCGGCGGGTTTCGCCTTGGCGCTAACAGACCCGGGCAGCAGGCTGGCGCCGCCAAGGGCCAGGGCGGACGAAAGAAGGTGTCTGCGGTTCATGAGCATTTCCTGTGTTATGTTAAGCTTTGCCCAGCGCCTGAAGCTGGGGTTTGTCCAATGCCGGGGTCAAAGTGGTCTCGCGCTCAATGATTTCGTGCGCAATGATGTGTCGAATCTGCCGGTCGCTGGGGACCAGCGTATCAGATTCGGTGTTGAAAATCTGGATACTGCGGCGGGCCATTTCCAGATAGGGCTGACGCACTGTCGTCAGGGTCGGCCAGACAGCGGACGAGATCGGCGCGTCATCGAAGCCTACGACAGCGATGTCCTCAGGTATGCGCAACTGCATCTTGTGCGCCACCGAACAAATGGCGGCAGCCATTTCGTCATTGCAGCCGAATATGGCGGTTGGCCGATCCTTGAGATTGAGCAGGCGTTCCGCCGCTTCGAAACCGGATTTGAACAGGAAATTGCCGTGCTCGACATAGTGAGCCGGCGGACGTGGCAGGCTGGCGGCGTCGAAGGCTTCATAAAAGCCGTTGCGGCGCAGGATAGAGGCCGCATGGTCCGGGTGGCCGCCGATATGAGCGATTTTGCGGTGGCCGAGCCGGAACAGATATTCGACAACATCGCGCGCGGCCAGTCGGTCATCCATGGCGACCGATGGATAATGGCTGTCAGGTGTGGACGGCGATATCAGCACGCAATGAATGCCACGTGATTTCAGAAAGGACTTGAGCGGGCCGAAATCGCACAGGGTGGGCAGAAGGATCATGTCCTTAATCTGAGCGTCGGTGATAAAGCGGTCGAGATAGGCCTGCCAGTCCGGCATGCCGGCTTCATAGAGTTCGACGGCGAGATATTTTCCCGATTCCATGCATGCGGTCAGCATGGCGTGATGAAAACGGCCCTGATAGCCGCTGGTCGGGTCTTCGAGCAGAAAGCCGATGGACGTGCGGGCGCCCAGTCGTAATTGGCGGGCCTGGGTATTGGGACGGTAGTCGAGTTGGCCCATGGCATCGAGCACTTTTTCACGGGTGCCGGCCTTTACCGCTCTGTCGTCGTTCAACACGCGCGAAACTGTTTTTGCCGAAACGCCAGCCAATGCCGCGACATCGTAAATGGTTGCCATAAAGTCCAAGTACCCCGGTATCGTGACGGCGTATTTCGCCGCGTCCCATGTGATGCAGGCGTGTCACACGTAAACACACAAGTCTGGATATTTGTCGCGCATCCATGACATCGATGACAAAATACTTGACATAAATTGGACAGTTTGCAAATGCTCGATTGCCCGAAAGTGACAAGCTCGTTGCCTGACGGTAGTGGAAATTGGCAAAAATAACCATTTTTCATTTATATATCAAAGCTATAACAAAAATGTCCTTTTCAAAGCGAAACAATGTCTTTTAGACATTTCAGCCGGAAGGGTCAAAACAGTCCGGGAGAGCGCTGGAAGGATTGATGCCCGATTTATGTCGGGCCCCAAGGGCGCAACCAATTGCGTAACCAAACAAAAACTCAACATAAGTTTTAGGGACGAAAGACACATGTCATCGAGAATTATTGGGAAGAGACTCCTTAAGGGAGCCATCGGCGCGGCGCTGATGACAGGCGTTAGCATGACAGCGCTGTCAACTGCGGCATATGCCCAGGCTGAGTCGGGTCCGGCCACCGCCGCTCCGGCCGATAGCGCTACAGAGGTGGTCGTGGTTGGCATTCGTCGCTCGCTGCGATCGTCACAGGATATCAAAAAAAGCACGCAGGGCATGGTTGACGCCATCACGGCGGAAGATATCGGCAAATTTCCCGATACCAACCTGGCCGAAGCCATTCAACGCATTCCTGGCGTAACTATTGACCGGTCAAACAACGAAGGCTCGCGCGTTACGGTTCGCGGCTTTGGCCCGGAATATAACTTGGTGACCCTGAATGGCCGCTCCATGCCATCTTCGGTTGGCGGCGGCATGAGCGCGACGCGTTCGTTCGACTTCGCCAATCTCTCGGCTGATGGAATTGCCGGCATGGCCGTTTACAAGACCGGTCGCGCCGATGTGCCGTCCGGCGGCATTGGCTCGACGATCGACGTGACCACCGCCCGTCCGTTCAATTACAAGGGCATGACCGCGCAACTATCAGTCAAGGCCATCGACGATACCTCCACCGATAAGGGCGTGACGCCGGAAGTATCCGGCCTCTTCTCCAACACCTTTGCTGACGGCAAGGTCGGCTTCCTGGTCAACGGCTCCTATTCGGAACGCAACAGCCGTCTTGAAAATGCCAGCATCGGCGGATGGCTGCAAAATCAGTCGCTCGGCAGCGCCGTCGTCACGAATAACAACAAGAATCCATACGGCAACTATTGGGCGCCACAATCGGAAGCCTGGGGCTTCGACGATCACGAGCGCACACGCCTGAACGGTCAGGCCGTACTGCAATTCCGGCCGACCGACTCCCTGACCGCGACCGTCGATTACACCTACGCGCTCTATAAGGACCATGCTGTATCGCATACCTCCGGCGCCTGGTTCGGCTACGGCGGCGACCTGCATTCGATGACGATCAACGAACACGGCACCGCGGTCAATATCAACGACACCGGTTCGGACCTGTCCTATTCGGTCTTCGACAACCACGTGAAGAACGAGTTGAAATCGACGGGCGTGAACCTGAAGTGGGACGCCACGGACACCCTGGCGGTGGAATTCGACGCCCACCATTCGACGGCGGATTCCGGCGGTGATGGCGCCAAGGGCAACAACATGTTCATGATTGTCGGCCAAAACCCCGGCATCGCCATCGACAAGATATTCACGGTCACCGACAAGGACATCCCGACCACGACCTGGACCTATCAGGCACCGACGACGGTTGCCAACATCGGCACAGACACCATCCTGCCTCTGTTCGGTCAGGCGAATAACAACACCTTCATCAACACGATCGACGAGGTGCGCGCCGACGCCGTATGGCGCAACGCCAATGGTGACAGCGGGTTGAAGAGCATCAAGCTGGGCGCCGACTACAAGGTGTTCAAGACCCGTGCTCGGTCTTACAATTCGGGCAATTTCGCCTATGGCTACTACAACCCGGCTGATCTGGGCTTGATGAAGGCATCGACCTTCACCAAGGTCGACACCTGCTCCCTGCTGCAGGACTTCTCGGGCGGTGGCTGCGACATCCAGATCCCATACATATATACTTTCGACCTGGCTCAAGGCGTCGCCGACGTCCAATCGAAATATCCGCACACCTTCGCCTTCCCGACCGACCCGACGTCGGATCACAAGATCCGCGAAGAGACCAAGGCGATCTATCTCGTCGCCAACTTCGACACGGACTTCAACGGCATGCGCTTCCGCGCCCTGGCCGGTCTGCGCTACGAACAAACCGACGTGACCGCCAACTCGCTGGAACAACGCCCGGTATCGGTAGAATGGGTCAACCCGACCGAATTCTTCACCCGCTTCGCCGCCGATCCGTCGTTCTCGGACATCAAGAAGTCGTATAACGAATTCCTGCCGAGCCTCGATACCAGCCTGCAAATCACAGACAAGCTGCTGGCCCGTGCGTCCTATTCGAAGACGATCACGCGTTCGGACCTGTTGTCCATGGTCGGCACGACGTCCGTGTCCACTACGCCAAAGCCCGGCGCCCGCACCGCGACCGCCGGTAACCCCGGCCTGCTGCCGTACGAATCCAACAATGTCGACTTCTCGCTGGAATATTACTACACCCGCGACAGCTACGTGTCGGTCAACTACTTCGCCAAGCAGGTCGACAACTTCCTGACGCAGACGACCGTCAAGGGACCGATCGCCGGCCTTACCGATCCGGCGGCTGGCGCCTTGGCCCAACAGGCTACGGCCGCGCTCGTCGCCGCCAACCAGCCAACCACGGCCGCGAACATCTTCGCCAAGATGCAGCAGCTGAGCGGCCAAGCGACCTTTACAGGCCAGCCTGGCGATCCGCTGATCACCTGGGATATCACGACGCCGTCAAACGCGAACGCTGTTGAAATCCACGGCTGGGAATTCGCCGTCCAGCACATCTTTGCCGATACTGGATTCGGTGTGCAGGCCAACCTGTCCATCCCGACAGGTGGCGCGAAGTTCGACAACGAGCAGATCGGGTCTCAGTTTGCCCTGCCCGGCCTGTCGAAGTCGTACAACCTGGTCGGCTTCTATGAAAAGAATGGCTGGCAGGCGCGCGCGGCCTTCACCCATCGCGGTGAATTCCTGCTTGCTACCAGCCAGGGGCAGTCGTCCAACGAACCGCAATATGTCGAAGCCTATGATCAGCTTGACGTGTCGGCCAGCTACGACATCAATCCGCATCTGAACATCTTCTTCGACGGCATCAATGTCACGGGCTCTTCGCAGCGCCTGCACGGCCGTTATTCGGAGCAATTCCTGAATGCCTACGAAGGCGCCGCCCGCTACCAATTGGGCGTCCGCTACAAGTTCTAATCGGGAAACCGCGCACAACTGGAAAAGGCCGTCCGAAAGGGCGGCCTTTTTTTTCATGGATAGAGCTGATCAGCGCAGGCTGCGCGCCAGATAGGTCCTGACATAGGCCGCGACTTCCGGCGTCAGTCCACCATAGGCACCGCGAACCGCTTCCGGCAGATGCGCCAGCGGATCGCCGTCCGTCGCAAAAATCAGATGATCGAACACCGTCTTCCAGGCATCGCGCTGGTGCGGGGGCAAATCCTTTAGACTGAGCAGGGCGTGCAACAGCGTATGCATTGGCGGGGCGAAATAATCCGGCGCATCCAGCCACCAATAATTGACAAGTACACCCAGCGGCGACAACGATTCCACGCCGTGCCACCATAGGCTTGGGATATATAGGGCATCGCCCGGCTCGAGTTCCGCGACCATGGCCGCCTTTTGCGCATCGGCATAGCGTGGGAATTTTTCGAGATCGGGCGCGCGCGTGTCGACCAGACTGATGATCTGACCGGCGGGCGTCATGTCAGGCGGGCCGATATAGAGGTTTTTCATCTGCTCGATCGGGAACAGGGTAAAACGCCGGGCGCCTCCGACCACGCAGGCGATATTTTCCGGGTTATCATAGTGCGGCGCGATGCATGTCCGATTGCCGATCCAGATGGATTCGATCGACGCCGCCGCCGGTATGAAGGACGCGATGGAGTTTTCCTTCGCAAAATCCGGAATATAGGTCGAAACAGATAACGAGCCTGCATATTTTGATGGGGGATTTCCGGCGTTCAGATTGGCTTTCAGCCAGTCAAGCAGATCGCTTAAAGGGGCGCGACTCGATTTGAAATTGAAGCCGGTGATATCGTCATTATAGGCGAAACGGCCATTGATTTCCGGCGCACCCTCGAACAGGGGCGCGGGCACGCCGTTGTAAAATCCAGCGATATAATCAATCAGCGCCGTGTCGGATAGACGGGCTTTTTGCACCGCCGGCCAGTCCGCGACCAAGCCTTTCATAATGACCGGCCGGGCCTTCGGTTTGATGTCGTTCAGGAAGACCTCGCGGTCGACATTTTTCCGAATTTCGACCGATGTGATCGCTTCTGCCACGCGTCAGCTCCGCTGTCTATCTATTCTCCAATATATATAGGAAAATCAAAATGATACAATCATGTCGGCACGATGAAAAAAGTGGCCCATTGTGACTATTTGGTGCGTATTTTTCTGGCCTCATACCGTGTGCGTGATATAGGTTTTCAAGGCGTCGGCAAGACGCTCATCCATACGCGTTTACAGGCAGAAAAATGGTCAACCAGGTCCCCTTGAGTCATGAAGTCCATTCGGGTTTGCGCATCATGACGCACCCTTCGGCGCGCTTCGGCAGCCAGGTTGGCTTCGTCGGCGTGATCCCGCGCGAGTATACCCGTCTGGTCGCCCACTACCCGATCTTCTTCCGTAAGAATGCCGAAAATGGCCGCTTTGAACCCGGCGTTCTCCTCGGCTTTAATAGCAGCGAAAACCTGTTTCTGATCGATGAACGCTGGGATGCCGCCTATGCACCGCTACACATCCAGCGCCAGCCTTTCCTGATCGCCCAGGCGGGCGAAGACCATGTGGTCACCCTCGATATCGACAGCCCGCGCGTCCAAAGGGAGCAGGGTGAGTTGATGTTCCACGACGACGGCCGCGCCACCGACTACCTGCAACGCATCACCTCTGTACTGACCGACTTGGCCGAGGGGACGCGCCCGGCGTATGACTACGCGGCCAAGCTGGCCGAATACGACCTGATCGAATCCATCCGCATCGATGTGCAGTTCGTCGATCATTCCGAGGTCAAGCTGGAAGGGCTATACGCGGTCAGTGCCGAAAAGCTTCAGGCCCTGGCCGGCGACAAACTGGTCGAATTGCGCGACCTGGGCTATCTGACCTGGGCCTATTATCAGCTCGCCTCAATGAGCCATGTCGCCGGTCTGGTCGCCCGCAAGAACCGCCTGATCAGCGGGCTGAAGTAATGTCACCGACGCGCTCGGTTGTTATCGTCGGCGGAGGCACGGCGGGCTGGCTGACGGCCGGGCTGATCGCCGCCAATCACAAGGGGCACCTGTCCGTCACCCTTGTCGAATCGCCGAACGTCAAGAGTATCGGGGTGGGCGAAGGGACCTGGCCGACCATTCGCAACACCTTGAAAAAAATAGGCATTTCGGAAGCCGATTTTTTAAAGGCCTGCGATGGAACATTCAAACAGGCATCGAAATTCGTCAACTGGACCACGGGCGACGATCACTATTACCACCCCTTTATGCTGCCCAAGGCCTACGACCAGATCAACCTGGCGCCCTATTGGCAGGCGCAACCGAACGGCCTGAGTTTCGCCGACACCGTCTCCTATCAGCCTGCGGCCTGCGCGCAGGATCTGGCGCCAAAGACCATGACGGTGCCGGAATATGCCGCCATCACCAACTATGCCTACCATCTCGACGCGGGAAAGTTCGCGCCCTTCCTGCAAAAACATTGCGTGGAAAATCTGGGCGTTAGACACGTCCTTGCCGATGTGACCCGAATAGAAAATGACGGGGATGGCTATATCGCGCGTCTGCAAACAGACGTGGGTGAGGCGATTGCCGGCGACCTGTTCATCGACTGCACGGGTTTCCTTTCGCTGCTGATCGGAAAACACTATGGCGCCGCGTTCACCTCATGTGCCGATCAGTTGTTCATCGACACCGCTCTGGCCATTCAGGTGCCCTATGAACGCGAAGACGCACCCATTGCCTCGGTTACCAAATCAACGGCGCAGCGCGCGGGCTGGATATGGGACATTGGTCTGACCCACCGGCGCGGCCTTGGCCACGTCTTTTCCAGCCGCTTTACAACGGACGACGAAGCCCTGGCCGATCTGAAAGCCTATATAGGCCCGTCAGGCGCCCACCTGACGTTCGATGAGGTGCGCAAAATTCCGATACGGTCCGGCCATCGCCAAACGCCTTGGGTCAAAAATTGTGTCGCGGTCGGTCTGTCATCCGGTTTTGTCGAGCCGCTGGAAGCCTCTTCCATTGTCATGGCGGAGCTATCAGCACAGATGATCGCCGACCAGATGCCGGTCAATCGCGCCGCTATGGCGGTAGTTGCAAAGCGATTCAATACCACCCTGAACTATCGCTGGGCGCGCATCATCGACTTCCTGAAGCTGCACTACGTCCTGAGCCAGCGCGAGGAGCCCTTCTGGGTCGCCAACCGAGACCCTTCGACAATGCCGGAAAGCCTGAAGGATTTGTTGTCTCTATGGAAGTATCATTTTCCCTGGCATGACGATCTCGACCACCGTGACGAAATATTTCCGACAGCCAGCTTCCAATATGTCTATTACGGCATGGGCGGGCGTACAGATCCGGGCGCATTCCCAAAGACGCCGGACTGGCCCAAAGCCGTCGGCCATTTTCAGGAGGTGGCGCGCGCCCGTCAGGCCGTAACGGGACAGCTTCCGACAAATCGGAATTTACTGAGTAAAATTAGTCAGTACGGCTTGCAAAAAGTGTGAGGTCGGCAGGCGTGTCGATGTCGTTGTGGATGCCGGGACCGGCGGAAATCTGTCGCACCCGGTACTGTCCCGACCGCAGCAGGGCGCGGGCACCGACATCCCCCGACAGGCCTTTCAGCGCGTCGAAACAGGCGGCGCCGAACAGGACCGGATGACCTGTCTGACCGTCATGCACGGGCACGACAATGTCGGCGTCGCCCAAAGCCCCTGCCATCACGCGATATAGATCGATGTCTATCCTGGGCATGTCACCGAGGACGATAAATACACCCTCCACCGCTGGCAGCGCGCCCACACCCAAGGCCAGAGACGCGCCCATGCCATCTTCCGGTCGCGGATTGACGATGGAGCCGGGGCCTTCGTCGCTCCGTGTCACCACAATAACCTGGACGAGGTCCAGGCCGCGCAGACCATCCAGAACGTGCCTTAGGACGGGTTTACCGTTCAGGTCTGCGGCCAGCTTGTTGCCGCCAAACCGCCGCGACAGGCCCGCCGCCAGAACGACGGCCGCAAGACGGGTCATGATGTCGCCCCTGATATTGCCTGACGCCAATGCTGCACGACCTGCGCCATGATGGCCAGGGCGATTTCGGGCGGCGATCCGGCGGAAATGTCTAGGCCGACGGGCCCGTGGATGCGCTTGACGGCCTCGGCCCCCGCGCCCATGTCGGACAGGACAGACAACCGTTTGGCGTGCGCCTTTCGGCTGCCCAAAGCGCCAATGAAAAACGCCGGCGACTCAAGGCCTTTCAGAAGCACAGGCGGCTCGAAATCGTGATCGTGAAAAACGAGCACAAGGGCGCAGTAGGCGTCCAGCGCCGCATCGAACGCCTCCGGCTCAGGTAACGGATGTCCCCTGACGAACGTCTGGTCGGGCGTGTAGACGATCAGTTCGATGTCAAGCGCCGGCGCCAGCTGCGCCAAAGCGGCCAGAACCGGTCCTCGCCCCGCGGCAACGATGCGGCAGGCCGGGAGATAGTGCCGTGTGTAGACGGGTTCACCGGGGGCGGCGATGACCATGGCCGAGGGCTGGCGGGCATCGCGGCAGGCGATGATATGGCGCACTTCGGCATCGGTGATAGACACATCGAAATAGACCAAGAGCCCGGAGCCGCACGGCAGGGTAATGTCCTTGAAGCGCGATCCTTCGCCATAGAGTTCGGTGCGGCTTTCCCCACGCGCGATGGCTTCGATGGCATCAAGAACCAGCGCCCCTTCCGCGCAGCCGCCGGTAATCAAGCCGCACGATTCGCCATTTTCAGCGACGGCCAACTGGCTGCCGATCGGCCGCGGCGACTGTCCGGTGGTACTGATCAGGGTCAGCAGGGCGGTACGCAGCCCCGCCTCCCGCCATTGCATCAGCGCGGGCAGGACAAAGTCGGCATAGACGGTCGGCGGCAGGATCACGCGACGCGGCGACCGGCCGCGATCTCTTCCGGCAATAGGGGCAGCTTGCGAATACGAATGCCGGTTGCCGCGAAAATGGCGTTGGCAACGGCCGGCAGTATCGGCGGCAGAGCAGGTTCGCCCAAGCCGGTCGGCGGAGAATCGCTGGTGAGGAAATGGGCGTCGATCTGCGGCGCCTTCGGCATGCGCATCATCGGAATATCCTGGAAATTTGTCTGGACGGCACGCCCTTTTTCAAAAGTGATGCTGGCCTCCATCGAACCAATCCCGTCCATGATCGAACCCTCGACCTGATTGTACGCCCCTGTCGGATTGATGATGTGAGACCCGACATCGCCAACGGCCCAGACCTTGACAACGCGCCATTGTCCATCGTCAGCGACCCGAACATGGGCAATCTCAGCGAAGTAGCCGCGGTGGCTGAAATAGGTGGCAACCCCCATGCCCTCCCCCTTAGGCAAGGCGGCCTGGCCCCAATTGGCGCGTTCGGCGACGGCCGCCAGAACACGGCGCATGCGGCCCGGATTGTAATCGGCCTTGTCACCTGCATGGGCATCGAGTTGCGCCAGACGGAAAGCGACCGGGTCCTGGCCTGCCGCATGGGCGATTTCGTCCCAGAAGCTTTCGTGGACAAAGGCGATGGCGTTTGACGTAGGCGCCCTGAGATAGCCCGTAGGCACGGTGGACGGAATAAGGGATTGCGTCAGGCGAAAGTTCGGCGTGACCAAAGGCGCGAAGGCATTGCCTTCTATGCTCGCGCCCTGGGCGACCTTACCGTCGCGCGCGAACGTTACACTGTGGCAGTCGTAAACGGATAAGCGTCCATCCCCATCAATACCGGCGCGAAGCTGATGGTAGCAGCCCGGCCTGAAATAATCGTAGGCGATGTCGTCCTCGCGTGACCAGACCAGCTTGACTGGCGCCCCGGCCTTTTGCGCGATGGCGGCCGCTTCGGCCATGTAGTCGTTTTCCAGCCGACGGCCGAACCCGCCGCCGCTGCGGCGCATATGGACCACGACCTTCTCCGGAGCGATGCCAAGGGTGCGGGCGACCAATTCGCCACCGCTGTTCGGATTTTGGGTCGGCGCCCATATTTCGACACCGTCCGCCGTGACGCGGGCCGTACAGTTCTGCGGCTCCATCGGGACGTGGGCCAGAAACGGCACCTCATAGAAGGCCGATAGGGTTTTGGCGGCGCCGGCCAGGGCGCCGTCGGCATCGCCACGGCTCAGCTTGACCTCACCGCGCCCCTTCACCAGCTGTTTCGCCTGTTCCAGGTAAGCGAGGCTGTCATGAGCCGCGCCAGCGGCCTCATCCCACACGGGCTTAAGCTGCTCCCGGGCGGTCTGGGCGTACCACCAGCTATCGGCTATGACGGCGATACCGTCCTGTAGACCATGCCAATCCGTGCCTTTCAGAATGAAGGCGTCCCTGACGCCACGCGCCGCCTTGACGGCGGTCAGGTCGCAGGAGATCAGGCGCGCGCCATAGACCGGCGATTTGACATAGACGGCGTACACCATGCCGGGCAAGGTCATGTCGATACCGAAAATGGGCTCGCCCCGGACGATCTTCGGGCTGTCATAGCCGGCCTTTGACTGACCGATCAAGGTGAACGCCTTCGGGTCCTTCAGCGGCAGGTCGTCGAGCTTTGGCGGGCTGATTTTGGCGGCATCGGCGGCCAGCGCACCATAGGTAAAGCGCTTTCCCGATGGTGTATGGATGACCTGGCCGTCAGCCGTCGCAAAGGCATCGTGCGGTGCGCCTGTCTTCTGAGCCGCTGCCGCGATCAACATCCACCGGGCGGCCGCGCCGACCTGGCGCATCGGCAGCCAGTTCATCGTCGTGGTCATGCTGCCGCCGGCGAATTGCGGGCCATACCGTTTGGGATCGGACGCGGCCGTCTCGATACGGACCGACGACCAGGGGAGGTCCATTTCCTCCGCTATCAGCATCGGCAGCATGGTCTTGGCACCCTGGCCGATTTCAGGGTTCTTGGCCATTACAGTCACCGAGCCATCCGCGGCGACGACGACATAGTCCGTCAACGTGACGGCCGTTGCGGCGGCATCTGTGCGGACACCGAAGCCAAGCATCAAGCCGCCGCCAACCGCGGCGCCCGCCTGGAGAAACAGTCTGCGCGAGGTGTCCATCTATGCCTCCCGCCGATCGTCAGCCGACTGGCCGGAGGCCGTCTTGATAGCGGCGCGGATGCGTTTGTACGTGGCGCAGCGGCACAGATTGCCCTCCATGGCGTCATCTATGGCGGTGTCGTCGGGCTTGGGCGTGCGGGCCAGGAGGGCGGCGGCAGTCATGATCTGACCAGCCTGGCAATAGCCGCATTGCATGACGTCGAGATCCAGCCAGGCGGCCTGCAAGGCCTTGCCTTGCGGCGATGCGGCAACACCTTCGATCGTTGTGATTTTCGCGTCCAGGACCGTCCCGACAGGCGTGACACAGGCACGTGTCGCTTCGCCGTCAACATGGACCGTGCAGGCGCCGCATTGCGCCACGCCACATCCGAACTTGGTGCCCTTCAGGTCGAGGACGTCGCGCAAGGCCCACAGCAGGGGCATGTCCTCCAGAACGTCCAGTTGGCGCGGCTTTCCGTTGATATTCAGCGTCAGCATGCCTTCCTCCCTTTTGGGGGAGAGGTTACCCCCGCCAGGGGGCGCGGGCAAGCGGATTGATGCACATGGACAGGCGTTGAAAAGACATATAAAACTGGCGCCATATGATAATTTCCCGCCTGAACGGGAAGAATGGGAAGCCGCCAATAATGACCAAGATCGCGTCCGAACCCGCTTCGCCACCACACCGCGATGTGCTTATCGTCGGCGGCGGGGCGGCGGGCTGGATGACGGCGGCCTACCTGGCCAAGCACCTGGGCACGGATCGTAACGGCGGCCCCAGGATCACCGTCATGGAATCGCCGGACATCGGCATCATCGGTGTCGGCGAAGGCACGTTTCCGACTATCCGCAATATCCTGCGCACGCTCGGCATAGACGAAGCCGGCTTCATGCGCGAAAGTCACGCGACCTTCAAACAGGGCATCCGGTTTGACGACTGGGAAGTCACGCCAAAGGACGGGCGGCGCAGCCACTATTTCCACCCGTTCGAACAGCCCTATTGGTCCAGGGAAGAACTGAACCTCCTGCCGTACTGGCTGTTGCAGGACAAGGACAAGCGGTTGCCCTTCGCTGAGGCGGTGACGTTTCAAAAAAAGGTCGCGGACTCGAAACTGGCGCCCAAGCGTATCCATCAGGGCAATTATCAGGGGCCGCTGAACTACGCCTATCATTTTGATGCCCATCGCTTTGCCGGGGTACTGGCGAAATACGCCAAGGACCTGGGGGTTCATCACCTCAGCGGCAATCTGGATGGTGTGACGTTAGACGCCGACGGCGCCATCGCCCATATCACGGCGAAAGAGCATGGCGATCTGAAGGCCGACCTCTACATCGACTGTACCGGTTTCCGGTCTGAAATCCTTGGCAAGGCCATGGGGGTGCCGTTCAAGTCGATCAAGGATACCTTGTTCACCGATCGTGCCGTCGCGATTCAGGTCCCTTACGAAAAGCCTGACTCCCCGCTGGAAAGCTATACGATTTCGACGGCCCACGAAGCCGGCTGGACCTGGGATATCGCCCTTAGCACGCGGCGTGGCATCGGCTATGTCTATTCTTCCGACCATACCGATGACGATCGCGCCGAGGAAGTCTTGCGCGCCTATGTCGGCCCCATGGCGGAGGGCGTAGAAGCGCGCTGCATCCGTTTCAATGCCGGTTACCGAACCCAGCACTGGGTCAAAAACTGCATCGGCGTCGGGCTGTCAGCCGGCTTCCTGGAACCGTTGGAATCGACGGGCATGGTGCTAATCGAATCGGCGGTGAACAAGATTGTCGAATTCTTCCCCTTCCGGGGGCCGCTCGATGCCTCGGCACACATTTTCAACGAGGCCATGACCAAGCGGTATGAAACCATCATTGGCTTCATCAAGCTGCACTATTGCCTGACCAAGCGTGAAGAGCCGTTCTGGCGCGACAATACCCGGCCGGACTCAATCCCGCCGCATCTGCGCGAGCTGATAGCCCTATGGAAATTCCGCCCGCCCTCGCGGTTCGATTTTACGCTCGACAACGAAAGCTTCGCCTTCTTCAGCTACCAGTACATTTTGTACGGCATGAATTTCGAGACGGATTATGAGGCGGCGCGCGGTTCACTGCAACATACCGACCTGGCCAACCACCTGTTTGCGCGGATCAGCCAATTCGGTGACCAGGCATCGAAAGATCTGGTATCGCATCGCCAGTTGATCAATGCCGTCTACAAGGGCGGTTTCGTCGAGCGCCCCAATGCACCGATGGCTGTCGCGCGCTGAGTTTTCCGGTTTAGCCGGAAGAAACGCCTCACAATGGAAGCGTCGTCGTTTCGCGAACCACAAGCTGATGCGAGATGATGTGGCGAATCTGGCGATCGCTGGCGGTCAGGGTATCGCCAGCGGCCGCCAATATCTGCACACTGCGGCGGGCCATTTCGAGATAGGGTTGACGCACGGTCGTCAGTGCGGGCCAGACGGCCGATGAGATCGGCGCGTCATCGAAGCCGATGACGGCAATATCTTCAGGGATGCGCAAGCCGCTCTTATGTGCCACCGAACAGGCAGCAGCCGCCATTTCGTCATTGCAGGCGAAGATGGCCGTCGGACGGTCAGGCAAAGCCAATAGCCGCTCTGCCGCTTCGAAGCCGGATTTGAACGAAAAATAGCCGTGCTCCATATAGGACACCGGCGGGCGCGGCAGGCCGGCGGCATCGAACGCTTCGTAAAAGCCGTTTCGGCGCAGGATCGAGGCGGCGTGATCCGGATGGCCGGCAATGTGGGCAATTTTGCAATGGCCGAGGCTGAACAGATATTCAACCACCTCGCGGGCGGCCAACCGGTCATCCATGGCCACCGAGGCATAATGGCTGTCTGGCGTCGACGGCGAGATCAACACGCAATTTATATTTCTATCTTTCAGGAAGGATTTGAGCGGACCGAAATCGCAAAGGGTCGGCAGCAGGATCATATCCTTGATCTGGGCGTCGCTGATGAAGCGATCCAGGTTCGCCTGCCAATCCGGCATGCCGGCTTCATACAGCTCAACAGCCAGATACCGGCGCGACTCCATGCAGGCCGACAGCATGGCGTGATGAAAGCGCCCTTGATACCCACTGGTCGGATCTTCGAGCAGAAAGCCAATCGAGGCCTGGCTACCCAGCCGTAGAGACCGGGCCTGCGCATTGGGACGGTAGTCAAGCTGGCTCATGGCCGCCTGCACTTTTTCGCGCGTCGAAACCTTGACGGCGTTATCGTCGTTGACCACGCGCGAAACGGTTTTCGCTGAAACGCCGGCCAGTTTGGCCACATCGTAGATGGTTGACATGAGACGCTAAAAAACCCCGGAATTTGTAGAACTTTAGACCTGCCGGTGCCGGGACGCAAGCACGTGGTATGACCTATTTGTAACGCCGTGATCTGACACTCACCCCTTTGGATGCGCCTGGGCATAGGCCGATAACAGGCGTTCCGTATCGACTTGGGTGTATTTCTGTGTGGTCGACAGGGAGACGTGACCCAGCAATTCCTGGATCGACCGCAGATCGGCGCCGGAGCCGAGAAGATGGGTCGCGAACGAATGGCGCAAGGCGTGCGGCGTGGCGCGGTCGGATAGGCCCAGCCGTGAGCGCAGATGTTGTAAGCTGGCCTGGACGTGCCGGGGGCTAAGCTCGCCGCCGCGCTTGGCCCGGAACAGCTTGTCGTGCGGCGCCAGGGTGAAGGGTTGCTGGCGCCGGTACGACTCAATCGCCTCGCGCACGGCGGCCAGAACCGGCAAGGCACGCATCTTATTGCCCTTGCCGATGACGCGCAGGGTCTCGCCGAGCGGCGTATCCTTGACCGTCAGGGACAGGGCCTCGGAAATCCGCAGACCCAGGCCGTAAAGCAGCATGTAGACGGCTTCGTCGCGAGCATTCTCCCAATCATCTCGATCGGAATCCATCCGCGTTTCGTTGAGCAGTCCAAAAGCCTGGTCAGGATTGAGAGGGCGCGGCAAGGTGGCCTTGAGCCGAGGCCCCCGCATCAGGGCCACCTGGGCATTCGGTCGGTCGAAATGCAGATCGAGAAAGCCGTGAAACGATTTGATGGCCGACAGATGCTGAGCCAAGGATCGGGCGGACAAGGGGTGTTCCTTGCCGCGCAGATGCGCCATCCAGCCACGTATATCGCCCGCTGAGACGGCAACCACGTCCTCAAGCGTCAGGTCGCCAGAGACGGTCTTGCTCAAATGATCGAAATAATACCGCAGGGCATGGGCGTAGGCGTCCAGGGTACGCGGCGAACAGCGCTTCTGGTCCTTAAGCCATGAGACCCAGGCGATCTGAGCGTCGAATAGCGATATCATATGAGAACATGCCCCCCTGCGCCGGGGCGGCCTCCCTCTCCGTCCTTATGCGTGGTGAGGAGTGGTGAGAGGGCTTTCTCCTGGCCCAACCTAAGGGGGGCGTCGGAAAGGGAAGCCTCATAGGCGCAGAGGAACATCCTCAGGTGACGTATATAACAACACATGTGGACAAATTTAAGGTGTAACCGTAAGGAATTCTTTACCCGGCAAGCGGGGTTCGGAAAAAGAACGGTAAACACCTTTTGGTCTATCACTCATAGATACGACGGGCAGCGGCCGGTGGATTGGTCCGCGCTCAATATTTTAAGACAGAACCGGCCAGCGATCCGCAACGCGCTCGACCACACGCGCAACAAAGGCGACGAGTTCGGCGCCCATCTCCGGTGAAAATCCATCATAATCCGACGAACCGAAGGCGACCAGTCCGGGGCGGCCTTCACGCCACAAGGCAATGCGCAGCACAGCTGCCGACTTGACGCGCTTGACGTCGTCATCGAACAAAACGCGACACACGGCGTCGGGGCCAAGCAGGCTTAGGCCCGTCTCGCCGATGATGTAATCGACACCACCGTAATCGAGCGTTTTCCATCCCAATGGCACGGGTGCTGTGTCTTCGAGGGAAAGGGTGGCCGCGACCAGCCCAAAGCGATTGCGCGCCTCTTCCTGAAGGCGGCGGGCCAGGTCGGAATGATTGCGCGCTTCCATCAGCGCCAGACAAAGGCCGTGCGTCTGGCTTTGGGCGTCGAAATTGGCCTTGGCCGTCATTTCGAGTTGGCGGCGGACATCGAAGTCCTTCAATGCCCGGGCCTCAAGGCGCGACAGGGCGGCGGGACCGAAATCGATCAGATGTCTGGATTTAGGTTGGAGGCCGAGGGCTTCGAGCAAGGCCTTATCGCGCACGATATCGTCGGCATGGTCGATAAGGTGACGGCGCAGCGCCTGCCAATTATCAAGATCAAGGGTTGTCATGCCGCCTTCCATACTCATATCCATCACCTTAAAGGGGGTTTTCGCGTCTGTGAAGCGCTTTCCTTATCCGACTGTGACAAAGCTCTGGATTTCGTGTTAGAGGCTAAAACCATGAGTCCGCGCCCATGAGTCCGCCTGCCTTACCCCTCTTGCCCGGGCCCCTCCTGCCCGCGAATGGGCGCATCGCCAAAATCGTCAAGGTGGTCGTCCTGGCGCCTATGGCGGAGGCGCTCGACTACGCGATGCCCGACGCCATGCCCTTGCGGGCCGGAGAGCACGTCATAGTGCCGCTTGGACACGCCAAGGTGCGCGGGTTGGTAATCGGGCTTGAGACGCCAGAACCGGACGAAGACCTGTCGCGCATCAAGCCGGTGACGAAGAAACTCGACGATCCGATCGTTCCGGAGGCTTCGCTGAATTTCTGGCTGTGGGCCGCCGGCTGGACCCTGACGCCGCCGGGCATATTCCTCAATGGCTGTCTGCGTGCCCTGAAAATTCCGCGGCCCGCACCGAAGCAGGGCTATGTCCTGACAGGGACCGCGCCCGCGCGCCTCACCAAGGCGCGGCAGTCCGTGATGGATACGGCCCTGGTGGCTATGGCGCTAGGCGATCTGGCAATGGCGGCGAGCGTATCGACGGGGGTGGTGTCAGCGCTCGAAAAGGAAGGCGTGCTGGCCAAGGTCGATTTGCCGCGCGACGAAGCCTACCCGCAGCCCGATCCCGACTTCGCACCCGCCCGGCTCAATGCCAACCAATCCGCCGCCCATCAGCTCTTGCAGATGGAGCAGGCCAAGTCCGCCTTCGCACCCGTCCTGCTCGATGGCGTCACCGGTTCCGGAAAAACGGAAGTATATCTCGAAAGCGTCGCAGACATATTGCGGAGTGATCCCGAGGCGCAGGTGCTTGTCCTGCTGCCGGAAATCGCCCTGACCCAGGCCGTGCTGTCCCGCTTAGAAGCCCGCTTCGGCGTCGAAGTGGCGCAGTGGCACGCCAATATCACCAACGGCAATCGCCGCCGCATCTGGGAGGGCGTCGCCGATGGCCGCGTCCGCCTGGTCGTTGGCGCGCGGTCGGCGCTATTCTTGCCCTACCGCCGCCTGGGCCTGATCGTGGTCGACGAAGAGCATGACGGTTCGTATAAACAGGAAGAAGGGGCGCGCTACCATGCCCGTGACCTGGCGGTCTTCCGCGCGCGGCTCGATGGCGCCATGGTGATTCTGGCCTCGGCCACGCCGTCGTTGGAAACCCTGACCAATGCCGAAAAGGGCCGCTACGCCTGGGTGAGGCTGGACCAGCGGCACGGCACCGCGCAGTTGCCGGACATTTCACTTATTGACATGAAGCAGCATCCGCCGGAACGGGGGCAATGGCTGTCCGATCCGCTGGTCGGGGAAATTCTGGCCACGCTGATGCGCAAGGAGCAGGTCCTTCTGTTCCTCAACCGGCGCGGTTACGCCCCCCTCGTCCTGTGCAAGGCCTGCGGCGAGAAGATGACATCGCCCAACACCGATTCTTGGTTGGTCGAGCATCGCGCCTCTGGGCGCCTGGTCTGCCACCTGACGGGCTTTTCGATGCGCAAGCCCGCTGCCTGTCCGCATTGCGGCGCCAAGGACAGCCTGATTTCGGTCGGGCCCGGTGTCGAACGAATCTTAGAGGAGGTGCATAGCCGCTTCCCCGAAGCGCGGGCCGAGGTATTCAGTTCCGACACGACGCCCGATGCCGCCTCTTCGGCAGCGCTGATCAAGCGGATCGAAGACGGTGAGATCGATATCGTCATCGCCACCCAGGCCGCCGCCAAGGGGCACAACTTCCCCAACCTGACCCTGGTCGGCATCGTTGACGCCGATCTGGGGCTTAAAGGAGGCGACCTGCGCGCGGCGGAACGGACATTCCAGCTTCTGGCCCAGGCAACCGGGCGGGCGGGACGCAAGCTGAAGCCCGGCCGTGCCGTCCTGCAAACCTACACGCCGGAACACGCGGTCATGCAGGCTTTGGCCGCTCAGGACCGCGATGCCTTTTACGCCTATGAATCCATGTCTCGGGAAATCGCGAAATTTCCGCCGTTTGGCCGTTTGGCCGCACTGATTTTGAGCGCCAAGGACCAGAATTTACTCAACAAGTTTTCGCGTGAACTGGCCCTCTTCATTCCCAATACCGAGGGTGTGGACGTCTATGGTCCGGCGGATGCACCGCTTGCCCTGGTGCGGGGGCAGTGGCGCAAGCGTTTTCTGGTGCGGGCCGACCGCAACCGCGACCTCCAGGCCTTTGTCACCCACTGGCTGGCGGCGATAAAGCGGCCGAATGCGGTGCGGCTGGTGGTCGATATTGACCCGTATAGTTTCTTGTAATCAGGCAGCTTTTGTAGTCAGGCGGCGAGGCCGAGCGCCAGGGCTTCGCTACGTAGCGCGCGAAACGACGGCATGAAGTTGCCCGAATTGGCCCCGTCACAATTGAACAGAACGGCCATGGTGACCTGCTGAAGCGGGAATGTCAGAAGCTGGCCCGTAAAACCATTGATGCGACCGCTATGTGCGAAGACGGGACGCCCGCCGATCAGGCCCAGTCTTTGCCCCAACCCATAGCCGGGATAGGCCGGATAGTCGCGATCCAGCGCATAGTTGTCATTCTTGAGCTTCATCGGCGTCAGCATGGCCGCAAGGCTGTCGGGTTTCAGTATCTTGCCGGCGAGCAGGGCGGCATGCCAGCGGCACAGGTCCTCGCTGGTCGAGCGCAGGCCACCCGATCCGCCGGCGAAGCTGGGCGAGACAGGCAGGACAGTGCCAAAACCGAAACGGCTGGCGCGATGGCCTTCACATAGATCGTCATCGGCGGCGACCACCGGATCGAGCGCCGTGCGCGTCATGCCGGCCGGATCAAACAGGTGATGTTGCGCAAAGGCGCCGAAGGGCATGCCGCTCAGGCGCTCCACGATAATACCGAGAAGGGCGAAGCCGGTATTGCTGTAGACCCACTTCACACCCGGCGGACAGCGGAATATCGGCGCGGCCATTTTCAGGGCCTCGAGCAGGCCTTGCTGGGTATAGTCACGCGTCTGAGCCGCCGTCAGCATGTCGGCGTGGCGACCGCTCAGATAATCATCCAGCCCGGCAGTGTGGCTGAGCATTTCGCGCAAGGTCATGTCTGGCGCCCGCGGGAAATCCGGAATGAAGCGGGCCAGAGGATCGTCGAGGTGCAGCTTGCCCTGCTCTGCTAACAGCAGAATGGCGGCGGCGGTAAACTGCTTGCTGATGGAGGCGATACGAAAGCCGGTCCGGGGCGTAACGGCATGGCGCGGCGTCAGCCGGGCGCGCCCGAACGCATTGGCGTACAGAAGAACACCCGCCTTCATGACACTGAGCGACAGGCCCGGTGCGGCGCGCGTGTCGATCATGCGCTGGCCTAGCGCATCCAGGCCGGGCCATACCTTCAGCGGGGCCGCGGGCGGTTCGCTACGAATCTGGACAATGGGCGTGGCCGGCGGTTCGATCCGCGAATGCGTCTTCCAATTGGCCAGAACCCCCAGGGTGGCAACCCCCGCCGTCAGACCACCGGCGACGCCCGTCAGAACGTCGCGGCGCATCAATAGGGCGCGATCAGGGCTAGGGCGTGGGGATTGGGCGGTCATTCTGATCCCGGATAAGCAACGGGCGCTAGTGTTCGCCGAAGATCGCCGTTTCGTAAAGCGTCAAATCGGTAAATTTATCGGTGATCGCAACAGAATGCGCACACGGGCACACAGAGCCTCATTTCAGGCGACGACGGAGACCAGGCCTCCAGCGGACAACGCCTGCGCGCCCGCGCCGTTTTCCAGATTGGCCAGCTCCTTTTCGAGCGCCTTCATGGCGGTGTCTGCCTCGTCGGTATCATTGCTCTGCCCCAGACCGGCCTTGGCGTGGGCGAGCAGTTCCTTAAGCTTCTGCTTCAACGCTTTAACACCGGTGAGGAAGTCGGCATCCTCCTGCTTTTCAGCGGCTGCCTTTCCGCTCTTGGCAGCTTGCGTATTCAGCGCGTCGATGGCTTTGTCGTACGGGTTTTTCGCCTCGCCCGTTTTATCGCCCGCCGCCTTCGGATCGCTCGACGGGTCGTCACTTGCCTTCTCGGCGTCTGGTGGAGCGGCTTGCGCGGCTGCATCTGCCTTTTGCGCCACGTCACCGGATGGTGCTTCGGTATTTTGCGGCGTGGCTATGCCGACATCGGCAGCCGATCCGCCGGCGGCGACATAGGATTTGACGGCTGCCGCCAATTCCTTGGCAATTTGGGCGACCTGGCGGGCGACGCCTGCCGGATTGCCGACGCTGCTCATCTGCAACATTTTCAAGCGTTGCTTCAGCATTTCGACTTTCTGGCGCGCCATTGCATTGGCCTGGGCACGCTGATCCGTGCGCGACTTGGCCATGACCTTGATGACATCCCTGGCGGTTTGCAGTTTGGCGGCGGCTTCGGCCTGGCGCGCCTGTTCGCGCGGCGTCAGGTCTTTGGTCGCGACAGGGCTGATGGAAACGGGCGGGCGAATGTCCATACCCTATATTACCAGCCATGTGATTGACCTTTTGTTAACCGGGCGCGAAAACGCCCCCGCCGGTGGGAGGGGGCGTGGCGTTTCTGCCTAAAGGTCGGCTTACTAGGTCAGCTTGCTTTAGGGTTAACCCTAATGCGAATCCCCCGCCTTCTTGGCGCGACCGCGGGCAAACATCTGCAGTGCTTCGACGAAACCGGCAAAGGCCATGGCAGCGTAGATATAGCCCTTCTCGATATGAGCGCCGAAACCTTCGGCGACGAGGACGACACCAATCATCAACAGGAAACCCAGAGCTAGCATCACGATGGACGGGTGGCGACTGATGAAGGCCGAGATCGGGCCTGAGGCGACGAACATCAGGAAGACGGCAATCAGCACCGCCACGATCATAATCGGCAGATGGTCGGTCATGCCGACAGCGGTCAGGATGGAATCGATCGAGAAGACGAGATCGAGCATGAGGATTTGCGCAATGGCAGCGGCAAACCCAAGCGACTTGCCCACCTGCGGCTTATTGTCGCCCTCACCGTGAGACGGCTCGGCGGCATGGTTGATTTCGCTGGTGGCCTTGTAGAGAAGAAACAGGCCACCGGCGACCAGAATGATATCGCGCCACGAAAAGCCGTGACTGAATAGGGAGATGACCGGGTCCTTAAGGGCGGCCAAGCTGGACAGGGTAAACAGAAGCGCTATGCGCATCAGAAGCGCACCAGACAGGCCAACGGCGCGGGCACGAGCCCGCATGCTTTCGGGAAGCTTATTTGTCAGGATTGAAATAAAGATAAGGTTGTCGATACCAAGCACGACTTCCATAACAACGAGTGTCAACAAGGCAGCCCAGGCGGCGGGATCGCTCGCGAGCGCGGTGATGGCATCCATATATGAGGTTCCTCAGAGTAAAGGTTATAATTAGCCTTACATGTAGAAATAGAAGGGCCTCTCCAAATCTCAAGGCGCGCCGCCAAAAGATATTGCCCGCCGTCGTGTAAACTTGGATTTGCCGTCCTGTTAAAGTCGGGTTTGAGGCAAGAATCTGTCCCTCTTTGGTTGCGATGGCAGAATCCCTATGCTAAGGAGCCCGCGGTTCAAGTCAGAGGCGGCGCTACGTTCTGCGCCCGTGAGCTTGTGCCCATTAATCAGAAGCAAATTTGGATCTTATCGTGCCAAGCACCACAAGTGATCAATATCGGGAAACGGAAGCCGGCGAACGCTATGCCCGCGCCGCCTTCGACCTCGCGCAGGACACAGGCGTCCTCGATGTCGTGCATGGCGATGTGGCCAATCTCAAGGCGCTCCTTATCGCCAGCGGCGAGTTGCGCACCTTTGTCGGCAGCCAGGTCTACAAGTCGGACGTCAAGCTGAAAGGCCTTCTGGCCGTGGCGACGTCAAAAAAGGGCGCCGGGCTCAAGCTTAGCCCGTTGACCGAAAAAATCCTGGGCGTTCTGGCCGCCAATGGCCGCCTTGGCGAGCTGTTTCCGTTTATCAATGCGTTTAATGCGCTGTATGCCGCCCACAAGGGCATCGTCAGCGCCGAGGTTACATCGGCTGTCGCCCTGTCGGACGTTCAGCTCGAAGACCTCAAGAAGACCCTGGCCAAGACCCTTGGTCACTCCGCCGATATCAGCACGACTGTTGATCCGGCCATCCTGGGCGGCCTTAAGGTCCGCGTAGGTTCGCGTCTCTTCGACGCTTCGCTCAAGACCAAACTTGATTCCCTCAAATTCGCCCTTAAGAGAGCGTAAAATCCATGGACATTCGTGCAGCCGAAATCTCGGCCATCCTCAAGCAACAAATCGCTGGCTTCGGTGAAGAAGCCGATGTTTCCGACGTCGGTTCGGTTCTATCGGTCGGCGACGGTATCGCCCGCGTTTACGGCCTCGACAAGGTTCAGGCCGGTGAAATGGTGCTGTTCCCGGCCGCTGGCGTGAAGGGCATGGCCCTGAACCTGGAAAAGGACAATGTCGGTGTCGTTATCTTCGGTGAAGACCGCGAGATCAAGGAAGGCGACGAAGTGCGCCGCCTCGGCGAAATCGTTGACGTGCCGGTCGGCAAGGGCTTACTCGGCCG
Organism: Asticcacaulis sp. AC466; assembly: GCF_000495815.1. Taxonomy (GTDB): domain Bacteria; phylum Pseudomonadota; class Alphaproteobacteria; order Caulobacterales; family Caulobacteraceae; genus Asticcacaulis. Next base: position 196,994 of record NZ_AWGE01000001.1, on the reverse strand, counting down.
CGTCGTCAATCCGCTGGGCGAGCCGATCGACGGCAAGGGCCCGATCGTTTCGACCGAGCGCCGCCGGACCGACCTCAAGGCGCCCGGCATCATCCCGCGTAAATCGGTTCACGAGCCTGTCCAGACCGGCATCAAGGCGATCGACACCCTGATCCCCGTCGGCCGTGGCCAACGCGAACTGATCATCGGTGACCGTCAGACCGGCAAGACCGCCGTCGCCATCGACGCCATCCTGAACCAGAAGGCCGTCAACGAAGGCACCGACGAGAACGCCAAGCTGTACTGCGTCTACGTCGCCATCGGCCAGAAGCGTTCGACCGTTGCCCAGATCGTCAAGGCACTGGAAGAAAACGGCGCCCTGGAATATACCATCGTTGTCGTAGCCTCCGCTTCCGAACCCGCTCCTCTGCAATACCTGGCCCCGTTCGCCGGTTGCGCCATGGGTGAATATTTCCGCGACAACGGCATGCACTCGCTGATCATCTATGACGATCTGTCGAAGCAGGCAGTCGCCTACCGTCAGATGTCGCTGCTGCTGCGCCGTCCGCCCGGCCGCGAAGCCTATCCGGGCGACGTCTTCTACCTGCACTCCCGCCTGCTGGAACGTGCCGCCAAGTTGAACGAAGACAATGGTTCGGGCTCCATGACCGCCTTGCCGATCATCGAAACCCAGGCCAACGACGTGTCGGCCTACATTCCGACCAACGTGATCTCGATCACCGATGGCCAGATCTTCCTCGAAACCGACCTGTTCTATCAGGGCATCCGTCCGGCCGTTAACGTCGGTCTGTCGGTGTCGCGCGTCGGTTCGTCGGCCCAGATCAAGGCGATGAAGCAAGTCGCCGGCGCCATCAAGGGTGACCTGGCTCAGTATCGCGAAATGGCCGCCTTCGCCAAGTTCGGCTCCGATCTCGACGCCGCCACCCAGCGCCTTCTGGCCCGTGGCGCCCGTCTGACCGAGCTTCTGAAGCAGCCGCAATATTCGCCGCTGAAGGTCGAAGAGCAGGTTGCGGTCATCTATGCCGGTACGCGCGGTTACCTCGATAACGTCGCCGTCTCTGACGTCGGCCGTTACGAAAAGGAACTGCTGTCCAGCCTGCGCACCCGTCACGCCGATCTTCTGACCGCGATCCGCGACAAGAAGGCCCTGTCGCCGGAACTCGAAGGTCAGCTGAAGACGATCGTTGCCGATTTCACCTCCAATTTCGCCTAAACCCGGAAAGTTAGTCACACAAAATGGCAAGCTTAAAGGACATGCGCACTCAGATCGGAAGCGTGAAAGCCACGCAGAAGATCACGAAAGCGATGCAGATGGTGGCGGCCGCCAAGCTGAAGCGTGCACAGGACTCGGCGGAAAACGCCCGTCCCTACGCGAAGCGGATGGCGGCGGTCATCGCCAACCTGGCCAAGGGCATCACCGGCGATTCCGCGCCGCAGATGCTGGTCGGCAACGGCTCCACAACGAACCAGCTGGTGGTCGTGGCCACGGCTGACCGTGGTCTGGCCGGTGGTTTCAACTCGAACATCGTCCGTGCCGCGCGCGAATACATCCAGTCGCAAACCGCGGCCGGCAAGAAGGTGCGCCTCATCACGATCGGCCGTAAGGGCCGTGACCAGTTGAAGCGCCAGTTCGCCAGCCAGATCGTCGAGAGCTTCGACTTGTCGGGCACCAAGGTGCTGACGATCGATGTGGTCGCACCGATCGCCGACCTCATCGCCCGCGAATTTTCCGAAGGCCGCGCCGATGTCGTGACCCTCTTCTATTCGCGGTTCCAGTCGGTCATCGCCCAGGTGCCGAGCGCCAAGCGCTTGATCCCGGCAGATGTCGACCTGTCCGCCGCCGCCGATACCGGCGGTGTGCAACCGGTCTATGAGTATGAGCCGTCCGAGGAAGAGATCCTCGAAACGCTTCTGCCGCGTAACCTGTCGGTCCAGCTTCTGGCCAGCTTGCTGGAAAACAATGCGGGCTTCTATGCCTCCCAGATGAGCGCCATGGATAACGCCACGCGTAACGCCGGCGAAATGATCAAAGCCATGAACCTGAAATATAACCGTAAACGCCAGGCCCAGATCACGACCGAACTGATCGAGATCATCGCCGGCGCCGAAGCCCTGTAGGAACGAACCATGTCCGCACCACAAAAGATCACTGCTGCCAAAGGCAAGATCACCCAGATCATCGGCGCCGTCGTTGACGTCTCCTTTGAAGGTGGCATGCCCGCCATCCTGAACGCCCTGGAAACCACCAACGCCGCCACCGGCGCGCGCCTGGTTCTGGAAGTCGCTCAGCACCTGGGTGAAAACACCGTCCGCACCATCGCCATGGACGCCACCGAAGGCCTCGTTCGCGGCCAGGACGTCGCCGACCTCGGCACCCCCATCACGGTTCCGGTTGGCCCTGCCACGCTCGGCCGCATCATGAACGTCATCGGCGAGCCGATCGACGAAGCCGGCCCGATTGAAACCAAGTTCTTCAACCCGATCCATGCTGACGCCCCGGCCTTCGCGGACCAGGCCACATCGGCTGAAATCCTCGTCACCGGCATCAAGGTCATCGATCTGATCTGCCCGTACGCCAAGGGCGGCAAGATCGGCCTGTTCGGCGGCGCCGGCGTCGGCAAGACCGTCACCATCCAGGAACTGATCAACAACATCGCCAAGGCCTACGGCGGCTATTCAGTGTTCGCCGGCGTCGGTGAACGGACCCGCGAAGGCAACGACCTCTATCACGAAATGATCGAGTCTAAGGTGAACGAGCATGGCGGCGGGGGCACCTCGCGCTGTACGCTGGTTTACGGCCAGATGAACGAGCCTCCCGGCGCCCGCGCCCGCGTCGCCCTGACCGGCCTGGCCCAGGCCGAATATTTCCGTGACGTCGAAGGCAAGGACGTTCTGTTCTTCGTCGACAACATCTTCCGCTTCACCCAAGCGGGCTCCGAAGTGTCCGCCCTGCTGGGTCGTATTCCGTCGGCCGTTGGCTATCAGCCGACCCTGGCCACCGAAATGGGCCGTCTGCAGGAACGCATCACCTCGACCAACAAGGGCTCGATCACCTCGGTTCAGGCCGTGTACGTCCCCGCCGACGACTTGACCGACCCGGCCCCGGCCGCTTCGTTCGCCCACTTGGACGCCACAACCGTTCTGTCGCGTTCGATCGCCGAACAAGGCATCTATCCGGCCGTCGATCCGCTCGACTCGACCTCGCGTATCCTCGATCCGCGTGTTGTCGGTCAGGAACACTACGAAACCGCAACGCGCGTTCAGGAAATCCTGCAGCAGTACAAGGCGCTGAAGGACATCATCGCCATCCTCGGCATGGACGAACTGTCGGAAGAAGACAAGGCGACCGTCGCCCGCGCCCGCAAGATTCAGCGCTTCATGTCGCAGCCCTTCCACGTGGCCGAAATCTTCACCGGCACGCCAGGCGTGCTGATGTCGATCGAAGACACCATCAAGGGCTTCAAGGGCATCTGCAACGGTGATTACGATCACCTGCCGGAAGCTGCCTTCTACATGGTCGGCACCATCGAAGACGCCATCGCCAAGGCTGAAAAGCTGGCCGGCGAAGGTAAGTAATCATGGCCGATACGGATAAGCTGCACGTATCCCTGGTGACGCCCGAACGCGAACTGTTCGCGGGTGAGGTCGATCAGGTCGTGGCTCCGGGCGTCGAAGGTGAATTCGGCGTCCTGGCGCACCACGCGCCGTTCATGACCACATTGGCCGAGGGCGATGTCGTCATCCTCGACGGCACCACCAAGCGCGTCTTTCAGGTGCGCGGCGGTTTTGCCGACGTGAACGAAGACGGGATGACTATCCTGGCCGAGCACGCCAATGAATATGGCGAGACCGTTCAGTAGGCGTTGAAAGCGTAGAGTGGTGAGAGTAAAAAGCCTGCCGGATTGCTCCGGCAGGCTTTTTTTCTAGTCCGTCTTCTTTTCGATCGCATCACCGGCTTTTTCGACCGGATTGCGGTCACCCAGTTGGTCGGCGGCCTTTTTAGGTCCCTCTGGTAAGGTTTGAATGGCGTCGCCGACGCGCTCAGTGCCGCTGCGCCTATCGGGTATGTTCAGCACGAACACAGCCAGGATGACTACAATCGCGGCACCCACCAACAGATAAATGGCTTTGCTGTTCATTATATTCGCCCCGTCAGAACCAGAATGATGACGATGACGGCCACCAGGCCCAGACCGCCGCTCGGACCATATCCCCAGCTGCGGCTATGTCCCCAGGTCGGCAGAGCGCCGACAAGGAGCAGGACCAGAATAATGATCAGTATTGTACCCAAAGACAAAACAGCCTCCCTTGAATTGGTTTCAAAAGGCTGAGCCTATTTACGCGCACGTAAGGATAACATGCGCGTCTGGGCAGCAATTTATAAAGGTGCTACGTTATTGGCCTTCATTCAAAATAAACGCAGGCCCAAGTTCCAGCGTCTTGACGGCGCCGCCCAGGGATAGCGACAGTGCAGTCTTGTCGGCGGCATAGTCGTCATTTGCGACGCCCGTAATCGATAGTAACTGCCACGATGTCGTGACGGTGATGAAGCCTTGTTGAATGGCCGGCGAATAGGGCGCGGCATTGATCTGGATTACCGCCGGAACCTGAACCGTGGCCGCCGGATCTTTCGACACCAGCTTGGCGTAGACGCCGACCACGATCTTGTCACCCTTCTTGTAAGCGGTTGTCACCGGCAAGGATGCACCCACATCCCATGCGTTTTGTGTCGGTGCGGTGATAACGACCTGCATGGCCCCGCCGCCCTGGACGTCCTTGTCCTTATGCGCCTTATGCGTCTGCGCGGCGCCATACACGTTCCAGAACTGGGCGCCCGGCTGATTAAGCACGACCGGATTATCGGCCGTCTGGGCCAAAACCGGCGTGGTGGCGCAAGCCAGAACAAGCGCCGAAAGCATGATGGATATCTTCATCTGTGATTATACTCCCCGTGAGGCGTTTCGCCCGCCGGTCATTGAACGCCGGCTGGTGCTTATCAGAACACGGATCGACCCGTTGTCAAGATAGGCTTTGGGCCGGCCTCTGAATGTCGATGAAACTGTTAGCGGTCAAACGGCCTACCGCGGGGTCGGCGCTGAGGCTAGCCCCTTCCAGAAGCCCCGAATGAAGCACATGACTGCGGTAGATGATCAGACGGTTGAATTTCAACGGGGCAAAGTCGATCTGCTCGAAATTGGGCGTTTCATCATTAACGTGTCGCGTCAGGCCCGCCCCGGAGGCCTCGAGTTCCAAGGCCGCCTGTTCGACATAGGCCGCGCGGCGACGGGCGTCGACCCCTTCGAAACCTGTGGCCTTATGCCGAAAAAACGCTGTGCCGCCAGCCATATCCCGGCACAGGTAATGGACCATGGCGATGCGGAACGGATCGGGGGAATCATGATGCGGAATCTTCTGGATTGGCTCCAGCTCTTCGGGCGCCTGTGTCGCCAGGGCGAAAAATCCGAATAAGGTCTTTGGCAGATGCGCCGGCATGCCGAACACTCGCGCCAGCAGGGGGTTGACCGCTGCCACAATACCATTGGCATAATGGGCCGGAAGCGGCGCATTGAGCCCCGGATAGCGGGTATGAGGCGGCGGTGCAAAATCAGCCAAAAGCGCGTCCGCGATCAACGCTTCGGGCTCAGCCAGCACGTCGTCGATAATCAGCAGCGGATGGCCCTCACGGCCGATACGGCGCAACTCCATGCGGGCATCGGAATTCAGGCGCAGGACGGCGGGGGTATCAGACATGACTTTAGAGGCACTCCACCGCATACCGGCAATCAGAGGCAGCGGCCCGGTATTTAGGCACGGTTCAGTTCGGCAACCACGTCATAGGCGTCGCCACGATACCAGCTCTGGGTAAATTCGGCCGCCCGGCCATCGGCTAGGAACCCACGCCGTTCGATGAACAGGCCGGCATCGCCGGGACGAATGCCGAGAATTTCCGCCTGTTCGGGCGTGAAAGACACGGCGCGCAGGCGTTGCAGGGCCCTTACCGGACGATTGCCGGCCGCGTCCAGGGCGGCATATAGGGAGCTCTCGACCGCCGCCAGGTTCGGCAGGCAATAGCCGGGGATGGTCGAGGTTTCGAGCGCCATGGTCTGGCCGTCAGCAAAACGCAGACGCTGAAACCGGTACACAAGCGTACCTGGAGACAGTCCAAGTGATAGGGATTCCTCCGGCGTGACCGCTCCGGACGATTTGGACAGCCATTGGCTGTGCGGCACGCGACCGCGAGATATCATGTCTTCGGAGAAGGAGCTCAGCTTTGAGAAGCTTTTTTCGACCCGGGAGGCCACGAAAGTGCCCGCCCCGCGGCGGCGCGTAATCAGACCTTCGTTAACCAGACCGTCCACGGCCTTTCGCACGGTCAGCCGGGACACACCAAATTCCTCAGCAAGGTCGCGTTCAGGTGGAATTGCGGCCTCTGGGCTCAACAAGCGTGATAGGATGGCATCACGCAGAATTTTTTGCAGTTGCATATACAACGGCGCGGGATCGTCGCTGACCAGCCCCCCAACGGTATCGATAAAAGACATGCGCCCTCCCCGAGCGATTTTCAGGTCCAATTTTGCTTGAGCGCGTTGTTTGGTGCGCCGATTATATGCGTGGACCAGCACAACCGCCCCAGCTGTGACTCCGTTGACGGATAGAACAGTATTATTCCATTGGTATGGTTCCGTCAAATCCTTTGTCCGCGATTCCCGTGGGAGAGATTCTTCATTTCACTGATAAATGCAAAACACCGACAGATATAGAAATCTAGACTTATTCCTTATTATTCAATAGGATATAATTTTTCCGCAACCAAACATTCATCTGACGATATTTGTAATCCCCAAAATTTGTCGCTTATTGACCTGTAATTGGTATTATCCAAATCCCTTAAGAGAGTGGCATTTATGCAATTTGAAGTAAGAAATACCCCGCCACCATCTTACCCCTGTAAAAAGCGAATTGGGGTGGCATTAATCCGTCTTTCGATGTCAGCGAATTGGTATTAGACGGTCCGCCGGACATGTACGGCTGCCGTCACCACGCGCCCGGTCCCGGCTCAACTGACGCCATGCTCCCAACGAAAGAAATTTTATATTGGTGCTTTATTGGTTCTACATTGGCAAATATGCACAATTGACAAAGTCATAAGCCTCAGTCACCTTAACCGCATAATCAAGAGCGAGGGAACCATGTCGATTTTCATTCGTAACAGCCTGTTTGCGGCCGCCCTTCTGACCACAACGGCCCTTGTCCCGGGAATTTCCTGCGCCACGACACAGGCCCAGCTCGACAGCTTCGCCAACACTCTCGGCTATAAGGTAAGCAATGACGCCGGCCGCACCCGCATCGACATAACCCTGCCTAAGAGCTTGCCCGATAGTGCTTGGTCACTCTATTTCGGCTCTGTCAGCGCCATTGCCAAGGCCGACAGTGACCAGTTCGACCTTACGCATATCAATGGTGACAATTTCCGCCTGACGCCAAAGCCAGGCGTAATCCTGACGCCCAGCGCAACCTACACTATATATTATGCTGGCGTTGCCCGCTCGGAATACCAGGTCCTGCCCAATGCCTATATTGTCGCGGACGGCTTAGCGCCCCGCACTATCGCCGCCACTCGCACGAAATTTGACCCCCAGAGTGGTCTGGAACGCCTGCCTTTTGTTACGCCGATACCTTACGATGCTACCTCGCTGACACCTGAGCGCGCCTTCGCGCTCAATGCGACCCGTCAAGTTACCCAGGCCGCCCCAGACTTCGTCATCCTGCCCACGCCCCTGGCCGCAAAGCACCTGGAGGGCAAGCCTCTGCCTCTCAGCGGTGGCATTCGCATCGCCAAACTCGAGGGCGGCACGATGCCCGATATTAAGGCCGCACTCGACGCCAGCCGCCTGCACTTAAGCAACAAGGGTGTACCAGTAGACATCACCATAGACGGCCAAGGCAAGGCGGAGTCTTATCACCTGATCGCCCGCGACGGCAAAATTGCCATCACTGCCGCCGATGCTGCCGGAGCTGCCTACGCCCTTACCAGCCTGGGCCAGCAAGCCGCCTATGAACATAATCGCCTGAAGCCGCTGGAAATCAGCGACGCGCCGCGTTTTGGCTTCCGCGGGCTGCATATCGATCTGGCGCGTAATTTTCACAGCAAGGCCTTTATCCTGGCGACAATCGACCAGATGGCAGAATACAAGCTCAACCGCCTGCATCTCCACCTGGGCGACGACGAAGGCTGGCGCCTGGCCATCAAACCCTTGCCAGAGCTGACTGAGATCGGTAGCCACCGTTGTCACGACCTTACCGAAGACAAATGCCTGCTGCCGCAACTCGGCGCCGGGCCACAAGGCAGCCCGATCGTCGATGGCTACCTGACGCGCGCCGACTATATCGAAATCGTGCAGATCGCCGCCGCGCACCATATAGAGGTCATTCCGTCCTTCGACATGCCGGGACATTCCCGCGCCGCCGTCCGATCGATGGAAGCCCGCTACCGCCGCCTGATGGCAGAAGGCAAGCCGGAGGCGGCGAACGAATTCCGCCTTCAGGACCCGGATGACAAGACCGTATACAGCTCGATCCAGCACTATAACGACAACACACTGAACATCTGCCTTCCCTCCACCTATCACTTCATCGATACCGTGATCGACGAGATTCAGGCGATGCATCGCGAGGCGGGCGTGCCGCTGAAAATCTATCATATCGGCGCGGACGAAACGGCAGGCGCCTGGACGAACTCGCCGGCTTGCCAAACGCTGATCAAGGAAAAGGGTCTGACGCCGGAGCACATGACGCCCTACTTCATCACCCAGGTGTCACAGATGCTGGGCAAGAAGGGTATCGAACCCGCTGGCTGGAGCGATGGCATGGGCCACGTAAAGCCTGAGGAGATGCCCAAGGTCGTACAATCCAACAGCTGGGGCGGGTTGTTTACCGGGGGCGTGGCCGAAGCCTACCGCCAGGCCAATCGTGGCTGGGACGTTGTCATGTCGACGCCGGAAGTGTTGTATTTCGATATGCCCTACGCCCCCGACCCGAAGGAACGCGGCATGGACTGGGCATCACGCGGCACCGACCTGTTCAAGGTCTTCGCCTTCATGCCGGAAAATCTGGCGGCCAATGCCAGCCTGATGACCGATTTACAGGCGCGCGGCCAGACCGTCGCAGACACCGAGCCACTGGAATCCGGCCGCAAAATAACCGGAATGCAGGGCCAGCTATGGAGTGAGGGCGTCCGGACCGACAGCATCGCTGACTATCTTATCTATCCGCGCACAATGGCCCTCGCCGAACGTGCCTGGCACATCGGATCATGGGAACCCGCCTACGTCGCGGGCCGCGCCTATCACTACGGCGACGGCCAGATCGACTACAACGGCTTGCTGTCGGACTGGCAGAACTTCAATGACCGTCTGGCGCCGCGACTCGCGGACATGGAAGCGGCCGGTATAGCCTACCGTCTGCCCGCACCGGGTGCCCGGATCACCGGCGGCGTCTTCGAAGCAAACCTGGCCTATGGCGATCTGGCTATTCAGTACCGCACGGCGGGCGGCAAATGGACCGCTTATCGCGGTCCGGTCGCGGTCAATGGAACAGTTGAGACACGGTCGGTCGCGCCGAACGGCAAACGCTTCAGCCGCATCGTATCGGTTCAGTAGCGGGCGGCACGCGCCGCCTAATTACGCGCGCCCGTATCAAAGCTCGCCGTTTCCTGATCGTATCCTTACCCGGCAACCGCCATGGTCATCTCCTTTAATGGAGATTGACATGGCTAATCTGCACGGCGCGGAAGCGCGCGAAAAAATCTGGTCTCTGATCAAGGATATCAAGGTCTCGATGATGGCGACGTCGGATGATGCCGGTGTCTTTCATGCGCGGCCAATGATGTGTAAACAGGCGGAAACCTTCGACGGCACGCTGTGGTTCTTCACCGGCGCAGACACCGAAAAGGCGCAGGAGATCGAAAATCATCCAACTGCCCTCCTCACCTACTCTGATACCAGCGCACATCGTTATGTTTCGGTATCGGGACGCGCCGTCATCGAACGTGATCGCGCAAAGATCGACGCCTTGTGGAGCGATCTGGACAAGGTGTGGTTCCCCGCCGGCAAGGAAGACCCCAACCTCGTCCTTATCCGTTTCGAGGCCGAAGAGGCTGAATTCTGGGATACCCCGGGCGCAGTCGCCACAGGTCTGGCCTATGTAAAGGCCTTTATGACTGGGGAACTGCCCAAGGTCGGTGACGTCGGCAAGGCCAACCTGTCCCATTGACCGACCTCAACAACAGAAAAGGGAGCCAAGGCTCCCTTTTCCACAGTCCGTAGTCGCAGGCGATCGGCCTACATCTGCATGGCCCAGTTTTCGACGCCCATGGCCGCCTGACGGACGGCTTCGGAGCGCGTAGGGTGCGGGTGGCAGGTCCGTGCCAGATCTTCCGAAGCCCCGCCGAACGCCATCAGGACGCAGGCTTCGCCGATCATTTCGCCGACCTGCGGCCCCATCATGTGGACACCCAAGACCTTGTCTGTCTTGGCGTCGGCAATGAATTTCACGAAGCCCTCGGTTTCGTGGTTGATCTTGGCGCGGCTATTGGCCGTGAACGGGAACTTGCCAGTCTTGTACGCCACGCCCGACGCCTTGACCTGTTCCTCGGTCTGACCGACCCAAGCCACTTCCGGATAGGTATAGACGACCGACGGCACCAGATTGTAATCGACATGCCCGGCCTTACCCGCGATCAGCTCAATACAGGCAACCGCATCTTCTTCCGCCTTGTGCGCCAGCATTGGGCCCAAGATAACATCGCCGATGGCCCAGACGCCCGGCGCGGTGGTCTTGAAATGGTTGGTCGGAATGAAGCCGCGTGCGTCCGGCGTGACGCCAACCGACTCGAGGCCCAGTCCCTTAGTGAAGGGACGGCGGCCGATGGCGACCAGCACGACATCAGCGGTGAGTTTTTCCGGTGTCCCGCCGGCGGCGGGCTCCAGGGTCAGTTCGACGCCCTTGCTACCCGGCTTAGCGGACGTCACCTTGGTGCCCAGCTTGAAGCTCACGCCCTGTTTGACCAGTGCCTTCTGGAAGGCGGTGGCCATTTCGGTATCCATGCCTGGCGTAATGCGGTCAAGGAATTCGACGACAGTGACCTGAGCGCCAAGGCGGCGCCACACAGAGCCGAGTTCAAGGCCGATAATGCCGGCGCCAACCACGACCAGCGACTTCGGCACGGCCGGCAAAGACAGGGCGCCGGTCGAATCGACGATCGACTTTTGATCGACTTCGACGCCCGGCAGCGGCGTCGGCTCAGAACCGGTGGCGACGACGATGTTCTTGGTGTTGAGGGTCTGGGTGGCGCCATCCGCGCCGGTGACGATGACCCGACCCGGACCGGCGATGGTCCCGCGTCCGACAAAGTAAGTGACCTTATTCTTCTTCATCAGGAATTCGACGCCCTTGGTAAGGGCGGTGACGCTGTCCTGCTTGGCCTTCATCATCTGGACCAGATTGACCTTAGGCGCAGCGACTTCGATGCCGATATTGGCAAATTCGTGGCCCGCCAACTCGTACAGTTCCGATGCATGCAGAAGCGCCTTGGATGGCATGCAGCCGACATTCAGGCAGGTGCCGCCGAGAACGCCGCGCGACTCGACGATCGCGGTCTTGAGGCCAAGCTGGCCGGCGCGGACGGCTGCGTTATAGCCACCGGGTCCGCCGCCGATGATCACTACGTCGAAATTGTCTTCAGCCATGCCAGTAGCCCTTTTAAGTCGGTAAATTGCTGCCTGTTAGCTAGGAGCCCATGCCGTTTGGGTCAAGTCAATTACGCCGACAAAAGCGGTTTTCTTGCCAGTTTCTGTCCGCGATCGCATGGGACGGCATCTCAGGGGACAGCGGCGGACATCCGCTTCTGCGGACGAAAGCTGGTGAGATAGACGAAAAAACCCATGACCAGGGCGATCAGGGTGAGCACATAGCGCGGGTCCCATCCGGACAGGACGGTATAGATCTTGTCCATCAAGCCAAAGCTTTTGTCGCCATTTGTCAGATAGGTCAGGATCAGGTCGGCGATAAAACCGATCAGGTAGACGAAGGCCGCGCGGATATTGCCGTTGGCGTGCAGCAGCGCCGCCAGCAGATACAGGCCGATGACCGCACTCCACAGGAAGATAACCGGCTTGTTGTCGGTAACAATGGCCTGAACGGCGGTATCGCCCTGAATGGAATCGGCCATGGGCTCAGGCGGTGGCTGATAGGCGGGTGCATCGAAGCCCCCGTGGTAGTCGCTTTGGTCCATGCTCCGCGCCGCAATGGTGGGGCCATTGACATCCGGAGGCAGCAGGAAAGCCTTCACCACGGGAAACGCGATCCAGCCGACATAGGCAATTACGATTGCCACGATAAACCAACGCAGATACTTCATGCCGTCACCTGTCCGCCGCTGAAGGGTTAACGAAAGCTTAGCTCAAATACCGGCGCATGACTACTCCCGCCGTCGCCCCTATTCCTCGACCTTGGGCTCGCCCAGTTGTGGCAGGACGGCAGCGGGATTGTCCTTCATGGCACCGAGCGCACCCAGGTTATGGCTGGCGAATTCGACCACCTGGAAGAAATAATCCTTGCCACCACAGGCCAGCCCGCCTTCGGCATATGCGGTACGGTACGCCTTGGCGGCGGCGGCCTGCGCCTGGCCGAACTGTTCGGCGGTCAGCCGGGTTTCGGCTATATCCACCGTCTGTGCCTTGCGCATACGCGCGAACCCAAAGGCCGACTGAGCACAGGCCGTTGCGGCATTGACGACATTGGGCTTGAGGATCAGGTCTTCGTTGAGGTTGAACTCCTTATCCTGGTTGGGATCGTCAGGAATGAAGGCCATCGGTGGCGCACCCGGCACGCTTTCACCACCAGCCACGCCGTTCAGGCTGGCGCGGGGCTTGGGACGTCCGACATGCTTGGCCAGGTAGATCCAGAATTCTGACTGATCCAGCATGGCATCTTCGTTAAACGTTATATCGAACTTGTCACCGGAATTGATATACAGGTCGAGCATGCTTCGAAACCCGCGCTTCAGCTTTTCCTTGTCGGCCTGAGTCATCTGGCTCGAAACGGATGGACGGCCCAGATCAAGGGCGATGCCATATTCCAGCATGGCATCCGGGTGATTGACGTCGGCCTTCATCAACAGGTCCATCATCGGCGTCGTCATGGCAGCATTCACATAGGCCTGTCCCTTGACCGCGTCCGCCGTCGTGAAGGATTCCCGGTTGCTAAGTTCCTTCTTCATACCTTTCGCATCGGCCGCGCAGGCCAAAGCCAGCCCCATAACAGCCAGCCCACATATCTGTAACGTCCTCATCCCTAACCCCTTTTTATATTACTTGTTTTTGAGAGATTAATTCACACCCAGGCCGGCACCAAGCGGAATGTGTAAGCAGCTTCAAAGATTTATGACATGGGATATTAAGGCCGCACAAAGCCCTTACCATCGACGCTCAGGTCATAGCCCAGGTTAAAAACCGTCTGCATACTGTCCTTGTCGAAGGCCATCAGGCCACCACCGGTAAAACTGTCCGGGATGCTGACCACCGATACGCTCAGGCCGTTACGGGCAGCGAAGCCCTTGATACTGACCAGGGTCGTCCGGGCCTGGGCGCGCGTCAGCGTGTCGAAACTACGCGCCGCGACGTCGAGCGCCCGGTATTTGGTGACGGCAAAATGGGGATTTATATTGCCGTTGACCAAGACGTAGATCCGCCCGTTGGTTTTCAGGGCATCGGGTACCTTCCAGTTCAGGAGCGATTCCGGCAGGACGAAAAAAGGCATGGTGACGCTGCCGTCAACATGCATTTCGTTGATTTCGGAGGTGGCGCCGTTCTCGTTGACTTCGGTACGGATCATCACGGGCGCGAAGGCCGCCGGGACACTGGCCGAAGCCGCCAGGACCTGGCGGATCAGGTCGCGGGCCCGGATCTTGCCATCCTCGCCTTGCGCGACGCCTTGCGATGCGATGGCGCCAAGGTCCCAGATGACCCCGCTCTGGGTATCGAGATTAGTCGTGGCGACGTAGAGCCGCCCGCCCTTGTCATCGACCTTGGCCGCAATGTCTTCGACCAGTTTGACATCGACGAAATGATTGACCAATCCGCTGAACGTCTTCGAACTGTATACCCCTGGCGTGAATAGAGCGCCCAAGGGCCGCTTCTTCATCGAACGCGTGGCGATGCCGCTGGTATAGGCCTCGCGCAGCTGCGGGTCGTAGTCGGGCCCCAGGAAGGCAAAAGGCGCGATCAGCGCACCCGTGGACACACCGGTGACGACCTGAAAATCCGGCCGGTCACCCTTTTTCGTCCAGCCAACCAACACGCCGGCACCGAACGCGCCATCGGCGCCACCGCCTGACAAGGCCAGTATGGACAGCTGTTTTGTCGGATGCGCCTGACGGTTGGCGATCAGATCGCGTTCCAGCTTCGCCGTCAGATTTTCATCTTCCGACGACACCCGAACATCGGTGAAACCAGGCAATTCCGCCTTGCGTTGTTCGTGGGTATTGAAGGCTTCGCGCGGCGTGCTGAGGCACCCAGTCAGGCAAAGGGCCAGAAGCAGAATAACAAAACGTTTCATGATCAAAGCCGGATGAAAAAGCCCGCTACCGTGTATCACGATAGCGGGCTTAATGCATTAGCGGAAAAATGCCGATTAGACGTCGAGCACGAAGCGCTGCGGGTCTTCCAGGCCTTCCTTGACGCGGACCAGGAAGGTAACGGCTTCCTTGCCGTCAACGATGCGGTGATCGTAGCTCAAAGCCAGATACATCATCGGACGGATGACCACCTGACCATTGACCGCCATCGGGCGTTCCTTGATCGAGTGCATGCCCAAGATGCCGACTTGCGGCATGTTGAGGATCGGCGTTGACATCAGCGAGCCATAGATGCCGCCATTGGTGATGGTGAAGGTGCCGCCTTGAAGCTGATCGATCGACAGGGTGCCGTCGCGGGCCTGCTTGCCCAGGGCGGCGATGCCCTTTTCGATGCCGGCCAGCGACAGCGTATCGACGTCACGCAGGACCGGAACGACCAGACCCTTATCGGTGCCGACGGCAACGCCGAGGTCGTAGTGGTTCTTGTAGATGATGTCCGTGCCGTCGATTTCGGCGTTTACGGCCGGAATGTCCTTCAGCGCGGCGACAACCGCCTTGGCGAAGAACGACATGAAGCCGAGCTTGACGCCGTGACGCTTTTCGAAGGCGTCCTTGTAGGCATTGCGCAACGCCATGATGGTCGACATGTCGACTTCGTTGAAGGTCGTCAGTTGGGCAGCCGTGTTCTGCGATTCCTTCAGACGACGGGCAATGGTCTGACGCAGGCGCGTCATCTTTACACGTTCTTCACGCGGACCGACCGGGCGCGGTGCGGCAGGAGCGGCCGCAACCGGCACCGGTGCCGAAGCTGCCGGGGCCGGGGTGCTGAGAGCGGCCAGTGCGTCACCCTTGGTGATGCGGCCGTCCTTACCCGTGCCATCGACCTTGTTCGGGTCAAGGCCGGTTTCGGAAACGATACGCTGGACGGCCGGCGACAACGGCTTGTCCGACGAAGCAGAAGCGGCCACCGGTGCGGCGGCGGGGGCTGGTGCTGCCGCCGCGGGAGCGGAAGCGGCGACCGAACCATCGGTCGAGATGCGGGCGATGACCTGACCCGGCGTGACCGTCGCGCCATTGGCGGCAACGATATCGGCCAGGGTGCCGTCGGCGGGCGATGCCACTTCGACGGCGACCTTATCGGTTTCGATTTCAACGAGGATTTCGTCCTTCTTGACCGCATCGCCCTTGTTCTTGCGCCAGGTCGAGATGGTGCCTTCGGCAACCGACTCGCCCATCACCGGCGTCTTGACGTCGAGCATAGCGCTCGAAGCGGCAGGTGCCGGAGCTGCGGCAGCAGCGGGCGCTGCCGCAGGCTTGGCGGCGGGAGCGGACGCCGTGGCACCAGCGCCACCGACCGAACCGAGCACCATGCCAGGCGTGACGGTTTCACCTTCACCAACGAGGATTTGCAGCACACCGTCAGAGGGCGCTGCGACTTCAAGAGAAACCTTGTCGGTTTCCAGTTCGACGAGGATTTCGTCTTTCTTCACCGTTTCGCCGGACTTTTTCGTCCACTTGGCAATGGTAGCTTCGGTTACGGATTCGCCCAGGACGGGAACGAGAATGTCAGCCATAGGGGTAGGCTCCAGATTGTTTTGTGCGGTTACGCGAATGGATTCAGTGAGGCTGGCCTTTGCGCTTAGGCAAAGGCCTCGTTCAGGAAGGTTTCGAGTTCTTTGAGGTGGCGGCTCATCTGGCCGGCGGCGGTCGATGCCGAGGCCGGACGGCCGACATAGCGGGCGCGCTTGGCCTTGATGTTCAGCCGGTCGAGCGTCAGTTCAAGCCACGGCTCGACAAAGGTCCAGCCGCCCATGTTCTTCGGTTCTTCCTGACACCACACCAGTTCGGCGTTCTTGAAGCGGCCCAGCTCAGTCATCAGCGACTTCATCGGCCACGGATAGAACTGCTCCAGACGCATCAGATACACGTCCTTGATCTGCTTCTTTTCACGGTCTTCGAGCAGATCGTAATAGACCTTGCCCGAACACAGCACGACGCGGCGGATCTTGTCGTCCGAAGCGATTTTGATGCCCGAAATCTCTGGCCTGCGTTCGGCGTCGTCGTGCAGGACGCGGTGGAAGGAGGAACCTTCCGAGATGTCCGACAGGCTGGAAACGGCCTTCTTATGACGCAGAAGCGACTTCGGCGTCATAAGGATCAGCGGCTTGCGGAACGGCCGGTGAATCTGACGGCGCAGAATGTGGAAATAGTTGGACGGCGTCGTACAATTGGCGACCTGCATATTGTCTTCGGCGCACATCTGAAGGAAGCGTTCCAGGCGGGCGGAAGAGTGTTCCGGCCCCTGGCCTTCATAGCCGTGCGGCAGCAACATGACGAGACCCGACATACGCAGCCATTTGCGTTCACCCGACGAGATGAACTGGTCGATAATGACCTGGGCGCCGTTGACGAAGTCGCCGAACTGGCCTTCCCACAGGGTCAGGGTATTCGGATCAGCCAGAGAGTAGCCGTATTCGTAGCCGAGCACGGCCTCTTCCGACAGGGCGGAGTCGATGCCTTCATACATCGCCTGGCCATCACGGATGTGGTTGAACGGGAAATACCGCTCTTCGGTCCGTTGATCGACAAACGCCGAGTGACGTTGCGAGAAGGTGCCGCGGATCGAATCCTGGCCCGACAGTCGAACCGGGAAGCCTTCATCGAGCAGCGAACAGAAGGCGAGGGATTCGGCAGTCGCCCAATCGAGACCTTCGCCGGTGGCAATCATTTGCTGACGCGCCTCGATGACGCGGCGCAGCGTCTTGTGAGCGTCAACCGAATTCGGGATAGTGGTGATCTTCTGGCCGATTTCCGTCAGACGGGCGCGCGCCACGGCGGTCGAGCCGCGACGTTCGTCTTCTTCCGGCAGGCCAAGGCCTTGCCACTTGCCGTCGAGCCAGTCGGCCTTGGTGGCTTTGTACGCCTTGCCCGCTTCGAATTCGGCGTCGAGGAAGGTATCGAAATCGGAGATGAAGCCATCGACTTCGGCCTGGGTCACGACACCTTCCTTGATCAGGCGCGCGGTATAGAGTTCGCGCGTCGATGGATGGTCCTTGATCTTGGCATACATGATCGGCTGGGTGAATGTGGGATCGTCGCCTTCGTTGTGGCCGAAGCGGCGATAGCAGAACATGTCAACCACCACGTCCTTGGCGAACTTTTGGCGGAACTCGGTCGCCATCTTGGCGGCGAAGACCACGGCTTCGGGATCGTCGCCGTTACAGTGAAGGATCGGCGCCTGAGCCATCAACGCCACGTCGGACGGATACGGCGAGGAGCGCGAGAAGCGCGGCGCCGTAGTGAAGCCGATCTGATTATTGATGACGAAATGCATCGTGCCGCCGGTCTTATAGCCCTTCAGCCCCATGAGGGCGAAGCACTCCATGCCGACGCCTTGGCCAGCAAAGGCCGCGTCGCCGTGGATCAGCAGACCCATGGCCATGCCGCGTTCGGGGTTGACATCCGACTTGCCGCGCAGTTTGAACGCCTGCTTGGCGCGCGTCTTGCCCAGAACGACCGGGTTGACGATTTCGAGGTGCGACGGGTTGGCAGTCAGCGACAGGTGGACATTGTTACCGTCAAAGGCGCGGTCCGAAGAGGCACCCATGTGATACTTGACGTCCGACGAGCCTTCGATATCCGACGGCAGGGTCGAGCCGCCCTGGAATTCGTGGAAGATGGCGCGGTACGGCTTGCCCATGACGCCGGCCAGCACATTCAGGCGGCCACGGTGGGCCATGCCAAAGATGATGTCCTGAACGCCCAGCGCGCCACCGCGCTTGATGATCTGTTCCAGCGCCGGGATCATGGCTTCGCCGCCATCAAGGCCGAAGCGCTTGGTGCCGGGGAAACGGCGGTGACAGAAGCGTTCGAAGCCTTCGGTTTCGATCAGCTTCTTGAGGATGGCGATCTTGCCTTCCTTGGTGAAGGTGATTTCCTTGTCGCGGCCTTCGATGCGTTCCTGCACCCAGGCCTTTTCGGCCGGGTCGGCAATATGCATGTACTGGACGCCGACATTGCCGCAATAGGTGCGGCGCAGAAGAGCGATGATTTCCTTGAGCGTGGCGGTTTCCAGACCCAGCACGCCATCGATGAAGATCGAGCGTTCCTGGTCGGCGGCGGTGAAGCCCCAGTATTCCGGCGTCAGCTCGGCATTCTGGATCGGGGGCTCAAGGCCCAAAGGATCCAGGTTGGATTGCAGGTGGCCGCGGATCCGGAAGGCGCGGATCAGCATCAGGGCGCGGATCGAATCGCGCGACGCAGCCTGGAGATCGGCGGGCGATGCACCCGGATTTTTTGCGGCGATATTCTTTTCGACCTTCGCCTGCACGGCGGGCCAGAAGCCATCCATGGCCGAGGTCAGGTCGTCACGCGGCGGATCAACGGGCCGCGCCCATCCGCCGACTTCGGCGTTGGCGCTGACCAGATCCGGCCTGTCCATGAGGGAATCGAAGAAAGCGCGCCATTCGGGGGATACCGACCCGGGGTCCTGCGCCCAGCGTTCCTGCATCATTTCGATGAAGATCGCGTTTGTGCCGTAAAGGAATGAGGTCTCGGCAAAGACCTGATTTAGCCGACCGGAATCGTCTGCCATGTGATGTACCGCTCAGACGGCCAATTACGACACCGCCTGCCTTTCCATGTTTTATATGAGACGCGGGCCAACAACGACACCCGGTCTTCGGGACTACTGAACGAAACAGCCAATAACGACACTGTTCGTTACTTTACGCTTACTGATACCTAAATACGTCAAATTTAAGCGCCCCGACAGGGTCGGAGCGCTTAAATTTTTTATTAGAGGCCTTTCAGGACAGCAAGGAGGGTTTCCCCCAACGCCGCCGGCGACGGCGCCACCTTTATACCGGCCGCCTCCATGGCGGCGATCTTGTCTTCCGCACCGCCCTTGCCACCGGAGATGATGGCACCGGCATGGCCCATGCGGCGGCCCGGAGGCGCCGTACGGCCGGCGATGAAACCGGCCATCGGCTTCTTACGGCCGCGCTTGGCTTCGTCGCGCAGGAACTGGGCGGCGTCTTCTTCGGCCGATCCCCCGATTTCACCGATCATGATGATCGACTTGGTTTCGTCGTCGGCCAGGAACATTTCCAGCACGTCGATAAATTCCGTACCCTTGACCGGGTCGCCGCCGATGCCGACAGCGGTCGTCTGACCCAGGCCGGCATTGGTCGTCTGGAAGACGGCTTCATAGGTCAATGTGCCGGAACGCGAAACGACGCCTACCGAACCGGGCGAGAAAATATTGCCCGGCATGATGCCGATCTTGCATTGGTTCGGCGTCAGGACGCCGGGGCAGTTCGGGCCGATGAGGCGCGACTTGGAACCCGACAGGGCACGCTTGATCTTGACCATGTCCAGCACCGGAATGCCTTCCGTGATGCAGACAATCAGTTCCATTTCGGCCTCGATGGCCTCCAGGATCGAGTCGGCAGCGAAGGGCGGCGGAACATAGATGGCCGTGGCGGTCGCGCCGGTACGCTCGCGCGCCTCGGCAACCGTATCGAAGACCGGCAGGTCGAGGTGCGTCTGACCGCCCTTGCCCGGAGTCACGCCGCCGACAACCTGTGTGCCATAGGCGATCGCTTGCTGGGAGTGGAAGGTGCCTTGCGCGCCGGTGAAACCCTGCGTGATGACCTTGGTATTACGATCGATAAGGACTGACATTACGCTTAACCCTTCACGGCCTTGACGATCTTGGCGGCCGCATCGGCCAGATCGTTGGCGGCAATCACGTTCAGGCCGCTCTCATTGATGATTTTCTTGCCGAGTTCGACATTGGTGCCTTCGAGGCGAACGACGAGCGGCACCTTCAGGCCGACTTCCTTGACAGCCGCGATCACGCCTTCGGCGATGATGTCGCATTTCATGATGCCGCCGAAGATGTTGACCAGGATACCCTTCACCTTTGGATCGGAGGTGATGATCTTGAAGGCCGCAGTCACCTTTTCGGTCGTGGCGCCGCCACCGACGTCGAGGAAGTTGGCAGGCTCGGAGCCGTAGAGCTTGATGATGTCGAGCGTAGCCATGGCGAGGCCAGCACCGTTGACCATGCAGCCGATTTCACCGTCGAGGGCGATATAGCTGAGGTCATATTTCGACGCTTCGATTTCCTTCTGGTCTTCTTCGGTTTCGTCACGCAGGGCGACGATGTCCGGATGACGGAACAAAGAGTTCGAGTCGAATGACACCTTGGCGTCGAGCACGATCAGCTTGTCGTCACCGGTGACGATCAGCGGGTTGATTTCCAGCATGTCCATGTCCTTGGCGTTGAACGCCGCGTACAACTGGGACAGGAGCTTGGCGCCCTGCTTGGCGAGATCGCCAGTCAGGTTGAGCGCCTTGGCCAGGGCACGACCATGGGTCGGGAATACGCCGGTCGCCGGATCGATGGTGAAGGAGTGGATCTTTTCCGGGGTCGAATGGGCGACCTCTTCGATATCCATGCCGCCTTCGGTCGAGGCCACGACGCTGATGCGCGAGGTGACGCGGTCAACCAGCAGGGACAGGTAGTTTTCGCGACGGATGTCGGCGCCTTCTTCGATATAGAGGCGGTTGACCTGCTTGCCGGCAGGGCCAGTCTGATGGGTTACCAGAACGCGACCAAGCATTTCGTCGGCGTTCTTTTCGACCTCTTCGGGCGACTTTACGACGCGAACGCCACCCTTGGAGTCAGGGCCCAGGCCTTCGAAGCGACCCTTACCACGGCCACCGGCGTGGATTTGCGACTTGACGACGAAAACCTTGGTGCCGGCTTCCTTGGCCAGGTCCTTGGCGGCCTTTTCGGCCTCTTTGGGGGAAAAGGCAGCGAACCCGCGCGGAACGGCAACGCCGAACTCTTTCAGGACGGCCTTGGCTTGATGCTCGTGAATGTTCATGGAACCGATCTTGGCAATTAGCAGGACTTAGGGGAAAGAACCGGTCAGGCCCAGAATTGAGCGCAAACCTGCTCTTGATGTGAGGGCGAACTCAGTTGCTCGTCCTAAGTGATCGGGCCGCTTTATAAAGAGGCGCGTGCTTGTGTGCAACCGCTCACTCACATAAATCTGACTAATTCCGCCATTTTCTGGATATCGATTTCGCCTGACACCGCAAGCATGTTACCGCTAACGCTCACCCTGCAAAGGGGACAACGCTGTCACCCGAACACCATCTGCCACATCAGGCGGCCGGGCATAAAGGTGAACAGGCCCGCGATCAGAAGGGCGCCGACGTAGAGATTGGTGGCGTAACGTTTGTGCGCCCGGATGTTCTTCTTCCGCGCGGCGTAAACCAGAAGCGGCACCGTGACTAGGGTCAGGCCCGACAGGATATGGATGAAGCTGAACTGCCCGTGATTTATGATCTTGATGAACAGCGAAGACACCGCCACTGTCATCATGAAGATGACCCAGGTCCAGCCGAGAATGCGGTGGAGGGTCGTCCCCTTGGGTCCGAAAATCTGCACCGCACCGATGACAAACGCGGCCACGGCCGCCAGCAGGTGAATCTGGATGACCGGCGATACGTGGCCGATGAGGGACAGGGTGGGCAGGTGCGGATGTGTGTAGTTGTCGAGGAATGACATGTCGGGCGTGTCCTTTGGGCTTTCCTTTGAAAAGGGGATACCCCATAAGAAAGCACTCTCTTCTGGATATGCGGACGCATGCGTGAATCGCCCGACTTAATTCGTGAAAATACGCCGCCTGCAACTGGCGCTTCGCCAATGGCAAGGTTGAAAACCCCAATAGCGTGGCTGAAGATCATTGTCGGCCCGGATTGGATGCGGACCTATGGCATTGCCACCGGTATGGCGCTTGTGCTGTGCTTCACCGGCGCCAATGGGACGAATGCCCTGCCGCTTGCGCCGCGCTTCCTGTATTGGCTCAGCCTGATGGCCGGCGGCACGATCATCGCGCAAATCGCCGGCCGTCTGCTCGACCGCTACACCAATCTGAACCTGTGGCAGACCATCACCGTCATGATGCTGTGCATCACGCCGCTTATTACCATCTTGGCCTGGCTGGTCACGGCCGGGGTGAACCATCGAGCGCCACAGGTCGAGACGCTGATCGTCTATATCCCACCGGTTCTTGTTATCTCCCTGGCCATGACCGGCCTGCATGTCCTGGTCTCACGCCAGCCGGTCCAAAGTCATGCCTTCGCCACGGCGCAGACCCTGGAGCCAGGCGTCGCTTTCCGCGAGCGCTTGCCCTTCAAACACCGCCATGCCGATATTTTCGCCCTGGCCGCCGAGGACCACTATCTGCGCGTTCACACCTCTGCCGGCGAGACCCTGATCCTGATGCGGTTATATGACGCCATACGCGAGTTGGATGGGATCGAGGGGTCCCAGGTCCACCGCTCGTGGTGGGTAGCCAAAGACGCCATCGCCGA
The DNA here is from genome assembly GCF_000495815.1 of Asticcacaulis sp. AC466. Taxonomy (GTDB): domain Bacteria; phylum Pseudomonadota; class Alphaproteobacteria; order Caulobacterales; family Caulobacteraceae; genus Asticcacaulis. The sequence continues at coordinate 173,965 of NZ_AWGE01000001.1, read as the reverse complement.
CGTCATCCGGTCGGATGGCCGCATTTCGTTTTCGCTCAAAGGTGGACTGTCGGCGCCCGTCAGCCGCAGCTATCAAAAAGCCCTCAAACAGGATGGATGGTTATGAAATACCTGGTACTCAGCGTCTTCCTTGCCGGCATGGTGACCTCCGTCCACGCAGCGACGCCGGTTACCCAGACCGTTTACGAAGGCACGATCGGGAAGAGCCCGATTGTGCTGGAAACCCTGACCAATGGTGATCACGGCGCAGGGCAATATTTCTATCGCAAACACCGCGCCAGTATATCCCTGCGCCTGGATAAGGGCCAGTGGTCTGAACTGGCGGACGGCTGCACCTATGACCTGGCCAGCTGCGATGTAAAAGCCCACCTTAAACTAACCCCCACCGGTGGCGGCCTGTCGGGAACCTGGACGGCAAACGGGAAGTCCCTGCCGATCACCCTTAAGCAGGTCGCTGCCCGCAAGAGTCAGGCGGAAGGCGCGCCTACGGATCCATCGACCCTATTCGGAATGGACCGCGGCAGCGACGTAACCGCCGATCCCTACCTGTTTCGCCAACTGGCGGGCGAAACCATTTATGGCCCTGAAACACGGACGGGCCACATCGGATACCGCACCGCTACGGACAAGGACACCGGTATACATTTCATCCGCCTCACCGCCGCGCCCGATGCCGCCGCCCTGGCCAAGGTCAACGCTTTGCTGGATCAGCGCCGGTACGAAATGGTCGGCTATGGCCTGGAATGCCGGGCCACGCCGCAATCGGATGGACCGGCCGGCGGCACACTGGGCGACTGGGACAGCTATGAGTCGACCGTCACCTACGCGACGGACAGCCTGTTGGTCATTCAGGAGGGCGGCAGCACCTATTGCGGCGGCGCGCACCCCAACAACAGCTTTACCTACTCCATGTACGATCTCAGGCGCGGAGAGGTCTTCGATCTGAATCGTGTCCTCAAACTGACCCACCCCGGCAAGGACGCCGACGGACACGCGGCCCAGGTCAATACGCCTGAATACGACGCGCTTCTAGCCCGGCTGACGCCCAAGTCGCCGTGGTTCAGCGCCGATGTCGATCCCGAATGCCTGGGACCGGACGGCGCGGAAAGCTTTGGCAGTAGCTACAGCCTGACCTTCAACGCCAAGGGTCTCGTGCTGTCCCTGACCGATCTGCCCCACGTGATGGGTGCATGTATGGGTGACTACTATGTCATCCCCTACGCCGCATTGAAAACGCTGTGGACACCCGAGGCCAAACTCTACTTCCCCGAGGCACGTTGATACCCATTCGGCAAGGGGCAGACCTGATGTCGAACCTCGCGGAATGATCGCGTCTATATCACTGCGCAACTTCGAGATTGATCATCCACGGAATACCGAAACGGTCTGTCACCATCCCGAACAGAGGCGTCCAGAACGTAGCCTGAAGATCCATGATCACCGTTCCGCCGTCCGCGAAAGCGGCAAACGCTGCCTTTGCCTTTTCAGCATCGTCCAGACCAATAGTGACCATGAAGCCCGCCGGACGCGCATACCTGTTCGGCGGCGCGTCTGACGCCTGGATCGTTTGATCGCCAATCGTCAACGTGGCGTGCATCACCGCATTTTGAAATTCGGGTGGCACATCGTCCTTCATCGGACTGTCGCCAAACGTCTGCTTGAATGTCACTTCGCCACCGAGGACGCGCGCGTAAAGGTCGAGCGCCTCGGCGCAGCGGCCGTCGAAGTTGAGGTAGGGGGTAATTTTCACCTTATAATTCCTTTTTTCCAGAAACGATATGGACGACGGAGCCCGCGACCAAGGCGGCGACAAAAGTTAAGGCTTGAGCGGAGGCCCTTGCATTTCGGTTTCGATGGTGAAGGCGACTTCGTCACCGACACCCATCTGACTGCCCGGCGCCGGAATGCCGTAGCCCATGCCAAAATCGGAACGTTTGAACGCGCCTTTCGCCGAGAACCCGATCCGCGCCTGAGGGTCAAAACCCGCCATGCCAGGATAGCCGCCGTTGAAGGTGACATCGAGCACGACCGGCTTGGTAATGCCGTGCAAGGTCAAATCGCCCGTCACCCGGGCGGTATTGACGCCGGTTTTCTCTATCTTCGTCGACGCAAAGGTAATATGCGGAAAGGCCGTGGCGTCGAACCATTGCTTGCCCATCAGCTCATCATAAAAACCCTTGGGCGGCGTCGGCAGTCGCAGGGAACGCGGATCTATGTTCACCTTCAGGACGGCGGCCTCTGGATGGGCCGGGTCAAGCGTCAGATGAGCATCGAGACTGGCGAACTGCGCCGTATAATGAGAATAGCCCAGGTGGTTGACCGTGAAGGTCAGCGCCGTGTGGGCGGGATCGGTCCGGTATTCACCCGCCGGAATCTTGTCAACCGACGGAGCCGCGGAGGCGGCAGATGGGCTGGAAGACGTAAGGTTTCCGGGCGCATTTTTCGGCGACGGTGAACAGGCCGCCAGCAGGATAAGACCGATGGAAACAGGCAATAAGGGTTTCATGATCAGGCGCCTTCGCTAACACGTTTCAGATTCGTCAGACCCTGTTCGAAATCCTTGCCGACCAGGTCGTCCATGTTCATGAGCGTCCCCATCAGCTTCGACATGAAGGGCGAGGGCCCGAACATGGCCCAGGTCACCACCGTCGCATCACCCTGCGGCTGAAGCAGGAACTCGGCCGTATTGGTGGCGGGAAAGGGCTTGATGAAATCGAGATTGATGAGAAGCCGCTGGCCCGGCGCCGCCTCGCGGATCGTCATCCGGCCGTGACCGGCCTTGCCATGGCTTTGCCAGTCATAGACCGCGCCGATGCCCTCATTGGCGCCGCTGTAGCTGCGCGTCATATTGGGGTCCAGCTGCTCCCATGGTGACCAGTCCCGCCAGCGGTGAAAGTCGGCAATATGGGCATAGATGGCGTCTGGTGCCGCCTTGATGGTTGCCGACCTTTGCAGGCGGAAATTATTCGGCTTGGCGACAACCACGATCAGGAAGGTAACCAGCGCCGCCAGCACCAGAATAACGATCATGGCAATCATTTCGCACTCTCCGGAAGAGTGGACAGGTAGGCGGCGAGATTATCCAGCATCCCCTGTGTTCCGGCGATGCGGTCTTCGAGGTGATCGACACCGTCGATGAACAAAATCTGCTCGACCACCTTGATATGGCAGCCGCTTCCCTTTGCTGAAAACTCCAGGACCTGTTGCGATACGGTGAACAGGGCCTCATCCATAGTCATGTGGTAGCTGAAGATAATGCGCTCATCAGCCAGGATATCAAGGTAGAGGGCGTCATTGGTCATCCATGGCGCCTCGGGGTTGGGGCGGCCGCGCCACCGCTCCCAGCCCCCGACGGTAAAGTCTAGACTATGATGACTGACGTCCCATCCCTGCGCGCCACCGCCGAACCACACCGTCTTGGCCTCAAGGTTGGTAAAAGCCCAGAAGACGAGCGACAGCGGATGATCATATGTGCGTTCGACCGAAAAGGTTTCCGGCTTAGCCGACCGCGTCACGATTGCACCTGAGCCAGATAGGCCTCGAGTTGTGCAAGGGTGCCGCTGAAGCCCATCTGCATGCTGGCATGGCCGGCCTTGAAGACGGCGCGCTCTTCCGGCGTCGCATTTATCGGGTAGGACCGGCTTTCATAGACGGTCTTGCCGTCCTTTTCGGTCAGTGTCTGCACCGCCAGAACTTCGAGCGGCCAGAGGGGCGCCATCGGATGACGGACGGGCTCGCCCGCCTCGGTGCAAAAGGAAACGACATAGGCCAGGCCCTTGGGCGCCTGGATGTCGCGAAAAACCCATTTACCCCACATGGTCAGACCCGTCGGCATCTGCATCCCGTAGAGGAAGGTGCCGCCAACCGTGAAATCGAGCGATTTGACAACCAGGGGCATTCCGACGGGCCCAAACCATTTGGCCAAATGTTCAGCCCGGGTCAGCACGTCCCACAACAGGACCGGCGAGGCATCGAAGGTGCGCGACAGGGTAAAGACTTCGTCTTCGGCGTAAGGCGTTTCCAATGGCATTATCGTCTTGTCCTTAGAGGGTGTTGGTCAGGTGGGCTTCCAGGCGGTCGAAATTCTGTTCGTTGGCATTATGGAGAAACGGCTCCATGTCCGCGTCGCTGCCGGGCACGAAGTCCATGATCCAGGTCAGATCACAGTGCGCCCCGACCGCCTCGGTCAGAATGGTCATCACGAAATCATGCATAGGCTCTAGGTGGCGAAAAACGATCTTTTCCGGGGCCTCGATTTCGAGGAATTCCTTGACGTTATCGAACATCTTGCCGGTGTCATTGATCATGGTGAACAGCCACTGTCCGCCAATGCGCAGGTCGAAGGTCTGGAAGCGGTTGGTGAAACCTTCCGGTCCCCACCAGATCATCAATTGGTCGGGGTCGGCGAAGGCCTGAAACACCTGTTGCTGCGTGAACGGCAACCGGCGGGTATTGACGACCTGAAAACCTGTCGTCGCGTCCTGCATGGGGGCGTCTGTCATTCTTTTCCTTTCCTGCAAGGATAGCTTCGTTGTCCAGAGGGTGTGAAAGTCGGTCCGAACGCGCATGTCCCACTGCCTCCAGCCTCCCTGATCTCAAATCTAGTTGGTCGGTCCCTGGGGTTTAAGCGTCTTCAGATAGGCGTCGAGGCGATCTAACCGCGCCTCCCACATCCTGCGGTACTCACCGATCCAGGCATCGACCTCCTTTAGCGGCCCCGGCTCCAGCCGGCATGGGCGCCACTGCGCTTCGCGGCCGCGCGAAATCAAGCCGGCCTTTTCCAAGACCTTGAGATGCTTGGATACGGCAGGCAAGCTCATGTCGAAAGGCTCGGCCAGTTCGGTAACCGATGTCTCCCCCAAGGACAGGCGAGCCAGGATGGCGCGTCGTGTCGGGTCCGCAAGGGCGGTCAGGGTCTGGGACAGACGGTCATTAGACATCAGGGGTTACTCTCTACAAGCAAAATTTAACCAAGTCGTTAAATAACCTATCGGTTAAATAGCGGCAGGTGTCAACCCCGTTTTTCAGGACGCTTTAACTGCCCTATTAGACGGGTCCGATTCACCCGCCATTCGCCCCGTGTCTGCCCCCAGATGTCAACGACGTGGCTTTCGAACGGCGGCGGCAACCGGGCCTCCCGCATCAGGTAAGACCCCAAACTTCGGGCAACCGCTGCGGAGCCGTCGTTGCGCGCGTCGATACTATGGATGACGTCCTCCCAGCCAAGTGTGTCAAATACGAAGTCCATCGAGGCAATGGCGGCCTCGCGGGCGTACCCCTTGCCCCAGTATCTGGACAACAGTCCCCATCCGACCTCACGCCCCGGCCAATCCTTGGGAAAGAGCGGGCCTATACGGCCGATCCAGTCACCGGAGGTTTTCTCGATCACCGAAAACATGGAAAATCCGTCCAGCGCCCACGCCCCGGCCATGGATCGCATGTTGCGCCACACGACGGGCGGCGGCAGAACACCGCCCAGATAGGTCATGGCGTTTTCATCGGCATGAAAGGCGCAAAAACCGTCGAAATCTTCGGCGACCGGCGGGCGCAGGATCAGACGCTCGGTTTCCAGGGTCGGACCCAGCGGAGAGGCATATGGCAATGTCGGCACTATCTATTCTCGATATCCAGGGTGCGGCCGGTGCGGCGGTCGACATAGACGTAGCGCGTGACGGTGGACGCACCCCCACCCCAGGCGCTCAGGCCGATCAAAAATCCCAGATCGTACCACCGTCCGATATTGGGATAGGCATACATGCGCACTGTGTCGGAAAACAGGGAAATGACAAAGGAAATGGGCGCCAGAAGTCCGTCTATCAGGCCGCGCACCAGGGCCGGATCATGCGGTCCGCCCATTGGTCTTTCGGCACAGGCCGACAGAAGCAGCAAGGCCCCGAAAGCCGCCATCGTCAAGATCGATCGTTTCATCCGTTCGTCTCCGTACAATTAATCCCCACTGCACCGGGCACCGAAAACTGTGTCTCATTGCCCTTGGTCCAGAATTCATAGTCTCCGTCGCCCAACCGCCCCTCATATCGGGCACCGGAGGCGCTGACGGCCTGCTCCAGCACGGCGGCCTTGCCGCTCCATTTCAGATAGACGAAGGAATCGTCACCGCCGGCAACATCGTTGAAAAAGGTGGAAACGACGTCCGGCTTGCCCGCGCAATGCCACACGATCGGGCCCAGACTCATGCCGGCATCGTCGTTCACCGCAGGGTATGTGGACCTGAGGTCGGCAATACGCCCGGCATAGGCGTCGATCAGGCACACCGTTGCGTCCGACGCCGCCGCACAGGCATTGCGTTTATTCAGCCAGCCACCCTGAAGGCGCTGCAACTGCCCGCGGTCGATGCCCGGCGTCTTTCCGGCCTTGTCGTACAGACGCGTCAGTTCGCCATCGAGCCGGGCCAGACGGGGATTAGCGCACACCGCCAATTCGACCTTGAGCGTGGCCTTCGCACAATCGAAGCTCGGCGTGACAGTTGCGGTATCGGTGGCAAGACCAGAGGCAGACGCAGATGATGACGCACCGCCCCGATCCGGCGTCCCGGCGCCCTGATCCTTCGCCGCCTGGCTGCTGCACGCCGAAAGAACGGCCAAGGGGACAATCCACATGAGCGTAAACAACCGGGATGAATAGTGCATGGCAGACTCCTCAGACAGCCACCTCAGACATCTGACAGCAGCCTACCACAGCTCATAATAAAAAAGCCGCCCTTTTTGGGGCGGCTCCCTTAACTTCCGGCCTTCCGGAAAGATTAGGCCAGCGACGGATCGATCGTCTTACAGGCGGCGATCAGCCCCTGAACCGACTCGACGGACTTGGCGAACATGGCTTTTTCGTCTTCGTTGACCGAGAACTGGATGATGCGTTCGGCGCCATCCTTACCAATGACGACCGGCACGCCGACATAGAGGCCGCGCAGACCATACTCGCCATTCAGATAGGCGGCACACGGCAGGACGCGCTTCTTGTCAAGCAGGTAAGACTTGGCCATGGCAATGGCCGATTCCGCCGGGGCGTAGAAGGCCGAACCGGTCTTCAGCAGGGCGACGATTTCACCGCCACCGCCACGGGTGCGCTTAACGATGGCATCGAGCTCTTCCTGAGTGAACCAGCCCTGGGCCACGCACTCCGGCAGCGGCAGGCCGCCAATGGTCGAATGGCGCACCATCGGCACCATGTCGTCACCGTGACCGCCCAGCGTCCAGGCGTGGATATCTTCGACCGACACGCCGGTCTTTTCAGCCAGGAAGTAGGCGAAACGACCCGAGTCGAGAACACCGGCCATGCCGATGACCTTCTTGTGCGGCAGGCCCGAAAATTCGCGCAGCGCCCAGACCATGGCGTCGAGCGGGTTGGTGATGCAGATAACGAAGGCATTCGGGGCATATTGCTTGATGCCTTCGCCCACGGCCTTCATGACCTTCAGGTTGATGCCCAGCAGGTCGTCGCGGCTCATGCCCGGCTTACGCGGCACACCGGCCGTTACGATGCACACGTCGGCATCGGCGATGTCGGCGTAATCGTTGGCGCCCTTAAGCGTGACGTCCTTGCCGAAAACGGCCGTGGCTTCGGCGATATCGAGCGCCTTGCCTTGCGGCGTGCCTTCCATGATGTCGAACAGGACGACATCGCCCAGTTCTTCACGAGCGGCGATGTGGGCCAGCGTGCCCCCGATCATACCCGAACCAATCAAAGCAATCTTTGCGCGTGCCATGGGAACTCCCTTTGAAAATGCCGCAGACTTAGTCTGCCCGGCATCTAATCCTTAACGATCCACCGCGCAAGCCTTTGCTGCACGGCACCTAAAAAAGTGCCGCCTGTTTAGCGCCCAGCCCTTTAAATCAGATGAACGACCATGTGGGCTAAGCGCCCGACTAATTTCCCATGCGCACCTGGGTCAAGGTAACCGGGGTTTTGTGGCCGGTGGTGTCGAGCATATAGCCGCCCCAACGGCCATCAACGCCCTTGGTGAAATGCAGGATGGTCGGCGACCGGGCGCCACCGGCGAAATAATTGATTTCGAAATCGCGGCCGGTCATGTTGATATCGGAGATGAAACCGGAATTGTTCATGCCGAAACCGGCCAGCATCGACCGCCACGCGCCTTCGAGACGGCCGCTGACCAGATTGTCGCTGCGCAGCTCAAGCCCGACCAACTTGCGACCATCCAAGGTCGTCACAACCCACGACCCCTCCATATTGCCGATCTGCTTTTCCTTGTTGACATAGGCGGACAGAAGCCCGGAATCGTAGCTCAGCTCGCGCGAGTCCTTAGGGCCTTCGTAATCGCGGCGATAGGCGTCGACGCTGATCGCCCCACCCGACCGCGCCGTGGCAGGCGGCGCTACGTCGCCATTGGTCACCGACGGAGACAGGATGGGCGAGTTTTGAGGCACATTTTGCGGGGCCTGGGCAGCCGGAGCCTGATATGGCTGAGGGCCATCGGGCAGATCCTGGGCGGGGGCCATAAGAGCGGCGGAAAGGATCAGGGCAGAAATCACTACGGGATACTCTCTACGGATGGGCGTTACTGTCGGTATTGCGAAACCGGGGCTGCGGAACTATGAGCTAATCAGCCGGTTCTTAAGAATTCTTTCACCCTGTGAGTGAACAACAGGAATTTGTCGAAGCTGGGGCAGACACATTCATGTGATGGTCCCGCAACAACAGAATGCTGCGGATGCGAAGCGTTTGCAGTACGCGCCTTTAAAATAATGGCTTTGAGCATGGAAAGCTTGATTGACAGAGCCGTTTCAGGGTCTAAAAGACCCGCAAGTGTAACGTTCCCGGTTGCTTACTCGCACCGGTACAAGACATGGGTCAAGACCGCAGATGTCGACAATGCCTCCCCATACGCCGCGCCGGCCGCTTTCACCTCACCTGCAGATCTGGCGCTGGCACACCACTATGTTCAGCTCGATCCTGCATCGTGTCACCGGATCGGCGTCTGTCGCCGGTGCAATCCTGATCGCCGCCTGGCTGGTATCGCTGGCGCTTGGCCGTGAAGCCTATACCTGTTTCCTGAGCCTGGCCGCATCGCCGCTCGGTCTGCTGGTCTGGTTCGGCCTGTCGCTGGCGGGCTTCGTCCACCTGACCGGCGGTTTGCGCCACCTGATCTGGGACACCGGCACCGGCTTCGAGCCAAAAAAGGCTGATCAAATCGCCCTATGGACCATGGTTCTGGGCGTCGTTCTCACCCTCGCCTTCTGGGCACTTCTCTTCGCAAGCGGCAAGGTGACGCTATGAGTGACAATCGTGATGTCGGCGCTCGTTCGTCGAAAGACTGGAAAAAATCGGCCCATCACGGCGCCGGCGAATGGTTGGCCGAACGCGGCACCTCGCTGGCCCTGATCCCGTTGACCCTTTGGGCGGCCTATGCCGCCTACGGCATAGCCGGTGGCGGTTTCGACGCGGCCCTGGCCTTCGCCAAACTGCCGCTCAATGCCAGCCTGATCGCGCTGACCATGCTGATTTCGGTGTGGCACATGTATATGGGCGTCAAGGTCATCATCGATGACTATCTGGCAGGCCCGATGCGCGGTGTTTCTATCTTCCTTACCTTCCTCCTGAGCGCCGCCCTGGTCATCGCCACCGGCATCGCGCTCTGGCTTGTACATCAGGCGGCTTAACCCCATGGCCCAGAACAACACCCAGAAGCCGTTCAACATCATCAACCACGAATATGACGTGGTCGTCGTCGGTGCCGGCGGTTCCGGCCTGCGGGCCGCGCTTGGCGCCGGTCAGGCCGGTCTCAAGACCGCCTGTATCACCAAGGTCTTTCCGACCCGCTCACACACCGTGGCCGCCCAGGGCGGCGTTGCCGCCAGCCTGGGCAATATGGGCGAGGACAAGTGGCAGTGGCACATGTACGACACCGTCAAGGGGTCGGACTGGCTGGGCGATCAGGACGCTATCGAATATCTGGTCCGCAACGCGCCGGAAGCCGTTTATGAGCTGGAACACTGGGGCGTGCCGTTTTCGCGCACCGAAGACGGCAAGATCTATCAACGCCCCTTCGGCGGCATGACCAAGAATTTCGGTGAAGGCCCGGTGCAGCGCACCTGCGCCGCCGCCGACCGAACCGGCCACGCCATGCTGCACACATTGTATGGTCAGTCTGTGCGCAACAATGTCGAGTTCTTCATCGAACACTTCGCGCTTGACCTGATCATGGACGACGGCGTCTGCCGCGGCGTCACGACCTGGCAGCTCGATAACGGCGACATTCACGTCTTCCGCGCCCACCTGGTCATCCTGGCCACCGGCGGTTATGGCCGTGCCTACTTCTCCGCAACATCGGCCCACACCTGCACGGGCGACGGCAACGCCATGGTGCTGCGCGCCGGCCTGCCCTTGCAGGACATGGAATTCGTCCAGTTCCACCCCACCGGCATCTACGGCTCGGGCTGCCTGATTACCGAAGGTGCCCGTGGCGAAGGCGGCTATCTGACTAACTCCGCCGGCGAGCGCTTCATGGAACGCTACGCCCCGTCCGCCAAGGACCTGGCGTCGCGCGATGTTGTTTCCCGCTCGATGACCATGGAAATTCGCGAAGGACGCGGCGTCGGTCCGAAGAAGGATCACATCTTCCTGCACCTCGATCATCTGCCGCCGGAAATCCTGCACAAGCGTCTGCCGGGCATCTCGGAATCGGCCAAGATTTTCGCCGGCGTCGATGTGACCAAGGAACCGATCCCGGTCATCCCGACCGTGCACTACAATATGGGCGGCATCCCGACCAATTATCACGGCGAAGTCCTGACGCTGAAAGACGGCAACCCCGACACGGTCGTGCCGGGCTTGATGGCCGTGGGCGAAGCCGCCTGCGTGTCGGTGCATGGCGCCAACCGCCTTGGCTCCAATTCGCTGATCGACCTGGTCGTCTTCGGCCGCGCCGCCGGCAAGCGCGCCAAGGAACTGGTCGCCCCCAACTCGGCGCACAAGAACATCGGCACCACTCAGGTCGATGCGCACCTGGCCCGTCTCGATCGCTTCCGCAATGCCTCCGGTGCAACGCCGACCGCCAAGTTGCGCCTCGACATGCAAGTCGCCATGCAGCGCGACGCCGCTGTCTTCCGGACCGGCGAAACCCTGCAGGACGGCGTCAAGCATCTCGGTGAGATTCACGCCGCGTCACGCGACCTCGGCATCAAGGATCGCGGCCTGATCTGGAACACCGATCTGATCGAAGCGCTGGAATACGACAACCTGATCAATCAGGCCGTCGTCACGGTGAACTCGGCGGCCAACCGCGAAGAAAGCCGTGGCGCCCATGCCCGCGAAGACTTCCCGAATCGCAACGACGATGTCTGGATGAAACACACCCTGATGTGGATCGACACCCAGACCGGCGCCGTGCGCACGGACTATCGTCCGGTGCATACCTACACCATGACGAACGACATCGCCTATATCGCGCCTAAGGCGCGTGTGTACTAGGAGCGTATAGATGGTTGAGTTAACCCTTCCCCGCGATTCAAAGATCAAACCGGGCAAGCGCTACAAGGCCGCCAAGCGGACGAAGACGACGCGGACCTACAAGATCTACCGCTTCGATCCGGATTCGGGTGAAAATCCGCGCTGGGACACCTATGAGGTCGACAGCGCCGATCACGGCCCGATGCTGCTCGACAGCCTGATCCACATCAAGAACAATATCGACTCGACGCTCAGCTTCCGCCGCTCCTGCCGCGAAGGCATCTGCGGGTCGTGCGCCATGAACATCGGCGGACGCAACACCCTAGCCTGCACCAAGGGCCATGACGAATTTTCCGGTGACATCACCATTGCGCCTTTGCCGCACATGCCGGTGGTTAAGGACCTCGTCCCCGACCTGACAGGTTTCTACAACCAGTACGCCTCGATTGAGCCCTGGCTTGAAGCCAAGACGCCGGACCCCGAAAAGGAACGCCTGCAAAGCCCGAAGAACCGGGACAAACTCGACGGCCTCTATGAGTGCATCCTTTGCGCCTGCTGCTCGACCTCGTGCCCGAGCTACTGGTGGAACCAGGACAAGTATCTGGGTCCGGCGGCTCTGCTTCAGGCTTACCGCTGGATCGCCGACTCACGCGATGAAAATCAGAAAGCTCGCCTGGAAGCACTGGAAGATCCGTTCAAGCTCTATCGCTGCCACACCATCATGAACTGCGCGCAAGTTTGCCCCAAGGGACTTAATCCCGCCAAGGCGATCGCCGAAATCAAGAAGATGATGCCCGCGAAATAAATTTGCCGGAGGCGGTTTCCAGCAAATTTAATGCTTTTCTTGCGGGACTTACCCGCACATTAATTCCGGATCGGGCCTGACTCCGTCTCTCGCCCGATTTGACCGTATCGCTCCGCTAAACGGCGCGTAACGAAGGACGTTTTCACGACTATGGCCAAGATCACCTATATCGAACATACCGGCACCGAACACGTCATCGAGGTCAAGCCTGGCCAGAGCGTCATGGAAGGCGCGGTCAAGAACAACATTCCCGGTATCGATGCCGATTGCGGCGGCGCCTGCGCCTGCGCCACCTGCCACGTCTATGTCGATGATGCGTGGACCGGCAAGACGGGAACGGCTTCTGTGATGGAAGAATCGATGTTGGATTTCGCCAACGACCTCCAGCCCAATTCGCGCCTGTCGTGCCAGATCATCGTATCAGACGCCTTGGACGGGCTGATCGTCCGCATGCCGGAAAACCAGCACTGATCGCAGCGTAAGATCGGGCTCTAAATCCGCAACAAGGTAAAGCGCGCCTCGTCTGCGCCGGCATCGCGCGGCCAGAACAGGGATACCGGACCGCACTTCCCGTCGGTCAGCGTAATGGCGATCGGCCCGTTAAATCCGGCATCCACACCCCGCTCCGTTACAGCCTTGGTTTCACCCCGTGCCCACAGGGTCTGGCGCACGGCCACGCCATCGGCGTTGCACAGCGCCGCCTGGCGACCGCCATTTGCCGCCAGTATGATATAGGCGCTTTCCTTATCGCCATTGGGACGATCGACCTGCGCCATCACCTGCACGAAATCGCCATAGGTCGCGTCGCGTACGGTTTGCCAGCAGACCGTATCGGGCAGACCGTCGCCGTTGACGTCGAAATGCTGCCGGCGGACACTTCTGGACCCGTCGCCGCAACCCGCAGACAGGTCTGCGTGCCAGTCGGCATAGACTGCGGCCGTCGGCTGGGGCCGGACGACCGTACGAAGCGGTGTCGGAGCCGGGGCCGATGACATAACCGGCGTGGATGTCGATGAAACAGATACCTGAACCTGAGGTGGCCCGGCCGTCTCATCCCGCTGCTGACATCCCACAAGCGCCAAGGCGCAGGCTAGCGTTAAGGCTACAGGTTTCATGATCCCTCCTACGAACTGCGCAGCTTCAATAGCACCGCAATGAACATCGTTCAAATAATAATTGAACATTGTTCATTAAATGATATCTTTGAAGCGACAGAGCCTTTGCCTGTCCTTCGAGGGAACCCCATTCATGTCCACAACGCCTACCCCGGAACACCCGTCCCGGCCCGCCCATACTGCACCGAGCCGATCTATGATAAGCCGTAGCAAGGGCGCCAAGCTGCTGATCGTTTGTGTCCTCGCCGTCCTGATGTCGGTGCCCGCCGGTTTTGTCTTCCTGCTGCTACTCGACCGCACCCACCGCGCAGAAGAGGTAACCCGGGAAATCGGTGACAAGGTCGGTGGCCCGCAGACCTTCCTGGGCCCGGTGATTACCGTACCCTACACAGGCGGCGCCCGGCTGGAGACAACCAACACTGGCACCAAATCACCGGTTCAGATAGGAACGCTTGTCGTATTCCCTATCGTCGGCAACGCCGTCGCGACAAGCAAGAGCGAGGTCCGCTCGCGCTCCCTGTTCCGCGTGCCGGTGTACGCAACAGATCTACACTTCACCGCCCGCTTTGACCTCAGCCGGGTCATGGCCCCTGCCGGTGCGACACTTGACTGGAGCCGGGCGCAATTGGTCTCGGGCGCATCGGACTCACGGGGCGCCCGTAAGGACATCGTCGCCACCGTCGACGGGCAATCCCTGACGCTGGCGCCCGCTCCCGAAGGGGCTCAGAACGTGACCACCGATGGCGGAACCGGATCGCTGGACCTGTTTTCGACGCCACTGGCTATAGATCCAGCGCGGCCTCATGAAGTAACGCTCGATATGAGCTTTACGGGCGCCCAGAAACTGGGTGTGCTGGCCTATGCCAAATCGTCCGAAGTGACCCTGTCCGGTGATTGGAACGCACCGTCTTTCGGCGGAGGCTTCTTACCTGCCAGCCGCGCTTTCCACCACGATAGCCAGACACCCGTCATGAAAGGTGAGGAAGACCTCAAATCCGGCTTCCGCGCCACCTGGTCGGTGCCTTTCATCGCGCGCGGCCTGCCTGCCGTCATTTCTCTCGACAGCCTGGCAAGCTTGGGCAAATCGGAACTGTCAGTGGCATTCGTCGAAAACACCAACCCGTATCAGAATGTCGCCCGCTCGCTCAAATATGCCCTGTTGTTCGTCAGCCTGGTCTTCCTGACCTATTTCGTATTTGAAAGCACATCGAAACGCGACTTCCATCCGGCGCAATATATTCTGGTCGGGCTGGCCCAGATAACTTTTTACCTTTTACTCCTGTCCTTGTCCGAGCGCATCGGCTTCGACTATGCCTTCCTCACGGCGGCCGCTGCGACAGTGACCTTGATATCCAGCTACGCCGGCATGGTATTCAAAAGCCGTCTGCGTGGATTTGCCGCGCTGATCATCTTTTCATTGCTATATGGAATGATCTATACGCTCATGCGGATGGAAGATTACGCGTTGCTAATCGGCGCCGTGGCGGCCTTCGTGGTCATAGCCGCCGTCATGATCCTGACGCGCAACATCAATTGGTACGGCAAGGAGCCAGAAGCTACCTGAAAGTCTAGGTGACATGAAAGCCTTTAGGGCAATGACGCCATATCACGGTGATCGATGCCGAAGGCTAGAGGGCCTGTTCAGCAAATCAGACCTGGTCAGCGCCCTCTTTCATGCCGGTCAATCCGTTCGAGTCACCGGCGTGCAACCTTACGCAGACCTTAAGCCACGCCGGCGACCGTCCCATCATCCGTATCGGAAGATCCGGCTTCGGCCGGTGACTCCACGGATATGCTCGTCGCCGTTTCGGGAGCCGCTTGCCCGGCCCTACCCTGTCCGGGCAGATGAATTTTGAAACTGGCGCCTTCGTTCGGTTCGGACTCGAGGGTGATCCAGCCTTCGTGCAACTCGACGAGCGCCTTTACCAGCGCCAGGCCCAGGCCCGGTCCGCCGCGTTCACGACCGATATAGCGGTCGAAAATATGCGCCTGCACATGATAGGGGATGCCTCGCCCGGTATAGGCCACTTCCAGAATCAGGTTGTCCTCGTCCTTGCGGGCATCAAGGCGAACCGATCCGCCGCTGGTGGCGTTGCGTATAGCGTTGCCGAGCAGGTGCTCCAGGCATTGTCCCAGCCGCTTGGCGTCAACGCGAACCGTGCCCGTTTCCTTAACTCCGGTATAGTCGAAATGAACACCGCGCGCCTTGAATGTGTCGGCTAACCGGGTGCCAACCTCGGCGACGATATCAAGCAAGCGGACATCTGTTCGGGTGATCGACATTTCACCGGCGTCGATCTGGGCCATGTCGAGGACGTCATCGATCGACCGCGCCAGTTCCTGCGCCGCCGACTGAATCGAATCCAGGAACGCCTTCTGTTTCGGATTGTCGTTGGTCTGCGCCTGCAACAGGTCGGCATAGCCGACAATGGTGGTCAGGGGCGTGCGTAGTTCATAGGACACGTTGGCAACGAAGTCGCGCTTCAGGCGGACCGATTCATTAAGCGCCTCGTCGCGCGCATCGATGGCCTTTTCAAGCTGGCGCGTGGCGGTGATATCGGAAAACGCCACCAAGGTCGCACCGTCCGGCAAGGGCTGAGTGCGCCATTGCGCCAGACGGCCGTCCGAAATCTTCACCTCGCCCAGTTGCGGCGCGCGGGCCAGCGGATCGGTATCGGTCACCCGCGCCTTCAGTTCGGCCCAAAAGCCCCGGTCATGCACCAGGGGCAGGCACAGTTCCGCCAGGTCAGCGAAATCCATGACCGCCGTAATGTCTTCGGCCTGAAGATTCCAGAACTTGTCGAAAGCCAGGTTGCGCAGGCGCAGGCGACCATCGGAGCCGTAGACCGAAACGGCATCGTTGAGCTGATCGAGCGTCGATTTCTGGACCTGGATCAACGCATTGAACTGGGCCTTCAGCTTGAGTTCGCCCGTCTTGTCCGAAAACAGGATCAACAGCCCGCCAAGCGGATGCGGCTGGCGCACGACGCGCAGCGAGCGTCCGTCCGGCAGGCTCCACATTTCATCGTCAGCAGTATGGGTCAGCCCGAAGAATTCCGACTCACGCGTCTTGAAACCGCTGTAATCGCTGGTTTCCGGTAGGCGGCGTTTCTGGCGCAGGCGGTCGAGCCATTCCCCATGGGTCGGCCGCTCCGCCAGCCAGGCCGGTTCCAGATCCCACAATTTTTCAAACGCACGATTGTGGAAGGTCAGTTGTTTTTCCGCCCCGAAGATAGCCACTGCGTCTTCGAGCGCATCAAGGGTTTCATCGTGCGCCTTGGCGTGGCGTTTCAGCGCCTCGCGGCTTTCTTCGGCCTCCGTAACATCCAGCACATAGGCGCAGACATAGGCTTCGTTGAGCGGCTCGGCGATAACCTGGAAGGCGCGGCGCTGCCCCCCGACGGTCAACCAACGGAAGCCTTCGCGGCGAGTCCGCTGCTCCAGCGCTTCAACGACAAGACCATCGACATTGCGATCAAGCGTCAGGTTGGCCTGCACCGCCTGTTCGAGGTTGGTCGCCTCGACCGCCTTCAGCCAAGCCGCATTGGCCCAAACGACGCGGCCGTCGCGCGCGCAAATCCAGCAGGGCGCCGGCAGGTGTTCCGCCATCTGGGCAAAGGGGCCGGACGACAGAGAGGCACGCGCACCGGCAATGGCCAGTCGAATCCAGGCGGTGGCGCCGGACGATTTACCCTCAACAATAACCGTCAGGCCGGCATTTTTTTGCTGCCCGTCACCGGTCAGGCCCTTCGGCGTCTCGGCAAAGACTTCGAACCGGCACCACTTGCCTTGAGAGATCAGTTCTTTCAGGCCGTCAGCCGCTTCGGTGGAGGTATCGCCCAGAGCCCGCACGACCTGAGGCGCGATGTCGCCGTCAGCGGCCTTGATACCCAAGGCCTCGGCGCATTGTTGCAAGGTGTCGTCGCCCCAGACCAGGCGAACCGTGTCGCCCTCAACGGCCAGGAAGGCTTCGTCGAAGGCCGTCGTCGCGGCATCGAGCTCGCGCAACATGACATCCTTGGCCGATAGGTCAGCCTTCAGCGTTTCGCGAGCCTTGGAAAAACGCGTGCGGTTGCGCAGGGCCAGCCACGTGGTGGACAGGGCCAGAGCCATGCCACCAGCGGCAGCGGTATAGGCGATAGTGGCAATAGCCATAAGGGCATCCGCATACGAATCACTGAAAATCCGACTATAGAGCAAGTTGTGGAGGCTGTAAAAAAACGCGCCTAGGAACACGCTCGCCATCAATTCAAAATAAATTTTGTCCCGCCAATGAACGAAAAATTTGCCACAACCAGGTATTAGGGTCTAGGTTACACCCCGATCAAAACGTGAACATCCATGCCGCTTATCGCCTATCCCATCGCCACGGACGCCCCCGATGTCCTGACCCGGCTAAAGGCCGGTGCGCTGGCGCGCGCTGTGCGCGAAAAGGAAGCGGAAATAACTGCTGACGCTCGCGTCGCCTTCGTTACCGAACCAGCGGGACCGGTTTACGAAACCAAGGACGCTGCCCTGGCAGCCTATGCCGGCCTGTTGACCGACGACAATCGCTTTTGTCAGTTGGTCTGCCGGCCGCGCGACATGAAACGGCTGGCGTCCAAACCGCTCAAGCCGATTTTCAAGGACGGTGAACGTTGGCCCAAAAAGGAACCCGTGGCGACCGTCTGGCAATTATCGGTCAGCTATTGGA
Organism: Asticcacaulis sp. AC466; assembly: GCF_000495815.1. Classification (GTDB taxonomy): domain Bacteria; phylum Pseudomonadota; class Alphaproteobacteria; order Caulobacterales; family Caulobacteraceae; genus Asticcacaulis. The sequence continues at coordinate 155,925 of NZ_AWGE01000001.1, read as the reverse complement.
AAATTCTGACGGTCGCCCAGGTTCGGGCGGCCGGATTGCCGCCCGTCGGTCAAGCGCGCCATCTGCGCAAGAAATCGACCGGTAAGGACCTGACCCCCGAAGAGATCATAGCGCTGTCGCAAGGTCCGCTTCTGGCTGCACGGCCGCAAAAGGCGCTCGATTTCGGCCTGTTCGATTTTCCGCTGCCGGAAAATCCCGGCATCATCATAGCGGACGAATAACACCCGCAGATCCCGTGCTTTTCTAAGCTATTTGGGCGCGCGTTTGGCCAGGATCCGTTGCAGAGTCCGGCGATGCATGTTCAGCCGACGCGCGGTTTCCGACACGTTCTGACCGCACAGGGCGTAGACGCGCTGAATATGTTCCCAACGCACGCGATCGGCCGACATCGGGTTTTCCGGCGGCGGCGGCGCATGATCTTCGACCGCCAGCAGCGCCTTCACCACATCGTCGGCGTCGGCAGGCTTGGACAGGTAGTCAATAGCCCCCGACTTCACCGCGGCCACGGCGGTGGCGATATTGCCATAGCCGGTCAACATGATCGCCCGCGCGTCAGGGCGCTTTTTGTGCAGGGCTTCTACCGCCTGGAGCCCATTGCCGTCTTCCAGACGCATGTCCATCACCGCGAAGGCGGGCGGCGTCGCGGCGATGATGTCCATGGCCTGATGCACGCCTTCTGCGACGATGACGGTAAAGCCGCGCGTTTCCAGAGCCCGCGCCAGACGTGTGCGGAACGGTGCATCGTCGTCCATCAGCAGCAGGGTTTTGTCGCCCAATCCGGCAATCGCGTTTTTCAGCGTCTCATGAGGGTCGGAAGCGTCCATAGAAGTTACCTTTCGCCTTTCGGCACTAAAATATCGATTTGGTCGCGCGGCCACAAGGCCCGGACATAGGCGCCGCCTTCCGGCCGATTGCCGAAAGTGACCGTGGCGCCCGTATGTTCACACAGGGTCTTGGCGATGAAAAAGCCCAGGCCCATGCCGGAATGGCTTTGTTCACCCAAAATCTTGCCTGGCTTTTGGCCAGGCTCGACCTGATACCGCGAAGAAATATAAGGTTCTCCCAGGCGCGACAATATGTCGGGCGCAAATCCGGGTCCATCGTCTACGATGGCAAGGCTGACATAGCCTTGCGTGACTTCGGCGACAATGTTGACTTCGGAGCGCGCGAAATCCACGGCATTTTCGATGAAGGCCGAAAAGGCGTGCAGCCATTCGGGCCGGCGGCGAATCAGCACGCGATTGCCGGCATCATCGACATCATCGGCCTCAACGGCAATATGAATGGCAACGCGCGCGCTGCGGTAAGGCTGAGCGGCACTTTCCAGGAACGCGGTCATCGGCATCTGGTCGTAGACGCTGTCGCGGGTTTCTGGCTTGGCCGACAGAGCTTTCAAGATGTCGCGGCACCTTTGGCTCTGAGAAACAAGCAACTCGGCGTCCTCGCGCAAGGGATCGTCGGGCTTCAGGCTATGCAGCATCTCCTTGGCCACCACCTGAATGGTGCCGAGCGGGGTGCCGAGCTCGTGCGCCGCCGCCGCCGCCAGACCGCCCAATGCCGACAGCCGGGTTTCCTTTTCAAGCACGGCCTGGGTCGCAGCAAGGGCGCGCTCCATCCGCGCCGATTCGAGCGCAGCCTGCCAGGCGTAACCGGCGGTGAAGACGATGCCGACGAGAATCGCGCTTAGGAAACCGATACGGTACATATGTGGCATGACGAATGTCAGGCCCGGTGTCCAAGGCAGGTCGAGGGACCAGAAAGCCAGCGCGATCGTCGCGCAAATAGCCACCACCACGACGGCCAAGCCATGCCGCGTGGGCAGGTTGGCCGCCGCCACCGTGGCCGGCGCAATGAGCATCAGGCAGAAGGGATTGTTCAACCCACCGGTGACACCCAGCAGCAAGGCCAGCTGTATGGCATCGAAACTGAGTTGCAGGGCCGCCTCCCATCCGCGCGCCCGCTGTGTGAACCGACGACCGAGCGACAGAATCAGGTTCAGCCACGCACTGCCCATAATGATGCCCAGACAGAGCCACAGCCGTATCGGGTAGCCGAAACCGAAAGCGATCACCAACACCATGGCCGTCTGGCCCAACACGGCCAGCCATCGCAGCATGATCAGGGTGCGCAGGCGCAGATGATCCTTTTCCCCGGCCGCAATGGGAGGTGCGACATCCGAGCCGTTTAAAAAGGCATTGATTTGGGTTAGGGTCTGTTTGACGAACACGAAAGTCCCTTCATGACCAAATTCCGACTGGCCGTAATCGCCGCCGCCTTCCTTTTGCTTATCGGCCTGGCGGCCGTCAACTGGTACAACAGCCTGCACCCAAGGGCAAATGGTGTTGTGTCGCAGGTCGACCCGAATGGGAGGCAAATCGGCGGCGCTTTCAAACTGGTCGATCAGGATGGTAAGCCGGTCGATGAATCTCTCCTGAAAGGCGAATGGACAGCCGTCTTTTTCGGCTATACCTACTGTCCGGACGTCTGTCCGTTGACGCTTCAATCCCTGGCCCGCACCAAGGCCGCCATGGGTGACAAGGCTGACCGTTTGCAGATTGTCTTCATAACCGTCGATCCCGAACGCGATACGCCGGCCAACCTCAAGGCCTATCTGGCCAGTGGCGGATTCCCCAAAGGCGTCATCGGCCTGACCGGCACCCGCGAGCAGATTGAAAAGGTAGAAAAGGCCTACGGAACCGTCGCCAGCAAGGTCGGCGACGGCGACACCTACACCTACAACCACACCTCGCTGGTATATCTGATGAACCCGCAAGGGCAGTTCAGCGGTCCGTTGATGCGCGACCTGCCGCCCGAACAAAGCGCCAAACAGATCGAGGACCTGATGCAGGGACGGTAGTGTCCGACCCGTTTTTGGTGCAGCGCAGCATATTTTTATTAAATTCGTCTCGTAATGAATTGGCAGGACTACCATGTTAGTGTTAGTTAACGCTAACGGTAACAGAGTTCCCATCATGCTTTATTCGTTGCACGAATATGCCTATTACACCGCCGCCCCCATGCGGGCGCTGGCGCAGATGACCCGGGACTTCTGGGGTTCGCCTCTCAATCCGGCATCGGATACGGCCATCGGCCGGACCCTCTACGCCTCGGCGGAGTTGTTCAGTAACGTCACCAAACGTTACGGCAAGCCAGAGTGGGGCATCGATAAGGTCCAGATCAACGGCAAAGACGTACGGGTTTCGATCATCGAGGATTGGGTCAGTCCGTGGTGCCGCCTCCTGCGGTTTCAGCGTGACGCCTCGGATTTGCGCCGCGCCAAGCGCAAGACCAGCGCGCCGGCGGTCCTGATCGTCGCCCCGTTATCCGGACACTATGCTACCCTGCTGCGTGGCACGGTCCAGGAATTCCTGCTCGATCATGACGTCTATATCACCGACTGGATCAATGCGCGTCAGGTGCCCGTTCTGGAAGGCCGTTTCGACTTCTATTCCTACATGGATCACATCCGCGACATGCTGACCGCCATCGGTTCGCGCACCCATGTCGTGGCGGTTTGCCAACCGGGACCGCCGGTCCTAGCCACGGCCTGCCTGATGAGCGAAGACAATGATCCGTGCCGTCCGGCGTCTATGACCTTCATGGGCTCGCCTATCGACGCCCGCTTCAATCCGACTGTGACCAACGACCTGGCCCAGGAAAAGCCGTTTACCTGGTTCAAATCGAACATGATCCATACCGTGCCGCCGCCCTATCCCGGGCTCGGCCGCCGCGTATATCCGGGGTTTGTTCAGCTCTACAGCTTCATGAGCATGAACGAGGAACGTCACACAGACGCGCATTGGGATTACTTCAACTCCCTTGTCACCGACGACGGCGACGGCGCGCAAAAGCACCTGGAATTCTATGACGAATACCTGTCCGTCCTCGACCTGACCGAAGAATTCTACCTCCAGACCATCGACCTGGTGTTCCAGAAGTTCGCCTTGCCCAAAGGAGAACTGGTCCATAAGGGCCGTATCGTCGATACCAAGGCCATCACCGACATCGCCCTGATGACGGTCGAAGGCGAAAAGGACGATATTTCGGGCGTCGGTCAGACACAGGCCGCGCACGCCATGTGCCCAAATATTCCGGAAGACCAGAAACTTCTGTATGTTCAGAAGGGCGCCGGTCACTATGGTGTCTTCAATGGTCGTCGCTTCCGTGAGGAAATCTATCCGCGCATTCGCGACTTCATCGCTCAAAATGATAAGCTCGCTTAAGGCGCTATTGAAGCCTGAGCCCGGATACGCGCCCGGCGACGTTCTCGATTTCGGCGCTTACAAGTTGCGCCTGAAGGTCAATGAGCGAGCGCGCCGGATTTCCCTGCGCATCGATAACAAGACCGGCGAGGCCGTCGTCACCGCCCCCCGCCCAAAGCATCTGAAGGATGCCGTCGATTTCGCGCGCACACGACACGACTGGATTCTGGAGCACCGTCGCGACCAGCCGGCGCCGGAGCGGTTCGCGCCCGGCGTCGTCATCCATATCCGCGGCCAAGCCGTCACCTTGTCCGAAAAGGCCGGTGTCATAACCGCCCGTCCGATCCAGGCGGAAGACGGCACTTGGCAATTGGTGACAAGCGGCGACGAAAGTCTGTTTTCCCGCCGTATTGAACGCTACTTGCGCCAACAGGCGCTAAAGACCCTTCAGGCCGAAACAGACCGGTTCGCGGGCATGCTGGGGGTATCCGGAGTCCGCATTTCCCTGTTCGATGCCCGAGGGCGCTGGGGGTCGTGCACCCCTTCACGTAAAACGATCCGCTATAGCTGGCGGGTTATTCTGGCGCCGCCCCACGTGCTGGAATATCTCGCCGCGCATGAATGCGCTCATCTACGCCATCCCGACCATTCCGACCGCTTCTGGACTGAAGTCACGGGCCTGTTCGGCGACTACAGGGCCGCCCGCAAATGGCTCAAAACCAACGGCCATACGCTGTTTCGATATAACGGTTAATCGCCACACACAGCGACCCTTGCAGAAGTGCGTTAAAAAACAAAACGCTCCGGACATTGGCCCGGAGCGTTTTGCTTGAATTAGAACGCCTCGTCTAAGATACAGAGCTGCCGGTTATTGGCTTTTCTTCTGCACTTCCGAGAACAGATCGTCGGCGGTCTGCGATTTCGTCGGCTTTTCCTCCGGGTTGGGTATCGGCTTCATGGTCACGATGGGCGGCGGTTCACCCGATCCGTTGTCATTTGCTGCCTGAGACGCCGCCACGACGTCGGCCTGGGTGCCCAGAAGGCCACGTAGGGCATCCTCGGCAACAGGCGTCAGCGGACCTTCGGCTGGTGGTCCTTCCGGAATGGCGCTGACCTGAATACGTTTCAGGGCGGAGATCATATAGGCTTTCCAGATCGCCGCCGGCGTGCTCCCGCCCGTTACCTTGCCCCTCATGATGGTATTGTCGTCGCGGCCTACCCAGACGATGGTCACGAACCCACCCGTAAAGCCGTCGAACCAGGCATCGCGATAGTCGCTGGTCGTACCGGTCTTGCCAGCAATATCGTAGCCCGCAATACGCGCACCGCCACCGGAGCCGCTCTTCATGACTTCGCGCATCATCAGGTTCATGTTCGACAGGGCCGGATTGCTGACAACGCGCACGCGGCCGCCATCTTCGCCCGGATCACGATATTGATATAGGACCTTACCCGACGCCGTCCGAATGCGGATGACACCGTGCACCGTGGCGCGATAACCGCCGTTGGAGAAGGGGATATAGGCCTGCGCCATCTCAAGCGGCGTGACTTCGGATGTCCCCAGCGCCATGGCCGGATCGGTATTGATCTTCGACGTCAGCCCCATCCGCTTGGCGGTGCGGGCGACGTTGTCACGGCCGACATCATTAGCCAGACGGGCGGCGACCGTATTAATCGATTGGGCCAGGGCGGTTTTCAGATCGATCAAGCCAAGATATCTCTTGGTGTAGTTTTCAGGCGCCCAATTGCCGATGCTGTAGGGTTCGTCAACCACTGGCGTACTCGGCTGATAGCCAGCTTCCATGGCGGTCAGATAGACGAACGGCTTGAACGACGAACCGGCCTGGCGGTGGGCATCGGTTGCACGGTTGAATTGCGACTCGCCATAGGACACCCCGCCAATGAGGGCGCGGATACGGCCTTCGCCATCCACCGAGACGACTGCGGCCTGCTGCACACCTTTTTTGGCGTCGCGCGCCATGATCGTTTGGACGGCGCGCTCGGCATCCGTCTGGATCGGCAGGTCGAGCGTGGTTTCGACGATCAGGTCTTCGGTATTCTTCGGATCGACCAGGGTGCGAATGTCGCGGTCAAGCCAATCAATGAAGTATTGGGCATGAGCGGAGGCCAGGGTCTTAGACACACTGATCGGCGTCTTGAGTGCTTCCAGGCGTTCTTCGGGCGTGATCACCTTCGACTGCACCATTTCATCCAAAACGATGCCTGCGCGCTTGCCGGCCCGTTCCTGATCGGACAGGGGCGAATAGGAATTGGGCGCCTTCATCAAGCCGGCCAACATGGCGGCTTCACCGACCGTGAGGTTTTTGGCCGGCTTGTTGAAGTAGCGTTGCGACGCGGCTTCTATGCCGTAGGCCCCGGCGCCGAAATAAACACGATTGAGGTAGAGTTCCAGAATCTGCTTCTTGGTGTACTTGTGTTCCAGCCACACCGCAATCATCAGTTCCTGAACCTTACGCTTGTAATTCTGGTCGGCGGACAGGAACAGATTTCGCGCCAATTGCTGCGTGATCGTCGACCCGCCAGACAGGTTGGCGCCCTTGCGCTTGGTCAGGTTCCGCAGCACAGCGCGTCCCATGCCGACCGGATCGAAACCCGGATGGGTAAAGAAGCGGCGGTCCTCGATCGCCACGAAGGCCAGGGGCACGTAATCAGGCAATTCACCCAGCTTCACCGGGGCAGCCGCCTGACTGCCGCCGCGCACGGCGATCAGGGCGCCGGAACGGTCCAGATAGGTAATCGACGGCTGTTTGGCCGGATGGTCGAGCGAGGAGATATCGGGCAGGTCTATCGCCATGAAGCCGATAAAGGCCACAGCGAAGAAGATCGCCCAGATGCTGAGGACAGTTCCCCAATACAGGATCGCCTGGAGCGGCGTCCGCCGGCTTGATCTTTTTGCCCCACCCACGTCCGGGTCCCGACCGTTCGCCATTCAGCAAATCCTCACTCAAAAAACTCCGATCGCAGGCAGCGCCGCCAATCGAGGCGCGTATCTATAGCCAAACCTGATCAGGATGTCGCGTTAAACATATGTTACGGCAGCCCGCCCACGGCATCGCCCATGCCGTTTGTCAGACTGACTTGCCAGACTACTTTGAATGCCGGATTCGCCCCCCGACATCTCCTCATACATTATCCCGGCAATTTTGGCAAAACCAAGGTCGCCGCATGTATAGCCATGATTGGCCGGATGGCGGTTCATTTGGCGATCAACTCTTATGGTCGCTTTGGTAATTGACCCTTGGCGGGCCGGGCAAAGCACCCTAACTTGCGATCATGCCCTCCGTAACCCTCGACCGCCCCGCGCTGACCGACAAACTGGCGCGCGCCGAAGACATCTTGCGCACCGTTTTCGGCTATGAGGCGTTTCGCGGCAAACAGGCGGACGTTATCCATTCGATCCTGAGCGGCCGCGACACCCTGGCCGTGCTGCCGACCGGCGGTGGCAAAAGTCTGTGCTACCAGATTCCCGCCCTGGTAAGCGGCCGTATCGGCATCGTCATTTCCCCTCTCATCGCCCTGATGAGCGATCAGGTCATGGCGTTGAAAGCGCGCGGCGTCCGCGCCGAACGCCTAGATTCCAGCCAATCGATGGATGCACGCTACCAATTGTGGGACGACGCGCGCGACGGCAATCTCGACCTGCTCTACCTGTCGCCGGAGGCGCTGGCGCCATTCGTCCTTGACCGTCTCGTCAAGCTGAAGCCCTCTATCATCGCCATCGACGAAGCCCACTGCATCAGCCAGTGGGGCCATGACTTCCGGCCGGAATACCGCGCGCTCGGCCAACTGAAATCCCTGCTGCCGGACGTTCCGACCCTGGCGCTCACCGCCACCGCCGACGCGCACACGCGCACCGATATCAAGGCCGCCCTGCACATAGAGGACGCCACCGAAATCGTCGCCGGCTTCGACCGCCCTAATCTCAGCTTGCGCTTCGTTCGCCGCAAGGGCGCTATCCTGAAGGCGATCAGCGATATCTTGCGCCGGCAAAAAAACGCCACGGGTATCATCTATTGCGGGTCACGCGACGGCGCCGACAAATTGGCGCAAAATCTCGCCAAGGAGGGATATGCCACCCTCGCCTATCATGCCGGCCTGTCCCCGAGTGTTCGCGAAGAACGCCTGAAAGCCTTCATGACCGGCAAGGCCAAGATCATGGTCGCCACTATTGCCTTTGGTATGGGCATCAACAAAACCGACGTGCGCTTCGTCATTCACGCCGATCCGCCCTCATCGACCGAAGCCTATTGGCAGGAGGTCGGTCGGGCGGGCCGCGACGGCCAGCCAGCCTCCGGCGTCTGCTTTCACAATCCCGGCGATCTCGGCTGGGCAATCCGTCGCCTCAGCTTGCGCGAAAACGAAGGCGCAGCCGACCAGAGCGTGCAGAAGCAGAAGGCGCGCGACTTTTTCAAGATGGTGCTGGGTCACCAGTGTCGCAAATCGGCCATTCGCGAATATTTCGGCGAAGACCCCGGCGAACCCTGCCGGACCTGCGACAACTGTCTCAATCGCAGCCAGGTTGTCGATGTCACCACCCCGGCCCAGATGCTGATGTCGGCGCTCTATCGCCTCAACGGGCCGCGCGGACGCAAGAAGCTGATCGACCACGTTCTGGGCAAAGCAGAACGCAGCGATTACACCACCCGCGTCCAGACGTTCGGGATCGCTCGCGATTACGATGCAAGTGTCCTGACTCACGTCCTCGACCAATGCGAGGCCGCCGGCATCATCGAAGAAGAGCTGTACGACAACAAGATGCCTATTGTGGGCTTGAAAAACGCCGATTTGCTCAAATCGCTGTTCAAGGGCGACCTGACGTTTCAGGCTAAGCTTTAGAGCCTCATGCCGAAAAGTGGGACCCACTTTTCGGCATGAGGCGTTACAAAAAATTGGAGCCATGAGGCGGCTCAACTGAGCCGACGAAGGTTCTAGGTCGACGTACCGAAACGGCAGCAGCAGCGGCACGTCATGGGCTCCGGATATGACGCGCCATATCAGATCGAAATCGGTGCGCGGAACCGGTCAATCATCAATTCGACATAGGGCCACAGGGTGAAAAGCCCAATAAATATAGCAGCAACCACACAAATCAGAACCGCGCCCGCAGCGATATTTTTAGCCTGGCGGACCCCTCCAGACCATTCGGGCGATACCCAATCGCAGACATATTCGACCGCGGTATTGAAGGCTTCGGCCAGCCAAACCATGGCGATGGCCACGATCAACCAACGCCAGTCTTCGAGCCTGACCTGAAGAAATGACGCCAGGACGATGACAATGGCTGTCCCCGCAACATGTAACCAGGCATTGTGTTGCGCCTTCAGCATGAAGGTAATGCCACGCACCGCATGGGCCAGACTGCGCCAACGCGATGCCAGGCTGTACGTCTTTGGGCGGTTTGGCGTATTGCGATTGGTCATATTTTCTCTCTCACCGTTATCCGGCCATAACGCACCATAAATTCAGGACGGGAGTCAAAACAAACCCGGCCAAAATCGTCTGGCCGGGGTTTGTCGTATCATGAAACCTCAAGGCGCGGAGCGGTTATGCATCCACCGCGGCGTCGAGTGCGTTTTCCTGAATGAAGTCGCGGCGCGGCTCGACCAGATCGCCCATCAGCTTGGAGAACATTTCGTCAGCTTCGTCGGCGTGGTTGACCTTCACCTGCAACAGAGTGCGGGCATCCTTGTCGAGCGTGGTTTCCCACAACTGCTCGGCATTCATTTCGCCCAGGCCTTTATAGCGCTGGATGGTCATGCCCTTGCGTCCGGCATCGAGAACCGCGCCGAACAGGTCAAGCGGACCACGGATGTCCGTCGACTTGTCCTTACGCGTATAGATCGACATCTGTTCGTAAATGTCCCCCAGGCTGTCTGCCCGCTCACCCAGGCGGCGCGCATCCTGGCTATGCATCAGCGCATCATCGAGCACGATCGTTTCCGTTACACCGCGACGAACACGTTCGAAGACATAACCGCCGACGCCCGGCTTACCTTCGGTCACGCGCCAGGGACCGTCACCGTCCTGATTGAGCCGCGTCAAGCGCTGGGCCACCAGATCGAGATTGGCATGGTTGCTGAACAGACCACCCATGGCACCCTGTTCCAGGGCAAAGGCCGGAGCACGCATCGACAGGCGGTCGATGCTGCTCTTGAAGGCCTTGGCGGCGCGAATCTGTGCCTCCAGGTCATTGCCGACAATGCGTTCGCCCGTGCGCATCTCCAGCATGGCGTCGGTGACGCCTTCCTCTATGAGGTAATTATCTAGATCGGCATCGTCCTTGACGTAGCGCGCCGACTTGCCCTTTGCGACCTTATAGAGCGGCGGTTGGGCGATATAGAGGTAGCCCTTTTCGATGATCTCCGGCATCTGACGGTAGAAGAAGGTCAGAAGCAGGGTACGAATGTGCGCGCCGTCCACGTCGGCATCGGTCATGATGATGATTTTGTGGTAGCGCAGCTTTTCGATATTGAAGTCGTCACGACCGATACCGGCACCAAGCGCCGTGATCAGCGTACCAATCTGTTCGGACGACAGCATCTTATCAAAACGGGCACGCTCAACGTTCAGCACCTTACCGCGCAGGGGCAGGATGGCCTGGTTTTCGCGGTTGCGGCCCTGTTTGGCCGAACCGCCGGCGCTGTCACCTTCGACGATGAAGATTTCGGACTTGGCCGGATCACGTTCCTGACAGTCCGCCAGCTTGCCCGGCAGGGACGATATGTCGAGCGCCGATTTGCGGCGGGTCAGTTCGCGCGCCTTACGCGCCGCTTCGCGGGCTGCGGCGGCTTCAACGATCTTGGACACGATCTGCTTGGCTTCGGCCGGATTTTCTTCGAACCATTGCGACAGCTTGTCATAGACCAGCCCTTCGACGGCCGGACGCACTTCGGACGAAACCAGCTTGTCCTTGGTCTGGGAGGAGAACTTGGGGTCCGGCACCTTGACAGACAAGACGCAGGTCAGCCCTTCGCGCGCATCTTCGCCGGACACCGTGACCTTCTCGCGTTTGGCCGCACCGGACGATTCCATGTAATGAGTCATCACTCGGGTCAACGCCCCCCGGAAAGCGGCCAGATGGGTGCCGCCGTCACGCTGGGGGATGTTGTTGGTGAAGCACAGCATGGTTTCGTGGTAGCTGTCGTTCCATTGCAGGGCCAGATCGACCTCGATCTTCTCACGCACACCGCGCACCGCCAAAGGCTCCTTAAGCAGGGCGGTCTTGGCCTTGTCGAGGTGTTTGACGAACTCGATAACGCCGCCGTCATAATGCAGGATGATGTCGTAGGGTTCCGCCTCACGCAGGTCGGCAAACCGGATATGAACACCCGAATTGAGGAAGGCCAGCTCACGCAGGCGATGTTCAAGTGTCTTGCGGTCAAAATCGATAAAGGCAAACGTGCCCGTTTCTGGACCGGTTTTCAGCGACGGCAGGAAGGTCACGATCGTGCCGGTCAGCGGCTTGCCGTTTTCGCGCAAGGGCGCATCGCCGGTGGCACGCACCGATTCCGCCGTCTCGCCCAATTCGAAGCGTGAGTCGTATTGTTTGCCATTACGGAAGATGCGTAGCTTGACGTAATCGGAAAGAGCGTTGACGACCGAGACGCCAACCCCGTGCAGACCGCCGGAGACCTTATAACTGTTCTGGTCGAACTTACCGCCCGCATGGAGCTGAGTCATGATGACCTCGGCCGCCGATACGCCTTCGCCTTCGTGCATATCGACCGGCATGCCACGTCCGTCGTCGGAAACCGAACAGGAACCGTCGGCGTTGAGGATAACTTCGACGCGAGTAGCGTGACCGGCCAAGGCTTCGTCGATGGCGTTATCGACAACTTCGTAGACCATGTGGTGCAAACCGGAGCCGTCGTCGGTGTCGCCGATGTACATGCCGGGGCGCTTACGGACGGCGTCGAGACCCTTCAGCACCTTGATCGAATCAGCCCCGTAGGCGTTCGTCATGATTTCAGGATGGTCTTCAGCTTCATCAGCCATTTTTGGGTCCGTTTTTAATCAATAAATTCAACAAATTGCGCGCCATCCACACGCACCCCCAAGGCGCGCGATTTCAGGCCGTCAAACAGGCCCAAATCAGTGCCTGTAAAGACTGTTTGTAGGCCTAAAGCATGGGTCTCGTCAAACAATGCGTACCGCCGGATGGGGTCGAGGTGGGCTGCCACTTCGTCGAGCAGAAGGATAGGCCGGCTAAGGGATTCCGCCCGCCCGTCGCCGCCCGCCAGACGGGCGCCCTGGGCCAGGATGATATTAAGCAAAAGCGCCTTCTGCTCGCCGGTCGAACAGTCCGCCGCCGGACGATTTTTCTCACGGTGCTGGACCGCCAGGTCCATGCGATGGGGGCCGAAGAGCGAACGGCCCGCCGCCGCATCGCGCTCGCGCGCCCTGCGCAGACCCTCCGCGATGTGGGCAGGCAGATCATCTTCGATATCAGCGCCGGTCAGGGACAGGTCAGCCTTGGGGAAGGCGCTATGGTGCGTCTCTATCTCGCCTTGAAGGGCTATCATGGCGTCCCGGCGGGCCCCGATCATGCGTGCGCCGGTTTCGGCCAGTTTCTGCTCCAGGACGTTGAGCCAAGCCTCATCGGCGCCACGGCCGCTGGACACTGCCTCGGTGAGCAGCCTGAGGCGCTCGCGCAGGGCCTTTTCGTAAGCACTGACCGTCTGGGCATGCGCCGGTATGGCAGCATAGACCAGGCGGTCGAAAAAGCGCAGGCGTTCGGCGCGTGCTTCGATGAACAGACGATCCTGGGCGGGGGTCAGCCAGATAAGACGGACGTGATCGAGCAGCCGGGAAGCCGTGACAGTTTCGCCATCGATGCGCACCAGACGTTTATTGAGATCGCGGGGATCGGAGCCAGTGCCGAGATTGACCTCATCCTCGCCTTCGTGGAAGCGCGCCGCCACACCCCAGGCGCGCCCGCGCGGTTCGTCAGGCAGACGGCGCCCCAAGTCGCTGAAGGCGGCGCCACGCAGGCCGCGACCCGGATTGAGGACGCTAATGGCTTCGAGCAGGTTCGTCTTGCCCGCCCCGTTGGGGCCGTAGAGGTAGACCGATCGACCGGCCAGGGCGAAATCCAGCCGCTCATAGGAGCGGAATTCGGTCAGGGACAGATGCTGGAGCGCATGATTGGACGTCATCTCTCGTCCCTATTTTCCTGCAAACAGGGACGAGGGAAGGGCTTTGCGCATGTGGAAATTACACGCGCAGCGGCATCAGGACGTATTGGACGCCATTGTCGACCGGATCGAGCACCAGGGTGGGAGACGATGAGTCGGAGAAGCGCAGTTCGACGGAATCGCCACCGATCTGGCCCATGACGTCCATAATGTAGCGGGCATTGAAACCGATATCGAGAGTTTCGTTGTCATAATCGATTTCCGCTTCTTCGACGGCCTGCCCGGCCTCGATATTGCGGACCGACAAGGTCAGACGGCCGGTTTCGATGGTCATCTTTACCGAACGCGACTTTTCCGCCGAAATGGTCGAAACGCGGTCTACGGCCTTGGACAAAATGCCCGCATCGACCGACATGACCTTGTCGTTGTTCTTCGGGATGACCCGGCCGTAGTCGGGGAAGGAGCCATCGATAATCTTCGAGGTCAGTGAGGCATTACCGAACTGGAAGCGGATCTTTGCCGGCGAAACAGTCAGGTCGACATAGCCTGTGCCGTCGTCGAGCAGACGTCGCGCCTGATCGATCGTCTTGCGCGGGATAATGACGCCTGCGCCACCGATCGACCCTTCCGGGGCCGGCATTTCAGCCAAGGCCAGACGATGGCCATCGGTCGCGACAGCGCGCAGATAGTTGGAACCGTCTTCGGTGAGGGTATGCAGGAAAAGGCCATTCAGATAATAGCGGGTTTCTTCGGTCGACACGGCGAAGCGGGTCTTGTCGATCAGGCGCTTCAGGTCGTCGCGCAGGATCTGGTAAGAGACGCCTTCATGGTCGCCCGACATGATCGGGAAATCACCGGCCGGCAGGACCGGCAGGGCGAAGCGCGAACGGCCGGCCGAAACCGACAGGCGAGGATCGTCACCGGAGGCAAATTTCAGTTCGACATCGGCGCCGTCCGGCAATTTACGGACGATTTCGTAAAGGGTGTGGGCGGGGGCCGTGATCTGGCCCGGCACTTGAACCGAGGCTTCGGCGGTATCGACGATTTCCATATCGAGGTCGGTGGCCGAAAAGGACACCTGGCCACGTTCAGCCGACAGCAGGACGTTGGACAGGATGGGGATCGTGTTGCGGCGTTCAACGACGTTCTGGACGTGGCCGAGGGCTTTCAGGAGCGCGCCACGTTCGATGGTAAATTGCATCTTGTTATTCCTACCGGCCTGTTTTCCGACTTGCTGGAATACAGAGCCGGGAGGCGGACATTAGACGATCACGCGTAAAGATCAAGAAATACAAACAGCGGTTCGGAGCGTTTCGCCCCGAACCGCTTGCGGGTCCCAATCAGGTATTGCGCAGCTTACGCGTCAAGGCCTCGACGTCGCGTGCGATCTGGTCGTCGGCCTGGAGCAGTTCCTCGACCTTCTTGACGGCGTGCAGCACGGTCGTGTGGTCGCGCCCCCCAAAACGACGGCCGATATCAGGATAAGACCGGGTGGTATGTTGCTTGCAGAGCCACATGGCGACCTGGCGCGGACGGGCTACGGAACGGGTGCGGCGCTCGGACAACAGGTCGGCCTGCTTCAAACCAAAATGATCAGCGGTCAGTTTCTGAATTTCGTCAACCGTAACGCGGCGTTCGACGGCCACTTTCAAATTCGGCTGCAACAGCGCCATAGCTTCTTCCAAAGTCAAACTCCCAAGACGCGGCCCAGCGGACGCCACCAGAGTATTCACCGCGCCTTCAAGCTCACGGATCGACCCCGGCACACGCTCGGCCAGAAAATGTAAAACGTCGGCGCGCGGGGCCTGACCCGAACTGCCGATACGTTGCGACAATTGTTCGAGCTTACGCTCGATAATGCCCATACGCAGGCTCTGATCGGCCACATCGAGGGCGCAAACCAGTCCCGAGGACAGATGAGACCGCAGGCGCGCCTCGATCTCGGTCAGTTGCGACGGCGGACGGTCGGCGGTGAAGACCACGCGGCGATTGTTTTCAATCAGCGAGGTCAGCGTATGGAACAATTCTTCCTGCGATGATGTCTTTCCACCGATGAAATGGACATCGTCCACCAGTAGCAGATCGGCACCGCGCACCTCATCCTTGAAGGCAGCCGTGGACTTGTCCATCAGCGCCTTGACGAAGGTCGAGGTGAATTTTTCAGCGGTCAGGTAGACGATGCGCGCATCCGGACGACGCGACTGCGCCTCCCAGCCAATGGCGTTCAGCAGGTGGGTCTTTCCGTAGCCGTAGGGGCCATGAAAAAAGACCGGATTGAAGTGGCCATCCGCCCAGGATGCAACCTGGCGCGACATGGTGTAGGCGAATTCGTTGCCGCGGCCCGACACGAAGCTTTCGAAAGTTAGGCGTTCTTGCAGACCGCTGATGCGATTAGCGGCGATCTCGACGATCGGCATCTGCGGCGCGGCAGGCGCTGGCGCATCCACCACCGGCGTTTCGGCTGCCCCGGCGAGCGGAGCTTGCCGTGTCTGATCTTCGTATTCGACGCGCGACTTGATTTCCAGAACACGGGAATCCGGATCGTGCTGCGTCCAAAGCTCCTGCGCCCGACGTGCCGCATTGCGGGCAATCCAGTCGCGCGCATAGGCCGTCGGCGTTACCAGTACGGGATCGCCGTAAGGCCCCGGGCGGACGCTGGACGGCGCCACATAAGAATTGAAAGGCCCCTCACCCAACTCACGTCGGAGAATGGTTGCCACTTTGGACCATACCGTTTCAGGTAAAATCGGTGACCAGCTTTGTATGCTTGGCATTATTCTATCGCCCCGATCATTTGCCTTACCCACTTCAGTTACGCGTTACATGATCAAACGGCCCATCGGGGTTCTCCCGTACACGCCATCTGATCGCCCTGTTTCGGCCCCTGAGAACCTGCCTGAGAACCTGTACGAACGGTCGCCCCCTCACCACAAGGTCGTCGCCGCCGCGCGTCGTTACCGGATATCGACCAGCCACGCCGCGATAGTCTACCGGGAGCACACGCGCCAATTGCGAACCGCTTCGCGTGGGCGCCTCCGGATTTCGCCTTTTGAGCGAAAAATTTGCGCTCGGCTCAGCTAAAACCGCCAAGGGTCCGGTGTCTCGCCAGCGACACACCGGTTAGCGGAATTACAGGTCTCGGCGGATAGAGGAGACACGCTCCTCCCCGTCCGAAGAATAGGCTAAGCCGTCAATGTGGCCCTATCCGGGAAACGCGGCAAAATGCTACTTTCCTTACGATATAAGCCGTTGAGCCCTACAAACGCCTAAACCTTGATAGGTATCGGCACCTCTACGGCCCTCGCGTCCGGTGCGGACCGGACACCGCCGAAATCTTCCGTATCAGGAGGATGTCGGTGAGGGGTTCAAATTAGCGTTCTGGTCCCCGGGGTCAATAATCTTATTTATCAACAGGTGCTGATATTTTTATTGACTCCGATAACCTCTTCGCGCGCAACAAGAAATTAAGACAGTAATTCAGATTATTTTTCCCGCGCCCAAAACCCGCAAACGCCAGACAATAGAACACTCGCGTCCGCCGAAGCGTTCGTGAGTGAAAAAGCCATATATTTTCAGGATTTGAACACGGCCGATCGGGTAAACGACCCGATACGGTGTACAACAGGCATGAAAAAAGGCGACAGGCAGCAAAGCCCGTCGCCTTCAATCAGATCAGGCGGTGGCCAGCTTCTTCAGCTGAGAGGCCAGACGCGACACTTTACGCGAACCGGTATTCTTGTGAACGACGCCCTTCGTGACAGCACGCATCAGTTCCGATTGCGCTTCGACAAAGGCAGCCTTGGCAACCGCAGCGTCGCCACCGGCGAGCGCTTCTTCAAACTTGCGCACGAAGGTACGAACACGCGAACGGCGCGCCTTGTTGACTTCGGTACGGGCAGCGATCTTGCGGATCGCCTTACGGGCGCCAGGATTATTGGCCATTCATCACCTTACAGGACGAGAGATTGGGTTTATACCCCGGCGCCGTATCGAATTCGAAGGGCGCCGAGACGTGAATTTCAAGGGGGCGGGGTATAACCGAAGACATCTCCCCGGTCAATGCATTCGGCGTGTCTTTTCCGACTCCGGACGCAAAAATTATACACAGCTGTGATCGTTAACCAGAAAACCGGCCGGAACAGATGTCCAGTTGCGCTTTTCCGCCTCTACTTATACGCTGTAGCATACGATCGGGGGAGGCGCCACACATGTCAGTCATCAATCGACGCACGCTTATGGGCGCCGCCCTGACCATGGGCGCGGCCCTGTCGTCATCCGTTCAAGCGAAGCCCCGGATCGGCCAGCCGGCGCCGAAATTCAGCCTGACCACTTTCGACCAAAAAACGATCCGGCTCACCGACCTGATCGGCAAGGTGGTGGTGTTAAACTACTGGGCGGTCTGGTGCGGGCCGTGCAAACAAGAACTGCCGGAAATCGACGCTTACGTTCGCCGCCATGTCGGGGACGACCTGAAGGTATTTGCGGTTACCATCGATGACGCCGTCTCCAACAAGGACCTGAAACCGCTGGCCACCACCCTGTCCTTCCCCCTCGCCAGATATATCAATGGCAGGGGTTATGGCCCAATCGACGGTGCCATTCCGAGCAACTATGTGATCGACCGATCAGGCGTGCTGCGTTATGCCCGCGCCAACGCCTTCAACTATGGCACCTTCGACCAGTTGATTACGCCCCTGCTGGCTGAAAAGCCGGTTCAGACGCCACCGGCTGTCTGATCATAGCTGGCAGACCGGGCAGAAGAAACTGGATCGTCCCTGATGCACCTTGCGTTCGATAATGCCGCCATCTTTGCGCAGACACGGCTCTCCTTTGCGGTCATAGACACAGAAACGGTGCTGGAAATAGCCCAGTTCACCGGATGTCGCCGCGAAATCGCTGATGGATGAACCGCCGGCCGCTACAGCCTCTTCCAGGATACTCTTGATGCCATCGACCAAAGCCACGGCCTGGGCCAGTGTCAGAGCCGATGCCTTGTGATCCGGTGACAGACGCGCCCGGTACAGCGCCTCACAGACATATATATTGCCCAACCCGGCAATGCCGCCGCCCTTGGCGTCGCCCTGCGCCATCAGCAGCGCCTTCAGGTTCACGTTGCGCCCCTTGGCCATGCCCAGGAGGTAGGCGGCGCTCAGGTCGCCCGACAGGGGCTCTACGCCCAGGCCTCGGAACCACTTGCTGTCATAAAGGGCGTCCGGCGTGAGCAGAAGCATGAAACCAAAGCGGCGTGGGTCATAGAAATCGATACGTGCCACCGCTTCGCCTTTCGTCGCCAGGCACTGAAAATGCAGGTGCTTTTCGTCGGGCGCGACCGCATGGTAATAGCGGGCCAGGTCGTCCGGAGTATCATTGATCTGGAACCGACCCGTCATGCCCAGGTGCGTGACCCACACATCCTGGGTATCCAGCCAGGCCAGCAGGTATTTCGCCCGCCGCTCCAGCCGCAATACGCCAGCACCTTCCAGGCGTTGCGCGAAATCGTCGGGAAACGGGTAGCGCAAATTGGCGCGATGCAGCCGGACCTCGCTGAGGCGCGCGCCTTCCAGATGCGGCGCAAGACCGCGCCGGACCGTTTCGACTTCGGGCAATTCGGGCATGAGACAGTTCCGTCAGGGCTGGGGGAAATAGCTACCCATGCCCGTTACGCGACAATGCCCGACGATATCAATATGAAAAACCCGGACGCTCGGGTTCGGGTCAGGTCCTCAGGCGACCCTGACAAGACGGCGCGCCGCCTGTTCACCCAGATCGGCGAACCACATCTGCGGATCGAGCGCAACGTCGTCATTCAGCGCCATGGCCTCATAGTTGATACGCGGCGCCTTACGTTCAGATGCGGCAACAATGGCGCGCAGTTCTGCCGCAGAGGTCACACCGACGATGACCATGGATACCCCCGGCAGGTTAAGCGCAAAACTGAGAGCGGCATGCAGGGGGTCGGCGCCACTTTCCATCATGATCCGGCGGACGCGCGACAGGTGCGGCCCGATCGGAATCAGGTTGGCCGGCAAGGCTTCGCGGGGCAGGAACAGCAGTCCCTGCAGGAAGACCGATCGGATCTGTACCTCGACCCCCAGACCCGCCAGGGTTTCGATGTCGCCGTTGCGCACCAGGCGTTGATCGAGGATCGACGCCGGGACCTGCATGATGTCGGGCTTGAAGCGCCGGGCGAGCAGGACCGGCTGGTCGGCGTGGGTAGCCGATATGCCTATCTTGCTGATCAGCCCTTCGCCCTTCAGCTTTTCAAGCCGCGCCCACAGGGCATCGCCGTTGGGGCCCATGAGGTCTTCGGCGCAATCTATCAGGGCCGAATGTGCCCGCACCAGGCCCATATGGTCAACACTGCGACGCAGACGCGATTCCAGCCAGTCGAGGCCTTTTTCCAGGCGAAGCGTACGAAGCTGGGGCTTGAAGGGAGACGGAAACGGCCAGCAACGACCGAGAATGCGTTCGACATCGCCATCATAATGGGCGGCGTCGATATTCAGGATCTTGCAATCGGCCGCCAGCTCCAGAATTTGGCGCACTTCGTCCTCGCTCACGCGACCCCGCGTGTTCGATATGCCGTAATCACCGCCAAATTGAGCGGAGCCGAGACCTAAAGTTGCCGCCATGCGTGAAAACAATCCGAAGACCCGGCCAAGGTGTCACCGGCCACAGCCGCGAATCCTTAACCATAAAATACCTTCCGACTTTGGCGTCCAAATCTTAAAGAAGCTCTTTACAGGAAATAAAAAACCCATGCGTGCGCGAACGTTTTTTAATAAAAAACGTGGTTAACAGGGGGTTAATTTTCGTATTTTTGGCGGAAAGTCAGAAATTTATCCGCATAACGGCGATAGGAACGTAGACTCCAAAAAAAGTGTCAGACGTCGAAAATTTCCAGGCGATCCTGCAAGTTACTGACTGTTACCCCTTGATCGGTAACCAAGCCGTTGCGGATGGAATAGACCCAGCCATGGATTGAAAGCGGTTGGCCACTGCGCCAAGCCGCCACTGTTATAGGGTTGGTCGCAACATTCCTGACCTGGGCGATGACGTTCAGTTCGCACAGGCGATCCAGCATAATTGTGTCATCTTCGCAGGCTTCGAGTTCGTGACGATGTTCATGCGCCACTTCGCGGATCGGCGACAGCCAGTGATCTATCAGGCCATGGTCTGTCGATTCAATGGCCGTGCGCACGCCGCCACAACCATAATGGCCGACCACCAGAACATGCTTCACCTTAAGGACATGCACGGCATACTGAAGCACACTGAGATAGTTGGCGTCCTGCTGCGGCGCCAGATTGGCAACGTTGCGGTGGACGAACATCTCGCCGGGATCGAGATTGACGATTTCGTTGGCGGGCACACGGCTATCCGCGCAACCGATCCAGAAATATTCCGGCGTTTGCTGATTGACCAGTCGTGTAAAGAACTGAGGATCTATCTCTGTCTTTTGCCGAGCCCACTTGCGATTGTTGTCGAGCAATTCGTCCAGCATGCCTCAATCCTCTCAAAAAAAGTGTCGGCCTTATACCCCCCGCGCCTGCAAGATCAACCCTTTTACCGGTGCGGAATCAGCTTTTCGATCCCTGTTTTGACATAGCCGACGCCCTGATCGACGGTGGCGCCGGCTTTTTCAAATGAGCCCTGCCACACAAAAAGGATCAGCACAGCGACCCCGACCAAGCCAAACAAGCCTTCAACGATGTTGAGCATGATCTGCATTGGTTGAATGCGCCTGACCTTCACATAGGAGGTTAGGCCCTCTGGCGCCATTACCGGACCGGAAAATCTCATTGTAAACCCCCGCCATGCCGTTTCACAGGCACCTTAACCATAAATGCGGCAAGAATCGAGTCTTCTCATAGCCGCCCGAATAGCCTTGTTTTCCGATTTATTTTCGGTCAAATGCCATTTGACAAGTCCGAATATGCGGACAGGACAGGGGCCATTATGACGACTGAAGTAACTAAGCCGAAAAACGGCGGGCTGCGCACCATCGTGATTGCGTCGGCGGCCGGCACCACGTTCGAATGGTACGACTTCTTTATCTTCGGCACCCTGACCGCCACTATCGCGCAAAATTTCTACGCCGGGCTCAATGACACCCTGGCGACGATCGCGGCCTTGGCCACCTTCGCTGTGGGCTTTATCGCCCGGCCGCTCGGCGCGCTTGTTTTTGGCCATATCGGCGACAAGAAGGGGCGCAAGGGCACCTTCCTCTACACTATCCTGGTCATGGGCCTGGCCACCATCGCCATCGGCCTGCTGCCGACCTACAAGCAGGTCGGGCCCATCGCTCCCATCCTGCTTATAGCCCTGCGTGTTATTCAGGGCTTCGCGTTAGGCGGCGAATATGGCGGGGCGGCCATCTATGTCGCCGAACACGCCCCCGCCAACAAGCGCGGCGCCTATACCGGCTGGATTCAGACCTCGGCCGCCTTCGGTCTCATTTCGGCCCTGCTCATTATTCTAGTCACGCGCAAGACGATAAATAACGATGCCGCCTTCAATGACTGGGGCTGGCGCATTCCATTCATCGTCTCAGCCGGCCTGCTCATCGTTTCGGTCTATATTCGCGCCAAGACCGCCGAAAGCCCGGCCTTCAAGGCCTTGCATGAACAGGGCCAGATCGCCAAGTCACCCCTGTCTGAAATCTTCACGCGCTGGCGTAACCTGAAAGGGATGCTCATCGCCCTGTTCGGCTTCATGACGGCCCAGGGCGTGGTTTGGTACACCGCCTTTTTCTACACCCAGATCTTCCTGACGTCGATCGTCAAGCTCGATCCCGCCCTGAAGGACACCCTAATCATGGGCATGACCCTGGTGTCGTCCCTTCTCTACGTCACCTTCGCCTCCCTGTCCGACCGTATAGGCCGCAAGCCGGTGGTCATTTTCGGCATGATGCTGGCCTGCCTGACCTTCTTCCCTGGTTTCCAGATGCTGATGAAGTTCGGCAATCCCGATCTGGAAGCCGCCCAGACGGCCAATCCGGTCTATGTCGTCGCCAACCCGGCCCAGTGCACCTTCCAGTTCGACCTGTTCGCTACCGCGCAATTCACCTCACCGTGCGACCTGGCCAAAAGCATCGTGACAGGCGTCGGAACCCCCTACACCAACCGGGCCGATGTATCGGCCGGCGAGGCAGCCAGCATCCATATCGGTGACGAAGTCATAAGCGTTCCCTCCGGCAAGGGCCTCGACAAGGCGGGCATAAAGGCGCTGAAGGCTAAGGCATCCGGCGAGGTCAAGGCCGCGTTGAAGGCCGCCGGCTATCCCGACAAGGCGGACCCGAAGAAGGTCAATGCCTGGGCGATGTTCGCCGTGCTGTGCGTATTCGCCGTCGCCTGTACCGCGCTTTACGGTCCGATGGCATCGCTATTGGTCGAAATGTTCCCGACACGAGTCCGCTATACCGCCATGAGCCTGCCCTATAATATCGGGACGGGCTGGTTCGGCGGCCTGCAACCCGTGCTCAGTTTTGCCATGGTGGCGGCATCTGGCAATATCTATTTCGGCCTATGGTATCCGGTGGCAACGGGCCTGATTGCCGCCGCCGTATCCCTGCTGTTCCTGAAGGAAACGCGCGGCCGCGACCTAAATTCCATCGAATAGGCAGCCCATCTGCGAGCTTAAACAGGGTTTTAGCGGATATCGCCCTTGATCGCCTTGACACGAACATGGCTGCGATCCTCGTGACCCGCCGCATCGATGACGCTCAGGTCAAAAAATCCTTCCGTCGGCGGCGACCAGCTGTACTCGCCATTGGCATCCAGTTTCAGGGGCTGGCCATTGACGTACCATTCGACAGGCCGTAGCCCGCGGGCCGACAGCTTAAGCGGGCGGGTGACGGTCAGGGCCGCCTTGTCGTCCCGGACCTCAACATAGACGGTGGCATTGTTCGGCGGGAAGAGGATCGAGGCTTTCGATTCCGGCGTGCCAAGCATTTTGAGGCCGCGCGGTGCGCCGGCAGGATCTATCGCCTGAGGCACCTGGCTTGGTGCCTGCAACTGGTCAAAGACGTCGAACAGCAGGGGCGCCGCGGCTTCACGGCCTGTCTGATCGGCGCGCGCGCCGCCATCCGGGCGCCCAGTCCACACCAGCACCGCATAGCCCCCCGCCACCCCGACCGCCAGGGCATCGCGGTAACCGTAAGACGTTCCGGTCTTGAAAGCCGGTCGATTGGCGTTTTTCATCAGGGGCCCTGGCAGGCGGCCTTCCGGCGGGGGCGTTTCGCGTAAAATCGATATAACCCGGTCGGCGGCTTCCGGACGCATGAGGCGCTGGCCGCCTGAGGTCTGTTCTTCGCCGACCGTATAGGCCAGCGGTCGCGCCAGCCCGTGGTCACCCAAGGCCGCATAGAGAGCAGCCAGGTCGTTGAGATGAATGCCCTCCCCGCCCAGCGCCAGGGCCAGGCCGGATTCTTTCAGGCCCGATTTTGGCACGACCAGCTTCACACCGACAGCCTCAAGGCGCCCCTGGAACGCTTCCGGCCCGATACGGTTGAGCACCGCGACCGCTGGCACGTTCAGCGAATTGATCAGCGCCTCCTTCACCGACACCTCGCCGTGGAAAACCCGGTCGAAGTCTTCTGGCTGATAGTCGCCAAAGCGTGTCGGCGCATCCATCAGGCGGGTGTCGGGCGCCACCACGCCATCTTCGAACGCGAAGCCGTAGATAAAGGGCTTGAGCGCCGAACCGGGCGAGCGCAAAGCGCGCGACATATCCACCCAACCGCCGGGCCGGTCCAATCCGCCGCCGCCAACACTCGCCCGCACACCACGCGTCTTGATATCGACCACAATGATGGCCACCGACGAGTTAGGCCCCTGCTGTTTCGCCGTCGCCGCGGCCATGGCTTCCAGACGGGTTTGCAGATTGGCGTCGATCGTTGTCACCACTGTCGCCTGGAGCCCACGGGCCGACCGCGCCAGCCGCCCTGCGGTGTGCCAGGCCAATGTCGGAAAGACAAAACGCGACGTCACCATGGGCTCACTCGCCGCTTCACGCGCCTGGGCTGTGCCGATAATATTGGCGGTGGCCATACGCTGCAAAATCAGGTTTCGGGCACTCATCGCTGTTTTCGGATGACGGTCCGGCCGGCGCGCTTCCGGCGCCTGAGGCAGGGAAATCAGCAGGGCCTGCTCGCCCAGGGTCAGGCTTTGCGGTTCATGGCCGAAATAGCTGAGCGATGCGGCGCGCACGCCTTCGAGGTTCCCGCCATAGGGGGCGAGCGTCAGGTACATGGCCAGGATATCCGATTTTGAATATCGCATCTCAAGCTGAACTGCGCGCAGGGCTTCGACCAGCTTGTTGCCGTAGCTACGCGGATGCGGGCTGAGCAGGCGCGCCGTCTGCATGGTGATGGTCGATCCGCCGGAGACGATATTGCCTGCGTGCAGATTGGACAAAAGCGCCCTTACAACCGAGGTGGCATCGACGCCGGGGTGCCAGTAAAAACGTTCGTCCTCGACACGGATCACATGACGCAGAAAGGTCGGGTCAGTACGTTGCAGATCGGCGCGGATGCGCCAGCGTCCATCATCCACCGGAAGGGCGCGCAACCAGGCCCCGTTGCGGTCGAGCGCCACAGCGGAGGCCGTCATCGCCCGCGACATATCCGGCGGAAAAACCAGATTCAGCGCCGCGATGATGAGTTGAACCCCCAGCACACCGATCAGGACCTTGACGAGCGGGGCAATCAGTTTTTCTGAATGGATAGTCTTAAGCCTGAACACAATCGCATGTCTTCCCCCTCTCCCGAACGCGGGAGAGGGTTGGGTGAGGGGGCGGGCGGGTTAGCGCGCGCCGATGACCATGCGGCCACCCTGGGTGCGGCCGTAGGTTTCCGGACGATAGAAGTCCTTCGCTTCCGCGCCCGGCAGGTAGAAGTCGCCTTGCGTCACCGCGCGGGCGATATAGGCCATGCTAAAGCTGTTCGAAGCCGTAACATCCAGCGCCGCGATGAAGCGGTCGTCGCGCGCTTCCGACACCTTCAGATCGGTCAAGGTGCCGACGAAGCGGAACGGACCATTCTTCGCATCTTCATTGGTCAGGGTCGATTCGATTTCGAAACCGGCAGGCAACGGATCGTCAACGACGATGGGCCGCAGTTCCGCCCGATCCGAGCGACCGGAAATGACCACCAAAACCTTCTGCCCCTGAGTCAGGTGCGACGGATCGAGACGCGAGCCGTCCAGGTTATAGAAGGTCTTGACCAGCGATATTCCATGCGATTCTGCGCCCGGCGCCGCGATCGGCGTACCGATCACCGTCACCGTCCGCCAGATCGGACCCGATCCGCCGTTCTTCAGGCGTGCCGCCGCCAATTGCCCAATGCCGTAACGCTGGACATTGAGGCTGCTCGGCAAAACGCTCACGCCTTGGGCGTCGATCTTGGTCGCGCCGGCAGCCTTCATCATGTAGGAGGCCGCCTTTAGCACATAGGCGCTTTCGATGGTGTTCATCTGCGACGGGCTTTTCATGGCATTTTCCAGACGCGGGATGAGTGAGCGGGCAATATCGCCTTCACCGACTTCGTAAGCCAATGCGATGATGCCGGCCAGATCACGCAGCGGCGTCTGGTACCAATCGTTCGGATCTGAGTAGCCGAGCGCCTGGATTGCTTCGTTGAACGCCAGGCGACCGCGCGAACGATCCCCCATCATGACCAGGCCGGCCGCAATCTGGGCACGGGCCAGAGGCGATTTTTCCTCACGGAACTGAACGTCACGATACCAGCGCAGCCGCGCCAGGTCGCCCGAATGGGCCTTGGCCAGGACGTACAGCGAATAGGCCGAGGCACGCGAACGCAGTTGCTTGGTCAATTGTTCGCCGGACACGCCGAACCAGTTCCAACTGGACGGGACGCTGAGGCGATAGTTGACGCTGGCATAACCGTCCGGACGTGACATCTGGCGCATGGCATTGAGCGATTTGTCGATGGCCTCCTGAGGCACATAAACGCCACGGGCCTTGGCTTCGAGCAGGAAGTCGGTGGCATAGGCGCCGACAAAGCCATCGGCATTACCATCGCCGGGCCGCCACAGGCCGAAGGCGCCATCCTGCGACTGGCGATCGAGGATCTTGTCTGCGGCCTGTTTCAATGCGGCCTGAGCCGGACCGGCGGCTGTCTTGCCTACCAGCGATTCCGACACGAACAGCCACGGCATGGCCGCCGACGTCACCTGTTCGGTGCAGCCATAGGGATATTTACTGAGATTAGCAGCCAGAGGAGCCGGATCGATGTTGCGGAAGGGTGAGTAGCTGACCTCTACCGTGGCGGACCCCGGCTGGAGCCCTGCCAGCAGGGCGCTGTCAGGCGTCCAGACTTCATTGACCTTCTGCGACGCGGTCATGACGCGGGTTTGCGGCCCCCAACCATTTCGGGTCTGAATCTGGAAGCTGTCATTGAAGACGTAGCCCTGACCGTTCAGGCCGATCTGAACCGTGGAAATGCCGGTCCGATTGGGTGCGGTCATCGGAATGGTCTCAATCGCGCCCTGGCCCCTGTTGAGATTGAACGCCTTTTCAAACGCCAGGATCAGACCTTGCAGGCCCTTGACCACGGCCTTGTAAAGCCCCGGCTTGCCGTCCGTATTGTCCAGCTGCAAGGTAGCGAAGGCGGTATCTCCGGGGGCCAGGAAGCGCGGCAGGGCCAGATCGGCCACCACCGGCTCACGGATAATCATCCGGCTGTCGGCCTTGCCAACGGCATCGTCGGTCCAGGCGACGGCCATGACGCGCAATTCGCCATTGAACTTCTGAATCGGCAGGCGGATATAGGCCTTGCCATCCAGGCCGGTCTGAACCACCCCAGACCACAGAGCGATGGTGCGGATGGGCGTGGTTGTCAGGCCTTCGCCACCCAACTGGTCACCCCCGAAGGTCGGCGCCGCCGCACCGAGATTGGGGTCGAGCAGACGGCCGTAATCATCGTTGTAATCAACGCCCAGCGCACGCTTGCCGAAGTACCAATCGACCGGATCGGGCGACTTGAACTTGGTCAGGTTGAGGATACCCTGATCGACCACGGCGACGCTGACCTTGGCGCGATCGCCGATCTTGACGCCGCTAATCTGGATCGGCACGTCGATGAAACCGTTGCCGTTCTTGTCAACCTGCGGGCGCTGCGGCTGGTCGGAGGCCAGAACCTTGACGCCCAGCTTGCGCGACTTCGGATCGAGCGGCACATAGATGAGGCCGATGGCGCGGCGAGGCTTGGACGACGTCACCGGATCGCGCGGCTGCATGACGCTGACCATGATGTAGGCGCCGCCGCCCCAGGCCGCCGAGGATTTCAGGCGCACCGTCGTGCCGTTCTCGCCGACCGATACGGTCTTCAGGTCGATGAGGTGATCGGTCGCCACCGCGATCTGGGCTTCGCCCTTGTACGGACCTTTCAGGGTCAGTTCGATAGTGTCGCCCTGGTTATAGGTTTTACTACCCGTCGTCAGGCGAACGAAATCTGGCGCGTCCGTGCCCTTTTGCGTCGATCCCCAGCCGGAGGAGAAGCGCGTCACAGTGCGAGCCTGTCCAGGCAATTCGACTTCCAGACGATAATCGCCCCAGTCGAGATTGCGCTCGAACGAAGCGCCGGTATTGGCATTCAGGTCGTAGGTCTTGGTGGAGACCACGACGTCGCGATGGGTCGAGCGCCAATTCCACTTCCCGCCGGAAATGTACCAGTCATAGTCCCAGACTTCCGAAATCAGCTTGACCACCACGCCCTTGGCGGCGGTCTTCTGGCCCTGGGGCGTCAGGCCGATAATGTTGAAGGCCATGCGCGGCGCATCGCGCCAGTTGCGGTCCTTCTGGTCCACCTTGACGCCGAGATAGAGCGGCGCCGTCTTGATCCGCAGAGTCTGGCTTTCCCGCACGGGCCGCCCGCCCGGTTCGAACACCGACGCCGTCAGCAGCACCGTCAGGGGCTGAGTCGTGTCGCCGGCCAGGGAGGCCTGGAACGGGAACAGCGCATTGCCTTGACCATCGGTCGTCGTGCCGGGCAAATCGACGTATTTTTCTTCATACGGCTTGGTTTCATCCCCGAAGCGATATTCGTTAAAAGCCGGGAACGGGTTGCCATCGGCACGGATGCGCGCCTCTCCGGTCACCTGCAAGCCTGCGCCAATGGCGCCATAGAGATAGCGGGCATTGACGGTGACGGGACGCGTTTCCGTGGGCGACAACATGGGGCGCTGGGCGTCCGCCTTGATATCGACGCCAAGGCGTTGCGGAGCGAAATCTTCAACGGCGAATGAGGTCGAACCTGCCGGTTGATCCATGCCGGTCAATTCGACGCGTGCCGACCATTGGCCGCGCGGTGCGGATTTCGGCAGGGTGACATTGGCGCCCGCATAACCCATCGGCGTTTTGTCGAAATGCAGGCGGAAGGCTTCCACGCCTGATGGGCGCGAAATAACGATGACGCCCTTCCGGTCCTTGATGACGCGGCCTTCCGGATCGCGGATCATGGCCACCAGGTGCACGCTCTCGCCGGGACGGTAGATGCCGCGGTCAGCGTACATATAGCTATCGACGCCCGACGCATTCGCCCGGCCGTCGCCCTTTTCGCCGCCCGTATCGCGACCGCCGACATTGTGGGATGTCAAATCCATGGGCGAACGATCGAGTTCGCTGGCTGTAAAATCGTCATTGGCGCCATAGGCCATGACCATCTTGGCTGTCAGGGCATCCTTGCCTTTCAGCAGCGCGCCACCGAACGTGGCGCGGCCATCAACGTCGGTACGGGCTTCGCCCAGAACATCGCCATTGCTGGCGACCAGATCGACCTTGACGCCGGACAGGGGCTTGGCGGTTTTCAACGACCGCGCCACGACGTCGAGACCATTCTGACCCTTGTAGGTAGTCAGGGCCATGTCGGTGTACAGTATCCACCGGCGCGCCTTTGCCGGCTCATCGCTTTCATTTTTGTCACGCCCGCCGGAGGCGTCGCGCACCTTGACGACATAGGCACCCGGTTTCAGGGTCTTCAGAACTGCGCCGAGTGGGAAAACGGTCGTGACACGATCGCCGTTGCCGGACTTGACCGCCACCTTGCCGGTCCAGATCTTGACGCCGATATCATCGGCGGAATCGTCGCCATAGCCGTAATCATATTCGCCTTCGGCCACCGGGTCGGGCGCGGAAACCTGCTTGCGCACCAGGTTGCGATCGGAAACGTGCCAGACTTCGAACGCCAGAGCTGAGACATTGACAGTCTCAACGGCCACACCATCGGCTTCTTCGCGCGGCAGGATGACGCCGTTACCGGCAAAGCCGACATAGGGCGGCTTTTCTCCGAAGCTGAAATCGAGGTCGCGATTTTCCTTCAACTGTTCGCTGCCCTTGCCGGGCAGCCCCTTCAGAAGGGTAATGCGGCGATCATTGAAACCGAAGCCCGATACGCAAAGCGTGTCATTCTTCACGGCAATGGCGGGCGCCGACGGCAGGGCTGGCGACACGACAACGTAATCGCCATAGGGCTTGCTGGCATCGAGCGGCTTTGAGAACTGCACGCACGCCTTGGGCGATGCGCCGGACGTGTCGAGGGTTTGTTTCCAGACGTCGAACCCATCCGGCTTACGATCACCGGCGCGCGGCGCGTTTTTGTCACGGACCTTGCCGAACAGGCCGGTCGCAGGCTTTCCAATCTCACCTGCGGCGGCGGCGGTCTTTTCGCGCGCATTGCTGCTCAGGGCATGATCGGTCAGAAAGCCAATCCCGAAGCCCGCAATCAAAACCGCGGCGGCGCCCGCGATAAGAGTTCGGTTGTGCCAGTCGATCATGGTGAGTCCCCCGTCGCGACCAGGGTGCTTCGACACCCTGAATTTTCTTTGATGGACGACTCAAAGCATGAATTGCGCAAAGATCAATCTTTGTTTTGTCAAATCTGCAAATAAGGCTAGTGATTTTATAAAGCGGACACACCCGCCGAACGACGCCTATAGTATATTACCATTTTCGGCCAATGTAGAACGCGGAAACGGTAAAGGAGACGATTGCAATTGAGTCAGTTTGCACGCGTAATGGTGCTTGTAGTAGACGATAACCACTACATGCGGGTGATTGTCTGCACGATGTTGCGTGCCATTGGCATCACCCTGATACGCGAAGCTTCTGACGGGGCGGAAGCCCTCGAAATCGTTCGCGACTGGCGCCCCGACGTCATCATTCTCGACCTTGTCATGGAAACCATCGACGGCATTGAATTCACCCGTCTGATTCGTCGCGGTACCGACAGCTCTCATCCTTATGTACCCATTATCATGATGACCGGCCATACCGATCGCCGGCGCGTGCTGGAGGCCCGGGATGCTGGCGTCAATGAAATTGTCGCCAAGCCATTGACCGCCCGCGCGCTGATCGACCGGCTGAAGAGCGTGATCAACAATGAACGCGGATGGGTCAAGTCGTCCACCTATGTCGGTCCCGATCGCCGCCGCCGCACCTTGCCCGGTTATAAGGGACCTTTCCGCCGTACGGCAGACAAGGCGGATGGGAAGATGTAGGCCTAACCGCCGCCACAACGCGACATTTTGCCCGCGACCCAGCCATATTTCCACTTCGCAAAGGCACCGGTTTCGGGCTACAACGCGCCCATGACCCAGCAAGCCACCTCCCCTTTTGGTTTCAAGGATGTCGACGCCCGCGAAAAAGTCGCGATGGTCCACGACGTCTTCCGCAATGTCGCCGACAAGTACGACCTCATGAACGACGTCATGTCCGGTGGCGTCCATCATGTCTGGAAGGATGCCGCCTGCGCCCGCCTCAATCCGCAACCGGGTGAGATCATCATCGACTGCGCCGGCGGCACCGGTGACATCGCGCGCCGACTGGCCAAGCTGGCGCGCGCCGCCAAGGCCCGGCGTATCGCGCGCGGGTACGAGGCCCGCGACGCCGAGATCCGCATCATCGACTATAACGAAGCCATGATCATGGCCGGTCGCGAAAAATCGGCGAAACGGCATCTCGACGAGCCGGAGATCACCTGGTCGGTCGGCGACGCCATGAACCTCGCCATCGCGGACAAGTCCGTCGACGCCTACATCATTTCGTTTGGCATTCGCAATGTGGCCGACGTCCAGGTTGCGCTCAACGAAGCCCGCCGCGTGCTCAAGCCGGGTGGACGTTTCTTCTGTCTGGAGTTCTCGCACCCGACCTCTTCAGTAATTGCGAAAATCTATGAAACCTATTCGTTCAAGGTCATTCCATTCATGGGCCAATTGGTTGCCCAGGACCGCGATAGCTATCAGTACCTGGTCGAAAGCATTCAGCGCTTCCCTGATCAGGACCGGTTCAGGGACATGATGGAAACGGCCGGCTTCAAACGCGCCCGTTACACCAATTTCACCGGTGGGGTCTGTGCCCTGCATGAGGGCTGGGCGTAGGTTATTGGCGTCTCTCAGTACATGGATGCGCATGTTCCGCACGGGATTTATCCTGTTGCGTTACGACGCCCTGCTGCCGGAAGAAACGGCGCACCTGCTGCCGCCCTTGCCGCGCGCCCTTGCCGCCATCCTGCGCAGCCTGTTTGCCAAGAAAACGAAACTGCGCCCGGGCGAACGCTACGCCGTCGCCTTCCAACACCTTGGCCCCGCGTTCATCAAGCTCGGTCAGGTGCTGTCAACGCGCGGCGACATCTTCGGTCAGGCGTTCATTACCGACCTGGCGCATCTCAAGGATAATCTGCCGCCATTTTCGCACGCGGTCGCCGAAGCCAGCGTCATAGAGGCGCTAGGCAAGCCCGTGGACCAGATATTCTCGCATTTTGGCGAGGTCATTGGCTCGGCGTCTATCGCCCAGGCGCACGAAGCCGTCTTGCTCGACGGCCGCAAGGTCGCCGTGAAGATTCTCCGCCCGGACATAGAGGCGGTGGTTGCTGCCGATATCGCCATGATGAGCCTAGCGGCGCGTATCGTCGCCTTTGCCTTCCCGTCAGCGCGACGTCTGGAGCCAGTCGCCTTTGTCGGCGCGGTGGCGCAGTCGTTGCTGCTCGAACTCGACCTCAGGCTGGAGGCCTCGGCGTGTGACGAAATCGGCAAGATCATCAATGCCGAACCATGGATGCGCGCGCCGAAAGTCGTCTGGCATCAGGTGGCCCGCCGCGTTCTGGTAACGGAATGGGCCGACGGCACCCCGCTGTCGCGTCCCGAAGCCCTCACCCTGCCCGGCCTCGATCACAAGGAGGTCGCCGACAACCTGATCCGGGCCTTCCTCAGCCAGGCGCTGGACCACGGCGCTTTTCACGCCGACCTGCACGAAGGCAACCTGTTCATCGCAGCTCCGGCCCGTCTGACCGCCATCGATTTCGGCATCATAGGCCGTCTGCGGCCCAAAGAGCGCCGCTATCTGGCCGAGATGCTGTGGGGCTTCCTACGTCGTGACTATAAGCGCGTCGCCGAGGTGCATTTCGAAGCCGGTTACGTGCCACGCACACACAATGTCGACAGTTTCGCCCAGGCCCTGCGCGCCGTCGGGGAACCCGTCCTCGGTCAGAAGGCAACCGAAGTATCGATGGGCCGCCTTCTGACTCAGCTGTTCGAAATCACTGCGCAGTTCGACATGCATCTGCGTCCGGAACTGGTCCTGCTGCAAAAGACCATGGTCAGCGTCGAAGGGGTCGCACGACGCATTTACCCTGAGCATAACCTGTGGGAAGCCGCCCGCCCGGTGGTCAAGGACTGGATTTCACGTGAACTGTCGCCCGTCGTCGAGGCCCGGCGCATCTTCGAAAAGCTGGTCAGCCGCCTGCGTACGGACGACGAGGAAGAGGTAAGGTCGAGAGCCGTTGTTGATATCGCAACGCTTCAGATTGTCGCTCGCCAGGGACGCACTTTCGGCATGGTCGCTCTCGTCGTTTCCGTTCTGTCACTGGCGGTGCTCGTCTGGATGGCCGTGCGGTAACAATTCCGCGCCGATCCCGTTTGTTAATTTACAGCTTAACTTAAGCGTCTTATCGTTCGGTCGTGACAACGAGGGCTGAATGACTCAGACGGCACCCGAAAGCGAACAGACGTCCGAATTGGCTTTCCTGGCCGGCGAGGGCGAAATGGCAACGCTGATGCGCGCCAAGGACTGGACCACCACGCCCTTAGGCCCTCCGCAGGCGTGGCCGCAATCCCTGCGCACCTGCGTCCGGCTGATGCTGAATACGCGTCATCCCGTCTTTCTGTTCTGGGGTCCTGATGCGATCTGTCTGTATAATGATGGATATCGCCAGTTGCTGGGGCGCGAGCGGCACGCTATCGCCCTTGGCAACCGAGGCGCCATGGTGTGGGAGGAAATCTGGCACATTATCGGCCCGCAGGTTGCTCAGGTCATGGCGGGTAATGGCGCTACCTGGCATGAAAACGACCTTATCCCGCTGACACGCGACGGCAGGCGTGAAAATACATGGTGGACATACAGCTATTCGCCGATCGATGAGGACAGTGCGCCGAACCGCGTCGGTGGCGTGCTGGTTCTGGTATCGGAAACGACGCAAACCGTTCTGGCCGAGCGGAAGCGTTCGGCTGAAATGGCACGCCTGCGCAGCATGTTCGAGCAGGCGCCCAGCTTTGTCTGCATCATGCAGGGCCCATCGCACGTTTTCGAGTTCGTCAACAATGCCCACCGCCAGTTGTTCAATAGCCACGATTGGGTCGGCAAGCCCTTGCGCGAGGCCTTCCCCGACATCGCGGGACAAGGCTTTTACGAAGCCATGGACCATGTCTATACCAGCGGGGAACGCCTGATTTTCAAGGCGACTCCGGTGCGCTTTCATGCCGGGCCGCAAGCTGTGGAATCGGTGCGTATACTCGATTTCATCTATGAGCCGATGCGTGACGATACCGGCACGATCTCTGGTATATTTTGCGAAGGATTTGATGTCACGGAGGCACACAAGGCCGAGGAGGCCTTGCGACGGTCCGAGGAACAGCTGCGTCTGGCAACGGAAGCGGCCGGCATTGGCCTATGGGATGTCGATCTGACTAGCGGCCAGCTATACTGGCAGCCGCGCGTCAAGGCGATGTTCGGCCTGTCCGCCGACGTGCCGGCGATCATCGACCATTATATCGAAGGCCTGCACCCGGAAGATCGCGACGAGACACGCGCCAAGTTCGCCGCTGCAACCGACCCGGCCCTCCGGGCCACCTATGACGCCGAATACCGCACCGTCGGTATCGATGACGGTGTGATCAGATGGATATCGTCACGCGGTCGGGGCATTTTCAACGATGAGGGCGTATGCGTTCGCGTTGTCGGCACGGCCGCCGATATCACGGCGCGCAAACAGGCCGAAGAAAAGTTGCGTGAACTGAACGAAACCCTGGAAAAACGTGTCAATGCCGCGGTAGCCGAACGCAAGCTATTGGCCGATATTGTTGAATCGACCGACGCTATGATCCAGATCATCGATCTTGATTTCAACTGGCTCAGCGTCAACAAAGCCAGTGCCGACGCTTTTGAACGCATTTTCGGTGTCCGCCCCGCGGCCGGTGATAATATGTTGAATGCCCTGGCAGGCCACCCGAAGCAGCAAGCCGCCGTCCGCCAGATTTGGGGGCGGGCTTTGTCCGGTGCCCCGTTCACGGCGGTCGAACCGATCGGAGAAGACAGCTCCGATCCGCGCTATTACGAAATGAAATTCAACCCCTTACGCGACAAGGAGGGGCAGGTAATCGGCGCATATCAGTTCGTCTACGACGTCACTGAACGGCTACACGATCAGGCACGGTTGGCCGAAGCGGAAGAACAATTACGTCAATCCCAAAAAATCGAAGCCATCGGCCAACTGACCGGTGGGATCGCTCATGACTTCAACAACCTGTTGATGGTCATTACCGGAGGCCTGAGCATACTGGAGCGCCAGCCCGACACCGACAAGCGCCAGCGCATCCAGGCCGGTATGCGCCAGGCGGCCGAACGCGGCGCCTCCTTGACCCGGCAGCTACTGGCCTTTTCGCGCCGCCAGGCCTTGCGGCCCGAGCCGGTCGATCTTGTGCATCAGGTCGGCAGCATGCGTGAATTGCTGGATCGGACGCTCGGCGCCAATATCCAGATTGAAACTCTTTTTCCAAGTGACCTGTGGCCCGTGACCGCCGATCCGTCAGAACTGGAACTGGTGGTGCTGAATTTATGCGTCAATGCGCGCGATGCCATGCCCAATGGCGGGTGCATTACAATTTCGGCCGAAAACGTCCATCTGGCTCACGACGGCCAGGAAGGTGACTTTGTCAAGTTCGGTGTAGAGGACACCGGCTTTGGCATGACGAAAGACGTGCTGGCGCGCGTCTTCGAACCATTTTTCACCACCAAGGACGTCGGCAAGGGAACCGGCCTGGGCTTGCCACAGGTCTATGGTTTCGCTCATCAGTCGGGTGGCGCCGTCGAAATTGAAAGCGTGGTCGATCAGGGCACGATCGTCACGCTCTATCTGCCGCGCGCCGATGCCGCCCCCGCGGAGACGGGGGTGTCGGTGAACCTCGATACCGCGTTCAACGGACCGCGCGGCAAGGTCCTGCTAGTCGAAGACGACGAAGAGGTATCCACCCTGGTGGCTGAAATGCTGGCGCAACTCGGCTTCGATGTCACCCGCGCCGCCAGCGCGCAGGGGGCGTTGGGCGCCCTGGCCAACGGGCGGACCGTCGATATTGTCTTTTCCGATATCATGATGCCGGGCGGTATGAACGGCATTGAACTGGCGCGCGAAATTCATCACCGTCGGCCCGGCCTACCCGTTTTGCTGACGACCGGCTATCCCGAAGTCGCCCGCCACGACGCGGCCAATGAGGGTGTCGAGCTATTGCCCAAGCCTTACGACCTGAAAGCCCTTCAGGCCGCGTTAAACCGCGCCATGACCGCCGCCGCTACCCAGGCGACCTAATCGGCGGCCCCAAAACTGTCGCGGCGGGGTGTCCGGCGCTCACTTTCGATCTGCTTCTGCTTTTGCCAATAGGCCGTGCCGTTGTCCGGTCTGAATACGGTTCGCGGCGCACCCGCCTTGGTCATGACCGCGAAGACATTGCCCTTCGGGTCGTAGAACAAGGTATCCCCATTGCTGCGTTTCAGGGTCTGAGTGCCGGGCGGTGGATTGTGTATGAAACCATGCACCATGGCCATGTAGTCGGAATAGGACTTGGCCGAAAACTCTGGCCCGTGACGTTCGAAGTGGTAGTGGGCGTTTTCATCGGCCGAATATTTGCGGTTCTTGGACCATAGGGGCCAATCGCCGTACCGTGTTTCGCTAATGTCTGCGCGCGGTCCCTTGGGCAGGGGAAGCGGTTCACCCAGATGCGGCGCTTTGGCGCCGGCATAGGACGCTTCGCCCGGGATAGGCATCGACGCCTGTTCTACCGGCCCGGCCGAAGCGGATACAGCCTGATCCGGTTTTTGCGCCCAGGCGGGTGCTTTTTCGGGTTGGGCCTGTGAACTCGGCGCCGCGCCCGCACCATCCGGCAAAACCGCCGACGGTCCGGCATCACAGGCCGCCAGTCCCAGCAGCAATAAAAATGGCCACAGCGCCCGCACGTCTTGTCCCCTTGCTTCCGTCTGCTTACCTATGGCACAAGCGGCGCAATTCGCAAAGGAGACCGCATGACGGCGCAACCGCGTGTATTGCTGATCATCGGCGGCGGCATAGCGGCCTATAAATCGCTGGAGCTGATACGCCTGCTCAAAAAATCGGGCATTGCGGTTCGTGTCGTCCTGACCGGAGCGGCCCAGGCCTTCGTCACGCCTTTGACGGCGGCCGCCCTGTCGGGTGACAAGGTCTATACCGACCTGTTTGACCTGACCGATGAAACTGAAATGGGTCATATCATGCTGTCGCGTCAGGCCGATCTGGTCGTCGTAGCACCAGCCACGGCCAATATGATGTCGAAGCTGGCGAACGGGCTGGCTGACGATTTGGCCTCGACGCTTTTGCTGGCCACCGACAAGCGCGTACTTCTGGCCCCGGCTATGAATGTGCGCATGTGGCACCACCCCGCCACGCAGCGCAACCTGGCGACACTTCGGGCCGACGGCGTTTTGTTCACCGGCCCGGACGAGGGCGATATGGCCTGCGGCGAATACGGTCTGGGCCGCATGAGCGAGCCTGAAGCGATCCTGGCTGCCATTCGGCTGCACCTCGGTGGGGGCGAAGGCCCGCTCAAAGGGCACAAGATCGTGCTGACGGCCGGCCCGACCTTCGAACCGCTCGATCCCGTACGCGGCCTGACCAACCGGTCTTCCGGCAAGCAAGGCTATGCCATCGCCGAAAGGCTGGCGCGTGACGGCGCCGAGGTGACACTGATTTCCGGTCCCGTTGCCCTGGCCACACCGCCGGGCGTGACGCGCGTCGATGTTGAAACCGCGCAGGAGATGTACGCCGCCGCCCACGCCCACCTGCCGTGCGACGTCTTTATCGGCGTCGCCGCCGTTGCCGACTGGCGGGCCCGGGACATCGCCTCGGAAAAGCAGAAAAAGACCTCGGACAACGAACTGTCTGTGGTTTTCGTGAAAAATCCCGACATTCTCGAATCCGTGTCCAAGCACCTGAATTTACGGCCGCGTCTGGTCATCGGTTTCGCCGCCGAGACGCAAAAGCTGGAGGATTACGCCAAGGCCAAGCTGGCCTCCAAGGGCTGTGACGCCATTGTCGCCAATGATGTGTCCGAAGGTGTATTCGGCACTGGCAGCAATGCCGCGACCCTGGTCGATCTCAACGGTTTCACGCCCATTCCCGGCACGACCAAGGCTGATGTCGCTGATTTTCTCTCCGCCTATATCGTTAGGCGGCTTGACACCCTTGGCCGACCGGCCTGACTCCCCTCTTCCTTCCTGAAAGCGACACCCATGACTGTAACCGCCCATGTCCTCCAATTGCCCCACGCGACAGGTCTGACCCTGCCCGCCTACGAAACGGACGGTTCGGCGGGTCTCGACCTGAGAGCCGCTATTGCAGAAGGCGAAGAGCTGGTGCTGAAACCCATGGGCCGCGCCCTGGTGCCGACGGGTTTGAAACTGTCCGTACCGCAAGGGTATGAGGTTCAGGTGCGTCCCCGATCCGGCCTGGCGTTGAAATTCGGCATCACCTGCCTGAATTCACCCGGCACGATCGACAGCGATTATCGCGGAGAGGTCGGCGTCATCCTCGTCAATCTCGGTTCGGAAGATTTTGTCATCCGCCGCGGTGACCGCATCGCCCAGATGGTCGTGGCCCAACATGCGCGCATTGTATGGGAAACGCCGGAAGCATTGGAGACTACCGTGCGGGGTGAAGGTGGTTTCGGATCTACCGGGCGATAAATTTCGCCTGATGAGCGAGCCCAATTCGCCCATCAGCACACATTTGTGATCAATACTTCGATATTTCCATTTTGCAGGAAACACAAATCGGCCCAGCCTCATCATTATGACTGACGGGTCAAAGCGCGCCGATGAACGGGGCGTGAACAACTGCCTCAAAAGAGGTTCAGACTTGCTGGTTTTAATCAGGCTGAACACCAGCTTTTGAAAGAGACCGCCAATGGGCGACTTTACGCAGTTCCTTTGGGCCATGTGGGATTCGACCCAGGCCGCCCTGATCGGGCTCAACCCCGTCCCGGTAGTCATTTTCGGGCTCTTTTTCGGTATGATACAGTCACGTCGAATGCCTGCGTGGATATTGGCGATCATTGCGGTTATCCCGGCGGTCATTGTGACTGCTCTGCTGCCGCGCGCCATAGGTTACCAGGCGATCTGGCCCGATGTGTTGCAGTTGGAAGTGCAGATACAGATCGCGATGCTGCTGTTGATCGCCTATGTAACGATCCGCATTATGGGCTTGATAAAGCTCACCCTTTCTCTCATCGGGCCAAAGGCCAATAGCCATAAGACGGTATAATCCGCCGAAATCCGCATGGTTTTTTGATTTTTCGTTAACCATGGTAAGGTGATGGTGGGCCGTCGCAATGGCCCACCTTGCCTTTACCTGTGTTGCGCCGGTCCGCCCCCTTAAGCGGCACGCGCGAGTATCGCTGTTCCCGGCGGAGTGCGTACCCTTGTTTTTAGCGAGATGAAGGATACCCTATGAACGATATCTGGCAATTTTTTATCAGTGTCAGCGACGGTTTTCGCGCGGCCCTAGGCAGCGTCAATCCCTTGCCCATTCTGGTCGTGGCCATCGCCATCGGCCTATTGCAAAAAAGACCCGAAAAATACGCCCTGAAGGCCGCGGCCGCTTTGGTCCTGGTCCTGGCATTCAACATTTTTCTGCCCGTCGTATCCGGCGGCCGGCCGGCGTGGGCTGACATCCAGCACATCGAGTCAGTTGCGCAATACTTCCTACTGTACGTCTTTGCCTATGGCATGATCGGCGTACTGGGCAGCATGAAATCACTGATGAATGTTCAGGCGAAAAAGGCCTGATATGTGCCGTTCTGATTGCATCAGAACGGCGATCTATTCCGGTTGCGGCTGTTCGGCTTTGAGTTCGCTGCCTTCGACGCGCCGGATATGCAGCCAGATGCACATGGCGATGGCGACAAAGCCGATGACGATCGTGTAGGCGAAAAAGGCGAAATAGCCCGCTCCCATGGCGGCGGGCGTTACCGCCAGCTTGGCCGAAGCAACCGTGTAAGAATCGGCGTGCAGGTTTCCCATCAATCCCTTGAAGATGGCACTAAAGCCGCCGGCATCGGCCGCCTTGGCCGAACCTTCGACGATGCGGCCGGACTGTGAGGCCACGAGCTTGCCCAAAATGGCGTAGAAGCTTGAGAATATAGCGTATTGCGGCGCCGTGTATTGCGGCGAAACCAGCGTGGACATATAGGCGATCAAGGCCGTGCCGGCGATAGAGGCGGCAACGTTATCCATAGCTAGGGCGACGGCGAAGATCGGCAGGGAATGGCCGGCACAGGCCAGCCACATAAAGCCAATGTGGCTGAATGGCCCGACAATGGCGCCGATCAGCAGCGACTTGCGCACGCCGAAACGCGCGATCAACCAACCGGCGACACCCACACCGATAACCAGCATCAGCACGCCAAAGCCCTTGCGCATCTCTCCGACCACGTCCAGCGAAAAGCCGAGGTCGACATAAAACGGGTTCATGATGCTGAGCGTGAATTCGCTGATGCGGTACAGGCAGATCAGGGCGAAGATGAAACCGGCCCAATCCTTGTACCGTCGAAAAAAGTCAGCCAGTGGCTCGATGAACGCGCCCTTGAAATAGGCGCCGGGACGCGTCGGCCACGGAAGAGGCAGGCAGGCGCTCATCATCAGGGCGAGCCCCACCAGTGTAAACGGAATTTGCAGGAACGGTCCGGTCTGCTTCGAGGTAAAGGCGGCCTTGAACGTTGCCTGGGCATCTAGGCTCACGCCGATGTGGCCAATCAAGCCGTTCATCAGGTCGGCATTGGCGGTCAGGCCAGACCCCACGGCCAGCGCCGCAATAAGGATAAGCAGCACGCGGCCGATCCATTCCAAGACTTCGAGGGCCGGACGTACCGCCAGGCCTTCGTAGTGAATCGGACGCGGGTGATGCGCGGGTCCGCGCGGCGCCAGCAGGACCGCTATCCAACCGATGATCATCATCAATGCCATGGTGGCATAGGCCAGGGGCCAGCCAATTCGCGACGACAGGATCAGCGGCACGGCACCAGCCACCATCATGGCAATGCGATAGCCCCATTGATAGGCCGCTGTCATGATCCCTTGCAGTTCCGGTTCGACGGATTCGATCCGCCACGCGTCCATGACAATGTCCTGGCTGGCGCCGAAAAAGGCGGTCAAGGCGGCAAAGGCAGCCATCTGGCCCAAATTAACCGTCGGATTGGTGGCAGCGATGCCGAGCAGCCCGAGCGCCACGGCAGCCTGCAAGACCAGCATCCAGGCGCGGCGATGCCCCAGTCTGTCGTTCAGCCACGGTACGTTCATCCGGTCCAGTAACGGCGCCCACATGAATTTCAAAGTGTAGGAAAAGGTGACCAGCACGAAAAAGCCGATGACCTGAAGAGACAGGCCTTCGACCCGCAGCCAGGCACTCAAGGTATCGTTGACCAGCAGGAACGGCATGCCGGACGCATAACCGAGCGCAAGCATCAGCAAGGGTTTAGGACGGAAAAAGGCCAGCAAGGCCGCCAGTGCCGATATTTTCGGCTTGTCCTTAGCATCAGACGCGTTCATTCAGGTCCCCTGTCCGTTCGGGCGGAGACGGTAAGTGGCTTTGGTTATGCTGTAAAGGTTCGGAGTCTTTCCCGAGTGTGGCGTTCTGGAGATTACGCGCTTTTGGCTTCGCGCGACGCGCAGGTCCAGGTTTGCAAGCGGTGCTTCAGCGCCACCAGTTCAATGGGCTTGGTGAGGAAATCGTTCATGCCGGCATTGATGCTGGCGCGGCGATCTTCTTCATAGGCGTTAGCGGTCAGGGCGATGATCGGCGTGCGAATGCCCAGGGCGCGGACTTCGCGTGTCGTGCCAATGCCATCCAGGCCCGGCAAGCCCAAATCCATCAAGATGATATCGAAACTGCGCTGTTTGAGAATATCGATCGCTTCTTCGCCAGACGACGCCCGCTCCACGCGACAGCCTTCACGCTGGAGCAGGATCTGCGCCAGCAGCGCGTTGACCGGATTGTCTTCGACCAACAATACCGATTTGTCCGGCGCGGCTTCGCTGACGATGCGGTCATCGTCATTATGGCCCGCGCCCGGCGTGTCGCGTGACCGGTCATGCAGGGCTTCAAGGCGTTCCAACAGGGACGAGCGGCGCAGAGGCTTTATCAGATAACCGGCCCAACCCTGTTCACGCCAGGCGTCGATCTCATCGCGTTCTTCCGGCGCCAGCAGGATAAGGCTGCGAGATGAGGGCGCCTTGGTCGGCGTCATGAAGGCTGCGCGGTCGGCCAGCAGAATAGCCTGCGGGTCGAAAATATCTTCCGGACGTGCGACGCGGCTAAGACGGCAATAGGCGGCGGCCAGATGGCATTGGGCACCTTCGGCCAGGATGGCGTTATCGCCGATAAAGGCAATGGCGTGGGGGTATTGCGAGCGCGGGGTCTCGTTGCTCAGGCCATATGGCGCACGGAACTCGACGGTAAAAATCGAGCCCTTGCCCATCTCGGACTCAAGCGTAAGCGTGCCGTTCATCACTTCGACCAGCTTCTTGACGACTACCAAGCCGAGACCTGCGCCGCCGTAACGGGTGGCGTGGCTCGGCTCGACCTGACCATATTCCTCGAAAATACGGGCGCGGGCTTCTACGGGAATGCCGGCGCCGGTATCTCTGACGCTGAAAACGATCATACCAGAGTCAGACAGGCCGACATGTATCAGTACCCCACCTTGCGTCGTGAATTTGATGGCATTGCCGGCCAGATTGAAGAGGATCTGGCGCAGGCGGCCTTCATCGGCGTGTATATAGTCAAGACGCGGGTCGAGCGACCAGACAACCTCGATGCCATTGGCATGGGCGCGCGGCGACAGCAGCTCAGCGACCCCCTGCAACAAAGGCTCAAGACGGACTTCGCTGATTTCGAGCGCAATATGGCCAGCATCCATACGCGCATAGTCGAGCAGGTCGTTAACCAGGGTGAGCAGGTGATCGCCAGATTCGCGCGCGGTCTGAATATAGGAGGCCTGATCCGGAGTCAGGGAGGTCCGCGTCAACAGCGACAACATACCCATGACGCCGTTTAGCGGCGTGCGAATTTCATGGCTCATCAATCGGAAAAAATCTTCACGGGCCTTCAACCGTTCCTCAGGCGACAAGCGCTCTTCAGGGGTTTTAGAGGTGTCGGGCCCGGTAAGGGAAATTGGCATTCGGATTCTTCCGCAATCTATCTTCTGATAGGCGGACACTAGCCCAAAAAGGTTAAGTTAGCTCAAAGGCTTGATTAACAGAGGGTGTATTCAACCCGGAATCTGCATCTGTAAACGGGCTTCTACCTGATTGTCGGTCGCCGCCGTGCGGCGATAGATCAAGGCTTCGGCCACGTGACGACGCAGGACCGAACCGGACTGCTCCAGATCAGCGATCGTCCGCGCCAGACGCAGGGTGCGCGTCCATCCGCGGGCGCTGAGGCCGGTCTGCTGCGCCGCCTGGGTAAGCAGGGCACGAGCCTGATCGTCGAGCGCGCAGATTTGTTCCAGGCCGGCGCCATAGGCCGTCGCGTTGAGACCATTGTCATTCGGCAGGTCGAGGCGGCGAGCGCGTTCGAGTTGAATGTCGCGGGCGGCCTGCACCCGGGCGGCAACCGCCTTCGATCCTTCAGTCGGTGGCGGCAAGGACAGGTCCATGGCGGTGACCGGCGGCACGTCGATCTGCAAATCGATACGGTCCATAAGCGGCCCCGAGACCCGGCTTTGATAGTCCTTTATGCAGCGCGGGGCCTTGCCGCACGCCCCCTTGCCGACACCGCCATAGCCGCAACGGCACGGATTCATCGCCGCCACCAATTGCACCCGCGCCGGATATTTGATGTGATGATTGGCCCGCGCCACTATGACTTCATTGGTTTCGAGAGGCTGACGCAGGCTGTCCAAAGCCTGAGGCGAGAACTCCGGCAATTCATCGAGAAACAGAACGCCATTGTGTGCCAAGGAGACTTCGCCGGGCCGTGCGCGCATACCACCGCCGGTTAGGGCCGCCATAGAGGCGGAATGGTGCGGGGCACGGAAGGGACGCTCCTGAGTGAGTTCGCCCTTGGCGAT
This sequence comes from Asticcacaulis sp. AC466, assembly GCF_000495815.1. Taxonomy (GTDB): domain Bacteria; phylum Pseudomonadota; class Alphaproteobacteria; order Caulobacterales; family Caulobacteraceae; genus Asticcacaulis. The sequence continues at coordinate 111,909 of NZ_AWGE01000001.1, read as the reverse complement.
CAGCCCGGCCATCGACCAGACCTGCGACGTTTCCAGCAATTCTCGCGAGGTCAGCGGCGGCAATATACCTGGCAGGCGTTGCGCCAGCATCGATTTGCCTGAGCCTGGAGGTCCGACGAACAACAGGTTATGACCGCCGGCGGCCGCAATTTCCAAGGCGCGCTTCGGCGTTTCCTGTCCCTTGACCTCGTTGAGATCGAGCGGCTTTTCCGATATTTTCGGTGCCCCGCGCTGGGGCGGCGTCAATACGGCATGGCCCTTGAAATGGTTGATCAGCGAAATCAGCGAGGCCGGCGCCAGGATGGAGGGATTGCCCGACCATGCCGCTTCCGGGCCGTTGTCGGCCGGGCAGATAAGTCCCATGTCGAAGCCGTTGGCCGCCATGGCAGCAGGCAGAGCACCGCTGACCGGTGCAATCCGCCCATCCAGCATGAGTTCGCCGATACAGACATAGCCGGACAGGGCGTCTTCGGGGATAATGCCCATGGCGGTCATAACGGCCAGGGCGATGGGCAAGTCGAAATGGGAGCCTTCCTTCGGCAGATCAGCCGGTGACAGGGCAGCGACGATCCGCTTGCCCGGAAGGCTGAGCCCCATGCCAGCAAAGGCGCCCCTTACCCGTTCCCGGCTTTCGGCCACAGCCTTATCACCCAGGCCTACGACCTGAAACCCCACCTGGCCATTGGTAAAGACGACTTCGGCTTCGACGCGACGCGCTTCGGCGCCTTCAAAGGCGATGGTGGTGATACGTGCCGGCATGCCGCGCCCCCTCTCGATGCTATTTTCCCGGGCTATTTCCCTGGTACGCGGATACTGGAATTATCCACAGCATAGGTGAGAGAAAAACACAAATCAAGAACAAAAATAGAACAATGGCGCAACATCGCGCACATCCAGCGCGGAGGAGGAAACATTCTAGGAGCTGGCCTAAGAACAAACCCGCCGGCTCTACATATTTCGCTACGGCAAGGCCTCGTCATCAAGCCTTGTCAGTCATCCATTCTTGTTATCGGGGCGCAAGTGTCAGGCGCCTTTCAGGGTCTCGTCTATGCGATCCCATAAAATCTCGCCGACATCAATCCCTTCGAAGGCCTTCAGTTGTACAGCCCCGGTGGGTGAGGTGACATTGATTTCGGTCAAATAATCGCCGATTACGTCAATGCCCACAAACATAAGACCTTTTTCCTTCAGCACGGGCTTGAGGATTTCACAGATCTCGCGATCACGTTTTGTGAGCACCAGCGGTTCAGCGGTGCCGCCGACCCGCAGGTTGGATCGGACAGCGCCCGCTTCCGGCACGCGGTTGATACCGCCCGCGATTTCCCCGTCGATCAGGATAATGCGCTTATCGCCAGCGCTGACGGCGGGAATGAACTTTTGCAGGATGACCGGCTCGCGGCTCATACTGCCAAACAGTTCAATCAGGGCATCCAGGTTGCGGTCGCCGGCCTTGAGTTTGATTATGCCATTCCCGGCGGCGCCGTGCAGGGGTTTCAGGATGCAGTCACCGTGACGTTCGAAGAAGTCATGCAGGGCAACCGGGTCGGACGAAATCAGGGTCGGCGGCTGGAGACCGGGGAAGCGTGTCGCCAGAAGCTTTTCCGGCGCGTCCCGCACGCTGGTCGGGTTATTGACGACGAGTGTTTTGGGATGGACCGTTTCGAGGAAGTAGGTCGCGGTGATATAGGCGATGTCGAACGGCGGGTCCTGGCGCATCAGGATGACGTCCACATCGTCAGCAAGGTCGAGGGTTTCAAACTCGCCGGCCGTGACGTGGTCGCCCTTGACGTCGCGCAAGGCGACCCGGCGGGCGCGGGCGAACGGCCTGCCGTCCTCGTAGCTGAGATGTTCGGGTTGATAGACCCACAGGCTGTGCCCGCGCCTTTGGGCCGCCATCATCAGCAGAAAGGTGGTGTCCCCGGCGATATTGATCTTTTCGATGGGGTCCATCTGGACGGCGACGCGCAGGCTCATGGGGCTCTCCCGAAGTTCGGCCCTCTATCCGGCCGCACGCCCCATATGTGATTATGCATCGGACAAGGCAAGCCCAAAGCCGCATGTCAGTCTAATAGCGTTCTGTTTTCTCGAAGGCATTGATGCGGTGTTCGGGCCATTGCCCGGAGGCGACAATATAAAGATCGATATTGAGATCGAGCCGAGCCAGGCGTGGCCGCCTGGCCTGAAGGCTGAGCCCGGCCTGCCACAGGCGGTCCTGCTGAACGTAAGAGACGGTCTCAAATGCCTCTTCGCGTCGGCGGCGTTGTTTAACCTCGACCACGGCCAGACGTCGGCCTTTCTGGGCCAGGATGTCGATTTCGCCCTGCGGTGTTTTCAGCCGAAAACCGAGAATCCGATAGCCTTTCAGCATCAGATGGATCAGGGCAATATATTCGACGAGATGGCCGCGCTTAAAGGCTTTTAGACCGCGCGCTGCCCGGTCAGCCACGCGCTTTGCCCTGCATTTCCAGCGCCTTTTGGTAGATCATCTTGCGCGGCAGACCGAACATCTGGGACAGTTGCCTGGCGGCATCGGCCGGGGCATACTGTTCCAGCGCCAGTTTGAGCGCCTCTTCCAGATTATCGGTGGAAGGCGCAGCGGCGACCGGTGGGGCGATGACGATGACGATTTCGCCCTTGGGTTCAGCCAACGCCGGGTCAGAAATCAGATCGCTTAAGCGGCCGCGATGGGCGGTTTCGTACAGCTTGGTCAGCTCCCGACAGATACAGGCGTCACGGTCACCCAGAACCTCGGCTATGTCCACGAGCGAGTCGTGCAGGCGCTGACCCGTTTCGAACATGACGAGCGTGGCCGACTGAGTGACGAATTCCCCAAGAAAGGTTTTCCGCGCTGCCGATTTGTTAGGCAGAAATCCGGCGAACAGGAAGCGGTCGGTCGGCAGGCTCGACAGGCACAATGCGGCCAGAACGGCCGAGGCGCCGGGAATGGGATGTACGGCCGCACCCGCCTTTTGCGCCTCGCTGACCAGGCGGAAGCCGGGGTCGTTGATCAGCGGTGTGCCCGCGTCGGATATCTGGGCGACAATCTGACCTTGGGCCAGGCGGTCGAGAATTTCTGGTAAAATCTTGTCGCCGGCGTGATCATCGTAGCGCAGCAACTTTTTCTTCAAATCGTAGGCGGCCATCAGCTTTCCGGCGACGCGTGTGTCCTCGGCCAGCACCACATCGGCGGCGCGCAGGATATCGAGTGCCCGCAAGGTTATGTCGCGCAGATTGCCGATCGGCGTGGCGACGATGTAGAGACCGGGGCTGACCGGCTTTGGCGGCGGTGCGAACAAGGATTCCATGATCTAGCTTAGAAGCTCCAATAGCAGCCTGTCCAGTACAACCCGGCCGGCGGGCGTGGCGCGAAGGCGATCCGCGCTCAATTCCATGAATCCCTGTTCGATCAGCGGTGCGGCTTTTTCCTGAATCGGCAAAGTGGGGAGCCGGCTGAGGGCAACACCTTCGGCCAGACGCAAGCCCAGCATCAAAGCCTCTTCTTCGGCTTCGCCAGCCGAAAGCGCTGTGGAGTCGATTGGGTCTTCCGCTGCGGCATAACCCCTGAGGTCACTCAGAGCCACCGTGGCGTGACGCACGCCATCGCGGGTCAGCCGGCCATGGGCGCCGGGGCCGATGCCCATATAGTCGACACCTTCCCATATCTTGACGTTATGGGCCGAGCGGGCGGACGGACCGCGCGCGTGGTTGGACACTTCATAGGCCTCAAAGCCGAGACTTTGCAGCACAGCCAGGGTACGGAAATAGAAGTCTTCCGCCAATTCCGCCTCCGGCGGCGACCATTGACCGCGACGGACGGCCCGGCCAAAAGCGGTTGTTTGCTCTATGGTCAGTTGGTAGGGCGATATGTGTTCGACACCCAAGGCGGCGGCACGGCGCAGTTCCGCTTCCCAGGCATCCGGGGTCTGGCCGGGCAGGGCGTAGATCAGGTCGAGCGAGACGCGGCCAAAAACGCTTTGCGCGGTCTCGATACCGGCAATGGCGCTGGCGGCGGAATGGTTGCGGCCCAGGAAGACCAGTGTACCGTCATTGAGCGACTGCACCCCCAGCGACAGCCGGTTGACACCCGCCGCGCGGAAGCCTTCGAAGCGGGCGATTTCCGCGTCCGTCGGATTGGCTTCGAGCGTGATTTCAATATCGTCCGCGTACGGAAAAAGCTGTTTCGCCTGATCGATCAGTTCCCCGACCCAGTCGGGCGGCAGGAGTGACGGCGTACCGCCGCCGAAAAAGACACTGGCCAGATGGCACGGCCCCAGGCCGTTCGCCTGACGGCGCATGTCGGCCAGAATGGCTTCGAACAGGGGGCGCTGGCTGGCCTGCTGCCGGTCGCGCGTGACGTTGAAATCGCAATAGGGGCAAATGCGCGAACAATAGGGCCAATGTATGTAAAGGCTTATAGGGCTCAAAAAAGCGCCGCCCGCAATTGTTCGAAGGCGAGGTGGCGGTGGCTGATCCGGTCCTTTGCTTCCGGCGTCATCTCGGCGAAGGTGATGTCGTAGCCGTCGGGCTGGAAGATCGGATCGTAGCCGAAACCCATGTCGCCGCGGCGCGGAAAGACGATCTGGCCATCGACGCGGCCTTCGAATACGGCGGCATGCCCTTGTGGCCACGCCACGGCCAAGGCGCAGGTAAACCAGGCCTTGAGGCTGGTCTTGCCCTCCGTCTCGCGCGCGATCCGCATCTTGTGCTCTATCACTTCCATTGCGCGGTCGAAATCCTTATGCGGTCCGGCCCAGCGGGCGCTGTATATGCCGGGATCGCCATCAAGCGCTTCGATGCTGAGACCGGAATCGTCTGCCAGGGCGACAAGGCCGGCTTGCATCGCGGCGTGGCGCGCTTTCAGAATGGCGTTGCCGATAAAGCTGGCTTCGGTTTCGGGCGGCTCAGGCAGGCCGAGCGACCCCGCCGTGATCACCTCATAGCGGCCCTCCAGCATGGCCGAAATTTCGACCGCCTTGCCGGGGTTGTGCGTGGCGGCGATCAGTTTCTGGCCGGGGATCAGGTGCAGGCTCATATCAGGGTCTCTGGTCAGTGTCTCTGGTGTGGGCTCAGGATGCCATAGCGGTGAGCGGCCCCTGTATAGCCCAGGTTACAAAGAGGTCACTTGTTTTTTATGCCGATTTTGTGAAAGGGTTTAAGTCTGACCACTGAGGACAAGACAACCATGCGCTTTCTGGGGCCGCGCTCGATTTCCAGCCTGCTGAAAACGGCGCTCGATGTCGTCTATTACGGCCTATACGTTCTGATCTTCCTGGTCATCGTCGTCGCCGTCTGCCTGTTGTCCGTGCCGAACCTGGCCTCGGAGGTGGTGCGCCGCCTGAATATAGCCAGCGATCTATCGGCGACCTCCATGGCCGTCATGTTCGTCGCCTTCGGCCTGTCGCTTGGCGGCTACCTGCTGGTCATGCACTGGACCCGCCGTATTTTCCAGACCCTGGCGGAAGGTGATGTCTTCCACCCCGACAACACCACCCGCCTGCGCTGGATCGGCTTTGGACTGGGCGCATTGGAAATCTTTGGCTACATGGTCCGGTTCGTCGCCTCTGGTGTTTTCCACCTGCATTTCGAACCGATCTACGGTCTGCGCGCCGTCACTACCTGGTTTTCGGTGCTGGTGGTGTTCGTCCTGGCAGAAGTGTTTAAGGAAGGCGCGCGCCTGCGCAAGGAAGTAGACCACACCATATGAGCCTGTTTGCCCCTGCAATGCCCGCCCCCGTTTCATCGAGGCATGGATGATCAAACTCAAACTGGCCGAGTTGCTGGCGCGACGGCGCCTGTCGATCGTTGAACTGTCCGACCGCACGGGTATCAGTGTGCGCGACCTGGAGGTCCTGCGCGATCAGAAGGCGCTGGCGCTGCGGTTAAAAACGATCGATTGTCTTTGCCGCTGTCTGAATTGTCAGCCGTCGGACCTGATTGAATATGTCGAAGACGCGGATTAGCCGGCCAGGGCCGCGTTTTGCAGCTCAAACAATTCCATCGCACCCTTCAGGCCCAGATCATACAAGGCATTGAATTCGTCGCGTGAGAAACCGCGCTTTTCGCCGGTCGCCTGGATTTCGACGGCATCGGCGGCGCCCGTAAAGACAAAATTGGCATCGGTTTCGGCGTTGGAATCCTCATCGTAATCCAGATCCAGAACCGGCGTACCTTCAAAAATGCCGCAGGAAATGGCCGCCACTTGATCGAGGATCGGTGATTTTTCGATCACCTTGTCGGCAACCAGCTTATTGCAGGCCATAGACAAGGCGACCCAGGCACCGGTGATCGACGCCGTGCGGGTGCCGCCATCGGCCTGGATGACGTCACAGTCGATGGTAATCTGGCGTTCGCCAAGCGCTTTCAGGTCAATGATGGCGCGCATCGAGCGGCCGATCAGGCGCTGGATTTCCTGGGTCCGGCCCGACTGCTTGCCGGCGGCGGCCTCGCGACGCGAGCGGGTATGGGTGGATCGGGGCAACATGCCGTATTCCGCCGTTACCCAGCCCTGCCCCTTGCCCTTCAAGAAGCCCGGCACGCCCTGTTCCAGCGACGCCGTGACCAGCACCTTTGTGTGGCCGAAGGACACGAGACACGATCCTTCCGCATAGCGGGTTACGCCGGTTTCCAGCGTGACGGCGCGCATCTGGTCGGGCTTGCGATTGGACGGACGAATGGTTTTCAGGGCAGACAGGGCGTCGAAGTGCGACATGGAAGGCCTCATATGATTATGGCCTTGCCGTAACAGGTCTGATCGTGGCGTGAAACCCTAAACTTGGTCTGTTTCCCTATTATTTGAATCCCGGAAACAGGTGTTCCCAAGTGTTCTTGTTGCCTTACCGAGGCCTCAGGGTTGAATACGGCCCTGCTCCTGCTCAAGCGGGGTGAGGGTGTTATAGACAGGTGTCTGGGTTTTGCATTTTTTGTCGGCACAGACAAAGCCACGATGTTCACCGTCATGACGCCATGTATCGGCGATGCGGGTGGCCGGGCGGATTTGACCGGGTGTCGTATCGATGGCGATGGCCTCATCCCTCTGGGTCAGTTGTGCCGGCGGCTGGGGTTTGGCGGGTGTTTGCAGCGCTTCGGTTACCGCCGGAGATACCGGCGCCGCATAGGTGTAATCCTTTGCAGAGGCCGCACCGACGCTGGCTACCAGCACAACACTCAAGATGGCCAAACCATATGATGGAAACCTGACACCGCGCATGACGCCCTCTTCGGTTGCATTGCCGTCAGGATTCCCCCGCCTTTGTGGCATAATTGTGGCGCAAAGACAGCCTTCATAAAGGCTTGGCGGGAAACGCAAAGCTTTGCTAAACTGGCACCTGATGACCATTTCCCCGCACATGTCCGGCCTGCTGAACTCGACCGCTTCCTTAAGCGAGATGGACCAGCGCGCCCGCGACATTTTCCGGCACGTGGTGGAGACCTATCTCGAAACCGGTGAACCCGTCGGATCGCGCACGATTTCACGCGGCGGTGTCGCGCTATCACCGGCGTCTATCCGCAATACCATGCAGGATCTGGCGCATCTGGGCCTTTTGTCCGCCCCGCACACCTCTTCCGGCCGGCTGCCTACCCATCAGGGCCTGCGCCTGTTCGTCGATGGCCTGCTGGAAATCGGCGACCTGTCCGACGAGGCCAAGCGCGACATCGAAGCGCGCCTGACCGGCCGTGGCCAAACCTTCGATCAGGCCATGCGTGAAGCCAGCCAAATGCTGTCGGGGCTGGCCGGCGGGGCCGGTGTTGTCATGACGCCATCGTTCGAATCCGGCGTGAAACATGTCGAATTCATCGCCCTGTCGGCCGAGCAGGCCTTGGCCGTTCTGGTTTTTGGTGACGGCCGGGTAGAAAACCGGCTGATGCCGTTGGCGCCTGGCATGACGCCGTCTGTGCTGATGGAGGCGTCCAACTATCTCAATACCCACCTGCGCGGACGCACCCTGTCCGAAGCGCGCGTCGAACTGAAGGCCGAACTGGAGGCGGAGCGCCAGAAACTCGATGAGGCGGCGGCGCAATTGATCGAGGATGGACTGGCGGTGTGGTCCGGTGGCGACAAGGAAAAACGCGCCCTGATCGTGCGCGGCCGCGCCAACCTGCTCGAACAGACGCAAAGCCTGGAGGATCTGGAACGGGTACGCTCCCTGTTTGAGGACTTGGAACAGAAAGAAGAGCTGATCGACCTGCTCGACGACGTCAAAGACGCCCAGGGTGTAAGAATTTTTATCGGTTCAGAGTCGAAACTGTTTTCTTTATCGGGCTCGGCTGTTATTGCAGCGCCCTACATGGTGAGCCACCCGCAAGGGTCGCGAGGTGGCCCCAAGGTGATGGGCGCGATCGGCGTGATCGGGCCGGCGCGGTTGAATTATGCGCGCATCATCCCACTTGTGGACTACACCGCCCGGATTCTGGGTCGCCTGCTTGAGTAAAAGGGGCGGCCTGTATGTACGAAGGACTATGAGATGAGTGACGAAATCGAAAACGAAGCCGGCAATGCCGACCTGGAACAGGACGCCACCGCGCTTCTCAATGCCGAGCTGGAAAAGCTGACTGCTGAAAACGCCGCCCTGAAGGAACAGGCGCTGCGTTATGCCGCCGAAGTCGAAAATATCAAACGCCGCGCCGAGCGCGAAGGCAATGATGCCCGCGCCTTCGGAATCCAGAAATTCGCCCAGAGCCTGCTGGGTGTTGCTGACGTCCTGTCGCGCGCCCTGGCTTCGGTTCCCGCCGATGTCGCCGACCCGGCGTTCAAGAACTTTATCGCCGGCATCGACATGACGGAGAAAGAACTGGCAGGCGCATTCGAAAAGAATGGCGTCAAGAAGATCAATCCGCTTAAGGGTGACAAATTCGATCCGAACCTGCACCAGGCGGTGATGGAACAGCCTTCGACGGATGTCGATGGCGGTGGCGTGATCATGGTCATGCAGGCCGGCTATGAACTGTTCGGCCGCGTGATCCGGCCGGCCATGGTCGCTGTTGCGGCAAAGGGGTCCGCCCCCGCCCCGGCCAAGAACGGCTACGACAGCGACGACGCCGATACCGGCGACCGCATCGACACCCAGGCTGAGTAATAGGGCTTCTGAAAGACATGAACCCTCCGGCAAAACCGGAGGGTTTTTTGCTGTCCGGCCTGGGGGCGAATCAAAGGTAAACGATATCCGCCGCAGACCTTGAACACGACGGAAACGAATCAGCGACGAATCGCTGACTCTGCGTGATTCCCGGTTTGTTCACCCCTATATGTAGTGGCTTGACATGCGCTTAACCATAGACGCTCAAGCCGTTGCTTGACGGCGATAGTCACGGCTCCTAACACTGACCTAAACACTGACAATCGCATTCGCCAGGGGCCTTACATGCTAATACGTCGTCTCTTTCTTGCTGCGAGCTTGGTCGCGCTCAGTTCCGGCCCATCCATGGCGCAAGGGGTTACGAGACAATCGACGGACACGCATATCGCCCGGGCGCCGGTCGCACGGCCCGCGCCAGCCGAACCGCCCGCCGCGTGGGTCGTCGAACCCCGCTGGGTGCGCGCCCATGAGGCGTTTCTGGCCAGCGACGCCCTTCAAGGACGCGGCAGCGCCACGCGCGACGAAGCGATTGCGGCAACCTATGTGGCCGCTCAGTTCGAAAGCTACGGCCTGACGCCCGCACCGGGCATGGACGGATACCTGCAGACGGCCAAGGTGGTGACATTCAAACCGAGCGGCAAGGCACGCCTGACCGCCGGCGATTTCAAGTTAGACGAAAGCCAGGGGTTGTTGCTTTACTATTCGGCGGGCCATTCGGTGACTGGTAAACTAGTCGTAGCCACGGGCGAAGACCCCGCCACGGTGCCGGCCGGCGACGTCATCATGCTGGCTGTGTCCGACAAGACGCCCGTGTCCGACTGGATCGGCGCAGCGGACGCCAAAGGGGCCAAGCTCATCATCATGCGCGAAAGCGACGCGCTTAAGAAACGCTGGGCCGCCATGGGCGGCCGAACGCGGACACCGGTCTTCCTGGCCGACGCCCCGCCGAAACGCAGCCGCGCCGAAATGGTTGTTCTGCCGGCAGCTGCGTTCGACGCGCTGAAAGCCAATACCGGCATGACGCTCACGCTCGATCTGGGAAACATGCAACGGATCGAAAGCACGACCACCAATGCGATCGGCTATCTGGCGGGCAGCGATCCGTCAGCGGGCGTGGTTCTTGTAACCTCGCATCTCGACCATCTGGGTGTGCTGGACGACGGCACCGTCATGCACGGTGCCAATGACGACGCATCCGGCACGGTGGCAGTGCTGGAAGTGGCCCACGCCCTGGCAGCGGGTACGCAGCCAAAGCGAGGATTGCTTTTTGTCGCCTATGGAGCGGAAGAAATCGGCGGTATGGGGTCCACCTACTTCGCGAACCATCCGCCAATTCCGCTTGAGCGGATTGTCGCCAATCTCGAATTCGAAATGATCGGCGCGCAAGACCCGAAACTCGCGGATGGCGAACTGATGATGACGGGATTCGAGCGGTCGAACCTCGGCGAAACGCTTAAGGCCAAGGGCGCCCGCCTGGCGCCGGACCCTTATCCGGAACAACATTTCTTCCAGCGGTCGGATAACTATTCCCTGGCGCTCAAAGGCATAGTCGCCCACACCATTTCGGGCTGGGCTGTCACGCCGACCTACCATTCCCCTGATGACACCGTAGACAATCTCAACCTGCCCTTCATGACCGCGGCCATCCAGTCGCTAATCGTTCCTGTCGAGTATCTGGTCAATAGTGACTTCACGCCGCAATGGAAGGCGGGTGGCAAGCCGAGCGAGTAAGCCAACAGCGATTAAAACGGCCCGCGTGACGCTATGGCCTCGAAGTCCCGCTCCAGTTCCTGGTTGCGTTGCGCATAGGAGGCGGTCAGGCATTTGAGGTTGCTGGCGCACTTGGCGCGGTCGGCCAACCAGGCGCGCTGGCGGTCCTGCATTTCGCCGCGCGACCCCATCATGACCAGGTGGGTATTGACCTTGAACAGTGTCGCCATCTTCACATCGGCATCGCTGAGCACCCGGGTACGGCAGATGGCCTTTTCATCCGGTGTTCGCGCCTTGGCGCAGTCGAAGCTGGCGGCGTTGGCAACGCCCGCCGTCATGGCAGCGGTCACAATGACGAGTGTCAAAAGAATTTTAAACATAAGAAGCTCCGTAATTCAGTCGACCTTACACGGTAACAAAGACAATTTGCCATGCCGAAGAGCCTTGCGCAGGCAAGATTATGCTTAAGACGACACGATAAAGGCCAGTCCTCCAATGGACGGGTTGCTTGCCCGCAGGCGCGCCTGTGTCCGGAACATCTTTACTTTTATGCGTTTTTTCATCCGAAACGCGCGTAAAAGCGTTTCAAAGGGCCATTACCCCCCTGCGCAGCCTGCCAAGTGCCTTGCAAATCGGCGCGAAGACCGCACATTAGGCTTTCCGACGTGCGCCAATCGGTAAGCCCTGAAAATTTTGAGGGCATTACTCTTGCGTGCAGACTGAAATATCCCATATCGGCTACAGCTTTCAGGCACTCCTGATTAACAGGGGGCTTGAAAAATCCCAGTAATTCATCTTAACGGGGATGGACATTCGCGGCGCTTAATTCATAAGGCTGCCAAAACCCATTCGCCTCAACGGAGCAGATATTATCCATGGCTAAAATTATCGGTATCGATCTAGGCACGACCAACTCCTGCGTCGCCGTCATGGACGGCAAGACCCCGAAGGTAATCGAAAATGCCGAAGGCGTGCGCACCACGCCGTCGGTCGTCGCCATCGTTGACGACACGGAACGCCTGGTCGGCCAGCCCGCCAAGCGTCAGGCGGTGACCAATCCCGCCAACACCCTCTTCGCCATCAAGCGCCTGATCGGCCGCACCTATACTGACCCGATGGTTCAGAAGGACAAGGGCATGGTGCCTTTCGAAATCACCAAGGGCGCCAATGGCGACGCCTGGGTCAAGGCCCACGGCAAGGATTACTCGCCGCAACAGATTTCCGCTTTCATCCTGGGTAAGATGAAGGAAGCCGCCGAAGCCTATCTCGGCGAAACCGTCACCCAGGCCGTCATCACGGTCCCGGCCTATTTCAACGACGCCCAGCGTCAGGCGACCAAGGACGCCGGCAAGATCGCCGGCCTGGAAGTCCTGCGCATTATCAACGAGCCGACCGCTGCCGCCCTGGCATATGGCCTGGATAAGGACAACAACAAGAAGATCGCCGTCTACGACCTCGGTGGCGGCACCTTCGACGTCTCGGTTCTGGAAATCGGCGATGGCGTCTTCGAAGTGAAGTCGACCAACGGCGACACCTTCCTCGGCGGTGAAGACTTCGACATGCGCGTCGTCGATTACCTGGCCGACGAGTTCAAGAAGGAAAACGGCGTCGATCTGCGTTCCGACAAGCTGGCCCTGCAACGCCTCAAGGAAGAGGCCGAAAAGGCCAAGAAGGAACTGTCGACGGTCGCCCAGTACGATCTGAACCTGCCATTCATCTCGATGAATGCTTCGGGCCCGCTGCACCTGAACCTCAAGCTGACCCGCGCCAAGCTGGAAAGCCTGGTCGAAGACTTGATTGCCAAGACGATTGGCCCCTGCCAGCAGGCGCTAAAGGATGCCGGCCTGAAGGCTTCGGACATCGACGAAGTCGTCCTGGTGGGCGGCATGACCCGTATGCCCAAGGTTGCCGAAGCCGTTAAGACCTTCTTCGGTCGTGAACCGCACAAGGGTGTCAACCCGGATGAAGTCGTCGCCCTCGGCGCCGCCATCCAGGCCGGCGTTCTGCAAGGCGACGTCAAAGACGTCCTGCTGCTCGACGTCACCCCGCTAACGCTCGGCATCGAAACCCTGGGCGGTGTGTTCACGCCGCTGATCGAGCGTAACACCACGATCCCGACCAAGAAGTCGCAGACCTTCTCGACCGCCGATGACAACCAGTCGGCCGTGACGATCCGCTGCTTCCAGGGCGAACGCCCGATGGCGCAGGACAACAAGATGCTGGGTCAGTTCGACCTGGTCGGTATTCCGCCTGCACCGCGCGGCGTGCCGCAGATCGAAGTCACCTTCGACATCGACGCCAACGGCATCGTCCAGGTCCACGCCAAGGACAAGGCGACGAACAAAGAGCACTCGATCCGCATCCAGGCCAATGGCGGCCTCTCCGACGCGGACATCGAGGAAATGATCAAGACCGCTGAAGCCAACAAGGGCGAAGACGAGAAGCGTAAGGCGCTGATCGAAGCCCGTAACCAGGCCGACGCCTTGATCCATTCGACCGAAAAGGCCGTCAAGGACTTCGGCGACAAGGTTTCGAACGAAGACAAAACCGCGATCGAAACCGCCATCACCGACCTCAAGACAGCCAAGGACGGTGAAGACGCTGACGACATCAAGGCTAAGCATCAGACCCTGATGACCGCTTCGATGAAGTTGGGTGAAGCCATGTACGCCGCTCAACAAGCCGGTGAAGGCGCCGAAGCGTCTTCTGCTCCGGCGGAAGATGACGGCGTTGTCGATGCCGACTTCGAAGAAGTCGACGGCGACGATAAAAAGCGGGGCTAAGAGCCCACATGAACGCAGGGGCTGACCAATTGGGTATGTGGCCTGCGTCCATCTCGGACAAAAGGACGGCGGGGTTTGACTCCTCGCCGTCTTTGATCCAGAATTTTCCCTTTAAAATTTGGGCCGAAAAGCCGGAACAGGTCGCGCAACAGGTGTTGCGTCTTATGTTTTGGCGGATATCGGGGCGAGTCGTATGAATAAGCGTGATTATTACGAAGTGCTGGAAGTCGAGCGGACCGTCGATGAGGTCACGCTGAAATCCGCTTTCCGCAAGAAGGCGATGCAGCACCATCCGGACCGCAACCAGGGCGACCCTGAGGCGGAGGTACGCTTCAAGGAAGTCAACGAAGCCTATTCGGTTCTCAGCGATGCGCAAAAGCGCGCCGCCTACGATCGCTACGGTCATGCCGGCATGAACGGCCAATCGGCGGGCGGGTTCGGCGGTGGTGGCTTTGGCGGCGCCGGCTTCTCGAACGTCGAAGACATCTTCTCGGAAATGTTCGGCGATATCTTCGGTCAGCAGCAGCGCCGCGGCCCCCAGGGCGCTCAGCGTGGCCCGGATGTGCGCTACGATTACGAAATCAGCCTTGAGCAGGCATATAAGGGCGCCGAGGTCGAGATCACCATCCCGACCACCATGACCTGCGAAGTCTGTCATGGGTCGGGCGCCAAGGCCGGCACCAAACCCAGCACCTGTTCGACGTGCGGCGGCGCGGGTCGGGTTCGCGCCTCAAACGGTTTCTTCGCTGTCGAACGCACCTGCCCGTCCTGTAACGGTCAGGGCCAGACGATCAAGGACCCGTGCACAAATTGTCACGGTCATGGCCAGGTCCGCCAGAACAAGGACCTGCGGGTCCGTATTCCGGCCGGCGTTGACGACGGCGCACGCATCCTGCTCAAGGGTGAAGGCCAGGCAGGCGTCAAGGGCGGACCGAAAGGCGATCTCTACATCTTCCTGAGCGTCGCCGAGCATGAGATATTCGAGCGCGACGGGGCCGACCTGCACTGTTCGATCCCTGTGCCCATGACCACCGCGATCCTTGGTGGTGAACTGGATGTCCCCTGCCTGATGGGTGGCGAAGGCTGCGACGGTCAGTGCAAGCTGAGCGTCGATATTCCCGAAGGCGCCCAGACGGGCCATAAGGTCAAGCTGAAGGGCCGCGGGATGCCGGTGCTGAACTCGAAGCAGAAGGGCGACCTGATCGTCGAACTGTTCATCGAAACGCCCAAGCATTTGACCGCCCGCCAGAAGGAATTGATGAAGGAATTCGCAACCCTGGCCGAAGAACAGTCCTATGCGCAAAGCCAGGGCTTCATGCACCGGGCAAAACGGTTCTGGGACGATATCACCGGCGCGGCCGCCCAATAGCCGGGGCATTAACTCCCCACCTTAAGTTTAAGATTACCCCGTCGAACACGCTTCGGCGGGGTTTCTTGCTTTATCGCAGGGTATCGGCCAAAAAGACGTCATGTCCGATGCGCGCGATTTCATACTGACCCATCTGCGTCTGGAAGAAGTGCCATCCATTCCCGAAATTCGTCTTTACCGCGCCCATCCGGCCAGCCGGCTGTCGCGACTGATCGGGGATGACGCGGCCGCCCCCTATTGGGCCTATCACTGGGCTGGCGGAACGGTTCTGGCGCGATACGTGCTCGATCATCCGTATTGCGTTCGGGGCCGCCGCGTTGTCGATCTGGGCGCGGGGTCCGGAATTGTCGGGATTGCCGCCGCCCTGTGCGGCGCAGCGGAGGTAGTGGCGGTGGATATCGATCCTTACGCCGCAACTGTCATCCCGCTCAATGCCGAAGCCAACGGCGTTACCCTGACCGTACAGAACGGGGAACTGACCGTACCGCCCGATGCCGACCTGATCCTTGCCGGCGATATCTTCTATGAGCCGGAGCTGGCGGCCAGGATGGCGGCGTTTTGCACCGCATGCGTCCACGCCGGTATCGAGGTCCTGGTCGGCGACATGGGCCGCAAACCCCTGCCGCTTGATCTTCTGACACCGCTGGCAGCCTATGATGTCCCTGATTTCGGACAAGCAGGGTTGCTGCCGGCACGCGTCTTTCGCTTCACGGGCGCTTCACAGGGCAATAGCAATTGACCTGACCGGGCCTTATGCATATTCGGGAAGGATTATCCGCATGTATGGGGTCGATCATGTCCGTCGTTACGCGTTTTGCCATCAATGGCGCCAAGGGCCGCATGGGGTTGGCCGTAGCGAAAGTGCTCGACGAAACGGGTGAAACCATTTCCGCACGCTTTGGCAACGGCGACACACCAGACCTGACACGCAGCGATGTGGCTATCGACTTTTCAACGCCCGAAGCTTCGCTGGCCCTGTGTGAAGCCTGCGCCAGCGAAGGCCTGAGCCGCCCGCGTCCCTTTGTGCAGGTCATAGGCTCCACCGGTTTCACCCCCGAACAGGAGCGGAAACTGTCCCTGTTCGCCGACGAGGTGGTGATTATCAAGTCCGGCAATTTTTCGCTGGGTGTCAACCTGATGATGGGCCTTTTGAAACAGGCCAGTGCACGCCTCCACGCCGACGCGTGGGACATAGAAGTTACCGAAGCCCATCACCGGCGCAAGGTCGATGCGCCGTCCGGCACGGCTCTGATGCTCGGTGAGGCGGCGGCCTATGGGCGTGGTGTTAATCTGAAGGATGTGAAGGTCGCCGCGCGCGACGGCATAACCGGTGCCCGCCAGCAAGGCACAATCGGCTTTTCCGTCATCCGGGGCGGCGGCATTGTCGGCGAACACAGTGTCCTGTTCGCTTCGGAAGACGAAATCATCACCTTTTCGCATTCGGCGCGGGACCGGACGCTGTTCGCGCGCGGCGCCATTCAAGCCGCCCTGTGGGGCCGCAAGCAAAAGCCCGGCATCTACGACATGCAGGATGTCCTGGGTTTCTAACCTAGCAAAAAAGCCAATAAAAAAGGACGCTCCCAAGCCATGGGGCGTCCTCTTTTTGATCAACAGGCCAGATTCTAAATCTTCGCCGACGCGCGGATGTCGTAGGCAGCAAACGTGGCCATGGTCAGAATTTTCGACACCGAATCCGAAAGCTGACAAATCTGCACCGGCTTTGACAGGCCGAGAAGAAGCGGACCCACGACCGTAGCGCCGCCCAGGGCTTCGATCATCTTGGTCGAGATCGAGGCTGAATGGATGGCCGGCATGATCAGCACATTGGCCGGTGCCGTCAGGCGCTGGAACGGATAGTTGGTCCAAAGAGACGGATCGAGCGCCACATCAGGCGGCATCTCGCCTTCGAATTCGAAATCGACGCCGCGCTGTTCCAGCAACCGCACCGCTTCCTTGACCCGGTCAGAGCGCTCACCCTTCGGATTGCCGAAGGTCGAATAGCTCATGAAAGCGACGCGCGGGGTGTGACCCATGCTGCGCACCGCCATGGCGGCTTCGATGGCGATATCGCCCAGTTCTTCCGGCGACGGCAGTTCCGCCACCGTTGTGTCGGCGACGAAAATGGTCTTGCCGCGTGCCAGCACGATCGACAGGCCCATGATCCGCCCGCCCGGTGCCGGATCGACCACCCGCAACACATCGTCCAGCGCCTGGTCGAACATGCGGGTGACGCCCGTCACCATACCGTCAGCATGGCCGGAAATGACCATGGCAGCGGCGAAAGAGTTGCGGTCCTGGTTGATCAGGCGGTCAACGTCGCGCTTGAGATAACCTTCGCGTTGCAGGCGCGAATACAGAAGCTGCGAATAGGCGGCGTTACGATGCGACAGGCGGGCATTGATGATCTCAATCCCCTCTTCCGCCGGATCGATGCCGGCGGCGCGCATGTTGGCCTCGATCAGGTTCTCGCGGCCGCACAGGATCGGCGTGCCGAGCCCCTGCAACTTGAAAGCATGGGCGGCGCGGATGACGGAAATGTCCTCGCCCTCGGCGAAGACGATACGCTTGGCCGGACGCGCACGCACAGCGGTATAGATGGTTTGCAGGAAACCCGCGGACGGATCCAGTCGCTGTTCCAGGCGCTTGCGGTAAGCATCCATATCATCGATCGGCTTGCGCGCAACGCCCGTATCCATCGCCGCCTGGGCGACGAAGGGCGGGATATACCAGATCAAGCGCGGATCGAACGGCGACGGGATGATATAGTCCCTGCCGAATTTCAGGTGACGACCTTGATAGGCGGCGGCGACCTCATCGGGCACATCCTCGCGCGCCAGCATGGCCAAGGCGCGGGCAGCAGCCAGCTTCATCTCGTGGTTCACGCGGCGAGCGCGTACGTCCAGGGCACCACGGAAAATGTACGGGAAGCCCAGGACATTGTTGACCTGGTTGGGGTAATCCGACCGGCCGGTGGCGACGATGGCGTCACTGCGCACCTTGGCCACGTCTTCCGGGGTGATTTCCGGGTCGGGATTGGCCATGGCGAAAATGATCGGTTTGGCAGCCATGGTGGCAACCATCTCAGAGGTCAGCACGCCCTTGGCCGACAGGCCGAGGAAAATATCGGCGCCAACCAGAGCTTCGGCGAGAGTGCGCTTGTTGGTCTTGGTGGCATGGACCGACTTCCATTGATCCATATCGATCGTGCGGCCTTCATAGACCACGCCGTGAATATCGACGACCGTGGTATTCTCATGCTTCACGCCCAAAGCCTTGACGAGTGACAGGGACGACAGGCCCGCCGCACCGGCGCCACAGAGCACGAGCTTGACATCTTCGATACGCTTGCCGGTGATCTCCAGCGCATTGATCAGACCGGCGGCGGCGATGATGGCCGTTCCGTGCTGGTCATCGTGGAAAACCGGTATATCGGCCAGGTCCTGCAAGGCCGACTCGATGATGAAGCATTCGGGGCTTTTGATGTCTTCGAGATTGATGCCGCCGAACGAGGCGGTGATATTCTTGACCACGGTGATGAACTCATCGGGGTCTTGGGTGTTCACCTCGATGTCGAAGCTGTCGATATCACCGAAGCGCTTGAACAGGACCGACTTGCCTTCCATGACCGGCTTGGACGCCAGGGCGCCCAGATTGCCAAGGCCCAGGATAGCCGTGCCGTTGGAAATCACCGCAACCATATTGCCCTTCGACGTATAGTCGTAAGCCGCTTCCGGGTTTTCGGCTATGCGAAGCACAGGCACCGCCACGCCCGGTGAATAGGCTAGCGCCAGGTCACGCTGGGTCGCCATCGGCTTTGTCGGCAACAGACCGATTTTACCCGGCTGCGGATACTGATGGAGGTGAAGGGCTTCTTCGTCGCTGAAGGTCTGTTTTTCGGTGGACATGAAAACTCTAACGTTGTGGCAATTGTAATATGATTATCGTTGCGTCAGCTTGAACTATTAGAACAAGATCAATCGCTTATAAAGGCCAAACCGGGACAGGCGTTGACTTTTCTGTATTGTCCGACAAATGATTTTGTAAGCTGTTGTTTTTATAAGACGCTTTCGGACGGCATTGTGCACACTTTCGTGTGTTAAAGCCCTTCTCTTGCCTGTTAACAATGGTTAACTTCGCCGCCATGAACGCCCAGACCCCACCTCCCGAAAACGCAGCGCCCAATGTCGAAGGCGCCACACCGGTCATCGCCCAGTATATTCAACTGAAAGCGCAGCATCCGGGCGCGCTTCTGCTGATGCGGATGGGCGATTTCTACGAAATCTTTTTCGAAGACGCTGTGACCGCCTCCCAGGCCCTGTCACTGGCCCTAACCAAGCGCGGCACCTTTCAGGGCAAGGATATTCCGCTGGCCGGCGTTCCGGCCCACGCCGCCGAGGCCTATATCGCCAAGCTGATCCGCCTGGGCCATCGCGTCGCCGTCTGCGACCAGTTGGAAGACCCGGCCGAAGCCAAGAAACGCGGCGCCAAGGCGACCGTCAAGCGCGGCATCACCCGCGTCGTAACCCCCGGCACCCTCACCGAAGACACGCTGCTGGAAATGAGCGTCGCCAACCGTCTGGTCGCGCTGTCCTCGCGCGGCGGCGTACTGGCATTGGCGGCGGTTGAGCTGTCTACCGGCGATGTCGAAGTCGTGGAGGTCGCTCCCGATCAGGTCGGGGTGCAATTATCCGCCTTGCGGCCATCGGAAAGCCTGGTTGCCGACCGCCTGATCCAAGACGAGGCCCTGTATCCGCTGCTCAAGATGTATGGCGGCGTCATCCAACCACAACCGGCCTCACTATGCGATCCGGCCGCCGGAGAGGCTCGCCTGCTCAAGCTTTATGGTGTTCAGACCCTTGACGGTTTCGGTCAGTTTTCGCCCGCTGAGATTTCGGCGCTGGGCCTGATCGCCGCCTATATCGACCTGACACAGGCAGGTAAGATCCCGACCCTGAAGCCGCCAGCGCGGGTCGTATCGCAAAATTACCTGTCGATTGACGCCGCCACGCGCAATTCGCTTGAAATCGACCGCACACAGCAGGGCAAGCGTGAAGGCAGCCTGATCAGCGCCCTCGACATGACGGTGACCTCAGGCGGCTGCCGGCTGCTGCTCAATCGCCTATCGCGACCGCTTTACAATCCTGATGCTATCAATGCGCGCCTGGACACCGTTGACTGGCTCCTGCCCCGGCGCGACCTGCGTGAGCAGCTTCGCGACCTGATGCGCTCCCTATCCGATCAGGCGCGTGCCCTGTCGCGCCTGTCGCTCAATCGCGGTAGTGCACGCGACCTGTGCGTCATCACCAGTGCCCTGCATGTTGGCGAAAATCTGGCGAATGCACTCAACGATGCCCGTCATCAGGTCAAGGCCGACCTGGCCGGTAATCCGGCCGAGACGCCAACGGAAATCGACGACATTATCACCGCCTTGGTTCCATCTCGGCCACTGAGCCAGTTGCGAGACACGCTGGAGCGCGCCCTGGTCGAAGACCCGCCGCTTAAGCTGTCGGACGGTGGCTTCATCCGCCCGGGCTTCAATGCCGACCTAGATGAAGCGCGCACCTTGCGCGACGACAGCCGCCAGATCATTTTGGCGCTGGAGCAACGGCTGGCCGCCGAAACCGGCATCGCCATCCGCATCAAGTTCAACAATGTGCTGGGCTATTTCATCGAACTGAGTGCCAAGC
Source organism: Asticcacaulis sp. AC466 (assembly GCF_000495815.1). Classification (GTDB taxonomy): domain Bacteria; phylum Pseudomonadota; class Alphaproteobacteria; order Caulobacterales; family Caulobacteraceae; genus Asticcacaulis. The sequence goes on along the minus strand of NZ_AWGE01000001.1, from coordinate 91,286 downwards.
TGGCGGAACAGCTTCAGGCCCAGGACGCGCAAAAGCAGTTCATCCATCGCCAGTCTTTGGCCAATCAGGTTCGGTTCGTCACCACCGAGCTCATCGAACTGGACGGCCGCATTCAACGCGCCGCCCAGCAGGGCCTGGCGCTGGAAATGGACATTTTCGAACAGTTGCGCGAACAGGTGCGTCTGGCCGCTGCCGAAATCCAGGGCGGACACGACGCCATATGCGCGCTCGACGTCGCCGTCGCCAACGCCTGCTGGGCCGAAGAGTGGGGCGCGTGCCGTCCGAAGATCGACGACAGCCTGCGGCTAGAAATCTGCCGTGGCCGTCACCCGGTGGTCGCGGCCGCGTTGAAGGCCCAGGGCAAACCCTTCACACCTAACGATGTCGATCTCGACGCGTCGGGCCAGGACGCCGCGCGCCTCTCTCTGGTAACCGGTCCGAACATGGCCGGTAAATCGACCTATCTGCGCCAGAACGCGCTCCTGATCATCATGGCCCAGGCAGGCTTGTTCGTGCCGGCCAAGTCGATGCATCTGGGCGTGGTCGATAAACTGTTTTCGCGCGTCGGCGCCGGCGACGACCTGGCCCAGGGCCGGTCGACCTTCATGATGGAAATGGTTGAAACGGCCGCCATCCTGACTCAGGCAACGGTACGCAGCTTTATCATCCTGGATGAAATCGGTCGCGGCACCGCCACCTATGACGGGCTGGCCATCGCCTGGGCGTGTACCGAGCAATTGCACGATACGATCCAGGCGCGCAGCCTGTTCGCCACCCATTATCATGAACTGGCGCGATTGGAGGGCAAGCTCAGCCACGTCAACAACCTGTCCCTGACGGCGCGTGAGCATGACGGTGAGTTGATCTTCCTCCACGAAGCCCGCAAGGGGTCGGCGGATCGATCCTACGGTGTCCAGGTTGCCCGCCTGGCCGGGATGCCGGGCGCCGTGGTGGCGCGTGCCCGCGATATTCTGACCCGCCTGGAAGAGGACAACCAGACGCAGCTGCGTCTCGACGATCTGCCCTTGTTTTCCTCGGTCCGCGCCCCCGAGCCGGTGGCCCGAAGCGCGTCAAAGGTCGAAACGGCGCTGAAAGGCGTCGATCCGGACGATTTAAGCCCCAAAGAAGCCTTGGAAGTTATTTATAATTTACACAAATTGCTTAAGGAGTAAGGCCGTCGCCGTTTTCCCCCTGACAAGTGACCTGCATATGCTTACCCTGACCCATCCCCTGTCGCCAGCCTATCGGATAGATGGCACACTCCTGCGGGCAGCGCTGACGGAAGCCTATGAACAGTCGTCCGGCGAAACGCTCGACCTGCGCAAGCGCGCTGTGGCCATTCTCAAAGAAGCCCTCGATCTGAGCCGAGCCAGTATTCTGGAACGCATCGATGAACACAAAGGCGGCCAGGCGACCGCCAAGTCTTTATCCAAGATAACCGACGACATCGTGTCTGCGCTGTGGGATTTTACGCTGACGCATGTTTACCGCGCCCGCAACCCAACCGAAGGCGAGCGTCTGGCATTGATGGCTGTGGGCGGTTACGGTCGTGGCGAGCTGGCGCCCTATTCCGACCTGGACCTTTTATTCCTTCGCGCCTGGAAAGAAACGTCCCACTCGGAATCGGTCATTGAATTCATTCTCTACACCCTTTGGGATCTCGGCTTGAAGGTCGGCCATTCCTCGCGCACGGTGGACGAGACGATCAAATATGCGCGTGGTGATCACACCATCATGACCGCGCTGCTCGAGCGTCGCCTGATATGCGGTGACAAGGGTCTGGCCAAGAATCTCGAAGACAAATTCAACCACGAAGGTCTCAGGTCACAGGCCTTTGGCTTTGTCGCGGCCAAGCTGGAGGAACGCGACCAGCGCCATATAAAGGCCGGCACGACCCGCTTCGTCGTTGAACCCAATATCAAGGAAGGCAAGGGTGGCCTCCGCGACCTGCATACCCTCTTCTGGATCGCCAAATATCTGGCCGGTCAGCGCACCTTTGAAGAAAACCTCAAACGGCAAGGCCGGCCGAGCGCCGCCCCGACGCCGGAGCCACAGGCATCGAAAGGCCAGTGGGGCGTTCTTGATACGCTGCTGACCGACAAGGAGCGCGGCATCTTCATGCGCGCCTTCGACTTCCTGTGGAAAGTGCGCATTGTCATGCACACCGCCGCCGGCCGAGGTGAGGAACGCCTGACCTTCGACCTTCAACCCGAAGTCGCGCGCCGAATGGGCTTCATCGATCGCGAAGGCGAACCCAATGTCGAGCGTTTCATGCGCCGGTATTTTGTGGTCGCCAAGGAAGTCGGCGCCCTGACCCGGACCTTTTGCACCAAGCTGGAAACCCAGCAGGCTAAGCCGCTGGTCCGCCTGTCAAACCTCATACAGTCTGGCATCATGAACCTGACCCGGGCCGACCATCCGGGCTTTGTCGTCACCAATGGACGCCTGAGCGTCAACAGCGCTGATATTTTCAAGAAATCGCCGGTGGCGATGTTCATGCTGTTCAAGATGGCCGATCGGCTGGAACTGGATCTGCATCCGGACGCCTTTACCGCCATTGCCCGCAATCTCGACCTGGTGACGCCGTCACTAAGACGTAACCCCGAAGCTGCGCGTCTGTTCCTGGACCTGCTGGTGCGTGGCAAGGATCCGTACAAGACGCTGTCGATGATGAGCGAAACCGGTTTGCTCGGCCGCTACATTCCCGAATTCGGACGCATCGTCGCCCAGACGCAGTTCAACATGTATCATGCCTATACGGTCGATGAGCATACACTGCGGGCAATAGACGTCATCCACGGCATCGATACCGGCCGATACAAGGATGAGCACCCTCTGGCCAGCACCATGATGCCGCAACTCGTCGACAAGGAATCTCTATACCTCGCCATGCTTCTGCATGACACCGGCAAGGGCGGTGAGGACGGTCAGGAAATCGGCGGGGAACGCGCCGCGCGCAAAGCCTGCCAACGGCTAGGGCTGGAAGACTGGAAGATCGACCAGGTCGCCTGGCTGGTTCGCCATCACCTCGTCATGTCGGATTTTGCCCAGAAGCGCGACGTGTCCGACCCGGAAACCGTAGCCGCCTTCGCCCGCATCGTTGAGACGCCTGAGCGCTTGCGTCTGCTGCTCATCCTCACCGTCGCCGACATTCGCGCCGTGGGACCGGGCGTATGGAACGCGTGGAAGGGCCAGTTGATGCGCGACTTGGTATCGGCGACCGAATCCGCCTTCCGCGGCGGACGCGGGGCCGATGCCGTCGATCGCGTGCGGCAGGAGCAGCACGAACGCGCCAACCGCCGTCGCGTGGCTTTGAGCGAAAACAATGCCGACATGGCTGCCTGGCTGGAAACAATGGATGAAAGCTATCTGTTTTCGTTCAGCCGCGACGAGATAAGGGAACATGCCGCCCTGGTCCAATCGGCAGCAGAGCCCGGCTCGGCGGTACGGTCGCGCATAGACACAGTCCGCAACGCCACGGCGTTTTCGATTTCGGCCGAGGATCGGACCGGCCTGTTTGCTGACCTGTCGCGCGCCTTCGCCAATCTCGGCGGCAATGTCGTCGGCGCTCAGGTGTTCACATCAAAGACGGGTCATGCGCTCGATATTTTCTATGTCCAGGACACCACCGGCATGCCGTTTGCCTATGACGATCCGCCCCGCCTGAAACATGCCGAAAGCGCCCTGGATGCGGCTGCGCGCGGGCAATTGCCCGAGCCGGTGAAGTGGAAATCAGCCCTGGCCGCCCGCACCGCCGCCTTTGCCATTGCGCCAACCGTATCGTTCGACGACGACAGCAACGCCAATGTAACCATTATCGAAGTGTCCGGCCGTGACCGGCCCGGGCTTCTGGCCGATATCGTCGAAGTCATGGCCAAGGCGCGGTTCGACATCGCGTCGGCTCACGTCGATTGCTACGGTGAACGCGCCGTCGATGCCTTCTATGTCAGCGACCATTTCCGCAAGGCGCAATTGAACGGTGGCCAAAAGCAGGGCCTGAAAAAACAGTTGCTGGCCCTGCTGGATCAGCCGAGTCAGGCGCCGAAACGTAACCTGGCCCGTGCCCGGGCCAGTCTGGCGCGTTAACCTATAAGGACTTGCGGGAAATCGCCGACAGGCATAAAGCGGAGGAACCCTTTTCCCGAGTGCCTCCGTGCCAGACATTTCCGACGCTCCCGCCAAGCCGGCTCCCGCCAAATCGTCCGGCCTGGTTCGTAATTCGCTGATCAACAGCTTCTTCACCCTGATCAGCCGCTTCATGGGCCTGGCGCGTGACTTGGTCATTACGGCGGTTCTGGGCGCGTCCGGCAATATCGCGGCGGATGCCTATTACACCGCACTCTCCTTCCCAAATCTGTTCCGCCGCATCTTTGCGGAAGGCGCGTTCACCGCCGCCTTCGTGCCCTCCTATTCCGCCGTGCTGGTACAGGAGGGCGAGGCCGCTGCCGATAAGCTGGCCCGGGACGCCATGGCGACGTTGGCCTTTGCCACCCTGGTCCTGACCCTTATCGCCCAGCTGACCATGCCCTGGCTGATGCACGTCATCAATCCGGGCTATTTTGGCGATCCGGTCAAGTTCAAGCTGGCCATCACCTTGACCCAGATCACCATGCCCTACCTGCCGTGCATGGCCCTGGTCGCCTTGATGTCGGGCGTGCTCAATGCGCGGGGACGCTTCATTGTTTCCGCCGCGGTGCCGACCGTGCTGAATGCCGTCATGCTGATTGCCGTCTGGCCACAGCACGACCCCTTGCGCGCTGCCTACGCCGCGTCCTGGGGGGTTCTCGCCGCTGGGGTAATCCAGGCCGGATTGTTATTCTGGGGCGTCCGCCGTGTCGGCGCCCGCGTCGGCATAAGTTTCATGCCCCGCATGACGCCGGATATCCGCAAGCTGCTGGTGCTGGCCGTCCCCGGGGCGCTGGCGGCGGCGGCTACCCAGATCAACGTCTTCGTATCCCAAGCCTTTTCGTCCGCCGTACCGGGCGCACGGTCGTGGCTCAATGTCGCCGACCGCCTGTATCAATTGCCGCTTGGGCTGGTTGGTGTCGCCATTGGTGTCGCCCTTCTGCCTGCCCTGTCGCGCGCCGTCCAAGCCCAGGATCACGAGGCCGCTCAGAATACCATGGACGACGCCCTGATTTTTTCCATGGCCCTGACCCTGCCCGCCGCGGCCGCCCTGGTGTCGATACCCTTCTTCCTGATCGATGGCCTTTTCACGCGCGGCCAGTTCAACATCCACGACGCCCAGCAGACCGCCGCCGCCCTCCTCCACTACGGGTGGGGCGTTCCCGCCTTCGTCTTGACTCGCATCCTGGGCCCGGCATTCTACGCACGAAAGAATACCTTCGGCCCGATGAAGTTTGCCCTGGTCAGTGTTGCTGTCAATCTTGGCCTTGGTGTCACCCTGTTCCACTTTATCGGCGTGCCCGGCCTGGCCATCGGCACGTCCGCTGGCGCCTGGGCCAATGTCATCCTGATGTTGATCAGCCTAATCCGCCGCAAGATGTGGCACCTGTCGTCCCGCAGCGCTGCGGGACTGACCAAGGTAATGATCGCTGGTATCGGGATGGCCGCCTTCCTGACCCTGTGCTCAACCTATCGTCCCCTCATCCAGGCGCAGATCGCTCAGATCATGCCGCATCTGGTCAAGGAAATTGCCATTCTGGGGGTTTGTTTCGCTGGTCTCTTCCTCTATATCGGGCTGTTATTTGTGACCGGGGCGGTTAAGTCTCGTGACTTGAAGGCGATGCTGCGGCGTCGCTAAGGCGTTTTCCGGTGCATAACGGGCTCTAGGGATTAACATGACGACCAAACGCATCCTGTCCGGCATCCAGGCTTCTGGTTCGCTGCACCTCGGCAACTATCTCGGCGCGCTGAAAAAGTTCGCCGACATGCAAACGGAAGAGGCCGAGCGCTTCTTCTTCATAGCTGACCTGCATGCCATCACCGTCTGGCAGGACCCGCAAAAGCTGCTGAGCCAAACGCGCGAGATCGCCGCCTGTTACCTGGCCGCCGGCGTCGATGTTGAGAAATCGGCCATCTTTCCGCAATCGGCCGTGCCCGGTCACGTCGAACTGGCCTGGATCTTCAACTGCGTTGCGCGCCTGGGCTGGCTCGACCGCATGACCCAGTTCAAGGATAAGGCGGGCAAGGACAAGGAACGCGCCAGTGTCGGCCTCTATACCTATCCCGTGCTTCAGGCCGCCGACATCCTGCTTTATAAGGCAACACACGTGCCCGTCGGTGAAGATCAGCGCCAGCATCTGGAGCTGACTCGCGACGTTGCCAAGAAATTCAACCACGATTTTGGCGTCGATTACTTCCCGCTGCCTGACACCCTGTATCAAGGCCCGGGCGCCCGCATCATGTCGCTGCGCGATGGCACGGCCAAGATGTCTAAATCGGACCCGTCCGACAATTCCCGCATCAACCTCACCGACGACGCAGACACGATCGCCAGCAAGATCAAGAAGGCCAAATCCGACGCAGAGGTCCTGCCGGATGCTGAGGCGGGTCTGGAAGACCGGCCAGAGGCCAAGAACCTGGTCGGCATCTATGCCGCCCTGGCCGGCCTGTCGGCTCAGGCTGTACTCGATCAGTTCGGCGGTAAAGGCTTTGGTACGTTCAAGCCCGCCCTGGCCGATGTGGTGGTAGCGCGGATGGCGCCGATTTCTGACACGCTGCGCCGCCTGCTCGACGACCCGGCGGAAATCGACCGGGTATTGACCCGTGGCGCGGCCCGCGCCAACGATGTCGCTGCACCCGTGGTGAAGGATGTAAAAAAGATCGTCGGCCTCTGGGGCTGATCCAATTGGAACCGGGGCTTGATGGAATCAAAACCCGGTTCTGGATCTTTGTTTTGTCGCGCAATATGTCCGAAAATGGTATCCCCTTTATCGGATTGCACTCTAAGGAGCCGGATATGAAAAAGTTTGCTGTCGCCGCTGTCGCCTGTCTGTCTCTCGCCGGCATGTCGGCCTGTGAAAAGGTCGAAAAGACGACAACACGTGTCGAAAAATCGACCGATATCAATGGTGTGGTTAAAAAATCCAGCCTGGAAATGACCAACTATGCCATGCGGTCGGCCCTTGGTAACAATCCGAATACCGCCGCCTATGTCACAATTACCAACAAGGGCAATAGCGAGGATCAACTGATTTCGGCATCTTGTACCTGTGCCGCTACCACGACCTTGCATACCATGAAGATGAATGGTTCGGTGATGGAGATGGCAGAGGCCAAGGATGGCTTTGTCATCAAATCCGGCGAGACCATCACCTTTGTGCCCGGCGGCAATCACATCATGCTGGAAAACCTGACGGAGCGGCCCCAGGCAGGCCAGACGGTTGACGTAACCCTGGCCTTCAAAAACGCCGGCCCGGTCACGCTGCACATGCCGGTGTCCGACACCCCCCTGGCTAAGGCCGGCACGTCCGGCGCCATGGATCACGGCGACATGAAGATGTGAGCCGGAGAGCTTAGGACAGAGTATTGCTGATAAATTCCTGCAAGGCGTCGAGCGTTGAGGTCAGGGCCTCAGGATCGTAGGCCATGATACGCGTCTTATCTATGCCTTCCTCATCGAAGGCATGGGTGGCGTTGAAGGTCACGGTATCGACGGCAACGCCCTGTTTGCGCAGGTTCCGTATCAGTTTCAGGGAGTGCCGGTAACTCGCCAGATGATCCTTAAGGGTCAGTATGGCCATCGTCCTGGGTTTATGCGCCCACGGGCGCGTCACCGACCGCGCCATAATATTGATATAGGGATAGACAAGGAAGAGGCCCTTCACCCCGTCCAGCCATTGCGGTGACGGGTCGAGCAGGCGGGCGTCGCCCGGCCTTTTCAGTGTCTGCGTCATTAAATCCATGATCGCCCACGCGCCATGGCTCCATCCCGCCAGCATCAACCGACCCGCATCGACCTCCGGACGCTGCGACAGGCCGTACACGGCCGCCAGAACATCGCCCGACCGCTCATAACCCCGCAGTTTCAGCCCTCGACACACCCACCACCCAGCGTGTTTGCGCGACCAGCCGCGCGGTGTGAAACTGTCGATAATGTAGGCGCGTATGCCGGCCTGGGCGGCGGCCTGACAATAGATCAGCAGGTTGGCGGCAATACCGCCGCACCCATGGAACAATATGACCGCCGGCCGTGCGACCGTATCCGGCGGGCCATAGGCCAGAATATGCGGTGCCAGCTGTTCGAACCGCGCCCCCAGCGTGTCCACGTCAGCCCGCCGCGCGTGCGCTGTCTTCAGTTTTCGGAATATCGGGCAGGTCGAACAGGCCGGTCGTGAAGCCGAGTAGCGCCTCCAGCGAGGTCTGCATGACCGCCCGATCATATTTCATGACCAGGCCGGAATTATCCTCTTCGTCGAAGGCATGCGTGCCATCAAGCGGCAGCACCGTCACATCGACGCCTTCCGCCTGCAGCTTGGCGAATATCTTTTCGGAATGGCGAAGCGGCGTGAGGTGGTCCTTTTTGGCCAGGACCGCAAAGGTTTTCGGCTTATGAACCCAGGGCTTCGAATTGGTGCGCGCCGGAAAATTGATATAGGCGTAGACAAAGAACACGCCTTTGACGCGCTCGACCAGGGACGCATCGGGATCGGCCAGCTTCGCTTCGCCCGGCCGGGTCAGCTTCTGGGTCATCAGGTCCATGATCGACCAGCCACCGTGGCTGAATCCGGTCAGAATCACGCGATCCATATCGACCTTGCCGCTGCGTTCCAGCCCCCAAAGGACCGACAACACGTCGCCCGATCGTTCATAGCCCTGCATGACGGCGCCCGAACAGATGAGCGAAACGGCGAAATTTCGATTCCAGCCGCGCGGCTTGAAACTGTCAACCACGTAGGCGCGCACCCCGGTCAGGGCCACGGCCTGAGCATAGAAATGAACGTGGGGCCTAAGACCACCGCAACCATGAAACAGCACCACCGCCGGGCGGACACTCTCATCGTCCGGACCGTAGACGGTAATATCCGGCTCCAGAAGGGCATAACGCTGCGCCATAGTATCCATTGACCATCCCCCATGATCAGGGCGTCACGCGCCCTTGAAAACATCCAGTATAAAGGCTTCGAACGCCATCTCGGTTTTTTTGTGGCTGGCCTTATCATAGGCCATCAGGGGGCCGAAATGAAGCGCACTGTCTTCATCGAAGCAATGTGTGGCCTCGAGGTCCAGCCGTTCGACCGGCACCCCTTCGCTTTTCAGATGGGTGAAGATATGGTCGGCATGGCTGTGCGCCGTCAGGAAATCCTGCCGCGCCAGTACCGCTTGGGTCTTGGGCCGGTATTCCCAGCCATGGGTATTCGACCGCGCCGGGAAATTGATATAGGGGTAGACAAGGAACAGGCCCTTGACCCCCTTCAGGGGTTCGGGCGAACCGTTTTCGAGTCGCGCCTCACCCGGACGGGTTAGCTTCTGGGTCATGAGATCCATGATCGACCAGCCGCCATGACTCCAGCCTGCCAGAATAAGGTTGCCGGCATCAACCTCTGGGCGTTGCGCCAGTCCCCATATTGCCGCCAGCACGTCGCCCGAGCGTTCATATCCATGCAACGCCAGACCCGAGCATACCAGGCTCATGGCCGCAGTATGATCCCATCCGCGCGGCAGGAAACTGTCTATGACATAGGCGCGGTAACCGAGGGCCGCGACCTGGCGGGCATAGTCATGGATATGATGGCGTACGCCGTTACAGGCATGAAAAAGCAGGACTGCCGGACGACATACGGCATCGGACGGGCCATAGGCGGTTATGTAGGGTTCAAGAAGCGAAAACCTGCGCTGAATTGTATCGAGCAAACACTTCACCTCTTGAAAAAAAGTAACTGACACACATATAGTTACACATTGCTGATTTGCCAGCCTTTGAGGTGAATCAGAAATCAGCCGCAAAAGCCAGTAATTTAATGGCCAGCATTTAATGGCCAGCATTTAATGGAGTGAGAGCCATCATGACCCAGCGCACATCCGACTACCCCATCGAAAAACAATTTCTTGAGCGCTGGTCGCCGCGCGCCTTTTCCGATCGGCCGGTGACGGAAACACAGGTTCTGACCGTTTTGGAAGCCGCGCGCTGGGCGCCGTCGGCCTCAAATCTTCAGCCCTGGCGCTTCTTCTATGGCGTACGCGGCGAACCGGAATTCGACACCCTGCTCAGCCTGCTGGTGCCGTTCAATGAAGGCTGGGCCAAGAATGCCGGCGCGCTGATTTTTATCGCGTCCGTGACGTCGTTCGACGGTCAGCGTCAGAACATTACCAACAGCTTCGACGCCGGATCCGCCTTTATGTCGCTGTCTTTACAGGCCCACAGCATGGGCATGGTTGCCCACGGCATGGCGGGAATTGAATATGACAAGGTGCCGGTCGTACTTCGCTTGCCGGACAACTTGAAGCTCGATGCGGCGGTTGCCATCGGGTATCAGGGCGAAACCTCAAGCTTGCCGGAAGGCTTGCAGGCGCGTGAGGCGCCTTCGGGACGCCTACCCCTGGCGGAGACCGCCTTCAAGGGTCACTTTACCGGCGAAATCAAGCTTCCCGCCTGAAGCCTAAGCCAAAAAGAAAAGGCCCGGAGCATCACCGCTCCGGGCCTTTTTGTTATTTCGCGTTTTGCGCCTTAAGTTCAGCCAAGATACCCGCCAGCAGTTCTTCTTGCGAAGGCCCCGGTGGTGCGGGCGGTGGCGGTGGCGGAGGGGCCGGCATCAGCTTGTTGATGGCCTTGACCACCAGGAAGATGGCGGTGCCGATGATCACAAACTGGATTATCGTGTTAATGAACAGGCCATAGGAAATGGCCACTTCAGCCGTTTTGGCCGCAGCGTCAGCAGGCTTCAGGATCAGCTTGAGGTTGGAAAAATCAACACCGCCCGTGGCCAGCCCGATTGGCGGCATGATGATGTTGTCTACCAATGAGGTGACGATTTTGCCGAAGGCGCCACCGATAACGACACCGACCGCCAGGTCGATGACATTGCCACGCATAAGGAAGGTTTTGAATTCGGAAACAATGCTCACGACCGAGGCTCCTTATCCGTTATCATCGCCGGAGAGATTCAGGCGCTCGCGCAATTCCTTGCCGCTTTTGAAAAACGGCACATGCTTGGCCGGTACCTTGACGGATTCGCCTGTGCGCGGGTTACGCCCGGCCCGGGCCGGCCGTGATCGAACGCTCAAGGCACCAAAACCACGCAACTCTACACGACCGCCCTTTTCCAGCGTGGAAATCATGGATTCAAGAATCAGATTGACGGCCCGTTCGACGTCTTTTTGCGTCAGATGCGGATATTCGGAGGCCAGGCGTTCAATGAGTTCTGATTTCAGCATATGTATCTCCCCCGCCAGGTGAAACTTACCATTTCAAGCATGTCCGAAAATGAAAATGAGTTCAAGGGGTTGTTGATAGATTAACGCACTGATATCGCTACCATGAATACATTTTTTTCAGCAATTCGGAATTTTTCTCGCCATATCTGCGAAATGGAGAAGAAACCGGTATCATGAAGACGCCGGTAATAGAGACCCTAAAAAAAACCTGTCGCCACGGGCATTTAGGCAAATAGATCCATCAGCCACGGAAATGCATTAGGCAGGCCAGACGACGCCCGTCGGAACAGCACCGACACGGTTTGGCCGCACGTCCGGCTGGAAAATGGGGTTGCTCCCGTCCGCCTTGCCGAGACATTGGGCCCGGAATGCTCCGGGCCCTTTGATAACCACCTATGCCAAAAGCTAACAGGCTCGGGGCGCTTAGTGGCGGAACACGCGCACGCCCGTAAACACCATGGCCAAACCCGCCGCGTCGGCGGCGTCGATGACCGCCTGATCCCCAATCGAACCACCCGGCTGGATAATCGCCGTGGCGCCCGCTGCCGCCGCTTCAAGCAGACCATCGGGGAACGGGAAGAAGGCTTCGGAAGCACAGGCCGACCCTTGCGCCAGGCTTTCCGTGAGACCCAGGCCTTCTGCAGCTTCCTGGGCGCGCAGGCGGGCGATACGGGCCGAGTCGCGACGGTTCATCTGACCCGCGCCGATGCCGGCTGTACGGCCGTCCTTGGCGTAGACGATGGCGTTCGATTTGACGTGCTTGGCGACGGTAAAAGCGAACAGCATGTCCTGGATTTCAGTCGGCGTCGGCTGGCGGCGCGTAACGACCTTGAGATCGGCCGCCGTGATGCGCGCCGTATCGCGGCTTTGGATAAGCATGCCGCCGGCCACCGAACGGAACACCTGACCGCCGGACAGCGGATCGGGCAACTTGCCGGTGATAAGCAGACGCAGGTTTTTCTTGGCAGCAAAGACAGCGATGGCGTCCTCATCGACGTCCGGTGCGACGACGACTTCGGTGAAGATTTCGACGATCTTTTCGGCCGTGGCCTTGTCGAGCTTACGGTTCAGCGCCACGATACCGCCAAACGCCGAGACCGGATCGCACTCCAATGCGCGCTTGTAGGCGGTGAGCAGATCATTACCGGTCGCAACACCACACGGATTGGCATGTTTTACGATGACGCAGGCGGCCGATTGCGACGGATCGAATTCGGCGACCAGTTCGATAGCGGCGTCCGTATCGGCCACATTGTTATAGCTCAGTTCCTTGCCTTGCAATTGACGGGCGGTGGCGACGCCGGGGCGGTCTTCGCCCGTCTTGTAGAAGGCCGCGGTCTGGTGCGGGTTTTCTCCGTAGCGCATGGTCTGAAGACGCTCGCCGCCGATGGTCTTGCGCACCGGGTAGGTATCCGCCAACTGGGTGGAAAACCAGTTCGACACGGCCGCGTCATAGGCGGCGGTGCGGGCGAAGGCGCGCGCAGCCAGGGATTTGCGCAAGCTGAGCGAGGTCGCACCGGTTTCCTGGATCGCCGCCAGAACCTCATCCATGCCTGCCTTGTCGACGCAGATGCTGACATAAGGGTGGTTCTTTGCTGATGAACGGATCATGGCCGGACCACCGATATCGACATTTTCGATCGCCGCTTCGAACGTGCCGCCAGCGGCAACGGTCTTCTCGAACGGATAGAGATCGATCCAGACGATGTCGATCGGCTGAATGTCATGCTCCGCCAGGGCGCGCGCATGTTCCGGTGCGTCGCGATAGGCCAGAAGCGCACCATGCACCTTGGGGTGCAGGGTCTTTACGCGGCCGTCCATCATTTCCGGAAAGCCTGTGACCTCCGATACGTCCTTGACCGCGATGCCGGCCTGAGCAATGGCCGCCTTCGTGCCGCCCGTTGACAGGATTTCGATGCCCGCAGCAGCCAGGGCCTGCGCGGCCTCGATCAAGCCCGCCTTGTCTGACAGGGAGATGAGTGCGCGCTTAGGCGTAACGAGATCAGCGGCGGGCGGAAAATCGGGGGCAGCAGGCATGACAGGTCTCTATCGAATTGGCAAAACCCAGAGGTTTTGGCGGCGCAAGTCCGGTCCCGGCGGGGGTCAGGCGGCCTTGCGGTGTTAAGCTGAATGCCGCGCGGTTTACACGACACCGCGGGGTTTGCCTACCCCGCAAAACACAAAGACCCCGCCGTGGGTGAGCACGGCGGGGTCTTCGCTGGTGACCGCAATCTCAAGCTACCAATTTAGTAGCGAGACGCGTACCGGTCACCACTGCGGTAAGACTTGTAGCTGTAACGCTGGTTGTAGTAGCGGTCTTCGTAACGCTGACGCTCCATGGCGGCTTCGGCCTTCTTGCAGGTATCCTTGCCTTGGTCCTTGCCCAGCTTGTTGCCCAGTACGCCACCGACGACCGCGCCACCGACAGCGCCTAAGCCCTTTTCATTCTTGGCAACCTGGCTGCCCAGCAGGCCACCGGCAATGGCACCCAGGATCGCACCGGTCTTGGCGCTATTGGATTTGGTGACCTCACATTGATAGGTCGTGCGGGCCGAAGCGGTGGTCGGGGCGACAACCGCCGCCGTGGAGCCGAGGATCAGGCCGGAGGTGATGACCGCGGCGCCAAAGCGTTTCATGCTGTTTTTAAAGATCGTGCTCATAACTTTAGTCCTTCGTGTCTGTGGCCTGACTGGCTGGTCCGGTTGATCCGGGGCCGTGTGCCGTTGATGAGACCGTTATAAGCCTTCGAACCTGAACGGGATTTGACACAGACGTTCATTTTCGTTCAGAAAAGCATTTATTTTTGAATATCTTAAATAGATTATGACAACCCTGTCATCCAAACGTGCGCAGGCCCTGCCGCGTGCGGCAGGGCCTGTGTTATGGGTCATCGCGAAAAATTATTGGCTATTTTTATTCGCGAACATAGCGGTAGACGACCTTGTGCTTACGGCCATGGCGATCTGTTTCATAAACAGTGCGCGTGCGATAGGCCGCCTCATCGACGCAACGGCGCTTCACACTGTTCTTAGCAACCTTACTGCCGATATAGCCACCGGCAACAGCGCCGCCGACAGTACCGAGCCCGCGCTCATTCTTGGAAATCTGGCTGCCGAGAAGGCCGCCGGCAATAGCGCCAACGATGGCGCCCTTGTCACCCGAGCGCTTTTGCTCATATTTGCAGCGGTAGGTCGTCGCGTCCGCTACGTTTGGAATGGCTGCGGAGCCAGCGATCAAGGTTACACTGACCAGGGCGGCGGCGGCTGTCTTCAGAATATGCGTCATTATCGTACTCCTATTCAACACACGCAAGCACGTGCGGATTTGGCGCGCAGTATCCATTTTCCGATGTAAGAAAGCAGTTGGGAGCTGTCTTAGAACCTATAAAGGTTTACAGGCTTCACGCTTCCGCGGGTGACAACTTCCAACGCAGGCGGTTCTGACCGTCAAGCCGTGCGGTGCCATGCAAGGCAACCAGCGTCGTTTTGCGCGCCACGCCCTTTTCGAATACCAAGCCTTCGTCGAGCGACACGTCGCGCGCATCGTGACGCAGCCACCAACCACGCCCGCCCGGTCCACGCAGAAGAATACTCTTCTTGTCCCGTGCCAGTGAAGCCTGGACTTCGGGATGCAAAAGGAAGCGCACCGTATATTGCGTCTGGACCGGCATATCCTTTTTCGACGGCATAGGCGTCAAGCGGTCTTCGCCTCGCAGTTCGTCGCGCTGGGTATCGACATAGAGACGGCGTTCGTGTTTCAGGCCGAACTTGCTGCGCCAGCCTTCATGTTCCATCTCCAGCAATGTACCGGAATCTTCGGCCTCGACGCGACGCGACCGAACCTTGTAACGCAGGCCTTCCAAGGCAAAATGCAGCAGTTCGCCGAATTTTCCCGACATCGGCTTCAGAATGACGTCGTCGCCCAGGCTAAGCGTATTGGCAGCGCCAACGACACGTAAGGCATGACGATCTGACTGGATCGGCGACCAACCAGGTGAGACAATCAGCTTGTCACGACCACCGGAGACTTCGAAGGTCATGGGGTAGTCGCACGCGGCTGAGCCGAAATCGCCGGCCCTGGCTTCACCCGTATCGACAAAAACGCTTAGTGAGCGGCCCAGCAGGCAATGATAACGTCCTTGCTCGAGCACAAGCGGCAATGCCCCGCCCGCGGCATCGGTCTGTAGAAGCGCCGGCGCTATCTGGTCTTCGCTGACAGACTCCGCGCCCTGAAAGGCGACAAGAGAGCCATCCGGGTGGCTGAGTGTCCGTACGAAGCGCGACAGGCTGTCAATGTGTTGCTCGATATAGTCGGGCACAGGCTGGCTGCGCTGGCTGAGACCATCGACCAGCAGCAGCAGGTCGTAAAGCAGCTCCAAGCCTTCCTCGGGACTGCGCGAGGCATGCGATCCATCCGCCAGCACCGTACGGCGTAACGCCTTGCTAAGCCGGTTGAGCCCCTTCTTGCGGAATCCATCCCCCACGCCGCCTGACAACACGCAGCCGACAGCGACCAGGGCCACGGCACGTGAGGCCTGACAGGCCTGATTATTATGCAGGCGCAGCAGATGACGGCCCTGCTCGGCCAGGGACTGGGCCAGCAAGTGCACCTCTTCCGGAGTCGAGACGGCGGCCAGACGCCGGGCATAGACCGATAAATTAATCAGCCGGCGCGGCAGAACTTCTTCGCCCCAGGTGAACGGTGTCCAGTTACGGAAGGTCCGCGCCCACAGCAGGAAAAGCCGCATTGCTTCCTTAGCGCCATCGTCGCCTTGGGTCATCAACGGCGCCAGCCAGGCGAATTGATGCAGGGAGATGGCAAAAGCACGCGTCGGAGACGAACGATTCCAAGGGTCGCCGGACCCCTGGACGCTCATGCGCGCATTGGCGAGGGCAAACCGGCCGGACAGGATGGCCTTGCCCTGCATGGCGTTGGCTGGCCGGCCGTCACGCGGCGCCGCCAGAAGGCCGTCGGGCACGCGCCCTTTAAGGGTCAGGCGGTAACCCGGCATGCCGAAGAGTTCCGCCCCGGCCTGCTTGCGCAACCATGCGCCAACCACCTTTTGCCACGGCGCGGCCGCAGCGAAGACATCGGCAAGGGGGGTGGATTCGTAGGCCTGCATTACAGGCCTTTCAGTTGCTTGATATTCTGGGCGTAGGCGGACGGGCCACCCTTGAACACCGCCGTACCGGCGACCATGGCTGTGGCACCGGCCGCGACACAGAGATGGGCGTTCTGCGCATTCACGCCGCCATCGACCTGAAGGATGGCAGGATGGCCGACCGCATCCAGCTTCTTGCGGATGACCTCGATCTTGCGCAATTGGCTGTCGATAAAGCTTTGGCCGCCGAAGCCCGGATTGACG
Organism: Asticcacaulis sp. AC466; assembly: GCF_000495815.1. Lineage (GTDB taxonomy): Bacteria > Pseudomonadota > Alphaproteobacteria > Caulobacterales > Caulobacteraceae > Asticcacaulis. The sequence goes on along the minus strand of NZ_AWGE01000001.1, from coordinate 74,584 downwards.
CTCATGACCAGAACCAGATCGATGTCGTCCATGATCCAGTCTAGAATATCGACCGGTGTGGCGGGATTGAGCACGACGCCCGCCTTGGCCCCCAGCTGTCGGATATATTTCAGCGACCGGTGCAGGTGCGGACCGGCTTCCGGATGCAGGCTGATATAGTCAGCGCCAGCATTTTTAAAGGCTTCAAGATAGGCATCGACCGGCGAAATCATCAGGTGGCAGTCGAACGGCAGGTTCGAGTGCGGACGCAGGCTTTTGACCACGTCGGGCCCGATAGTGATGTTGGGCACGAAATGGCCATCCATCACATCGATGTGCACCCAATCGGCGCCAGCCTCGGTAATGGCCCGGACCTCTTCGCCGAGCTTGGCGAAATCGGAAGCCAGGATGGACGGACAGATCAACGGGGTGGTCATAGGCAACTCGCGGATAAGGGATGCATTGCTTAAGGTGCTTACATGTATCAGGTCAACCGGCTTGACGGGTTAACCGCGCCGCAGTTTGGCGACAAAAAAACCATCCTGGCCGCCTGGACGGTGGTGCGGCAACAGACGCAGCCAGCCTTCCGGACGGATCGATTCGGCGGGGACGCCGATATCAGCCGCACTTTCGGGCAAAAGCTTGACCAAGGTAAAGTCCTTGTGTCGGCGCAGGAAGGCCAGAATTTGGGTCTCGCCTTCTTCGCGTTCCAGGGAGCAGGTCGAATAGACGAGGTCACCGCCGGGCTTTACCCGATCGGCGGCCGAATCGAGCAGGCGGTGCTGGACGTCGGCCAGTTTGGCAATATCGGCCGGGCGGGTCGCCCACAACACGTCGGGCTGGCGGCGGAAGGTGCCGGTCGCCGAACAGGGCGCATCAAGCAGGACAATATCGAATTGGCGCGTATCGTCATAGGTTTCGGCATCGGCCATGGCGATTTCCGCCGACAGGCCTGTACGGGCCAGGTTTTCTTCAACCCGCTTCAACCGATTCTTCGACCGGTCAAGGGCGACAACCTGAGCTCCGCGCGCTGCCAATTGCATGGTCTTGCCGCCGGGCGCCGCGCACAGGTCGATGGCCGTCTTACCCGTAATGTCTCCCAGCACGTTCACCGGCGCCGTAGCGGCCACGTCCTGAACCCACCACACACCGTCTTCGTAGGCTGCCCATTCGCGCAGGTCGCCGCGCAGGGCGCTGCGCAAGGTCAGGCCGCCCAGATCGGCACCCTCCAACGCCTCGGCATGGCGTTCGAGATCGGCCTGGCTTTTGAACGTCAGGTCAGTGGCCGGCTCTTCGGTCAGGGTGTAGGCGATACCATTGGCATTGTCTTCGCCATAGGCGGCCTTCCAGCGCGCATATAGCCAATCGGGCGCGAGACGCGAAGCAATCGGCGCAGGCAGCCCGCCGCCGAACTTTTCCTGGTCGCGAATGACGCCCCGCAGGATGGCGTTGATGAGGCCCTTAAAAGGGCGGGTGTTTGAGGCGCGTTCCGCCAGTTTGACCGTCGTCGAAACGGCGGCGAAATCGGGCACGTTCATGAAGCCGATCTGGACCAGACCGATACGCAACAGATCGCACACGGCCGCGGAAGGTGTCTTCTGCGTCCGCTTTTCAATCAAATGGTCGAGCTGACCCAGACGGCGCAGCACCAGCAAGGCCATGGCGCGGGCAAAGCTGCGTTCGGATTCGGACAGGCTGAGGAACTCTGCACGCGTCACGGCTTCGTCGAAACCGGACCGCTTGGTCAGCGCCGCATCGATCAGGGTCATGGCGGCGATGCGCGCATTCATGCCGATATCGCCATCATCGGACGTATTGATGATGGGGTCCGGATGCTTGATCGGCGCCTGCTTGGCGGCGATCTTGGCGGCCATGCCCTTCGAAGGTGGGCGCTTGACGAGCTTGCGCTGGAAGGTGGGCTTGCCGCCTGAGGGCTTCGAGGGAGGTCTGTTCGGGGCCATGTAAGGTGCTTCGCAAATAAAGAAATCCCCCGCGACGATCGCGGGGGAGACAATTTCGCCTAGCTCATAGGCGTTGTGGGCACGCTCGTAAAGCCGTTTGCCGCCGGGGAACGCCGTTTCATGTCCATGCCTAGCTTGATCAGGGCCTTGACGCGGTTTTCCGTTGCCGGGTGAGTCGAGAACAGATTGTCCATGCCGCGGCCATGCAAGGGATTGATGATGAACAGATGCGCGGACGCCGGATTGCGTTCGGCACCGTAATTGATCGTACCCTTCGCATAGGCTTCGATTGTCTTCAGAGCCCGGGCCAGACTATCTGGATCGCCGCAGATTTCGCCCCCGACGCGGTCCGCTTCATATTCACGCGTGCGGGAAATCGCCATCTGGACCAGCATGGCGGCGATAGGGGCCAGAATCATCATCAGGATGGTGACGACAATATTGCTGTGACCCTCTTCATCGTCGCGCGATCCGCCAAAAAACATGGCGAAGTTGGCCAGCGACGAGATGGCACCGGCCAGAGTCGCCGTGATCGTCATGGTCAGGGTGTCGCGGTTTTTTACGTGCGCCAGTTCGTGCGCCATGACGCCCCGGATTTCATCACGCTCTAACATGCGCAACAGTCCCGTGGTCGCGGCGACCGCCGCATGGTCGGGGTCGCGCCCCGTAGCGAAGGCGTTCGGCTGGTCCGACTCCATGATATAGACCGCCGGCATGGGCAATCCGGCGCGGCGGCTCAGCTCGGCGACGTCATCATAATAATTGCGCAGCAGGGCATTGCCGGACTGCGGCTCGACGCGTTGTGCGCCATACATGCGCAGCACCGCCTTGTCCGAGTTCCAATAGGCGAAAAGGTTCATCGCCACCGCGAGGCCCAGCGCGATCAGCATACCCGTGGGCCCTGCCAGAGCAAAACCGATGGCGCCAAACAGCGCGGTCAGGCCTGCGAGAAGCAGATAGGTCTTGAACGGGTTCATTTGTCGTGTAGCTCCTTGAGAAACAACCGGTTAGGGCCTAGATATGGAAATCCCGGCCATTTCCCGCAAGGCGGTTACGAAAATGTCATCAGATGGTGAAAAGATTCAGGACATCAGTGCGTTGGAGACAAAGAAGGTCCTGACGCCAGCCGCCAAGCGCGCCCTGGCCGAGGCGGCGGAACGCCGCGCCAAGGATGAGGCCGAAATCGCCAGGGCGGTTGAAGACGGCGGACCGACCGGGCCGGAACCGACGCGCTTCGGCGACTGGGAGCGCAAGGGCATCGCCGTAGATTTTTAGATATTCTGAATCGCCGCCAGGATGGCCTGGGTCGCAGCGACCGGGTCGGCAGCGCGCGTGATCGGACGCCCAACCACCACATGCGAGGCACCATTGCGGAACGCGTCTTCCGGCGTGGCGATACGTTGCTGATCGTTGACGTCGGCGCCGACCGGACGCACGCCCGGCGTAACGATAAGGAAATCGGCCGGTACACGAGCGCGGATCATCGCCGCTTCGTGCGGACTGGCGACCACGCCGTCCAGACCACATTCGACCGCCTGATCGACCCGTCTTAGCACCAGATCAGTCAGCGACATGCCGTAACCCATGTCATCCAGATCGGCCTGGCTGAGCGACGTCATGACCGTAACACCAATGATCCGGGTTTTCGGATTGACGCGGCCGGCGACCGCCGCCTTCATGACCTGCGGTTCGGCATGAACGGTCAGTAGATCGCAGGCCCCCGATGTCACCGCCTTCGCCGCACCTTCGACCTGAGCGCCGATGTCGTGCAGCTTCCAGTCCTGAAACACCAGCTTGCCTTGCGCCTTCAGGTCCTGACACAGGCTCAGGCCGCCCTGGGCCAGCAGGGTGAGGCCGACCTTGTAATAGCTCACGCTGTCGCCGAGCCTCGCCACCAGCTTGTGCGCCGAAGTCAGATCGGGTTCGTCGAGGGCGACAATGAGGCGCGGATCGGCGTTGGGCATGGGCAAATTCTCTGCAGGGGTTGCGATCTGGAGCGAATTGCTGTGTGGTAGCGCAATTCTCTCTGGGCCTGCCAATGACTCTTGTTGAGTTCTACGTCAACTTCTTCATCACGCTTTTCGCACTGATCGATCCGATCGGCAATGTGCCCATCTATGCCGCCGCCACGCAAAGCCAGACATCGACCTCGCGTCGCTGGCTGAGCATCTATATTTCGATCTTCACGGCGCTGATCCTGACCATCTTCTTTTTTGCCGGCCTGAGCATCCTGAAATTTTTCGGCATTTCCATGGATGCCTTCCGCATCGCCGGCGGCCTGCTGCTGTTCCTGATGGGGCTGGAAATGGCGCGCGGCGATTTCATCGACAGCTTCACCCAGGCCGAAGACGTCAAGCATGGCGGCGACCCAACCACCGGCGTGCAACCGCTCGGCCACCGGGAAAAAGCCAAAAACGCCTTTGAAAAGCTGGTCGTGCCATTCGCCTTCCCGCTGATGGTCGGCCCGGGCACGATTTCGACCGTCATCATTCAGGCCGGAGAGGCGCAAAAACTCGGCTATATCGGCCTGGCGACGGGCGTAGCCGCCATCTTCACCACCGGCGCGGCGGTTTTGGTCACCCTGCTGTTCTCAAACACCATATCGCGCGTCTTCGGTCGGGTCGGCATGGTGGTCGTTGTGCGCGTGCTCGGTCTGATCCTGTGCGCCCTGTCGGTGCAGATCATCATCTCCGCAGTCAGCGAGATCACCCATAACCTGATCCTGCCGTCGGCCGCTCACCCGTACGAAAGCGGCAAGCACAGTTAGAGATTAGTCAGGAATATAAGTCGCTGGGGTGAGTCGAAAATGTCCGGCTTTCGAGCACCCGAAGCGACATGTACTCCGGTACATGAGCAAGGGCGCACAGAAAACGGGCATTTGCAGGCCACCTCAGCGACTTATCGGTGGATTTTGCTGAGTTGTCCTGACGCCAATTCCATCGTCCAGTCGTCGGGCAGCACCTTGAGCAGGGCCGCCGCCGTTTTGTTCGGCGCGCCGGGCACGCAGCAGGCGCGGTTGGCTTCGGCGGCGACATAACCTTCGCGGGCCACCTCATCGGCGCCCATCCACCACCATTCGGGAATGGCCTTCGATAATTTGGAGCGTGAACCGACGACATCGTGAAATTCAGAATAGGTCCAGCCCGGACACAGGGCGCTGACGTGCACGCCATGGTCACGCAGTTCCAGATGCAGGCTTTGCGAAAAACGGGTCAGGAAGGTCTTAACCGGCCCATACATCGTATCGCCAGGCGACGCCGGCAGAAACCCCGCCAGGGAAGCGACATTGACGATACGGCCGAATTTCTGCGCCTTCATGTCGGGTATGAAACGATGCATCAGTTCCACCGGGGCCAGCATCATGACTTGCAGGAAGGCCTTGTGATCTTCGAGCGACGTAGCGACAAAACCGCCCGGCTGACCGTAACCGGCGTTATTGACCAGACCGTCGACGCTGCGGCCCAGCGCCAGTATGCCTTTTTGCAGGGCTTCGGGCGTGTTTGGGTTCGCCAGGTCACCCGGCAGGGCGTGGGCCTCGACACCGAAACGCAGACGGATTTCCTCCGCCAACTTGTCCAGGCGATCACCGCGTCGCGCCGTCAGGGCGACATCCCAGCCATGCGACGCATAGATACGCGCGAAGGCCAGGCCTATGCCCGAAGATGCGCCCGTGATCAGAACCAGACGGCGTGCCAAATCAGTTCCCCAAATCAAAATGAGGGAAAACCGAAACACGAACCCTAGTCGAAAGGCAAGATTATTCGCGCTATTGCGCCGGGCATTCGACCGGCAGCTTAGCCGTATGCTTGAGCAGATCGGCCACAGTGAATGTCGCCAGGCTTTTCGCTGCTGCGATGTTGGCCGCCATCATGGCTTCATTGACCGCCTTGGGGATGGCCTGGCTCACCGGACACCCTTCGGCCCCCAGGGGCGCAGAGCCCAGATGCGCACAGCCATTGACGGCCTTCAGCACTTCGTCAAGCCGGATATCGTCAGGCCGGCGCAACAGCCAGGCCCCGCCAGACACGCCTGAGCAGGTCGCCAATAGGCCAGCCTTGGCCAGTTGCGTGGTCATCCGGCGGATCACGACCGGATTTGTCGGGATCGACGCAGCCAGCACAGATGAAGACACCGCCTGTTCACGCGAATAGGCGTTGCGGTGGGCCAGGTAGGCCAGCGTGTGGGCGGCCACAGGAAATCTTTGACTATCTGACATTGCCACTTCTAGATATTAGAATTCTCTGTCATTTGATAGGGGGCTTACGCCCAAGACCCCCAAAGACAACAACAATCGAGATTGAATGTGTCTATAAATAGGCGTAAGAGCCCGCAGTTCAAGCGAGGGCCTCCCAGATGACGTGTGTCATCCTGCCATTTCGGCACCCCTCAGGAGAGTATGCATGATCGGGGATACCCGTCCTGAGGCACCGGCAGACACACCGGGCTCACCGCAGTCAGACACCGGTGATGCCGCTGCCCCTGGCGTCAACACAAATCAAAAAATAGAGTCTTCCGCCACTGACCCCCATGCGTCAGAGGCCGAGGCCGTATCCAGCCATGGTCATGGTACGGACGGCTTCTGGGCGTTGGCCGTGGGCTCAATCGGCGTTGTTTTCGGCGACATCGGAACCAGCCCACTTTATGCCATGCGCGAAGCGCTCTTTCACACGCGTGAGGGCACGAGCGCAGAATTGGCCGTGAAGGGGGTGATTTCACTTGTCTTCTGGGCGCTGATCATGATTGTCACGGTCAAATATGTTCTCTTTCTGATGAAGGCGGATAATAAGGGCGAGGGCGGCACCCTGGCCCTCATGGCCCTGACACAAAAGGCACTCGGAAAATATTCGCCGACAGTGTTCTTCCTTGGCATATGCGGCGCAGCTCTGTTCTACGGCGACGGCATCATCACCCCCGCAGTTTCGGTGCTCGGCGCTGTCGAAGGACTGAAAGATGCCCCCGGTATCGGCACGTCCATGTCCCACCTGATCGTGCCGATTTCAGCAGTCATCCTGATCGCCTTGTTTATGGTGCAATCCAAGGGAACGGCAAAGGTGGCCAACTTCTTTGGCCCCATCACCGTGGTCTGGTTTCTTGTTCTCGGCGGTTTGGGCCTATATCACATCTTCGACCAGCCAGGGATCCTGGTCGCACTCATGCCGCAGTATGGCATCGAATTCCTCATCGCCAACGGGTTTACCGGCTTCGTTATCCTGGGCTCGGTCTTTCTGGCGGTCACCGGCGCCGAAGCGTTGTATGCCGACATGGGCCATTTCGGTAAGAAACCGATCCAGTATTCGTGGCTGTTTTTCATCCTGCCTTGCCTGACGCTCAACTACCTGGGTCAGGGCGCGCTCACCCTGGCCGACCCGTCGGCGCGCGAAAATCCATTCTGGCGCATGGTCCCCGAAGTGGCTTACTGGCCAGTCTTCGGGTTAGCCACCATGGCGACCGTAATCGCGTCTCAAGCCGTCATTACCGGCGCCTTTTCGATCACCCAACAGGCGGTTCAGCTAGGCCTCCTGCCACGCATCGACATCAAACGTACCAGCGAGACCCAGGCCGGACAGATCTTCGTGCCGCAGATCAATACCATGCTGATGATCGGCGTGCTGATCCTGCTGTTCGCCTTCCGCTCGACCGATCGCCTAACCTCGGCGTACGGCATTGCTGTTACCGGCGCCATGATGGTCGATACGCTTTTGGCCTACGTCTTCCTGCGCCATGTCTGGAAATGGAAGCGCTGGCAGGCCTGGGCGCTTCTCTTACCGCTTGGTACGCTCGATCTGGTCTTCTTCGGCTCGAACCTGCTGAAAATTCCGCAGGGCGCGTGGCTGCCCCTGCTTCTGGCCGGCATACTGGTCATGATCATGCTGACCTGGGCGACCGGATCGCGTACGCTGGCCGATAAATCGAAACGCGACAGTGTTCTGCTCATCGACCTGATCGAGATGCTGAAGAAGCGTCCGCCGCACCGCGTGGCCGGAACCGCCATATTCCTGACCTCCGACGCCGAAGCCGCGCCTGTGGCCCTGATGCATAACCTCAAGCACAACAAGGTATTGCACGAAAAGAACATCATCCTGACCGTCAAGACGGTCGGCGTGCCGCGCGTGGCCGAAGGCAACCGCGTCTCCATCGAGATCATCAACGAAGACTTCAAGAAGGTGACCCTGATCTACGGCTTTATGGAAAGTCCGAACCTGCCGCGCGCCCTGGGTCTGTGTCGCAAGCTGGGGCTCAAGTTCGACATCATGGCCACCAGCTTCTTCGTCGGCAAACGCTCGGTCGTACCATCGGCCAATTCCGGTATGCCGTTGTGGCAGGACAAGCTATTCATCTTCCTGATGAAGAATGCCGCCAATCCGACGGAATTTTTCCATATACCGCCGGGCCGCGTCGTCGAACTGGGCACCCAGGTCACGGTTTAGACCTTTCGGAATCAGGCCGTCGGGACAGCGGCGGCCTTTAGTTTTAGCGGCGACGCAATAAGTCTTGCATCGAGGGGCTATAGACCGTAAAGCGCGCGTGAATTTTTTCACATGGTCTCCCCCGCCCAAAGGTTTGCAAACATGTCCGCACCCGCTGAGAAGCCCGTCAAGAAAGTCGTCCTCGCCTATTCCGGCGGCCTCGACACCTCGATCATCCTGAAGTGGCTGCAGACGGAATACAATGCCGAGGTGGTCACCTTTACCGCCGACCTCGGTCAGGGTGAGGAACTGGAACCCGCGCGCAAGAAGGCCGAGCTGCTGGGCATCAAGCCAGAGAACATCTTCATCGAAGACCTGCGCGAGGAATTCGTGCGTGACTACGTCTTCCCCATGTTCCGCGCCAACACGGTCTATGAAGGCCAGTACCTGCTCGGCACCTCCATCGCCCGTCCGCTGATCGCCAAGAAGCAGATCGAAATCGCCCGCAAGGTCGGCGCCGACGCTGTCTGCCATGGCGCTACGGGCAAAGGCAACGATCAGGTTCGTTTCGAACTTGGCTACTACGGCCTGGAACCCGATATTCGCGTCATCGCGCCCTGGCGTGAATGGGAATTCGCCTCGCGCGAAGCCCTGCTCACCTTCGCCGAACAGCACCAGATCCCCATCGCCAAGGACAAGCGCGGCGATGCGCCCTTCTCGGTCGATGCCAACCTGCTGCACTCGTCCTCCGAAGGCAAGGTTCTGGAAGACCCGGCCGTCGAAGCCCCGGAATTCGTCTACCAGCGCACCATTTCGCCGGAAGCGGCGCCTGACACGCCGACCGTCTTCACCATGGACTTCGAAAAGGGCGACCCGGTTGCCATCAACGGTGAAGCCCTGTCACCGGCAGCCCTCCTAACCAAACTGAACCAGTTGGGCCATGACAACGGCATCGGTCGCCTCGATCTCGTCGAAAACCGCTTCGTCGGCATGAAATCTCGCGGCGTCTATGAAACGCCGGGCGGCACCATCCTCCTGGCGGCGCACCGCGGTATCGAATCCATCACGCTTGATCGGGGCGCCATGCACCTGAAAGACGAGTTGATGCCGAAATATGCCTCACTCGTCTACAACGGCTTCTGGTTCTCGCCCGAGCGCCATATGCTGCAGGCCGCCATCGATTACAGCCAGGATAAGGTCACCGGCCGCGTCACGGTCAAGCTCTACAAGGGAAATGTCACCGTTATCGGTCGCGAAAGCCCCTATTCGCTGTACGATCAGGACCTGGTCACGTTCGAAGAAGGCAAGGTCGCTTACGATCATCGCGACGCTGCGGGCTTTATCAAGCTCAACGCCCTGCGCCTGCGGGTCGCCGCCAAGCGCGATCAGCGCGGCTGATTCAATCTTCAGGTATTCTCTCAGAGCTCCGCCGCGCAGGCGGAGCTTTTTTGTTGCCGCCGATCCGTGATGCATCATGCCACATTGACTCTTTGCACCCGTCTCTTCCACCTTATCGGTTCAAACAAGGAAATGCGGCGGCATGGCCACTGACGGCTTCAATATTCTGATTAACGGCAAGGCCGGCACAGTGCTCAACATGGGCCGTCCAGCTATCGAAACGGCCATATCCGACAGCGGCCTTCCGGTCGCTGAGCTATGCTTTTCCGAACCGGAAGACATGGCGCAAAATCTCAAGCGACTGGCGGCACAGCCAGAGCGCCTGATTATCGGCGGCGGTGATGGCACGATCCGTGAAACAGCCAAGTCATTGGCCGGCCAACAAAAAGCGTTCGGTGTGCTGCCTTTCGGAACGATGAACCTGCTGGCCATTGATCTGGGGTTTTCCTCCCTGCAGCAGGCGCTTGCCGCCTACGCCGTCGGCACCACCGAACAGACCATGGACGCCGGTTTCGTCAACGGCGAGATCTTTCTGTGTTGCGCCAGTCTGGGCACCATGCCGCAGGCCTCGGTCTTTCGCGAGGCCAATCGCCTGACCAACAAGTTCCTGTTGATGCCGAAACTATTCTTGTTTGTCCTGAATAATATGGACAAAAACAAGCGCTCACGGCTGGTCATTGAAGCCGACGGCAAGATGTCAAAGTTCCGCACGCCGGCGGTGGTGATATCCGCCAACCGGTTTGCCGATTCGGAAAAACTCACCGAAAGCAATTTCAAGCGCGTCTCCCTGAGGGGCGGCGAATTGGCTGTTTACATCTCTACGACCAAGACATCGTCGGACCATGTTCGCCTGTTATGGCGATTGATCTTCGGCCACTGGCTGCATGATCGCGATATGACGGAAATGACCGGCAAGCGGTTCCGAATTTTCAGCCAGCATCACAAGCCGCTGGTTTCGGTCGATGGCGAGGTAATGAAGCTGAAAGCACCGCTTGAATTCACATTGAAGCCGGATTTCGTTCATGTGCTGGTGCCTGCTGAAAAGGCGCAGGCATGAACTGGCGCAGCCGGATCGACCGACTACCGCTGCCGTTACGGCAGGAATGGCGGGCACTTCTGTTGTTCGGTGCCATCCTGGTGACAAGCGCCTGGTTGTTCTTCGAGATCATCGAAGAGGTGTTTCTGGAAGACCCGCTGTTCGGTCCCGACAATTTGACCTATGCCGCCCTGCAAGCCCTACGCAACCCTATGCTGGACCGACTGATGATCGGTATTACAGAATTGGGCGACACCTGGGTGGTTGTCGCGGTGACGGCGGCGGGGGCTGTCTGGCTGATGTACAAGCGCGCCTGGCACACCCTGATCTACTGGCTGATGGCGGTCGGCGGCGGCTCCCTTATCAATTCGGCCATCAAGCTGGGCCTACAACGGGCCCGTCCCGGCGACCTGAACTATGGGGGTGTCAGCGTTTTTTCCTTCCCCAGCGGCCATTCGACCACCAACGCGGTTCTCTACGGCATGCTCATCATGATAATGGCGCGCGAGTTACCGTTCCGAAGCCGTATTCCAATTGTAACCGGGTTGGTCTCCCTGGTCGGCATCATCGCCTTTTCCCGTCTATATCTCGGCGCTCACTGGCTGTCGGACGTAGCCGGTGGATTGTTCTTCGGATCGATGTGGCTGGCCCTGCTCGGCCTGTTTTACATGTGGCGACCGGCAGAGCCGGTAGAGCCCATCAAGATGATGGCCGTGATAGGCCTGGCCCTGGCGTTTGGGGGAGGCGTGAACATGGCCTGCAACTTCGGCACGGATCATGCGCGCTATACGGCGCGATCCGTCCACGCCCTACCTCCAAACGGAAGCCCGACATGAAGCCCGACATGAAGATAGCTCATATCTCAGACCTGCATTTCGGCAGCCACGATGACGCGATCATGCGCGCCTTGCTGGCGCACATCATATCGGCACAGGTTGATCTGGTTATAGCCAGCGGTGACGTCACCCAGTCGGCCACCGAAGAGGAGTTCGTGCAATGCCGCGCCTTTTTCGATGCGTTGCCCGTCCCGGTGTTCGTCATCCCGGGAAATCACGACTTGCCCGGCATGGATCTGGCGCGCTTCATCAATCCATTCGCCCGTTACAAACGCCACCTGACCCACGATCTCAATCCCGAACTGGCAACGCCCTTGGTGCATATCAAGGGGATCAATACGGCACGCCGCGTTCTGCCGCACTGGAACTGGGCCAACGGCGCCGTCAGCGCCCGGCAACGCCGCAATATCGCCGACTGCTTCGCCGCCAGCACCGCGCAGTGGCGTCTGTTCGTGCTGCATCATCCGTTGATGAGTCCAAAGGAATTTCCACTCGATATCACCGTCTTCAATTCGGCAGAACTGCTCAAAACCATTGCCGACCGGGACATAGATATCGTCCTGGCCGGTCACCAGCACCATGCCTATATCGAGACGCGCCAATCGGACGTGCACAAAACGCTATTCGTCAGCGCCTCCACCGCCATGTCCACCCGCATCCGCCGCCAACCCCAGGGCTTTAACATCCTGCATTTCAGCGATCGCACGGTTCGCATCGATCTGCTGCGTTACGCCGACGGCCAATTCACCACATTCGAGGCGATAACCCACACTAAGCCGTGAAAATGTGGTAGTCGGCGCCGCATGTCCGCCGTCGTCGATCTCAACAAATATTATGCCTTCCTGGCCGCTATGTTTTTGATGGCGATTTCGCCAGGCCCCGCCAATATGTTCTTCGTGCGCATCGGACTGGCGCGGTCCTACCGGCGAGTTTTTCTGGGCGTAGTCGGGGTCAATCTGGCCACGTTGGTGTGGTTTATCGCGGCCGCCTTCGGTCTGCAGGTCATCATGATGACCCTCCCCCTGCTCTTTCAGATCATCGCCATCGGCGGTGGCGTTTACCTGGCCTGGATAAGCCTGAAAAGCTTGTACAGCGCCTTCGATCTGCGCAACGAAAAGCTTAGCTTTTCCCTCAGTGAACCCGCCGACCCCAACAGCCCTTTATGGAGCACGTTCCGTGACGGCTTTATGGTGCAGTTGCTGAACCCGAAAGTGACCCTTTTCTTCACGGCCGTTCTCCCGCCATTTCTCGATATCCACCGCGCCATGCCGGCCCAGATGGCGGTTTTCGCCGTCACATCCATCAGTATGGATATACTGTCCATGACCAGTTATGGCCTGGGCGCAGTCACCCTGTCGCACCTGCTCACAAACCCGAAAAACAAGCAGAGATTTGATATTGCCGTCAGCCTGATCCTGCTCAGTATTGCCGGGGTGATCATCTGGCATTCCCTGACAGACCTGTTCCATATCCAACCCGTCTAATCCCTTATGGCGGCAATATTCCCGGCTTACAAATGCCACATTGACGCCTCATCTTGACAGGTTAATACTCTGGTAAAGTTCCGTATCCGTGGGGAGTTACATAATGAAACGCCTGAACCGCCCTCTGGCCCTTGCCCTCCTGGCCGCCGCCAGCCTGACAGTATTGTCGGCCTGCGCCACGCCTACTCCGTATCAGCCCGCCATGGCCACAGGGGCGACCCGTGACCGCGGTTATTCGGAAACCCGGCTGGAAGAAAACCGCTACCGCCTAAAATTCTCCGGCAACGACATGACGGGTCGGGACACGGTTGAAAATTATCTTCTGTATCGGGCCGCCGAACTGACACTTAGCTCCGGTTTCGACTGGTTTGAAATCGTATCGCGCGGCACCGACGAAAAACGCCGCACCGTGACCTATAACGATCCGTTTTACGATGGCCTGTCGTGGCGTTTCTACGGCCGCAACCGCTGGAGCCGCTGGGGTGCCTGGGGCTCTGACTTCGGCATGGATACCTTTGAATATACGCGTTACGAAGCGGTCGCTGAAATCGTCATGCATAAGGGTCCAAAGCCCGACAGCAACCCAGCCGCCTACGACGCCCGCGCCATCAAGTCTAGCCTGGAACCCCGCATCGTCCGCCCGGCCGCCCCGCGCCAATAGGGCTTTGCTCAAACCAGTAAAAAACCCTCCGGTTCGCGCCGGAGGGTTTTTGTTTATCTGCCTGTTTTTTTGGGACGGATAACCTTTGGCGTCTTGAGCCTGCGACGGTTGGTATGGTCGTCCACCTTCTCGATCACTTGACCTGTGGGGTCGGGCTTCTCACCCTTGAAATAGAATTTCTGCCAGGCTTCCTTGATGGTTTCAGGGTCGCGGCGGACCAGGCTTTCGTTGAATTCCGAACGCGTCTTGGCCCAGGCATCAAACTGCTTCTTCAGCTCCGTGTCGCTTTCCAGCGATTTGATCACCGGTTGGAATTCATCCTGCTTCTTGTGCTCGACGACCTGGATGAAACAGAAGGGCTCGCCCTTTTTGAAACTCACCATGCCCGGCCGCGTCATTATCCAGTTCATAGTGAACGGGAAAGGCAGCCAATCGGTTTCAACAAGCCCGGTCAGCGGCTGGATGCCATCCTTGACGTGATTGGGAGCGCCGGATGCCAAGACCGCGTAGCCCGGCGGCGTTCGGAACATATAGCCGGTATGAAACGTCAGGACGCCATGGGTGAAGTGCGACGACACCAGATGTTCCAGCGCGTAATCGGGATCGGAATCACAGGAAATGACCAAATCGTCCTTACCCTTGCCGCCGTTCCAGACAACAGTGAAATCGACCGGGCAGATAATTTCCCAGCCGGTCGTATTGGCCATGACCAGGGGCAGGCAACGGTACGGAAACCGGGCCTGAAACGCATCCATCCAATCCCGATCGGGCCGTCCCGGCACGATTTCCGGGGGATAGGTGGTCATCACGAAGCATTCCAGTTCCATCTGGCAGTTCCATCCTTATTGCGTTAGACACAACGGCCATGACCGATACGCTCTACACGCCTGAAAAACTGCTCGAAGCCTTAAATGATTTGGGCCTGAAAACAAGCACCCTCTCCCACGAAGCGGTCTTCCGCGTCGGTGAAGGTGACGACATAAAGTCGCAACTGCCCGGCGCCCATACCAAGAACCTGTTTCTCAAGGACGACAAGGGTCAGCTATGGCTGATATCGGCCGAACAAACCACCCAGATCAACCTGAAGGCCTTGCCTAAAATCATCGGCTCAGGCCGTTTGTCATTCGGATCGGAGGAGCGGCTGCATGCGGCCCTGGGCGTGCGTCCGGGCTCGGTAACCGCGCTGGGCCTGATCAACGATCCGCACCACCGGGTGAAGTTCATTTTGGACAAGGCCTTGGCCGACGCCGATATCGTCAACTTCCACCCGTTGACCAACACGGCCACAACATCGCTCAGCCAGGCCGATTTCCGCACCTTCATCGCCTCGCTCGGACGTGATTTGGTGGTGATCGATTTCACAGCGATCACTTGATTCAATTGAAGCGAAGGCCCACTTGAGCTAAGCCGAATGGCAAAATGTGAGAGGTACCCCATGGCCAGCAACGACCCCAATATCATCGACGGCACCGAACAGACCTTCATGGACGATGTTATCGAGGAATCGATGACCCGTCCGGTCATCGTCGATTTCTGGGCGACCTGGTGCGGACCGTGCCGCCAGCTCGGTCCCGCACTCGAAAAGGTGATCGGTGAGCAGAAGGGCAAGGTCAAGCTGGTCAAGATCGACGTCGACAAGAACCAGGGCATTGCCGCGCAGTTGCGCATTCAGTCTATCCCGACCGTCTATGCGTTCGTCGGCGGCCGCCCTGTCGACGCCTTCATGGGCGCCAAGTCGGAAACAGAACTGCGCGCCTTCATCGATAAGCTGGCCACCGCCGATGGCGGTCCGTCCCTGGACGAAGCCCTGGCCCTGGCCGCCAAGTCGGTCGACGATGGCGACATGCCCAGCGCCATGGAGGCCTACGCCTTCGTGCTGGAGCAAGACCCGGAAAACAACAAGGCCGTCGCCGGCATGGCGCGGATTTATCTGAAGCTGCAACAGCCCGACCACGCCAAGGCCATTCTTGACCAGGTGCCGGCCGACAACAAGGATCCGGACATCCTGGGACTTCGTGCCGCGCTGGAACTGGCCGAAGGGGCGCCAACCGACGTGGCCGGCCTGCGGGCGAAGGTCGCCCAGAATGATCGCGACTTCGACGCCTGGTACGATCTGGGGCGCGCCCTGGCCGCACAGGGCGAAACGGCCGAAGCGATCAACGCCCTACTCGAAATCGTCAAATACGAGCCGGAGTGGAACAATCAGGCCGCCCGTACCTATCTGTTCAAGATTTTTACCGCGCTCGGCAATACGTCCGAGTTGACCAAGGCTGGCCGTCGCCGCCTGTCATCCATGCTGTTTAGCTAAGGCCTCGCCATGACCGATATCGAAACCTACGCCAAGACCGACTCCCTCAAGGCCGAGATCGAAGTCGATCCGCGCCTGCTCGAAGCCCTGGTCTGCCCGGTAACACGCCGCCCGCTGACCTATGACAAGGCGGCTCAGGAACTGATCAGCCCGACCGTCGGGCTGGCCTTCCCCATCCGCTCCGGCGTACCGATCATGCTGGTCGATCAGGCGCGCAAGTTCGATCCCGCCTAGACCTGCTGGCTAGACCAGTTCGCCCCGTAACAGCTTCGGCAGGTCGCCCGTCGCCGCGCCGGCGTCTTCCATGACGAAGGTGCGCAAGGCCGGCACGCGGTTGAACAGGCCTATGCCGACACCCCGCGCCAGGCGCAGCAGCGGATTGCCGTTGGAGAAGAGACGCACAAAACCGTCCATCACCACCGAGGTCGAGACATTGTCGAAACGACGCCATTTGGCATAGCGTTCGAGCACCAGATCGGTGCCGATATCTTCACCCAGACGCGTTGCCTCAATCAGGACTTCGGCCAGCGCGGCGACATCTTTCAGACCGAGATTGAGCCCCTGACCGGCGATCGGATGGATGCCGTGAGCGGAATCAGCCAGCAGGGCCAGGCGGCCTTTGTACATCTCTTCCGCCAGCCCAAGCCCGAGCGGATAGATGAATTTCGGTCCGACCAGGGTGATATTACCCAAGAACTCACCGAAGCGGGCCAGCAGATGATCATGGAACAACTGATCGTCCACCTGCATCAAGGCCTTAGCCTTGGCATGTGTTTCCGACCACACGATGCAGGCGCGATTGCCGTTGAGCGGCAGGATGGCGAATGGCCCCGTCGGCAGGAAATGTTCGTAGGCAACGTGGTTGTGCGAATGGTCCAGTTGAACCGTGCACACCACCGCGCTTTGATCATATGACCAGTTGATATTCTTGATGCCTGCCTTTTCACGCAGGGTCGATTTGCGACCTTCGGCGGAAACGATCAGCGGCGCGCGCAGGGTTTCGCCCGTATCGAGATCGAGTTCAGAGAAGGCCCCATTGTCACGACGTTCAGCCACGGTGGCCGGTGTAATCAGGCGAATTTCCTGTCTGGTGACTTCCTCATACAGCGCCTTACGGACCTGGCGGTTTTCGACCATGTAGCCAAGCGGTTCGTCACCAGTGCGGTCGGAAATTTCATCCGAGGCGAAGTGGAGGAAAAAGGGCAGCGGCCGGGGCGCGGAAGCACCCGGCAAATGACCATCGGTAACGAAGATTTCGTCCATCCGGCAGGCATGTTTTTCAAGCACATCCCCAACGCCCAAGGCCTTCCATTGCCGGAAACAGGCATAGGCGATGGCCGATGCACGTCCATCGAAGGAGACATCGAGCATGTCGTCGAACGGCTGGCGCTCGATCAGCGCGACCTCAAGTCCGCCGGATTTGAGGGCCAGGGCCAAGGTCATGCCGGCCATGCCGGCACCGACGATAATCACATCATAGCTTTTCATGCCCCCATCATAGCGGCCGGGCGGCAAAGCGCAATGCGGTCAGGTGACGCGGAGATCGGCAACAGGGTTAAAATTTTTGTCTAAATCCGGCTGGAAAGTCGGCCGGGACACCGGATCGTAAACAGCTCTTAACCCTTTTCATGGCATGTGCTGAGGCTCAGCCGAAACTTGTGAAGACCCGATATCGTACCTATGTCCAGCCTGACCATGACCGTTTGGAACGCCTTTGACACCCATATGCGCGCCATCTGGCAATCCGCCATCATGGCCCGTCTGCGCGGAGCCTTCGTTGCGCTGGCGGGCTTCGCCGGGTTCGTGGCATTGGCGACCTATCACGCCGAAGACCCAAGCTTCAATACGGTCGGTCACGGTCCGATCCACAATGCCCTGGGGTCATTCGGCGCCATCATCGCAGATATAGGCTCGCAATCAATCGGTCTGGCGGCCTGGCCCGCCGCCGCCCTGATGATCTATTTCGGTCTGCAGCGCACCTTCCATCCCGATCCGGACCAAACCCGCGTGAAGCTGCGTCTCCACGCCCTATGGGCCACGCTGTTCGTTCTGGCCCTGGCTGCCGCCATCGCCCCGCTGATGACTTCTCAAGATGCGGTTCTGGGCCAAAGCTGGGGCGGCTTCTGGGGATCGGGCATTCATAACCTGTTGAAATCGCTGTTCGACTTCATGCACCTGCCCGGCTCGGCCATTATCGCCAGCGTGATCTGGGGCGGCCTCGCCCTGCTTGGTTTCAACAAGGCTTTGAGCCTCCATATGGGCCACTATCTGCATCTGTCGAGCGCAATCGGCGCCCTGACGCGCAACGCGTTTTCAGGCGTGTCCCTCGGCGGCATGGCGACCAATGCGGGCGAAGCTGTCGCCACAAAAGTAAAGCGCACCCCAAAGGTCAAGCCGGTGGCCGAAGACCTGGCCGATGACGGTGCCCAAGACGATGATTTCGCGCCCGCCCCGGCCCCCGCCTTCAGTGCAGGACCGCGTATTTCGCCAAAGACGGCCAAGACCGGCGCCCTTCCGCCGCTCGATGATGAAATGGCGCCTTACGAAGACCCCGACTTTATCGACGACATCGCGCCCCTTCCTGTCATGGACATCAAACCGGCCAAGCCTGCGCCCCGGGTAGAAGCGGAAAAACAGCCGGTATTCGAATTCCTCCGGCCCGGCAATTTCCGTTTGCCGGAGCTGTCCATCCTGGCCAAACCTAAGCCGCGCAGCCACGCCTATGACGAGGATTCGCTGCGTCAGAACGCCCGGATGCTAGAAAGCGTCCTGGCGGAATTCGGTGTACGCGGCGTCATCGACCAGATTCGCCCTGGCCCCGTCGTCACCCTTTACGAACTGGCCCCGGCCGCCGGCGTCAAGGGCGCCCGCGTCGTCGCCCTGGCTGACGACATCGCCCGGAACATGTCGGCCCGGTCGTGTCGCGTGTCGATCGTTCAGGGCCGCAACGCCATCGGCATCGAACTGCCGAATCATAAGCGTGAAACCGTCTATCTGCGCGATCTTCTTGCCTCCAACGAATTTGAGCGCGCCGGTCACATCCTGCCGATGGCGCTGGGTGAAAGCATCGGCGGTGAGCCCTATATCACCGACCTGGCCAAGATGCCCCACCTGCTGATCGCCGGTACCACCGGTTCGGGTAAGTCGGTAGGGGTCAACGCCATGATCCTGTCAATCCTGTACCGTCTCGATCCCGAGCAGTGCAAATTCATCATGATCGATCCGAAGATGCTGGAACTCAGCGTCTATGACGGCATTCCGCACCTGCTGGCCCCGGTTGTCACCGACCCCAAAAAGGCCGTCGTGGCGCTGAAGTGGACCGTCAAGGAGATGGAAGACCGCTATCGCCGCATGTCCAAGATTGGTGTGCGCAACATCGCCAGCTTCAACGAACGCGCCCGCGCGACTGCCGCCGAAGGCAAGAATTTCGTGCGCAAGGTTCAGACCGGCTTCGATGAAACGGGTCAACCTGTCTACGAATTCGACGAAATGGTGCCCGAGCCCATGCCCTATATCGTCGTGATCATCGACGAAGTGGCCGACCTGATGATGGTGGCGGGCAAGGACATCGAAGGCGCGGTCCAGCGTCTGGCCCAGATGGCCCGTGCCGCAGGCATCCACCTGATTATGGCTACCCAGCGCCCGTCGGTCGACGTCATCACCGGCACGATCAAGGCCAACTTCCCGACCCGGATTTCGTTCCAGGTCACCTCCAAGATCGATTCGCGCACCATTCTAGGCGAACAGGGTGCCGAACAACTGCTTGGACAGGGCGACATGCTATTCATGGCCGGCGGCGGCCGTATTACCCGCCTGCACGGTCCCTTCGTATCGGATGAGGAAGTCGAGGCCGTCGCCCAATTCCTGCGCGATCAGGGCACGCCGAACTATCTCGAAGACGTCACCTATGGCGGCGATGAAGAAAGCGGATCGGATGGCGGCGCCGGCGAAGGCGGCGGGTCCGGCGACGACCTCTACGACA
Source organism: Asticcacaulis sp. AC466 (assembly GCF_000495815.1). Taxonomy (GTDB): domain Bacteria; phylum Pseudomonadota; class Alphaproteobacteria; order Caulobacterales; family Caulobacteraceae; genus Asticcacaulis. The sequence continues at coordinate 54,532 of NZ_AWGE01000001.1, read as the reverse complement.
AGGCCGTCTACTACGTCACCTTCGACCGCAAGGCCTCGACCTCCTACATCCAGCGCAAGCTTCAGATCGGCTATAACCGCGCCGCCAGCCTGATGGAAAAGATGGAGCAGGAAGGCGTGGTCGGCCCCGCCAACCATGTCGGCAAGCGCGACATCCTGGTTGGTCCCCCTGCCGGCCATTAGCGTTTTCCGAAAAGTGTGAGGCACGTCTCGGATCAAAAAGCGGGTAAAAACAAAAAATTAGAGCGCCGATCTGATGCAATCAGATCGGCGCTTTAATATGACGGGTCTATCCCTTCACATCCACCCGGCCAGAAATCAGCCCCTCGGACCGAGCGGTAATCTGTATCGCGCCTGGACGGCCACCCGCTTTTTGCACGATCGCCTGGGCCAATCCGTTAAACGCCTTGCGAGAGGTCGCCTTGTCCGGTTCGTGGCTGGTCGGGTTGCCGTTGCCGACCCCGATAACCCGCGCCGGTCCTTCGACATCGAAATGAATCAAATTGTCAGCGCGTGGCGCGGCTATGCCCTTGGCATCGAATAGCTCCGCCTTCAGAACGGTGATATCGTCGATAATGTCGGCGGTCAAAACCACCCGGGCCGCGTCGCATGCCGTGCGGCGTTCGGCCTTCATGACGACCTTGCCACCTTTATAGCCATAGGCCGTTATCTGGCCCGGTGCGAACGGAATGCTCCACTCAAGGTGACGGTCCTTCACCACAGTCTTGCGGCCGGCCGACTTGCCGTTAACGAACAATTCGACAGCTTCGCAGTTGGAATGCACCCAGACCGGCACGACCTTACCCGTCTCCCAGTTCCAGTGCGGGAACAGGTGCAAGACCGGCTTATCCGACCACCAGGCTTGGTAATACCAGTAGTTATCCTTGGGAAAGCCGCACAAATCCATGATGCCAAAGTGCGAAGTCACCGATGGCCACCAATTGAAAGGGGTCGGCTCTCCACGATAGTCGAAGCCGGTCCAGACAAAGCCGCCAAGCAGGTTCGGCGTCGCGTTATACAACGGCCACCAATTTTCGGCCGTGTGTCCCCATTTTGGCGCCGTTGTGTCATAGGCCGGCACATAGAGTTTGGTGTCGGAGCGCTCATATTCGCCACGCGTACACAGGGTCGACGCGGTTTCCGTAGCCACCACCGGCAGGTTTGGAAACTTTTCACGGACTGGCTCAAGTCGGTTAACGTAATAGTTGACCCCCAGAACGTCCAGCGCTGCGGTGATGCCATAACCCTGGCCGTTGTTCATTGCCGCTGTAATCGGACGCGTTGGGTCCAGCCGCTTGACGACCCGCCTCATGTCACGGGCGATTTTCAGTCCGCGGGCCGTGCCTTGCTGCGGCTCCTCGTTGCCGATCGACCACAGGATGATGGATGGATGGTTGCGGCCACGGCGTACAAGGGTTTCCAGTTCGGCCAGGCCTTCCGGCGCGGACGTCATCAGTCGCGTTTCGTCGATGACCAGCAATCCCATGCGGTCGCACGCATCCAGAACCTCCGGCGTCGCCGGGTTATGCGACGACCGATAGGCGTTGGAGCCCATGGCCTTCAGTTGCTGCAGGCGCCAGATATGCAGGGCGTCAGGGATGGCCGAACCAACACCGGCGTGATCCTGGTGGTTATTGGTGCCCTTGATCTTCATGGGCTGGCCATTGAGGAAGAAGCCATCGACCTTGAACACCACTTCACGCAGTCCGAACGTACTGGTGAAGGTATCCACCGCGACGCCTGCCTCGACGATTTCGGTTTTCACGGTATAGAGATGCGGATCATCCAGGCCCCACAGACGCGGCCGGTCGAGCTTGGTCGCCTGATTGATCGTCTGTTCCGTCTGGGCAGCCAAGGTGACAGGCGTTTCCAGCCGGGACACGGTGTGGCCGTCACGGTCGGTGATGGTGGACACAAGCACGACCGTCTTGTCCGCGTCACTGGCGACACGGGTTTCGATATCAACGGCGCTCGAAATATCCGATTTTATGTAAACGCCCCACTGCGGCACGTAGGTCCGGCCGCTCTTGACCATTCGGACGTGACGATAAATGCCGGCGCCTTCGTAGAACCAGCCTTCGCCATACGAGGCATCGACCCGCACCAGCAACACATTGGGGGTGTCGTCGGTATTTATGAAGTTGCTGATATCGACTTCGAACGGGGTGTAGCCGCTTTCATGGCGGTTGATAATGTAGCCGTTCAGGAAGACGGTGGAATCGCGAAATACGCCGTCAAATTCCAATGTCAGGCGTTTCAGCTCATCGCCGGGCTCAAGCTTGAACACCTTTCGATACCAACCGACGCTGGTTTCGGGAAATTTGCGGCCGACGGGTTTGTAGCCATGCGCCGCCGCCTCGTCCTCTTCATATTCGCGCCCGCCGGGCACATAGGTTTCGTTGTTGACAAAGGGCAGGTCCACCGCCCAGTCGTGCGGCAACTGTACCGCCGTCCAAGTGCTGTCGTCATATTTGACCTCGGACGCCACGACACCTGACGATCCCTGCTTGGCGTGGGTATATTGATAGGCACCATAGCCGAAGTCGCGGGCGACATCGCTGGCGTGGCCAAACGCGAAGCGCCAATTGTCGTCAAATCTGATAATCTGGCGTGGACCCGTATCTGGGCTGAGCGGCGCCGCTACGGACTGACCCGTCGCAACGACGGCGGGGACAAGCGACAGCGCTGCCGTTCCTTGCAAGAGATGACGACGGTTCAATCCAGCCATGGGGCGCTCCTTCTATGGTAGACAAACTTAAATCGACTTACGGCCCGATGACAAGAATAATGTATACGATTTTTACTGAATGGCATTTTCAGTCGCGGTTCACCCGTCCTCGGATAAGGTCGTAAAAAGGACGCCTTGGAATGTTGTTTCAAAGCATTGGATTTTTACGAACATTGTCTTTATGGATTTTGGCCATGACCGATCTGAACAAACGCACGCTTTTGCTGGGCCTTACGGCCACAGGCCTGGTTTCCGCCTTCGCGTCCGGCCTGCCCGCCGCGGCACAAAATAGCAAAAACCAGTTTGGCGGGTTGATTACACCGCCCAATTTCAACGCCGCCGACAAGGCGCGGATCAAGAAAGCGACCGAATACCTGCAAGGCCTGGCCACCGGACAGGGCCGGTTTGAACAAACCGATTACAAGGGTCGCCGCACCACCGGTAATTGGTATATTGCCCGTCCCGGGAAGATGCGGTTCGAATACGACCCGCCCTATTCGCTGCTCATCGTGTCGGACGGCAAGAACGTGAATATGTGGGACCCACGCCTGCAATCTTTTGATAGCTATCCCTTGAGCGAAACCCCCCTGTCTCTTTTCCTCGCCCGTCAGATTCGCCTGGATCAGGGCGTCGTTGTCACAGCGGTCAGTTCCAACGCCCAAGGCTTCATCCTGAAAGCGCGCGACCGCCGCAAATCGGTGGAAGGCAATATCACCCTGGGCTTCAGCCAATCCGGCGACGGCGGGGTCGGTCTGCGCGAATGGACCATCACCGATGCGCAAAATCGCGCCACAACGGTCCAACTGACCAGTTTCACCCGCGATTCGGGGCTAAATCCGTCGCTTTTTGTGTTGAATAAGCCGCAGACAAAAAAATAACGTCAGATCAAACTTTTTTCTTGTCGTTTTTTATTGATCGTGTTATTTTTCACACATGGAGATTGACGGCGGTTTTTCTCTAGGCCCGGATCTTTCCGGGCGTTCGTTTTCCCTTTTTTCTCTTCGTGTTATGTGCCAAAATCTTTAAACCGGTTCGTCAGCGCGAACCGGTTTTTTTTGTCTGTTTGCGCGACCGACCTCCGTCATGTGAAACAGGCGGCCGGGAAAGCTTTTTGGAATGCGCCTTAGCCTTGCGTCGTGGAATGTCAACTCGGTCCGGCTCCGCCTGCCGCAGGTTGAACAGTTTTTAAAATCCAACGACATAGACGTCCTGTGCCTTCAGGAAATCAAATGTCAGGAACACGAGTTTCCACGCGACGCGTTTGAAGCCCTGGGCTATCCCCACATCCATATCGCGGGCCAAAAGGGCTGGCATGGCGTGGCCCTGGTCTCACGCGTGCCATTCGATGCGCAAGCCACACCCACCTTCTGCCGCCGCAGCGAGGCCCGAGCCCAGGCCATCCGTATCGGCGACATCGATATCTGGAACTTCTACATCCCGGCCGGCGGCGACCTGCCCGACCGCGAGGCCAATGACAAGTTCGATCACAAGCTGACCTTCTATGAACGCCTGACCGATGATCTGGCGCGGCGCGGCGTGGACAAGCCCTTGCTGATCTGCGGCGACCTGAATATAGCGCCCGGCGAATTCGATGTCTGGAGCCATCGCCAGATGCTACGCGTCGTCAGCCATACGCCGGCGGAAATAGCCGCGTTCGATGCATTGATGCGAGCGGGCGCGCTGCACGACCCGTTCCGCGTCGCCTATCCCGATCCGCAGAAGATTTTTACCTGGTGGAGCTATCGCGCCGCCGATTTTCGTAAAAGCAATCGCGGGCTGAGGTTGGATCATATTCTGCTCAATCCCGGTTTGATGGCAAAGGTCGGCGACCGCATCGCCGCCAAAATCCATGACACGGTTCGCGAATGGGATCGCCCAAGCGACCACGCCCCCATCCAGGTCGAGTTCCACTATGACTGATACCGTCGAAAGCCGCCTCCCCGCCGACATTCTGGCAAAGGCCGATCTGCGTCACAACGAATATGCCTGGCGCGTAGATGACCTACCGGACGTTATTGCCGCCGCCCGGGCGTTGGGACTGCGCAATATCGGCGGCCAACTGCAAATACGCACGCCGGACGCCATTGGCGAATGCGACTGGATCGACATCGATGCCTGCCAACTCATCCCGCCAGTCCTGCCGTGGGAGGCACAGGTCGAGATGGCGGCCAATATATCCTTGCAGGCTCTGGCAGAATTAAAAGCCGAGGTCGATTTCGCAGCGGAAATTCGCGAAGCCTTCCCAGGACCGGTCGAACAACTGCTGGCCGATGGCGGCCGTTTGGAAGACGCCATATGGTTCGTATGGTACGTCGACGCCGAAGACTAAAGCGCGCGCCGTCTCTGAACATGTTGATGTCGCGCTCAGAAGGCCGGGAATTCCAGCTTGGCGACATCGTAACCCAGCGCCTTCGCCTTGGCGACCATCACCTCACGCGCCTGCGGCGACGGCACCGCGCGAGCGTAGATCCACAGGTTCTTCATGGCCGGATCGGCGCTGATGAACCAGCTACGATCGGGGGCTTCGTACAGAACCCAATAGTTCCAGGTGATAAAGAGCGGATATTGCACGCGCAGGCGGGAATTGTCGCCACCGGCATCGGTCAGCGTGCCCTTTCCCTTGATGGTTTTGAGCTTACCCGATGGCGTGCCCGCATGACACCCGTCTTCCACCGCCACCGCGCCCGGCGTCTGGCCTGGACCATAGGTCGTGTAGCCAGCGACGCAGCCGTCGGTCAGCCACATGGGCCGGCGCGCGATTTCGAGCCAGGTGCCACTGTAATGACTCATCGGCACAGCGGCGGTTTTGGGCGCCCTGTCCGGGGCCGGTATGGAGGCACAGGACGACAACAGAAGCGCCGCACCGATCGTCAAATATCGCAACATAACCTATCCTTTTTTGACCCGGCCCATAAGCTATACGCCAGAAGGATGGTTTCGGATTAGCCGATCAGCACTCCACGACATTGACAGCCAGACCACCCTGGGATGTTTCCTTATACTTTGACGACATGTCGAGGCCCGTCTGGCGCATGGTTTCTATGACCTGATCCAGAGTGACCTTGTGTTCGCCGCTGTCGCGTAAGGACAGGCGGGCCGCATTGGCCGCCTTCACGGCGCCGATGGCGTTGCGTTCGATGCAGGGAATCTGGACCAGGCCGCCGACCGGATCGCAGGTCAGGCCGAGATTGTGTTCCATGCCAATTTCTGCCGCGTGTTCGATCTGCGAGGCGCTGCCGCCCCACACGGCGCACAGGCCGGCAGCCCCCATGGAGCAGGCCACGCCAACCTCCCCCTGACAGCCCATTTCAGCGCCGGAGAGAGAGGCGCGTTGCTTGTAGATCATGCCAATCCCGGCCGCCGTGAGCAGGAAACGCCCGATCTTGCCTTCCGATACCGCGTCACCCGGCTGCCAGCCGTCGAAGGCGCAATAATAGCGGATCAGCGCCGGTATCACGCCCGCTGCGCCGTTGGTCGGCGCCGTGACAACGCGCCCGCCGGCGGCATTTTCTTCATTGACCGCCATGGCGAACACGTTGAGCCAGTCGAACAGGCGTTCCGATTCTTGATTGTGACTTTCGCTGATCAGGGTGTCGTATAGCCGTGACGCGCGCCGTTTGACGTTCAGTCCACCCGGCAAAATGCCTTCGGACCGCAGGCCCCGGTCGATGGCACCGCTCATGACTTGCCAGATGCGCAGCAAGCCGGCATCGGTTTCGGCGCGGGGACGCCGCGCGTCTTCATTGGCCAGGACGACGTCGTATATATTCAACCCGTCACGGGCACAGATGGCGAGCAGTTCCGCGGCGGATGAAAACGGCAAGGCCCCCTTGCCCGCCACGCCGATACGGTCGTTTTCGGCCGGTCGCGACAATTGTTCCGCCGAAGCGATGAAACCGCCGCCGGTGGAATAAAAGGTCGACGAAAAAAGTTCCGAGGCTGCAGCATCATATAGTCGCACGCACAGGCCGTTCGGGTGCATGCGCGGCATGATATCGCCACGAAAATCGACGTCACGGCGATAATTGAAACCGATGCTCGGACCGTCGAAAAGTGCTATATCGCTTGCCGTTTTCAATGCCGCGAACGTGGCTTCCGCCCAATCGGGGTCAAGGGTGTCGGGCTCGGCGCCGACAAGTCCCAATATCGCCGCCTTGTCCGAACCGTGCCCTATGCCGGTCAAGGCCAATGAGCCCTGTAGCTCGACCATGACACGGGCGGCGCGATCCAGCACCCCTTTGTTCTTTGCCTCCTGCAGGGCGCGCTTGGTGATACGCATCGGCCCCACCGTATGCGAACTGGATGGACCGATCCCAATCTTGAAGATGTCGAGAGTGGACAACATGGTCTGGCGCCCTTTGCGAAACGTGAAACGCGCCTTCGCTTCGGCGCATCGGAAACGGCGCTTGTTTTGAACCCGTTTTGCGGAAAAGAACAGATAGTTTCCGTAAAAACTATCTTGCGCGCCGACATGAAAAAGCCGGGGCGCGACCCCGGCTTTCCAATCAGAACTGGAGGCGGTAGCCGCCGGCGTCCGTCATCAACAGGCGCGCATTGGCGGGGTCCGGCTCGATCTTCTGGCGCAAACGGTAGACATGGGTTTCCAGAGTGTGCGTGGTTACACCCGCATTATAGCCCCATACTTCCGTAAGCAGCTCTTCGCGGGTGATCGGCTTACCGCCGGCGCGATAGAGGTATTTCAGGATGTTGGTTTCCTTTTCCGTCAGGCGCGTCTTCTTCTGCGTCTGATCGACCAGCACCTTGAGCGCCGGCTTGAATTCATAAGGCCCGATGCGGAAGGTCGCATCTTCGCTGGTCTCATGCGAGCGCACCTGAGCCCGTATCCGCGCCAGCAGCACAGCAAACCGGAAAGGCTTGGTGACGTAATCGTTTGCACCGGCATCGAGACCGAGAATGGTGTCGGAATCCGATGTCTGGCCCGTCAACATGATTACCGGCGTAGTCAGCCCGCCCTTGCGCAGCAGGCGGCAGGCCTCACGGCCGTCCATGTCCGGAAGATCGACATCAAGCAGAATCAGGTCGGCATTGACGCTTTTTCCGAGTTTCAGACCTTCGGTACCGTTCGATGCCTGAATGACCTTAAACTCTTCATGAAGTTCAAGTTGCTCGGCCAAGGCTTCGCGCAGTTCGTCATCGTCATCGACTATAAGGAGGGTTTTTTGTTGCACCATGATCCTGTATCTTGTGTTTATCGTTATGACTAAGCAGCAAAAAGGCCACAATGGTCAAGAATTTTACTGCCCGTGCCGACGGCACGCTGTGCTTGAATGAACATAGGGTGCGTTGCGCCTTGGGAAAAGGGGGGCTGCGCCCGGCAAGCGAGAAAAGGGAGGGCGACGGCGCGTCTCCGGTGGGAATCTGGCCAATCCGTTATGTTTTCTACCGTCCTGACCGTCTGGACAGGCCCCAAACCGCCCTAAACTGTGTCACTTTGTCGCCAGATGACGGTTGGTGCGACGATCCCTCATCACCTGCCTATAACCAACATGTGAAGCTGCCCGTAGATTTCAGTCACGAGAAATTGTGGAGAGATGATCATGTCTATGATGTGATCGTCGTCCTTGGCCATAATGATGACCCGCCCGTAGCCGGCCTGGGGTCGGCCATCTTCCTCCATCTGGCGCGGGAAGATTATAGCGGCACCGAAGGCTGCGTGGCGATCGCGATGGACGATATGCGCGCGTTTCTGGCAGAGGCGCGGCCGGGTGACGGTATCGAAATCGCCCCAACCTGAGGCCATGACCGGACGCCGCTATCAGCGCGCGCCGAACAGCGCCGAGCCGACGCGAATTTCGGTGGACCCAAAGGCGATGGCCGTTTCGAAATCATCGCTCATGCCCATGCTGAGGTGGGCTATGCCATTACGTTCGGCAATCCGTTTAAGAAGCGCAAAATATGGACCCCGCGGTCCATCAACGGGCGGAATACACATTAGCCCATCGACGCTCAGTCCGTATCCGACCACGGTTTTAATAAAGGCGTCGGCATCTTTCGGCCAGACACCGGATTTCTGCTCCTCTTCACCGACATTGACCTGAACATAGGTGGAGACGGCCTTGCCCTGCCTTTGTATTTCCTCCGCGATCGCGCGGGCGATCTTTTCTCGATCAATGGTTTCAATGACATCGAAAAACGCCACCGCATCGGCGGCCTTGTTCGACTGCAACGGTCCGATCAGGCGCAACTCGAGGCCTGGATAGTTGGCGCGCTGGCCATCCCAACGTTCCATCGCTTCCTGAACGCGATTTTCACCGAAGCGGCGATGCCCGGCGGCCAGGACAGGCGTGATGGCTGCCCATGGCTGATTTTTCGAAACGGCGGTAAGGTGGGCGCAGTTGGGCAAGCGACCCGCATCGCTCAAGGCCTTGTGCATCCGGTCGATCAGCCTAGAATAGGTGTTCCCAGAATGGGCGTCCAGAGATGACATACAAGACCCGCTTTCAATATCTGTTCGATAAAGCCCGCGATATAGCGCAGGCCAGCGGCGCATTGAACCCCCAATTGCCGCCTCTGTTCTTCTTTACCGATCCGAAGCGGACCCCGCACCCCGAAGACATAGCCATTCACTTACCGACCGGCTGCGGTGTCATCTACCGCCATTTTGGCGAAGGCCACGCCCTCCAGCGCGCGCGCCTGCTGCGCAAAATCGCAGAGGATAACGGCCTGACCCTGCTGATCGGCGAAGACGATGCGATGGCGCATGAGGTTGAGGCCCACGGCGTGCACCTGCGTCAGGCAAGCCAAAATCGGGCCCGCGATCTGCGGATCAAGCATCCGCACCTGAAATTGACGGCAGCGTGTCATGACATGGACAGCCTACGCGGCCTGGACGGTGATAGCGCACTCGATGCTGTTTTTATTTCGCCCGTATTCGCCAGCCATAGTCCGTCCGCCGCCAATGTCGAACCCCTAGGGGCAAAGGGTGTGCGTGACTGGACCACTTTGACAGGCAGGCCGGTCTACGGGTTGGGCGGGATCACATACGACAATATCGCATCCTTGCATGACAGCGGCCTGTCAGGCATCGGCGCCATCGACGCATTTCATTTATAGATTTAGAATTTAAAGGTCGTTTCCAGACGCACGCGCGGCTGCGACTTGGCGTTCTCTACGACACGACGGGCCGCTTCCGGCTTCAAGGGGTCGGACTTTTCACCGAAACCCAGCGATCCGCCCACACGGACGGAAGGCGACAGCTTGTAATAGGCACCCGCGTCGATATCATTCGCACCGGACGGCGTGGTCTCGGGCTGGTTGATGTCGAACTTGACGCCCCACTTGCCTTGGAGATTGAACTGATAGACCTTGGACTGCGGCTTGGAGAAGCCAGTGGTATCATTGCTGATATAGCTTTCGCCCGCCGGCAGGTTCAGCGGCGTGAGGCCGAAAACATCTCCACTCGAGGCAGACGACTGCGGGCGAACAACCTTGGTCTGAGCCGACGCGACTGTGCTGCTTCCGGCGATCGCCAGAGCCAGGACAGGCACAAGAAAGGTCAGAACAGGTTTCATTATCACCGGCTTTAACGTCGTCAAATCCCTTGCTTCCCCGCTCATATCCACCGGTTCAGGCGGTCACTACGCAAAGATCACGAAGGATCAAACAGATATGCACATCTAATATGACATCGATGCGTCAATTTGGAATTAAGCTCTGTGGTCTTGTCCGTCAATTGAGATACCCACAAAAACAGCACCCTAGGGTCATTCGCCTGAAAGATGTGTTGAATCCGCCACGGATGGTTAACGGCGGGAGGGCATAAAATTGCCCATACGTCAGGCGTGACATAAAGAAAGCATAAGCCTTGTCGACCTGCCCCACATCCGCCCTTATTTGCTGTTGAGTTAACAAACTTGTGAAGGCACCCCTTGTCATACCCCCGGGCCTCCATGCTATAGAGACGTTCGGGCGCCTGACATATATGGGCATTGGGGCCAATAATTTAAGGATTTCCGGCGCTTTTTGAAGCACGCGCACGGGTCCACAGATGCGGAGTGATCATTCGATGACGACTATGCGGAAATCAGCCCTGGTCCTGGCTGCTCTTGGCGTTTGCCTGTCTTTCAGCGCCTGCGCCAGCTTGGGCAGCAAGTCGCAAACCACGGCATCCGCGAATACGACCACACCGGAGGGCGAGGACAAGATCAATTTAGGCAAGCTGTTTGGCGGCGGGAATAAATCGTCGAACGTTCAGGAAACCGCTGGTATTGGCGTCAACGCCTATTTATGGCGTGCATCGCTCGATACCATCTCCTTCATGCCCCTGACCTCGGCCGATCCGTGGGGTGGCGTGATCATCACAGACTGGTATGCCAATCCGCAAAGCCCGGACGAACGTTTCAAGACGACCATCTTCATTCTTGATTCGCGTCTGCGCGCCGATGCCTTGAATGTCAACGTCCAGAAGGAAGTCCGTCAAGGCGACCGCTGGTTACCGGCCGACGTATCGCAACAAACTCAGCTCGATATCGAAAATGCGATCCTGACGCGCGCGCGCGAACTTCGCCTATCGAACGTCAAGAACTAATCCCAGCCGCCCGAGCACATAAGAAAGCCGCCGCGGTTTAGTCCGCTGCGGCTTTTTTGTATTGGTTTGCAAGGCAACGCGCCCTATAAGCAGCCCACCTGTTTTCCATTCATTCGCACAAGATTTATGGCCCGTTACAATCCCAAAGAGACCGAACCCCGTCAGTTGCAACGTTGGGCCGATGCCGATGTCTTCCTGACGCAGCAGGACGCCGACAAGCCTAAGTATTATGTGCTGGAAATGTTCCCCTATCCGTCCGGCCGTATCCATATGGGCCATGTGCGTAACTACGCGATGGGCGACCTGGTGGCACGTTTCAAGCGGGCGCGCGGTTTCAACGTTCTGCACCCCATGGGTTGGGATGCGTTCGGCATGCCGGCGGAAAATGCGGCCATGGAACGCAAGATACACCCGAAAGGCTGGACCTACGACAATATCGCCGCCATGCGTGCCGAGCTGAAGCGACTGGGCCTGTCGATCGACTGGACGCGTGAATTTGCGACCTGCGACCCGGCCTATTACGGTCAACAGCAAAAGTGGTTCAACACTCTGTTGAAAAACGATCTGGTCTACCGCCGCGAAAGCCAGGTCAACTGGGACCCGGTGGACATGACGGTGCTGGCCAATGAGCAGGTCATCGAAGGCCGGGGCTGGCGTTCGGGTGCGGTGGTCGAAAAGAAGAAGCTAACCCAGTGGTTCATGCGCATCACGCGCTTCGCCGACGATCTGATCGAAGGGCTGACCACTCTGGACCGCTGGCCGGACAAGGTCCGCCTGATGCAATCCAATTGGATTGGCAAGTCACGCGGCCTCAAAATGACCTGGCCGTTCGCGGACGGCGAAATGGGCGGAAAAACCGGCGTCGAGGTTTACACCACCCGGCCGGACACCCTGTTCGGCGCCAGCTTCATCGCCATTGCCGCCGATCACCCTTTGGCCCAGGACGCTGCCGCCGGAAATCCGGACCTGGCCGCCTTCATCAAGACGCTCAACAAGGGTGGCGTATCCCAGGCCGATATCGACACCGGTGAAAAGCTTGGCTTCAACACCGGAATCAAGGTCAAGCATCCGTTCAAGGACGGAGCGACACTCGATATCTGGGTCGCCAACTTCGTCCTGATGGACTACGGCACGGGCGCCATCTTCGGCTGTCCGGCGCACGATCAGCGCGACCTGGACTTCGCCCGCAAATACGGCCTGTCGGTGACAGAAGTCGTATTGCCGACCGGCGCCAATCCCGACGAATTCCGCGTTGGTGACGAAGCCTATACGGGCCCCGGCCATATCTTTCACTCGGACTTCCTCGACGGCCTTGACATCGAAGCGGCAAAAGACGCCGCCATTGCCCGTATCGAAGGCATGGGGCTTGGCGAAGGCGCAACCGTATTCCGACTGCGGGATTGGGGCGTATCGCGCCAGCGCTATTGGGGTTGTCCTATTCCGGTCATTCATTGTGAAGACTGCGGTGTGGTGCCGGTTCCGGACGATCAGTTGCCCGTCACTCTGCCCGAAGACGTAACCTTCGACGTTCCCGGCAATCCATTGGAACGTCACCCGACATGGAAACACGTCAAATGCCCGCATTGCGGCAAGGATGCGCGTCGCGAAACCGATACGCTCGACACCTTTGTTGATTCCTCCTGGTATTTCGCGCGTTTCACCGATCCAAAGGCGGAACAGCCGATAAACAAGGCCGCCGCCGATTACTGGCTGCCGGTCGATCAATATATTGGCGGCATCGAGCACGCTGTTTTGCACCTGCTTTACGCGCGCTTCATTACGCGAGCTCTGAACCATTGCGGCTATCTGGAGGTCAAGGAACCGTTTGCCGGTCTGTTTACCCAGGGCATGCTGACGCACGAAACCTATAAGACCGCCGCTGGCGCGTGGGTTGAGCCCGGCGACGTCGAGGTCAGCAATGAGGGCGGCGTCCGCACAGCCACACAGGTATCGACCGGCGAAGTTCTGACCATCGGCGATATCGAAAAGATGTCGAAGTCCAAGAAGAACACGGTCGCACCAGAGGACATATTCAATACCTATGGTGTTGATTCAGCAAGACTTTTTGTGCTTTCTGACTCGCCGCCCGAACGCGATGTGCAGTGGTCGACCTCCGGTGTAGAAGGGTCCTGGCGCTTCACCCATCGCGTATGGGATCAATTCGACAGCTTGCCCGAGGAAGATGTTCCGTGTACGGATGAATTGGCCGCTGCGGATTTGTTGAAAGCCGCCCACAAGACGGTGAAGTTCGTTACCGAAGGTTTTGAAAGCTTCCGTTTCAATGCGGCAATAGCAAAGCTGTATGAATTCGTCACGATCGTCCGCAACGCCGATATCGCCAAAACCGGTTCGAAGGCACGCCGCGAGGCATTGACCTTGCTGGCCGGACTAATCGCGCCGGTTACACCGCATCTGGCCGAAGAATGCTGGACGCGTCTTGGTCATGATGGCCTGATCGCCGCCGCCGCCTGGCCAAAATTCGATCCGGCCCTGGCGCAGGACGACGTTTATGTCATGCCGGTCCAGGTCAATGGCAAAAAGCGCGGTGAAATTTCCATACCGGTCGGTGCATCCGAAGACCAGATTCGCGAGATGGCGCTTGCGGACGATGGGGTAAAACGGCATCTTGACGGTGTATCGATCCGCAAGATCATTATCGTGCCGAACCGAATTCTCAACTTCGTTGTAGGGTAACTGAATGCGCCGCGTCGCCAGACTGATGTTCGCCGGGGTTATCGCCCTTATGCCGGTCACCCTTACCGGCTGCGGCTTTGTGCCTCTGTATGCGCAGCAAGGCTTAACGGCCAATATGGCGCAGATCGGTATTGAGGTGCCGCAAACCCGTACCGGTTATTTCCTGGAACAGAACCTGCGCAATGGTTTTGGCAGTGATGACACGGCCCAAAAGCGCTACATGCTGACCGTCAAAATGACCGAAAAGCGCTACGGCGTTGGCTTTCGCGTCGACGATACCTCGACACGTTCCGAATTGAACAGCTCGGTTACATACGTGCTGACCGATGCCGCCACTCATAAGGTTATGTATCAGAACAGCTTCGTCGAAACCGTCTCCTACGATACGGCGCCGTCACCCCTGACCGGCGTTATCGCCCAGCAGGACGCTCAGGAACGCGTGGCCTCAGCCATTTCGCGTAAGATTCAAACCGAGCTGGCGGTTTATTTCCACGAAAAGAAATAGCCTGTGGTGAAGCTGGCCAAACGCGCCGAGATCGACGCCTTTTTCGCCAAGCCCCCCGCCAACACGGCCGGGGTTCTTATCTATGGCAAGGACCGAAGCCAGGTCATCGAACGCTGTACTGTCCTGGCGAAGCGTATCGTTCCCGACATCACCGATCCCTTCAATGTGTCTATTCTCACCGATAGCGACATCGAAGCAGATCCTGCGCGCCTGGAAGGGGAGTTGCAGTCGCTGTCTTTGATGGGCGGCCGACGCTTGATCCGCCTCAAATTCTTTTCCGAGAAAGCTGCTCTGGACAAGGCGGTGGCCGCTAGTCTCAAGGCCCACGCCGCAGGGGAATTCAACAAAGACGCCTTTATCATCATTGAGGCCGGCGGGCTTGGCGGCGATTCCGCCCTGAGGCGTCTTGCCGACAGCGACAAAAACCTGGCCTCCGTCGCGTGCTATGAAGACGAAACGGGCGACATAGTACGCATGGCCCGCGAAGCCTTAGCCGCCGACGGCGTATCGCTCAGCACCGGCGCCATGGATATTTTCGCGCAACGCCTGCCGAAGGAACGCGGCATTGCGCGCCAGGAAATCGAACGGCTTATCCTGTTTATCGGACCGGGGTCGCACAAGACACTGAACGAAAGCGAGTTGCAGGAATTTCTCGGCGTCGAGCCCGAAGCATCCCTGTTCAAGGCTGCGTCAGATGCGTTCGGCGGCCGCATGAAACAGGCGCAGGCCGGGCTAAGGCGCGCTTTTGCCGAGGGTGAAGGCGGCGCCGATGCCATGCGGGCCCTGAGCCTTCAGTACAATAAGCTGAAGCTGCTCAAGAGCCATTTGGAAAAAGGCCTTGGGACCAAGGAGGCCGCACGCAATGCCGGCGTCTTCTGGAAGGACGAAGATGATATGTTACGCCAGGCCAGGGCCTGGAGTTTCGACGTGTTGGATGGGCTGGCGCGCGATCTGATCGATGCCGACAAGCAATGTAAATCCACAGGCATGCCGGACCTGCTTATTGCCGAGCGGCTCTACCTGCAAATCGCCGGCCGAGCCGCCCGTATGGGTGTGTAAGGCAACGCTCTGTCGCGAATCTGACGGGCAAATGCCCGACGGCCAACATCAGATTCGCCACAGAGCGGAATTATAAAAATTACTCAATTATTTCATTAACTTACGACAAATTTCGTCAAGCTGTTCCAGCGTTGCATAGCTCAGGCGCAGCTCACCACGCCCTCCCCGGTCGTCCAATTTGACGGTCAGGCCCAATGCCTCCTGCAGGTCCTGTTCTAATGACAGGGTGTCGGCATTTGGCGCAGCCTTAACCCTTGGCGCGGTGGCCTGCTTCGGTCCCGCCTGTTCGTCCCGCACCAACTGCTCCGTTTGGCGCACTGACAGCCCTTTGGCGATAACCTTTTCCGCCAAGGCCGTCGCGTTTGCCGATGTGATGAGAGCGCGGGCATGGCCAGAAGATAACCGGCCATGCATGACATGGTCCTGAACGCCTTCGGGCAAGGCCAGAAGACGGAGGACGTTGGCAATGTGAGAGCGCGATTTGCCGACGACCTGGGCCAATGCCTCCTGGGTGCGGCCGAAACGATCCTGCAACACCTTGTAAGCGCGCGCTTCTTCAATCGCGTTCAGATCGGCCCGCTGCACGTTTTCGATGATGCCGATTTCCAGCACATCGAGATCGTCCATCTCACGGATGATAACAGGAACGGTGTGAAGCCCGGCCTTTTGGGCTGCGCGCCAGCGGCGTTCGCCGGCAACGATCTGGTAGTACCCGGCCTGACCAGGTGCGGGCCGAACAAGAATCGGCTGCAAGATCCCCTTTTCCCGGATGGACGCCGACAGCTCATCGATCTCGGTATCGTTAAACAGACGACGCGGCTGATCCGGATTACGAACAAGCAGTTCGATCGGCTGCTCCAGACCGCGCACCTGCTCGACGCTGCGTTCAGCAACAGCGGTCGCCTCTGTCCGCGGGCTGTTTGTATTCTGATCGCCAAGCAATGCGGATAGCCCGCGGCCTAAACCTCTATTTTTTTCAGACATATAGTTTCTTTCTTACGCGTCAGGCGGCCTGGGCGCGGCGCGAGCGTTCGCGCGAGACGAGCTCCTTTGCCAGCCGGATATAGGCCTGGCTGCCGGAACATTTCATATCATAGATCAAGGCCGGCTTGCCGAAGGACGGGGCTTCCGAAACGCGCACATTGCGCGGTATGACCGTGTCGTACACCAATGCGCCGAAGTGCGACCGAACATCGCGTTCCACATGACCGGACAGCGCATTGCGACGGTCAAACATGGTCAGGACGATACCTTGCAGGCTGAGCTTCGGGTTCAGGCTACCGCGCACCAAATCGATGGTACGCATCAATTGGCTCAGGCCTTCCAGAGCGAAAAACTCGCATTGCAACGGGACCAGAACTGCATCGGCGGCGCTCATCGAATTCACCGTCAACAGGTTGAGCGACGGTGGACAATCGATGAGGATATAATCGTAGGGCGGGTTTTTTTGGTCCAGCCCGTCCAGCGCGTCACGCAGACGATAGGATCGCCGCTCGGCTTGACCGAGTTCGATTTCCACGCCCGACAGATCGGGGTCCGAAGGCAGCAACCAAAGGCCCGGCACAGCCGTACTCACGGCCGTATCACCAATGGGTCTCTGGTCGACGATGACGTCATAAAGCGAACTGGCGCGTTGCTTCTTCGGCACACCAAGGCCGGTAGAGGCATTGCCTTGTGGGTCAAGGTCGATAAGCAAAACGCGTTCGCCAATCGCGGCAAGAGCGGTGCCCAGGTTGATGGCGGTGGTGGTTTTTCCGACGCCGCCTTTTTGGTTGGCGATAGCCAATACCCGCACCTTGCGTTCGGTTTCGAGGAATTTATCGGGCACGACGCAGCCTCCGGATATGGACCACGCGGCCGCGCGGATCACTGATGGACTCAGTCTGTTCTACGTCAAAGCGCCACGTTTTTCCAGCTTCCTTCAGTTCACTTTCCACGTTTTCCCCCTTTAAAAACCAAGCTTCCGCGCCGGCTTTCATATAGGGTTCGGCAAAGCCCAAAAGCTTAGCCATCGGGGCCACCGCGCGCGCGGTCACGACATCAACCGTGACCCTTACATTCTCCGCACGATCATTGATTACGCTGGCCGGCAAGGTCAGGTCATCGACAACCGTTTGCAGAAAGCGGCATCGCTTGGCCAGGGATTCGACCAGATAGACTTTAGGTGTCGGGCCGTCGGCATGCTTAAGCAGAATGGCGAGGACAAGGCCGGGAAAGCCCGCACCTGCACCGAGATCCGCCCATGTCCGGGCGGCAGGGGCACGATCGAGCAACTGGGCACTGTCGAGAACATGCCGTGACCAGTAGTCAGGCAGCGTCGCCGGCCCGACGAGGTTCATGACCTCGTTCTGCGCCGCCAAGACCGTATAGAGGTGCATCAGGTCATCTACGGCTTCGTGTTTCACGTGAAACAGCAGCTTGGCCGCCATTTCATCCGGCGTCATCTGAGTCATGCCGTAAGCTTGGCCTGATTACGAACATAGAAGAGAAGCGTCGTCAGAGCCCCTTGTGTTATGCCCTCTATGCGGCCAGCTTGACCCAAGGTGTGAGGCCGTATCCGATTGAGCTTTTCGCGCGCTTCGTTGGACAGGCCGAGTATGGCCAAATAGTCGATATCGTCCGGCAGGACGAGATTTTCATCCTTGCGGAAACTCTCTATCTCTGCCTTCTGCCGCGACATATAGCCGGCATACAGAGCATCGATTTCAATCTGCTCATACAACGCTTCCGGCCAGGCGGCGATTTCCGGCCACAGTGTCTCGAGCCGCTCCCGACTACAACTGTCATAGGCCATCAGTTGACTAATATTCCGACGCTGGCCGTCACCGTTGACCTGAATGCCTTGGGCCAGCGCTTCCTTGGGTGTGGCAACCAATTCCGCCGCCCGCGTGCGAATGGCATCCAAAGCCGCCTTCTTCTCTAGCCAGGCCACCTTTCGCGTCGCACCCACAACGCCGATAGCCAGGCCGCGATCCGTCAGCCTTTGATCGGCATTGTCGGCGCGCAGGCTGAGACGAAATTCGGCGCGGCTGGTAAACATGCGATAGGGTTCGGTGACGCCACGCGTCACCAGATCGTCGATCATGACGCCGATATAGGCTTCGTCACGACCGAGCACGGTCGGGCTATATCCTCCTGCCCGCGCCGCGGCGTTGATCCCGGCCATCAAACCCTGCGCACCCGCCTCTTCGTAGCCTGTCGTCCCGTTGATCTGGCCTGCCAGGAACAGACCTGGCAGCGGCTTCAATTCAAGCGTCGGATGCAGTTCACGCGGATCGACATAGTCATATTCGATCGCATAGGCGTAGCGTTTGATGACCACATCCTCGAGACCGACGATGGTGCGGATGAAGGCATCCTGAGTAGCCTCGGATACGCTGGTGGAAATGCCGTTGGGATAGACAGTGGTGTCGTCGTAGCCTTCGGGTTCAAGGAAGATTTGATGCGATGTCTTATCGGCGAACTTGACCACCTTATCTTCGATAGACGGGCAATAACGCGGACCGCGGCCTGACAGATGTCCGCCATATACCGCGGACTCCTGAAGACGGTCAGCGATGATCTGATGCGTCTTTTCGTTTGTATAGGTAATCCCGCAGGCAATTTGGGCCCGTTCAATCGATGGCGTCAGCATCGAAAAGGGTTGAATCGGATCATCGCCCAATTGTTGTTCCAGCCGATCCCAATGGATGGTTTTGCCATCGAGGCGGGCGGGCGTACCCGTCTTCAGCCTTCCCATGTCGAGCTTCAAATCATAGAGGCGTTGCCCCAGCCCATTGGCAGGCGCATCTCCCCACCGACCGGCGGCAATGCGCTTTTCACCAATGTGAATGACACCTCGCAAGAAAGTACCCGTTGTCAGAACAACCGCCTTGGCCAGATAGTTCGTGCCCTCGCCATCGATGACCCCCATGACGGTATCGCCGTCCAGAATCAGGTCTTCGACAGCCGCTTCGACAATGGTGAGGTTCGGCGTCTGCGCCAACTCGGCCTGCACCGCCTCGCGATACAGTCTGCGGTCGATCTGTGCACGCGGTCCACGCACCGCGGGCCCCTTCGATTTGTTGAGAACCTTGAACTGCATGCCGCCGATATCGGCCATGCGTCCCATGATCCCGTCCAACGCGTCAATCTCACGCACCAGATGCCCCTTACCCAGTCCTCCGATAGCCGGATTGCACGACATCTCACCCAAGGTCGCGGCCTTGTGCGTCAACAAAAGTGTCTGCGCGCCCATGCGCGCAGACGCCGTTGCAGCCTCACATCCGGCATGGCCACCGCCAACGACAATGACGTCCCACATGGTTTTGGGTTTACTCATAAATCTCACTCTGAATAGGAAGACGCCGCCTATACCATATAGGTGCGGCGGGCGCTACTTGCCGATGCAAAAGCTTGAGAAGATGACATCGAGCACACCCTCGACATCATAACGCCCAAAGAGCGCCTCGAAACTGTTCAAAGCCGCGCGAATGTTTTCCGCGGCCAGTTCGGGCACCACCAGATTTGAGCGTATGGCCGCCGTCAATTGATCACGTGCGTCTATCAGCCGCTCGACATGACGTTGCCGGGTGGCGGCGGGAAAGTTTTGAACGGCCAGCTGTTCCCCCACAATGGCCTCCAATTTGGACACAAGGTCAGGAAGGCCCACAGCTTGTGAGACGCTGACGGCAAACACCGATGTTTCACGTGAAACACGTAAGGCCGCGACGGCTTGTCGCTCCGCATCAAGAGCCTCATCGATCTTATTAAAGACCATGAGATCGCCGGCACGAAAATCATCCGGCAAGGCGGGACGTGTGCTGTCGATGACCCAGATGCGCAAATCGGCTTCATCGGCCTTGGCGCGGGCCCTCCGAATTCCCTCCGCCTCCACCACCTCGTCCGTCTCACGCAAGCCGGCGGTATCGTAAAGCAAAACCGAATAGGGTCCGATACGCAGTTGCGCCTCGATGATGTCGCGCGTGGTGCCGGCAATAGGTGTAACAATGGCGGCTTCTGACTTTAACAAGGCATTGAAGAGGCTGGACTTGCCGGCATTAGGTTCGCCTAGAATGACGATGCGATAGCCTTCTCGTATCTGGCGGCCCCGATGCGAGTCGGCAATGGCCGCCGTCAATGTCGCTTCGAGCGACCGCATCCGCGTCAGGATGGAGTCCACCAAACTATCGGGAAGGTCTTCATCCGGGAAGTCGATAAACACTTCAAGACGCGCCAGCAGATCGACCAGGTCCGACCGCCAAACCTCATATTGTCGCTTGAGCCCACCGCCCATTTGCGTGAGCGCTTGACGGCGCTGCGCCTCGGTTTCTGCATCGACCAGGTCGGCTATGGCTTCGGCCTGGGTTAGGTCGAGCTTCCCGTGTTCCAAGGCCCGACGTGAAAATTCACCGGGGGCCGCGAGTTTGAGACCGAGTTCGTTGAATATGGCGTACAGACGATCCAAAATCGCCCGCGAGCCGTGAACGTGCAACTCGACGCAGTCTTCACCGGTAAAACTGTTGGGCGCTCGAAACCAAATGACAATGGCTTCATCGATAACATCACCCTGCCATGTTAACGACGTGTAGGTCGCCTGACGCGGCAGAAGAGTTTTTGATGTGAGGTATTTGACGGCATTTAACGCCTCTGGACCGGAGAGTCTAATGATCGAGACCCCGGCTCTGCCCTGGGCGGACGCCAGAGCGAATATGGTGTGTTTCACGTGAAACACTCCTTTGTACTACTTGTCAGTCTTACCGGTATTGAAGGGGTTTAGAGAGGCCTGAGCTGCACTCTGCATTAGCTTCATAAACTGGTCCTGAGCGTGAACGCCTACGCTCGACCAGGACTTCAAAATTTCTTCCGGCTGCATTGAGTGAATATTGGCTTCGACCCGCTTGCGCATCTGTTCGACCATAAAGTCGTTCAGCGGCTGGACGTCGGGAAGACCCAGAAACGCCCTGGCCTCTTCAGGTGTGCACTCGATGTCGAACGTAACCTTCATTTCAAGCTCCGAAAATATGACAAATCAGCCTGAACTGGTCAGGCTGATTTGGCAAGTGATCCTTAGGTGTTCATCGATTGGAAGAACTCGGCATTGTTCTTCGTCTGCCTCAACTTGTCACTGAGGAATTCGATGGCATCCTGGGCGCCCATCGGATTGAGGATACGGCGCAGAACATAGGTCTTTTGCAGATTAGTCTTTTCCGTAAGCAGTTCTTCCTTACGGGTGCCGGACTTAAGAATATCCATGGCCGGGAATACGCGCTTGTCGGCGACCTTACGGTCGAGCACGATTTCAGAGTTACCGGTGCCCTTGAACTCTTCGAAGATGACTTCGTCCATACGCGAACCCGTATCGATGAGCGCGGTTGCGATGATAGTCAAAGAGCCGCCCTCTTCGATGTTACGCGCAGCGCCGAAGAAGCGCTTGGGACGTTGCAACGCATTGGCGTCGACACCACCGGTCAAGACCTTACCGGATGACGGAACGACGGTGTTATAGGCACGACCCAGGCGCGTGATTGAATCGAGCAGGATAACCACATCGCGCTTGTGTTCGACCAACCGCTTGGCCTTTTCAATGACCATTTCGGCGACCTGAACGTGGCGGGTTGCGGGCTCGTCGAAGGTCGAGGAGATGACTTCGCCGCGCACGGTGCGCTGCATGTCCGTCACCTCTTCGGGACGTTCGTCGATCAGCAGAACGATCAGATAGCAATCCGGATGATTGGCTGCGACAGACTTGGCGATGTTTTGCAGCATGACCGTCTTACCGACGCGCGGCGGCGCAACGATCAAACAACGTTGACCCTTGCCGAGCGGCGCGACGATATCGATGATTCGGCCGGAGCGATCCTTGATCGTCGGATCTTCCATTTCCATCCACAAACGCTTCTCCGGATAGAGCGGCGTCAGATTGTCGAAATGGACCTTATGACGGATGTTTTCCGGGTCTTCGAAATTGATCGAGGTGGTCTTCAGGAGGGCGAAATACCGTTCGCCTTCGCGTGGACTGCGGATCGGTCCTTCGACCGTATCGCCCGTACGCAGGCCATAACGGCGGATTTGTTGCGGCGAAACATAGATGTCATCCGGACCGGGAAGGTAGTTGGCTTCGGGCGACCGCAGGAAACCAAAACCATCCTGCAAGACCTCGATCACACCGGAGCCGGTGATTTCAACGCCCTCTTCGGCCAGCGCCTTCAACACCGCAAACAGCATGTCCTGCTTGCGCATATTGCTGGCGTTCTCGACGCCAAGCGACTCGGCAAAGGTCAGCAGGTCCGTCGGCGATTTGTCCTTGAGGGTCTGAAGCGACATCTTCTGGCCCGTCATCGAACCTTCGACGATTTCTTCATCACCCTCTTCTGTTTCCAGATCGGCGTCCAGCGTATCTTCGGTTTGGGGCTCCGCGCCTGTCTGCGCCTCTGTTTCGGGCGTAGGCTGTTCGGATTGGGTTTCGTCTGTCATGGGTGTATCTCTCGTGTGTTGATACGCGCGAGGACTTGCAAAGGGTCAAAACCCCTGCAATCGCGATCGTATCCCCTGCCCCTTTGGCTTAAATGCTTGAAAAGGCTGATAAATGTCATTTGAAGTGGCTGTTCCGCAGAACGCGGGGCCATGGTGCCGATACCGGCTATCGCTGGATAGGTACACCAACGGCGCACAGAATCAAGAAAAACTTCTGCGGCTGGCGATCAACGACTTATCTGGACCCGTATTCCAAGGTTACCGACAACACCATGATAATTGCCAAAAGGAACGGAACTTCATTTATCTTGCGCCAGAAGCTTTCCGTCCCGATCGGTTCACCCCGTTGCAGCTTTTTGAAACGCGTACTCAACAGGTGGTGATAGCCGGTCATGGCGACAACCCCCGCCAGTTTGACCAGTATCCACGTGCTCAGCAACGACTCCCAATGAGCATGGAAGCGCATGTAGAGAAGAATGCCGCCAAATATCCAGGCGGCGATCATCGCCGGGTTCATGATGATGCGTAACAGATTGCGTTCCATGACGTTGAATACGCTTGTCACGGCCGGCACATCGGCATTCTTGATATGATAGATAAACAGACGCGGCAGGTACAACAAACCGGCCATCCAGGCGATAACCGCCAGGATATGCAGCCCCCTTACCAGATCATACCAGTTCATGCCGACTTCCTTTTCGGACAGAATTTGTGGCACCGAGCGCAATCATGATCGCCGATGACAGACGACTTCGACCCGATCGCCTTTAGTATCTCGTCATTCAACGCCTTGATATAGTTCGGGTCGATGCCGAGCGCGGGCAGCCGAATATAGTCCTTCACCCCTGCCCCGCTGGCCAGATGCGCATATTCGATATCAAGCTCAACCAGGGTTTCGATATGCTCCGACACGAAGGCGATAGGCACCAGGATAATCGATTTGCCGTCCTTGCCTGCCTTTTCAATCGTCGCATCCGTCGACGGCCCGATCCATTTCATCGGCCCGACCCGACTTTGATAACAGATGGTATGCTCGACGGCGCCGCCCAGAGAGGTCATGATCCGGGCGACACAGGCCTCGACCTGCTCCTTGTACGGATCGCCGCGCTGGATAATGCTTTCCGGCAGTCCGTGCGCCGAAAACAACAGGCGGTAATTGACCGGGTCCTTGATCGTTTTCAGCTTCGCCGCGATCATGTCGGCATGGGCCTTGATGAAATAATCGTTGTCAGCGTAGCAACACACTGCGCTCACCTTGGCAGCCCCTTTATACGCCTTCTTGAAGGCCTGAAAGGATGACAGGGTCGTGGTCGATGAAAATTGCGGATAGAGCGGCAGAAGGACAATTTCCTCCGGGTTCCACGCCTCTATCTCCTTCACCGTCTCCTCGATGAACGGATGCCAGTAACGCATACCGATAAAGACCTTGGCCTCAATCCCTTTTGTACGCGAAATATAGGCCTGCAATGCGTCAGCCTGAGCCTGGGTTTCGGCCAGAATCGGCGACCCACCGCCCATATAGGCGTAATTTTTTCGCGCCGATTCGGCCCGCCGGCTCGAAATCAGGGACGCAACGCCCTGGCGCAAACCAAATGGCAGATTAATGATATTGCGATCGGCAAACAGGTTGTAGAGAAACCCCTGCACATCTTCAGGAGCCTTGGGACCACCGAGATTGAACAACAGGACCGCAACCTTGGTCTGCGCCACCGCTTCGCCGACTGAGCGCATTTTCATCGACCCCGAATTCGTTGTAATACCTGCTCGACATGAGCCATGGGTGTATCCGGGAAAATGCCGTGCCCAAGGTTGAAGATCAAGGGCCCCTGCCCCCAGCTTTGTAAAATCAGATCGACCGCCGCATCCAGCGCCTTTCCGCCCGAGCGCAAGACGACCGGATCGAGCGCGCCCTGGATCGGCACCTTTTTCTGCAATTCGACCCCAAGCGTCATTGGCGTTGCCGTCCCCAGTCCCATGCCCTGGACCGGCACGGCGTCAATATAGTCGTGACATCGGGCTTCGGCCCCACGCGGAAAGCCGATGATAGGCAATGTGACGCCCAGCGCCCTCACCCGTTCGATAAGTCGAACATGCGGCTGAATGACCAGACTATCGAAATAAGGATCCGGGAACCCTTCTGCCCAGCTTTCAAAAATCTTAAGAACCTGAGCGCCCTGATCCGCCTGCATTTTCAGATACCAGGCCGAGGCCTCGATCACGATATCGAGCAATGCCATCACCCTGGCCTCGTCTTCGTAAACGAAGGATCGGATCAGGCTGCGATCATGCGCCTTCTTACCGTTGAGCATATAGGTCATAACGGTCCACGGCCCACCGCAGAATCCGATCAGCGTCGTCTCCGGCCCCAACTGGGCTTTCACCCGTGCGACGGTCTCACCCACATTCTGCAAGGCCTCTCCGGCAAGCGGCGCCTTTTCACGCATAATAGCCAGATCAGGCAGTTCACCCAATATCGGCCCCTCACCTGCCGCGAAGGTCAAATCCTGACCCAAGGCCAGGGGGATCATCAGAATGTCCGAAAAGAGTATGGCCGCATCAAACCCGTACCGTCGGATAGGCTGAAGGGTCGCTTCCGCAGCCTTTTCAGGGTTCAGGCAAAAATCGACGAAGCCGCTCGTCGTTGCCCGCAAGGCGCGGTACTCCGGCAAGTAGCGCCCGGCCTGACGCATAAACCATACGGGTGGTACCGACAGCGTCTCTCCGCTGAGAACCTTTAATATCGATGGCTGGGTCACGGTCATATGTCAATCCGGGGTAAAACGTCGAACACGTCATGACCCATACTTAAATAAAAGAAAAGGTATGAAGGAGTTATAGAGGGCAGGGAAAGTGCGCAAAAGTGTCGCAGATTTGCCGGGATTCACCGGTTTTTCACATGAAGACAGAGAAGGTTAATGAGTTCTTAACAACCCTGTGAATGATTGGGATAATTAACCAAATGTTAGGAATAGCTAATAAATTCCTAACGCGATGTCGTGCCGCCTTGTGAATGGTTAATGAACAGTTAACTTACGCACAGACAGCCATAAGGATTTCATACAGTTTTGTGACATGCGGATAATCGACGGGTAAAAACGCCAGTTGTGCACCCTTATCCAATGGCCTTGCGGCACCAACCGAATTATCGGATGATCATCCCCAAACGCTCCCGACTTATCCCGGGCGGCCATCCACCGTTCCTTACACAGATATATTTCATGACCTCGCCTTCTTCCAAAATCGGCAGCTACTTTCACGTGCACCTGGTGTCGGATTCCACTGGCGAAACACTGAACGCCCTAGCCAAGGCGGCAGCGGCCCGTTTTGAAGCCATCCTGCCGATTGAGCATATCTATGTGTTGATCCGCTCTGAAAAGCAGATGGAACGCGCCCTGGCCGAAATTGAAAGCTTCCCCGGTATTGTTCTGCACACCATCGTCGATATGGAATTGCGCACCATTCTGGAAACACGGTGCCGCGAACTGGACATGCCGGCGATTGGGGTTCTTGATCCGCTCGTGGTTGCCTTCTCCCGCCACCTCGGCGCAGCCGTATCGAAACGCGTCGGCGCCCAGCACAATCTCGACAATGAATATTTTGAACGGATCGAAGCGCTTAACTACGCCATTGCCCATGACGATGGTGCGGCGGTGGATAAGGTGCGCCAGGCTGATGTCGTCCTGGTCGGTGTTTCGCGTACGTCAAAGACCCCGACCTGTATCTATCTGGCCCACCGCGGCATCAAGGCGGCCAACATCCCCCTCGTCCCCGGACGTGAGCCGCCGGAAGAACTCGACCAGCTCAATATCCCCCTGATTGTCGGCCTGATTGCGTCTCCGGAGCGGCTGATATCCATCCGCAAGAACCGCCTGCTGACCTTAAACGACGACCGCCCCTCCTCCTATACGGATCAGGAAGCCGTTCGTCAGGAAATCATTCGGGCCCGTCGCCTGTTCGAAAAAAAGGGTTGGCCGGTGATCGATGTGACCCGGCGATCCATTGAGGAAACGTCGGCGACCATCATCAGCCTCTTGAACGAAAAGCGGACAGGGCGGCTGGGCGGTATCTGAGGGGGCGTGCATCACGTCTCCGCTATTTGCGCAATGACCGGTCACGGGTTATGGCTCCCCCTGCCCGTTTCTGGATTTATTTTCTGCATAAAAGACCAACATGACTGACCTTATCCTTGCCTCCGCCTCTGCGTCCAGATCGGTGCTTCTGACCGGCGCTGGTATTTCGCATACAAAAATCCCGGCGCATCTCGATGAAGACGCCATCAAGGACGATTGCCTGATGCGCGGCATGTCGCCGAAATCGGTTGCCTTGAAATTGGCCGAGGCCAAAGCCCTTCACGTCTCGCAATCGCATACTGGTCTGGTTCTGGGCGGCGACCAGGTGTTGCAACTCGAAAAAGATCTCATCAGCAAATCGAACACGCTCGACGAAGCCCGCGCCCTGCTTCGACGCATGAGTGGTCAGACCCATTACCTGCATGCCGGCATGGCTTTGGCGGAAAACGGCATTATTGTCTGGTCGAATGTCGAAACGGCGGAAATGACTGTGCGGACTCTGAGTGATGCCTTTATCGACCGCTATATCGCGCAGACGGGCGAAAAGATCCTGTCGGCGGTCGGCTGCTATATGTTGGAAGGCGAGGGCGTGCATCTCTTTGATACCATTCGCGGAGATTATTTCACGGTTCTGGGACTGCCTCTTTTGCCGCTTCTGGCTCAATTGCGTAATATGAAGGTCTTGATGGCATGATCCAGTCGCTTCCCACCGGCGCGGCCATGGTGGCCGCCATTGTTGGCCAGCCGGTCCATCATTCGATGTCGCCCTTCCTGCATAATGCCTGGCTGCGTCACCTGGGTTTGAACGGCGTCTACGCCGCTTTCGGCCCTAAGGACGAACATGCCTTTGACCGCCTGATCCTGTCGTGCCGGTCAAACGGTATAAAGGGTTTGAATGTCACCGCGCCGTTCAAGGGTCAGGCCCTGGCCCTGGCCGATACGGTCGCCGACAGTGCGCGCCGGTGCGGTTCGGCTAACCTGCTGACATTTGACGACGACGGTTATGTCCATGCCCAGAGCACTGATGGGTACGGGCTGGTCCGCGCCTTTGAGCTTCAGGCACCTGATTGCGATTTGACCTCAGGCGCCGTGGTGATCATGGGGGCAGGAGGCGCGTCGCGGGCTGCGGTTGCCGCCATGCTGGACGCCGGCGCGCCTGAGGTCCGCATTGTCAACCGAACCCTGGCGCGGGCCGAAGAGCTTGTCTTTGCGTTTCAGGGTGAGACGGTAACGGCTTATGAGCTAAGCGATGTCGATCGCGCCTTTTCCGGCGCTGTGGCGGTGATAAATGCCGCGTCTGGCGGCCCTTTGCCCTTGTTTGATGCGCTGGATGATGGCGCGACCGTCATGGACATGACCTATCGCCCGCTGCGCACAAACTGGCTGAAGGCCGCGCAGGAAAAGGGTCTGAAGACTGTCGATGGCCTCAACATGCTGATTGAACAGGCGCGCCCGTCGTTTGAAGCCTTTTACGGCGTTCTGCCGGACGGCGCTTTTAACATCCGTAATCTCGCCCTTGAATATCTTGGGGAAAGCGAATGATCGTCCTGGGCCTGACCGGCTCCATCGGCATGGGGAAATCGACCATAGCGGCGATGTTCGCCGACGAAGGCGTGCCGGTTTGGGATGCGGACGGGGCCGTACATCGCCTCTATGCCGAATCCCAGACGGTGAAAGATCGCCTTACCGCCGCCTTTGGTGATATCCTTACCAACGGTGTGGTCGATCGCGTCAAATTGTCGGCGGCGCTGAACGGAGAGGCGGCTAATTTTGAACGGCTGAACGCGATCGTTCATCCGGCGACGGTCGCCGATCGTCAGCATTTTGTTGCGCAACATATCGATGCGCCGCTTATCGTTGTCGATATTCCGCTGCTGTATGAAACCGGCGCAGAGGCCTTTCTGGACAAGGTTTTGGTGGTCAGTGCGCCTGCGGAGGTTCAGGCGGCGCGGGTCCTGGCGCGCCCCGGCATGACGGCTGAAAAATTTGCGACCATTCTGGCGCGTCAGATGCCCGATGCGGACAAACGCGCCCGGGCCGACTTCATTATCGATACCTCGCAAAGTCTCGACGACTGCCGTAACGCCGTTCGTGCCCTGATTGAAAAATTAGCGTAGAGCGAAAAAATTTAGACGGAGTTATACTCGCTCTAGCGCTTTGATTTTGCATCATGTTTATCCAAAAAGTGGCGACCACTTTTTGGCATGATGCTCTAGCACCCTTTACAAATCAGCCGCACCTCCGCACTTAGGGACACATGGCGTTAGAAATTGTTCTCGATACGGAAACCACTGGGATTGACCACCGCAAGGGGCATCGCCTGATCGAAGTCGGCTGCATCGAAATCGAAGATCTGTTGCCGACCGGCCGGACCTTCCATCGCTATATCGATCCGGAACGTGAAATCGAGGCTGACGCCATCCGCGTCCACGGCATCACCAATGAAATGGTGCGCGGCAAGCCGAAGTTTGGCGATCTCTGCGACGAACTGGCAGAATTTATCGGTGACCGAAAGATCATCGCCCACAATGCATCCTTCGACCGCGGCTTCATTAATATGGAGATGGAGCGTCATGGCCGCATGACGACGCCGGATCATCAATGGATCGACACGCTTGAAATCGCCCGGACCAAATTCCCTGGCGCGGCCAATTCGCTTGATGCTTTGTGTCGTCGTTACAATATTTCCCTGGCTGAACGCGATCTGCACGGCGCCTTGATCGATGCGCGTCTGTTGGCCAGCGTTTATCTTGAACTGCTGGGCGGGAAGGAGCGGGGGCTCGATCTCGAAATGGCATCGACCCGTGCTCAGGCGGCGGCAACCGCTGCCCACACAAGCTACGGCCCGCGCCCGCGTCCCTTAGCATCGCGCATTACGGTTGCAGAGGCCGAGGCCCATGAGGCCTTTGTCAAAAAATACCTGAAAGAAAAGTCGCTCTGGAATTAAACACCCAGGTGGTTCAGGCGGCGAGACGTCCGGCATTCGATCTCAGAAGCCACAACATGTCCTCAAGCGTGTCCATGTTTACCGGCTTAACCAGATGCAGGTCAAACCCCGCTTCCGCTGTTTGCCGACGCGTCTGACTGTCACCCCATCCGGTCTGGGCGATTATTTTTATACCGCTTAAGCCGGGCATTGTGCGCAGGGCTCTGCCGACCTCAAGCCCGTCCATATGCGGCATACCGATGTCGAGCAAAACGACGTCCGGACGGAAATCCGTTGCCAAGCGCAGGGCCGACTGACCGTCATGGCAGCTGCGAACGTCATAGCCCATCAATTCCACAGCCCAATGTAGCGTATCGGCGGAGGCTTCGTTATCGTCAACGACCATGATGCGCATGGCATTTTCGCTTTTTTCAGCGGCAGGCAATTCTTTTGTCATTACTCGAACATCAGGCGGGAAGGGCAGGGGCCGTCTGCCTAGCTGAGCCGGAATAAAAAATCGCTGTGGGTTTGCATTTACCACGAAAAACCCCGCCAGACGCACTGGCGGGGCGATACTTTGTCAGGATATCCGAAGGATTAGGCCTGGCCTGCGGCCTGCTGCACCTGGATATTGGCCTTTTGCTGTAAATACAGCGAGCCAAAATCGATCGGGTCGAGGAAGAAGGGCGGGCTGAAGCCGCCATCGGCGGTCGCATCGGCGACGATGCGGCGCGCGAACGGGAAGAGATAGCGCGGGCATTCGACCAGAAGTGTCGGCTCGATCATTTGCTCAGGGATGTTGCCGAGCTGGAACAGACCACCATAAACCAGTTCGATGGCGAACATAGGACCATCGGGGGTCGTTGCCTTGACGGTCAGCTTGACATCGACTTCGAACAGACCATCCGGACGGCCCTTGGCGCTCATTTCGACACCCAGATCGACTTCCGGACGCGATTCCATACGCAGGCTATTGGGCGCACGCGGATTTTCGAACGAGAAATCGCGGATGAATTGCGCTAAAACCTGCATCTGAGCGGGTGGGGTGTCCATAATGGGGGCGCCGTTCGGGGCGGGCGTATCGGTCATGAATATTGGCTCCGGTATCTGTCACCGGCGCCTGAAACACGGTCTGCCGGTAGGTGTGGGAACGCTGCTAACAGATAAGAAAATTTTAAGCAATAAAACGAAGAGTTCCGTTTCGCGAAACTTCCCCTATATAAGTTGGTGAAGTACGCGTTGAACGTCTCCGGAATGGCCTTTGCCGCCGGGAAAACCAAAAAGAGATACCGCCGTGAACAATAATGTGATTGCCCTTATCGTATTTGCCGTCGTGGCGGTCGTGATCCTGGTCAATCTATATAATGTGCTGGGCCGCAAGGTCGGCTTCCGCGCCGAGGAAAAGCCGGCCAATATCAAGCCCGACGGTGAGGTCGAGGTCGGTGTGCGCACCGAACGCCTGACCGAGAGCCCACGTGTGCCTAATCTCGAGGCTCTGAAGACGCGCGACGTCAATTTCAATGAAATCAACTTTCTTGAAAAGGCGCGCGAAACTTATGAACAGGTCGTTCTGGCGTTTCACAAGGGGGAATTGGACGCGATCAAGGATCGTTTGTCGGAGCGCGTGATGCAAAGTTTCAGCCAGGCTGTGGACAATCGCGATGCGCCACCTAAGGAAACGCTGAGTTTCGTCGACCAGCCCAAGGCCGATCTCGACCTTATCGATTTCAAGGAAGATGTGGCGCAAATCCGCGTTCGTTTCCTGTCGGAACTGGCCTATGAAGATCCCACGGCTGAACCTGTTGTCGCGACGGTCACCCCAGGAAGCAAGGCGTCGGCGAAGAACGAGCCGATCAAGCCCCACAAGACATTCAAACGCACCGCCGAATATTGGACGTTCCAGAAAGCGATGAAGGCGGCAAACAGTCCGTGGCTGCTGACCAAGGTAGAGGCGGCCAAGGCGTGAATTTGAAGGCCGGACTAGCCGTCATGGGCGCGCTGCTTGTTGCAGCGTGCGCTGAGACCCCGACTAAGACGCCGGTGGTGACCGGCCCGCATCCCGTACCGCCGGTTACTCGCCCCGAGCCGGCGAAGACGCCTTTGCCTTATCTGCCTAGCCCCGTGCCGGAAGACAGACGACTGTCCAATTTGCCGGGCTGGGGTCAGAGCGACGCCTTTATTGCGCTGGAAGCGCTGCGTAGTACTTGCGTTTATAAAAAGGGTCGGCAATATGTTCAGGTCTGCGCCGATATGGCGAAGCAGGAGTTCAATTCTCCTGTAGAAATCATGGCCTTCCTGAATGCCCGATTGCAGGTCGAACCTATCGAAGGCACCGGCCTCATGACCGGCTATTACGTACCGGACTACGAAGCCCGCCACGAACCCGACGCCGAGTTTTCCGAGCCCGTCCGCATGAAACCGGCCGACCTGCTGGTGGTCCCCGGATCGCAACTGACCCCGGCGTCAAGTGCAGCGAAAGTGGCGGCGCGCAAGGTGGGCGACCTGTACATGCCTTACTTTACCCGCGCTGAAATCGAGCAGATGCCGCCGAATTTCGGTGCGGGGCCAGCCTATTACATGCGGCCGGAAGACTATTTCTACATGCAGCTCCAGGGCTCGGGTTTTCTTGATCTTCCCGACGGGAGCCGTGTTTATGCCGCCTATGCCGCGGATAACGGCTGGCCGTTTGTCGGCATAGCCAAGGTGATGACCGAACGTGGCATATTGGAAAAGAACCAGACCTCCGGTGACAATATCCACGCCTGGCTGGCGGCCCATCGCGGGCCGGAAGCGGCAGAAATCATGAATGCCAATCCACGCTACGGCTTCTTTTCGATCCAGCCGGAAACGACAGACGCAGTGGGTGCATCTGGTCTCGCCCTGCCGGCGGGGTCGGCGATCGCTGTCGATCCGTCTCAGAACGATCTCGGTGATCTATTCTGGATTGATGCCAATGCCGGAACCCTAAAAGACGCCTTTCCCGAATATCGTCGGTTGGTTTCAGCCCTAGACACGGGCGGTGCGATCAAGGGGAAGATTCGCGCGGACCTCTATGTCGGCCATGGCCAGCGCGCGGGATCGGAAGCTGGACGTATCAAGCACCAGCTTAAAATGTGGCGGATCGTGCCATACGTTCCCGCGTCCTGACCGACGGGTCTTTACCGCTTGAAGACGGCTTTAAAGGCCAAATCCGATCCAGACCGCTTGGATGCACAAGAGGCCCAGGACTGCTGAACTGGCCAGGAACAGGCAAAAGCGAATGATGGTGATATTGGCCGTTGCCTGAACCAGCGAATGGATGATGCGAAGGGCGACGTAGAGCCACGCTAGATATTCGAGGTCCGGATTTGACAGACCACTCAGATAGATACCCAGGCACAGGGCGTAGAACAGGGTCGGCTGTTCCATCAGATTGTTATAATTATCTGCCGACCATTGCGCCTGGGGCGGTAATTGGCAGGTAATGTCGCTTTGCAGCCGCGCTTCGGTGAGCGTATAGCGCAGCAGGGCTGGCAGCCTGCGGACATATAGCCACACAAGCATGATCATCGACCAGGCGATCAGCGCGAGAACAGGTTGGATCATAGTCATGAGACTATGCGCTTAAAACCTGAACAATCGGTTGAACCCCTTCGGGGAACACGGATTTACACGGGTTTCGCACACACATGTGATAAACGCCTGTCTGGCGACATCCGACACATGGTGATAGAAAATACATGCCGATGCGTGACTCTCTCGCGGATCGGTCCGCCGAATTTCGAGCCATGCCCCGCTCGCTATTCGTCGGCAAACGGTCAAAAACGAAAGCGACGAAAGTGCCCTTTCCCCCATAAAAGGTGCTTACGCCCAGGCCGCCAGTCCCCCGCCGGACTGGCGGCTTTGCTTTTTACAGCGCGTGTCCATGCTCAACCACGCTGAAGCGGCCCGGGTTTGTATACGGACCTGCATAAAGTGATCACAAAATCTGTAACCCCCGAAACTTTGTAGTGAAACCGGCACACGGTTTTGTTAAACATTGCGCGGCATAGTCGATGTCGATTTTTGCCGATTTTAAACGCCTTTTTCGGCCGATATTTAGACCTGATGGTGCAGACATAATAATGAATCGCGAACCGGCACCACCCGGGACCCGCGATCAGGATCAAGTGGAAATACGCACATGGATGCTCTCACGCCCGGCGACAGCCAAACCCCTTCCAAGGACACGCTTACACAGGCCTTTGTCGCTGCGCGCGGCGCAAAGGACTTTCTTCGGCTTGATGAGCACGAAAGGGTCTTCCTGACGCAGATACTGGAAGATTTCGATGCCGAGGAACTGCCGGGTATTGCAGCGGCTGATCTGAACCGGGTCATTGCCAGTTTCTGGGATTTGGCCGAACACCGATCGGGGGCCCAGACCCTGAAGCGCATTCGTCCGGTTCTGGACGCCAAAGGTCAGCCGACTAGCTATGATGTGGTTGAAGTCGTTCAAGGCGATGCGCCGTTTATCGTCGAAACGGTTATGGGTGAACTGATCGATCAGGGTTTGTCGATCCGATCGATGTTCCACCCGGTCGTTGTTACGCCACGGGACCTGAGTGACAAGCGCACCAAGGGGGGGGAGCCGGTCAAGGAATCGATGATGCTGATCTTCATCGAACGCCAGTCAGCTGGTGCCATGGCCGCGGACAGATATAAACAAATTGTGGATGGCGTCGAAAGCAGCCTCAACGACCTCAAACTGGCCGTGCGTGATTTTTCGCGCATGCAGAAATTGCTGGCCGAAGAAATCGCTGCCTTGGAAAAACAACGCGACAATCCGGCGATTGACGCGGCGACCCTGGACGAAAATCTGGCCTTCCTGCGCTGGATCGATCAAAACCACTTCGTTTTCCTGGGCGCCCGCGGCTATGCCTATCCGCGCGAAAGCGATGGGTCCTATGCTCGTGAAGAACCGCTCAATCAGATGCAGGAAGGCTTTGGCGTCCTGCGCGATTCGAACCGCGCGGTGCTGCGGCGTTCGTCGGAGCCGGCCGTCCTAAGCCAGCAGCTTATGACGCAGCTGGAAAATTCCGAGCCGGTCACGGTCGCCAAGGCAAATATCAAATCCCGCGTCCATCGCCGTATCTACATGGACTATATCGGCATCAAACGATATGGCGCCGATGGCAAGGCTTCGGGCGAGGTCCGCTTCGTCGGTCTGTTCACATCTGAGGCCTATGATCGTCCGGCGTTCGAAGTGCCGCTTATCCGTAAGAAGGCCGAACATGTCCTGCATGAGGCGGCGGCGCTGGGTCTGTCGGGCGGCTATAATGAGAAACGCCTGAAAAACATTCTCGAAACCTACCCGCGCGATGAACTTTTCCAGATGAGTGAACAGGATTTGCTGCGCATCGCGCGGGGCATATTGCACCTGTCCGACCGGCCGCGCGTCAAGCTGTTTACCCGCGCCGACCCTTTCGACCGCTTTATAAGCGTCATGTTGTACATTCCGCGTGAAATCTATCAGTCGCAGATGCAGAAGCAGGCGGGTGAAATTCTTGCCGCTGCCTATCTCGGCCGCGTATCGGCAGCTTATACCTATATCAGCGACTCCTTGCTGTCGTGCATTCACTACATCATCGGGGTCACGCCGGGCGACCACTTCGATCCCAATATCACAGATGTCGAAGCCGATATTGAGAACATCACCCGCTCCTGGCCGCAGAAGGTCGAGGCCCAGGTCCAAGGCACGGCCGACGTTCCCGGGGGCATTGATTGGATGGCTTGGGCCAAAGCCTTCCCGGCCGGCTATCAGGATCGCTACACCACAGGCGAAGCGGTCACCGACACAACCTACCTCAATGGCCTGTCCATCGATGCGCCGGTCAACCTGCGCGCCTACCAACGCCTGGAAGACGACAACAATCATTTCTGTTTCAAACTGTACACCCGGGCCGAAAAAGCCATTCCGCTGTCGGATATCTTGCCTGTCCTGGCCAATATGGGTGTCAAGACGCTGGAAGAATACGGCTACCACGTCAAATCGCCGGCCATAGGCTCATTCTGGGTTCACGAATTTATCCTTAAGCTGCCGCGCACCCACGCCAGCGCGTTCAGCGATTTCAAGACCGAATTCGAACAGACCTTGCTGGCCCTGTGGTACGGGAAGACCGAAGACGACGGTTTCAACGCTTTGGCGCTGACCGGTCAGTCCTGGCGCGAAGTCGCGCTTTTGCGCGCCTTCTGCCGCTACCGCGTGCAGTCCGGCCTCGACCCGAGTCCGGATGTGCAGCAGGCGGCCTTGCGTGACAATCCCGAAGTTGTCGAAGCCCTGCTGACTCTGTTCAACGCCAAGTTCGCCCTGGAAGCGCCGGAAAAGCAAAATTACGCTGCTGCCCGCGAAGCCAAGGTTACCGAAGCGACCGCACACATCGATGCGCTGCTGCAAAAGGTGTCCAGTCTCGACCACGACCGTGTGCTGCGCCGGTTGGCCGCGCTGATCGGTGCCTTGCGCCGCACCAACTACTTCCAGAAGACCGCCGACGGTCAGGACAAAAGCTATATTTCGCTCAAGATCGCCAGCCGTGAATTGGCCGACCTGCCGGAACCCAAACCCTATCGCGAAATCTTTATCTGGTCGCCGCTCGTCGAAGGTGTTCACCTGCGCTTCGGACCCGTGGCGCGTGGCGGTCTGCGCTGGTCGGATCGCAAGGACGATTTCCGCACCGAGGTCCTGGGCCTCGTCAAGGCCCAGCAGGTCAAGAATGCGGTTATCGTGCCGGTGGGTTCCAAGGGCGGCTTCTTCCCGAAGAAACTGCCAAAGACCGGCACCCCCGACGAGGTCAAGGCGGCGGCGATCCGAGCTTACAAAACCTTCCTGTGCGGATTGCTCGATCTGACGGACAATATCGACGCCAAGGGGCAGGTCGTGGCGCCGGCCCAGGTCATCCGCTGGGACGATCCCGATCCATATCTGGTCGTCGCCGCCGACAAGGGGACGGCCACCTTCTCCGACATCGCCAATAGCGTATCGGCCGATTACGGCTTCTGGCTGGGTGACGCCTTTGCATCCGGCGGCAGCGTCGGCTACGATCACAAGGCCATGGGCATTACCGCCAAGGGCGCGTGGGAAGCGGTCAAGCGTCACTTCCGTGAAATCGGCAAGGATATCCAGACCGAAACCTTTATCTGCGCCGGCGTCGGCGATATGTCGGGCGATGTCTTCGGCAATGGCATGCTTTTGTCGCAACAAACCAAGCTGGTCGCCGCCTTCGATCACCGCGACATCTTCATCGATCCCAATCCGGACCCTGCGGCTTCTTTCGCCGAACGTCAGCGCATGTTCGCTCTGCCGCGCTCATCCTGGCAGGACTACAATAAGGACTTGATCTCCAAGGGCGGGGGCATTTTCCCGCGCAGCCAGAAATCGATTCCCCTATCGCCGGAAATGAAGGTTTTGCTCGACCTCGAGGCCAATGAGGTTTCGCCGTTCGAACTGATGCAGGCGATCCTGAAGGCGCGGGTCGAGTTGCTCTATTTCGGCGGGATCGGCACCTATATCAAGGCGCCTGGCCAAGCCAATCTCGATGTCGGCGATAAGGCCAACGACGCGATCCGGATCGATGGTCCAGACGTCCGCGCCCAGGTCATCGGCGAAGGCGCCAATCTGGGCATGACCCAGGCCGGGCGTATTTCCTGCGCGGAGTCCGGTGTACGGCTCAATACCGACGCCATCGACAACTCTGCCGGGGTCGATTGTTCCGACCATGAAGTCAACATCAAGATCCTGCTGGGACAGGTGATCACTGCGGGTAAATTGAAGGCTGCGGATCGCGATGCGTTGCTGGCCAGCATGACCGATGACGTGGCGCATCATGTCCTGCGCCACAATTACGATCAGACCCTGGCCCTGTCGTTGCAGGAAGCGACATCGCCGCAAGATAATGCGGTCCAGGCCGCCTTCATGACCGGGCTGGAAAAGCGCGGACGGCTTGACCGCAAAGTTGAGGGCCTGCCATCGAATTCAGCGATGGACACCCGCCGGGCTAGTGGCCTAGGTCTCTATCGCCCGGAACTAGCCGTCATAACGGCCTATGCCAAGCTGGTCCTGTTCGACGACATCGTTGCCGGCACCGCACCGGACGACGCTGGTCTTCTACCCATCCTGGTCGGCTATTTCCCACCCGCCCTGCATGGCTACAGCGATGCCATTCGCAAACATCGCCTGCATCGCGAAATCATCGCGACCGTGGTGAGTAACGAAATCGTCAATATGTGCGGACCTAGCTTCGCTATGCGCCTGACCAAAAGCGCCGGTGTCGATACGTCGGCCCTGGTTCTGGCCTTCGAAGCCACGCGCCGCCTTTTCGGCATCACCGACCTGTGGAAAGAGGTTGACGCCCAGGACAATAAAATTCCGGCTGCAGCCCAATTGGCTCTGTACAGCGATCTGGCCAGCTTCGTCCGTCACCAGACCTACTGGATGGCGCGTCGCTTCGCCAACGGACCCCATGATCTGGCCGCTATGTTGAAGCCGTATGGCGACGGTATGACGACCCTTGTTGCGTCAAGCGCGGTCGCTTTAACGGACGGTGTGAAGGCGCAACTGGCCAAACGCGTGGCGGAGCTCGAAGTCATGGGCGCTCCCTCGGATCTGGCGGCCCGCGTCACCCGGCTCAGCGCCCTGCATCACGCCACAGATATTATTGATCTTGCGGCGGAAAAAAAGAAGCCGCTCGACAAGACGGCCGAACTGTACTTCCAGACCGGCGAACGCTTCGGCTTCGACAGCCTGCAAGCGGGCGCGGGCAATCTGTCGTCCGCCGACCCATGGGACCGCATGGCCACCCGTCGCCTGATCGAAGACGTTTTGTCCGAGCAGAAGACGGTGGTGAAAACCATGATGACAAGGATGGCGCCGTCGGAAATGCCTGGCGACATCATCAGCAATTGGGTCGAGGAAAACAAGTCGTTGATCGATCCATTGCAATCGATGATCGCCGACATGGAAACGGGCGGCTGGAGTTTCGCCAAGCTGACCATCGTCAATGCCCTGCTGCGGGAATGGGCGGCCAGGCTGTAGTCAGGCCTCTCCGCGACGCCTCTGAATTCCGCCTCCCGCCGCACGGTTGGGAGGCGGATTGCGTTTCACACAGCAATCACGCACAACAACCCTCTTGTCATCCTTACGGTTTGCGCCCATTTACGCGGAGTATTCACGAAAAGTCCGCCTTTCGATCGCCCCAAGGTATCGCCATGTTTATCCAGACCGAAGCCACGCCCAACCCTGATGTCATCAAGTTCATTCCCGGACAGGATGTGCTTGACACCGGAACGCGGGAATTCCGCACATCCGACGATGCCCAAAGCTCGCCGCTGGCCGAAGCCCTGTTCAGGATCGATGGTGTCATGGGTCTCTTTTTCGGCAGTGATTTTCTTACCGTTCGCCGTTCGCCGGAATCTGAGCTAATCTGGGCCCAGCTCAAGCCCCCGATCCTGGCGGCGATCATGGACTTCTATTCCTCGGGCCAGCCGATCCTGCGTGACCTCGTACAAAAAGACGAAATCGTCTATGAGGGCGAACTGGGTCAGATCGTCGCTGAAATAAAGGACCTCCTCGATACCCGCGTACGTCCTGCCGTGGCGCAGGATGGCGGCGATATCGAATTCGACCGGTTCGACCTCGATACCGGGACCTTGTACCTGCATATGCGTGGGGCCTGTTCTGGCTGCCCGTCTTCGTCCGCGACCCTGCGCCAGGGCGTTGAAAGCCTGATGAAGCACTACGTGCCGGAGGTAAAGACCATCGAGCAGGTCCTCTAATTGGACGCTCGTCTGGTCATCGACACCTCGCTCAATGCGTGCGGCCTGGGGCTGTTCGATGGCGAATCGTGTCTGTTTTCTTGTCATGAAGAAATGACGCGTGGTCAGCAGGAACGCCTCCCGGTCATGGCGCTCGACGCCTTTCGCGCGACCGGTATTGCCCCCCGCGACCTGACCGTCATCGGTGTCACCTTAGGACCGGGTTCATTCACAGGCGTGCGCGTTGGCCTGTCATTCGCCAAGGGGCTGGCGGCTGGCGCGGGCGTCGCGCTCAAAGGGGTGGGCACGCTGGAAGCGCTCGCCCGTCACGCGGCGCTGGGTGGCAAGGCGCGTATGGCGGTGATCAACGGGGGACGCGGACAGGTTTACGTTCAGTGCTTCGATGCTGAAAATGCGCACCGCGCACCGGCCACACTCGATCTTGCGTACCCCGAAGAGATAGCGGCTTTCGCAGCCAAAAATCCGATCGAAGTAATGACCGGACCGGCGGTATCTCTTCTAGCGGAATACTGGCCTGGAATGGCGGAATTCCCCCAAACGTGGCCATCGCTTGACGCCCTTTGCCGCCTGACCGTAGATGCGGGTCACGATGATTTGACCCCGCTTTACATGCGCGAGGCGGACGCCATTGCGTCCACGCGCGGCATTATAAGCCTTAACGAGTCCGCTTGAATATGACGACCATCCGCCAGCTCGACGCACCGTCCAAACAGCTGGAACATATTCATACACGCTGTTTCGACTACGGCTGGAGCGAAGGCGTCTTCGCTGACCTCCTTATCAAACCGCACCATCGCACCTACGTCTTCGATGTCGACGGCGAGATCGTCAGCTTTGTGGTCATGACGGTGGTGGCGGGTGAGGGTGAAATCCTGACCATCTGTACGGATCCGAATTTCCAGAAGCGCGGCCTGGCTCGTATGCTGCTGGAACAGGTCATTACCACCGTGCGCAACGAAGGCGCAGAATCATTATTTCTTGAGGTTGCTATCGACAATCCGGCGGCCTTGCGGCTCTACGAGTCCGTGGGCTTCAAGAAAACCGGACGGCGCAAGGCCTATTACACCCGCAAGGACAAGCCGCCGGCGGACGCGCACATTCTCAGGCTTGCGTTGTAGCGCGCAACATCTTACATCTGGCCGCAGCGGCGGAATGCCGCACAACCCGGAAATATATCTAATCCAACGGGAGCGCAGGCCATGGATCGCATCGAAAAGCAATGTATCGAAAAAGGCATGCGGATGACCGATCAGCGTCGGGTCGTGGCGCGTGTGCTCTCAGCAGCCGAAGATCATCCGGACGTCGAAGAGCTGTATCACCGCGCCGCCGCCGTTGATCCGAACATTTCGCTGGCCACCGTGTATCGCACCGTGCGTCTCTTCGAAGAGGCGGGCGTCGTCGAGCGGCATGATTTTGGTGACGGTCGGTCGCGCTATGAACAGGCCGGTGACGACCATCACGACCATCTGATCAATATCAAGACCGGCCAGGTCATCGAATTCTACGACAAAGAGATCGAGGCCATGAAGGAAGCCCTGGCCGAAAAGCTGGGTTACAAATTGGTCGGCCATAAGCTTGAACTCTATGGCGTGCCGATCGGCGAAGAAAAATAAGACCATTCAGGCTTGAGCGAACGCCTTGTCATGATTACCGAAGCCGGACCCGTTTGGGCCCGGCTTTTTTGCCTGTTTTCGAGGCCCACCGGATGCCTGAATTTCTGCCAACCCTTGAATTTCTATCCACAAACGACCATAACGCCCTGATGAACGATCACGTCCCTTTGAAGAAGCTGCATATCAAGACCTATGGCTGTCAGATGAATGTCTATGACAGCGAACGCATGATCGATATCCTGCGTCCGCTGGGCTATGAGGTGTCGGACAAGGCGGAAGGGGCTGATCTCGTACTGCTCAATACCTGCCATATCCGCGAAAAGGCTGCCGAAAAGGTCTATTCCGAAATCGGGCGCCTGCGGGAAATGCGCGAAGAAAAGGAAGCCAGGGGCGAGGGGCGCATGACCATCGCCGTTGCCGGCTGTGTTGCCCAGGCCGAGGGCAAGGAAATCATGAATCGTGCGCCCGCGGTCGATCTGGTCGTCGGTCCTCAGGCCTATCATCAACTTCCCGAACTGATCGCGCGGACGCACCGGTCGAAGGGTGAGCGCCTGTCCGCTGATTTTGCGCCGGAAGCCAAGTTTGACGCCCTGACGGCGGATCGCACCGTTTCCGGTCCGACGGCTTTCTTGACCGTTCAGGAAGGTTGCGACAAGTTCTGTACCTTCTGTGTCGTTCCCTATACGCGTGGCGCCGAATGGTCGCGCCCGATTGCCTCCATCCTGGACGAAGCTCGGGCCCTGGCGGACAAGGGTGTACGGGAGCTGACGCTCCTGGGCCAAAACGTCAATGCCTACAACGGCCTAAATGCCGACGGCATGCAATCGACCCTGGCGCGACTCATGTACGCCTTGGCGGATATTCCCGGCATCGACCGCCTGCGCTACACCACGTCGCACCCCAACGACATGGGTCAGGACCTGATT
This sequence comes from Asticcacaulis sp. AC466, assembly GCF_000495815.1. Lineage (GTDB taxonomy): Bacteria > Pseudomonadota > Alphaproteobacteria > Caulobacterales > Caulobacteraceae > Asticcacaulis. Next base: position 12,223 of record NZ_AWGE01000001.1, on the reverse strand, counting down.
GACGCCCACCGCGACCTGCCCGCCGTCATGCCGTATTTGCACCTGCCGGTTCAGTCGGGTTCGGACAAGATCCTGCGCGCCATGAACCGCAAGCATGGCCGTCAAAGCTATTTCGACCTGATCGACCGTATCAAGGCGGCGCGTCCTGATCTGGCCCTGTCCGGAGACTTCATCGTAGGCTTCCCCGGCGAAACCGATAAGGATTTCGAAGATACGCTCGACCTAATCCGCCAGGTTGGCTACGCGTCGGCGTTTTCGTTCAAATATTCGCCGCGACCGGGCACCCCGGCTGCTGCCATGCCGGGCCAGGTGCCCGACACGGTTGCCGATGAGCGACTGCAAATCTTGCAGGCCCTGATTATCGAGCAGCAGCAGGCGTTCAAGGAAAATCTGGTTGGCCGGACGCTGGATGTATTGTTCGAAAAACGGGGCCGGCTGGAAGGTCAGGCGATCGGCCGTTCACCGTACCTGCAATCGGTTTACGTCGATGGCGCCGTGGACCTCATCGGTCAGATTCATCCGGTGAAAATCATCGCCAATGGCAATAACAGCCTGCGGGGGGCGCTGCTCACTGAGACCGTGGAGGCCTGATGGCTGCCGTCAAAGACGATTTTATTTCCCTCGCAGACCCATGTGTCCTCGCTGTGGTCGGTCCGGCCGAGCGCTACCTCGCCATGATCGAAGGCGCGTTCAAGGTGCTGGTCGAAATGCCCGGCGGCGGCCTGATTGTTTCCGGCGATGCGCGCGCGCGCCAAAAAGCCAAGGCGGTAATCATAGCCCTGGCCGATATGTATGATCAAGGCATCGACATCAGCGAAGTCGATGTACGGGGCCTGATCAATCAGCCTACGGCCGTCGAAACGGCAGGCCAGTCGGTTCCGTTCGACCAGCGCAACACCATCGTAATGGGACGGCGGGGCGCCATCGCCGCCAAGACCGCAGGTCAGGCGGCCTATCTGCACGAACTGGCAAACAACGATCTAGTCTTCGCCCTCGGTCCGGCGGGCTCGGGCAAGACCTTCTTGGCGGTGGCGCATGGCGTATCGCTGTTGCTGAAGGGCGCGGTCGACAAGTTGATTATCACCCGGCCGGCGGTCGAGGCCGGTGAGCGGTTGGGCTTTCTGCCTGGCGACCTGAACGAGAAGATTGATCCCTATCTGACGCCGATCTGGGGCGCGCTGGACGACATCCTCGGGGCACAAGCGCTCGCCAAGAGACGCGAGTCGCGTGAAATTGAAGTCGCGCCTCTGGCCTATATGCGCGGCCGCACCCTGTCCTATGCCTATGTCATCATCGATGAAGCGCAGAATACCACGCGTATGCAGATGAAGATGATCCTGACTCGCCTGGGTGAAGGCTCGAAAATGGTTGTCACGGGCGATCCATCGCAGATCGACCTGCCGAACCGTGGCGATTCCGGTTTGGTCCACGCCGTTCATCTCCTCGACAAGGTGAAGGGCGTCGGAAAGGCGGAGCTGCATGCCGAAGACATCGTCCGGCACGAACTGGTGGCGCGGATCGTGCGCGCCTACGACAACGAGTTCAAAAGCTGATGACTACACATATGAATCCTCTGTTTCATCTGGACAGATTGAGGTTGGCGTGAGCGAAAAAGTGGAACCCTTGATAGATATTGAGATCGAGGCGGACGATTGGCTGGACGTTCTGCCGGATGTTCAGGCGGTGGTCGAGGCCGGTGTAACGGCTGCGCTGAACGTCGTGGACATCAGCGGACAGGCCGATGTCGTGGTCCTTCTGACCGAGGACCGCGAGATGCGCGAGCTGAATAAACAGTACCGCAAGAAGGATTCCGCCACCAATGTGCTGAGTTTTCCGGCATCGAAGGACATGCAGATGCCGGGCATGACCCATCTGGGCGATATGGCCCTGGGTCTGGAGACCTGCGTCAGGGAAGCAAAAGAGCAGGGCAAGACCGTGAAAAATCATGTTCTGCACCTGACTATCCATGGCACTTTGCATTTATTGGGTTATGATCACATGACCGACGCAGAGGCTGAAGAGATGGAAGCGCTTGAACGTGACATCCTGAAGGCCCTCGGTGTCGCCGATCCTTACGGAACCGAACACACCCATGGCTGAGCCAGACGACTCGTCCAAGAAATCATTTTTCGCCTTTCTCGGCTTCAAGACAAAGGCCCAGGAGAAGGCAGAGCAGGAAGCCGCCGAACGGGAAGACAGTCCCGGCGCCAGCAATCTGATCGATCATGCCCGCGCCTTTCAGCGCCTGAGCGTCTACGACGTCATGACGCCGCGCGTCGATATCGTCGCCATCGAACTGTCCTCGACCCTGGCTGACGTGGTGCGTATCTGCGTGGAAAGCGAGCATTCGCGTCTGCCCATCTATCGCGACGGGCTCGATGATCCCGTGGGCGTCGTACACATCAAGGACATCCTGAAGCTGCTGGCGCCAGAACCGGGTCGGTCCGCACCCAATTGGGCGGAGCCCGTCCTGCACCGTCTGCGCCGCGAACTTCTGTACGTGCCGTCTTCCATGACGGCCGCCGACCTGATGCTGCGTATGCAGGCGCAACGCATCCATATGGCGCTGGTCATCGATGAGTTTGGCGGCACCGACGGGCTTGTGACGCTTGAAGACCTCGTCGAAGCGGTGGTTGGCGACATCGACGACGAATATGATGAGGCGGCTGACGAAGAAATGCGTGAACTGCCGAACGGTCAGTATGAGATCGATGGCCGTGTGGAATTGATCACCCTGGAAGAAAAGCTTGGTCTCAAACTTTATCCGGAAGACACTGAAGAAGAAATCGATACCCTGGCTGGTCTGGTTGCCGTTCTGGCCGGACGCGTCCCGCAACGGGGCGAAGTGGTGCCTTACCCTCAGGCGGGATTTGATATCGAAGTGCTGGATGCCGACGCGCGCCGTATCAAACGCTTGCGCCTCCATCGCCGGGTCCGTGAGACAGCCGACCTGACCGCTGCCGATGACTGATCGGCCGGCGGTTTTGACGCATCCGGCCCTGGCGCCGGTGCTTGCCTTCATTGGCGATCCGCGCAAACGGCCGCGTATGCTGGCGGCAATATCTGGATTGCTAATCGCCTTCGCGCAACCGCCGTTCGGCTTTCTGCCGGGACTTCTCGGGTATGGCCTTTTGCTGTACGCGCTTGAACGCGATCTCGGCAAATGGCCAAAACGCACAGCCTTTTTCATGGGCTGGGTGGCTGGTTTCTTCTATTTCTTCATTTCCTGCTTCTGGGTTGCTGAAGCATTTCTTGTCGATGCGGAAACCTATGGCTGGATGGCGCCCTTCGCGGCGACCCTGTTGCCCACGGGTATCGGCCTGTTCTGGGGTCTATTCGCCGTCATCTATACAAGATTGGCGCCGAAAGGTTTGTGGCGGTTCATTTTCTTTGCCTCCCTGTTCTCTATCTTCGAAATCCTGCGTGGCACAGTCATGTCCGGTTTTCCGTGGAATCCCGCGGGCTCGACCTGGAAAGCAGGCAGCGCCATGTCGCAGATGGCGGCCTATGTCGGCGTTTATGGCCTGGGTTTCCTGACGGTTCTGGCCTTTTCGGCGGTGGGTGTCGTCCGGCGCGGGAAGGGGGCCGCCGGCTACGCGCCGGTGGTCTTCGGAACCTGTATATTGATTGGTGCCTTTGCTGTCGGCCAGATGCGCTTATTGACAACATCCGTAAGGGATACCGGCTATGCTATCCGTATTGTTCAGCCGGCGGTCAGTCAGGCGGCCAAATGGGACAAGGATAACTTCCGTCATCTGTTCAATCTTTACGTCGGGATGAGCAAGGCGCCGCCGAAGCCGGGGCATGTCGCGCCGCAGTTGATCCTGTGGCCGGAAGGGGCCCTGCCGATCATGTGGGAGGACCTGACAGCCCAAGACACCTATACCTTGCCGGTCATGATGAACCTGCTGTCGGAAAACCAGTCGCTGATCATGGGGACGTCACGGCAGGAACTGACGCCCAAGGGCCGATTGGTCTATCGCAACTCCATGCTCATGCTGCGTAAGACCGGCGGGGTGACACGCGTCGAAGGCGCCTACAATAAATTCAAGCTGGTGCCATTTGGGGAGTTCACCCCATACCAGGACATACTCAACCCGCTGGGCATGTCAGCCCTGACGCACTTTGACGACAGTTTTACACCTGGCGACCGTACCCGACCGTACAGCTTCCCGGGAGTTCCAAGGGTTTTACCCTTGATTTGCTACGAAGGTATTTTTCCGAGCCTGGATATGACCACTTATAGACCAAACGACGCAATGCGGCCGAAATGGATACTTAACATATCTAATGACGCGTGGTTTGGTCCGACGACGGGACCGGTTCAGCATCTTAATCTGGCCAGCTATAGAGCAATCGAAGAGGGTGTGCCAATGGTCAGGTCAACTCCAACGGGAATATCTGCGGTAATAGATGCACTGGGCAGAGTAGTTCCGAATACAAAACTGGGTATGGGCGAAGCAGGCTATAGTGATGTCACATTACCTTACCCCGCGCATGTTACCGCTTTCGCTCAGCAGCGTAGTCTGATTATTATATTCATAGTATCGCTCTGCTTGTTCAGCGTTCTACTAGAAAGGGTTTTTCTGCAAAAAAACCCGCAGCCCCATAAAAAAATCTGGTTTTAATTGAACAGTTTCGCTATGCGATTGCGTATAATGTATGTTTTGGCGTGTCGGATCACTGGACTACAGCAAAATTAAGAGGCAAAATTGGAAGATAATTCTAAGGTGGAGCGTGGCCCAAACCCGGTGGATTTACACGTGGGTGCGCGTGTCAGAATGCGTCGTAAATTCTTGGGCATGAGTCAGGAAGGCTTGGCGGAAACGATCGATTTGACGTTTCAGCAGGTTCAAAAGTACGAGCGTGGCTCAAACCGTATCAGCGCTTCCAAGCTTTATGAAATTTCCAAAGCGCTCAAAGCGCCGGTTGCCTATTTCTTCGAAGGCTATGGCGAAAACGAAGGCTTGGAAGGATTTTCGGAATCCGAATCCGAACAATTTGTCCATGGTTTCCTGATGACGACCGAAGGCATCGAATTGGCTGAGGCTTTCCCGCGTATCAAGAACGCTAAGCACCGCCGTCGTATTCTGGAACTGGTGCGCGCCTTGGCCGAAGAAGAAGGCGCCTGAGACGCGGTTTCTTAACTCATTAAAAAACCCCGCCCTGTTAAAGGCGGGGTTTTTTTGTTTGGTGCGATGTGAACCGTCAATTGCGGATGGACGTATTATCTTCTTGATCATATAAACATATCTTTATATGGTTATGCAAAATCTGCTGCAGAGAGAGTTCGTCCATGCGCTCAAATTACATCTTCACCAGCGAAAGCGTGTCGGAAGGACATCCCGACAAGGTCGCTGATCGTATTTCTGACGTCGTCGTCGATGCCTTTCTGTCGAACGACCCCGAAGCCCGCGTGGCGTGCGAAACCCTGGTGACTACCAATCGCATCGTTCTGGCCGGTGAGGTGAGAGCGGGCGATGACCAGATCCGTGAGATTATCGAAGGCCTTGAAGACAAGGTGCGCGAGGCCGTCAAGGATATCGGCTACGCGCAAAAAGGCTTCCATTGGGCCATGGCCGATTACGCCTGCCACTTGCATGCGCAATCGAGCGACATCGCCATGGGGGTCGACTCTTCAGGCAATAAGGACGAAGGGGCTGGCGACCAGGGCATCATGTTCGGTTACGCGACCGACGAAACGGCAGAGCTGACGCCGGCGCCGCTGCAATGGTCGCACAACATCCTGCATCGCCTGGCCGAGGTACGCCATGCCGGCGAGCATCGTCTGGAGCCGGATGCCAAAAGCCAGGTGACCGTCCATTATGAGAATGGCAAGCCGTCGCGCATCTTGAAGGTGCTGATCTCGCATCAGCATCAGGAAGGCCTGACGCCCCAGGATGTTGAAGCCATCATCAAGCCCTATGCCCTTGAGGTTCTGCCTGCTGGCATGGTTGATGAAAATACAGAATGGCTGGTCAATCCCACGGGTAATTTCGTCATTGGCGGTCCCGATGGCGACGCCGGCCTGACCGGCCGTAAGATCATCGTCGACACCTACGGCGGCGCGGCGCCCCACGGCGGTGGCGCCTTCTCCGGTAAGGACCCGACCAAGGTTGACCGTTCGGCGGCCTATGCTTTGCGTTATCTGGCCAAGAACGTTGTCGCGGCCGGCCTGGCCAAGAAATGTACGCTTCAGGTATCCTACGCCATCGGCGTATCGCATCCGCTGTCCTTCTACGTTGACACCCATGGCACGGGCCAGGTCGATGAGGAAAAGCTGGAAAAAATCCTGCCCGAACTGATCGGCGGCCTGACGCCGAAGTCTATTCGCCTGCATTTAGGCCTCAATCGTCCTATCTATGAGCGCACCACGGCCTATGGCCATTTCGGCCGCACGCCCGATAGCGACGGCGGATTCAGTTGGGAAAACACCGATCTGGTCGATCAGCTCAAGGGCGCCTTCTAGGCGTTTGCCTGAATTCAGTCTGGCAAAAAAACGAGAGGGAGTTATACGGACGCGTATAGCTCCCTTTTTCGTCTCTCAGGTGTCATGTCAGAAGATACTCCCAAATTCCTGATGCGCTCGTTCGGCCGCGTCAAGTCGCGTAAGATCAAGCCGCAACAGGCCAGCCTGTTCGATACGCTTCTGCCGGGCATCGAAGCCAATCCGGTGCGGGTTTCTGCCCTGCTGGCCTCCGGTCGGTCGGTGTGGCTGGAAATAGGCTTTGGTGGCGGCGAACATCTGGCGGCGCAGGCCGCCAACCATCCGCACGTCGATATTATTGGCTGCGAACCTTTTCTCAATGGCGTCGGTTCTGCCCTGCGCCATATCGACGATGGCCATCTCACCAATGTGTCGATTTTGGCCGAAGACGCCCGGCCACTCCTGGACAGTCTGCCTGACGCCAGCCTGGAGCGGATTTTCATCCTGTTTGCCGATCCGTGGCCGAAAGCGCGCCACAACAAGCGCCGTTTTATCCAGCCGGAAACCGTCGCCGCCTTTGCCCGCGTCCTGAAGCCAGGCGGCAGCGTACGTTTCGCCACAGACTGGGCCGACTATGCCGATTGGGCGTTGCAACGGTTTCTCGCCAATGCGGATTTTGACTGGACGGCACAGAGCCAGGCCGATTGGAATACGCCGCCGGCGGATCACGTCACCACGCGCTACGAAACCAAGGGCCTTGGCGACTGCAAACCCGTATTTTTCGATTTTTACCGCAAATAGAAAGCGCTCGAACGGCTTTGTGCCATCCCGCCAATCGCTTTTTCCGAAAGTTATCGCCGCGGTGGGGTGCCCCTATCGCAGCACCCAAACGCATAGGGCTTACAGATGAAGGTGCGAATAGTCGAACGGGACGATATTCCCCAGTTGCTTCAGCTTTATCGTCACCTGAACCCCGGTGACAAAGAAATGACTGCGTCGGAAGGGCAGAACAGGTGGGAACTGCTTAGGCGTTATCCGGGAAGCAACGTCTTCGGAGGTTACGTGGGTGAGGTTATCGTCGCCACTTGTACGCTTGTGGTCATCCCCAATCTGACACGCGGCGGAGCCCCGTACGGTTTAATTGAAAACGTTGTGACCAGCCCGGCCCACCGGAGGCGGGGGTATGGAAAGGCCGTTCTGAGCGAAGCTATAGACGCGGCATGGCAGGCAGGCTGCTACAAGGTCATGTTGCTCACAGGCTCAAAACAGCCCGGTACATTGAAATTCTACCACGACGTCGGTTTCGAACAGAGCAAGACAGGCTTCCAAATTCGGCGCATTCCGCCTCGGGCCTCGTAATACACCCAAAAATGACATGCCCTACCTTCGATGGCGGAGGGCCTAAGCTTTTACGCGGAGGTTCGGTTTGGCAACCCACTAGCCAAGCTGGCAAAATTAAGACATTGTTAACTTTCGTCTTGGGGGCGTGGCGGGGGCGTAGCGTATGGAACGGGTTCATAAAATATCGGCAGGGTTCGTCTTTGCCTTTTTGGTTCTGCATTTTTCTAATCATTTCATAGGCTTATTGGGCATTCCGGCGCACGCGCAGTTCATGGACGCGGCCCGCCTGGTATACCGGCATCCCGTCGTGGAAATGGCTGTCATGCTGGCTTTCCTGGTCCAGATCGTCACAGGCGTTCCCCTGATCCTCGAAATCTGGGCGAAGCGAAAGGACTTCATCCATCAATTACAGGCCGCGTCGGGCCTGATTATGGTGCTGTTCATTTTGCTGCACGTCGCCTCAATCGCCATGGCGCGGCTGGTCTTTAATCTCGATACCAACTTTGATTTCGCTGCCGCCGGTTTTGTGGCGCCGTGGACCTGGGCGGGCTATGGCTTTTACGGCGCGGGCGTGTTTGCCCTGTTCACCCATTTCGGCTGCATCTTTTACGACGTCTTCAAGAAGAGCAACAAACCGGTCGGCTGGCTATTGCTCATTGTCACCGTGGGGCTTGGCGGTTATCTGACCTACCTCCTGCTGGCCATGTATTCCGGGCACCTCTATCCGGTCGTGGCGCCGGAAGCCTATCGCGTGTCGGTATAGCCCGCTGATTTTATTTCTCTTGGCAAACGAAAGAAGCGGGACTATATAGCTGTCAACAATGTCCGATTGCCGAAAGGCAGCGGCGGCGGCCATCGGCCTGCCGCCTTTTTTATTACCAAAAAGACCTGCACGTGCGCGCCAAAACGACTGAAGACCGTAAGCTGATTGAAATCTTCGACCCCATCGCCGAAACGCTGGGCCTCGATATCGTGCGTGTGCGCCTGCAAGGCTCAAGCAAGCCGGGCGGTTCGCGCCGGCTTCAGGTCATGGCCGAACGCAAGACGGACGGCGATATCAATGTCAATGAATGCGCCCGCCTGTCGCGCGCCATTTCGGCCTATATGGACGAAGCCGATCCGATTTCCGGCGAATATATGCTTGAAGTGTCGTCGCCGGGCATCGACCGTCCGTTGACGCGTTTGAAGGATTTCGAAACCTACGAAGGCCTTGAGGCGCGTATTGAGCTTGATCGCCTGGCTGAGGGGCGCAAGCGCTTCCGCGGGATTGTTGCCGGTGTCGAAGACGATCACATCGCCGTCGATCTGGAGGGCGAGGAAGAAACGGCTCTGATCCCCTTCGCCTGGGTGGTCGACGCCAAGCTTATCCTCAACGACGAGCTGTTGAAACGTGGCGCCGAAGCCCGTGCCGCGCGCGGCGACGATGAGGACGAAGACGAAGAATTTGATGACGATTTCGAGGACGAAGATGACCTCGATGACGATCAACCTGCCAACGACGAAAAATAAGGAACTCACATGAGCTTCACCGGTATCAGCGCCAACCGCCAGGAACTGCTGCAGATCGCAGAGGCTGTCGCGCGTGAAAAGTCGATCGACAAGTCCGTGGTCATCGCCTCCATTGAAGAGGCGATCCAGAAGGCAGCCCGCTCGCGTTACGGCGCCGATCATGACATCCGCGTCTTCATCGATCCGAAGTCGGGCGAAATGACCATTACCCGCTACGTCACCGTGGTAAATGACGACGAGCTGGAAAACGAATATGCCCAACGCTCGCTGAGCGATGCTCTGCGCACCGATAAGGAAGCCTTTGTCGGTAAGGAATATTCCGAAATCCTGCCACCGTTTGAACTGGGCCGCGTCCAAACCCAGATGGCCCGCCAGGTCGTGACCCACAAGGTGCGCGAAGCCGAGCGCGAACATCAGTACGAAGAATTCAAGGACCGGGTCGGCGATATCGTCAACGGCACGGTGAAGCGCGTCGAATACGGCAATGTCATTGTCGATCTCGGTAAGGGCGAAGGCATTATGCGCCGCGATCAGTCGATCCCGCGCGAAGCCTTCCAGGTCAATGACCGTATCCGCGCCTATATCTATGATGTGCGTCGTGAAACCAAGGGCCCGCAGATCATGCTGTCGCGTGCCCATGGTGGCTTTATGGCCAAGCTGTTCGCGCAGGAAGTGCCCGAAATCTATGATAACGTGATCGAAATCAAGTCGGTCGCACGTGATCCGGGATCGCGCGCCAAGATGGCCGTTCTGTCGAACGACAATTCGATTGATCCGGTCGGCGCCTGCGTCGGTATGCGCGGTTCGCGCGTTCAGGCGGTCGTCGCCGAATTGCAGAACGAAAAAATAGATATCATCCAGTGGTCGCCCGATGAAGCCACCTTCATCGTCAACGCCCTGGCCCCGGCCGAAGTGTCGAAGGTTGTTCTGGATGAAGAAGAAGACCGCGTCGAAGTGGTCGTGCCGGACGAACAACTGTCCCTCGCCATTGGTCGTCGTGGGCAAAATGTCCGCCTCGCTTCCCAATTGACGGGCTGGCAGGTCGATATCATCACCGAATCTCAGGACAGCGAGCGTCGCCAGAAGGAATTCGCCGAACGCACCGCCCTGTTCCAGGAAGCGCTCGACGTTGACGAAGTCATCGCCCAGTTGCTGGTCACCGAGGGCTTTACCTCCATCGAAGACCTTGCCTTTGTCGATGAAAACGAAATCGCCGTCATCGAAGGCTTTGACGAAGATACCGCCTCCGAGCTTCAAGCCCGTGCGCGTGACTTCCTTGAGCGCGAAACCGCTGAGCAGGACGCCAAGCGCAAAGCGCTGGGCGTTGAAGACGGTGTGCTGGACATCAACGGCGTCACCATGCCGATGGCGGTTGCTCTGGGCGAAGCCGGTGTTAAGACGATCGAAGACCTGGCCGACCTGGCGACCGACGAAATCCGCGGCGGGTTCGAGCAGCGCGGGGGTGAACGCGTTCGCGTTCCGGGCGCGCTGGAATCGTTCAATCTGTCCGTAGGCGATGCCGAAGCCCTGATCCTCAATGCCCGCGTCGCCGCCGGCTGGATCGAGGCTCCTGTCGTCGAAGAAGAGGCTTATGAGGAAGCCGGCGCCTCAGACGAGGCTGGTAATTTTGAAGAGGAGGGCGAAAATGTCGCCACCTCCGAACAATGAGCCCGCGCCACTAACCGACACCGATGATGCGCTGGTCCTGGGCGAAAGCTCAAAGGGCCAGCCTCAGCGCCGCGATATCGCCAGCGGTGAGACCGTTCCAACCGACGGTCTCATCCGCTTTGTCGTGTCTCCGGACGGAATGCTAACGCCCGATATCGCCCACAAATTGCCCGGGCGGGGCTTATGGGTCGCTGCAGAGCGTGGCGCTCTTGAAATTGCGCTGAAAAAGAACATATTCAGTCGTGCGGCCAAACGACCGGTGAAGGCCGAACCCACCCTTGTGCCCCTTGTTCACGACCTTCTGCGTCGCCGCTGCCTTGATCTTCTCGGTTTGGCGCGACGCGAAGGCGGTATCGTCAACGGCTTTGAAAAAGTGCTGGCCAATGTCAAATCGGGCAAGGCCGCCTGGGTCATAGATGCCTCTGACGGTGCCGAAGACGGCCGCAAACGCATATTATCGGCGGTTGCGGCACAAACGCACTCGCCAAACGTCTGCGGAAGCTTTAGTAACGCCGAATTAAGTTTGGCTTTGGGCACGGAAAATGCCATACACGTCGCACTCCTGTCGGGGCGGCGCGTGAAGCGTTGGTCTTTAGAGATGAAAAGACTGTCGGGTTTCGAAACTCTTATCCCGGAAGGGTGGGGTCGAAGACCGGAGCCATAAGGCGCATTCGTTGCGCGAGACTGTGAGTGTTGGTCTTCTCTGCCACGCTCAATTTCGACGGCTGATGGTATATCGGGCGTTGGAAAGACATATTTTTGAAACAGAAATCCGGCAACAGGGCCAGATTTCCCAAGGGTTAGTAAGACGAGCCGGATGAGCGACGGAAAAGACGATAAGAACAATGACACCCCCCGTAACGACGGATCACGTGAGCGCGCGCCGCTGACGTTGAAGCCGCGTGTCGGCGGCAATGTTTCGACGGGCACCGTCAAGCAAAGTTTCAGCCATGGCCGCTCCAAGACGGTGGTCGTGGAAACCAAGCGCCGCATCGGTGCCCCGCCCGCCAGCGGAGGCGCCGCCGGTCACCAGCGTCCAGCCGCGCCGGAAGTTAACCGTCCGCAGCAAAGTCAAGCGCCGCGCCCTTCGGGTCAGCCGCAACGGACAGCGCCCGGTGGTCTGCGTCAGGAAGAGCAGGACGCCCGCCAGCGTGCCATCGCCGCTGCCTTGGCCGATCAGGAACGCCGGGCTGCGGAAGCACGTGCCGCCGCAGCGCGCGCCGAAGCCGCCAAGCCAGCCCCGGCCCCTGTTGTGCCTCAGGCACCGCAGCCAGCAGC